>NZ_KB849763.1 GCF_000369005.1 Acinetobacter beijerinckii CIP 110307
ACCATTCACTGCTTCTTTTGAGCCTGATGCAACACTACCATCCGCTACATTGGTAATTTTTTGGTTATTTAAATTTGCACCGCCATTAAGATTACTTACACCAGTAACACTTAATGTTCCACCAGTTGCAAGGTTAGCAGCAGTCACAGTACCTGCGAAAGTTGGTGCATCAACAACACTATATTTATAAGTATTTGTTGTTGCATCATAAGTTACAGTTGTATTGGTACCATTTGCTAAAGTAATGGTTTCACCTAAACCGACTTTATCTGTAGCACCTGCATTTGCTCTAAAATTCAAACCTTTTTGAGCTTCAGTTAAAGCTGTATTAGCTGTACTTTGCGCTGTATTTGCAGAAGTCTGTGCATTGTTTGCATTGGTTAAAGCAGTATTTGCAGTGTTTTGCGCTGTTGTTACGTTACTGTTAGTCGTGAACAATTGTCCACCATTCACTGCATCTTTTGAGCCTGATGCAACACTACCATCGGCAACATTAGTGATTACTTTACTACCAGCATTAATACCAGTACTTGTAACACTTGGTCCACCAGTGATTGTTAAGCCACTATTATCAAGTTTACTATTACCTGTCGTAACAGTTGTAAATGTTGGATTATCAACAGTTTTAACCGTAATATTATTACCTGAACGAGTGATATTTATATTTTTACCATCTATAAATTGGACGGTATCACTTGTTTTAACAGCAGATGCTGTATCGCCATTCGCTTGTAATTTAAATGTTTGATTAGTTACAGTTTTTAATTGCGCAACGTTTACAGCATCAGAATCGTTTGTTCCAGCTGCTAAACCAGTTAACTGACGAGTAATATTATTTGAAGCATCGCCTAGAGCAATTGCTCCTTGAGTTGACTTCCAAACATTCGTTGTTTGAGTAGAAGTAGTACCCGTTCCTGGATCAAAACCGGTAACACCCGCAGCAACATTTGCAACCGAATTTGAACCGATCGCGACACCACCACTAACAGTCGCTTTAGCTCCCGAACCAATCGCAGTTCCATTAGCAGCAGCACTTGTATTACTACCAATCGCTGTTGCATTAGCACCCGTAGTGTTTGCACCTGTTGTACTTGTGCTACCTGAACCAATTGCAACAGAGTTTTCACCAGCCGATTTTGAGTTAATACCTACAGCAATTGTACCTTTATCTACAGCATTTGACACAGCACCAATCGCTAATGCACCTTGTCCTGTAGCTGTTGATTTAACACCTAAGGCAACTGAAGCATCACCAGTAGCAGCAGAAGTCATACCTAATGCGGTAGAAAAAACACCACCAGATTTCGCTTGCACACCAATTGCAGTACTGCCTGCTCCGGTAGATTCAGTTGCAGTATATGTACCAGTAGTAATCGTAGCGCCAGTAATTTGGTTATAAAGCGTTCCGTGAGCTGTAGCAACTTTATCAATGTCATCACCACCAATTGCAACAGACGAATCACCTTGAGAAATTGTATTGTTACCAATTGCAGTTGATTGATCACCTCGTGCTTCAGTTGCAGAACCGATTGCTACACCTTGAGTAGCTGTTGCAAGCACCTTCGCAGCATCACCTAACGCAATACTTCTAATAGCTCTGACCTCACTACCTGCACCAATTGCAGTTGAGTCGTTCGAACCTGATGAAACTAATGATCCTTTACCTATGGAGATACTATTATTCGCAGCCGTATTGCTACTTGTACCTAAAGCAATACTATCTTTTGAATTCGCAGCGATTTTAGCATCTACACCAAATGCAATCGATCGGTCCGCACCTGTAGCAGTTTGTGATCCTGCCATTAAAGCAGCACTATAAGCTGCTTTCGCATCCGGACCTTGCTGATTGTATGTTGTACCATTTATAGCTGTACCATCGCCACTCGAACCTAACGCCAAAGATCCTTGTCCGTCAGCGATTGGACTTTTATGGCTACCAGATAAACCACTACCTATTGCAACACCACCTTTACCATTCGATGTAGTGGGGTTTGCATTAAAGTTTGAACCAATAACAACTGATTGAATTGCTGTTGAACTGGCAATGACATCATTACCTATAACAGTGGACTGTTCACCTTGAGCAGCGATATTTGCACCTATTGCAATAGATTCAACAGCCGAAGCACAAGCAATACTATTTTCATTGGCTATAGCGATTGAAGCAGCTTCTGCTCCACTACCATTCGCTGTTCTAGTACAGTTTGCACGAGTCGTTGCTCCACCCGCCTCATAGCCAGCAAATGCAAAATTTGTTGTAAATACGGCAAATACAGCTAATGATAATGCCTTGTAATTAAAAAACTTAGATACGGCAAAACTATCTTCATTATCTTGAGTTGCTAGATCACCAACAACCCCTTGACTGTTTTTAGTTTTGCTTTTTGCTAATTCTGAAACCGCAACCCAAACACCCAAAGAGGCATTCCAAACAACCTTATATACTTTGTTCATAATTTTTCCCAGACTCACATTAAACGTTAAAACATGTTTCCCTATGTATACATGTCTGTCTATTAAGTAAAAAAATGTAATTTATTGTTCGATAAAATAACGTTTTTTAAATGCCAAGTAAATCACAATATTATTTTTATACCGTGTTTAAAAACACACACTACACTTTCATATAATGTTTATTATTTTTTAATAAAACTTAATCAAAAACAGTTATTAATATTTATCTAAGAGCAAAAACAAATAACACTTATCAACTAAATTGTAGACTGTGATTTAAAAAAAGACGCCATACATGACAATAATTGACATTTTTGTACTTTTATTATCTAAAAATATTTGTATCAAAAATTATTTTTATCAAAAAAAGTATTGATTTAATTAGGATAAAGCAGCTTTTGTTAAATTTTTCTTACAAATATATTTAACTTTAAATAATAATTTTTTGACTATGACGCCAAAAATTCATTTTTTATATAAAAATTAGATTGATCTATCTGTGAATTTCCGTTGCAGTTGGGCAAACTTTGATTCCAAATAATCTTTGTAAACTCAAAAATAGATATGGATAAGCAAGGAGAAGTCAGCTTGTAAATCAAGTATTATTCTTAACAAGCTTTAAATTTTGAAACATCATGAACAGTCATTTAAAAACGCTTAGAAAACATATTCGATTAAAAAGAAAATGCTTAAACCGTTTTGAGCATGCAAACATCGAACAAGCCATACTAAATCAACTCAGATATTTCATTCATTTTAAATCTGCCCAAAAAATTGGCTTGTATTTACATGCATTTGGTGAGGTTCATACTAAAAAAATCATTGAATTGTGTTTTAGACATAAAAAACAAGTTTATCTGCCTATGATTTGTAATATGAATCAAACACTTGTATGGGTCGAAATTAGCTCTCATCAATATTTCAGTAAGCGTTTTTCACATCATCCATTAGGGATGAAAGAACCAATGGCAAGTCGTGGTTATCATGTATCAAAACTAGATTTACTGATTATGCCTTTAGTCGCATGCGATCATGCAGGGACAAGAATTGGCATGGGAGGCGGTTACTATGATCGTACTTTAGCAACAGCACCTCATCGACCATTTCGTCTAGGCATTGCACACTCATTTCAATATATTGATCAGCCCATAATTAGACAAAAATGGGATCAGCCACTAGATAGTTTGTTAACGTCAGAAAAACGTTATGATTTCTAAGATAATTTGCATAAATTTTAAGAGTTTTTATAAAAATTCCGAGCAATTTAGTCTTTTTTTAATAATTTCTTAGCAAAAACCCTTGTAATTTTTTAAATGCACATCACTATAAAAAACATGGCAACACCGTTGTCACTCATTAGGAGTGCTCATGTCTGAATATATTTTAAATAACGAAACTAACTTAGAGCCACAGGTTCCAAGTATATTACCACTATTAGCATTACGTGATGTTGTGGTTTATCCGCACATGCAAATTGCGCTATTTGTGGGTCGTGAAAAATCGATCAATGCAGTGGATGTAGCTCGTAACGGTGACAATCTAGTATTTGTAGTTGCGCAAAAAGATTCGCTTACAGAAGAAATTGATCACGATAATCTCTATCAATATGGAACTGTGGCTAAAATCGTACAAGTGGTGAATCATGAGAATGATGAAAACTGCATCAAAGTACTGATTGAAGGTCTACATCGTTCTAAATTAGAGCGCATTATTGATGGTGAAGAATACTTAACTGCTGAGCACAGCCTCAGTCCAATTACATTACCATTGGATCAAGAAGCTCAAGAAACTCGTTTAAATGAATTACGCACTTTATTCGCTCAATATGCAGAGGCGAAACTACGTAATGCACGTGAACTTGTTGCAGCAGCCAATAAAATCGAAGACTTATTACAACTTATGTTCTTCGTAGCAACTCGTGTACCTTTAAACATTGAAGTGAAACAAAAGTTTTTAGAACACGATGAGTTTGAAGCTCATTTGCAAGAGCTCATGAGCTATTTGATGAATCAATCTGCTGAACAGCAAATTGAACAAACCTTGCACGACAGTGTAAAACGTCAAATGGAAAAGAACCAACGTGAATACTTTCTAAATGAAAAAATGAAAGTCATTCAACGTGAGCTTTCCGATATGAATGGCGGCGCTGAAGATGATGTTGCTGAAATTGAGAAACGTCTTGCTGAAGCAGATTTACCTGAGCATGTACGCAAAAAAGCAGAAGCTGAGTTTCGTAAACTGAAAGCAATGCAACCAGCTTCAAGCGAAGCGGCTGTGGTTCGTAACTATCTAGAAGTGATTTTAGATACGCCTTGGAATAAGGCGAGCAAAGTTAGCATTAACCTTGCGAAAGCACAGGAAATTTTAGATACAGATCATTACGGCTTAGATGACGTGAAAGATCGTATCGTTGAATATCTTGCAGTTCAATCACGTGTGAAAAAACTCAAAGGTCCAATTTTGTGTTTAGTGGGTCCTCCGGGTGTTGGTAAAACTTCACTTGGTGAATCTGTAGCAAAAGCAACAGGTCGTGAGTTTGTTCGTATGGCACTTGGTGGTGTACGTGATGAAGCTGAAATCCGTGGTCACCGTCGTACTTATATCGGTGCGATGCCAGGTAAAATTGTACAGTCTTTAACGAAAGTTGGTGTGAAGAACCCATTGTTCTTACTCGACGAAATCGACAAGATGGCACAAGACTACCGTGGTGATCCAGCTTCTGCCCTACTTGAAGTGCTTGATCCATCACAGAACAATAAGTTCAACGATCATTATTTAGATCTTGATCTTGATCTTTCTGAAGTGATGTTCATCTGTACTGCAAACAGTATGAATATTCCTGAAGCGTTGTTAGATCGTATGGAAGTGATTCGTCTTCCGGGTTATACCGAAGATGAAAAAGTGAATATTGCTGAACGCTACCTTGTTCCGAAAGCAATCAAGAACAATGGTTTACGTGCAAAAGAGTTAAGCGTCCACGAAGAAGCGATCCGTGACATCGTGCAACGTTATACACGTGAAGCAGGTGTACGTAGCTTAGAACGTGAAGTGTCTAAAATTGCTCGTAAAGTCGTGAAAGAAGCTGTAAGTAAGAAGTCTAAAAACTTACAAATTGATGTTACCTCTGCGAATCTTCCAGAATACTTAGGTCCACATAAGTTTGACTTTGGTATTGCAGAAGATGAAGCACAAGTGGGTCGTGTAAATGGCTTGGCGTGGACATCAGTGGGTGGTGAGTTATTAACAATTGAAGTCGCTGCTGTAAAAGGTAAAGGTAAATTCATTACGACGGGTTCGCTCGGTGATGTCATGAAAGAGTCGATTACTGCTGCAATGACTGTTGTAAGAACTCGCGCGGATGACCTTGGAATCGAAGCTACTCGTTTTGAAGAAACCGATATCCATGTTCATTTACCTGAAGGTGCAACACCAAAAGATGGACCATCTGCTGGTTTGGCACTAACAACGGCGCTTGTCTCAGCATTTACAGGCATTCCAATTCGTCCAGATATTGCGATGACTGGTGAAACAAGTTTAGGTGGTCGTGCGATGCGTATCGGTGGCTTGAAAGAGAAACTTCTTGCAGCTCACCGCGGTGGAGTAAAACTGGTATTTATTCCACAAGACAACGTACGTGACTTAGCTGAAATTCCAGAAAATGTGAAAGAAGGTTTAGAAATCAAAGCTGTGAAGAGTATTGATGAAATCCTACCTTTAGCATTAACGGATACCCCTAAGCCATTACCTAAGACTCCAATTGTAAAACAAGTAGAAGAGCCAAAGGCTGCACGCCATTAAGTCTTCTACTCAATAAAATTAAGAGAGCTTCGGCTCTCTTTTTTTGTTACACAATTTGATTGAAAAACAACCAATATATTGCATAATGAAATAGAGTCGATAAAAATAAAGATTAATTTGACTTGTGAACTCATTTTTCTAGAGCCATCTGAACTCCAGACAGATGACTCTTTGATCGCAGCTCATCTTCTTTTGAGCTGCGTTTTTTATTCTTAGTCTGAATACGCTCTTTGTATTTTTTATGACAACTTAAAGCGTGAACTAAGCGCACGACCTATCGCTAGGGTTTATAATCTGAATAATTTTTTACCCTATCTATTTTATGAAAATTCGTATTCTGACCATTGGTCAAAAAATGCCAGCATGGGTCTTAACTGGATTTGAGGACTATTTCAAACGTATTCAGCCGTTTGTACAAACTCAAGTTATTGAATTGCCCATGGCGAAACGTGGCAAAAATGATTCTGAAGCTGATATTTTGAAATACTGTCAAATTGAAGGCGACAGTATTTTAAATACGCTCAAATCCAATGAAATTTTAATCGCATTGGAAGTGGGCGGTCGAGAACTGAGTACAGAGAAATTAGCGGATACCATGAAGCAGTGGATGCTTGAAGGTCATGATATTGCGCTCGCGATTGGTGGTCCGGATGGGCATTCAGATGCCGTACGTAAAGCAGCGGCATGGCATTGGTCACTTTCAAAATTAACCATGCCGCATCCAATGGTTCGTATTCTACTCATTGAACAGTTATATCGAGCGATGAGTATTAATCATAATCATCCATATCATCGCGCTTAGATCATTATGATTTGTTCTGATTATAGAACAATCTGTTGAGATTTAAGGGCTGTCAATATTGACATGAATTTGTCACGATAAAGCTGTATTTCAAATCAGGTGTTGAATTATGAACGTGCAAACTTTACCAGGATTATTTATTTCTCATGGTTCACCGATGCTTGCACTTGATCCTGAGCAAGTTGGACCAGCATTATATCGTTTGAGTACCAATCTCCCTAAACCTCAAGCGATTATTGTGATGTCTGCCCATTGGGAAAGCCAAGCATTAGAGGTGAGTACATCAACTCGACCAAGAACTTGGCATGATTTTCGTGGCTTTCCACCTGAACTTTACGAAATTCATTACCCAGCCGCTGGTGAACCTCAACTTGCAGAAAAAATACTCAGTTTATTTGAAAATGCTGGTCTTTCAGCACATGCAAATAGTACTCGCCCACGTGATCATGGCGTGTGGATGCCTTTGCTGCACATGTATCCTGAAGCAGATATTCCTGTAATCGAAATTTCATTGCCCATGAACATGAATGCTGATGATATTTATAAAATTGGAAAGGTTCTCTCCCCTTTACGTGAGCAACAAATTTTGTTGATTGGATCTGGTAGTATTACCCATAATCTTGCTGAGCTTTCATGGCAAGCTGATGCAGATGTACCAAATTGGGCAAGTACGTTTAGAAATACAGTTGTTAGTAAGCTTAGCCATCAAGACTATGATGGCGTGTTAGATTGGCCATCACTTCCTTTTATTCAACACAATCATCCGACTATTGAACATTTGGCCCCACTTTTTTTTGCAATGGGTACGGGTCACCGATTTAATATTGTTCATAGTAGTTTCTCAATGGGCTCACTTGGCATGGATATTTATCGTTTTGATTAATTCTCATGCTTAAAGAGAATAAATGATAGGCTTATTTATCTTCTTTAAATAAGTCTATTAAATTGTTATACTTTTTAAATTTTACAATTAGATACATTTAACACACTTAACCACTAAACGGATTACATTTTCTTTTTTTAAGAATACTTTAAGCTTATTACTGTTATTTATTTACTGTTGTTTTAAATATGAAAATTAAATATTTAGTTCTTGCCTTACTTCCCCTTTCTTTAATGGCGTGTCAAAGCGTACAAAATGTAACTGACGGTGTAATTTCTCAAATAAATACAACATCGAGTGCAAAAACTTTAGCTGAATATAACTGGACTTATCAAGGTTCCAAAGCTTCAAAACCCTTAGTTTTATCTTTTAATGATAATCAAAGACTTGCTATTCAAACAGGTTGTAATGGTCAAGGTGGTACTTGGAAAGTCGAAGGCAATAACATTGTAACTTCGGCACTTATGTCAACAAAAATGGCTTGTGCAGATGATTTAATGCAACAAGAACGTTTATCTGCTGATATTTTCAGTGATAAAAAAGTTCCATTTCAAATCAGTACGACGAATGGTCAAGCAATCTTGACTGTAACTGATAGCAAAGGGCAAAAACACGTATTTACAGGTGCAAAAGTGACGAATAGCAACGTGTTAACCAACTACACTTGGTCATATCAACCTGCTGATACCAAACGTCCAATCGTATTAAGCTTCTTAGCCAACGATCGCTTATCTGTAGATACAGGTTGTAATCGCTTAAATACATCATGGAAAATTGAAAATGGTTTGATCGCGACAGGTGATGGTGCATCAACAATGATGGCATGTGATCCAGCACTTATGAAACAAGAGCAATTCGCAGGAACTCTTTTACAAAAACGTCAAATTCCATTTGAAGTGAACGCAACGAACTTAGATCAACCAACTTTAACCATCAATGATGCGAATGGTCAAAAATACACATTTGTCGGAAAAATGACAGCTGAAGCGAAGTATCAGTCTGAAGGTAAAACAGTTTTCCTAGAAATTGCGCCTGAAACTAAATCTTGTGTTGGTGTTGCACCACAAACTTGTATGCAAGTTCGTGAGATTAAGTATGATGACAAAGGCATCAAAACTTATGCAGATAAAGACTGGTCACTTTACTATGGTCAAATCGAAGGCTTTGAACACAATCCAAATCAACGTGTGATTGTACGAGTTAAGCGCTTTGAAATTAAAAATCCTGCTGCTGACCAATCGAGTCTCGCTGATGTGTTAGATATGGTTGTTGAACAAGAAATTGTTAAAAAACCTTAATTAATTGCTTTCAAAAAATCCGATGCAATTGCATCGGATTTTTTATGCAAAGCCCCTCTTTATTAAAGCGGGATTTTGGGAGATTTTTAATAAATACCCTGCGCGAGAATGGCATCTGCAACTTTTACAAATCCAGCAATATTGGCGCCGTCAACATAATTTACCGTACCATCCTCTTGCGTGCCATATTTTAAACAATTCGCATGAATATCTTTCATAATTGCATGCAAACGCTCATCTACTTCGCCATGACTCCAGCCAAGACGTAAGGCATTCTGAGACATTTCTAATCCAGAAGTCGCTACACCACCTGCATTCGATGCTTTACCTGGAGCATAAAGAATTTTAGCAGCAATGAACTTTTCAACTGCATTGAGTGTAGAGGGCATATTGGCACCTTCTGCAACGCAGATTACCCCATTTTGTATGAGTAGCTCTGCATCCTCAGCTAGCAGCTCATTCTGTGTAGCACAAGGTAATGCAATATCCACAGGAATATGCCATGGTGTTTTACCTTCGAAATACTCAAATCCATGTTTTGAAGCAAATTCAGAAACACGTCCCCGCTTGACATTTTTTAAGGTCATAATTTCTGCAAGTAATTCATCAGTAAAACCATTTTTTAAATAGACAGTACCATTCGAATCCGACAAGCTAACAACTTTTGCACCCAAGAACATGGCTTTTTCTGCCGCAAACTGTGCGACATTTCCAGAACCCGAAATAGAAACCGTTTTGCCATTAAAACTTTGACCACGTGTTTTTAGCATCTCTTCAGCAAAATAGACTGCTCCATAGCCTGTTGCCTCTGGACGCATCAAACTACCGCCAAAAGAAATACCTTTCCCAGTGAAAACGCAAGCCGTGTCATTGCTTAGCTTTTTCATCATACCTGCCATGTACCCCACTTCGCGACCACCAACACCAATATCACCAGCAGGAATATCCGTATTTGCACCTAAATGACGATACAACTCGAGCATCAATGCTTGGCAGAAACGCATAATTTCTGCTTCAGATTTACCTTTAGGATCAAAGTCAGAACCACCTTTACCGCCACCCATTGGCAGTGTAGTTAAGGCATTTTTTAAAGTTTGCTCAAAGCCTAAAAACTTTAAAATGGATAAATTTACTGAAGGATGAAAACGCATTCCACCTTTAAATGGACCAATAGCAGAGTTGTATTGAACACGAAAAGCTCGATTCACATGCGTTTGACCTTGATCATCCATCCAAGATACTCGAAATTGAATGGCTCGCTCAGGTTCTACTAAACGCTCTAATAAAGCATATTGAGCATATTTTGGATTCTTCTGAATAAATGGCCATAAACTGGCCATTACTTCTTCAACAGCTTGCAAAAATTCAGGTTGATCAGGATCTCTAGCTTTAACATAATTGAGAAAGTCATTTAAGCTACTGTATTTCAACATCCACCCCCGAGTAAGTGTTTTATATTGGTGCTAAAAATGCACCAAAATAGGATTTTGTACCCATTAAATACAGATTGCGATTTCATCACAATATAATTTTTACACTAATCCATTATTATTTTTAAAAATCAAATTCTTATATTGTGAAATATTCGTTATTTATATAATAAATATCTATAAAATACTCCACAAATTAGAAAAAATGATTGATATCCTGCTATCAAGATCGATAAACATACAAATACGCACTAAATAAACACATCATTAGCACCATTTTTAGGCAATAAGTGTATCCATATGCATCGCATATATTTAGATTGCTTCCGCCGTGTTAAAGCATTATTTGCTATACTGAGCACCCAGTTTAGCACCAGTCATCTCCAATACATGTCACCTACTGCTCAACATGCGCTTATTGTCCAAATCGATCAACTTTTACCGCAAACACAGTGTGGTTTATGTGGGCATCGCGATGGCTGCCTACCTTATGCAAAATCAATTGCTGAGGGAGAAGAAGCAAATAAATGTGTTCCTGGTGGACAACCTGTTGCTGATGCATTGGCAGCATTATTAGACCGCCCACAGTTAACGGCAGAATCCAGTGTTTGGGATATTCAACTTGATGGTCGACCACAACGAATCAAAGCGGTGATTCGAGAAGATGAATGTATCGGCTGTACCAAATGTATTAGTGCATGTCCTGTCGATGCCATTATTGGTAGTGGTAAATTAATGCATAGTATTTTGACTGATCTATGCACAGGCTGTGAATTATGTATTCCACCTTGTCCTGTGGATTGTATCGACTTGATTCCTGACCCTAAACCTATCCCAACAACTGAACAACGTTTAGCTGAACAGGATGATTTAAGACATCGCTATTACGCACACATCCAACGCGAAGAAAAACAACGCTTAAATCGCAAAGGACCAATTGTACGTGCTGAAATTGATGTTGAGCTTTTTGCTCAATTCTCTCAGTCACAAAACAATCTACCAGTCATTACTTTGGTCGATAAACCTAAAGATAGCCCAGTACTGGATGCAAAAACGACAATTGAACTAGCGAAATTACGCACACAGATCAAGAAGCTTGAAAAGCAGCTGAGTGTTCGCGCCGATGAATCAAAACAAGTTCAATTGCTTGCTTTACAACAACGTTTAAATGAATTGCAGGACATCTAAATGCCCGTAAAGAATATGACTAAAAAGCAAATTCAGACTTTTTTTGAACGTTTACGTGAACAAAGACCTCATCCACAGACTGAACTGAATTACTCCTCACCTTTTGAGTTACTGATTGCCGTCTTACTCTCTGCACAAGCCACGGATGTCAGTGTAAATAAAGCGACAGATAAACTCTATCCTGTTGCTAATACCGCTCAAGCTATTTTGAATCTTGGAATTGATGGGTTAAAAGAATATATCAAAACCATTGGCTTATATAACTCCAAAGCCGAAAATGTGATCAAAACCTGCCAAATTCTTGTAGACCAATATCAAGGTCAAATCCCAGAAACACGTGAGCAACTAGAAGCTTTACCCGGTGTAGGACGCAAAACAGCGAATGTGGTACTCAATACTGCTTTTGGACAACCGACCATGGCAGTTGATACGCATATTTTTCGTGTCGGTAACAGAACTGGTTTGGCAGTAGGTAAAAATGTTCTCGAGGTTGAGCATCGTTTAATTAAAGTGATTCCTAAAGAATTTATTATTGACTCACATCATTGGTTAATTTTACATGGTCGTTATTGTTGTATAGCACGTAAGCCTAAATGTGGAGAGTGTATTGTATCCGATGTTTGTAATTGGCCTGATCGCTTTGAATTTGGTGCTGTCAAATCAATTGCAATAAAAAACCTCAGTTAGTCCTGAGGTTTTTTATTTTGTTGTAATTTTGGATGTAGCTGACGCGGTCTACCATTTTGCTTATTTTCCAATGCTTGTTGCTTTTGCACATGACGAAGCATTTTTTGGCTTTGATATAATAAAAACAACAGTAAAATGACACTCAATATCACCACGATAATAAGCACAAATTTTAGCATGATCAGCTCCAAATAAAAAAAGAGCTCTATAAGAAGAGCCCCTTTTTATATTAACAATTCAGATTATTTATCCAAAATCGCAAATAATTCGTTTTGAACTTCTTCAATTGCACGTAAGCCATTCAATTTATTATAAGTCGGTGCATTCTCACCAGAAGCTGCACGACCTTGATAGAAACCAACTAATTGCTCAGTTTCACTGTGATATGATCCTAAACGCTTACGGATTGTTTCTTCTTGATCATCTGGACGCTGAACTAAATCTTCACCCGTTTCATCATCTTTACCTTCCACTTTAGGTGGATTATAAACCAAATGATAAACACGACCAGAAGCTGGATGCTGACGACGACCTGAAAGACGTTGAACAATCTCTTCATCTGGAACTTCAATTTCAATCACATGATCAATTGAAATACCCGCTGTTTCTAAAGCTTCAGCTTGTGGAATCGTACGTGGGAAACCATCAAAAATACAACCATTTACACAATCAGGTTGAGCAATACGCTCTTGTACCAAACCAATAATGAGTTCGTCTGATACCAAACCACCAGACTCCATTACACTTTTCGCTTTAAGACCTAGTTCAGTTCCTTCACGAATCGCAGCACGGAGCATATCACCGGTTGAAATTTGTGGGATATTGTAGCGCTTACAGATCAACTGAGCTTGAGTACCTTTACCTGCCCCAGGTGGTCCGAGTAAAATAATGCGCATAAAAGAACATCCTCATTTAAAAACAATAAATCTTAAATTGAGCAATATAATACAGACTTATTGCTCAACCAACATCAAATTAATTATAAGAAAGCAACAAATAGATGAATCAAACCTGCAAAAAAGCCAGTTACTCCACCCAAAACAATCAAAATCCACTCATCTTCTTGGAACGCAGGCCGCAATAAATTTTGGAACTCTTTCGGCGTTAGTTCACGGATGCGGTCTCTAAACATTTGAAAGATTTTCTGCGCACGACTTGCATTCAGAGCTGGGTCACATACTGGTCCCATAGTAATTTCAATTGAGCGATCAATCAAGTCGGTCTTGAGTCTAGCATATTCTCTTGGACCTAATGAAAGCTGTAATGAGGTTCTGACTAATGGGGTTTCCATAATTTCGTTGATATGACGCTTGACAATACGACGTGTTTTATCTTTTTTACTGCCATACATCATTTCCGTCATAATCGATTTCAAAGTAATTAAGTCTTCTGTCACCACACTGGCAAAGACATCTGAAACTTCTTCTTGGCGCTTCATAAACGCACCTTGAACGTTGTATGTACCAATTTTTAGTACAGGTACAATCCAAGGAAATTTATGATCTTTAGTCAAACGAAAGAGCTGAGGATAACGTATATAGTGCGGTTCTATCGGATTGAATACCATCCAAATTGCAATCCAGTTGGTTAAGAATCCCCAAATCGCTGCCCAAAATGGAACTGTCCAATGCCACGGCACAACAAACCAAACAATCATTTGGAAAATACCGAAGAACATCCCGATCAATGCACTAATGTGCCAAATAAAATTGATTTCTTTTTGACCAACTTTAAGGAACATACGTACCATTAAACGTCGATCACCTTCCATTTGACTCACTACCATTTCACGCATGTCAACAAGTGACTCTACGTTCATGGTCAACTCAGTCACAAGTTCCCTTAAAGTATTTGGCAACTGTTTTTGTGCTTGAGCATAAATACGGCGTTTGATTGAAAATGGTAAGTTTTCCCACAAAACGGCATTACGATCAATCATGACCTCATCAATTAGGTGTTCAAGCTCAAAACCAACTTGCTCACCAATGATCATTGCCATATCTTCAGGATCCATTGCTTCTAAAAATTCACGCAATGAACCTAATTTTGATAATGTATTATCAGTAATAATGCCTGAAATACGCCCTGCTTTACGAGGTACAATTCCTTGCCAACCTACAGGTAATGGCCCTAAATGGAATCCCCAAAATTTAATTGGGTAAAAAACCATTTTCAAGGCCATCCACACGTGTGCCCAAGTCACAAAAGCAGTCACAGGTATAATACTGAGAACTGCCCAAAAATCTGGACGCGCTAAGAAAATCTGCCACAATTCATTGACGTAATCAAACATGCATGACTCTCAAAGTTATTAATAGATTTCAGCTTACTAAGTGAATAAGTAGTTCACCTGCTATAAACCAAAACTTAAGGTATAAGAGAACTGAATTGTTGGCTCGGTCTTTTCAATAAGATCTCCATTTGCATTTTTCATGCGTTCGCCAGCACCAATTCCCACACTAAAAGTACTAATACGTTCTGAATTCAACCAAACATAGGCAAGATCAACACCTGCACCTAAACGTGCTTTTTCTTCACCATCAATTTGTTTACTTTCAATATGTCCAGCATAAGCACCAATGTAATAACCATTTTTATCCGTGCCTGTTAAATGATATGGATAACGGAATCCAACTTGACCACCTGCTGGATTTTCATCATTTAGAAATGCACCAGCTTTTGCATAAGCAATTCCATATGGATTCACCCATTCAAGATTTGCATGTAGTAATTTTTTAGTAAAACCTGCACCAATATTCCATGTTGAAACATTTGCTCCAGTTAATTTTGCTTCAGGCATATATGCATTTTCTTCAGCATGAGCAAAACCAGTGAGAGCTAAAACCGCCAGTAAAACTTGAAATTTTCTCATTATTTTCTCCATTTTCCCTAAGAGTGTATATTGGACAATCCTATTTCAAACAGTTTGTGACTTTAACAGAATTATTTTGCTTCTAATATACAAGACCGTACTATTTTAATGTCTGCAAAGTCAAAAGCTGTCGCAGTATCATTTTTATGAACAGTTGAAAATTCTACAGTATGAACGTGCAACTTACGTTAAAATGCTCGGCATTATTTCCTCTATCTTGTAATTAAGTCGACGCCTTATGAAACAGCACTTTCCTTTAAAAAACATGCAGCAAGAAAAGCGCATTTATAAGGGTCGAATTCTATTTGCTATTTTTGTTGTTGTAATTTTCTTGCTTTTACTTATCTGTCGCTATGCATATTTGCAAATTGTGCACTATGACGATTTTACAACAGCTTCTGATAAGAACCGTATTCGACTGCAACCTCTACCTCCAGCTCGTGGCTATATCTATGATCGTAATGGGGTTTTACTTGCTGATAACTATCCTGTTTTCACAGCCACTCTAAGCCGCGCAGATGTCAGCGATATTGATGGAACAATTTCTCGTTTAACTCCTATTTTAAATTTATCTCAAGAAGATGTAGAACGTTTCAAAAGTCGTGTTAAAACTGCCCGAAAAACGGAACGGATTGCAATCAAACTCAACTTAACTGAAGCAGATATTGCCAAGTTTAGTGAAGTTAAATATGCATTTCCGGGCGTAAAAATTGAAACTCAAATGACACGTTACTATCCACATGGTGAGCTATTTGCGCATGTGATTGGATATGTCGGGCGAATTAATGACAAAGAACTTAAATCAATTGATAAAGATTTATACGCAGGTACTAATCTGATTGGAAAAATTGGTGCAGAAAAGAGTTATGAGGAGTTATTGCACGGCATACCAGGTTTCGAATCGGTTGAGGCTGATGCACATGGAAATGTACTGCGTAATTTAGGTAAGCAATCCCCTGTTCGTGGCAATGACTTATATTTATCCATTGATTTTGGTTTGCAAACTATTGCAGCTCAACAATTAGTTGATCGTCGAGGCGCCATTGTTGCGATGGACCCTCGTACTGGTGAAATTTTAGCTTTGGTTTCAAGTCCGAGCTTTAACCCCAATCTATTTGTTACAGGCATCAGCACAAAAGATTATAGTGGTTTACGTGACAATCTAGATCAACCGCTTTATAACCGTGCAGTTCAAGGTGCTTATCCTCCAGGTTCAACGATTAAACCAATGTTTGGTCTTGGTGGGATTCATTATGGTTTAGTCGATTGGGGCACTGCAATTTCTGACCCGGGTTATTTTTCACTGCCAGGTGATAGCCATCGCTTTCGTGACCATAAAAAGAGTGGTCACGGGGCTGTGAACTTACACAAAGCTCAGGTCGTGTCTTGTGATACTTATTTCTATATCTTGTCTTATCGGATGGGTATAGAAAAAATGAATGATTGGATGCGTCAATTCGGTTTTGGAGAAAAAACTGGTGTTGATTTACCAAGTGAAAGTTCAGGTTTATATCCAAGCCCTGAATGGAAGATGAGAACACGAAATTCGAAATGGTTAAAAGGCGAAACCATTTCAGTCAGTATTGGTCAGGGCGCATTTACAGCAACCCCTTTACAGCTTGCGATGGCGACAGCGATCACAGCAAATAAAGGTTCACATGTTACACCTCACGTGCTTCGTGATACTAAAGGCTCAAAAAAATTCACCGTACATAATGCACCAGATGGCAAAATCCAATTCAACGGAACAGAGCAAGACTGGACCAATATGCATGAAGCAATGATTGATGTTATTCAATCAGGTACGGGACGAGGTATTAAAGGTGGACTGCAATATTCAATAGCTGGTAAAACAGGAACTGCGCAAGTCAAAAGTATTGCTCAAGGCAAACGTTATAACGAGGCAGCTCTTTCTTCAAGACAATGGGATCATGGCTTATTTGTTGGCTTTGCTCCTGCCGATAATCCTGAGATCGCAATTGCAGTGGTTTGGGAAAATGGTAAACATGGTGGCTCAGCCGCACAAATTGCTCGTCCTATTTTTGATTATTGGTTAGTGACTCGCAAGAAGAATCCGATTCGCCCAACAAATCACCAAGTAAGTGGTGGTCTAATGACTGCTGGTATTAAACCTGGTGAACTATCAAATAGTAATAATGCTAATTTAGCTTCAAGCAACAATAGTATTACTTCGCCAGCATCCAGTCCTGTGAGTTCTACAGCCGCTGTTCAAACAACACCAGCAACACCAACTAATGGAGACTCTGAATAATGAAAAATCAACTCAGAATCATTGGTGGTGAATTCAAGCGACGTACTTTAGCTTTCGCAGAGATTGATGGTTTACGTCCAACCCCAGATCGTGTTCGGGAAACTTTGTTTAACTGGCTCATGTGGGACATACAAAATGCACATGTGTTAGATTTATGCACTGGTTCTGGTGCTCTCGCATTCGAGGCATTATCACGCGGTGCTTGCCAAGTCACAATGATTGAACCTGATACGACACAAGCACGATTCTTAAAGCAAAATATTCAACTATTCAAAAATGAGAACTGTCAGCTTATCGTATCAACTGCACAGCAAGCTTTAAAAAAGTTAAGCGGTACGTATGACGTCGTTTTTCTTGACCCACCGTATAGTCTTGATCTCTGGCAAGAGTTGGCAGAATTAGCTGATCCTTTGATCGTTGATAAAGCATATATCTATGTCGAAGCTGATCGAGAACTCACCCAGCTCCAACTGCCAAATTCATGGAAAAAAATCAAAGAAACAAAAGCAGGTGTCGTGCGAGCAGGTCTTTATCAAAAAATAATTTAGAAAACACGTAACCAAAAAAATCGGATGAGCTGCCCGCGATCAAAAGGAAAACTTGAAAGATATTCATAGCCAATCCGATTGGCGCTATTTAATTGATAAACAATGCCATAACCAAGCGAAATCGAAAAATCATCTAGAGATAGATTGTTGGTCTCACCAGTTAACATTTTTTGATTAAACTGATTGGTTTGATAGGCAGTATAATTATAGACTTTCCAACGCTCATCTTGAAAAAACTGATTATGCAACACAGAGTAATCAGTTTTCATTTGCGGATAAGCAGCATCGAACATCTCATCATCATTGGCTATCTCTTCAAAAAAATTGTAGTTTTCTGCATTTACATCTAAAGCAAAACTCATTAATAGTCCGAATACAAAGCATCGCATCTTGTGCTTAAAATTTAGATAATTCATTACCATAGCATAACAGCTAAAAATCATTTTTTATCAATTGATTGAATACCATTATATACTGTAATTACAAATTAGCGTTTTTAAAATAACCATTCCATGCGTCGACCATTAGGAATGGTATCGTTATTTGTACCCTTAAACATGGTTTGCTTGACGACCTTAAAACCAATTCGCTCATAGAGTTTCTGCCCTCTCATATTTTGTTGTGATACATTTAGAGACAATGCAATATGACCTTGTTGCTGAGCGAATACTTTCAAATGCTGTAGCAATAAGGAGCCAATCCCCTGACTTTGATAACTTGGATGAACACCAAAATTAGCGATATGCAAACATGACTCACTTGGCTTAGTTACAACAGAGCCTGCTTGCAAAGCTCTAGACAAAACCCGAGCAAATCCAAACCTGTAAGTTATCCAGATATTTTTCAAACTTCCCTGATCCATATGCATCAGATCATTCTTTCCATAACATGCAACTACAGCAATTACTTTATTTTTATGTTCGACCACCCAATGCAATTTATAACTAGTGTAGCCTCGCTCAGATAAAAACTCTTTACGGATAAAATCTTCTGCGCTGATGTGATTATATTTATAAATATGATCAAACAATGGCACTGCCGCGCTGTAAATCAATGGAACACATTCGTTCACATCTCTTTGCTCTGCTTTTCGAATGTTCATAACTTTTCCTTTTTGTGTTTATTATTTGTGCGAATGGTTTAATGGAGTTAAATATTTAATTTTTTTATCATGTTAGACATAAATAGCGCATTTATAAAATTAATCTTATATACAATAATAGGATCTTTAAAATTTTTCTTAAAATATTATGAAGTTTTTCCTGCTATTTATTATTTTTATAAGTTTAACGGGCTGCATTTTTGGTAAGTCTAGCGAAGTTAAACGTGCAGAAAAATTGCTAAAAGACTTTGAATGTAAAAATATCGAAACGAGCCAATTAGGTGCCTCGTCGATATCTATTTTTTATCAACAAACACTTGCAGCGAACAAAGAAAAAGCATCTCATTATGTAGAACAATACAAAAATGGCGAAGATCTCTTTGACATGCCATTAGATGAAGTTGTACAACAAAAGTATCAATTATATATACAAGCTTGTCAGGCTTTAGGTGGTATTTCACCTCGCAATCAATCTATTGAAATTGAGGCTGGAGAATAAATACGCTTAACTTGCTTGATTGCTTATGGACTTAGCATGATAGAAAAAAAACTAACCTTAAAGCATTACCTTACCCTGTTAGTTCTGTTATTTGCCATAATTTTAGCCAGCATTCATCCTCTTGAGTTCGAAGCTTATCTGTTACATCAAGTCGGTACGGTTTTTATGTTGGCTGTACTGGTTATAACGATGTGGCAAATTGGCATCTCTTTTTCTAGTTTTTGTCTATATCTTTTGTTTTTATTGATTCATATCATTGGTGCGCACTATTTATACTCCTATGTCCCTTATAACGAGTGGTTGATCAGTTTATTTAATTTTAATCTTAATGAATATCTAGGTTGGTCTCGCAATATGTATGATCGACTCGTTCATTTTGCATATGGTCTATTACTCTATCCATTTTTTCATCGTTGTTTTCAGGTGTGGTTACCAAATGCAAAACCTTTAACTATATTTCTGCTAGTGATCCAATTTGTTATGGCATCAAGTATGTTCTATGAGTTAATTGAATGGTGGATTGCAATGGGATTATCACCAGAAGATGCAGAAAACTATAATGGTCAACAAGGTGATGTCTGGGATGCCCATAAAGATATGTTCCTTGCTACTATTGGCGCGATCCTAATCGGGATATTTCAACTATACAAAGAAAAAACTCTTATTACAAAATAAGAGTTTTAATTTAGCGACATAATAAGTCTAAACGATTGCGTGCTGCAATATATCCATTTGTTCGATTAAATCTGATTTTACACTGAGTGAGCCATCAAAAGCTGAAGAATTTGATTTTACACTACCTTCAGATTGTATCGAATTATTTGAGTTAAATTGACTGAGCAATGTATCTATTTCATTTAATGAATCATTTGAAGATGACAAAAGATCATGTATAGAAATATTTTCAAGCACTGTTGGCTGTGGATCAACTTCGATATTTAATTCAATTCCATTCAATCCGACATGATCACTTAACAGCATTTCTATTGCATTTGATGATGTCTCATCAACATTCGACATGTTAGAAACTGTTGGTGCAACTACAGTAAATATAAAAGGATCGCTCAATTCACTGGTATTTCCAGCAGCATCCGTTTGAGTCAAAGTAATTTTATGAGGCCCTAAACTCAAATCATGAACAATATTAAAACTCCATTTACCATTATCTGCGACAATCACCGTGCCAATTGCAATTCCATTGTCATAAATTGTCAGAATAGCTTTAGCCTCACCAGACCCAGACAAACTTGGCTTAGAATCATCAGTACTCCCACCTGCCGAGATTGTCCCTTTAACTGCTCCAACATCATCAGTCGCTGTTTGTAATAGTGGTTTATTAGGGGCTATGGTATCTTTTGTCCCTAATACATCAGTTGCGTCAGAACGATTACCAACAGCATCTACGACATAAACTTTACCAATATTTTTATCTGTTAAAGCAGGTGATAAGATGATTGTATATTTACCATCGGCGCCTGCTGTACCTGTTCCATATGTTGTTTTACCATCAATACTTTTAATTTCTATTTTTGCATTTGCTTCCGCTATCCCTGTAACTGAATCACCTGCGGCATTTAATTGTGCAGTTGCTTTATCTGGTGCAATGGTATCTTTTCCTGCGGTAATTTCCAAAGGCTTAGACTGATTTCCTGCGGCATCCTCAATAATAATCGAGCCTTTCTGACCTGTTGTTAATGCAGGAGAAATGGTAATTTCAAATTTACCTTGTGCATCAGTAACACCTGTTCCAATAATTTTTCCATCGGCATCTTTAATATTCACTTTTGCATTTGCTTCTGCACGTCCGTGGATAGAATTCCCCTCTTTACTCACTTCAATTAAAGGTTGGTCTGGAGCTAATGTATCTTTACCAGCAAACACTTTTGATGGGTCTGATTTATTTTCAAAAGCATCTTCCGCAATCACGATTCCGCCTTTATCACTGGTTAAAGCAGGAGAAACTTTGATGGAGTACATTCCTTCTTTATTTGCTATTACTGTACCCAGTAAATTACCATCTGCATCAAACAAAGAAACTTTTGCATTTGCTTCTGCTTTGCCTGTGACAATCGTTCCATCTGCATTTAATTGTGCACTAGGGCTATCGGGCGCTATCGTATCTTTTGTTCCTGTAACCACAGTCGCTTTAGATGCATTTCCAGAGCTGTCTACCGCCGTTACACTCACCTTAGCACCATTCACCAAAGGTTGTTCAAGCTTAATGGTGTAACTACCTTCATTATCAGCGTGTCCAGTTGCAATAATTTTTCCTGTTGAGTCTCGAATTTCTATTTTTGCTTTTGCTTCGGTTTTCCCTGTTATAGTTTGGGTATCCGAACTTAAAGAAGCTGTAGGTGTAGTTGGAGGTAAAATATCGGTAGGCTTATTACTATTACTCTCATTTTTATCATCGTCTTTCACTGCCCATAAATATACACCTTCAGCAGCTAAAGCAACTAAACCCACTTTAATTAATTGTGCCTTACTAATACCCATATCTGCATTATCATTCTGAGTAACAGCAACCTGTGTAGGTGCCTCTGTATAAGCAAATTGAGATAATTGAGTCGCAGGAGAATAGCGCATGAATTTGCCAGCATCATCAAATTGAGCAACGGCATACGTTCCATCGGTTTGCTGTAAGGCTAGAGTATGTTCACTAATATTTACATCATTAAAAAAATCATTAACTACAATTTTTTCACCATTTTTAAGTGTAATAATGAGGTCATTGCCTTGTTTAACAATTGATTTAATGTCTTGTTGATTGACACTCACTTGAATAATAGAGGCTTGGTTTAAAACCACGCTTTTGATTTGTCCATCTTGTAAAATATTCAAGTTTTGCTTTGAAGAAACAACAACTCTTGTCATTATTATGCTCACTGATCAATTTTATTTTTTAAAAATTATGGATTAATGAATCATTAAGTAATTAATCTGTCAGTTAAAATATCAAATGATCGAAGTAACAACAATCGATTCCTCTAAAAATTTTGTCAAGTTTGTTTAACTGACCATATGTTCAAATAACAAACATACTGAATTAAAATATACAGTTCCAAAAATAAAAACCAGTCACTTTAGACTGGTTTTGAAAATACAAAATAGAAGCTTAAAACTTTGGATCTCGCATTTGTACTAATGTACTATTGGCTTTCGAAAGTGTATCAGCAACTTTTCCTAAAACAGTAGGGATTAAAGTTTCAGCCATTTGCGCAGCTTGTAAACCAAGCTTTTCGCCAAATGTTGGGCGTTTACGGGTATTAATCACATAAACATCATGCTGAGACAATAAACCTAATAAATATTCATCTGAAGTTTTTAATTTATCAACTAAGTTTAGCGTAAGAGCATCTTCACCATACCAATGCTCGCCTGTTGCGACCTTTTCAACGTCGAGCTGTGGACGATATTTTTCAATGAAATGCTTAAATAATACGTGTGTTTGTTGTAGCTCTTCTTCAAATTTCGCTTTACCTTCAGCTGTGTTTTCGCCAAACATCGTTACGGTACGCTTGTATTGACCAGCTGTATATAGCTCAAAATCAACATTATGCTGTTTCAATAAACGATTAAAATTTGGTACTTGCGCAACCACACCGATTGAACCAACCACAGCAAAAGGCGCAGATACAATTTCATTCGCAATACATGCCATCATGTAGCCACCACTTGCAGCAACTTTATCTACGCAAATAGTGACATTAAAACCTGCATCACGTAAGCGAACCAATTGAGCAGCCGCTAACCCATAGCCATGTACCATTCCACCTGGACTTTCTAAACGAACTACAACACGATCATGCCCTGCTTTTGCAGTTGCTAAAATCAACGTGATTTCTTCACGAATTGTATCTACAGCTGATGCCTGTATATCACCTTTAAAATCGAGTACATATATTTTTTTATCATTTTTCTTACGCACTTTCGCTTCTTTAGCGAGCTGTTGCATAAGTTGTAATAATTCCAAACGAGATGCAGTTGTTTGTGCGATTCTTTTTCTTTGTTCATTCACACGTGCATTTAAATGACTAATACGAATTTCAGCAGGAAATTTAGGTAAATGGAATAACATAAAATATGTGCTCTTTGAGTTCGTCTTTATTGGACTAACATGCGGTCTGTGCAATTAAAATTCAATAGCGTTTTTGCAAAATAGATTCATTTTCATCTATATAACAAAAAAAGAGCCCGAAGGCTCTTTTCTAATTCACTTTTTATTAGCCGAAACGACCCGTAATATATGCTTCAGTTAATTGATGATCTGGTTGAGTAAAGACTTTTTCCGTTGAATTTACTTCAATTAAATCACCTAAGTGGAAATAAGCCGTGCGGTCAGAAACACGAGCTGCTTGTTGCATCGAATGCGTTACAATCGCAATAGTAAATTGCTCTGAAAGCTCTGAAATAAGCTCCTCGATCTTAGCTGTTGCGATTGGATCTAATGCTGAACACGGTTCATCCATCAAAATTACTTCAGGGCTGACGGCAATGGTACGTGCAATACACAAACGTTGTTGCTGACCACCAGATAAACCTGTACCTGGTTGACTTAAACGATCTTTGACTTCATCCCAAAGACCAGCTTTACGTAGACTGTTCTCAACAATTTCTTCTAAGTCATACTTGTCACGTGCTAGTCCATGTAATTTAGGACCATAGGCAACATTATCAAAAATTGACTTCGGAAATGGATTTGGCTTTTGGAAAACCATACCGACTTGAGCACGAAGTAATACAACGTCAAGATTTGGATCATAGATATCTTGATTATCTAATGTCACCTTACCTGTAACGCGACAGCTATCAATCGTATCATTCATGCGGTTTAAGGTACGTAAGAAAGTCGACTTACCGCAACCTGATGGTCCAATGAATGCAATAACTTCATTTTTATAAACATCTAAATCAATACCTTTAATTGCTTCTGCTTCACCATAGTAAACATGCACATCTTTGGTACTGATTTTAACTTCGCTCGTTTTTGGCTTTTTATTCGATGAAGCCGTTTCAAACTGAGAAACAAATGCAGTATCAGATTGCTTAACTTGAGCTTCAGATGAGGTAAATTCTTTTTGCTGTGGATTCACTGATTTATCCTTTTCTACGGCGTTCATAATATCAATCGTATTCATTGTACTCTCCTCAACTACCAACGCACTTCAAATTTCTTACGAAGCCAAATTGCAAGGCTGTTTAAACCGATCATTAATGCTAATAACACAATAATCGCTGCTGCCGTTCGTCCTTCAAAGAAGTTACGCAACTCATTGCCTTGCCATAAATATACTTGAACTGGCAATGCTGTTGCTTGATCTAACGGTGTTGCAGGAACACTTGCTACGAAAGCACTCATACCAATCAATAATAGTGGAGCGGTTTCACCTAAAGCATGCGCTACACCAATAATTGAACCTGTCATGATGCCTGGTAAAGCTAATGGCAATACATGATGAAAAACGGTTTGAACTTTTGATGCGCCTAAACCAAGAGCTGCTTGACGAATCGAAGGTGGAACTGCTTTTAATGATGCACGTGTAGTAATGATAACTGTCGGCAAGGTCATTAAGCTTAATACCAAACCACCAACCAATGGAGCTGAAAGTGGAAGTTGCATCCAACCAATGAAAATTGCAGCACCAAGCAAACCAAAGACAATCGAAGGAACGGCTGCCAAGTTATTAATATTAACTTCGATAATATCTGTCATGAAATTTTTAGGAGCAAATTCTTCAAGATAAATCGCACTCGCAACACCGATCGGAATTGAGATAATAATGACGATGAGCATCATGAATAATGAACCCATAAATGCACCTGCCAAACCACTTGTTGCAGGTGAACTACGAGAATCAGGGCTAACAAATAAATTGGTATTAAAGGTACTGCCTATAATGCCTTTCGCTTCCAATTGATCCGCAAGTTGACGTACTTCTGGGTCAAGTTGCTGCTGATCATCAGGTAATGAGCGGTCAATATTTCCAGATAACCAAACATCGATATTGGCATCAGCCAAAAACTTAATATTTTCTTTGGTACCAATCAAAGATGGATTTGCAAAAACCATATCACGCAAACGATAAGCTTCTGAACTAGTATACATACTTGATAAATAATCGCGCTGAGATTCGAGTGACGGATCTTTAGCAATAATCCCATTTACGATGAGACCATCCCAATCGACCATTCCCATCTCAGTTTGCCAAGCGACAAAGCGCTCTTCATAATGCGCTGGAGACTCACCAGCTGTTTGTTTCGGCTTAGGACCCACATTAATAATGGTAGGATCAAAATAAACTGGAACAGTGAGACTGCTTTGCCAAAAAGCAGGTAAACCTCTTGATAAAATACTACCGAATAACAATGCCACAAAAGCAAGACCAATCACCACAGCCGAAAAACCTGCATAACGGAAAGCTTTTTCTTTGCGATGACGTTTAGCCAGAGAACTTTGGATTCTATTTTTGCGCTGTTCACGTTGTTCAGCAGCTACTTGAGGATCAAATGCATTTTGATCCAAAGGAGATGTCTTTGATGAACTCATTCGTATTGCTCACGATATTTGCGCACGATATACAGTGCAATAATGTTTAAACCCAAAGTAATGACAAACAAAGTCAAACCTAGAGCAAATGCAACCAAAGCTTGTGGACTTGCGAAATCTGTATCACCTGTTAATTGCTTAACAATAGTCACAGTAACCGTAGAAACAGCTTCTAATGGGTTGGCATGTAGTAATGGGCTATTACCTGCAGCAAGAACCACAATCATGGTTTCGCCAACTGCACGAGATACCGCAAGTAAGAATGCACCCGTAATACCTGGTAAAGCAGCAGGTAGAACAACTTGACGAATCGTTTCAGATTTTGTTGCACCTAAACCTAAAGAACCATCACGTAGCGAACGTGGAACTTGCGTAATAATGTCATCAGATAACGAAGATACGAACGGAATAATCATGATGCCCATAACAAAACCAGCGGTTAATGCACTTGTTGCATTAATGTTGATTCCGACGCTTTCACCAACCATTTTAAAGAATGGTCCAATCACCATCAGTGCAAATACACCATAAACAATCGTTGGAATACCAGCGAGGACTTCAATGGTCGGTTTTGCCCAAGAGCGTAGTTGAGGAGAAGCATATTCTGCTAAATAAATTGCAATCATCAAACCAACAGGCACCGCTACTAATAGTGCGATACCGCTGACCATCAAAGTACCCCAAATTAATGGGAGAATACCGTAACTACCTTCTGCATTTCCTGAAGTGCTAAAACCAGGATTCCACTCAGTACCGAAGAAGAAATCAACAGGGCTAACAAACTTAAAGAAGTGTAAAGCTTCAGTCAGCATTGAAAGTACAATACCGATGGTAGTGAGAATGGCAACACCAGAACATAAAATCAAAGCTGTATTAATTGCTTTTTCTACTTGATTACGTGCACGGTATTGTTGGCTAATTCGTTTTTTAGCCCAAACTAAACCAGCCAAAGCAGCACTAATCACGACAGCTAGCTTGGCAAAAGTGCCAATGGTTTGAAATTTTGCTAGCTGTTGAGCTGCTGCCACTTCATATGCAGCTGCTTGATCTGTAACCCCAAAACCAGAAGCAATCGCTTGAACACGATCAATTAAAACATCACGTCCTGCTTCATCTAGAGTGGCACTGACAGATGCTGGGATGTTATTAAAAATAATATGTTGTAATACACTTGGCTCAACCAAGTTCCAAATGATCAAAATCAAAAAAGCAGGAATACCACACCACAAGGCAACCAAAGCCCCGTAATAAACAGGACGAGAATGTAGTGCTACTGAGTTATTTCCCTTACCTGCTAGGTTACGGCTTTTACTCAGCCCGATTTGGTATGCAATTGCCACAAGGGCTAGTAACACACCGATAAGTAGCAGATTCATGTAATCTCCACTGTTTTCTCAATTTTCATGATTTGAAAAAACTTAGCTAGACAAAAAGGCCGATGAACAAGTTGTCTCACCAGCCTCCATTATTAAGTCAATTTATTTAACTGATTTACCAGCTTTGAAGTCAGCAAGAATTTTTGCACGTTCTTTATCATTCAATGCGATCAAACCAGATTTTTCTAATTTAGAACCTTTACCAGATACTTTTTTGTTTAAGAAGTATTCTACGTACTGTGGTAAACCTTTAATTGATTTTAAGTGCTCGCCTTTCACATAGAAGAATAATGGACGAGAAACTGGATATTGACCACTTAAAATCGTTTTCTCAGAAGGTACAACATTGTTTACTGTTGCAACACGTAGTTTGTCACGGTTTAAGTCATAGAAACCAAGACCAAATACACCCACCGCACTTGGTGAAGTTTTTAAGCGAGCAAGTGTCTCAGTGTAGTCACCTGCAATTTCAATTACACGTCCATCTTTACGGAAAGTTGAACATGCTTTTTTCTGTTCTTCTTTGTCTAAGTTTTTGAAGTAATCGTAAGCTTCACAACCTGCTTCAACCATTTTTTCTTGGAATACTTCACGAGTACCGTGGTTAGATGCAGGAATTACCAGTGTAATCGGCTCATTTGGTAATGCTTTATCAATTTGATTCCAAGTTGTATATGGGTTTGGAACTAGCTTACCGTTTGAAGGTAATTGAGCAGAAAGCGCTGTAAATACGTGATATGGTTTTAATTTATATGCTGCTTTTTTTACGTTTGACGCGAATACAATACCGTCATAACCAATTTTAATTTCTTGGATTTGGTTTACGCCAGCTTTTTTACATGCAGCAATTTCAGTATCTTTAATAGCACGTGAAGAGTTAGCAATATCAATCGTGTTGTCACCAACGCCTTGACAGAATTGTTTCAAACCACCTGAAGAACCGCCTGAACCAACAACTGGTGCTTTGAATTGTGGGAAAGTATTACCAAACTCTTCTGCAACAATACTCGCATAAGGTAATACAGTTGAAGAACCTGCAATTTGAATCGTATCACGAGCTGCATTTGCAGTTCCCGCTACTGTTGCCCCAGATACAGCTAATGCAATTGCGATATAACGTGGATTTAAGCGCATTCGGTTTTCTCTCATTTATACAATTTGATTTACAACTCTTTTAAATTCAAGTGTTGTACTTTGGTTAACTGCATTTTGATCAGATAATATGACAAATAAGTTACAACTTTGTGACGCTTTGATGATAATTATTTTAGAGTCTAATTTTTAATTAAATGCTTTTAAATATCAACAACTAAAGATAGATAAAATACAATTCAAAATATTACACTTACATCCTTAATTACAGTGCTTGATTGAATTATTACATAGTAGATTTCACTTGAGAGAAAAAAATTTACTCTCCATTGTTAAAAATTATACGGTATGGAATATTCGGAGATTATTTACTTACTTATGTTATATGACATTTTTAGGAAAACCATTATCTCCCAAGCAAAGACTCGATTCTTATCTGAATGTACTTAAAAAATTAGATATAAAAGTTTTTCTTTTCTCAAACTCATTATCTAATAATTAAATCATGTTCTAAAAATATCGACACTTCATTCAGTTTATTGAAATTTCTTAGAACAGTTTATTGATCTATATTCAGTTTAAATGAGTAGAAAGATAAGATCATGAATAGCAAAGCCATCACGACATTTAATCCAGATTTACCCATTCACATGACATTTTCAGAGCAAGATTGGTACTTACTTGCTCAGCACTGGTATCCGATAGCTTTAGCTAGAGACATCACTGAACAACCAACAGCGACCAAGTTACTTGATATGCCATTGGTCATTTATAAAATGGCTGATGACTTGGTTGTCGCCAAAGATGCATGTCCACACCGTGGCGTTCCTCTGAGTTTAGGACTTAATGATGGTCTTGGAGTAGTCTGTCGCTATCATGGTTTACGTTTTGGTGGAAATGGAAAATGTAATCGGATTCCAGCGCACCCACAGCATAAAATATCTGAACGCTTTCATTTAAAGACATATGCTGCTATCGAGAAATATGGGTTGATCTGGTGCAATCTCACGGTAAACAAAGATGCGTTACCCACCATTCCACAAATGCCATATTGGGAGGATTCAGATTTCCAACAATTGGTCTGTCCGTCGGTAGAACTCTATTGTTTTGCAGGAAGACAGCTTGAAGGCTTTATTGATGTCGCTCATTTTGCATGGGTACATCCTGATACTTTTGGCGATCCCGATAATGTTGAGGTACCCGATTATACGACCACTGAGACAAGCTATGGTTTTGATGCAGATTACGTGAGCAGTGTTGGCCGTTATCCAATCGGAATGGATCAGCGCGGACAAGAAGATTTCCAATGGTTAAGACATTTTGAGATCACTCTCCCCTTCACAGCAACACTCACGATCCATTTCCCCAATGCTAGCAAGCAAGTCATTATGAATGCAGCGAGTCCAATGTCAGCCCGCGAAACACGCTTATTCGCACCAATCTGTCGAAATTATGACAAAGATTTACCTGTAGAAGATGCTTATAAATTCAACTTAGCGATATTTGAAGAAGACCGACTAATTGTCGAAACTCAAAAGCCTGAATATCTCCCATTAGACCTCTCTATGGAAGCTCATTTTCCATCCGATCGCAGTTCAAGCATGTATCGAAAACTATTGCGAAAAATGGGATTCAGTCCAATTTTTGCAGCTTAATATTACTTTATATAAATTTATAAATAAAAAAGAGGTCTATTAAAGACCTCTTTTTTAATAAATTAAATTGCAATTAATCAATGGCTGGAACATAAGTTCCTGCAACAATCGCATCTTTAATACGATCAGTTTCTGCAAGCACAAGTGCAAGCAGGTTCTGTACGTTTTCAAGCGTTGCAACAGGACTTAAAGTGGTCATTTTCAATGATTGAACCTGACCCACTTTAGTCACACCAATATTTGCTTCACCACGAGCAAACAATTCGTCTGCTACGTTTTGGTTCAAACTATCGATAAATTCAGTTGGATAACCTTCTGGTGCCACGCGGAATAAAACTGAGGCAAACTGAGGTTCAATCAACAATTCAAGACCAGCAGTTGCTTTAATATAATCAGCAACTTCACGTGTTAATTTCACACCATGATCAATCATTGAACCATAAAGCTCTTCGCCTAATGCTTCGACTGTCATCCATAATTTCAATGCATCAAAACGACGTGTCGTTTGTAATGATTTAGACACGAGGTTAGGTACACCGTGTTCTTCGTCATAAGCAGAGTTTAAATATTCTGCTTCATAATGCATAAAGCGATAGTTTGCTTCGTCTTTCAATAAGAAAGCGCCACAGCTAATGCTTTGGAAATAATGCTTATGGAAATCCAGTGTGATTGAGTCTGATAATTCAATACCATCTAGCATTGCACGATGATCATTTGAAAGAATCAGTGCACCACCCCAAGCGGCATCAATATGCATCCAAGAACCAAATTTATTGGTAATTTCACGGATTTTCTTGAGTGGATCAATTGCACCAGCATCTGTCGTACCCGCTGTTGCAACAACACAGGCTACGATTTTGCCTTCAGATTGAAGATGCGCCATAGTTTTTTCTAGTGCATCAACATCCATCTGTGCATTTTCATTCACAGGAACAGTTACAACTGATTGGAAGCCCATGCCCATCATTGCCATGTTCTTTTGCACAGAGAAGTGTGCATTTTCAGAACAGATGACTTTGACGCTTTTCATTGCATCTGCCGGGATACCATCACGCTGAACAGACCATGGCTTGCCATGTTCGTCTTTCCAGTTTTTCGAAATGCACCAGTCACGCGCAAGCAAGACACCCATCAAGTTAGACTGTGTTCCACCCGAAGTGAATACACCTGCTTGACCTGCACCATAGCCCACTTTTTGGCGTAACCAATCAATAAGCTGAACTTCCATTAATGAACCCGCTGGGCTTTGATCCCATGAATCCATAGATTGGTTGGTTGCATTGATTAACACTTCCGCAATTTGGCTCATCACCATGGTTGGACAGTGTAAGTGTGCAAGTGAATGTGGATGATGTACTTTTAAGCTTTTATTAAGGAAAAGCTCAATCATGCGTTGTAAAGATTGTTGTACACCTAGACCCTCTTTTGAAGGTGCAAAAGAGATTGCTGCACGCAAATCTTTAATGCTTCCACCAGTGTACATTTTATCGTTTTGCAACCATGCTGAAACGGCTTGAACCGCCTCGCCCATTGCTGACTCATAGTCAGCAATAGATTGAGCATCATTGCAGAGTAACGCCTTACGATGTTCTGCAAAATCAACCATGGATTAGCCTCGTACTGCTTTTAATGCTTCAGCAATCGCTTTTTTGAAGCGAGCTACAACTTCAACACATTCGTCCTGATTGATAATCAAAGGGCAAAGTAAACGAATTACCGTACCGTTACGACCACCTTTCTCAAGTAATAACTTATTGTTGAAACATGCAGTTTGAATCGCCGCAGCTAATTGAGCATCAGCAGGAAGTGAACCCATATGGTCTGCAGGTTTACGCTCATCAACGATTTCAACGCCGAGCATCAAACCACGACCACGCACATTACCGATACATGGGAATTCTTGAGCAAGCTTTTTGAACTCTGCTTGTAAGAAATCACCACGCTCTTGCGCATTTTGAGCTAAATTTTGTTCAGAAATGGTTTTTAAAACCATTAAACCTGTACCCATAGCTAACTGGTTACCGCGGAAAGTACCCGTATGACCTGCTGGTTGCCAAGCATCAAACTTACGTTTAATACCCAGTACAGCAAGTGGTAAACCACCACCTACAGCTTTTGACATCACCACAACATCAGGCTCGATACCTGCATGTTCAAAGGCAAACATTTTACCTGAACGTGCAAAACCAGCTTGAACTTCGTCCAAAATTAAAACGATGTTGTGCTTTTCAGTCACTTCACGAATTTTTTGTAACCACTTCACAGGCGCAGTCACCACACCACCTTCACCTTGAATCGCTTCAAGAATTACAGCAGCAGGTTTGGTTACACCGCTTTCAACATCTTCAATGAAATTTTCAAAGAAGTAAGTCAACGCATCAACACCCGCTTCACCACCTAAACCAAGTGGGCAACGGTATTCATGCGGATACGGCATAAATTGAACGCCTGGCATTAAACCATTCACAGCATTTTTTGCAGACAAGTTACCTGTCATTGCAAGTGAGCCGTGAGTCATCCCATGGTATCCACCAGAGAAGCTGATCACTGAACTGCGACCAGTATAAGTTTTTGCTAGCTTAATGGCTGCTTCAGTCGCATCTGCACCAGAAGGACCACAGAACTGTAAGCAATATTCTTCTTTACCGCCAGGCAAATGAGCCAAAAGCGCTTCAGTAAACGCATCTTTTAAAGGAGTCGTTAAGTCTAAAGTATGCAATGGCAAGCCACTTGCCAATGTATCTTGAATACTTTGAATCACCGCAGGATGATTATGACCTAAAGCCAATGTTCCTGCCCCAGCTAAACAGTCGAGGTATTGTGTACCCTCAACATCAGTAACCCAGCAGCCCTGTGCTTTCGCTATCGCTAACGGTAATTTACGTGGATAACTACGAACATTCGATTCCATCTGGCTTTGGCGAGTCAGATAGTATTCGTTGGTTGCATTAGCGGCAGGGTTTACGGAAGTAACGCTCATATCGAATTACCATCTCTGATATGGGTAAAAGAAATAAGTCTGGTGACTTGCGGTCGTTTGACTCGGTGCTTTTTAGAAACTAGTGCAGACACTTATTTATATCTTTCAACTAGGAGCGAGATGATACCTAATTTTGAAAGAAAATAAATACTTTTATGCCTTACATTTATCTAATCTTATTGAAAAAATGTTTCTTTCCAATAACTATGATGGATTATCATCATACTATGTGACAAGCGAAAGAAAGTAAGCTTTTTTTAACTGCATTATTTTTTTTAGATGAATGGTCAAAACAATCGACTTAATTCATTATTTTTTAAAAACTTTTAAATTATTTTTCTGTTGCAAAACACTGCTAATCTATTACAAAGACACCACAAAATATGCCGAAGTTCACCATGAGTTCTTTTTAATATCAATCTTGTAAAAAATAAATTTTCTATACTAAATTTTAAGGAATATTTTATGCGTACTTTAGCACTTGCGACTATGATGATCGGCGCAGCACTCAGCCCGTCCCTTTTTGCTCAAGAAACAGAAAGCTTAAATTATAATATCGTCAATATCCAAGCAGATGCTTCACGCCAAGTCGCAAATGATGAAATGCGTGCCGTACTCTATATTGAGAAAAGCAATAAACAACCTGCTGAGCTATCTAATCAAATCAATCAATTGATGAATCAGGCTCAAGCGATTGCTCGTAAATACTCACAAGTGAAAGTCGAAACAGGTACTCAAAGTACTTATCCTGTCTACGACAATGATAATCAGAAACTTAAGGAGTGGCGTGCTCGAGCTGAAATTCAACTCGAAAGTAAGGATTTTAAAGCGGCAAGCCAACTTATTAGTGAATTACAGCAAAGCTTCCAAACCCAATCTATCAATTTCACTGTGTCAGATGAGCAACGTAAAAAAGTTGAAAATGAGTTGATGATTGAAGCATCGAAAAACTTCCAACAACGTGCTTTAGCAATTACTCAAGCATGGAATAAAACTCAATATAATCTTGTTAGTTTGAACTTGAATACCAGTAACTATTTCCCACAGCCAGTCATGCGTGGAGGTATGGCTAAATTTGCGATGGCAGAAGCTGCTCCTGCTCAAGATATGGCAGCTGGAGAATCTAAAATTATCGTTAATGCAAATGGTTCGATTCAATTTAAATAAATATAGCTGATGATTCTAAAAGCAGAAAACAATTTGTTTTCTGCTTTTTACTCATTGAGTTGAAAGTAATTATTAAAATCGCTGCGATCAGGTAACTCATCAAAACAAAGTGGTTGATTATGAATTGTAGACCAATCCTGTTTAGAATTTATACAAAAATTTAATTCGTGTGTAGGGATAAAATTCTCTTGTAATAATCCCAAGGGAATCCACATTACATTTGGATCACTGCTTAATTTATTTGGCACTGGAGAACCACATAATTTACAAAAAGAGCTCGTAAAACCAGTCTCCTTTTTATAAGTCTGAATCAATTGCTGACCTTTTTCCCAGTTAAATAAATTGGTTTTTATTAAAGTCGCTGTATTTGATACTGCTCCACTTTGTTTTCGGCATAGGCTACAAAAGCAGCGGTAAATTGTATTGATTTCATCTATTCTAATTTTAAATACGACAGCCCCGCATAAGCAAAAACCATTAAACTCACGCTTTTGTTTAGTCATCATCAATCCTCATTTTCAATCTCATTTTTTAAATTCTGTAATGAATCCCAAGCACTTTGAGCCAAAGCTTCTCGATAAATACGGGGGTTACTCACAACTTTTCCAGATAACCAAGCACGACAATAATTTTCAGTTGCTCCAATCACCAATGACATCATCAACTCAGCGGGTACTGCATTGAGTAATTCAGCATGCTGAAGCTGTGAAATATGATGACTGATATTTTTATTTCTCATTTTATTTTTTTCATTTAATAACGAGCGATGCTCACCTTGCGTTACTGAAAAATGAGCAAATACTAAAAATTTAGCAAATTGAGGCTGATCAGACACCCAGTCGATATAGCTATAAATTAATGCACGCACTAACTCTTGTAATGATTGAGCATTTTCTAAATATTGATCTCTTAACAATGCTTGATCATCTAAAGCAGTAAAAACCAACGCAGCAATAACACCTTCTTTATTTTTAAAATGATGATAAATCGCACCGACGCTACTTTCGGATTTATCTCGAATCATTTCAATACTGGTTGCATCTAAACCATGTTCAAGAAAGCAAGACAAGGCATCTAACAGAATTTGTCTTTTTAAGAGTGACCTGCGCTGTGGATATACGCGTTCTAATAATTGCTGGGCATTCTGCATAGTTCAATTAAATTTACCAATCGTCGGAACAATTGTGTACGACTTGACCACGACTTGTAAACAGAATTATATTCCGTTTAAGAATTTAATTCTGTTAATGAGGATCATGAAATGGCTTCAACATTAGATTTATGGAATAAAGCGTCTGCCTTACCTGCAGGAAAATGGACATTCACACGTATGCTTTGTCTTAAAGCACCCTATTTCAGTAGTATTTCACCACTATTTGAAGAGCTTAAACCTAACTCCTGCAAAATCAGCATCAAGAAAAAACGCAGCGTACTAAATCATATTGGTACAGTTCATGCGATCGCGATGTGTAACATGGCTGAGCTTGCTGGTGGCACAATGACAGAAGTCACTGTGCCTGCAACGCATCGTTGGATTCCCAAAGGAATGACTGTTGAATATTTAAAAAAAGCAGAAAGCGATTTAATTGCAATCGCCTCGCCTGTTGAACAAAATTACGACTGGGAAAAAGCGGGTGAATATTTAGTGAATGTTGATGTACTCGATAAACAAAACCAAAAAGTATTTCATGCAACCATTACGATGTGGATTTCTAAGAAAAAGTAATAAAAAAGCCCCGGATATTTCATTCAGGGCTTTGTATTGATTGAAAGTTTATTTCTTAAATGGCAATGCATATTTAAAAATACGTCCCACGACTTCACCAAATTGTTTTACGAAACTTGCGTTGTTGTAATTTAAGCCATATTTTTTACAAACAGCTTCAACTTTCGGTGCAATCTGACGATAACGGCGCGCTGGAATATCAGGAAATAAATGATGTTCAATTTGATGGCTCAAATGTCCCGTCAAAATATGAAATGCTTCCGAGCCAGTCAAATTTGATGAACCACGAATTTGTCGCATGTACCAATGTCCACGGCTCTCATTTTGTAAAACTGCTTTCGGGAAAACCTCAACATCTTTAGTAAAGTGACCACAGAAAATAATACTAAAAGTCCAAACATTACGAATTCCATTCGCCACTAAATTACCTGCAAATACAGGAATTGCAGAAGGACCTGCTATCAATGGAAAGAATACATAATCCTTAAACATTTGCTTCATGATTTTCTTCTGTGCAGGACGCCATTCACGCTTAAATTGTTCAATCGTTTTACGCTTATAAACGACTTTACCTAATTCAAGATTTTGAATTGCAACACCCCATTGAAACAATAGACTAAATGGCACGATATATAAGGGTTGTATTAAGGTAAATTTCGACCAACGTTGTTCAGGGAAAAGACGAAATACGCCATAACCGACATCATCATCCATGCCTTTTACATTGGTATAGGTATGATGCTTATAGTTATGGGTTTGACGCCAGTTATCAGAAGTACCGACGGTATCCCACTCGTATGTTTGACCATTAAATTTTGGATCATTCATCCAATCATATTGTCCATGCATGACATTATGACCTAATTCCATGTTTTCCATGATTTTGGCAAAACCAAGTAATCCTGTACCTAACAACCATGCAGGCGGAAACCATCCAACAAATAACAAGGCACGACCTAATACGCTCGTGTAACGAATCGAAGAATACACACGACGAATATATTTGGCATCTTTTTCACCTAAATCATTTAAAACGTCTTGTTTAATTTGATCAAGTTCATGAGCAAAAGCGTCTAATTCGGCAGCAGTTAAATCACGGTTCTTTGGGTTTTTAAAATATTCAAGTTTAACAGGCATATTCATAATCAATTTCTCTTTTATAGATCAATCACAAGATCAGATTGAGCTGAATTTACGCAAATCTTTAATAACTGAGTCGGTTCATGATTGGCTGAACCATTTAATAAATTTTTTGTTGAACCTTGGGCTTTGTTACAAGCACATTTATTACAAATACCCATACGACAACCATGATTTGGCTTAATACCTTGATGCTCTAAACTGCTCAAGATAGATTGACCTTTCGGAATCGCAATGGTTTTATTGGATTGAGTTAAGGTCACGTTGATAAAACCAGTTTCATTTGAATCAAGGTCAAATTGGCTTAAGCTAAATGCTTCAGATTGAACATTTGCAGCATGCTTAAATAATGACTCTGCTGTTGTAGCAAAGCCCGATGGACCACATGCATAGACTGTTGTTTCATCTAAACGAGCCAATTGTTCTACATGACTTTGGTTTAAACGCTCATCTTGTTCTTGGGTATAAAAAATTTGATAACCAAAATTTGGAAAATTCTCAGCAACTTCTTTTAAATAATCAATATATGCGACATCTGCATGGGTCTTTACCCAATACATGAGTTGGACTGGTGTTTTAATCAACTGTTTAGTTTGACTAAAACTCTCAATCAAACTGAGCATTGGTGTAATTCCACTTCCTGCTGCAAGTAACAATAAATTTGGCGTTTGGATGTGTTGTTGCATATCTCCATAAGGTTGCCCTAATCGGAAAATATCACCTACATTTGCTCGATCGACTAACCATGAACTTACTAAGCCCTGTTCAACTTTTTTAACCGTTAAACAAAGATGTGCTGAATCTAATTGCATCAAACTATAAGTTCGCTCGTAGTGCCGACCCGCGATTTCAACCGTAACTGGATGATGCTGACCAGCAACACCGCGCTGCACATGTCGATTGCATTCTAAAATAAGACTAACGGTATCTTTTGCCACAATTTGTTTTTTTACAATTTTGGCTAGGGGCTGATTTACAGACCATAGTGGATTAATTTTTTGCAACCAAAAATTGGTGTCGTGGCTGCTAATTACGCTTTGGGCTAATGAATTGAATAGAGAAAATCTCTTTTCGACTGCTTGCATGAGCGATAACTCTGATCATTTTTTAATTATTATACATATGTATATATATTTGTATATACACTCGTATAAAAATTTACATTTCCCAAGTTCATCGACAATCGCTATAATCCCGAGTAGCTTACTTATATATTGAAAACAATGGTTCAATCTTCTTTTTTACCCCACGGTCTCGACACAATAAATGAACAAGATGTCATTGCTATGAAAGCTCCAGTACGCTCGGTAGGTAGAAAAGCGACAATAACAAAAGAAGAGTTGTTTCAAGCAACGCTTAATTTGATTGGTCCGCAAAAGAGCATTGCATCTTTGAGTCTCAGAGAAATTGCACGTGAAGCAGGTATTGCTCCCAATAGTTTCTACCGACATTTTAAAGATATCGATGAGCTTGCAATTGCATTAATTGATCGTTCAGGTTTAGTTTTGCGTCGAATTATTCGCGAAGCACGTCTTCAAGCATCGCTACAACAAAGCATTATTCGCAGCTCTGTCGAAGTGTTTATTCAGCAGTTAGATGCAGACGAAGGAAATTTGAGTCTCTTATTACGTGAAGGCTATACTGGCTCAACGTCTTATAAAGCGGCAGTTGATCGCCAGCTCAATTTTTTCCAGCAAGAGTTACAAGAAGATTTAATCCGTTTAGAGCAAATGAATAATAGCAAAATCAGTCATGCTGATATTGCAGCAAAAGCAATTACACAATTGGTATTTAACATGGGTGCAAGAGTTCTTGAGCTTCCATCTGAACATCGAACTGAAGTTGCAGAACAAACTATGACAATGATTAGAATGATTTTAGAAGGCGCTCGTCATTTAGATGAAATCGAAATTGATTAATCCTTATTTCAGTCATTGAAATATGATTCATCATCAAATTTAGTTTCAACTATTTGATCATAATCATCTAGATTAGGTTTAAGAATAATGAATATTTTGAATGACCGCCAAAGCATCATTGCCAGTTTTATCCTGATGTTCTTGTTCCTTATGATGATCATTCCCCTGCATCTTTTACCTAGTTTTTTTGCAGGGTTTCTAATATTTGAAATTATTAATAGTTTAAGTACAGTTGTTGAAAAACATATTGATGGTCAACGAGCACGTATCTTTATCAGTATCATTTTGGGTGTAGCAACGACTGTTTTAATTGGTTTCTTCATTACCAGTTTAATCAGTTTTGTTGTCTATGATTTGAAAGGCACGGGACTGAATTCTTTTAACTTTAAAATAGATCAAACGCTGATCAAATTTCAGTCTGAAATGAGTAAGTATTTACCCGGATATTTACCTCATAGCGTTGCAGATATCAAAAATCAAATTTTCTCTTTTATCAAAAATAATATCTCGATTGTAAAAAATACAGGGACCGATATTCTGCATAACCTTGCCACTATGCTGATTGGTTTAATTATCGGTATTTTGGTTTCCATTCAGAATTTTAAACAAGCTGCACCACAACCCATATTTAAAGCAGCTTTAATGCATCGCATTAAAAAACTTGCAGTCTCTTTTAAAAATGTCGTATTTGCTCAAGTGAAGATTTCACTGATTAATACAGTGTTGTTTATGATCTTTGTCTTTATCGTTTTACCCATTTTCAATATTCATCTACCTTTTGCCAAGACACTGACCATTCTGACCTTTATTTTTGGCTTGCTGCCTATTATTGGTAATCTGATTTCTAACACCTTAATTATCATGTCAGGTTTAACCATTTCTCTTTCAGTTGCCGCGATCGCGTTGGCTTATTTGGTGATTATTCATAAATTAGAATATTTTATTAATGCCAAAATTATTGGTACAAAAATTAATGCAAATGCGTGGGAAGTGCTTTTGGCAATGCTAGTTTTTGAGTCTATTTTTGGATTAAGCGGATTAATCGTTGCTCCCGTCTTTTATGCTTACATCAAACTCGAATGCAAAGATGCAGGTTTGATTTAAGTTTAAATTCCACGAGTTTATTGAGGTTCACACTCAACATATTGATAAATAAAAATATACTTTAGCAACTTAAAAACAAACCATGATAAATAAAGATAACTAAACTTACAAAAGCCTAGAGAATTAAAACACTCAACATCTAAATCTAGGCATAGACTTTAATTCATACAAGTGGTTTTTGTTCACCATATCTAAAACACTATATAATTGAATGAGGTAACTATGAATTCTTCAGCAGCTTTAAAAGTTTATACACGTAATAATTTAGATGAATCTATCAAAGAAGCCACTGTAAAAATACTAAATCAAATTCTTGCCAATCTGATTGATCTATCACTACTCACCAAACAAGCACATTGGAACATGCGTGGCAGTAACTTCATTGCGGTTCATGAAATGTTAGATATGTTCCGTACCTCGATTATTACCCACTTGGATAATGTGGCGGAACGAGCAGTTCAAATCGGTGGTACAGCGCTAGGGACAACCCAAACTGTTGCAGAAAGTTCACATTTGAAAGCCTACCCTGTTGCAATCCATGCAGTTCAAGATCATTTAAAAGAACTAGCTGATCGTTACGGTATTGTTGCCAATCATTTACGTGACACGATTGATGAGATCAAAGATCCAATTTCTGAAGATATTATTCATGCCGCTTTAGAAGATTTAGATCAATATTTATGGTTCCTAGAAGCCAATATTGACCAAAATTAATCAGAAATCACCCAATAAAAAGAGGACTATTAAGTCCTCTTTTTATTGCTGTTTTAATTAGGGTTTAACCACAACCAATACTTGAATGGCTTCTGGTGTTACCGACAAGCCATCCAATAGACCTAAACCTTCTTTCTGGAACTTCTGTAGACGTTCGATTTCATCTTGACGAATACTTGGGTTAAATTGTTTGAGATAGCTTAAACGGTCAATTTCATACTGCCATTTGCCACTGTAATGCTCTTTGGCTTGTTGCATCAATTCTGGCAAAGAAGTCTTGGCAATATCCAAAGCTTGTGCATAACGTGTCTCAATCACATCACGACGCGCTTTCACCACTTGACGGCAGCTATTACCATCTAAGTGATGCAAATATGGACGTAAAATGCTTGGATCGATCTTAGCTGACAAGTCCTGACCATTTTCACTGAGTAATACGCGAATCAATTGCTTTGGTAAGCTTGAAGGTAGGTTCAATGCTTTCGGTGCAACTACATCAACTTTAAACCACACTTCGAGTAACACCGAACCTTGTTTCAACGCATTTGATTTCAACAATGCCACGTTGGTACTACCGAATGATTGGGTGCGGATCATTTCCATTACACTTTCAATAAATGGATGTTCCAAGGTCAAATATTGAGCATCTTCACGGATTTGTGCCTGATCACGATAGAAAGTCGCTGTCATTCCCTCTTCATCTAAGGTAATGCCTTGAACTTGCATTTGATCAGTTGGTTTGATAATCACCGTACCATTGCTTTGCTCATCAAAATCAATATTGGTTGATGACATAAAACGTTTTACAAACATTGGCAAGGTGGTGTTGTCATCATAATCTTCAAGCGCTTGTACAATACCCTGAGCCACAACAGGACGGCAAGAGTTGTACTCAAGTAGGCGATCACGCCCTGCTTGGAGTTCAGCTTCCAAAGCTTGACGCTGAACATTCACTTCTTCAAGTAAATCTTCAAAGGTCTGACCTTGATCTGCCAACAAGCAATCTTTCAGTTCAACAATAAAATTCTCTTGTAGCGTTTGCGCCGTAGGAGAAATACTGCTGAAAATATTGAGTGCTTCGTTGTACCAACGGAACATACGTTCTTGTGCTGTACCCATTAAGTAAGGTACATGAATTTGAATACGGTTTTCTTGACCAATACGATCTAAACGACCAATACGTTGTTCTAATACGTCAGGGTTAGCAGGTAGATCGAATAAAATCAAATCACTGGCAAACTGGAAGTTACGCCCTTCCGAACCAATTTCAGAACAAAGAAGAATTTGAGCACCATAACTGTCTTCAGCAAAATAAGCTGCTGCTTGGTCACGCTCTAATAAGCTCATCCCTTCATGGAACATGGCTGTACGAATGCCAGCATGTAAACGTAAGACATTTTCCAATGCTTCGACCACTGGACCACTACGCGCAATCAATAACACTTTTTTGTGTTTTAAATCTTTGCGTAGAACTTCCATCAACCAAGGTACACGCGGATCATTTTCCATCCATGCGCCATCAAGTTGACCTTCTTCTGGCCACATTTGCTCACGCATTTTGCCATCAAATGACCAGCTTTCTGGTGCTGGTAAAGGTGCTGGCTGGCAATCACGACCAGGGAAACCTTGGATTGCTTCACGCGTATTACGGAATAATATACGACCTGTACCATGACGGTCTAATAATTCATGAATCGCACGCATACGATGTTCAGGCTGATCATCAATTCGATGACCCAATAAGCCTTCAAGTGCTGCTAAATGTTCTTCTGTTAATGCATCATCAGACATCAACACTTCTGCAATTTTTGCAGTCTGTTGATATTGTTCTTCTTCATCAAGGAAACGGTCAAGGCTGCTGAAACGTTGCGGATCGAGCAAACGAAGACGAGCAAAATGACTTTCAACACCCAATTGTTCAGGTGTTGCAGTAAGAAGCAACACACCCGCAGTTTGTTCAGCTAATTCTTCGACAAGATCATAACGATCATTACCGCCTTCTTCTTCACTCCACATTAAGTGATGTGCTTCATCGACAACCAGTAAATCAAAACCTGCTTCGACAGCTTGCTCACGTAAATCTTCATGGTCAACCATCAAATCGACACTGGCAATAATACATTGCTCAGTTAAGAATGGATTGAGATCAGGATCATGCTCTTTGATCGAAGCAGTACGGGTTAAATCGAATAGAGAAAATTGCAAATTGAAACGGCGACGCATTTCAATCATCCACTGATATTGCAGTGAATCAGGTACTAAAATCAGAATACGTTCTGAACGACCTGTTTTAAGTTGTTGATGAATAATCAAACCAGCTTCAATGGTTTTACCTAAACCAACTTCATCAGCCAATAAAACACGTGGTGCAAAGCGTTTACCGACTTCATGTGCGATATAAAGCTGATGTGGAATCAAACCAACACGCGCGCCAAGGAAACCACGTAAAGGACTGGTATGCATTTGCGCTTGTAATAACATCGCTTCAATACGTAGGTCATACCACTCTTTATAATCGACTTGGCTAGCCAACAGACGCTCTAAAGGTTTTGACAGCTGAATTTGTGCACCAATACGAGTTTCATTGAGAGACTTACGCTCTTCTTCACCATTTTCTAGTGTACGAAAAACATCGTAACGCAGTACGCCATGACGATCTTCAATCGCTTCAACGATCCATTTCGTACCCTCTTGATCCTGTACTTCATCTTTCACATTAAAGATGATACGAGATAGAGGTGCATTGTTACGTGCGTAGACACGAGTTTCATCACTTTTAGGGAATAAAATACTGATAGAACGTTCATCTACATCAATAAGAACACCTAAACCGAGTTCAGTTTCTGTATCTGATAACCAACGTTGACCAATAGCAAACGGCTGCAATTTATTCCACCTTTTCTCATGTTAGCCCACATATTGTATGCTTTAAACTGACGAAAGTTTAAGCTACTTTATGTAGTTTTAAATTTGGTATTCACAAGCAATTAGTCTCGTAAACAACCCTAATATTTTGACATAAAGCTGACTGAAATAGCGTGCTTTATATCTCTTAAATAAAAAAATACGATTAAAAAGGGACAGCACAATCAAATGATAGTTGTACGCCCGTTTTAGGATGAGTGAAGCTAAGTTGAGTAGCGTGTAAACACAAACGATCATAAAGCTGCTGTTGTTCTTGGGTTGCATATAAAGTATCCCCCAAAATCGGACAACCTAAATGTTGCATATGCACACGAAGCTGATGAGAACGACCAGTAATCGGAATCAATTTAACGCGCGTAACCGCTTGTCCTTGAATTTCTAAATGTTCAGTTGCGTGCCATTCTGTTAATGCAGGCTTGTGATGCGATGCATCAACGATATGAAGTGGTGGACGGCTTGGATCATATATCACAGGAATATCGATAACTCCCTGACCTTCTAAATGTCCTGCAACCAAAGCTTGATAAATTTTTGATGTTTGACGATCTTGAAATTGACGTGAAATATTGCTCTGTCCAAATTTGGATAAGCCAAAGACCAAAATACCCGAAGTATCACGATCTAAACGATGAATGAGTAATGTTTTAGGTTCTAATTTTAATAAACGATTGATCAAGCAATCTTGTAAATCAGGTGTTTTGCCCGGTACAGTGAGTAAGCCTGCTGGTTTATGGATGACCATAAAATCTTCATCACGATGAATCAAATGTTCACTTAGAAAATCATTCAAGGTAGCCTTCCAACGACTGGATGAAAACAAGCGGGCAATCATAAAAAGCTTAGCGCTGAATTACAATGCATGACACGTATTTTTACTAATTTTTTTCGTGTTTCTCTCGATATTTCATCCAGAAGCGAATTTAAACGATGATTTAGGTCTGTTGCTCTAGAAATTGTTGAATCGCATGCTGGGCAATTTCTGCATCTTGAAAAGATTGCACACCTGAAACACCAACAGCTCCGACAACCTGCCCTTGATAGACAATGGGCTCACCACCTTCCAACATACCTTTTGCTGCATTTATCGTTAAAAAGCCGATCTTACCATCTCGAATCATATCTTCCGATGCCTTAGTTGCTCTTCGGCTGACCGCAGCAGAATATGCTTTTTCTTGGCAAATCTCAGTCGATAATACTGATGCGCCATCCATACGCTTCATCATTAATAACGTTCCACCGTCATCGACAACTGCAATGCTGACATTAAAGCTATGCACTGTTGCATATTGCAAGGCTGCGTCAACTAGAATTTCCACATCAGCAGATGTTAAATAATGTTTAGTTTTCATGTTTTACTCCATTCCTATGGGTTTCTTATAGAAAGCTTTTAGATATGATACAACTGCAATCTACAGCCTACGCAAGTCCAAAGCACAGCCTAAGACCAACGCAAATATAGTTTACTATTCAATCATTATTTTACCTTGCGGTACAGTAAAGATTGTTTATCTTTAGTGCTATTCATAGCTAAGATTTATTATATAAATAGATAGAAACTTCGTAAGATTCCGTTACGCTGAAGCGCTATTGTTAAACCTGTTAAGTTCTCTATTCAGCTCAAGTAAAATGCGTCCATAAAAAAAGCCCGAATAAATCGGGCTTTTATATACATTACAGGGTTATTTCATTTCTGCAAAAGTTTCTTTTGCTGCCTGAATGGTCTCTGCAATATCTTGATCTGAATGCATAGACGAAATAAATCCAGCTTCAAATGCAGAAGGTGCCAAATACACGCCACGCTTTAACATGCCGTGGAAGAATTTCTTAAAGGCTTCAACATCACAAGCCAACATTGAATCAAAGCTGGTAATGTCCTCTTGATCTGTGAAATACAAACCAAACATGCCACCGACTTGCTGAGTTTTAAATGGAATACCCGCTTCGTCTGCCGCAGCTTGTAATCCAGCAAGTAATTTTGCGAGCTGTGCAGCCAGCTTGTCATAAAACTCTGGTTCGCGCAGATGCTTGAACATCGCAATACCTGCACGCATTGCCAATGGATTCCCTGACAATGTACCTGCTTGATAAACTCCACCTAAAGGCGCGATGCATTCCATGATTTCACGTTTACCGCCAAAAGCACCGACTGGTAAACCCGCACCAATAATTTTACCTAAGGTAGTTAAATCTGGTTTTACGTTATAGACTGATTGTGCGCCACCTAAAGCAACACGGAAACCCGTCATCACTTCATCAATAATAAAGACTGCTTTATATTCATCACAAACATCACGAATCGCTTGTAAGAAACCGTCAATTGGTGTCACTAAGTTCATATTACCTGCTACAGGCTCAATGATTACCCCAGCAATCTCATTCCCGAACTTGCTAAAACATTCTTTCAGCGCTTCGATATTATTATACGGTAGCGTTAAAGTGTGTTTGGCAAAATCAGCAGGTACACCTTTAGATGTTGGCTCACCTTCACCAAGCGTCAATAAACCCGACCCTGCTTTCACTAATAATGAATCTGAATGACCGTGGTAACAGCCTTCAAATTTAACGATCTTGTCACGACCTGTATAACCACGCGCTAAACGAATGGCAGTCATGGTCGCCTCAGTACCTGAACTGGTCATACGAACCATTTCAATTGAAGGCATGATCTCGCAAATTGTGTCTGCTAAAGTGGTTTCATATACCGTTGGCGCACCAAAACTTAAACCATCTTCCGCCGCAGTTTGTACTGCTTGGATAATATCTGGATGTGCATGACCTAAAATCATAGGTCCCCATGAACCTACGTAATCCACATATCGCTTACCGTCAACATCCCATAAATATGCACCTTTCGCCTTTTCAATAAAGACTGGTGTACCGCCAACGCCGTTAAATGCACGTACAGGTGAGTTCACGCCACCTGGTATATGTTTATTTGCTTGTTTAAATAACTGTTCTTGCTTTGGAGATAAACTCATAAAATGTTCAACCTAGAATCTAAAATGAGGAATTACAAACATTTGAAAAAATGCTTACAATTCCACAAGACGAATAAAAATTTACGCAAATAACTGTGCCCATGCTTCTACACGAGCAGGAATTTCGGCTGTTGATTTTCCTAATATATCACTAATGACCGCACAAAGGCTTGCCCCAGCCTCAATCACGACTTGAGAATTTTCTACAGTTAAACCACCAATGGCACAAATCGGCAAAACAAACTTTTGTTTCGCCTGTTTGATCACATCGATCCCAACATTACCCGCCTCAGGTTTAGTTGAAGTTGCATAGACAGCACCAAAGGCCACATAAGTTGCACCTTCAGAAATTGCCTTTTCTGCCAATTCTAATGAATTTAAGCAGGTACGTCCGATAATTACTCCTTGAGGCAAGCATGCAATGGCTTCCGTAATTTCACCATCAGACTGCCCTAGATGGACACCTAAACCAAATTGTTCTGCTAAAGCCAAATCATCATTAATCACTAATGGAGTTTGATACTTTTCAGAGAGTGCTTTGATCTGCTCTACTTCATTTGGCTGATCTGATTTAGCCACTTTCTTACGGCGATATTGCAGAATCGCAATCTGTCCTGTTGCCAAAGCAACTTCTAATTTTTCTAATAATAATTGGATTGGATCGTCATTGGTAATCAGGTATAAACCGCGCATGAAAATTTCGCTAAAAATATAATAGGTTCAGGGTATATTTTCTTAATTAGAAATTAAAGACAGAGAATGTATTTACATGATAAATAGCGAGACATTAGAACAAAAAAGCCACCATATGGCAGCTTTTTTAAATATCTAATTTTAATATAAAACTTACGATTCAATCTTATCGAACTTACGATCAATCAAACTTAGACGACCACGAACCACATCAGAAAACATACGCCAATCTGAAATAAAACTATAAAGTGGTTGTTTAAAACTTGCAGGCTTATTGTGTTCAAAGAAAAAGTGTCCAACCCATGCACATGCATAACCAGACAATAAGCCATAAGCCAAATATTTTGCTTTGCGCTGACGAATCGCTTTACTCCAAAAATACAAACCTAGTGTACTGCCTGCTACATGCAAACGTCGGCTCGCAATACTACGATGTTCGGTTAAATAAAAGCGGTAAAAATCATTATAGTCTTTAATTCGCAATGTGAATTCTACTGGCTTATCGATCTTAGCTGGTACATTCATGTGGATCATCCTAATCTTTTAAAACTATCCACAACTTAAAGTATTTTTTGCTCAAAATAAAGTCATTGTGAGCCATCCTTAACGAGACTTAAAAGATCTTTACAATAATTTCTGAGATCAACACGTTATACTCATTTTAGAATATTTACCTTATACGGTCAGGAGTTATAACATCATGGAAATAGAGCTTAAATTTCAGCTACCTGAATCTAAGAAAAAAAGTGTTCTACAATTTTTAAATAAACAATCAGCTCAAAAAATTCGTTTACAAGCAAAATACTATGATACTGCTGATCGTCTATTAGCAAAAAATTATGTGGCCATTCGTCTGCGTCAAGAAGGTGATCATTGGGTACAAACCTTTAAGGCAGCCAGTAAAAATCATTTGCAACGCATTGAAGAAGATATTTATTTAGGTAAATGCGAACAAGAGCCTGTATTGGACTTATCACTTTATAAGAATAATCAAACCGTTCAACGTGTACTACGTGATGTGTTAGGTGATTCATCTGCTGAACTACTGCTTCAATTCCAAACAGATGTGCAACGTACATTTCATGTGTTTGAATTTGGGAGTTCGCAAATCGAAGTCTGTTTAGATGATGGTGAAATTCGCACCCCTACTGATCAAGCCAAAATATGTGAAGTTGAATTTGAACTAAAACAAGGTTCACCCCAAGACCTAATTACATTTGCAAATACATGGGTGAAGAAATACCAATTATGGCTAGATGTTCGCAGTAAGGCTGAACGTGGTAATTTGCTTGCAGTAGCTAAACGTGTCTCTCCAGCCACTAAAGCAAAAACGCTCAAATTAGAATCGGATATTCGTGCTGATCAAGCAATCAAACAAATTGTCGAAAATACGTTAAATCATATTTTACCTAATGCAGCAGCGATTGCTGATGGTGTTGCAGAAGCAGATCATATTCATCAAGCACGGGTGGGAATAAGACGTTTGCGCTCAGCATTAAAACATTTTTCAAACTGGTCAACCCAAGTTGATGAGTCTTGGGAAAGTCATTTAGCTGAAATTTTTAGAGCTTTGGGCGATTCGCGTGACAATGATGCAATTCAAGATTCAGTCATTCCTTTAATTCAGAAAGTTTGTGATTTTGTATTCAAGCTTCCAACGTCAGATGAAACTAACATTGCCCAGATTTTCAGTCGTACTCAAACCACTGAGCTATTTTTATCATTACTCAACTTTAGCTATAGTGAATCTGAATCAAAGTCTAAAGTCACTAAACAAGCCGCGAAAAGCTTAACCAAGCTCTATCAAAAAATCCTCAAGGATGCAGAACATTTTTCATCACTTGCTTTAGAAGAACAACATCGTACTCGTAAAAGAGTAAAACAATTGCGTTATTGCATCGACTTTATTTCTGATCTTTATCCTGAAAAAGAGGTTCAACAATTCTTAAATAAATTGCAGCCAATTCAGGAATATTTAGGTTTTTATAATGATTTATTTGTCGCTGAACAGATTTTTGAACAGCAGTCAGAAAAACAACCTCAATTTTTATTTGCTTTAGGTTGGGTTAAGGCACAACAGCCACACGTTGCTAAGAAAGCGAATAAAAAGCTTCAGACCCTATCTGCTCAGGACGCTTTTTGGGATAAGGATTGATTGCTCCGCAAGGGAAAATTACCTCACTCTGTTATCGTTCTGGCGGCATGAATGCCGCCGTTAAGCTGTGGCATCAAGGATGTGCCATCAGCTTAACAGAAGGTTTTTTTACTTTTGCCCAGTCAAAAGTAAGGCACCACCTATACAAAAGGTATTCGGTTATTCATAATTTTTGAGGTCTTGCTCACCTTAACGAAAAATGAAAATGAATTCTTTAGCAGGCAGATAATATCTTCATATTTTGCTTAAATCATTTACCGATACTTCCCAAAAATCTTCCATGTTCCATTATCCGCAATCGGATCACTATAACTGTCATTACGCTGCTTACGTGGTTTATCACGTGCATCCACCAATTTAAAATGTGGCTCAACACTTAAAATGACGGCATTCATATAAAAACGGGTACGCGTATATTCACTTTGTCCATGCTGAAACACGTAAGTGCGTAAATCAATAAACTCACGATGAGCCACCAAAGCAGCAGTGTCATCACTCCCTAACCATTCTTGCATCGCAAAAATCTGATCTGTATCAAATTGCCCACACTTTTCGACCAGCGCAGCAACTCCACAAAAAGTTTTAGATTCTTTGGCACGGGTTTTATTGATTCGAATACGATCGACGTGAAAGAAAAACAATGGCAGATTCAAATGACTCGGAAGATGAATTGCATCTACAGGCTCATCTTCCATAAAGGGTTGACATAACTGCTGTGCCCTTTCAATTAATGGCTCCCATTGACGATAATATTCATCAACCTGATCCTTTAGACCATAATAAATCGGTAAATCTTCAACATGTTCCAAATATTGAGGTGGATAAATATGTTGACGAAGTAAAGCGATATCTGTTTTTAAGCTTTGAATCGCGATTGCATCTTGCATGATAATTATTCGAATTGCTTAGGCTATTTTAGATTAAGGCAAAGGTTTAGTTTCGACAAGGCTTTGACTATAATAAGACGTCTTATTTTTGTTGGAAAATGATCATGTCTCAAAAAATCAACGCCACCGATGTGACGGAAGAAGAAGCGTTAAATGCCGTATTTTTTGAGCGTGCTGATGAATTTATCAAACAAGCCAATGAGTTTTGTCGTCCACCAAAAGGTAAACAAGCCAAGCCTGAAGAGTTGCGTGCCCAAGTCAGTGCCGCAATGTTATTTGCAACAGCTCGTTTTAATACATGGGTTGCTGCAAATAATTTTAAAGATGGTAATGAAATGCGTGATGCTAAAGAGCAAGTCATGTCTTATTTGCTTCAACAGTTTCAAATGATGTTAGAAGATAATTTTGACGAATATTGTGAACAATTTGAGAATTATTTACGCTTCCGTAAAAATGAAGATTTTCATACCCATAAACACGATCACTAAACCAATCACAATTAGAGCTATTATTTAAATAACAATAGCTCTAATTCATTATTCTCTAAACGTTTCCCATGTTTCAAATGCATGTTTGCGATAAAGCTTTAACTCAGAAAACTGAGGAATAATCGCTTCGCTTTGCGTCGGTCTTAAAAACACAAAATCATCGACTTGAATATCGCAATCCTTCGGTACATTGACCAATTCCTGATTACTGCTGCGTCCATACAATACATGAGTATGCGCTTGATGAGGATAAACATAATTTGCTAACCAATAGCCACCGTAAATAAACAGTGCCTTACATTTATGTGGCAATTTATCCAATAAAGCCATAGAAGGAAGTTGAGTAAATGGCAGTATTTTTAATACAGGCGCAGCAATCCATAACGCAGGTTGCAATGCCCTTAAAAATTCACTGTCAAAATCACTTGGTTTCAAGAGTATTGAACCAAAGGACAAATCATTACATACACTTTTAGTTGTATGATGACTAAAGGTTGGACTACCACCACCATTAAAGCAAAGCTCATCCCTCCACAGCGTTGGGAACTGCTGTTTAATTAGCTTTTGGTAATCGGCATAGGTCTGCTGCGAGCTTTGATAAGCCAATTCAGGCTTTTTGATGATGGCTGGAATTTTACTGACATGTGCATCATAGCCCATCAAACCAGAAAGCTTTAAATACTGTGGATACTGTTGAATCAACTTTAATATTTCGACCATTTGAGCTGCCGATTGCACGCCACCACGATGTAAACCCACATCAATTTCAATATTCACATCCAAACATAGCGAATAGAGCTGTGCAATCTCCAAATATTGCTGTAAGCGTTGCTTGCTATCAATCAGCCACTGAATTTTAGCATTCGCCCATTCTGCATGCTGTTCAAAAAATTGACGAACCGCTTGGGCAGGCATCGGTTTGCCTAACAGGATATCGGCTTCAGCAAAATTTTCTAAGATTGAAATGATATGTGGTTGGTGGAACACCATAAAACTTTGCGTATTCAGTTGTTCAGATAACAATTTGAGTAAATCTAGGCTCGCTAATGACTTCACCACCAAGCGTGCCTTTAAATGTTTGGCATGAGCAAGTCGAATCTGAACATGCTGGATATTTTGTTTTAACGCTGCTTCATCGATAATGAGTTGCGGAGTGGCAATCCCCTGTTTTTTCAGGTCGAGATTGAGTTGTTTAAAATAATGACCCAACATGGCTATACCTTTTTATTTAATCGTGATCCTAAAAACTATCTTATACGAGGGAATGTCATCTACAACCTGAGCAAGCCAAAGCGACTAAAGCTTTGGCAAAACGCAAGAGTTTAAATACATCTTGCAAAGCTTGAAATGCTTCTCAAGACGAAACCAAAGTAAATCTAACCGAAAGCTTCACCCTTAATTGGATGGCAATTCGATATGATTCTGATAAGTACTTCCAACTCATAAAAATTCGATTTAACCTAAAAACAGCTTTTCCAGATAGGGATTTAAAAACTTAGCTTCTGGGTCAAGCTGCTGACGCAAAGCCATAAAATCATCCCACTTTGGATATAAAGCCCGAAGCTGTGTCTTGTTCATTTGATGCATTTTACCCCAATGCGGACGCCCCTTATATTTTTGCAAGATTGGCTCAACCACATCAAAAATCAAACGCGGGTCTTGCTTATGATATTGATGAACCGAGATCGAAATGGAATCCTGCTGATAAAATGGACTGAGCCAAATATCATCCCCCTTCACAAAGCGAAATTCGAGCGGGAAAAAGGTAGCAACTTTATACTTTCTTAAAGCATTCAAGACTTCATCCAAACACTCAATTCCACGATCAACAGGAATCTGATACTCCATTTCATTGAACTTGGTATTACGCGGTGTTGGAAATATTTTGCTCGACCAATCAACATAGGTGGTTGGTTTAACAAAAATGCCGAGTAGCTTCTGTAAATAAGGATTCAGCGAAGGAAATTTTTTGGTCAGCTCGGAGCATAAGGTCAATAAAGTATCATCCGATGGGAAATTTTCCTTACGGGGCAAAACCGCTTCATCTGTCTCATCCAATGTTTTCAGCATCAACTGCTTTTCATGGGAAAACACAAAGCACTCGATATGTCGATGCTGATGCTTCCATTGCTGAATGTGTTGCATAATGTCCTCGACTGGACAAAGTTCAATATGTTCTTTGAGTTTATAGCGAGGGCGATTCTGCATGGTGATCTGAGTCAGGATACCCAAGCTACCCAAAGAGACTCGCCCTGCGGCAAAGATTTCAGGATGCTCTGTGCGACTACATTTCAGGATTTCACCTGATGCCGTCAATAGCTCAAAAGCTTCAACATAGGCTGAAATACAATGTAAATCTGCACCTGTACCATGTGTGCCTGTAGAGACTGCACCCGCCAGACTTTGCTGATCAATATCTCCTTGATTCATTAAAGCCTGATTGATGGATTGCAGTTGTAAATGTTGGTCTAGGTCATATAAGCGTGTGCCTGCATAAATACTGCTCTGACATCGGTCAAGATCAGTCGATGCAATTCCCGCAATATGGTCCAAAGACAATAAGGTTGCATCGGTACACACCAACGGCGTAAAGGAATGCCCAGCACCGACTACCCGTATTTTTTGCTGCGCCTGAACAATGGACTGTAGTTCTTGAATATTGGCAGGTTGCAAAATCTGTTGCGGCATAGATTTTTGAAAACCAGACCAGTTTGACCAAATACCTTGTGTTAAATCACTCATACTGCCTCTCCTTGGCTAACGGCAGTTTTTAAATTGCCATGATTAGTGCGTTTTGCGAGTTCCTGCACAGGAATATGCGGTGGTCGTGTCATTTCATCGTAATGACGCTTATCTTTTTCTAATAATAACTGTTCTGCTAAGCCTTGGAACTTGCTCTGACAGGCAGCCAGTGTCCATTGACCAAATAAGGTATGTCCCCCTTCATAGGCTTGCACTTGGTATTCTTCATAGGTGGTGACATAACCCATATAATCATTGCAGTAGGATGCCAACCACACTCGTTCAATTGAAGCCTGTACGGCAAGTGTCTGTTTAGAGGTGTCGACCACACACTGCCCTGCGATGGTGGTAAATTCTCCCGGACAACAGACCAGTGCTAACTGACCTAATCGCACAATCTGTAATGGAATAATACTTGGGACTAAAGGACTGTACTGAATTGCACCGGCTTTGACTTGTCGGTTCATCTCAGCAATCAGCGGATCAAGAATACTCGGCGGAAAACCAATCGGCTGACCTAAAATCTTTTTGGCATCCGCTTCCAGTAGTATCTGTTTTGGTCCTTGAGAGGCATAAAGCTGCTGATACACCTCAAAGTCTGCTGCTTTTGGATTCTTCATTTTTTGTTTACGAAATTGATCCGCTAAAAATTGCATCCCCATAATTAAGGGTTTGGGTGCACCTAGACCATCAACAGGTGTACCTGCAAAAAATGCGGTGCCATGACAAGGCTGACTGGTCTTTGCATGCTTTTGACCCGCTGCGAACTGATCTGGAATTTCAATATTGCTCAGGTCTACATAGGACAAAACAGCATCGATCTTGCCTGCGACTTTTTGCAAATTTTTAGGAATATTTGATTGTAGAGCTGTCAAAGCCAATTCACTTTGGTAGCGCCCATTTTGTTGCGCGTATTGATATTCCTGCTCGCCTTTAATCTTATTACGGATCTTGAGCTGATCTTTGCCATGAAAATGCGGTGATACGTCCCCTGCGGTTGCTTGTGCAAAAATTGTGACTGGATTTTGGATTCCTTGCTCAATTAAAGCCTGCTCAGAGAATGCGGCTGCGTAGCCTTTATTATCACCATCATAGGCGTTTAAAGAATTTCCCAAACAGGTTGCATGTACCCCAAATAAGGAAATAAAGGACTGTAGTTTTTGTCCACGATAGAAACCGATCAGCTGCATTTCTCGGTTCAAAGCTAAATGCGTTTCAGCTTCGTTACGTGGCTGAACTTCTAGATTACGATTGTAGGCTTTGATCGAACGATTCCATGCGACAGGTGTCTGTTCTGGAAAATGCTGCGTACTTAAAAAAATCTCGGTGTCTTGTTCAGATGCAATCGCATTTTGAATACTCAGTACAATCGCCTCAACAATGACAGTTAAATGTTCAGGTACAAAACCAGGCGTTGGCATATTGTATAAAGCTTCATAGCGACAACCACCAGGTCCTGAGTGAGTATGGGTTGCCATGAGGACCAATTGATTTTCATCAAATGGTGAATCTAGAATTTGTGTGAGTCGCGCTACGGTTTGACTACGTATCGCATGGGTAATACAGCCTACGTCCAGACAACAGATGAGTAATCGGTTATGTTGTTGATCGACAATACTCACGCTACGTGCAAATAAAGCTGTGCGCTGCTCATAGGCCCGATGTGACCATTGCCCATAACCAAACATGGCATAGCCTTTCGGTGTAATTTTGATTTGCTGCTTGTCCCAACCCACCTGATACATCACGACTTCCTTTCAATTCTTTTTCTAACTGTGTTAAAGCACGTTGAAAGTTAATCAAAATTATGCGATACCCAACAGGGTTAAAGACACTTTTCTGTGGGGGGCAAAACGGACTTATGCCTATACGTACCAGCGATAAAAATGATCAACAGCAATTTATTCCACCCACCATTCTGGCGAGCCTGATCCATTATGCAGAGCAGCAACAGTGGGATTATGCTGCATGGTTTGAGAATTCAGGTTTAGACATTGCACAAATACGGCAAACCCAAGGGGTGGTTCGTTTTACCCAGCTTTGTGATGTTATTCGTCAAGCCATGACAGCTTATCAACACCCCGACCTCGGCTTAAAACTTGGCAGTAGTGAAGGTTTGATTTCAATGGGAATTTTGGGTTTTGCCATGCAATCGTGCAAGACCGTGGCTGATGCTTTAGACATTGCGCTGCGTTACCATCGTATTTCTGGCAGCGTGCTCAATATCAACTTTAGTCTCCAAACAGATATGTGTGAGGTGGAAGTGACTGAGTCTCATCCATGTGCTGATTTGAAAGCCTTCTTTTATGATGAATTATTTAGCAGCATCATCACTTGTCTAAACGCGATGCTGGGCGATCATGATGATGTGATCAGTCTTGAACTCAGCTATTTCCCCAACCAATACCAAGAACAATATAAAACTATCTTTGGCTGCCCGATTCAATTTAACAGTCCTAAAAATATCATCCGCTTTAATACCAGTATGTTGCAACGTGGCTTAAAGAATTACAGCCCAGCCAACTATGCAACTGCCATCCAAATCTGTGAACAGGCCCTAAAAGAAATTGATCAGCTCAATCAGGTGGGCTATGTGCATTTACTCGATCATTTAATTGAACAGCAATTACCTGAACGTTTCAAGATGCAGCAAGCTGCTGAGCATTTGCGTATTAGTGAACGCCATCTAAGACGGCAATTATTATTGGAAGGTCTGAGTTTTCAACAAATTCGACAAAATGTACTGGAACGTAAAGCAAAGCAACTCCTTGAACAAAACCTATCCATGAGTGAGATCAGTCTACAACTGGGCTTTAGCGAGCTCCGCGAATTCCGACGTGCCTTTAAACGCTGGACTGGGCAAGCGCCTTCGGTTTATAAACATGAGATCATTTTACTTAATGCCTAAGAATCAAACGGTCTAGAAATTTCCAAGCGCAGATGCAGATAAAACCGGACCGTAAATGCTTTTTCTTGTAATTTTAAATTCTCGCAAAAATTCACTACCGCGCTCGGCGGCATGGATGAATTCAACCACTAATTTCTGCTTTAAATATTGAGTTAATTTATTGAAAGATGGACGTTAACGGAATCGTGCCGTGCTCTCATTCAATTTAAGGATAAGCCTTCAGCTGGAGTTACTTTGGTTTCGCCCAAAGTAACCAAAAGCATCCTCATCCACAAAACCTGTCCACTTCTTGTAATCTTTTTAAATCTTTCGCAGAAACTAAACTTTATAAAAACCACGCAGGTTGTGGATGAGATTACCGAGTATCAAATACTGGAAATAATCTCAGCCCCAATAATCAAAAACCTCAGGATTTACCCAAGCTTTCTAAGCTAAATAAAGCCTTAACTTGCCGCTTGATAAAACGGTACATCACCATTAATCGTGGCACGGTGCATAATCCGATGCGCATTACCATAATCAAATAAAGCCTTATGCTGTGTACAACGATTATCCCAAATCGCCACATCACCTGCCTGCCACTGCCAACGCAAATGAAACTGTTCATTGGTGGCATGCGCAAATAAATACTGTAGCAATTCAGCGCTTTCAGTTTCATGAAGCTCATTAATACGCGTAGTAAAACCTTCACTCACGAACAAAATCGGCTGACCAGTTACAGGATGCGTTCTCACCACAGGATGAACAACAGGTGGATTACGCTTAAACGTTTCTTCCAGTTTTTTACGCTCAACATCATTATGCGCAAAACGTTCAATCGGGAAAGACTGACGAATATCATGCGTTGCGGTTAACCCTTTTAACTTTTGCTGTAAACCTTGATCCAAGGCAGCAAAAGCCGCTGCGCCACTCGACCAAAGTGTGTCACCACCGACAGGTGGAATCTTGATGGCTTGTAATACACAGCCCAACGGCGGTTTCTGACTGAAAGTCACATCGGTGTGCCAAAGCTCATTATCACGTAAGTCTTGTTTCCAGCTGTCCAGTACGATAATTTCAGGCACATTTTCTACTGTTGGGAAAATAGGGTGAATATGTAAAGAACCAAAACCACTAGCAAGTTCAGCTTGTGCTTGTGGTGCCAATTGTTGATTACGAAAGAAAATCACATGATGATCTAGCAAAGCCTGTTGAATCTGTTGTGTTGTATTTTCATCAACCATATTTAAATCAACATCGTGAATAATGGCACCAATGGTTGATTTAATGATTTCAATGTTTAAAGTCATTTCTAACGCTCTATTCTCTACAATTTGCACTTATAACTGTTGGCCATACCAAGGAGATAATTGCTTCTGTAACCAACGCAAAAACAATTCAAAACTGACTGCGACAATCGCAATAACAATAATGCCGAGAACTACTGTATCGGTGATTAGGAACTGTGCTGCAGACTGCACCATAAAACCAATACCTCGATCTGCTGCGACTAATTCAGAAGCCACTAAAGTTGACCAGCCAACACCTAGACCAATGCGAATACCCGTTAAGATATGCGGTAAAGCTGTCGGCAGAATTACATGCCAAAACACTTGCGATTGGCTTGCACCCAAAGATAAGGCTGCACGCTCACGATTAAGCTGATGACTGATTACGCCATGGGTACTGCTGATAATCACAGGTGCAAGGATGGAAAAGAAAATCAAAAGTACTTTAGTGGTTTCACCAATCCCGAACCAAATCACCAATAATGGCAAATAGGCTAGAGGTGGTATCGGACGTAACAGCTCAACCAAAGGATCAAGTACCGCGCGCACCCATTTGTTCAAGCCCATCCATAAACCTAAAGGCACACCAATCGCAATCGCGGCGACCAGAGCCAATAAGACACGAGAAATACTGGCGGCTAAATGTTGCCATAAAGTCGCTTTCATAAAGCCTTGTTGACTGACTTCGAGAAACTTCTGCCATACCGCTTGTGGGCTTGGCAAAAACAAACTTGGAACAATTTTTAAAGCAGTGATCAAATACCAGATCACCAGCACACTGATAACACTCGATAAACTAAGCACCAAACTACGATGACGAGCGAGAAAATCAGCTACAGCATTTCGTCTTGAAGCTGATTGTTTCGGCTCAATTTGTGCAAACTCTGCGGTGTTACTTAGCTCATAGGCTGTATTTTTTGCTTCTCCCGTCATACAGTCTCCTCATACCCTGCTTGTTTCTGTACACGTAGGCGTTCAAACAATTGCTCACGTAACTGAATAAATTTTGTATCGGATTTAATCGTACGAATCGATTCGCCTTGCTTATAGCGCTCTGCAAAATCTAGTTTTAAAGTTTCAACGATCTTTCCTGGACGAGCTGTCATCAATACCAGTTGATTGCTGAGCAATAACGCTTCTTCAATGTCATGGGTAATGAGGAAAAAAGATTTATTTTGTTGTATCCATAAATCCAACACCAATTGCTGCATAGTTTCACGGGTAAATGCATCAAGCGCAGCAAAAGGTTCATCTAATAAAATAAAGGCTGCATGGCTAATCAAAGCACGTGCAATACCAACCCGTTGTTTCATGCCACCTGACAATTCCCAAATATTGGCTTTAGCCACATGACTCAAGCCGACAATTTCAAGAATTGCATCGACTTGCTGTTGAATTTCTTGCTCTTTTAAACCTTTGAGCTGTAAAGCAAAACCGATATTTTCAGAGACATTTAACCACGGTAACAACGCATGATCTTGGAACACCACTGCACGGCGAGCATCAGGCGTCATTAATACTTCATCATCAAGTTTGATCTGTCCTGAACTTGGTTTTTGAAAACCTGCCAAAATATTCAGTAATGTAGTTTTACCACAACCAGACTCACCCAAAATTACAGTCAGAGTGCCTTCTTCAATCTTCAGATTGATATCTTTCAATACAGGCATCTTCTGGTTTGGAAAGGTTAAATGAAAATGCTCCGCAGCTAATACGCTCATTTAGATCTCCTATGGCTGTAAGAATTGGGTGGTGACATTACCTTGATAATCAGGATTTACTTGATCCACCTTGCCTTGGCTTTTTAAGAAAGTGGCTGTATCGAAAATATTCTTTGCAAATTCACGTGATAAAGTAGCTTGTTGCTGCTGACGGTCAAGGTATATATTTCCTGCAAGAAGCAATGGAATATCTTTGGCATCAGAACCTGTCAGTTGGGCAATTTTCTGGATATTGTCTGCATTTTGCTCAAATGCTTTAGGATCTTGGTTATAGCTTTCAATCTGCTTTAAGCTGGTTCTCACGAAGGCTTTTAAGAACTCAGGATTTTTCTCAGCGAAATCTTTACGAACCACCCATAAATCATAGGTTGGTGCGCCCCATTCACCGACTTGTTTCGAGTCTGTTAAGACATGACCAGTCGCTTTGACTTTGCTTAAGGCAGGTTCCCAAACATAGGTCGCATCAATATCACCACGCTCCCAAGCTGCTGTGATTTCTGGTGGACGTAAGTTAATAATCTTGACTTGGTTATCCGTAATATTCCAATGTTTGAGTGCTGACAATAGGCTGTAATGCGTGGTTGAAACGAATGGTACAGCAATGGTTTTACCAATCAAATCTTGCGGGTTTTTAATGCCTGATTTGTTGCTCACCACCAATGCCTCAGAACCACCTAATTTAGCCGTCACCAGAAAGACTTCAATCGGTAAATCACGACTTGCAGCAGCAGCCAGAGGGCTAGAACCGATATTGCCGATCACTACATCACCCGAAGCCAATGCATTAACTACATCTGAACCTGCATCAAATTTACGCCATTGAATTGCTTGATTAGTATCACGCTCATATTCTCCATTTGCCTGTGCAACCTTGGTCGGATCAATACCTGTTTGATAGGCAATCACCACCGCTTTATTATTTTTAGATTGAGTTGGTGCAGCATCCTTTTGATTTTGATAAACAATAAAAGCAACAATCGCCACTAGGACGATCGCAGTAACAATTAGCGGCTTGGAGTTCTTGATGCCCATAATTAGATGATCTTTCAATAATATAGGCTTATGGTATGCGTCACACTTTATGATTAAAAATAAGAAAAAATGCGTTGTTTATGCAATTTAAAGATATATAAGCTGGATTCTTTAATCTTTAGACGTGAAATAAACTTATGAAAAGTCATCAATTTGAATTATCAAAGCAATAAAATATATAAAGAAATAAATTGGATTCATATAGAATCATCACCTTCATATGATGTGCAATAAAGTCACGATATTCAAAAAAATAAACGCTCTATTTGAGAATGATTATGCAGCAATCTGATGCAACCACAGCACCTGACCACATCCCTTTTTGGCAAGCCTTGTTATTTTGGCTAAAACTTGGATTTATTAGTTTTGGTGGACCCGCAGGTCAAATTGCAGTGATGCATCAGGAGCTAGTTGAACAAAAGCGTTGGATCTCTGAAAAACGATTTTTACATGCACTCAACTATTGTATCTTGTTGCCTGGACCTGAAGCTCAGCAACTTGCCATCTACATCGGCTGGTTAATGCACCGTACTATAGGTGGTTTAGTAGCAGGCATTCTATTTGTGCTGCCCTCGTTGTTTATCCTGATTGTCTTGTCATGGATTTATGCACAGTTTGGAGATGTCCCAATTATCGCAGGTTTATTTTATGGGATTAAACCAGCGGTCACGGCAATTGTCTTTCATGCAACTTATCGCATAGGTAGTCGCACACTCAAGAACAAATTCTTATGGCTCATTGCAGCGGCTGCTTTTATCGCGATATTTTTCTTTAATATCCCATTTCCATTGATTGTATTCTGTGCCGCAATACTTGGATATTTACTCAGTAAAAAGCAGCCACATTTATTTAGTCAGCAAGCATCTCATCAAAGTAATCAAAAAAATTATGGTGCAGCACTGATTGATGACAATACACCACCACCTGCCCATGCTATTTTTCGCTGGGCGAATCTCGCTAAAATTGTACTTATCACAGCATTTTTATGGTGTATTCCGATCTTACTATTGACCTTCAGCCTAGGCTGGCAACACGCTTATACTCAGATGGCATGGTTCTTTACTAAAGCAGCCTTGCTTACTTTTGGCGGAGCATATGCTGTGTTGCCTTATGTTTACCAAGGTGCAGTGAATTACTACGGATGGTTAAATCCCACTCAAATGATTGATGGATTGGCTCTCGGAGAAAGTACACCTGGCCCTTTAATTATGGTTGTAGCGTTTGTAGGCTTCTTGGGTGGCTTTAATCAAGCTTTACTTGGAACTGAGCATCTGTTTCTTGCAGGTGCAGTAGCTGCAGTGATTGTTACTTGGTTTACCTTTCTCTTTTCCTTCGTTTTTATTTTCGCTGGCGCACCACTGATTGAATCTACACATAACGAGCTTAAGTTTACCGCACCACTCACTGCGATCACCGCTGCTGTTGTAGGTGTAATTCTTAATCTTGCTCTATTCTTTAGCTATCACGTGCTGTGGCCAAATGGTTTTGATCATGCATTTAACTACGAAGCGGCAATCATTACCGTTGCAGCGATGATCGCACTCTTTAAATTTCAGATGAATGTTCTTTACGTGATCTTTGCTTCAGCACTTTCTGGTTTGATCCTGTATCTCTTTGTTTAAACTATTGAGCTTGAGTTGAGTTATCCGACTCAAAAGGTACTGTTGTAAATGGTTTAATGAATCAATTAATTGAATAACACTTAAAAGAACACGTACTAAAGGATGCTGAACATATTAATGAAGAAGAAATACAAAAGTTTCTTGCTTTATTACAACGTTATTTATAGATACCAAATCTCGTGAGTGAGTTGTTTGATTTCAGATTTATCATGACTCACATACAGCATCGGAATTTTGAGTTCTGTTTTGATTTTTTGAAAGAAAGGAATAATCTCTTTTTTGTGTGCGGAATCAAGCGCAGAAAGTGGTTCATCTAATAATAATAATTGTGGTGAGTACAGCAAGGCACGCCCAAGAGCAACACGTTGTTTTTCACCTCCTGAGAGCTTAATCGGCATCCTTTCAGTTAAATGCTCCAATTTAAGCAATTCAACAATATAGTCGAGTTCAAACTGACGTTGCGCTGGGCGAATATGTTTGAAGCCAAACAGTAGATTCTGCATTACATTTTTATGAGGAAATAACTGTGCATCCTGAAATACCAAACCAATCCGACGCTGTTGTGTACTCAGGTTAATTTTCTGAGCCCGATCAAACCATGTTTGATTCTGTATTTTAATCCAACCTGATTGGGGTTTAATCAACCCAGCAATACTATGCAAAATCGTGGTTTTTCCTGAACCTGAAGCTCCAAATAAACCAATCACAGACTGATCAGATTGAAAGCGTTGGTCTAGAGAAAATTGTCCTTGGGTAAGTTGGATATGACAATCAATCATGCTTAACAACCACGTTTATTTTTCTGATAACGATTGAACCATTGCGCAAACCATAGTGCAAAGAAAGCTACGGATAAGGATAAGATAATTAAACGCCAAACTGCTGCTTCAGTATCAGGTTGCTGCATCAAACTATACATGGCTAAAGGCAAAGTCCGTGTTTCACTGGCAATATTCCCAACGAAGGTAATGGTTGCGCCAAACTCCCCTAAACTGCGGCAAAAACATAAAATACTTCCCACCAAAATTCCGCTGCTTGCAAGTGGCAAAGTTACCTGCATAAACGTGCCGAATGCAGAAGCACCTAAAGTTTTTGCCGCCATTTCTAAACGCTGATCCACCAGTTCAATCGCCAGTCGAATTGATTGTACGAGTAAAGGAAAGCCCATTACCGCAGATGCCAATACCGCCCCTTTCCAATTAAACGCAAACTCCAATCCAAGTGGTGCTAGATATTGTCCTATGATGCCTCGATTGCCAAAAATTTGAAGTAACAAATAACCAGGTACAACTGGTGGTAACACTAAAGGTAAGAAAACCAGTGTTTCAAATAGTGATTTACCCCAGAACTCTTTCCTAGCTAAAATCCAAGCAATCAAAATTGCTGGAATTAAACTCACAATCAGACATGTTGCTGCCACTTTAGATGACAGTAGCAATACTTCAAGTTCCTCGGGAGTCAGAATCATCATTTAATTACTTAAGTACGCTAAAACCATATTTTTTAAATACTTTTGTTGCCTGACTGCTTTGTAAAAATTTATAGAATTTCATTGACTCTGTATTCTTGTTTACTAAACCTATTGGATAAATAATAGATTGATAGGTATTTTCTGGAAATGTTCCAACGATGACGACATTTTTGCTGATCGCTGCATCAGTAGCGTAAACAATCCCCAACTGACATTCACCACGTGCCACAAAGTTTAAAGCAGCACGTACATCTTCGGTTTCCACTAAACGAGTTGAAACCTTATCCCACCAACCGATCGAGGTCAAAGCCTGCTTTGCATATTTCCCAACAGGTACGCTCTTAGTATCACCTGTACACCATTTACCTTGAGCAACCCTAGTGAAATCAAAACTTTTACCTATTTTTAATTTGATTGGGCGAGCTTTGGGAGCAATCACTACCAAACGATTACCCAATAAATTCACGCGATCATTTGTAGATACCAACTGTTTATTCTGCAAATAATCCATCCATTGAACATCTGCTGATATAAAAATATCAGCTGGCGCACCTGCTTCAATTTGCTTGGCTAAAGTTGATGAACCTGCATATGATGTTTTGATTTGAACTTTATTTTTCTGCTCATAGATCATATCTAATTCATTGATCGCATTGGTTAAACTTGCAGCTGCATATACTGTAACTCTATCTACCGCAAATGTTTGTCTACAGCTAAATAAGCCAACGCATATAGCCAATGCATATCGGTATTTTTGTATCATCACCAATGGAACGACCTCATCCTCAGAATTCGATATATTCTTGAAAACATATCGCTTAATAAAGATACACTAAAAACAAAAATTCGCTAGCCTTGTTCTTCTTCATAGTCATCTGTTTTTAAAGCTCAATGATCTAACGATAGGAATCAAGATCATCATTTGGTGCAAAAAATTAATCTCAAACCACTTTAGTGCAGCACTGCATACCTTGTGATATGAGCAAAACTTAGCCTAATCAAGATCAACTTTTCTCTCAATCAATCGTTATTTACCGAAAAATATAACGATAAACAGCAATTTTCCTTCTGAAATAAAAAAAAACGCCTATCCAAACATCAACCGAATGATGCGGAATAGACGCCTTTGTCTATTTCTAAATAATAGCGAGAAAAGCTATCCTATTTTTGTTTTAGCAAAAGTTGTGCCATTTTCTGCTTCATGCTTATTAACATCAGATCTATAAGGATAAATCTTTTTTATCAATATAGTAGCATCACAAACATTTCATTAAATCATTTCAACCTATTCTAATATCTAAGGATAGAAACTGAATCAGTCACAAGTTGATTTTCCTGGCTCAACATATCTAACTTCTAGTTTATTATCTTTATCCATAACACAAATACTTCTATGAAAGCTTTTATTTGTATCTAAAATAATTTCGTAAGCAATATTACGTTCAATTTCTTTTAATGGTATTGCAACACATTTTTTTCATCTATAGGTAGAGGGGTATTAGTGTATAGCTTTTCATAAGTACTTTTAAAATCTTTGTTGTAATCAATATTTCCTAAATAAATAAGAAAAGTATTATTAAGACCATAATAAATTTTAGAATTATTTGTAAATACACATAGTTGATTGTGTTTGATTTTTACCTCAAGATCCTTACCTTGAGGATTACAACCAGTTAAGTATGCAAGAATAATAAAAACAGATAAAGTATATTTATTCATATTTAAAATCTAAAAGACAATCAATATTGACTACCACTCATAGCCCTTCCCACTTTATTTACATTCAATGATTTCATTTTTTGATAGATTCAACTTAGAATCACGTCCGGACAAGTATGAATAATTTATAAATTCGTATTGTCTCAAATATTTACCTTTTTTAATCTCTAGTCTAATTTGCGTCTCTAAACTACTATATTTTACTTTCAATGGTTCAAAACAGAAAATAGACTTACTCTGTTTATTAGATAAATTTTTTAAGCTTTCTTCATACATATCAATCGATAATTTCTCATCAAAAATACTTTCCTTATGCTTAAATGAGATATCTAATAGCCCAAACTCATGAGCTGCTATCATATCACTTGTTTTTAGAGCACAAAGCTTACTACCATAAAACTCATATTTAAAATCTTCAACCTGATTCTCTTTACAACCTAAAAGAAAAACAAACAATAAGATGATAGAAATTTGTTTTAACACCACCCGAAGCTCATCCCGAAATTGAATGTGGAACCTCCTTCGATCTATTCATGCTCTATCTGTTATTTGATCAAAAATCTGTTCCTTTGAGCAATTTTCGAAATCAGTAATAAAAAAATGAAGCCCTTTACTGAATCAAAGAGCTTTCAAAGTCTTTAACCTCTTACCGCTAAATTCTGCTTTGGCAACAGCTTGCAACCACACGACAATGCATCACTCACTCTTGCCGCAGCTTTACCCATCACCTGCATATTTGGATCGCCAGCAATAATGGTAGCAACCGTTTGATGCTTAGGGCACGTTGCCTTATCTCCCACACAGGCAATCGGAATTCCTTCAATGAGAAAGCTACTGTTTCCAGTAATCACCTGCCCACCACCTGTTGTAGGACAACCAATCACAATATAAGGTGTCGCCATAATCCTAACTCTCCGCTAAAAGCGCCTAAATCATTAAAGCACTTCAAACTCAATTCGACGATTTTTCTTACGTCCATCTGCAGTTGCATTGTCTGCAACAGGTTGACTGGAGCCTTTACCTTCGGTACTTAGGCGATCAGCCGTAATACTTTTACTGACTAAGTAATTTTGTACCGCTGCAGCACGTTGCTGACTTAACACCGTGTTTTTATTGGCATCACCTGAACTATCGGTATGCCCAATAATTTTGACTTTCTTGCCACCAACTTTATTTAAAGCCACCGCCATTTCATCCAAAATCTTTTGTCCTGCCGCAGTCAGAATGGCACTACCTGATTCAAATTCAATGATTCGATTTTTTAGTGCATCATCAATGATTTTTTGCTCAGCCTGATTTACTGAGAGCTGTGCATTAAAGCGATAAGGCTGCTGCACCAAAGATTGAAAACTAGTTGTAGTCGGTTGGATTTGACTTGGATCAGTCATTTTCCCAGTTAAATCAACCTGAGTTCCTTTAACACGCAACTGACCTTGTGAAATCTTTTTCAGATCTGGGGTAATGACACGAGTCACAGAATCACTCCAGCCATTCGGAGCTGAAACTGGACGAACCTGAATTTTATCGACCACTTGATCTGCACCATAGACAGACTGCATCTTAGCCAAGATTGCTTGCTTACTCGCATCATTTGGAACAACACCTTCCACCACGATTGGTGCTGCACTAGCAAGATGACTTTGACCTAAAACACATAAGCCAAACAATAAACTCGCCCATATAGATTTCGGATTATTTTTCATATTCATTCATCTAAAAAAGTTTGTCTAAACAGTTTTAAACCTTGATTGAGGCTTAACTGACGCTGACAAAGTGATTGTTCTAATGTTGCAAGACCTGCATTCTGTTCAAGATAAGCATCAATCCATTGTGCTTGGATCAATGATACCCAATGCTCACTCTGCATGCTTTGGGTAAAGATATCGCTGAGTGCCATGATGTCAGCACCTTGAAAGCCAATGAATAGAATTGGCTCATCACGATGTAAAATACCAATCAGAATTTCAGTATTGTTAATCCCTAAGAATTGCCCGATCATACCAACCCAGAAAGCCGCTATTTCATAGCAATACATGTGATTATTGATGGGTAGGATCAACACTTTATTTAAACGGCTGGTGCCATTTTTTAAGATCGGCTGTAGTAATAGTCCTAGACCAATCATACTTTGTGCAAGTTCATAGACATTGATTTTCATCAATTGTGCAAATGAGTGCATGGTATGATTTTCATAGAAACCATTACACTCTGTTGCAGTGAAGACTTGCGCAACATTCGGCAGGTTATTCAACTTTTCCAACATGATATTGGTATCTCTAATACTACGAAGTACCCGATTACGTTGGAATAAATCAACCAAAACAGACTTGTAGTAATAAGGCGCCAATAACAGATTTTGATACGGCTGCTCCACTTCAAGTAATTGACTGAGTACCATTGGAAATGCTCTGCCTGAGCTGTCTTGACTGGCAATCAAGTTTGCTGCCAAAAACATCGGCTCAGCAGGATTGGCAATAAAGAAATCCAATGCAGGTAAAGATTCATAACGCTGCTTAAAATCTGGTGCACGCATGGCATGCTCAAGCGCTTCTGTAATCCACTGATCAAGTACCTGAATCAATGCATACTGCCCTTTGGATTTTAGAAAGTCACCACGTGCGGGTGTCTTGCCATAATATAAAGGTGTGGTTTTTACTTGCTGCATCCAAGCCTCTCCTGCTGTGCCATGATTATCCCTAACATTACGGTGTTACCCCAGGCTGAGCAGGTGTAGCTGGTTGTGGTTTAGGTGCAGCACCCAGAGGTGTTGCCTGCGCAGAAACCACACGTACCGCTTTCTCTGTCACCACTTTATCTACCAGTTGCAGGCCAGCATAACCACGGCTTGAGCCGATATTACCTGAGCTATTACCGCTAATCAGACGAAAGTTCACTTTTAAGTTTAACGATGGCTCAGTTTTACTGGTCCAAGTCATTTCAAAGCTACCATTTTGCTCTTTACGCTGTGCCGCATCGATCAAACGGTTAATACCATATTCACCAGGTTCTTCAAAAATCGTATGGGTTTTACCTTCCAAATCCACGGCGGTAATACGCGCGCCCGGAATAGCCCCTTGGTTCGGCCATACGAAGTTCACCCATTGCTGAATGCCATTTTCAAACACCATACGTTGACCATCAATATCAATGGTGTATGACAAGTACTGTGGATTCGGTAATGGATAGAACTGGAAGTTCGATTGATTGGATACAGGTGCAGCCGCAGACTGATCTAAACTTCCTGTCGCCATACCATTAATAGGTGCAACATATTGCTGGAATGCCATCACAAACTGAGGGCTCAAGCTAATACCCAAATCTTTCCATGTTTTCGACGTCAGGACATAACCACGACGAATGACAAATGGGTCCAAGGCTTCTTTCACAAAGCGTGCAATGCTACCTGTTTCACCAAAGATTTGACCAATTTCACTACTGGTTGCTTGTAAACTTACACTCGAATTAAATGGATATTTTTGACTTAAATTAGTTTTAAATGGTTGATAAGCTTGGATTCCCCACAACTTATTCAACTCATCTTGGGTTGGTACAATCAAGCTTGCAAAAGATTGGGTTAATGGTGTCATCAACAATTTTTGTAATACCTGTTGATCGGTGTCTTTTAGACCCACCATCATCTTCTCATCTACATATTTCTGTGTGGTATTAAAGACTGAAGTTTGATCGTTAATGGTTTGCTTCACCAAAGCCATCGCACTTGGACCAATCTCGCCTGCTGTTTTAAGATCATTAAACTTACTACGCACTTGCGCAAGGTTGCTCATGTACTCATCAAATAATGATTTATCCTGTAAATCATCACGCTTACGTACCAACTGATAGAACATTTGATATTCTTGTGAAATTGCACCTTGTGCTTTGTTCACCGCCTGAGCTGCAGCTTTATCATCTGAATTATTCAAGACTTTACGTTTGAACCATGCCACAAAGCCCTTTTCTGGCACAGCCAATTCAGCTTGTACAATTGGGTTATCCCAGTTGGTCTCAATCGCAATGCGTTGTAATAAGATACGAATTGGTGAATTTTGTGGCTCACCTAAAATATCAATCATCTTGACTTGCTGAGCGAATTGATCGTTTTTGGCATAATAAATACTGTTCAGGAATTTTTTCCATTCCATGACATATTCTTGTTTATACAATGCCACCAGTTGTTTACGGATTTGCTCTGGGCTACCCGAGAAAGTTAAATCATCTGATTGATGACTGTTTAACACCCAGTCTTTACTGTCTGTTGGTTTATTCGCAGCTTCATCAATCGCTTTTTCAACATACTCATCCCATGCTTTTTGGGTAAACACACCAGGTAAAGCATAACTCCCTAACACAATGGCACGATTGTGTTCACCCACAATCTGTCCTACCGTTACCGCTGGGAAACGTACGGCAGCACGCATTTTGATTTCGTTATAAACACGATCACGCGCAGGCATACCACGAATCACAGACAATAAAACTTGGCGGGTTTGATCGACCACTTGTGCATCGGTTTCCAATACAGGGAAACCCTCCTGATTCGCCAAAGTCATGGCATAAGACAGGATCTTTTCTGCATCCTGAATCATTTCACCACGAGGCATTTGTCCGCGATTGGCATCCAACCAAGAACGCCAGAAACGTGAAACCTGATCACTTAAATGACTGGTATCCATATATTCAGGATTACTCATCATTAAATAGGCTTTTAATGCGTTATAGGCATCTTGCGGATTGCTGTCTGAAGGTTCTAAATATTGTTGTGTCTTCGCGACTTGCTGGGTTTCGACATTGACATGATTGGCTTTCAAGGTCGCTTCATTATTTTTCACACGTTGCAAATATTGCGCAATATTCTGCTGTGTCGGGGTCAGGACGATTTGCTTTATCCCTTTGAGATACTCAGCTTTTAAGCTCTCACGTAACTGATTGCCTTGGTACAAACCAAAGCTGAATTTGAGTGGACGATGATCGTTGAACTCATCCAGCTGTTGCAAGCGTTCCTGCAAGATCAGTAAAGCTTCAAGCTGAGTTGAAAGCTGTTGTCCTGAGGCTTTTTCCAAATGCACCACTTTATCTAAATCAGCCTGCACATCTGCAATCAATTGCTGGTTATTGCGATATGACCACACCCATACGCCCAAGACCAGTGAAACACCCACCAACGCTGCAATAAATCCAATATAGCGCTGACGCTTTTTCGCAGGATTAATATGCTGTTTGACCAAGTCTTTATCTCGCAAAATAACATTGGAGAATAGACCTTGTAAGAAATAGCCATGATTTGGTGCAAGTGATGGACTCACACCCTCCTGACCATTGGCCTGAATCTGCTGAAGCTGGAACTCTTGTGCAATATTTTCCGTCATTGGACTTTCAATAATGCCTTCCTGCAAAGCACTGGTGAAATAAAAACCACGGAATACAGGTTGGAACTGATACGGGTTATCTTCAAACAAAGTGCCGATAAAGCTTTTTAATACAGGTTTTAAGGTTTTAAATTCCAGCGGGAATGTCATCACACTTGGAGAAATATTTTGCGAATGACGACGACTTAAATGTGTAGTACTAACACTTTTTAGACCATCGTAAAGAATGCTGTAATGTTTTTCGAATAATTCAACGGCATTCTGAGATGAGTTTTGCTCATACGGCAGCGTTGCGCCCCAAGCCTGATTGTATTCCTGTGATTCATAACAGTCGAAGAACTCGGTAAAACCTGCAATCAAGTCCATTTTAGAGAACACTAGATAAACCGGAACAACAACTTCAAGTCGCTCGGTTAGATCCTGAATACGGGCACGTAAATTCTTGGCCAGTTTCAATGAGTTTTCCGGACTTTGGCTGATCAATTCAGCAATACTGACAATCACGATCAGACCATTCACAGGTGCCTTAGAACGGTTCTTCTTCAAGATATTTAAGAAACCCAACCATTCAGAATGATCTTCCGAGTACACCGAATAACGGCCTGCGGTATCGAGCAAGATCCCTTCTGTTGAGAAGAACCAGTCACAGTTACGTGTACCGCTCAAACCAGCAGACACCATCTTTTGATGGGTTTCTTCAAACGGGAACTTTAATCCAGAATTATAAATTGCCGAACTCTTACCTGCGGCTGGGTTACCAATCACCATATACCAAGGCAATTCGTATAAAGCGGCATTGCCCTTTTTATCGCCCAGTTTAGATTTGCGAATCAACTGGATCGATTCTTTCATCTGCTGCTGGATTAGCTGTAGTTCGGCTTTATCTTTTTGTTGTCCGTACTCAGCCTTGCTGTCCTGCTCAATCGCATTGGCAAGTTCCTCACCTTGTTCCGCATGGCGTTTTCTCTGGATTAACCAGTAAATCCCATACACAATCAGGCCCAAAGCATAAGTCGCCGCCAGCGCCCAGAAGATATGACGCGGAATCGACGAATATGAAGAAATAAGCGCCACAAATAAGGACAAAGCAATGATTGCCTTAGGATTAGTGATGTACTGCCACAGATAACCTAAAATGGTATACATTGAGTTCTCAAATTCTTAATAAAGTTAATCAATCAGCAATTGCTACACTTTCCTGATCTGGTGAGATCTCTGAGAAAGTTTGAATAAATGCTTTTAAATTTTGTCCATAAACAAAGGCAACCTGTTGATCTGGAAGATGTGCCCCCAACATCAATCCAAAAACTTTTGCCACGTTTTGGGTATTCCCAGCAGCAGGTTTACAATATAAATAATGATGCTGCTCTACTGGGCTTTGTGCAAAAAACTGATCCAGCTTTTTGACCACCTTGATATCGGTGCCGTCCTCGACCACCAGTACAAAAGGTTCTTCATCTTGGTATTGTGGTAAATCATGTATTTCTAGCTCTTTGAATATTTGGTCTAAATTATTTTGATGAGAGACCAGCTTTAACGTTTTTAAAGGCTGTTGCTGTAGCAGCTGTACATCTGGATGCGCCACACAACTACTACCGACAAATTCAGCAGGCGTATAGGCACTCAAGCCCCATACCTTTTCATCTACGATTTCCTGATCAATTTCCGAGTCTGCTGTAATGATCAATGAAATTTCATGCGGTTGATTCTGAATCCGCTCAAATAACTCAACCAAATGCTGCTCTGTTGATGCAGAACTAAGATATTGATATTCAATATGAAATTTTTTCGGGATGATGCCTAAATCATAAAAAATGCTTTGGATCGTTTCATTACTATTTACATCATTCCATGTGTGCACCACATCTTCAGATAACAGAATATGTAGGTTCAGCTTATCTAATCGATAGACCTGCTCTACCTGAATGGGTTCATGCGCTTCATCGTCCGAAAAGCCTGGATCAATCCATGCAGGGTGCATACGGTATTGATGTAGATTTTGACTTTCATAAAACAAACTAGACCGCTTTAAGTGGTCTGAAATCGACACTAAAAGTTCGGTATGCTGTTCCAGTTGATGTTGAATCAATGCCATGATGCGTTGCTGTCGAATAGATAAAAACTGCGATTCATCCTCTTCATCCTGACTGACTTGCTGATCCAGCTCTTCAATACGATAGGATAAAATCGGTAATCCCTGAAAGCTCAATAAATGTGGATCGAGCTGTGGACTGGCAAATTCTTTAATCCCTGTCAGGATGGCATCATTTTCACCCAATGCACTATAAGCCGCAGCGGAATATAAATTAACATTCAACCACTTACTTTCTTGTGCGACAGGTGCTTGCTCATCTTCTACTGTATTGTTATTTTGCTCAGCGGCCAAAGCTTGTTGCTTTTTCTCTTTATATTTTTGGTAGCCTTTATAAATCAACCAAGGTGAAAGCAAAATGAACGTAATCACAACAGGTAAGATCAGGAAATAATTAATCAGATCAGTAGACTCAGGCTGATATTGAATATCTCGCCAATAATAGATAACAATCAACCCAACCAAAACAAAACAGCTGATTAAGGTCGCTAGAATTTTCTTTATCATTATGCTGCTCCTAAAAGTGCATAACGAGTTTCGCTATTATGTTGTCGTTGTGCCGATGGCATTAAAAATGCACCCTGTCCCAAACCGATTTCATATCTTGAGTCCAAGCGAATTGGAGTAACTTCACTCTTATCTAAAATCAAACATACATCAATAAATAGCGTTGGACTGCACCAGGTTTGGATTAAATGCTTTAACTTTTTATTTAAAGGCTGATCAGGTAAAAAGGCTAAATACTGCTCACGACACAACGGCCCGATTTGAATTTCGATTTTTCCATCAATTTGCTGAACGGTATCACCGCAAAAGGTATTCACTCCAAGTAAGCTTGGATTATTTCCACCCAAACTGGTCTTTTGTTCATCACCCAGCTTAAACTTTTCTTTTACAAATTCTTGTATTTGCACTTGCTCATTGAACACACAAGAAAAAACCGTTTTTAGAGCATGTGCAGTGTTGTTCTGACCCTGCATCAAACCAGAAAATTCTGCAAAATATTCATCTAAATCATGTTGTTCATGCTGAGCACGAACATAACCATTTAACGCATGCAAAATATCTAGATAATGATTATCTTGTTCGATTTCATATCGAACTGCCAGATTATAAGTCAAACTGGCATCGACATATTTGGCTGTGAGCTTATGGTTAAATAGACCTAGAAACTCTTTAATCTCAAGTCGTTGCTGACGCGTACTTTGTTTTAATTTATTGGTATAGGTATAAGGAAGTGCACCTTGTGTACCGGTTAAGCCGACCACTAAATTGGTCAAATGAATCCGCTGATCTTGATAGCTCAGCTCTTCAATTTCTGTCGCGGGGAAACTTAAACTAAAAGATGTGCCAAATTTAAAATTGTCAGACCAATCCTGTTGTTGTACTACCTCTGAATGATGGCGCAACAAACGCGTCGATTGAACAAACTCAAACGATCCAGATTTTTTAAAGACTTGATCGACTACAGAAGAGTCTTGCCACCAACGTTCTGCACGCATTGGTATATCTCCTGCTGGTTAAGATTGTCTTTTACGAGCACATCAACAAAACTGTTAATTTGAACTTTCAGATTAAAAATGTGACTTAATAACTGACTAAAAATATATAAACTGTGCCCTCTAAATACACTCTTACTGACCGTCAATTCCGCTTTAACACCACGAATAAACATGGGAAAAGGCTTCGCATTCATCAGCTTGTTGGTGGTTGAAAAATTCAACTGCTTCAAAGCATCAATCAATAAAATATTTTCTTTAGAGTGCGGTAAATTATATAAAGCCAACAGTTCCTTTACATGGCTCAATGCATCCCCTTTCATCAGTGCCAAGGTATTGAGCGAAAGATGAGAAATAATGCGCCACTGCTCGTTGCTGTTTTTATCAAAATGATAAGGAGAAGTCGGGCGTTTTAGAATCAAAGCACGTCTCGCTAGACTACTATCATTTAAATTAAGAATATTATTGCTCTGGCTTAATGCCTCATGCGGCAAATCACCATTTGAACAAAGTAATCTGGTACTTATAAAATCAGACTTGATTTCATACGGCTTCAAATGCTTAGAAACAATTGAATACCCCATCTGCATGGTTTTGGTTTGTGTCGGCAAATAATTTAAAGAATAGAAAAATTGAACCTTATCATTGTGATAATGACTCATCGCAAAAAAAGGCAAAACAGCAAGATGAGTTTGTTCCTGATTGGTTTTTTCACGGACCATGTTCATTTCAATAATTGAATAAACTTGATACAACTCAGGATGATGTGCATCCGTAACCAATGGATATTGCAGTTGCGTATGTGAAATCTTTTGTGGTTCGGCCTGCTTTTCAAACAGATTAATTGCAGGCGTAGTAAATAATTTAAAGTTGGCAATATTCAGCTCTGAATAATTACGCACAATGGCTTGGTCATTCAAATTTAGTTTGAGATGAATCAAGACTTCAAAACTATTCTGCTGTTGCAATAACCCTTTTAGAACACTTAAGTCAAAGTTCAAATAGTTGAATTTTTCAGGAAAACAAAAGTATTCCATCAACAAGCGGTAAGCATGATGAGTATGCTGATCAATCGGTAATAGACTTTCATGTTCACTAAATCCCATCACGGCAAATGGATTGGCAATTTCAACCACGCGTTGTCCGACACGAATCGAAAAGCCAGTTTCTTTACGGAAAATACTGTCCAAAACTTGCAATGGGAAATTTGAAATTGCATCTAGATAAATTGGCAATTTCTCATCCAAAACCCATGGTTGAGCATCATTAAAGATTTCAAATTTCAGACTCAAGGTCGCATTCTGATTCAAATGCATATGTGTACTTGGTGAAGTTTGAAACTCTAGATTACTTAATGTAATCGGCAATAATCGGACTTCATTACTGGTATTAAACTCACATTGCACACCTTTAAAACTACGCGATTTCAATGCCGTTTTTTGCGGAATGATATGCGCAGTGCTAAGTTGTTTGAGCTTATTAATATCTTCAAAACTCACCACAGTACACGCTGGGAAATGACGTGAGTATTGAGGAAACATCACCTCAAAGAGAGAATGAGTAAACTGATCATAACTATCTGCTAATTTTTTATCGATACGTGCAGCAATCAGTGAAAATGCTTGAATTAACCGTTCAATATGCGGGTCATCAATTTGTTCTTGATTTAAAGAGAGGCGTTGCGCAATCTTCGGATATTTCTGCGCAAACTCTCTGGATTGTTGACCGAATTCTTGTAGTTGTTTTTCATAATACGGTAAAAGTTGCTCTATCACAGTTCGCTCACACTAAGTTCTGGCAGAAATAACATATTGTTGTGTTGTGGGTTTGAGTAAAGCGTCAAAAAAAACAGGTTCATAGAGTGGGTGAATATTTAAGTAAGCCTGAATACTTAAACACAGTGATCCCATATTATGACCGTCCAAGAGCATCTCAACTTTGATCTGTCGCAATCTTGGTTCATGCGCTGCAATAGACTGTTCGATCGACTGACAAATCTTGTCTCGATCGAGTGGGTTGGCGGTAGACAAGCCAACAAAGTCAATGATCCCAAACTGCAAAATCGATTTTTTTGCCAGTGGGAATTCATCCATATTTCGGTCAAACTGTGCAATTCGACTATTCAGCAAGTCTTCCAAATCACGAGCAACGGACTCTCGTAATTGCTGAATCGACATCCCTCTTAAAAAATCTTCTTGCTCTGGTACTAAACGATCAAATAATGTTGATCTGAATCCGTATGGATATAAATGATCTAAATTCATTTTTATAAGAACAAAAATTTGGAAAAAATAGAGGCTAATAGGCAACTATTAACCTCTATTAGAAAATCACAATACCAATTACGCAGCGTAAGAAGCTGTGTTATTAGAAAGTGACCATTTCTTAGTAACAGCACCTTTCGCAGTACCATTAATGTCTTGTTGGTTATAAGTCCACTCAACAGCAGCGTATTTCAAACCAAATGTTTCTGTTGGTACACCTTCTTCATTTACAATTGGTGTAACGCTAGATACAAGTACGTGTTTCAATTTGATTTGTAAGTACTTGATACGTTTGTCACCATTTGCACGGTAATAATCAATTTGTACTTCATCAAATGTATAACCCGCAGAACAAGCTTCCCAAAGTTTTGGACTGGTTGCATCCAAATCTTTAACAAAAATCATGTCAGCGTGTTCAACACGTTCAGCCGTATGCCCACCGACACTACTTGATGTTGCAGATTTTGGTTGGCGAATATTATGAGACCAAGAGTTAACTTCAAGCCAACCTTTGTGTTCAGAATCACGTGATTCTCCGTCTACCTTATACTTGCCACGAAACTCAACATATATATCTTTCATTTAAAACTTACCTCTATTTATTTAAAGTTATTATCTAGCTGATCTCATTTTTTAATTTGAGGACTGTGGTAGTTCAGTCACGAGTCGTAATGAAACGGACAACTCATCCAGCTGGAAATGTGGTCTTAAGAAAACCACGGATTTGTAGTGACCTGGTTGAGCAGGATCCTCTACAACCTTTACAGATGCCTCACGAAGCGGATATTGTGCTTTTGCTTCTTGAGACGCACCATCGTCTAGCAAGACATATTGAGAAAGCCATTCATTTAAAAAGGCTTCAACATTGCCTGCAGATGCAAAACTTCCCACTTTGTCACGCATCATTGCTTTTAAATAATGTGCAATACGCGATACCGCCATGATGTATTGGATTTGGCTTGAAAGTGCGGAGTTGGCATTTGCCGTATCACTGTCATATTTCTTCGGTTTTTGTGCAGATTGCGCACCAAAGAAAGCTGCATAATCTGTATTCTTACAGTGAACCAGTGGAATAAAACCGAGATCACTCAACTCTTTTTCACGACGATCTGTAATTGCAATTTCAGTTGGGCACTTAAATACAACTTCACCATCTGAAGTTTTAAAAGTGTGTACTGGTAAACCTTCAACCAAACCACCGCCTTCAACACCTCGAATCGCAGCACACCAACCGTGCATATCAAATGCATTGGTTAAACGTGTTCCAAACGCATATGCTGCATTCATCCATAAATAATCATCGTGGTTTTCACCAGATACATCTTCAATGAAGTTAAAACCTTCAGTCGCAGTGCCTTCCTTAGGATGATAAGGTAAACGACCTAAAACATGCGGCATGGTTAAGGCAACATAACGAGCATCTTCACTATCTCGGAAAGAACGCCATTGTACATATTCAGCAGTTTCAAAGATTTTTGACACATCACGCGGACGATCAATATCTGTAAATGATTCTAAGCCTAAAATATTAGGACTTGCAGCAGATACAAAAGGTGCATGCGCAGCAGCTGCAACATGAGAAATTTGTTCTAATAAATACATATCTGATGGTGTTCGATCAAATTCAAAATCACCAATTAAAGCAGCATACGGCGCACCACCAAATGAGCCATACTCTTCTTCATAGATCTTTTTGAATAAAGTACTTTGATCGAAATCTGTTGCTCCTTGAAAATCTTTCACCAATTCTTTTTTTGTCGTATTCAACATACGAATTTTAATCATTGGATTAGAAGGAGTTTCTTGGCAAAAATAATAGAGACCACGCCAAGTAGACTCAATTTTTTGGAATTGTTCGTGATGTATAATTTGACTCAGTTGTTGAGAAATAAGTGCATCAATTTCTGCAATACGCTTATCAATTGATAAGGTCATGTTTTCAGAAACGGTAATCGTTCCTGCCATGACTTCTTTAGCAAGCTCGCCAATCAAACTTTTAGCACGAACATGCTCATCATCATTTCGAGCAATACGGCTTTGCTCTACAATTGAATCAAGTAAATTCGTAGACTCAGATTCATGTGTACTGGTTGCTAAGGCTTGTAAATTATTCATTTTTCAACCTCCGCGCTCAATTGGCGAACCTGATCCGTATTTTTCAATACTTCATCCAACAGATCTTCCAAACGTTCACTATTTGAAATCTTATTGCGTAAATCTGTTAAGCGCTCACGCGCTGCTACTAACTTACGTAAGGGATCAACCTGCTGTACGATCTGTTCTGGTCTAAAATCTTCCATTGATTTAAAAGTAAGATCGATAGACATACGCCCACCTTCTTCAGTCAACGTATTATCAACTTGAAAAGCTGCACGTGGTGCCAATGATTCCATCACTTCATCAATATTATCTAAATCAACATTGATAAATTTTTTATCTTTTAACTTGGTTTTTTCTAATTCAGACGCAGCAGAAAAATCACCCATTACCCCAACAACAAAAGGTAATTCTTTGGATTCTTTTCCATCACCAACTTCAACATCATATGTGAGCTGAACACGTGGAGGACGTATACGTTGCAGTTTTTTCTGTACACTTTCTCTTTTAGCCATAACTTATACCCTTGATTATTATTTCAACGAATCGAAAGGATTCGAACCTGTTTTCTGAACAGTATTTGATTGTTTAGTTACAGTTGGAGTTACAGCTGTTTGACGTTTAACAGGTGCAACCGCTTGATTTACGCTATTGCGTGTAGATTGTGTTGTACGTACTTTTTTATTAACTGAACGTCGATTATTGACATTAGAAATATTTTTGACTTCTTTTTTTAGAGTTTCATCTGTAATTGCTTTACTCGTAGAAGTATCAGGAGCAGGCAGAGAAAGACGAATATTTTCACTCAATTGTTTTGCTGGTGGATATGTGAGTTCATTACTTAAATATCGCATTTCATTTGAACGCATTTGTTGCAAACTTTCATCTGCTATCGCCACACTCGATAAAAAAACAACATCCGTTAAGCTAGCACCACGTATATTTTGTTGTTGCAATTGAGTTGCGAGTTTTAAGGCATTCATGGGTTGTTTTAACTCATACATCCGCATTGCTGCCTGCGCTAATAAATCATTTACACGAGAAGAGTTATCTTTATCACAAATCTGCTGATATATATTTAATAGTTCATAATCTGTTTGACCAGAAACCAATGGATTCTGCTTAATACATTTATTTTTTAGTTTAATTGGTTTTATTTGTTGATCATCAGCATAAATAAAAACACTCATCAAACTTGATGCAATACAGAGAATTGATATTCCAACACCTTTTTTCAAAATATGCCTCATCATTATTTAACTTACAACCAAAGAACTGACAATTATTGTTTAAAAACCCTATTACTCGTCAATTTTTGTGCATTTATATCATTTCGGCGAATTTAACAAAAAAAACATAGTTAAAGTCAACACAAATTACGTTTATTAACATTATTAATTTTTTTGTAATATTGAAAGTTTTCATGAGATACAAAAAAATATCGCATTTTTTGTTTAAAAGTGACAATTTTTGTTGTAGAATAATCTGTATAGTCGAACAATATCGTCTAAGTTTTTGATTTTATTCAAAAAATAAATTCTACAAATAACAGTTATATCAAGTTAAAACTTAGCCAAGCGCGCTTGATATTCAAAATTATTGTGAGCTACAAATGAGTAATCTTAAGGTTTTAATTAAAAAACTTTCGCCAGCTACTCGCATTGCATTGGAAAAATCAGCAAACTATTGCATTAATCAATTAAATTATGAAATTGAAATTGAACACATATTGGTTGAGTTAATAAATCAAGAAGAAAAAAATGACTTACATATTTTATTAAAAAATAATAACATCTTATCCGATGAGTTAATTGATGATTTAAAAGAAAGTATATCTCAGTTACCTAAAGGTAATAATAGAACGCCTATTTTTTCAAAATCAATTATTAGATTACTCGAACAATCTTGGTTATTAGCTTCAGCTGACAATAATCCAGTAATTCGAAGTAGCCATTTATTAATTGCTCTTTTAACAGCTCCTGATTTACAGCAAATGGCTTTTAGAGCTTCAAGTTTATTTGAATTAATTCCTATAGATACAATCAAACATAAATTTCTAGATATTTGTAAAAATAGTAATGAACAATCAGCATTAGAGACTCAAACAACATCCGTTTCGCAACATGGAACTGATATATCAAATCCATCTCCTGTTAAATCACCCGCCCTTGATCAATACACCATCAATTTGACTGAAAAAGCAAAAAAAGGACAAATTGATCCAGTAATAGGACGTGAGTTTGAAATTAGACTGATGCTCGATATTCTGATGCGACGTCGCCAAAATAATCCTATTCTAACGGGCGAGCCTGGTGTTGGTAAAACAGCTGTTGTTGAGGGTTTAGCTTTAAAAATTGCACAAGGACTAGTTCCTGAAGCACTAAAAAATGTTCATCTACACGTATTAGATATGGGTTTATTGCAGGCTGGTGCAAGTGTAAAAGGTGAATTCGAAAATCGCTTAAAGCAAGTCATTCATGAAGTTCAAGCTTCTACTCATCCAATTATTCTATTCATTGATGAAGCACATACCTTAATTGGTGCAGGAGGACAAGCTGGACAAAATGATGCAGCAAACCTGTTAAAACCTGCTTTAGCACGTGGAGAGTTAAGAACAATTGCAGCAACGACTTGGGCTGAATATAAACAATATTTTGAAAAAGATGCAGCTTTAAGTCGCCGCTTTCAAGTGGTAAAAGTTGATGAACCAACAGAAGATGTTGCCATTGATATGTTACGAGCCATGATTCCAGTCATGCAAAATCATTTCAATTTAAAAATTGACGATCAAGCAATTATTACAGCCGTTCAAGCTTCACATCGTTACATTAGCGGTCGTCAACTTCCAGATAAAGCCGTAAGCGTATTGGATACTGCTGCTGCACGTGTTGCGCTGACTCAAAATGCACAACCTGTTATTTTAGATCAGCTCAAAGCACAACAACATAATTTAAAATTAGAACATCAAATTATAACGCTTGAACACCAACAGTTCCCTATTCATCAGCTACGCCTAGATGACCTTAATCAAAAACTCTCAGGCTTAGAAACAGAAATTCAGAAAACTGAAATTAAGTGGCAACAAGAGCTTGAGTTGATCAAACAAATCCAGCAGCTTAATACGCAAACTGAAACTGATAATACCGTACTGATTGATTCATTAAGAGCCGAATTGACACAATTACAAGGACAAAGTCCTTTGGTTTTCGAGCGTGTCAATGCGCAGATTATTACAGAGATCATTTCAGATTGGACAGGTATTCCGATTGGAAAGATGGTCAAAGATGAAATCAAACAGATCCTAACGCTTGAAGATAAACTCGGCGAGCGCGTCATGGGGCAAGATTATGCACTTGCTCAATTGGTTCAGGGCATTAAAACCTCAAAAGCCAAGTTAGAAGATCCAAATAAACCACAAGGCGTATTCATTCTAATTGGTCCGAGTGGTGTGGGTAAAACTGAAACGGCACTTGCCTTAGCTAATGAACTTTATGGCGGTGAGCAGCATCTTATTACGATTAATATGTCTGAATACCAAGAAGCGCATACGGTCTCATCATTAAAAGGAGCACCTCCTGGCTATGTCGGTTATGGCCAAGGTGGTGTTCTCACTGAAGCCGTTCGTCGCAACCCGTACAGCGTTGTGCTGTTAGATGAAATTGAAAAGGCACATAGCGACGTACAAGAATTGTTCTATCAAGTCTTCGATAAAGGTATGCTTGAAGATGGTGAGGGTCGTGTGATTGACTTTAAAAACACGACCATTCTATTAACTTCAAATACGGGTTCCAGTGCCATCATGCAGGCCTGTTTAAATCAACCTGTGGAAAAATGGCCTCATGCCGAAGATTTGATTGAGCATTTAAAACCAAGTTTGTATAAGCAATTTAAGCCAGCATTTATTGGTCGTATGCGTATTGTGCCTTATTTCCCGTTGCATGATGAACTTCTAGTTCGCATCATCAAACATAAACTTGGAAAAATTGTTGATCGTATTGAAAAACAATATGCAACCAAAGTTCAATATTCAGAAGATTTAATAGACTTACTGTTAAACCGTTGCACTGAGGTCGATAGCGGTGCAAGGAATATCGATAACATACTTAACTCCACGGTCCTGCCAGCTTTAGCTACTAAAATTTTAATTGCTTTAGCTGAGCATAAATTGCCAAAGTTAATTGTTATCGATACCCAAGATGATGAAATCACTTATCAATTAGATCCTGTGAAAAAGGCGACTAAAACACGATCGACTAAAAAGATTAAAGCAGAAGTTTAAAATTTAAGATTGAGCTGAATGTGTGAAACATATGGATATTTTATCTTTATTAACGCCAATTAATGAGCAGTCACCTTGTGGTGAGGATTACTCATTTTCCAATGAGTTTCACGCTATCAAAAAAGCAAGGACCCAAGATGATGTATTACTTGATCAAGGGGATTGGGTAACTGAACCTAAACAAGCTGATTGGGATTTTGTCGCAACCACGTCAATTAATTTATTACAATCTAAAAGTAAAGATATCCGTTTACTTACATGGCTTACTGAAGCTTGGGCAAATTTATATGGTTTTAAAGGAATTAGCAAAAGCATTGAACTTAGTCACCACCTTCTAGAACAATATTGGTTAACCTTACACCCAGAAGTTGAAGACGATGATTTAGACCAACGTATTGGTTTATTACAAGGTTTAATTAATCAGTTGCCTTTACTCATCAAAAAAGTTTCTTTAAATAATCATGCACCTTTTTACCATTTACTTGATTATGACAATTTTCTTTATCATGAAAATATTCGCCGTAAACAAAGTGATGATTATGATGCCTCAACTAATCCAACTGAATTAGAACAGTTTGAACAAGCATTATCGAATACTGATAAAAATTTTCAGCGTGAAAACTATCAACATTTCACCGAAATCTTGCAACAATGGACGACATTGAAGCAAGTTTTAGATGACTTACTTGGTCTAGATTCGCCAAGTTTTGCTTCAATCGACTCTAGTTTAGATACCATTCATAACACTCTAAAAAAGATTTATAAAACCGATCTGTTTGAGCAAACAACTCAAGCAGTGATTGCAGAGACCAACACATCATCACCGATGGTACAGCAAGTAATGACACAATCCTCTGCACGTCAAAATCAACTCTCTTTTCAGCCTCAATTTCAATCACATGTTGAAAATAGAGAACAGGCTATGCAAGTTCTACAAGAAATCGCGACTTATTTTCAAAAGAATGAGCCACATAGTCCTGTCAGCTATATGCTGCAAAAAACCATCAAGTGGAGCCAAATGCCTTTACATGAATGGTTGACTCAAGTCATTAAAGATGAACATCCACTCCAAATGTTACATGATACTCTCGGCGTTCAACCAAAGAATGAATACGAATAATTGTTGGTAAAGCATATGTTTAAAGCAGAAAAAATTCTTTGGGGTGAAGGCTTATTTCTAAGACCACAACACTTCCAAGTTCAAGATACTTATCATGAACAACGTTTGAATCATACAGTACGAGCTTTAGTTCCTTACGCATATGGAATACAAAAGCTTAAATTTGATGAGATTCAACTATCCACCCATATATTGGCTTTAGAGACAGTGGAAATCATTTGGCAAGATGGTGAAATTTATCATGCCCCTGCACAGGATCTTTTACCAGAACCTTTATTGCTTGATGATTTGAATTTACACAGTGAAATGATTGTTTATCTTGCACTTCCTATTTTACAAGCCAACAAGAAGAATATTGCAGATGATACTCGAATGCTTTCGAGTCGATATCATAACTATTTAAATGAAACACATGATTTATTTACAGATGCTAGTCCAGCTGAACTGAATTTTTTACGTCGCCGCGCTGAATTTAAATTACTTCAACCACATATCCAACCCACCCAAGATCTCGATGGTTTTATATATTTAGCTATAGGTAAATTAAAACGTCATAGTTCTAGTAATTTTGAATTAGATCATAAATTTATTCCCCCAATTTTACATATTTCTGCTTCAGAAACGTTAATTAATAACTTAAAACGCACGCTTAACGTTATTAAAGCCAAAATTAAAACCATCCAAAGTAACAATCGTGAAAATGAGCAAAAACTGATTGAATTTCGCTCTGGTGATATTGTTTCGTTCTGGTTGATCAATGCTTTAAATACTGCCTATGCTGGATTAAATCACCTTCTACAATATCCACTAATCCACCCTGAACGTTTATTCTCAGAATTGTTACGTTTAACCGGTTCTTTGCTGACGTTCTCTACCGCCTATGATGTTGATCATTTACCACAGTATAAACATCATCAGTTACAAGACAGTTTTCAGCAGCTTGATCTCATTCTAAGGGACTTACTCGATACGATTATTTCAAGTCGTTATTTTAGTATTAGCTTAAAGGAAACTCGACCTTCTTATTGGGTTGGTAGTCTTGAATCCGACAAAATTACACGTGATACTCGTTTATACGTTGCTGTTTCAAGCAGTATGATGCAAACACATGAACTCATTCAGATTGTACCTGTACGATTTAAAGTAGGTAGCACAATAGATGTTGAACAACGCGTCATTGCAGCTCTCCCTGCTGTTCCCCTACACCATTTAATGCAAGTTCCAACCGCAATTCCTGTACGTTCCGGTGTGAGTTATTTTGAAATAGAACCGCATCATGAGCTTTATCAACGTATGCTTGAGTCTGAGTCGATCTGTATTTATGTTCCTGCTGGATTTCAAGATATTAGTATTGAACTTATTGCTGTAATGAATACTTAAGAGAAGAAAAATGACTCAACATCCGACAGGTATTCCTTCTTTATTTGATGATGGAAAAATTGGTTCTGGTTTGCCAAAATCTGAGCAACAAAATAAATTGCAAGTGACGAACTTGATTGATTTATTACATGATGGATTCTATTTAGTTTTCTTAATTCGTAACCGTTATATTCCATCTAATCCAACTGAATTCCGTGAAAAAATCTTAGAGCTATTAAATCGTTTTGAACAACAAGCCAAAAGACTTCAATTTACTGCTGATGATATTCACGATGCAAAATATGCTTTTTGTGCATTAATTGATGAAACAATCGCAACCCAACAAGATGCAGCATATTTCAATTTACAAAATAGTTGGTTAATTAGTCCATTACAGTTGAGCCTATTTGGATCTCAACTCGCTGGTTATCGTTTCTTTGAAATATTGGAACAAATAAGAAGCAAAGGTAAGGAACGTTTAGCATCTCTTGAAGTTTTTCATTATTGCTTACTTTTAGGATTTCAAGGTAAATATCGATTAGAGTCAATTGAGAGTTTAAATCATCTCGTTGCACGCGTTGGCGATGAAATTGATTACCTTAAAGGAAAAAAAGCTGCTTTCTCACCTTTTGCAGCCATACCAGATCAAATTAAACATATTATCCATCATGAGCTTCCCTTTTTCTGGATACTGATCTTTTTATTGTTATTTGCATTATTGACTTTTGCGGGATTGAAATACTTGCTTTCTACACAAAATGAAACTGCTTTAATGCCTTATCAAAATGTGATTTCTGCACCAGCAGAAGAAGCACATATTACGATCCATTTGCCTTAGTTGATAACCTATGACTCAGGAAAGAACAACTTCTTTGCGCATATTACAGACCAATAAGAAAAAAACTTTATCGCCTGTAATTTATATAATGATTGGATTTATTTCAGGGATAATTTTTACTTCGCTGATTTTCTTTGTTTTTGCTATGGGTTCAAATTCTACCGATACAGCAATGCCACAGCAAGAACAAGCAATAGAAGAAAATCCAACCGTTCTGCCGAATTCAAAAACGCCAACTCAAAATAAAGATGAGATTGCGACTATTCAGCACGAAACAACAGAACCCGTTGAAGAGAATAATATTGCTCAACCAGGCAGTAATGATTTAAGCAAATTCTTCCAACGCACACCAGCAGCAGCAGCGCCTGCTCCGAGTGCGCAGCAAACTTCCCCTTTTGCCAATGAGCCAAATGCCAAACCACAACAAAAGGTAGTACCCGTAAAATCACCGCAAGAGAAAAATGAAACCGTGCCAGTGGTGACAAATAAAACCGTGAAGCCAGTAACCCCTCAACCAGCCAAAGCCGCTCCAATAAAAGAGCCTGAAGCTGAAGTAGAAGCACCTGAAGCAACTGTACAAATTAAAGTGACTCAAAAACCATTTGCTGTTAATGAACTCAAATAAAAAATGATTTGGTTTATCTTCTTCTGCTTCGTTGCAGTTGCGATTGGATTGACGTTGTTCATGTCTTACGAGTTACGTCATAAATCCAAACAATTATTGCAATCACTGCTTCCAAGCGGGAAAAAGAAAATCGTCAACGCTATGCAGTTCGCAGAGAACATGCATCAAGCAGCTTCGCCAGAAAAACTACAATCTCATTGGCATCTACAACAATGGTGGGTTTTAATAGCAGGCTTCTTTTTATTTGCCAGTATTCTAATTTTTGCGTTTACACGCCCGATCAATTCCACACGAATTGAAGCTGAGTATTTAAAAGAGACCGACACACAGATTTATAGTTTGCTCAATGGTGAAATCCTCAGTCCACCACCCGATGTTGACAATACCCTGATCCAAGATGCAATTATAGAAGCAACTCGTCTAGAACAAGCATATCAAGCACAGCACCCTACAGATCCGAGTATTGATGCATCTCAAATTGAAATTCCAATTACACATTCACATGGCAGTTTGGACTCATCTTTAGTTGATCGTAAATGGGATAAAATCAATCCTCGTTATAAACAACGCCTACTCATGGTATTCAAAATCATGAAAGAACAGCATGGTTATGAACTTGTATTATTAGAAGGCTATCGAAGTCCATCTCGTCAAAATATGTTAGCAGGTAATCCAAATACGACCAGAGCTAAGGGCTATCAAAGTTATCACCAATTTGGCTTAGCCGCAGATGTTGCCTTTAAAAGGAATGGAAAAGTTGTAATTACTGAACGTGATCCATGGGCTATGCGAGGCTATGAATTATATGGGCAAGTTGCCGAATCCGTAGGTTTAACGTGGGGCGGACGATGGAAATCAATCAAAGACTATGGGCATACAGAGTATCGAATGCCAGGTCTAAGGAAAACCAAAGAAATGGCAGATCAACTGATTGCCGAAGGACAAATCGTCGCAAATAATAACGTATCGTAAAAAAACCACATCAGGAGATGTGGCAAAAGGTGTAGCTGTGCTTGAACAGTCATACTGTATTTTTAGAATAAAGTTCTAAACTTAATTTAATATTAATTCGAAATGAGTTGCCTAAAACAAAGCCTCACCTTGCCTTCCCCGATCAAATAACTTTTAAATAAACGCATTTTAGGATAATGAAGATATTCACAAGAATTTGACAACAATCGAACTATATTCAAATTTTTAAGCATAAAGATCATGCGCTACGGTTTAATTTTAGGTGATCAGCTTTCAGAGCAAATTGCCACACTCAAAGCACTTGATAAAGACCAAGACATAATTTTGATGGCAGAGCTAGTTGAAGAAGCGACCTATGTAAAACACCATCCTCAGAAAATTGCACTGATTTTCAGTGCAATGCGTCATTTTGCAAAATCCTTAAAAGCACAAGGCTGGAAGATTCGTTACCAAGCTTTTGATCGTACACAAGCAGCTCAAGGATTTGTTGATTTTGTCCAAGCGCAATTAGAAAAAAACTCAGCTGATGCTTTAGTGATTACTGAAAGTGGAGAGTTTCGTTTACAGCAGGCGATTGAAACTACATGGTCTAGTCAACTTCAAATTCCAATACATATTCTAAGAGATGATCGTTTCTTTTGTTCTAAAAATGAATTTAAGCAATGGGGTTCTTCTTCTAGAATATTACGCATGGAATTTTTCTACCGAAAGCTCAGGCATAAAACTGGCTATTTAATGGATGGCAATAAACCAGTCGGTGGTAAATGGAACTATGACATCGAGAATAGACAAGCTTGGAATGCTCAGGATTCAATACCTCTAGCATTAGAATTTGATCGAGATCAAATCGATTTAGATGTGATTGAATTGGTGAAAGCAGAATTTCAAGATCATATTGGTCAAATCAACCATTTCAACTGGGCAACAACACGTCAACAAGCGCTGCAAGCACTCGATTATTTTATCCAGCATCAATTAATCCATTTTGGTCAATATCAAGATGCACTGGTCCACAATCAAGATTATATGTTTCATAGCCTACTTGCTCCCTATTTAAATTGTGGATTACTCTCTCCCAAAGAGGTTTGCGATGCAGCACAACAGGCATATTTTGAAGATCGTGTACCGCTAAATACTGCTGAGGGCTTTATCCGTCAAATCTTGGGATGGCGCGAATTTATTCGAGGCATATATTGGTTAAAAATGCCAAGTTATTCTGAGTTAAATGAACTACAGGCAGATCGAGAACTTCCTGCATATTTTTGGACAGCAAACACTAAAATGGAATGTATGCGTGAATGTATAAGAAATTCTTTAGAAAATGCTTATGCACACCATATACAACGATTAATGGTGATTGGAAACTTCACTTTATTAAATGGTATCTCGCCAAAACAAGTAAATGATTGGTATTTGAGTGTATATGCAGATGCTTTTGAATGGGTGCAATTACCGAACACACATGGCATGGTTTTATTTGCTGATGGTGGTCTTGTTGCAAGTAAACCTTATGCAGCATCTGGTAATTATATTCATAAGATGTCCAACTACTGTCAAAACTGTCACTACAATGTCAAAACCAAAACTGAACAGGATAGCTGCCCTTTCAATAGCTTATATTGGAATTTCTTAGCCAAACATCGCATTTTCTTTAGCTCCAATCCCAGAATGTCAATGATGTATAAACAATGGGATAAGCTTAGCCTAGATGATCAAAACACCATTTTGACACATGTGGATGATCTACAAAAACGTATTGAAGAACTCTAATCATGCATAAGAAAGTTCATTTACCTGAAAAAATTTGTGCTTATTGTTTACGTCCTTTCTCATGGCGAAAGAAATGGGAACGATGCTGGGATGACGTTAAATATTGCTCTAAAAAATGCAAATCACAAACAAAGCATATTACAAATCAGACATCTAACACGCAGATGCCTGATGAGTTTTTTAAATGAATTATGGTGCTCGATGTGGTGTTTTGATCAACTTAGATAAGTCATAACCTTGTTGTTTTGCCGTTTCAAGATAAGAGTTATAAGTGGCCTCATCAATGGTTGGTGTTTTAGAAAGAAGCCATAAATATTTAGTTGATGGTCCACCCACCAAAGCGATCTTATACTCAGGATCTACTCGTAATACCCAATAATCGCCTTTGGTAAATGGCAACCAACGTAAGCCTTTCGGTAAGAAACTTACTTTTAGTTTACTGTTCCCTGCATTTGCTGCATAAGCAATACCTTCTGAACTATCCATCTCACCTGATTTTGTACGGCAGCTATTTAATACGCCAATGGTTTTGTCTGGATTGATAGTATAAGTTGCAGTCGTGTCACTTAGACATTGACGTTGAAAATACATGGGTAAATGAGCAATTTCATACCATTTTCCAGCATATTGATTGACATCAATTTTATCCACCGCAGAGGGTTGTTGAGCATTTGCTTGTACTGGTATTACAGTAGCAGCCAGAGAAACAGACAATATAGCCATGCCGAATACAGTTTTAGCTTTCATTTTATCCCCTTCATATTTTCAAAAATATTTGGTTCACTTTAAATATAAAGCTGTGAATAAAATGTGAGATTAACTTTACATTACATTTAAAAACAATAGTTTAACAATTTAACTCATAATTAAGTTTAAACATGAATTACTAAATCACCTCTGTTTGATCTTCGATAAAGAACCGAAATTTGCGCTTTTAAAAACTCCATGACTCATTTGTTGGTAGGTTTTTGGTAGGTAGGAAAAAATTTCAACCCTTGCATACTAAGCCTACAGTGATGTGATCACTGAATAACAAACAATGGATTATGGAAGAAGGAATCGCTCCATGGCTTTTAAGAATATTGCAGATCAAACCAACGGTTTTTACATCCCTTGCGTCTCTCTTTTTGGACCTGGTTGTGCCAAAGAAATTGGAATCAAAGCCCAAAACCTTGGCGCTAAAAAAGCATTGATCGTCACCGACGAAGGTTTATTTAAATTTGGTGTAGCAAATACCATTTCAGAATATTTAAAAGATGCGGGTGTGGAGAGTCATATCTTTGCTGGTGCTGAACCCAATCCAACTGATATCAATGTTCACAATGGTGTACAAGCCTATAATGATAATGCTTGTGATTTTATTGTTTCCCTTGGTGGTGGTTCTTCACATGACTGCGCTAAAGGAATTGGCTTAGTTACCGCCGGTGGCGGGCATATTCGTGATTATGAAGGTATTGATAAAAGTACCGTGCCGATGACACCACTCATTGCAATCAATACAACGGCGGGAACGGCATCTGAAATGACTCGTTTCTGTATCATTACCAATACCGACACCCATGTCAAAATGGCAATTGTTGATTGGCGTTGTACACCGCTGATCGCTATTGATGATCCTAAACTGATGGTTGCTAAACCTGCTGGTTTAACGGCGGCAACAGGAATGGATGCTTTAACACATGCCGTCGAAGCTTATGTTTCTACTGCTGCAAATCCGATTACCGATGCTTGTGCAGAAAAAGCAATTACCATGATTAGCCAATGGTTACGCCCTGCTGTTGCCAATGGTGAAAATATTGAAGCACGTGACGCGATGAGTTATGCACAATATTTAGCGGGTATGGCATTTAACAATGCTTCTCTTGGTTATGTTCATGCAATGGCACATCAACTAGGTGGTTTCTATAATCTGCCACACGGCGTATGTAATGCAGTGCTTTTACCCCATGTTTGTGAATTCAACTTGATTGCTTGCCAAGATCGTTATGCAAAAATTGCAGAATTAATGGGGATCAATACAGACGGTTTTACCGAAACAGAAGCCGCATTTGCCGCAATTGATGCAATTAGAGAATTATCATCTTCAATTGGTATTCCATCTGGTTTAACTGAACTTGGTGTAAAAACTGAAGATCTTGCAATCATGTCTGAAAATGCTCAAAAAGATGCGTGTATGCTGACCAACCCTCGTAAAGCAACGCATGCTCAAGTGGTTGAAATTTTCAAAACTGCACTTTAAATTTTCTCTTAAAAGTAAGCCAAGCCTCCGACAACAGGCTTACTTTTTTTGTGGGAATAGCAAGCTGGTGATATTCCCACTTTTTTTGGTGCTAAATTTTTTAAATTAAATTACAATATATTGATTTTTATTAATTTTTAAATAATTCTCTAAAATATAAATCAATCAACATGATTATTTCTAATATCTATAAAAAATGCCTTAAAACATATCTTTAAACTTATTCAAAGATAGATGTGCAGGATGATCAACAGGTAATAATTCCATCAAACGTTCAACTGCATCGATTGCTTCAGGGAAATGTGCCACGTGTTTCAATAATAGATCTGTTTCTGTGGTTTTAAAAATCGCATCACTCAAGCGTGACTCTAAACAATCTCGCCATGCACATAAAAATGGGCTTTCAGTTTTAGCGAGAAAAACACCTTTATACAACTGTAATGCAGAAGCCACATAACCAGAATCAAGTGCTTGTTCAGCCAAAAGAAAATCTGCTTCTACATCTGCCAATAAACGGTATGGTCTTGATCCTAGCATTCCCCCTAAAATGTCTCTCAATTGCGACATTTCAGCTTTTAAAGTGCCGATACTCACTTTACGTTCACCGTATAAAGCTTGATGCAATTTTTCTAGATTTAAGCCATTTGGACACAATACCAATATTGCCAAAATCTCAATTTGGCGTGGTGTAAGAACCAATGATTTTCCATTATAGAGAATCTGCGGTGTCGAAAAAGCCCGAATATATAACTGTTGACGTTGTTGTTGTATCAGTGCAGTTTGAATAATTGATGCACAACGTTCTGCTGCTAAAACCCCTAAGCTATTATGCTTTTTCCATGTGGTAGATAAATCCACTACACCTAGTACTTGTTTTGAATATGGATCAATAATCGGAGCCGCATAACAGACCCAATCATGAATCGACTCCATATAGTGTTCGTTTGAAAAGACACAACTGGATTGTTGAGTTTTAAGCGATAGCGCCAAAGCATTTGTTCCAACCACCTCTTCAGCCCACTGCCCACCCGCGATAAAATGCACCTTTTCAGCAGCACTTTGCATTTGCGTACTTGAGGCTGTCCATATAATGGTACTACCTACATCACCTACAGCGATCACCATGGATGACTGTGCAGCGATATGGCTCAGTTCATTTGAACAGGTATTTAAGGCTTTATCTAAACTGCTTGAATTTTTCTTATTTTGATTTAGTAAGGGAGCTGCAAGACGTTCTTTGGGAATTGAAGACGATACGGATCGCTGCCAAGAACTCGCAATACTCTGCTCTAGTTTCTCAGCACTTTGGGGAGACAAGCTATTTTGTTGCTTTAATTGATCAATAGACTGCCTTTGTTGTATCAGCTCTTGTTTTGTAAACATGTGTGTATCCCTCACGCGTGATCATGGTTTCCTACCTTTCTCCAACCTTCCCCCTTATATCCTAGTGAAATAGCGTACAAAAGTACCTTATACCAAAGCTGTAGATGCTTAAGATCAATTATAAGCAAAGGAATATATATATGCGTTACATCGATCCGAATCAAGCAGATTCAAAAGTCCAATTTAAACCACAATATGAAAACTTTATTGGTGGTCAATGGGTCGCTCCCGTCAGAGGAGAATACTTCGATAACGTTTCGCCTGTCGATGGCAAAGTGTTTACAAAGATACCGCGTTCTTCTGTTGAAGATGTTGAACTTGCACTTGATGCAGCACACAAAGCAAAAGCTGAATGGAATAAAAGCTCTCCAACATTCCGCTCAAATATCTTACTTAAAATTGCTGACCGTATGGAAGCAAACCTTGAAATGCTTGCAGTGGCAGAGACTTGGGACAATGGTAAACCTGTTCGTGAAACACTAGCAGCGGACATTCCATTGGCAATTGATCATTTCCGTTACTTTGCAGGTTGTATCCGTGCACAAGAAGGTGGCATTTCAGAAATTGATGAAGATACCATTGCCTATCATTTCCATGAACCATTAGGTGTCGTCGGTCAAATTATCCCATGGAACTTCCCGATTTTGATGGCCGCTTGGAAACTTGCTCCTGCACTTGCAGCAGGAAATTGCGTGGTTTTAAAACCTGCGGAACAAACTCCAGTTGGAATTTTATTGGTTCTCGAACTCATTCAAGATATTTTACCAGCAGGTGTGTTGAACGTCATCAATGGCTATGGTGCTGAGGTCGGTCGCCCTCTCGCAACCAGCCCACGTATTGCTAAAATTGCATTTACAGGTTCAACTCAAGTTGGACAGTTAATTATGCAATATGCGACAGAAAACATTATTCCCGTGACACTCGAACTGGGTGGTAAGTCTCCGAATATTTTCTTTGAAGATATTATGGATAAAGAAGATGATTTCTTGGATAAAGCGCTTGAAGGCTTTGCCATGTTTGCCCTAAACCAAGGCGAAGTATGTACCTGCCCATCTCGTGCCTTGGTTCAAGAAAGCATTGCTGATGCATTTTTAGAAAAAGCCATTGAGCGCGTTAAGCGAATCAAAGTGGGACATCCTTTAGATACTGAAACCATGATTGGCGCTCAAGCTTCGCTAGAACAACAAGAGAAAATTTTACGCTGCATTAGTACAGGTCGTGAAGAAGGTGCTGAATTGTTGACAGGCGGTAGTGCTAGACAAGAAGTTGGTGAAGGTTTCTATATCGAACCAACGGTGTTTAAAGGTCATAACAGCATGCAAATTTTCCAAGAAGAAATTTTTGGTCCTGTGCTGTCAGTAACCACATTTAAAGACTTTGATGAAGCCATTAAAATCGCAAATGAAACCATCTATGGTCTGGGTGCAGGTGTGTGGGCGCGTTCTGCACATACCTCATATCGTGCAGGTCGTGCGGTAGAGGCAGGTCGTGTATGGACCAACTGCTATCATATTTATCCTGCACATGCGGCATTCGGTGGATATAAAAAGTCAGGCATTGGTCGTGAAAACCACCGCATGATGTTAGATCATTATCAACAAACCAAAAATCTTCTGGTGAGCTACTCAACCAAACCTGCTGGATTCTTCTAACAAGCCATCTCACTCATTAAAAAGAGCAAATGTTATTTCACATTTGCTCTTTTCATAGGTCAATTATAATTTTCGCCACCAATTAACTGGTCAAACTGAGTTCCTGTGACCAAGTCGATTTCGGTTGTTGATGTAGATGCCAACACACTTGAGCAATCGATTGTATCAACTTTTGATTCTGATCATCCCATTTTTCTAGTGTGCAGTAAGCCACATGAATTCCTTTAGGATGAAACTCTCTTGCCAATGACTGTGATAAGGCTCGAATACTGGCAAACATACTCATCGTCAATAAATCAGCTTGCTTTTCTGCACCCTCTGATCTTACACCAAGGAAAATCAGTGATCCACGTTGCTGTTTAAGCATATTTGCAATCATAGCTTGCGAAACACTGACTGCATTTAAACCTGTAACTTGCCAATATTGTTCAATCAATTCAGGAGATACAGTATTGATATGATCAGCACACCCAAACTTCGGCTGGATAATACATAATTCAATCTTATAGCTCTGTTGTTGAATATATTTGACTAGACTTTTTAATGAGCCATTCAGCAAAACATTCAATCGAATAATAGTGCTTTGATTTTCAGAACTGATAATTTTTAAATCTTGCTGAGATGGATCATGAGTTACTTGAAAAATATGTAATGGATGGTCTGAATCAAGATTGATAAAGGCTTGACTCAACAAGTCAATATTTCCACCAAAGACCACCATACAGCGTTGAGCATTTTTTGATGATTTTAATAATCGTCCTAGCTTATTCATCATTTTAAAAGCGCTCCTGATACGGACGTAAATCTAATTCATGTGTCCATAAATCATTGCTTTGCTGATATAACATTAAATAATTATCAGCAATTGCCTCAATATTTAAACCTCCTGTACCACGCGTTAATCTTGCTAAACGCCCAAGTCCAAATAAGGCTTTATTAACCCGATCCCCATCGACCATGCCATCAACTACAACATGTGCAATATGTATATTTTTAGACTTATACAGACTTGCTAAATTATGTGCATAAGCACGTAATGCTGATTTACCCATGGTAAATGCAGCAAAAAATGGTTTACCACGCATTGATGCACTCGCACCTGTGAAAATCAGAGTTCCTTTTTGTTGTTGTTCAAAAATCTTCAAACAAGACTGCGAAACCAAATAAGCAGACAAAAAAGTTGAACGCCACATTTTTGAGAAAAAAGACAACTGCGTTTTTAAAAACAAGGATGGAATATTGCCACCAACATTATGAGCAACAACTTCTAGCAGTTCATTATTTGCAATGATCATGTCGAATAAAGATTGAATCTGTTGATCATTTTCTGCATCTAAACAATAAGCGACAGCACTCCCACCTTGCTCAGCAATCGTTTGAGTCACTGCTTGTAATTTATTGAGCGTTCGTCCTACAACATAAACCTTTAACCCAGATTGAGCAAAGCGCCGTGATACAGCAGCCCCAATCCCTTGTTCTGCCCCGACTCCAACGACAACAGCGACTCGCGTACTCATATCTGTTTGATCCAAGCAGAAATATTTGAATAGCTGTTAATTTTTGCACCCCACACTTTACTGGTTCGGACAATCTCTAAAAGCTGTGAAGTAACTGCAATATCGGCTATTGTTTTTTGTTCCCCAACTAACCAACCAGTAGCACTCAGCATCAGTTCTATACGTTCTAAATGACGAATAAACTCTGCTTCAATATCGGCTTTTGCCATACGTCCTGTACCTTGCATTTTCAGTTGAAAACTGAGTGCCGACTTCAATAAAGGTTTCATCAAAATCACTTCATGCTTTGGGCGACCTTGCGCACTAATCGCTACAGCATGATCTAAAGCCTCGGCATCACTCACTCGAAAGTGGATCTCATAGAAATACAATAATTCATCTGCCCAGTCTTCCCACAACTCAGCATAAGCTTTTTGTATCGGATCTAGCGGATAAAGACGTAGTAAGTCAGGATAAGTTTCATCCAAATAACGTGCGATGCGGGTGCTGTCTTGAATCCGCTGTCCATTAATATCCAGTACAGGTACTTTCCCGACCTTACTCAACATTGGAACCTTAGCCCCCAACACACCATTATAATTGATGGTTTCAAATTCAATCCCTTTAAATTTCAACATTCTTGCTACTTTTTGACAAAAAGGTGAAATTTCCCACTGATGTAAAGTAACCATTATTTTTCTTTCCTTTGGGTTGATGTTTTAATCACAATCAGATTAGTCACGCCGATCAATATACTCAATATAACCACGTCCCTGCGTAGCCACTCCTGATCTACTACCATGCCAGTGGTATCCACCAACATAGCCAGTCGCTAGACCAAAAAGCATTGGCGTATCGACAGTAGCATGAATATCGAAAAGTAAGTTTTTATGCTTATCTATGACTTGCCATCTAAATGTTTCAGGCAAACTCATTAAACTGCCATCTTGTCCCTGCGCGACTTCGGCTTGTAAACTCAAGACTTCAAAATGTACGTTTGCATCTAAATGAACTGCTGTTCCATCTGCTTGTCTTAACATCGCAAATGCTGCAACTGAATGGTCTAAAATAGTGACATAACCCAACAAGAGCTGTGTGGTTGCATCAATCGTCAAAACTTGATAGGTAAAGAAATCCGCTGGGATCTTCAACCATTTTGGGATGGTTTTATTCAATGGATAAACCAATGAAGGTGCTTTCCAATGTTCCCACGTAGCTAAACCTGATACCTGTTGCGTCTGATCCTGATAGGTAATTTCACCCTCATAATTCATCAACAGACTCATGTGCTGGTAAATCGCACTGTGAGCAAACCAAGAATTTGCACCCGTGGCTGTAAGCTTTAAATCAACAGCAAAATCCTCCCTACGACTTATCAATCGAAAATGTGGATACTGTCCTGATATTTCTGCATTCTCACCAAATTTGATTAAATTATGTTGTGGATCGAATTGAATATCGTGCTGGATGGAATAGCTCGAAAATGCATTTTTATTTGCCAAAGCAGTACCATGAACCAAAACTGCTGTATTAAGTGGCCCATCTTTGGGGTTAACGAAAGCATCAGCATCTACCACTTTTAATCCTAGCATGCCAAGAATTGAAGCAAAACTTAGAAAATAATGTGGTGCAGGCAAATCAGCAATCATGATGCCAAAATGAGTGCCTTTAAATGGAAAAGGATTATTAATGGCTTGATAAAAATCTGGGCTCGGATACGGAATATTTTGATTCGGACGTGCAACTCCCATGATACGACTCGCAGCCTTGGTCAATAAACCAATGACATGATCTTTAAGTCCACGATTAGTTTTACGACTATTCGGCAGCATTCGCCCTGTTATCGTAACTGGAATATCTGATTGAATTTGTTTAGACATCATTTTTATTCTCAATTCATCAAAAACGCTTTATTTATCTTTTAACAATTGCCTTACTAAATTGAAAAAAGAAGGTTTTTACACCTTCTTTTTTGATTAATTATTTTTGACGAATAATCATATTAGTCGCTGTTGCATGGGCATACAATTTGCCTTCTTCATCTCGAAGATAGCCCTCTGAAATGACTAAGTTACGTCCAACATTGATCACTTTTCCTTCAGCGATGAGTTTCTTATTAAACGGCATTGGACGACACATTTTGATTGCTAAATCAGTCGTGCCGTATCCTTCACCCGCTGCCAATACGGTATGGCACGCGCATCCTGTGACAGAATCGAGTACTGTCGCAGCAAAACCACCATGCACCCCCCCTAGTGGATTGGTATGACGCTCATCTGCCGTCGCCATAAAAACGATACGACCAAACTCAACCTCTCCAACAACGTCCATCCCCATAGTTTTTGCAATACCAGGTGCGGGTACTAGACCTTGTTGAAATGCTTGCATGATTTCTAAACCAGTCATTTGATTTGGACTCTTCATTGATTTACTCTCTTTTTAGGTCTTTATAAAAACAATATTTACAGATAGAACGCTATTAAACATAAATAAATGAGCTAAGCTGCCTTTCATCCATTTAAATAAATTTTGATCGTGATAGCAGCTAGAGTAGATCATTCAATTAGGATACTAAATGATGTGATGTTTCATTTAAGCCTAGTTTTAATTTAGTTTGAGCCACAATATCAGTTTCATCTGTATCATTCGGATGAAAATCAAAACGGTAATAATCTAAAAATTTTGGAATAAAAACTTTATATTTTTCTCTACCATGATGCATAAATTTACGCCAAGAATTTAAATTGAATAATTGACGATCACGTTTCAAAAGTACCACCTGATATAGCGTCGACAGAACCGTAATCATGGCTAAACTAAAGGTGAAAATAGCAATACGAGGAATATAAGCAGCTAGTCCTTTACCATATAAATATTGATACATATCATAGGCAACGGCTTTATGTTCAGTTTCTTCTACACTATGCCATAACCATAAATTGCGTATGGTTTCATCTGTCATTAATTCGTTCACGTCTTTCATCATTTCCACAACTAAAACTGCGGTGTAGTGTTCAAGACCAACTGTAACCAACAAATTCCACTTTTTAGGAAAAGTACGTTCAATCGCTTTTAGAACAATACCTGTCATTTTTTCTAATGACTCTGGGTCTAAACCATACTGCTGCGCGCACTGATGGAATGCATGATGTTCTTTAGAATGCATCGCCTCCTGACCAATGAAAGCTCCAATATCACGATCAAGCTGCTCATTATTTTTAACCTGAGCTCTTAAAGCCCGAACCGAACGGACGAAATAAGACTCACCTTCTGGAAATAAGGTAGACAAACCAGTGAAATAATGAGTAAAAGTTGGCTCATTATTACACCAATATTTAGGCATATCCTGAAATTCATAGTCCATTCGACGTACTGGAAATGATGCAGGTGTTTTTTGCTTTGATTTTTCTTTCAACACTGACGACATTATTGTTCACCTCAAGAGTTTTAGCTCAAATTAACAAGTTCTAAAAAAGTACTTGTTAAATCAAAATAGAGATAGATAGATTTCTTGTCAATCTTGTTACCATCATTCCTTAAAAGTTGTCCTAAAATGACTGTCATCTTCCTTAAAAGACAAATCCAACTATTTTTATAAATTTATATTTATATTTATAACTTATAATTAAAAAATAACTTTAAAACAAATACTTAAATAAAAAATTATTGATTTTAAAAATTGAAACTTGTCTTTATGAACTGCTATTTCATTAAGTCGTTCTGAAGTAAATATTGATAACTTTGTTGAGTACTCGATAAAAACTCAATGGGCCTCTTTCCTAATATCATCACCTTACACTTTCTAATTGGTTATAAATTAAGATTTATTTTTTTAATAGTTGTGTTATCATGCTAGATCAATTGGGGGTGTTTCTGGCTTCGACGCTGGTGATGAAACTCATAGATGCATGTCGAGAGCGCATTTTCTCTCGTAAATCAAATTTGCATTTTTTAGTCGCAAACGACGAATCATACGCTCTAGCTGCCTAAGGGCAGCTTGTCCGCCTCTCCGAATACTTGTGGTTAGAGAGTCCGACTGAAGCGCACGCACACAAGTCCGTATAAAGCCAAGCCTCGGGGCTTTGTACTAAACTTAGAGGATCGCGATTTGTACCCTGTTCGTCGGGTCACAAAGAGTTAAAACAATAGACGATATCTAAGCATGTAGTATTCTCGAGCGTAGTGCTGGCGGACGCGGGTTCAACTCCCGCCACCTCCACCAAATACATAAATTTATATCACTTCATTTAGCGATATATAAGACGAAAAGGCTTAAACTGTAATGGTTTAAGCCTTTTTTCTTGCCTATACATAACTGATCTTAACTTTATATAGTATTGCTCACCGTGTATCCCTACGTGTACAGACCATGAATTTCACCCATTAAAAAACCCTCCGAAGAGGGCCAATTATTGAATACGTATCAGTAACTATAACAAACGTCTAACTTTCCTTTGATCTGTTTAGTACAGAACCAAGCCCCATCTTTATAAGTCTTAATCACTTGCTTTGTTTTTGCTTCACGATAATATTCTTTTGCATCTTGCAAAGTATCTGCGTTACGACCTAACGAAATGGATCTTTCTTCAGCATCAGGGTTCATTGTATTTTCTTCAATTAAATATTCCTTATCACCTATTTTTAATGCTTTATACATACCTCCAGCACCTCCACCAGAAGAAATAACACATTTAGTTGGAATATTTTTCCCATTCACTTCAATACATTTCCCTTTTCGATCAGGATTCTCATGTGCAAATATAGAAGTTGATGCTGTCATAGCCAGTAACAAACCTAATGTTTTTTTCATATATGTGCCTTTCTAATAGTTCATTAATTCTTAGATTATAAATAAGCACAAAGAATATATACTAATCAGTTTATTTTTACGAACTAAAAAACCTACCTCAAAATGAAGTAGGTCTAGTGATATACACTAAAGTCTGAAATATGGGATGCTTTTGCACATTACGCAAAGGGATTTTAATTAGCTAAAAATAATAATCACTAACCATAATTAGTTTTATTTGACTTTTACAGCGAATAAATTAATTTTACTTATTACATCAATAAATCTCAAAAAGCCCCCTTAGTAACAAGTAGTTTGTATCCCTAGTTATTAGCAGTTATTTAATTATCAATATATTCAATAACTTACAAAAAGCGGCTTTATATTGACAAGATTTTGACATACTTGCTAGTTTTGGCAGAGCTACAAAAAAATTAATCTGTTATATTCAAATTAAGTTCATATCAAAGTATGACATATAAGTTTGCTAACTTCGTTATAGTTAAAGCTCTATCAAAATAAAGAGCTTCATCAACCTCCACATTATCAGGGAACTTATTACCTGTTAGGACATAACCCCAGCATTAAATACTTTTGTATTCGTTTGAGCATTAGCGATATTTTTAGTTGTATCAAGTAGTGCATGAAAACAACCATTACACGTGAGAATAAAACATCTTCAAGATAATTAAATAGCTTTCAAGCATAATATACTAATATTTAAAAAATTTATCTATTTTTGATTCTTTTCACCCAATATAGAAAACATCAATGGTAAATTTTTACCACAATGCTCAATCCTGTATTTTTCATTTTCTTTAATCATATTGCTAAAACAGTTATATGATGAGTAATCATATTCTTTGAATTCGAGAATATTTATTCCATGATTAATTAAACTTGTAAATATTTCACTCAGGCTATGATTCCAAGTGATTGTTTGATAGTTTATTTCTGCTGATGTATCAGCATAAGAGCCAGTAGATGTTTCATTTATAGGATCATCGTTGAAGTAGCTGTATGTTATATTTTTAAATTCATCATCAAACATCCATATTACTGGATGAAACTCAACAATTAAAAACTTACCGCCAATTTTTAAAAAATTGGATATCACGCTCGCCCATAAATCTAAATTTTCCAACCATCCTATAACCCCATAACTTGTAAAAACGTAATCGTATTTTTTGTCTAAAACACTGGGTAGTTCGTAAATATTGGCGCAAATAAAGTCTACATTTAGACCCAGTTCATCGTTAAATTCTTTTGCTTTTTTAATGGCTTCTTCTGAAAAATCTACCGCTGTAACATGAGCACCAAGCTGAGCCAAAGACATAGAATCTTGCCCAAAATGACATTGTAAGTGTAGGATGGATTTGCCTGAAATATTCCCTAAAATACCCAATTCTATTGGATTTAGCGTGTTTCTTCCTTTTAAAAAGGAAATATTGTCATAAAACTCGCTCTTAATATGCGTATTTGTTTTTAAATTCCAAGCATTCTTATTGATACTTATATAGTCACTCATCTTTGATCCTTAGTTTCAAAATTTTTTGCTATGTTTATTTCAATCATATAGCCCTTTTTACTACATTGTTTATTTTAAGAAAGTTGCTTTTTTGCGTTATAGATGAAATCCAGCATTTTTCAAGATTGAATATTTAAATCTATGAATCTGAAAAATCCATTCATTTTAGCCATACAATTAGGATTTTCTAACATCATGATAATACGCTTTATGCTAAATACTTGAATTGTTCCTATCAGCATCAATATCTTAAAATAAGCCGTTCCAGAGTTCATTGTTGCGATTTCTTAATTCGTTCAGTTGAATAATCATCACTGTAGATTTGAGTATCTTGTTTGTTGTCTAAGTCTAACAACCAAGTCGACTACTGCATTATGGTAGGTTTTATGAGTAGTTTGAATTTTAATAGCATGGTTTAAACACAAGCAAATATTGATGCAACTTAAAGTCGCGAAACACCTAGTAGTTTATTTATTAACAAGTTTTCCTTTTTTACATACTTGAAAAACCTAGATAAACCGAGTGTAGGCTTTAGTGAATTTCGCTCAATTCTGAGACGCAGCAACTTTGTTAAAGTACTGCATCAAAATCATAAATTTTTCGAATATAATTTTATTCGAATTAATTAATTTTAATTAACAATTAAGATCAATAATCAATCCATTAATTCTTAGTTATTAAATAGCAAGAACGTACAGTTCTGATTTTACTCAGCCGTCTCACTCCCCAACAGGGATGGAAAACTTAAGTTGATTACTGCTCTGATCTGTTGACATTGTGATTGGTTTAACCATTTTTTGATTATATTCTTTGTCTGAAATTAAGCCCCTATTTTTCGCTTTTTCAATCGAGTTGAACTGCTGCTCTTGCCGCTGAGCATTCAAAGCATCAAAATGTCTATGTTCAAGATAATATTGAGATTTATCATGAGGACTCATATTTGAAGTATTCGATTGAATTTGCTGTTGCTTCTCCAAATCATAATTACTTTGGTTTATGCGATCATTTTCTTGTTGTCTATATGACTCAAAAAAATCAACTTGCTCACTGCTGCTTTGAGCACTTAGCGATTCATTATTTTTTAGCATCAAAATAGATTTATTTTTTTTGAAAATATCATCAGCACTATACGCCGCGCCACAAATTACCGTACTTATAAGAAGAATTAATATTTTTTTCACTAAGTATACTCAACATAAAATAAATCAATTTAATGAATATTTTATTATTTCTACACAATTATTTCAAACTGATGAAAAATCAACTATATGATTTTGGTACAAATGAAGTCCTCATAACGTTTGCTTCAACGCATACAATAACTCTTTGATGAGCTTCACAATAGAGTGTCTAAAATCTGCGACACTCTTTTTTTAGTTTTTTAATGACATAACGACAGACCAAAGCTTTACTTATCTAGAAAATATTCCCAAATAATGAAACCAATTCCAAAACCTAGGAATGAATAAAGCGTAATAATAAAGAAGACAAAACTGGCTTTGTTTTTCTTTCTTAGAAAACTCATATCGATATCCTAGCATTCATTAAAACTATATTTTAACCAGTTAAGCCATGAACAGTAGACACAGTTTTAGACAAAAAAAATATAACAGCGGCTGTCCTTCTAGGTTCTTCTACTGCAAATATTAAGCATTTATCAGTGATCAGACAGAGCTATAAATAATAAAAGAAGTTTGCTTTATATCTCTGACATAGATCACTTCAAAACTATTAATGCGGTGCAGGTCCACCCTTAATTGCTTTAGGTTTAGGACTCATCCAAATCAAAATACTCGCGAAAATAAATACAAGCGCCAAAATCATGAAAACATGATTGGCTGATATCGTGATTGCTTCTTTGTCGACTAAATTTGCAATCGTCGCTAAGGTCGCATCAGATGAAAAACCATTTTGCATTAATGTATTTTGTACTTCTTCTGGATGTAAATTATTGACCATTTCGCTACGAGCATACTTAGTATGATCATCCCAAATTGTTACCGCAATTGAAGCACCGATTGCGCCCGCCATTGTTCTCAAAAAATTCATTAAGCCTGCGGCAGAAGCCATTTCTTTAGGCAGTACCGAACCCATTGCAATATTTGAAAGTGGAATAAAGAAAAATGGAACTGCGAAGCCTTGTAAAATTTGTGGCCAAGCTAGAGCCATGAAATCAGCATCAGTCACCCAAAATGCGCGCATCAATGTTACAACGCCCAACAAAGCCAAACCAAAACTTGCTAAGGCTCTTGGATCGTATTTGGTTGAAAGTTTAGCAACTATCGGTGACATTGTTAAACTGCCAAATCCCATCGTTGCTGTTAAATATCCTGCCCAAGTTGCGGTATAACCTAAATTGATTTGCAGCCATTGTGGAATTAAAACAATACTTCCAAAAAAAGCACCAAATCCAAATGCTAAAGCGGACACTGAAACTGCAAAGCCTCGATGTCGGAAAACGTATAGATTTACAACAGGATGCTTTTCAGTTAACTCCCAAATCATAAAGACAATAAAACCAATCACTGCCGTCAGCGCTAAAATGATAATGCTACTGCTATTAAACCAATCTCGCTCATGACCTAAATCCAGCATCAATTGTAAAGCACCAATCCACAGCACCAACAAACCAAGACCAATTGCATCGATACGTAATTTTTCAGTTTTAGTCTCTGCTACTTTCAGTAAACGGAGTGTGGCTAATACACAGAAAATACCGACAGGAATATTGATAAAGAAAATCCAGTGCCAAGACAGATTATCACTGATGAAACCACCCAAAATTGGCCCAAGAATAGGTCCAATGACAGTGGTCATTGCCCAAAGCCCCATCGCTTGTGCATGCTTTTCTGGTGGAAAAATTCGCATTAACAGCGTTTGGCTTAACGGCATGAGTGGACCACCACACAAACCTTGTCCAATACGGAAAAATACCAACATTTCCAATGATGTGGCTAAACCGCAAAGAAAAGAAAAAATGGTGAAACCAATTAAACCGAACACAAACACTCTGACTGTGCCAAAACGTCCTGCTAACCAACCTGTGAGTGGAACACAGATTGCTTCGGCAACGGCATAAGAGGTAATTACCCAAGTCCCTTGAGAGCTGGAAACGGCCAAGTTACCAGTAATATGTGGGACTGAAACATTGGCAATCGTGGTATCAAGTACCACCATAAAGTTGGAAAGCGCAATGACAAATGCGGCGAGCAGTAATCGACCGCCACTGAGTTCTGCAAAAGGATTCTGCGTTTTCATAGCTGATTACTTCGATGCGAGATCAATATCCGCTTGCATCGACAACCCAACACGTAATGGATGTTCTGCAAGTTCTTTTGGATCAAGCGTAATACGTACTGGTAAACGCTGAACCACTTTAATCCAATTTCCTGTCGCATTTTGTGCGGGAATCAGAGCAAAAGCAGCTCCTGTTCCACCCGAAAAACCCTGAACAACACCGTGATAAACAACATCATCACCATACAGATCAGAAGTTAATGTGACTTTTTGCCCTGCTTTTACTTTGGCAAGTTGGCTTTCTTTATAGTTTGCATCGACATAAAGTGCTGTAACTGGAACAACAGACATCATCGCTGTTCCAGGAGCTACACGCTGCCCTATTTGAATATTTTTACGTGTAACAATTCCATCTACAGGCGCACGAATCACTGTACGCTCCAAATCGAGCATGGCTTGATCTAGATGTGCTTTTGCCACAAGAACGTCTGGTGTAGAGGTTTCATTTGCGCCTTTGATCAGTGCATCGTTTGCAGCAAGCGTACTTTCAGCAGCTTTACGACTAGATGTGGCTTGAGCTAAACCTGCCTGAGCTAAATCTAAACTTGCTTTAGCCGTAGAAACAGTACTTTGAGCTTTACTCAATTCTTCTTTTGAAATCGCACCTGTTGCTGCCAATTCATTACGGCGCTGTAATTCCAAGTTAGCTCGATCATAATCTGCTTGAGCTTTAGTAACTTGAGCTTGTGCACTATTAATTTCATCGTTACGGACGACAACTTGAGAGTTCAAAGAACTGCTATTTGCTTCGCTTTGTTTGTATTGACGTTGTGCTTTAGTAAGCTCAGCTTGTGCTTGAGCCAATTGAATTTTTGCATCACGCTCATCAATTTTTACTAAAACATCACCCTTTTTTACTTGCTGGGTATCTTTAACTAGAACTTCAGCAACCTGCCCACTCACCATTGAGGTGATTTGAGCTGTTTCTGCACCCACGTAGGCATTATCAGTGCTGACAGAATGATGAAAGAACAACGCCCAAAAACCATACAGAATTGCAGCGATAATGAGAATAAGCGCGAAAAATCCTAAAAACTTTTTACGTTTTGCTTTCATTGCATCATCAGATGCCAAATCTGAAGCAGCATTCTGTTGGTTTGCTTGAGCGTCAGTCATACGTTATTCCTGAAATTAAAGATATTTTTAACTTTTGGTTTAATCAGCCGTCCAGTCTAGTTTTTGAAACTTAACTGAATGTTAAAAAATCCAATCAAAATATGAGTCATTATTGGAATGGCAATTTTATCCATAAAAAATCATATTGCGAGAATAAAAAAAATAACTGTAGCGTTCAATTCTTATATTTAGATAATTTTTCCAATTACTTTTAAATAAAAAAAGCGCCTCAAGGCGCTTTCATTTTCAATACATCATTTAATAAGCATAAGACGCAATAGCAGTGGCGATTGGCTTATCTTCATCATTCACCATCGTCATACGCATAGTGCAACCTTTTCGCCCTAAACGTAAGGTTTCTGCACGTGCAATAAAGTATTTACCACGTCCAGGTGCAAGATAATCGACACGCATATCTACGGTAGCCAAACGTGAAACTTTTTTAATCGTATCCGTTAAATCTTCTGGTGTTGCACGGCGGTAAAGTTGTTCCATTGCCACTACACCACCAATACTATCCAGCATCGTTGCAGCAACACCACCATGTAAGATTTGGAAAGCTACATTACCAATCAGCTCTGATTGCATATCAATGTAGCCCTCAATTTGATCGTCAACCACTCGCATGACCATGCCACAGTGCTTAAAAAATGGTGAAGAATTAAATGCTTTACACAGCTGTTTCAATACCACGCCATGATCGGCTTTAGCACCTAACTGAATATTACCTGTCCAGTTTTTCTTTACATCATTCATACGCTGTCTAAATCCAAAGGAACGATAAACATCCCATTATTTTGTACAAATCTAAAATTATGGGGCTACAATAGCGAGGATATTTAATTGACCTAAGCCGCTGAGTTCTCCCCTAGCATCACTTAAATGATTCAATTATTCCTATAGTGTAATACTGAACATCGAGATTGTTATGACTTATACGTTCAATCGCCCTGCATTTCCAGCGACTCGCATGCGCCGTATCCGTAAAAATGACCAATTACGAGCGATGGTCAGCGAAACACAACTGACAGCTAATCATTTGATTTATCCAGTTTTTGTGCTTCCAGGACAACAGCAAGTTCAAGACATTCCGAGCATGCCAAATGTTCAACGTTTATCTGCTGATTTATTACTCAAAAAAGCGGAAAGTTTACTCGAACTAGGCGTTTCAAAACTTGCATTATTTCCCGTGACACCACAAGAAGACAAAAGTTTAACGGCTGAAGCAGCATGGCATGAAGATGGATTAGTCCAAACAACATGTAGACTACTCAAAAAAGAATTACCTGAGATGGTACTCATCACTGATGGTGCACTTGATCCTTATACCACTCATGGTCAAGACGGCATTATTGATGAGACGGGCTATGTGCTCAATGATGAAACGGTTGAATGCTTAATCAAACAAGCATTGAGCCATGCAGCCGCAGGTGCAGATGTTGTTGCCCCAAGTGACATGATGGATGGTCGTATTGGTGCAATCCGTCAAGCACTTGAACAAAACGGTTTTATTTATACCAATATCATGGCTTATTCAGCAAAATACGCATCAAGTTTCTATGGTCCATTTCGCGATGCAGTTGGTTCAGCAAGTAATTTAAAAGGTGGTAATAAGTTTAACTACCAAATGGATGTAGGTAACCGTGCTGAAGCATTACATGAAATTGCTTTAGACATCCAAGAAGGCGCAGATATGGTGATTGTCAAACCAGGAATGCCATATCTCGATATTGTACGCGAAGTGAAAGATACCTTCGGCGTGCCAACTTTTATTTATCAAGTCAGCGGTGAATATGCCATGCTTGCAGGTGCGATTCAAAATGGCTGGTTATCTGATAGTGTGATTTTAGAATCATTGATGTGTTGTCGTCGTGCAGGTGCAGATGGTATCTGGACTTATTTTGCTGAAGAAGCAGCGCGCAAACTGAAAGAGATGAAATAACTCTCCGAAGCTACAACACTCCTCACCTCTTTAATAGGGGGGAAGGAATCTTTAAATTGGTTTAACTTTATTATGCATATTGCCATCATTGGTGCAGGGATTAGCGGCTTAATGACAGCACTTGAGCTTGCTGAACAAGGCTGTTCTGTCGATATTTTTGATCAACAGCAAGCAGGTCAAGCTGCATCTTGGGCTGGTGGTGGTATTTTATCGCCTATGTATCCTTGGCGATATGCACCCGAAGTTAACCAATTAGCTCAGTTTGGAAAACCGCTCTATCAAATGTGGAATGAAAAACTCTACCCAATCACAGGGATTGATTTTCAGATTCACGATACAGGCATGCTAATTTTCGATCAGGACGATTTTGAAGTTGGACTCAACTATGCATCAACTCATCATGAGCCAATGCAACAATGTGACCTATTAAATCGCAAACAACTTGAAGCGGTAAATCCACATATTTCAGAACAATTTGAGCAAGCAATTTATTTTTCGCAGCTTTCCAATGTTCGTAATCCGCGTCTACTACAATCTCTGATCAGTTATTTAAAACAACATTCTAAGGTTCGTTTTTTTGAACATTGCTCGATTGAAAAACTCATCATTAAAAATAAAAAGGTGCATGGCTTACAGTTAGATGATGGACGACAATTTTTTGCTGATCATGTTGTGCTAAGTTCAGGTGCTTGGAGTAAACAATGGTCTAAGCAATTACAACGCAATATTCCAGTGCAACCTGTACAAGGTCAAATGCTGTTATTTAAAACACCTGAAAACTGGCTACCGACCATGTGCATGAATCAGGTCATGTATTTGATTCCACGTCAGGATGGTCATATCGTGTGTGGTTCAAGCATGGCTGAGTGTGGATTCAATACTTCAGTCGATATGCAAACTCAACATAATATTTTCGCTGCGTGTCTGAGCATGGTGCCTGAATTAGAAAAATTTCCGATTGTAAAACGTTGGGCTGGTTTGCGTCCAAGTTCTCCACAAGGGATTCCCTACATCGGTGAAATGCCTAACGTGAAAAATCTATGGGCGAATTTTGGACATTTCCGCAACGGATTATGTATGGGTGCAGGTTCAGCAAAATTGCTCAGACAATTAATATTAGGACAAGAAACGATTGTCCAAGCTGCTGCCTACTCACCTGAACGCTTGAAACAAGATAATTTAGTTTTCCAATAATATGTCTTTGAGTGCTGCATCTAGAGTTGGAAACTTAAATTGAAAGCCATGATCTAGCAAAGCCTGAGGTTCTACATATTGACCATTGAGAATCAATTGAGATTGCTCACCTAAAGCCATTTCAAAGACACATTTAGGCATCGACAGTAGAGGCTTACGTTTGAGAATCTTCGCGGCAACTTTAACAAAAGCGTGCTGATTTATTTTTTCAGGTGCGACTAAATTATATACTTTTTGCGAAGCCTCAAGTTGCATCAAAAAAAGAATAGCAGATAGAACATCTTGAATATGAATCCAAACAATAGGTTGCTGACCTGATCCAATTTTGGCAACAACATTTAATTTGATGGGTAATAACATCTGCGGCAAAATACCACCATTCCCAAACACAACACCTAAACGGATAATTTTGGTATTTTGTTGATTAAATTTTAATGCAGTTTGCTCCCAAGCTTGGCAAAGTTCCGACATAAAAATTGCTTGCGGAGGTGTGTTTTCATCACAAACATCCACCCAATGTTCTTGAGGATCAATGCCATAATAACCAATTGCCGAACCTGAAATAATAGATTTAGGGAAAATACTTTTTCGCTCTAACCACTCATAGAGCTTTTGAGTCATTTCAACACGGCTTTGAATAAGCTGATGTTTTCTGGTATCACTCCAACGTTTTTGACCGATATTTTCACCCGCTAAATTAATCACGTAATCAATATCAGTTGATGCAATTTGATCAAAATGATTGATCCATATTAAATCTGAATGATGGGAAGCTTTATTTTTTTGTCGCGTAAGTGCGATAACTTGAAAGTCATTTTCCAATAAATAAGGTAAAAGATAAGAGCCAATAAATCCACTTGCTCCAGTCACTAATACCGTCATTTTTTTCATGGGTCTACCTATCAAAAATGAATCTAATAAACAGTCTTAGCAAAATCAAAGTGAATTACAAGTGAACTTTATTAAACTAATTAAACATCTTGTTCGCCATTCGTTGTGCTTGTGCGCCATAGAACCAAAATGTAATTAGATATAGCGGTATGGCTACCATTAACCACATTGCAATCACTACGAATAAAAACTGAGGTTGCTTTAAATAGAGTAAAAAATTTTGCCAAATTTCAGGATCTTTACGCGCAAAAATAAAAAGACCTGATAGCAAACCCAAAGCATTATAGCCCCAAAATATTAAACTAAATCCCAAACTGAAACGTATTTTTTCTTGCGGACTAGGCGCACGGCGTTGTTGCTTTAAAAATTTGAATAAAACATAAATCATTGCGATCAAATAAGGTATCGCTGTGAGCACACCAGCAATGCTATTTGGTAAAATAGCAGCAAATACGCCTGCAACTAATGACAAGAGCAAACAAATTATAAAAAACCATAAATAGTATAAACGAAGTGAAATCATGTAGTTAAACCTAATTTGAGTGGTTTCATAAATTAATTATAAATTTTTTTCACTTTTTTTTCATTTTTATGTCAACCATTCCTCAACTTGTGCCGTTATATAGGGTACAAGGTCGCAGCAACCGAAGTTTGATTGCACGGCATCCGCAATTTTTTCGGTGACCTTTCATTATGACTCTCCATCTTTAGAAATTGTTTTGTTAGCAGCCAAAACTTTTGATAAAGATTTTGACCGACGATTTATCATCACTCGAATCGTCGGTTTTTATTTTTCTAATGATACAAAAATAAAAACATAGGATTAGCCATGAACTCGATTATCTATTTTGAAATTCAATCCTCCAATCCTAAACGCGATACTCAATTTTATCAAAATGTCTTTGGTTGGCATTTCGAGCATATAGACGGTCTACCGATAGAATATTATCGTATCGAAACAGAAGGGATTCATGGTGGATTACTTCAACGCCCAGTCGCCTTTCCCTCGACTGGGTGTGGTATCAATGCGTTTACCTGCACGATTGAAGTAGACAGTTTTGACAAAACTGCAGCTAAAATTTTAAGCTTGGGCGGTCTTATAGCGATGGAGAAATTTGCGATTCTTGATCGTTGTTGGCAAGGCTATTTTCTCGACCTAGATAATAATGTCTTTGGTATATGCGAAATAGATGAGAATGCAAAATGACAGTGTTATACTAAATTTTCATAAAATTAAGATAGTTAATTCAAATAAAAATGAAATGTCCAAACTGTCAAAGCGAAGTTGTGAATGAAAATATCAATATCCAAACGGATATGGGGAAATGTCAAAATTGCAATCATATATTCAGAGTATCTGAAAATTTTGATTCATCACCCCAATTCGCTTTTGATATTAATCAACCACCCAAAGGTGCTTGGTATAAAAACGATATTCAAGAAATCAGACTTGGTGCAACCCTAAGAAGTCCAGTGGCTTTCTTACTTATTCCATTTATGCTGATTTGGTCAGGCGGTTCATTGGGTGGGATTTATGGTACCCAAATAGCGAATCAAGAATTTAGTATCTTACAAAGTTTATTTGGTATTCCCTTTATCATCGGTACATTCATTTTTGGTTTTTTTACGCTTTTAATGATGTTCGGAAAAGTAGAGTTAACCATTGATCGTCAAGGTGGAAAGGTCTTTACAGGTATTGGGAAACTCGGTAAATCAAAACCTTTTATTTGGAATGAAGTGAGTCGAATCAGAGAAAATCATATTCAAAATGCTTCCAACAAACAACAAGGACAAATATTTATAGATGCCGCGCAACCCATTCGCTTTGGTTTGGGCTTATCTCCAGAACGTCAACATTATCTATTTCATGCATTAAAACGAATACAAATGCAGTATAAACCTGAAAGAAGATAATTCATTGCACCAATGAAATTCAACCCGTTGATTTAGATTTTAAAGGATTGGTATAGCCTATCTTAAAACGCTAAATCAACTTATCGCATCAGTGTTTGATGATTCAAATAAAAATTTGGAATTATTTACCCTGAAACTGTGGCAAACGCCTTGCAAGCATGGCTCGAACACCCTCTTGAGCATCCTCAGATTCAAATAATGGTTTAAGGTAGTTATCCATTTTCTCAAACGCAACTGTCTGTCCTAAAGTCACTCCATCGGTTGCAGAAGCTAATAGAGCCTGCACTGCAAGTGGTGCAGCAATACAAATCTCTTTAGCAACTTCGATCGCACGCTCAAGTTGCTTACCTTTTTCTACAACCTCAGAAACAAGATTCAACTCATTGGCTTTTTGAGTGTCAAAGGTTTTACCTGTAAGCAAATAAGGCATCGCTTTTTGCCAACCTGCTGCCTGTACAAAACGAACCGTTGCACCGCCAAAAGGCATAATCCCCCGTAGTACTTCGAGTTGCCCAAACACAGTATCTTCGCTGGCTATTACCACATCTGCATTGAGCATGAGTTCCACTCCAGCGGTATAACAAATACCCTGCACTGCAACCACAACAGGTTTAGTTCTTTGTCTTCCTGCAACGCCCCAAGGATTAATTTGAGCATCTGCAAAATTAAAAATCCCATGCGGAATTTTCGGTTGTAATTCCACTAGGTCTAGACCAGCGGTAAAATGATCACCATGCGCAAAAATGACAGCACAACGTAATTCAGGATTATTTTCATATTCTGTTAATGCTAAAGATAAATCCTCAATCATATGGCTATCAAACGCATTGCGTTTTGCCACACGATCTAAACCGATCAACATAATATGATCAATCATTTCACGGCTTACTTTTCCTAAGCTCATTTTCTATTTCCTATTATTTAGTTTTTCGTTACCAAACTAGTTGATCGTTTTAAAATGATCAAGCGATATCTTGTAGCTACTTTCTGCTTGGCTAAGCTCTACTTTTTTCTAGAATACGTGCTACCTTATTCGCATTCATTTCATTATTAGATTCACTTATGACCGTGCGTTTTTTTCATACGTCTGACTGGCATCTGGGACAGTTTTTTTACAACCATTCCCGCCACTACGAACATGAACAATTTCTTGCATGGTTACTTGAGCAAATCAAAATTAAACAACCGCATGCCTTACTCATTGCAGGCGATATTTTTGATGTGATCAATCCGAGTTCTCAAGCACAAAAGCAGCTTTATCAATTCCTTGCCGATGCTCATGATCTTGCACCACAGATGCAAACATTGATGATTGCGGGAAATCATGATTCAGGCTATCGCATTGAACAAGTTGAACCCTTACTTGAAAAATACAATGCCAAAACAGTCGGAGTGATTCGCTGGAATGAAGATAAAAGCTTAGATTTAGATCGTTTAATTTTGCCGATTTATGATGAGCAAAAACAAATTGTCGCATGGTGTATTGCCCTACCTTTCTTACGTTCAGCTGAAATTACAGGTTTCAATGAAAATACCACTAACAGTCAAAATGCGATTGCTTATTTACATCAACATTTAATCGCTGAAGCAAAACGCCGTAAAACCGATGATCAAGCTTTAATTCTGATGTCACATGCACATATGCAAGGTGGCGAAGCTTCAGATTCTGAACGTCCAATTATTATTGGTAATGAAGAGGCGCTTTCAACCACGCTGTTTGATGATGAGATTGACTATGTGGCTTTAGGACATCTGCATAAACCACAGAAAGTTGGGCAAGATCATATTCGTTATAGTGGCTCTCCAATTCCTTTGTCATTTAGTGAGATTCACTATAAACACCAAGTGCTTGAAGTCACGATCAATCCAACGAAAACTGAAAATCAAGTTGAATTCGAAGCAATTGCCATTCCGCGAGCAATTCAATTACACAAAATAAAAGGTGAACTCAATGACGTCATGCAGCGACTCAAAAATCTGCCACAGGGTGTCATTGAATGTATAGATCATCGTGAATATGTTGATATTGAATATCACACGGCAACGCCTCCCCAGCCGAATCTTAGACAACAATTTGAAGATGCCCTGCCTAAAGATCGTTACCGTTTAGTGCGGATTTCACGACAATATTTATCCAATGAAACCAATGCAGAAACTGAATCAAAAGTTAATTTAGAACCACCAACACCCGAAAAACTGTTTCAACAAATTTGGGAGAAAAAAGGCTACAGCATTGATGATGGGGTCAGCAAAGACTTTTTAAGCTTAGTTGCTGAAGCACAAAAAAAACTTGAAGATGATCAAATAGTTTAAGGATTTGCCATGAAAATTTTATCCATTCGACTAAAAAATCTGGCATCTCTTGCAGGTGAGCATTTTATTGATTTTGAAAGTGAGCCTTTAGCACATGCTGGATTGATTGCGATTATAGGAAAAACGGGTGCAGGTAAATCCACCATTTTAGATGCGATGTGTCTTGCCCTATTTAATAAAATTCCAAGACTCAAAGACAGTGATGGCAAATTGTTAGATGTGGATGGTTCAGAATTACTTACTAATTCTCCCCTCACCGTATTACGTCGTGGTACTGGTCATGGATTTGCTGAGCTGTGTTTTGTCGCACAGGATCAAAAACATTATTTAGCGCGTTGGGAAATTAAACGTGCCCGTGAAAATGCCAATGGTAAATTACAAAGTGTACAACGCTCATTGAAATGCCTCACCGATGGCGTGGTTGTCGCAGATAAAACCAAAGCCGTCGAAACGCATATTCAACACATTACACAGCTTAGTTTTGAACAATTCACGCGTGCTGTGTTACTGGCACAATCCGAAGTAACCGCTTTTTTAAAAGCACGTGATAATGAACGTGGTGAATTATTGGAATATCTGACCAACTCCAGTATTTTTGCCAAGATTGGACAGTTGGCTTTTGAAAAAACCAAAGAAGTTCGCTTACAACGAGAAAAATTAGAAAGTGTTTTAGGACACATTGAAATTCGTTCTGATGAAGAAATCGCTGAGTTACAACAGCAATTCAAACAGCTACAGCAACAAGTACAAAAACTTGAAAGTGAAAAAAATCAATTCAAGCAACAACAACAGTGGTTTGAACAACGCGATAAAATTAATCATGAAATTGGATTAAAACAGCAACAGTTTGATCTGCAACTTAAAGCCCAAGAAAACATCGCCAAAGATCGGCACTTACTGGGTCAATTAGAAACATTTGCTGAGATACGTCCTATTGTATTTCAACAACAACAGTTGCAAAAAACTTTGCAACAACTCGCGCCACAAATTCAACAAAAGGGCAATGAATTTAGTACCTTAACCACTCAATTTGAGCAACAAAAAACGCTTTATACACAAGCAGAAACAACACTCAATCAATTTCAAGATTTCGAGCAAAAGCATCACAAAGAACTTGCCGATTTAAGAACATATTTGCAAAAACGCGAACATATTAAAGACGACTATAACAAAACCAAGATTCGACTGACTCAACTGGAAAGTCAGCAGCAACCACTCATCGCGCAACAACAACAGCTTCAACAAAGCATTCAAAACTTGAGTGCACAACATACGGCTTGCTTAGAACAGTTAAAACACAGTGCTCAATACGCTCCTTTGGATAAAGGCTTAAATGCCCATATTCAACAACTCAAGCAATTTATTCAGCAATATCAAAAAGTAGAAAACACATTAGGCTCTATTCAACAAGCACAGACCAAACTTAAACAAGATCAAAACACATTCAACAGTTTAATCATGCAATTTGGCACGACCCAACAAATTGAACAGCGTATTGAGCAACAGTCGAAACTAAAAGAAACCCAACAAATTCGCATCAATCAATTAGATACAATTCAACAAAAACTTCAGCATTATTTTGAATTAAAAAATGAGGTGCTTACCTCGCAAAACAAATTTGAAGCTGTACAAAAGCAAGCTCAAGAGCTAGAACAACGCAGCAAAAAAACTGAGCAGGAATATCATACTGCCAAAACTGAACGTGAGAAACTACAACAGGTTTTGCAACAACAACGTCTATTGCATGCTGAAAATATTGAACATCTACGTGCTGAACTCAAACACGGCGAAGCCTGTCTAGTCTGTGGCAGTACTGAACATCCTTATCGTGATGACGAGAGCCAAATCTCTAAAGCGTTATATGTCTTGCAGCAACAACAAGAACAGCAAGCGATTCAGCAGGAACAACAGTATTTCCAGCTTTGGCAAAAAGCTCAACAACAATTCACCCAAAGCCATACTGAACATAATCAATTGCAAAAGCAGTTGCAGCAATTGAATGAAAAAGTAAAAGCACATGATCAGGTGCTACAACAGCATGTATTACAGACGAATATTCAACTCGATTTCAGTCTCACTGAGTATGACATCACAACTAAGATGCAAACATTAGTTTTAGAAGCATCACAAATTCAACAGCAGCTTGAAAAAGAATTATTACAACTGAATCAAGCCAATAAAGATCAGCATGTGCTTCATCAAAACATTCAAAATACACGTCATCAACTAGAAACCGTAGAACACTTACAACAACAGATTCAACATATCGTGGATTGTCTCAATGCAGACGATAAAATTGCTTGGTCAAAACAAGGCGCGTCATTCTCACAACACGTATTACACGCATTGCAACAACGTAGCCAACACCTAGAGCATGCAGAATCACTCATTAAACAGAAAGAACAAATTGATCAGCAGTTGAATGTATTAAAGACCACTTTGGCGGGGCTCACTACGCAACAAACAGAGTGCGCGCAACAATTAAAAGACATCGAAATTAAAGGCAAACAGAATACGGATGCTGCTAACCAGCTAATTATCACCATGACAGGCTCCAATGAACTCAAAGCCAACGAATGGTTACAACAGCATGATCAACAACGTCAGCAATTGCAGAGTAAATATCAGCAAGTGAAGCAAAGTTTTGAACAAGCTCGTCAGAATTATGAGCAACAGAAAAATGTGCTCGAACAACTCAAAGCACAGCAACAACAAAATCATGATTCTCTTGAACTATGTAAAACAGAAATCATCAATTGGTTAGCTCAGCATCAACTTCTTGCAGAAGATCAACTCAGCGAATTACTTGCGATTTCATCAACTCAAGAACAGCAGATTCGAAATGCAATACAACATGCAGATCGGGCGATCAGTGAAGCAAATTCTGCACTGAAAACTATTCAAGAACAGTTAAATACGCTTCTTCAATCAGAACCCAATATTCAGGTTGAACAACTGTCTGAATTGATGAGAGCCAATCAAGAAACTTTACAACAGACAACAGATCAACGTGATCAACTTAAACTTCAACTGGAAGTTCATCAGCAAAATTTAGCCAAACAAAAGCAATTTACGGATCAGATTCAACAGATCCAACAACAAGAACACCGCTGGAATAAAATTTCTAGTCTGATTGGTGACGCCAAAGGAAAAGATTTTCGTGATTTAGCCCAACAGTACAATCTCGACATTTTACTTGAATATGCCAATCAACAATTGGCGATGTTGTCTCAACGCTATACCTTAAAACGTTTAGACAATTCGCTGAGTCTTGCGATTATTGATCATGATATGGATGGTGAAACCCGTTCAGTGGCTTCACTGTCTGGTGGGGAATCTTTCCTCACTGCCCTCGCCATTTCATTGGCGATTGCCAATATGGCATCAGGTTCTATGAAAATCGAATCTTTATTTATTGATGAAGGCTTTGGGACTCTAGATGCATCTTCTCTGCATATGGTGATGAATGCGCTGGATCAGTTACAGAGCCAAGGGCGTAAAGTCATTTTAATTTCACACATTCAGGAAATGCATGAACGCATTCCTGTGCAGATTCAGGTACAGCCGATGGGTTCAGGTTCGAGTCAGATCGAAGTGGTTGGATAAAAATAATAACTTTAATGGAAATTAAAGAAATGCAACAAGATGACTTATTCAAATTAATATCTATCTATAAACGTATGTCTGATCAAGAGCTTACTGAATATGTTTGTTTACATAACTTAGAAATGGAATTATATGCTGTACTATGCGCAAATTTTTTTAATCCGTCCTCCTCTAATGAAGATCATACTTATTTCAAAAAATTGACAATAGAATTATTACTTGAAGAATCTCCTCTTACCCGTTGTAAGTGGTTTTCTTCAATTAAACAAGCGATTGATCAACATGATTTAGAATTTAGCTAGTTACAATTTCTGAGTAAAATTATGAGTTAACTAATTTTATGATGGTTGAATTATCCTGCAAAACAAACCTAATGAATATCAATAAAGCTGTTATTTTCGACCTTGATCAAACTTTACTCGATAGAACAACATCTTTGATCAATTTTTTAACTTGGCAAACGAATTACTTTCGATTAGTTCCCAATCAAATCAAACAACAATTTATCCAACGCTTTCTTGATATAGACGAAAATGGTAAAGTTTGGAAAGATGTGGTTTATGAGAAATTAACTCAAGAGTTTATGATCAAACATATTTCTAAAGAGCAACTCTTAGAAAGTTATATCAATGATTTCAACAAATTTTCATGTTGTTTCAGAAATGTTGAAGAAACCATTCTTGATCTTAAGCAAAAAGGTTATTTAATTGGATTAGTCTCTAACGGAAAGACACCCTTTCAAGAACATAATTTCTATGCTTTAGGCTTATCTGAATTCTTTTCAAGTATCATCGTTTCTGAGGCTGTAGGTCTTCGAAAACCTGATCCTAAAATTTTTCTATTATCTTGCAAGCAGCTAGGTGTTCATCCATATGATTGTATCTTTGTTGGAGACAATGAACTGGCAGACATACAAGGCGCAAAAGACGTTGGCATGAAAACAATTTTCTTTCATCCTAATTCAGAAGTTGAATCCATAATTTCTGATACTAACCTACATGATTACGAAAATTTCAGTGAGATTTTAAATCATTTAAAATTTTGATTACACTCAACTCTTACTTGAATAATCCCTTACCCCAAACAGTGCTGTACCTACCCTAACCATAGTTGAACCCGCAGCAATGGCAGCATCCAAATCGGCAGACATCCCCATACTCAAAGTATCCCAATCTTGAGGTTGTGCATGTAATGATTTCACTTGATCAAATAAAGTTTTAGCATCAGAAAACGCAGTAATATTATCAGGTGCTGGAATAACCATCAAACCACGTAAACGTAAATTTGGCAGTTGGCTAATTTGTTTTACCAATTCAGCAACCTCTTCTGGCTGACAACCATCTTTAGAGTCTTGTCCGTCAATATTGATTTGTAGACATATGTTTAATGGTTTATGGCTATCTAGGCGTTGATTCGATAAACGCTCAGCAATAATTAGGCGATCTACGCCATGCACCCAATCAAATTTTTCAGCCAAATGCTTGGTTTTATTGCGTTGAACATGACCAATAAAGTGCCATTCGATCTGTAAATCTTGTAATTCTTCAATTTTTTCTAAGGCTTCTTGCAAATAATTTTCACCAAAACTGCGCTGTCCAATCTGATACATCTCTCGCAAACTTTGACTCGGATGTGTCTTTGATACAGCCAATAACTGCACAGATTTAGGATCACGATGAACATGCTGACATGCTTGCTCTATTAGACTTAAAACGTGTTGATGAGCTTGTTGCGATTGATTCATTGACACAGTTCTCACTTATGAAATCTTTTTTTGCTTACACATTCTATAAGGTGTTGGTAAGCCTGAATGAAAGCCGTATATTATTCTACAAAATAATGAGACATTTTAATTTGTTTCGGGGAAATTATGGATATTACAGAATTACTCGCCTTTTCAGTGAAAAACGGTGCTTCAGATTTACACCTTTCAGCAGGTATGCCACCGATGATTCGTGTCGATGGTGAAGTTCGTCGCATTAACTTACCAGCATTAGAACATAAAGATGTACACCGTTTAGTGTACGACATTATGAATGACAAGCAACGTCGTGATTTCGAAGAAGACCTTGAAACAGACTTTTCATTTGAAGTTCCAAACATTGCCCGTTTCCGTGTGAATGCATTCAACCAAAACCGTGGTGCTGGTGCAGTATTCCGTACCATTCCATCGAAAGTTTTAACGATGGAAGATTTAGGATTAGGATCAATTTTTAAAGAAATTTGTGACTATCCTCGTGGCATCGTACTGGTCACAGGTCCTACTGGTTCTGGTAAATCAACCACCTTGGCTGCAATGATCGACTATATTAATGAAAATCGTTATGACCATATTTTAACAGTCGAAGATCCAATCGAATTTGTACACCAATCTAAAAAGTGTTTGATCAACCAACGTGAAGTACATCGTGATACGCATGGCTTTAATGCTGCATTACGTTCAGCATTGCGTGAAGATCCAGATATTATTTTGGTCGGTGAGATGCGTGACTTAGAGACCATTCGTCTTGCCTTAACTGCTGCGGAAACAGGACACTTGGTTTTTGGTACGCTGCACACCACCTCTGCTGCAAAAACCATTGACCGTGTGATTGACGTATTTCCTGCTGAAGAAAAAGATATGGTACGTGCCATGTTATCTGAATCTCTACAAGCGGTTATTTCACAAACACTGTTGAAGAAAAATGGGGGCGGACGTGTAGCAGCACATGAAATCATGATCGGTATCCCTGCGATTCGTAACCTTGTTCGTGAAAACAAAGTCGCACAAATGTACTCTGCTATTCAAACGGGTGCTAACTACGGTATGACTACATTAGATCAAAGTCTCAAGGCTTTAGTGTCAAAAGGTATGATTAGTCCTCAAACAGCGCGTACCGTTGCGAAACAACCCGAATCATTCCTATAAAAATAAATGGATTAGAGAAACCTCATGGACTTTAATGATTTACTCAATTTGATGATTCAACAAAATGCATCGGACTTATTTGTGACTGCCGATGTAGAACCATCAATGAAAATAAACGGGCAGATTGTGCCCGTTGCTAAAACCAAATTATCAGGTGAAATTGTTGGTCAATTAGTCAATTCAATTATGAGTGACAAGCAGCGTAAAGAGTTTGCTGACACTCGTGAATGTAACTTTGCAATTACCAACCGTGAAAAAACAGCTCGATTCCGTGTCAGCGCTTTTCAACAACGTGATATGCCAGGCATGATCTTGCGTAAAATTGAAACGCATATTCCGACGATGGATGATCTTAAGTTACCCGAAGTTCTGAAAGAACTTGCAATGACTAAGCGCGGAATTATTATTTTCGTAGGTGCTACGGGTACCGGTAAATCAACGTCATTGGCTTCAATGATCGGTTTCCGTAACCATAACTCGAAAGGTCATATCATTACGATTGAAGACCCAATTGAATTTGTACATCAACATGCAGGTTGTATCGTTACTCAGCGTGAAGTCGGGATTGATACTGACTCATTCGAAATTGCGTTAAAAAATACATTACGTCAAGCGCCTGACGTAATCTTGATTGGTGAGATTCGTTCACGTGAAACCATGGACTATGCCATTGCATTCGCAGAAACTGGTCACTTGGTTTTAGCTACACTGCATGCAAATAACGCAAACCAAGCACTTGATCGTATTATTCATTTCTTTGAAGCCGACCGCCATAGTCAGCTCTACATGGATTTATCATTAAATTTAAGAGCAATGGTCGCCCAACAGCTTATCCCTACCCCAGATGGCAATTCACGCCGTGCGGCGATTGAAATTCTAATTAATACACCTTTATTGGCTGATTACATCCGTAAAGGTGAAGTACATGAAATTAAAGATCTGATGAAGCGTTCTCGTGAATTAGGAATGCAGACCTTTGACCAAGCTTTATTTGATTTATATAAAGCAGGCGAAATTACATATAAAGATGCGTTGAAGCATGCTGACTCGCCAAATGACCTTCGTCTCACGATCAAACTTTCAGAAGAAGGGTCTGATCAATTATTGAATGCCAGCAAAAATATTACCTTTGATGGTCAATAGTTAAATTAAGCCTATAAAAAAGGAAGGTTTTTTGTAACCTTCCTTTTTTATTTGTTCAGTTTTAGTGAACTTTAAACATCAACTAAAATGACATTTATTTCTTACGATAAGTTTCTTTACATTCTGGGTTATTGCAATAACCATATAAATTTAAAGAGTGCCCCGTTAAAGTAAAACCATGCTGTTCAGCAACAGTATGCTGTTCTTTCTCGATAGTATCGTTAGTAAATTCAATAACTTTATTACAGTTCAAACATACCAAATGATCATGATGATCTTCTTGCATGATCTCAAAAACTGAATGATTATTCTCAAAATGATGACGTTGAATAATACCAGCAGCTTCAAATTGTGTTAATACACGGTAAACTGTCGCTAAGCCAACATCTTCACCTTGCTCAAGCAAAGTTTTATAAATATCTTCAGCACTTAAATGATGTTGTTTTGAATTTTCTAATAATTCCAAAATCTTAATACGAGGAAGGGTTACTTTAAGTCCAGCTTTGCGTAAGTCTTGATTGGAAATAGGCATGAAAAAAGGTCTCTCAACAAATCTTAAGTTGGAATAGGCAATAGAGTTTAGATGCAGTATGATCTATCCTTGAACCAAATGCATCATCATTTATCAGGATAGTGTAGCAAAATGCAAAAAATCATGCTGGCGTTATTCGTCACTTCAGTACTAAGCGGTTGTTCAGTCTTTGGTGTTTATAAAGTCGATATTCCACAGGGAACACCATTAACAAAAGCACAAGCATCTCAAGTACAAGTAGGCATGAGCTTTCAACAAGTCCGTTTCTTGCTGGGTAGTCCAACAGTAACAGATCCACTAAATCCACAACGTTGGGACTACATCTACAACTATATTCCTGGTACTTATGCTAAAAAAGCAAAAATTCCAGCGGCACATGGGCAGCATTTAAAAGTTTATTTTGATGCAAATGGTATCGTGGAGCGAGTTGAAGGTTTAGAAACTATTCCAGACTCTCAGCCAGGTTTACCAGCATCAAAAGAAGCGATTTTAACTGCGCCACCACTATAGTCAGTTTAAAATAAAAAGAAACCCCTCATCGAATCAATCGTGAGGGGTTTTATTTATGAACTTGATGACCTAAACCGATTACCTTTTACAAATCGACCAACAGGATTTTTCGCAGCTCGTTTACGACGAATATCCTTGGGATTAATCGTGAGTGCGCGATAAATTTCAACACGATCGCCTACTTCTATCGGTGTATCAGCTTCAATTTTGGTGCCAAATACACCTATATGTAAAACCTCTGGCAAACTGACCTGATCAGCTAAGCCACTGGCATCAATGGCTTGTTGCGCTGTCATACCTTCATTAAAGCGAACCGCGATATGAAATTGCTGCTCAGGTGATGCATAAGCCACCCAAACCTGTTGAGCCTGTTCCATTACAACACTTGCCCAATCACAGCAATAATGGCGACTATAATAGACAAAGGCAGTACTAAGCGTACAGCAATACGCCATAGATTATAAAATAGCTCATTACTAAAACCCATCGCTTTACGAAGGTGGCTAATTTTCATAATCCAACCAGCAAACAATGCATAAATTAGGCAAATCACGAGTCCCCACACCATTAGTAAGGTATTAAAGATTTGTTCAACTTGCGGCACAATCCATACAGCAACAGCAGCAAATAAAATTAACCATTGAATGACAACTGCAAGCTGTCGTTGCGCCAATTGTTCTTTAGCAAACTGAATTAATAGTGCAGCCGACATGATTGCTGCAAAAATCCAAGCAAACGCTGGAAGCTGTGCTTGAATAGAAAAGAATCCAAAAGCAATGACTGCAAGTAATTGCGCAATCCAAATCGGTAAAGCAGTCGCAGTTGCTGAATTTTGAGTTTTAATCGTAGCTAAACTGCTCTGCCAATATAGACCTAAGCCTAGACCACTTGCCACTAAAGCAAGAACAGTCGCATTGCCCCACTCTTTAAACTCAATGCCTGTCCAGTGCCAAGATTGTAATTGAGTTCCCATTACATTCGCGAAAATGAACGCAGCAACCACACCTAAAGTTGTTAAAGCAATTAAGAATGTACGAGGAATAAAAGACAAACCTAATGCAATAACAGCACATATAGCGAATAAAACTTGCTGAGAAATCTCTAATCTAAGTTGCTCTTCGAGAACACCAGTAGCTGTAGCTAACACGCTCCCTGCAAAGAATGGCACAAAAACAACTGCTAACCATCCTACAGCACGCCATTTTGATGAAGCATCAGCATCGCGAGTTAATGAAGAAAGTGCCTGCAATGGTGTAGTCTGAGAGCGTTTAGCAAGCGCAATTTCAAGATAAGCAATCGGTAATGCTAATAAAAGCATTGTTCCTAGCCACAGTAGCCAAAAATCGAATTGACGATCAATTTGAATTCCAACGGTCGGTGCCAATGTGGTAATCATGACAAAAGATAAGCAAAACGCCATCACTGGAGCCAGCCAGCGTGATAGTGTTGTGTCCTGCATAATGCATTCCTTGAAAAATCTTTGAACTCATTGCGCTTTATGGTGTTTGCAATGAAATATTCAATCTATTTTGCCCTTCTCAGGCTTGAAAATCAAAACAAAAGATACGGAAAGAAAAAAAGCAAACCATCTTTAGATGATTTGCTGCGCACTCGTTGTTATATTATTAAGTAGCCCTCTTATTTTCACTCATATTTACCTTATTATTTTTATTAAATAAGAGGGCTTTTTTTATTATCTTGATATTATGAGAAAAATCTAGAAAACCAATTTTTCCCTTTTTTCTTTTCATTTTCCTTAATAATACCAATCATATTTTCTTTCACAGCACCCACATAATCAGCATCATCATGACGAATATGGTTGATCAACCATTTTGACAGTGCTTCATGTAACTCTTTATCTATTTCATGACCCAGTTCAAATCGTTCCCGATATGTCTCTATCTTTTTGATAAATAAGTCATGTACTCGCTTATGAGGAACTCGATATTTATAGTTCGCTTCTTCTTGTAAGCTTTCCTCAAAAGTAAAATGTGACTGTGTATAATCAATAATATTATCTAAAACATCTTTCATTTTCACACGATCATTGACATGCTTTAAATCAGCGATTTCATTAATATAATCTAGAATACGTCGATGCTGATCATCGATAACCTCTATTCCTGTATTATATTCGACAGACCATTTCATACTCATATCGAACCCCAAACCGAACTTGATTTATTGAATAAACACATAATATCGACAAAACAAACAAATAAAAACACAGCATTTTTGTCAGATTTTAATTTTTTTAATAAAAATAGAATAAACGCTTGTTTTATATTTATTTTAATAATTTAACCAATCAAAATACTCAAGTATTTTTTAACCAGTGAGAAAAAATATCTCTTTAATTTTATTGAAATATAGAAAAAATAGTTAACTTAAACATTACAATCAAGTACAGATTTAATAATATTTAAATTAAAGATTCATTAATATTGATCAGCTTTCGTAATCCGTTTTAATTCAGGATTTTCTTTTTCTCGAATAAGTCGTTCAACTCGAGTTAATGCATGCTTAATAGGTCGCCCATCTTGGAATAAAATCATTTCACCAGCTTGATAAGCCGCCCAATTTTCATTGTGAGTCAATGGTTCAGTTGTGATCACCGCCACACGATCTTCTGGCGTTGTAACCTCACTAAAATCAACTTCTACATCTAAATCAATTAGGTGTGCATTCTGAAAAGGATATTCCCGTACTAACCAATGTAATTTAGTGGTCGCGTAGCTAAAAAGTGCTTTCCCGTTTGATAAACAGAAATTAAAAGTACCATGCTCGGCAATTTCAGGAGAAATCTTCTCTAAAAGTGAAAAAACCTTTTCAATACACGGCTCGGTATAGCCAAATTCTTCAACCATTTGATCGAGCAAATAACAAAAAGCACGTTCACTATCCGTATTACCCACAGGTTCAAATCGCCCACTCAACCTCGGATTAAAATTATGCAAATCACCATTGTGGGCAAATATCCAATGTCTACCCCATAATTCTCGTAAAAATGGATGTGAATTTTCGAGAGTAATTTTACCCTGAGTTGCTTTACGAATATGCGCAATTACATTTCGAGATTTAATTGGATAATTTCGAACTAAATCGGCAATTGGAGATTCTACTGCGGATTGATTATCAACAAATAAACGACAAGCTTTGTCTTCAAAGAATGCGATGCCAAAGCCATCACAATGATCAGACGTAACACCAGCTCGTTGGGAAAAACCACGAAACGAAAAAGTAATATCTGTTGGTGTAGCGCAATTCATTCCTAATAGTTGGCACATATCTTTTTAACTTGCTGACATCTTTGCCTATTGTGCATGAGGTTCAGACTGCTTGTAAATCTGAATATGTGCTCACTATTGGATTAAGAATGATAAATCACTACCTTTGTGCCATTTTATTGAAAACAAAAGATGTCGCAATTTTATTCACTTCCAAGAAAACAAAATAATCTAAACATTTAAATTCTTCATCATAAAATGCTTGTTTTGATAACTTAGACTGCATACCTAGATAGGTTTTGAAAAGCTTTGGCATGCGCTCATCTTGAGGAAAACTATAATCAGGACGTTCAGGTTCAAAAGCACGTTTAGAGCGAATATCGATAGTGTGTTGATCTGATAATTGTTGTATTTGACGGTGTGTATAATATGTACGCGCCAAGTTATCTTCTAAATGAATACTGACACAGCCCATCAAATATTTAGCGCGCATTGACCAAAGTACCTTTGGCGCTAGATTTAACCATAACATCGATAAAGCTTTACCAGAGCGGAATTTTGGATGTACACAAGTACGGCCTATTTCTAAAATACTTGGCAAATGTGACAGGCTTGGAACAACTTCAAACTCTTTAGCGCTATAACTTTGTCCAATTTCATGACCTTGAAATAACTTTAATCGTGTATAGGCAACGATTTCACCCGTCCATTTCTCACGTAAAACTGCATGTTCACAACCAAAATCATAGAGATCTTGATCAAGCCCATCTTCAAACGTCATGCCAAATTGATGAGAAAATTGATTTGCTCTAAATCTTTGTACTTCTTGTAATTCTTTTAAATTGTCTACCCATTCAAAACGAAATTGATTTTGCGTAGGCTTTGTACGTAAAGGTGACGTCAACAATGTGTGACGATAATGATTTAATTTTTCTAGCATAATGAAAGCTCCTTATGTCTAGAGTTACCTTAAATCGATTAAATGACATTGAAATGACTGTAACATGAACAGATCATGACGAAAAAAAAGACCTACATGAGGTCTTTTTTAAATCTTAGAATTTTAATGCTTAGCGCGATTGGTAATTAAAGTACCTACACCATGATCGGTGAAAATTTCCAATAAAGTTGCATGTGGTACGCGACCATCGACGATATGCGCACTGATCACACCACCTTTGACTGCATCCAACGCACAACCCACTTTAGGAATCATGCCACCATAAATCACACCTGTTTCAATCAAGCGATCAACTTCTTGCGTACTTAATCCAGTCAGTAAATTTTTATTTTCGTCTAATACGCCTGTAATATTCGTCAATAAGATGAGCTTCTCAGCACCCAATGCTTCAGCGACTTTACCAGCAACGAGATCTGCATTGATATTATAAGTATTGCCTTCTTCATCAACACCTAAAGGCGCAATCACTGGAATAAAATCACCTTGCGTAAACATTTCTAGAACGTCTGTTTTAACGCCAGTGACTTCACCGACCATACCCAAATCAATTTGAGAAATTGAGCCATCAGCTTCCTGTTTTTCCATGAGTAATTTACGCGCACGCAATAAATTACCATCCTTCCCTGTTAAACCAATCGCACGACCACCATGTTGATTGATTAGATTTACAATCGATTTATTTACACTACCACCTAAAACCATTTCAACCACTTCCATGGTTGCTTGATCAGTGACTCGCATGCCATCAATACGATCTGATTCTTGTCCTAGGCGTTTTAGTAATGAATCAACTTGTGGCCCACCGCCATGCACTACAATTGGATTTAATCCCACAGTTTTTAATAAAACGATGTCTCGAGCAAATGAACTTTCTAACTCAGGATCAGTCATTGCATTACCACCATATTTTACAACCAACGTCTTACCTGCAAAACGTTGGATATACGGCAAAGCTTCAATCAAAATTTTTGCTTTATCAATGCCGATATGCTCATGTGGCATATGCTTCTCCTTACTAAGCTTGTGCGAGTTCTAATGCAATTTTAGGATATTGATCCTGCAACATAGAAACAAAATTTTGGCGAATTTCATCTAAACGATTGAGGTTATCCGCATCAAAACGAAATGTGAAGTATTCACCCGTATTGGATGCTCGAATAATGCCAAAACCATCATCAAAATCAAGTCTTACACCATCTATTTTACTAATACGAGCACCTAAATGTTGGCTCAAGATTTCAATATCAAGCAAAACCTGTTTCGGGTTGACAGTATGCGTACTAATATAAGTGTCTTCTGTACAATATCGTTCAGGATAAATTTCTAATAATTGGGATAAACATTTTACGTTTGATTGAGTTAAATATTCCATCACACGTAATGCGGCATACAAACCGTCGTCATATCCAAATCCACGACCATCATTAAATACATAATGACCAGCATATTCACCACCAAACACAGCTTCACCATGCGACTGTGATAAATAAGCCCGTAAAAAACTGCTGCCCGTACGAATCATCTTGGCTTGACCATTCAAATGCTGAACAGTATCTTCGACCATTTTTGAGCATTTCACATCAAAAACGATTTGCTTATGAGGATGTTGCTTTAAACATATTTCAGCAAATAATGAAATTAAGCGATCTGGGCTAATGATATGTGCATGTTCATCAATAAGTACCACTCGATCACCATCACCATCTAAAGCAATGCCTAGATCCGCTCGTTCAGAAATGATTGAAGCTTGTAATTGTGTTAAATGCTCAGCATGAGACGGATCTGGAGCATGATCAGGAAAATGTCCATTTGCTTCACAGCGAATAGCGATCACTTCACAACCTAGCTTCTCAAGGACCAATTTCGCACAACGTCCAGCCGAACCATGTAATCCATCTAACACAACTTTTAATGGTCTAGATAATCGAATATCACTGATTATCGATTGTTGATACTGCAAGCAATATTGAGGAACTATTTTATGTGACTGCTCTAAATTAAAATTAGGTAGAATATGCCCGATAGAACTTTCAGCTAATAATCCAATCTTTTGTATCACTTCGGGACTTGGAGGCTCTCCATTTAAAATCCACTTAATACCATTATCAGATTTAGGATTATGGCTTGCTGTTATCATAATGCCATTGCCGTCAAAATCACGCGCAATGTAATACATCATTGGCGAAGAACAACAGCCAATATTGGTTACTTCAAAACCCTGTTGTTGAAATATATGTTGAATAATTGCTGCATAATAAGGGCTGGTTAAACGAGCATCATAACCCATAATAATGCGATTCTGCTGAGCATCTTTATATTGCGCAACTAAAGCGTACGCGATTGAATGAATCACATCTGGTGTTAAATTGCTCAGTTGTCCACGGATATCATAAGCACGAAAAATATTCAGAGGAAATGTATGCTTTATATTCACAGCTAGCCCCTATTTTTTATAATTGAAATGCTAATCCAAAAAATAAAATACTATTAAGAAATTAAGTAACCCTTGTTCAGAAAAATTAAAATAATTCATCTGCTGCTTTTTAATATAAATTAATGAAACAATCAATATGAAAAATGCAATGCTTTTCAGCAAAACATTGCATTTAAAGTGATAACTACAGCAAATTATTGTTGACCAGTATGACCAAAACCACCAGCTCCACGCTCAGTGGCAACAAATTCGTTCACTTGTTCAAACTGTGCTTGTACAACAGGTACTAGTACATATTGCGCTAAACGCTCGCCTGGTTCCAAGCGGAATGTATTCTGTCCACGGTTCCATACGGACACCATTAACTCACCTTGGTAATCTGAATCGATTAATCCAACCAAGTTGCCTAATACAATACCGTGTTTATGACCTAAACCAGAACGCGGTAAAATTAAACCTGCAAAATTTGGATCTTCGATATAGATCGCTAAACCAGTTTTGACTAATACAGTCTCACCCGCTGCAATTTCAATTGCCTCATCTAAACATGCACGTAAATCTAAACCTGCCGAGCCAGTGGTCGCATAAGTAGGCAAATCCCACTCCTGACCTAAACGTGCATCTAATACTTTTACTTGGACTTTCATTACAACTTCCTACTTACTATTTCTTAACGTTTCAATAATGCTTTTAAATTTGCAAGATACTGTTGAGCCTGTTCTTTAGGATCAACATTTGGTGCCAGTTTCTTTTTACGACCATGCCACTCTAAATCATCTTGCGGTAATTCATCTAAAAAGCGACTTGGTGTCATTTGACGCATTTGACCGCCATTCTTACGTTGCTCAGCAAGCGTCAAGGTTAAACCTTGGCGAGCACGCGTAATGCCTACATACATCAAACGGCGTTCTTCTTCGATGGTTTCTGAGGCAATCGAGTTCTTATGTGGTAATAGCTCTTCTTCTAAGCCAATCATATACACATAAGGAAATTCCAAGCCCTTTGCCGCATGTAGCGTTAATAGATTGACTTTATCGGTATCTTCTTCTTCTTGCTGTTGCTCCAACATATCTAGCAAAACCAGTTTACGAATTACACTTTCAATATTTTTTTCATCGACATCATCTGTACGATTAATCAAGTTTTGAATACTTGTGTACAGACTTTCAATATTATCGATTTTGGTTTTTTCTTGTGCAGGTGTTGCAGCTTGTTCACGAACATAATCTATATAGCCTGCCTCATTGATCATTTGGCGGACTTTAGGTACAGGCTCATCATCATCTAACAATTCACGGGTAAATGTTGCAATAAAGTCAGCAAACTCATGTAATTGCGTCGCAGCTTTCTTAGGTAATACCATCGATAAGCGTTGATCTGAAGAAGCTGTAAGTAATGACAAGGTATTTTCTTGTGCAAATAAACCCAGTTTTTCTAATGTCACAGGTCCAATCGCACGTTTTGGTGTATTGATAATACGTAAGAAAGCACTGTCATCTTCTGGGTTAATAATGAGGCGTAAATAGCTCATTACATCTTTAATCTCAGATCTCGCAAAGAACGATTGCCCACCTGATAATTTATATGGGATTTGCATTTGACGCAGTTGTGTTTCTAATACCCGTGCTTGGAAATTACCACGATACAAAATCGCATAGTCTTTCCAATTTTTACCATTCATCAATTTATGCGTGATCAGATCTTTAACCACACGTTCCGCTTCATCATCATCATTCAAACATGTGATCACACGGATATTTTCGCCATGCCCTTTATCACTCCACAATTTTTTATCAAAAATATGCGGATTGTTTTCAATCACAGCATTTGCTGCTTTTAGAATACGACTGGTTGAACGATAGTTCTGTTCAAGCTTAATCACTTTTAAATTATGAAAGTCCTCTTTAAGCAAAGCCATATTCTCAGGTTTTGCACCACGCCACGCATAAATCGATTGGTCATCATCACCTACTGCGGTGAACTGCCCCATCACTCCCACGAGGAGTTTAACGAGCGTATATTGGGCAGTATTGGTATCTTGATATTCATCTACCAATAAATAACGGACACGATTTTGCCATTTATCTCGGACTTCAGCATTTTCTTGAAGTAAGCGAGTCGGCATTACAATCAAATCATCGAAATCAACGGCATTATAAGCGCGTAAATTACGTTCATAGAGTTGATATAAATGAGCCAATTGAACATCATCAACCGTTTCACAAGTCGAATGTGCTTGCTCAGGTAAAACGAGATCATTTTTCCAATCAGAAATTTTCTTCATCGCTTTTGCGATAAGTTCTTTACTCTCAGCACCTGATAAATTATCACGTTGCATTAAATCCATCAGGATGCGTTTGCAATCATCGGCATCTAAAATTGAAAAGTTGGCTTTTAGCGGAAGATTTTTTAATTCTAAACGTAATAAATTCAGACCAAAGGTATGGAACGTCGAAACAGAAAGACCTTTAGCTTCTTCACGAGACAATAATTTACCTACACGTTCTTTCATCTCACGTGCTGCTTTATTGGTAAACGTCATTGCAGTAATACGATGAGCTGGGATTCCACATTGCTGAACTAAAAAAGCAACCTTGCGTGTAATCACTGAAGTTTTACCTGAACCTGCACCTGCAAGCACCAACAATGGTCCTTGAACATACTTCATGGCTTCTTGTTGCTTGTCATTAAGTTGACTGGCAGATGACATCGTCGTAATACCTCTCACGTTTCCGAGCATGATTATAGACATCTCAGTTTCATAATCCCAATAGTAAATCTTAGGATATGTATAAATTATGATGTCTTAATTTAAATTGTACGCCATAGCTTGTCGCAACAATTTACATGCAATAAAAAAACCACCCGAAGGTGGTTTTTTAGAAATCAGTAATAATTACTGTTTAGCATAAATGCTGATTTCAACACGACGGTTTTGTTCTTTACCAGCCGCAGTTGCATTTGAAGCGATTGGGTTTGAAGAACCTAAACCTTGTGCATCAATACGGTTGCCAGAAACACCTTGGCTAGCCAAGTAGTTTTTAACTGATTGTGCACGCGCTTGAGATAACGGAAGGTTGATCGTGTCATTACCTGTGTTATCAGTATAACCAGTAACTAAAATCGCACTCTTATTATCTTCCGCTAATGTCTGAGCTACTTTATTCAAAGTACCGTAGAAATTAGGTTTAATATTTGATTTGTTCGTATCAAATGTGATGCTACCTGGCATGATTAATTGAACCGAACCATCTGGATTACGACCAACTTCTACACCTGTACCAGCCATTTGTGCGCGTAATTTTTTCTCTTTATTGTCAAGGTACAAACCACCACCAGCACCTAAAATCGCACCAATTGCAGCTGCACGGTTATTTTGTGAAGATGAGTTAGCATTACCTTTAGAGATACCGTAACCTGCCGCAGCACCAATTAATGCGCCTAAAGCAGATTTGTCGTATTCCACGCCGCCGATATTATTACCTGTAGTTTGGCAACCTGAAAGTACTAATCCTGCCCCTACGAGTGTTGAAATTACTAATGCACGCATTGCGTAGCTCCTGTCTATGTATTTTGTTGTCTGCACAAATAATGAATGAGAAAATTAAGCTAGACCATTGATTTTTTGTTAATAATAAACAGTTTATTTATCTTTTTGTAATATTTTGATGCATTTTACTTGTATGAATCATCACATTTTCTTCATTGTTGATATTCTTTGCACTTTATAAATATAAACTGAAATTTATCACATTTTATTTTTATATTTTTTAATTTCTATGCTTTGGATGAAAAATCAGCAAAACTCTAAAAAATGTATCTAAAATTGCTGATATATATAAATAATGTGAACATCCTTAATTATACAGTTGTATTTCAATATCTGTTGTTTATAGTTGGGATACTTTTTTCTAATATCTGCATCCAAGGTTCGATATATGTCTACCGCAAATAAAAAAGCATCCTTATTGCAAAAAGTCAGTAAAGGTCTCACCGTTGGTTCTGTCATTACTGGAAGTACTTTTTTCCATGGTCCACCAGTACTTGCACTGGGATTTACCAAATTTTTTAAAAAATCAAAAAAAGTAGATGAAACCAATATTCAATTGGCGAATAGCTGGATTGGCATCAATAATCAACTGATAGAAAAAGTGCTTCCTAATCTAAAATGGGATATCAGCATTGATGAACAACTTGATCTAAATTTACAAGGTCGCTATTTGATGATGTGTAATCATCAAAGCTGGGTGGATACAACTGTTAATCAGTATTTTGGTTTAACCCGCATGCCACTTACCCGTTTCTTTACCAAGTGGGAACTAATTTTTATACCATTTGTAGGTCAGGCGTTTAAAATTTTGGGTTTTCCAATGATGAAACGCCATACCAAAGAACAAATTGCTAAAAATCCAGAGTTAAAGTCACGAGATATGCTCGAAGCTCGAAAATCTTGTGAGCAATTACTCAGTCAACCTTTTACCTTATTAAATTATTTAGAAGGTACTCGGTTTACTCCAGAAAAACATGCTCAACAACAATCACCTTATAAAAACCTTTTGAAGCCTAAAGCTGGGGGTCTAGCCCTAGCTTTAAATATTCTAGGCGATAAAATTGATGCTCTAGTGGATATGACTATTGTTTATCCTGAGGGTGCTCCTGACTATGGGGACTTCTGGTTAGGTGACGTTTCACAAATTGCAGTCGATTTGCGTAAAATTGATATTCCAGACTGGGTACTCGGTGGTGAGTATGAAGACGACCCAATTTATCGTGAGCGCTTTCAAAAATGGGTCGATCAGATTTGGACTGAAAAAGACCAATTGATTACGCAAATGAAATCTAAATATAATCAATAATCTCATAAGGGATTGAGTAAAAATGACTCAGCAGGACTCTGAACAACACGCTAAACATCATCAAATGGATCCGAACAGTAAGTTCTTCAAGCTGTTCCTCATTTACGATATTTTCATGGTGTTTATTATTGTTTTCAATTTGTTCTGCTTAGGCATGAACTTTTTTCTGATGAGTAATATCGGTCAGTGGTTTTTCGACACCATTCAACTTCCAATGGTGCTCGAATTCTACCGTACTCATTTACATCCGTGGGTCATTATTACTGAAGCTTGGTTTATTATTTTTTTGATTGTTGAGCTTTTTGTGCGTTGGGGCATCTCTATCGCGAATAAACACCATACACGCTGGTGGTTTTTCCCATTTATTCATTGGTATGAAATACTCGCGATTATTCCTCATTTACGTTTCTTACGTTTATTCCGTGCAGGTGTGATTGCCTATCGACTTTATGAGTTGGGTTATAAAGTAGTACCCGATAATATTCGACTGAAAGCCCTGTTTTATTATCGCGTAGTCATGGAAGAACTATCGGATCGTGTTGTAATTAGTGTGATTGATGGCGTTCGACAAGAGCTAGAAACCAGCTCAAGTCATAAAAAAATTATTCATGATTTAGTTGATCATCATCGTCAATTATTTACTGTTACGCTTTCATCTTTATTGCAAGAATCTTTAGCACGAACATTACAACAACAACAGCCTTTCATTACGCAAAAAGTAGGCGTGATTGTTAATCAAGCGATTGAAGACACCCCTGAACTGACCCAATTACTGCGTCTGATTCCGATTGTGGGCGGACGAATCGAACAACAAATTCAAAGTATTGGCCAACGCTTAGGTGAAAATATTAGTGCAGGTTTAATTGAACCATTTACAGAAGGTTCACCAAATGCTCCAAATCAGAACTATCAATTGATTGCTGAAAAAGTCAGTGAGATTAATATTGATAATAAATATTTGGAAGAACTGGTTGAATCTGTGGTATTTGAAAGCCTTGAAGCGATCCGAAAACAAGTAAAAGTAAAACAATGGCAGCAAACGTTGCAAGAATATGATCAATTGGATAAAAAAGCAGAATGATTACAAGAAAATTTAACAATCGAGCTAGAGAATTCCTGTAATTTGTTCTAGCATTTGCTTTTATTTACATCATGCTTTACACAATAGAGCGCTTAAAAAGCCCTGAAGGATAAATTATGGCTGATATACGGATTACGGGCAGAATGGTTAATTTTAGTCGACTCACATTCGACACAAATGACCATAATGCAATCCGACAGCAACTGACTAATACACTCAATGAGGGTTCTTATTTAGGAACTCTGGTCATTTTAGATAGTACCGTTGAACAAGAACTGATTGCATTAATTCAATTATTAATAGACCTTGGCTTACAACCTATGGCTGTAATTGATGGTCTTTTGGGTGATGAGGCACGAGCAATTCAATTTCCAGTTCTTCCTGCTGACCAGCCATTACAAAGAATTAAAGCATCGAAAGAGCAAGTTGTAGAGCATCCTGTAGAAAAAGCAGCGACTGATCCTGCAATAGAAACACCACAAAAAAATACATCTACCAAGCATATCACCTCTTATCATGATGAAATTTTGCGAACTGGACAATGTTTAGTGCAAGATCAAGGCGACATTATTTTAAATGCTGGCATGAATAGTGGATCTGAAGTGATTGCATCAGGAAATATTCACATCTATGGCAATGCTCGTGGTAGAGTCATTGCTGGTGCGGGTGGACATAGTTCAGCACGAATTTTTTGTAACTCATTAGAAGCAGAGCTAGTCTCTATTGCAGGGACATATTGTGTAGCAGATGATATTCCTAAAGATATGATCAAAAAACCTGTACATATTTATTTAAATAACAAGCAAGAACTTGAATTTGAAGCCTTGCAGTTTTAATTTAGCTCATTAAACACCAAAAAAGCCCTTTTAGGGGCGTATGACCATAAATAGGAGTGGATTCGGTGGCCAAAATTGTTGTCGTAACGTCAGGCAAAGGTGGTGTAGGTAAAACTACAACAAGCGCATCTTTTGCAACAGGCTTAGCCCTGCGTGGTCATAAAACTGTTGTGATTGATTTCGATGTAGGTTTACGTAATCTTGATTTGATCATGGGCTGTGAACGCCGTGTAGTTTATGACTTTGTAAATGTCATCAATAACGAAGCTCGCCTACAACAAGCGCTCATCCGCGATAAAGAAATCGAAAACTTATACATCTTACCTGCATCTCAAACGCGTGATAAAGATGCATTGAGTGATGAAGGTGTTGCGCGTGTGATCGATGAGCTTGCACAAGAGTTCGATTACATCATTTGTGATTCACCCGCTGGTATTGAGCGTGGCGCGATCTTAGCAATGTATCATGCAGATGAAGCAATCATTGTGACAAACCCAGAGATTTCTTCAGTACGTGACTCAGACCGTATTATTGGTATGCTTGATAGTAAGACTAAAAAAGTTGAGCAGAATGAAGGTCGTATCCGTAAACATTTATGTATCACACGCTTCAATCCTGAACGTGCTGATAAGCAAGAAATGTTGACGATTGATGATATTTCAAAAGATATTTTACGTGTGCCGACATTAGGCGTAATTCCTGAGTGCCCAAGTGTTTTACAAGCGTCAAACGAAGGTAAGCCTGTTATTCTTTATGAAGAAACAAAAGCAGGTCAAGCTTATGATGACTTAGTTGCTCGTTTCCTTGGCGAAGATCGTCCTTATCGACACATTGCAGTACAGCCAAAAGGTTGGTTAGCTAGACTATTTGGAGCGTAATTATGGCAGGATTCTGGAGTAAACTTTTTAGCAGTGATGAGAAACCATCAAGTGCACAAACTGCCAAAGATCGCTTAAAAGTTATTGTTGCATCTGAACAGGGTCTTGGTCGTCGTTTAAGCCAAGATAAAATTGATCAAATGAAAAAAGAGATCATGCAAGTGGTGAGTCGTTATGTTCGTGGTGTAGATGAACAGCACATCCAAATGCAGGTTCGTTCAGAAGCTAACATCGAAATGTTAGAAATGAATATCAATTTACCTGAAGATCGATAGAAGTTTTTCTATTAGCGATTTTTCGTAAATAAAGGCAAAATACCTTGCGACTGAACAAAGCGATGCTTTGTTAATTATTCAGTCTCGTATTTTGCCTTTATTATTTTAAGACTGAGGAGATTGTCATGGCATTATCACAGCCAGCAACTTTCAATGAAGAATGGTCAGATGAGCGTGTTTTTGCCTACCTCAACCAACTTCCACCAGCAGACGTGAATGCTGACTTTCATGTACTCTATCATGCATTCAAACATATGCGTCCTTTCGACTATGAACGCCTTCTGACTAAGTTTGTAGCGGATGGTCGTAACCTGAACGCAACGAATCCAGAAGGACAACGTATTCACGATGTGATTGCTCAATTTCCTCGTCAAAAAGATGGTTTCTTAGAAGTCTTAGCAAAATTTGCTTAATAAAAAGCCTGCACAATGTAGACTTTTATATAGATAAAAGATCATTAAAAATGATCTTCACAACTAGCATTCCAATCCGATGCTTACCTTAGTTAAATAAAAAAGCATCCCAAAAAATAAAGCCTCTTTCGTAGAGGCTATATTTTTAATGGATTAGATTAAACTAGAATCTCTCGCTTACCATTTGCGCCCATGGCACTTACAATCCCATTCTCTTCCATCTGATCGATGATACGAGCAGCACGGTTATAACCCAAGCTAAACTTACGTTGTAGCGATGAGGTCGAAGCCTTACGTGTTTCTAAAACAAATGAAACACATTGATCATACAAGGCATCTCGGTTCGGATCACCGTCACCATCTTCAAAACCACGTGATGTTGGTTCTTCATCAAACGGAGTTAAAATTTCATCAACATAATCAGGTTCACCGCGCTCACGCCAAGCATCACAAATACGGTTTACTTCATCATCACTAATAAACGCGCCATGTACACGCTCAGGCTCAATTTTACCTGGTCCAAGGAATAACATATCACCATGTCCGAGCAAGTCCTCTGCTCCACCTGCATCCAAAATGGTTCGTGAATCAATTTTGCTGTTTACACGTAAAGCCACACGGGTTGGAATATTGGCCTTAATCAGACCTGTAATCACATCAACCGAAGGGCGTTGGGTTGCAAGTAATAAATGAATACCCGCTGCACGTGATTTTTGCGCGAGACGCGTAATCATTTCTTCAGCTTTCTTACCAACCTGCATGATCATGTCAGCAAACTCATCTGCAACAATCACAATTGAAGGCAAGGGTGTTAAACGTGGTGCACGCTCACCAACAACTGAATCACTGGCTTTCCATGTTGGATCAATTAAGTCTTCGCCATTCGCGATTGCTTCTTCAACTTTACGATTATAGTCGCTCAATTTACGAATTTTCAGAAAAGACATCAACTTATAACGACGTTCCATTTCATTTACACACCAATTTAATGCACTTACAGCATCTTTCATGTCAGTCACGACAGGCGTTAATAAATGTGGAATATCATTATAGTTGGCTAATTCTAGCTGTTTTGGATCGATTAAAATAAGACGTAATTGATCAGGTGTATATTTCAATAACATCGATAAAATCATCGAGTTTACAGCAACAGATTTACCTGAACCGGTGGTTCCCGCAACCAACATGTGTGGTGCTTTACCCAAATCAGCAATAACTGGATTACCTGAAATATCCTTACCCATCGCCATAGAAAGAATGCTATTTGGATCGGTAAAAGCAGGAATCATCAATAATTCAATCAAACGCACCATTTCACGCGTGCTGTTTGGTACCTCAATGCCAATATAAGGTTTGCCTGGAATAACCTCCACCACACGAACCGAAGCCATCGACATTGAACGCGCCAAATCACGCGAAATATTAGTTACCTTAGATGCTTTCACACCTGGTGCTAGATCAAGTTCAAAACGAGTAACCACAGGTCCGGGTTGAGCTTCTACAACTTGAGCCTTGACATTAAATTCTTGTAATTTAATTTCTAATAACTCTGAAAGTCGAGCTAACTGCTCAGCAGTAAAATTAACCTTTTTATTCGGATCAACTTTATCCAATAACTCCAAACCTGGTAAGGTTGGTAGATCACGTCGTTTTTCAGCAACTTGCATCGAACGTGACATTGGACGACCAAATTTATCTGATAATGGCGCGTCTAAATCAAAATCATCTTCAATATCTAACTCTGATTTACCCGCAGTTTCCTGCCATGCTTCAATAAATGCTTCTTTCGATAATTTTTCTTTAGCTGTATCAATCTCTATTGGTGCTTTCACAAATGCAGAAGATTGAGCATAACTCGTCGTTTTTGCTACCGTATTTTCAGGTTCATCTTCAATTAAAAGATCATTAAAATCATCAAATTGATTACTTTGTGTTTTATTCAATTCTTCTTGCGACTTATTTTGACTTGATACAGGCATTGCTGAATAGGTAGTGTGCGTATCACTTGCTACCAATGATTCTATTTCAGCTTCAAGAACGGTATGATCAGGAGGAGATTTTGCTTCAACTGATTCTTGGGTAAATGGTGTGTGTAAATCGGTAGCTGTTTTGCTATTTGGAACAGCGGCAAGCAACTCATCAAAAATTTGATCATCATTCCAATCTAATTGACTACGATCTGAATGTTTTGTACCTAAATCCGTATGAGAGCTATAGGCATACTGGTTAGATGAATTAGTGTTCTCATCTGCTGCTCTTAATAGCGCATCAATTTCTTGTTTGTGGCTCGCATCATCTCTTTGTAACGCACGCCATACTTCACCCGTTTGAACAAGGCGTTGGCTCTCTTGCTCCATCTGATGCGCTTTTTCTAAAGTTTCTTCAAAATCTTCAAATGCAACTTGTTCTTGCGACTGAACTATTTTCTGTTCTTTAGCCACTACATCAGCAAATAATTTTTCGGCCATGACTTGATGATGCAAATCATCATGTTTAAATGTTTGGCTATTCACTCCTGCAACCTCAAGATTTTTTTCAGCTTGAATATTAGTATCAAGCACTTGTTTGGGTTGTGTTTTATTATTAATTGCTGGGACTTGATCTGCGGTTAACTGTTCTGTTAAATCATAAGCTGATTCATGTTGAGGAATATTTTTATAAAATAAATCTTGTAAATAAGCAGGTGTACGTTTCAATGTTTCCCAAGTTTTATTCCATTGAATACCAAATGCAAGAGTGAATAATAGAATACTAAATGCAAGTAGAAATAAAGTAGCACCATAGATGGTCAAAATTTGGGATAAACTCTGCCCTAACTCAAAGCCAATAATACCACCAGCAGCATTTTCCAACGTATCAGCAGGTGTATTCCAGTGTAAATAAAACAAGCTAGAGATACATAAGATTAAGAAAAATTGTGCCGCATAACGAAATGGACGATTAAGAAAGCTTCGAGGCCACCAAACTTGAATCGCCTCTAGAAATAGAAATAACGGAATCAGCAGACTCGCCCAACCAAGAAAGCCGAATAATAAATCAGCGATCCATGCCCCTGCTACGCCACTTGCATTTGAAACCTGTTGCGTATCACTCGAAATATGCATCCAACCAGGATCAAATGGCGTATAGGTGACGGTGGCAAGGAATAGATAAATGCCAAAAGAAATTAAAAATAATGTCATTAAAAAGCGTTGTGCATAAACACTTGACACCGCAGTCATATACAGTCCTGTAACCCAATTCGTTATTCGTTAGTATTTTTTAAGGCTAAACTGACCTTAATCAATAAGTTTTATATTATGCACTCGTTCTTACAAAAAAGATGCACGATTGTTTACTGTTGTTGTTAACATCAAAGAGCTATTGCAAAGACTGATGAAATATCAGTAAACCTATTTATGATATAGCTCAATTCGATTAGCTTTATCAATATTATCTACTCCAATCGGATGTAGATTCACGTATAATTTCAGCAATTTCAATATAAAAAGGATGTTCTTTAATGAGCGCTCGTCACTCACGGTTAATTATTCTGGGTTCTGGTCCTGCAGGTTATAGCGCAGCAGTGTATGCGGCACGAGCTAACCTCAAACCAACACTCATTGCTGGTTTACAACTTGGTGGTCAACTGACAACAACCACAGAAGTTGATAACTGGCCGGGTGACCCAGAAGGATTAACTGGTCCTGTACTCATGGAACGTATGCAAGCACATGCTGAACGTTTCGGTACAGAAATTGTCTACGATCATATCAATGAAGTCGATATTAAAACTCGTCCATTCGTTTTAAAAGGCGATATGGAAGAGTACACATGTGATGCGCTTATTATTGCAACAGGTGCGACAGCACAATATTTAGGGCTTGAATCAGAAGCTGCCTTTATGGGTCAAGGCGTGAGCGCTTGTGCAACATGTGATGGTTTCTTCTATAAGAACCAAAATGTCATGGTGGTGGGTGGTGGTAATACTGCGGTTGAAGAAGCACTTTACCTATCAAACATTGCAGCGCATGTAACATTAGTTCACCGTCGTGATAGCTTGCGTTCTGAGAAGATTTTGCAAGATCATCTTTTTGCTAAAGAAAAAGAAGGCAAAATCAGTATCATTTGGAATCATCAAGTTGATGAAGTTCTCGGTGATAAAACTGGTGTAACATCAGTTCGTATCAAATCGACTCAAGATTCAAGCACTCAAGTCATCCCTGTTCAGGGTTTATTTGTTGCGATTGGACATAAGCCAAATACAGGTATGTTTGAAGGTCAACTTAACTTGAGAGATGGATACATTCAAGTCCATAGTGGCACGGCAGGTAATGCAACAGCGGCTTCAGTTGAAGGTGTTTTTGCTGCTGGTGACGTGGCAGATAGTATCTATCGCCAAGCAATCACTTCTGCGGGTTCAGGCTGTATGGCAGCATTAGATGCAGAGAAATATTTAGACAACTTGAACTAAGTTACAATTTAAGAAAAAACCACCAATTTTTTGGTGGTTTTTTTTATAAATCATTCATACAATCAAAAACATGAAGATATTTTAAACAAAAATTGATGAGTGGATTATATAAATGACAACAACATGGACCAACGGCTATCAAACTGAAGTAAATTACACCTATGGTTACTATCGAGATTTGAGTCCAAATTTTCAAAAATTTTGTTTGCTACTGAATGGAATTGAAAGTCCTGATTTTCAAGACACCCATAATCATTGCGAACTCGGTTTTGGACAAGGTGTCAGCATAAATATCCATGCGACATCTAATGAAGCAAAATTTTATGGTACGGACTTTAATCCTGCTCATGCTGCCCATGCCAATCAATTAGCAGAACAAAGCCATGTTGAACATTTTTTTTATGATGATAGTTTTGAAGAGTTGCTAAATCGTCAAGATTTACCGATGTTTGACTCGATCAGCTTACATGGCATTTGGAGTTGGATTAGTTATGAAAATCAACATATTATTCTAAAGTTCATTCGCAAATTTTTGAAACCAAATGGTATTGTGTATATCAGTTATAACTGTGTAACGGGTTGGGCTGCAAATATGCCAATTCGTGAACTATTTCATAGTCATTTTAAGTTTAATAGCAAAAGCACCAATCCAATTCAAAAAGTGAGTGAAGCACTCAATTTTAGTGATGAATTACTGAAAAAAAATCCAGTTTTTGCTCAACGCAATCCAAATGCTTTACAAAAGGTTGCGGATTTAAAACAACAGAATCCAAATTACTTAATTCATGAGTATTTAAATCAAGATTGGCAATGTTTTTCATTTCAACAAATCGTTCGTATACTTGATGAAATCAAATTGTCTTACGCTGGTTCTACTGATCTTGGTACTCATTTAGACAATATTAATTTCTCTGATGAACATCAGCAATTTTTAAATGCGATTGAGCATCCAATCTTCAAAGAACAATGTCGAGACTATTTCGCAAACACGCAATTTAGACGTGACCTATTTATTCGCGGAAAAAATAATTTAACACCGCTACAAGTCCAAGAAAAATTACGTAACACTGCTTTCGTGCTGCTTACAGCTAAAGAGCAACTGCCAACGAGTATTAATGGACTATTAGGCACATTCAATTTAATTGAAGAAATTTATCAACCTATAGGTAATCGCTTTGCTGAAAGTGATTACCAGCCACTTACGATTGCAGAGCTGGAATCTAGTTTTCCAGAATTAAATTATGCAAAAATTCTAAATGCTTTAGTAATTCTGTGTCATTTGGGCTTGGCTCAACCTTGTCAGAACCTTCAACCAAGCGGAAAAACAATTTTGCATTGCCAAAATTTAAATCATTACATTTTAAAACAAGCCAGTTTTCACCAAAACTATAGTGTATTAATCAGTCCAATTACTGGAATTGGTATTGCTACAGAACATTTTCATCAATTATTTTATCGAGCACATTTTATTGATGGCTTAGAGGCTGCGAGTGATTTTGCACATTATGTTCAAGAGGTGATTAGTCAGCTTGGATGGCTGGTTTTAGACAAAGATGGAACTACTGTCTCAGATCAAACCAAAAGCCTTGAAATTATTCAAGCCAAAGCACAATTGTTTATTGACAGTAAAAAAATACAAATCGCTAAACAACTTCGATTATTTAACTAATCTGTTACTTGAATGGCAATCTTCAATGATTGCCATTCAATTTCAGTTACGTTAGTTTAGAATTATTCTTATTTACTTTATTGGCTATGCAACAACTTCCTCCATCCCAATATATTTTTCCCAATCCGATCGAAGCCGATCCAGAAGGTCATGGATTCATTTGTATTGGTGCAGATCTTTCCCCTTCTACTCTATTTGAAGCCTATACTCACGGTTTGTTCCCTTGGTTCAATGAAGATGAACCCATTTGTTGGTGGAGTCCTGAACCACGCTGCATTATTGAGCCTCAAGCTTACAAACCAAGTAAGTCTTTAATACGCAACATGAAGAAACACGACTATCAAATCACGGTAAATCACGCTTTTGAGAATGTCATCCGCTCATGCTCGTTGCCACGGAACTATGCCAATGAAACATGGATTAGTGAAGATATCATTCAAGGTTATTGTGCCCTATTTGAAGCGGGTTATGCATACAGTGTTGAAGTATGGGAGCAAGAAAAACTCGTTGGTGGATTATATGGTGTGACCATAGGTACAGGTTGTTTTGGTGAATCTATGTTTAGTATAAAAACAGACGTATCAAAAATGGCTTTTTATACATTAATGCTAATTGGTCAAGAAAATAAATTACCTTGGATTGATTGCCAATTGGTGAATGAACATCTTTCAAGCTTAGGCGCGAGTACACTTTCTCGCCAAATATATTTAAAATCGTTACAAGATGTAATTATCACCCCCTCTATCAATTGGAAAAGTTATCAAGAACGTGTATTTTCAAGTAAAACAATAGCAGTTTTTGCAAAATTAGACGGTTAATGGATTAACACCTTGGAGGGACAGATTAATGAAATCATACCAACCCAAGTCCCTTTTAAATGACTTACAGTATTACATCACGCCTCCACATGACTGTAGTTATCTAGATAACAAATCAGCTCGGATGGTGTTCTTAGACCCAATTCATCGCATTGATGTGGTGACGTTGTCAGAACTTTCTCGTGTCGGCTTTCGTCGCAGTGGTGATTTTGTCTATCGCCCTGAATGTCATTTATGTCGGCAATGCTTATCCTGCCGCGTTCCTATTCAAGAATTTAAAATGAATAGCAGCCAAAAAAAGGCATGGAAACGCAACCAAGATTTACAAATGAGTATCTTACCGACCTCGCAAGCCACTCAACAACATTATGATTTATATGAAAGATATATTAATGAACGCCACTCAGATGGCGATATGTATCCTGCAAGTTTAGATCAATTTGAGAAATTTCTAGTGCATAGCTGCACAGAAAGCTTCTTCATAGAACTTTGGGAAGATAAAAAACTGATTGCTATTTCAACTTGCGATTTGATGGATGACGGACTGTCAGCCGTTTATACATTTTTTGATCCAGATGAACAACGCCGCTCTTTAGGGGTATTCGCTATTCTCAAGCAAATTGAATATGTCAAAATGCTTAATCTCGATTATCTTTATTTAGGTTATTGGGTGCCACATTCATCCAAGATGAACTATAAATCACAATACACACCACTTGAATTATTACTCGATGGACAATGGCGCCGACTCAACCGTCCACTTTCTGAAAATGAAATTCATCAACTGGGTAATTCATTAATGAGTACGCTGCCTTCTGAATGGAATAATTTAATTATTAAATAATGCCGCAAAATCATCCGTGCATGTTTTGACCATAATCACAGCATGCTCTCTTGAGCCATCTAAATTTGGATAATAGTTTTTACGCAAATCAATTTGATGAAAATCTGCTTTTTCATACAAACGAATTGCCGCTGCATTACTTTCACGCACTTCTAAAAAAATCTGAATCGGGTCATTTTTTAATTGTTTAATAGAATAATCTAACAATTCGTATCCAAGACCTTTACCCTGCTGACTTGGATGGATCGCCATCAACAATAAATTAGCTTCATCCAAAACAGGTTGTAGAATACAGAATCCCACAACCTGATCAGCCTCTTCATATATGGTACATTGATAAGAAGCTAGAGACTCTCGGAATTGTTGCTTCGACCAAGGATGAGTTTGCAGTAAACGCTCAATTGCTGTTACAGGATCCAAGTCATTTTCTTGCATTAATCTGATCACTCGAATATCTTCCAAAAATCTAATTTGGCAGATTATCGACAATTTAAGTAAAAATATAAATAAAAAATTGGGCAATCTGAATTGCCCATCATTTTAATTCGGATTAAAGCCTAACTCAGCACGCCATTTATTTAATAGCGTAGTTGTATCATCATCATTAGGATGAAATTTTGGTCTTAAAAATGACAATAAAGCTGGTATTTGACGCGTCATAAAGCCTTTATAGCCATACATGAACTTAAGCATGTATTTTGTGTCACGCCATGTCAGCTTGCCATCTGTTTTAAGCAATGTTGCTGTGAAATAAGATTGCGTGATAAAGATTAGCCCCATGGCAATAACCAAAGCTAGAGAACGCATAAAATACGCTTTAAGCCCTTGACCATACATGGCTTCATAAACATCGAATGCCACGGCTTTATGCTCATTTTCCTCAACGGCATGCCACATCCATAAATGGTACATCGTCTCATCCATAAACATGGATTGAATATCAGGGTTACTCAACAACTCTTCCGCAATGGTCGAGGTAAAATGCTCCAAGGCACATGTCCCTGTTAAACCGATCATTTCTTTGGTAAAACCAAATGGTTTCATTACAGTTGAAATAACACTTGCTGCCGTATCAATCACTTTACCAGTCTGTGCTTCTAATTTACGAACATCATATCCATATGCTTGAGCTGAAGCATTAAATGCAAGATGTTCTTTAGAATGCATCGCTTCTTGACCAATAAAAGCACTTATTTCTTTCTGTAATGCAGGATCTGCTAACTTAGGATCGTTTCTTACTGCACGCGTACTATTGACAAAGAATTGCTCGCCTTCTGGAAATAGGGCTGAGAGTGCGGTCATAAAATGTGTTAAAGCTGCATCACCACTTGCCCAGTAGCGTGGCACTTCACCAAACTCAAAGTCCATTCGGCGTACAGGAAAGCTAGCGCCAGCTCGGTTTGAAATATTGACTTTAGCATTCATATAACGCTCTCCTATATATTGCAGATATATTTATTAATTCATTATTATTCTTTAGTTATACGCTGTTTTTGATGCTATAAATAAGTGCAGATAAGGTCACAAAAGCATCATCTTAGGACATTTCACAAAAATACGTTTAAAGAGTAAAAAAGTAATAATAAAAGAAAAAGGACAATAAATTGTCCTTTTAAATTTCACTTTTAATTTTTATTGGAAATATTACAAACCTAGTTTTGCTTTCCAATCTTTCAATAATTGCACTGTATCTAAATCATTTGGATGAAATTTCGGTTTGAAATAAGCCAGCATTTCACCCGCCATCCCTGAAATTATACCTTTAGAAGGGCTATAACCATATTTATAAATCATACCCAATTCTTTTAGATTTAATTTCTTATCTTGCTGAAGCAAACGTAAAGTAAAATAGGATTGCAAAATAAAGATCAATGTCATTGCAAATACAAGTGCTGAGGTACGTAAGCTATAGGCTTTCAGCCCCTTACCAAACACTGACTCATAAACATCATACGCAACAGCTTTGTGTTCATTTTCTTCGACAGCATGCCAAAACCACATATATGACATTGTGTCATCTGTCATCAAATCTTGGATATGTTTATTACGTAATAGTTCTGAAGCAATCGTTGCAGTAAAGTGTTCTAGAGCGGTCGTAGCTGTTAAATCGACCATCTCTTTTGTCATACCAAAGGGCTTTACAATCTTTGAAAAATTATTAAGTGCAAATTGAATATAACGTCCAGTGATTTGTTCTAGCGATCGAACATCATGACCATATTTTTGTGCAGAAGCATTAAAATTCACGTGCTCCTGAGTATGCATTGCTTCTTGACCAATAAAAGCACTAATTTCTTTCTGTAATTCAGCATTATCTTTAATTGTCGGATGATAACGGACGGCACGTACCGCATCGATAAATAATTTTTCACCATCCGGAAACAGCGCTGATAAAGCAGTCATAAAATGTGTAAGACCTGCTGAACCATTCATCCAATATTCAGGTACTTGATCAAAATCAAAACTCATACGACGTACAGGGAAACTTGCACCTGCACGATTTGAAATATTTACTTTAGCATTCATGCCGCCTACTCCTTTTCAGTGATTTTTTCACTGAGCACTTTTGTTCGTTTTCTTGAGTTTTATATTACGGTTTTATGCTGATCAATTAAGTGCAGTTTAGGACAGCAAGGTATCAGTTAAGGACACTCTTACAAAATATTGTCAAACAATAGATATAAAAAAGCACCCCTAAAGGAGTGCTTTTTTATTACTTTAAGGGCTTATGCAGTTACTTTAGCAACAACACCAGCACCTACAGTACGACCACCTTCACGGATCGCAAAACGTAGACCTGGGTCCATTGCGATCGGGTGAATTAATTCTACTGACATTTCTACGTTGTCACCAGGCATAACCATTTCAACGCCATCTTGTAATTTGATCGCGCCAGTTACGTCAGTTGTACGGAAGTAGAACTGTGGACGGTAACCGTTAAGGAATGGAGTATGACGACCACCTTCTTCTTTAGAAAGTACGTATACTTCTGCATCGAATTTAGTGTGCGGCTTGATTGTACCCGGCTTAGCAAGTACTTGACCACGTTGTACGTCTTCACGCTTAGTACCACGAAGAAGAACACCACAGTTCTCGCCCGCACGACCTTCGTCAAGAAGTTTACGGAACATTTCCACGCCAGTTACAGTTGTTACTACTGTGTCACGAATACCAACGATTTCAACTGATTCGCCAACTTTAACGATACCAGATTCAACACGACCAGTTACAACTGTACCACGGCCTGAAATAGAGAATACATCTTCGATTGGCATTAAGAATGCTTTGTCGATTGCACGCTCTGGCTCTGGAATGTAAGAGTCAAGTGCAGCAACTAAGTCGATTACAGCTTGTTCGCCATAAGGACCATCGTTACCATTTAATGCTTGAAGCGCTGAACCACGGATGATTGGAGTGTCATCACCTGGGAAGTCATAAGTAGAAAGAAGTTCACGAACTTCCATTTCTACTAATTCAAGTAATTCTTCATCATCAACAAGGTCACACTTGTTTAAGAATACGATGATGTAAGGTACACCAACCTGACGTGAAAGAAGGATGTGTTCACGAGTTTGTGGCATTGGACCATCAGTCGCAGCACATACAAGGATCGCGCCATCCATCTGAGCAGCACCAGTAATCATGTTTTTAACATAATCGGCGTGGCCCGGGCAGTCTACGTGAGCGTAGTGACGGATTGGAGAATCGTATTCTACGTGTGAAGTATTAATTGTAATACCACGTGCTTTTTCTTCAGGAGCTGAGTCGATTTGCGAGTAATCTTTCGCTTCACCGCCGTAAGTTTTTGCACAAATAGTTGCAATCGCAGCAGTTAAAGTTGTTTTACCATGGTCAACGTGACCAATTGTACCCACGTTTACGTGTGGTTTATTACGTTCAAACTTGGCTTTAGCCATGATGATCTTCCTTTATAAACTGCTCATGAGGGTCACCCATGAGCACTTGGTTTTTTAACTAAATTTTAGTTGGCTAATATAGTAATCGAAAGATTACTCGTCGTCACCTTTTTTACCGCCAGTCTGGAACTTAGCGATGATGCCTTCAGCAACGTTACGTGGCGTCTCTGCGTATTTAGCGAATTCCATAGAATAAGTCGCACGACCTTGAGACATAGAACGCATTTGAGTTGCGTAACCAAACATCTCAGCTAATGGAACTTCTGCTTTAATTGCTTTTGTTCCACCAGGAAGATCGTCCATACCTTGAACCATACCACGACGACGGTTTAAGTCACCCATGATATCGCCCATGTAGTCTTCTGGAGTTTCTACTTCAACTTTCATGATTGGTTCAAGAAGGATAGGATCTGCTTTCATGAAACCGTCACGGAATGCATAAGAACCAGCCATTTTGAACGACAATTCATCAGAATCGACATCGTGGTAAGAACCATCAAATAATGTCGCTTTGATACCCACAACAGGGTAACCAGCTAATACACCATTCTTCATACGTTCTTGAATACCTTTGTCAACCGCACCAAAGAATTCTTTAGGTACTGTACCGCCGACAACTTCTTCAGCGAATTGGTATTCTTTACCAGCTTCTTCAACATCCATAGGCTCTAAACGAACATATACATGACCGAATTTACCTTTACCACCTGTTTGACGAACAAACTTACCTTCTTGCTCAACAGTCTTTTTGATTGTTTCGCGGTAAGCAACCATTGGTTTACCAATGTTCGCTTCAACACCGAATTCACGCTTCATACGGTCAACGATGATGTCAAGGTGAAGCTCACCCATACCAGCAATAATCGTTTGACCAGATTCTTCATCTGTACGAACGCGGAACGATGGATCTTCTTTAGCCAAACGACCTAAAGCAATTGACATTTTTTCTTGGTCAGCTTTAGTTTTTGGTTCAACAGCCAATGAAATTACTGGCTCTGGGAATTCCATACGCTCAAGTGTAATGATGTTTTTCTCATCACATAATGTATCACCCGTAGTAACGTCTTTAAGACCTACACACGCTGCGATATCACCTGCACGAATTTCATCAAGATCTTGACGTTCGTTCGCATGCATTTGCACGATACGACCAATACGCTCACGCTTAGATTTAACTGGGTTATAAACCGGATCACCTTGTTTAAGAACACCAGAATAAACACGTACGAATGTTAAGTTACCTACGAACTTATCGTTCATGATTTTGAACGCAAGTGCAGAGAACGGAGCTTCGTCAGATGCTTCACGAGATGCTTTAGTTTCATCTTTGTCGTCAAGGATACCTTCAATCGCTTTAACTTCTGTTGGAGAAGGTAAGAATTGAATTACAGCATCCAACATACGTTGAACACCTTTGTTCTTGAACGCTGAACCACAAAGCATTACTTGAATTTCAGATGCTAAAGTACGAGTACGAAGACCAGCGATGATTTCTTCTTTAGAAAGATCACCTTCTTCTAAGTACTTGTCCATTAACTCTTCAGATGCTTCAGCCGCAGCTTCAACCATCTTAGTACGCCATTCGTTAGCAGTATCTACTAGATCAGCAGGGATATCACCGTATTCAAACTTCATACCTTGAGATGCTTCATCCCAGATAATCGCTTTCATTTCGATAAGATCAACAACACCCGCAAACGTATCTTCTGCACCAATTGGCACAACGATAGGTACAGGGTTACCACCTAAACGAGTTTTAACTTGCTCTACAGCACGGAAGAAGTTTGCACCAGTACGGTCCATCTTGTTCACGAATGCTAAACGAGGCACTTTATATTTGTTTGCTTGACGCCATACAGTTTCAGACTGAGGTTGTACACCACCAACTGCACAGTAAACCATGCACGCACCATCAAGAACACGCATAGAACGTTCAACTTCGATTGTGAAGTCAACGTGTCCCGGTGTATCAATTACGTTGATACGGTGTTGTGCAAATTGGCTACTCATACCTGACCAGAAACAAGTTGTTGCAGCAGAGGTAATTGTAATACCACGCTCTTGCTCTTGTTCCATCCAGTCCATTGTTGCTGCACCATCGTGTACTTCACCAATTTTGTGAGATACACCTGTGTAGAACAAAATACGTTCTGTTGTAGTTGTTTTACCTGCGTCAATATGCGCAGAAATACCAATATTACGGTAATTACTAATAGGGGTTTGGCGAGCCATGATGTCTACATTCCTAAATGTTATATTTAAAACAGGACGCATCAATTAAATTGATGCGCACAAATATCCAAGCAGGCAACTTAAATACCCGCAAAGCTCCCACTTTGATAAAGAGCAATGTTGAATCGAGCTGCTGTACGCATGAATATTCTCCTGATTAGGGACTGTTTTATCCGCTTAGAAACGGTAGTGAGAGAAGGCTTTGTTGGCTTCAGCCATACGATGCACGTCTTCACGTTTTTTGATCGCAGAACCTTTACCTTCAGCTGCATCAAGCAACTCACCAGCAAGACGTAAAGCCATCGTTTTTTCAGAACGCTTAGCAGCAGCATCTACTAACCAACGCATAGCTAAGGCAGTACGACGGGATGGGCGTACTTCCATAGGTACTTGATAAGTAGCACCACCAACACGGCGTGCTTTTACTTCAACCATAGGACGAACTTTTTCAAGAGTAGTCTCGAAAAATTCAACTGGGTCAACTTTGTTTTTTTCTTGAACACGTTCTAAAGCACCGTAAACGATACCTTCAGCAACAGACTTTTTACCATCTTGCATTACGTGGTTCATGAATTTAGCGATTGTTTGGCTGCTAAATTTTGGATCTGGAAGGATCTCACGAGCAGCGACTACGCGACGTCTTGGCATTTTATACACCTAAAAATATGACACTTCAGGATAATCCAGCAGTTTGTACAAGTGTCATGTACGCTACGCTGGCCTTACTATACGTCGCTTGAATTACAAATCTATGAAGAATTCAAACAAGCGAAACGCTAAAAGGTTGCTTGGCTAAATTTCCCAGAATTACTTCTTAGGACGTTTAGCACCGTATTTAGAACGTGACTGGTTACGATCTTTCACACCAGCACAGTCTAAAGAACCACGAACGGTATGGTAACGTACACCTGGTAAGTCTTTAACACGACCACCACGGATAAGAACAACACTGTGCTCTTGTAAGTTATGACCTTCACCACCGATATAGCTTGATACTTCAAAACCTGAAGTTAAGCGAACACGGCAAACCTTACGCATTGCTGAGTTAGGTTTTTTAGGTGTAGTCGTGTAAACACGTGTACATACACCACGACGTTGTGGACAAGCCTTCAACGCAGGAACTTTTGATTTTTCAATCAAAGTTGTACGACCCTTACGGATCAACTGATTTGTTGTTGCCATTTGGCAATTCTCCCGTTATTAAACAACCTTAAAAAGAAAAACACCTCTTTTTAAGGGCACATAATTGTAAGCCAAGAACTAAAAATGGTCAACATCGCAAAACAAAGCAACTATTGACCATTTCAAGGTTTTTTGTAGTTTTTTCTACTCCCTAAACTGGAGTGAAAAATTAACTATGTTTTGTTGATGCTGGCTCTATATCAATTGACTTTTTTTCATTTGATATTTCAGATTCTTCATCAACAAGTAATTCATCTTGCTCTACTTTTAATGCAGGCTGTTGCTCTGTATGAGCATGTTCAACCACATGTTGTTCAGCAAGTTGTTGAATACCCTCTTCGACTTGTCTTTCTACAGGTGGTTTAGAGATAGATTCATCTTTTGTTTGAATCGAAACACTGGTAATGACATCATTTTTTTGTTCGTCAGCCTCTAAAGCTTGACTAGAACTAACTTCTTCAGTGTCTAATAACCGTGTGGGTTGCTTTCTCAATAAAGCTTCCGCCTTATAATAAGCATCTAATGCCGAAATGTTTTCTGTTGGATATTCGTTTAAATAAAAACGTGCTGCACCAAAAACCGATTGAGATTTTTGCCCAACATCTTCAAGCAGTCTCCAACTATAAAAACCACCTAAAGCCGCACCCGCAATTGGAGTCAATTTGCCAATCATAGACACTTGTGGAATTTGATTTAACCATGCCCACTTAAATTGTCCCGCATCATCAACCAACCATTTTTTAACCAGTTTAATATCATTATTGGAACCTAATAGTTTTTGGAATTGCTGCAAATCGTGCGTTTCAAGCATTGATTTCAAAGCTTTTAATGCGACTAACAAAGTCTGTTTTTCTGCAACCAAACTCAGGTCAATTTCTTTAAAAATAAAAGCAACAATCTCTTGATCATTTTCATCAGTAAGATCAAAACCGTGCGAACGACCAGTTTGATAAATAGTTCTTAACGCCAAAACAATTGATGCTGGAATATCAATCGCCGCACCCCAAACGCCTGTTGCACCTGTCACTGCACCTTGTGCTAATGCCAATAGTTTATTTTGCTCAATCAGGGCTTGACTCAATCGTTGTGAGCGACCTGTATCTTTTGTTAATTCAATGATGTCATTTACACCAGCCTCTTCAAGAATTTTTTCGGTCAGAGAACTATTTGAACTAAATTCATTTAACCATTGAAACAAATAATCAGAAACTTTTTCACCTAAATCTGGAGACACAAAAGTCGCAATATTATTTACTTTACTATAATGTCTACCCAATAGTTGATGAGATAGTTTTGGAAATTGTTGGCGTAGCATATGTTGTGGATTTTCATATTTTTCCACTTCAAAAGGACTTTTAAATCGAGCACTTCCTTCAATAACATTGGCTGATTGAGCATGTTCAGCACTTGAAGTTGTAGGAGCAACTTGAAATTTTTGCAATTCCGAACTGAGCTTTTTAGCCACTCCAAAGGCTTGTGCCAATAAACCTGAAGATTGCTTGTTTTTAGAATTTGTCATCAAGTACCTCTGTTCTGTCATTTGCGAATTTCTAGCTAAATACTAGGTTGAATATAGATTTATCTCAACTTTTATCTGTGTACTTTCATTACGTTTCGTCACAACATCACTCATAAGCACCCATATCGACTCAATCAGAAATAGACATAAAATATGCCATAAGAAATGAAAATCCTTTCTGTTATCATGGTGTCATTCACTCATAAGTCATTTCAATCGTTATATTCTCCTAATTTTTAAACATAACGATGATGCACAAGGCTTAGTATTACCATAAAAGGGATCTGTAAATGAAACGTGTTGTAATCACTGGTATGGGCATTAACTCATGTATCGGTAACTCTTTAGAAGAGGTCACTCATTCTTTAAAAAATGGAATCTCGGGAACACGTTTTAACCCAACTTATGCTGAACTCAATTTCAAAAGCCATGTGAGCGCAGCCGCAGTTCAAGAATTTGATAATATCGATCGTAAATTAAAGCGCTTTATGGGCGTATGTGCCATGTATGCATACAACACAGCGATTGCAGCTGTAGAGCATGCAGGTCTGAAACAAGAAGATCTAGCGAATAACCCTCGTTATGGTATTGCTGGCGGAAGTGGTGGTAACTCAACTGCTTCTGTGACAGAAATGGTGAAATTACTAGAAGAAAAAGGTGCTCGTAAAATTGGCCCATTCTTCGTACCCCGCAATATGAGCAATACAATTACAGCGAATGTCGGTGTAGCATTGAAACTACAAGGCGTTGCGCACTCAATTACCAGTGCATGTGCAACTTCTGCTGATGCAATAGGCTATGCCTACAACCTGATTCAATTGGGTAAACAAGACCTAATGCTTGCGGGTGGTGGTGAAGAAGATCACTGGTCTCAAAGCTTATTATTTGATGCAATGGGCGCGTTATGTTCAAAATACAATGATTCTCCTGAAACTGCATCTCGCCCTTACTCTGCTGACCGTGATGGCTTTGTGATTGCTGGCGGTGGTGGCTTCGTTGTACTTGAATCACTTGAACACGCTCAAGCACGTGGTGCAAATATTCTTGCAGAAGTCGTTGCTTATGCAGCTAACAGTGATGGTGCTGATATGGTTGCCCCATCTGGTGAAGGTGCAACGCGCTGTATCCTAATGGCCTTAGACGAAGCAAAACAACATGGTGTTGAAACAGTAGATTATGTAAACACTCATGGTACATCTACGCCAGCAGGCGATATCACTGAACTTAAAGCAATGGAGCGAGCATTTGGCGAAGGTCAAGTTCCTGCATTTAGCTCAACGAAATCTATGACGGGTCATAGTTTGGGTGCAGCAGGCGTTCAGGAAGCAATTTATTCAGTATTAATGATGCAAAATGGTTTTATTGCACCAAACATTAATGTGACAGAATTAGATGAAGGCGCACAAGGTTTTGATCTTGTACTTGAAAAACGTGATGCAAAACTGAATACTGTAATGAGTAACAGTTTTGGCTTTGGCGGTGTAAACGCTTGCCTCATTTTCAAGAAGTGGGATGCATAATCCCGCATAGGATTATCAATGGATGCACCTTCTGATGCTTTTTTATGGGTAAAAGCATTACATATTATTGCCGTGGTTTGTTGGTTTGCTGCTTTATTCTACTTACCACGATTATATGTTTATCACGCAATGAGCGAGGATGCGATTAGTCATCAACGCTTTGAAGTGATGGAACGCAAGTTGTATCGCGGAATCATGTGGCCCTCTATGATCGCCACACTCCTCACAGCCCATTTTCTTGTAGATTGGGGTGATGCAACTCGACACTACCATGAAGCATTATGGTTTTATATGAAAGTTGGCTTAGTTGGCTTATTAGTCATTTATCATTTTGTTTGTGGTTACTACCGTAAAAAACTGATTGGCAATGCACACTATAAGTCGCATAGGTTTTGGCGTTTCTTCAATGAAATGCCCACCTTATTATTATTTGCAATTATTATTTTAGTTGTTGTAAAACCTCAGTTCTAACTGAGGTTTTTTATTCTAGAATAAATGAAAGATATTAATAGAATAACTTCAGACATCATATGATTCATTCATTCTATAGATACATTGAGAATTTAAATTTTTGGTTGTTTTCCAAGCTGATTGTTCATCTAAAAATGCATGAATTTCAATATCGCAGACTCACAGTCGATGAAATTGTGATGGCAAAACAAGTCTTTGGTAATCTCATTAATTATGATGAGGTGAAAATCTTTAATATTGCTTACTTACCATGGCAACCCGTTGATATTTTTATGGCTCCAAATGGTAACTTGTTTGTCCATCAAAAATATTTCTGTTCAGACTACTCGAAAGCTTCACTTTCCTTAAAAAGTATATTTATTCATGAGTTAGCTCATATTCTACAGTTTCAGCAAGGCATCAACGTCATACTTAAAGGTGCAATACTTCAAACTGGATATTATTTAAGTTTAAAGAAATATAACCCCTATCATTATGAACTTATTGAAGATAAACCCTACGATACATACAATATCGAACAGCAAGGTGATATCGCAAAAGATATTTTTTTAAAGAAAATTCCAAATATCATAGATAAAAATAAAAGCCCTGTAGGTTAAATTACAGGGCTTTTAAGTTGAAAATTCAGAATTGCTGTTAAGCAGCGGTTCCTTTGCTTTGTTCAGTTTTGAGTTCATGGTCAACATCCATATCTGTTGTGAAATCTACACGCATTGCATCCATAACAATCGTACCTACTCGCCCTACTCCAACTGCCAAACCTAAGGCAATCACAGGAAATAAAATAGCTGGAAACATAATCTTTACCTCTTTAAACAAACTTAATTGATTGACTCAGCGTTATTGTCTTTTTCTCGGAACATAACTGTACCAATGCGCCCAACAACGACTGCAAAACCAAAAGCTACAACAGGGAATAATAAAACTGACATATTGTCACCTCATAAATCCAAAATTTAGAATCTTCTTAAATTGAGTAGTTAAGCTTCTTGATTTTGTAGCAGGACTGTACCTACACGGCCAACAACAATAGCCAAAATAGATGCGATGATTAGAAAAAATAATACTGACATATTTGTTACCTCTCTTTACTAACTGCTTAAATAATTTATTTGAATTACAGTGTACAGACGTTCACATTAATTAGGATAATAGCAGTGCACAAACGTACACTCAAGTGTAGCAAATGGATTCCCGACGAACGGTATAAAAAACACTCAACCTCTAAAAGCGTAAATTTGCATAATTTATTATTCAATACAAACAATCATTTATAATTTTGGAAAAAATAAACTTATAAAAAAACGTCATTTTTATTGCAAAATATGTTTTTTTAGAGACTGTAATAGACGTGTCATTTTAGAGTGAAATAATAAGCTGAAAAAAACTTTATATAGTCATCTTAAATTTAATCGTCTATATGCAGCATAACTACATAAAAAATGAAAAAGTCTAAGATTCCTCACTAAATCTTAGTATTTTATACAGAAAAACTTGTTATTTTTACGCAGAAAAATGTGCATTTAGTATATATTATTAGGCTTGTCATTTTTCTTTAAGACACAGATTGTTTAGCACTATGATATACATGCGTTTTTAAAACTATACCTATATAAATCAAAACCTTGTATATCAGAACTTATTAAGACTCAGGATTAGGTTTGAATGAAAAATTTTAAAATTGCCCTTGCTCAGTTTTCTCCGCATATTGGCAATATTGACGCAAATACTCAAAAGATGGTTGAGCAAGCAAATCTAGCGAAACAACAACAGGCTGATTTAATCATCTTCCCTGAACTTTCGACGTTAGGTTACCCAGCAGAAGACTTATTACTCCGACCAAATCTACAAAAGCGAACTCAAAAAGCGTTTGCTCAATTAAGTGAAGTTAAAGATATTGTGATGGTATTCGGTTTTGTCCATCAGACCGAAGATGGTAACCGTTATAATTCTGCTGCCGTTATGAAAGATGGGCAGATTTTAGGTATTTACAATAAACAGAACTTACCAAACTACGGTGTTTTTGATGAAAAGCGCTATTTTCAAGATGGGCATCAACACTTAGTTTTTGAGTATTTAGGTCATAAATTTGGCGTACTTATTTGTGAAGATGTATGGTCACTGAATACTGTTAAACAATTGAGTCAGCTCAATGTTGAGACCGCATTAGTTTTAAATGCTTCGCCATATGAAGTTGGTAAACCACAGCATCGTATCCAAACCCTAAATGAGTTAGCAAAACAACTTCATTTAAACATTGTGTATGTGAATCAAGTTGGTGGTCAAGACGACTTAATTTTTGATGGTTCAAGTTTTGTTAGCAATAACAATGGAGAAGTTGCACTCCAAGCACCAAGCTTCCAAGAATCTATTTATATTGCTGAATACGATGCAGAACAAAAGCAATTCAAAAAGTCTGAAACTGCGCCTGCATTGGAAACATTTGCTGAGATCTACCAAGCACTGGTTATGGCAACGCGTGATTACGTGCAACGCTCAGGCTTTCCTGGTGTGATTTTAGGTTTATCTGGTGGTATTGATTCAGCTTTAACACTCGCAATTGCTGTAGATGCAATCGGCGCAGATAAAGTACAAGCCGTGATGATGCCTTATACATACACTTCACAAATGAGTGTAGAAGACGCCACAGAACAAGCACGTCGTATGGGTGTGACCTTTGGTATTGCAGAGATTCACCCAATCGTGAATAGCTTTATGCAAACACTATTCCCGTTCTTTGGCAACTCACCTGCCGATGCAACAGAAGAAAACTTACAAGCCCGTACTCGCGGTACGTTGTTAATGGGTTTATCTAATAAGTTTGGTAACCTTGTTCTTTCAACAGGAAATAAATCTGAAATCTCTGTAGGCTATTGCACACTTTATGGTGACATGGTTGGTGGTTTCTCAGTACTTAAAGACGTTTATAAAACGATTGTATTTGAGTTAGCTAAATATCGAAATACGCTGAGTGAAACACCTGTGATTCCTGAACGTGTTATCACTCGCCCGCCTTCAGCAGAATTACGCCCAGATCAAAAAGATCAAGATTCTTTACCTGCTTATGATGTACTCGATGCAATTTTGTATGCCTATATTGAAGAAGATCTTAGTCAAGCTGATATCATTGCAAAAGGTTACGAGTCTGCCGTGGTTGAGAAAGTGATCAAATTAGTTGATCGTAATGAATACAAGCGCCGTCAGGGAGCAATTGGACCACGTATTAGTTCACGTGCATTCAGTCGCGAACGTCGCTACCCTATCGTCAATGGATGGACCGCGAATGACTGAAAAAATTGTTTCTGAAAAGTCACAATTACTTGCTCAAGCACTTATGCTTGAGCAAGTTTCTTTTTATAAAAATCAGCTGACTACTCAACTTTCTGCTGATTTTTTCCAACAATTCATACAGCTCTTTTTACAGCATGCACCGAATATCAAACTCAAAGAAGTGATTGAACTTGAGCAGATACAAGCAGTTGTTAAGCGCTATGCTTTTGAAATGCAACTTGGTGCGGGTTTATTAGAATTTATTGGTGAAATTGCACAAAGACTTCATGTGTTTTCAATTCAATCCTCTGCGCAACTACAAGATGTATTTTCTGATCACCAGTTTGAAATGTGGTTATCAAAGTTTCTTGAACTAGAGAATATCCGTCATTATCTCAATCATTTTTTAAAAGAAAGCCCTTCTATTCAGCAATTATGTCAATATATTGCAACCACAACATTGCAGAATAAATTACCAAAATTATTTGCTCAGTCAGATGAAGAGCGTATTTCTGAGAGTAAATATGAGTGGCAACAAAAACTAAAAAGCTTTTCGCATCGCCAACAGCAGCGTATCGAACAAAAGCTTGAAGAAAGCATTGGTCGATTCATCCAAGAACAGCTAGTTGATCTCAGCTTGCTTTCAGATAAGGACTTAGAAAGTCTTGCACGCAACATTTGGGATGACAACAAAGCAAAACCATTATCAGAATATACCAAACAAGTAACTCCTCTTGATGTCGAAGAGTTTTTTGTGATGATTTATGAATACTGGAAAGAACTGCGTCAATCTTCATTTATTCAAGATCTGATTTTATATGGCGTGAAAGTTTTTTATGACTTTTATGAAGATGAAAGTTTAGAAGATGTGTTTGCTGCTATTGGCATTGAAGAGTCTGATCTGCAAAATGAAGCTGTCCGTTTCTACCCTAAAGTTGTAGTAGCACTTGATGAACATGGCGTACTAGAACCCATTATTACGCTGATCCTCAAACCATTCTATGAAAGCACTCGAACTTTAGAAACAATCGAAAAGCATCTATAAAGAACCCCACCAAATAAGTTAATTTTTGGTGGGGTGTAAAACTTTTTTGTATTACTTAGATAAAAAGAAACCACGCAGGAGCGTGGTTTTTAAAATGGTGGCTATGACGAGACTTGAACTTGTGACCCCCGCATTATGAGTGCGGTGCTCTAACCAACTGAGCTACATAGCCGTAAACTGTGTGCGCATTATCTAGTTTTCCACATTTCTGGTCAAGTCTATGACTTTGAAAATATAGAACATATGAACAGTTTTTATGCTATTAATCATCAATTGATCACTTTTCATCAAATCTATTTACTCACAACAAAATTTGATGTTGATAATTCTTACAGAGCAACAAAAACAAGAAAGATCTCTTCAGAATATTATTTTTTGAATAGTATAAAAACTACAGACAAAAAGAGACCACGCAGGAGCGTGGTCTATAAAATGGTGGCTATGACGAGACTTGAACTTGTGACCCCCGCATTATGAGTGCGGTGCTCTAACCAACTGAGCTACATAGCCGAAAACTGTGGGCGCATTATCTTAACTTTCAATACACACGTCAAGCACAATTTTAAAAAATTTGAGAAGTGGGCCTGTAAGCCGGGTTCTGTCGAGGACGATCATTCCTCTAGGCGTACAATCACTCATACGCTCAAGCGACCTACCCGAATCCAGCACGGGCCGTGCCTCAGGATTCCTATTTGGTCTTGCTTCTGGTGGGGTTTACCTTGCCGTGAACTGTTACCAGACACGCGGTGCGCTCTTACCGCACCCTTTCACCCTTACCTCACGAATGAGGCGGTCTACTCTCTGCTGCACTTGCCGTCGGCTTTCGCCGCCCAGGCGTTACCTGGCACCCTGCCCTATGAAGCCCGGACTTTCCTCCCCTGTTTCAGTCACGGAGACCTCCACAGCAGCGACCGTCCAGCCCACTTCGCCGCGAATATTACCAAAGTTCGCCGTTAATTGCTCGTATTTTTTTGAGCAGTTAATTTTTTGAATTTATCCATCAGTTGATCATGGGATTCAACATGTTGGGGATCGAGCGGAATACAATCAACTGGACAAAATAACTGACACTGTGGCTGATCATGATGTCCAATGCATTCTGTACAAAGTGATGGATTAATCTCATAGATCAGTTCTCCCATATAAATTGCTTCATTAGGGCACACAGGTTCACAGACATCGCAGTTAATGCACTCATCCGTTATATATAAAGACACACTACCAACCTTGTTGATGTTTACGTTCAAATGCCTCAACGACAATTGCAGGCACGAACTTAGTTACATCACCTTTTAGTCGAGCAATTTCTCTCACCAATGTTGATGAGATAAATGAATATTGCTCAGAAGGTGTTAAAAAGACCGATTCAAAATGTGGATCAAGTTGACGGTTCATATTTGCCAACTGAAATTCATATTCAAAATCTGAAATTGCTCTTAAACCACGAAGTACTGCTGTTGCACGCTGTTCACGAAAAAAATTAACCAAAAGACCGTCAAAACCAACGAACTCAACATTGGTTAAATGGCTTAATGATGCTTTAGCTAATTGCACACGTTCTTCTAAACTAAACACTGGATTTTTATGATGACCAATCGCAATGGCTACCACAACTTCATCAAACATTTTTGATGCTCTAGCAACCAAATCGACATGTCCATTGGTAATTGGATCGAAAGTCCCCGGATAAATCACACGTGTTTTAGACATGCGTTGTACTCTAATGAATGAGATAAGGTACGTATTTTAACAAAAAATATGTCTAAACGCGAAATTCCTAAATGATGGAAAAAGATTACGTTTTACGGCACAATAGGCATAATTGTGGAAGTTTGAATTATGGCGAAAGCAACTGTAGTTAAAAAAAATAATGGTGGAACGATTGCTCAAAACAAAAGAGCGCGTCACGATTACTTTATTGAAGAAAAAATTGAAGCTGGTATGTCTTTACAAGGCTGGGAAGTGAAGTCACTTCGTGCCGGTCGTATGACGCTGACTGAAAGCTATGTCATTTTTAAAAATGGTGAAGCATTTTTACTGGGTTCACAAATTCAGCCTTTATTATCAGCATCAAGTCATGTGGTTCCTGAGGCAACTCGTACACGTAAGTTACTACTTTCTCGCCGTGAGATAGATAGACTAATGGGCGCAGTGAATCAGAAAGGTTATTCATGTGTTCCTCTGGCATGTTATTGGAAAGGTCCTTTGGTTAAACTAGAAATTGCCATGGTTAAAGGTAAACAGTTACACGATAAACGTGCAACTGAAAAAGATCGTGACTGGCAACGAGATAAATCACGTATGTTGCATAAATAATAAAAAACCTCCAATTAATGGAGGTTTTTTATTATTGAATCTTTATACGACCGAATATTTGACTCTAAACTCTGCCAAATATTTTCCAAATTTACGTGCTGTTTCCAAATCGCCTTCTGGAGGTGTAATTTCAACACTTGCATTGTCAGATTGTGTCATTAAACCTAAAAAACTCGACATTCGATTAATATCCAATGGACTTCTTCCTGTCGGCATAAACGGCAAACCTGCCCATAACATGCCATGCTGCATTGCAAATAAATTGATTTGCTGCAATACCGCAAGCTTATCACCACTCAATCCACCACCATTTGTGAATCCTGCGGCCAACTTACCTTGCCAAGCCCTTGCAAGCCAACGCTTAGACGAATCTTCCATAAATTGTTTGAGCGCAGAGGTAAGGCTTCCCATATAGGTTGGGCACCCCATCACCAATACATCAGCTTGATCAAGTAAATCCCATTGTGGCGCAGCAACAGAAATCAAATGCACATCAGCACCCGCCTGCTCTGCACCTTGAGCGATATATTGTGCAACTTTAGCCGTGTGACCATAAGGACTATGATAAACCACACAAACTTTAATAGGAGAAGTAACTTGCTCAATAACAGTCATGGAAAATTTTAAAAACCAATGAATTGAATCAAGTTTAACATTTTTAACAAAGACAAGGCGAATCCACAGCAGACAAGATGCAATTTATTGCATAAACACAAATGTTGCCATTCGTCCCGTCTTTGCATCACGGCGATAAGAGAAATAATCTTTGCCTTGTTGATAAGAACATTGATCTCCACCTAAAACAGTTTCAACCCCCAAACGTTTTAGAATAAAGCGAGCAATTGCATAAAGATCAGCATGATATTTACCCATCACTTGACCAGTAGTAAAAGCATTTTCTAACTCAGGATATTTTTCACAGAATATGGCTTTGACTTCTGCACCTATTTCAAAACAAGGTTGACTAATTGCAGCACCTAACCATGCCCAAGTCGGTTTAGATTTCATTTCAGCAACTGTATTTTCAATGATTCCATTGGCCAAGCCACGCCAACCTGCATGTAGATTAGCGACTTCAGCTACCTCATGATTACCCAATACCACAGGCAGACAGTCTGCTGTCATCATCATTAAGGCATGACCTTTACGTTGGGTAACTAAACCATCGCCTTCAAGCGCAACAAATGAAGCTTGCTCGTTTACTGTATGGCAAATTGTGCTATGGGTTTGTGTCATCCATGTGAGCTTATTAACCCCAAAAGCAGACAACTGATTCAGCAAGATCATACGATGCTGTTGAACTCGTTGCGCCTCATCATTGACATGCAAAGCCAAATTAAAACCTGATAAGTTTTCATTTGCTGTTGCAATGCTTTGAGGATGTTCAATCCGCGTTTGTCCAACATAGATGCCTTTTGGCAAACCCTGCACAAATTCCATAAAATCCTTCCCAACACCCTTGTTTCAAGGGATGAGTTGAACAAATCCCCTTTATGATTAGGGATCATTACTTAATATGCTTTGTTCTCAGTGCGAAGCACTTCCACTAATTGAGTGAAGTCTTCTGGCCATGGCGCTTCAAACATCATCTCTTCGCCTGTTCGTGGATGAACAAGACCCAACTTGGCAGCATGCAGTGCTTGACGTTTAAACCCACGTAACTTATCCGTCAATGCCTCTGAAGCGCCTGCGGGAAAACGTACCCGATTCACATACACAGGGTCACCCACTAAACCATGCCCAAGATAGCTAAAGTGCACACGAATTTGGTGAGTGCGACCTGTTTCAAGTTGTGCCTGAATACGAGTAAAGTCACGGAAACGCTCTTTAACATTGTAGTGCGTTACAGCATCACGCCCACCGGGTAAGATTGCCATTTTAACGCGATCGACTGGATGACGTTTGATTGGCTCATCGATGGTGCCACCAGCAATGATATTGCCATAAGTCACAAGATCGTAAACACGATAAACCGTTTTCTTTGCTAGTTGTTTACTTAATGAAAATTGGGCTTCTAAATTTTTCGCAACAACAAGCAGTCCGCTAGTGTCTTTATCGATACGATGAACTAAACCAGCACGAGATAACTCTGCTAATTTTGGTGCATGGTAAAGCAATGCATTCACCAATGTTCCAGAAGGGTTACCCGCGCCTGGATGCACGACCATACCGACCTCTTTATTAATAACGATAATATCTTCGTCTTCATAAATAATATTGAGAGGAATATTTTCGGCTTGACTCGTCGTCTGTGCTTCTAACTCAACGTTTAACGTTAAAAGTTCATTGCCTTCGCAACGATACTTCGGTTTTACGATGTTACCATTTACCAACAGATGACCTTCTTTCATCCATTGCTTGAGTTTTTCACGAGAAAAATCGCTCCAGACCAATGCTGCAACTTGATCAATACGTTGACCTAAATAGTTTTCATCGAGTTGAATTTGCAACGATAAACGTGTTGCAGTTGAGTCAGAATTATGATTATCTGCATCCACAGAATCTTCGAGTAAGAAATCTGTTTCAGAGAAGTTTGAATTGGAAGATTGTGCTGAAGTCATTTGATGATCGGTACAAAAATGGTTTAATAGCACCATTGTAGCTCATTGCCCAGAATAACAGAGGAGTTTTTATGTCGCTACCACGTTATAAAATTACGGTGCTTGCACTTTCTTTAGGTGTAGCGTCTGCATTTGTGGGCTGTAGCAGCAATCCGAGTAAAAAAGATGTGGTTGATAAAGGACCACAATCAAGTGAGCAAGTCTATTTTGATAAAGCACAAAAATCACTAGATCGCAATCAATACAGCGATGCAGTGAAGTCACTTGAAGCTTTAGACACTTATTATCCAACGGGTCAATATACGCAACAAGCGCAACTTGAACTTCTTTATGCAAAATTCAAACAAAAAGATTATGAAGGCACAATAGCCCTTGCAGATCGTTTCATTCGTTTAAATCCGCAGCATCCAAATGTCGATTATGCTTACTATGTTCGTGGCGTAGCCAACATGGAAATGAATTACGACAGCTTGATTCGTTATACCTCTTTACAGCAATCGCACCGTGATGTGAGCTATGTGAAGGTCGCGTATCAAAATTTTGTTGAGTTGATTCGTCGCTTCCCAAGTAGCCAGTATTCAGTTGATGCAGCGCAACGCATGAAGTTTATTGGTCAAGAGCTTGCTGAAAGTGAAATGAATGCAGCACGCTTCAATATTCAACGTAAAGCATGGCTTGCTGCTGCTGAACGTGCACAATGGGTGATTGAACATTATCCGCAAACACCGCAAACACCTGAAGCTTTAGCAACTTTAGCTTATAGCTATCAAAAACTCGGGGATCAAGCGACTTCACAACAATATGTTGAGATCCTAAAACTAAACTATCCAAATTTAGTTAAATCGAATGGTGAAGTTAATTTACGTGCAGCCCGTAAAGAAGGCAGTTGGGTCAACCGTGCAACTTTAGGTTTATTGGGTCGTGAATCTAAGACAGTACAAACGAAGGATGAAACAAGCAGCGAAACGGAACAACGTAGTTTAACCAACCGTTTAAGTTTTGGCTTATTTGATAAACCTGAAACAGAAAAAACTGCTGAGCCTACACCTACTGCGACTCCTGTAGCTCCTGCAACATCGGACAAACCAAGTTGGACAAATCGTCTGAGCTTTGGTCTATTAGACAAACTAGAAACAAAAGATAATGTAGAAGAAGATGCAGCAAATTAATTTGTAATCTTCTGATTCATAAAACAGGCAAGTCTCTCTTGCCTGTTTTTCATTTTATGCAACAATAATTCATAGCATTCTTACTTGTTGAAAATGTTCTACTCTCAGTTTAATACGGTTAAGCACTTATTATGGCAATTCCACAACATACGATTGATCAAATATTAGATCGAACCGATATTGTCGATTTGATCGGTCATCGTGTGAAGTTAAAAAAAACTGGTAGAACATACTCTGGTTGTTGCCCATTCCATCAAGAAAAAACACCTTCATTCCATGTATATCGTGATAAGCAGTATTATCATTGCTTTGGTTGTCAGGCAAATGGCAATGCAATTCGCTTCTTGATGGACATTGATAGTCGCAACTTTGTTGATGTCATGAAAGACTTATCAAGTCAGACTGGCATCGAATTACCTAAAGATAATCAGGATAATAAAAAACTCGCCTATAAGCGCAGTCCCCAAGTCGTTGCACCACAACCAACACAAATAAAAGAACAGCCAAACGCAGATACACCAGTAAACGATCCAGTTTTCGATGGTCATTTCATTGATATGGATCGTTATATGGATGACCCTTTTGCACAATTCGATCCTGCTTTTAATATTGATGAACACGTTCAAGAAGGCAATCTATACGATCTTTTAGAGAACGTTGCACAGTATTACGAGCGACAATTGCCGAACAGCCTGAAAGCACAAAATTATTTTAAGCAGCGTGGTTTGTCAGCTCAAACTATTCAATTTTGGCGTTTAGGCTATGCGCCTGAAGATTGGCAGCATTTAGAAAAAGCATTTCCACAAGATATTGAAGGTTTAAAAAAAATTGGTTTAATTCGCTCAAGTGATAGTGGGCGAGATTTTGATTTATTAAGAGAGCGAGTCATTTTTCCGATTCGTGATCATAAAGGTCGCGTGGTTGGTTTTGGCGGTCGTGCCTTAAATGATGAGATTAAACCCAAATATATTAACTCACCTGACTCAGAGGTTTTTCATAAAAATCAGTTGCTCTATGGTTTGTATGAAGGTCGCAAACTTAAAGCTAATGATTGGCTCATGGTCGAAGGTTACATGGATGTCATCGCTTTACAGCAATATGGTATCAATGGTGCTGTTGCAACGCTTGGCACAGCCAGTAACGAAGAGCATTTAAACACGCTATTTAAACAAAACTCTCGGATCACTATTGCTTTCGATGGTGATGCAGCTGGACAAAAAGCTGCTCGACGTACTTTAGAAATTGCACTTCCGCTGCTCAATGATGGTCGTGAGTTAAAATTCTTTGTATTGCCTAATGAGCATGATCCTGATTCTTTAATTCGTCGTGAAGGATTAGAAAACTTTCAAAAGTTATTACAACAAGCGCCATTATTATCTGACTTCGTTTTCGCTCATTTAACTGGACAACATGATATTAGTTCACCTGAGGGTAAAAGCTTGGTTATGGGTGAATTACGCGAGTTGACCGATTTATTACCTAAACATGGTTCATTTCGATACTTATTATCTCAATCTTTCCGTGAAAAACTGGGTCTCGGCAAACGCTTTACCCCACAAATTAGCCACGATGCTTCTTTATCTTTTAATATTCAAACCAAGGATGAAGATTTTGCAATTGCGATTTTAATGCACCATCCATTCCTTTATATTCATTTTGAAGAATTACTTGCGGTGATTGATCAAACAGAGTTATTGGCTAAAATTTTAGCCGTACTCAATATTGTATTTGATGATTTACCTGATGATCAGGAACTCGCAACCTATTACGTTCTGGGTGCATGTAGCAACTATAGTCATGAGATTGCCGATATTATGCAGCGCACTAATATTCAATCACTCACTCAAGCACCTGAAATTGCGGATAAATTGGCTAAAGATTTCTCATTAAATTTACAAGAGAAATATTTAAAATTAAAGCTTAGATCACCGATTTCATTAATTGAATCACGTAATTTACGCCAACAACTCAATGAATTAACGAAACAAATTAGTTTAAAATTATTATCTTAATACAATCACTGCTTCGGCTTACGTTCGTGCTCAAACACATCTTGTAAATGCTGCTGCAACCATTCAAAGTAATCTGGATTTTCCGCTTTTGCTGCTTCTCTAAGTAAAATTGAAGTTGGGTGTAAAAGCTTTTGGGTCAAACGATGTGCGAACTCTTGCAGCACTTGTTCTGGTGCATGCCCATGCTCTAATGAATCTAATGCATGCTGTAGTTCAATTTGACTCATTTCTTCACTGTGCTGACGATAAGCTTGAATCGTGCCACTCGCCTCTTTTACTTTTTGTTGAGTCATCAATTGTGTTGCAAGTTGATTGACCATAACCTCTGCTTCAACCGCAGCTTGACGACGTTGTGCTAAGTTTTCTTCAATGACACTTTGTAAATCATCCACACCATATAAATAAACGTTATCTAATGATTCAACTTTAGGATCAATATCACGAGGAACAGCCAAATCCACCATTAGCATTTGTTGATAACGTCGCTTTTTTAATGCAGCTTTGACATCAGAATAACTAATGACTTGATGTAAACTACCAGTACAACTCGAAATAACATCTGCACGATGTAAGTTTTGTGCAAGTTCTGCAAAAGGAATAATTTCAACATCAACTTGATGTGCAATTTCTTGACCAAGTGAATCCGCACGTTCAAGGCTACGATTACAAATAATGATTTTGGCAACACCCATCTCAGCTAAATGTTTAGCCACTAAACTATTCATTTCACCAGCGGCAACAACCATGACCGTTAATTTTTCAGGTCGACTGAATACTTGTAATGCCAATTGAGCAACAGAATAACCCATTGAAACGGCATGACTACCAACAGAAGTTTCTGATCGCACCCGCTTAGCCGCATAAAAAGCGTATTCAAATACACTATTCAGCTCAGGTGAAACTGCATCAGCATTTTTCGATAACGCTAAAGCACTTTTAACTTGCCCTAAAATTTGTGGTTCACCCAACATCAACGAGTCTAAACCGCTAGCGACGCGCATTAGATGTGTAACTGCTTGGGCATTTTCGTAACGATAAACATGATGAATTAACTGTTTTGCATCAATATTATTCACTTGGGCTAACCAATTGAGGATGCTATCCGCATCTTCAGTCATGGCATAAACCTCAGTACGATTGCATGTAGAAACAACCACCATATCTTTTAAAGAAGGATTTTGCTGTTGTTCAAGCAATAGCGCAGCTAATCGCTCTGCATTAAAAGCGATTTGTTCGCGCAGTTCGACAGAAGCTGTTTGATGGTTGACACCCAATGCAAAGAAAGACATATCAGATCATCATTTCGCTAAATTTATGTTATTGTGCAACATCGGTGTCATAAAAAGCATTACTTGGATCAATAAAAATTGCGTCAGCTATATCGCCGTAACCATTTTAGCGGCAAGACGATTAGACGGTATTCTACCACAATCTTGTTGCTAGGTAGCATGAGCTCTTATGTCTCTGCACAAGCAATACACGACATGTATGCTGATCAAAGCTTTGAGCATGCTCTTCAACAAAGTATGGTCGCAGAATTTTCTCTTGCTTATGATGATATTCCGACAGCACTGCATAATTACACGGTACTGGCAATACGTAGTAATTCCACCACGATTAAACAACGCGCCCTAGATGTTGCATTAGAATACAATGACTTACAAGCAGCTCTTGATATTGCAACACATTGGGTCGAACAAGAGCCAACGGATGTCCCTGCTTTATTTTACTTATCACATATTGCGCTCAAAACACATGAATATGAGTTGGCAGCAAAAACACTCGATAAAATTTTAAATATCGACTCTACTGCTGATCTTGAACAAATTTTGGCAGGTATTGCACCTGAAGAAGCTCGAGATCGTGAGATTTTGCTGAATGCCTTACGCACAAGTGAGGAACGAGATAATCCCTCAATTCTAGCCTTGATCGCAGGTTTAGAAGCACAAGATGGTTTGTATGAACAAGCACTTAACAATATTAATCGTGCTTTGCGTAAACGTTCTAAATCAACCAGCTTTATCTTAATGAAAGCGAACTTACTGATTGCTTTAAGAGATGAGGAAGAGACAACAAAATGGTATGCAAAAGCCAGTCGAAAAAATAAAAATAATTTAGATATCAGACTCGCTGAAGCACGCTATTATATTCAAATTAATCAACAACAAGAAGCTTTTGAAAAGCTGGAAGATATTATCAAAGATCACCCCCATGCTGAAGAAGCTTTATTCATTGCAGGTTTAACCAGTATTGATCTAAAACAATATGAAAAAGCAGAACAATATTTGGTTGAGTTACGTTCATCTGCAAAATACCAAAATGAAGCCTACTACTATCTTGCAATTAATGCTCAACGCAAACAGCATTATGAAACAGCCAAAGCTTATTATCGTCTTGTTGATGGCAGCCTATATATTGTATCTCGACGTAATATGATTGCTATTTTCGAGAAACAAGAACAATTAAATGATGCTTTAAGGTTTTTAACCCAAGAACGTGTGAATTATCCGCAACATGCCAGTTTCTTATACCAAGCCCAAGCGGATATTCTCAAGAAAACCAATAATAAAAAGGCAGCCTTGGCTTTACTCGATGAAGCAATTAAGAATTTACCTGATGATCCTGAACTCATTTATGCAGAAGTTTTATTGCTGGATCCATTTACGGATCGCGATAAGTTGGATAAAACCTTAAAGCAACTTTTAATCATTGAACCTAATAGCCCGACTTACTTAAATGCTTATGCCTACACGCTTGCACTGCAAAATCGACGTTTAAAAGAAGCAAGAAAATATGCTGAGTTAGCGCTAAATTACGCTCCAGAACAAGCCTCTATTTTAGATACGTTAGGTTATATTGCTTTTTTACAAAATGATTTTGATACCGCTGTTGATGTTTTAGGACAAGCTTATGGACTTAGTCAAAATATTAATATTGGAGTTCGCTATGCAAAAGCTTTATACATGCAAGGTTCATTGACTGAATTTAGCGATGTGTTACAGCAATTGAAACAAAAACATGCAAATGCCCCACAATTACAACAACTTGATAGCTTAATCTTACCCATAACCGTAAAAAAGAGTTAAACGCATGCGTATGTTTTCAAAATTTTGCTTAGCTATTTGCAGCAGCAGTATGCTAATGATGGCAGGTTGTCAAAGCTTCACTCAACCCAATAAAAACATAGCAACGCCACAAATCCAAGATGAAAATAATTTTAATCTACAAGGTAAAATTGGTGTACGCACACCACAACAATCTGGCAGCGCTTTTTTTACATGGGCACAACAACAAGATCAATTTGACATTGAACTAACAGGAATTTTAGGCGTTGGTAAAACTCAAATTGAAGGCAAACCAGGTCAAGTCACTTTAAATAGCGCTAAAACTGGGCTTATAACAGCAGCAACTCCAGAAGAATTATTAGAAAAAGCCACAGGTTGGCAAGCACCAATCATGCATTTAGCCTATTGGGTACAAGCTAAACCTGCAACTCAAAATGCCCAGATCAGCAAAGATGAAAATAATCGCTTAAAACAACTGATTGAAGATGGTTGGACCGTTGATTTTAGTTATAACGATGCTCAACCTTTGCCAAACAAGCTTTTATTAAAGCAAGCCCTTGCTGATGATAAAGAAAATCGTATTACAATGGTGATTCAAAACCGATAGTTTAGATTCTATTTATGATTAAAGTGCCATCCCCTGCCAAATTGAATTTATTTCTTCATATCACAGGTCGACGTGAAAATGGTTATCATGAATTGCAAACTATTTTTCAATTGATTGATCTATATGATTGGATGAGTTTTGAACAGACCACAGATCATGTTATTCACATCGAAGGATTAACAGAAGTCAAACTCGAACAAAATTTAATCTACAGAGCTGCACAATTATTACGTCCACATGCGCAAAAATTATGTGGATTGAATATTCGTATTGAAAAAAATATTCCTATGGGTGCTGGACTGGGGGGTGGCTCCTCGAATGCTGCAACCACGCTTATTGTGCTCAATCAACTGTGGCAATGTGGATTAAATGAACAACAATTGGCAGCATATGGTGTGCAACTCGGCGCAGATGTTCCGATCTTTATTTTTGGTCGAAATGCATGGGCTGAAGGTATAGGTGAACATTTATCATTCATAGACTTAGCTCAAAAACAATTCATTATTTTGAAACCTGACTGTTTTATCAGCACTCAACAGCTTTTTTCACAAAAAACATTGACAAGAGACTCTAAGATCACTAAATTTTGCGCCTATCAGTTAGAACCTTCTAGCTTTGGAAATAACTTTGAACCATTGGCTCGACAGTTATACCCTGAAGTTGAAGAAGCAATGCAATATTTAGATCAGTTTGGTCTAGCAAAGCTTACAGGTACAGGTGCTTGTGTTTTTATTGAAGTAACCAGTGAAATGGACATAAAGAAAATTTTGCAAAACGCGCCTTGTAAATCTTACTTGGTAAACAGTCTAGCAGAATCTCCTTTAAGAAGTTTTTCAGTTACATGTTAGGGGCGTCGCCAAGTGGTAAGGCACCGGGTTTTGATCTCGGCATCCGTTGGTTCGAATCCAGCCGCCCCTGCCATATCTTTAGACAGAATGGTTTTATATAGATATCTGTTCAAATATATTGACAATATCATATAAAAATATTAAAGTTCTGCCGCATTAGGGGCGTCGCCAAGTGGTAAGGCACCGGGTTTTGATCTCGGCATCCGTTGGTTCGAATCCAGCCGCCCCTGCCATATAATAGATTGTTTCTAAATTACCCGTTGGAAAAACTTAACATTTTTCCCTTGCGCTCGGTCGAAGCAATGCTTCGCTTAACCCTCGCTCAGGTGCTTCATGCCCAATCTTGTCGTTTTCAGTGGAAGTGCTCATCCACAGTTCGCCCAAAAAGTCGTAAGCCATTTACATATCCCACTCGGTGCTGCTTCTGTAAGCAAGTTCTCTGATGGGGAGATTTCAGTTGAAATTACTGAAAATGTTCGTGGTAAAGACGTTTTTATCGTTCAATCTACTTGCGCGCCAACCAATGATAACCTGATGGAAATCTTGGTTATGGCTGATGCTTTACGTCGCGCAAGTGCTGGTCGTATCACAGCTGTCATTCCGTATTTCGGTTATGCACGTCAAGATCGTCGTCCACGTTCTGCTCGTGTACCAATTACAGCAAAAGTTGTAGCGGATATGCTTACAACTGTTGGTATTGACCGTGTGGTAATGATCGACTTGCACGCAGACCAAATTCAAGGTTTCTTCGATATTCCAGTTGACAACATCTATGGTACGCCAGCGCTATTGGCTGACCTACGTCAACAACAACATGACAACCTTATGGTGGTTTCACCTGACGTTGGTGGTGTTGTTCGTGCACGTGCTGTTGCAAAACAATTGGGTGATATTGATTTAGCTATCATCGATAAACGTCGTCAAAAAGCAAATGAATCACAAGTGATGCATTTGATTGGTGATGTTAAAGATCGTGACTGTGTCATCGTTGATGACATGGTAGATACAGCAGGTACGCTTTGCAAAGCCGCTGATGCACTAAAACAATTTGGTGCTCGTCGTGTAATTGCTTATGCAACTCACCCTGTTTTATCTGGCAAAGCGCTTGATAATCTTCGTAATTCTGTTATTGATGAATTGGTTGTAACTGACACAATTCCTCTTTCTGATGAAGCATTGAACTTAGGTAAAATTCGCCAAGTTTCTGTTGCTAGCATGGTTGCTGAAACAATTCGTCGTATTAACAACGAAGAATCTATTAGCGCGATGTTCGATAGTTATCTATAATAGCCCAGCTTTTTTCTTAAACCCTAGCTTAGCTAGGGTTTTTCTATCACTAAACTGGTCGCAAGTTTAGTTTCTTAATCTCAATGAGGATATGCCCATGGCAAACTTCGTATTAACAGCTCAAGCACGTGAAGCAGCACTACAAGGGAAAGGTGCGAGCCGCCGCCTTCGTCACGCTTCACAAATTCCAGCAATCATCTATGGTGGTAGCGCTGAGCCTGTAACAATCACTTTAGAACTTCGTGAAATCGTTAAAGCATTAGAAAACAATGCTTTCTTTGAAGAAGTAATCGAAATCAAAATCGGTGATAAAGTTGAAAGCGTTAAAATCCAAGCGTTACAACGTCACCCAGCTAAAAACACACCTATGCACGCTGACTTTAAACGCGCGTAAGTGTTAAAGGCGTAAATTAGTGTCAAATATTTCGCTAATTGTTGGTTTGGGTAATCCTGGAAAGGAATATGCCCAAACCCGCCATAATGCAGGCTTTTGGTTTGTTGAACAGCTTGCAGACCGTTATGGTATTTCATTAAAAGCAGAACCTAAATTTCATGGGTTTAGCGGTCGTGGTCAAATTGAAGGTCATGACGTACGCTTGCTATTACCAACAACATTTATGAACCGTTCTGGTCAAAGTGTTGTACCTTTTGCCAAATTCTATCAAGTTGCACCAGAAGCAATTTTAATTGCTCATGATGAACTCGATATGGACCCAGGCATCATCCGATTAAAAACAGGTGGTGGACACGGCGGACATAATGGTCTACGTGATATCGTCCCACATATCGGACCAAACTTTCATCGCTTACGTATTGGAATTGGGCATCCCGGCTCCAAAGAACGTGTTTCTGGTCATGTGCTCGGCAAAGCTCCTAGCAGTGAACAAAATTTAATGGATTCAGCAATTGATCATGCCCTATCAAAAGTGAAAATGCTTGTTGATGGACAAGTTTCACAGGCTATGAATCAAATTAATGCTTATAAACCTGCTTAAATTTAAACTGAATTGTTGATCAATCACGCTTGCCATATTGTGTTTTTAAGCGCAAAATGCGCATCAAACCGCCTATCGCCGCGGGAAACGTGACAAGTCAACCATAAGATATTCATCTTAGGTCTTACTCAGGAGACGCTAGCCATGCTATCTCGTTTATTAAAATGTAAAATTCACCGTGCAGTTGTCACTCATGCAGAACTTCATTATGAAGGTTCTTGTGCAATTGATGGTGTTTTGATGGATTTAGCAGGGATTCGTGAATACGAAGAAATCCACGTATGGAACGTAACCAACGGCAAACGCTTCACAACTTATGCAATTCGTGGTGAAGATGATTCAGGCATTATTTCAGTCAATGGTGGCGCAGCGCACCAAGCTGATGTTGGTGATTTAGTAATCATTGCAACATTTGGTGACTTTACTGAAGTTGAAGCAAATCTTCACAAACCACGTTTAGTTTATGCAAATCCAGACAATACAGTAAATCACACAGCAAACTGTATTCCTGTACAAATCGCATAAAGCAAAGAGATCAAAAAAAACCAGTCAATATGAACTGGTTTTTTTATTGCTTCTTATTTCTAGAAAATAGCATACAAAAAAACTGAACAATCTGCTTTTATTTTACTTAATCATACTTGTACGTCAGCACTATAGTTTATTTAATAAATAGAAAATAAAGATAATTAAATAGATATGGATATTATTAAAACGCTGAGTAAAGTTACTGTTTTTTCTGACTTAGACGAAAACAATCTAAGGTCTTTAGCTCAAAATTGTGCAATCAAATATTTACCAGTTGGACAGCAACTTTATAGCATCAATGATCCTGCTGATTACGTTTACGTTATTATTTACGGAAGAATTAAACTCACCACCTCTAATTTAATCACCTATTTAAGTCGCTATGAAATTTTAGGTGAGATGGGAGTTATCTCAAAACAACCTCATCACGGTGAAGCTATAGCAATAAGAGATACTGCTTTATTGGAAATTCCCCAACACACATTTATTAATTTTCTTTATCAACAACCTCAAACCTTATTTGCATTATCTCAATTAATTATTGCTCGATCACAACCTGACTTACAGCACACACATCCCATGAGTCAAAGTCGAACCTTAGCGATTGTTCCTGTTTCAGCCCAAATTCCCTCGATACAACTCGCAGAAAAACTAACAGAACACTTACTGCGTTGGCCCCATGTACGCTTAGTCACAGCTGCACATGTAGATGCATTATTTGGTATTGGATTTAGCCAAACTGCTCTTGATTATTCTTCAAATGATTTACAACTCAGGCAATGGTTGGCTAGTCTTGAGGAAAAACACTGTTATGTACTTTATGCAGCACATCGACATGATGATGAATGGTCAAAACGTTGCTTACATCAATCAGATCGTATTTTGATACTTGCTGAAGCAAATCAAACACCTCTTCCAAGCCCATTAGTTGAGCACTTAAATAAATATAATTGGCAAAGTCAGATTGAGTTAGTGTTATTACGTTCTGAAGGTGATCCATCTCCTTATACATTGGTGTTGAAACAACTTTATCATGCGCGAGCACATTACTTTATTCATCCTTGGGCACAAGCTGATATCTGTGCAATTGCCCGACAAATTTCTAGTCAAGGTGTTGGCTTGGTTCTTGGTGGCGGTGGTGCACGCGGCTTCGCACACATAGGCTTAATTCGTGCACTGGAGCAATTGCATATTCCAATTGATATTGTTGGTGGAACCAGTATGGGCGCTTTTGTTGCAGCTCTAGTGGCATGTGGTTTTGATAGTGTCGAAATGACACATATTGCTTATGAAACCTTTGTAGCACGTAATTATTTAAATGATTACACCATGCCTAGGGTGTCCTTAATCAGAGGACAGCGCTTCCATTCTCGTTTACAAGCAATTTTTGGTCATCGAAGAATAGAAGAGTTAAAACGAACTTATTATTGTATTTCGACTAATCTTTCCACAGGACAGGCTGTAATACATGATCAAGGACAATTAGCCACTTGGGTTGGAACCAGTATGAGTGTCCCTGGCGTTGCACCACCAGTAGCTTGGCATGAAAATTTACTGTGCGATGGTGGTGTGATCAATAATTTACCCACAGATGTGATGCAAAACTTAGAGCGAGGTACAATTATCGCCAGTAATGTCAGTTTACATGATGATATACGAGTTCCTGGGATTGGTTTAGATGAACCGGATCAAAGTGCTCTACTCAACTGGAATAAATTGATTAAAGACAAACTGCTACATGCACCACGCCTTGCCGAAATTCTCATGCGTACTGCGACACTTGCCAGCGATACCATGATTCAAACCGCTGCCATTGAACGAGCAAATTTACATATTCGAATGCCAATTAATGGTATTGGGATGTTTGATTGGCACCGATTAGATGAGTTGGTAGATCGTGGCTATGAACATGCGCTTGCCACCCTACTTCCAATTAGAGATACACTTCCCAACGCTTAATTTAAAATCATGAAGATATAGGCGTATTAATTTGATAACGATTCAGTAAATCATCTAAATATTGATAAGTTTCTTGATCGAGTTGCTGCATATAGATATTGAGGATTTCTTTACATTGTTGTTTTTTTTCTGATGGCATGCGCCTCACAATATCCAATGTTACCTCCCATTGCGAACGTAACAACGATGCATAAGCGATATGATGTAATACCTCCTCATTAATTTGAGCAATTGCTGTTGCTACAGCTTCTCTAGCATCATCCTGCATATAATTCACCACCACCAACATATCCGTCCATAAATCACATCGATCAGCGGCCTCCACAATACTCTGAATAATTTCAACCTGTCTTAAAGTAGGTAAATTTGCGACGTAACATTGCGCTTGAGCAGAAAGACAAGCAACAACTGGCAACATATCTTCCCAAAGTTGGTCTTCTTGCGCTGCATGAATAATCGCATTAATCACTAACTCGCCCTGCTGCACTGCTAAGTCACCGAGTTCCTGTTTTAATTCATATCCAATATGACTCATTAAAGCCAATAATTTAGGCCACACTAAACGTTGAGTAGGATCACTAATAATCAATAATGCCTTTCTAATCCGATCTTTGGGTAATACATGTACTAAATGATCAATTCGTTCTCTTGATTCAATATAAAATGCGATTTCAAGTAAATCACTTTCTTTATCGATAATCTGAGCAACGTCCTGTACCACTTCATCAGATAACATCCCAACGAATCTTCCCATAGTGACAAAATTTCGTTGTTCTAAAAGCACTTGTGCAATATCTATAATTTGATGAGTCGTCAAATATCCTAATAACTCTCTTGCCAACCGAGGATCTAAATACACAGAAATCGCAGCCAAAGTATCTGCGGACAAATGCTTTGCAATACGATAAAGATGTTCTGTTGATAGATGCACAGCAATTTGAGCCACAATAAATGGGTCAAAAAAACGTTTGACCATCATTGCTGTTAACCAATTCGGCAGCCAGTTGACCCAAGCTGCCAAGTTACGAAATCTTGTTTTTTGTTGATTTTGCAGTAACTCAATCATTGCAAAACGAAATTGTCTTAGGCTTTCTGGTGCTAAAGTCAGTAAAAAAGTGAGTTGCTGCTCCTGAACATTCAAAATCCGAGCAATTTTTATAATTTCGGCATGGACAGCGAGTCGAGTCATCAGACACTCCTATCAGATCTTTTTTGTTTTAAAAAGGAATCGCAAAAAGAATGGCATCTGAAATAGGCTTTTATTCATTTTTTGATTTTCCATTTCAACTGTTTGTTGTAATTGTTGATTGAGCCAATTTAAATCTTGCTGAGATAAATGAGAAAAATCCTTGAGACTCATCACTGGTCGATGAAGCTGCTGGGCGAGTTGCTCTAACTCAGTTTGATCTACTCTTTCCATTTTTATTAAGTGCTCTTTTTTTGTTCTATCCTTTCAGTTTATGCTCAATTTAAATCCATTACCAGTAAAGCGAAATACCGAGTCCAATCAAGTAGCATTCATATCATTTTTTGATTTTTATAGAACGATACATTCTATAGAAATTATATTTTTCACACAAAATATAGCTATAATCAAAGCACATCGCTTCAGGGCGGGGTGAAATTCCCCACCGGTGGTAAGTTAGACTTTGTTTGAAATGATCTAACCAGCCCACGAGCTTGTGTATAATTTTATATGCTCGCAGATTTGGTGAGATGCCAAAGCCGACGGTATAGTCCGGATGAAAGAAGACGAAACCACCGAAATTACTGTTTGGTTTTTTGGTGCGCGCTTATTTTTACATCAGTCCTGAAATGTTCAACCGTATTCTATTTACGAGAGCGTTTCATTATGTCTAGTTTAATTCAACCCGAACTTTTCTTTTCAGCCCTTTCCCCTGCTGAGAGTCGTATTCAACAAGCTTTAGAAGATATCCGCCAAGGCAAACCTGTGTTGGTAATGGATGATTTTGATCGTGAAAATGAAGCCGACTTGATTATTGCTGCTGAAACATTAACGATTGAAGTCATGGCACAAATGATCCGTGATGGATCAGGTATTGTGTGCTTATGCCTCACAGAGGAACTTGCAAATCATTTAGAACTTCCTCCTATGGTCGTGGATAATTCTAGCCAATTCAAAACAGCATTTACCGTGACGATCGAAGCCGCACAGGGTGTTACAACAGGTGTCTCTGCAAAAGATCGCGTAACGACTATTTTGGCTGCTACTCAAGATGGTGCTATTGCAAGTGACTTAAGTCGACCAGGTCATGTATTTCCATTGCGTGCACGTAATGGTGGCGTGCTCACTCGTCGTGGACATACCGAAGGAACGATTGATTTAGCGCGTTTAGCTGGATTAAAACCATCTGGGGTTCTGTGTGAATTAACCAATCCAGATGGTTCGATGGCATCTGGTATTCAAGTTTTGGCCTATGCTCAAACGCATGATCTGACGGTGATTAGTATTGAAGAATTAGTTCAATACCGCCTAAAACATAATATTTAATTAAAAAATAAAAAAGCCTCGATCATTCGAGGCTTTTTTATCAATATATTATGAAACCTTTCGTTCAGCATTTAATTGATCAACTACTTCAATCAATTGACTAAATTCAGAAATATATGCAACAGGTTGTACCTGAGCTAATTCTTCCGTTGTTCCATAACCATAATTTACAGCAATCGTTTCAATACTGTGAGCACGTGCACCAATCACATCATACTGACGATCTCCCACCATAATACATTGCTGAGCATCTAACTGCTCTTTTTCTAAAATATAGGCAATTAAGTCAGTCTTGTTGGTACGTTCACCCGTTAATTCACTGCCATACATTTCAGTAAAATATTGATCTAATTTGAAATGAGCAAGAATACGTTTTGCATAAATAGTCGGTTTAGCTGTCGCTAAAAATAAGCTATATCCTTGAACTTGTAATTGTTTTAAGGTTTCCGCTACTGTTGGATATACTTCATTTTCAAATAAACCCGTCACCGAAAAACGTTCACGATAAGCTGTCAATGCTTGTTCAGCCAAAACATCATTTTGCGTATTTAATAGTTTTGCCAATGAAGCTTTCAGCGGAGGACCGATAGTCCAATCTAAATTAATATCATCTGCCAAAGGTTGATTTAACTTCTCTAAAGCAAAGCGAATTGAACCATGAATCCCTGTCTTAGGGTCAGTTAAAGTACCGTCTAAATCTATCAGAATATTTTTGATCGTCATTCATCCAATCTCTTAAAGCCTTACACAACATAGTCGAGTGTTTCTCAAAACTTCCCTATACTAACGTAAATGAAAACATAAAAGGAAATTGCAGTGCGTCCGACCGTACTTTGTTTTTCAGGTTTAGATCCATCAGGCGGTGCAGGTCTACAAGCAGATATTGAAGCGATTGGTCAAAGTGGTGCTCATGCAGCCATTGCCTGTACCGCTTTAACCATTCAGAATTCACAACAAGTGTTTGGTTTTGAAGCCACTTCAAGGGAATTATTGCTTGCACAAGCCAACGCCGTGGTCGGTGACTTACCGATTAAATGCGTTAAATCTGGCATGTTAGGCACAACGGATAATATTGCAGCATTGGCAATGTTTTTACGTGAACATCTCGATTATCAATACGTACTCGATCCTGTTCTCGTTGCAAATAGCGGTGGTTCATTGGGTGATCAAGCGACTTTGGTTAAAGCCTTTGTTGAACTAATTCCTTTAGCGACCCTAATCACGCCGAATACAGTTGAATTAAGAGCTTTAACAGGTATCGATGATATTGAACAAGCCACTCAAAAGCTATTTGAGATGGGAGCAAAAGCGGTGTTGGTCAAAGGTGGACATGAAGACACACCTGAATACATCCGAAATGCTCTGTATGCAGATGGTGAAATGATTGCAGAAAGTCGCTGTCCACGTTTAGATGGGCAATATCATGGTTCTGGCTGTTCTTTAGCAAGTTTCATCGCTGGAAGACTTGCACTAGGCGACTCTTTGAAAATTGCTGTTCAACATGCTGAAACATGGTTATTTGGTGTATTAAAACAGGCTGAAACCCCTATACCCAATGGGCAAAAAATTCCAAAACGTTTTTAAAACACATCTTAATAAAATAAATTTTAAAAGTAGTAAATAAAAAAAAGGCGCATTTAGCGCCTTTTTTTTATTCTCAACGAATTATTGTGGGATACGCAACACCTGACCTGGGAAAATGTCATCTGCATTTTTTAACAAAGGTTTATTCGCTTCGAAAATTTTATTGTATTGGTTTGGATCACCGTAATACTCTTTTGAAATTTTCGATAAATTATCGCCTGATTTTACTGTGTAGAATTTACTTTCAGGCTCTGGTACTTCTACGGTCATTTGATCATCCACTTGCGCAACATGATCAACATTACCTACCGCAAGTACAATCTTTTCTTTATCTGCTTGGCTTTTGACTTGCCCTTTCACCGTTGCGGTATCAGTATTACCATTATAAGTCACAGATAATCCATCGACACCGAGACCTAAACTTTTAATCAAACCTAGTAATTTATTTGCAATCTCTTGAGCAGATGGTTCAGCTGGCGTTGCTGGTGCAGCTTGTGGTTCTGCTGGAGCAGTATTTTTCTTACCAATACCTTTAACAAAATCAAAAAGACCCATCGTTATTTCCTCTATAGTTATTTAATAATGCTTAGTCGTAGTAGACCTACTTAAATAGTTATACAGAAAGATTTGCTCTCTCTGGTTTCAATTTAAATATGTCTTGTAAATCTATGTATATTTTTAAGTTAATTCTTTATAAAGAACTACAAAAAGCTAATTCATCGCGGTTTCAATTAATTCAAATACTATGCAATTTTACGCATCTTCTCGCACAATATTCGCCATATAATCAATTGCAGATTGAACAGTGATAATTTTCTCTGCCTCTTCATATGGGATTTGAATGCTAAACTCTCTTTCTAAAGCCATAATAAGCTCAACAACACCCAATGAATCAGCACCTAAATCATCTGTAAAAGTTGCATGAGGCTTAACCTCTTTTTCATCTACACCAAGTTGCTCAACAATAATTTCCTGAACACGTTTTGCTATATTCATCACGTTTCCTTTCGTTTTTATGATTTAATAAATTATTTTAAATAGCACAGATTTTATACGCCTAAATAAAATATTTTCATATTCAGAGTTTAATTTTTCTTGTAAAAATATGTATAAATCAACTCAATTAAAATTAAACATATAAAAAAGCCACCTTACGGTGGCTTTTCAATCATGCAAAATGATTAACCAAGTTTTTTGGTTACATAATCAATTGCAGATTGAACTGTAGTGATTTCATTTGAATCTTCATCAGGAATCGTGATGTCGAAATCATTTTCAAAAGACATTACAAGTTCAACCAAATCTAAAGAATCAGCACCTAAATCATCCATAAAAGATGCTTCGTTTTTGATCTCTTCAGCACGCATACCTAGTTGTTCAGCTACTGCTTGTTTGATGCGTTGTTCGATATCGCTCACAGGAATTCTCCTCATTGCTTGTGGCGTTTTGATTTGCCACTAGTTTAATTGAATATAAAAATTTTTAAAAGTTTATACATCGCCAGTTAGGCCATGTATAGACCACCATTTACGTGTAAAACTGTACCAGTAATGTAACTAGCTTTATCGCTAGCAAGGAAACTCACTGCATTCGCAATATCTTGAGGCTCACCTAGACGATTTAAAGCTACTTGATCAGTCATTTTTTTGCGAATCTCTTCGCTCAACTGATCAGTCATTTCAGTTGCAATAAAACCAGGTGCAACGCTGTTTACCGTAATCTGACGACTACCCATCTCTTTCGCTAAGCTACGACTGAATGCTTCAATCCCTGCTTTTGCTGCTGAGTAGTTCGCTTGTCCAGGATTGGCAAAATGCGCAACCACTGAACTTATATTAATAATCCGTCCAAAACGTGCTTTAGTCATGCCTTTTAATACACGCTTTGATAAGCGGTAAACGGCTTTAAGATGAATGTTGAGAATATCATCCCAATCATCTTCAGACATGCGCAATAACAAGTTATCTTTGGTAATGCCAGCATTGTTTACTAATATCAGCACTGAACCGTATTTTTGTTCAATGTCCGAGACAAGTGCATCAATCGCCGCGCCATCACGAACATCAAGGACAACACCTGTTCCGTTCTCAGCAAAGCTTTCTGTCAGTTTTTGCGCACCTGATTCAGAGGTCGCTGTACCGACTACAAAAAAACCGTCTTGAATGAGTTGCTGTGCAATTGCTGCGCCAATACCACGGCTTGCTCCTGTCACTAACGCAACTTTTCGTTGTTGTGTCATGCAATTTTTCCTTCTGCCACTAACACTGCGTTTAGGGCATCTTCCATACGTGCTTTGTTATCAATGGCAAATGCTTTTTCTATATTTGGTAATCGTTTCGCAAGATTACTGAGTACAGTGCCTGGCCCACATTCAACCACGTACTGAATACCCTGATCTTGTAGATATTGCATGGTACGTGTCCATTGTACTGATTGGTACAATTGGGCAGTGAGTGCCTGACGTAATTGAGCAACATCCGTCGCGATTTCCGCGTTGACATTTTGTATTACAGGAAGGCATGGTAGCTCAATGGCAGTTTGTTCCAAAGCTTCAGCAAACTTTTCAGCCGCTGGTTTCATCAGTGTGCAATGCGAAGGCACAGAAACTGGTAACGCAATTGCCTTACCTGATTGTTCTTTCGCTTCAGCCATCACTTGTTGTACAAGTGCTGTCGTTCCTGCAATCACAACTTGACCTTGCGCATTATAATTTGCTGCATCGACTGAACCCTGACCTGAGTCAGATACTTTTTTACAAAGCTCGATCACTTGATCATCTGATAGCCCAAGTATTGCAGCCATTGCTCCCTCACCTTGAGGAACAGCACTTTGCATAAATTTACCGCGTAAATGAACTAATTTGACCGCATCCGCCAATGTCATTGCTTCTGCTGCAACAAGTGCGCTGTATTCACCTAAAGAATGTCCAGCTAAGTATTTAGGTGCAATACCACCTAACGCTAACCAAACTCTCCAAAGTGCAATACTGGCTGTCAGCAATACTGGCTGAGTGTTTTCAGTTTGGTCTAAGCCTTCACCACTTTGAGCGATGTGCCAAAGATCGAAACCAATAGCTTCTGATGCTTCAGCAAAGGTCTCTTGAACAATACCAAACTGCTCTGCAAGTTCAGCAAGCATACCTGCTTTTTGAGAGCCTTGACCCGGAAAAACAAATGCTGTTTTTGTTGCTTGAGCAGCCTGCTCAAGTCGTTTAGTCGACATATAAAAATCCTTAAATTAGTCTATCGCCAATTTCATCAACACTCATGATTCTACATGACAATGACAATAGACTCTTTAGCGATGCGGCAATTTAACACTGATTAAATATTTTTATAATTGCGAAAAACAACAAAAAAGGGAGCTTTCGCTCCCATTTTTTCTATACTTTAAGCTAACGCTTAATGCATATGATTCAATTATTCAGCATCAGCTGCTTTAGCGAATAATTGACGACCACGGTAAATACCGTCTTTAGTCACGTGGTGACGACGATGAGTTTCACCAGTAGTTTGGTCTACAGATAATGCATTCTCGGTTAAAGCGTCATGTGAACGGCGCATGTCACGGCGAGAGCGACTTTTACGGTTTTGCTGAACGGCCATGATGGCTCCTTACAAAGATCGAAAAAATGGATCAGAACAAATTCAGTTGTCTTAACTCAACATTATAACACAAATTATGAGTTAAGTTTACCCTTCAAACCTGCCAAAACATCAAACGGATTATCCCGCTTTTCTTCGACAACGTCCTGAATGGTAGGTTGATGTTTATGCTCACAAGCATCATGCTTAGGAGACAATGGCATCAACAGTAACAGTTCATCTTCTAGTAATGCGAGTAAATCAATGGAAGCAGGTGTATCAAAATCACCTTTTTTCGAAGATTCACTTTCACCTAAAACGATGAAATCAGCATCCTCATCCAATCGCTCTATCAGTGACTCATCATCGATCAGCGCTAAATGAAAATCTGAAACCAATTCAATTTCAACAGGTCCCAAACAACGTTGGCATTCCATTGGAACTTTCGTTTCAATATGTCCATCTAACCATACAATACGATGATAGATATCCATTGATAGCTTACAGTCTATGTTGATCAATTGATCATCAATTGAACCAACAGCTTCTCGAGCTATACGAGCAAAGCGAGACAATGGCAGTGTTCCTGACCATGTAAAGCCCTGTTCAGCCCATTTAAATGGCTCGATTTGGCTTGGAAAAGTATTTGCTGACATAATTAAGGCGGCAATTCTACAAATTCATCGGTACTCTGTCAAAGATTAAGATACAATTTTGCACTTCTTTAGACAGAACTCGGGGTAAATTAAGCAATGCACCTGTTGCAGCCGCAACTTGAAGTAACATCTTCATTACTTGTAAGCACCCATTCAACCACTGTTCCTGTGTTAGCGCCAAATCAAGTGCAACGTTCATCTTGGCAAAAGTTAACATCAGAACCAGAACAGGTCGATTGGCTTATTTTACACTTTAATCACTGGTTTTCCCACCATAATGTCACTTTAGTGAAAGGTGATTTTGAACCTGAGTATTTCCCAGCGACATCTGAGCAACCTGCAAAGATTCAATTTGCCCACGGTTTCTTTAATAGCGCCCTACATGAAATTAGTCATTGGAGTATTTCTGGTGAGCAACGTAGGCTATTAGCTGACCTTGGTTATTGGTATGCACCTGATGGTCGAAGTGCTGAACAACAAGCCTTATTTGAACAAGTTGAAATCAAACCTCAAGCAATTGAGTGGTTATATGCGACTGCATTTGGTCGAAAGTTCCGTGTCTCTTTAGATAATTTAACGGGCGATGGCGGAAATGGAGAGTTATTCAAGAATAATGTTTTTGATCAAGTACAGCGCTATTTTTCAGGTCAAGCTAAATTACCGCATGATGCAGCACGTTTCATTCATTACATTTGTCTATGCACAAGGAATGGAGCAGCATTACAACTAAATGAATTTAAACGCGAATCACTCGATTAATTGACAAAATTAACACATCAAAGACTTGCATCGCCCCTAGAACAAGTTTCATACTAAATTCAGCCACATAGATCAGGGAGTTAATAATAATGTTGCATTTACACATTCATCCTGAAAATCCACAGGCTCGTCTTATCACTCAAGCAGTCGAACGTATTCGCGCCGGAGATGTTGTGGTTTACCCAACTGACGCAGCCTATGCAATCGGTTGCCAAATCGGAAATAAAAGTGCGATGGAGCGAATTGCACAAATTCGTGGTTTAGGTCCTAAACATCAATATGCGATTATGTGCTGTGATTTATCAGATATTGCAACTTACGCCAAAGTTGATAATGCGATGTATCGTTTGCTTAAAAATAACACGCCTGCTGTAACCACTTTTATTTTGCCAGCAACCAGCGAAGTACCAAAACGCTTGATGCATCCAAAGAAAAAAACCATTGGTCTACGTATTCCAAGTAATCCAGTTGCTCAAGCCTTATTAAAAGAACTAGGTGAACCTCTATTAACCAGTACTTTAATCTTGCCAGATCAAAAAGATCCGTTGGATGATCCTTATGATATTGAAAATCAATTAGGTAAACGCATTGATGTGTTTATTGATAGTGGCTTCGGTACGTTATCCACCACCAGTATCGTGGATTTATCTGGAGAAAATCCTGAAGTCGTGCGTCGTGGTGTTGGTGATGTCAGTGCTTTTGAGTAGTTTTATACAAAATGGAATTAATTCAAGTTTTACTCAACATGAATGTTTTATAAGATGATGAAACCATTTATGTTGTTGAAGCTTGAAATCAGAAACTCAGGTTTTAAAAGTCAACTCAAGGACTTCTCCAGAAAAGTAACGAATTAAATTTTAAATATTTTTTAGAAATCTTTATTGTAAAAGAAATATTAGAAAACTCGATGATCAAAATCTCTATATCTATAGTTAATCTCTAAAATCATCGAGTATGCGATCCAAAATACTTAAAACTTATTTTATAAAATCAGACAATCGCTGCTTCTGAAAACCTTGCACATCAAAATTATCAGGACTGAGCCATTGTTGATAGATTTGTTCTAAATCAGGCCATTCTTCATCAATGATTGAAAACCATGCCGTATTACGGTTATGCCCTTTAGTAATCCGATCCTGGCGAAACAGACCTTCGTGCTGAAAACCGAAACGTAATGCCGCCGCTTTAGACGGTTCATTAAAATCATCACATTTCCATTCAACTCGTCTAAATCCATATTTAAAGCATTGTTTCAAAAGTAAGAAAATCGTTTCCGTTGAAGCTTTTGATTTTTTCATCTTATGGGAAAAATAAACATTACCAATTTCAATCGACTTATGTTCAAGTCTAGGATTTAGTAAAGCAATCCACCCCTGAGCTTCACCATTCACCTCAATCAGGAAATGACTAGAGCCAGCAAAATTAAATAACTGCTGTAAGTCATCTTTTAATGTTTTTTGATCCTGTGGCGCTGAATAAGGCAAATAAGTCCAACAGGCATCCGACGGTTCAGTAGATACATTATTCCAAATCTGAGCTGATGCTTGATCAGAAATCGCCTGATCGATATATATTAATTTAACGTACTGACCGAGCAAGTTTTCTTGAATAGTTTGACTCGTTCTTTCGAGGTCGATTTCTATACCAACTTTTTGTCCAAGCTGATTTTGTTGAGTTTTTAAATAGTTTTTCATATTGGTTTATTATTTAAACGAATTTGGAATTGGCTGTTAATTTAATCATAATTATTTTCTATGACCTATCTAATCGTACATAAATAAAGAAAATACCCTGAGAACTTTAAGGTTTTTGTAAGTGAGTAATTTATTAAATTTACAATTTCGATTAGAATGGCGTTGCTCTAGGTAGCGTGTGTCATCCCTTGAACACAACAATGATCTTTCATGCTTTTGAAAATTCGCGTGGCTTATAACGGTAATGAATCAAATTCTTTCTTCTTCGTTGGAGTTAACTCCTTCCATTCGCGTGCTTGACGAGTGGCAAGAAGTCATACCTGAAGATTTATATATCCCACCCGCTGCGTTTGAAATATTACTTGAACAATTTGAAGGTCCTTTAGATTTTCTGATCTACCTTATTCAAAAAAATGGTTTTGATCTTCTTCAGTTAGATATTTCACCGATTGCCACTCAGTATCTTTCCTATATGGATAGCATGAAATCGCTCAATATTGAGCTAACCGCTGACTATATGGTGATGGCAGCACTTCTAGCTGATTTAAAATCTAGATTGCTACTTCCTAAACCTAAAGTTGTCGATCAATTTGAAAAAGATCCAAAACAAGAACTCATTGATCGCTTAGAAACCTATTTACGCATCAAACAAGCGGCTGAAAGACTTGGGCAAATGCCGATTTTTGAACGCGATACATTTAGTGCAAATATCAGTATCGGGCATATTGCACCTGTCTATGAAGGTTATGATGCAGATGCGTTACGTGACGCATTATTTTGCGTATTTAATCGTCCAGAGCCGATTACCCATGTTGTTACTCAAGAACTTGTTTTACTTGAAGAACGAATTGCATTTATTGAAAGCCAACTTGCGTCTGGTGAAGTCTTGAGTTTTGTTCAATTACTAAATCCGCAACAAGGTCGTATGGGCATGGTTGTCACTTTTATGGCGGTTCTTGAACTTACACGCCAACAAAAAATTCAAATCATTCATACAGGTATTGATTCTCCTTTGACCATTCAAGGGAATGCAGCATGAGTTTAGAGCACTTGGATAGCAATGAAGGTATGTCTCTCGAAGATATTCACCATGATGTGTTACTGCAAATGGAAGCCATTTTATTCGCCAGTGACTCACCAGTTTCACTTGCAAGGCTGAAAGAAGCCTTTCAAAACCAATATAATAAACAACAGTTACGTCAGTTTCTGCAACAGCTTGCTGTGTTACAACATGGTCGTTCTATTGAGTTGATTGAAACAGCCCAAGGCTTTCGTTTCCAAGTCAGAGCAAAGTATCGAAATATTATTGCGCAAGTTTGGCCTGAACGACCAACGAAACTGTCGCCCTCATTACTCGAAACCGTCGCAGTAATTGCATATCATCAGCCTGTTACTCGTGCTGATATTGAACAAATTCGTGGTGTATCCAACAATAGTCAAATTTTAAGAAACTTATTTGACTGGAACTGGATTAAAGAATCTGGTTTTAGAGATTTGCCTGGAAGACCTGCGTTGTTAGTTACAACGCCTCAATTTTTAAATGCATTTGGTTTAGCATCGCTAGGTCAATTGCCTCCCCTACAGAACGCCAAGGAAGCATTCATGACACTCGACGCACATGCGCCGAAGTCTTGAGAAGGTGAACTGTTGATCATTATGTCTAAGGTTGTGCTGTCATGAGTGAGAAATTACAAAAGGTATTAGCGAGAGTGGGGCTTGGCTCACGTCGCTATATGGAGGAAGTCATTGCTGCTGGTCGCGTCAGTATCAATGGAAAAATTGCTCAAGTGGGTGAACGTATTGAGCCTACTGATGAACTACGTATCGATGGTCGTAAAGTTCAGTTTCAAGTTGAAGATGAAATTCGCCGCCGCGTTCTCATTTACTATAAACCAGAAGGTGAAATTTGCTCACGCAATGATCCTGAGAAACGTCCAACCGTATTTGATCATTTGCCACAAATCGCCAATGATCGTTGGGTGATGGTGGGTCGTCTTGATATTAACAGTACTGGTTTATTGTTATTTACCAATGATGGTGAACTTGCCAACCGTTTGATGCATCCTTCAAACGAAGTTGAACGTGAATATGCCGTTCGTGTTATGGGTGAAGTCACTCCTCAAATCCGTAACAACATGCTTAAAGGTGTTGAACTTGAAGATGGTCCAGCGAAATTTGAGTCATTCTCTGAAATTGGTGGCGAAGGTATTAACCGCTGGTATCAAGTTGTGGTTAAAGAAGGTCGTAACCGTGAGGTTCGTCGTATCTTCGAATCACAAAGCCTAAAAGTTAGCCGTTTGTTACGTACACGCTATGGCAGTGTGATTTTACCACGTGAGCTACGTACAGGTCGTTGGATGGAACTTGATAAGACAGATATCGATAACTTAGCGAAATCTGTAGAATTAAAACCACGTCAAGGTACAGGCTTATTTGGTATGGCTAAACGCCGTACTGAAAAAATGGCTGAAAAACCATTAGCTGCACGTCGTGGTGGCTATCTACGTCAACAACGCCGTGATGATGAGCAAGAACAACCGCAACAACGCCCAAGCGGTAATGGTTATCAACGTAAAACTGTGGGTTTTAAAAAACCTTAAACCAGATGTAATGCCTAAAAAAACGCTCTATATAGAGCGTTTTTTGCTGCTTAGATTTAAATATGCTGTACGCTAGATTGTGGAATTGCATTCAGCAGCTTCTTTGTATATTCATGTTGCGGATGCAAATACAACTCATCAGAATTTGCAATTTCAACCACTTCACCATGATTCATCACCATGACCTGATCAGAAATATATTTCACCACAGATAAGTCATGAGAGATAAAGATATAACTCAAACCAAACTCATCTTGTAAATCCTGAAGTAAATTTAACACCTGAGCTTGCACAGAGACATCTAAAGCAGAGACGGATTCATCACAAATCAAAATTTCAGGTTTTAAGGTCAAGCAACGAGCAATGGCAATTCGTTGACGTTGCCCACCTGAAAATTCATGTGGATAACGATCATAAGCTTGAGCGGGTAAACTCACTCGCTCTAACAACTCTAATGCAATTTTTTTTCTTTCAATATCATTTTGACCAATCCCATGAATTCGCATTGGCTCAAGTAAAATCTGTCCAATCGTGAATCGCGGATTAAGCGAGGCATACGGATTTTGGAAAATAATTTGAATTTTACGTTGGTATTTTGCGAACTCTTTTTCGGACATCGATAGAATATCTTGACCATCTATTAAAGCTTGTCCGCCTGTTGCTTCATGTAAACGCATCAGTAATAAACCAATCGTGGTTTTACCTGAACCAGACTCCCCCACTAGCCCTAAGGTTTTACCTTTTGCCAGCTTAAACGAAACACCTTTAACCGCTTGGAATTCATCACGTCCCCATAAACCTTTGCGACTATAAAACGATTTTTTTAGGTCTTTGACCTCCAAAACAATCTGCTCATCTCCAACCAATCCTCGACTCCGTTGTTTGAGATTGAGATCTGATAAATTCGTCTGTTCAATCAATTGACCATTTTCTATTTTCATAAAATCACTGGTCACAGGTAAACGATAAGGTCGAGTCGATAATTGTGGACGGCAATGTAACAACGCACGGGTATATACATCAGTAGGCTGTTCCAGTACCTGTTCAACTAAACCATTTTCTCGAATTTCTCCATGACGCATCACAATCACTTCATCTGAAATTTCACCCACCAATGCCAAATCATGGGTAATAAACAACATCGACATTTCACGACGTTGACGTAAAGATTCTAACAAATCGATAATTTGTTTTTGGATCGTCACATCTAATGCTGTAGTTGGTTCATCGGCAATCAGGAGCTTCGGTTCACAAGCAATTGCCATGGCAATCATCACACGTTGTTGTTGTCCACCAGAGAGCTGACTTGGGTAGGCATCAATTTTTGTTTCTGGTGATGGAATCCCCACTTCTTTTAATAACTCTAAGACCCTTTCTCTGGATTGTTTTCGTCCCATCCCTAAGTGAATACGTAAAACCTCAGCAATTTGATCGCCAATAGTAAACACTGGGTTCAATGATGACATCGGTTCTTGGAAAATCATGGCAATTTCTTTGCCACAAATATTTCGAATTTCCTTTGATGATAATTCTAGTAAGTCTTTACCCTCAAATAAGATTCGACTTTGTTCTGAAATTTGACTTTGCCCTTTCGGTAATAATCCCATTACTGCCAATGAAGTGACTGATTTCCCACTACCCGACTCACCGACTAAAGCGACTGTTTTATTCTTGGGAATAGTAAATGAAATCGCTTTTACTGTTTCAAGCCATTGTTTATTATCAGCTTTAAAGCTAACACTAAGATTTTCTACTTTTAATAGCGTTGTTTCATGATTACGTTGCATATCAATTCTCCGCTACTTCAGTTTAGGATCTAATGCATCACGCAATGCATCAGTAAACATTGAAAATGCGGTGACTAATACAGCCATCGCAATAGATGCGGCAGCCAATTGCCACCATTTCCCTAAAATGAGTTCTGTTTGCGCTTCATTCAACATACTTCCCCATGACACCACGCCGACTGGGACACCAAAGCCGAGGAAGCTTAAAATCACTTCAGATTTGATAAATGCGACGACAAGAATCGAGATTTGGACTAAAGCAATGTGACTGACATTAGGAAAGATATGCACAAACATACGACGGAAATGACTCACACCAATCGCTTTGGCAGCAAGCACATATTCACGAGATTTATGTTTCATGTATTCCGCACGGATCAAACGAAACACTCCCGTCCAACCCGTTAAACCTAAGATCAATACAATCGATAAAATACCTTTTTGCTGTAAAACAGCAGCAACAGCGAGTACCAATAACAAATAAGGAATCGAGGTGAAAATATTATAAAACCAGTTCAGAACATCGTCGACCCAACCACCAAAGTATCCTGAAATCGCACCTAAGAAAGTACCGATAACAACTGCCAGCAAAGCAGAAAGTAATCCGACTAATATAGATGTTTCAGCGCCTTTAATGGTTTTCAGTAAAATGTCTTGTCCCCATTTATCCGCGCCGAATGCTAAGGTGGTTTTCAACTGTTGTTCTTGATCTAGTAAATGACCACCAAGTTGCAGATCAATGGCTTTTATATCATCAGCCAATGGATCTGTTACACCATAATAATCAATCGGTGTTCCTGTCACTTGCTCAGTGGCAATTTCAGTATTTAATTTCTGAATAATATCTTTTAAAGGGTCAACGGGATTTTCAGGCAAGGCTTGGACTGCTTCAATTTTTTTATCTGCAAAATCTTGACTCAATTCAGCACCTAAAAATGTAGGTGGCGCATAACTGACAGCAACTTCTTTATTCCAATTCGATGCGATCAGACCTGTGAGAGATAGGATTAAAATCACAAAGTAACATAGCACAACAAACAGAGACATCATGGCGATACGATCTGCTTTTAAACGACGAACTGCTAGCTGCCATAGCCCAGAAGAAGCTGTGTCAGACTGAGTTAGTGCTTTTCTTTTGAATAATACACTCAGCATAATTCACCTACTTCAACTGTACGCGTGGATCAATTAATTTATAAATCAGATCGGCAATCAGGTTAAAAACCATGGTTGCAGCAGCAACATAAACCGTGATTGCTTTGATCACAGGAAAGTCACTACGTTCTACTGCAATAATCACTTCCCGACCAATCCCCGGTATGCCAAAAAAACGCTCAATTAAAAATGCACCAATTAAAAGTGCTGGCAGACTTGCCATGACATCGGTCACGATTGGAATCGATGCATTTCTTAACACATGTACCCCAAACACTCGGCTTTCAGTTACACCTTTGGCACGTGCTGTACGCACATAGTCCTGATTGACCTCATCTAAAATAAAACTACGGTACAGTCTGAGTGTTGGAGCAATACTCACAACCAACATAATCAGAATAGGCAGTAGTGCATATTTAAAGAGGTTTTCACTGAAGCTATCACTCCAGCCTTGTACTGGAAACCAACTCAGTTGATAAGCAAAGAAATATTGAAAAACAATGATATAAACCAAGATACTAATCGACATTCCGATGGTACACAGCATCATCACCATACGATCAGTCAGGCTACCGCGCACAGATGCAACTGCTAAAGCCAAGATAATTGAAATCACCGTTTGCAGCAGTGTAAGTGGAATTAATAATGTTAAGGATGGCCCTAAACGTGTACTGATAATCTGCGAAACAGACTCACCCGTACTCCAACTCACACCATAATCAAAGGTTAAAATTTGCTTAATAAAAATCCACAGCTGCACATAGTAGGGCTGATCCACACCTAACTGTTGGCGGATATTTTCAATCTGTTCAGGATTCGACATTTTTCCTGCCAAAATATATGCAGGATCTCCCCCAACCCAGTTGAATAGGAAAAAGATCAGCAGGACAACACCAAGCATTGTTGGGATCATCTGCCATATGCGACGTATGATATATGCCAGCATAAAGATGCCCCTTATTTAACGCGTTGACCTGTGATTTCTTCAAAGAATGCTTTGTTGTCGGGTTTTCGACCTAAAAATTCTTCGACTAATTTTTCAGCAGGTTTTTGACTACCTTGAGATAGGATCGTTTGACGATAACGCTGCCCAACTTCAGTATTATTTAAATCATTTCCAAAAGCTGACAACATATCTAAAGCAATCACTTCCGACCACATATAGCCATAATAGCTACTTTGATAACCAGACATGATGTGATTAAATTGCCCTGGAAATTCTGTAGTGGGTACATAACCTAATGCCGTTGCACCTTCCATTTTCTTCCAGAGTTCAAGTGGTTGTGCTTTTAAAGCAGTTGTACTATGTAATGCCATATCGTACTGCGCATATAAAGTTTGGCGGGCATAATGCAATCCTCGACCATAGCCATTTACTGCTTTTAACTTTTCGATCAAAGCATCGTCAACTCGTGGACAAGCAGGTTTACAATAATCAGCAACTTTAGAAAGGGTTTCTTTACGTCTTGCCCACTCTTCATACATTTGTGATGGAGCTTCTACAAAATCTCGTTCGACTGTAGTGCCTGCTTGTGAGCTATAACGGGTGTCTGATAAAAGACCATGTAAAGCATGCCCAAACTCGTGAACGAAGGTTTCTAACTCATCGCTATTTAAACCTTTACGATCAAAGTTAGTTACTAAAGCCGAAATAGGTTTACGATCAGTTAGACGACTACGTCCATAAACACTCCAAACTGCAGCATGACCATATTTTCCTTCGCGTGGAAATTTATCGATATAAAGCCCACCAAGTAATTTTCCAGTTTTGCTATCGGTAACATCGTAATATTCAACTTCATTTTGCCAAGTTTCGACTTTTATTGGTTTAAATTGAATGCCATATAGATGAGATGAGATGGCGAATAACCAATCTTGAGCTGCTTGGGTTGGAAAGTATTCACGTAACTTTTCTTGATCGATTTGGTATCTCTCTTTACGTAATTTTTCACTCCAATAGCCTTCACTCCATCGCTCTATTTTTGCTTGATCTACAGGAATATTCAGTGTTTTTGCTTTGAACTCAGCTAAAGTTTCGACTTCCTTTTTTTCGAGTGGTGATACGGTTGCGTAGACTTCAGCGAGAAATTGATTCACTTTCTCTGCATTTTCTCCCATGCGATTTTCTAAGACCCAATCTGCATAACTTGATTTGCCCATTAAGCGTGCTAGCTCATATCTCAAATCAATCGCTTGTTTGAGTAATAGCAAATTCTTTTCACCACCACGACGAGTGAATGCAATTTGATAACGCTTACGCGCTTCATCACTCTCAGCTAATTTCATAAAGGGTCCATACTCAGGATATTCAAAACTGAGTAAATAGTTTCCTTTGTCATTTTTTTTCAAATTTTCAATATAATTTGCTGGTAAACCCTTTAGTTCTGCTGCCGTAAATTCTAGTTTGGTCTTATTCTCACGGACATTTCTGGAATATTCTTGTTCAATTTTTGCCAGCTCATCTAATATAGCTTTAACCTTTTTTTGCTTGCTGACGGGCAGTTGAATTCCTTTCTTTTCAAAATCATTCAGGATATCTTGTTTAAATTTTATATCGACTGCATCAGTTGGATTGATCTTTTTAAACTGTTGATATAATTTTGGATTTTGTAAAATATCAGTTTGAAAATGGCTAATTTTAATTTCACAATCATCTGCCGCTTTACGAACAGCTTCATCAGGATAAACATTACTATATAAACCGACAGGGCCATAAAAATCCTCAAATGAAGCAAAAATAGCATCCCATTCGGCTAAAACAGATCCAGCGGCTGTACTTTGAGTAATCGGTTTCGCTTCAAATGTTTTTAACTGTTTTTTTACATCCTCAATCTTCGCATCACATAATGTTGAAATATCTTTAGCTTGAAATAGAGGAAGGGTTTGGCGATTGGTTGTATCGGCAAATGATATTTGATTTACCCCTACTGCAAGTAAGCACAGGGTGGTAAGTTTAAAATTTTGATGTTTCATTATTGCTCCAATTCCTAAATTTCTATTTTTTTGTATCAATGTCGATATACATCCATTCTGATGGAAGAATAGGATGCTTCTTAAATCCAATCACACGCGGTTGAGCTAAGATATTTCGATAGCGTGCACCAATGATTTGCACTGGGGTATAGACTTCAAGTACACGTGACATTTTTTGATATAAAGCATCACGCTCAGGACTTGGTGGCATTTTCTGAGTTTGTTCATATAGACGATCAAACTCAGGAATTTTTATACAACCATTGTTGGTTACATGAATATTTTTTCCATAAAACAACTGCATAAAACTATCAGCATCAGGATAGTCTGCAATCCATGCTGAGGCTTTAAACATAGTTTTGCACTGTTTCTCAAGCTTTAACGCTTCAGCAAAAGGCATGGATTTCGTTGTCATTTGAATTTTGAGACTATCTAATATTTTTTTCCAAAATTCTGCTTGCTGCTGACTTCGTAAATTACTTCCAGATACTGTCATTTCAATCACCAGCGGCTTTCCATCAGGTAATGTCCGCCAATCATTGGCACCAACTTTATAGTGATAACGATCTAGCAATAAATTCGCAGCTTTGACTGAATAAGGAATACTACTTTTATAGGTTGGGTCATAACCAACGACTCCCTCTGGAATCGGCGCTTGTAATCTTTTTGCATCACCTTTTTGCAAAATTTTAATGTAATTATCAGCCGAAAAAGCCATCGCCATGGCACGGCGTAATGCGATTTTTTCTTTACTAAAGCCACCCACCACTGGGTTTTGCATATTCCAATAATGATAATCAATCGATGGATCAATAATGCGGGAAAGCTGAACGCCTTTTTTAACCAGTTCAGGTTTTAGCTTTCCATTTTGCAAGGCTTGAACGGTGAGTTCACCGTCTAATTGAAATAAATCGATTTCGTCTTTACTAAACGACAACCAGCGTGATTGCCCTTCTTCCATGACCTGAATATCGATCACTCCAATTTGTGGCATTTGCTTGCCTTGCATGGCACTCACAATTTTTTGGTCTTCTGGAGAGCTGGCTTTAAAATTCCATACAAAACTACGAAAATCAGGATTCGCTTTTAAAATAATCCTTGATCCGGGTGTCCAACGCGACAACATATAAGGACCTGTTCCGATAGGATGTGCCATAGCGAAACCAGATTTGTTGCGATACTTTTCGATCACTTCGCGTGCAACAGCCCCAGCGGGTTGATGTGCGAGTAGCATTGGAAAGTTTTGATCTGGACGAGTAAGCCGAATCACTAAAGTATATCGATCAGGTGCTTGTAAACCTGCAATTGGCTGATTGTAATCAAACTTACCCGTTTTTTGAGTTTGTTTGATAGCTGCATCCATTCCTGAAATACGCCCATCTAACAACCAACTATTGGGTGAGTGTAAATTAGGATCAAGTAAGCGCTTAAAGGTATAAACATAATCAGCAGCAGTTAGTTCACGTTTTTTGCCCTTAAATACAGGATCAGTTGCAAAATAAATTCCTTTTTGCAAGCGAATGGTATAAGTCAAACCATCTGCGCTTACTTCTGGTAATGCTACAGCCGTGCGAGGTACTAATTTTGCAGGTGAAGCCAAATAATCATAAGTAAATAAGGTCTCAAAAATCGACCCATTCACATGCGCCGAATACAGATCATGAACACCCGCAGGGTCAAAACCTGTTTCTGCAACAGGGAAAACATAACGTAATACTTTATTAGGATCAGCTGAACTTTGAGCAACAACCAATGTGCTTGCTACACTCGTTGTTAGTCCTACACAAGCCACAAAGCCAAATCGTTTCAATGCAAGTTTAAAATTTTGCTTCATTTGGAAATCATCACTTATTTTGATTTGGCGAAACAATGTCTAGAAATTGCCAATTGGTGTTCATAATTGGATGCGCTTTAAAACCTTGTACTTGAGGTTGAACCATCCAGTTTCTTATACGGGTATCTTGCAAAATAAAAGGACTGTCAGCTTCAACTTGCCGACTCATTTTTTCATAAAAAGGCATACGTTGATCAGGCGATAATTTCATTGCCTGTTCATATAATCGATCATAAGCATCCGATTTATAACATGACTGATTACCACGTCCGACATTCGGACCATAAAGTAACTGAGTGAAATTTTCTCCTTCAGGATAATCAGCGTGCCATGCACCACTCCACATCATGTACTGACATTGGCTAGCCGCTTTTAAATTGTCGGCAAAGTTACTCACTTTAAAATCAGCTTTTATTCCAATTGCATCTAAATTTTTCTTCCAAAGTTCAGAATACATCACTGAGGATGTTCCGCTTTCGGTATTTATTTTTAAAATTAGCGGTTTTCCATCAGGGAAATTTCGATGACCATCTGCACCTTTTTTATAGCCAAAATGGTCTAAAAGTTTATTGGCTAAAGTTGGGTTATAACCCACACTGCTACGATAATTTGGATTGTGCCCATTCACACCTGCGGGGACTAACATTTCTGCCTTAACCGCCTGTCCTTTTCTTAAAATACGAATAGATTCATTGACGTTAAATGACATCGCAATTGCACGACGTAAAGCAACTTTATCTAAACTATTACCCCCTATAATTGGGTCAAGCATATTAATCATGCTATAGGTAATCTCGGCTTCTTTATTGGCATATAAACGAATACCCTGTTTTTTTATTTCTGGTTTTAATTGATTATTTTGATCTAATACTTTAGGAATCGCACTCGATGTCAATTTATCAAAATCAAGCTGTTTTGATTGAAATGCCAACCATCGGGATTGCTCTTCCTCAATAATACTGATATTCACTTTGCCAATTTGTGGCATTTTCTTACCACTCATTTCTTTGACTAACTGATTATCCCACGCCGTCCCTGTTGATTTAAAATTCCAAACAAAACCTCGATAATCTGGGTTTGCAACCAATTCAATTTTGCTGCGTGGTACATACTTACTCAACATGTAAGGTCCTGTGCCTACAGGATGCATACCCAAGCGATCTTTATAATATTCAACAACTTCTCGTGCCGTTGCCCCAAACGTACTATAGGCTAAAATATAAGGAAAATTATAATCTGCTTGCGTGAGTGTAAATTGAATAGTGTAACGATCAAGTGCTTTCACGCCCTCAATCTTGGCATCATAATCAAATTTCCCAGATTTTTTGGCTTGCTCAACTAAAGCATTCGTACCAACAATTTTATTATCAATAAAAGAATATGATGAAGACCGATTTTTAGGGTCTAAAATTCGTTTAATTGAATAAACATAATCTTCAGCAATCAGTTCACGACGCTTGCCTTTAAAAGCAACGTCATCTGTAAAATAAATCCCTGGTTGTATTTTGAATATATAAACTTTTCCATTTTCTTTAATGATCGGCATACTTTGCGCTGTTGATGGAACAAGTTTGACTGGATTGGCTAAATAATCATATTGCAGCAACCTTTCAAAAATTACATCCGCCACATTACCACTATAAAAATTATAAGTTTTGACCATGTCAAAACCATCATCTGGGGCTTCAAATGCAATTCGAAGCACTTTTTCTGCTTGAGCTGGAGTTTTCGAGTTCCCAAAAGGGGCGATTACAATAACGCTTGAGAACAAAGCGACAGTAAAAAATTTAGACTTCAATTCAATGCTCACATTATCGTTTTTCAATAAATACTAGACTTTTGAATAGCATTCAACCGCATAACCACTTTGCACGCTTTACATCAATCAAAGATCTTATTTTTAAAAATCAGCAAATTGAATATTTTTTACCAATCGTAAAAATAAAAGAAAGTGTAAAATGCAGCTTACCACTCAAATCACAGTGCTAATTTCATGCCACTTTTCAAATAAAAATTTTGATTAAATATGATAAATTTTAATAATTGATATAAAAACATTGCGTTATTCATCTTATTCAAAAGTAATATTATGCAAAATAATAATTTTTCATATTCATTTCACCCCAATAAAATAAAATAGTACAAGTGTATAAAAATAAAAGATTAATTATGGTTTTGCACCAAACACATGCAACTGAAAAACTTGTTGATTCATTTTAATGCGTCTTAAAAAAACTTAAATTATGTAAAAAAATGCCAATAAAAATATTTTTTATAAATTCATAATTTTTTAATAATTAGTAAAAATATGAAAAGCTTATCCATTAAAACTACAACGCTTTTAAACAATTTAACTTAGATTAATTCAATTCAAAAAATGCATTTGGCACACGTCTTGCTAAAACGCTTTTGTTCATTCTGAAGAGTGACAAATCATTAAGGGGTTATAAATTTGATGAAAAAAACCAATTTCGTTCAATCTGATGCTATGCCAAAAGCGAGCAAAACCATACTCAAACTCAGCACCCTGAGCCTCAGTATGTTGTGTTTAACCATGACCCACGCCGCAGAAACAGAGTCAGCACCTGAAGAAAAACCAACTAAAGTTGTCAAAGTTGCAGTCACTGGTTCATCTATCAAAGGTGTTGCATCACAGAGTGCGTCTCCAATCACAGTGATCAGAGCAGATGATCTCGCAAAACAAGGTGTGACCACTGTTGAGGAAGCTTTAACCAAGGTTAGTGCCAATCAAGCAGGATTTTCTACAGCTCAAAACGTAGGTTCATCTTATACTGAGGGTTCTTCTGCGAATCTTCGGGCTTTAGGTACGGATAAAACATTAATCTTATTAAATGGCCGACGTTTAGCTTACAGCCCTTTTAGCACCTCAACCACAAACCTAAATATTATTCCAATGGCAATGGTTGATCGGATTGAGATTTTACGTGATGGTGCTTCGGCAATTTATGGTGCGGATGCAATTGCTGGGGTAATCAACTTTATCACCAAGAAATCTTTTGAAGGTTTAAATATTAGTGCTGGTTTTATTCAACCAGAACAAAGTGGTGGTGATAAACAGGACATTTCAATTTTTGGGGGTTATGGCGATCTTGATGAACAAGGCTTTAATCTTATGGGGGTTATTGACTATCGTCGCTCAAATGACATTATGGCGAAAGATCGTAAAGTTAGCCGACGTGGAGATTTAATTCCTGAACTTGGTTTAGATGGTACTTCTGGAAATGGATTTCCTGCAAACTTTAGAGACCCAGGCTCAAAGATATTAGGTAACCCTTATGGTGACCAAAACTGTAACAATGCTCCAAATACTATCGCCGATGGCGGGCTTTGCTATTTTAATACTCGTGCCTTAATCGGTATCGTTCCCAAAACAGAGACAATCTCCGCTTTAGGTCGTGGAACCTTTAAAATCAATGATAATTTCAATGCAATTGGTGAATATATTTATTCACGTAATGAAGTGACTACTTCAATTGCACCTGATGTTTATACTCGTTCTGTTACCCTGCCCTCTACAAGTCAATATTATCCTGGTAAAGGCATAACTCCCGATGTCTCAGGATTAAGTGGCGAACCGCTTGAATTATCTTTACGTTCCCAAGCTGGAAACCGTAAGTCTAATCCTGTGAATGAATCACATCGGGCATTAATCGCTTTAGAAGGTGAAGCTTACGGCTGGGATATCAATACAGGTTTATCTTATGCACGTAGCGAAGCGACAGATGGTTTTGCTGGAGGATACTTAAATAAAAGTAAACTTCAAGATGCTTTAAACAATGGAACCATTAATCCTTTTGGCCCTAGTGAGAATCAAGAGCTTTGGAAGTCCTTTGAAGTAAAAGGCGATACCAATACAGGAACACTTACAGCCACTACATTTGACTTTACTATTAGTCGTCCAATTTACACTTTACCCGCAGGAGACGTGGGCTTTGCATTTGGAGGCAGTTTTAGTAAGCAAGACTGGAAAGCCAATGTGAACTCAGAACTTGTAAGACAAGTACCTGGTAGTGGTATTGATCCTGACAAACCTAAAAGCAAGGGAAAAAGAGATATTACCGCAGCTTTTACAGAATTACATGTTCCAATTACCAAAACCTTAGAAGCACAACTCGCCGCTCGTTATGATGACTATAGTGATTTCGGTGATACATTTAATCCTAAAATCGCATTTCGTTGGGAGCCAATTAAACAATTAATGTTCCGTACCTCATACAGTACTGGTTTTCGCGCACCAAGCTTATATGACATAAATGCGCCCCGTAGCAAAACTTTTACATCAGCTAAATACAATGACCCACTCTTATGTCCAAACGGTACAGCTACTAACCCTGAATATAAAACGGAATGTAATACACAGTTTAATAAAACTCAAGGAGGTACTGATGGCTTACAACCTGAAGAATCCACTTCATACACCGCAGGTTTTGTTTTTGAACCAATCAAAAATTTAGTATTCTCAGCGGATTACTACAAAATTAAAATCGACGGTCTAATTGGTTTGATTGGTGAAGCAGATATTTTTGAGAATCCTGAAAAATATGCTGATCGTTTCATCCGTGGAGCTGATGGTCGACTAGAATATATAAATACCTCGTTAGCTAATATGGCTAGTGTAAAAACTGAAGGTATTGATTTAGCCCTAAATTATCTTTCACCAATGACTTCTACTGGCCGCTTTGGCTTCGGAATAGATGGTACATATGTTATTCGCTATGACGAACAAGAGAAAAAAGGTGAGTCATGGGAGGGTTATGTTGGTAAATACGATGATCCAGCAATCTTACGTTGGAAACATGTTGCCAATCTTAACTGGAGCTACGAAAACTGGAAAATGGTCTTCGAGCAAGAGTTCTACCGTGGTTATAAAGATCAAAACCAAATTGGTGATGAGAAATATGATAACCACAACGTAAGTGACTACACTCTTTACAACATTTCAGGGACGTATAAAGGCTTTAAAAATCTAGAGTTGACTGCTGGTATCAAGAACCTATTTGATGCTGAACCATCTGCTTCAAACGTGATAGACAATAACCAATACGGTTATGACCCTCGCTATAGCGACGTAACTGGACGTGCATATTTTCTAAGAGGCACTTATAAATTCTAGGACATTCTGTCACTACAGAATATCTCCTTTGCATTTTGTAGTGACTCAACGTAATCCTGATGTCTATATAAGATAAATAATTTCGACCAAGATTTTAATCGAGCCAAAATATTTTATATAACTCAACGATTACATTTTCAGGAGCAATTATGGGCATACCCTTTGCTGAAAATGAAAATCAATCTGCCAAACGCCTCGTCGGCCTCGGTCTAGTTTTATTTTTACATCTTGTGATCGCCTATATTTTAGTAACAAGTTTAACAACTGAGTTTACTAAGCCAGTCGAGAAGCCTGTAGAACTTCAGATTATTCAAGATATTGAACCCCCACCGCCACCTCCTCCACCCAAACATGAGGAAAAACCACCTGAACTACCAAAAATGGTTGAGAAAGTGGCAAAAATGCCTGATCCACCTAAGCAAGTTGAAAAAGTAACGCCTGTCGCAAAACCAACACCTACACTACCGACTAAAACTTCAGTGACAACGCCTGCACCTGTCACAGCGGCTTCTCCAAGTCCTAGCCCTGTTGCAGCACCAGTTGCAAATGCTGCTCCCCCAGCACCAGCAAAACCAGCAGGTATTTCACGAGGCGTTTCCGAAGGTGAAGCAGGTTGTAAAGAACCTGGTTATCCACGTGAACAGGAAATGGCTGGTGAAGAAGGTACTGTGCGTATGCGTTTGCTTGTGGATGGCTCGGGCAAAGTGATCGATGCAAAAGTCAAAAAATCGAGTGGTGTTCGTGAGTTAGATAAAGCAGCAACCAAAGCTTATAGCTTATGTAGCTTCACACCAGCGATGAAAGATGGTGTACCTCAACAAGATTGGTATGAAATCGAATACACATTCAAGATTTCTTAATGAATATAGAAGTGAATTAAACAATTTTTTGGAGAATTTAAATGAATAAAACTGTAAAAAAAATCTCTCGATTTGCTGCGATTGGTCTTATCTCAACCAGCACCCTGTTTCCAATGAGTTCTGTTTGGGCTGAAGAAACATCACAACCCACAGCCGTAACTACGATTGCAACTGATACAACAAAACAATCATCACCAACGCCACCACCTCTTCCTGCAACTGAGGAGAAAGCGCATAACCCTTATGGTTTAGAAGCTTTATGGCGTGAAGGTGATCTCGTTGCAAAAACAACCTTATTTATTCTTGTTTTAATGTCGATTGGTACGTGGTACATCATTCTTTCTAAACTATTTCAACAAAGTAAAATCAAACGCCACGGTACTGAAGCTGAACGTAACTTTTGGGAAGCAGATACATTAAATACTGCAAAAGACAGCTTAAATCCGAGTAGTACCTACCGTTACATTGCTGAAAAAGGTATTCACTCTACCAAACATCATGATGGCACTTTATTAGAACGTATTGATTTCAACACATGGGTAACGATTTCAATTCAACGTGCGATTGATAAAGTACAAAGCCATTTAGGTAATGGTTTGGCATTTCTCGCAACAGTAGGTTCAACTGCACCTTTCGTTGGTTTATTTGGAACAGTTTGGGGAATTTATCACGCACTGACTGCAATCGGCATTTCAGGACAAGCATCAATTGATAAAGTTGCTGGACCTGTGGGTGAAGCATTAATCATGACCGCAATTGGTTTAGCTGTCGCTGTACCCGCGGTACTTGGTTATAACTGGCTAACTCGCCGCAATAAAGCAGTCATGGATAATGTCCGTTCATTTGGTTCAGACCTGCATGCCGTATTACTCAGCGGTGACTTAAACAGTAATCACTCAAACCGTGATTCTAAATAAGGAACACCATTATGGGCATGATGATAAATTCAGATCAAAGTGATGATGATGTGATCGGAACGATCAATACCACTCCGCTTGTGGACATCATGCTGGTGCTTTTGATTATCTTCTTAATCACTGTTCCAGTGGTCACACATACGGTTCCTGTAAAGCTACCTGAAGAAAAGAATACGCCTTACGCCACCACCCCTCAAAATATTCAACTTTCAGTCAACAAAACTGGCGATATTTTTTGGAATGAACAATATGTTGCAAATAAAGAAACTTTACTTGCTCGTTTACAAGTTGAGGCACAAAAGCGCCCACAACCTGAAGTTCATATTCGTGGTGATCAATTGACGCACTACGCTGCAATTGATCAGGTAATTAGCACCACCCAACAAGCAGGTATTGGCAAAATCGCATTTGTCACTACCCCGCCTAGTTCACCTTAATCAAACGATAAGGAGTTAGTCATGGGTATGAATGTCGGACCAAAAAATGGCGGAGATGATGTGATGCTCGATGTCAATATGACACCTTTAATTGATGTCATGTTGGTGTTATTGATCATGTTCATCATTACGATTCCAATCCCAAACAACGCCATTAATATCAATTTACCTAATGGTGCACCGCCGCCACCAACTGATCAGAAACCACCTGAGATCATTAACCTAAGAGTCGATGCTCAAGGTCATATTTTCTGGAACGATCAAGCTGTTGCTGATCGCCAAGCATTGAAGGTTTTGTTTGAATCTGTTGCGCAAAAAGCTGATCAAGATCAGATCAAGTTTAAACCTGATCCTCAAGCCGAATATAAAAATATTGCTATGGTGATGGCATTAGCTCAACAAAGCAAAGTCACTAAAATAGGAATCGTGAGTAATAACTAGAAAAATAAACACTAACTATTAGGCTTCACAATTCTAAGTTCCTCCTGTGCTAACAAGTCCGCTTGTTAGCTTTTTTTATTTAATTTCGCTAATGACGATTGGGAGAACCAAACTATTTACCTTGTATCCCTTAGGCTTGTTATTACAAGCATTTCCTGTCACCGTCGTTTTCACAACGTAAGGCGAATACGGCATCACATTTAAATAACCCGTGTTATCTGATCCTGTACGACAATCTTCTGCATCAAGTTTTTCGTCATAGCGACCAGCATTAGAAGACTCCTGAACTTCAGCAATCAACTTAGCATTCCATTGGCTCAAATAAACTAAACTTTTAGTGGCTTCAACAGTTCCTTGTCCCGACCCAGCACTTTCGATTTCAACCAGTTCAATTGATTTACCTTTATACATCGTTGGATGAACTTTAAATGTATTCGATTGACCACCAAACTCTTTTAAAATTTTTGCTTGTTTTAGATTTGGACGGGTCAGCACATAACCTGCCCAAAAGTTACGCCCTGCATTTTCAAAACTAACACCAGATAAATAAGCTTCTTCGCCTGAAATTAATTTTACTTTTTCCGTGTGATCAATCTGAATAGCTTGCTGAGGATTCGCATTTGAATCTTGTAAATTAGTGATCCAACTAATGATGGTTTTATCTGTTGGTACAGCAGCGTGAGTAGTCGAGATCAAACCTGAAAAGCATAGTGTTATAAAAACAAAATTCTTCTTATTCATTGTTATTCACCTTAAGTTTATGAATTAAATCGCTTATAAGACCCATTAGCTATTGTGACTTAGTCTTCCCAAGTCCCCCCACTCATAGCAAATCTTCTTACTTTTCAAATATGAAAAGTAACAAAAATCTTTTGTCAGACTGAAGGTACGTCCTGAGCAATTTCAAAGCAAGGCTTTGAAAGCAGCGCAAGTCAGTCTAACTTGGCGGCATCCTTGCCGCCCTCCACGATCACAGATATTTACTAGACAATAAATACCTAAAGTTAGTTAAATTTTTCCAACTCAATCCATTGAGCATCAGGAAAATGCTTTCCCAAATAAGCTTTTAAATAATCCGCTGTATCTTTAGAAATAAGTGGATCTTTCGATTCATCTTTTAAGTTATATACCAAAGCATGCAAACTCAAACCACGATGTTTTAAAGCTTCTAAACTCAACAATGTGTGGTTAATACTTCCCAAACGTCCAGAAGTCACCAAAATCACAGGAAATTGATGTTGAGCAATATAATCAATGGTCAATAACTCTGTGGTTAAAGGCACCATTAAACCGCCCGCCCCCTCTAACAGCACCACCTCAAAACGCTGAGCAAGCTCTTTAGTTGCAGCTTCGATCTTGGCAAAATCTAACTCACGCCCATCTAAACGTGTAGCTAAATGTGGCGACGCAGGATAGCTAAAAATTTCAGGCATGGTCAACTTTTCATGATCTTCCTGAAACCAACCACTCCCCATAATTTCACGGTGTTTTTCGATGTCTTCAGATACATCGATATTCCCTGTTTGCACCAACTTCTGGGTGATAACACGCTGCCCTTGTTCAGTCCAAAGTTTGGCGAGATAACCTGTGGCATAAGTTTTACCAATTTCAGTATCAATGCCACTGACAAAATAAATACCTTTCATCTCATTTCCTTCACTTTACATTTAATGGATTGATTCAGATTCAATTTTAAAAACACGAGGATAACTTTCCCAACGATCATCAAAAGCATATTCAATACAAATATTTGGTGATGAAAACAGCTCTTTATCCTCTTGGTAATATAAAAAAGTGACTACTTTTCGCTTATTTACCAACTCAAATGTATTTGGTGTATGCCTATTTTTTGAAATATTTATATTTTTAACAGAACCACATATTTTTTGAATTGGTGCTTTTAGTCGCATATATGATGAAATCTCAAATGAAAAATATATAGAACAACCAATAAAAATCATCAATATAATTTTTAATAAAAAAATAAATAACTTATTACTATGCTTTTTTGTAGAAAAACCAAATATGCCTAATGAAATACCAGTTGCCAATACCATTATCCCAAATTCAAACTCATAAAATATAAGCAAAAATAAGCTAACTATAATTGAATAACTAGCATACTTGATCATATTTTCTGACGTTAATTCTTCTTCAAGCACTTTTAATATGTACCTCTTATATTTATTTTTTTCTTACAATCACATAAATCGGATGATAAGTTAGGCGAAAACCTTGCTCATCATTAAACTGTTGATAATCAGAATAAAACTGCTGTAAAGATTGCTTGGTCCAACGATGAGACTTTGCTGTTGCAGTCACCCCTGTCGCTTTTAGATGATGCAGCACTAATTTAGGATCATCAAAATATAGATGTTTTTGTTCTTCTTGTATAAACACAATCTCAAAGCCATTTTCTTCAAGTTTCTGTTTCAATATTTCACTAGAATAATAATTTAAACCTTGCCCAGTCAGCTTTTTGATTTCAATTAAATTATTTTCACCAAATGTAGAGAAACCCAAATAGCTTTTCGGTTTTAAAGCATTATGAATTCGTTTTAATAACGCAGGTAGATCAGTCATCCATTGCAAAGCTGAACTTGAAATCACCGCATCCAATTCTGATGGTAATTCAAGTTGCTCAATATCTCCGATCAACCAAGCTATATTTTTAATCGTTGAAAAATGCTGATCTACATCCTCATAAAGATCATTTAAAAATAATTGATCAAACTGAAAATGAGTCCGAAATAAATGCGTTAAATTACCCGACCCACAACCGATCTCAAATACAGAATCAAAAGTCTTTGGACAATACGCTTTCAGATATTCAAATAACTGTGCACTGATCTGCTTTTGCACTACAGCATGCTCAACGTAACTTTGCCCTGCCTTGGCAAAACGTTGAGCGACTAAAGCTTTATCGACACTCACAAACATTCCACCAATTTTTCTAATTCTGCTTTTTGAACCATAGACGTTAATGAGATACGTAAACGTGAACTATTTTGCGGTACTGTTGGAGGTCGCACAGGCATGGCATAAAAACCTTGTTGCTGAACATAACGTGCCTTTTCAATTGCTGCGTTACTTTCGCCGACAATAATTGGAATAATATGGCTACTCGATGGACTTGAAAAACCTTTTGCAATCACCGCCTGCTGTAAAAAATGACTGATCTCAGCCAAGTGCTGACGCTGCTGCTGCATATTTAAAACTTTATTAAAGATAAAGTCAGACCATGCCATCGAGATTGGTGGTAACGCTGTGCTGAAAATCAAAGGGCGCATTTTATTAATCAGATAATCACGAATGATAGAATCACAAATAATATAACCGCCAATTGAGGCAATCGTTTTACCAAAAGTGCCAACAAGGAAATCAATCTGATGCAATACGCCATATTGCTCAGCACAACCTAGCCCTTGCTCACCTCTCACACCTAAGGCATGAGCTTCATCAACATACAACATGGTTTTGACAAAACGTTGCTTTAACTGCGCCAGTGCCGCTAAATCCGTTTCATTACCATCCATACTAAAAATACTTTCAGTCACCACAATAATGCGTTCAACTTGCTCATCTTGTTGATACTTTTGCAATAACTGTTCCAAATGCTGCAAATCGTTATGACGATAACGCACATATTGAGCATTCGATAGACGAATACCATCAATCATACTGGCATGAACTAGTTTATCCGCCAAAATTACGGTTTTACTATCAGCTAATGCAGGCAAAATACCGATATTCATGTGATAGCCACTATTGAAAAGCAAGGCAGCACGACCAAAAGCTTTGCTTAGGCTATTTTCAAATTGTTCATTTTCTGCAAAATTACCAGTCAACAAACGCGAAGAAGAAGAACTAAATAACGCCCGTTCTATTTTAAGCGTATCGAGAAATTCTTCTCTTAAACTTAAATCAGCGGCTAAACCTAAATAATCATTGGATGACAAATTCAACATGGTTCGATTTTGAATGGTGATCCATCGCCCCTGCTGTTGATTTGAAGTAAATTGGCGGAAATTACCTTGCTGTTTGAGTTGGTCAAGCTGCTCAGCATAATGATCAAGCAAGGACATTAGCATGTGCTCCTTGCATATTTTTCACCACTTCACTCATCTGTGTTAATAAGTAATTTAGCTCGTCATCAGTAATCACATACGGCGGCATCACGTAGACCAATTTTCCAAATGGTCGCACCCAAATACCACGTTCAACAAACTGCTGCTGTAAGGTTTTCATGTCTACATTAGTCGTTAATTCAACCACACCAATCGCACCTAATATGCGTACATCCGCAACGTGATCAAGTTCTGCTAAATCACTTAATTGCTCAATAAGGATCTTTTCAATACGTTGAATATTGCTCTGCCAATCTTGTTCAACTAATAATTGAGTACTTCTTAGAGCAACAGCACAAGCCAGAGGATTCGCCATAAAGGTTGGACCATGCATGAACACACCTGCCTCGCCACGACTAATGGTTTCAGCCACTTGTTTAGTCGTTAATGTTGCAGACAAAGTCATATAACCACCTGTTAAGCCCTTACCAATACACATGATGTCTGGCTCAACTTGCGCATGTTCCCAAGCAAATATTTTACCTGTGCGCCCAAAGCCTGTTGCGATCTCATCAAAGATCAACAATAAATTGTACTGCTCACATAATTCTTTAGCTTGGCGTAAATACTCAGGATGATAAAAACGCATCCCACCTGCACCTTGTACAATTGGCTCAATAATCAGCGCAGCAATACTATGATGATACTGTTCAATCTGTTGTTTGAGTTCTTGAATATCATGTGGATTCCACTCACCATCAAAGCGACATTGTGGCGCGGGTACAAAGATTCGATTCGGTAAACTTGAGCCAAAAATCTGATGCATCCCCGTAACAGGATCACAGACAGACATCGCATTCCAAGTATCACCATGATAGCCAGAACGTGTAGTAATAAAATTGGTTTTCTCAGGTTGATTCAACGCAGCCCAATATTGCACTGCTATTTTTAAAGCCACTTCAACTGAAACTGAACCTGAGTCAGCATAGAAAATTTTATCTAAACTCGGAGGCGTAATTTTTAATAAGAGTTTACCCAATTCAATTGCAGGTTCATGCGTCAAACCACCAAACATGATATGCGCCATGTTTTGCAATTGATCAGTAATGGCTTTATTGAGTTCAGGGTGGTTATAACCGTGAATCGCACACCACCATGACGACATGCCATCAACCAAAGTTCGACCATCCTCTAGTTCAATGGTTGCAGCATAGGCACGTTTCACTTTAAAAGTTGGCAGTGGATTTAACATCGAGGTATAGGGATGCCATATATGTTCTAAATCAAATAAATCGGTCATCCATACTTCCTCATTGGTTAGATAAATATTGCTTATAAGGGAGAGCGACCTTGTGCTCATTCATTCTGATATAAGCCTTCGGCTCGACCTACTTTTCTTTCGGAAAAAGTAGGCAAAACCTGAGTTGCGGTCATAGCAACGTAAGATCCACAAAATCTGTCCACTTTTTGTGCCCATTCAAGTGTATCTACTCATCCATATTCATCACTTTTACTATAACCACGCAGGTTATGGATGACACTATCGAGTATCAATTTTTGGGAAAAACTATTTGCGAACATCTTAAACCTGTCAAAATCTAAAATATATTGCGAGAACTTTCAATTCAAGCAAGATTAAACCGTCAATTGAATAAAATCTTCAATTACTTGTACAGTCTGCTCCACCATAAAACATGGAAAACCATGAGAAGCACCTTCAATAGAAATAACAAATAGATTTTTTGCAGCTAAATTCTGGATATTTTGAACAATTTGGTAAGGAACTAAAGCATCATGCTCAGCAAACACAAGTAACTGTCTGCCTTGATAGTTTTTGTACAAATCAACCAAATTTAATTGTTCCAATAATTCTAAACCTTGCTTTAATAATGCAATCGGTTGAGGTCGAATCAATTTCTGCATATCCAAAAAATCTTTTTTTGCAGAACTTGTACCTTGACAGACTAACAAACCAAAACGTTTTAGCGTGGTAATCGCATCCTGTTCAAATGATTGTTTAAACTGCATAAAAGTTTCGACTGGCATGGCTGTCATCCAGTCAGCTTGCGCGACAAAACATGGATTCGATCCCAAAGTGATTAACAGCTTCTGTTCATCATATTGCTGATGAATTTGATTAACTAATATTGTTGCCAGTTGACCACCCAGTGACCATCCCACAATCACATCATATTTTCGTGCAAGTTCAGCATGCTGTCCTAAGACACCAGCATCAAAAGCATTAAAAATATTGATTCGTTCAACCTGATGGCCTTGTTGCGCTAAAGCATCATATAAAGGTTTTAATAATTCAACGCCACCGCCCCATCCAGTAATGAGCAAAATCTTGTGCTTCACCTTATGACCCAATTATGCAAACTTTCAAAATTATAACCTGTTTTTTCTAATCATTATTTTCCAAATCCACCAATAATGTCGCAGGAATGACACGTTGCCAATTTTGTTTAAACTGTTTATGAACTTTATCAATTTCGAAAGGACTGTTGCGTGCGACTTGTTGAGCATGTGCAATATCATTTGCACGCATATAGGCAAGTAGATAATTATTTCCATCAAGTTCAAGATGGAACCAAGATTCTATTTTCACACCTTCGGCTTGGAGTGTTTGAATGGCTTCATCTTTTCGTTGTTCAATTTCTATTTTCCAAGCATCGACATTTGCTAGCGTGTCTTGCTTCAATTTAATTAACACTGCACCGACATCCACTCTATTTTCCTTTTAGTTATACTTCATTTAAATTCAACTATATAAAACAATCAAAAGCCCTGTAAAGAATTTACTCACACATCAAATTTTTAAATTTGCTAAAGTAAGTGTCTACCACACTTTGAGATCAAGATAATGGCTACGATAAAATCCAAAGTTCTTATTCTATGTAGTTCTCTTATTTTACTTAGCGCACCAAGTTTAAGTAGCGCACAAAACACCTTATTTTCTAAGAAAAATACTGCTCAAAAAGAATGGGTTGGACAGTCTGCCCCTGATTTCAAACTTCAAGATCAAAGTGGGAAATGGCATACTTTAAGCCAATATAAAGGCAAATGGATTGTGCTTTATTTCTATCCTAAAGATGATACTGCGGGATGCACTCAAGAAGCGAATCAATTTAAATCACTTTATCCTCAATTCTTAAAATCGAATGCAGTCGTGCTGGGTGTTAGCTTAGATGATGTTGCATCGCACCAAAAGTTTTCGCAAAAGCTCGGTTTACCTTTCCCAATTTTGGCAGATGAAAAAAGTGAACTTGCTGGAAAATTTGGCATTGTTAGAAACCTTGGGATTACCAAAATTGCAAAACGTGAAAGTTTCTTGATTAATCCTCAAGGTGCAATTATGTATCACTACACCAGTGTGAATACGCAAACGCATGCTGATCAGGTACTTAAAGATTTAAAAGATGCTCAAATTAAAAAATAGTGCTTATACAAAAAAACTCAGCATATGCTGAGTTTTTCTAATTCACAAAACTTAAATTTGCGATTGAATATAATTCTGTAAGCCAATCAACTCGATCAAACGTAGTTGTTTTTCTAACCAATAAGTATGATCTTCTTCTGTATCAGATAACTGCTGGCGCAACATATCACGGCTAATATAATCGCCTTTTTCTTCACACAATTTAATACCTGCCGCAAGTTTCTCACGAACATGATATTCGAGGGCTAAATCAGCTTTTAAACAACTAACAACATCCGTACCCACATTGATGTCTTCGCGGTTCATATTTGGCTGAGCACCTAAGAATAAAACACGACGAATGATCGAGTCTGCATGAGAAGCTTCTTCTTGCATTTCATGATCAATACGCTCATAGATTTTACTTAAGCCCCAATCTTCATACATTCTTGAATGAATTAAATATTGATCACGAGCAGCCAATTCACCGCCAATGAGCATATTTAAATAGTCGATGACTTCTGGATTGCCACGCATAATACTTACTCCTATCGAATAACAATAGTATGGTCAAGTTAATGTAAAATTGCAAAATTAAAAGTGTGTAAGTTTATGATTTTTATAAAATTAAAATGAGAAACATACGCATTTACAGTTTTAATTAGCCTAATTTATTTAAATAAAATAAGCCTTTGCATATCATTTCTACTTTTTAAAAGACATAATTCTATTGAAAATCATTTGTTTGATTTTTTGTAACGATTAGCAATGCTTCTTATTCCACCAGCTTTTTGATCAAAAAATCATAAAAAATGACTATTCAACTGTTGTTTATTTAAACAAAATTCGGTAAATAACAGCAATCACAAAAACATAATGTGGAAATAAAATGGATAAAAGTAAACCAATTTTGGTGACTGGTGCAACGGGTTATATTGCAGGCTGGATTATTGAACGTCTGTTGAATCAGGGTTATACGGTTCATGCCACAGTGCGCGACCCATCGAAGAAAAATAAAATCCAACATTTGTATGATCTAGCAGATCAATCTTCTGGTCAAATCCAGTTTTACCAAGCAGATCTATTGGAACCACATTCTTTTGATGAAGCGATGCAAGGGTGTGAAGTTGTTATTCATACTGCATCACCTTTTGTTGTTACTAACTATAAAGATGCGGTTAAAGACATTATTGAACCTGCAGTCAAAGGTACAGAAAATGTATTAAATAGTGTAAATCGCACAGAATCAGTGAAACGTGTGGTTTTAACCTCAAGTATTGCATCAACTTATGGCGATGCAGTTGAAATTCAAAACACAGCAAATAATGAATTTGATGAGAGCCATTGGAATAATACCAGTAGTGAAACCCATCAACCCTATCCTTATTCAAAAGTTGCTGCTGAACGCAAAGCATGGGAAATGGCTGAGCAACAAAATCGCTGGAGTTTAGTCTGTATTAACCCAGCGTTAGTGATGGGACCATCACTCACTGATGCAAGTCAATCAGGCAGTATCGAAGTATTACAGCAATTTGGTAATGGTACGACCCTGTTTGGTGTACCACCAATGTGGAACGGGATTGTCGATGTCCGTGATGTTGCCGATGCCCATGTCGCTGCGGCATTAAATCCACAAGCACAAGGTCGTTATATCATTTGTGGTGGCACATTAAGCTTGCTAGAGATGGGCAAAGCACTTACACAAAAATTTGGTTATAAATATCCATTCCCACACTTTACTGTACCTAAAATAGCTTTCTCTTTAGTTGCACCTGTATTTGGTCATTCTCGCCAATTTGTAAAACTCAATATGGGATATCCAATTTATTTTAACTCACAACGTAGTGTGAATGAGTTAGGTCTCCAATATCGTAATATCCGCGAGAGTGTCTGCGAACATTTTCAACAATTACTTGATGATGGCATTGTTAAAAAACGTGCTTAAAACCAAGAAACGTTCAAGTTTAATTGCTTGAACGGTCTCTTATACTCTTCACGATCAGTGATGTTTAATAGTAATTAATTTCTTTAAGAACTCAAGTTGATACTGGATATTTTGTTGAAAAATTGGTTCAAAATATGGCTCAAAATGATTCGCATCCAATAGCTGATATTCAATATGTGGATTATTTATTTTTTTGATTTTTTCAGGATCAAAAGGTGCAACAGAATCTTGAGTCGCACCAATCAATAAAGTCGGTATCTTAATGGTTTTTAAATGTCGAATCGGTCGATACATGCCAATTGTCAGCACTGAACGTGCAGTGACACGATTATCATAATCATCAATAGACTTTCCTGCTTCATTATAACTTTTCATAAAAAAGTCATAAGCTTGATCACGATTCATCGTGGCAAATTGATCTTCAGGTGCGATCACAGGGATATAAGTCCTTGACGGTGATGGTAAATAATCCTGAACCACTTTTAAGCCAATTTTCAACATATCTTTAACAGGATTGGCAAGAACGGCTTGCACCCCATCTAGCATTGGAACATGGGCAATCGATCCTAAGAGATGAGGATATTTTGCTGCGAGATCAATCGCATGCCCACCACCAAAAGAAGTCCCCCAAACCACGATTTTATCTGCATCAATCTTTTCTAAATTCTGTAAATATTGAATCGCTTGCTCAGCTTCACGGACACGTAACCACGGTGAAATTTGATTTCGAGGCATCCCCTCACTTTTACCCCAAGTCGAGTAATCAAAAGTCATTACGGCATAACCGATTTGCATAAATGCTTGAACAAAAGGCAAAGTCAACAAATCTTGTGTTCCACCCCAACCATGCACCATCAAAATGACTGGATGTTTTCTCGCAATCTCGATATTTGGATAATATATTTTTGCAGCACATTTATTGCCATTAGGTGAATAAAAGCTTGCCTCTACACTTTGATCAAGCACATGTTGAAATGTTTCCATTATCTTATTTTCCAATTTATCTTAAATAACATTCAAGAAATATACGCAATTCTTAAATACCATTCAAGATAAGAATAAAATTATCTGCAAATTTTTAAAAATGATCGAATCGCTGTAAAATCAGTTTTGAAATATTTTGAGTTCACACAATGGCGCGCAATAAACGTATTATTCAAAACACGGATGAAAAGAAAGCAGAAATTATTGCCGCTGCACGGATGTTATTTCTTGAGATCGGCTACGATGCAACATCGATGTCCAAGTTAGCAACAACAGCAAAGATTACTCCCAACACGATTTATTGGTACTTTAAAGATAAAGATGAAGTGTTAACACAAGTTCTCAGCTCAGAGCTTATTGAACGCCTAAATGAATATCATAATCAATCTTTTGCTAACCATACTCAGCGCTTATTGTGGGTCATTCATCAACTGGAAAGTGTCAAACACCTGATTACGACGGTACATAATCGTTTGAATTATTCTAAGGAAATTAGCGTATTACATGAAAACTTTCATAGAATTGTCGAAAGTCTATTGTGTATAGAATTACAAAAAATGGGCTTATCCGCAGCAAAAATAGATGCAACCACTCAAATTATTGTTTTTACTATAGAAGGTATTTTGTCCCATCAGCTAACGGATGAAGCTAAATATCAAATCTGTGAACTTCTGATGTAAAAATTCATCCAGAAGTCCACACTATTGATTTCATCACACTGGATATTGCGCCAAAAAGTCTAAAAACTCTTGTTCATTCATCACTCGAATTTCTAATTTTTGTGCTTTATCCAATTTGCTTCCCGCTTTTTCACCAGCAACGACACATTTGGTTTTACTAGAAACACTACCACTGACACGCGCACCCAAAGCTTGTAACTTCTGTGTCGCCTCATCACGCCCCATAGTTTCCAGTGTGCCTGTTACCACCCAGCTTTCACCATTCAATGGTTGACGTGTTGGTGCAGTCGGCGCATCCCAATGAATTCCTGCTGCCAATAAACGATCGAGTACTTCAATGTTATGTGGTGCTTGGAAAAAGTCAGCGATCCACTCCGCAGTAATATCCCCCACATCTGGTGTTTTCTTAAGTGCTTCAATATCGGCGGCTTTTAAAGCGTCTAATGTTTGAAAGGTATTGGCAAGCATACGTGCAGTAGTTTCACCTACTCCACGAATACCCAAGGCATAGATAAAACGCGCTAAAGTGGTTTTCTTGCTTGCTTCAATTGCATCAATCAGATTTTGAACCGATTTCTCACCCATTTTCTCGATAGTTAATAGTGTGTCACGATGCACATGCAAATGATAAATATCAGCCACATCTTTGAGTAAGTTGAGATGCAGAAGTGACTCCACCCAACGATCCCCTAAGCCTTCAATATCCAATGCTTTACGCGAAACAAAGTGACGAATCGCCTCAATACGTTGTGCTGCACAGTATAAACCACCCGAACAACGTGCTAATGCCTCACCCTCAGGCATAACAACAGGCGATTCACATACAGGACAATTGGTAGGGAGATGAACACTCTCTGCATCAGCAGGTCGAAACTCCGCCCACACTTTCTCAACTTTTGGAATCACATCACCCGTGCGATACACACTGACGGTATCTCCAACACGCACATCTAAACGATGAATTTCACCAATATTGTGTAAGGTCACATTGGATACCGTTACGCCGCCGACAAATACGGGCGCTAAACGTGCAACAGGCGTTAATGTTCCAGTACGTCCCACTTGCCAATCAATATTTTCTACTTTAGTGAGCGCAGCCTGTGCTGGAAATTTATAAGCCGTTGCCCAACGTGGCTCACGACTCAAGAAGCCCAATTGTTGTTGTTGCTTAAGACTATCCACCTTAATCACCATACCATCAATTTCAACTTTGAGATTTGGACGTTCTTGTTGGATTTGTTCATAACGTTGTTGCACTTCTTCAATCGAAGCACATAAGAATTGACGCTCAGCAATTTCAAAACCAAATTTGGTTAACCAGTGCAAACTGTCATGCATGGTCTCAAGACCATGGTTGGGCTGACACTGCGCAATACCATAAGCATAGAATGCCAATGGACGAGAAGCTGCGATATTTGGATCAAGCTGTCTTAAACTACCTGCTGCTGCATTACGTGGATTAGCAAAAGTCTTATCGCCTTTCGCTTCCTGATCTGCATTAAGCTTTTCAAAGCCTTGCTTCGGCATCAGTACTTCACCACGAACTTCTAAGAAATCTGGAATGGCTTGATGCTGACTTGATAATACCTTCGGTAGATTACGAATGGTTTTTACATTTTGAGTAATGTCTTCACCTGTCTCGCCATCGCCACGAGTGACACCACGGACTAAAATGCCATTTTCATACCACAGTGAAATCGCTAAACCATCCAGTTTCAATTCAACATCATATTGCACTTTTTGATTCGGCAAACGTTCATCGATACGACGTGCAAAAGCAAATAAATCTTCCTGATTAAAGACATTTCCCAATGACAGCATGGGAACAGCATGGGTCACACTTTCAAATTTTGACAAGGCTTTACCACCGACTTTATTGGTCGGTGTATCTGCCTGAATACATTCTGGATATTGTTGTTCTAAAGCTTTGAGCTGATGAAATAAATGGTCATATTCACTATCAGAAATGGCAGGTTGATCCATCACATAGTAAGCATGGTTATGTTTTGCAATCAATTGAATCAACTGACGCATTTGCTCAATAACTGAGTTCTGTTCCATTTAAATTTCACCATATAAAAGGGCGGAAAAACCGCCCTATAATTTTTACTGAATTTATTATAAAAGATTCATTAGACTGTTGCTTGATTTGGACGATAATCAATCACATGATGACGCCAATGTTCTTTCAACTGCGGCGTAAACTCTAAATTATTTTCATCATAGACTTTACCATCTACTTCACGCGCAATTAAACCCGCAATACTGGTCATCATGTCATAACCTGTGATCGCTTTGCTATTAGGTAATGCCAAGAAGAATGCAAGACCTTGCACTTGCTCACCTGATAGAGTTTCTAAATCAAACCCTGCTGGGCCATTGTCGGTCATACGCAGCACAGAAAACATTAATGGGCTTGGCTCATCAGTATTTTCATAACGATGGAAGCATGACATTTCACCGAAACGTAAGCCGTATTTTAATAGTACTTTTAGAGCTTTATCCCCTGACAATGCACGACGCGGATTTGGATAGACATTCAGGGCAATAATCTGCTCTGCTGTTGCCAATGCACTTTCATCATCGTAGCGTTGTTGCTCATGCAAATGCACATCCAAAATATTACTTTCACCATCAAACTCTTCAATAGCAACTGTTTCTATATTTGGATTCAAGCTAAGTTCTGATTCTGCATCAGTATGTTCAGTTTTCGCTACAGTTTCTAAAAGAGTTTCAACTTCGTCTTGAGTTTGGGATTCAGAGATTGTTTCTTGCTTATTTACACTTAAATTTGATTCAGCAACTGATTCATCTGCGATTATCGATTCTGTAGCCTTTTCTTCTGGGATCTTTTCTGTAGTCGGCATTTCTACTGACGGTTTCGTTTCTAACGGTTCAGTTTTAAAACTTGGTTCCACACGTTCGGTTGTAGTGACCACTTCATTTTGTAAAAGTTGATCACGTACATGACGTGGAATAACGGGTTGCTGACTTTCGGGATTAATATATAACTCCGCTTCTAACGACGGCTCGACTGGTTTAGGTTTTCTTAAAATCATTATTAAACCAACGAGCATAATCACAACGGCGACAACAATGCCTATTATTGTATTCATTTCCATACTATGACTCCGCAACTAACCCGTATTCTTTTGCCTGTTCTAAATCGACAGTCACTAATTTTGATGTACCTGGTTCTGGCATGGTCACGCCGAGTAAATCCGTTGCCATGGTCATCGCCAGTTTATTATGTGTAATGTAAATGAATTGCACTTGTTCAGAAAGCTCTTTTACCAAATTACAATACCGCTGTACGTTGGCATCATCAAGTGGCGCGTCAACCTCATCTAAAACACAGAATGGTGCAGGATTTAATCGAAATATGGCAAAAACCAAAGCCAATGCAGTTAGGGTTTTTTCACCACCAGACAATAGTGCCAAAGAACTATTACGCTTTCCTGGCGGTCTTGCCATCAATTTCACTCCAGACTGCCAATCATCTTCCAAGCTTAACGTTGCTTCACCACCATTAAAAACCTTAGGAAACAACAACTGTAATTCCTGATTCACCTGATCAAAAGTAGTCATAAATAGCTTTCGTGTTTCTTGATCAATGCTTTTCATGGCATCTTTCAATTGATCAACAGTATTTTGTAGATCTTGCATTTGATGGCTCAGCTCATCGAACCGCTGTGCCACTTCCTCATATTCTTGTGAAGCCGCTAAATTCACCGCACCAATTTTTTCAAATTGCTGCTGCGCTTTTTCCAGTTTCTGTTGATGATCTTTAATTTCAATCGAAACATCAGATACAGCTTCTGTATTTAATTCTTTGAGCTGTTCCGTATAATGTTCACGATCTGATTTTGCTGCCTGCCATGCTAAACGCTTTTGTTCCAACTGCTCACGCACCTGCTCATCTTTCTGTTGAGCTTGATGACGTTGTTCTGTGAGTTGCTGCTGCTTCTCTTGCACTTGATTCAGTTCTAGCTGCCATTCATTCCATGTTTTCTGTAACTTTTCCGTTTGCTGGAATTGCTGTTGGAATTGTGACTCTAAATTCGGCAATTCAAGTTGAATCGGATCAACAAACTTCTTCGCCTGCTCGATTTGTTCGATGATTTGACGATATTGTGTTTTTAGGAATGAGATATCTTTCTCTAACAACTCAATTTGCTGATTGGCTTGCGAAGTCTGGCGACGTAAAGCTTCGCGTTGTTGTTGCTGTTGAGTCAACTGCTGCTGTTGCTCATCCAACTGCTCATTCAAGTTTTCCACCTGAAACTGTAGCGTCTTATAGTTCGGCAACACTGCTTCTAATTTCAATGCAAGCGCATGTAGATCAATCTCCAGATCATCACGCTGCATAGCATCTTCTTCAAGCTGTAGATCAAGCTGTTTTAGTTGATCTGCCAATTGCTGTTGCTGCAATACAAAGGCCTGTGCCGTACTTTGTAGTTTGACAATTTGCACATCTAGCTGTTGCAGCTCTTTTTGCTTTTGTTTCAGATTTTGTTGTTGCTGCTGCAAGTGCTGTTGCTGCTGTTGCATGGCCTGCTGCTGTTGCGAAACCTGATGTTCGAAATCAAAAAGTTTCGGTTGCTTCTGTACCAGTTGCTGTTCAATTTCCTCTAAACGCACTTGATGGCTGAGTATGCCCTGCGCAGTTTGGCTATCTTCATCATAATGCAGACCAATCATCCAATCAGCACCGACATGATAACCATCAAGCGTCAAAATCGATTGTCCTTGCTGGAGATCCGCTTGATATCGCAAAGCTGTGGTTAAATCTTCTGCAACGGCGACATTGGCCCATAAAGAAGATTGTGGTGCCTCGATCCATTCACTCAAACAGGTCAGCTCTGCAATTTGAACAGGCTGCTGTTGTGATGATTTTAACTGTCGTGAGATACCCTCTTGGAAGACTTGCCCATTCTCAATCAACTGCGCTTGCAACCATTTGGCTAAGAACTTCTCAATAATGCTTGCGTGTGCTTTAGCTTGAGCACTTAAACGTAGGCTTTGCATCAATCGAACTGCATGTTGATCCTGCTTCGGGCTTTGCTTTGCGACCAGCTGATTTAAGTTCTTTTGTTCAGCCAATAGAACCTGAATTTCTGTTTTCAGGCGTTGCAGATCCGTTTTGTTCGACTGTTGTTGATCTTGCTTAGTCTGAACATCCTGCTGTAATTGTTCAATCGCAGTTTCTAACGCAATAATTTCTTGTTGCAGTTGCTGCTGCAATTGTTCTAATTGCGCCTGTTCATCATCCTGAACCTGAGCACGAATCTGAGTGGTTTGCGTTTGTAAGGTCTGCTTTTGCTGCTCAATCCGCAGCACGTTCTTACCGAGCTGTTCAATTTGCGCGGCCATCTGCAACTTTTTTTGTTGTTGCTGATCGACTTGAGTTTTCAGTTGTTCAAATTGCTGATGTGCTTGCTTCTGTTGCGCTTGAACGTCACTAAAATTTTGCTCAGCCGTTTGTGTTTGCTGCTCTAAGGCAAGTAAGGTTTCGTTTTGCTCATCAAATTGAGTCGTTAAAGTTTCGACCTGTAACTCTGATAATTGTAACCGTTCCTTGGTTTGTAATTTTTGCTGTTCAAGTTGAACCAAACTACTGCTATTTTGCTGGAATAAACTCTGTTTTTGTTCCAACGTCATTTTTAATTCAGACAGCTTTTTCTCGGCCTGTTGCCATTCATGCTGCAAAGGTGAAGATTGCTGTATTAGGCGTTGGAATAAAGCACTGGTTGCTTCAAGATCGTGTTCAATGGTCTGTGACTCAGAACGAACCAACTTAAAGTTTTCACCCAGCGCCGTCATTTCAACCGTATATTCTTGTTGTAGCTTTTGACTTTGATTGGCTTGAAACGAAAGAATCTCAATTTTTAATGTACGGATCTGCCCTTCTAAAGTCTTGTATTGAATCGCGGCTTCAGACTGGCGTTTTAATGTTCTGAGTTGTGATTTTAGTTCAGCCGCAATATCGTCCAAACGCGCTAAATTTTGTTCTGTATGTTCTAAATGCTGTAAAGTCTCACGGCGACGTGCTTGATAACGAGAAACGCCAGCCGCCTCTTCAATAAAAATACGCATTTCTTCTGGCTTGGCATCGACTAGGCGGTTAATCATGCCCTGTTCAATCACCGCATAAGAACGTGGTCCTAGACCTGTACCCAAGAAAATGTCGGTAATATCACGACGGCGACAGCGAGTACCATTGAGAAAATATTCAGATTTACCTTCACGCGTGACTTGACGACGAACAGCAAACTCATTGTAGGCATTATAAGCACCACCGAGCTTGCCATAGGTATTGTCAAAACGAAGCTCTACACTAGCGACACCAACGGGTTTACGTTTGGCTGTCCCCGTAAAGATAACATCCTGCATGCTACCGCCACGCAATTGACGCGCACTAGATTCGCCCATAACCCAGCGAATCGCATCAATAACATTCGATTTCCCACAACCGTTTGGGCCAACGACAGCGGTGCGGTTGGCTTTAAAATGTAATGTTGTACTATCGGCAAAAGATTTAAAGCCTGAAAGTTTTAAACTGCTTAAACGCATACTGCCCTAACTAGCGGCGTGAGCGTCTAGCCCAAGCCAATTCAATCTGTTTCATACGTGTCAGAGATTCCAACACAAGGTTGCGCAAGTGTCGACAAAAATCTTCCATAAATAAAGCAGCTTGTTGTGATTTTCGGATCAAAATAGCATCAATCACCAGTTTAAACAGAGTAAAGGACTCTTGTAGCTCTCTGCGCGAAGTATTCAAGGTTAAAAAATAGCTACGACGTAGTGATGGCAATAGTTCTTTATAAAATTGCATCATGTATGGATTTGCCACCATATCATGTTGATCTGCTAAATATTTGAAAATTGCATCGTAGAATTTTTCAATATCTCCAGTCCTAACGAATTCAACCAATTGATCTAATAAGGCTTGCAACTGTTCGGCTTCATTTACTCGCCAAGTTTCACTGATCCGCTGCACAATATGTCCAAGCACCATCACATTGGTGTCAAACAAAGCCTTTACCTGTTGCGCCGACATTTCAGAAACAATCGCACCACGACGTGGAAAAATTTCAATTAAATAAGTACGTTCTAGTAATAACAATGCTTCACGGACAGAACCACGACTCACATCCAATTCTTTCGCAATACGCAACTCTTGAATGCGTTCGCCTTCAACCAGCTCACCACTAATAATTTGTTCACTAATATATTTTGCAATCTGTTCAGAAAGACTATCAGCCTCTTCGAGATTCATGAGCCCCTCGCTATCGTTGTTATACGCATTGTCCAATGCTGTTTGCGCTTTTTTGTTTTAACTGATCTCGCCTGATAAATTCTATATCATTGTCAGACAATTTTATTGCTTTTTAAGCCAATCCACCCTAAAAATTATAATTTGAGCATTATTTATACTAAAAAATAGTGTTTCAACACTTTAAGATCAACTACTTAAAAGATTTTAATACTGCTAACCGAATATCTGAAAGATTTATTTATTCATCTATTTTTTGTTGATATAAATCACATAAAATAATATTTTTATTAAAATAAACACATTTACCAATCATCTGTTGCTAGATCAGCAATCATATTTTGAGAAAGCGCATGGGCGTCCACCACCAAGCTGTCAATATTGCAATTTTTGGGCTAAGTCTCAGAACATTGAATACTTTAAAAGAACAAATACAAACAGTGGTGCCGAGTCATGTGCAAGTAAATTGGAGCAATATTGCTGAACCACAACTTGATATATTAATGATTAATCATATCTTTTTTGATTCACCAAACATTAAAAGTCTAATCAAAAACAGTAGTATCAATGTGCTACAAATTGCAAATGATGTGGATAAAAATAGTTCTATTGAAAATGGAACCTTGTATCTTCCTCTGAATCATCTTCACTCACTACATCATTGGCTCAGCGATCACCTGAATGAACCCTCAATTCAATCTTCTGAATCAGCAAGCGTTAATCAAAACCCAAGTAATACATTTCACCGCAAACAAATCAAAGAGGTTTTGCAGGAAATCCAGAATCCTAAAAATGGAAAAATCCAAATATTCGATAATAATGGTTTATTGGCAATTGCTGACCCTCGTAGCGAATGGCTTTGGCAACATCCTGACTTTAACTCATTTCAGACAGACCCTTCCCTAAATTACACGTATGCAACTCAAAATGATCAACAATGGATTACCGATTGTGGTCAACAAGATCTAAAACAATGGCTGTGGAATCTGCTTTGGTCATCTATGGACTTCGAAGAACTTTGTCCTCAATCAGCTTCTAGTTTTTATCTTGATGTTTGGCCACAACCAATGATTAAAATGGATCGTCAAGATATTCTTCGCATGTCAGCTTGTTTTGCCCAAGGTGCTCAAATTTCAATTGTTGCAAAACAATTAAATCTTTCTGAGCAAAAAGTTCGACACTTTATTGCTGCGTGCTTAGTAACCAATTTCGGACATTTAATTAAAGATCAGCAAGCTAAATACCAGCTTCAAAATAGTCAAACCGAAACTGAACAACACTTTATGAAGAAACTGTTTGGTCGTCTTCGTCATCGTTTAGGTTTTTAACTTCAAACCAAGGATATATATGATTTTACATCAATACAAAATCGTCTTTGGTGGGACGATGGGATCAGGTAAATCAACTGCGATCAAAACCTTATCTGAAGTGGAGGTGGTAAGTACTGAAGCACTCAACACAGACCTTGCTTCTCACGATAAGTTACTCACGACAGTCGGTATTGATTATGGTGAACTAACCTTGGACGATGGTATCAAAGTTGGATTATATGGTACACCAGGTCAAGATCGTTTCGATTTTATTTGGGCAGTCATCTGCAAAGGTGCAATCGGAACAATTATTATGATTGACCATGCAGCAGAAAACCCACTGCTCGATTTAGACCAATATATTCAAGCATTCCAACCTTTTGGTAATAACATTGTGATTGCCATTACCCATATTGATCGCAAACCTGAACGTACGCTTTCAATCTATAGAGAATGGCTCGCTAATCGGAAATTGAATTATCCTTTATTTTTTGTAGATGCTAGACAACAAGATGATGTTCTTCTCTTAGTTGAAACATTGATTGCAACCATTGAAGTGCATTATGGGTTGATTACTTAAATTTTTTAAAATAGCCCCTTATAAATAAAATAGCAGCCAACCACCACAAGCAAAGCGGCAAAACATTTCTTTAACATCGCTGCTGATAATCGATGTGCAACTTTTGCTCCAACTTTTGCCGTGATAAAACTCATGACACTAATTCCGAGAAAAGCATAAATATGCACATAACCAATCGTATTTGGCACATCAACTTTTTCTTTAGCTCCAAACCACATAAAGCCTAATGCACCAGCCACTGCAATCGGTAAACCGCATGCAGCTGATGTCGCAACAGCTTTTTGCATGATCACTCCATGACGATTAAGAAATGGAACTGTTAGACTGCCGCCACCAATACCAAAAATTGCCGAAGCAACACCAATGCCACCACCTGCTGCAAACTGTAAAGACGCTGATGGTAAATGTCGATTCGGATCAACCAGCGCATTTGCACCACTAAACATCTTATACGCCATCCAAACAGCAAATACCCCTATGACTAATTGTAAATGCTGTCCTGACATCATATATGCAACACCTGCACCTAAAAATGAACCAAGCACGAGTCCAGGCGCTAAATTACGAAAAACATGCCATAACACTGCACCTCTTTTATGATGTGCCATTACTGAACTAATCGAGGTCACAATAATGGTTGCTAACGATGTTCCAACTGCAATATGCATAATCACATTTGGGTCATAATGCATCTGAGTAAAAACAATATAAAGAATTGGTACAATAATTAAACCACCACCTACACCAAATAATCCGGCAGTGAATCCAGCAATTGCACCTATGAGCAAATATATGATTAACTCCATAAACACTTGACCACTCTACTTGTAAAAATGATGGATGATTTCGCTACACGTCAGCTACAGCAACAATTACACGCAAAAAACCAATTTCCTGAAGTGGTGTTGTTGAAAACAACCACAACATCAACAAATGATGACTTGCGTGAAATTGCTCAGAAGGGTATCACAACTGCACTCGTATGTAGCGCACAACAAACACAAGGTCGGGGGCAGCATCAGCGAGAATGGACTTCACCTGATGGGAATATTTATTTTAGTGCTCTCATTCAAACTCAAAATGTGCTAGATGGGCGTCTTGCTCTTGAAACTGCATTAAATATTCTACAAATGCCAAGCCTGCAAGGTTTGAATTTACAGGTCAAATGGCCAAATGACTTATATAGTCCACAAGGCAAATGGGGCGGAATTTTGGTAGAGCCACTCTCGACCAACCAAGCAATTATTGGTGTTGGAATTAATTTAAATACTCCAGCCGTTGAGAATGCAGATCAACCTATTACTTCTTTAGCCATGCTAGGATTACATCATATTGATCGTTTAACGATAATTGCCGAGCTCTACACAGCGGTTCAACAAGCTGCTCAATGGTTCGATCATGGTAGTTATAATTTAGCAGAACGTTTTAATCACCATGCGATTTGGTTAAATCAAAAGGTAGAATTTGAACATACACAAGCTAAGATTCAAGGCATATTTCTTGGGATCTCAAATGATGGTGCTGTTATAATCAAAACCGATAAAACTCAATCATTTTATCAAGGGCGTATGCGTCTGGCTTCGACTTAAGGAAATAACCATCTTATGAAAAGTTTATGGCTAGACATTGGAAATACCCGCTTAAAATATTGGATTACCGAACATAACAATGTCATTGAACATGCAGCAGAATTACATCTTCAATCGCCTGCTGATTTATTACTTGGATTAATACAACACTTTCGACATCAGAATTTAAGTCGTGTGGGCATTTCTTCCGTTCTTGATTCAGAAAATAACCAACGTATTCAAATGATTCTCGACATTTTGGATATTCCAATTATCTTTGCCAAAGTTCATGCACAATATGCTGGCTTGCAATGCGGTTACGATATACCAAGTCAACTTGGAATCGACCGTTGGCTTCAAGTTTTGGCGATGGCAAAAACGAATCAAAACTTTTGTGTGATTGGTTGTGGTACTGCGTTGACTATTGATTTGATCGAAGGTTTACAACATTTAGGTGGTTATATTCTGCCAAACTTGTATCTGCAAAGAGACTCACTAATTCAAAATACTAAAGGAATTAAGATTCCAGATTCAGCTTTTGACAACTTAAACCCCGGCCATAATACGGTTGATGCAGTTCATCATGGCATTCTATTGGGTCTCATCAGCACCATTGATCAAATTATGCATCAATCACCCAAAAAACTAATTTTAACTGGTGGTGATGCTGCTTTATTTGCCAAATTTCTAAATCATCATCAACCTCAAGTCGAATCAGATTTATTGCTTAAAGGCTTACAACACTATGTTCAACTCAACTCGGCTTTGATTAAAGTTTGAAGTATATTTAATAATTGTGAAAACTCAGTATAGCCATCTTCAGCACGGAAATGCCCTGCTTCTGCGACCTCGATGAGTTGAGCATTTAATAAATTCGAAAACTTGAAGCTGAGTGGCACTGGCACAATCGGATCATTACTCGAAAAGAATACCAATCGTCTGAGAATATTGCTTCTCAAAATATTACTTTCAAAGTGATGATGAATAAATGAATCATATTCGGCATGTTTTGCGATGGGTTCATTAAATGCGCCAATAAATAAACCAGCTTTTATCACGATATTTTGTTTGAGTTTTTTTGCTAAAAATTGACAGGCAGCAACACATGAAAGTCCATGTGCCACCACGATACTTTGTTCATTTATTCCTTTGAGTTGAGCTTCTAAGCAAGTTTGCCAAATCTCAGCTTCAGGATGATATGCATCTGCTAAAAAAACACGTTCAACCTCAACATTTTCACTCTTGAGTTGTCGTTCAAGCCAAATGTACCAATGCTGTTCAGGATCAGCATTTTCACTATGTAAAATAAATACTTTATTCTTCAAATTATGTGACATAATTAACACTAATTTTAATATAAACATAGACTTAATAAAAAGTATTATCTTTTAATCAAAAATTAGATATAGATTTTTTGTATTAAATTTAAACAACCCATCACTCGATTATATAAATAAAAAAGGCGCATAACGCGCCTTTCTTAATAACTCATGAACTTTATTTTTTTGGTTCATTATTACCAAATAAAGGACCCATATTTCCGCCACCACCAAATTGCTTTTGCATATTGCCTAATGATTTCAGCATTTTGCTCATACCTGATGGGTTGGCAAATTTTTTCATCATTTTCGCCATTTGTGTTTGTTGCTTAATTAACTTATTCACTTCAGCAACATCCATACCACAGCCAGCTGCAATACGCTTTTTACGACTAGGATTCATCAAATCAGGATTACGACGCTCTTTGATCGTCATTGATTGAATGATGGCTTCCATACGTTTAACTTGCTTTTCTGGGTTGGCCTTTTCAATCGCATCTTGAATGCCAGAATTGCTCATACCAGGCAACTTATCTAAGAAGCCCATCATGCCGCCCATCTTGCTCATTTGTTCAAACTGCATCAGCATATCTTCAAAATTGAAGGTTCCGCCCTTTTGCAATTTTTTCGCCATTTTTTCGGCTTTTTCTTTGTCGATTTTACGTTCAACTTCTTCGACCAAAGAAAGTACGTCACCCATACCTAAGATACGTTGCGCAACACGATCTGGATGGAATGGCTCAAGCGCATCTAGTTTTTCACCGATACCCAAGAACTTGATTGGTTTGCCAGTAATCGCACGAACAGAAAGTGCTGCACCACCACGCGCATCACCATCGGTCTTAGTAAGAATCACACCTGTTAAAGCTAAGGCATCATTAAATGCTTTTGCTGTATTCGCAGCATCCTGACCTGTCATCGCATCAACAACAAACAAAGTCTCGGTCGGCTTCACCGCAGCATGTAATTGTTTAATCTCGTCCATCATGTCTTCATCGACATGTAGACGTCCTGCTGTATCGACAATCAAGACATCTGCGAACTGGATTTTTGCTTGCTCAATGGCGCGATTGACAATATCAATTGGCTTTTCAGATGCTTCAGAAGGAATGAAACCAACACCGACTTCATTCGATACAGTTTCTAACTGTTTGATCGCTGCTGGACGATACACGTCGGCAGAAACAGTCATAACTTTTTTCTTTTGACGCTCTTTGAGAAAACGCGCTAATTTTGCAGCCGTTGTCGTTTTACCCGCACCTTGCAAACCTGCAAGAAGTACAACAACAGGCGGTTTTGCACTTAAATCTAAAGTCTCATTCGCCTCACCCATCATCTTGGTGAGTTCATCATAGACAATTTTTACAAATGCCTGACCAGGAGAAAGCTGAGTCATTACTTCTTGACCAAGTGCTTCTTCCTTAACCTTCGCGATGAACTCACGAGTTACAGGTAACGCCACATCGGCTTCAAGAAGTGCCATACGTACTTCACGTAGGGTATCTTTAATATTGTCTTCGGTCAGCTGCCCTGAGCCAGTAACATTTCTTAAACTCTGTGTGAGTCGTTCTGTTAAGGTATCAAACATTGCGAAATCCGCTTAAAATGGCTAGTTGCAAAAAAATCTTTCTTAAAATAGAAAATTTATGCGTAAGATGCTATAGGATACTGTAGTTCGAAGCGAATTTATATCTTATATGGCGAATATTATTCATACTCCTGAAAAAGGTTTGACATGATCAGTCTTCCCTTGGTTTATACCGTTTTGGCCCTTATAGCGTATACCAGTTCCTTTTGGTATTTGTTTATACATTTGATGTCAAAACGTAGTCCGAATCTATGGTGTTATGGTCTTATGGTGGGTCTAGGGCTGATACTACATGGTACAGTACTATACCAAGACATGTTGACTCCTTTAGGAGTGAATTACGATGTCTTTAACCTGATGTCATTTACTTCAGGGTTGATGTTATTACTGAGCTTAATACTGAGTTTGATTCGCCCTATTTTGCCATTGAACTTGATCGGTACGCCAGTTGCAGCTTTTGGTTTAATCTTAGGATTTGCGCTAGGTCAGCCTAATCAAATTATTGAACAACATAGTTTTGGTTTAGATTTACATATCATCTTATCTTTATCTGCTTATGCAGTTCTTTTGATGGCAACTATTCATGCTGTCTTGCTTTGGTTTCAGGATCGAGAACTTAAAAAGAAACAAAAAAAACGTATTTGGGTCAATCTACTTCCCCCTTTTCAAATCATGGAATCTGTATTATTTGATTTAATCATTACAGGTTTTGGTTTACTTACTGCAGCTCTATTATTTGGCTTTTTCACAATTGATAATTTCTTTGCTCAACATCTCGCACATAAAACAGCTTTTAGTATTATTTCTTGGTTCTTGTACGGTGCACTACTGATTGGTCATTACAAATTTGGCTGGCGTGGACGCAAAGCGATTCGCTTCACCATCACAGGCTTTGTACTGCTCGCCATTGGATTTATTGGCAGTAAGTTTGTTTTAGAGATGATTTTAGGACGTTAATTTTTACATTTTAATAAACACTAGACAGCTTATCTTAAAATGCGTATAAACCCTTTTTTGCTTGACTAGGTAATGCTCCGTGAAACTTGTACTCGCTCCAATGGAAGGTCTAACTGATCCAATTATGCGTGATGTGCTCACACATGTTGGCAGTTTCGACTGGTGCGTGACAGAATTCATTCGTATAACTGATAGTATCCTTCCAGATCATATTTATTATAGCTTCTGCCCTGAACTTAAAAATGACGGTAAAACAGCAGCGGGTACACCTGTTCATGTACAGTTTTTGGGTAATAACCCAGAGATGTTAGCTGCAAATGCCGCAAAAGTTGTTGAGTTAGGTGCGCCTGCGATTGATCTTAATTTCGGTTGCCCTGCTAAAACAGTCAATCGCCATCGCGGTGGCTCTGTATTGTTAGACGAACCTGAAACCGTCCATCTCTTAGTCAAAGCCGTTCGTGATGCAGTTCCAGCACATATCCCTGTTTCTGCAAAAATGCGTCTCGGTTATTTAGATGAAAACCACACCTTGGATAATGCGTATGCTATTGAAGATGCAGGTGCAAGTTGGCTAACCGTTCACGCTAGAACGAAAGCAGATGGCTATACCCCACCCGCTTATTGGGAAAAGATTCAACCGATTACCGAAGCACTCAAAATAAATGTGATTGCGAATGGTGAAATCTGGAGTACTACCGATGCAAAAGCTTGTATAGAACAATCACACTGTAAAGATATTATGATTGGTCGGGGGGCTGTGACTACACCTGATTTAACCTTATGTATCCGAGAAAATAAAAACACTCCAGTCCTATATTGGCAAAACTTGGTTGAGCTTCAACAGCGTTTTCTGAGTGGACAATTTAAAACTGAAATTGGAATGATAGGTCGTTATAAACAATGGTTAGGCATGATGACTAAAGCGTATCCAGAAGCTCAAGAATTATGGAGTCTGGTAAAGCGGGAAAAGCAGCTTGATAAAATTCTTGAATACTTAAATCAAAAATAGGGAGTTACACTCCCTATTTTAAAATCTAACATCAGAATTAATTACATACCGCTAATTTTCATTTTCAGATTAGTGACTGAACCACCAATCATTCCAACATTACCTATTGAATTATTCTGAAGACCATTAAAAACGGTAGGGTCAAGTGTTCCAATCGTATTCCCAAGTTTTATATTATTTAAACTCAAATTAAAGTCGTCAGTTTTGCCAGTATTTCCAAAAACCAAACCAGCTTGTTCTGTACTAGATTGCCCTTCAATACCTGCGTAAAAACTATTAAGGCGAAAGCCTGTAGTTGCATTTGTTGCTTTGAACTGTAAATCAAAACTTGCACCAATCGGTGCAGTCGTTGGATCACCTGATGTTGAATAATCAGAAACCAACATGAAATTACAACCTGTCCCTGTACCACAAATCGAATCAATTGCTCCACCAAATTTGATCATTTTCCCTTGTGGTGCAGCACCGAGTTGAATGTTCATTGTCGGTTTATTAGAGGCAATAAATTTTATATCAACATTATCTTTGATTCGTAATAATTCTTTTACACCCGATTGAAGCTTGATAGTTGAAGCAATATCAAAAATCGATTTCCGAGTGTAATTGGAACCCACAATTGTGGAAATATTATTGGCATCAGCAGTATAAATGGAAAATGGTTTTATACGAAAACCTGTATAATTTCCACTAAAAGACAAGGCAATATTAGCAAACGCGCCATTTGTACCCGTGCCTTTATCTGTATCAATCACTGCATTTATAGTCGGCAGTGAGGTGTCAGCATTACTAGAGTCTATACCGACTATAGCAACCGGATTAGGCTTTCCTGCAGTTGTCGGCGTTTGACCAGCAATCCCGGCAATAATTAAACCAGCACGATTAGTATAATTTGGTGCTGTATAGCCACCGTATGACAAACCATCTGTATCAATGACAGCAATTTGATTAAATTCAACTTTTGAATTATTAACCGAAATATTAATACCATCTTGTCCAGTCGTACTAGATAGACTTTTGTCATCCATAGGCTGCATTGCCATAGTACATGGACTTAATATGAGCAGACATCCTAGAATATTTTTTTTCTTCATTGTCCTAATCCTTAAGACAAACGTTTAAATTATGTACACAACTTTAACACATTATCACGATACAGAATACTTCAATCATCGGATGATCTAAGAGACTCAGTTTCTTGGAATAATGCCCAATTGGCTACTTAAACGACCACCTGTGAGTACCATTTCACCTAAGCGAGCACCTGCACCCGTCGCAGGAGGATAAAGATTGATATCACGTGCTCTAAATACACCTGCAATTTTGTCTGCTGCTGTTCCAGTACCATTGGTACCAGCAGGGTTAAATGTCAAAGCAGTATTGAATCCAACCATACCTTCACCAGTACTATCTCGACCAACAACAATCGCATTATTAAAAGCCAATTTACCCTGCAAATTATCTAGGCCTAGAGTAGAACCATCAATTGGATCACTAATCTGAATCGTATTGTTGTTCCCTGTTAATTCAAAATCACCCACAATACTTAAACTATTACCAGTTCCATCACTCTTATATTCATTATTCGGAATAAGTGAAAAATCCATGTTACCGCCTAAACGTAATTTAAGGCCAAGTAATACATCATCTTTTAAAGCAAAGTTGTTTACTGGTGCAGCACTTCCATTAGAACAGCCCACAGCACTGCCATTTGCAGCACAAGTTTTATATATAGAACCAGGTAGATAACCCGCTGCAAGTTCAGCAGACATTACGATGAGCATATCTTTTAGACTAACGTTAAAGCTACCTCTTTCAACACCAATTGTTCCGGCGCCTTTGAGAAGCATATCTATATTTCTCAATCCCATATAATAGTTTGTTGGTTGGATACCGTTAGCACTGTTGTTATCGTTATCACCACCATCAATCACCAATATAGATGTTGTTTTATTCCCTTGTGCAACAAAGCTACCATTACGGTCGATCCCATCAGTACTCATTGCTAAAGAGAAACCTAAACGAGGAGTTTGTCCTGTACCTACCGTAGATTTATTACCATTGAGATCATATGTATAAACGGAGCCTGCATCAGCCTTTGTTCCAAAAATAGCCATATTGGCATTCAAATTATAGAAAGGTAATGCCAATCCCCATGTATTTAATTTATTGGCGCCTGTATTTGAACCATCATGTTCAATAATAGGCTGATAACCAGAAGCAGGATTATAGGTTGCACTATTGGTAAAACGTCCTCGTCTTGAAATTGCTTGGAACTCTGCTCCTCGAACGGCAACTAACATACTATATGGATTTGTATTTCCCGTACCCGTATGAAGATTTTGGGTGTAATCTGCGGCACTTGTTAAGAACTGGCCACTACCAAAACGACTAGTTTGAAAGACATAGTTTGCGGGTAAAGCAACCGACTTAGTATCAACTAGGTTTATATAGACATTCCCACTATCAAATGAGCCACGAGTTCCAGTTTGAAGCCCTGTCAGATTACCGAATTCAAACCCATAAGTATTTAATCCTGCACCACCTATTTCCAAAGTGGTTGCATTTGATTTTTCGGCAGCACTTACAGTTCCATCCATATTAGTATCTAACATCATGTCTGTATCTGTAGTGAAGTCGGCTTTCATGCGGAAACCGATGCCTGTTCCACCCACAATGTTACCACCTAAGGCACCTGCACCAAGTCCATTATTCGCTGTACCTAAAATATTGGTACTGTTTGGATTACCATACTGCCCTGTAGTAATTACAGGATTTGCTAGTCCAGTCGAATCAACTCCACGAATTTGTAATGAGCCATTGACCATTCGCCCACTAGCACCTACACGAATCAGACCTACTGCACCCGCAGGTGTTTTCGTATCATTAGTCACTGCATAGCGAGTATTATTATCAGTATTTGTGACATTTTTATTCGTCATGAATTCTAAATTCAAACCTGCATTTGTTGCATTATTTGAACCATTTTTATATGTTCGCGCTGTGATCGCAGAACTACCACTGTCTTCTACACGTGTAAAATCGACATAGCCAAGTGTTGAACTTGGTCTATTACTTGTCAATGCGTTAGGTGTTCCAACAGCATTTGTTTGAATACGAATACCTTCTTTGTCATCAACATACATCACACCTTTACCTAAAAAATTAAAATTGAAATTTTTCAAAATAAGTTGATTGAGTTGATTATTTACATCTACTTGCCCTAAGTAGATATTCGCATTCTTTAGACCTAAGACTAAACTTGATTGGCTAGTTTTACTAAATAAACCGTCTCTAGTCTGAAAGCTTAATCCAATTGCTGAGCTTGTTTGAATACCTAATGTTCCTACAGGATCACTACAACGCATAGAAGATTCTGTATCACATACTTTAAAAGCATCTACAGTAATTAAGGACGGATTGGTTGAAAGCTCTAAATCAAGCCCAGCTTTGCCAGTTTGACTACCAATATTAATCTTATAATCTGTTCCCAAACCAAGTGGTGAAGCATTACTTTGTCTAATTTTAAAACCTTCTGCTATCGCTCTCAGTTTTGTATTGGTTGCTCCAGCACTACCTCGCCCAGCATCATCTTCCCAATAAAACTGTTGAACATCAACAGCATCATAACTTGTCGCGATATGCACACCATCTTGACCATTTATATTACGTAATGCACTGTCATCAAGACTTTGTAACGCAAAAGTTGAATGACTTACTAGCATTAAACTTGCAGCTAAAGTAGTCATTGTGAAACATGTTAATCTGTGGTTTTGCTTATTTTTTTTCATCACTATAATCCTTGTGAAGTTATGTGATTAGCAACGCGGATGACCGCTGTCACAACTAAACATCATAATTCGTCCTTGCATAGCAAGATTACCGTTCATTTGCATTCCCACAAAACCAGTTTCTCGACCAGTATCATAATTATTTGCTGTTGTTGCTCCACTTGCGACTGTACCAGTAGCCTGAGCTTTTGCTGCATATGTAGAAGCTTTTAGATATCCATAATCAGCAGGATTAGTGCTTGTTTCTTCAATTAAGTTACCGCTGGTATCATAATAAGAAAGCACTTTATCCTGCTCAATTGATAAAGCAGTAAAACCAAAATTACGAATTTGAATCGGCTTGGATGCATCAAAACTGAGTTGCATTGAAGGTTTAATTTTGTCTAATCCGCTGTCATTTTTATAAACTAAATCGACTCCATCTAAACCTAGTTTTTGAATATTAACGGTTCCTTGAATTCCTTTCATAACTAGCCATAATTTTCGAGCTTTTGCAGCACTGGTTGGATCACTTGCAGCTTTAGTCCACAAATCAACAGTATCACCACTATTCTGTTGTACAAATCGTTTATTAAATGAAATCGCTAAACGACAATAAGCCAAATCTGTACAATTAAAAGTCGGAGTTTTAGTCGCGTCTTGAAGATCAGCATTAGACATCACGTTATGGTTTAGCGATAACTTAAGAGATAAGTCAGCTCCAGCCTGCGCTTGAACTGCCTGTAGCTCTTGGTTATCTAATACCTTGAGTTCTGCATGAGCAAAACTCGTAGCAAGCAATAAAACAATAGAAGCTTTTTTCATCATTTTATAGCCCTGCCGTCGTTATTTTCATATGTTGAATGAGTAGCCCATCAATAACAGCTGACCCCATATTATTCAGTCCTACATTTGCAGAACTAGGGGCTGGGTTAGATGTCCATTTTGAACCACTGAAATTAGCGCCAGTACCCATATTCGCATTCCAAGTCGGTAGTGCTGCCCAAGCAGGAATCGTGATTTGTCTTGTATTGTTGCTTCCTGCAGTATAAGTTGTATGTGCAATTGTTGGATTATATCCAGCAACAATTTCAGGAACATCAAAACTACTTACTTTAACCCAACCACCACTTCCACTTCCGTTCGCAGCACCACCCGTCATTGCAAAATCAAAACATGTATTTGTAGTTCCTGTACTGTTATTACACCTACCTCCATCAGTATTCCAATTGAAATAATTACGGAAAGATGCAAAGTTTCTCCAACTGCTTGAATTTATATTCACCCCATACGGGTTAGCAGTCTGACCTGCACTATTCAGACCAGTTACATATGTCCATCTATTTTGCTGGTTAGCTGTGGTGCTGGTTGTATTAGCAGTACATGCAGGACTACCGGTGCCTGTCGCGACACAACCATTTGGTGTGTAATACGATCTGATTCTTGCTTCTAATTGGTAATAATTACTGGTACTTGCTGCAATATTAGTTGTTCCAGTCGGGATCAAGCCAAAAGAAATACCAATTGCATCCTGTGTTGCAGTACCTTTAAATGCTTGTAGTGTTTTACCACCATCCAAAGATTCAACAGTACCGATACTGATACTGCTATGCGTTGCAAGTTTTTTATTGGTTAAACTACTTGCAGAATAGTCATCACGAGGAGAACCACCTTGATAACCTGAAATTTCACTTGTTCCACACTGATATACATTACATGTTGAACCCAAATAACTTGCATCTGTACCAGTATAATCTGTATAAATTTTCTTATATATTTCTTCTTTATTCGGAATTCTTGTGACTTCCAAGCTAAAGTTCTTACCATCAGACCCTAAAATAACAGGTTGGTATAAAGAACCTAATACCAAATTTATATTAGGGTTATAAATAAATAGACCTTCATTTGGCGAAAAGTTCGGAGCCGTTGTAACACCACTTCCGCTTACACCCGGACTTGCTAATAAACCCTGAGCCGAACCCGTAGTACAACCATTTAAATTACCAGCCCCACATTCTTGCGTACTAAATCTAAGAACACTTTTAACAGACGGCATGTTAAAACTCCATGCGCTAACACTATCCGTTGTATTTTGAGTTCTTAATTGATAAATGCGACTATTAAAAGACGCATCTGTTGGTTCAGCTCCGGAATTTACATAATTTAGATCTTGAGTAGAATAACGCAATGTTGTTGATTCAGAACGGTTAATGGTAGGTCTTGTTATTCCTGCCTTTAACCCGGCTCCATCACCACTGTTAAAACGAAGAGTACCAGCCAAACCTAGAGTATTATTATAAAAATAACTTAACCCGCCACTATCAGTTGCCCCTTTAAGTGTTTGGAATACTTGCAAATTACTACCATTAACACTGAAACCATTCCATATTCCCTGTAGTCTTAGTCGATTAGCTCGTTCAGCTTCTTCAGGTCTTGACGTATGTGTTGTACTAAATTGTTCACCTAATTTAAATTGATCTGCATTACCTTCAGCTTTACTTTGATCACGCACGAATGCATCAGCCCATAAACCCAATTTTAGATTATAAGCGTCTGCACCATTCGCAGCTGAGGTCGGTATAGTTGTCTCGTATAGGGGCGCTTCTAAGTTTAAATAAGTGACTTGGCATGATACATCTGTTCCACCCGTACATGCACTGGAACTGAAATTAGGAACATTTTTTGCTGTCGTTGCCTTAAATATCCAAGGGTTAGTTGCTGTACCCCAGCTTTTTATTGCAGCATTAGCAATAAGACCATTCATACCAGTATCTAAACGACTATTGGTATCATTATTGGCATTTTTAGAAATTGCCAAACCATATAAATATAAATCTGCTTTACCGACCGAATGATCTAAAGAGTTAACATTGCCATCTTTATTCGTATCTTGCACAGTTGAGGTTAAGCCCCCTACTGGAACATAATGAATATAACCCGTATCATTTACACGTTTAGTCGCATCTAAGATATCAGCCTGAGTCTCATTTGGTCCTGCACCACGAAAAACAAAATAGGCATCTTGCGGTAATAATGCAATCCCTTCACCAGTGGTTTGACTTAGACCATCATCCGAAAGCTCTTGCAATGCAAAAGCAGATTGGCTTATGCATAACCCAATCAAACTCGCTAAAACAGTTTTTTGAAATGATACCGTGTAAAGTGTAGTCATCTTGACCTTCCTGTTAACGATGCTCCGCACCAACTTTATTTTTATCCCAATAAGTGACTTACATCTCCAAAATTGAAGAAATGCTTCCAAGCATCACTTAAATTTGTAGGTTTCACCTACATTCTTTCAAATTACATTATGCCTAACATTTACACAAATGCAAAACAAACTGGCTAAATGTTACATTTTTCCGATAAGCGAAAATTAAAAAAGTCGCTTAAGCGACTTTAATATAAATGTAAAATTAACAAAATTTTAAAGAACCATAACAGTTCGGGGCAAATGTTTGATTAACCAATTGCAGATTACTCAACTGCAATTCTGCTGGCCTTGCACCAGATAAATCTCTTGTTCCAACATTAAAATTTCCACCTAGACAAGCTGTAGCTAGAAATCCACAATTCAATGGGTTAGTCGTTAATTCTTGACTCACAGAAGTCAATGCATCTCTGACAGTGTCCGCTTTAATTGTCACAGTATCTGTTGGATCAATTGAGCCAATATCTATTGGATTAGATAGCTCTAACCACCAACCAGATCTAGCTGTTGAAACCGTCCCAGGCCATATTATATCTCGTGCCTGCAATGAGAGTGACATTGGACTACCACTTAAATTGATTTTATGGATATACCCTAGATTCTCTGATAATGGTACTGTTACAGGTAAATTATTAATAGTTCCAGTAAGATCTCCATTTAAAGTAATGCCACCTAGAATATCAACATCAGCAGCCAACGTACCTGATAAATTAATACCACTCACCACAGCAGAAGCCATCAAATTTGCCGTTGTCATTCTAGAACCTGTTATCACTTGTTGTGGTAAGACTAACTGTGCTTTTTGCGTAGGGGTCAGTGTTATATCATAAGATTTAGTTGTGAAATCAAGATTAAAACCAGCCCCAAAAAGAATTGTGCCTCGAGCCTTACCTGTAATTGCCTGATTAAGACCACAACCATTAGTTGCATTGACCGTACACGCTGGACCTGTTTGTGTTACACGAGAAGAATTAACTGTTGCTAAACCAGTCTGAGGAGCTACTACCATATAACCACTTAAACTATTGATACCATTTGGTGTAGCCGAATTTTCCGTCCCAATAGTTAGTAAGCCTTGAGTTGATTCAGCACTAAAACGAATACCAGATATCTCACGAGTAGATGCTGAATTTGGATTTTTAATTGCAAATTCAAAAAAAGGATTCGTGATTTTTGCATCACTTTGTACTCGCCCTTCTCGAGTATCTGCTACACCACTTAAACTTACATTATCAAAATCAATATCACACGCACCGGAACCATTTACACCACCACAACCTAATTGCAATTTTTTTATATTTGCATTTAATTCTAATGTCGCTTCTAAGCCTAGCTTGTAAAATCCAACGCCACCATTGCTGGGATTAGAAACTCCTGTTCTTTGCGATTCTAAATTGAGAGTATCTTTCGGTGATATATAAGTTAAACTCATTAATGCCTGCCCTGTTGTTGCAGACATTTCACTATCGCTCAAACGTTGCAAACCTTCGGAGGACGCATAAGCAGAATTAAGGCATACACTACTACTCAACACCAACATTGCAAAATATAGAGACTTAAACCGTCGCATAACGACCTCCATGTAAAACATCCATATGTTCTTTTTATTACTCATTTCTGCCTGATCAAATACTTACCTAAATAAGGCAATAGCAACTTCAGTGATCTTGTACAAAAACAAATCAAACTGTATTGATTGTATCTTATTTTTTATTAATTACTAGCTTCATTCGTCTGAACAATTATTGTGATGAAGGAAGCGTTTTAAAATCATTGTATTAAAAAACCCATCATTTACAAATGATGGGTTTTCTTTAAGTCTTAGGTAAAGTCACACCTGTTTGACCTTGGTATTTACCACCACGGTCTTTATATGAAGTTTCACAGACTTCATCACTTTCAAAGAACAACATTTGCGCCACCCCTTCACCTGCGTAAATTCGTGCAGGAAGGTTTGTTGTATTTGAAAACTCAAGTGTAACGTGACCTTCCCATTCAGGCTCTAAAGGCGTTACGTTTACAATAATGCCGCAACGCGCATAGGTTGACTTACCCAAACAAACGGTTAATACATTACGCGGGATACGGAAATATTCAATTGTACGCGCTAAAGCAAATGAGTTTGGCGGAATAATACAAACATCAGATTCAATATCAATAAAACTTCTATCGTCAAAGTTTTTGGGATCAACAATTGCGGAATGAACATTCGTAAATACTTTAAATTCACGCGCGCAACGGACATCATAGCCATAGCTAGATACCCCATAAGAAATCAGCTTTTCTCCGTTTTCATCGAAACGAACTTGATTTTCTGCATAAGGTTCAATCATGCCGTGTTTTTCGCTCATTTCGCGAATCCAACGATCAGATTTTATTGCCATGACTTTTATCCAAAATCTAAGTTAATGATTGGCGGTTACTTTAACTTAAAATGACTTTAATGAAAACAATACCCCCTATTGATATGTCAACGTCAGGGTATTTATTTATTCTATAAATTACTAAGGGCAGAATAACTGATAGGAATAGCGAAACTGATTAGTACAATAGATGCAGTTCTTTGAAGTTTTGCTTGCGATAGCCACGTCACTTTATTGGTCGCTAAAATTGCACCAACACAAATCCAGAACATTGCAATTGGCAAAATCAACCCGACAAATGTACTCATGTGAGCAATGTAAAGTTCTTGGCTTTTCCAAACGGCTGCTGGAAAAATGGCAGAAGCAAATAAAAGTGCTTTAGGATTAAGTAAGGTCGCGCAGAGAAGTTCTCTTGGACGGATGGTTGGCTGATTTAATACAACTTCTTGGTCTGCTGTACGCCATAATTTCAATGCGAGGAATAAAATATAGCAAGCACTCAATAATTTTAGAAAAGTAGGTAATAAAGGCAAGGTAGTCGAAACTTTACCAATCAAAAAACCCCATGTGCTTATTGCAATGATATAGCCCAATGCTTCGGCAGGAATCAATAATAAAGACTTACGCAAACCGACTTGTATCCCTGAAGATGCAAGTAAAGTATTGGTAGGACCTGGTGTTAGGAGAATGGTTATAACTAAACCAATAAAAAACCATGAAATCATTGAATGACCTCACTAAGAGTTAGTTTCAGACTAATCCAATTACAAATCTATAGCAAAAAAATAACTGTAAGCACTTATGACTATGAGTTATGCAAGCTTTTATTTTATTTAGCTTTTATCAATTACAAGCCCACTCTACTGCTGAGTCATGTGATTTAGATTGTATATTTTGAATACAAATTATCTTGAATATTGATAATCACTTTCAGCACACAATTTCACGTATCAGTACATTTTTAAGCTTCTAATAAGTAAATAGTGTTATTTTATCGCCATATATTGATTCTTTAAGATCTATTTTTAACTTTATGCCTAAGCAATTCTTTCAGAAGTGGCTTCCTTCATCGGAAAAAGTCGCTCGTCTTAAGTTTATGAGGATATTTGGCGAACGCACCTTAAATCCGCTGCTATGGTATGTAAATCGACACTCTATTGCTAAAGCCATGTTTATTGGTACTTTTTGGGGTATTTTACCTGTCCCTTTTCACAGTATTTTTATTATCTTAACCGTACTTTGGTTTGAGGTGAATTTACCGATTGGCTTATGTATGGCATGGTTGACGAACCCCTTTACCGTAGTTCCTATTCTTTACCTCGGTTTTTGGTTTGGTAGTAAGATCTATCACGTTCATATGATTAATAAAGATATGCTACTGGGTGTCCTTCATCAAATTATCAATTGGTTAAAAAATTTTGGTCATGGCCATATTGATTTTAGTCTTGCAAAAATATTGGTTTCAGGATTAGTGATTGAAGCTATTTTATTTGCCATTATTTTTTATTTTGCGACTCATTTATTGTGGCGTTGGGTCGTGATTAAAAACTGGAAAGCCCGCTCTAAACTTCAGAAAGAAGAAGTGATTTAACATTCTTCTTTCTTTACGTTTAAACTACTTTATTTCACTTTTAGCTTTCATAAATTGTTCTGCGACATCCAGCACGTAATCTTGACACGCTTCACCAGTCGCGGGGTTATAGGCTCCATTGTTTGTAATATTATTTGATAAAATACGAATACCAATGAATGGGACATTAAATTGATGTGCAACCTGAGCGACAGATGCAGCCTCCATTTCTTCAACGGATGTTCCATAAGTTTTACGCAACAAATCAATTCGATCTAGTTCATTATTCCAAACATCCGCAGAACCAATGGTTCCTTCTACCACTTTCCCTTTGCTGTAATTCGGTTTAGCTTTGTAAGCCGCAATTAATAACTCTGGATCTGCTTCAAATTTTCGTATCGCAATGGGCTCTGGGTCAGCCTCATCATCAGGAAGTACATCAAAAGCTTCGTTCCATTCCAATGCATTTGAACCATCACCAATCGGTTTTTTTGGCGTTTTAAATGCCCCTATATTGGTAGTGAATTTACCTAAAACAATATCAAATACATTCAAAGCTGGATCATGCCCGCCTGATGTTCCCTGATTGATAATCGCAATCGGTTGATAGCGTTGAATAGCTAATGCTGTTGCAGCGGCTGAATTACTCATTCCCATTCTTGTTTTAGAAATGATCATTGGATAACCTTTATAAGTGCCTTTCCAAAATTTCCACTCTCCTATCATTTCAACACTGACGTTATCTAATTTTGATGCCATACGTTCAGATTCGACAGGTAATGCACCTTGGATCACAATAGGTTGTAATTTAACTTGTGATTGCTCAGTCTGTTTTGGGGAATCATCACCATTACAAGCACTCAGTAAAAGTGCACTGCACAATCCTAAAAAACCTACAGCTCTTTTAATTGACTTCATACCATCACTCGAAAATAAAATAGTGATGAAGCAATTCATGTGCCAAATTTTACTAATCGTTATATTTTCAACATTACAGATAAAGAAAAGCCCAACGTTTCGTTGGGCTTTTAGTCATGCAATCACTTAGAAGATACGTTTATCATCTCGCTGACGCTGCGGTAATTTTTGCATTTGTTGTAAAACTGCTTGTGCAATATTTAAATAGCTTTCAGATGCGACATCTTTTGCAATCACACTTGGTTTACCTTGATCTGCATTCTCACGGATTTTTACATCTAAGGGTAAACGTCCTAATAAAGGTATGTCATATTGTTCAGAAAGCTGATCACCGCCACCTGTACCAAAAATTTGTTCTTCATGTCCGCAATTTGAACAAATATGAGTCGACATATTTTCAATGACACCCAGTACAGGAATGTTTACTTTATTGAATAATTCAATCCCTTTTACTGCATCCATCAAGGCAACATTTTGCGGTGTTGTGACAATGACTGCCCCTGTCACAGGGATACGTTGTGCCAACGTTAATTGGATATCGCCTGTACCTGGTGGCATGTCAATCACCAACACATCTAAGTCTGGCCATAAAGTTTGGTTAAATAATTGCATCAATGCGCCAGTGGCTTTAGGCCCACGCCAAGCAACAGGTGTATTGTTCGCACCAATTAAATGACCAATCGAAATCACAGCCATACCATAAGCATCTAAAGGAACAAAATGTTCATTCTCGATTTGTGGTGTGCGTCCAGCATTGCCTAACATGGTAGGGATACTTGGACCATAAATATCAGCATCCAAAACACCAACTTTTAAACCAAGTTGCTGTAGTGCTAAAGCAAGATTCACAGTTGTCGTAGATTTTCCGACACCACCTTTACCTGAAGATACCAAAATCACATTTTGAATGCGTGGATGTGCAGCAACATCTCTTTGTTGCGGAGCAGCTTTTTGTATTGGTGGATTATTTGGATCAACTTCAGCTTTTGGTGAAGCATCCCTCACAGGAGGTAAATTCGCATTTTCAGCTTTGGGTTTAGATGAACAACTATGCCCAGCCTCACCATGTGCAGGATTTTTCTGCTGAATAATATGAAGATTCAGCTCTTGAATGCCACACTTTTCTAAGGCATCTGCAAGTTCATCATGGATTTGTTGCAAATGATCTTTTTCTTCAGGGAATGTATTTATAGTGAGCTGTAAAATACGCCCTTGAACATTAACTTGAGTGATACGCTCTTTGAGTGCGTTTTCAGAATTTGGCAGAATATAACTTTGGAGAACTGTCTGAATTTCATCTTCCTTCACCTCTTGTGCGGGTGAAAAAACAGATTTTAGCGAAGAAAGCCACGACATTTTGTTTACTCCAAAAACAGATCAACATATCACTGAGTTTGGCTAGTTTAGCAGTATTGAAGAATTGACGCTCATATCTGGGAAGATAATTGCTCATTTTTATAGCTTAATTTCTTCTCTCGATATGAGCGTCATTCATTTAAAGATTAACCGATTTAACCTTTGAATTTATTGATGGTATCCGATGCTGCTTTTTTTAAGTCATCAATTTTAGTGCTCGCCTGAGCTTTTAAATCATCAAATTTTGCAGCAGCTTCATCTTTTAATTCAGCAGCTTTTGCTTTTGCATCATCTAGTTTGTGACTCGCTTCTTCTTTCAAATGGTCGAATTTGTCTTGAACCGCATGTTGAGTATCTTCAAGTTTAGACTTAATTTCGTCCACTTTATTTGAAAAAGCTTCTTTATTTTCAGAACTATGTTCCGAAGCATCTCTTTTTAAATCATCAATCGCTTTTTCACCTTTTAACTTCAACTCTTCAGCAGAATGTTTTAAATCATCAACTGCTTTTTCACCTTGAAGTTGCGCTTCTTTTGCTTTGTGTTTTAAATCATTACCTAAGTCAGCAGCTTGAGTTTTTAACTCGTCAATTTTTTCATTTGTCATCTTATTTCCTCACTTATAGGTAAATATATATTGTTTGGAGCAGTCTTAGTTATACCGCGTTTAGATAAGTTTTTAAGTGATTGCTGCAAATTGAAACAATTGGGATACAGGAAGATTCAAATCATTTCTGTTCGATAACCTTTTGAATTTTTAGATATAAAAATCATATAAAAGAATAACAGCAGTTTTACCCTTTAAACTCATGTTTAGATAATTCATACAGTACGTGCCAGCTTAATGGATGATTGAGATCTAAAGCAGGATGTTGAAATTCTGTGATCTTTCTCATTTTTATCTTCTCCATCACCTTTTGAGATTTTTTATTATCTAGGGTGGTAAAAGATACAACTTTTTCTAGTTTCAACTGATCAAAAGCAAAAGCTAAGGCTGCATTTGCCGCTTCTGACGCATAACCTTTTCCCCAAAAAGCTTGATCTAAGCGCCAACCAATTTCAACACAAGGTGAAAAGGAAAATTGTGTGGGTTGATCATGTAAACCCACAAAACCAATAAATTGTTGAGTTTCTTTTAATTCCACTGCCCAAAAACCCCAACCTTGTTTTTGAATGATTGCTTTTAATTTATCAATATAAGCATCACTTTCTGATCGATTAAGTATTTTCGGAAAATGCTCCATTACCTGCGGGTCAGCGCTCATCTCTGCAAAACGTGAATAATCTGTTTCTAACCATTGGCGCAAAATCAGTCTTGGTGTTTCGATCATTTTTACAACCATCAAATTTCAATTAAAAACTATTCACAATATAAACAATTAGATCAGATATACTTTTGCACTATCGTAATCCTAACTTTATTGATAAAGCTTTATCTATGAATGAAAATGAACTTTTAGAAATTCAACATGAACTTCAAGCTCAAGAAAAACGACTGAACTATATCCTGTCGAGTAAAAAAAGAATTCAAAACATGATTGATTCTTTTGAGGGTGATTTAGCAGAACAATTACTTCTCGTCATTCATAATGAGAGCAATGATTATGCTGGAATTGCAACAAGCTTAGCACTTTCGATCTGTTGGAAATTTTCAAAAGTTGAATTTCCAAAGACCGTTCATTGGTGCAGCGAAATGAGCATTAGCGACTTACAAGTTAAAGATGAATTTACCGCTGTAATTAAAGCTCAAGCTTGGCTAGGTACTCTAGGAAGTGATGAACTTTGGCAAACGCCACTCTTTGCTGAAATCACGGTTGATCCAAAAACTAATAGTTTAAAAAGCTACCACATCCACTTCTTGTCTAAAGGGAAAATCATCTCTTTAAGAAAGAACGCTAAGCAAAGTGTAACCATTAAGCAGATGCAAAGTATGTAATCCTTTGGGATGCATACTTTTTTTAAATCAAAATAGGATCATGTTCTTCTTTTGATTTACTTTATCCATCAAAAAATAACAACTGTTCGCACTCATACATCCTAAAGCCAAAATCGGCAGCATCATGAAATACAACATAATGCCGATCTTTAAAGTTGAGAAATCAATGGGGTTCACTTGATCTTCGAACAGAATCGTTAAGACCAGTAAAGCCCAAGCAATGAAGATCACAAAACTTATTTTTAAAAACTGCAATAAATCAAAAATCTGAGTGGGTAATTTCAATATTGCTAGAACAATCAAATAAAAGATAAAAGCCAAAATGAGAAGGATTGGGGTCAGATACATCATGACTTCCATGCCATCGCTCACCACATGAATAAGATGGTTCTGTCGATAATTTAAGAACAAACAAAATGGAATCACAAAACTTAAAACAGAAACTATACTTGCTGAGACTGATGAAAAAACTAATGACCAAGACCTCATTTTTATTTTCCTCTCTTTGATATTGTGATTATTCTCGATCAAACAGATGTACTTTGATTGAAGCCAAAGTGAAACTTGCATGAAGTTTAAAAATAATGATTTCTCATTAGGCTAAAGATTTCACCGATTCCTTTGTGCAAGTCGCTCTTAAGTCATGTAAAATCATCCACCTTGCAAATACGAATGAGAGAACAATATCCGTGCGTAAAATTTTAGTCACCAATGCCCTTCCTTATGCCAATGGTCCTATCCATATGGGTCACTTACTCGGTTATATCCAAGCAGATATTTGGGTTCGTGCGATGCGTGCAATGGGTCATGACGTGACTTACGTATGTGCGGATGATGCTCATGGTACAGCGATCATGTTACGTGCTGAAGCCAATGGCATCAGCCCTGAAGCGCAAATTGCCAATGTTCAAAAAGAACACATTCGTGATTTTGATGGTTTTGGTGTGCATTTCGATCACTATGATTCAACTAACAGTGATGAGAACAAGGCTCGTTCAGAAGAAATTTATATTAAGAACCGTGAAGCAGGCAATATCGCAATTCGACCTGTAAATCAGCTTTTTGATCCTGAAAAAGGTATGTTCCTGTCTGATCGTTTCATTAAAGGCACGTGCCCAAAATGTAAATCGGAAGATCAATACGGCGATGCGTGCGAAGTGTGCGGTACAACGTACAATGCCACCGAATTATTGAATCCACGCTCAACGTTAAGTGGTGCGACTCCTGTCGAGAAATCATCAGACCACTATTTCTTTAAATTGCCGAATTTCTCAGAATACTTACAAAAATGGACACGTGACCAAGGTCGTCTTCCTGTTTCGATTGCCAACAAACTAGATGAATGGTTTGAAGCAGGTTTATCGGATTGGGATATTTCTCGTGATGCACCTTATTTCGGTTTTGAAATTCCAGATGCGCCAAACAAATATTTCTATGTTTGGGTAGACGCACCAATTGGTTATATGTCGAGTTTTGAAAACTACATCAAAACCAAACGTCCTGACTTAAGTTTTGATGATTTTTGGAAAAAAGACAGCGACAAAGAAGTTTATCACTTCATTGGAAAAGACATTGTTTACTTCCATGCACTGTTCTGGCCTGCAATGCTTGAAGGTGCGAACTACCGCACGCCATCTGGTTTATTCGTAAATGGTTTCTTAACGGTGAACGGTCAGAAGATGTCAAAATCTCGCGGAACATTCATTAAAGCTGAAACTTATTTACAGCACTTGAATCCTGAATATTTACGTTATTATTTTGCTTCTAAGCTTTCTGACAAAGTTGAAGATTCAGATTTGAATTTAGATGACTTCGTACAAAAAGTGAATTCAGACCTTGTAGGTAAAGTAGTGAATATTGCCAGCCGTTGTGCAAAATTCATTAACAGCAATTTCAATAATACGCTTTCAAGCACTTGCGCTGAACCTGAACTGGTTCAAAGCTTTATTGATGCGGGTGATTCAATTGCTCAAGCCTATGAAGCACGTGAATTCTCTGCTGCTATTCGTGAAATCATGGCTCTTGCGGACAAAGCGAATCAATATATTGATGAGAAAAAACCGTGGGCGCTTGCGAAGCAAGAAGGTCAAGAACAACAAGTTCATGATGTTTGCTCAGTTGGTATCAACTTATTCCGTCAGCTTGCAATTTACTTAGCTCCAGTACTTCCAACACTTGCGGCTCAAGTTCAGTCTTTCTTACAACTTGAAAGCTTTGACTTTGCATCACGTCAGCAAATCCTCGTTGCACACGAAATTGCTCAATTCCAACCGCTTATGCAGCGTGTTGATCCTAAAGCAGTTGCAGCCATGGTTGATGCATCTAAAGACTCTTTAGCTGCTGCGGCAGAAGCGCCAAAAGTGGAAAAGAAAAAAGAGAAGAAAGCCGAGAAAAAGCCTGAACCTAAAGTGGGTGAAGCTGAGATTATTGGTATTGAAGACTTTATGAAAGTTGACCTCCGTGTAGCAGAAGTTTTAGAAGCAGCAACCGTTGAGGGTTCTGATAAATTACTTCAATTAACTTTAAATGTAGGTGAAGCTGAACCACGTAATGTATTTAGTGGTATTCGTGAGTTCTATCAGCCAGAAGATTTAAAAGGCAAATTAGTAGTGATGGTGGCTAACCTTGCGTCACGTAAGATGCGTTTTGGTATTTCTAACGGTATGGTACTTGCCGCAGGTAATGGCGAAGGTGTTTGGGTGATCTCACCGGAATCTGGCGCTAAAGCTGGTGATAAAGTGTCTTAAGATATAAAGTATAAAGGGCTTCTTCGGAAGCCCTTTTGTGTTATTTTGAAATAAATCAAACTAAATTTCATAAATGAATAAGAATAAATTCTCAACTACAGCATTTACTCGTTATGGTCCAATCATTGGAACGTTCATCATTGTGATCAGTTTCCATATCTTGATTTATTCAGACCACCCAGCTCGTTTTTTACAAGGTCTAATCACTCCAAGCGTGGTTATGCCAATGTTTGTTTTAATGCTGATTGCGATTGTAGTTGGCTATATTATTGGCTACATTCCAGCCTATATCACAGGTGAATTATTTTTACATCTATTCAAGAATAAGTTAGCGGATGCCAATTTATACCGAGTTATCACTTATGGTTGTTGTACTGGTTTTTTATGGACACCTGTTTCATTACTAATCTCACAATTTTCTCACGAATGGTTGCCCATTTTCTTATATCTACAATTTGTTTTCATTCTGCCAATTACTGTTATTTGTGCTGTTATTGAATGGAGACAATTGAAATAAGGGCTAATATTTTGAATCGAATAGATTCCCTAAAACTAGATACAAAATATATTTTTCCTTATGTACAGGCGAAACCTCTTATCCAAGAACACAATCGAAGATTATATGATTTCTTTTAGCTTGATTATTTGCTTTTAAAGAATAGGTATCCGTGCTAAAAAGTAGACAATTCAATTAAATTCGAGAATATTTATAAATGAAAAGAATAGTTGCTTTGGCTTTATTAAGCTCGTGCTTCCCTTTACTGAGCCATGCAGAAACAACCAAAACTTTACCAATCATTGAACAACAAAAGCAAGTCGCTGGTTACTATCAATATCAAGCAGGTGACATACAAATCACAGCCCTGCTCGATGGTACAAACTTTATGTCGCCAAGCTTGTTTAAAGATATTTCACCGCAACAAGTGCAACAAATTTTGAAGAAATACTATGCCGATCAAGATAAAGGCGTGCAAACATCTATCAATGCCTTCCTCGTTAATACAGGAAAATCTCTGGTATTAGTGGATAGTGGTGCAGCCAGTTGTTTCGGTGCTCATTTAGGTTCAGTTTTAAGCAATCTAAAAGCATCAGGCTATCAACCTGAACAAGTTGATACGATTTTACTCACACATCTACATCCAGACCATGTCTGTGGTATCAGTAAAGATGGCGTTGCCAATTTCCCTAATGCGACAGTCTATGTATCAGATGATGAAGCAAAATATTGGTTAGATCCAAAACAAGCGGCAAAATTACCAAAAGAGAAACAAGCCAATTACTCAGGGACAGTCGAAAAGATTAAGGAAGCCATTGCCCCGTACCAAACCAAACAACGTTTTAAAACGTATAAACTCGGTGATGAAATTCAGGGCTTTAAAGTCATTAACACGGCGGGACATACACCAGGACATTTTAGTTATGAACTAAAAACCAAAGGTGAATCTGTAGTCTTTATCGGTGATATTGTCCATTCACATACCGTGCAATTTGACAAACCTGAAACGGCAATTGAATACGATATAGACCCGAAAAAAGCGGTTCAAACACGTTTAAAGCAATTTACTAATTTCGCTAAAAATGGTCAAACCATTGCTGCGCCTCATTTGCCATTTCCGGGGATTGGACATATTTATTCTGCGGATGGAAAAAGCTATCAATGGATTCCAACTCATTTCAAAGATTAAATATATTTACTTAGGATTAACCCATCAAAAAAGCGACCTTCTTGGTCGCTTTTTTACGGTATCACTTCATCCCAAAGATCAACTTCAACCCAAGCAAGGTCATTACCCCACCTGCAACACGATCAAATACTTTCTTAAACTTTAAATATACACGGCGTGGTTTTTCCGCAGACAGTGCCACCGCAACCAGAGAATACCAACCTGCGTCAATAAAGAAACATAGCATCGGTAAAACCACATAAAAATAAGTCGGTATTTCTTTTGGCAATAACGCAGTGAAAATACTCGCAAGCACAATCGCAATTTTAGGATTACTCAACTGCGTAATGAGACCTAAACGGAAAGCTTGTGCATAGCTCATATTATTGACGCTGCCTTCTGTAGACTCCATCGGCTCTTTGGCATGTTTAATAATTTTATAAGCGAGCCAAAGTAAGTACAAACCACCAAAGATTTTTAAAGCCAAATAAGCTGAAGGCACTGCGAGCAAGATAGCTTGTAAACCCATCACAGCGAGAAAGCCAAACAACGCTGCACCCGTACCTGTGCCAAGCGCAGTAAATAAACCATGTTTACGTGAAATCGCAATCGAGTTTTTTGCCACATAAATAAATGTAGGACCGGGGCTAATCGCACCTAACATCAGTGCCAATGTAATCGAGCCTAAAATCAATATTGATTCCAAGATAAACCTCAAAATTAGAATAATTTTCCATAAATATTTTATGCGAAAAGCAGTCAAAGAAGATACTGTTTTTTTAGTCAGTATCAAATATTCAAAACACAACTATTTTGTTTAAAATCAAAAATATTAAACAAATATACAGAAAAATATCGATTCAAAATTTCAACTCAAATTTGAAATTTGCATGATTTATTTACTAGTTGGGTCAACACCATCAGCTAAAACACATCATTCAAACATGCCCATTATTTATAAACTTACTCCACTTATTTAATTAAATTTCACCTATAAAAAATCTCAAAAGGTCTATTCTAATAGGGCGTTATTTCCAATAACTATAAAAACAACACCCTGCTTATCGCTATAAATCATTAGAGTCCAAGAACTTTATTTTTTAAGCACTAAATAAATCACATCACTACTAAATGAACCATCCGATTGAATCTGATAATACTGTTGTACATGATCAGAAGCTTTACGTTGTAAATATCTGATCGTTTCAACTGCATGTACGGGTGTTTGCATACGTTCAGTCCAACTTTGGAAGTCTAAATTTAAGCGCTGTTTTTCAACTGTTTCAATTGTAAATCCAGCATATTCAGCAAAATGCATCCATTCTTCTAAACTATAATTACGTACATGACTCGGATCACGAATCGTTTCAATGGTTTGAAAGAAGATATCAAGAACAGGATTTGAGTTTCCTAAAATATCAACAATAATCACCTTGCCTTGTGGTGACAATACACGGTGAATTTCCGCCATCACCTGTGCCACGTTTTGCCAATGATGAGCTGAATAGCGTGTGATCACGCAGTCAAAACGTTGATCATCAAATGGTAAAGCCTCCGCTGCACCTTGCTGGGCAATCACATTGTCCAAACCTTTATGCTTAGCTTGTTCAGCAACGATTTTCACCATAGACGGTGTTAAGTCATAAGCAATAACTTCGTCCACCAAAGGAGCAATATGGTAACTGACATGCCCACCTCCACAGCCCAAATCCAAAACTGTTTTAATTTCATGGGACTGAATCAATTGCTGCATTTTCTGAAATTCAATGCCTTGTGCATGCACCGCACTGGTTAAATAAACCTGAGATTTATCTTGATACTGCTGTTGATTCACTTGATGTTGCGTATTCATTTCTTATCCTTGTAGTCGTTGACTCATTTAAAATAGCCGACCCTAACCAAAATAAAAAATGATCAATTTTGATAAAATTAATAAAAATAAGTTATTAATTAAAACCAATCAAACTGGCTGCAACATTGATCGCAACCGCCAAAATCATGGTATTAAAAATAAAAGCTAACACACAGTGAAAAATATTCAGATGTCTGAGTTGAGAACTGGTAATAGAAACATCGGCGGTTTGGGCAGAAGTACCAATGATATAACTGAAATAGATAAAATCGAGATAATCAGGTTGTTCCGTCTTTGGAAAATCTAGACCACCATCTGCATGACGGCTTTTTGCTAGATAAAAATCATGTGCATAATGAATGGCGAATAAGGTATGCAGCAATAACCATGTTGAGAAGATCGTGCCAATGGTCAACAAAATAAGTATGCCTTTCAAAGTGGCTTGATCTTTTGGTACGTGGCTCAGTTGTACAACTATCGAAATAAAACAGATCACAATCGCAATAAGCACTACACATAGTATTGCCCATTTACCTTCATCTTGTTGTTTGGCTCTTTGCAAAATATGAGTTGCGTCTAAATGCCACATCATTTTTAAGGTCAGAAATAAATATAACCAAATGGCGATATTCCAGCCGATCTGCAAACAAGTCGCCCATTGCCAATCCGTAAAAAAATGCAGCGCAGCATAAATCACCAACCCCAGACTAAAAGTTGCAGATAAGTATGGGCGATGTCGAATCCCCAAAGTGAATCGATTTAAAAATTGCTGCATTTCATACCTTGTTTGGTCATTTTATTTTCCAAGAGAGTGTTGTTTTGAAGCAACTCTATTTTTATACATCAGCTTTCTAAGTTATATTTTACCTTAATTAAACAAAACAATATGTCTCATGTTATTTACTTCGGACAAAAATGTCCGTTAAATATCATTTAAGTTCCTTAATCCTTTGCATCTATGATCAAACGTCAGCAATTGGCAGCACATAATCGTGATGAATTACTCAATGCAGCGGAAGAAATCTTTCGCAAGCAAGGCGTTCATGTACCTTTACAAGCCATTATTGATCATGCAGGTGTGGGGCGAGCAACCTTTTACCGTAACTTCGCAGATCGGAAGGCTTTAATTGCTGCATTACTCGAAAGAGCGATCACCCGTTTAGAGCAAAGGGCTGAGGCTTTACTTGAATTTAATGATGGTTTTATTCGCTTAATTGAAGGACATATCGAACAACTCCCCCATTTGGTCGTACTGATTGATTACTGGCGTATCATTGATCGCGAAGACCCAATCATGCTAAACATTTATGAGCGACGAGATAAAGCATTACAACCTTTAATTGATAAAGCGATAGAACATCAATTGTGTCGCGCTGATCTGACACCACAAGATTTTGGCATGATTACTGCAATTTTAGGCTCTTCATTTCAAGGACACCATGCTTCTGATCAAGTTCGACTCGCAAAACGTGCAATAGAATTATTATTAAACGGCATTAAAATTTAGTTCGAGGAATAATATGGATAACAGCCCTCGCTATCTTGAAACTCCACCCGATTGGTCAGCCGATGAACGTCCTACGCTTCCCGGTTCACCAGCAGCAATTGCTCATGCAAAGCCAAAACGTATTGCTTATTTTACTATTGGGCTGTTTATATGTATTGCTGCAAGTTTAAGCAATGGTTTTATCATCGCTAATTTACCGATTTTCCAAGGTGAATATGGACTTACACCATCACAAGCTGCTTGGTTACCCGCCGCCTATGTGATGGCAAATGTCAGTTCAAATTTAATTCTGTTTAAAGCTCGACAGCAATATGGCTTACGTCTATTTTCAGAAATTGGCTTATTAGTTTTCATTGCTGTATTGATCTTACACATCTTTGTCAAAACCTATGAAATGGCTTTATTTGTGCGTTTTATTGCAGGTTTAGCCGCCGCGCCTCTCAGCTCGTTAGGTATGTATTACACCATGCAAGCTTTTGGTAAAGCAGATATGGCAAAAGGGATTTATCTAGCATTCGGTTTTCAGCAACTCGGTTTGCCTTTGGCTTGGATTATCTCACCATTTCTACTGAGCGCGAATCAATGGGATGTGATTTATACATTTGAACTAGGTTTGGCAATTTGTTGTTTTGCAATGGTGGTGGCATTAAAACTGCCTCGAAGTATGCGTCTCGCTGTTTTTGAGAAACAAGACTTTTTTACTTTTGCGCTACTCGCTCCGGGTTTCGCCTGTCTATGTATCGTGTTAACACAAGGTCCTATTCATTGGTGGTTTGATAGCCCTTGGCTGGCTTATACCTTAATTATCGGCTTTTGTTTAATTGTATTGGGTTTAACCTATGAACATTACCGAACCAATCCCCTGATTATGACTCGTTGGCTCGCCGCAGGTGACTTACTCAGCTTTGTAGTGAGCGCTTTTGCTCTGAGACTATTAATGTCAGAACAAAGTTATGCTGCTGTCAATTTTTTAAAAACAGTCGGTATGGGTCCTGATCAATTTGTTCCATTGTATGTGGTTATTTTCTGTGGAACGATTTCAGGTTGTGTATTCAGTGCTTTAACCTTTCATCGTGAACGATTGATTTTAAATTTATTTCTTGCAGAAATTTTAATTCTGATCGCCTGTGCTTTGGATTATCACTTAAGCAGTGATGTACGACCTGCCAATTTTTATCGTAGTCAATTCTTGGTGAGTTTTGCAGGTGGCGTATTTATTGGTCCACTGTTATTGATGGGTTTTATGCGTACCTTACAACGTGGTCCTCAATATGTTGTGACCTTTATTGTATTGTTCTCAGCCACACAAAACTTTGGTGGTTTAGTCGGTTCATCATTTTTTAATACCTACCAACAACGCCAAACTTATGATTATAAAGTTGAGATTAATAGTCATCTCAACCCTACAGATCCGTTGGTTGCACAGCGTTTGCAAGCCTATCAACGAAGTGCAATGCTCAGTAGCAATGATCCTGTTTTACAAAACAATCAAGCCTTACAGAATTTGAATAAAGTGGTGATGCGTGAAGCCCAAGTGCGTGCCTATAACGATGTGATTGTACTCAATGGCATCTTTGCCGTTGTTTTACTGTTATGGGGCCTATTTAAATATGCGCGTAATCAGTATAAAACGCGAAAAAACCTGCAAACAGCAAGTTAACTTTCATCGTATTTGATTGAGAAAGAGATTATGTCTGAACAAGAAAATTCTGAAAAGAATAAAGCTGAAAAGACTGAGCAGAATATCAATGCTCAGACTGAAAAAGCGCCCGAATCTGTGCCGAAAATGCCACCACCGCCCCCACCTACAACCAGCAAATTGATTAAAACCAAACGCTCAACCTTATGGTGGATGCTTTTAGTTCTAATCGTGGGCGTTACGATTATTTTATGGGCGTGGCGGATTGGTCCGTTTCATACGGCGATTGAACAAACTGACAATAGTTACGTGAAAGGAAAAACTACTATTCTTTCCTCACAGATTAACGGCTATATCAAAGATGTTTTAGTCAAAGACTTTGATCAGGTCAAACAAGGCCAAGCCTTGATGCATATTGACGCGACTACCTATGATCAAAAAGTCACGCAGGCAGTTTCAGGCGTCGATCAAGCAGAAAATAGTCTAGCCAATCAAACTCAAGCGATTGCTCAGCGTCAAGCAGATGTTGTCGCTGCACAAGCCAAAATTGATCAAGTCAAAGCACAATATGATTTATCAGTCGCACAACTCAAACGCTATCAGCAACTTGGAGATAGTGGCGCCGCCTCAAAATCTGAACAGGACAAGGCTACTGCGGATGCGCAAAATAATCTAGCTTTGCTTAAACAAGCGCAGGCGAATATCCTCGTGGCGCAAGAAGCATTAAAAACGGCACAAGTCGCGCAAGCTGGACTAAAAGCACAAGTGAATAGCGCACAAGCGCAATTAGATCAAGCCAATACCACAAAGGATTACAGCACGATTGTTGCACCGTTAGATGGACAACTGGGTGAGGTCAATCCACGAGTAGGTCAATACGTGGCGGCAGGAACACAATTATTGTATTTAATCCCGAAACAAACATGGGTGATTGCAAACTTTAAAGAAACGCAAATTGCCAATATGAAAATTGGGCAAAAAGCGTATTTTACTGTGGATGCCATGAATCATCAGAAATTCACAGGGCATGTTGAGCAAATTTCCCCTGCAGCAGGTTCCGAATTTAGTGTACTAAAACCTGATAATGCCACAGGTAACTTTACTAAAGTGGTGCAACGGATAGCAGTACGGATTGCGATAGATCCAAACCAAAAAGGCATCGAAAATTTACGTCCGGGTATGTCCGTGATTAGCTCTGTAGATACCGACTCTTAATGCAGTACTGACATTCTCAATCAAATACATTTACAATGTGATCAAATCCAATTCCAGTTTATTCAAATGTTTGATCACATCGCTTTTCCAACACCTTATCAAACATTAGAAATTCCCTTTCCTGTGCAATTGACGGTGAAACGTCTTGATCTCATTCACCCTCAGATTTCAGGGAATAAATTTTTTAAACTGAAATACAATCTACTCGAAGCTAAGCAACAAAATTTAAATCAAGTACTGACTTTTGGCGGGGCTTACTCTAATCACATCGCTGCAACAGCATATGCAGCACATTATTTTGGCTTCCAAAGTATTGGCATTATTCGGGGTGAAGAGTTAGCTAAACAAGCATTCAATCCAACCCTGAAAACCGCACAAGATTTTGATATGCAACTGCATTTTGTTAGTCGAGCTGAATATCGACTTCGCTACGAACTTGAGTATTTACAACAATTAAAACAGCGTTATCCAAATACTTTGACTATTCCAGAAGGCGGAACTAATGAACTTGCAATACAAGGGACAAAAGAGATTCTGTCTGCTGATGATCAAGAAAATTATGATGTGATTTGTTGTGCTGTAGGCACAGGTGGCACGATTGCAGGGATCATCGAAAGTAGTTCAGACCAGCAACATATTTTAGGTTTTTCGGCACTTAAAGGTGATTTTCTTAAACAGGATATTCAAAAGTGGACCAATAAAACCAACTGGTCTTTAACCGATGCCTATTGTTGTGGTGGTTATGCCAAAACGAATTCTAAACTGTTGCAATTTATGCAGCATTTCGAACAACAATATGCTGTTCCACTAGAGCAAATCTATACAGCTAAGATGATGATGGGACTATTTGATTTAATTCAACAAGGGCACTTCCCTGTGAACGCGAGAATCTTAGCGATTCATACAGGTGGGCTACAAGGACGCATAAAATAAAAGTCACCCTGAAGTGACTTTTGATCTATTGATTCTCGCTACTTAAAACCATCCATCACCGATTGGTTTATTGTCCATAAACACCACAAGACCTTTTACGATGCGATAAATAAACCAAATCGACACTGCAAACAAGATTGGAATGCCGATGAGGACAAATGACAAGATGAAACCAATCACAGCACCGATTAGCGTGAACCAAAAGGTTTTGATTTGCCATTCAAAATGACTCGCCAACCACGTACCTTGTACTTCATTACGTTTCATGTAATTCATGATGACAGCCGCAATACTGGTCAAACCTACAAAAATACTGGCTGCATATAAACCATATGCAATTAGCGTATATTGTCTCATTTGGTCTTGGTTGTTGGGCTGAATTTCTTTTGAGAATGTATTATCGTTCATTATTTTCCCCTCTATAGAACTCAACTTTATAGCATGCCTTGATTTTAAAGGCATATTTTTTAATCAAACAATCGACGTACTCAAAAGGCTTTAAATCTTCTATAATTGCCCGCTTTTCGTATTCTATCGAGTAATGCTCATGGTTCATCAAGTTGATGTGGTTGTTTTAGGTGCAGGTGCATCGGGCTTGATGTTGGCTGCTGAGGCAGGCAAACGTGGACGTTCAGTCGTCATACTTGAAAAAGCCAATAAAGTCGGTAAAAAAATTCTGATGTCAGGTGGTGGTAAATGCAACTTCACTAATTTAGAGGTGGAGCCTTCCAACTATCTTTCAGAAAATTCTCATTTTGTGATTTCAGCCTTAACTCGTTATACCAATTGGGACTTTATTGGTTTAGTCTGTGAATATGGCATCGAATACGAAGAACGTAAACACGGTCAGCTGTTCACCGTGAAAGGCTCCAAAGAAATTCTGGAATTATTACTTTCAGAATGTAGCAAATCAAAGCACGTTGAAATTCAAACACACTGCGAAGTTGAACACGTAAAAAATAAAGCAGATTCAGGTTTTATTATTGAAACCAACCAAGGCACGTATCACTGTGAATCATTAGTGGTTGCTACAGGTGGTTTATCGATTCCAACATTAGGTGGTTCAGGTTTTGGCTATGAACTGGCGAAACAGTTTGGACATCATGTATTCCCAACCCGCGCTGGTCTTGTACCTTTTACTTTTTCAGATCAATTTAAAGAGGTGACCACTCGTTTAAGTGGTAATGCATTAGATGCAACTTTGGTCAACGATCGACATCAATTTACTGAAGCACTTTTATTTACCCACCGCGGTTTAAGTGGTCCAAGTTCCTTACAACTATCTAATTACTGGCATGTCGGTGAAAGTTTTAAAATCAACTTCTTCCCAAGCCAAGATTTTGAGCAATTTTTTAAAGAGAAAAAAAAATCACAACCTAAAGTTCTACTTAGAACTTTGCTTAGTGAATTTACTGCCAAAAGTATTGTTATTGAATTACAGCAATTGATTTGGGCAGATCACAGTGAAACTGCTATTGGCAATATTAGCGATGCTCAACTAGAGCATATTGCGGCGCAATTACATGCTTATACTGTCAAACCATCAGGAACAGAAGGTTATCGAACTGCTGAAGTCACCCTCGGTGGTGTAGATACCAGTGAAGTCTCCTCCAAAACAATGGAAAGTAAAAAGCAAAAAGGCTTGTACTTTATTGGAGAAGTACTCGATGTCACAGGGCATCTTGGCGGATATAACTTTCAATGGGCATGGGCATCAGCTCAAGCCGCAGCTCAATTTGTCTGAGATGATTTAAACTCAATATCCGTTGAAATCTATGCAACAACTTTTATTTGTGTTTGATTTCTGAAGAGTTCGCCGCCTCTGTATCGGATATTTTTTGAGTACTTTTAAGAGGCTCCTCTTTGGAAGAGTTCGATTTAGCAACGACAAATTTATAAGCACTCGCTAAGAACCCAACAGTTATACCTGCAATAATAATAGGTGCGAATACTCGATTTGGCCTCTTCATTTCATTCTCCTATCGACTTTTTATTTAGAGACTATTGATAATTTAGATATAAATGAATTGCTTTTGAGGTCATTTTTTCAGTAAAAGCATTGAGCTTGGCTTAAAAATGCGCACTACAGTCCCACAATTAATGACAATAGTATTGATACAAACAAAACGACCACTCTACTTAGAGTGGTCGAATTGCTCAAAAAAATCAAAGATTATTTTGACTATTCATCCGAATACGGTGGAGATGGTGGCGTCGGATTAACTGTATTGGTTGGGGTTGGTGATGTTGGATTGATAGGAGCCGAAGTGGTCGTTTCAGTTTTATGTAATGGATTTGGTTGTTTAGCTTCAGTTTTTGCTTTATCTAACAAATCTGTAAGTAAACGTTCAGCAGGCTGACGTCCGCCTAGACCAAATGCCAACGCAAATGCGACGGCTACAGAACCCAGAGTTAAACCAAATGCAAGATTAACAATCGAGTCCGCAATACCCATTGCTTTGAGACCCATCGCAATCACTAAACCCATAATTAAAATACGAACGAGATTACCTAACCAGCGTGAACTGTTATATTCACCACGCTGAACTACATTGGCAACCACATTAGCCAGCCAGAAGCCGATTACTAAGATTACAGCACCTAACAGGATGTCTGCACCGAATTGAATAAACATCGCAATCAATACGCTGACTTGTTCCAAACCAAGTCGATTCGCTGCTTCGGAAACCGCAAAGAGCATTGTAAAGAATACGATCAAGTAACCGATAATGTCAGAAACGCGCGTTTGACCAAGGAAGCGTTGCAGATCAAGCTTCATTGGTACTTCGTCTACGCCTGCACCTGAAATTAACTCAGCCACCAAACGTCCAACAAATCGTGAGACAATATAAGCAACAATCAGGATTAAACCAGCAGCGATAATTTGTGGAATAGCGTGCATGATTTCATTAAGCATTGCCGTAGCTGGTTGTGAAATTGCATCAATACCAAGTGCTTCGAATGCCACGATCAAAGTGGTAATGATGATAATCGCAAACACAAATGAACCTAAGAATTTAGAAACATTTGAATTTTTGAATAAACCCACTTTTTCTGCTTGAGCTTGTAAACCTAAACTATTACTTAAACCTTCAACAATACCGCGAACAATTTTTGCAAGAATATAGCCCACAAAAATGATCACACCGGTGATGAATAGATTTGGTAAATAAGCAATCGCTTCATTCACCATATTCTGTACAGGAATTAATAGTCCAGTTAAGCCTAGAATTGATAAAACGATTGGCAAGAAAAGTAATAGAACTAACCAATAAATAATCTCGGCAATATTAGAGCTAACAGAACTAACGCCAACTTCATTGCTCAGCTTTTCATCTAACTCAGTTCTTGCTAAAACATTGGTCAAGCCCGCTCGAACTAAACGCGCAATAATCCAACCGATGAATCCAACAGCAACTGCGGCTAATAAGTTCGGAATATAAGCCAGTACACGACCGACCATATTACTAAATGGATCACTCACACCACTGATATTTAAAACGTTTAATGCGCCAACAACAGCAAGAATCATTACAAACCAAAAAACCAGCTTCGAGACTAGATTTTCAATATTGGGTGTTCGACCTGTTGCAGAAGATAATCTATGGTTGGTATCAAGTTTTTGCAGTAATTTTTTTACTCCAGCAGCCACAATTAAAGCAATAATCCAACCTAATAAAAGGATGACAATTGCAGCAAGAATTGGCTGAAACTGATCCCAATAATACATCGCGTCAAACCCTCCTCTTTGGGAGGGATCACTAAAAAACTCATTCATCATTGTTATCCTTATATTGTGTTTTTAACTCTTGATAAAACCACTTATGATTTATCTATAAATAAAAATTAATTTATAGGTGCTCCAACCTTAATTTCTGTATTTTTTTCAATCAATAAATGGCATCACTAATACAACAAAAATTACTCATAATTTTGCAAAAAAGCCCACCAGTTCACACCAATGGGCTTTTAAAAACGAATATTGGTCTTAAAAGGTGTCTATGCATCCAAAAGTACCGACTGCAAATTAAGCATAACTGCTTGAGCAGCAGGATTAGCTGAATGATCAGCCACCATGTATACAAGTAACGCAACGAGAAATATCCCAACGATAATTAACATATAAACTGGAAGTTTCCTTTTGCGTGCAACTTCTTCCTTACTTGCCACGTGAGGTTGTGGCTTACTGAAATCATGCATCGTAGCTTGCCCTCATCCTTTTATTTTCTTAGGCTTTTATCTTAACAATACACTGTGTTGCTTTGTGTGAAGAAGCTTCGGACTATCGTTGTTTTGGTTGCAGAACTCTACTATTTATCTTTAGATTTTTTGTTTATTATATAGGCGATTTTAGAATGTGGTAAAAATAAGCTATAATATGCGCCCTCGCTTCTAAATTGTCCCGCTTTATGTCCTACAGCCAAAAAAGTGTTTCTCTTGAATTAGACACTGATGTTACACATCAATGTTTTTTACATCACACACGTGACGAACATTTAATTGGAATTATTGAGTTCAATAAGCCGAGCTACATCTTAAAATGGGGAGACTTAGAGTATTTCCGTCGTCGCACTGAAGAGTTTTCAGTCATGCCATTGCCAGATTGTATTAATGCGATGATTGTAGATATTCGTAATGTTCAACCTTTCTTAGACAACGAAGTACCGATTCTTCCTTGGCGTTTACTTGAAGAAGATTGCCCTGTCAGATTGGTTGTTCCTCAAGATCGATTAGAACATTATATTGGTATATTTGAACCGACTTGGTTAAGCACCGATGTGGATACAGCGATTCAAGAAATTCGCGAATTTGTGGATATGTTTGTTCACTAAAACATATCCTCCCCGACATACCAGTTCTACATTTTCACTTTTACTGTTTTAGTAACATCTACGAAACGACAATCACTGCTCATTACCAATAATTTTCGACCGCAATATTACCTTCGCCTCGACGATTCATCACCAACCCACGCCCCTTTAACGCTTCTTTGGTATCTTCAACCATTTGAGGATTACCACAAAGCATGATGTGGCTACTCGCTGGATTAAATGCTAAATCTGCAACTTTTTCTAGCTCACCATTCTCAATTAAAATTGGCAATCGATCATGCAACTTTGCATTTGGATCACGAGTAATAATAGGGATAAACTTAAATCCAGAATGCTCGGCACCAAAAATATCCGCAATTTCTTGGATTCGATCTACATAAGCAAGTTCTGATGCAGTCCGCACGCTGTAAACTAGATGAATATGTTGATATTTAGTCCATGTTTCAAAATCTTGTAGCATAGATAAGAAAGGTGCTAAACCTGTTCCAGTTGCTAACAACCATAAATCCTGCGGTAAAGGCTGCTGATAACGGGCTAAGGTTAAATAACCATAAGAGATTTTCTCTAGATAGAGTTCATCGCCCACTTTTAAATGCTGTAAATTTGAGGTAAATGCGCCATCTGGAACTACAATTGAAAAAAACTCCAGTGTTTCATCAAATGGCGAGGAAACAACCGAATAGGCACGTATCACTAGTTCACCATCAACCATTAAACCAATACGTGCAAATTGCCCAGCAGTGAATTTAAAGTGAGCTGGACGAGTCATGGTGAAACTAAAGAGATTATGTGTCCAACGGTGTACAGATAAAACTTTTTCTACGCTAAATTTTTCAATTGACATGATTTGAACGTGGCACGAAACAGTAAGCTCATGTTAGCATGATCAGATAATTCATGAATACTTTTAAACGTTAAGGCTTTTACCATGCGCATGACATTACGCCAATTGGCTGTTTTCGTGGCGGTTGCTCAAGAGGGAACTGTAACCAAGGCGAGTGATGCTGTCCGACTCACACAAAGTGCGGCAAGTATGGCTTTAGCTGATTTAGAAGATGGTCTTGGCGCTCCATTATTTGACCGTTTAGGCAAACGCCTACAATTAAATGATTTAGGACGTTTCCTGCTTCCTCAAGCTTTAGAAATTTTAGGACGCTGTGACTCATTTGAACAAGCTGCAAAAGGTGAATTACAAAGTATTGATTTGCGCTTAGGTGCAACACTAACGATTAGTGACTATTTGATGCCTGATTTAATGGCGGAATTTTTACAACATCATCCTCAAGCACATTTACAACTTCAAGTCGGCAATACTCGCCAAATGATTGAGGCAGTCAATCAGTTTCAACTCGATTTAGCCTTAATCGAAGGTTCATGTCACTTACCGCAATTACAATGTATCCATTGGCGTGATGATGAACTCGCTGTTTGCTGTGCCCCGAGTCATCCTTTAGCGCAATTAGACCGCCCTATCACACCAAGTGATTTTCATCATGTAGAGTGGATTTTACGTGAAGAAGGCTCAGGTACTCGTGAAGTCTTTGATAATGCCATTTTACAAGACTTACCCGATGCAAATATTCGCTTAACTTTGGGTCATAACGAAGCAATTTTAAAAATTGTGGCAGGTGGCTTAGGGATGTCATGTGTGTCTAGACTTGCAATTGAACCTTTGCAAGAAAAAGGTCAATTGGTAATTTTGGATACACCGTATTGGCAATTAACACGACCACTCTACATGCTTGTTCATCGTCAAAAATATCAAGGACCCGGTTTAAAAGCATTTTTACAGTTTTGTGAAGATCAGATTTAAGCCTGATCTTTTTTTTATCGACCAAATTGTTGCTCACAAGGCTCCCCATCATTATTTCCATCCATTTGGGTATTTGGGCAATTTCTCAAAAAGAACAGAGCCTCATCATAAGAACGCATTTGTGAGCAATGAATTCGACCGTCACAACTGAACTGAGCTTTGGCGGCAATCGGTTGTTGTGATGATGCAGATGAACCAGTATTAGTTTTGATCGCATCTGTAGTCTTTTCTGATCGTTTAACTTCAGGCAAATCACCAATTGCTTCACGTTGATGCGCTATTATTTGTTTTTGTTCTTCAATCAACCGAATGGTCTTTAGCTGCTGAGCTTGCTGATAAGACTGATATTTTTGAAAAATAAGTGCTAACAAAATTGCGATAACAATTAAGCCAACCACTGTGAATGTTATCCCTTTTTTATCTTTTGTTTTCGAATAAGCGTTGGAATTGTTTGGTTCAAATTGTTGTTGGACAGCACCTAGGTTTTGATGTTCAGGTTTTAAATCTAAACGTACAATATTGGCAGCTCTAAATTTTCCGTGATCTTCAACCATTAAGAATTTGATTGTTTCACCCACTTTAGGTTCACCACCTAACTTAGGAAAATCTTTGATGTGGAAGAACACATCGGCTTGTCCATTATTCAATTCGATAAAACCAAAACCACGATCTGAATTATATTTTTTTATTTTTCCCTCAAGAAACATGATGTATACCTTTCTCTTTTCTTCTCATAAAAACAAAGGAGGCTAAACTTAACGTTACCCTCCTCCACCTTAAAATTTCAAAAAAATTTAACGGCGAAAATTTGACAGTAATTCAGATGTTATTGATTCATTATGAGCCAATATTTTATTTTTCTTGGTTTTTGCAGGATTCGGGTCTACTCGTTCAATTTTAATTGCTTTGAACTTACCCTCATTTTCCTGTACTAAGAACTTCACTTTTTCATTTCTTTTCGGCTCACCATCCGTTGCAGGATAATCTGAAATATGAAAAAAAATTTCTCCTTCAGCAGTTGCAATAAAACCGAAACCTTTTTCAGGATTATATTGTTTAACTTTTCCGTGATAAAACTCTTGTTTCATAACGTTTGCCCCTCATTTAAAAAGATTCTAAGCATAGTATATAGAATAAAAAAGAGACTGATAAACCATCATTAAATGTTATGAATAGATCCAGTCTCTTTATTTATCTCCTAAGTCATCAATCTTTTTGCACGCTACCAAAAATTTTATCGCCCGCATCGCCAAGACCTGGAACAATATAACCTTCTTCATTTAAACCTTGATCAATAGAAGCCGTATAAATACGTACATCTGGATGGATTGCCTCAACTTTAGCAATACCTTCTGGCGCAGCGACTAAGATCATTACACGAATATCTTTACAACCACTGGCTTTTAAAACATCAATTGCAGCAATTAATGAATTTCCTGTTGCCAGCATTGGATCGATAATCATAGCTAGGCGGTTGGCAACATCTGGTACTAGTTTTTTATAATAAGTACGAACTTCTAAAGTCGCTTCATCACGTTCTAAACCAAGTACACTGACTTTTGCACTCGGAATCAAATTAAGAACACCCTCAAGCATCCCAATACCTGCACGTAATATCGGAACAATAGTGATTTTCTTACCTGCAATTCGCTGTGTTATGACTTTGCCTGTCCAACCATCAATTTCATGATCTACGACAGTTAAATCTTTGGTTGCTTCATAAGTGAGCAACATCGTAACTTCTTGTGCCAATTCACGGAAATTCTTGGTACTAATGTCTGAACGGCGCAACAAACCAAGTTTATGGCGAATAAGCGGATGACGAATTTCTTGAATCGACACGATTGAGTACCTAGCTAATATAAATCTTTGTCTATTATAAAGTGTTTTTTTACTCATCAATAAAAAAGCCCCCATTTTTGGAGGCTTTTTTGTACAAATCAGACGATTACTGTTGTTGTGACAACATAAAGTGCAATGGAGAAAGAATCTCAGACTTCAATGCCAAATTGATCATTGGATCTGGATAGATACCGAGCAACAATACAAGTAAAGCAGCACCTAACACCATAATCCCACCAACCTTGCTTCCCCAATGTGCATCAGCATCAATACGAGGTACATCTGGTGGTGTCATATACATCACAACCATCACACGTAAATAGTAATATAAACCAATACCACTACCCACCACGATCATTGCCGCCAAGAACCAATGTTGCGTTGTTACAGCAGCCATTACCACAAGGAATTTACCAATAAAGCCCGCAGTTAATGGAATACCCGCTAACGACAACATCATCACAGTTAAGGTTGCAGTCAACACTGGACGGCGCCAGAATAAACCACGATAGTCAGCAAGACTTTGAGCTTCATCAACGTTGTTATATGGACTCGACATCAATGCAACCGCACCGAATGCACCGATTGTGGTGAGAACATAAGTAATCACATACACCGTAACGCTACCAAGGCTTGCATAAGTCATGCTGATTAAAGCAATCAACAAATAACCAAAATGTGCAATCGATGAATAACCAAGGATACGTTTTAAGTTAACTTGACGTACTGCGAGTAAGTTACCAACTAAAATAGATAACACAGCAATCACAGTTAATACTGTTACTAACGATTCAACTAAGATTGCGCCAGAAGTCAATAAATAACGGACAAATAAACCAATCGTTGCAACTTTCGCAGCCGTTGCCAAAAAGGTTGCCATAGGTGCTGGTGCACCTGCATATACATCTGGCGTCCATTTATGAAATGGCGCAAGCGAAAGTTTGAATGCAACAGCAAATACAACTAAACCTAAGCCCAAAAGTACCATCGGCTGTTTGATTGCAGTCATCAATGCCTGAACAGAATCATAGAATGATAATGAACCCGTGTAGGCATAAATATAAGCCATACCCATAAGCAACATTGCAGATGCAGTCGCAGAAAGTACAAGGTATTTAATCCCCGCTTCCAAAGACTGACTACGTTGATAGGTATAAGCCAACATGCCGTAAACTGGGATTGACATTAATTCTAAGCTAATGAAGAAAGCCGCGTAGTGAGAACTTGCAACCAATAGCATTGCACCTGTTACTGATGACAGTAGCAAGATATAGAGTTCTTCACGATTGTCTTTATAACTCTCGATATAAGCATGAGATAAAGTACAACATGCCAATGCAGCAATCAGAATTAGGAATTGATAAAGCATGGTAAATGGATCAACCATAAACATGCCCATCACATTCACTGGCGCAAACTTACCACTAAACATGGTGTAAGCAATAAAAATTGCAGCAAGGTTTAAACCTACAACCGAGGTTGTCGCAATCAGATTGTGATTACGTTTAATCGCAGTTAATAACATCACCACGATTGCAGTTAATGCCACAATCATCACTGGAGCAAGTGGCATTAACTCAGAAAAAGAAATTGTGAAGTTCATGATTTATTGCATCTCCACATGTTCAAGTTGAGTTGCAGCCTGTTGAACAGTTTCAACAACTTCTTGTACTGGCATATAACTATTTACTAACCACTGCATGCTTGAATGAGACATATCCAAGAACGTTTGTGGGTAAAGTCCTAACCAAAGTAAACCGATCGCACAAATCATCAAAATACTGACTTCACGAGCAGATAAATCTTTAAGTGGGCTTGTATAATGCTGCTTTTGTTCAGGATTTGGCTCACCAAATAATGCTTTGTGAATCAGAATCAGACCGTAAAGACCAGCAAATACCAAGCTCACTGCCGCAATAATTGTGAAAGTTGGGTAAGCCTTGAATGAACCCATCAAGATCAGGAATTCACCAATAAAGTTACCTAAACCTGGTACACCAACAAGCGCCGCGACAAAGAACATCAAGAAGAATGGTAAGTATTGAAGTTGACCACGTAGACCGCCCATTAAGCGTAAATCACGTGTATGTAAACGTTCATAAACTTGACCAGACATAATGAACAATGCAGCAGATGACAAGCCATGCGCTAACATCATGATCATTAAACCTTGGAAGGTCAAAATGTTACCTGCATAAATTGCAAGTAAGATGAAACCCATGTGCGAAATAGACGTGTACGCAAGTAAGCGTTTCATATCTGTTTGTTGATACGCTAAGAATGCGCCGTAGAAAATACCAATCAAACCAAGAATAATGGCGATATCAGCAAATTGTGCTGAAGCTGCTGGGAAGAATGGAATCACAAAACGAAGCAAACCATAGGCCGCTGTCTTAATCAAAATACCAGCCAAATCCACAGAACCCGCTGTTGGAGCTTGTGCATGCGCATCAGGCAACCAACCGTGTAATGGGAATACTGGTAATTTCACCGCAAAACCGATGAAGAAACACAGCATGAATGCATAAGCAACTTCAGGTGGTAAGTGGTTCGCAACCGCCAATAGATAGTTGTAATCGAAACCGATCATACCTGTCATCATGTATCCATAGACCACAAGGCCTAAGATACCAATCAACATGATCAAACCAGCGATTTGAGTATATAGGAAGAATTTGGTTGCTGCATAAACACGCGAACGACCATTCGAGCCTGAATGACCCCATAACGCAATCAAGAAATAGATTGGTACAAGCATCATCTCCCAGAAGAAGAAGAACAAGAATAAGTCAATCGCCAAGAATACACCGATTACCCCACCTAAACTCCACAGGAGATTTAAGTGGAAGAAACCTACATTCTTTTGAATCTCACCCCATGAACAACCGACTGCAAGTACACCTAGTAATGCGGTCAGTAATACCATGAGTAAAGATAAACCATCCACAGCTAAGTGAATGCTAATACCTAGTGATTGAATCCATGGAAGATGGAATTCAGCGGCCCAAGTCGGTACTTTACCGCCAATCTCATAACTAAATGTACCACTTTGCCACAGTGCAATGCCCAAACCAAAGGTAATGAGCATACCAATCAAGGCTATCCAGCGTGGCAAATGTTGGTCAAATTTATCGACTAACCAACAAATAAAACCAGCAATGAAAGGAACTAAAATCAGTGCGGGTAAAATTAAATTGTTTTCCATTTTATTTCCCCACAACCTGAATCACGATCAATATCATCAATAACACCACTACACCGAGTGACATGCTTGATGCGTATTCACGTAATGAACCTGTTTGACGCGAACTTGTAAAGCTATTACCACCCTTCACAATTGCAGGAAGCACTAACCATAAACCATCAACAGGATCACGACCTAAAATTTTCGCAATCAATAAATAAGGTTTTACAAATACGATGTCATACAAAGCATCAAAACCAAATGCGGTACGGCAAATATGTGTTAAACCTGCACCCAAAGATGTTTGAGCAAAAGATTTTACTGCACCATAAGCAAAAGCAAATAAGAAGATACCCACCGCTAAACCAGCAATTGCAACACCACTCGCTAAATGTTCAGCATGCACAACAGCAGCTTCTAAAGTTTCAGGTACAACAAAACTTGGAATACTTGCAGCAGTCAATAATTTTGCAACAGGCGCTTGAAGGAAATAACCAATACCTGTTGATAACGTAGCGAGAATCGCAAGTGGTCCCCAGTACGTTACGCCATGAATCGCATGCGCATGCGTTTTTTCTTCGCCAAAGAACACCACCCAAATTAAACGGAAAGTATAAATAGACGTTAAGAATGCACCTGCAACACCGACCCAGTACAAAGTATTGTAAAGCGGAAGATTTGCAATTGTAGACTGTGCATAAACCGCACCCAAGATCGCATCTTTAGAGAAGAAGCCAACAGTTACGATTGGAAGTGCTGCCAACGCGCCACCACCTATCACGAAACACCAGAATACGAATGGAATTTTTTTACGTAATCCACCCATTTTGAAAATGTTTTGTTCATGATGACATGCAAGAATCACTGCACCTGAAGAAAGGAACAATAATGCTTTAAAAAATGCGTGTGCCAACATGTGGAACAAACCTGCTTGGTACGCTTCTGCACCCACAGCCATAAACATATAACCGAGCTGACTCATAGTTGAGTAAGCCAAGATACGTTTGATGTCGGTTTGAACTAGCGCTGCAAAACCAGCCACAAGCAATGTCACAGCACCTGTAATCGAGATGAACTGCATCACTTCTGGTGCCATTTCCATCACAGAGAACATACGGCAGCATAAGTACACACCCGCTGTCACCATCGTTGCAGCGTGGATCAATGCAGATACTGGTGTAGGACCAGCCATCGCATCAGCTAACCATGTTTGTAATGGGATTTGCGCTGATTTACCTGCTGCACCCAAGAACAACATCAATGCTGTCCAAATTGACAATGATGAGCTTTGCGTCATGACAGTTGTTGCATTTTCAACGATGTACTGAGTATTCAAAGTACCAAACTGTTGATAAAGTAAGAACAATGCGATGAGTAAGAAGACATCACCGACACGTGTTACTGTAAATGCTTTGATTGCTGCCCAACCATTTGCAGGGTTTGAGTAGTAGAAACCAATCAATAGGTATGAACACAGACCTACGCCTTCCCAACCTAAGAACAATAACGCTAAGTTATCGCCCAGTACCAACAACAACATGCTGGCAACGAATAGGTTGAAATAAGAGAAGAAACGCGCGTAATCTTCTTCACCACGCATATACCATGATGCAAAGATATGAATCAGGAAGCCTACACCAGTAACCATACCTGTCATCAATAATGACAAACCATCTAAATGTAAGCTGATACCTGGCTCAAAACCGCCAACACTGAACCACGTCCATAAATGTTGAACAAATACAGTTTGACCACTGCTGGTAAACGCAAGACCAGCAATTAAAGCAAATAACGCAGATAAACCGACTGAACCAACACCGATAATCGCTGCAACGTTTTCAGAAAGTTTATTACGTCCTGCCGCTAATAGGATAAAACCAATGAGCGGAAATAAAATGGTTAAATATAAGGTACTCATCCGCGCATCTCACTAGCAGCATCTACATCCAAGTGATGGAAGCGATGATAGAACTGAAGGACGATCGCAAGACCGATACATGCCTCTGCAGCAGCGAGGGTCAAAATCAAGATAAACATGACTTGTCCATCTGGCTGAGCCCAAACACTACCTGCTAAAACGAATGCCAACGCAGCAGCATTCATCATAATTTCAAGGCTCATAAGCATAAATAATAGATTGCGTCGCACCATTACACCGTAAAAACCAAGTGCAAAAAGGATGGTTGCAACAATCAAACCATGTTCTAAAGGGATGTGTCCCATTATTCTTTATCCTCTTCTGCACTTGGTTCACGTTTGCCTAAGTGAAATGCTGCAACCAATGCTGCAAGCAATAACATCGCGGCAACTTCTACCAATAATAGATAGTGAGTAAACAACACTTGACCGACTGCTTTTGGACCAACAACTTCTGTTCCCATTGGGGCAGAAATCGTGGTGTATTCGCCGCCGAGCATCCACACTAAAATTAAGCCTAGTAAAAAGCTCATTAGTGCTGGGAAAGCCCAAGCATCCGAGGTCAACCATTTGCTTTCTTGCTCAATTGTGTCTTCTCCGAGATTCAACATCATCACGACAAAGACAAACAAGACCATGATCGCACCTGCATAAACGATGATCTCAAGGGCAGCCGCAAACGGCGCACCCACGATCATGAAAATGCCTGCAACAGCAAGTAGAGAAACAATCAAACTTAATAATGCATGTACAGGATTGGTGTTAGTCACAACACGCACTGTCGAAACAATGGCCACAAGTGCCATCAAATAAAATGGCCACATCATGGTAATAAGCTCCGTACATCAACTGGTGCACTTTCTTTTTGTGCTTGACCTTTTTCCTTCCCATTTACTGCCATACCTGTAACACGGTAGAAGTTATAGTCAGGATATTTACCTGTTCCAGAAATCAATAAGTTTTCTTTTTCGTAAACTAAGTCTTGACGTACGTATTCGGCAAGTTCGAAATCAGGTGTCATTTGAATGGCTGTCGTTGGACAAGCCTCTTCACACATACCGCAGAAAATACAACGTGAAAAGTTGATACGGAAAAATTCAGGATACCAACGTCCATCTTCTTTTTCCGCTTTTTGTAATGAAATACAACCAACTGGACAAGCTACTGCGCATAAGTTACATGCTACACAACGCTCTTCACCATCTGGATCGCGCGTTAACACAATACGACCACGAAAGCGTGGAGGTACAATTTGTTCAGCCGGAACTTCTGGATATAAAATCGTGTCACGTTTACGTGTAACATGGCTGAACACCATCCACAACGAACGTACAATCGATCCGAACCCAGCTAGAATTTTATACATTTTGTACTCCCTGCTGTCCTAGGCCTGATTCATCAGAATCACAGCACCAGTCACTAACAAGTTGACCAACGCCAATGGCAAACAAACTTTCCAACCAAAATTCATCACTTGGTCATAACGAGGACGCATTAACGAACCACGAGCCAAGACAAACATCATTACAAAGAACGCTGTTTTGATAACGAACCAGAATACTGGCGGAACAAATGGAATTTCTAAGTTAAATGGTGCAAGCCATCCACCGAAGAATAAAGTGACGATTAATGCTGAGATCAAAACGACGTTGACGTATTCCGCAACGAAGAACATCCCCCATTTCATACCACCATATTCAACGTGGTAACCTTCCGCCAATTCTTGCTCGGCTTCCGGTTGGTCAAATGGATGACGATGCGTTACCGCAACACCCGCAACCACAAAGATCAAGAAACCTAAAAACTGAGGAATGATGAACCACATATCGCGTTGCGCTTCTACGATTTCACGAAGGTTGAATGAACCTGCAATCGCAACCACACCCATCAACGAGATACCCAAGAACACTTCATAAGAAATGGTTTGAGCAGCAGAACGAAGACCGCCAAGTAATGAGTATTTGTTATTCGATGCCCAACCACCAAATAGCACTGCATAGACTGCAATACCCGCCATTGCCATAAAGAACAATAGACCGATACTCATATCAGCAACGCCCAGTGATGGACTCACTGGGATGACCATAAATGAAAGTACCGCAGTTGCCATCGCAACTGCTGGTGCTAAACGGAAAGTCAGCTTATCAGCAAACTTTGGTGTCCAATCTTCTTTAAACATGATTTTGAGCATGTCGGCAACGATCTGGAACATACCACCTGGACCAACACGGTTTGGACCGTAACGATCTTGCCATAATGCCAAGAGACGACGCTCAATAAATGACATTAATGCAGCAACCAAAACCACCACTAGCAAGATCACAATCGCCTGAATCACTGAATAAGCGATTGGCCAGTTCTCAGCCCAAAGTGGCGTTTGACGTATAATTTCTTGATTCATGAATTACACTCCTACCGCCACAGAAACAGGCTCTGCCAATGAAACAGTTGGTGCTAAACCAATTGGGTAACCAATATAACCTGTTGGTAAATATTCAATCACTTGTACTGGTAAGCTAATACTGGTTTCACCTGCTTTCACTGTAATACGTTGACCATCTTGAACATTTAAGCGTGTCGCATCATGTTCACCCACAGCAAACATGGCTTCAGGAATACGAGATTCCATCGCTGGTGTTTTAACCGTGAATTCACCAGAACCAAAAATATGGTGCATTGGTACAAGGCGGAAGCTTTCAGGATTCACAACCACAACCGATGGTGCCACATAGCTACGCGCAGGACGTTTTGCTAAACGATCGAATAAACGTACACCCGAATCACCACCTTTTAAGTGACCACCCACTTCATCTTGGTATTTGTTCCAAGCTTGCGGTGAGTTCCAACCCGCAGACCATGCGAAAGGTACCAATGAAGATGGAGTCTGATTCCCTACATAACCTTCCATTGAGAAGGTTAAGGCTGAATCGATGTCAGTCGGTTGCTTAGGTTCGTGAATCGATAACGGCGCACGAATTGCTGTACGACCCGAGTAACGACGTGGTTCACGTGCAATTTTCAAACCGTGGATACGATAGCCTGCATCTGGCGCAACATCTTCAATTGCAGCAAGCACAGGAACATTCTTCACGATGTCATCGATTACATCATCAAGTAGTGTCCAATCAACTACTTTGCCTTTGAGACCTGTTTCAATGGCATGTAACCAGCGCCAAGATTCCTTGATCGCATATTCAGGCTTGTAGTAACTTGGGTCATACACTTGATAGAAACGTTGTGCACGACCTTCTTGGCTCACAACAGTACCATCACCCTCGGCAAAGCTTGCTGCTGAAAGGACGATATCTGCAAGTTTCAAAGTTTCAGTTTCACTATGATCGAGTACGATCACAGTTTCAGCCTGATCAAACGCAGCCTTTACTTGTGCAACAGGTAAACGGCGAGTTAAATCATTTTCAACCACGACCACTGCTTGATAATCTTGTGCAAACGCTTGCTCTAAACTTAAACCACCAAATAGTGCCAAGCCCATTGAGTTTACTTCAGGAACAGTCAAAGACAGCCCTGCATTTTCGCCAAGATTCAAAGCAACTTGAGCCGCAGCTTCCATAATCGCAGGATCTTGTAAGCTGGTACCAGAGATAATCAATGGCTTTTTCGCAGCTTTCAAAGTATCAGCTATGGTTTGCGCAAATGCTTTTGCATCGTCAGCCAAACCTGTCAATGCGTCACCTTTAACAGCAGCAGCAACCGCAAAACCTAAACGTGCGATATCATTTGGCGATGCAACCACTTCACCTGTCGCAACATCCGCTAAACGCGTTTGAGTTGCAGCAAGGATATAGATTGGTGATTTTGCATCTTGACCGATACGTTGTACAGGTTCTGCCAACCAATCAGGTGTACGAGTTGCAGCAGCCATTTCTTTGGCTTTATTTTTCGCAGCTTGGCGAACAGACAATGCCATACGTGGTGCAGTTTGAGTTAAGTCTTCACCCAAGATCAACACCGCATCATAGCTTTCAATTTCACGCATGTTCGGGTTATAGATACCCTGTGTTTGCATGATTGATGCAGCTAACTCAACCAAGTTTTGCTCTTTTTGAGACATCCCTGTTGAGTAGTTGTCTTGTCCAACTAATTCACGCAGTGCATAGTTTGATTCCAAACTTGCACGTGGTGAACCAATACCTAATACTTTCTTGCCTTTTAGTTGAGCAATCACCTGATCAAGCGCCTGATCAACACTCACAGTCGCAATCGTTTCAGCATTGCGGAATTGAGGTTGACGCGGACGATCTTCACGGTTCACATAGCCCGTACCAAAACGACCTTTGTCACAAAGGAAGTATTGATTCACTGAACCATTGAAACGGTTTTCAACACGACGGATTTCCCCATAGCGTTCGCCTGGAGAAATGTTACAACCTGAAGAACAGCCATGACATACGCTTGGCGCATACTGCATGTCCCACTTACGGTTATAACGAGCCGAATGTGTCTTATCGGTGAATACACCTGTTGGGCAGACCTCAGTCAAGTTGCCAGAGAATTCAGACTCTAAAGTACCTGATTCTGGACGACCAAAATACACACGTGACGCATTGGCAAAAACACCAAAGTCCGTACCACCTGCGTAATCTTTGTAGTAACGCACACAACGATAGCAAGCGATACAACGGTTCATCTCATGCGCAATGAACGAACCCAACTCTTGATTATGATGGGTACGTTTAGTAAAGCGATAGCGACGACGGTCATGTTGAGTCATGACGGTCATATCTTGTAAATGACAGTGACCACCTTCTTCACAGACTGGACAGTCATGTGGGTGATTGGTCATCAAGAATTCAACAATCGACGCACGGAAATCTGTTGCTTCTTTGTCTTCAATTGAGATAAACGTATTATCGGTAGCTGGTGTCATACATGACATCACTAAGCGTCCACGAGTATCTTCAGCATTCGCGTACTGAGTAACCGCACATTGACGACAAGAACCAACTGAACCTAATGATGGGTGCCAACAAAAATACGGGATATCGATACCAAGGCTTAAACATGCTTGTAGCAAGTTTTCTGAGCCATTGACTTCATACGATTTTCCATCGACATGAATTGTAGCCATAGTCGAATTCCTTAAGCTTGTTCTACGTCAAGAGCAGGGGCATGGGTTTTAACCTTTGCCTCAAACTCATGGCGGAAATATTTTAATGCGCCCATAAGTGGCTCCATCGCACCCGGTGCGTGAGCACAGAAAGTCTTACCGATCCATAATTTACGAGTGAGTTCTTGTAAATGATCGATATCCTCCTTCTTACCAGCACCTGTTTCAAGCGCTTTCAAAGCTTTCACAGCCCAAGGTAAACCATCACGACAAGGTGTACAGAAACCACATGATTCACGTGCAAAGAATTCTTCTAAGTTACGCGTTGCAGACACCATACATTGAGTTTCATCAACTACCATAAGCAAACACGTACCTAAACGTGAGCCTGCTTTCATGATGCTTTCCGCATCCATTGGTAAATCAATATGCTCAGCAGCCAAAAAGTCTGTTGATGCTCCACCCGGCAACCATGCTTTAAGCGTTAAACCATCACGCATACCGCCCGCATGATCTTCAATCACTTCACGCGCAGTTGTACCAAATGGCAATTCCCAAAGTCCTGGGAATTTCACCTTACCTGATGCGCCATAGATCTTAGTACCTGGATCTTTCGACTTATGTGCAGAAAGATTGATATACCATTCTGGTCCACGCAACATAATTGCGGGTAAGTTGTTGTAGGTTTCAACGTTATTGACAATCGTCGGACGCCCCCATGCACCCGCAACTTGTGGGAACGGTGGTTTCGTACGAGGATTGGCACGACGACCTTCAAGCGAGTTAATCAATGCAGTTTCTTCACCACAGATATAACGTCCTGCGCCCGTGTGAACATACATCTCAAAGTTCCAGCCCGTATCAAGGATGTTTTCACCCAAGTAACCTTTGGCACGAACTTGCTCTAATGCTTCATTTAAGTATTGAGCTGCTTCGATGTATTCACCACGAATGAAGATATAACCATGCGTTGCTTCAAGGGTATAACCCGCAATCAACATTCCTTCGATCAATTGATGTGGAAGTTTTTCCATCAACAAACGGTCTTTAAAAGTACCTGGTTCCATTTCATCAGCATTACAGATCAAATAACGTGGACCACCATCATTCGGTGCCATCAATGACCATTTGATACCCGCTGGGAAACCTGCACCACCACGACCTTTAACCGTCGCAGCTTTAATGACGTCGAGTACATCTTTTGGCGGCATACCGAGTGCTTTTTTAAAGCCCGCATAACCTTCAAGCGCTTCATAATCATCAGCAGCACGAACGTGTTCTTGCTTGCTCAAACGCCAAGTAAGTGGATGCGTTTCTGGATTACCGTCGCCATAAATTGGTTTTGGTTCAGTATTCATACATACTTCTCCAATAACTGTTTAACTGATGACACATCCACTAAACCGTGAGTATCTTCATCAATCATTAAAGTTGGACCTTTATCACAGTTGCCTAAACAGCAAATTGGGAGCAAGGTGAAACGACCATCTGCTGTGGTTTGTCCGTACTGGATGCCTAACTCTCGCTGAAATGCTTCTGCTAAAGTTTCTGCACCCATCAAGAAGCATGCAATTGAATCACATAATAAAATCACATGACGACCTACAGGTTGGCGATAGATACGGTTATAGAACGTTGCTACACCCTCTAAGTCCGCCACACTAATCGTCAGCAATTGTGCAATTGCATTCATTTGAGCATCATCTATCCAGCCATTACGACGTTGTACGCATTTTAATGCATCTAATGATGCCGCACGTGGATATGGATAGTGATCAATGTGATGTTCAATGTCATGGATTTCTTCAGCAGTCAAAATCCCTTCAACATTCACACGAGGTTTTTTATCAGTCAAAATCATCATAATCGTTTACCCCTAGCGATCCACGTCAGCCATAACCACGTCAATGGTCGCCAAATAAATGATCAAGTCAGAAACCAAACTGCCATTAATCACAGAAGGCATTTGCTGTAAATGCGTGAAAGTCGGTGTACGAATACGAGTACGGTAGCTCATGGTTGACTTGTCTGAAGTCAAATAATAAGTGCTCGCACCTTTCACAACTTCCGTCATAAATGATGACTCGCCCGCAGGCATTACTGGACCCCAAGACACGCTTAAGAAGTGCGTAATCAAGGTTTCAATATCTTGTAATGTCTTATCTTTCGGTGGTGGAACAGCCAATGGATGATCCGCTTTATATGGACCAGATGGCATGTTGTCCAAGCACTGTTGAATAATTTTCAACGACTCAGTAATTTCACGGAAGTGAACCAAGACACGCGCATATGCATCGCCTTCATATTCCACTGGAATATCAAAGTCGAAGTTTTCATAACCACTGTATGGACGATATTTACGAACGTCAAAATCAATACCCGTCGCACGTAAACCAGTACCCGTTACGCCCCAAGCCAACGCAGATTTAGCATCGTATTGCGCAACATTGCGGGTACGACCAATAAATACTGAGTTTTTAAGTGCAGCAGTGTAGTACTCGTTCAAACGTTTCGGCATCCATTCCAATAACTCTTTCACCAGCTTTTGCCAGTTATTTGGAAGATCATGTGCCGTACCGCCGATACGGAACCATGCAGGATGCATTCGATAACCCGTAATCGCTTCAACAATGTCATAGACTTTTTGACGGTCTGCAAACATATAGAATACTGGGGTCATACCGCCAGCATCCTGAATCGCTGTACCACAGAATAATAAGTGGTTATTGATACGGAATAATTCGTTCAACATCACACGAATCACTTGTGCACGCTCAGGTACTTTAATACCAGCAAGCTGCTCAACTGCCATTACATATGGCATGTTTTGCGCACAACCACCTAAGTAGTCAACACGATCGGTATACGGAATGAATGAATGCCAAGTTTGACGTTCAGCCATCTTTTCCACACCACGGTGGTGATAACCGATATCAGGCACACAGTCTTTGACTTCTTCACCGTCCAACTGTAATACCACACGGAATGCACCGTGCGCAGATGGATGGTTAGGACCCAAGTTCAAGAACATGAAGTCTTCGTCGTCATTACCACGTTTTAGACCCCAGTCTTCTGGTACAAAGCGTAAATGTTCTTGTTCGAAATCTTGCTTTGCTTGGTCTTGCATATACGGCGTATATTCTGTCGCACGCGCAGAATATTCTTTACGTAATGGGTGACCTTCCCAATAGGTTGGCAACAAGATACGACGGAGCATTGGATGCCCTGCGAAATCGATACCGAACATATCGTAAGCTTCACGCTCGTACCAGTTGGCATTTGGCCAAATATTGGTTGCAGTTGGAATGCTTAAATCATTTTCATTCAACGCAACTTTGATACGAATATCACTATTACGCTCAAGCGATAATAAATGATAGAACACAGTGAAGTCAGATGCTGGTAGACCATCGCGGTGAACACGTAAACGCTCATCAACCGCAGACAAGTCAAACAACATCACATAAGGGCGCTCTACTTTACGTAAGAACATAAGGACTTCTTGCACGCGTGCGCGCTCAACCCAGACTGTTGGAAACTCTTCAAAAGTCGCCTGCACGTAGAAATTCTCACCAAACTTGGTTTTGAGCTCTTCTACGATTGCAAATGCTGGGCGTGAATCAACTGGCGTTGACTCTGGCATAGCAATGTCAGTTTCAGCCATTGGCTTGGCTTCCTATTTAATACAAATTTTGGCAATTTTCTCGATGACCATATCCTTCCGATATGTCAAAAACTCATCTTAAAAATTATTTAATTTCATCCATAGAGCGCAAGTTTTTCACTGCTATACGTTCAGCATTTTTACGGTCACGTTCTGGCATCATCTTTGGCTTATACACAGGCTGAAGATCATCACCAATAACCGCTGAAAGTGGACGGCGCTCAAGTTGAATTTGGTCTTGAAGCAACATTAATGCTTGGATTAATGCTTCTGGACGAGGTGGACAACCTGGGATGTACACATCAACAGGAATAATTTTATCTACACCTTGAACCACAGAATAGATGTCGTACATACCACCTGAGTTTGCACACGCACCCATTGAGATCACCCATTTCGGTTCAAGCATTTGTTCATACAAACGTTGAATTACAGGCGCCATTTTGACAAAGCAGGTACCCGCAACAATCATCAAGTCTGCTTGGCGCGGTGAAGCACGAATAACCTCTGCACCAAAACGTGATAAGTCATGCACACCTGTTAAAGTCGTTGCATATTCAACGTAACAGCACGATGTACCAAAGTTAAATGGCCACAACGAGTTTTTACGCCCCCAGTTCACGGCTGTATGCAACACATCTTCAAGACGTGTCATCATCACACTTTTATTAACTTCTTCCTCAAGTGGATCAGTTACGATTTGACGATCTTGTAATGGATATTGATCGGCATCTGGATTCGCACGGGTTAAAGTATATTTCATCCCGACTTACTCCTTTTTAAATGATGATGTAGTCGGTGTTTTAGATTTAACACGACCAGAAGACTGTGCTGGAATATGTCCAGTCGGATCGACAACCAACTCTTCAATGTTATTGAATCGAGTAATATCAGCAATATTCATATTTGGTGAGCCAATATTCGTTTTCACACCAGCCGCTTTACGACGATCCGAAGGTGCCCAGTTCAATGCACCTGTTGAAAGTTCGTAAATCAAACCAATTAATAAAACTAAAATAAAGACTGCAGCAGTCGCAAAACCTACCCAACCAACTTCACGTACAGAAGTCGCCCAAGCATAAAGATAAAGGGCTTCCAAATCGAAAACCACAAAGAAGATTGCAACTAAATAGAACTTGGCTGATAAGCGGATACGAGCACCGCCCGCACCTACTACACCTGACTCAAACTGTTCTTGCTTCGCACGTCCCCATGCTTTACCCCCTAGGAGTAAAGGAACAGTCAGCATAAAAACGCAAAGAAATGTAACGCCGATCACGAAGGCGATAATCGCCCAATCGTATGGAGTAATGGCACTCATGCGGGGATAACTCCTGGCAGGCCTATTTTTAACAAAGAATGTATGTATTGGCCTTCAAATACACCAAACACAAAATTAATCCCGCCAATTGTACCTGATTTCTAATTTCTCATGCTAGTTGAAGCGCCTTAGTCTTTCGGATGATTTTGTCCTTAAATTTATGGATATGTACTAGATCACTATCAATTCACCCTTAGAAATCGAATAATCTAATCAAACAGAGCATATTGATCATTTTTTTCTTTATTTATGGAACATATAAAACCATAATTTTCATGCTGTGCACCCAAATGCTGCAGCCCGAACTAAATCATTGCATTGATACAAATTTATGATGAAAATTTAAACAAAATTTATATAATAGCGCGACTCAAATTTGCAAGGTAAAGCGTCAGAATGCCTCAATCTAAAGTAGCATTAAAGCCTCTATCGCTTTTCCAACTGTTTTTAATATTCACGGGTATTATTCTTTTTTGCTGTTTCCTTGGTATCGCTACGCGACAGTTCTCTTTCCTTGCATCGTTTTGGCCTGCAAATTCAGTTTTACTGGGTTTACTTATTCGATTTCCACAAACACGCCACCCTATTAGTTTCATTGGGGCGATTGTAGGTTATTTACTTGCGGATACTCTTCAAGACACTCCGTTCTTATTAAATGTGTGTATGACCTCTGCAAATTTGCTTTATGTCATGACTACCTTATTACTTTACATCAAATTTAATGCATTTATCCGTTCGATGCATCATGGCTATTTCTACCTATTTCTGTTTACTTTCTGCTGTGTAGGTGGATTATCAAGCTCTCTATTCGCGGCATTTACATTGCCGTACTTTAATACTAAATTTGCACTTGGTTCTTTTTGGATCGATTTTGGCTATTGGTTTACAGCAGAAATCCAAAATGCTTTGTTGCTGTTACCAATGATTCTTAGTGCTCCAACTTTAAATTTATTTAAACAACAACTGAAAGAATTTAAAACGCAAACCGCACAAGAAAGTTTGCCGTTATTGAGTGTAATTTTCTCAATTATCGTCAGCTACTACGATGCTGGACCGGGCTCCCTACTCTATCCGATTGCTCCATTAATTTGGTGTGCTCTACGCTATCGCCACTTTTCAGTCACGATCATCACTTCAATAAGTTGCGCATTTATTATCTACCATGTATCGCAAAACTACTTACTGCTTTATCACGATCAATATTTAAACAACACCATTTCAATTCGTCTTGGGTTGATCATGATGACGATTGCGCCACTCACAGTCTCAAATATCAATATGGTGAGATCAAAACTCATTCAAGAATTACAACACACGATTGCACACGATGAACTCACATCGAGTTTGACTAGACGTCAATTTCTGCAATCGGTACAGCTACTACAACAACAAGCCAATACGATTCATCAAACAACCGCATTCTTAATGCTAGACCTTGATCACTTCAAACAAGTCAATGATAGTTATGGTCATCAAATGGGTGATCGCGCTTTACAAACCTGTGTTCAAATCATTCACACTATTTTACGATCACAAGATTTACTTGGACGTTTAGGTGGAGAAGAGTTTGCGGTTTTTATGACTGATACAACAGAAGATACGGCATATCAATACGCCGAGAAAATTCGTGAAAAGATTAGTCAAAGTCCAATTCAACTCGACAATCAAAAGCATTTTTTCATCCAAGTTAGTATTGGAATTTGTATTTGTGCTCCTGAAAACCAGCAAACCATTGAGCAATTATTTAAACAAGCCGACGATGCACTTTATCAAGCGAAACGACTGGGTCGGAATCAAGTTGTTATTTCGACATAATATGTTGCAATTCAGCTACATGCTTTAATTAACTTTATACACTGTTTAGCAAATAGATGGTTATTCTAAAACAAGATAACAAGGAGAAAAATATGCATCTAGAATATACACACGACTCTGATTATTTCTTTTTTTCGCAGCTCCTGATGCGTCATATTGAAAGTTATATTCGAAAACACCCAGATGCTGATAATGCAATTTTTGATTTGAGAGATATATACGAAGTGTTTAGAGAGGATTTTGCCGCAACAACAACAAACCTTGAAAGTATTTTAAATATCGCTGATAGCTATAAAGTTGAAACATTAAATGGAGATCAAGCGTTAATCAAAAGCTATAAAATTGATGTGAAAAACAACTCACTCCTGCTTGATTTTAATAGCGATGCCTTGAACAATCTTCGATCAGGTCATCCGCTTATTGAACCAGATTCATCTATTCACGAGTAATGTATTAATGGTTAAAGACTGATTCTTAAGTCATTATAAAAAGCCAGAGTTTCAAACTTTGGCTTTTTTTCATTTCAAAATGTCTTAATCAAAAATTTATTTTTTAACGGGTTGTTTATATCGTTTAGCTGGCCAGGTCATAGTAAAACGTGCGCCACCCAAATTTGGACTTTGATCGACTTGGATTTCACCACCAAACCAATACGCAATTCGACTCACAATCGATAACCCTAAACCATAACCACCTGAGGCACGGGTACGACTATCATCTAAACGAGCGAAGGCTTCAAAGATACGTGAGCGCTCTTGTTCAGGAATCCCAGGACCATCATCTTCAACACAGACATAGGCTTTGCCATCAGCACGAATACCACCACTAATACGAACTTTATTATCACAATACCGTACCGCATTACCCACTAAATTTTGTACAACACGATGTAAATAACGACGTTCAGCATCGACACGAAGCGACAATGGCGGTGCAATTAACTCGATTTCTTTCTGAGTTTTTAGCGCCTCTGTTTCCATGGCAACTTGGTCAAGCACTTCGACCAACACAATATCTTCGATATCTAATGATGGCGTACCCTGCTCTAGTTTTGCATAAGTCATGATTTCATCAATCAAGGTGTTTAAAGCTTCAATGTCTTTATCAATCATGTCTACTTGCTGAATTCGATAATTATAATCATCTTCTTCAGCTAACATTTCCATGCCAAAGCGTATACGTGCGACAGGTGTTCTCAACTCATGCGATACTGCACGCATTAATTCACGCTGAGCTTCAATCAGACGTTGGATATGATCGGACATGCTGTTATAGCTAGATGCCAAGTTTGCCATTTCATCTGTACCTTCGCTCGGTACACGTAATGACAAATCGCCTGATTTCATTTTATTTAAAGCCAGACGTACCTGCCGAATTTTACGCTCTAAAGGTAAAATGAGACCATAAACACCCAAACTTAATAAGAACAAACTAAATAATGTGATCCCTGCTGAAAGCTGAAAAGGCATCCAATTGAACATAGGTACAGGACCCAATACCAATACCTGAGCAGGATGATTCGGCATCGGAGATACAATTGAAATGGTTGTACCACGAATAGTGGCACTGTCTTTATACAACAAAACACTTTGATCTTGACGTAATCGACCGACCTGTTCTGAATCCAAATTGATGTCTTTAATATTTGCGATTTCAATTGGATAATAAAAGTGCTTTTTAATTCTTTCTAAATATTCTTGCTCTTGTCCTGGATAAAAAATCAAATAATCCAATACAAAAATCGGTAGCGCCTTCATTTGACGCTCACCAAGCTTATCTACTTTGATATAGAGGAAATGCTTAGGATCGTCTTTTAAGCCAATAATGATATAACCTACACCATTATTCGCATCATAACGCACCACTGACTTTTGCTCAGCAATACGTTTCTTTTCAGTTCGAGAAAGCTCTACTCGATTTGCATCAACATAATAGATTGGCAATTCCAACAAATCTGACGCATCGGAAATCCAATCTAATTTCTGTTGTTTTTCTGGCTGACGAGATACCCCCTCACTAATGACATAGGAAATACCATCAGTGAGAGATTCACGATATTCTTGCGCACGTTGATAGTTAATGACTTGCACCAGTAAATAACAAAATGCAGCAACAACAACAACTAAAACAACTAAACCAGCGTAGATACGCAAGAAAATACTGTTTTTAAGTACTCGACTTAGCATAAGGGAGATAATTCCAAGCTAATTTTAAGCAAGATGGACATTACATCCCGTTAGTTTCTTTAACGAATAGATAACCTTTACTACGTACAGTCTTAATACGTTTTGGATTTTCTGGATCATCACCAATTTTTGGTCGAATACGTGAAATACGTACATCGATTGAACGATCTTGACCGTCATATTCGATACCACGTAGACGCTCAAAGATGTCTTCACGCGATAAGATACGACCTGCATTTGATGCTAACAACCATAACAAGTCATATTCAGCACTTGTAAAGTCAACCAACTCACCATTCAGAGTCACTGAGCGACCGCCATTATCAATGACAAGATCATCAAATTCGATACGTTGAGCGACTTCGTCTTCAACTGTTTTATCGGTGCGACGTAATAAAGCACGGATACGTGCTAATAACACACGTGGTTGAACAGGTTTAGCGACATAGTCATCTGCGCCCATTTCTAAACCAAGAACTTGGTCCATATCTTCAGTACGTGCAGTCAACATCAAAATAGGTTGATGGTAATGCGGACGAACTTCTCGACAAACGGTTAAACCATCTGCACCCGGCAACATCACATCAAGAACAACTAAATCAGGTTGTTCACTGATAATTCGACGAATTGCACGATTACCATCGGTTTCAACACCGACTTCTAAACCGTTACGAATCAAATACTCTTGTGTTAATCGCGCTAGACGTTCGTCATCTTCAACGATCAAAATTTTCGGTAACTTTTCTTCTTGGCTCATTTATTTGCCCCTACAATTTAGCGAGAATCTATCTTTAAAATCTGACAGATACATTGGTTTATGATTTGCAATATACACACGTTTACATTGTAAACAAGTAGGCGTTCACCAAACTGATACACGCCAATATAGTTTTGTTATATTTTTATTAAAATTATGAATTTTAATATATTTTTCAGCTTTCTATGCTTTTTTCAAGCAGGATGAATATTTAGTATAAGTTTTGTACCAGTATTAAACAATTTGTTTCGTCAATTGCTAAAAAGAATTTAAGTGTTTGTTTTTTGACTTATCCACAGAGTTATCTATACGTGTTTTCTAAGGGCTTTGTTATGCTATGTGACTGTGAAATCAGCAGTTAAAACATGAAAAAAACTTTAGTAAAATGTCAATATTGATCTGCTGTTAAAAATACCGTATCTTGTGTTGAAAATAAACTTTAACCACTAAGTATTGTGTTTATCCCTCAAACATCGTGGCATACTTTTTGCTCGATTCAAACGGTCTATGAACATAAAAAAGATGATAATGGAGCTATGCTGACATGAGCATCATCACTTCTACTCCTGGTCAAATTCAGGTTATTAAGCGCACCGGTGAAATCGCGACATTTAATGCCGAGAAAATTTCTGTTGCGATTGGGAAAGCATTTTTAGCAGTTGAAGGTCAACAGGGTGCGGATTCAAGCCGTATTCATGATCGTATTACTCAACTTACAGAGATGGTACTCAATACATTTAATCGTCGCTTACCTTCTGGTGGTACGATTCATATCGAAGAGATCCAAGACCAAGTGGAATTGGCTCTAATGCGTACTGGCGAACAAAAAGTCGCTCGTGCCTATGTGATTTACCGTGACCAACGTGCGACTGCTCGTCAGCAAACTGGTGCAAATCATCATCCTACGCTTCAAATCACTGATAATAATGGTCAGCTCCAACCGTTAGACCTAGATGCACTTACAGCAACTATTCAAACTGCAAGTGAAGGTCTTGAGGGTATTGATGTTCAAGCGATTGTTGATGAAACCGTTAAGAATTTATATAACGGCGTAAAAGAAAGCGACATTGCCACCACAATGACGATGGCAACACGTACTCGTATTGAACAAGAACCTAACTATACTTATGTTACTGCTCGTTTGTTATGTAATGAACTTGTTAAAACTGGCTTAGAGTTCTTAGGTTTATCAACTGATACGCCAGAAAGTGATGCCTTAGAAACGTTCTTAAAGAAAGGGATCGAGCTTGATCTACTTTCAGCAGATCTTCTTAATTATGATCTTGCAAAATTGGCAGCAGCGATTCAACCAGAACGCTCAAACCAATTTACGTATTTAGGTCTACAAACTTTATTTGATCGCTACTTCATTCACTCAAATGGCGTACGTTTCGAATTACCACAATTATTCTTTATGCGTGTTTCAATGGGTCTTGCACTCAATGAAGAAAATAAAGAAGACCGCGCAATTGAGTTCTATAACTTATTGTCTAGTTTCGACTACATGGCGTCTACGCCTACCCTGTTTAACTCAGGTACATTGCGCCCACAATTATCAAGCTGTTACCTCACCACGATTGGTGATGACTTGTATGACATTTATGGCGCAATGCGCGATAACGCAATGTTGTCAAAATGGGCTGGCGGCTTAGGTAATGACTGGACACCTGTTCGTGCATTGAACTCATATATCAAAGGCACTAATGGTAAGTCTCAAGGTGTTGTACCTTTCCTAAAAGTTGCAAATGATACCGCTGTAGCAGTTAACCAAGGTGGTAAGCGTAAAGGTGCGGTCTGTGCCTACTTAGAAACTTGGCACTTAGATGTTGAAGAATTCCTAGAGCTACGTAAAAACACAGGTGATGACCGTCGTCGTACCCATGACATGAACACTGCAAACTGGGTTCCTGATCTATTCATGCAACGTGTATTTGAAGATGCGGAATGGACACTGTTCACCCCTTCTGAAACACCAGACCTGCATGACTTAACAGGTGCTGAATTTGCTGAGCGCTATGCACACTACGAAGCGGTAGCAAAACAAGAAAACATGCTCCATAAAAAAGTACGTGCAAAAGACTTATGGCGCAAAATGCTTTCGATGTTGTTCGAAACAGGTCACCCGTGGATCACATTCAAAGACGTATGTAACTTACGTTCACCACAACAGCACGTAGGCGTGGTTCACTCATCGAACTTGTGTACAGAAATCACCTTAAATACAAACCAAGACGAAATCGCAGTTTGTAACTTAGGTTCAATTAACCTTGTACAACACGTTCAAGGTGGTGTGTTAGATCGTGAAAAGCTTGCTCGTACCATTAAAACAGCAGTTCGTATGCTCGATAACGTGATCGACATTAACTACTATGCTGTACCACAAGCGAAAAACTCAAACATGAAACACCGCCCTGTGGGTATGGGTATCATGGGCTTCCAAGATGCACTTTATGAAATGGGTATCGCTTATGGTTCAGATGCAGCAGTCGATTTTGCTGACGAATCAATGGAAGTCATCAGCTATTACGCAATTGAGACATCAAGTAACTTAGCGGTTGAACGTGGTGCGTATTCAACATTTAAAGGTTCATTGTGGGATCAAGGTATTCTACCAATCGACTCTTTAGAAATTGTTGCGAAGTCTCGTCCAGAGCGTATGTTCGAAGTTGATCGTACACAACGTTTAGACTGGGACACTTTACGTGCCAAAGTTCAAAAAGACGGTATGCGTAACTCAAATGTGATGGCGATTGCTCCAACAGCAACCATTTCAAACATTTGTGGTGTGTCTCAATCGATTGAACCTACATTCCAGAACTTATATGTAAAATCTAACCTTTCTGGTGAATTTACTGTTATCAACCCTTACCTTGTTCGTGCATTAAAAGAACGTGGTTTATGGGATACCGTAATGGTAAATGACCTGAAACACTTTGAAGGTTCGGTTCAAAAGATTGCACGTATTCCTGAAGAGTTAAAAGCAATCTTCGCAACAGCGTTTGAAGTTGATACTCGCTGGATCGTAGATGCTGCTTCACGTCGTCAAAAATGGATTGATCAAGCACAATCTCTTAACCTTTACATCGCTGGTGCGAACGGTAAGAAACTTGATATTACCTATAAGATGGCATGGTTACGTGGTCTTAAAACGACTTATTACCTCCGAGCTTTAGGTGCGACTTCTGCAGAGAAATCAACAATCAATACGGGTACGCTCAATGCGGTTAAACCAGCATCGGTTGAAGCACCTGTAGTTGCTGCGCCAGTGGTTGAAGAGAAAAAACCTGATACTCAGGTTGAAGAAGATGGGTTCACTACTGCTGCTCCAGTACCAATGGCTTGTTCAATCGACAATCCAGACTGTGAAGCTTGTCAGTAATTAAAATCGAATTAACCCTTGGTTTATCGATATTAAAGCAAGGGTTATAAAGATTTAAATTTATAGAGGCAAAGATGATGTTCCATATCAGTCATAACTATATGTTGGGACTTGCAGTTCTCATCTTCGCCTTTATTTTCTTTTATGTGCCGATGGTCTATGCATTCTTAGCCATTCGCAAACAACAGCGTAAGCAAAATAAGTCTTAGGGATTGTTCAATTAGATAAGTCAAACTTCTAAATATCAATCAATAAAACTTAATTTTGCTTACACAATATAAGCGTATATTTAAGATGTCTTTGTTGAGATATCGATAAAAGCTATATACAACGAAGAGAGAACGAAAAATGTCTATCCTAAGTTGGGACGATTTTGAAGATGATTCGCAAAAACCGACTTCACCTGAACACAAGTCTGCGTCCCTCGAATCGCAGAAAACGGTTAATACGCCGGTGGTATCTTCTACAGAGCCATCATCGGAGAGCGTGGCAGTTGCACAACCCGCTCGAACCAATACCAACCGATCAACAAATCCAACCGATTCGTTGGCTCGAGCATCTGCAGCCTTAGAACATTTAGATGTTGCACCAGGCTTAGAAGAGCTTGAAATGGGTGCTCAGCGTGTACAAGTTGATGATAAAGCGATGATCAACTGTCGTGCGGATTTGAACCAACTTGTTCCATTTAAATATGAATGGGCTTGGCAAAAATATCTTGATGGATGTGCAAACCATTGGATGCCACAAGAAGTCAACATGAACCATGACATCGCACTTTGGAAGTCTGAAAATGGTTTAACTGAAGATGAGCGTACCATTGTAATGCGTTCTTTAGGTTTCTTCTCTACCGCAGATTCATTGGTTGCAAACAACTTGGTATTGGCGATCTATCGTCATATTACCAACCCAGAATGCCGCCAATACATTTTGCGTCAGGCATTTGAAGAAGCGATTCATACGCATGCTTATCAATACTGTATCGAATCTTTAGGAATGGATGAAGGCGAAGTCTTCAACATGTACCGTGAGATTCCAAGTGTTGCACGTAAAGCATCATGGGGTTTGAAGTACACTCAATCGTTAACCGATCCTAATTTCCATACAGGTACACCTGAAAACGATCAACGTTTACTGCGTAACTTGATTGCATTCTATTGTGTTCTTGAAGGTATTTTCTTCTACTGTGGTTTTACTCAAATTTTGAGTATGGGTCGTCGTAATAAAATGAATGGTGTTGCTGAGCAATTCCAATACATTTTACGTGATGAATCAATGCACTTGAACTTTGGTATCGACATGATCAACCAAATCAAGATTGAAAACCCTCACCTTTGGACTGCTGAGTTCCAAGAAGAAGTTATTCAAATGATTCTTGAAGGCACGATGCTTGAAATCGAATATGCACGTGACACAATGCCACGTGGTGTATTGGGTATGAATGCAGCAATGATGGAAGAGTATTTGAAATTCATCTGTAACCGCCGTTTATCTCAACTTGGTTTGCCTGAGCAGTTTGCTGGTGTAACCAATCCATTTGCATGGATGTCTGAGATGATGGACTTGCGTAAAGAGAAGAACTTTTTTGAAACGCGTGTCACGGATTACCAAACTGGAGGAGCGTTGAGCTGGTAATTATCAGGCAATACTCTTAAAGAAACCACCTTCCATAAGGTGGTTTTTTATTTTCAATTTAAAAATTCTCTAGATTTTTTCTATATTGGATAAATCCAGCATTAATTGCAACTTTGTCGTATAACATTCTTGCTTGGTCATTGCTTTCATGAGTAAGCCAGTAGACTCTGGAACAATTTCGAGCAGCAGCATTTTCATATACTGCTTCAATTAACTTGCGACCCAAACCACTTGCCCGAACATTTGGATCAACAAATAAATCCTGTAAATAACAATAATCACCTATTGTCCACGTGCTTCTATGAAAAATAAAATGCACAAAACCGATGAGCTGATCACTATCATCTTCGATAACAAAGCAATACATATCTTCTTGTGGATTAAGTAAACGAGCAAAGGTATTCATTGTTATTTGTTGGTCAATTTCAACCTGATAAAATGACTGATACGCTTTCCACATTAGAAACCAATTTTCATAATTATCCTGATGCAATGTTCTTAAATTCATTTCTAAATTCCCATTTTAATTTCTCTATGTTTGAATGATGGGCTTAAATTATTAAAAAAGTAGAACCAATCTCATCTTTTGATTAGAGCCATTTCATATTTGAACAGAAACATATTTTAGAAGAAATATATATCAAATAATGGATTCAATTTTTGCCAAATAAATCCATATTTTTAAAATCGTATTTATTTAACAACATTCATGCTGAGTTCATAACATTAAGATTTCACAGGAAAAATAACAATAAGCCTGCTATTCTGCATCCAAATGAGACTTGATTATTACATTTTGAAACATTTTGCATACTAAAACACTGTCTTTATTAAAGTAAAATTCACTTACTAAACTCTTTTGACCTCAATTCAGGCGATCCCTGAGCTGATGTATCTTTATTTTGCGCCACTCATCATTTAAATCTTTTCTCTCTATATAAAGCTATTTATATAGAGCGTCATTTAATTTTTAAGGTAAATTGAATGAAAAAATTTTGGAAATATTTATTAGTCCTACTTGTAGTACTAATTATTATCGCTATTGCCTTTCTTTTTAGACCGATTACGTCTAAGGCAATTAAAACTAAAAGTGACGAACCTGTTGTCGATGTTGTACTCATCGGCGGTGGAATCATGAGTGCCACATTAGGTACTTATCTTAATGAATTACAACCTGATTGGAACATTCGCATGTATGAACGTCTTGATGCAGTCGCACAAGAAAGTTCAAATGGTTTCAACAATGCAGGTACGGGTCATTCTGGCTTTATGGAAATGAATTATACCGAAGAAAAAGACGGTAAAATGGACATTTCTAAAGCAGTTAAAGTGGCTGGTCAGTTCGAAATTGCAAAACAATTTTGGGCGCATCAAGTTAAACAAGGTGTATTAGATACGCCTAATACATTCATTAACCCTGTTCCACACATTGCATTTGTATGGGGCGATAATGTTAAATTCATGGAAAATCGCTATACAGCGATGATTCAAGATCCATTATTTGCGGGCATGAAAATCAGTGAAGATCCTGCTGAAATTAAGCAATGGGCTCCATTGGTGATGAATGGTCGTGATCCGCAACAAAAAATTGCTGCAACCCGTATGGACGTTGGTTCAGATGTTAACTACGGTGCTATTACTACTCAACTGGTAAACCATCTTGAGAAAAGTCCAAACTTCAAATTAAGAACATCAACTGAAGTGACAGGCATCAGCAAAAATGATGACAACACATGGTCAGTTGCTTTTAAAGATTTGAAATCTGGTGAAGTGAGTCATGTAAAAACTCGTTTTGTGTTTATTGGTGCTGGTGGTGCTGCAATTAAATTATTGCAAATGACTGGTTTACCAGAAGCGCAACAGTACGCAGGCTTCCCTGTGGGTGGTGAGTTCTTAGTGACTGATAATCCATTGATCACTGCGCAACATACTGCGAAAGTATATGGTCGTGCTGATCTTGGTGCGCCGCCGATGTCTGTTCCACATATCGATACACGTTATATTGACGGTAAGAAATATGTATTATTTGGACCATTTGCAACGTATTCAAACAAGTTCCTAAAACAAGGTTCTCAGCTTGATTTGTTAGCATCAACGAACAAAAACAACGTATTGCCAATGGCAGCCATTGGCTTACAAAATGCGGATCTTGTCCAGTATTTGGTTAGCCAAGTATTAATGTCAGATGAAGATCGTTTCAATGAGTTGAAAAAATACTACCCTGAAGCAGATCCAAAAGACTGGCATTTACGTCAAGGTGGTCAACGTGTTCAGATCATCAAAAAAGAACCGGGTAAACCTGCTAAATTGCAATTTGGTACAGAAATCTTTGCTTCTAAAGATAAATCTGTAACAGCATTACTCGGTGCTTCTCCAGGTGCATCTACATCACCTTACATTATGCTCAACTTGCTTGAAACAGCATTCCCAGAGCAAACCAAAGGTGCATGGAATGAACAGCTTCATGAAATTGTTCGCTCATATGGTCAAGATCTTTCAGAAAATCCTGAGCTATTAGACCAAGTGCGTCATTACACCAGTTCAACTTTAGGCTTGAACTATACAACTCCAGCAAATTTAGCGCCTGCTAAAAAAGTGGTAAAAGCCGAAGCTGTTGCTCAATAAATTTCGTTAAATCCATTTAAAAAGGGATGAGTTTCGACTCTTCCCTTTTTTATTTTATCGTCTATAAATTATGTCTGCTGATATTTCCCAATCTGCTTTTGCAGCCTTTGCAAGTCGTGACTTTAAGTTATTGACGATTAATCAGTGCTGTCTAACCTTTGCAGTGCTTATTCAAGAAGTTTTAATCGCTTTTCACCTGTATCAAATTACAAAAAATCCTCTTCTTCTTGGGTTGATTGGGCTGATGGACTTGCTGCCCTTTTTGGCTTTATCACTGTGGGGCGGATATATTGCAGATCGTTTTAATCGTCAGCGAATTTTACAAATCAGTTTTAGTTTGGCTATCCCATTATCGATTGCTTTATGGGTTAGCTTTAACCTTTTTCAAACCAAACAAATTGATTCAAATTGTTTAGTTATTTCAAGCTTTGGTCTTTTATTTTTATTTGGATGTATCCGAGGCATTTACAGTCCTTGCTTTAACTCCCTACGCCCTTTTGTCGTGCTTGAAGAGCATTATGCAAATGCAGCAACATGGACCAGTATGTGTTGGCAAGCGAGCGGTATGCTTGCACCTGTAATCGGTGGTTTTTTACTTGCTCATTTTAGTTTAGAGATAACTTTCACTAGCATTGTGGTGTTATTTACGCTTGGCAGCATCGCTTTATGGCGTTTACAGCCACGACAATTTCCTCAGCTTCACACCGAATCAATCTCTCACAGTATAAAAGAAGCAGTACATTTTATTTTTAAAACTAAAATTATATTTTGGGCAATGTTTCTAGATTTAAGTTCTGTGTTTTTTGGTGGCATCATCGCTCTATTGCCAATTTTTGCTCAAGATATTCTGCATGTCGGTGCTGATGGTTTTGGAATATTGAGAGCTGCTCCAGCATTTGGCGGCTTCATGACCTTGTTAATTTTAGTCCGCTTTCCACCACGTAATCATCCTTGGCGAATCATGTTAATTGCTTTAACAGGTTTTGCATGTTGCACACTTTTATTGGCTGTTACTCGACAACTCTTTTTTTCTGTCTTAGTTCTCATTATCATGGGAGTATGTGATAGCATCAACATCGTTATTCGCCAAACGCTTCTGCAATTAATTCCGCCTAAAGACATGCTTGGCCGTATTGCTGCAATTAATGGGATTTTCGTGACCTCTAGCAATGAGCTTGGAGCATTACAATCAAGTGTAATGACCCGATTCTTTAGTGTCATTCCTGCAATGCTGATTGGTGGTTCACTGTCTTTAATCTGTGTAATTGTTGCGAGAATTAAAACAAAAGCTTTATTTAATTTTCGTTTCTAGTATCCACGCTTTTAATGGCTCTTTTATAAGCTTAGTCATATGAAACATACTTTGCCAGCATCCTCAACGTCGTCGAAATTTATTATTGTCTCTATTTTTGTATGGTTGGCAGTGTTGTGGCTACAATCTACCTATCTGGTGATTATTGGTGGAGATGTCTATCTTTTTTGGACATCATTAGGCTTATTCGTGCTTAATTTATTAAGTCTACGTTCAAGTCAATTCAAAAATAAAATTGCATTGATGATTACCGCTGTATTGTTGCTTTATTTAGTTTTTCACTCGTTGTTTTGCACCTATTTGATTCTAGCTTTTTATTGTATTTTTTATTTATACTCAGGTGATTATCGCTTTAAACGTCTGATTAAATTGATAGGGCTTTTTCTGATCATGATCGTATTTGCTCTTTATCAAGCCCAATCTCTAAAAGAATTAAAACATCAATATGCTGCTTATGAGACGGGTGAAACATGGCAAAAGTATGGTGCTTTATAAGAAGCCATGTTCTAAATCATTTTACTAATTAGTCTTTTTTTGTAGTCTGTTCCTTTCTAAAAATAGCAACGTGTCTTGTAAGGTTAATTTGGCAACTTCTGTTACTAACTCAAATTGATATTCATGAGCTGTCAGATAACTTGCCTGATCAAAAAATCGAGTGCTTGTAGGGATGCCAATATGCGTTAATTGCTTGTGCAGTAACCGAGCTTGTTGCTCAAACGAAGCGGTATTCCCATCAGTAGATCGGAGGGAGTTGAGTATTTAGGTATTCAGAAACAATAAGTCCCCTATTTTCGTTATTGCTTAGCCAATCTTTATCTTTGAGATATGCCCATCCAATACGATGAAAAGCGAATCGAGAAATTGTAGAGTTTGCTTGAAGTACCATATTTTTCAAATCGTAAGGTCCACAATAAAGTAAAGCGCCACGAATATCAGAAATATCTATCAGGTTCGGTATTTTAAGTAATGCTGAATATTCAGGGTTGGATTGCGTCAGCAAAAATTGTAAAGCTATCTGCGCACCTGCGGAGTCTCCAGCAAAAAATACATTCGACATATTCAAATGATTTTTTGGTGCAAAATTCTTTTTAATATAAGTTACTGCTTCTGCGACCTGCATAACTGGTTCTGGATATTTTGCAGCAGGTACAAGCTGATAATTCAATACAATCACAGCATATCCTTTAGAAGCTAAGCGAGTTGCATAATTTTTTACTTCCAACTTATCTCCACCGACAAAACCGCCACCATGCATCTAAATGACCAGTGCTTGTTTATCAACCGACGGATTTGCCTTGTAAAAGTCAAAGCTATTGTTTGGCAATTTAGAAGGATAGACTAAGTCTTTAAACACCATAACCTGTTGATCAAGATATTGTTTTGGGCGGTCATCTTTTGGAACACTAAACAAGGTATGTTGTAATAACCACAATGTCGGCAATGGACTAAAAGCAAAAAGACCAACTATAGAAGCAAAGCTCAATAAAACTAAAATTATTATTTTTTTCATAGCTATGCTTTTCCCTAATTGAGAATTAATTTTAGCATCTCTAATCATCATTATTAACAATGAGTTGAGTTTGTTGAGCTCATAAAAAACCCCACATTCAGTGAGGTTTTTAGTTAATCAATCTTGTGAATCTGGATAAAGTGGTCGGTTTCCAGGACTAATGCGATTGATATGTAAGAAGTTCATATGACGTTCATACTTATCTAAAATGTCATTAATCACTTGCTCTTTGGTATATCCAACTAAGTCATTATCTTGAGAACCTTCATACAAGAATGTTTCTAAACGATAATAATGTTGTTTACCTCTTTTTCCACGTTCACTAAAGGTCGGTGCGATATAACGTACAGGCCAAATTTGATAGACGAAGTTGTGCTCTTCTTCAATATTAATCGTTAAATCAAGATGATAAAGTACGTCACTATCTTCTATTTCACCCTGTGTCACTTCGACACTCATACCACGTTTAATCAATTCATCCGCTACAGTTTGTACCGCAGGTTTACAGACCGTATCAAGCATGCGTTGTGTTTCATGACTACCAGGATGGTGCATCACACGGGATAAACGTTTTTTCCAGTTTAGAATATCAACATTACCGACCACAGGTGCGGCATTTAAACTACTGCTGGCTTTCCGATAATCTTCCAGACGCAAAGATTTATATAAGCCTGCCATCACCAAAAGCATCACAAAACTAAATGGTAAGCCCATGATGACCGTTGCACTTTGCAAAGCGGTAATACCATTCGCCATCAACATTGCTAAAGTCAGCAATCCAATTGCGATTGCCCAAAATACTCTTAACCAACGTGGAGCATCATTATCGACATTAGAAAACTTGGTAGTGAAGTTACCCAACACCAAAGCACCTGAGTCGGCAGAAGTCACATAGAATAAAAGTCCAGTAATGGTCGCCACGCCTGCAATAAATGCAAACCAAGGATATTGAGCCAGTAAATCATAAAACCCATGTGCAGGATCGGTTAATACCGTCTGGGCTAACGCGGTATTACCATCAAAAATAACGTTATATAAAGCACTGTTACCAAAAATTGATAACCATGTAATCGTAAATAGTAATGGAATAATCAAAGTTCCACAGACAAACTCACGAATGGTACGACCACGTGAAATACGCGCCAAAAATAGACCTACAAATGGTGACCAAGCTACCCACCACGCCCAAAAGAATAATGTCCAACTGTTCATCCACTCTTTTGGTTGTTCAAATGCAAAGCTTTCCAGAGCCAAACTTGGAAAGCGGCTGATATAGTCACCAAAGTTTTGCACTAAGGCATTTAATAAGAACTCAGTATTTCCTAAAAACAGCACAAATAGCATTAAGCCTATAGCGGCATAAATATTGATTTCAGAAAGTACTTTAATGCCTTTATTGACACCTGCTGTTACTGAAATAATCGTCACAATGACGGCTACTAAAATCAGTCCTGATTGAACCCATAGACCTTCAGGCCAACCAAATAAAACATGCAAGCCATAATTGATTTGTACAACAGCAATACCACAAGTCGTTGCGATACCGAAAATCGTTCCAATCACGGCTGCCGTATCGACGGTATGACCAATCGGGCCATCAATTTTTTTTCCAAAAATTGGATAAAGTGCCGAACGAATGGTTAGAGGTAAGTTATAACGATAACTAAAATACCCTAAAGCCATGCCGACTAAGGCATACATACCCCAGCCTGTTAAACCATAATGGAATAAGGTCCACACCATACCTTGGCGAGCGGCTTCATAGGTTTGCCCCTCTCCCACTGGTGGATTCATATAATGTGATAGTGGTTCAGCAACAGAGAAGAACATCAAATCTGTACCGATACCTGCGGCGAAAAGCATCGCAGACCAACTCAGTAAGCTAAACTCAGGTTTGGAATGCTTAGGACCAAGCTTAATATCGCCATAACGAGAACAGGCGATAAAGATCACAAAGATGAGATAAAGTGTTGCGGCAAGTAAGTAATACCAACTGAATTTATCACTCACCCATGCAAGTACGACATTGAGTAAATGATTAGAAAAATCATTAAATAAAATCGTCGTCAGTGAAAATATTAAAATTATGAGCGCTGAAACATAAAAGACCACACGATTTAACTGATCTTTTGTTTGAATAGATGAATCATCAACTGCTCTTGGATTATCTGTCACCATACAATCCTCAAGGAAAATTTAAATTTTAAAAGTTGTTTTTCTCAATAACTCAACCACGATTTATTGACGAAAACAACGAGAAGACAGTGCAACATGATGATTTCGAAAGTTCTCATCACATTTAATTCACACTGATTTTTTGTAATTACCCTACTGTAAGCAATGATCACTTATTCTTTTTTAAGCCAAAACTTAATCTAAATAAATGATTCATTTTTTTACAATTCGGACACTTTAACAGCTGTATCTAATAAAACTGTTAAGAGTTATGTAAAACAGAGCTGTTGCAAATATGATACTTTTAATTGATTGATCGTTCAATCAATTAAAAGTATCATCATGTTATGTTATAATTATCTGCATCCTAAGTTTTCTTAAAGCCTTATTATTTAGGCAATTATGGCAACAACCCATGACTAAACGCAGAGTTAAACCAGAGCAAGAGCGCCGCGAAGAAATTGTAAATGCTGCTTTTGAAGTCATTTATGAAGTGGGTTTATCACAAACCACCATCGCCCAAATTGCAAAAAAAGCCCAAGTCTCTACAGGTATTGTGAGTCACCATTTTGGAGATAAACAAGGATTAATGATCAACTGTATGCGTGAAATGTTAAAGCGATTGCATCAAGTCACATTGCAATACAAAGCCGCAACAATAGACATGCAGCCACAGAGCCAAATTAAGGCAATCATTGATTCTAACTTTGATATTAGTCAGGTCAATAAAACAGCAATGCGAGTTTGGTTAGATTTTTGGTCTGCCAGTATGCACAGTCCTGAGCTTGCACGTTTACAACGGATCAATGATCGACGTTTGTATTCAAATTTAAAGCATCACTTTTTACAGTTGATGCCAAACGACAGAGCAAGTATTGCAGCAAGTGGACTTGCTGCATTAATTGATGGTCTTTGGTTACGTGGCGGATTAATTGGTCACAATGAATTTGATCGGCAAGCTGCACGGCATATTGCTTATGATTATTTAAATATGCAGCTCCAACTCGCACAACCATTATTTGAGGAGAGACAAAATGAATGATGTGCAAACTCATCCATTGTATATCCACGGTCAATATGTCAATGCCACAAGTGGTGTGAGCTTTGACAGCATCAATCCCGCCGATGGCAAAGTAATTGCCACCATCCAACAAGCCTCTCAACAAGATATCGAAAAAGCTGTTCAAAGTGCTCAACAAGGTCAAAAAGTTTGGGCAGCTATGACAGCGGTTGAGCGTTCTCGTATTTTACGTCGAGCTGTAGATATTTTACGTGAACGCAATGACGAACTAGCGAAACTTGAAACGCTAGATACAGGTAAAGCTTATAGTGAAACATCGACTGTTGATATTGTGACAGGTGCAGATGTTCTTGAATATTACGCAGGTTTAGCGACAGCCATTCAAGGTGAACAAGTTCCATTACGCGAAAGTAGTTTTTTCTATACTCGCCGTGAACCTTTAGGTGTCGTTGCAGGCATCGGTGCTTGGAACTATCCGATTCAAATTGCTTTATGGAAATCCGCTCCTGCACTAGCTGCGGGCAATGCCATGATTTTCAAGCCAAGTGAAATCACTCCACTCACTGCATTTAAACTTGCTGAAATTTATACCGAAGCAGGCGTACCAAACGGCGTATTCAACATTGTACAAGGTGCTGGTCGTGATATCGGTCAATGGCTTACAGAACATCCAGTCATTGAAAAAATTTCGTTTACGGGTGGCGTTGAAACTGGCAAAAAAGTGATGGCAAGCGCTGCTGCTTCAAGCTTAAAAGAAGTGACGATGGAACTTGGTGGTAAATCACCACTGATCATCTGTGAAGATGCAGATATGAATAAAGCCGCTGATATTGCGGTAATGGCAAACTTTTTTAGTTCAGGTCAAGTCTGTACCAATGGTACGCGCGTCTTTATTCCAACATCATTAAAAGCAGAATTTGAAACTGCGGTTTTAGAACGTGTGCAACGTATCCGTATCGGCGACCCAATGAACACAGATACCAATTTTGGTCCATTGACCAGTTTCCCGCATATGGAAAAAGTTCTTTCCTACATCAATGCAGGCAAACAACAAGGTGCCAAATTGCTGATCGGTGGTGATCGAGCAGATGGTGAATTGGCTGACGGTGCATATGTATTACCAACAGTATTTACAGACTGTACTGATGATATGCGAATAGTGCAGGACGAAATCTTTGGCCCTGTCATGAGTATCCTAAGTTATCAAACTGAAAATGAAGTGATTCGTCGTGCCAATAACACGACTTTTGGTTTAGCTGCTGGTGTGGTGACACCAGACATCAACAAAGCACATCGTATTATTCATCAAATCGAAGCTGGTATTTGTTGGATCAATACTTGGGGCGAATCCCCTGCTGAGATGCCAGTCGGCGGTTATAAACAATCAGGTGTAGGTCGTGAAAATGGGATCTCTACCCTCTCTCACTACACACGTATTAAATCCGTTCAAGTTGAGCTTGGTGATTACCAAAGCATTTTCTAAAAGCATTGCGCTTTATCTTATCTTGATCAACTGAGTGACATGTATTCAGTTGATCTTGCAACAAATAAAGGCAGATTATGAATAAGCAAGAATACGATTATATTATTATTGGTGCAGGTTCTGCGGGTAATGTCCTCGCTGCACGTTTAACTGAAGATGCAGATATCTCAGTATTATTATTAGAAGCTGGTGGTCCAGATTATCGTCTTGATTTCCGCACGCAAATGCCAGCCGCTTTGGCGTTTCCACTACAAGGCCGTCGTTACAATTGGGCATATTTGACCGACCCTGAACCACATATGAATAATCGCCGTATGGAATGTGGTCGTGGTAAAGGTTTAGGTGGCTCATCACTCATTAATGGTATGTGCTATATCCGTGGTAATGCGATGGATTTAGACCAATGGTCAACGCATCAAGGGCTTGAAGATTGGAGCTATGCGGATTGTTTACCATATTATCGAAAATCAGAAACACGCGACATTGGTGCTAACGATTATCACGGCGGAGAAGGTCCTGTTTCAGTCACCACCCCAAAACAAGGCAATAATGAACTGTTTCATGCCATGATCGAAGCAGGTGTACAGGCAGGTTATCCACGTACAGATGATTTAAACGGTTATCAGCAAGAAGGCTTCGGTCCGATGGATCGAACGGTGACACCACAAGGTCGTCGTTCGAGTACGGCTCGCGGTTATTTAGATATGGCAAAAGGTCGTCCCAATTTGACGATTGTCACCCACGCCATGACCAATAAAATCTTATTTAGTCATAAACAAGCAATTGGTGTCGAATACATTATTGGTGCAGATCAAGCCAACATGAAACAAGCACATGCCAAACGTGAAGTCTTGTTATGTGCAGGTGCAATTGCATCACCGCAAATTTTACAGCGCTCAGGTGTTGGACAGAGCACTTTCCTCAAATCGATGGATATTGAAGTCATTCAAGACTTACCTGGCGTGGGTGAAAACCTGCAAGATCATTTGGAAATGTATTTACAATACAAATGCAAAAAACCAGTTTCACTTTACCCAGCGTTGAAATGGTACAACCAACCTGCGATTGGTGCAGAGTGGTTATTCCTCGGCAAAGGTATCGGTGCAAGTAACCAATTCGAAGCTGGTGGTTTTATTCGCTCATCTGATGAATTTGAATGGCCAAATATTCAGTATCACTTCTTGCCCGTTGCGATTAACTACAATGGTAGTAATGCAGTGAATGAGCATGGCTTTCAAGCCCATGTTGGTTCAATGCGTTCACCTTCTCGTGGTCGTATCAAACTCAAATCTAAAGATCCATTTGAGCATCCAAGTATCTTGTTCAATTATATGTCCACCGAACAAGACTGGCGCGAATTCCGAGATGGGATTCGTATCACGCGTGAAATCATGCATCAACCTGCACTTGACCCTTATCGTGGCGAAGAAATTAGCCCAAGTATGCAGTTAAAAACCGATGCTGAACTAGACTCTTTTGTCCGAGAACATGCCGAGACTGCCTACCATCCATCATGTAGCTGCAAAATGGGTGAAGACGAAATGGCTGTTGTCGATGGTCAAGGTCGTGTTCACGGCGTACAAGGGTTACGTGTAATTGATGCCTCTATTATGCCAATCATTATCACAGGTAACTTAAATGCCACCACGATTATGATAGCTGAAAAAATTGCTGATCAAATTCGCGGACAAAAATTACCACCTTCGCAAGCACCTTACTTCAAAGCAGGATCAAACCCTGTTCGTCAAACACCTTTACGTCCATTTGGCATAACCTAGTCCAGTTATGTTCAGCACCTTATGACATTAAGGTGCTGCCAACCATTAGGAAAATTCAAATGAAAAGAATTTTATTTATACTCCCTTTCGGTTTCTACTTGCACACTGCACATGCCACCGAAGCAAGTACAGAAATAGCATCACCTTATAGCGCTAACCTAACACTCGCAAGCCAGTATGTATCACGTGGTTTTCAACAAACTTGGGGCAAACCTGCAATTCAAGGTGGAATAGACTATAACCATGATAATGGTTTTTATGCTGGAACTTGGGCATCGACAGTGAGTGATCATTTTATTCGTGATGCATCAGTAGAGTGGGATGTGTATACAGGTTACAGCCGTAGTTTTGGAGATTTAACTCTAGGCACTAAAGTGGCTTACTACTATTATCCTGGCGCCAAAACTACAGCAGAAACAGGAAATACTCGCTTTGATTACGGTGAAATTATCCCAGAAATCAGCTATGGCCCATTAAGTGTTAAATATTCGATTACCTACACCCAAGATTACTTCGGGAATAACTCGGATACTTTAGGGATTGGTACTAATAAACATTCTCGTGGTTCAGGTTATCTTGATGTCAGTTGGCATCAACCTTTAGGGCAAGGCTGGTCGGCAGATGCACACTATGGTAATCAGCGAATCAAAAACTTCTCTGATGCAAACTTTCAAGACATCAGCTTTGCCGTTAATAAAGAACTCCCCTACAACCTTTTGGGAAGTTTAAGTTATAGCAAAGCATGGGATAAAGATGATTACTACAAGCAATATAGCAATGGTAATCCAAATGCCAAAGTCTCCAATCCAATTGATTCCACTGTGGCTGTCTCACTGACAAAAAGTTTTTAATTCGCACAATAAAAAAGCTGCAATCAATGCAGCTTTTTTATTCAATACAATTTAAGCATTGATCAACTGAATATCTGATCCTGCTCGTTTTGGATCTATCAGGATTTTTGCATGTTGCTCTGGATCACGTAAAGCATCAAAGGCATTCTCCACACCCTCTAAACCAACCACACCCGTAATCAACGGTGAGACATCAATTTTACCTTCAGCAATCATATGCAGGGTGTCACGGAACTCAAGTGGTGTATAACCCAATACATATTGGATTTCCAATTCTTTATTGATCGCCAATGCAGGTTCGATCTTATCACTTTGCATGCAGACACCTACGCCCACAATACGTGAGAACAATGGTGCACCTTCCAAGATTTGCTGCATGATGCCAGCAACACCCACGCATTCAAAAATCACAGGACGTTTCGGTAATAGACCAAGCTTATCCCCCACGCGCATAGCATTAACCCATGGCAAAGAGAAAGTCTGAACTTTGTCAAAAATACCCATCCCCATATTGATTGCTTCAGAAACATTGCCGAGTAGACCAAGCTCTTTCCAACTACTAAATGGAGATTGTTGTTTAGGATCAATCAAGACATCTGCACCGCACAGTTCAGCGAGTCTACGACGATTTGGTGAAAAATCACTAGCAACTACCGTTTTAACTCCCGCGGCTTTGAGCATAATAATTACGCCTAAACCAACAGGACCACAGCCAATTACAATCGCTGGTTCATTTTTCTTAATACGACTACGACGTACTGCATGTAAAGCAACAGCCATCGGCTCAGTCAACGCTGCGCTGTCTGCATCTAAACCATTCGGCACCTCAAACATTAAGCTCGACTGAACCAAGACTTGCTCAGCATAACCACCCGAAGCACTTGGTGAAAGTCCAGTCGGAGCATAACCTACAGAATCAACATTCAATAAAGGCATGGCACAAACCAAAGTATCGGCTTTTAATTTACGGCGTGTTTTTGGACCATAATCTAACACTTTACCGCAGAACTCATGACCGAAAACTAGCTTATCAGTGGATTTTGCTACCCCATTAAAACCCACACGTGCTGCCAAATCATGCATATGATCACAGTGGTGTTGCATATGTAAATCTGAACCGCAGATACCGCAACGTACCACTTCAAGGAGTACCTGTCCTTTTGCAGGCAGCAATTGAAGACTGTTTTCCAGCTTCAACTCAGCATTTTGACAAACCAGTGATTTCATAGGATGCATTCCTTATTGTTTTATTGCATTTGTTAGCTGATCTGAGTTTTATATTCGCACAGTTAAGCTAACTCATTTCATTTTAATTTTGACAAAACACATTGTCAGAATCCATGACCTAAATATCAATATGTTTATCAAATCAGGTCAGCTTTATAAATCACCCAATGAGATGGGTTAAAAATTATTCAAACAAAATTTAAGGAATTGTAATGAGAATATAATCATTTACAATTAACATTAATTTACTAAACATTAAAAAATATCTACAACTAATCCATTTTTAAGGATCATTTAATGCGCTTTTTATTAATAGCCCCTCTATTAACCACACTCATGTTTACTGGCTGCGCCACGCTTAAACCGATGGAATTACAACCTGATTTTTGGCAACAATCGAATAAAAAGGTTGCAGTTGTTGTACATGAATTACCTAAATCAGCTGCGTACAAAGCAGGTAATCAAGGTCTACTAGACGTTGCGATTAACAATGCTATTTCAAATAAATTTGATAATTTTATTGAAAGTTTACAGTTCGAACCATATAGCGCATTAGCAGAAGACATTGAAAAAGAATTTGATCAACGTGGTTTCGATGCAACTGTTGTAAAGCTAGATCCAAAGAACATTCCTGCCTTAGAAAAAACTGCTGAACAGAAGAAAAATCCTGCGTTATTCCAAATGAATCTTGCAGCTGTACCTGATTTAAAAGATAAAGATCTTGTTTTCATCATTACTAGTAATCAAGTTGGTACTACTCGTTCTTATTATGGGTTTGTTCCAACTTCAGCCCCTCAAGGCTTATATGGTGGAATCGCACATCTTGTAGATGTAAAAACAAATGAAATTAAATGGTGGAAACCAGTGAATGTGGTTAAACCTGTAAGTGGTAAATGGGACCAACCACCATCTTATCCAAATGTTTCTCAAGCAGTTGATTTGGCTGTAGAAGCTTCGAAACAAGAATATAAAAAACAGTTTTTCAATAAAGCAATTTCAGCCCCTGCTGTTGTTAATTAATTTATGAAGCAATTAAACAAACTATTTAGTTTTGTGGTTGCTGTTTTGCCCACTCTAATCTCATCTGTATATGCAGATGAGTTTCAGACCTTAGCTCAACCATCCATACAACTGACTTTAAAATCAAATCAAACGGAATTTAGTATTGATAGTAACAATGCATCCGCTGTTCCTGTTCCTATCCAAAACGTTCAAGGTGTAGATCCGATTATTGCTCTTACGGGTGTGATCGTTGGCTATATTGTTGCGGATAAAATTAGTTCTACTTCGGAGCAGGCTGAACAAAAGAAAAGAATCCCGCGATTATTAAAACTTTCTGAATCAATCAATCCACATATTTTATTAAAGAACCAACTATCCACTGAGCTCATCAAACAACCAAAATGGTCAGATGGGCGTTCCTATCAACTCGAAATTGACCCTGAATATCATTTGAGTTCGGCACTCAATACAATCAAAATGATTTTTAAGTATCAATTAAAAACATCGAAAGAAAATACAAAAAATGAAATAACCAAAGCTCAAGTGTACATTTTCCATAATCTTGCCCAAGAAGCAGTACATCCCGAAAAACAAATCACTTGGGAGGATGTGGATGAATCACAGCTGAAAAATACATTTCTGGACAGTGCAACCTTACTGACTGAAGTATTTTCAAACGTAGATGCAAATCAAGTACCTCAAACAGACTTTGTTATCGCGACAACGATTCATGATGAGAAAATACGAGGTTATATCATTAAACAACAGCAAGACTGGCTATGGCTGCTCGACCAAAATAAGAATATTTATATTTTAAAACCTAAACGCACTTTTGTACTTAATACGGCTAACACAAAGTAAAATACGTAATAAGCAATTGATTTTCATAATATCTCAATTTAGACAGCCCTCGTGCTGTCTTTTTTTAAACATTATATATTTAAGATTTCTCCTTCACTTCTTTTATTTAAAGGCAAAGTTAGTGCTTGCTTTTATTGGTGTCATTATGCCAATATATATTTACTGGCTTTAAGCCACTATAAAAGAGAAATTAAAAATGACGATCCAACTTATAACAGCTCAAGCGAATGTTCCCATCGAGTTTTTGCAGTTTTCTGGTGGCGAACGTCATATTCAACTACAACCTGAGTTATTGAACCAATTAACAGCCTACACTCAGGTCAAAGCCTCACTGAATAACAGTACAGATGTGATGGATTATCTGTTATTGGAAAATGTGTTGTTGGAACAAGGCTCGCGCCCTTCGGTGGAAATCCCTTATTTTCCTTACGCACGTCAAGATCGTATCTGTGCACAAGGTCAGGCTTTCTCACTGGATTTAATGACCAAGTTATTAAATAGCAATAGTGAAAAATTTGCAGGGCAACGTCAGAAAATTGTGGTGTGGGATTGTCATAGTCCAAAGACCCTAGAGCTGTTACGCAAAAATACTAACTTCCAAGAGGTAATCAATATCGAACCGATTGAGATTATCCAGCAAAGTCCAACATTGATGCAGATCTTAAGCACAGATAATACTGTGTTGATCTGTCCTGATGCAGGCGCAACACAACGCACTCTGGCGATTGCCAACGGCATCAATTCGCAACGCCAACAGGCGATAGACATCATTCACTGTGAAAAACAACGTGATCCAAGCACTGGCAAAATTAGAACAACAGCAGTGGATAGCCCTGATTTGACAGGAAAAATAGCCGTGATCACCGATGATATTTGCGATGGTGGTGCAACCTTTATTGGTATTGCCAAACAATTGCGCAGCCTAAACTGCCAAAACATTATTTTATATGTCACGCATGGTATTTTTAGCAAAGGTCTCGCGGTATTTGATGGCTTGGTCGATCAGGTGTTTACCAGTAATAGCCTGCCACAAGCAGAAGCAAGCAAACTCAACATCATCAATTTTCAAAATTAAGCTCTTAAGCAAGAGGCCTATAAAATGAGTATTAAAATAAATCCACTCAATGCAATTGATTTCTACAAAGCCGATCACCGTCGTCAGTACCCACTAGGAACAGAATACGTCTATGCTAACTTTACCCCGCGCTCATCACGTTTAGCCAAAATGCTGCCTGATTTTGATGACAAGATTGTGTTCTTCGGTTTACAAGGTTTTATCAAACATTTTTTGTTTGAAACTTGGAACGAGGGCTTCTTTAATCAACCTAAATCCAAAGTAGTCGCAGCCTATAAACGTCGCATGGACAATTCTCTAGGTGAAGGTGCTGTTCCCGTTGAACACATCGAAGCCCTGCACGATCTTGGCTATTTACCTTTAAAGATTAAAGCACTAGAAGAAGGTAGTCGAGTCAATATCAAAGTGCCTGTATTGACCATTATCAATACTGATCCGAATTTCTTTTGGTTAACCAACTATATTGAAACTGTACTCAGTGCCGAATTATGGAAAAGTTGCACCACTGCAACAATTGCTTATGAATACAAACGCTTGTTAACTCAATATGCAGAAAAAACAGGTGCACCTTTAGACTTTGTTCCTGTTCAGGGTCATGATTTTAGTAGTCGTGGTATGAGTGGCATCTATGATGCTGCCCAATCAGGCGTCGGACACTTAACTAGCTTTATTGGGACAGATTCAGTCGCTTCGATTGACTATGCCGAAGAGTACTACAATGCAGCAGGTGTCGTGGGCGTTTCAGTGCCTGCAACAGAACACAGTGTGATGTGTATGGGTAGTGAAGAAAGTGAAATCGAGACCTTTAGACGTCTGATCTGTGAACTCTATCCAAGTGGCGTGGTCAGTATCGTTTCAGATACTTGGGATTTCTGGCGTGTGATTACTGAGTTTAGTATGGAATTAAAAGCGGAGATTTTAAAACGCCAACCGAATGCCCTCGGACTCGCCAAAGTGGTGTTTCGCCCTGACTCTGGTGATCCTGTGAAAATTATCTGTGGTGATCCTGATGCAGAGCTAGATAGTCCAGCTTATAAGGGTGCAGTGCAATGTTTATGGGAAATTTTTGGCGGTACAGAAACAGCTCAAGGCTATAAAGTATTGAATGAACGTGTTGGTTTGATCTACGGTGATTCGATTACCCTAGAACGTGCCCAAAATATCTTAAAAGGTTTGGAGGCCAAAGGCTTTGCTTCAAATAATCTGGTCTTTGGAATTGGCAGCTATACTTATAACTATTTGACTCGTGATACCTTTGGTTTTGCAGTCAAAGCCACTTGGGGTCAGGTTAACGGAGTCGGTCGTGAACTGTTTAAAGACCCTGTAACGGATTCAGGGGTTAAAAAGTCAGCCAAAGGCTTATTACGGGTTGAACAAACTGAAAATGGTTTTGAGTTATTTGATCAACAAAACTTTGAACAGGAGAAGATGGGCGCACTACAGACAGTATTTGAAAATGGTCAATTGTTAAGAGAATGCTCACTTGATCAAATTCGGGAGAGATTGGTCTAAGCAAAATTCTCTATGATTAAAACACATCCAGTGATTAGATACTCGGAAAAGTCATCCGCAACCTGAACAAGCCAAAGCGACTAAAGCTTTGGCTTAGTGCAAGATAAATGAAATGAATAGTTAAGCACTTAAGCAAAGCTTTCGCCTTACGGTACGGCAAAGATTATCAATCTTTGCCGTACCTCGTTTTGCCTACTTTTGCCAAAACACTTGCGAAGCTTTAAACACTTCTCAGGTCGAGCCTGAACAAACTAAAGTGATTAAAGCTTTAGTGAAGTGCAAGACGTAGTGGCTTATCCTAAAATATGATGAGAACCCAATAAGACTTCGCTATGATGTTACTTTATTCCGATTTCTTAATATTTCTATGAGTAAGGAAACTATCCATAAGTCCGAACAGGAATACCTTGCCCACTATCAAAAAACAGACTATGACACCCCACTGTTTACGGTTGATATGGCAATTTTTTCTGTGGCAAAAGGTCAATTACAGGTTTTAATGATTCAACGCTCTAACTTTCCCGAAAAAGAAAAATGGGCGCTTCCAGGTGGTTTTATTGATTTAAAAACTGATCCAGATTTAATGGCAACAGCTCACCGTAAACTGCTTGAAAAAACAGGGATTCACTCCCCTTATCTAGAACAAGTTGAAACCATCGGCAATCAGCATCGTGATCCGCGCGGTTGGTCGATTACATCACTGTATTTTGCACTGATTGATTTTAGTAAATTTAAAATTCAAAAGACTTCAACAACTGAAATGAGTAAATGGATTTCTATAGAAGAAGCCTTGCAACTAGAATTAGCTTTTGACCATCAGAGATTACTAAAATTAGCATTTGATCGCTTGTGCAGTAAAACCCGCTATACCGCACTCCCAGCTAGTCTCATGCCTGAATTATTTACCCTGACCGAATTACAAACAATCTATGAAATTATTTTAGGCCAAACCTTAGAAAAAAAATCATTTAGACGGCGCATGCAGGAAGCGGGAGCAGTTGAGGAAACAGGGCAACAAAAAATTGTCGGTAAACGCCCTGCTCAATTATTTCGTTATGCACTAGATGATTTTAATTTCACCTTTCCGCGTATGTTGGAAACACCACGTAACTCAGACAATAAAGAAGTGAGCTAAGGCAAAACCTTAGCTCAAAATATCACTTCCAAGTTTCTCGGATCATATCCACTGCTTTTTCAGCAATCATGATCGCAGGTGCGTTGGTATTACCATTTACCACTGTTGGCATAATCGACGCATCAATCACACGCAAGCCTTGAATACCATATACTTTCAGCTCAGGATCAACCACAGCCATCTCATCTACACCCATTTTGCAACTACCAACTGGATGATACACCGTGTCTACACGTTGGCGTAAAATCTCACGAATCTCATCATCAGATTGCACATTGGCAGTAAACATATCTTCTTTAATTTTTTCACTCAAAGCTGGTGCTTGCATTAACTTTTGCGTGACTTTAAATCCATCAACCATATCTTGAAGGTCTTGCTCATCCTCAAGGAATTTAAAATCAATTAATAGCGGATCATCCACGTTTTTACCACTGAGTTTGACCGAACCACGCGCACGAGGATTGAGCAAACAGACATGACAAGAAATACCATGTCCTGTATGCATGGTTCGAGCATGGTTATCTACTACAGCAATCACAAAATGCAGTTGTAAATTCGGTTTATCTAACTCAGGACGGCTCTTTAAGAAACCACCACACTCTGCATAATTGGTCGTAATTAAGCCTCGACGCTCCTTACGATAACGCCCAATTTGTTTGATTAAATCTAAACTACCACCAACAGAAACACCGAAAGTTCCATCTATTTGTTTAGTTTTATAAGCAAAAATAAAGTCAGGATGGTCATGTAGATTTTCACCAACTCCAGCTAAATCTTTAACCACAGGAATACCGTGTTTTTCTAATTCTTGACGAGGACCAATCCCCGAAAGCATCAACACTTGTGGTGACTGGAAAGCCCCTGCAGAGAGTAAAACTTCTTTATTTGTACGAACAACGGTAGTTTGCCCTTTATGTTTAAACTCCACACCTACAGCTCGGCCATTTTCGATCACAATCCGCGATACCATCGCTTGTGTGATCACATGTAAATTTGGACGCTTACCGATATAAGGCAATAAATATCCACGTGCAGCGCTCCAACGTTCACCATTTTTCTGGGTAACTTGATAGACACCTACACCTTCTTGCTCTGCGCCATTAAAGTCATCATTCAGTGGATAGCCCACTTGTTTTGCTGCTTCAATAAAGGTTTTTTGGTATGGATTATCTGAACGTAGCTCACCAACGTTTAAAGGTCCATGCTGTCCATGATACTCATTTTTAATTCTTTCGTTATGTTCTGATTTTTTAAAATATGGCAATACTTCATCATAGGACCAACCAGTATTTCCTAAAGCTGCCCAATGATCATAATCATCCCGATGCCCGCGAATATACACCATTGCATTGATCGCTGAACTACCACCTAAGCATTTGCCACGAGGTTGATATCCTTTACGTCCATTTAAACCTTTTTGTGGTATGGTTTCTATCGCCCAGTTATTCAGTTTCGTTGGAATGCTAATCACAGCAGCCGCTGGTGTATTCACCAACCAGCTATTGCCGTCCCCACCCGCTTCCAATAAACATACTGAAATATTTGGATTCTCCGAGAGTCTACCTGCAAGCACACTACCCGCCGAACCACCACCTATTACTACAAAGTCAAATGCTGTTTGTGTCATTGCTATCCCTGTTATTTTCATTCTTTCAAAATGCGAAAAGATTATGCTCAAATGCACATCTAAATATTCGTTTACTTGTCTAACAGACTTGATTATTCCTCATAAAAAGTAACTGGATATGTGGCAAAGTACAATAGCCAAATCTGGCAATACGATTGAGTTAAATCATCAATTTCTACAGTCACTTATACAGTGGATTTCTTTTCTATTTTTTGCTTTAAATGCTCAACGTGTAAAAGATTTGTCTTCCAAGAAGGCTCTAATACTTCTTTTTCGATTCGATATTTAATTCTTTTTAACTTCATGGGACTAATCACCTGTTGATCAAAACGCTTTACGTATTCAATCCATGCTTTACCACGAAAGACATTCTCAGGCATATCTGTTTTAAATTCGCTTCGAGCTGTAAATACAACAATAGAATGCAAATACTGCGGATCAACAACATCACTTAAAACCATTTCCAATACTTTAATATGCTTATAGTTTTGGTGTAACGGATTCTGAAATTTATAACTTTTCTTATAAATTTTTTGTGTCCACTGCTTCTGGCGAACATTTCCAAAAATCCATCCAGTGTAGTTTTTAGTTTCAACGATGAAAACACCATAAGGACTTATTAAAATATGATCAATTTGAGTCGTCCCGTCTTTCTGATCAGGCAGAGTACAATTATTAATTAATATATATTCAGCATTTAAATACTTAGCAACATGCTCAGAAACCATAAACTCACCAACTTTACCCTTGAAATTCGGTGATTTGAGATATGTAACTAAAACAAGCATAAGAAGAATTAAAATAATGTAAAAGAACATACTTCCCCATGAATATTTTATTTTTTAGAAATTAAAATCAACAGCATCAAATATACAATATATTTATCAAAATATTATTATAAAAACTGAGTTAAGAACTAATCCGTAATATTTTATTTGATCGTACTTCTATATTCTCCAAATAGCATAATCAACCCACCAATAAAAATAAAAAGTAATCCAAATAATTTGAAAGCATCTATTTTCTTTATTTGCATCCCCAATAAACCACTATGATCAATTAAGGTAGCAAAAATCATTTGCCCTAAAAATATCCATAATAGTGTATTGGTTGCACCGATATGTGGAGCTGCCACAAACATACACAGAATATAAAGTGAACCCAAGAAACCTGATAACCACATCCACCAAGATGTATTTTGATAAAGTGGTGGCTTCACCGTTCCATCCATCCACAATGCAATAACAAGCGAAGCAATCGCACCGCCTATATAAAGAAAAAAGGTAGATTGTATTTGGCTTGCACCACTGCTATGACGAAAGGTATTAATCACTGCTAATTGTAGTGGAACAACTAGCCCACCCAGTATACTAATCAAAACATAATGAATATTTTGCATTCATTGACTCTCATTTTTAGGTTTCTAATTTTTATGAACTCATTTGATTTAGAAACTTATGATCATGCTTGTGGAAAGTTTCAACATAATGATTGAGTAACTCTTACTCCAAACTATCTTATAAAAACAAATACTGCATCAAACATTCTATAGTTCAATTGTGACTCAAATACTTTTGATTAAATAATGAAAGCTCGGATATAGAAATAATTTTAGAAGAGTAAATAAGTTTTCGTTATTTAATTAAATAAGATATAAAAATACAGACGTAAAAAAACCGCTAATTAGCGGCATTTTATCTCATCTTTAAGATGATGGTCGGAGCAGTAGGATTCGAACCTACGACCCCCTGGTCCCAAACCAGGTGCACTACCAGGCTGTGCTATGCTCCGATTACTCTATAAAAGAGTGGGGTGAATGACGGGATTCGAACCCGCGACAACCGGAATCACAATCCGGGGCTCTACCAACTGAGCTACATCCACCATAACGTTTGATTCTATATACCAAGCTACCAATTAAATGGCGCGCCTGACAGGATTCGAACCTGTGACCATCCGCTTAGAAGGCGGATGCTCTATCCAACTGAGCTACAGGCGCATAACGATGATAATATTATCAAGCGATACTTCGCCGATTTTAAAGCAATGTTTTACAACATTATTTTAAATGGTCGGAGCAGTAGGATTCGAACCTACGACCCCCTGGTCCCAAACCAGGTGCACTACCAGGCTGTGCTATGCTCCGATTTTCTCAGCTTTTATTGTATCGCACATCGTGCGGTACGGTGTGCATTCTAGGCTTGACGTTGCATCACGTCAACACCTAGTTTTAAAAAAAATGGTTTTTCCTTATCAAATGTATATTTAACAAGCACTTTAGCGCTTTAGTGAAGCACTAAAGTTCAACATTCGATCTAAAGGTAATTTTGCACGTTGAGCTAACGCTGGATCAACGTGTATTTCTTGATCGCCATACTGTAACACATGCAAAATACCATCCAATTCATTCATAGCCATCCACGGACAATGGGCACATGAGCGGCATGTTGCCCCCTCACCCGCCGTTGGCGCTTCGAATAATTCTTTATCTGGCGCTGCTTGCTGCATTTTGTAGAAAATGCCACGATCAGTTGCTACGATCATTTGTTTATGCGGCAAGGTCTGTGCTGCTTTAATCAATTGCGAAGTACTACCGACCGCATCAGCGATATCCACCACCGATTCAGGTGACTCAGGATGTACCAATACTGCTGCATCAGGATAAAGCGCTTTCATTTGTGCGATACCGCGGGCACGGAATTCTTCATGTACGATACATGCGCCATCCCACAACAACATTTCAGCGCCTGTTTTCTTTTGAATATAGCGACCTAAATGTTGATCAGGAGCCCAAATAATTTTTTCACCTAAACTATCGAGATGTTCAATGATCTCAACCGCACAGCTTGAAGTCACCACCCAATCGGCGCGTGCTTTGACTGCAGCAGAAGTATTGGCATAGACCACAACGGTATGATCTGGATGTTGATCGCAGAATGCACTGAACTCATCTACAGGACAACCCAAGTCAAGTGAACAGGTTGCTTCTAATGTTGGCATTAACACTGTTTTTTCAGGAGAAAGAATTTTAGAAGTCTCCCCCATAAACTTAACACCCGCAACAACAAGCGTCGTTGCAGGATGGTCACGCCCAAAACGAGCCATTTCCAATGAATCAGAAACACAACCACCCGTGAGTTCAGCAAGCTCTTGCACTTCAGGATCACAATAATAGTGCGCTACCAGCACAGCATTTCTTTTTTTAAGCTCTGCTGCAATTTGAGCAAACTTTTCTTGTTTCACTTCTGGGCTGAGGCTATTGTCCTTTGGCTCACCCAAACGATCTAAATGCGCCTGCACAATATTTTTGGCTTCGTTCGCAATTAAATTCGCATCATTCATAAAGCGTCTTCTCTATCCTGCGTGCTTGCATCACTGCAAACTTATAACGTGGGTATATCTTGGCGATGATGTGGAGTAAATCACACTGTCCACAAATCAGCTTATAAAAAAAGCCCCACTGTGGAGGCTTTATTATAACGCATATTTACGAGCGATAATCGGCATTAATTTTGACGTAGTCGTAAGAAAAGTCACAGGTATAAACCGTATCTTTCGCGGTACCTCGTCCTAGATCAATACGAATCGTGATTTCTTTCTCAGCCATCACAGCCGCGCCAGCTTCTTCGGTATAGTCAGGATTTGCACCACCATCTAAGCAGATTTGTACATCACCCAACCAAACTTGCACCTTACTGCTGTCTAAGTTTTCAACACCTGCCTTACCAATCGCCATCACAATACGCCCCCAGTTTGGATCAGAAGCGAATAAAGCTGTTTTAATGAGTGGTGACTCAGCAACACTATAAGCAACATCACAACATTCTTGGGTATTAGCTCCGCCTTCAACCTGAACAGTAATGAATTTAGTTGCACCTTCACCATCACGCACAATCAATTGCGCCAAACGATTCATAATACGCGCAAGTACATCAAGCACTTGCTGGTAACGTGCATCCTCTTTTGAATCAATTTCAGCGCCACCCGCTAAACCTGTCGCTACAAAAATACAAGAGTCATTGGTTGAGGTATCACCATCAATTGTGATGCGATTAAATGAGTGTTCAACTGTCGTTTGTAACAGTTGCTGAACTGCGGCTTTTGAAATCGGTGCATCAGTAGCAACGAAGCTAAGCATAGTTGCCATATTTGGACGAATCATACCCGCACCTTTACTGATGCCTGTCATGGTATAAGTCACACCATCAAGTTCAAACTGTTCAGATGCGCCTTTCGGTGTGGTATCTGTGGTCATAATGCCAGAAGCAGCCTCAGCCCAACGATCTGCATTTAAATCATTTAATGCAGGTTGAATACCCTGCACTAAACGTTCAATCGGAAGTTGCTCACCGATTACACCTGTTGAAAATGGTAGAATCTGATTCGCTTGAACACCCGTTAATTCTGCTAATTTGGCACAGGTACTTTCTGCATTTTTATAGCCCACAGTGCCCGTCGCAGCATTGGCATTACCTGTGTTGATAATCAAATAACGTGGTGTGTTCTCAGCTAAGTGTTTTTTACTCAGTAGAACAGGCGCAGCAGCAAAGGCACTTTGGGTAAATACCCCTGCCACATTCGAGCCTTCTGCAAATTCAAAAATGACTAGATCTCGTCGATTTGGATAACGTACATACGCCTCAGTTGAGCCAATTTTTACACCCTGCACCACATGCATAAGTGGCATTGTTACGTCACCAACAGCCATTTTTAAACTTCCATTCAATTTAATAAGAAAAAGATCGGGAAAATAATCACCATAAAACTATACCTCCACCATTAGATACTCGGTAAAGTCATTCACAGCCTGTGTGGTCTCTGCAATATATTGTTTCTGCGACAGAATCAAGAGAATGCAAGAATCCGACAGGTTCTGTGAATGACAATGGTTTTGCCTACTTTTGCCAAAACAAAAGTAGGTCGAACCGAAGGTTTATCCGACAATTGATATACTTGAGACAAGACACCGTCGTGCTAGTAATTATTTATCAATTATTTAGATAGGGTCTTACAGCTTATATCCGTAGCTTATTCCAAAAAGCAATGAAAATCGAGTATTAACAATACAGATTATGGAATTTGACTTTGCTCTAAACTGAGTAGAATCTGCTTCTTATCTAGACCACCAGCAAAACCAACCAAAGCCCCACTCGCCCCAATTACCCGATGACACGGCGCAATAATCGAAATCGGATTTTTACCATTGGCGGCTCCAACAGCACGAACCGCTTTTTCATTTCCTAACTGAATAGCAATGTCTTTATAACTACGCGTTTCCCCATAAGGAATGGTCAATAAAGCCTGCCAAACCTGCTGCTGAAAATCAGTGCCTTGAAAATCAATTGGTAAATCAAACTGCTAACGTTGTCCTGCAAAATATTGTTCTAATTGTTGCTTCACTTTATGCAGCATGGGATGTTGCGGACTTTCAATTAACTCAGCTAATCGTACACGTTTATGATCTTCATTGTCCCACATCACTGCAACTAAAGCCTGATCATGTGCAACCAGTTTTAATGCACCTACAGGAGAGTCCATATACATATAAACCAGTTGCATGAAAATATCTCCTTTACGCGACTTTAATCGCTGCTCTCCCTTCTTATAAAAGGTGAGTTTTTCTTAATTTGACGAAAGCTTCATTAAAACTAAACCAGAAACAATCAATACGGCTGCAATCATTCGCATGGCTGTCATCGGCTCATTTAAGACTAAAATCCCAACCACGAAAGAGCCAATCGCTCCAATCCCTGTCCACACCGTATATGCTGTGCCTAAAGGAAGTGAACGCATTGAAATCGACAATAAAACAACACTTAAAATCATGAAAACAATAGTCACGATGCTTGGCGTTAACTTTGTAAAACCTTCAGACATTTTCATAGAATATGCCCAAATAATTTCAAAAATACCCGCCACAATTAAAATTGCCCAAGCCATTTTTAACAGTCTACTTTATCAATAGTCGGGTCGTCCCAACGTGATTATTTACAGAAGGTCGTCCTTCTTCACTCAGCAGTTTACTGTACATTTTGCAATTATGTGAATTGTTGTATATCTAAAAAAGTTTAAGACCATGAAAATTAAATTTTTATTGCCAAACAATGCTATCAACTTTCATTAATTCACAAGCACCGTTTCCAGTATCCTCTCTCGATAAAGAGCTTTTCCAACGCCATCCATCTTTGGTTTGAATTTCAATTAATGAGCCTTTTAAATAGACTAAATCATCTTTTTTTATTTTTTTTATCTGAGATGCGACATAAGCATCTGCTGGTACTAAATGCATATTTGCGCTATGTCTTGAAATATCTCTTAAAGAAATTGGTGGTTCCTGATCAACACGCCAATAATACCAACGATTACTCTGAGAAATATCAATCTGTTTATATACTTTTGGATTCGCCATTTCTCCCCAACCAACTGCAATATCCATAGGCGAAAACTCAGCTTCACGCCCCAAGTTATAATCCTCTCGACCTAATACACGAAAAGAGCCTTCATAACTTTGCAATGCCACCACCTCTACGCCCTGTTGAGTTGTGATTTGGCTGACATTCGGTGTTGGTTTAATCGCTTTATTCCAAATTAACCATAAAACAGCCAACCCCAATAAGCCATACATCCATCTTGGCATTTATCTATCCTTTTTATTTCTTAAGGCGTTAATCCATCGCCTTAACTTTTCTAGCATAGTTTTAAAAAATTTTTGAACTATAAATACTGAATCATTATTTTTAGATTGTGTTTGATCAATATGATTAGAACTCTGTTTTTCAAATACCATCATTTCTAAAGGTTCATAATGTGACATTGTTTGTTGTAGTTCGGCACCCAAACTTAAACCTTGTAATGCTAAGGTTACATCATCAATTGAACTGTGATGATATAAAGTCAGATGTCTTGCATCTAAATCAATACAATGCTCGATTAAGTTATCAATAAAAGGAAGCAATGCTTTACGCACACGCTGGGCTTCAACAATACTGCTCATATGCGGAATATAATAATAACTGACATTCATCGTCCCATCATTTGACAGCAGTTCTAATTGTGGTGAACTTTGACTTTTCTGTTTAGATGTTTCAAATTGATTTGTTTTATCAATATAGGCATTGTTTTGTTGTTCAAAAGCCATTTATGCACCATGAATGACTCAAAAAAGATACTGTTAGTATAAACCAACAGTATCTCAGTAAAGTGACATTTTAGATGAAGTATCAGAACTTTAAGCTTAGCCCTGCGCCATAGACCCACCCTGTTTTAGAGTCACTGGCCGTTTGCCAATTGGTTTCTTTAAGCCCTTTGCCGTAGCCATAACCGACATCGATAAAAGGCATGACTCGATTCTTGACGATTTCATAGCGGGTTTTGATGCCTACTTCAGCATTTGTTAGGCCGGTTTTTGCAGCATACTTGGATTCATCTCGAATGACCCATTCCATTTCCAGATAAGGCTGCATGATCAACTTTTGTGTGAGTAATAAGTCTCTTTCGGTTTCCAGAACAAAACGCCATTGTTGATCTTTTCCGAAATAGACATGTGCATCTGTTTCAAAGAAATAAGGTGCCATACCATGTAAACCGACAACTCCTTCGAATTGTTCCTTATCCAACTCACGCTCAGGGTTATAACGGTAATTTACCCCTGCTTGTACATCCCAGAAGTCAGTAATATTACGGCTATAAAGTGCAGCAAGACTCTGCTCAGATTTTTCCGATTCGACCTTGGCATAATCCGCGATGATAAATAACTTGTTCTCATCGGTTCCAATCCAAGTTTTCAATTTGGATTGGAGTGTGCCTTGTCCATCTTCGTCCAACAACCATTGTGTATCTAGCTGAATCACCTGATAGATCTGTCCACCATGCTCTTTGTAATGGTCAGCATGTTCATCTTTATTTTGCGTCTGTGAGGAAAGCATTGAACTTTGATGTTGCAAATGATCCATCGGAATTGATGCATTTATCGCCATGTTCTGCTGTGCCAGCCTATCTATTTGCATCATCTGATCGTGCCCTTCATGCGCATAAGCAAATGCACTCAAAGAAGTAACCACACTACCCATCGCCAATAATTGCGTATAACGTTTCATCTTCGAAGATCGCTTAGTGATGTGCATGGCTCGCTCCTTGAGATGATTGAACTGGTGCTTGTTTTGGAGCTTTGCTGTCATCCACATTGGCAACAATCAACTTACTCATCATGCCCGCACTCATGTGATACATCAAATGACAATGGATTGCCCATTCGCCAAGCTCATCCGCAGTCAATAGGGCTGTAACTGTCTTGCCAGGTGGCACAATGACGGTATGTTTATTTGGCATATCCCGTGGAGCCTGACCATTTTCCAACTGCATAAACATGCCGTGTAAATGCATTGGGTGCGCCATCATACTTTCATTCACAAACTTCAAGCGAATACGTTCACCGTACTGAACTTTCAATGGTTCGAAATCTTTATCACTGAATTTTTTACCATCAATCGTCCAAATATAACGTTCCATGGTTCCACCCAAACGAATCACTAATTCACGCTCTACAGGACGGCTATAGCTTTCAGTTTGTGGTTGTAATGATTTCAAATCTGCATAGCTTAAAGCTTTATGACCTGCGGGTGTTGCTGCATTCGCCCATCCCTGCACGGTATCTGAAGCTATTTTTTCAGAAGATGCGACCATCTGATGTTCGCTATGATCTGACGTTGCTGGAGCAGACATATCCATCTGAGCATGTGCATTATGATCCATTTTCGACATGTCCATTTTTCCATGTGCGCTATGATCCATCGCAGTTTGTTGCATCAGTGCAATCTGAGCTTTGTCCTGTGGCATCTGATGCTGACTATGTTCCATATCTGTCATCTTCATTTGCTGATCTGAGCCATGATTCATTTTGCTCATATCCATTTGACCATGCGAACCATGATCCATGCCCATATCTTCCATGGTCAATAAAGCACGTGGACGCGATTGCGGCATCATCACGCTGTTTTGTGCTGGATTCATCTCATTTTGCAATGATGCGATTGCAAAACCTGAGCGATCAATTGACTCTGCTTGAATTTGATAATGCGCTTGAGTTGGTTCAACAATCACATCATAAGTTTCTGCCGCACCAATTCTAAACTCATCGACTGGAATGGGTTTGACCGGCTGACCATCTGCACTGACCACGGTCATTTTTAAGTTTGGAATACGTACATCAAAAAAAGACATTGCCGAAGCATTGATAAAACGTAACCGAACTTTTTCTTCTGCATTGAACGCACCTGTCCAATTTTGCTGAGGTGTTTTTCCATTGACGAGAAAGGTATAGCCAGTGACATCCGATAAATCAGTTTTCAGCATCCGCATTTGATTCCACATTGAGCGATCTTGCCATGTGGCTTTTAAACCTTGCTGCTTTAACTGTTTCCAGACATCGCTGACCGTTTCTCTTTGATTTTGATAATACTCAGCCGACTTCTTCAGATTTGCCATAATATTGTCACTTTCCGTTTCATGGAAGTCTGACAACATCACCACATAATCACGCTGTGTTTTTTCATGTGCAGCGACAGGTTGTTTTCCTTTCGGATAAATCACTAAAGCGCCGTACAAGCCATCTTGCTCTTGTCCTTTGCTATGCGCATGATACCAATAAGTTCCGTTTTGACGAACTTTGAAACGATACTCAAAACTACCGTTCGGTTTAATGCCTTTAAAACCATTAAAACCTGGCACACCATCCATCAAACCAGGTAACAACAATCCATGCCAATGCAGTGAAGTGTCTTGTTCTTTCAACTGGTTATGCACATGAATGACTGCTTCATCGCCTTCTTCAAACTCTAACAGTGGGGCAATAAATTTGCCGTTGACCGTGATGCGTTTCACTGGTTTTCCAGTCACATTCACCGCGCCTTGGTTAATATTCAGGTGATATTCTTTTATTGCAGCCCAACTATCAGGTGCAAACAATAGACTTAAGCTAGCAATGACACCAGCATATATTTTTGAGGACATAATATTTTTCCTAATCTGTTAACTTTTCAAATTGCTCATTTCTCTGTGATATAGAGAAACAGCTTTTAAAGACAGATTAGGTTCTAGGAGGGCGCAAAATCTCTTGCCAATAGCCAGCAAGATGTCGAGCCTGATAGGCTGTATGAATATGCGTATTTAACTCTAAAAAGGGCGAAGAAGACAGACTCGGTGTCTGTTGATCCAAAGCAAGATTAACCGTTTGACAATGTGAAGAACTATTGCAGTCCTGACAATGTACATTATCTTGCATCATTCCTTCATGACATTTCATGAAATTACCCGAATGGGCATGTGGCATTTGATGATGTTGATCCATCATTTGCTGGTCATGACAAGACATGGTTTGGGGCGTTGAAGACATCATTTGATCAGACTGAAGGGTTTGAACTGCTGCAACAGCCACACTGCTCCCCCCGATGAAAAATATCATCAGGAATACAAACCACAGATGTTTGTATTGCTTGCGCAGTTGCACTTAATGTTCCTTGTTTCAATCATCAAAAATTAATTTAGTCTGCTTAGCATAATTTCTTTTATAGTTATGCACAATCATCGAAGTGTTTGAATTTGGATAAATCTATTCAAAGCTTATATCAGATTGTTGTTTTATCAAACGAATCGACAATTTGACATCGACGGACAAAAAGAAAGCAAAATGAATAAGTTAATGCACAAAAAAAGGACAAAAACCTGTCCTTTTTTCATCGTTTTGTTGTGAATATAAACAATTGAAATGATTTTGTTTATTTTAACAACATCTTATCCACCTGCTTATCAACACGGTTATCCACCCAGTTATAAACAAGGTTATCCACAGGCTTGTGTGAAAAATAGGATAAAAACACTAAACTTCTGTTGCACCAACTTTTGCCAACTCTGCACGCATTTGGTCTATGACAGTTTTATAATCAGGTTGACCAAAAATCGCTGAACCGGCAACGAACATATCGGCACCTGCTTCCGCAATTTCACGGATATTTGCTGGGCCAACACCACCATCAACTTCTAAACGAATATCACGACCACTCGCATCAATAATTTTGCGTGCTTGACGAAGTTTTTCCAAAGTCATCGGAATAAATTTCTGACCACCAAAACCTGGGTTTACACTCATCAACAAAATTTGATCCACTTTATCTAAAACATAATCAAGATGATGTAACGGCGTTGCAGGATTGAATACTAAACCAGCTTTCGCACCACCAGACTTAATCAACTGCAAAGAACGATCAATATGATCTGTTGCTTCAGGGTGGAACGTAATAATGTCTGCACCCGCATCCAAGAAATCACCAATCATACGGTCTACAGGTGAAACCATAAGATGCACATCAATCGGTGCTTTAATGCCATAGTTTTTTAATGTCTTGCAGATACCCGCACCAAAAGTCAGATTCGGCACATAGTGGTTATCCATCACATCAAAATGTACAACGTCTGCACCCGCAGCTAGAACTTTTTCTACATCTTCACCTAAACGTGCAAAATCAGCAGATAAAATTGAAGGAGCAATTAAATAAGGCTTGGACATGGATGACCTGGCAACTAGGAAGAAATGATTAATCAATTATAGCAAATTCATTCTGCTTAGGGCTGTTACAAACATATTATTCGAGCATTGCAAACATGCAACATGCCGTTGCAGAGATACTATTTTTTTGTGCTTTCATGTTTGTTATGTTTTCTTATGACATAAAAAGATGACCTATACATATGAATAGCACAACTCAAATTGAAACAATTGAAGCCAAACGTATTAGTAAACGTTTAGTGAATCATTGGAAGCATAAATTTGAAGTATCAGAGACTGAGCTACATTCAAAAATTTTTATGCCGACAGCAACGGTTACTCTTACGCCAAATGAACAGCACCTAGGTGTACTGATTGAAAATCAGCAAGAAGATGTTCAACGCTTAGAACACGTGGTGATTGACCATTTAAATCGAATGGCACAACAAGAGTTTATTGTTGAATGGCAGCATCATTAAAAAGAAGCTCATATGAGCTTCTTTTTTTAACCTGCAACTTTTTCTAATTGTATGGCATGAAACTGTAAGTGATCATCAATAAAACTTTGAATAAAGTAATAACCGTGATCATAACTTTTATGTAAACGCAAAGTCAGATGTTGACCGACATCTAAGCAAGCTTGCTTAAACTTTTCAGGATTTAATTGATCATAGAACTGATCATCCAAACCTTGATCAATCAGAATTTCATCAAAAATTCGACCTTTTTGTTGAATCAATGCTGTAGCGTCATGCGCTAACCATTGTTGTTGATCAGCACCAAGATATTGGCTAAATGCTTTTTCACCCCAAGGACAAATACTTGGTACACAAATCGGAGCAAAAGCAGAAACTGATTTAAATTGTTCAGGATATTTAAATGCCAAAGTCAAAGCACCATGACCACCCATCGAATGTCCAAAGATACCAATTTGACTTTCAATGATTGGAAACTCTTGTAATACATGCGCATACAGTTCATCGACCAAATAAGATTCCATTTGGTAATGTTCAGCCCAAGGCTGTTGCGTCGCATTGATATAAAAACCTGCACCCTGACCAATATCCCAATGATCCCCTTTTGCCACATTTTCACCGCGGGGTGAAGTATCAGGCATAATCAAAATCAGACTTAATCGTGCCGCCATTCGTTGAGCATGTGCTTTGATGGCGAATGTATCTTCTGTACAAGTCAAACCAGCAAGATAAAATAATGCTGAACACGGCTTCCCTTCCAAAGCAGCGGGCGGTAAATATACACCTACTTTGGCTAAGCCTTTAAGATGTTGAGATTCTAGTTGATAAATTCGTTGTTCACCCTCAAAACAACGATTTTTTTGCATGAGCTGCATGTTGATCATCCTGTGATTTTGTAATATCTGTTGTTGTCAAATTCTGTGTAGGAAATAAATATGGTTCTAATTGTGGCAACATCAATTCCATATTACGCCCGATTGCCCATTGAGGTTCAGACGGTTCAACACCTTGTGCAACTTCCCACTTCGTAACAGTTTGCTTAGCTTGTTCAAATGCTGTTTTCATCGAATATTGTTCACGCATTGCCAAATCGAAAAATGCACGTCCAAAATAAGTATAATCAGCTTCATTATTACAACCAAAAGAGGTTTTATCTGCTGCTGAAGCAGTAATAATTAAAGTATCAGGTGATTGTAATGCGGGTATAAAACTACCCGAATAGCAAGCTGAAATCACAATGACTCGCCAGCGAATCCCTGACTTATCTAAAGTTTCACGTAACCACTTCGGATCAACTTGCCCCAAATTTAAAGGCGCATTTTCAATTTCAAAATGATTACGTTCGCCATGTGAAGTCATATATAAAAATAACACATCGCTATCACGATTCATTTGTTGACCAATACGGCGTAGCGCCAATTCCATACTGGTTTTAGAGGCGATCGGCACTTCTAAACGCGTCGCTGGATTATTGATTAACATGATAGAACGACCCACTGTGCCAAATCGTGTATCAAACTGCTCTCTTATTCGCTCAATTTCAGATTTAAATACATCCACATAGCTATCACCTGCCACGCCCATAAAATACCAATGACTTTTAGTGATATCACCATATTGAATCTGATCAAGCGCCTGATTTAATAAATCAGATTGGGCATAAAATGCATCTTCGGCGAAACTTGGTGGTGTTTGTTCTACTTTCCAAATGGGTTGATCTTTAACTGAAAGCTGCCAAACGACCATCGTCGCAATAGTGGCAATAAAAACTAAACCACGTTCCCACCACGGCCAGTTTAAAGCACGAGAAAAGACCCAAATGACGGCGAGACTTTGCCAAACGAATAAACCGACAAACAATGGAGGCAAGAAACCATTGTAGATACTATCTGGGATAAAATTTAGATAGCCATTTGAACCCAAATACTGAATGATACATTGTAAAAGCAGAATATTGGTATCAAGAACAAGCCACAATAATGCAGGTACTAACATCAAGCGAGGTTGATTCATGCGTTGAGAGAGGAAAATACCCACAATCAATGCAATAAAAGGCCAAAGTGCATAGCCAATCAGCCCTTGAGGGTTAAAATCACCAATTTGACCTGCTACTAACCAACTATATAAAGAGTTGGTACATCCACCCAAAACTCCCCAAATAATAAGTTGAGTAATCGATGGATGAACGACTTGTAATGAACGACGTGACCCAAGAAACAACCACATTCCAGCAATTTGGTTACTTTTAAAATCATGCCAGATATTAATAGAGGGCTTAAGGTCAATCATAAAATTCTTCGGGAGGTTCTCTTTTCTAGCCTAAACTGAAAACATGCTATTCTAAATATTGAATAAACCGTACTTTTCTAAAAAGACGCTATGCGTGACTGTAGTTTAAGCTCGACAAGAATTTTTTAGCAATCATGCTTTTGCACTATATCACAAATCTTTACGTAGCATTGACGCAAGCCAAACAATCAAATTGCTCTTATTTATATTTGACCTTTTGGAAAATATGCATCAAAACGACATGCATCTCCCAACCATTGATGATCCGGTGTTTGCTCTGCTAGATAAACAGCATGTCTCGGTCGTTTAACTATCACTCTCTTCGCAATTTTTTGAGCTAAATGCAACAGCTGATCACCTAAATCCATTTCTCCATCTTCAGGTAGTAACATGTGCAATAACTGCATTTGCTTTTTCACTTGTGCTTGTTTTTTCTGGGCTTGATGATTCTGATCACGCTGCGGAAACATAGGATCTAAATACACAACATCTACATATTCACTTTGTTGTGCCAACTCATTTAAATAGCTATTTGAATCGGCATGAATCAGTTGAATGCGTGACATATGTGCTTGTAAAAATGCATCTTGTTCAGCTTGTGCCTTAGTGTATTCCAATAACACGAATAGAATCGGATGTCGTTCAATCAAACGAACATTTGCTCCGAGATAAGCCATAAGTAAACTGTCATGACCAAGTCCAGCTGTTGCATCAATCAAGCTTGGTTTTTCACCAAGTTGACAAGCTCTAGCAAGCATTTCCGATTTTAAGCTGGCCCGTTTTAAACGAGGAATTTCAGCACGCCAATCAGGTTGCATTTTCATGCCATTCGCGGAGAGACTCAATCCATCTTCATCCAAAACCAACGCCATTTCTGGATTTAAACGCAGAAAACGAGCATTGATCTTTTCAACCAATTGCCCTGTAAGCTGTACATTCAATTCAGCCAAACGTGTTTGCAATCGCTGAAATTGCTGTTCACATTCTGCTGGATACCAACATTTCATCTGCATTACCAATGCACCCAACCCGTCCACCAAGTCGCCAAGATAAAAACACCGAAACCGATACGATAATACGCAAATGCGGTGAAGTCATGTTTAGAAACATATCGAATCAGTGCTCGAATCACAATCAATGCAGAAATAAAAGCGACAACAATTCCAACACCTAGAACCACCATATCATTGCTATGTAATTCATGGCGCATTTTATACATATCTAATAAACCTGCCCCCATCAGCACAGGAATACCTAGGAAAAATGAAAACTCGGCAGCAGCTTTACGTGAAATACCTAAAAACAGTGAACCAATAATGGTTGAACCTGAGCGTGAAGTTCCTGGTATGAGTGCAAAACATTGGATAAGACCAATTAATGTAGCTTGTTTAAAAGTTAAATCTTCAACTTCATGACTAACCACTTGATGCTGACGACGTTCGGCCCACAAAATAATGAAACCACCAATAATTAAAGCAATCGCGACTGTAATTGCATTAAAAAGATAAGCTTTTACTACATCACCAAAGGTCAAGCCAATAATTACGATTGGAATAGAAGCAATAATTAAATTTAGGCTGAGGCGACGACCTTGTTCTTGTCCTGTAAGTGCACCGATCAAGGCACCCCACAACTTCCCCCAATATTCATAAATGACAGCAGCAATTGCACCTATTTGTACCGCCACAGCAAACATATCTCTTTTTTCAATACTCCAAAAATCAAGTAATTGACCAGTTAGAATTAAATGTCCTGTACTCGAAATGGGTAGAAATTCAGTAATGCCCTCGACCAACCCCATCATTGCTGCTTTTAATAGCAATAAAAGACCCATAATTCACCCTAGTTTGCTTTACCTTGATCTGGAATTTTCTTCCATGCATCATCACGCAAATACACAGGTAATGCCTGTTCAGCATCTACCCATTTTTGTTGCATGGCAGATACACGAGCAATGATTGAGATATCCTGTGCAGTCGCAATAATTTTTGACATAGAATCGTCACTTGATTTTACGAGATCAGGCTTAATCAATTCTGAACCAGAACCAATTATTTCAAATTGAGAATAATCTGCGGCATCTTCATAATTTAATAATTTTTCGGCATCTACAGCCTGCATAATCCCATGATCATCTAAGCTAAAATTAGCAATATAGACCTCTTTCATACGCGCATCGAGTACAGCACTGACCTGAGTTAGACCAGTTAAACGATATGCTGCTTGTGCTAGAGCTTGTAAACTTGATATAGGAATAACGGGTAAATCTTGAGACCATGCCAATGCCTGTGCAACAGCAGCATTAATACGAACACCACTAAATGAACCTGGTCCACGACTAAAGGCGATTGCAGTCAAATCAGAAAATTGTATTCCTGTTTTCAATAATGCTTGTTCAATTAACGGCAAAATTGTTTGTGTTTGTGCTTTAGGTCGCGCATCCAATTGGAAAAATAGTTCCTGAACCTCATCAATCAATGAAACAGAACACTGCTCATTTGCAGTTTCCAATGCAAGCAACTTCATGCAAAAACCTTAGTCTGAAAGAGATAAAAAACGATGAGTATCATACTCCACCCAAACGCGCTATGCGAGTTATTGGCTTTTGATAGATACAAAAAAGCCAAGTTGATCCTTGGCAAATAATGAATTGATATTAATTCCCTTTACTAGAATGTAAATTCTTCCAATTCTAAGAAGTTTTTATAGTGTTCAGCATAATGTAAGGCACTTAAACGCAATCTCACAGCCCCCTGTTCATCTAAAGTTTTAATTACTTTTCCAGGTGAACCCATGACCACAGAATTATCGGGAATAACTTTGCCTTCAGGAATCAAGGCATTTGCACCAATGATGCAATTTTTACCAATCACGGCATTATTTAATACGACAGCATTTATACCAATTAAAGAGTTATCTCCAATGGTGCAGCCATGTAACATTACCTGATGACCAACTGTCACATACTCCCCAATATTGAGCTCAATTCCTGCATCTGTGTGTAAAACAGCATTTTCTTGAATATTTGAAAAATTTCCAATACGAATTTTAGAATTATCGGCTCGTACAACTGCACCAAACCAAATACTAACTTGGCGGCCTAATTCTGCTTGACCAATCACCGTCGCTGTTGGAGCAATCCAACCATCCCACGGTTCATATAATGCTTTTGGACTCAATCCTTGATACTTATACATCATGTTAAAAATTCACCTTAATAAAATATGATTAAAATTTAGATAAACCGAAATGAGGAGGATTTACTAGGAAAGGCCAATTCTTTTGATATCCCAGCCCATATTGAAATAACGACACCAACATGCGTGCAGTCAGCCCCCACACTATTTCACTCTCAACTTGCATACTTGGAAAATAAATTGACTGTCTTGCAAGGCGCACTTCATACGGTAAAGGCGGCGCATCAATTAACTGTTGTAACGGGGCAAAGAAAATACGATCAATTTCTGTGGGTTGGGCAATCAAATCCACTTCAGCAGGAATCAAACCAACAATAGGTTTGACCGATAAACCACTGCGAGCACGTTGCAAAGGCAAATCTCCCAAAAGCTTGACATCAAATGGATTTAATGCGGTTTCTTCTTGTGCTTCTCGTAGAGCAACAACAATATTACTCGTATCACTTGGGTCGCGCTTACCACCAGGAAATGATACTTCACCTGCATGTTGAGACAATTGCATAGAACGCCGCGTGAGCAATACTTTAGGCTGCGCTTCTTGCGTAATCGCAATTAATACAGCTGCATCTGCTTGTTGGATTCGTTTGGAAAAACGCAACCGTTGTTCTAAAAGTTGTATTAACGATGGCTCTTCCATATGACTCATCTCTTATTCTTACGATCCTTACAAATCATCATAACTGAAATTTCCATGACAATCATAGATCATGATGCGAAGTGATAAAAATTCGGTTATGCTGAGTGATCTCTATCGCTGATGATAATTATGAGCTTTTGCGTTGCGTGTGGACATCAAACTGAAGCAAAAATCCCAGTAGGTGATCATAAAACAAGACTGGTCTGCACAAACTGTGGCAACATCCACTATGAAAATCCAAAAGTGATTTGTGGAGCATTAGCAATTTGGGATGACAAAGTTTTACTGTGTCGTCGTGCCATAGAACCTCGTTATGGATTATGGACACTCCCTGCTGGCTATATGGAATTGTTCGAAACAATGGAGCAAGGGGCCGCACGCGAAACAAGAGAAGAGGCTGAAGCCGAAGTAGAAATTGAACAGCTTTACTGCATGTATAATATTCCACGCATTGGACAAATCTATGTCCTCTTTAAAGCCCAATTAAAACAAGGTTTATTCGGTGCTGGTGAAGAAAGCCTAGAATGCCGTTTATTTGAAGAACATGAAATTCCATGGACTGAACTTGCTTTTCCGAGTGTTGAACATACGCTGCGACATTATTTTGAAGATCGTAAACAAGGACTATTCCCTTCTCATCTAGAAACGTTAGGTACTCGTTTAGATCAAACAGGTTAAATAAAAAAGACCGCATTTGCGGTCTTTTTTATTTAATGCTTAAGACTTTGTTTTAATTGCTTTACATGCAGGAATATTTTGGTCTGCAATTTTAATTGTTACAGTACCCGAATATCTCTTAGCTAAATCCCTTTCTTCTGTGGTTGGAGCAACATACTTATTTTTCTCTTCAGTCGTCAATTTATCATAAAGCTCATTATAAACTAGTTGATAAGCTGCAAAAGTATTTGACCAAGTAACCGTATTGTTTGAAAAGTTAGTCAGGTTAATACCTGAGGATTGACCAGCTAGCAAATTGTGAATATTAATTTTAGCACCCGTACCCGCACTTAAATTCAATCCAAACAATGCACCATCAACATTACCAAATTTAGGGTTGGACAAAATCATTCTGACCGAGATTGATTTATCATTGGTAGAGAATAATGTTGCACCTGTCGTTCCAATACGGTATTGAATTTGATCATTGCTGTCAGTAATTGTTCCATCTGAATTCACAGATTTAACTGTAGCACACACCCCTGATTTATCAGTTGCTGTCGCATTGGCCTTAATATCTGTTCGAATATCACCATTTTCATCAATCATAATTCCGAGATCGACTGGTTGAAAACTAGTCTCTTGGAATCTAAAAGTTAATGTTGCATACAGTGGGAAGATATATTGCTGTTGTGAATTCACATTTGCTTCGGTCTTAAAAATATCTTTTGCCAAATAGCTTGAAGGGTTTACTTTTACAATATCGATCGTACCTTTATATAGTTGACTATCAATATTTTGCTCCCATAAACCGAGTAGAGAATTATCAACTGCATCAGTCTCTTTTAATTTCATGAGTTGTCTATATATACCAGCAGTACCTGCAATGGTATTACCATTAATCACCTTACCTTGCTTGATTGATAAGTTTTCTGCTGCATTATCACTTAAACTAAAATTTAACTTTTGATCAGGATTAATCGATTGCGTGATTTGATTAAGCCAAACATTTTGAGCATTTAATTGCATTTTAAGCGGTTTAACTTTAGTCGTTAAAACATAAGGCGCAAGAACCAAATCATTGGTTATTGTTGCTGGTCCGCGCCACTGTTGACCATAACCTAAAATATAGCCTTGACGATCAGATAAAAGTAAGAAGTTACCCATCGAATGTCGCAAATTAGTTTTATCGGTTGTGCATTTTGAATAATCTTCTTTATTACAACCAAAAAAACCATCAGGTCGAGTATTTGTAGTATTTATAGCACCCGCTTCACCACCTGCTTTTGCAATAGGTAGATCTGCCTGCCAAATACCAGTATTAGAAAGATTAATTAACTGTATTAATAACTTGAATGCTGTTTCATCAGTCACTGGCTCTAAATTCAACCAAGGTTTTAAAATTTCAATATATTCACCTGAAATTAATTGCTGAACTTCTACATTTTTTTCAATTTTATCTAAATCATTTCTTTTTTCTTTGGTGATTTCAGTAGGTTGAATGTCACCAACTACATTTGAATTTTGTTCAACACCTAAGCTTTGTAATATTTTGATATATGCCATCGCTACTTTAATCGTATCATCACTCATACTCAGTGATGTTGGAGCTTTGCCTGTTGCTCCCATAGCAATATCAATTAAACGGATACGTGGTGGAGTCGCCATTTTTAGTTTGGCAACATTATCTAATTTCACGGTACCAAGCGTAATTTTCTTGGCACTTTCACCTTGGATGTAAAAGGTTACACTATCGCCAAATTTACACGCCCCTGTGACGACGTTACTTTCTAATTTTGTAATGAAATGATTAACCTTATCCGTACTACAATCAAAGTTTAGCCCTGCAACTGGATAATCCATAACAAACTGCAAACAATCAGCCGAAGTTACATCACAACTTGTACTGGTCGTAATACCATTACCACGTGTTGGATCCTCATTAATTTTAGTACTTTCACCACCACAACCATTCAAAATTAATGTTAATGCAGAGAGTGTAAATGGTAATAATATTCTTTTATCCATGCTCAATTATTCCTAATTTCTAATTACTGTAAAACAGAAATTTTGATCTGTCCTTGATTTGAAAGTTCTTGCTCACTGACATCCACAGCCGATGCTAAGGGAGTCATCATTAGATATTTGGTATTCAGAGGTATTTTAACCACGCCATGTATGGCTGAATGTTGAAGTAATGTCGCTGGAGTTAATCCATTCTTAAAGCCACTTACGCCCTCTTGCATACATCCTTTATCATCAAGAAATACAATTAATGGCCAATAATAACTAGGTTTCTGATTACTAGATGCATAAGAATCAACTTGAATGTAGTCAACTTTGGAATCAATTTTAACCACTTCATATTCAAATTTTTCTTTCAGTGGCTTACGCGGCCAAAGCCCAATTTCTTTTTGCGATGTTAGTGTTTTAATAGATTTTGAATAATCTTGTAAGAAGCAGCGATCATTTTCAAATGCTATTGCTAAATCTTCAGCAGATAATCTGACATAGTTTTCAGCTAGTGCAATTGTAGTTGAGCTAGTTGGTTGTTTTCCCAATATTTTGTCAAGAACCGAGCGACTGACTCCTTTCTTCCGTTCAATCGTCTCCATACGACCACTGCCGTCTGGGAAAGAATAAAATCTTTTTTTGCCTTCTAAATTAAATTCTTGATTCTCCAAAAATTCATTATTTACGTATTCAGTTCCGTCAATATTAGTGAATGGTTTAGTTTCATTTCCTGTCGGCGAAACCTCAGTTTTATCTAAATTTTGAACAACTAAAGTAGGAGCTGTAGAGGAAATAATTTTTGGCTGTTCTACATTTAATTTTACTGACTTTTGCTGTTCTCTCTTTGGACTAGCTTTTAGTTCTATTTTGTTAACTGATTCAACTTGGTGAGCCTTGTTATTTATCTCGACTCCATTTTCAGCTCTTGGTTGCGTTTGTTTTTTAGATTGAGCTGAATCAACCACTAATGGGTTATTTATCTGCTGCTTCTCTTGTGATTGCTGTTGGACTGGTATTTCTCGTTTAACTGTTTCGGTAACACGATTATCAGAATCTAAAGATTTATTTTCAATTCTTTTAGGCACAATCATTGGACGACCATCTGGTCCAATGATTGTATAGAATCCATCAGCGTACACATACGTTCCACTTGCAAATGTAAGACATAACGTTAGCAAAGCAAGTTTAGATCGTTGATTAGTTTTCTTTTCCATTACCATCTAGTTCTATAGTTAATACCAAGCAAGGTTACTTTGGTATTGGTTTTAATATTCAAACCAGCATAAGGATTGAGCAAGATATTATCTACACCCGTTTTATTTGCAAGACTACTGCTGTTCGCAGGAATATCATCACGGCTGCGTAAAAAGCCCAAAGATAAATCCAAATCAGTATCTTGATCAAAACGATAACCAATCCCTAAACCAAATAATTGAGCATTATTAATCGGTACCATCGTATTGCGTTTATCATCTGGAATAGAACTAGTACGTGGCTCGTAACCCATTCGTAGTTTTAAACGATCAGTCGCCGAATATTCAAAACCAATACCCCAGCGCCATGAAGACTGGAATTTTAAAGGTAATGCTAGCGAACGATCTGTTACATCAGCTGATAATAGTTTTGCGACTTTTAATAATGATATCTGGCGATCGAACTCAAATTTAAATTTATCCCATGCTGAGAAGTCAGTCCAACCAATATCAAAATTCATTTGTAAGTCTGGGAAGATTTTATATTTGATCCCAGCTTTGAAATGCTGTGGATATTTAAAATCCATAGCAACCAAACCTGATTCAACATTTGGAACAAAGCCTGGTAAACCTAAGATTGCAGCAAGAATTTGCCCTGTAGCAGATGAGTTAAGACCAGCCACTAATTGTTGCGGTGCCACTGCGTTATTAATTAGGTATTTGCCACGTAAACGCATTTTAGCTTCACTTTGATAAACCATACCAAAACTAAAATCGTCTGTCGGTTCCCACAGGACCCCCAAGTTATAACTCGGACTTAATGACTGTTCAAGAGAGACATCCAATGAACCCATTTTATTAAATGGATTCATACCTTCTTTGGCATTACACATACCAAATAATAATAAATCGGTAATGATGTCGCCGTTGTCTTTAAATGGACCACACACGACTTCATCGACCATACGCAATACGCCGATCATTTCATTTGGAAAACGTAAATCAGTCTTCATAGCAATTGCTTGGTAAGACATACCAAAAGATGCACCTACCGATAGATGATCATTAACTTGATAACCAAACGATGGTGAAAGATATGTAATACGCTCTAAAGCAACCTGTTGTCCCATGTAATTACTAGGATTACCATCTTCTGCACCAAAACCTGCAACTAATGGCGCATAAACTGCAGTTGCATAAGTCACTTTGGAACCTGGTGGCTTATATGAAATACCTGCTGTAGGAGCTGCTAAAGGTGAATTAGGCCCTAGGTCTACAATTTTCTTCAGAATAGGAACATAAATACTTGCATATTCAACATCACCACTCACTGTCCCCTTAAAATCAGTACAGATATTAGCATCAACTTCTGGACCATCATTACAAACAAGTGGGTCATCTGAGTAACCAAAAACATTATAACCAGCAGGTGCAGAATAATCCCTTTTGATAGCAAAATTTGCAAGAATGCCTTGCACATCTGTTTGCAAACCTTCAAGTTTTGCCAATGCTGCAGGGTTAAAGTGTACAGCACTAATTCCTGGGGGATCAGCTGTAACAGCATTACCTAATGCTAAAGAACGCAAATCAACTGACAAATCCTGTCCAAGTTGAGCATGCGTAATATTGGATAGTCCAGCAACTAAAACAGCAATCGTTAAAGGACATAATTTAGGATGTTTCACCTTTACATCTCCTTAACGTAGCTTCTTACCAAAACCTATAATATCGAGCGGGAAAGATAAACCTAAAGAAACGTCAGGCGCATCTTCTGTTAAACCTATACCAACGGTACCGTTTACAATCGTTTCTGGTGAAACACGCACACCTAGCGCAAATGATAACATTGCACTACTTTGATCTGCCGATTTAAAGCTTTCTTCATTTTTGAAGTAGAATTTCGCACCAGTGTTAAAACTTTGCTGGTATGACATTGTTAAAGAAACATCATAGTTAAATGAATAAGCAAAGCCAAAAGAGAAACCACCACTTAAACCCGGATCAAAACTTTCTAAAACTCGCTGACCATTTTCAGCACCACCGCGCAACTGATTTAAACCACTTTCTTTCAGACCATAGTTAGCCGATACAGAAGTGAACAAAACCACAGGGTCAATATATTTACGTGTACTTGCCCCCACACCTACAGAGTAATAACCCTTACCTGTAGACAATTCATCAGTTCCAATTTCATAAGGGCTATCACCTGTTTTCGTAGAAAGGTTACCAAAAAGAACCAATGGCAAACGCCCTTGCTTCAGAGGAAATGGCTCCCAACGTGCACCAAATGAAATATCACCTAAACCTGCAGCGGTTGTGTCTTTTAATAATTCTTTTTTAGCCACCAATGGTAATGATGCAGATAAGGTTACATTATCCAAAAAACCATACTGAACAGTAAAAGTATTGGTCAAAGTATGGTTTGCATCTTCTTCAAATCGAAGATTATACAACTGACCATTCACCAACGATGAATCAACACGAGTATCACGATAATAAGTATAGTCAATATCGTAATAAGAAGAGAAAATGCCTTTTTTAATCAATGAATATTGACGCTCATTTGAAGTAAACACTTCTTGCAAGTTGGTCTCTTTAGTAGCATCCCCCTCTTGCTTTTGTAGGGCATTTGCAGCTTGATCTGCCCCACTATTTACTGGTGATGCAGCATTTTCAGGTGTTTCTATTATGCTACTACTCTCAGCTTGAACTTGTTCAGTCTGAGTCATTTGAGGCTGTTCTTCAGCATAAAGAGTTGATGTGATTGCGCTTAAACTTAACGCTAACACACTCATATTCATCCATTGATTATTCATTATGACACGTCCTACTTATGCATTTAATTTACTGAATTTTGGTTTATTTTCGCTTATAGTACATACGCATATAAGTCGTAACTGGCTTGTTATAATTTGCTGAATTTGGGTCAGAGTCCAAAACACGCCGCATTGTCGAAGCTTTATCAGCCATACGTTCAAATTTTTGTGTTGGGAATTGGATTTCTGCTAAGGCATATTTATTGATCGTTGCATCCTCCACATGACGCATATCAGCATCTTGTAAGGCCAACATATTTTTACGGTATTGCTCCGGTATATCTACAATAAATAAAGTATTGTTATCCCAAATTTCTTTAAATCGCGACTCATCAAAGCTTATATTACCTAATGATGGATCAGCTACATAAACTCTTCCATCTTTATACGCTTTATATACGACAAAATGCTTAAACCCAGCATAAGTAATCGGAACAATAGCTGGCTGCTTTAAAGAGGTCAGATCTGAAAACTCACCTCGGTAACCACCACTATTTAAGCCTAATGCTGTCACGAAACGCTTCATGTCCAATAATGAAAAACTTCGCCGTTCAATGATTCTTTGGTATTCCCCATATTGAAGCAACCCCGTCATTGTTTGTTGCTCAGTAAGCTTTAGACCACCATAACCGTTCAATAACGTTGTTAATGCTGCTGAACCACAACTATAGTCATAGGCTTGACGTACAATTCCTCGGAACTGGTCTTCTATTGCGGGTTTAATCGTAATTGCTTCATGGTGATTCCGAGCAAAGGATGTATTACGAGAATCTAAAGTTTCTGTGTAATACACAGTCCCCTCTGGTTTTTTTTCTATTTCGAAGGCTTGCGTTGTAAAGTAATACATCAATGCTGAGCCTAGAGCAATCTCTAACATAAGTCTCTTTCTTAACAGCGGCACTACTTGCCTTATTCATTTTATTTTTAGTGTCTAAGACACTATGTCCCTGTTTGTTGAAGATACCTTTTTTTATAAAAAAAAACAGCATTTTTTTAGTTTTTTTTGACGAAATGTAGCCAAATATCGAATTAGGTAAACTTATAGGACAAATTCGTGAATGTACTTACATATTCATCTTAAATTTAATTTCGTTTTTCGATTACATAAAAAAAGCGCACTTAAGTGCGCTTTTTTTTATTACAAATTAGTGACCAGAAATCGTGATACGCGTACCAGCAACATCACCAGCACCTACGTTGTAGTAAGTTTGCATACCTTGAACTTCAACATCACCGATTGAACCAGCTGCAGCACTACCTAACTTAACACTGCTAACATAGATATCAGTTTTAGGAGTTGATGCACCAGAACCAGTGATTACTTGTAAATAACCATTACCTGTCGTAGCAGAAGCACCAAATACACTTACTTTAGCATTTACAGACAAATCAGTAAGACCAGCGTCAGCAACTTTGATGCTACCAATACGAATTTCACCCGCTGGACGACTTGCTGCAGCATTTGCAGTAGAGTTATCCAAAATACCAAGATCAGTAATTTCTAAACCACCAGTCATAGTAGTATTCAATACAATCATTGCGCCTTGTGGTGCAGCACCTAATTGAATATTTGCGCTTGTAACACCAGTTTTTAAAGTTAAACCAGATAAAATAGCGTTGTAGTTTGCAGAATCATTACCACGACGGATATTAGTAGTACCTGCTGTACCAGAAGCAGAAACACCAATTTCACCAATTGCAATATTTAAACCTGAAACTTGAGCAGCAACGTTTAAGAATGCAGTATTACCACCACCAGCACCAGCATCAGTATCAATTGTGATATCAGCTAAATTGTGAGATGGTAATGTTGTAGTACCTGGGGTAATAACAATACCATTAGTTTGAGTTGCATTACCTTTGATAACAATCGCACCAGCAGTATCAGTACCACCCAAGCCAACTAAAGTACTGTCTAAACCATCATTATCATGGATTAAAACTTTTTCGATTTCAATTTTTGAAATACCGATACCTAGATTGATACCATCTTGACCTGTTGCAGCGCTTAGTGCAGCATCATCCATTGACTGCATAGCCATTGCATTTGCGCTAATCGCCATTGAAGAAACTAAAGCAAGTTTAGTAAACATTTTCATTGAGCACTCTCCCAAGAGCATTTATTTTTTGACTTTCACTACTCTAAACTGTCCACGGTCGTTTTTTTCTTAATGACAACTTGAACTTCCAATCCTTGAGTAGTTCGCTTAGCAAGTACTAAATTACAGGTTTGTTATTTTATGTTCAACTCCTGTTAAGCTTTTTTTGTAGATATCCCGACAAACGGCGTTCACCTAATTTGAGATTTATTTGAGCCTTTATTTCACAACATTAAGATAGTTCGAGATTTTTTTATTTTAGATTTTTCTTGTCATGAATCTTCGACATAGATTCTCACCATTTATTATTCTCTAATACGTTTCCAAATGTAAACAAGTATTCATTTCCTGCTCCTCAAGCGACCTTTATAACTTTATTTCATAAATAATAGTCTATCCATGATTTGAAAAGCCCTATTTAAGATGATCAAATGCGATAAAAATCGATACTAATTTTTGGTTGTAGTACAATTTATTCCCCAAATGTTGATGAATGTATTTTTCATTTTATGTCGTATTTTCAGCAAAAACTTGATCGCCAATTTACTTCAGCATTTGACCTACTTTCCCGGCTCAAAGACCTAACTGGTTTAGTTTTTTTACAAGATAATAGCGCGCCTATTATTGGGTTTTTACCAAAGAAGTTTTTAATTTTACAAAATTCAAGCTCAATACAATTTACTCAAAGTCGATTAAATCAATATCAACAAATCAATCATTCAACATCAATTTTAGATTTCGCAAAATTTAATTTAACAACAGATGATAAAAAATCCACACTATCCTTTCATGGCGGCTATATTGGTTTTTTTAGCTATGACTTTAGCGCCAATCAATTTATAAAAGTGCATTCACATCAGCAACCCAGTTTTTTCTTGGGTGAATATTCTACTTTTTTAAAGTTTGAAAAGAATGCTTGGTATTTTTATAGTGATGATCTTGAAGCAGACAGTATTTACCAATACATATCAGATTTAATTAATCAACCCTTAAAAGCCGAACAAGATCGATTGTTGTTAATTGAGGAATTTTCACCTAGATGGTCTAAGCAAGAGTATTTAAACAGTTTTAATCAAGTACAAGAATATATTAAAGCAGGTGATTGTTATCAAATTAACCTGACGCAAGAATTCTCAGCTCGTTCTCAAGGTTCAGTATTAAGCCGTGCGCAGGATTTATGGGAGCTAACCCATGCACCTTATGCTGGCTATCTAAAAATTAATGATTTTGAATTACTCAGTTGTTCACCTGAGTTGTTTATTGAATTTCAAAATGATCGAAAAATAAAAACACGCCCAATTAAGGGAACAATGCCTCGTTTTGATGATGCTGAACAAGATCAAATATCGAAAGCAAAGCTTAGAAACTCTCAGAAAGATCAAGCTGAAAATGTCATGATTGTCGATTTACTTCGTAATGATTTAAGTATTTATGCAGAAACGGGATCAGTAAACACCACAAAATTATTTGAAATAGAAAGCTTTAACCAAGTTCATCATATGGTGAGTGAAATTACCGCAACTTTAAAAGAACAAGTAAATCCAATGCAAATGTTATTGTCTGCCCTCCCAGGTGGTTCAATTACAGGGGCACCCAAAATTCGTGCAATGCAAATTATTGAAGAATTAGAAGGTGCACCACGTGGTGCTTATTGCGGTAGCTTAGGTTACTTCAATTTTGATGGAACAGGTTGTTGGAATATCTTGATTCGTAGCATCCAAAATTATCAAGATGAATTATCGATCTGGGCAGGTGGCGGGATTACAATTGCTTCTGATGCAGAAGCTGAATATCAAGAATGTTTTGATAAAATTTCTGCCATGCTTGATTTATTCAATACATGGCAGATAAACAAACACTGATTATTTTCAATATAAATTTATAAAACCTGCGTTTTAAGTGTATCTACTAAACGCTGATTTTGTTCATCAGTACCAATAGTGATGCGTAAATATTGGTTGATTCGTGGTTTATTAAAGTAACGAACAATAATGCCTTGATCACGAAGTTGCTGAGCTAACAGTGCGGCATCATGTTGCGGATGCGTCGCAAAGATAAAATTCGCTTTTGATGGTAAAACCTCGAAACCTAAAGCAGTAAGATCACTTACCAAGTGCTCCCGGCTCTCAATTACTTTTTGACATTGCGTTTCAAAATATTCCTGATCTTCAAATGATGCTACAGCAGCAGCAATTGCAAAACGATCAATTGGATAAGAATTAAAACTATTTTTTACCGCTTCAAGTGCAGCAATCAAATGGCTTTGAGCAATTGCAAAACCAACGCGTAAACCTGCCAACGATCGTGATTTAGACGTGGTTTGGCAAACGACTAAATTCTCATACTGGTTAACCAGTGCAACTGCAGACTCAGCACCAAAATCGACATAGGCTTCATCAATTAAAACCACTCGATCAGGATTTGCTTTAAGCACCTGTTCAATTTGATCTAAACCTAAAGCAATACTAGTTGGTGCATTTGGATTAGTGATGATGATACCACCATTTTCCTGAGTATAATCAGACACATCAATTTCGAATTTTTCATTCAATGGAATTTGCTTTGTTTGAGTTGCAAAAAACTGACTATAAACAGGATAGAAACTATAGGTTATATCTGCATATAGAACAGGTTCTTTCTGAATAAAAAATGCTTTAAAAATATGTGCTAGGACTTCATCTGAACCATTACCAACAAAAACTTGGTCAATATTGACATTTTGTTGGTGAGCAATCGCTTGCTTTAGCACCGTCGCATCTGGGTCTGGATAAAGACGTAAAGCGTCTGCATTGTTCGATAAAACTGCTTGGACTGCTGCTACAACTTTTGGTGATGGTGGATAAGGATTCTCATTGGTATTGAGTTTAAGTAAGTTCTGAATTTTAGGTTGCTCGCCTGGCACATAAGGCTCTAGTTCACGAACTTCGGGACTCCAAAAACGCATTTTATCGCTTGTTAATGTCATTGTTCTACTCTCAATATATCTTTAAAAAAGGGGCTTATCAGCCCCTATCTATTTCTCGAATCGGTTATTGATAACGGTAACGTGCTGAACGTGCATGAGCATCAAGATTTTCTTCAACTGCAAGAATATCTGCTGTTCTCGCCAAAGTTTTAACACCCTCTTGCGAGCACATAATCAAACTTGAGCGCTTCTGAAAATCATAAACACCTAAAGGCGATGAAAAGCGTGCTGTTCCAGAAGTTGGTAAAACATGATTTGGACCTGCGCAATAATCACCAATCGCTTCAGGTGTAAAACGTCCCATAAAAATTGCACCCGCATGTCGAATTTCTTGGCTCATCAATTCAGCCTCATCAAGACATAACTCTAGATGCTCTGGCGCGACCTGATTGATGAGTTCCACTGCTTCCGCACGGTCTTTCACTAATACTAAAGCACCGCGATTTTGAATCGAAGTTCGAGCAATTTCTGCTTTCGGCAGCGCACTTAAATGTTTTTCAATTGCTGCATCTACTGCGTTTAGGAGTGCTTCATCAGGAGTAATAAAAATGGCTTGAGCAACAGTATCATGTTCTGCTTGAGACAATACATCCATCGCCAACCATTCAGCATTATTCGCACCTTCGGCATAAACTAGAATTTCCGAAGGCCCTGCGATCATATCAATACCGACTTGACCAAACACTGCACGTTTTGCAGCAGCAACGAAACGATTTCCTGGACCTGTAATTTTATCAACCGCAGGAATCGTTTGAGTTCCATATGCCAATGCAGCAACAGCTTGCGCGCCACCAATAGTAAAAACTCGACTTACCCCAGCTAAATAAGCCGCCGCCAAAACCAATGGATTCAATTCACCATTTGGTGCAGGAACGACCATAATAATTTCTGGAACGCCCGCCACATGAGCAGGTAATGCATTCATTAATACCGAAGATGGATACGAAGCCAATCCACCAGGCACATAAATCCCAACGCGATCTAGCGGTGTGACTTTTTGACCGAGTGTATTACCTAACTCATCTATATAAGTCCAACCTTCTTGTTTCTGTGCTTGATGAAAAGAACGAATGCGTTTTGCAGCGAGCTCCAAAGCTTCGCGGATTTCAACATTTAAACCATCAAATGCTGTTTTCAATTGAGCCTGAGTCAATTCTAAATCTGAAAATTGATGCGCTGGATGTCGATCAAACTGCTGCGTTAATTTAAGCACATGATCATCACCATGCTGACGAACATCAGCAATAATTTGATCTACAGTTTGTATGAGTTGAGGATCATTTACAGTTTCAAATGCTAACAATTCAGCAAAAGTCTGTTTAAAATTTTGATCCTGAGTCGATAAACGTCGCATCAATTTACCCACGAGGCAAAAAATAGAAGACTAAGTTTACTCTTTTTCATCGCATTTGTGGGCAACATCTCTGCCTAAAAAGTCGATGAAAAAGAATGGACTTTTCAATAATTAGAGATTCGACCTATTCATATTTACATTTATTGAATTATAGATAACTTTAGAATGACTAGGTTTTATTCTACTTAGAACGCTGAAATAAAAAAGGTTAACCGAAGTTAACCTTTTTTATTTTGATCTCACAGCTTATTGTTGCTTAGCGTTAATAGCTTCTTCTAGCTGCACCAAAATTGGATTAAGTACTGCTTGCTTACGTTTAAAGCTCGCCTTATTGACAATCAGCCGCGAAGAAACTTTGCAAATTTCCTCTAACGGCTCCAATCCATTAGCACGTAAAGTATTACCGGTATCCACCACATCAACAATGTAATCACCCAATCCAACTAAGGGTGCGAGTTCCATTGATCCGTATAGCTTGATTACATCAACCTGCTCACCAAGGCTTGCATAATACTGACGTGTTAAATTGACATACTTCGTTGCAATTTTTAAACGCCCTTTTGGACGTTCTATGCCAACTTTACCTGCTGTCATCAACTTACAATTCGCAATTTTTAAGTCAAGAAGCTCATAAACATGCTGAGCGCCATGCTCCATCAAAACATCTTTACCTGCAACACCGAAATCTGCTGCGCCATTTTCAACATAAGTCGGCACATCAGAAGCACGTAGAATTAAGATACGAACTTTTTTATGGGTTGTTGGAAAAATCAATTTACGAGATTTATCTGGATCTTCAAGTAAATTAATGCCCGCATTTTCTAGTAAGGGCAATGTCTCTTTTAAAATACGACCTTTACTGAGTGCTAAAGTTAAACCATGATCAAAATTTCCCATTACATCAAAATTTGGATCATCGTTTCTTAAGTCATTCATTCTTTTACTCGCTTAATCTGAGCACCTAAACTTTGCAATTTTTCTTCCACATGTTCGTAACCACGATCAATATGGTAGATACGATCAATCAGTGTTTCACCTTCAGCAACCAAAGCAGCAAGTACAAGTGAAAATGAAGCGCGTAAATCAGTTGCCATAACAGGCGCTGCTTGAAGTGTTTCAACTCCAGTAACAACAGCATCATGACCTTCAACTTGAATATTCGCACCCATACGTGAAAGTTCTGGTACATGCATAAATCGATTTTCAAAAATTGTTTCTGAAATCGTTGCAAAACCACGACCTATCACATTGACTGCCATCAATTGAGCTTGCATGTCAGTTGGAAAATCTGGATGTGGTAATGTTCTAAAACTGACTGCTTTCGGGCGTTTACCCTGCATATCTAGCTCAATCCAGTCATCACCACGTGTGACTTCTGCACCCATTTCTTCAAATTTATCTAAGACCGCTTCTAACAATACTGGATCAGTATGAGTCGTTTTAACTCGACCACCAGTAATTGCAGCTGCGGCTAAATATGAGCCTGTTTCAATGCGATCCGCAACAACAGCATATTCGCAGCCGTGTAAACTTTCGACACCAGTAACCACTAAAGTATCAGTGTCTAAACCTTCGATCTTCGCACCCATTTTAATTAACATTTGCGCAAGATCAGTAATTTCAGGTTCACGAGCCGCATTTCGAATCGTGGTCACACCATCTGCCAATGCAGCAGCCATCAAGATATTCTCGGTTCCACCGACAGTGACCATATCAAAAATGACTTCGCCACCTTTTAAGCGGCCATCTACAGAAGCGTGGACATATCCATTTTCAACTTCTATTTGTGCACCTAAAGCTTCTAAAGCTTTCAAATGCTGATCGACAGGACGTGAACCAATTGCACAACCACCAGGAAGTGAAACTTTGGCATTACCATAACGTGCTAATAATGGACCTAATACCAAAATAGATGCACGCATGGTTTTTACAAGTTCATAAGGTGCGAATTGATTGTCTAAGGTCGACGCATCAGCTCGAACAATATCACCCTCATAACTCATGGTGATACCTAAACCCGCGATCAATTTCACTAAGGTGTTAACATCTTTTAGGTTGGGTACATTGGTTAACGTAGTTGGGGAATCAGCAAGAATCATTGCTGCGAGTAAAGGCAAAGCAGCATTTTTAGCGCCAGAAATACGTACTTCACCCTCGAGCTTAACACCGCCCGTAATTAAAAATTTATCCATTAATATTTAGGCTCCGAAAAGGCTTGCTTTGCGCCATTCGTCTTTTGTCATTGCACGAATCGTAACAGCATGCACTGCACCACTCGCGATATAAGAATTTAAAGGTGCATAAACTGCTTGTTGGCGAGTGACGGTTCTTTTACCCTCAAACTGATCATCGACAATTCGAAGGTCAAATTTTCCAGCCTGACCGCTCACTGCTACTTCTGCTTCAGGGAAAGCTTCTTTTAAAATTTGCGTGAGCTGCTCAATATTCATTAACAAGACCTCTTATACAACCATCGGTGTAAAACGAAACATTTTACTATAACTTTTTCAGATAATTCAGTAAGCAGTTTCTTTTTTTATCAATAAAAAAAAGAGGCTCGATAACAAGCCTCTTATACACAGGATAAATTAATTCAAAAGTGCAAGCTCATGTTGATATGAGCACTGTATTTTCCTGTGTTTAGCAAGCTGTCTTTTTAATTTATCAGTTAATTTTCTAATTGAAGTGTACATATCATCGGCTGTTGCCTGTGCAAACAATTCCACGCCAGGCAAACGAATAATTGCTTCAGCAATATGGTTTGCACTGCCTTTATGTGAACGTTTATCAATTTGATGATCTTTAGCCAGCTTAATCTGCATACTATTTACTTGATCTAAATGTTTCGTCATCTGACTAAACTTTTCTTTTATATTCTCTTCTATGGCTGGCGTAATGGTTAAATGGTGTCCACGAATTGTTATTTGCATAATTCTATCCCTCACCTTTTTCTCTGGATTCAAGAGAATTACTTAAATAGATTTAATGCATGTACATGTTGAATATCCATTAAATCATTACCGTAATTCCTCTAGTGATCATTAAAAAAATTCATTATTCCGTAATAATGAACGCTTAGAATAGTCACAGCTTCAAATTCAGATCAAGACTTTTCTTTCAGAAGATGAAGGAATATGTAACGATTCACGATATTTTGCGACCGTTCTTCGTGCTACTTCAATACCATCATTTTTCAACAGTTCAGCTATCGCATTATCCGACAATGGTTTACGAGGATTCTCACTCGAAACCAGTTTTCTAATCATTGCACGAATAGCAGTAGATGATGCTTCGCCACCTGATGTTGTTCCAACATGACTAGAAAAAAAGTATTTCAACTCAAAAAGTCCACGTGGAGTCAGCATATATTTATTGGTCGTGACACGCGATACGGTAGACTCATGCAATTCAACCTCCTCTGCAACATCACGTAAAACTAAAGGTTTCATTGCCTCAGGCCCATGTTCCAAAAAAGCACGTTGATGTTGGACAATACATGTTGAAACTTTCAATAAAGTCTTGTGTCGTTCATCTATACTTTTTATAAAGTTTTTTGCCTCTAACATCTGATTACGCAAATAGACATTATCATCACTTTGATCTGCACGACGAATCATGTTTGAATAAAATGAATTAATTCTTAGTTTAGGCATAACATCAGGATTAAGCTGCACTTGCCAATGGTGATCTTTCTTTAATACGACAACATCTGGAACCTGATATTCTGATTCTTGTTGATCGAATTCCAATCCAGGATAAGGCTTCAGTGTTTTTAATAAATCAACAGCACTTTGTAGTTGATCTTTTGACAATCCAGTTTGCTTTAATAGTTTATTTAAATCATTAGAAATTAATAACTCATAATTTTTCAGTAAAATTTTAGCTTCATTTAAATAAAGCGTTTTATCATTTAACGCTTCCAGTTGAATTTTCAAACATTCAGCTAAACCTCTTGAACCCACCCCAACAGGATCTAATCGCTGAATATGTTTGAGAACAACGGCAACCTCATCCTCTTCAACTTCTTCTTCGCTTTCCATTTGATGCAGCAAACCAACAACTGCTGATAAAATATCTTCTAATGTAGTTTCTAAAAAACCTCTGTCATCTAAAGAATCAACAATGCAATATGCGATTAGCTTATCTAAGTTGGAAAAGTGCAGAAGATTAACTTGTTCTAAAATATGTTCTTTTAAACTCAATTGAATTTGACGATTATCTTCTCTTTCTTCAAATTCAGGAGATGCCAAAGCAGTTGATTGATGCGTATAAATATCATCCCACTCTGTATCAACAGGCAAATCATTTGGTAAATGATCTGCATTTAACTCCGTCGTCAAATCACTTGATTCTTTAACCTCTAAAGTGGATAAACTTTCAGTCGTATTGATATCTTCTATTTTTTCTAGCAATGGATTACTATCTAATTGAATTTGTATTTCTTGTTCTAACTCCAAACTCGATAATTGTAATAAACGAATCGCCTGTTGCAATTGAGGAGTTAACGATAGATTGTTCGCAACTTTCAATCCAACAGATAACTTCATACGATCTTCCTTTTATAAAACAAGCAAAAAACATGCCGATATAAATATTTATAACATAAAGTAATGTTTACGCATACAAGGAAAAAACTTTTCAACTGACTTATCTGTTCAAAAACTAGCAAAAGAATAAATATTTATGGTAGTAAATAGTCTGCTTCGTGCCCAGAGCTAGCTGAAAATGATTATTCAGTTTAAATAAAACTCTTATTAAAGCAGATAGCATCTTTTATGATGAAAATATCAACTACTTTATATTTTGTTGTTTTAGGCATTCAATCATTTCATCTAATACTTTCTGCCCCATGGTTCTTCGCACAAGATCATTTAGATCGCCGGCTAAAAAGCCAGACCAAGTTGTACTCGTTGAACCGGAGGACATTGCATATCGTCCACAAGCAGAACAGACCTTTTGATCTGCTGTTATAAATGCCACATAAAGTTCTCCTTCAGGATTATCTAATATCCATTCACGAATAACTCGAGGTGCTTGATATTTTTCCTTAGGTTTTTCTAACCTCTTCCATACTAAAAAACCTAAATAGACAATTCCAATTGCAGATAAAAGTTCATAGAGAATCATGTCACTCCTAATAGCATTTCTTAAGATACTATTTTTTATATATTAATTAAATATACTACCATTGTTTGTAATATTTCTCTTTTCATCTTTGCAATAAAAAACACCCCTAACCGTTAGGTTAGAGGTGTTTGAATTTAAAAGCTGGCGATGACTTACTCTCACATGGCAAGTGCCACACTACCATCAGCGCGAAGAGGTTTCACTTCTGAGTTCGGGAAGGGATCAGGTGGTTCACTCTTGCTATTGTCGCCAGCAAACTGTTTTGGCTTTCGGTGGTCTTACTCTTGAACTTAATTTTAAGTT
>NZ_KB849764.1:0-120447 GCF_000369005.1 Acinetobacter beijerinckii CIP 110307
CCAATCAAGGTAATGACATCACGACGTTAAAAGGAGGTTTCAACCTCCAAACCAATGGTGCCAACAGCGGTGCAATCAAAGCGGGTGATACAGTTGATATCGGTGTGGTTGATCCAGCAGACAGCAACTTAACTGCGACTAAGACAGGCAACAATGTTGCATTTGCACTTAGCAAAGACTTAACGCTAAATAGTGTTAGTGCAAATCAACTCGCAGTTGGAAATGTTGTTGTAGATAAAACGACCAATACGATTGCTGGATTAAGTAATAAAAACTTAACTGCTGCTGACTTTGCAACTCAAGGTCGCGCTGCGACTGAAGAACAATTGAAGCAAGTTATTAGTAGCAATATCACTGAAGTTGTCGACGGCAATGGAAACAAGGTGAATATTATTGATCAGGTTGTAAATACTAAACCTGATAATAAAAACCAAGATTCATTGTTCTTAACCTATGATAAGCAAGGTCAAGAGACAACTGATCGTCTAACAATTGCTCAGACAGTACAGAAGATGAATACCGATGGTATTAAATTCTTCCATACCAATGCAGACACATCTAAAGGTGATTTGGGAACAACAAATGACTCAAGTGCAGGCGGATTAAATTCTACTGCAATTGGTGTAAATGCTATTGTTGAAAATGGAGCTGATAGTGCACTTGCTTTAGGTCACAATACTAAGGCTCAAGGTAAAGAATCGATTGCAATAGGTAGTGGTGCTGAAGCTTTAGGTACACAGTCAATTAGTATTGGTACAGGCAACAAGGTTAAAGGTAATCATTCAGGTGCGATTGGCGATCCAACGATTGTAGACGGCAATAATAGCTATTCTGTTGGTAACAATAACCAAGTATTAACTGATGACACCTTTGTTCTCGGAAATAATGTGACGCAAACTGTAACAGGTTCTGTGGTATTAGGAACGGCTTCAGCAGCGACAACAGGTGCAGGTGTTGCTGGTTATGCTTTATCAGCAGCAACAGGTGCAGATAAAGCAGCAATCACTAAAACAACTTCAACCACTGGTGCAGTAGCAGTTGGTGACGCTGCAAATGGTATTTATCGTCAAATTACCGGTGTAGCAGCAGGTGCTCAAGACTCTGATGCTGTGAACGTTGCACAATTGAAAGCAGTTGGCAATCAAGTTGTGACAACACAAACAGCACTGGTGAATAGCCTTGGTGGTAATGCGAAGGTGAATGCTGACGGCACGATTACTGGTCCTACTTACAATGTTGCTCAAGGTACTCAATCCAATGTTGGCGATGCATTAAATGCATTGGATAAAGCAATTGGTTCGGCAGCAACTACGTCTAAAACAACAGTATCGAATGGTGACAATATTGTTGTAAGTAAATCAAAAAATGCAGATGGTTCTGATAACTATGAAGTATCAACTGCAAAAGATTTGACAGTGGATTCTATTAAAGCAGGTGATACTGTTTTAAATAGTGCTGGTATTAGCATTGGTAATAATACGGTTGTGTTGAACAACACAGGTTTAGTGATTGCAGGTGGTCCAAGTGTGACAACACAAGGTATCAATGCAGGCAATAAGCAAATTACTAATGTTGCAGCGGGTACCAATGCTACTGATGCTGTAAACAAAGCTCAGTTAGATGCATTAGCAGCGCAACAAACTGCAAGCGACAATTCAGCAGTTAAATACGACGATGCGGCATCTAAAGACAAAATCACATTGGGTGGTGCAGATGGCACAACCATTAGTAATGTGAAAAATGGTGATGTTGCTAAAGACTCTAAAGAAGCTGTAAATGGCGGTCAATTGTGGAATGTTCAACAACAAGTGAACCAAAACACAAGTGATATTTCTAACATCCAAACCAATATCAACAACATCAACAATGGTAAGTCAGGTCTTGTTCAACAACAAACACCAAATGGTGACATCACCATTGGCAAAGATACTGGTGGTACTACAGTAAATGTTGCAGGTAAAGATGGTGATCGTGTTGTCACAGGTGTTAACGATGGTGCTATAAAAGCTGGTTCTAAAGATGCTGTAAATGGCTCACAACTTAATACAACGAATCAAAAGTTTGCTGAGTATTTAGGTGGTGGTGCTAAGTTTGCTGATAATACTTTTACTGCTCCAACTTATACAGTCGGTGATACAACACATAATAATGTTGGTGGAGCGATAGATGCATTGAACAAAGCTGACCAAGAGTTGGGTAGTAAAATTAACAATGTGAGCAACCGTTTAGAGCAAGCGTTCTATTCAACCAATCAACGTATTGATGATGTTGAGAAAAGAGCAAATGCAGGTATTGCTGCGGCAATGGCATTAGAAGCAGCGCCATATGTTGCTGGTAAATATACCTATGCAGCAGGTGCTTCTTATCATGGTGGTGAAAATGCAGTCGGCGTAACTTTACGTAAAACTGCTGACAACGGACGTTGGTCAATTACTGGTGGTGTAGCTGCTGCATCACAAGGTGATCCAAGTGTACGTATTGGTATCAGTGGCGTAATTGATTAAGGCTGAATTGTTCTGGAGAACCTAATATTTAGGTTCTCCTTATCACCAAGATATAAAGTGAGTTCAAATATGAAAAATATGATAAAAGCATTGGTTCTAGGGGTTACAACGAGTTTTGCTATTTCTGTCTTTGCAGAAGAGCAAGCGGTTGTACAACAAGATGAAATCAAATTTCCAGCGATTGATAAAAGCTATCTAAAACAAGTGAAACGTTATGAATACGATAATGTTGCGCGTTTAGATAAAGGTTTAACCAAAGATCAAATTCGTCATTTATTGGGAAATCCTCAATTTAGTGAAGGTTTATTCTTTGTGAAAACTTGGAACTATGTGTTAGATATTCGTCAGCCAAATAGTCAAGAATATTTACGTTGCCAACTTCGTGTAGATTTTGACAAGCAAAGACTTTCTGAGCGTTTATCTTGGAAGGGCGAAGCATGTGAAGGTTTGATGGCTTGGGGCGCAAACAATCAAGTTCCATCAAATTCTAATCTGACAGGTGAACGTTCAGGTAGTGTATTTTTTGCTTTCGATCGTTCAAATAAAAATGCGATTGAACAAGGTTCTGGTTCTATCAGTGCAATTGCACAACGAATTAAACAAAGTAATTCAACTGGTCCAGTTGTTGTTGCTGGGTTTGCAGATCCGCTTGGTAAATTTGCATATAACCAACAATTGTCATCACAGCGTGCAAACACCGTTGCAAAGTTGCTGGTGAGTGAAGGCGTTGATATAAATCGTATTCAAATCCAAGCAAATAGCCAAACAGATTTATATCAACAATGTGCTGGACATAAAGCCAATAACCAACTTGTAAATTGTTTAGCACCAAACAGACGTGTAAACATAAGTTGGTAATTCTTCTTAAATACAAAATGGCTACTCTTTGGAGTGGCCATTTTTTTATCTTAAAAACAGGTACGACAATAAATGTCGCAGATGCTTTGCCAAGAGGCTGACTTAAAATTGTATTTGCTTATAATGAAAACATGAGAATATATTCGGTGAGTAAAAATGATGATTGTTATAGAATTTTTAAATTAAAAAAAACGAATATTGATTTTTAAATCAATAAATGAAAAGTGATTAAAATTGGGGAAAATAAGAGGCTATTTAATGTTTGAAAGTATTAAGAATAAAGTGAATCAACTCATCAACCCACAAGGTCAAAATGCGATAGAGTCAGAAACTTTGGCATTATTCAGTACGATTGTTGAACCTTTAACAGAAATTGATTCGTCCTTACCCAATCAAGTTTTAAACTATATCGTGAATGGTCAAAACCCTGATGTTTTATTGACCTTACAGCAGCAAGCGACCGATAAAGTATGTGCTTTGCTTGGTAGCCCTGGTACATATGGCTGGTACTGGCCATCTACCGAGTTAACCAAAGCACAAGAAAAACTATGTAAAGCCTCACAAAATGCGCGTTATAAGCTGTACATCAATATTTTTTCAAAACTGAATAGTGAACAAATTATTCGTTATGGAAAATTCTTAGAAGCGGCAACACAGCAACGTAATTATTCTCAACTGTCCAAGCAAACTCCAGCATGGTTTAGTTATGTGTTGGTAGATGGGTTATTAACAAGTTTTAATCATCAAAGTTTTGACGATCGTCAGAAAAAATCACATCGTGATCTATGGTCACTTACAGCATTAAAGCAACTTTATTTATTTGAACCTGAAAATAATATTGAAGGGTTTATTACGACTTTATTTGAGCGTAATGGTGTAAATAGTTATCACTATGATCAATTGAATTTCTTGTTTAAGCTTTCGGATAGTGTCCAGTTCTTCACTGATTATGCTCAACAAGTTCGTGAGACTTTAGCTAAACTTTCTGCCGCAGCGCAAGGAATTTTCCTAGAGTTTATTGCTCAGCATCACGACTTATTACAAAAGCAAACTGAACTTATCATTATGCTCGCATTAAGTTCGAGCAAAGGTGTTCGCGAGCAAGCGACTGTTTTACTCACACATCTTGACGATGCTAAAAGTCAGCAACATTTGCAACATTATTTGATCAATGGCGAGAGCAAACAACGTAGTTTCGCTGCCGATTTGCTAGCACGTTTAGGTGAGCAAAATCGGGAAATCTTGCAGCAAGCAGCAGAAAATGAAAAATTAAAATCAGTACTGGCAAATATCCTTTCTGCGTTACAAAGACTCGAATCTTTGGGTCAAGTGGTCGAGCTTGAATATACCTTAGCTGAGATTGAAGTGATTGAGGCTCAAGACATTCCTGAAAGTTTTGCTCAGATTCTACAGGATAATTATTTGGCGGTAAAAGAAAAATATCGTCAAGCTTCTGAACAAGAAGTTGAAGATAATAAAGCTGTTGAAAAAGGTGGATACAAAAGCCATTGGAGACAGAATAACTACCGAGACTTCTGCAAATCATATGACAAACTTGAAAATGTTGGAAAATTAATTCTTGGTCATTTGAATGGGCAAAAAAACTATCGTTCGTATATTGAAGAAATTGCCAATTATCAAAAAAAGTTACAGCAGTTACCTGAGTTTAGTTTGATTCATGCAGCGCGTTTGGTGCTAGGGCATCGAAACAATGATTGGATCAACTGGTATCAGTTTTTCCAATTTTTAGATGCTAAGAACTGGGAAACAATTGAGTTACGTCAGTTAGCCCAAGTTTTGCAACAAGTAGGTATTTCAGAAGAGAGTAGTAAACGTTGTATTGCAAATGAATACCTAGAAAACTATAGCGGTGATGAACTAAATACTCGAATTTCTGATGATGAAAAAGTTATTCCTTTTTTTGTTGAGAACATTGATTTAATTGCTGAAGCTTTAGGGCTACTACCAAGTAAAAATCAAAATTCATGGCGTTATTATGATCCAATCAAGGCATTAGCTTTATTACAACGGTTCCCGCAAGTACCTAAACAGTTTATTCCTCGATTACTTGAGTTCGCTTTGGGGGATGGAAAACGTTTACGTTTTGACGCTCAGGAAGTATTAAAAAAACTGCCTGATATTCATTTAAGAGCGATTGAAGCTTTAGAAAATGGTAAACAAGAAATTCGTATTACAGCGGTGGAATGGTTAGCGCGTTTACAACATCCTTCTGCGGTCACAGCGCTTTATGATTTATTAAAAAAAGAGAAAAAAGAAGTTGTTATCGCTGCAATTCTGACGGCTCTAGAGCAGTTGGGTGAGGATATTAATATTTATCTTTCACCAAAAGCATTGCTCAAAGATGCTGAAAAGGGTTTGAAAGCTAAGATTGCCAGTAGTTTTACTTGGTTTGATTTGAAAAAATTACCTCAAGCGCAGTGGCAAGATGGTACAACAGTTGATCCTCAAATTATCCAATGGTGGGTCGTTTTAGCAGACAAATTGAAAGACCCTGTGCCCAATGCATTGTTACAGCGTTATATGGGACTGTTAAATGATAAAAGCCAACAAACACTTGCATTGTATTTACTGCAAAGCTTTATATATCAAGACACTCGTAATCCAACTTTAGAAGAGGCGATGGAGGTTGCAACGAAAGAAGCACCAAGTCGTTTAGCATCTTATCAAGATTCATTTAAACGATGGGGACAAAAATACCCTGAATATTATGGACGTTATGAACACATCACATTGGAAGAAGTGATTGAAGAAATTAAACGTGAGCGTTTAGCAATTTATTTAGGTTCTGCAATTAAAAGTAAAGGAATGTTGGCACTGACTTTTAAAACGCAAGGTAGTGTTCCGGTGAAATTGTTGCAAGATTATATGAAGCAACATTACCAACGTCGTGCACAAATCGAAGCGATGTTGAGTAGTTTTTCAATCAGTGATGATCCATTGATCATTCAATTACTTCTGAGTTTGTCACGTCGTTACCGCACAGCATCTGTTCAAAATCTAGCGAAACAATTGGTTGAACAAATTGCAGAGCGCAATCAATGGAGTAGTGATGAATTGGCAGATCGCACAATTCCGACCGCAGGCTTAGACGACGTAGGTGTGCTGAGTTTAGAGTACGGTTCTCGAATCTTAACTGCCTATGTAGACGATAAAGATAAGTTCGTACTTAAAAATGAAGATGGAAAAATAATTAAAGCCTTGCCTGCTGCAAGACAAGGTGATGATGAAAGCTTAATTAAAGAAGCCAAATCTTTATTCAGCAGTAGTAAGAAAGAGTTTAAACAAGTGATTGATCTACAAACACAACGTTTATATGAAGCGATGTGTAGTGAGCGAACTTGGAGCAGTACAGATTGGCAAGAATACTTATTTGCCCACCCAATTATGAAACGTTTGATTCAACGTTTAGTTTGGTTGGAGCTTTCTTCAGAAGGTACTATTTTACAAAGTTTCCGTCCTAGTGATGACGGCAGTTTATTAAATCTTGAAGATGATGAAATTGAATTAGCACAAGATAGCCAAATCAAAGTTGCACATGGTGTTTTGATCAGCGCTGAAGATGCAGAAGCATGGCAAGCACATTTTAAAGATTATAAAGTGACGTTCCTATTTGAGCAGATGACACACCAGCTTCCTGTTTTTGAAGCACATGCGGAAATTATTGAGGATCGTAAAGGCTGGTTAACCGATACATTTACTTTACGTGGTGTGATTACCAAGCTTGGTTATCAACGTGCTTCAATTGAAGATGGTGGCTCTTTTGATAGTTACTTTAAACCATTTAGCCAAATTGGTTTATCTGCGGTGATTCGTTTTAGTGGCAGTTATGTGCCTGAGGAAAATCTTGCAGCTGTATTGTACGACCTGAGTTTTGAGAAAAAGAATGTACGTTCTTGGCGTGACAGTGGAATGAATTTAGTAGATGTACCGCCAGTGTTATTAGCTGAAACTTATGCTGATTATTTAAAAGTTGCTGAGGCATGTTCTGGTTTTGATCCTGAATGGCAGAAGAAAACACCTTGGTAAAATGGTAAAGATATGAATCCACAAGACATTATTAAATTAAGTGCTGAACAACGTTTTGCAGAAGAACTTGCAATAATCAGTGAGCATGACCATGCGCCTAAACCACAAGGTTGGTTACGTTCACCACGTGCGGTACGCCAATTTATTCTCGGTGATGAGAAATTAGCGATTAGCCGTAAATTTTATGGTGATGATGCTTTAGTCGACAGAGCAATTGTGACTTTACTGGGTAAACAAGGTCTCATGTTAGTAGGTGAACCAGGTACAGCAAAATCTATGCTGTCCGAATTATTAGCAGCAGCGATTAGTGGTGATTCAGGATTAACCATTCAAGGAACAGCAGGCACAACTGAAGATCATCTCAAATATTCATGGAACTATGCTTTATTACTTGCTGAAGGTCCTAATGAGAAGTCTTTAGTTGCATCACCTGTTTACCAAGCGATGCAGCATGGCAAGATCATTCGTTTCGAGGAAATCACGCGTTGTCCACCTGAAATTCAGGATGTCTTAGTTTCATTAATGTCTGAAAAGACCATGATGATTCCTGAGCTTGGGGATCAAGGTCGTGTTTATGCCAAAGCAGGATTTAATATTATTGCTACCGCCAATTTAAGAGATCGCGGTGTGCATGAGATGTCATCGGCATTGAAACGTCGTTTTAATTTTGAAACTGTACGACCGATTGCTGATCCTGTTTTTGAACGTGAGCTTGTACTGACTCAGTTGAAACGCGAGTTAGGAGAGTTATCTGATCAGATTCAAATGTCTGAATCTGTGGTTGATCTACTGGTCACAGTTTTTCAAGAGTTACGTCAAGGCACAACCAAAGACGGGACATCAATTAAAACACCTGATGCTGTGATGTCGACTGCTGAAGCGGTCAATATCGCTTATGCAGCTGCTTTAGAAGGCTATTATTTGGGTGATCAATCTTTGAGTGGTGCTGCGATTGCGCGTCAGTTGATTGGCGTGGTGTTAAAAGATAATACTGACGATGCCAAGCGGATGCGTTTTTATATGGATAATGTTGCCCGTGAACGTGCTAAACAGGATGTAACTTGGAAGGCTTTTTTTGATGCTGGAAAAACGTTTTGGCAGTAGATTTTTTGAGTCTTAACTGAGTCGCGCCGAGTTCTAATCTTATTTGAGGATAAGCCTTCGGCTCGACCTACTTTTGTTTCGACAAAAGTAGGCAAAACCATTTGTCATTCACAGAACCTGTTGACTTCTTACATTTAGTTAATCGAGTCACAGAAACAACATTTGACAGATATCACGCAGGCTGTGAATGACGTTCCGAGTATCAGATGTTGTATGTAGATTATATAAAAAGTGAAAATTTATTGAAATAAAGAATATGACGATACCACAACGCTTACAACTAGCCTTAAAACAGCAAGCGGCTTTGGCTGATAAGGGCATTCATTTTTTACCGATTCGCCATCATAGCCCAGCGTGTGCTTATGCTGCTTTACAATCGTTGCAGCAATTACAGCCTAAACACATATTGATTGAAGCACCACGTTCATTTAATCGTTTAATTGCAGATTTACAGCATCCAGATAGTCAGCCACCACTAGCTGTACTGTGTCAAACCGAAATCATGGAAGCAAATAATAATGCTGCTGATGATGAAAAGACGGAACAGAAACAAATCCGTACGGCTTATTATCCATTTTGCGATTATTCACCTGAATGGGTTGCGCTGCGATATGCGCCAGAAATTAATGCTGAGGTTGAGTTTATTGATTTAGCATGGACAAGTCAGATTGATCATGAATTAAAGACGATCACCAAACAAACTTGGCAAAGTCGAAGCTTACAGCAAGAGCGCTATTTGGCTCATAGTCAGTATTTACAAACCCTAGCACAGAAGTTGCACTGTCGAAATCATGATGAACTTTGGGATCACTTATTTGAGTTAAAGCCGAAGCTGGAGATGCATGATTGGCAAAGCTTTTTCCATGAGGTGCTCGTTTGGTGTGCTATGTCTCGTTTAGATTACGAGGATAGTGTTTTAGAAGCCGATGCTTCTTTAATCCGAGAACAATGCATGCTGCAAAGCATCTTAGAATGCTATGCAAATAACAAAGTTACCATTTGTATCCTCACTGGTGGTTTTCACACCTTGGCCTTAATTGAGCAATTGGCAGCACATTTACTGGTTGAGAAACCTAAGAAAATTAAAAAAATGAAGTCAGCCGATCAAGATGACCAAACATGGTTGATTCGTTATAGTTTTGATCGTCTTGATGCTTTAAATGGTTATGCTTCTGGTATGCCATCGCCTGCATTTTATCAACGTTGTTGGCAACATATGATAGAGAAAGCCTTTGATGATGCTGAACAGCGACAAGCCTTAATCGTTGAGTTACTGTCTGATTTTTCTAGGCAATTACGCGACCAGCAGATTTTGGAAAGTAGTTTTATTACGGTTAAAAATGCAACTGAACAGGCGATTAGATTAGCGACTTTAAGAGGACATTATTTAATTAGTCGTTTTGATTTGATTGATGCCTGTCAAAGTAGTTTTGTCAAAGGCAGTTTAGATGAGGGGCAACAAGCATTCCAAAGCTTGTTAAAGCAAATTCTGAGTGGTGTGCGTCTAGGACAAGTAGTGCAATCCACGCAAACCCTACCATTGCTAGCTCAAGTTTATGATTTAGCAAAAGTTCATCGTTTTAAATTGGATGAAACGACGACCAAACGCGCAAAACTGGATGTCTTTCGTAATCAAAAACATCGTTTGCGCAGTCGTTTTCTACATTTACTTGATTTCTTGCAAGTGGGATTTGCCAAGTCAGTGAGCGGCCCAGATTTCTTAGGTGGTGGGCGCTTACATTTATTATTTGAAGAATGGGATTATGCATGGACCCCCCATGTTGAAGCTCAGTTGATTGAATTATCCGAGTTAGGAAGTGAGTTAAATACTGTTGCAGTACAAAAACTCTTGCATATCAAACAGACTTTTTCTCAAACAGGACAAGGAAGGTCATCACATCTTGCAGTACAGCTTTTAATTCGAGCAGCATTAATGGGATTGCACAAACAAATTCCAATTCTGTTTGCTGAAGTTCAACAATTCTTACCCACTGATCCTGATTTGGATTCGGTGATTCAATGTGGACAAAAATTATTAAATTTATGGACAGGCAAAGATTTCTTAGCTTTTCAGCAACAACCTGAACTTAAAGCACTGATGCAGCAAGTCATTCCTACAGCATTATTTTTACTGTCTCAGTTGGCAACGCCACCAGCAGACCAACAACAGCAAATTCTTAATCAAGTTTTGCACTTACGCAATTTGTCTAAGCAGATAAATCGTGTAGTGGGTGGTGAGCTAAATTACCTAGCACAATTTTATAATGCTTTAGCACGATTAAATACAGAGTGGCAAAAGCTAGATGTGTTGGCGGGTGCGGTTGATGCCTTACGTTTTATTGATGGTGATTTGACTGAACAGGATTTACAGCAATCAGTTCAGCGACATTTTGGTTTGGGTGCAAACCCTGAACATGCAGTCGCTTATCTATCTGGAATGATGCAAAGCGCACCTGAATTATTATTACGTTATCCTGCAATGACACAACTACTGAATCAACTGCTATTAAAATGGGACGAGGCTGCTTTTGTGGCGATTCTGCCTGATTTACGCCAAGCATTTACTCATTTTAAACCGAAGGAAACAGCAGCTTTTGCTGAGCAGATTGCGCAACTGAATGATGTTTCGAGTTTGGATATTTCTCAATATATCAGTGAGGTTTCACAAGCTGAAATGCTACAAGGTGTTCAATTAAATCAACAACTACAAGAATTTTTGATCGAGCGAAATTTACAAGGTTGGTTAGTATAATGAATGATTCAAACTCTAATAACCTTGCAGCCCGTTGGCGATTGATTCTGGGTCGCTATAGTGATCGAGCTTTGGATCAGGTACAGCTTGATGCAGAACAATTACGTTTGGAACGTACTCTCGATTATTTATACAACCGTGAGTATGAACAACGAGGTCATATTGCAGGGGAGTCTCGTCATGGCTCATTAGATGGCTCACAGCTCACTGCAATTAATTGGCTCAATCAAGCGCGAAAATTATTTCCGCAAAGTACCTTTGAACGTATTCAAACTCAAGCAGTTGAACGCTACCAATTAGATGCATTACTCAAAGATCCGCAAAGCTTGAAAAGTTTAGATCCTACACCTCAGCTTGCTAAAGCCTTGTTGACGATGCGTGGGCGAATGAATGCGCAAACTCGAGATGCTGTCCGAGAGATTATTCAAACCGTAGTAGAGCAAATCGTTGCACGATTAAAACCTAACTTTATCAATGCGATTCATGGTCGACGCAATCGTTTTCGCCGTTCTTTGATTGCAAATAGTCAGAACTTTGACTGGCGACGAACGATTCGGGAAAATCTAAAACACTATAACGCTGATTTAAATAAGCTCATTATTCAACAACCATTCTTCAATGCGCGGGTACAACGTCATTTACCTTGGACTGTCGTGTTGTGTGTGGACCAAAGTGGTTCAATGATGAACTCTGTCATGTACAGTGCAATTTGCGCCAGCATTCTGGCAAGTTTACCTGCTGTAAAAGTACATCTCGTATTGTTTGATACCAATATTGTTGATTTATCTCATATGGCACATGACCCCGTTGAAGTGTTATTGACTGTTCAGCTTGGTGGTGGCACAGACATTGCCAAAGCGGTGAATTATTGCGAACGTTTTATCACACAACCAAATCGCACGATTTTTACGTTAATCAGTGATTTTGAAGAAGGTGGTTCTGTAGCACATTTACTCAATGCGATTAGTCGCTTGCAAAGTCAACACGTAAAGTTATTGGGCTTAGCAGCTTTAGATGAACAAGCTAACCCTGTCTATGATATTCAAATGGCACAGAAGCTGAATGAGAGGGGCATGTCTGTTGCAGCGCTAACCCCTGAACATTTTGCTGAATGGATGGCAGAGGTGATGCAATGAGCTGGCAACACCAATATTTGGCTTATGATCAAGACAGTCTTGCTACTTATGCAAATACTGGTTTGGTTCGCCGTGCCTTAAAAGATATTGAGGCAGGAAAGGTTATTTTACAAACTGAGCAATCTGAACACATCACCATTGAGAGTGATGGTCAACAGGTTGGTTTATCATCGGCAGGTTTAGTCAATGCATCATGTAGTTGCCCTGCAACAGGTGCTTGTAAGCACATTGTCGCAGCCGTTTTATATCTGCAGCAACATTTACAAAATTCAGTTCAGCAACCAATCGAAAATCTAACAACAGACTCAGCTGAGGATATTCAAAGTACGACTGTTGAATTGGTTGAACAACTTGAAAATAATTTCCAACCCAATCTGATCGAAGAAATATTGAGAGTTGATCTCAACCAAATCGCAAAGAAAATAGGTAAAGCTCAAACTCAAAAAGCCATCAAACTCGCTCGGCTTTGGCAAAAAGAACAACAAACAGAATTATTTGAAGAAGAATACAGTTTAAAAATTCGTATCAAGAGTCTGGCTGAAGACATTATTTATGTGGCAGGGGCTAGTTTTGCTGGAATGCTGTCAAATTTAGAAAAGGATCAGTCTGCATATTATCTAGCTGCTTTAAGTGAAGTACAGCGACTGCAAGGAAAATTCTGGACTGAGTTGGAACTCAATGAGACAGAGAATCCTGCAGTTCTGAGTGAGAGTGAAGGTCAATTTATTATTGAATTAAAAGATGATCTTGCTCAGTTGATTGAGTTTGGTTTATCGCATGTAAATGAAATGACTGCACGACAATTACATCTACTGAATATGTCTGCTAGAAGTGAGTCATTACCTCGTTTGGCTGCATTGTTAAGGCAACTGAGTGGTCAGGTTACTCGACTTTTAAATCGTGACGAACATAGTTCTGAACACGAAACATTATTATATTTAGCTCAAATCAATGCGTATCTTTACCAGTTAGAACATGCTGAGGGTGAGGTTTTAGTTCGCTTAAGAGGGAAGTCACGTCGTCAATATGAAGTAGATCAGGAACAAATAGATTTAGAGCTTTTACCTTTAGGCGCACGTTGGTGGCGAACATTGGGTGGTGCTAGAGGAATAACTTTATATTTCTCAGAGCAAGAAAACCCTCAAATTTTTGAGGTGACACTAGCGCGTACGGAAAATAATGACCCAAACTTTAATCGTTACAATGCATGGTCTCAGCAAAGTATTTGGATGATGACAGCTCAACAACTCATGCAGAAAAAGATACGACTACAACAGCCACGATTTTCTGAGGATGATCGTTTATCTGCTTCAGGACAAAGTCGAGCCTTACCACTTCATAGCTTAAAAGATCTTCAAGATTTTAGTATTTATCAACACATTGGATTTGATAATTGGCACAAAATACAGCAACGTTGGCAGCAACAATTACATAGTATTGAAGGTGTTGATCAAACAGTAATGCTCAGTATTTCTAGCTATGACAAACCTCAAGTTGATGAAATTGAGCAATGTTTGTGGTGGACAGTCTATGATCAGCATCAATCAGCGATACATTTACGTTTAGATTGGAAAACGTCAGAAATAGAAAAAATTCGTCAGCTCGAACGTTTGTGTACTCAAAAAATTCAAATCGGCTCTGTTTTTGTATATTGCCAGATTAAAGGACATACGTTGGTGTTATCGCCAATGAGTTTATTGATCACGCAAAATGAAAAAACTCGCTTGTTTAACCTAGATTTTGATCAATTCACTGAATCAAAAAAGACCTTGAAAGAAAGTATCGTTGGACGTATTGAACAACTGTTAATAAAGAAACAACAACAGAGAGCAAAACTTTCTTCTATTCAAATGAGTTTGAGTCAAAAAGTGTGTGAACCAATTTTTGATGTATTACTTAGTCTGAGTTGCTCAGGACGTATGATGCTGAGTTCATCACAGATCCAAACGCTGCAACAGCAACGTGAGTTGGCATTAGATGCTGGTATGAGCATACTTGCAAAGCAGCTCACATCACTTTTAGCAGCATCTAAAATCAATGTTGATTCAATTTTACGGCTTATTTATCTCTGTGATTTAACTTTAAGAATGCAAGTGAAACTACCAATACAACTTACCGTTGAAGATAAGCCAGTTTTATAGTTTTTTATTCACAATAATAATATTTTTTGTGATCAATCTGACAAAAAGTACTTTACTTGTTTAAAAAATAAACTAAAATGCGCATCGTGAACTTGGATATTCAGATACAAGTTTGATGTATTTGAATAATTAAAATGAGTATGGTTAAGTAGCAATATCATTCATAAATCATATTGTTGATGATATGCATTTATCGAACTTATCAAATACTCGACATTGGCTAAATCTTTAAAGAGGGAAAAGTGATGTTGGACTCAAAGAAATTAATTGTACTTGATCAAATGCTTATTCTAACCAAAGAAGGTAAAAATGATTTGGTTTATGAGAATGATACTTTACTCAAAGTTAAAATGATTTCAAATCAACATATTGTTGTAGAGGATGATCACAAAACTAGTTTTTTATTGAAAAGACAAGATGAAAACTTAGTTTGGTCTTTCATATAGTATGAAGATTAAACATCAATTTTAATTAATGTTTAATCACGAATTAACCTGTTGTTTCAGTTCCATTAATATTGGACAACAGGTATCTTGAGTAGTTTTACATTCGTCTAACCAAGAAGAAAGTCGCAGTTTAAGTCCTTGTAATTCTTGTATACGCTCATCAATTTTAGTAAGACGCTGCTCAATGACATGACGTACTTCAATACGATCCTCTAAATTTAAGCTAAGCAATTCTTTAATTTCGTTGAGTTGTAAGCCAGCATCTTTTGCTTTTTGAATAAAACTCAAAGTTTCCACATCCTGTTGATTGTAATATCGATAACTCTGCGTACTTTCTGGGATACGCATTAAACCAATACGTTGATAATAACGAATAGTTTCAACATTGATATGGCAAGATTTTGCCAATTTTCCAATCGTAAGATTCATTTTATATGCCTCTGTTTTATTCATAAAAAGCACTTGACTCTGTACCTAGGTACAGACTTTATCCTAAACCGATCAAGAATGAAAAGATAGGTCTAGTAATGGCACATCAACATACATCTTCATGTTGCAGTCAATCTAATAAAACAATCGTTTATCAAAACATTGATCCCGTTTGTGGTATGCACGTTGAAGAAGATTCTGAGCACTATTCTGACTATGTAGGAATTCGTTATTTATTCTGTTCGGCGGGTTGTAAGCAAAAGTTTATTGAGCAGCCTGAGCATTATTTGAATAAAAAACAGTCTGGAAAATCTTCATGTTGTTCCCAAGAGAGTGAAGAAAAGCGTTCTTCAAGCTGTAATGCAATTTCAGAACAAGATAATGAAGTCATTAAGACATCGACATGTTGTGCCCCAAAGCTTGAAGAGAAAAACAACAGTTCTTGTTGTAATCCTAAAACAGAAGCACAATCAGTTCCACAATCGATAAAACAATCGTCTTGCTGTGGTGGCGGATCAAATCAACACCAACATGGAGCAGATACTAATCAAACAGAGATTGATCCTGTTTGCGGTATGTCGGTTAAAACGACGACAACTTTAAAAACAGATTATCAAGGTAAAACATATTATTTCTGTAATCCTTCTTGTGTAGATAAATTCCAAAACGATCCTGAGTTTTATCTCATTCCACTAGATCAACGTTCTGTTCCTGAAGGTGCAATGGATATGGATTATACCTGTCCGATGGATCCAGAAATTGTGCAAAAAGGACCGGGTACATGTCCAATCTGTGGTATGGCACTCGAACCCATGCAACCTAGTTTGGATGATGGTCCAAATCCTGAATTAGTTGATTTTAGTAAGCGTTTTTGGACGACTTTGCCTTTAAGTTTATTGGTGATGATCTTGGCAATGGGATCACATATCCACGCTTTTATATCGCCACATATTCAACCGTGGATCGAATTAGTACTGAGCTTACCAGTGGTGTTATGGGCAGGTTATCCAATTTTACAACGTTGTTGGGTATCGTATAAAACACAACATCTCAATATGTGGAGCTTGATTGGTGTAGGGGTGTTAGCGGCATTTATTTATAGTGTGATTGCTACGATTTTCCCTGCGCTGATTCCTATTGAAGCAAAAACAGGTCATGGAGTCGCCGTCTATTTTGAGGCAGCGTGTATGATTGTTTCTCTGAGTCTGTTAGGACAAATTTTAGAACTAAAAGCTCGTTCTCAAACGGCAAACTCATTAAAAGAACTTTTACGCTTACAGCCAAGCAAAGCGAAATTGGTTCAAAATGGTCAAGTTGTAGAAGTCGATATTTCAATGGTTAAACAGGGTGATATTTTGCAAATATCATCTGGTGAGCAAATTGCATTAGACGGTGTCGTGATCGATGGGAAAACCTATGTTGATGAGTCGATGATGACGGGTGAGCCTGTACCTGTGAAAAAGGAAAAAGATGATCAGGTCATTGGTGGAACAATTAATCAACAAGGTTCTATTCGAATCCAAACGACGGCAGTGGGTTCCAACACAACGCTTGCAAAAATGATTCAAATTGTTGCAGATGCACAACGCTCAAAAGCGCCGTTACAACGAATTGCAGATGTGGTCGCAAAGTATTTTGTGATCGCTGTGCTAAGTATTAGTGTGCTGACTTTTATTGCATGGATGGTATTTGGAAAAGCACAATTCGACTTAGCGTTAATGTGTGCCGTTGCGGTTTTAATTATTGCCTGTCCTTGTGCATTAGGTTTAGCAACGCCTATGTCTGTTATGGCAACAACAGGTCGTGCAGCTCAAAAAGGAGTATTATTTAAAGATGCTGAATCGATTGAAAATTTAAGTAAAGTCAATACGTTGATTATTGATAAGACAGGAACATTGACGCAAGGTAAACCCAGCCTAAAAGAAATTCAGCCTTTGTCAAAAACTTATGATCAAGCACAAATTGAATTATGGATTGCGTCAATTGAACAATATTCTACGCATCCCATAGCGCAGACTTTAACGAAATTGGTCGAACCAATAAAATTATTAAATGTCTCTGCATTTGAAGACGTTACGGGCTTTGGAGTGAAAGGAAATATTGAAGGAAAAACATTGTATATCGGCAGTCAGAAACTGATTGAACAATTAGATCTATCACTCAGCGATACATTGCTCAAAGAGCTTGATCAGAAACGTGCAAAAGGTGATGTAATCAGTTTTCTAATGTCAGAACAAGAGGTGATTGCCTATGTTTCGATTCATGATGCGATTAAAGAGAATGCCAAAGTAGTCATTGATCAATTACATGCAGATGGTATTACCGTGATCATGGCAACGGGTGATCATGAAAAAAATGCGCAGATGGTTGCAGATATTTTAGGTATCCAAAAGGTCTATGCCAATCTTAATCCTAAGCAAAAGCATGAAATTGTACAACAGGCACAAGCACAAGGACGAATTGTTGCTATGGCTGGAGATGGTATTAATGATGCGCCAGCACTTGCACAGGCGAATGTCGGTATAGCAATGGGAACTGGAACAGATATTGCCAAACAGACAGCGCAGGTGACGTTAGTCAAAGGTGATATTCAAGGTATTGCACAAGCGGTGCATATGGCAAAATTAGGTGTCAAAAATATGAAGCAAAATCTTGCATTTTCCTTTATTTACAATGGACTTGGAGTGCCTGTGGCAGCAGGATTGTTTTATCCACTTACAGGTTTATTGCTTACGCCAATGTTTGCTGCAGTTGCAATGTCGCTCAGCTCATTGTCTGTTGTCGTAAATGCTTTACGTTTAAATAAATCATAATTTGAGTCTGAAAATGAATAACCTATTCTCACAGGCTGAGAATAGGTTTTTATTTTTGACTCAATTGACATCATCAAAAAGAAAGCAGTCATTTCTATTTCTAGTCTTTGTCTTTAACGTGGATAAAACTATTGGGAAATAGCTAAAATGGACGATCAAATGCAAAACAATAAACCCAAAACGGTTATCAAATCGTTACTCGCGACAAGCCTAATCACATCTTCTTTGTTATTTAGCAACCTAAGCTATGCTGCACCTGCAGAAAAACTTGATTTAACCCTTTCCGCACATTCACAGAATAAAATTAAAAAACTGCTTAATGATCCGAAGGTTTGGGATCAAATTCCAAAGCAAGTAACTTTATGTGTTTATTCACCGAGTGGGGAACATGGTGAGGCATTTGAACAGGCAACCAGTTATTTAACAGAAATTCCACGAATTGTCCGTATTGCAAAGCAATATGGCGTGAATATGAATGTGACACGCCCATCTAATCTTCAAATGAATTTAAGTTTCGATTATCCAAAACTAAAAAAATCCGCATCGACATTGGTTAGTCTTAAAGTCTATACCAATGAAAGTGTTTTAACTGAGGATTTTCGTAGTAAACGTTGCGATGGGGCAGGCATCAGTAATTTAAGAGCTAAACAGTTTAACAAGTTTGTTGGCAGTATAGATGCAATTGGCGCGGTGCAAACCTATAAACAATTAACTGCGGTAATTCAAACTTTAGCTAATCCAAAATTTGATGAAAAAATGATCAATAAGGATTTTGAAGTTGTTGGAGTTGTGCCGTTAGGCGGTGCTTATATTATGGTTGGAGACCGTAATATCAATACATTAGCTAAGGCAGCGGGAAAGAAAATTGCGGTTTTGCAGTTTGATGAAACCCAAAAGAAACTGGTACAGAATGTAGGAGGGCAGCCTGTCGCAGTGGACTTATTAACCGTTGGACCAAAATTTAATAATAAAGAAGTTGATATTATGGCGGCGCCAGCAATCCTATTTGAACCAATGGAATTGCGTAGAGGTATGACCGACAAATCAGGTAAAGTGGTTGGTGGAATTATTAAATTTCCTGTGATTCAAGTGACTGGAACATTGATCATGCATCGTAATAAATTCCCAGCTGGTATGGGTTCAATTGCGCGTGAGATTATTTCAAAACAATTAACACCAGCTTTTGAATTTGTAGATAAGCTTGAAGGTCGAATTCCTGAGAAGTATTGGATGACATTAAATCAAAGTGATAAGCCTGGATACATTCGATTAATGCGTGAAGCACGTATTCAAATGACCAAAGAAGGCTATTACGATCCAGATATGATGAAATTACTAAAACAAGTTCGCTGCGCACAAGATCCGAGTAATTATGAATGTGCTCTAAAAGATGAATAATTTTTTAATTACTGTTACAGCATAGAAAAAGTAATGGAAATACTATGATTGATTAATAAGCTTAGTATTTCCAATTTTTGATCAATTTAATGATAATTCATATCCAAAGAACTGATCATTGGGTGGATAGAAATGATTTATTTTATAGAAATTAAAAACTATGGGATAAATTATGAATATAATTCACCAACTCAAAAATAAATTATTACAACAAAATATTAAGCTAAATAAGCCAGCAACATGGCAACAGATATTGGCTTTTGAATATAAATATCAAGTTAAATTATCACCCATTTTAAGCGCTTACTTTTTAGAATTTAATGGTATCGCTGATGGAGATATGGATGATAACTATTTTACATTTGTTTCTTTGGCCGAATTTCAGTCTATTGAAACTATTTTAAGCTGTGGTGATAAAGATAAGTTTTTATATCCGAATTGTTTTGTAATTTCAGATTATCTAGTGTGGTGCTGGGGATATGCAGTACAACTCGATCAAATAGGTTCGGATGGTGTTGTGTATCAAGTGGCTAGATCAAAAAAATAAAATTGCAGATTCGTTCGCAGCATTTTTAAATCAATATTTAATTGATAGTGAAGAATTATTATAGAATTACAGAAAATATTAGTGCGGTGGAATGCGCGAAGAGGGTATAGAAAATAGATACTCCAGAGATGCCGCTGCATGTCGTTACCCTTGAACCCTAAAGTTCAAGGTGGAGGTGACGCATACTTGCTGGGTTTCCTACACGGGGTAGGCATACGCTCTAAATACACAGAACACCATCCTAATGTGATGATATCGGCTCAGGGGAATCAGACCCGCTGGCGAACATCCTAGAGATAGCTTTAGTATAACTAATCTTTAGATGATCGCAATGCTTACATGTAAAGATACTTATTAATTGATGGGGCTTTGTGCAATTTTACTCAACAGTTTGTTCAACATCTTCCAAAATGGTTTGCAACAAGTGTTCGCAATGTGCATATTCTTGCAAAGATTTATTTAAACTAAATACTTCTTGAGCCATTTGGAGTGCAACCATAATCACCAATTTGTTGTGTTCAACTCGCGGTGCATTACGACGCATATCATGAAATTTTTGATTTAATAACTCGGCTGCACGCTCTAATTCTTCACGCTTATCATTGGTCGTATTTAGGCGGAATGTCTGCTCGATTAAGCGAAGCTCTACAACAATTGGTTCACTCATGATTAGTTCTCCTCTTGAGTTTCAGCATTCGGATGCGCGAGTTGCTGAATTTCTTGTGCATGTTGATCTTGCGCAGTACCTAAAATTGCAAGGCGTTGAATAATTGCTTCAACCTTAGATTTTGCCAATTCATTTTTTTGCACTAAGCGATCACGATCTTGCTGTAAATCTTGAATTTCTTGCTGACTGTGTCTTTGTTGCGCTTGTAATTTCTCTTTATTGACGCGTAGATCATTGCGTTCAGCCAAAATCTCTTGAAAGCGATTTTTCAGATCAGTGGTACTTTTTTCCAAACGGCTATAACGTTCAGCTAAAGTTGTTGCATCATTATTCAATTGTTTAAATTGATCTTGTAACTGAGTAAGTTGTTCAGTTAAGTTATCAACTTCTTCCTGCTTTTGCGTGATGATGCTATTTTTCTGCACAACTTGTGCATGATGATCAGTTTCAGCTAATTGTTTAGTTTCAGTGAGCGAAGTGTTCTCTCGCTCTAAATGATGTAAGCGTGTTTTTAAAACACCAATATGCGCTTGTAGACGCTGTAATTGTTCTAACATAACGAAGGTCGCACAGAGTTGCAATCAAAGGTAATATATACAGCAGTATAGAGATTGGATAAACGAATGCAAGACGATATTTCAGGTTGGAACGAATGGAACACTCATTTTGATGGGATTGAAGAAATTTCAAGTCCAAGTGAGTTACATGGGTTGCTCACAGGTATAGTTTGTGTGACACAAGCGCCAACCTCAGATGAATGGTCACAAATATTAAACACCTTGAATGTGCCTGCTTTACAACCAGAAGCATTAGAAGCTTTAACTGAAGAAGCAGAAGATGTGGCGAATGCTTTGTCAGATGACGAATTAGATTATTTACCGATGTTACCTGATGACAGTCATTTGCTTGTAGAGCGTGTTCAAGCATTGGCAGATTGGTGTGCAGGTGTAGTCCTTGGTTTTGGTTTAGCATCGGGTCATATTCGTGGCGAAGAACAAGAGTTGATTCAACATTTACAAGATGTTGCAGCTGTCGAGTTTGAAGACTCAGATGACGATGAGGAAGGCGAAGAAAGTTATCAAGAGTTATATGAGTTTGTACGTTTGATTCCAGTGAGTTTGTCGATTGGTCGCACTAAAATTCCTGTAGCTGAAAGTTCATTATTAAAAAACTTTCATGCTAAAAGCAGAAATCAAGAAGTAGCCGTCGATCCACAAACTGTGGTTGAAATGTTTACTCCACATCGTCCGAGTTGATAAGGTAATTAAATCTCCCTAAATCCCTCTTTGTAAAAGAGGGACTTTCTAGTTGTAGGATAGTATGAAATTAAGTCAAGCCGATTTTAAAAAACGCCGTGATCTTCTTGCTGAGAAAATAGGTAGTAACAGCATTGCAATTATTGCAACACGAGCAGAAATGTATCGTAATCGTGATGCTGATTATAAATATCGTGCAGACAGTAGTTTTTATTACCTCACTGGATTTGCCGAGCCTGAAGCGGTTGCCGTTATCGAAACCTTTGCAGAAGGCGAAGACTATAGTTACAGTTTATTCTGTCGTGAACGCGATCGAGAAATGGAAATTTGGCATGGTTACCGTGCAGGCGTTGATGGCGCAATTGAAGTTTTTGATGCTGATGAAGCTTACGCAATTGATTTATTAGATGAAGAAATCATCGAAAAACTGATCAATAAACAACGTCTTTATTACCGTATTGGTCAACAAGCAGAGTTCGATGCACGTGTCAGTGAGTGGATTAAAACAGCAGATGCAGAACAGCGTCGTGGTAATGCAGCACCAGCTGAATTGATTCAACTTGATCGTATTGTTGATGAAATGCGTGTGAAAAAATCGGCACAAGAAATCGAGTTGATGCAGATCGCATCGAATATCAGTGCTGAAGCGCATACTCGTGCCATGCAAACGGTTAAACCTGAGATGATGGAGTACGCCCTTGAAGCGGAACTCAAATATATCTTTGGTAAAAACGGCTGCGTACCGTCGTATAACAGTATTGTCGGTGGCGGTGAAAATGCCTGTATTTTGCATTATGTTGAAAATAACAAACCATTAAAAGATGGTGATTTAGTCCTGATTGATGCAGCGTGTGAATATGAATTCTATGCGTCAGATATTACTCGTACATTCCCTGTCAACGGTAAGTTTAGCCCTGAACAAAAGGCTTTATATAACGTTGTTCTTGAAGCACAGCTTGCTGCGATTGATGCAACACGTATTGGTAATCACTATAAATATCCACATGAAGTGGCTGTAAAGATTTTAACCCAAGGTTTGGTTGATCTTGGCTTACTTAACGGTAATGTAGAGGAGTTGGTTGAAAGCGAAGCATTCCGTCAATTCTTCATGCATGGTACAGGGCATTGGCTTGGTATGGATGTACATGATGTGGGTGCGTATAAGACAGGTGAACACTGGCGTGCTTATGAAGCAGGTATGGTAGTTACTGTTGAACCAGGTTTATATGTTGCGCCTGATGATGAAACGGTTGATGCGAAATGGCGTGGTATCGGGATTCGTATCGAAGATGATATTGTGGTAACTGAAAATGGTCCATTGGTTTTGACCAAAAATGTGGTGAAAACAGTTGAAGAAATTGAAAGTTTGATGGCGAGTCGTTAATCAGTAGAATGATTGCTTCTTACTTAGTATTTATTTTATGATTTGATGGCTGAGTAATATTGTAACAAAAGAACTCATATAGACTTAGCCTGTACTTGATTAAGTCTATATGAGGGAAGTATCGTGGAATAATTATTTATTTTTAATGTCTTTGATTTAATTTTTTAATGGTTTCACATGGCCGTACGATAAAATCTGTCATGCCTTTATTTTGTATAATTTCATCTTGTGTAAAGGGGTATATTTGAACATTAAATTTAATATCCTCAGGGCCCTTACTTATTCTTTCAAGCGGACATAAAATATATATTTTTCCTGCATCTGCTTTAAAAGGCGGAATCGGAGTATAGACATTCCAGGCTTCAAACCCTCTATATGTATCTAAAAAATGACCTACAATTAATGAGTGTACCTTTATATTTAATTCTTCAGGATTCACACTTACTAACTGAGTACTTCCAAATAAAGATTTATTTTCGGACATCTTTTGATCATTAACTTCATATATTGTGGAACTGCCGGCCTTAAAATACTGACCAGCACCTAACCAGTCGATATAAACCATAGCTAATTCACTTTTTGGTTTAATTTCCCCACTATACATTTTTGTAGGTTTTAAATGAGACGAACTACAGCCTACAATTGAAATTGATAGGATTAAAAAAAATAAAAATCGCATGTTATTCCCCTTTGTGAAAGTAAATTATATTCTTTTTTTGTTTGATTTTTAAAAATCTATCTATAGTCATTAGAAAAATAAGAAACATACATAGATTAGCTATAACGATAGTAATAATCGCTAAATACCCAACATAAGTGGATATTGAAGAGCTTCTCATTGAAGTGATTTTATATTCTAATTTTTATAATAAAATTTATTTTTATGTAAAAAGCAGAAAGTTTTGATTTATGAGAAAAATCACTGAATGTTATGTGTGGTTGAATATTTTTCTAAGAACTTTTAAAAACATAGACCAAACAAAGTACAAATTCCCTTCCTGATTTGAGTTAGAGCAAGATAGTCCCGAAACATCAAGTCATTAAAAACTGCTAAGAAATCATATTATGCAGCGACAAGTCATCATTGTCGGTGGCGGTATGGTTGGGCTCAGCCTTGCTTAAATGTTTGTAAAATTTAATATCTTTGTAAAGCTATGAAAAATCCGAAAATAGACAATCAACAAAACATAGATTATTAAATTTTTACAACCAAATCATTCAGTTTTATAAAAAAAATTCAACCTAAGCTTTTACTTAGTATCAAATATTTAAAAAAAGGGATTCACTGCACAATTCCATTCGAGAAATTTATTAAAATGTGGCAAAATAGCCGGCTTTACAGAATTCAGAGGATTGGCACATGCGCTTTGTTGATGAAGCAGTCATAACCGTAGAGGCTGGCGACGGTGGCAATGGCGTAGCTAGTTTTCGCCGTGAAAAATTTGTCCCTTTTGGTGGTCCTGATGGCGGGGACGGGGGACGTGGTGGAAGTGTTTATATTCAAGCAGATGATGACACTGGGACGCTCGTAGATTATCGTTATACACGTAGATTCCGCGCTGAACGTGGTAAAAATGGTCGTGGTGCAAACTGCTCAGGTCGTGGTGGTGAAGACATTATTCTAAGAGTACCTGTGGGTACAACCATCGTTGACACTGAGTCTGGCGATATTATTGGTGACTTAGTTGCCGATGGTCAACGCGTAAAAGTTGCACATGGTGGTGATGGCGGTTTAGGTAATACGCATTTTAAATCTTCAACCAATCGTTCGCCTCGTAAATGTACACATGGTATTAAAGGTGAATACCGTGAAGTGCGTTTAGAGTTAAAAGTGCTTGCTGATGTTGGCTTGCTTGGTATGCCGAATGCTGGTAAATCAACGTTTATTCGCGCAGTCAGCGCAGCAAAACCAAAAGTCGCTGATTATCCATTTACAACAATGGTGCCTAACTTAGGTGTGGTCGATGCTGATCGTCATCGCTCATTCGTAATGGCGGATATTCCAGGATTAATCGAAGGTGCGGCGGAAGGTGCAGGTCTAGGAATTCGTTTCCTCAAACATTTGGCGCGTACTCGTATCTTGTTGCATATTGTTGATGTACAACCAATTGATGGTTCAGATCCTGCACATAATGCAAAAGCGATTTTAGGTGAATTAGTAAAATTTTCGCCAACTTTAGCAAAACTCCCCGTAGTTCTTGTCTTGAACAAGCTTGACCAACTTCCTGAAGAATCAAGAGAAGAGTGGTGTCAACATATTCTTGATGAATTGCAGTGGGAAGGTCCTGTATTTAAAACTTCTGGTTTGATGTCTGAAGGAACTAAAGAAGTTGTATATTACCTCATGGATCAAATCGAGCAACAACGTGAGCGCGAAATTGAAGATCCTGAGTATGCAGCAGAAGTGAAAGCATTCCGTGAACAGCTTGAAGCTGAAACACGTGAACAAACCATCGCGGCGAAAGAAGCATATCGTGCAATGCGTAAGGCTCAGCGTGAGGCTGGCTTGGACGATGATGAAGATTTTGATGAAGATGAGGATGAAGGCGACGTAGAAAGTGTCTATGTTCGTGACTAGTAAATCGAGGGAAAAATGATAGAAGTGGTCGATGGGCAACGTCAGCTCAATGCGTGTAAACGAATCGTTGTTAAAATCGGATCATCTTTACTGACTGCAAATGGTCAAGGTTTAGATTTGCAAGCAATTTCGCATTGGGCGAAACAAATTGCAGATCTACACAATGCTGGGCACGAAATTATACTTGTGTCATCAGGTGCAGTTGCAGAAGGGATGGTGCGCATGAAACTTGCGAGTCGACCCACTGATTTACCCAGTTTGCAAGCTTGTGCAGCCATAGGTCAAATGGGTTTAATTCATACTTGGTCTAGTGTATTGGATCAGCATGGAATTCAAACCGCGCAAGTTTTACTTACACATGACGATCTTGCCGATCGTCGTCGTTATCTCAATTCTTGTGATGCATTGCAAAACTTGATTGATTGGCGAGTGATTCCCGTGATCAATGAAAATGATACAGTCTCCACAGATGAAATTCGTTTTGGTGATAACGATACTTTAGCTGCCATGGTTGCAGGACAAGTTCATGCAGAATTGTTGATTATTTTAACTGATCAGCAAGGCATGTTTGATTCAGATCCACGAAGTAATCCAAATGCTAAGCTATTTTCTTCGGTACGTGCTTTAGATGACACCTTATTTGAAATGGCAGGCGGCGGCGGCGTTCTGGGTCGTGGCGGAATGGTCACTAAAGTTCGAGCGGCAAGACTTGCAGCAAAATCTGGATGCCCAACACTGATTGCTAGTGGTGAGAGTGATCATGTACTTGCGCGCTTGATGGCTGGAGAGATGCTAGGAACATTATTCACTACTGATAATGATCGAGTTACAGCACATCAACAATGGTTAGCAGCACATTTGCAAACGGCTGGTCGTTTAGTGATAGATGATGGTGCGGTTGAAGCAATTAAACTCCAACATCGCAGTTTATTACCTGTTGGGGTCAAGGCTATCCAAGGGCATTTCGCTCGCGGGGATGTGGTTGAGTGTATTGATCAACGTGGTAGTCGAATTGCAGTTGGCCGAGTGAATTTTAGTTCATCTTCTGCAGAAATGGTTAAAGGCTTATCTTCTGAAAAAGTATACCAAGTATTAGGCGAAGCACGTTCTTTAGAAATGATTCACCGTGATCATATGGCAATTTATTGATTTATATTTAAGATTGAAAACTCGCTTAATGCGGGTTTTTTTATATCTAATGATTAATTTTCAAAACTGCAGCAAATATTATTTTAATTATACTTTTTGAAACCTAATAAAAAAGCCACTGTTCAGATTTAGACAGTGGCTTTTTAGAATTTGGCGTCCCTACGGGGATTCGAACCCCGGTTACCGCCGTGAAAGGGCGATGTCCTAGGCCTCTAGACGATAGGGACTTCTTGAGGTGGGTGTATATTAGGGCTCTGTCACCAAAGTGTCAAGAAGATGAGGAGACAGTTTGTTCAAAATATAGCAAAACAGTTCAGCAGTCTTCTGTGTATCGTATAAAGCAGAGTGGGCTTCTTTACCATCGAACTCAATTCCAGCTTGAATACATGCTCTAGCTAAAACAGTTTGTCCAAACATTACTGCACTTAAAGTTACCGTATCAAATACAGAAAAACTATGAAACGGATTTTGATTTTTAGTACCAGTTCGTTGAATTGCGGCTTGTAAAAAGCCTAAATCAAAATGAGCATTATGCCCGACTAAAACAGCATGGGTACAATGCTGAGCCTTACGAACTTCATTTAATGATTTAAAAATGCGTCGTAAAGCGCCGCGTTCATCTTCAGCCATAGCAACACGCATTGGATTAAATGGATCAATTCCAATAAAATCCAACGAACGGCGATCTAGATTAGCCCCTTCAAAAGGATTGATATGCGCTTGAAATGAGGGACCTGGAACAAATTGTCCATCTTCATCATAGACAATTGGAATACATGCAATTTCAAGTAGGGCATCGGTTTGGCAGTTAAAACCTGCTGTTTCTACATCAACAACAACAGGTAAAAAACCACGAAAACGCTGACCAATGACGGGAGCTTTGTTTTCTTCTGTCACACTTTTCTCCATTGCAGTGTTTTTCCTGCATGAAGTGGAATAATTTTTTGATCATCGAGATAATCAAGTGATTCAACCACAGTATTTTCTTCTTTCACTAAAGTAATGGTTGACGTATTACGTGGTAAACCATAGAAGTCAGCACCGAACATGCTAGCGAAGCCTTCTAAGCGTTCTAACTTACCAACTTGATCGAAAGCCTGAGCGTAAAGTTCTATCGCATTTGGTGCACTATAACAGCCAGCGCAACCGCATGCATTTTCCTTAGCATGTTGCGCGTGAGGTGCGCTATCAGTGCCTAAGAAGAATTTTGGATTACCACTCGTTGCCACTTCAAGTAACGTTGTTTGGTGTGTTTGGCGTTTTAAAATAGGTAGGCAATAGAAATGAGGTTTAACACCACCGACTAACATATCATTGCGATTGAATAACAAATGTTGGGGAGTAATGGTTGCCGCAACATTACGATCTTGTTCAAGTACAAAATTTGCAGCTTCACTTGTGGTGATATGTTCCAGAACAACTTTTAATTGAGGAAACTGTTTTAATAAGGGCGATAGAACTTCATCGAGGAAACGCTTTTCACGATCAAAAATATCGACATGATTATGAGTAACCTCACCATGTAATAATAATGGCACTTGATGTTCTTCAAGTTGTTCAATAACAGCATAAACCTTGCGAATATCACTAACGCCATTATCCGAATTTGTTGTTGCACCAGCAGGATAAAGTTTAATTGCATTTACAAATTCAGATTCTTTGATTTTGCGTACTTCATCAGGTGAGGTGAAGTCGGTAAAATAAAGTACCATTCGAGGGTCAAAATTAAGCCCTTCGGGTACATGTGCAAGAATACGTTCACGGTATGCAACTGCTTCTTCAACAGTTTTTACAGGTGGAACGAGATTAGGCATACAAATTGCGCGTGCAAATTGTTTAGCAAGATCTGGGACAGTACGTTTTAATGCTAAACCATCACGCAAATGCGCATGCCAATCATCAGGTTGCAAAAGAGTAATCGTATTCAAGGTGCACTTCAAACTTAAAAATAATACAAATAATAATGCATATAGGGGGAAAATGGTAACTACAATTACGGATAAGTGGTTAAGCAAAGTGCATGACAACAGCAGAAATTGTGTTATTTTTATGCGGCGTAAGAAAACAGTATTATAAGAAGAGTAACAGGGATGGAAAATCAATATGATCTTGAGCAGCTACGGAGGTCAAAAGAAGATCTAGAACAGCTTGTAGCTAAACATTATCAGGGGAAAAAGACACAGAAAACGTTGCCGGCTTTATTAGAAAAGGAGTTTTGGCGATTTAATATTGATCGAACACGTATCAACGCGATTCAATTTTTTGCTCAAGGTGTAATTACTTATACAATTTTCGTATTGTTGATTCTGCCATCCAATTTTTTAGTTATTCGTAATAGCCCCAATTATGCCTTAGACCTTGTCTACAGTATATTGAGTTTACTGGTGGTTGGTGCTGCGCTTTTTTTATTTTGGGCATTCTCCAGATTTAATAAATTGAATCAATTATTTTATCCTGCTGCTTGTTTGATTGTTTTTTGTACTATTTTTTTCCCTTCTTTACTCATGATGTGTGTATCGAATAGAGTTTTACAAAATCAATCGATGGTATTAATCGCATTTATATATATGTTGGGTTTTATTCTGAGTGGAATTAAACCGAAACACATGCTGTGGATTGGTTCTTCTGCCGCAGTCATGATTTTATTGTGCTTATATTTTTTAAAGATTCCATGTGATTTTCTAATGTTAGGTCGAACTTTTATTGGAAGCCTATTATTAGGATTTTCAATTAGTATTATGCTTTCGACCAAAGAGCGAAAAATATTTTTAAAAACAAAAATCTCTGAAATTGATGAGAAAATTCTCCGTTTACAAGCATCTGAGCTTTTGCACTTAAGCCAACATGATGAGTTAACTACTGTGTCAAATAGGCGAACATTTGAAGAAATGTTTAGTTATTACTATGAAATGGCATGCAAAGAAACAAAATCGATGTCAGTCTTATTTATTGATATAGATTATTTTAAAAACTATAACGATTATTACGGACATCAAATGGGAGATCAGGTGATTTCCACGATTGCTAAATCCATTAAAAGTTCAATTCGTCATATGGATTTTATTGCACGTTATGGTGGTGAAGAGTTCGTGGTGTTGTTACCAGAAACATCTGCTCAAGGTGCTTATGCGGTAGCAACGAATATTTACCGTGCGATTGATCGCTTGATGATTCCACATGAAAAGTCTTTGGTCTCTAATCACGTCACTATTAGTTTGGGTATTACTGTTTTTAATGGCAACTCCAAAATCAGTCAAGAAGTGTTAATTGATACCGCAGATAAAGCATTATATAGAGCAAAACAGTTAGGTCGAAATCAAATTTATTATCAACCATTACCCATCATTGAATAAATTGGAGATATTAAAAAACCGAATATATTGATATTCGGTTTTGGTATCTATCGTATTGTACTAAAACATTATTCTAAGAATTTTACTGTAACCCCAGAGCGTACTTTAGCACCTAAGTCATTCGCATCCCAGTTGGTTAAGCGGATACAACCGTGTGATGCTGTCTTAGAGATTAAAGATGGATTTGGTGTCCCGTGAATACCAAAAGACTTTTTGCTCAAACCAATCCAAATATTACCTACTGGTGCGTTCGGACCAGGTGGTAAAGAAAGAGGTTTTAGGTTTTTACCTTGAATAAAGTTTGAAGGTGAGTAGCTATACCAAGGGTTTTTAGCAACGCCGACTACTTTATACGTACCCGTTGGAGAAGGCGTGTCAGTACTACCAATTGTTGCAGGAAATGAAGCAATCATTTGGTTGCGACTGTTGAATAAATAAAGTTGACGAGCACCTTTATGTGCAACAATCAAATGAATGTCTTCTGGTAAATCATTACGAACATTCGCAACGATAATTTTTTCGCCTACTTTTTTAAAGGTTGCGGTCGGATTTAATTTCTTCAAGAAATTTTCATCCATATGGAACTTTTCGCCTAACATTTCAGTTACACGGGTATAGTACAAGCCTTTCATTTTTGCTTGTAAAGCATAGTCCGAAGGGATCGAATCTGCGTATGGACCCTTCAAGTCTGCATCGGTAATGGTGTACTCAACATAAGCAGGCTTGGTTTGTTTTGCAACCAAGGCATCCCATGTTTCTTGAGTTAACTGACCTGTTGGTGTTAATCCATTCATCTGTTGGAATGAAGCAATCGCTTTTAAAGTATTCTTACCGTTTGCACCATCAATTGCGCCAGGTGATGCGTGTGCATTATTCAGCATTACATGAGCACGTGCGTAGGCAGGAAGCTGACCTTTTGGTAAGCCTTCAGGCCACTCTGCATTATTCATGCTATCCAGTGTCCATGAAACTTTTACAGCAGGCGTAACATTATTAGCGGTAGATGATTCAGGAGTAGTTTCTAATTTTGAAGAAACTGCTGAAGCAACGCCTGTATTTACTTGAGGATCAGAAACTGCATTATCGGCAACACTTGATGCAGGTTGTGCAACAACGCTTGAAGCAGCTGAATGTTCTACTGCTAAAGGATCAATCGGATCTTGGACAGATGCCGAAATTTTTTTTGGATTTAAAGGTTGCTCAGTTGTTGGGGCAGCAAAAGCAACATTGGCAATAATACAACTTAAACTCATAGCGAGTAATGAGCGAACAAACATGTAATTCAACCTTAAGAATTATTCATATTGAGATATAAGATATTGCAAGTATTACAGAAAATCAGTGACCTTGCAGTAGCAGTTTTGTGTCTAAGTAAAAAATAATGTAGGAAGTCTGATTTTTTGTATGGATTTGGAATTATAAAAAAAGGATTAACTTTGTTATCATGCGCTTCACATGAAAAAATTTAGAGATTGGTAATGACAACGTTAAAAAATGATCGTTTTTTACGAGCTTTGCTACGTGAACCTGTAGACACCACGCCAGTATGGATGATGCGTCAAGCAGGACGTTATTTACCAGAATACAAAGCAACTCGTGCGCAAGCAGGAGACTTTTTATCTCTATGTAAAAATACAGAATTTGCTTGTGAAGTTACTTTACAACCATTACGTCGCTATGATTTAGACGCTGCAATTTTATTTTCTGACATTCTAACGATTCCTGATGCGCTTGGTTTAGGATTGTATTTTGAAACAGGTGAAGGTCCAAAATTTCATAAAACGGTTCGTACTGAGCAAGATGTCGCTAACTTACCGAAATTAAATTCAAAATCTGATTTAGCTTATGTCATGAATGCAGTATCGACAATCCGATCTGCATTAGGTGGTCAGGTACCTTTAATAGGTTTTTCTGGTAGCCCTTGGACTTTAGCGACTTATATGATTGAAGGCGGCTCAAGTAAAGAATTCCGCTTCACTAAAAATATGATGTACGCTCAACCAGAAGTGTTACATGCATTATTAGATCATCTTGCTGATTCAGTGATTGATTATTTAAATGCACAAATTGATGCTGGTGCTCAAGCAATTCAAATCTTTGATAGTTGGGGCGGGGCATTAGCTCATCGCGAATATCTTGAGTTTTCTTTGAATTATATGACGAAGATTATTGCTGGGCTTCAACGTGAAAAAGATGGTCGTCGTATTCCAATCATTGTATTTACCAAAGGTGGTGGACAGTGGTTAGAAACTATGTTGACTACTGGAGCTGATGCATTTGGTTTGGATTGGACGACACCACTTTATACTGCTCGCGAAATTGTAAATGGTCGCGCAGCATTACAAGGAAATTTAGATCCAGCAGTATTGTATGGATCAGCAGCTTCAATTGAAAAATCTGTCAAAGCAATGCTAGATGATGCCTATAAAAATGGTGAAAAAACAGGATATATCGCAAATCTTGGTCATGGTATTACTCAATGGGTCGATCCAGCTCAGCCAAAGATTTTTGTCGATACAGTTCATGAATACAGTGCGAAATATTTAGGTTGATATCTTTAATCCTTCAAGACTAAATATTAGGACTAGTTTTGTGCAATCGATTGTATTACTTTCAAATTTTATGATTAAGGCAGCTTCAGCTGCCTTATTTGGATTATTGCTTTTAATTGCATTTGCAATCACTGCACCTATGGGAAGCCAAGATTATTATGGTTTCTTCCGTTATGATTATTTATTGTTTTATGCTCTGATTATTCAAGTTTGCTTAATTTATTTAAAGTTAGAGTCATGGGCTGAGGCAAAAGTCATTGCTCTGTTTCACATTATGGCGATGGGGATGGAAATTTTTCTAACTCATCCAGCAATTGCTTCTTGGCAATATCCACAACCTGCGGTCTTTAAATTATTAACTGTGCCTTTATTTGCAGGATTTATGTATTCGGCTGTGGGTAGTTTCTTTGCCCGATCTTTAAGATTATATACAGTTTCTATTGAGAACTTGCCTACTTTCAGAAATATGATGTTTTTAGCTGTTCTTTCTTATTTGAATTTTATGACTAAATTTTTTCTTCCAGATATTCGCTTGATTTTATTTAGTTGGAGTGTCGTTATTTTCTGGAAAACGAAATTATATTTCCAGTTGAAAAACATTCGCTTCAAGATGCCAATGCTTCCAATTTTACTGTTGCTTGCATTTTTGATTTGGATTGCAGAAAACATTAGTACCTTTTATAAAATTTGGCTTTATCCAAGTCAAATCGATGCTTGGCATATGGTTGGCTGGGGAAAACTTGGCTCATGGTACCTATTGTTATTATTAAGTTTGGTTTTAGTTTTAAAAATTTTAGGAACACGCAATCACAATGGAACTTGGCAATTAAATAAGTGAAAAGTTTTATTCATGGTTATTTTTTTAAATACGCTTTATAAATATTTCAGCTTTATTTCAAATTTTAATTGCTAAAAGACTTTAACCTCGCTATTTTAATTTACGTGTAATAAGCGTTACACAATACAATAGTGATAACAAATACCAAAAAATAATTGATCCTGGAGATTATTTCTATGTTGAAAAAAATTGCATTAGCAGCGCTACTCGCAGCTGGTTCAAGTGTCACAATGGCTGATAATGATGTTGGTTGTGGTGCTGGTACCCAAATTTGGGCTGGTCAAAAAGGTATTGCACCTAAAATTCTAGCTGCAACTACAAATGGTATTTTTACTAACCAATTATTAGGTATTACTTTCGGTACTTTAGGATGCCGTCAAGGTGGAACAGTTACGGCTCAAGTCGTTACTTTTACAAATGAAAATGCTGAATCTTTAGCGCGTGATATGGCTGTAGGTCAAGGCGAAAGCTTAAACGTACTTGCTGAACTTATGCAAATTAAAGCAACAGACAAAGCACGTTTCTTTGCAGTTTCTAAAGCAAACTTTGCTGAAATTTATTCAAGCAAAAATCAAAATACACTTCAAGTATTAGATTCATTACAAGGCGTAATGGCGAAAGACGCTGTACTTAAAGCTTACGTTTAATACGTTTGAATATAAAACCCTGTCTCAATGGCAGGGTTTTTTATAGATCATTTAATCTTAATAATCTTAAAATTTGCGGCTGAATGAAATTAATAACCTGCACCCTCGCTTCTTTAATGTGCCATTTTGCACATGCCTCAGTTGAAACCGATATACAAAATTATTTGCAGATTGCTGAACAGAAACAACTGCAGCAAGACATCACATGGCAACGCTTAATGTATGGAGACCAATCGCAAAATAGTGAGGTTGCTTATGATGGATATTTTTATGCAAAAGATGGAAAAAATAATTTAAAAGGTGAATTAGAAGCTGATGTAAAAGCTCTATTTATTAATACTGCTGAGAATCAATCAATTCGTTGCAAATTTCCTGCTCGTAGCCGTTGGTTGATCCAACAACTCAATATTGATACCGAAAAGCTTCCAATCGTGAAGTGTCCTGAGTTTGATCAATGGATTAATCAAATTAAACCACATAAAGCCACGTTGATTTACGCAACTGACTTTATGGGTAATCCAAGTTCGATGTTTGGGCATACCTTACTGCGTTTAGACCCTAAAGATCAGAAACAACTAAACTTAGTTTCATACGCAGTAAACTATGCAGCGACAGTTAGTGGTGAGGATAATTGGTCATATGCTTGGAAAGGTTTAACAGGGCAGTATCCGGGTGAATATTCTTTAATGCCTTACTATCGTAAAGTAAAAGAATATGGCGACTTTGAAAGTCGTGATTTGTGGGAGTATGAGCTCAATTTAACACCTGAAGAAACTCGTTTCTTAGTCGAACATATTTGGGAAATGCAGCATGTGAGTTTTCCTTATTATTTTGTCAGTGATAACTGTGCATATCGTTTGCTTGGATTAATTGATCTAGTTCGTCCGAACTTAGACTTAAAAAAACAATTTAATTATGCTGCAATTCCGATTGAAACGTTAAAGGCAGTAGATCAACAAGACTTAGTCAAAGAGGTGATCTATCGTCCAGCCTTGGAAACTCAATTGTTATCACAAGCAAAACAGCACGGTACGCCACTGGCTAAAGTTGCCCATCAAGTTGCATTTCAAGATGTGGAAAAAGCTCAACCATTATTAGAAAAATATAACAAACACGATCAAGCAAAAATCTTAGAAATGGCATATGACGATTTATATTTGCAATATATCAGTCGTCAGGTTGATGCAGATTTTGCCCAGCCACAGTTAAGACAGCTTCTTGCCGAAAGAAGCCAAAATGATGTTGAAAAACAGCGTCAAGAGCCTGAGCGTCCTAAAATGCAACCTGTGGAAGGACATCATGCACGAAATTTATCTGTAAATGTCGGTGAAGTACAAGGACAGAAGTTTATCGAGTTAGGACATCGTCAGGCTTATCATGATCTGATTGATCCCCAAAGTGGTTATCGTTTAGGTACTCAATTACTATTTCTAAACGGCAATATTCAATATCGTGATGATCACCTTAAGCTCGAACATTTAGATTTATTGACAGTGAATTCGTATAACCCTATTCAACCTTTTAAATCACCGATTACGTGGGGATTTAATTTAGGTTGGAAGCAAGAAGCACTAGATCATGGAAATTTTAGTAATGATCAGCAGCATGGTGTTATGAACCTAAATATGCAGGTCGGCTACAGCTTAGCTGATTATGATCGTCGACATTTGTGTTATGCCCAAATGCAAAGTCATTTTCAAGGTGGTCATTCGCTTGATAAAGGTTGGCGAATTGGTTTAGGACCAACAGTCGGTTGTATGAACAGATGGACGGATAAGATTAATAGTGTTGTGCAAATTGAATTGCCTTACTGGGAAGATCAAAGTCAGTGGAATCTAAGAGTCGGTTCTCAACTCCAATATAGTTTAAATTCAAATAATGCTTTACGGTTGAATTGGGATTTTGAACAGCAAGATCATAAAGACTGGAGTAAAGTCGGTTTGGGTTATGTTTGGTTTTTTTAATTTTTAACGTTGAGAAGTTTGGTAGATCTAAATCTATCAAACCTCAACAATCACAAAGTATTTTTTTACAGCTTCAATCACTTCAAACGTACCAACAAATGAGGGTGGGATAATGCCTGCATGACCCGCAGAAACTTCAATATATGAATCTGTTTTGGCATCGTGAATACGCACAACACCTTCAATGACTTGAAAGAACTCTTGTTTATTGTCTGCAAACTGAATATTCCAAGCACCGACTTCACATTGCCAAATTCCACAACCCATATGAGGATGTGTATATAAGTCATAGGTAAGACGTTGTGGATTGCCTTTAACCAAGCGATCAGGACGAGGATAATCAACACTGGCTTCAGCTTGAATTAACTCACCAAAGCCTGCTAACTGAATGGAAGACATGACAATGCTCTGATTAATAACTTTCAGGAACAGCGCTTAAAAATTCACGACGTGCTTCTTTGTCCGTTTTAAAATCACCAACAAAAGAAACCGTACGAGTGGTTGATTCTTGTTTGCCAACGCCGCGCATCATCATACACATATGAGCAGAATCAATTACAACAGCCACACCACGAGCTTGAGTTACTTCTGCAACTGCTTCAGCAATTTGTTGCGTTAAGTTTTCTTGAATTTGCAAACGACGCGCAAACATTTCTGTAATACGTGCAAACTTAGATAAACCTAAAACCTGACCTTCAGGCAAATATGCAATGTGGACACGACCGTAAAAAGGGAGTAGGTGATGTTCACAAAGTGAATAAAATTCAATATTTTTAACCAATACCATTTCATGGTTATCGGATGGAAAAACCGCACTATTTGTAACTTCTTCAAGTGTTTTACTATAACCAGAAGTTAAAAAAGAAAAAGCTTTAGCCGCACGCATAGGCGTATCTTTGAGGCCTGGACGATTCAAATCTTCGCCAATGGCAGTTAAGATATTTGCGTACGATTGCTGCATAGACATAACAATGTTCACTTAGGTGGGTTGAACAAAACGGGAATTGTATCAGAAAACGATTCAAAAACTTACTTTTGAGTCAAATGCCGATTATTGTTTGTACTTTGGGTTCTTTTCTGCACGTTTTAGGAGCACAAGAACAGCACCAGTACCACCTTGATTTTCTGGCGTACTGACAAAGGCAAGTACATCACGATGTTGTCTAAGCCAGCCGTTTACATAGGTTTTTAAAATCGCTTCTGGACCTTTACCGTGAACAATTTTGATGACATTTTGATTTTCGTCTTTAGCCATCTGAATGATTTGTAAAACTGCGGCGCGTGCTTGCTCGACAGTACAACCATGTAAATCTACAGCTTCAAACCAGCGAATTTTACCTGCTTTTAAGTCTTCAAATACTTTGTGCTGTAAAGTTGCAATTCGATAGCTTAATGCAGCTTGGCTTGCCACAGGATTTAAAATCGCTTGAGTATCTGAAATCTCAGTGAGTTCTTGTTCAGCGCTACCTTCAGCTGCTGCACGTTTGGCCAAGGTTTGGGCATCTACTTTTTTTGAGCGTGCGGTCTGAATCTGTGCAATATTGCCATTATCAATGGGCTTAACCCCCGATAATGCTTTTTTAAAAAGCTCTGTATCTTCCAGCTCTTCAACAGCAGTAGCCTTTTGTGACTCAGCTTGTTTTGTAATCGTGTTGGATTGAGGGTTTGAGATTTGCTTTTTAAAAGCTTTCAGTAAGTTAAACTGATCTTTAGAAAGCGAGGAGTCATGTTTACTCATAATTTTAAGAAAATATATAAGATACGAGAGGGATGGAAAATTATAGTCTGAAACCGTGTTGATTTGAACTGAATCAGATTCATATAATTTTTTTGATCAATGAAAGCTTAGTCGTGGTCTACTTTAAAAACAATGATTAGTTATCTAAATCACCTTATTTCATATTGAGGGCTTATATAGTCTATATTTTATAAAACATTCACCGCTAAACATAATTTCACTTTCAAACTCAAATCCTAATAAATAAACTCCTTTTAATTTATTTCTTGTAGGGGGTAATAAGATCGTGATTGATTCCATCCCCATTTCATTAAATGCTTTTCTTATAATTTCATTAAATATTTTCTTGCCTAATCCCCAGTACTTGGGATGCAACACTAATGCTAAATCAGCATCTCCATCTTCATATTGTAAGCCACCCCAACCTGCAAATTTATTGTCGACTAGAAATGCCCAAGGACCATAACCATGGTCTTGCCATTGTTTTTCTTTTCCTTTAACCCAAGCAAGACATTGTTTTTCATCAAATAGGCTATCTTTAGCCAAAGGCATATGTTTGAGCACTCGGTCGTTAGTTAGTAACGAAATAATGTCAGCGATTTCAATATTACTTAGACGACAAAACTCAATATTCAATGTGTATTCCTAAAAATATGAATGGCACTTTATTATAAAATCTAAATGATTATTTATAATTATTATTTTTCAAAATAAGATTGAGATATGAAAAAAGCCCAATCATAAAGAATTGGGCTTTGTATCGAGCTATAAATTTAAATCTGCTCAGGTGTTCCAAACAATTCATTAAATGCCTGATCTGGTTTAGGCTGTTTCATAAAGCTTTCACCAACAAGGAAAGTATGAATATCATTTGCCTGCATCATTTGCACATCCGCAGGAGTGGCGATACCACTTTCAGTGACTAATACACGAGAAGCAGGCAATAACCTCTTTAAACGAATAGATGTATTCAAATCCACATCAAAAGTTTTAAGGTTACGATTATTCACACCTAAAATGCATTGTTCAGATAATTTTAACGCACGTTCTAACTCATATTCATCATGTACTTCAACTAATACATCTAATTGATGTTCAAATGCTGTTTTAGACATTTCTTCTAGTTGTTGGTCAGATAAACATGCCACGATTAATAAAATACAATCTGCATGTAATGCACGTGCTTCAACAACATTGTAAGGATCAATTAAAAAGTCTTTACGTAACGCTGGTAGGGCACAATGCTGACGCGCAATTGCAATATTCTCATCAGCGCCTTGGAAAAAGTCTACATCTGTTAAAACAGAGAGACATGCTGCACCTGCTTGTTCATATTGCTGTGCAATTTCCGCAGGATTAAACTCCGCACGAATCACACCCTTTGAAGGTGATGCTTTCTTAATTTCAGCAATTACAGCAGGGCGTTTATGCTGTAAAGCCTTGGCAAAACCACGAACAGGTGTTGCTTCTTTTGCCCATTGTTCTACATCATGCAAACTACGTTGTTTCAAACGTGCAGTAAGCTCCTCATGTTTGCGGTCAACAATTTTACCTAAAATGGTATTTTGAATATCGATCATGAGAAATCCTTAGTCAGCCTGATATTGTTTCAATGTTTTAGTAAATTCAGCCAAAATACTCATTTTTTCCAAGGCTTGACCGCCATAAAGAATATCCTGAGCAAACTCAACTGCTTGTTTATAAGTTTTGGTAATGCCAGCCACGTAAATGCCAGCAGCAGCATTGAGTGCAATCATATTTGCTGCTTTTTCACCAATTTCAGATTTATCTCGACTCAAAGCATCTTTGATCAACTTTAAACTTTCTTCTGAGCTATTTACCACTAAACCTGTAAGGGTTTGCGATGGGATACCTACTTCATCAGGTGTAAGCGTCCATTCAGTGATTTCACCATCTTTAAGCTCAGCCACAGTAGTTGGCGCAGCAAGACTGATTTCATCTAAACCATCTTTAGAATGTACAACCATTACATGTACTGCACCGAGTTGTTTTAGAACTTCTGCGATTGGTCGGCAAAGTTCATCAGAGAACACACCAATAACAAAACGATTTACACCTGCAGGATTTGTGAGAGGACCAAGTAAATTAAAAATACTGCGAATACCTAGCTCACGGCGTGGTGCAACGGCATATTTCATAGCTTTATGATGATTCGGCGCAAATAGAAAGCCTACACCAATTTCACGTATGCAACGTTCAGTTTGCTGCATATCTAAATCAAGTTGGATACCCATCTGTTCAAGGACATCAGAAGAACCTGATTTGCTCGATACCCCACGATTGCCGTGCTTAGCAATTGTTGCGCCAGCGGCAGCAATAACAAAGCTAGATGCTGTAGAGACATTAAATAAATTTTGCCCATCGCCACCTGTGCCAACAATATCAACCAAATGTGGGATATCACTGACATCAATTTTAATCGCGAATTCACGCATGATACGCGCAGCCGCAGTTATTTCATCAATACTTTCGCCCTTCATACGCAAGCCCATCATTAATGCGCCTATTTGGGCATCAGTGGCTTCACCTTGCATGATGCCGCGCATCAAATCTTCCATTTGAGGTTGGGTGAGATGAATATTTTTAGTAATGTGATTCAGTGCCTGTTGGATATTCATAGTCATGAGTTACAGTATTAAGAATTGATTAAATTTGAAAATAGTTTGATTTGGTCGCAATTGGTTCGGTACGACGAAGGAGTAATACTTGAGCTAAAAGCTAGTGAGTTATGTTATCAGAAAATAATGTGGATTTTATATGCTTTAAATAAAAACCTGATGTGCTCTAAATTTAGACATATTGCTATAATTTTCTACTATCATAATCAATCAATAACAAACTTTATTTATAAATTTCTGCCTTGATGAGAATTTCGATATGTACGTCAGCCAACTTTTAAATTATCCCGTGAAATCATGTAAAGGCAATCAGCTATCTGAAATGGAAATTGATAGTTTTGGGCCAAAATGGGATCGTCGATGGATGTTGGTTGATAGCGATGATCGTTTCGTGACTCAGCGACAAATTGCAGAAATGGGACAAATAGGGGTTAGCGTTTCTTCGGAAGATGTTTGTTTTGATTATCAGTCTGAACATATTGAGCTCAGTTTAATTGAGGCTCAAGGACATAAAGATGAGCGTCTAGTGACCGTATGGCAAGATCAGGTTAAGGGAAATCGAATTGATCATCCAGTGAATGATTGGCTCAGTGAAAAGTTAGAGAAAAAGGTACAACTGGTATATATGCCACTTGAAACGGTTCGTCAGGTCGATCCAGAATATGCGCAACTTGGTGAGCGGGTTGGTTTTGCTGATGGTTTTCCTTTTTTGATTATAAGTGAAGCCTCTGTCGAGTTTCTTTCTGAAAAAGTTGGCTATGCATTGGATGTACAACGTTTTAGACCAAATATTGTTATTTCAGGATGTGATACTTTTGCTGAAGACAAATGGCAGCAAATTCAAATTGGTGAGATTGTATTTGATTTAGTTAAACCATGCTCTCGCTGTGTTATTCCGACTATTGATTTAGTTACAGGACAAAAACAGCCTGAAGTCATGCGAGCGATGCTCATGTATCGCAAACAAGGAAATAAAGTCATGATGGGGCAAAATGCATTACATCGTGGAGAAGGCGTTATACAAGTTGCACAAGAAGTTAAAATTCTCGGCTAAATACATGATTGAATACAGATTAGATAGTAAAAAAAGCCAATCATTGAATGAATGATTGGCTTTTTTATGAGTGAATCATCTTAATCGTTATTTGTAGTCTCTCTAACACCGAGTAATTGGCTTGTTGCAACACCAGCGGTCATTGAGCCATTTACGTTTAGCGCCGTACGCCCCATATCAATTAGGGGTTCAATTGAGATAAGTAGAGCGACCAATGTAACTGGCAGCCCCATTGCAGGTAAAACAATCAAAGCAGCAAATGTTGCGCCACCACCGACACCTGCAACCCCAATTGAGCTTAAAGTCACAATCACAACAAGCTGTGCAATCCATAAAGGGTCTAAAGGGGTGATACCAACTGTTGGTGCTACCATGACTGCGAGCATTGCAGGATATAACCCCGCACATCCATTTTGACCAATGGTTGCTCCGAAAGAGGCTGAAAAACTTGCAATGCCTTCAGGTACGCCCAGTTGTTTTGTTTGGGCCTCAATGTTCAGAGGAATACTAGCGGCACTTGAGCGGCTGGTAAATGCAAATGTTAAAACAGGAAAAACTTTCTTGAAAAAATCGATTGGATTTATACGGACAAACAGTAAAATCAACGCATGGACGATGAACATAATCGCAAGACCGAGATAGGAAGCGACAAGAAATTCACCTAGTTTAACGATATCAGCAACATTCGCCGTCGCAACCATTTTCGCCATTAAAGCGAATACACCATACGGTGTAAATTGCATCACTAAGCGAACTAAACCAATGATTAATGCTTGTAGAGCTTCAATTCCATGTCGAATTCTTTCGCCGTTGATTGGATCTTTATCCATCAGTTTAAGTGCTGCAACCCCTAAAAAAGCAGAGAAAATTACAACACTAATAATCGCGGTTGGACGAACCCCAGTCAGATCAGCGAAAGGATTTTGAGGTAATAATGAGAGGAGTAGTTTAGGCACATCGAGGTTGGTTACTTGACCAATGTAGTCGGTTTGTAGCGCTGCAAGACGAGCAGTTTCCTGAGAGCCTTGTACTAACCCCTCAGCCGTTAAACCAAATAAATTGGTCACACCAATCCCAACGAAAGCAGCAATTGCTGTGGTAAATAATAAAATACCGATAACGAAGCTGCTAATTTTACCTAATGACGTGGTTTGATGAAGTTTGACAACAGCACTCAAAATCGAGATGAAAATAAGTGGCATGATCACCATTTGTAATAGTTGAACATAACCATTTCCAACTAAATTAAACCACGTCACTGACTCTGCAATAATAGAACTGTCTGCATAAATCGTTTTTAAGCCTAGACCATAAACGATACCGACACCCATACCGATGAGCACTTTTTTTGCAAGGCTCCAATCTGGTCGATAAGTAAAAAACAATCCTGCCATGAGCAAGAAAAATACAATAATATTCAATAAAACCAAGGTATTCACAATAAGGCTATCCTGATTGATATTTCAGGGGGAGATATCTAAAAAATAATTTACAGATTCTATCATCCACTTACCCTGAAGCTTAATCATTCCTATGACTATACTTAATCTAAAAAATTAAAAAGGCGTCTAAATCATCTGAAAACTGTGTTTAAACTTCCTTTTAAAAACATGTGAAAAGTCGATTAATTATTGAAAAAGAATGAATTGTTTTAAATAAATGTTTGTTGTTTAATTTTAATGCTGAAAATATGATCAGTATGTATAAGTTATATATTGATTTTAGATGTTCAAAATAAAAACAGCCTATTCATTAAAATAGGCTGTTTGAAGACTGAGAATTTTTAATTCTTGAGTTTAAGCATACATATCCAAGAAGTTTTTAAAAATTTGATGACCATGTTCGCTTAAAATTGACTCAGGATGAAATTGAACACCTTCAACAGGTAGTGTTTTGTGTTTCACTCCCATAATTTCTTCAATGGTTCCATCAGCTTGATTGGTCCAACAGGTAACTTCTAAGCATTCAGGTAAGCTTTCTTGTTCGATTACGAGAGAGTGATAGCGAGTTGCAGCAAAGGGTGAAGGTAAATTGCTAAAAATTCCTTTATCACTATGGTGCATATCTGACAAACGACCATGCATGACTGTTTTAGCACGGATAATATTGCCACCGAATGCTTGTCCTATTGCTTGATGACCTAAGCAAACACCGAGCAATGGAATTTTTCCTGCAAAATGATTAATCGTTGGTATAGAAATTCCTGCTTCACTTGGGGAGCATGGGCCAGGACCAATCACTAAATATTTTGGCTGCCATCGCTCAATGTCCTCTAATGTCACTTGATCATTACGAACAACTTTTACTTCTTGATTCAACTCGCCAAAATATTGAACGATGTTGTAAGTAAATGAGTCATAATTGTCAATCATTAGAAGCATGATTATAACCTTTTGAAAATATGCACTTAACTGTGCTATTGAATTCGATAAACTAATCCGAACGCTATGTAATTTCATCTATCTTTAACAAAAGAAGGATTATTCTAGCGATTACGGAAAATCATCATATCAAAACAGACCATTAATGTGGGAAATTTTGAAACAAGTAGTTATTTTAGACCGAGTGATTTTCTTAAATTAAAATAACCAATTAAGTGTGAATAATTTTTGTAATTATACACTTGAGAAAAAAAGAACAAGGTGAATGGAAAGTCTAAATGAATTGATTGGAATGATTCTAAAAAGAATGATATAAAAAGCCAATTTATGCTAAGAATAATGGCGTAATTAGCACTACATTAGTTCTTTGTTATTTATATTGCACTGTTTTGGTACATTTTGTCTTTTTTAGGGACTCTTGCGAAAGAGTAATGTATAAATATGGTGCATTACTAAATGCAAACATTATAGTAGACATAGGACATGGAGCTTAAAGCATTTTTTCTGCAAAGAATTTCAATGTTTTAGGTATGCTTTAAAATTGTTGGTATGATAATTGCTATTTATATATCAACAACTAACACGCACTTAACAGGTGCACAAAAATTTCATTGGAGCAAATGAGCATGGCGAACAAGGTCCTTCAACTCATCAAAGAAAGTGGCGCAAAATGGGTCGATTTTCGCTTTACTGATACTAAGGGTAAAGAGCAACACGTAACTTATCCTGCCGATACTATTGATGAAGATACGTTTGAAGACGGTAAAATGTTTGATGGTTCTTCAATCGCTGGTTGGAAAGGCATTGAAGCGTCTGACATGATCTTACGTCCAGATGCTGAAACAGGTTTCCTTGACCCGTTCTTTGCTGAGCCAACAGTTGTTGTGACTTGTGACGTAATTGAGCCTTCTACTGGTCAAGGTTATGAGCGTGATCCACGTTCGATTGCTCGTCGTGCAGAAGAGTATTTAAAATCTACAGGTATTGGCGATACTGCATTCTTTGGTCCAGAACCAGAATTCTTCGTTTTTGACGAAGTGAAATGGGATATCGATATGTCTGGCGCTCGCCATACATTAATCGCTGAAGAAGCTGCATGGTCTACAGGTAAAGATTACGAAGCTGGTAACTCAGGTCACCGTCCACGTGTGAAAGGTGGTTACTTCCCAGTTCCTCCAGTTGACTCTCATCAAGACATGCGTGCTGAAATGTGTGCACGTATTGAAGACATCATGGGTCCTGGTCGTGTAGAAGTACATCACCACGAAGTTGCTTCTTGCCAATTAGAAATTGGTGTGAGCTTCAATACCTTAGTTCGTAAAGCGGACGAAGTTCAACAATTCAAATATGCAGTTTGGAACGTTGCTCACCAATATGGCAAAACAGCGACATTTATGCCTAAGCCAATGGTAGGTGATAACGGTTCTGGTATGCACGTTCACATGTCTATCTCTAAAGATGGTAAGAACTTGTTTGCTGGTGATGAATATGCTGGTTTATCAGAAATGGCATTATTCTTCATCGGTGGTGTAATCAAACACGCTCGTGCGTTGAATGCGATTACGAATCCAGGTACAAACTCTTATAAGCGTTTAGTTCCGCACTATGAAGCACCAATTATGCTTGCTTACTCAGCACGTAACCGTTCTGCTTCTATCCGTATTCCTTACGTTTCTAGCCCTAAAGGCAAGCGTATCGAAGCACGTTTCCCTGATCCATTAATGAACCCGTACTTAGGTTTTGCTGCATTATTAATGGCTGGTCTTGATGGTATTCAAAACAAGATTCACCCAGGTGAAGCTGCTGATAAAAACTTGTATGATCTTCCTCCTGAAGAAGAAGCAAAAATCCCAACAGTTGCTCATAACTTAGAAATGGCAATTGCTGCGCTTGAAGCTGATCATGAGTTCTTATTAAAAGGCGGTGTATTCACTAAAGAAATGCTTGATGCATATATCGAACTTAAAACTGAAGATGTACGTCGTCTTAACACGACTACTCACCCAGTTGAATTTGATATGTACTACAGCCTGTAATACATCCTTATTCAAAAAAGCTCGCTTCGGCGAGCTTTTTTATGTCTAAACTTTTAACTATAGTATTGAATTGAAATATATTTCTAAAATTGATATATGCTAAATGTGATTATTAAATACTTTATATGTCATTTTAGTAGATGATTTAACAAAGATATTTTTTAGTAAAAGATTTTTGAATGTTTAAAACACAGACCAAACAAAGAACAAATTCCCATCCTAATTTAAGTTAGAGTAAGATAGTCTCCAAACATCAAGTCATGAAAAACTGATAAGGAATAATATTATGCAGCAACAAGTCATCATTGTCGGTGGAGGTATGGTTGGACTCAGCCTTGCTTTAATGTTGGCAAAATCTAATATCGCAGTAAAGTTATTAGAAGCTGTGAAATATCCAAATTACGATGATGAAAATATTGCTCCTTATCATTCCAGTTTTGATGCGCGTAACACGGCATTGTCACGCCGCAGCGTACAGATCTATCAAAAATTAGGTTTGTGGGAAGCACTTCAGCAATATGCTACGCCGATCTTACAAGTGCATATTACCGAGCAAGGCAGTTTTGGTAAGGCGCGTTTAGTCGCAGAACAAGAAAAAGTAGAAAGCTTTGGACAAGTGATCGAGAATGCTTGGTTAGGTCGTGTATTGTTAACTCAAGTGCGTCAACAACCTCTCATTGAGTTAATTGATGGTGTGCAAGTGACGTCTCTAACCCAAGATTCAGATTACGTGCAAATTGAAGCGATGCGTAACGGTGAATATATTCATTCATTAAAATCCAAGTTAGTGATTGCAGCCGATGGCCGTGATTCATTCTGCCGTCAAGCGATTGGTGTGGCAGTTGACGAACATGATTACGACCAAGTCGCAATTGTGACCACCGTACAGACTTCTAAGCCGCACCAGCATGTTGGTTTTGAACGTTTTAGCGCATTAGGGCCGTTGGCATTGTTACCATTACCGGGTGAATACCGTCGCTCAGTGGTTTGGCCTGTAAAAAAAGGCACTGAAGCAGAATGGTTGGGTGAAGAAAATGATCAGCACTTCCTTGATGCTTTGCAGGAAACCTATGGCGATCGAGCAGGTAAGTTTGAAAAAACAGGTAAGCGTTTTAGCTATCCCTTGTCGCAAGTCTTGGCGCATAAACAGGCAGTTGGGCGTGTGGTATTGATGGGCAATGCAGCACATACCATTCACCCCGTGGCAGGACAAGGTTTTAATCTGTGCTTGCGTGATGCGGATGTGTTGGTTCGTTTCTTGTTGGAACAATTGGCGAAGTCCGATGATGTTGGTGCTCCAGAAAATTTATTGGCTTATGAGCAATCCCGTTTAAAGGATCAGCAACGGGTGATCAAGTTCTGTGATTCGGTAGTGCGTGGCTTTAGCAATCAAAATCCAATCCTTAAATTATTAAGAAATACAGGCTTGGTTGCTTTTGACGTGATTCCAGGGATTAAACCTTTGGTTGCGAACTATGCGATGGGGCTAAAAGCATGAGTGAGCTGTTAGATGTTGTGATTGTAGGCGGTGGTTTAGTCGGAGGTTTAACTGCTTTGCTATTGGCTCAAGGTGGTGTGCAAGCTACAGTGCTGGATGCAGCGCCTGTGCTTGATCAAGACAAAACACTGGCGGTGATGAATCCTCGTGTATTGGCACTGAGTCAGGCAACGATTCATTTGCTTAAAACAGTCGATGTTTGGGATGATTTAGCACGTCAAATGCCATATTCAGGCATGCAAGTCTGGAATAAAAATGGCTATGGTGAAATTAATTTTGGCCATGCCTCTGAACAGCAACCTCCGCCAGATCAAGCTCTTGGTTCAATGGTCGAGCCAAGCGTTTTGAATGTTGCGATTCAACAGAAAATGTTGCAGCAGCTTAAAGACTACCGCACTCAAGTCAAAGTCATACGGATCGAACAAATTCCACAAGGTTGGTCTATTCAATTGGCGGATGGCACAACATTAAAGGCTAAGTTACTTATTGGTGCTGATGGTGCGAACTCTTTTGTACGTGAGCAAGCTTATATTGATTTAGATGTACTGGATTACAAACAAGCTGCGATCAGTTGTGCAATTAAAACTACTCAGCCGAATCAATATGTAGCTCGTCAAATTTTTCTACCGACAGGTCCGCTGGCATATTTACCAATGGCGAGTTTGGATTCACAAGAGAATGGTTATTGGCAGTCGATTGTTTGGACTTTACCTGATGATTATGCTGATGAGTATTCAGCACTGACTGATCAAGATTTTATGCGATTGATCACTCAGGAGAGCCTACAAATGTTGGGTGAGGTCGTTGATGTTCGCTCTAGAGCACAATTTCCACTTAAAGCGCGTGCAGCGCAGCGCTATATCAAATCAGGCTTGGCATTGATTGGTGATGCTGCCCACGTCATTCATCCTTTAGCTGGACAAGGTGTGAATATTGGCTGTCTAGACGCTGCGGTACTGTGCGATGTCTTACTACATGATTTAAAGCGTGGCGCATGGGCAAACGATCAAACTTTATTACGTTATGAACACCTGCGTAAAGGGCAGAATGATGCGATGATGCATAGCATGTCCGCGATTGGTTGGTTGGAAAGTTCGGAGTTATTTCCATTTGTTTGGGCAAGAAACTTTGGGCTGAAACAGGTTGAACAATTCGATTGGTTTAAAGATCGCTTTATGAACCAAGCCAATGGATTAGCGGCATTACGATACACAAGATACGCTTGCTAAAAAAGAGTAGATATTTTTTAAACAATCATTTATAAATCAGAGTGAATTTGGTTATAAAATACACAATTTTGCAAATATTTTGCTTTGATAAATGTGAAGAGCTTGCTAAATTTCACCAAGTTCTGATGACCAAATAACGATGATGAGAGTTTTAGTCATTGTGGGGAGAGTAATATGACGGAAATGAATGATTACGACGAAAACACAGAAGATTCTGCTGTAGACGATGAAGAGGCGAAAGCCGCAGAAAGTGGCGCTGATAGTGAAGAATCAAGTGCCAATGATGCTGATCTTGCTGAAGCAGAAACATTGACTGTTACTGCTAAGCTAAAACAACGCCAAGCTTTAGAAGATGAAGTAGCTGCATTTCTTGCACGTGGTGGACGTATTACAGAAGTTCCACCAGATGAACATCAAGATTAAGTCAGTTATGGCATAGAAAAAGCATCACGATCGTGGTGCTTTTTCTGTTGCTCAAAGACTTAGATTAGAGAAGCAACGATGTAGCAATACTCCACATGATACAACCAATAATAAAGTCTAATATTTTCCATGCTTTTGGGTTAGTGAATAGTGGTTTTAAGAATTTAGATCCATAACCTAAACTAAAAAAGAACATCCATGAGGCAACGATACTGCCTAAAGCAAAACTCATTTTATCCTCAAATTGAGTAGCTAATGAGCCAATAAGTACAATCGTATCTAAGTAAACGTGAGGATTTAACCATGTAAATGCCAGCCCAGTTAAAAGTACTTGGGTTAATGTTTGATGGTGACCTTGGTTGAGTTGCATACTATGAGTCGTTTTAAATGAAGCATAGAATGATCTAGCACCATAAACAAACAAGAAAATTGCACCAAAATAATGAGTAAGTTTCATTAGAATTGGAGATGCGGTCATGATTTCAGCAAAACCCAATACACCTAATCCAATTAAAATAGAGTCAGAAAGGGCGCATATAAAACATAGCCAAAATACATATTGCTGTTTGAGCCCTTGTTTTAGGACTAAGGCATTTTGAGCACCAATAGCGACAATCAGACCACTGCCTATACCAAAACCTTTGATAAAAATGCCAAGAGAGATCATAAAAAAAGAAGAGAAAATAAGATGAGAGAATTATCTGACTTTTAAGCTTAAAATAAGTAAAATTAAGAATATTTAGGTTTGACTAAAAATAATTAAGGTTAATATGCTCGATAGTAAGCAATGTGAAGCTTTTCTTGCGGTGGCTGAATTGGGAAGTTTTGATGCTGCTGGTGAATTTTTATTTATTACACCTTCGGCTGTGTCATTACGAGTACAGGCCTTAGAAAAATATCTTGGACAAGTTCTAATCCTTCGTGGTCGTCCATCTACGCTTACATATGCAGGAGTAACCTTACTCGATCATTTGCGGCATACCCGATTAATGGAGCAAAATTTATTACAAGGTTTAATGGGTAAAACTTCTGATTCTAAATTTTATAAAATTGCCTTGGCCTCAAATGCTGATTCATTGGCAACATGGCTTTTACCTTCAATTCAATCAACACTCATTAAAGAAAAGATCGTATTGGAATTGAAAATTGATGATCAATCTCACACACATTCTTTGTTAGAAACAGGTCAAGTCAATGCGTGTATTTCTGCTGAGGCTGAAGTGATGTCTGGCTGTTTAGCACAGCCACTTGGCAAAATGCGCTATAAAATGTTGGCTTCGACGGATTTTGTTAAATATTGGTTTAGACAAGGGGTTAATAGGGAGCGTTTGAGATCTGCGCCTGCAGTTATTTTTAATCATAAAGATCTGATGCATTCAGACATATTATTAAAGTATTTTGGATTATCGATGCAAAGTTATCCCTTTCATTTTATTCCATCGACAGATGCATTTGTTAAAGCAATCCAATTAGGTTTGGGCTACGGAATGGCACCAGAGATTCAAGTTCAATCCTTACTCGATAATGGTTTACTTGTGGAACTAATGCCTGAAGCTGAACTTGATATTCCTCTGTATTGGCATCATTGGAAACGACAGTCGCAACAATTAGAAATATTGACTGAAACGATTATCCAAGCAGCTCAGAAAATACTGAGATAGATGTGTTTTTTTAATTGTGATGAATGTTGTCTAAAGCTAAGTAAATGATAGGTTGCAACTATTCACGTTGTTAATTATTTGCAAGGCAATATATCCAAAATTAATTGCCTTGCATCTTGCTCGTTATTCGGCTTGGGTTAATTCCAAAGCGCGTTGATATGCGATTTTTTTCTTAATACCAGTTAAATCTGCTGCTAATTGAGACGCGGCTTTGACCGACAAATCTTGTAGTAAACGTTTCAATAAATGATCTAATTTTTCTTGTTCCAAGTCTTTTTCAGCTGTCGCACCACCGACAATAACCACAATTTCACCTTTTTGTTGATTATGATCATTTTCAATAAAAGTAACTAAATCTTTTAAAGTCATTTTTTTGATCGTTTCAAAAGTCTTGGTAATTTCACGTGCAAAACCAACAGGGCGATCTTCACCAAACACTTCAGCCATATTTTTAATACTTTCTAAAATACGGTGTGGTGCTTCATAAAAAATTAACGTTTGAGTTTCATCTTTTAATTTTTCAAGTTGGCTAATGCGTTGTGATGATTTAGATGGTAAAAAACCTTCAAAACTAAAGCGATCACTCGGTAGTCCAACGGCACTCAATGCTGCGATTGCGGCACATGCACCGGGTAAAGGTATGACACGAATTCCTTGTTCTTGTGCAGCGCGAACCAGTTTAAAACCTGGGTCGCTAATGAGAGGCGTACCAGCATCACTGATTAAAGCAATACTTTCACCTTTTAACATTCTTTGTATAAGTTGATCAATTTTGTTACTTTCATTGTGATCATGACACGCTGTAAGCGGAGTTGAGATATTATAGTGTTTGAATAATTGAGCAGATTGACGAGTATCTTCTGCTGCAACCACCGATACAGACTTTAAAATATCAATTGCACGAAAGGTCATGTCATCTAAGTGCCCAATCGGGGTTGCTACAACAAATAATTGAGCACTCATAAAAGGTAACTCCCTCATGTATAAAAAAATTTGGCTGCTTTTTAGTTTGGCAGCAATAATGAGTCCAGCTTATGCGGACGTATTGGTGATTCTACCTGAATCTGGTGCAATGGCGCGAGCAGGTCAGAGTATCAAACGCGGTTTCTTGAGTGCTTATACAGCATCTGGTAGTAAAGAAAAAATCATTTTTGTAGATTCGGCAAAAAATAGCATAGATACAATTTTTAAAAAGAAATTGAATAGTAAGACGAAATTAATTGTCGGACCTTTGGTGAGGTCAGAAATAGAAGCCGTTATGCAGTTAAATCCTGTGATTCCTGTTCTTGCATTAAATGATTTAAATCAGCAATCGAATAATGTTTGGCAATTTAGTCTCTCAAAGCAACAGGATGCGGTGGCGTTAAATCAATTACTGAAGAAAGATAAAATAAAAAAATTAATGGTTTTTCGTGAGTCAGGAGTCGAATCAGCTACCGAACTGTTGCTCATGTCAGTAGCTAGTGAATTTGGTTCTGGACTTCATTTTGTCAATGAACTACCTAAAAAAATATCCAAAAAAGAGGGGTTGTTACTACTCGGAAGCCATCAATGGTTAGAACAATTAGGATCATTACCTGAAAAGAATATTTATGCTACCCCGATCAGTATTGAACAAGGGAAAACTATTCCGCTTGGATTAAGTTTTTGTGATACGCCTGCATTATATAACGGGCAGTGGAATGACGTAATTAAAGCTTATAAAGAACAACCAGAGAATATGGCATTTCAACGACTCCTCGCATTTGGTGGTGACGCATGGACAATCAGTCAACAATTTTTAAATACTTCACAACCTGAGTTTTCATTTGAAGGACGAACGGGGGCAATCTATGTCAATCATGGCAAAATTGATCGGCAACCGTATTGTTATCAACAACAAAAACATGGCATCCAACTTTTAAAATGAGAATCTAGCCAAGATGGAGCTTCACAGACAAAAGCTAGGTGAGTGGGCTGAGCTCACAGCTTTAGTTTTTTTACAAACACAACAATATCATTATGTAAGTAAAAACTATCATTCGAGGTATGGTGAAATAGATTTAATCGTAGCAAAAGGAAAGGAGTTGATCTTTGTTGAAGTAAAAGCAAGAACTGCGGGAAGTTACGCGGAATCTTGTGAGGTCATATCTCAGGCTCAACAACGTAAAATCATTAAAACTGCTCAATTATTTTTACAAAAAAATCCACAATATGGTGATTTTGATTGTCGTTTTGATGTGATTTGTTTTGATTTTCCACAGAAAATTGCAAAAACAGTACAACCAGATTTTTCAAAATTGCAGTATGATCAGCAATGGATAGAGCATGCGTTTACTTTAGACTGAATGATAGTTTGAGCTTTTTTAGATAAATGCCGAAGATTTAACAAGTTTGTAGATAGGGAGTCTTGCCAAGTGTTAAAACGTTTAACGATTACGTTAATTTGCGCTGCAAGTTTATCGGGATGTGCGAGTTTTATTTCTGGTGGTACAGGTAGTTCGCCTGTAGGTAAAGAGAGCGGTGAGCGTAGTTTAGGGCAGGTTTTTATTGATTCTTCAATTAAAAGAACTGCGAACATTAATTTGTATAAATTAGATCATCGTTTCAAACAATCACGCATCAATATTGAAAGTTTTCATAGTAATGTTTTATTAACTGGGCAAGTACCTGATCCGTATTTAAAGCAACTGGCAGAAGATAATTTACGCGCTATGACTGACGTTAAAGCAGTGCATAATTATATCACTGTCGGGGATAAAGTTGGTTATAACACAATTATGCAAGATTCAACTGTAACTGCTAATACACGTGGTTTGCTCATGCGTGCGCCTGTAGTTTCAGATAGTAAAGTTCTTGTGCATACTGAAAATGGTGTGCTTTATGTGATGGGGCGTCTAAATAGTGCTGAACAGAGAGATTTAGATGATGTCTTACAAAAAGTGGGTAATGTGAGTAAAATTGTCACTCTGATTGATAATATTGACCAGCCTTCAGGAACAATAGCAAGTTCAACTGCTGCAACGCCAATGGTGGGAACGGCAACGGCGCAACCTTTAGTTGAAACGCCTGTGGCAATTGATCCTGATCAGGTTGAACCTGCGACCATAACACCGACTACACCTTAATTTATGAAGCAACTTATTCAACAAGTACAACAAAATGTTATACGGGCGAAAAACTTTTATCAGGATTTTCGCCTTTATGATTTAGCAAGTTATTCGATGAACTATCTCACACCAAAAGATACGTTTGAGAAAGACGAGCATCTTGCTTATGGCTTAAAAGCTAGACAACGTTTGGACTTATACCGAACAAAAAATCCGAAAAAGCAAAGACCATTAATTGTTTTTGTTCATGGCGGTTCTTGGCAACACGGCAATAAACGAGATTATATATTTTTGGGGGAAACATTCGCTCGAGAAGGATATGATGTTGCAGTAATCAATTACCATCTTGCGCCAGAACACATATTTCCCGCATTTATTGATGATATTGCTCAGGCGATTCATTATTTAACTCAAAATCAAAGCAAGCTCAATATTTCAACTGAGAATATAATCCTGATGGGGCATTCTGCGGGTGCATTTAATGTGATGTCTGTGGTTTATTCACCACAATCGCAAGGATTCAAATATAAAGATAAAATTAAGGCAATTATTGGTTTAGCAGGTCCTTATCACTTTGATTATAAAGGTGATCCACTGGCTGAGCATGCGTTTGATTTGAAAGTTTCATATCAAGATGTAATGCCTTATTATTTTATTAATTCTAATCAGATCAAACACTATTTGCTCATGGCTGAAAACGACCAATTGGTCGGTAGTCACAATAGCTTTGACCTTGACCGTGCATTAAGGGAAAAGGGCAACCATAGTCATATTGCAGTTATTCCCAAAACTGGACATTTAACGATTATTGCGACTTTAGCAAGTTTTGCCAGTCACTACTTCAAAACCAAACGAACGATTATGCATTTCTTAGATGAAGCATTAGAAGGTTAAATAAATGAAAAGGCATCTTTTAAGATGCCTTTTCATTACTCTCAATGATTTCATTAATCATGGCGTGAGCGATACTCCCTTTGAATGGAATCTCTGGTAGTTGGTCAAATTTAAAAAATTGAGCATCACTGATTTCTTCAATCTGTAGTTCAATCTCACCAGAATCGTATTCTGCATGAAACGCGATCATTAAATTACTTGGAAATGGCCACGGTTGGCTTGACATGTAGCGAATATTTTTTAGTTTTAGCCCAACTTCTTCAAGTGTTTCACGTTGTACAGCTTCCTCAAGAGTTTCACCAACCTCAACAAATCCTGCAATCAGTCCGTACATATTGCCATAATGCTTGTGTGCTGATTTTGCTAACAGCACCTCATCCTTACCTTTGGTGATAATGGTAATCACGCAGGGCTGTACGCGGGGATATTGATGATACCCGCAGGCAGGGCAAACCATTGCATATTCTTTGGGATGAATTTCGGTGTGATGTCCGCAATGACTGCAAAACTTATGGTTACGTCGCCACTCAAGAAGTTGAACGGCACGACTCGCTTGAAGAAACGCTGTCGTAGGCCATGACTGAATCAGTTCCCGAATTGGTACAAGTTGATAGCCTTCAGGAATGATTTCATCATCGAGGAGATCACGAGCAATGACTTGATCATTGTGATGTATGGGTAAATCACTTGCTAACTTTTCAACTTTTGGTAGTTCTAAATTTTGATCGACTAACAGTTTTTGATGTTGAAAAATATAAGCAAGTGATAGTTGAGTCATTATGCAGCCGCAGTAATTTGTAATCGTTGACTGCTTGATAATGCCACATCAAACATAGATTGCAACACTGGCTGTTTATTCTTTAAGTTATCTACGAGTAAATCTAAACCAGCGACAACATTTAGAATACAATTCACATGTTCAGCATCGAAACTTTCATTTTGACTTAAGCGATATTGAGCAAAATGAGCAGCGCCTAATAGTGCAGTTTGTTGTGTAGAACTGCCTAAGAATAAAGCTGCACCCGATAATTCATTCAGATAAACAGGCAAGGCTTCTAAGTTATGTGCAGTCGGGTCTTGAGCATATAAACTAAGTGTTTGCGTTAACGTATCAATTAGCGTTTTTGTTTCAACAATCAATGCTTTGTGCGCTTCATCTAATCGATCTAGAGAAATTTGCATATTGTTTACACGTAGTTGTAAACGACTAGAGGTATAATTACGCTCTAAAATTCCAATAGAATTCATAGACGCTAAAATACTGTTCATTAACTGCTGAATCGATGTTGCATCCGTTAGTGTATTCGGTTGGCTCAGCTTTTCAGCTTGCTGATCTAATTCTTTCGCTGCTTCATTTAGATTTAATACTTTAAATACATTCGCAAGTTGATTCAATTTTTGCTGTAATTCTTGCGTTTTTTCAGCCGACATATTTTGATGGTTGTACTCAATTTCATTACGAATTTGAGCCATTTCATCCGTCATTAACTGGCTAATCGTATGTACTGTTTCATAATCTGGACCGTACAAGTGACGACTTAAAACTTGAAGTTGAGTGTCACTGAGAAGCTCATCACCTATATTTAGTTGTTCACGAATATGTTGGGATAAGTCATCTTCTTGGCTAATACAAATACTTAAAATATCTGCAAGATCGGCAATATTACTTTGGAACGTAGCTGGTTGATTTAGGAATTTGCCAATATTAGTTTCAATTTGAATTAGTGTTCTTAAACGTGCTTCAGTGATTAAGAGCTCATCAATATGACCTAAACCAACATTAACCAGTTGCCAATATTGTTGGCTTGGTTGGTTTGTCGCTAAACCTGCTAGATAAACGCCAACCAATTTAATGCCTTGTAAATCTAATGGTGTCTCAGCTTGTTTGATGAGTTTGTTCAAACACAATTTATATAACTGATGAATATATTGAGATTGTTCTAAACTTGGTGCTAGCGGCAAGTTAAAGCTAGGTGTAATACAATCGAGTAGTGGTTGAATCGTTTGACCTTCTTTCGTGATTGGTTTACCGAGAGCTTTTTCCAAACGATTTAAGGTATCAATTAAAAATTGAGGAACTTTTACTTCACGTAAACAAATAAATTCTATGTAACGTTTAAGCATAGTCGTGCCTTCGCTCAGTGCGATGACATCACTGGTTTTAATTTGCTGTGGTTGAGCCATGATTTGGCGCATGAGTTCAGCGGAGTATTGAGTGATTTGCGCGAGATGGGGCATATCAATCAATTTAAGAACTTGAGTGCACTGTTCAAATTGATTGAGTGCATCATCAATACCGAAAGGTAAGGCTTGTTCTTCAGCAAGCGTATTAACTGCCGTCTCTACTAATTTAATCGAATTGTCGATCTCATTTTTTATTATTAATAATGCAGTTGGGTCGAAATGAATCGAGGTTTGGTAAGACATATGACCTACACCTTTCCTAAGTTGTTATATCCATGAACCTCCCATCATAGGAGGTTAAAATCATTAATGGTTAATATAACTTAACTTTGAAAGCTTGAAATACAAAAACTTATATTGCAGAACAAATTTATTTTGCAAAAAAGCAAGCGCTTCCATGTTTTTGCTCAAATTGTTTGACCCATGTCTCATGTTCATTTAGCTCATGCTCTGAAGGGCGAATCACGGGTAAATCCACTTGGACACGTTGACGAGTCATTTTATTTTGATTTTGCTCCGATTGGGAGTGTGAATCCATATCAAAAGAGACTTGCCCACCTGTCATTGCAAGATAAACATCTGCCAAAATTTCAGCATCAAGTAAGGCACCATGAAAAGTACGATCTCTTGCTGGAATTTCATAGCGACGCACTAAAGCATCAAGTGAGTTTTTTTGACCTGGATGTTTATTTTTAGCAAGTGCTAAAGTATCGGTCACTTCACATACATCTGAAAGAGCAGTTAATCCGACACGTTTGAACTCCATATTTAAGAAGTTCATATCAAATGTTGCATTATGCGCAATAATTTCAGCGCCTTTTAAATAGTCAAAAAGTACATCGGCAATTTCTGCATATTTCGGTTTGTCTTTGAGAAAGTCATCACTGATACCGTGGACATTCTCAGAATCACCTACAGGTTTTTCAGGATTAATATAAATATGAATAGAACTACCAGTAAGCTTTCGATTGATCATTTCAATCGCACCGACTTCAATAATACGATCACCATCTTGGAAGTAAAAACCAGTGGTTTCAGTATCTAGAATAAGCTGACGAGGACCTTGAAGTTTGACTTTTGCTTCAGTGATGACAATGTGTGGATGTTGAGTCATTTGATTGCTTTCCAATGTCTCAATTGGTGACTCAATGAGCTGTAGATCTGCTTCAAGTTCTATTTCTTCTTCAATCATTTCATCTACATCATCATGAATATCTAAGCCAAAAGGATCGTTCAAGAGCCAATCAGCTTCAGGCTTTTTTGTGTCAGCGTTAGCCTGTGTCGAAGATTTTAATTGTTGAGCAGTCTGTTCGACACCGAGGTTGGCTAATTGATCAGCCATTTCATTTCCAGCGTGACCAGCATGACCTTTGATCCAGTTCCATTCAATTTTACGATTTGCACAGACTGCATCTAATTTTTGCCATAGATCAGGGTTTTTGACATCTTTCCAGTTTTTCTTTTTCCAACCATGAATCCATTCTGTAATCCCTTGTTTTACATAATTGGAATCAGTCCAAACAATCAGATGTGCATCAATAGGACAGAATGAAACACCTTCAATCGCTGCTTGAAGCTCCATTCGATTGTTGGTTGTATCTGGTTCACCGCCACAAAGCTTATGTTCACCTTGTTCGGTAATGATATATGCTCCCCAACCACCTAAACCTGGATTGCCTTTACATGCGCCATCGACATAAAGTGTGATTGTTTGAGACATAATTGAACCTAAAAATGAAGAATCTGAGTAGTAAAAAAAGATGAGATTTTGAGTGTATGACTTTAAAAGTTTATCACCCTCATCTGATAAGTTGTATTCTAAATCTAAATTTGACTGCTAAACCGTTACAAAACTCATATTTTTTAATTTCTTGTAACATTTCCATGCAAATCACGTTAAATTATTGCCTTGTCTAAGTGACATGCTTTACTACAATGGCAAATCGAAGAAATAAACTAGCGCGAGTTGACTGGAAGATTTTATGTATAAATCGAGCACATTGATGTGGCAAACATCTGCAACATCATTATTCAAAATTACTGTACTTACTTCTGCTCTAGCTGCGTTGGGAATTACAACAGGCTGTTCGTCAACTCCGCAATCAAGCAAAGCTTCTACTTCAAAGCAAGTGGGTTCTGGATATTTAGATGCTGGAAGTTTAGATTCACTTGAAGATTTACTTTCCGCTACCGATATGCGAGCTGTGGAAGGTGATCGTTTATTAGTACTCAAACATGGTGATGTGTGGAAGCGTATGACCGTGGGTTTCAAGATGGATTTGAACCATTGGGACTCTCGTATTGAAGCGCAACGTGGTTGGTTTATTTCTCGGCAACCTTATCTAGATCGATTAAGTGCGCGCGCCAGCCGTTATTTATACCACACTGTAAAAGAAGCAGAACGTCGTGGGATGCCAACCGAATTGGCATTATTACCTGTAATTGAAAGCTCGTATGACCCTGCTGCAACAAGTAGTGCAGCCGCTGCGGGTTTATGGCAATTCATCCCAAGTACAGGACGTATTTATGGATTACAGCAAACGGGCTTGTATGATGGCCGTCGTGATGTGGTTGAGTCTACTCGTGCTGCTTATGAATTCTTAGGTAGTTTATATAACCAATTCGGTTCTTGGGAGTTGGCTTTAGCAGCTTATAACGCTGGCCCCGGTCGTATCCAACAAGCAATTAACCGTAACCGAGCTGCTGGTTTACCAACAGATTATTGGTCACTCAAGTTGCCTCAAGAAACGATGAATTACGTGCCACGATTTTTAGCTGTTGCACAGATTATTAAAAATCCAAGTCATTATGGGGTTGCATTACCGCCAATTGCGAACCGTCCGCATTTCCGTGAAGTTGCTTTGTCAGCACCTTTAGATTTAAATCAGATTGCTTCAATTACTGGTTTGAGTCGTGCTGAACTGTATGCATTGAACCCAGCTCATCGTGGTGAGAGTGTCGATCCTTCAAGCCCGATGCGTATTTTGATCCCAGCAGATTTGAGTCCTTCGATTGATGCAAAACTACGTGGCGGTAAGGCAAGTTCAGGTGGTTTCTGGGCAAGTAATAATACTCCACCAGCGATGAATAATACGTTGAATACCTCAACAACAATTCGTACCAATACAGGTCAATCCATCACGCCATCAGTAAAAACACCACCGCCTTTAACGGCGAATAATACGACTCGTCCATCGGCAACAACTTCGGTTACAGGTGTAAAATTAAATACTCCTCGAGGTTCTGATGCACTTGCTTCATTTGCTGCCGCTGCTGATGTACCAAGCGCACCACGTATTCCAGTTGCCATTACGCCAGCAGCAAATATTAAACCTGTAAAAATAGAGCCGCCTATTTCACTGAAAGAACGTGAGCAAATTGTTGCTGCTGTCAAACAAGATGGTGAAAAGAAAACAGTTGCTCAAGTTTTAGAACCTCAAGCAACACAGGCTGAAAAAGATCAAGTGGTTGCTGAGATCAAAGCGATTGCACCTAAAGGTACTGAAATTGTTGATCCATTCGATGGCAAAATTAAATTAACAGCAATTCAAACCAGTCAGTCTGTAGCCGATGAAAAAGGGCAAGAAGTTACGCGAGGGTTCGCTTATCCAAAAAATTTAGTTGAAGATACAGCTACGGCGAATAGTGAAGATGCTAAACGAAACCAAGGCAAACCATATATTAAAACGGATACAGATGTGGTTGTCGTTGCGCCTAAAGGTAAGCGTAGTACCTATGTTGTACAACCAGGAGATACATTAGCTGTTATTGCGCAAAAAAATAATGTGAGCTGGCGAGATATTGCTCAATGGAATCAAATTGATCCAAACGGAACTTTATTCGTTGGTACAAGTTTGTACCTCTATGATGCTAAACCTCAAGCTGAAGCGCCTAAAGCGGCAGAAAAGAAACCTGAAAGTTATGTGGTGCAATCAGGCGATAGTCTTACGAATTTGGCAGGTCGTTTTGATTTAAGTATTAAACAATTAGCAGATTTTAATAATTTGTCTGTAACTGACGGTCTATTTGTTGGGCAAAAACTTACACTGATTGAGCCAAAAAATACAACCCGTGCGACACGCACAACAGATGCTAAAACGACGACATCTCAGAAAGTAGCGACCAAATCTTATAGCGTTAAACGTGGCGAATATCTGAAATTAATTGCAGATCGTTATGCTTTATCGAATCAGGAACTTGCTGATTTAACGACAGGTTTAACTGCCAGTAGTAGTTTGTTTGTTGGGCAAAAAATTAATGTTCCTTTAAACGAAATTTCTGAGACTGAAAGTGTTGCTGAAACTAAAACATCAGTGAAATATGACAATGTATCAGCCTCGATAGGGGTTAAGACTGAGAATTATACAGTTCAGCGTGGGGATACCTTATCAAGTATTGCGACCAAATCTAAGCTAACTCTGAATGAGTTAGCTGAGTTGAACAATATTAAATCGAATAGCGGTGTTCGTTTAGGTCAAACCTTAAAAATTCCGGCAGGTTCTACAGTTCCAGAGCAGTATGTGGTTCAGTCTGGTGATAGCTTGAATGCAATTGCGAATAAATATGATTTAAGCGTGAATTATATTGCTGATTTGAATGGTCTACAGCGTACTGCTGGAGTACGTGTCGGTCAGCGCTTGAAACTCACGGGTGATGTAGAGAGTAAAACCAATCAAAGTACGAATACCAAATCAAAAGATAAAGATGAAACCGCGCCTGATGTATATACTGTTAAATCTGGAGATACTTTAAGTAATATTGCTAGTCGTTATTATTTACAATTGGATTATGTCACTGCTTTAAATGGTTTATCTCGTAATAGTAGTGTTCGAGTGGGGCAAAAGCTGAAACTGACGGGTGATGTTCCCAAAGCTGATACTGAAAAAGTTGAAACTCGTAAGAGTAGCTCTAAATCATCAAATCGAAATACAGAGCAATATACAGTTAAAGCTGGTGAGTCTTTAAATAGTATTGCAAATCGCTTCTCAATTTCTGGGCGTGAGTTAGCGGAATTAAATGATCTAAAAGCAAATGCAAGTTTACAACGCGGTCAAACGATTGCAGTACCGAAAGTGGTCACTGAATATAAAGTTAAGCGTGGTGATACTTTAATTGGTTTGGCAAGTAAATATGGTTTGGAAACAAGCGCGCTTGCCGAAATGAATGATTTGACCCCAAGTACGCAATTACGAATTGGTGATGTGATTAAAGTTCCAAACTTGTAATTGCCGATGAGCTTCGTAATTTCATTAAAAAGGCTTAGTCTATTTTATGGATTAAGCCTTTTTGCACATTCTGCATATGCTGTGATGCAAACTACACCTTATTTAGCGATGCATGTACAACCGAAGTATGCCAAGTTAAATGCAATGCCATATGCGAATCCAAATGCCCCAAAGGGTGGAATACTCAGTCAATCCAGTTTAGGTACTTTTGATAATTTAAACAGTATGAATGGAAAAGGGAGTTCGACTGAGGGTGTAAATTATCTATTTGATAGCCTAATGGATCGCTCCTTGAATGAACCAAGAGTGATGTATCCTTTGTTAGCTGAAAAGGTAAGTTATGATCCTAAACAACTGAAAGATGTAACCTTTCATTTAAATCCTAAAGCACGTTTTAATAATGGTCATCCTGTAACTGCCGAAGATGTAAAATTTACTTTTGATACTTATCAAACCAAAGCTAATTTAGGTTTTCAGATGTATTTGTCTGATTTAGCGAAAACTGAGGTGTTATCTAAACATCAGATCAAATTTATTTTTAAATCTAAAAATAATGTTGAAATGCCGTTGATTGTGGCAAGCCTTCCGATTTATTCAAAACTAGATTGGAAGAATAAAGATTTTACCCGCGTCACGCTTCAACCGATTGTTGGTTCTGGACCTTATATTGTTGATCGAGTCGATGCAGGGCGCAGTATTACTTATAAACGTAACCCAAATTATTGGGCAAAAGATTTGCCAGTCAATAAGGGGCGCTATAATTTTGATCAACTCAAATACATATATTATCGAAATTTAGATGTCAGTTTTGAAGGCTTTAAATCTCGACAATTTAATTTGTATGAAGAGAAAAATATTCGTAATTGGGTCACGGCATACAATTTCCCTGCAATACGAGCTGGGCAGATCAAAAAATACAAAGCTCATTTAGGAACACCACTCGACATTCAAAGTTTGGTATTCAATATTCGCCGTTCGCCATTAAATGATATTCATCTACGCAAAGCACTAACATATGCCTATGATTTTGAATGGCAAAATAAGGCTTTATTCTTTAATCAGAATCGGCGACTTCAAAGTTATTTTGACAATACTGATTTAGCTGCAAAAGGTCGTCCAAGCGCCTCAGAACTTAAAGTTTTACAACCCTTTTTAGCACAACTCAGTCCGATTATGCGTCAAGGTGTTTTGGCAGATTGGCTTTATCCTATTTCTGATGCAACAGGTTTTAATCGACAAAATTTATTGATTGCACAGAAAATTTTAAAAGATTCAGGTTATATCATTCGTCATAATCAATTGTACGACCGTCAAGGTAGAGCCGTGCAGCTTGAATTATTAATGCAGCAAGAGAATCCTCAAAGGGAATTGATGCCATTTGTACGTAATCTAAATCGATTGGGGATACGCGTTAATATTCGACAAGTTGATGTGCCACAATATATGGAACGAATTCGCCATCAAGATTTTGATATGATGGTACTGAAATTGCCGCAGACTTTAACACCTGGTCAAGAGCAAGCTCAGTTTTGGGGAAGTACTGCCGCAAATGAATCGGGAAATTATAATTATTCTGGTATTCAGAACCCTGCAATTGACCAGATGATTGCGAAAATTGTGGCAGCAAAAACACGGGAAGAAGTGATTTTGTATACGCGTGTACTCGATCGTTTGTTGCGTGCGGGCTATTATCAAATTCTGACTTATGGAAAACCTGAACGATGGTTTGCATATTGGGACATTTATCAGCAACCTGAAATTAAACCGAAACTTTCGGTCGGTTGGGAATATTGGTGGGTCGATTCGACGAAAGCTAAGAAACTCGATCAATCTATGACAAAGCACTCATCAAAATAATCAAGGATCTTTTTCATGGTTCACTATATTCTGAAAAGAATGTTACTGATGATCCCTACATTATTTTTCATTCTATTGATTAATTTTATTATTGTGCAAATTGCGCCCGGTGGACCTGTCGAGCAGGCAATTCAACAAATTCAAAATGCGCAAGGTTTAGGTGTGGGGAATAATGCGCAATCAAGTTTGAGTCGCTTGGCTCAATATCAGGGTGCACGGGGATTAAGCCCTGAGATGATTGAAAAAATTAAAGCTCAATATGGTTTTGATCGCCCTGCATATGAGCGTTTTTGGATGATGCTTAAAGGCTATTTAACCCTTGATTTTGGCACCAGTTTTTTTAAAGATAAACCTGTAACACAACTCGTATATGAAAAATTACCCGTAACGCTGTCTTTGGGAATATGGAGTACATTTCTCATTTATTTGATTGCGATCCCATTGGGAATTAAAAAAGCCAAAAACAATGGTTTGCTGTTTGATCAATCTACTTCGTTATTACTAGCGGTGAGTTATTCGATTCCATCTTTTATTTTCGCTATTTTACTGATTGTTTTTTTTGCAGGTGGAACGTATTTGCAATGGTTTCCCTTACAGGGTTTGGTATCTGAAAATTTTGAGCAATTGAGTTTATTGGGAAAAATAAAAGACTATCTGTGGCATATGTCTTTGCCAATCTTAAGTATGGTGTTGGGAAGTTTTGCTGCGCTTACTTATCTGACTAAATATTCTTTTGTTGAAGAGTTAAATAAAGCTTATGTATTGACAGCGCGATCAAAAGGGCTGAGTGAAAATCAGGTTTTGTATAGACATGTATTTCGTAACGCAATCTTAACGGTCGTAGCGGTTTTACCGGAAGCATTGGTTGCCATTTTCTTTGTGGGTAATCTTTTTATTGAAATTATTTTTAATCTGGATGGCATCGGTTTACTAGGCTTTGAAGCGATCACGCAACGTGACTATCCCGTGATTTTTGGAACATTATTTTTATTCACTTTGTTCGGATTGATCTTACGCCTGATTGGTGATTTGCTCTATCACATGATTGATCCACGTATTGATTTTGAATCAAGAGGTGGAAAATGATGTCACCTTTGATGCGTGCACGATTTTATCGTTTTAAGCAAAATAAACTAGGATTTCGTTGCTTTATTCTATTTTTGCTTATTTTTACCTTATCAATGTTGGCTGAGTTGATTGCCAATGATAAGCCTCTATTGGTTCGTTATCAGCAATCTTTTTATTTTCCGATAATTCAGGATTATCCAGAGACTACTTTTGGCGGTACTTTTGAAACGGCCACAGATTATCAAGATCCTGTTGTGAAACAATTGATTCAAAAACACGGATGGATGATTTCGCCAATCGTTCCTTTTTCCTATGAATCACCCAATTTATCGCTCAGTGTACCTGTTCCATCACCACCGAGCGCACAAAATTGGTTGGGGACAGATGATCAAGGTCGAGATGTATTTGCTCGTATTCTTTATGGTCTACGTATTTCTTTATTGTTTGGTTTTATTTTAACTTTCTTCTCGGCGGTGATCGGTATCATTGTTGGAGCGATACAGGGCTACTATGGCGGTTGGATAGACCTTATCGGGCAGCGTATTTTAGAAGTATGGGGTGGTTTGCCCATGCTGTTTATAATGATGATATTGGTCAGTATGTTTAGTCCAAGCATGTATTGGTTATTGCTGATTATGTTGTTATTTGGCTGGACTGAATTAGTTGGGGTGGTGCGAGCAGAGTTTTTACGTGCTCGAAATTTTGACTATGTACGCGCTGCAAAGGCTTTGGGTGTACGTGATTATAAAATCATGTTCAAACATATTTTACCAAATGCGATGAGTTCTAGCCTTTCACAAATCCCCTTTATGCTGACCGCAAATATTATTGCATTAACTGCTTTGGATTTTTTAGGTTATGGGTTGCCACCTGATGCTGCATCTTTAGGTGAATTATTATTACAAGGTAAAAATAACCTTGATGCGCCGTGGTTGGTATTGTCAGGTTTCTTTAGTTTGACGATTGTTTTGTCTTTATTGATTTATATTGGGGAGGCTGCACGTGAAGCATTTGACCCAAGAAGATAATCAACCTCTACTGAGTGTGCAGCAATTTAATATTCGTCAGCAAACAGGACAATATTTAGTTGAGAATTTGAACTTTGATTTATACCCACAGCAAACCCTTGCGATTGTCGGCGAAAGTGGTTCAGGTAAGACCATAACCGTTTTAGGATTACTTGGCTTACTTCCAGAAACGCTCGTGATCAATGGTGTTGTTGGATTTAAAAATCATAATTTAGTCCAATTGAGTCAGAAGCAGTTACAACATATTCGTGGCAAAAAAATTGCCATGATTTTTCAGGAGCCGATGACAGCTTTAAACCCATTACATTCGGTTGAGCGATTGGTTGGTGAGAGTCTTGTCTTACAAGGATATTCAAAACTAGAACTTAAAGAAAAAATCATAACCTTATTACATGATGTGGGTTTGTCAGAGGCTACTCAAATTCTTAAGCGTTATTCTCATGAGCTTTCAGGAGGGCAAAGACAACGGGTGATGATCGCAATGGCATTGGCTTTGGAACCCGATATTTTGATTGCAGATGAGCCAACTACAGCGCTTGATGTGTTGTTGCAAACCCAAATATTGCAACTATTAAAAAAATTACAGCGTCAACGAAATATGGCAATGATTTTCATCAGTCATGATCTTAATTTAGTTAAACATTATGCAAATCACGTCTTAGTGCTGAACCAAGGAAAAGTAGAAGAGCAGGGAACAATTTCAGAAATTTTTATCGCCCCAAAAACTGTTTATACACGCAATTTGCTCAATCATGATTTTGGTAAAGCTTTAGTGATAGAAACGAAGCAAACATTATTGGAACTCACAAATCTCACAGTGAAATATCCCATCAAACAGGGTTTATTTAATCGAATCAAAACTTATAAAGTTGCAGCTGAGTCGATCAATTTTGAGTTATTTGAAGGAGAAGCGATCGGAATTGTTGGAGAAAGTGGTTCTGGAAAATCTTCATTGGCTTTAGCAATTGCGCGATTGATTGCTAGTGAAGGTGTGATTGAATTGCAGTCACAAGATTTGAATCAACTTAATCAGAAACAACTTCGACAATTACGCTGTGATTTTCAAATTATTTTCCAAGATCCATTTAGTAGTTTAAATCCTAGAATGTCGGTTGCACAGCTCATTGCAGAGGGTCTAGAGCTTAAGTCTATTTCAAAACATCAAGCTCATGCAGAAATTGAAGAAGTATTAATAAAAGTTGAATTATCTATAGAGGATAAGCATAAATATCCACATCAGCTTTCTGGTGGACAACGACAAAGAGTGGCATTGGCAAGAGCCTTAGTTTTGAAACCGAAGTTACTGATTTTGGATGAACCTACTTCTGCTTTGGATCGAACCACCCAAAGGGCAATGATTGAATTATTACGTCGTATACAGCAGCAAGATGGTATGAGTTATATTTTTATTAGTCATGACTTACAAGTCATTAAGGCCCTATGCCAGAAAGTTTTAGTGATGCATCAAGCGAAAGCCTTGGAATATCAGGCGACTGAACTGTTATTTAATCAACCACAAGCGGAGTACACTCGTCAGCTTATTGCTGCAAGTGAATATTAGCATTGTAATTAAAATGACATATGATATTGTCAATTTATCGGATGATCTCTTGACTTCAACAATAAACAGATTAAATTAGAGTAAATGCTCTAATTTTGGCAGAGGATGACCATGAGTCAGATTGCAGACAGTATCAAAATTCGTAATACCACATTTAAAAATCGCATTATCAAAGGTGCAATGAGTGAGGCACTTGCCAACCACGATGGGCAGCCAAATGAATTGCATATTGGTTTATATGAAGCATGGGCAAAAGGCGGTTTAGGTTGTGCGATTACAGGCAACGTTATGGTCAATATTGCTGCTAAAAATGAACCAGGTGTTGTTGCGATTGAAACTGAACGTGATTTGAAAAAATTACAGCAATGGGCTGAAGTAGGTAAAAAACATGGCATGGTGCAATTGATTCAATTGTCTCATCCAGGTCGTCAGTGTCCTAAAGGCTTAAATAAAGAAACCGTTGCACCATCAGCAGTTCCTTTTAGCCCTATGCTTGCAGCAATGTTTGGTACACCACGTGAACTTAAACATGAAGAAATCCTAGATATTATTCAGCGTTTTGCTACGGCAGCAGCAGTATGTGAAAAAGCTGGATTTGAAGGTGTACAACTTCACGGTGCGCATGGTTATTTGATTAGTCAATTTTTGTCGCCATTAACCAATAAGCGTACCGATGAATGGGGTGGATCGATTGAGAACCGCATGCGTTTCTTAGTCGATATTTATAAAGCTGTTCGTGCGGCAACCTCTGAAAATTTCATTATTTCGGTGAAATTAAACTCCGCAGATTTCCAACGTGGTGGAATCACTGAAGAAGATGTGATTACCGTCTTTAAAGCAATTGATGAAGCAGGTATCGATATTATCGAGATCTCAGGTGGAACATATGAAGCACCAGCGATGGCCGGTGCAAAAGCAGAGTCTCGTAAAGCAAGTACTATTGCACGTGAAGCATATTTCTTAGAATTTGCTGAAAAAATTCGTCAGCACGTTGCTTGTAAATTAATGGTAACAGGCGGCTTCCGTACGGTTGCAGGTATGAATGCTGCACTTGAAAGTGGTGCATGTGATTTCATCGGTATTGCACGTCCATTGGCAGTTGAAACGGATTTAACAGATCGTTTAATTGCTGGGAATGATGTTCGTTATGCAGTGAATCAAATTAAAACAGGAATTCCATTTGTCGATAAAATGGCAATTATGGAAATTATTTGGTATGCAGCTCAATTTAAAGCCATTGGACAAGGTAAAAAACCAAATCCTAAATTATCGCCTTTGATCGTATTTTTGAACTACGCAAAAGGGAATATTAAGGCAGTCGTAAAAGGGCGTGTGAATTCACGCAAATCGGCTTAATTTTTATATCTCTGTTTAAAAGGGCTCTTTATAGAGCCCTTTAATTTTTCAGTTAAGCACGCTTTTTTATTTCAATAATTGCTGGCAATGGGTTTTCTGTACCCATCATATAAGGATAGTCAGCAAGAGAAAGCATTTCTAAATCTTCCTCACTATTTCCATAAGCATAGATATATTGATAATCATCTAGATTATATTGCTGTTGAATACGTATTTTTTTTTGTTCACAACTACAATCTTCGGAAATGTAATTTCCAGTGAGTAAGCCTGATTTAATTTCGGTCTGAGTACAAATCAATTCAATATTGAGAAAATTACAAATTGGTTTTAAATAGAGATCAACTGATGCGGATACCAAAACGACTTGATCACCTTTTTGTTGATGTAGTTGTAATTGTTTGAATAATTTGGGATCTAAATTCTTCACTATTTTCTGTGCATATTCTTCAGCTAATTTGTCTACAAAATCAGCTGAAATATTTTTAAACATGCTCTGAAAAAGTCGAGGTCTCATCGAATGTGCAGGATAAAGACTTAAATAATAGGCTTGTATCCATGGAAGAATTTGCAAGCCTTTGCGCACAATATGGCGTTTAGATAGAGTATAAAAAATGAAACCTGTAAAACTATCTTTTGGATAAAGTGTTCCATCAAAGTCAAATAAAGCAAGATTTATAGTTTTATTCTTTTCGCTTTTTGCATGCATGTTTCATATCTTCCATTTACTCGGCTTGCAAACCAATTGGTATTGTAGTCACGACTTAATTTAGGTCCTGAAATGACGACCTGAGGCATAACTGCATAAATTGGCTCTTTGTTAGTTTTGCTTTGGTAAAGTTTTTGTACTGCAATATAGGTCTGAGTATTTTCAAAACTTTGCTCTTTTTCTTTTTTTAGATCAGAGCGAATTTGGCGAGGTGTAACCAAAATATTATTATTTGCGAAGACCGTAATGAGTACTTTCTCTGTCTGGCTTTGAGTCGGTTTAATGTCTCCATTTTTACTATAAAGTAATAAATCCCCATCCAAACTAATCTCAGTTTCAGTTAAAGCATTCAACATCGTTTGAAAAGCTGCATTACGACTCGAGTACATGCCAGAGTTATAATCCGCAAAACGATAGATTGCTTTATCGTAATCAGCAGGATATTCCATTAGGCGATGAATACCATAGTATAAACCACCATACTGGGTATAAAGATCATTACGCAATTCAGCAATATTTCCACTTTGACGTTTATGCTCTTTTGCATAATTAATATGAACTTGCATTGATCCCAATGTGGTAATTGGGTTCATTTTTTCGCCAATATCTTGTCCAACTAATTTTGCTGCACCTGTTAAAGCACTTACATGATAATGCTTTGACATATAGTCAAAAATTTCTCGATATAATAAATCTAATTCTCGCTCAGTTTTGACTCTGCGCATTTGACTCATATAGTTGTCTTCTGGTGAAGGCTGATTTTTGAGTACATCCTCAAAATAACCAGCAACTGTACCGCCAATGGTTTCACCCAACTTCGCTTCAAATTTTTCTTTTAGGCGGGTATTAATCTCTTCAACTGCTTTTGCCCCAAGACCTGGTACGGTTGGATCTGCGACAAAGTTCGATTCCTGATCGACAACAGCCACAATACTGCACACATTTTGTTTGGTTTTCGGAATGTTTAATTCTTGCATAATATCAAAAATATCTTGTGCCCAAGATTGACGGTCATTTACCCGAGTAGGAATGACCTTTTTAATTTGCTCAGATTCCATTTCGGCTTCTTTATTATTTGACCACCAAGCGTTGTCTCCACAAGCAGTCAAAGCTAGACATGTAGCCAAGATACTGATTGATTTTAAAAAATTAGGATTTGTAGAAGCTTTATTCATAGTGAGGACAACACCACATAAAAAGATGAGTCAAATGGGCGAATGAAGTATACTATGTTGCTCAGAATTTGTAAGAAAATATATGTATATTGGTTCCTACCAACTTTCAAATAATTTGATTGTTGCACCGATGGCAGGCGTCACAGATAGACCGTTTAGAACACTCTGTAAATATTTCGGTGCAGGGCATGCGGTCAGTGAAATGATGACTGCTGATAAAACTTTGCGCATGAGTAAAAAGAGTTTATATCGGGCTAACTTTGATGGTGAGCTTGCACCTATTTCTGCGCAAATCGCAGGTTCTGATCCTGAGCAACTCGCTGAAGCTGCACGTTATCAAGTGGCAAATGGTGCACAAATTGTTGATATTAATATGGGCTGCCCAGCCAAAAAAGTATGCAATAAACTTGCGGGTTCAGCATTATTACAAGATGAAGATTTAGTTGCACGGATTTTAGATGCCGTGGTAGCTGCGGTTGATGTGCCAGTGACTTTGAAAACTCGATTGGGTTTTTTAAATGGACATGAAAATATTTTACGTGTGGCAAAGCGTGCGGAAGAATCGGGAATCGCTGCCTTGGCGTTGCATGGTCGTACTCGTGAAGATATGTACTTGAATACAGCACGCTATGATCTGATTAAACAGGTTAAAGAATTGATTGATATTCCTTTGATTGCGAATGGCGATATTGATAGTCCAGAGAAAGCCAAATATGTATTAGATTATACAGGGGCAGATGCCATCATGATTGGTCGTGCTGCTCAAGGTCGTCCATGGATTTTTCGAGAAATAGCACATTACTTAAAAACAGGTGAACATTTGCCTGCTCCTGATATTCAAGAAGTAAAAGACGTACTCTTAGGACACTTGGCAGAATTGTATCAATTTTATGGTGAATATTCGGGGTGTCGAATTGCACGTAAACATATCGCTTGGTATACCAAAGGTTTACGTTCAAGCAATGAGTTTCGTCAAAATATGTATAAGGTCGAAAGCACTGTCGATCAGGCAAGGGTTGTAGAGGCTTATTTTGAGCAGTTGCTTGATTTAGGACAGCGTATGAGCGATGTGCAAGTAGAACAAATCAATTTATTAGAAATTAAATAATTTTAAGCTTTAAATACCTGCAATGAATTTGATCATTACAGGTATTTTATTTATTCCAAATGTGCGGTGATTTTCTGCAAAATTTGTAAAATAACATCAAACTCACTTTGTAGCGGCGTACTTTTTCGAGTCACTAGAGCCAAGGTGCGGCTAGGTGCATCAGCAATAGGCTTCACAGCAATTTCTTCATTAAAGTGAATCATACTGTTTTTTAAAGCAATTTCTGGTAATAGGGTAAAACCTAAGTCAGAAGATACCATTTCAACCAATGTTGGCAATGAGCTTGCTTTTAAACGATGATCATTTTTACGTTCACCCACTGGGCAAGCACTCAATGTATGATCACGTAAACAATGACCTTCTTCTAAAAGCATTAAACGAGATAAATCTAGATCGTCTAATGAGTTAGCTTCAGCAGCATTTTTGTCTTTTTTATTGTAAACAACAAATAGATTTTCTTTCGCAATTTCAGAGACTTTTAAACCACGTGTGTCAAAAGGAAGTGCAAGAACAATCATGTCTAAATTGCCATGCTCAAGCTTTTCTACAATCTTTTCACTTTGTGCTTCGTGTAGATGAAGTTGAATTTTAGGCAATTGTTGATGCACTTCATCAAGCAACTGAGTCAAAATAAAGGGTGCAATGGTTGGAATAATGCCAAGATGCAAATCACCCGTTAATGGTTCACTCATTTCTCGACTTAAACGCATTAAGTCTTGTGCATCGGCAAGTAATACTCGTGCTCGTGCAACAACTTGTTCACCCAAAGGCGTTAATCGGACGTTTTGACGATCACGTTCAACTAAGACGCCACCTAATAGACGCTCCAGTTCCATAATCCCACCCGATAACGTTGATTGGGTGACAAATGAACGGCGTGCTGCTTCGGTAAAATGTAAAGTTTCTGACAGCGTAACTAAATATGATAGCTGTCTTAATGAAGGTAATGCAGCCATAGTGTCCTAGTGTGATGATCTAAAGTGATTAGCAAACAAACCGCTAAGTTGTGGGATGAAATGTGCAGGAATATCATGCCCCATTCCATGAATTAATTCAAACTTAGCACCAGAGATCGCCTTTGCAACAGCTTTCCCATGACTTGGTGGTAGCAAACGGTCTTTGGAACCGTGAACAACCAAAGTCGGTTGAGTAATGTTCTTGTTTAAAGGTAATAAAGAACCTGTACATAATATTGCTAAAAACTGTTGAAGTACACCCGCTGGATAGAAACTACGACGATATAATTTGCGAATCGTCTGTATTGCCTCAACTTGATTGACATATCCAGGTGAGCCGATGATATGAAATACTTTCAAACTATGATTTACAATCGCATCTTCATCATGTGCATCTGGTTTTCCGATTAAACTAAATAATTGCTTAGGGAACGGAGGTGGTAAAAATGGTTGATTATTGCTGGTGAACAATAAACCAATTTTTTCAACTTTTTCTGGATATTTAGCAGCGACGATTTGCGAAATCATACCACCCATAGAAGCACCTAAAATATAGGTTTTTCCCAATCCAAGTTGATCTATTAACATCGCCACATCATCAGCCATATCATAAAGTGTATATGGTGCACCTTCATTTCCAAGCCCAAACATAAAACGTCCCATCAGTTTCATGGTGTTCAGTCTTTGTCTTTTATTACGGATCTTTGAAGATAAGCCAATATCTCTATTGTCAAAACGAATAACGCGATAACCTTGATCAATCAATGATTTACAAAAGAAATCAGGCCAAAACAGCATCTGAGCACCCAAACCCATAATCAATAGAATCGTGGGGTGTTCAGGATTACCACCCATTTCAACATGCAATTCTATGCCGTTTCCCAAGGTAACTTTGGTTTCTTGCATAAATGCAGCATAGGGTGACACGTTAAATTGGAGAGCACTGTTCATGGTTTTCATTCCAAGTTGAATTCTTTTTATATTTTAAGAGTTTGTTATATATCATATCTATAACAAACTCATGTATTTCAAACTTAAATTTGAGCTGGAATCAAATCTGGTACCAGTTTAGTTAAGCTCAGACGTTGCTTACCAGCCGATGCACCTAAAAGCACAAAACCTCTTAGTGTACCTTCGCTGTCAGTCGCTTTAGCGAGCATACCATCATCAAATTCTTCAGTTTCCCAGTTTACTTCAACTTCTAATGGCGCAGGTAACACCGTTAAAGGCGCTGCTGGTGTTTTCACGGCAACAGGCATTGCAGGATAGTGTACTGCTGTTGTTTGACCACTCAAGGTTTTTGCTAAAGCACGTGCTTGTTGCATGATAGGCATTACAAACGGTAATAATGTTCCATTCACTTCTGCACAGTCACCAACAGCATAGATATCGGCTTGGTTAGTTTCCAATAATGTATTGGTGATGATTCCGCGACTTGTTTGAATATTTGCAGCTTTAGCTAAAGATGTATTTGGCTGTAAACCAATCGCCGAAAGCACGATATCTGCGACTAAAGTCTGACCTGTTGCCAAAGTCACTTCGTAATCTTCGCCATCATTAATTTTCGTTACTTTCTCAACAGTGGTCGATAGAGCGAATTTAATACCTGCTTGTTCTAAGTTGGTTTTAAACGCATCAGCGACATGATGTGGTAATAAACGACCCAATGGCTGAGGTGCAAGGTCAATTACAGTCACATCATAACTGCTGTGTAATAAGTCATTTGCAAATTCACAACCGATTAAACCTGCACCTAAAATCACCACACGTTTATCTTTACGTTTGGCTAAATTTTCACGAAATAAACGATAATCAACTAAAGAGTTCACGACATGAATATCTTCACTGCCATCACCTGAAATTGCTAGACGAATTGGATTTGCCCCAACTGCAAGTACCAGTTTTGAATACGGCTGAGAAAATGTCTCACCATTTTTTTCTAATCTAATTTCATGCTTTTCGGCATCAATTTCTTTAACCCAAGTCTCAGCTTCAATACGCATATTGAGTTGAGTGCCCATTTTTGCAGCATCACCCAATGCAATTTGTTCAGGTGCTTTATTTCCTGCAAAAGCATTAGATAGGGTCGGTTTTGCATAGTTTACTGCATCATCCCCACAAATCATCACGAGTTCATGTTCTGGACTGAGTTTCCGAAATTCTCGTGCAACGGTATATCCTGCCATGCCCGATCCGATGATGACGATAGGATGCATTGTAATCTCCACTATATTTTCATTTAAAACAAACAATAGGAAAAAAAAGACCATGATCACTATCATGGTCTTTAGTATCTATTTAGATTTCAACCATTTCAAAATCTGCTTTTGAAACGCCGCAATCTGGGCAAGTCCAATCATCAGGAATATCTTCCCATTTAGTACCTGCTGCAATGCCGTCTTGTGGCCAACCATCTGCTTCGTCGTAAATCCACCCACAAACGATACATTGATATTTTTTCATGTGACTCTCCAAACTGATAGGTGTGATGTCGTGCCTTTCAGTAAACTATTCCATAATGTCGCTACGATCGCTGCAATAGAACAAACTTGTGTTGATCAGGAGTTGATTTTTACGCAGAACGACTTTTAAGTAAAGTAAATGCAAGAGTTTAATCATTTATAAAAAAACTAATATGGCAATTCAATCTGAAACTATTGTAATTTGAGCAATTACTCTAATTTTTTATTGTGTTTTTAGTCGATTGTTACGATAAAAATAACCAATGTATGAGTTTGGTTTGAATAAAAAATAAACATTTGAAATTATAATATGATGGATTATGAAAATAAAAATGGAGAATAATTTATGGAAACCTTGTCGTTTGATATAAAAATTTATGCATCCCCGCAACGCGTATGGGACATTTTATGGACTAAAGAAACCTATCAAGATTGGACTAAATTTTTCTCATGCAGTTCGACTATGCAAAGTGATTGGACTGTTGGCGGTCAGACACGTTTCTTTGATGGAGAAGGAAACGGTATGATTTCAACCATTGAAAATATTGATCAGCCTAAAGAAATTGTCTTTAAACATTTAGGCATGATCCAGAATGGTAAAGAGGACTTTGATAGTGAGGAAGTTAAGTCATGGGCTGGCTCATTGGAAAAATATTTATTATTTGATTTGGATGGGATAACCCAATTGCATGTCGAAGTTGATATTCAGCCTGAATATACTGAAATGATGAATAAAGGATTTGATCAGGGGCTAGCACTCGTCAAACATTTAGCTGAGAAAGATAGTTAAGTAAATTCAAAAATTTTAAGAAAATGCAGATATTAAAGTTATCCAATAGATACAAATATTTGCTTTTTTCTTATTAATGTCATTCAAATGCTGCGAAAATAGCTTTTGATCTGTTATTCTATGCGACTTCAAATTTACTTAGATCGAGGCAGAGATGACGCAACAAAACGCTCAATCGAATTCAGAACAAATACTTTCCGAAAACGATTTAATCGCACAGCGTCATGCCAAATTGAAGCAAATTCAAGAGAATGCAAAACAAACAGGTAAGAGCCCTTGGCCAAATACCTTTAAACGTGAGCATTATACTGGCGATTTGCAAGAACAATTTAAAGATCAAGATAAAGCGCAAATTGAAGGCGCTGAAAAAGTTTATGTCAAAGTTGCTGGTCGTGTGATGTTAAACCGTGGGTCATTCATTGTGATCCAAGACATGACAGGTCGTATTCAACTTTATGTAGATCGTAAAGGTTTACCAGCTGATATTTTAGAAACGATCAAAAGTTTAGACCTTGGCGATATTATCGCTGCTGAAGGCTATATTGGTCGTTCGGGCAAAGGTGACTTATATGTTCATCTTGAAGGTTTTGAATTACTGACTAAATCATTACGCCCACTCCCAGACAAATTTCATGGTTTAACCGATACTGAAGCGAAATATCGTAAACGTTATTTAGATTTGATCGTAAATGAAGACACACGTAAAACCTTTGAAATTCGTGCCAAAGTGGTTGCAGGTATTCGTGCCTTTTTGACCAATGAGCGTTTCATGGAAGTTGAAACGCCAATGATGCATGTGATTCCGGGTGGTGCTTCAGCAAAACCATTTGTAACGCATCATAATGCTTTAGATATGGAGCTTTACTTACGTATCGCGCCAGAACTCTATTTAAAACGCCTTGTGGTGGGTGGTTTTGAACGTGTGTTTGAGATTAACCGTAACTTCCGAAATGAAGGGGTTTCAACACGTCATAACCCTGAATTTACCATGATTGAATTCTATCAAGCTTATGCAGATTACAAAGACTTGATGGAACTGACTGAAAATATGCTTGAGAAATTGGCAGTAGATATCTTAGGTTCTACTGATGTGCCTTATGGTGAAGAAGTATATAGCTTCAAAGGTCCATATAAGAAAATCTCAATGTTTGATGCCATTCTTGAACACAATCCTGATTTTACTGCTGAAAATGTCAATGATCGTGAGTTCTTGGCAAACTTCACACAAGACGTATTGAAAGAAAAAGTGAAGCCTGGTTTTGGTTTAGGTAAGTTACAGACTATCGTTTTTGAAGAAACGGTAGAAACGAAACTACGTCAGCCTACTTTTATTACTGAGTATCCTGCTGAAACTTCACCGCTTGCACGTCGTAATGATGAAAATCCACATATTACAGACCGTTTTGAGTTCTTTATTGGTGGACGTGAATTGGCAAACGGTTTCTCTGAGTTAAATGATCCAATTGATCAAGCAGAACGTTTCCAAGCACAAGTTGAAGAAAAAGATGCCGGTGATGATGAAGCAATGCATTATGACGCAGACTTTATCGAAGCTTTAGAATATGGTTTGCCACCTACAGCGGGTCAAGGGATCGGTATTGATCGTTTGGTGATGCTATTTGCTAATGCACCAAGTATCCGTGATGTACTGTTATTCCCACATATGCGTCGTAAAGATTAATAGTTTTAAATAATTCAAAAAAGCCACTCAAGTCGAGTGGCTTTTGTTTATTCAGTTAAGAATTGTAATTGTTTGGTTTGAAGATTGAAAAATCAGCTCAAAAAAACGATCATGTGTCCATAAATAAATTTGAGAACAGTCTGGACATGTTTTTAAAAAAATCGCTTTATATCGCGTTATTTGCGACTCTTTCTTCTACAGTATTTGCACAAGGCATTGTGTTAAATGATGAAAATTTAAGAACAGACCTGAATTGGTTAAACCAACAAGGTGTCATTCAAATCAGCACATCTACTTGGCCGATGAGTGGGGATGAAATTAAACGTGCCTTATCGCAAGCAAAGGTGAGTAATAATACGCAACAGAAAGTGATTGATTCGGTTGTACATGCACTACACGCTGATAATGCAACCGTCAAAGTGGGTTTACATGCGGGCACTGATGTGAAAACAGTTCCTCAAGCATTTGGCGATAGTCAAAAATCACAATATCAACTTGCTGCTGAATTGAATGTTGGTGGTGAAAACTGGGATGCTAAACTGCGTGTCAATGGTGAAAAAGATCCACTAATTGATAATGGACATGATGCCAATGTTGAAGGTTCGTATATCGCAGGCAAACTTTGGAATCAATGGATAATTGCAGGTCAAATCCCAACTTATTGGGGGCCTGGACATGATGGTAGTTTGATTCGTGGCGATGCAAGTCGTCCTGTTTATGGTGTTACAGCGCAACGTGCTGTACAAAATGCTTTTGAAACAAAGTGGTTATCGTGGATTGGTCCTTGGCAGTATCAAGCATTTGCTGGTCAATTAGATGACTATAAGGCTGTACCTGATGCAAAATTGATTGGTCTGCGATTAACTGCTCAACCTTTACCCTATTTAGAACTGGGTGCTTCTCGAGCTATTCAATGGGGCGGTGAAGGACGTTCTGAAAGCTTAGATTCTTTGTGGAATGCAATTAAAGGGAATGACAATTTTGACACGTCGGATCAAGATATATCAAATCAGATTGCAGGATTTGATGCTCGATTATCATTACTGCCTTTATTAAATGTACCAATAAGCTTATATACTCAATTTGTTGGTGAAGATGAAGCTGGTGGGCTACCTGCTAAATATATGTACCTTGGTGGTGCTGATTTTTCATCAAGCTATAAAAATATGCCATACCAACTTTATGCTGAATGGGCGGATACTCGTACCAATGGTGAAGTAAAACGTATTTCTTATAGCCACCACGTTTATCGAGATGGGTATTACCAACATGGTTTTCCGTTAGGTCATGCGATGGGCGGTGATGGCCAAATGTATTCAGTCGGTGGTGATATTCGTTTTGATGTCATGAATCGTATAAATGGACGTGTTATATATGCAAAAGTCAATCAATCTGACTTAGCAATCAATGCTGCATTTTCGAAACAAGATACTGTAAAAGGTCTGGACTTAACTTGGACACATTATTTAAAACCAACAATTCCATTAAAAGTGAATGGCTGGGTCAGTGATTCGGATGTAAATGGAAATGATGGCGGTGTTTCAGTTGGCGTGGAAATTCCATTGGAAAAAAATATGTTCCGCTTTTAAGCAATATTAATTAAAAAAGAAGCCGTTATGGCTTCTTTTTTATGTCAATTCATCTGAAATAAAATTTTGGTCATCATCTTTTTTATATCTATACATATCACAATTTTGCATATTCATATGAAAAAACAAGCTAAAGAACTCGATCTAAATTATTATAATAGATAAACTTTACTAGATTGCTCATTTGTTCACTAGTAAGAATATCGATATCACGAAAAATTGGAGTTGTTATGATACTCGTTCCTCCACACGGTCTTCCAAGTGGTGGTTTAATACCACTTATAGATTTTATGGGTAGCATGGAAAAGGAGGGATATGTACATGACTGAAAATAGATTAACGCACCTCAAGCAACTTGAGGCTGAAAGTATTCATATTATTCGTGAAGTTGCAGCTGAATTTGAAAATCCTGTCATGCTTTATTCAATTGGCAAAGATTCAGCAGTCATGCTACATCTTGCAATGAAAGCATTTTATCCTGCAAAACTTCCATTTCCACTTCTGCATGTAGATACGGGATGGAAGTTTAAAGACATGATCACTTTCCGTGACAACATGGCAAAAACACATGGTTTTGATTTGATCGTACATCAGAACAAAGAAGGTCGTGATGCAGGGATTAACCCATTTGATCATGGTAGTTCAAAATATACCGACATCATGAAAACTCAGGGTTTAAAACAAGCATTAGATAAATACCAGTTTGATGCTGCATTTGGTGGCGCACGTCGTGATGAAGAAAAATCACGTGCGAAAGAGCGTGTTTATTCATTCCGTGATACGAAGCATCGCTGGGATCCAAAGAACCAACGTCCAGAACTTTGGAATCTTTACAATGGTAAAGTGAACAAAGGTGAAAGTATCCGTGTTTTCCCTTTATCTAACTGGACTGAGTTAGATATTTGGCAGTATATCTATTTAGAAAATATTCAACTGGTTCCTCTATACTTCTCGGCGGTACGCCCAGTTGTAGAGCGTAGCGGTACGTTAATCATGGTCGATGATGAGCGTATGCGTTTAAAAGAAGGTGAAGTTCCTCAAATGAAATCGGTACGTTTCCGTACACTTGGCTGTTACCCATTAACAGGTGCAGTTGAGTCAGAGGCGGATACATTACCTGAAATTATCCAAGAAATGCTTTTGGCTACCAGCTCAGAGCGTCAGGGTCGTATGATTGATCATGATGAAGCTGGCTCAATGGAAAAGAAAAAGCAGGAAGGTTATTTCTAATTTCCTTAAGCAAGTCCCTCTTTTTTAACAGAGGGATTTAGGGAGATTACAAAATTCGATTTCAAATTTTGTGGAGTTTTGAGCAATGTCTCATCAATCAGATCTTATTAGCCAAGATATTTTGGCATATTTAAAACAGCACGAAAATAAAGACCTTTTGCGCTTCTTGACTTGCGGTAACGTCGATGATGGTAAATCAACGCTAATTGGTCGTTTGCTTTATGATTCAAAGTTGATCTATGAAGATCAATTACAAGCAGTAACGCGTGATAGTAAAAAAGTAGGTACAACAGGCGATGCACCTGATCTTGCTTTACTTGTTGACGGTTTACAAGCTGAACGTGAACAGGGTATTACGATTGATGTAGCCTATCGCTATTTCTCTACAGAGAAGCGTAAGTTCATTATTGCCGATACCCCAGGACATGAACAATATACGCGTAATATGGCAACAGGTGCATCAACGGCTGATCTAGCGATTATCTTGATTGATGCGCGTTATGGTGTGCAAACACAAACTCGTCGTCATACTTTTATTGCAAGTTTGCTCGGTATTAAAAATATCGTTGTTGCGATCAATAAAATGGACTTGGTTGAGTTTTCTGAAGCTCGATTCAATGAAATCCAAGTTGAATATGATGCATTCTTGAATCAACTGGGTGATCGCCGTCCAGAGAATATTTTATTCGTTCCGATTTCAGCATTGAATGGCGACAACGTTGTTAATGCATCTGCAAGTACGCCATGGTACAAGGGTCAAACCTTGATGAGCATTCTTGAATCAGTGGAAATTAAGCGTGATTCAAATAAAAAAGAATTCCGTTTTCCAGTTCAGTATGTGAACCGCCCAAATCTTGATTTTCGTGGTTTTGCGGGTACGATCGCGCTTGGTGAAATTAATGTTGGCGATGAAATCGTTGCTTTGCCTTCAGGAAAAAAATCGACCGTTAAAGAGATTGTTACTTTCGATGGAAATCTTGAGCAAGCAGTTGCAGGTCAAGCGGTTACTTTGACCTTAAATGATGAAATTGATATTTCACGTGGTAATGTTTTGGTTCGTGCAGGTGAGCAACCGCTTATTTCACGCAGTGTTCGCGCATCTGTGGTATGGATGAATGAACATCCTTTAGTGAAAGGTAAACTATACAACGTTAAAATCGGTACACAGACCGTTCCTGCAAAAGTGAGTGCGATCAATTACCGTGTCAATGTAAATACACTTGAACATACTCAAGTTGAAGAACTTGAGTTGAATGCAATTGCAGATCTTGTAATTGAGTTTGATGCTCCAGTCGTGTTTGATCAATATCAAGATAGCCGTTATACAGGTTCATTCATTTTTATTGACCGTCTAAGCAATGTTACGGTTGGTGCAGGTATGGTTGAAGCTGCTGTAGAGTGGACTGCACATAGTAATCCAGTCACTGCGGAAGATCGTGCTGCTCGCTTAGGTCAGAAACCAGCTGTGATTGGTGTTTCTGCACAGTTAATCAGAAATGCACAAGCTTTAGAAAGCTTATTGATCCAACAGGGTGTAGTTGCGATTGCGAAAGCAAATTTAACTGCTGAGCAAATTGGATTGTTACGTGAAACAGGTGTTGTAGTTATTACGACAACTGTGGAAGGAACCGATACTGAAATCACTGCTGAAACGATTGAAGAAGCAGCTGAAAAAGTTGTGGAATTGGTTCGTCTTTAATTGACTGAATTGATTTCGAAAAACCCGCGTAAGCGGGTTTTTTATGTGCAGAATATGAATTAATTAGAATGCATAAGTTGATAATTTGAGAATATATTGATGGATTTCCTTTGGATAATCTTGAATTATCTTTAAAAAGACTTCCCGATCACCTTGATATAAAGCACGGGCTGCCTCTTCATAATTTGGCATATTACCTGACATGGCAGACATAAAGCGGTCAGTGGCTTGTCTAGCGAGCATGATATTGCTTTCAGAAGCTGGGTCATTCAGCTCTTTATCAATCAATTTACGAATTACAGCAGATGCACTCGAATTCTGTTGATCTAACCAATCCCAATGTTTTTTCTGTAAGGTAACTTCACGAGAGATAACACCAAGTTTTGGTCGTCCAACCTTTTTAGCTGGCTCAAGTTCACTGTAACGCTGCTGAATTTCTTGATCAGAACCAATAATATCGAGATCAATCTGTTGACCAGTCTGATCATTAAAAATCAAAATATTCTGAGTGGTTTCTGAATTCTTTTTAATCTTTAACGCAACTTCCGCAATGCATCCATTGGTGAAAAATGTATGACCTAAAAAGGCAGTATAAGTTGTTATTTCGGTATTCATTTTCTTTGGGTTATTTTATACGGGTAAAATAATATTATCAGGGTAAAAATAATTATGCAAATAAATAAGGCTTAAAAAAATTTGATTACATTGGAGAGCAAGTTCTGGAATCTGACATAAAAAATGAAGCAGATAGAATGCCAATTTTTAATTTTGTTCTGCTTTGATATCGCTTTTATGAGACAATGTTTTTTTATTTTTGTGTATTAGGACTCCTATGATTGAGCAATCTCCTGAATCTTTAAGCGATATCGAAATTTTAGACATCTTACAGTCTATGAAAAAAGATAAGCTGGATACGGAAGCAAATGAGATTATCCGTAATGGGGGAAAGGCAGGGCGTCAAGAAGCACATAAACAAGCATTGGTTGCGCTGAATACAAGTTTTGAAGAAAAATTTGTAGAAGCTGTAACACTAGCATTAGGTTTAAATGCAGGACAGGCTAAAAAAATCCGTTATAAAAAAGACCGTATTCGTATTTTAAAAGTACGTGGGATTGATTATCTTGCTATTGATGGTGCCGAAACAGCACAAGTTTTATCTCAAGTTGCCCAAGCCATCAGTCGTGAAGATGCAATTGTAACTGAAGGATTGCACAATATTTTTCCATTTTGGAAAGAAGGGTGGCCTATGGTTCAGTTCGATAATGCATATAAAATTCTATCTGAAGATATCGCGATACATTACCAAGCAACGTTAGATGATTTAATTTCACTTTACGGTGGAAATTAAATTTTTAAAATTGATTTAATTTAATCAATACAGATGAATTTAAAATAACAAGGATGTTAATTTGATGAATCCAAATCCAGTCATTCCGAACGAAGCCTTACAGGCATTAAGATCAGGTCAATTGATTGATGCAATAAAAATAACCCGCGAAAAGACAGGTTTAGGTTTGAAAGAATCAAAGGATTTAGTGGATCAGTATTTAAAAGAGCATCCGCAGGAGCAAGCGCATATTCAAGAGCAATTAGCTCAGCGAAGTCGTGGGGGTATTAAAATTATTGTATTGATGATGTTTATCTTGGCTATATTGATTTGGTATTTTATTTAATTACACAGCAACATTAAAACTTCATCAATAACCGATTTGGCAGTGCAATTCGGTTATTGATAAAAATTTATCTTTAATAGGTTAAATTTTTCTATTCAAAGGGTGATGTATTGTTAGTTCACCACGCCAAAGTTTAATAAAATCATATTCATCAATATCATATAGTTCCATTAAAGCAATAATGACACTTACGAAAATCATTGCACCTTCTGAGTTTTTCTCAAAATTAAAGATTTTTCCGTTCAATTTACCTAAAATATCGTTGATTTCATGTTCCCGACCACGTCCATAACGATCACGAGGATAAAGCTCCTCATTCAAAACGATTAAAGCAATTGCTTTTTCAGGAGCAGATAAATCAGTTTTATCTAAAGCCTCCTCAAAAGATTCATAGCCATGATCGAAGTAAAAAATCACGTCATCGGAGATAAAAGCATGTACAGTTTTAGCAGTTAAATCTGGAAATTGAGAAACTGCATCTTCTTCAATGTATGGACGAAATGATTCGGGAAAAATCACATTTGAATGGATACCTTTAAACAGAGGTGCAATTTCTGAAACTTTATAACCTGCGATACCACAACCCAAGGCGGTCAAAAAATATTTCATTTTAGGATGATTTTTTGCATAGATTTTAAAGTCATCTACGTAATGTTCAATTTGTGACAGTGGCATTTGTTGGATATGTTCATTTAGTGTAGGAATAGCAAAACTTTGTCCTGCCCAGCCACGACCAACACCTTTCACTGCTGCAAAATGAAGTGCCGCAACCCGCGCGGCGCCGCTGTCGTGTATCCCTGCTAAATTACTACCAAAAACAAAGATCGTGTCTTCTGGCAGTTCCGTTACGATTGTTTCATCATGATATTGGTAAGCCATATTTTTATCATTCAAGTGCAGGTTAATCCCATGTTGCAATTGATTGAATGAGGGGTCAATAGTCGTTTATGTTTTTCTTTTAGATTTTTACTATGGGTGTACAAGAAAGTTGATCATCATGAGATTTTTCAATTATAAAATTGAAAGACACACATTAAATAGCTATATCAAAAGAAATCTGATTACGACCATTGGTCTTTGCTTGATAGAGTAAATCATCGGCGCGTTGTAAAGCTTGTTCTAAGTCTTGATAATTCTTTATTTGGGTCAGACCATAGCTTGCTGTCATTTTAATATTATGTTTAGTAAAAGTTGTTTGTTCAAATAATAGTTTAAATCGCTGTGTGCGGACTAAGGCATGCGAAGCATCTTTGGCAGGGATAAGGCAAATAAATTCTTCTCCGCCAAAACGAGCAATCAGATCATTTGGGTGTTTGTGTTGAAGCATAATTTGGCTTATGCCTTGTAGAATCTGATCACCTACATAATGTCCCCATGTGTCATTCACCGATTTAAAGTGATCAATATCCAAGCAAACTAAAAAATAAGATTGATTTGAAAATGTTAAATTATGACTTTTTTCAAAAAAACCTCGTCGATTTAATAAGTGCGTCAATGGATCATGTAGGCGCTCATTATTTAAGTGTTGAATAAGATTTTTAATCACGCAGCCACTAATCACTATGGCGAATAAAATATTCAAAATGATATTAACGGACATTCCTAACAACCACCAAGTTGAAGTGGTGAGCGTAAAATGATTCTGATCAATCTTATCTAAAAAACCAAAGTTTATTCCTGCTCGAACAAATGAATATCCAACATTCGCTAAGTAAAAAATTAAAACCCAACGATCAAATGATTGACTTGTCGGTAGTTGTCTAACTAACGCAGGGATGATGATCAAACCGATTAAACCTAATGAAATATTCAGAATAATCAGGCGTAACCATATTTGAGGTTCGATATAAGAGAAATAAACTAATGCAAATAAGGTGGATGATGTGATGAATAGCGCTAAGAGATGATTAAATGATTGATTGAGTTTAAGGCTAATTGCATAAGCGCCAAACCAACTGCCTAATAAGTATAATACTCCCGTGAAGGGTGCTGCTAAGGTTAGCTGTGCATTTGACATCAGACATTGTGCAAATAACGCAACCGAGGGAATAGCATAGGCAAGCCCAATCCATAATAGGAATACTTCGGACTTAAAAATCAAACGACATAAAGTAAATGCCAAACCTATGAAAATCAGGCAGCTAGGAACAATTAATATAAAATATTGTGCATTTAATGAATTCACAGCTATTTTTCTAAATTCTTGATATTTTTGAAAGTCGTAGAGTAATGCGCTTTGACATGTAAATTCAATAATATTGGTCTAAAATATGAGAAAAAGACAAAATATAGTGAATATTTAACCGAAATATTTCATGTGAACTAAGCACTAAATGTTTTAATACTAGGTTTAAAAGCTAATATTTAGCTAGTGAACAGAAAACCAATTGCAAATTAAGTCTGTTGACTCCATTAATAAGATACATTTTTAGAAGGGTAGTCTTGTGAGCGAAAACCAACCTTTTGAGTTAGTCACCCACTATGAACCAGCAGGGGATCAACCACAGGCAATTGAAAAACTTGTCAGTGGCATCGAGCATGGTTTTCGTAATCAATTATTGTTGGGTGTAACGGGTTCAGGTAAGACCTACACGATGGCAAATGTAATTGTTCAAACTCAGCGTCCAACCATTGTCATGGCGCACAACAAAACTCTTGCTGCACAGCTTTATGGCGAGTTCAAAGCGTTTTTTCCGAACAATGCAGTTGAGTATTTCGTCAGTTATTATGATTATTATCAGCCAGAGGCTTACGTACCGTCTTCAGATACTTTTATTGAAAAAGATTCGGCGATTAATGATCACATCGATCAGATGCGTCTATCAGCTACACGCGCATTATTAGAACGTCGTGATGCGATCATTGTTGCATCCGTTTCAGCGATTTATGGTTTGGGTGATCCCAACGCATATATGCAAATGTTATTGCATATTGTGCAAGGTGATCGCGTTAGCCGTGATGACATTATTCGTCGTTTGGTTGAAATGCAATATACCCGTAATGAATTGGAGTTCTTACGCGGTACATATCGTATTCGTGGTGAAATCATTGATATTTTTCCAGCGGAATCCGATCAAGATGCGATTCGGATTGAACTATTTGATGATGAAGTGGATTCAATTCGTTGGTTTGATCCTTTGACTGGAAAGTTGGTACGTAAAGTACCTCGTGTAACGATTTATCCGAAAAGTCATTACGTGACGCCTAAAGATCATTTAACTCGTGCAATTGATACCATTAAAGATGAGTTGAAAGAGCAACTTACATTCTTCAAAGAACATGACAAATTATTGGAAGCTCAACGTATCGAGCAGCGTACGCGTTATGATTTGGAGATGATGCAACAGCTCGGTTATACCAATGGTATTGAAAACTATTCGCGCCATCTATCGGGTCGTACAGCAGGTGAAGCTCCCCCGACTTTGTTTGATTATATTCCCGAAGATGCATTATTAATTATTGATGAATCGCATGTGACTGTACCGCAAATTGGGGCGATGTATAAAGGCGACCGTTCGCGCAAAGAAAATTTGGTGAATTATGGTTTCCGTTTACCAAGTGCTTTAGATAATCGTCCGATGAAATTTGAGGAGTGGGAGCGTATTGTTCCAACTACCGTTTTTGTCAGTGCGACACCAGCAAATTATGAACTGGAAAAATCAGAACAGATTGTTGAACAAGTAGTTCGACCTACGGGTTTGATCGATCCTGAAATTGAAGTACGTCCAGTATTAACACAAGTAGACGATGTATTATCCGAAATAAATATCCGTAAACAACTGAATGAGCGTGTACTGGTCACGACTTTAACGAAACGTATGGCGGAAGATCTGACCTCATATTTAAAAGAATATGGTGTTAAAGTCGCTTACCTACATTCAGATATTGATACTGTAGAACGCGTGAAGATCATCCATGAGCTACGTACAGGCGTACATGATGTTTTGGTCGGTATTAACTTGTTACGAGAAGGTTTAGACATGCCAGAAGTTTCTTTAGTGGCAATTTTAGATGCTGATAAAGAAGGTTTCTTGCGTTCAGAACGTTCGTTGATTCAAACCATTGGTCGTGCTGCGCGTAATGTCAAAGGTCGAGCTATTTTATATGCCGATCGTATTACCGATTCGATGCGTAAAGCGATGGATGAAACAGAGCGTCGTCGTAATAAACAAATTGAATTTAACCTTGAACATGGAATTACGCCGCGTAGCGCGGTTCGTCAAGTGATCAAAGAAATTGATTCAGGTGAAGTATTGTCTGATGATGAAATCGATGAAAAGGTGCTAGATCAAGCAAAAGCGATGAGTGCAGATGAGCAACACCTTTTGTCTGATCCAAAGCTATTTGCTAAACATATTACTAAGCTTGAAAAAGAAATGTTGAAAGCTTCAAAAGAGCTACAGTTTGAACAGGCTGCAAGATTACGTGATGAGATTGTGCGTATGAAAGCCTATATGTTGCAATCTTGAATCAAATGAGAAATCTTTAAGGGCGATACATATCGCAACAGTTTTTGTTTATAAATTGGGCTATTTTATTAAGCTAACTATATGACTATTTATAACAAATTTCTGCTTTGAGGATTTCTCATGCCATTTATTAAAAACTTCCCAAAAGCAAGTTGGCGTTTAGCAAAGATAGCAGTCGGTGGTGTGGTTCTGACTGGTTTAGCTGCGGGAACAATTGCTTATGCGCAATCCAAGCCATTAGCTACTGTTGAAAAAGTGGAGTTAGATAAATATTTAGGTGTGTGGTATGAAGCTGCTCGGAAACCAATGTATTTTGAGCGAAAGTGCGCCTATAACATCTCAGCAACCTACACACTTAATGAAAACGGAAATATTGTTGTAGACAATAAATGCTACGATTCCGAAGGCAATTTACAGCAAAGTATGGGGGAGGCATTTGTTGTAAATGCACCATTTAATACGAAATTGAATGTCAGCTTCTTACCCGAAAGTATTCGTTGGATTCCAGTAGGTCGTGGTGATTACTGGATACTGAAGTTAGATGAAGACTATCAAACTGTCTTAGTCGGCGAGCCTCGTCGAAAATATTTATGGATACTTTCAAGAGTTCCCAACCCTAAGAAAGAAGTGATTATCGAATATTTAAATTACGCGAAGTCGCTTGGATATGATATTAGTGACGTAATTTATCCTGAACATCGTTAAACTATATATACTTGTTGAAAACCATGCTTGCATGGTTTTTTTATTTTTATATAGTGGATAATTCAAGTATTTGTGAAGTGTCTCATCAAATCTCGAGGTTCAAAATGTTTAAAGGTATTGCTTATTCAGTTTTGGCCTCTGTAACCTTTGGGGTACTTTATTTTTATACTCAATTGCTTGGCGAGTTAGATAGTGAGCAAACTTTTGGTTGGAGGATTATCGCCACATTGCCGTTTTTAACGCTCTTTATGTGGATTAGTGGTGATTTGGTTCATATCAAGACTATATTGAAAAGAATCATCGAGAAACCAAGTTTGTTATTTCTTCTATTTACGACCTCTGTACTCACATCTGCACAGTTATGGTTGTTCTTGTGGGGGCCGATGCATGGTCGTGGTTTGCAAGTCTCGTTGGGTTATTTCCTTTTACCTTTAATTCTAGTTCTTGCGGGAAGTTTTTTATATGGAGAAAAGCTTTCTAAGTTTCAGTATGTCGCCGTATTTTTAGCTGTATTTGGCGTAGGGCATGAGATTTGGCGTTTGGGGAGCATTGCTTGGGAAACTGCTTTTGTAGCCATTGGTTATGCAGCCTATTTTATTTTGAGGAAAAAAATACAAACAGATAATTTGGGTGGTTTTTGTTGGGATTTAATACTGATTCTTCCCATCGCTATTTTCTTATTACAAAGTGGTGATACGTCTTATTTAAAATTTTTAGATCATCCGAGTTTAGTTTGGGTGGTTATTGGACTTGGGTTGTTAAGTGCAATTGGTCTTGGAAGTTATATTTTAGCAAGTCGCTATTTACCTCTGATTATTTTTGGCTTGCTCGGATATTTAGAGCCTGTATTGTTGGCTTTGGCTTCGTTATTACTAGGCGAGAAAATCGGTGCTGAAGAATGGTTAACCTATATTCCTATTTGGTTAGCAGTATTGGTTTTAGTCATTGAGGGCACACTCCATCTATTACAGCAAAAAAGACGTAAACAGCATTTAGAACTTAATGTGGAGAAGTATGTGAAGCGATTAGGTGACGATTAAATTTTGAGTAAAGGTGATTTTTTCCTATCCTACATGAATTAAATGCCCTTGAATTTGGCGTAGAGGTAATAGCTTAGATTGATCAGTAAAAACATAAGAATGCGACCATAATCTTTAGGAAAGCACCCAACCTCACTGTTGCAAGTAAAAAGGGATCACCAAGCTAACAAAGAGGGAAATAGACGATATTTGTTAATACCAATCCTATGATTCCAACGAAACCTATAGAAACTTCACAAGCCAATGGAATGCTGATTAGTAAAAGCCACACTTTAAAATTCATGATTATGCTTCTGGTGTTGTTCAGTTCAATGAGAGCTATTCTGAGTATTTAAAAAATTACACATGATGAAAAAAGAAATTTACCCAAAATCACAAAAATAATTATAGGTATTTTATGAATTTATAGTCAATTAGGACAAAATCTTAGCCCGTTTGACAGCTTTTGATTCAATCTTGATGATAATTCCATTACAATTATGGCGTTTTAAAAATTCACGCCCAGTATAGATATTAAATTTGAGGACGTAACTGTGAGCAAAGACACTATCGTTGCCCTACACGCAGAACATCAAGGCCGTTGGAAAAACCGTGAAGAAATCGCGGAACGTATGATCGCTTTGATTGGTCAATTATACCGTGAGAAAAATATTGTTGTTTCTGTTTACGGTCGTTCTTTAATAAACCGTTCAGTAATCCAGATTTTAAAATCACATCGCCGTACACGCATGCTTGACGTGGAACTTTCAGTTGTTCATACCTTCCCAATTTTGGAAGCATTGATGAAAGTTGAAAACATCGGTTCTGCTGAAGTTGATATTGGTAAGCTTGCTGTTGAATATAAAAATCAAGGTGGTGATGTAGACGCTTTTGTTGCAAAAGCAGTGGAATCAATCGAAGGTAAAGCGAAAACTGAGCAACCAAAAGATGTTGTTCTTTACGGTTTTGGTCGTATCGGTCGTATCTTAGCGCGTTTAATCATTAGCCAATCTGGTTTAGGTCGTGGTTTAAGCCTTAAAGCAATTGTCGTTCGTAAATCATCTGATGGTGATTTAGCGAAACGTGCTTCATTATTACGTCGTGACTCTATTCACGGTACTTTTGATGGTACGATTTCTGTTGATGAAGAAAACGAAGCAATCATTGCAAATGGTCAATTCATCAAAGTAATCTATGCTTCAAGCCCAAGCGAAGTAGATTACACCGCTTACGGTATTGAAAATGCGCTTTTGATCGACAATACAGGTAAATGGCGTGATGCTGAAGGTTTAAGCCAACACTTGAAATGTGCAGGCGTTGCACGTGTGGTATTGACTGCACCAAGTAAAGGTGAGATGAAAAACGTTGTATTTGGTGTGAACAACACTGATATCTTAGATGAAGACAAAATCATCTCTGCTGCAAGCTGTACAACCAATGCAATTACACCTGTATTAAAAGTTTTAGACGACAAATACAAAGTATTAAATGGTCATGTTGAAACTGTTCACTCGTTCACTAATGACCAAAACCTTATTGATAATTACCACAAAGCAGATCGTCGTGGTCGTGCGGCAACATTGAACATGGTAATTACAGAAACTGGTGCTGCTAAAGCGGTTGCTAAAGCATTACCAGGCCTTAAAGGTAAATTGACAGGTAACTCTGTACGTGTTCCTACACCAAACGTTTCGCTTGCAATCTTGAACTTAAACTTAGAGAAAGAAGTTGATCGTGAAGAAGTGAATGAATACATTCGCCAAATCTCAATCAATTCTAGCTTGCAAGGTCAGATTGGTTACACCAATTCCACTGAAGTTGTATCAAGTGACTTTATTGGTTCACGTACTGCGGGTGTGTTTGATGCGCAAGCGACAATCACTTCTGGTACACGTTTAACAGCTTATGTTTGGTACGATAATGAAGTAGGCTATAGCTGCCAAGTATTACGTATCGCTGAACAAATGTGTGGCGTAAGCTATACAAAAATTCCTGCTGAAACAAATGCATAAGTTTTAAGATGCGTTTTTTTTCTAAAGAATGAACGCTTCAAATTAAAAACGCCTAATTGTATTAGGCGTTTTTTTTTCATATCGAATAAATAGATTGTAATGCTAAATATCGTTGATCAGATGATATTTCATTTTTTATCAAATACTTATTAGAAAAATATAATATTCAATAAAATTAAAAGATTAAATATTAAATTATCTTTTAAGATTCTGAGGGTGGAGGTGAGTCATTTTCAAGATTTGGCATAATTTGAGTGACGAGTAGCTGGTCAATTTTATAATGATCAATATCTACCACTTCAAACTTAAATCCTGCGTATTCAACTGCATCGGCAGGGCGAGGGATTTTGCGTAGACGATACATGATGAAACCCGCGATTGTTTCATAATTTTCATTTTCTGGAAATTCTTCAATTTCTAAGACATGTTTTACGTCTTCAATTGGTGTACTTCCATCAATGAGCCAAGAATGATTATCACGTTTAATGATTTGTAGGTCTTCTTCCATTGGCGTGACCCAATCACCCATCACCGTAATCATAATATCGCTTAAGGTAATCACTCCAACAACTAAAGCATATTCGTTAATAACGACTGCAAACTTTTCTTTGGTAGAGCGAAAACGATCAAGTACTTCGGATAAAGTTAAGGTGTCAGGAATGATTAAGACGGTACGGATTGTAGATTCATTGAGTTGAAGCAGGGATTGATTATTTAAAATTCGAACCAAGATATCTTTGGTATCGACATAACCAATCACTTGATCAATATGTTCATTACATACTAAAAATTTTGAATAAGGATATTCAGCGAGTTTTTGGCGAATACTACTTTCATTTTCTTTAAGTGTAAAATAAACCACATTTTCACGCGTGGTCATGCTTGATGGAACTGTTCTTTCTTCAAGTTCAAAAACGTTTTCAATGAAGTGGTGTTCTTGTTTTTGCAAAACACCCGCTTGAGCACCTGCATCCATTACCGCTGAAATATCATCAAAGGTGATGTTGTCATCACGAATTGTATTTACTTTAAATAAGCGAAATAACAAGTTTGCAATAGCATTAATTCCCCAAGCCAAAGGTTTACAAACCTTTATAAAAACTTGGATGGGATCAATAACACTAATTGCAATTTTTTCCGGAGCGATCATTGCCAAGCGTTTTGGCATCAAATCAGCAAATAAAATGAATAGTGACGTGACCATAGTAAAGGACAGTGCAAAACCAATGGTTTCTAACCAAGGACCAGCATAAAAACCTTTGATCATTTCTACAAAAAATGGACGAAAAGCGGCTTCACCTAAAATACCGCCAAGAATCGCAACAGCATTTAAGCCAATTTGTGAAGCTGCAAAGAAGTCAGCAGATTGTTCTTGAAGATCTAAAACTTTTTGGGCACGTATTTCACCAGACTCGGCTAAGATTTTTAATTTAACTTTCCGAGCGCCTGCCAGTGCAATTTCTGTAAGTGATAAAAAGCCTGCCGCTGAAATAAGCAGCATAATAATAATAATATTTTGAAAGAGACTCACACATCACCTGTGGTACATCATTTATTATGAATATGTTGTAACACAAAAAAAAGAATGAGGTAATTGGGTATTACCTCAGAATAACAATTTTGCTTATGAAACAAGCATATCCGAAAGGGTTTTGGTAGATTTACAAACTAACATTTTGGAATTGAGGAAATTGTGAATTGTTTGTAAGGAACTCACGATTTTCCTCTTCAATCATTTGTCGAGCAACGAATAAAATAAGCTGACGTAACCAGCGATGAGCAGGATGATGATGAAGCAAAGGACACCAAGCCATTTTTAATTCAAATTCAGGAATATAAAAAGGAGGATCCTTGATTAATAATCGAGGATTTTGTGCTTGTAGTCGAGCCATACGTGTAGGTAATGTTGCAATTAAATCAACATTTTGTGCTAATAGTGCTGGCATTTGATAATGACGTGTAAAAACAGAAATTTTACGACGTTGACCAATTCGTTCTAAAGCTTGATCGATCCAGCCTAAACCAGCTTGTTTGTCTGGATTTACACCAAAACCAACGCCCATTCCTGTTTTTGATACCCATATATGTTGTGCATCTAAATAACTTTTAAGGTTTAGGTGCGTAACAGCAGGGTGCTTATCATTCAAGATGCAACTAAAGCTATCGCGCCATACCAGAACTTGATGAAAACTTTGAGGAATTTCATTAAAACGGTTAATAGCTAAATCAACTTTACCTTGTTCCATATCACGATAGGACACATCACTTGGTGTTAAAAAGTCGAGAACAACATTTGGTGCTTCAGAGCGAAGTGCTTTTACAAGACGAGGTACAAGTGTTGCTTCAGCATAATCTGAAGTCATGATGCGAAAAACACGTGTACTAGTATAAGGTCTAAATTCAGTTCGTGGTTCAAGAATCATGGAAAGATCTGATAATGCATCACGAATACGAGGTTGTAATTCTAATGCACGTTCAGTCGGTGTCATCCCTTCAGAAGAGCGAATCAAAAGCGGATCGTTAAATAAATTACGCAAACGGCGTAAAATATTACTCATCGCAGGTTGGGTTACCCCTAATTGTTCAGCTGCTCTTGTGACATTTTTTTCACGAAGAAGTACATCAAGATAAATTAATAAATTGAGATCGACCCGCTCCAGATTCATAAAAAAAATACCGAAAATAAAATTCTTGAATTGTCTTGAATTATGCCATATCTAGAGCCATTTGTGTAACTTAATACGACATAAAAATAGGGTGGTAAGTTGAAAAAATGTACCAAGCCAATCATTGAATTTATGGAGAATTTGTCCATAAAAATGCAAGATCTAATCTTTGAAGAATAATAAAAAATGATCAGATAAGCATTGGTCAATTTGATCAAATTCAAACTCTATTTTGATGGTGTTTAAAGCTTTGAACTGATCAGTTGATAATTTAAAAAATTAATTTGATTATTTTTTAAATAATTGAATTTGATTAAATTTATTTAAAAAACAAATATTTGCGTTGTATTTTTTGCGGCAGAAATGTGATTAACTCCTATATTTCATAAGAAAATACTGAAGATTAACCTAGAATATTGGATAAATTTGTTGGCAAAGACTAAGCTGTGAAACATGTTGATGAAGTGCTTGAAATCTAGACTACATAAAATCACGATTTTTAGCGATCATTCGATGCCTATCCTCAAAAGGAATATATCATGTCTACATATCAAACAGCGATTGATGCAATCCGCGAATTAAAAGCAAAATTCGGCAACACTTGGCGCGATATTAGCCCAGAAGATGCTGCGCGTATGCAAATGCAAAACCAATTCAAAACTGGTTTAGACATTGCTAAATATACAGCTGCGATTATGCGTCGTGATATGGCTGCTTATGATGCTGATTCTAGCAAATATACTCAATCATTAGGTTGCTGGCACGGTTTTATCGCGCAACAAAAAATGATTGCGAACAAAAAATACTTTGGTACAACTGAGCGCCGTTATATCTACCTTTCTGGTTGGATGGTTGCTGCACTTCGTTCAGAATTTGGTCCACTTCCTGACCAATCTATGCATGAAAAAACTTCTGTTCCTGCATTGATCGAAGAAATCTATACATTCTTACGTCAAGCTGATGCGAAAGAACTTAACGATTTGTTCCGTGCGCTTAAAAAAGCAAACGAAGCTGGTGATACTGCTAAAGCAGCTGAAATCACAGCTCAAATCGATGGTTTCCAAACTCACGTTGTGCCAATTATTGCTGACATCGACGCTGGTTTCGGTAACGAAGAAGCGACTTACTTACTTGCTAAGAAAATGATCGAAGCTGGTGCTTGTGCGCTTCAAATTGAAAACCAAGTATCTGATGCGAAACAATGTGGTCACCAAGCGGGTAAAGTAACTGTTCCACACGAAGACTTTATCTCTAAAATCCATGCTTTACGTTATGCATTCTTAGAAATGGGTCTTGATGACGGTATCATCGTTGCGCGTACTGACTCTGAAGGCGCTGACTTGACTCAAAAAATCCCAGTGGTTAAAGAGCCAGGTGACATTGCTTCTCAATATATCGGTTTCTTAGATACGGTTGAAATTGACATTGCTGATGCTCAAGAAGACGAAATCTTGATCAAACGTAATGGTAAATTACACCGTCCTAAGCGTTTAGCTTCTGGTTTGTATCAGTTCCGTGCTGACACTCAAATTGACCGTGTTGTACTTGACTGTGTATCTAGCCTTCAAAATGGTGCGGATCTTCTTTGGATCGAAACTGCGACTCCAAACGTTGAAGAAATCGCTCACATGGTTAACCGTGTACGTGAAACAGTTCCAAATGCTAAGCTTGTTTATAACAACAGCCCATCATTCAACTGGACTTTAAACTTCCGTCAACAAGCTTACGACCGTTGGGTTGCTGAAGGTAAAGACGTTTCTGCATACGACCGTGCTAAGTTAATGAGCGCTGAGTACGATGCGACTGAATTAGCTGCTGATGCTGATGAGAAAGTACGTACATTCCAAGCTGATGCTTCTCGTGAAGCTGGTGTGTTCCATCACTTGATCACACTTCCAACTTACCACACTGCTGCTCTTTCTACTCATGAGCTTGCACAAGGTTACTTTGGTTCTGAAGGTATGTTGGCTTATGTTGCTGGCGTACAACGTAAAGAAATCCGTGGTGGTATCGCTTGTGTTAAACACCAAGCAATGGCTGGTTCGGACATCGGTGATGATCACAAAGAAATCTTCTCTGGTGATAACGCTCTTAAAGCGCATGATGATGCTAAAAACACAATGAACCAATTCTCAGCTCACTAAGCTACGAATTGATTTCAAAAAACCCTGCTAAAGCAGGGTTTTTTTATATCCATAATAAAAATGCTCGCTATTGAGAGCATTTAAAATTCAAAAGATTATTCTGCTTCTTTTTTAAGTTGATATTTATCAGCTAATTCACCAGTAATTTCTTTACCTTCCAAATCTAGTGCTTTTAAATAACCTTCAGCTACAAAATATTTTCGGCTATCACCAGCTTTGTCTAATTCGATAATAGATGGGTTTTTACTGTCAAATTGGAAGCTACCTTTGCTTTCAAATGGTTTGCCATCGCCTTTACCAAGATAAGTTTCTTTGATTTCATAAGTTTTATCTGAATTAAGCTCTAATTCAGTTTCAATACCTTCACAGTCAGCACATGGTAATACACCTTGATAGGTGCCATTCCAGTCTAAGGCATTTTCAGCAGTGTGAGCATTATCTGCAATTGCTGCTTCTGACGCAGCTTCACTTGTTGCTACGGCAGGTGTTTGTTCTTCAGTTTTTTTATTCTCAGTTTTGCTACACGCTACAAGAAAAATAGAAGCAATTGAAAGAGCAATTAATGATTTTTTCATTTTCAATGAACCTTGTTGTAAAAAAGATCGATACCTAAGTTATGAAAAATAATCAATAAAGTGTAGTCATCGACTGTGGGAGTTGTTTAACTTTTAGTAAAGCTTTGCTTGTTTAAGTTTATTTAGGTTAGATTTATATTAATAGTGACAAAGATTTGAGCTAAAATAATAAGTAATTGATATAAAACTCTATTTAAAAACAGGTGTTTTTGGCGTGATGGCTTAACTTTAGACTTTAATATTTAAGAGGTTATTTATTTTGAAATATAATCATTTGATGTATTTAGGCTAAGAAAAAAGCCCTCATCTTTCGATGAGGGCTTTTTGAATCTGGAGCGGGAAAGGAGACTCGAACTCCCGACCCCAACCTTGGCAAGGTTATGCTCTACCAACTGAGCTATTCCCGCAATACGAACGCATTATAAAGAGTTTAATAAAACTGTCAACTCTCTATGCTACTAAGTGTTTAATTAATCAGCACGACGCCAAATTGTACCTTGGCGAGTATCCTCTAAAACCACACCTTGGTCTAACAAAGACTGGCGAATACCATCAGCTTTTGCAAAATCTTTCGCTTTTTTTGCATCAACACGTTGTTGAATAAAATCTTCAATTTCTGTATCAGAAAGGGTAAGTGCCTCTTGACCGATGTCAGACTTTAAAAATTCTTCAACATCATGCTGTACAAGACCAAGAATATTGGTCAAATAACATAATGTTGAATAAAGAACAGTCGCTTGATCTGCCTGCTCTTCTTTTACTGCTCGATTTAACTCTTTATTCAGTTCAAATAGAACAGCCATTGCTTCAGCAGTATTGAAATCGTCACACATTGCATGATTGAAGCGTTCAACAAAGTTTTGATCTAAATTTTCAACCATTTTTTGACCGTAGACTTGCTGATAGGCTTTAAATGAATGGTAGAAACGGCTCAATGCGGTCTTAGCTTCTTTTAATGCAACATCAGAAAAGTTCACTGGGCTACGATAATGTGATGACACAATAAAATAACGTATCACCTCAGGGTGAAACTTCTCCATAACATCACGAATGGTAAAGAAGTTGCCTAAAGATTTAGACATTTTTTCACCATCAACATTGATGAAACCAACGTGCATCCAATAGTTGACATATTGTTCGCCTGTTGAAGCTTCGCTTTGCGCAATTTCATTTTCATGATGAGGGAACATCAGATCCGAACCGCCACCATGAATATCAAAATGATTACCTAAGCAGCATGTCGACATTGCAGAGCATTCAATATGCCAACCTGGACGACCATTGCCCCAAGGCGAAGCCCAAGCTGGTTCATTTTCCTTGGCATGTTTCCAAAGTACAAAGTCAAAAGGATGTTTCTTTTCAACTTCAACGTCGACACGCTCTGAAGCACCTGCTTGCATATCATCTAATTTTCGACCTGATAAGCGACCATATTTGTCGAATTTAGTGACTTCAAAATATACATCGCCATTAGTCGCAGGGTATGCTGCACCTTTATCGACTAAATTGCTGATCATGCTTTGCATTTGATCTATATATTCAGTCGCTTTAGGCGCTTCGTCTGGCGCTGCGCATCCTAAGTTGGCTGCATCTTCATTCATTGCTTCAATGAATCGAGCAGTAAGTTGTTGAATGGTTTCGCCATTTTCATTAGCACGTGCGATGATTTTGTCATCAATGTCGGTAATGTTACGGATATAACGTACCTTCCAACCTTGGCTACGCAAGAAGCGGATAATGTAGTCAAATGCAACCATAACTCGAGCGTGCCCGATATGACAGTAATCATAAACAGTCATACCACAGACATACATATCGATTTGTCCTTCTTTGCGTGGGACAAATTCAACTTTTTTACGTTGCTCAGAGTTATATAAAACAAAAGGTTGCATAAGGGTTTTCAAACACTCTACAAAATTAGCGTTACATCATAACGTATGCATCTTTTTTCATAAAGTTGATTGGAGAAAAAAAGATGATTAGCTTGATGTGGATTGGAATGACTGAATTCTGTTTTAGGACCTAATAAATTTCAATAGAGGATCATTTGTTGAATCAAGCTGAAAACAAGGCAGTGTATAGAAGCAAATTTATTTGAAAATGAATTTAATACGAGTCAAGATGTTTAGAAATTTCAGTGGCTAAGAACGATATGTTTTCTACAGAGAACCCTTTCAAAAAAGTAGGTGTTGCACTTCTGGTCATCGGTGTTCTTGATATTATTCTGATGATTTATTGCATTATCAATCAAATTGGTTACTCATCCAGTTTTAATATATTCGCTGTGATTGTAAGTATTCTTCTTCTAAAAGGCAGTGTTAAGACAGCACGTATAGCACGATGGTTGAGTATATTCTTCTTTACCATGTTTATTGGGGGTATTATAGGTGCAAGCCTATTGATGCCTTTTGACCTGTTAAAACTACAAATAAAATTGAATACGTGGTCTGCGATAGTTTTTTTCCTGTTCATGACGTTCTTTCTTTACTTTATGATCTGGATTTATCGTCAGCTTTCTTCTCCCCATGCATTGAGACGATTAGCTCAAGCAGGCTATGCAACGGGTAGACCTTTGTCAGCTTATCTGTCTGCAACCTTCCTATTTATCTTTATGATCGGAATGTTAATTTTCTTACAAGGTAGTGAGTCAGAGAAGAAAGCTAAGGAATTGGCTCAGCAAAAACTTGGCTCTGGTTTCCAATACTATGTTTCTAGTATTTCTTTCTCTGAAAATTCAGGGCAGGCAAATGTAGTTGCATATTCAGATAAGGAAATTCGGAATGTTCAGGTAAGTTGGTGATCACGCTAAAATAAGCGATTGAAATATATTTTCCTTCGCTTTATGGCGCTATTTATGATTACTGAGTTGACTAATGGTTTTGAGTTATTTCTCTCCATCTTCCTTGAAATCTTATACATTTGGAAACGTGCACAACTTACAGTTGTGCTAGAATCTCCACAATTCTTTCGCTTAAAATCATCCATCATCAAGTGGATAGAGTACTATTTTGAGTCAAACTCATATGTCACAAACCATAGATTTCCAAAAAAGTGCATTAGAAACATTGCGTGTCGAACAACAAGCGCTTGACGTACTCGCTGCACAAATCGATCAGCGATTTGATAAGGCTTGTGAAATTTTATTGCAGTGCTCAGGTCGAGTCGTTGTAACAGGGATGGGAAAGTCAGGGCATATTGGTCGGAAAATGGCTGCGACTTTTGCATCTACAGGTACACCTTCATTTTTCATGCATCCAGGTGAAGCTGGGCATGGTGATCTAGGTATGTTGGTTCGAGGTGATGTGCTGATTGCAATTTCAAACTCTGGTAAGAGTGATGAAATTATGATGCTCATGCCATTGATCAAGCATCTAGGTGTACCTTTAATTACGATTAGTCGTGATGAAAAAGGTCCGATGCCACAAAATGCCGATGTGGCTTTGACGTTGGGCTTGGCGGATGAGGCTTGTCCTTTAGGTTTAGCGCCTACCTCAAGTACGACAGCGACTTTGGTGCTAGGTGATGCTTTAGCTGTGGCTTTGTTAGAAGCACGTGGTTTTACTGCTGACGATTTTGCGCGTTCTCATCCAGCCGGTGCACTTGGTAAAAGATTACTATTACATGTTAAACACGTAATGCATACAGGTGATGAACTTCCAAAAGTGAAGCCCGAAACACCAATGAATAAGGTGTTGTATGAAATCTCAGATAAGCGTTTAGGTTTAACAACAGTCGTTGATGAAAATGATATCTTATTAGGTATTTTTACCGATGGTGACTTACGTCGAATGATTGATCAACAACAAGGTTTTGATGTAAATCTGCTTGTTGAAAAAGTAATGACCAAGAATCCATTAACCATATCTCAAGAAGCCAGAGCGGTTGAAGCATTAGAAAAAATGCATGAGAGAAAAATTAATCAATTTGTCGTTGTTGATGATGCTAATAAAGTGATTGGTGTGATCAGTATGCATGACCTTATTCAGGCGGGAGTAAATTAAGCCATGGCATCTTATGCTTTACAAGAACAAGCACGTCATTTACAAGCTCTCGTGCTTGATGTGGATGGTATCTTAAGCGATGGCTTTGTCACTTTAACTAATGCTGGTGATGAAATTAAATCATTCGATATTCGAGATGGTTTAGGTATGAAGTTAGTTCAGCAAGCTGGTCTTAAAGTCATTATTATCACTGGACGTAAAAGTAATATTGTTGAAAAACGCATGTCAGATTTAGGTGTGGATCTTGTTTTCCAAGGCAGGGAAGATAAAGGAACTGCTTTACGTGAAGCTTGTGCACAATTGAATCTTTTACCTGAAGATTGTTTGTATATGGGCGATGATTGGCCAGATTTATCCGCATTTGCAATTGCTGGAATGAGTATTACGGTTCCAAATGGACATGATGAAGTTCGTCGTCGTGCTGACTTAGTCACTCAGGCAATGGGTGGTCGAGGAGCTGTACGAGAAGTATGCGATATGCTGTTGATGGCAAAAGGTGTTTACCAAGAGCTACTTGCAAAATACTTAGCTGTACCACATTAATATACTTATCACTCAAAGGTTAGGTAACCCTGTTTATGGATACCAAAGTTTTATATGTTGTCGCTGTTTCGGTTGCTGCTTTGAGTGGTGGTTATTACTATTACAGTGGCAAAGCAAAAAAGCTAGATGTCGAATCGTCGAAGAATATGACTTATTCAGCGCAGGGTGTTCATCTTACACAAACAGATGAGCAAGGTAATTTATATATTCGTGCTGAAGTGAAACAGTTACAACAAAATATGCAACTGAAAACATCTCAGCTCGATCAGTTAAATGCTGTTATGTATAAAAATGGAAAAGCGGATGCAACTTTTTATGCAAAACAAGCAAATACGTTTAATGATAATACTAAAGTTATACTAACGGGTAATGTGGTTGCAACGAGTTTATCTGACCAAGGTAAAATGGAATTTCTTACTGATGAACTTACAGGTTATCCAAAAACAAGAGAATTAGAAACTCAACATCAAGTCATCGTTCAATCTCCTAGTGCTGAGTTTGTAAGTCAAGGTTTAAAAGCAAATTTAAATAATGGTCAATATGAATTTTTTAAAGTTCGAGGAAAGTATGCGCCAACTTCTTAATACCAAATTTCGTCCAGCTTTCCTAAAACAAGTTGTTTGCGTTACTGCTTTAGCATTAACTTCAGTCACAAGTTTTGCTCTGCCTTCAGATCGTAATCAACAATTATCATTGGTTGCTGATCGTGCGACATATAACGATAAAACAGGCATTACAACCTATACGGGTAATGTAGTCATTGAACAAGGAACAATGAAATTACAAGCTGATTCTATTGTTGCTACTTTAAGTGCCAAAAAAGAAATTCAGACCATCACTGCTAAAGGTCAGTTAGCAAAATTTCAACAGCAAATTGATTCTAATAAAGGACTGGCAAGAGGAGAGGCTCAGACCATTGTTTATAATGCCGAGACTGGAATTTTGACATTAACAGGCAAAGCTTATCTTTATCAAGATGGCTCAAGCATACGTGGTAATAGCTTAAAATATAGTATGAACAAGGGCGATGTAGAAGCTCAAGGTTCTTCATCTAATCGAGTTCAAATTATTATTCCACCGACCAGTACTAAAAGTTTTCCAGGAGCACGTGATTAATGGATCGATCTGTGCAAACACTATGTATTAAGCATCTAGCTAAAAACTACAGTAAACGCTGGGTGGTAAAAGATGTTTCCTTTACCATGCAAAGTGGTCAAATTGTAGGCTTGCTCGGGCCTAATGGTGCTGGAAAGACAACAAGTTTCTATATGGTGGTCGGTCTTGTCCGTATGGATAAAGGTGAGATTCATCTAGATAATTTGGATCTATCTGATCTTGCAATGCATGAGCGTGCCCGTAAAGGAATTGGTTACTTACCTCAAGAAGCATCGATCTTTAGAAAACTTACAATTGCTGAAAACATTATGGCAATTTTAGAAACGCGTAAAGATTTGAATAAGCAGCAACGTCAGCAAAGACTGACTGAATTATTGAATGACTTCAAGATTAGTCATATTAAAGACTCATTAGGCATGAGTGTTTCTGGTGGTGAACGCCGTAGAGCAGAAATTGCTCGTGCATTAGCTGCTGATCCTAAATTTATGTTACTCGATGAACCTTTTGCTGGAGTAGATCCAATTTCTGTTGGTGACATTAAGGATATTATTCAAACATTAAAAGACCGTGGAATTGGTGTTTTAATTACTGATCATAATGTTCGTGAAACACTTGCGATTTGTGAGAAAGCTTATATTGTGAGTGAGGGTTCTGTGATAGCAGAGGGTACTCCACAAGAGATACTAGATAATGAACAAGTACGTAAGGTTTATTTAGGTGATGATTTTGTGGTTTAAATCTGAGCAATTAATATTTTAAAAGAGCATTTATTGCTCTTTTTTTATAAATTTGAAATTTAAACTGTAGATACATGATTAATATATAGGTTTTAAAAGATTTTTAAAATGCATCTAATTGATTTTAAATGTTAATTTGTTTTAAGAATATCATCTTTTTAATATAATAAGATCATAAAGAGTGTGAGCTATTATACAAAAAACAAACACTTAAATAGGTATTAATTAGTGTTTAGAGCATAGTGCTTTTCCTAAAAAAATGAGTAGAATGAATGTGCTTTTAAATGATAACAATATGACAAGAATATGAGCATCAAGATAGATAGAAAGTTAGATGATGGAGCACGTAAAAGATGTACAGATTTAAAGTGGCTAATATATATAGCGTCGTTATCTGTTTCAATTACTCATGCAACAACACCAAGTGAGCAATATCATACTTTAAAAAACAATATATCCCAGTTGTTTTCTCCAAAGAGTAATGATGACTTTAAAACTGCGAATATGCAGAAACTAAGTAATTTCTCAGTTACTACATCGACGACGGAACTCCCCGTTGTGGGGTCTGGGCGACCAATGGATGTGGTACCAGCCGCATTATGGCAAAGTGAACGTCGGGTTTTGAAAGATGCCGTTCAAATTGCAGTTCAGCGTAATCCTGAGATTTCACAAACTTTAGCAACTTTAGCAGCTCAAAATGCCAATATTGATGTGGCGAAAGCAGGATATTACCCACAGATTACAGGTGGCGTAAATACTGGGGATTTAACTAGAAAAGGTGAGCGTGGTCGTCAAGTTTTAGCTTTAAACGCATCTCAGATGCTTTATGATTTTGGCAAAGTCAAATCTGGTGTAAATACTGAGCAAGCGCGATTAGTTGTAGAACAAGCGAATGTACTCGTTAAAATTGATGATATCTCACTTGATGTAGCTCAAACTATAATCAATATTCAGCGCTATCAAAAACTTATACAAATCGCAAACCAGCAAATTGCTGGGATTCGACGTATTCAAGAGATGGCAAATCTCAGAGCAAATGCGGGGATTAGTAGTCAAGCCGATCCAGTGCAAGCCCAATCTTACTTACAGTCTGCTCAATCTGCTTTGATTGCTCAGCAGTCACTGCTTGGACAATACCAACAACATTTATATACCTTGCTTGGTTTTGATGCTGGGAAAACGCAATGGGCTATACCTGAAGATTTAGTTCAACAATCAGAGCTTTATGCTGCTCCCAAGTTCAATACCATTCCGCAAATGATTGCTGCACAAGCAGGAATTGATGTGGCGCGTTCACAAAAACATCAAACACAATTGAGTCGTTATCCGACTTTATCAGTCAAAGGTGAACTGAGCCAAGCATTAAAAGGTCGTAACCCGAATAATGATAAAGAAGGCGGTTTTGATAGTGCAATTATGCTTGAAGCAACCAGTCAGTTTTATCAAGGTGGGGCAACATCTTCACAAATTCGTGCAGCCAGTTTTGCTGAAGAAGCAGCAAAAGCACAAGTGAATGCGGTTTATTTGAAGGTACTAGATCAAATACGTATGAGCCGAGAGCAAATTGAAAATAAACAAAGACAAATGCAGGTTCTTATGAGTCGACAAGCAACGACAGTAAGAACAAGAGAGCTTTACCAAGAACAATATAAATTAGGCACTCGATCTCTCGTAGACTTATTAAATGCTGAGCAAGCGATTCATGGAGCAAATTCAGAATTAGAAACAGCACGATACGATATTTACAGCAGTATAGCTCAATACATTGCGACGACAGGACGTTCGCGTCAAGCCTACGACTTAAATAATATTTCAATTCAGGGGTTTGAAGTTCAGCCATGATGACAAAAATAAACTATCAACCGTGGTTACAAGCGGTACTTACAGTTGCAAAACATTATCGAATCGAACCTTCTGAAGAAAGGGTTCGTTTACAGCTTGATTGGAATCAGAATCAAAATTTAGATGAAATATTATTATTAATGACCCGACAAGTTGGGCTTAACTTACGCAAAGTTAAATTTAGCAATGATGTGGTTAATCCTTGGCGATTACCTGTGATTGTTGAGCTGAATGATGGTCAAGTCGGAGTGATTGACAAGGCTGATACTGAAGGAAATGTCAGCATTCAATTAAGTGGTGATCAAGGTTTATCGCAGAAATTTGCGGTTGGTGCTTTAAAGCATATTGTCAAAAGCATCTATGTGTTACGCCCAGAAAAATCAGTTCCTGATGCGCGTATTGACGAATATATCAAGCCTTACGAACAAAGCTGGTTTTGGTCGATCGTATTGCAAGACTGGAAACGCTATATAGATATTATGTTTGCTTCACTGATGGCAAATATTTTGGCTTTAGCTACAATTATTTTCTCCATGCAAGTGTATGACCGTGTTGTGCCATCGCAATCAATTCCGACTTTATGGGTGCTTGCAGGTGGTGTATTAATCGCAGCCGTATTTGAATTTATTCTTCGTGTTTCTCGTGTTTATTTATCGGACATTATTGGTAAGCGTGCAGATTTGCGTATTTCTGATCGTGTATTTGGGCATGCTTTACGAATTAAGAATAGTGAACGTTCAAAATCTACGGGGACATTCATCTCACAAATCCGTGAGCTTGAAGGTGTGCGAGATTTAGTTACTTCAACAACGATGGGTGCGATTGCAGATTTACCGTTCTTTTTCTTATTCCTGATTATTTTTGCAATTATTGGTGGTAATTTATTTTGGGTCATGCTTGTTGTCGTACCTTTAATGATTTTACCAGGCATATTAGTTCAGAAAAAACTCGCAGAGTTGGCTCAAGAGGGTATGCGTGAATCTTCTATCCGTAATGCCATTTTGGTTGAAGCGGTACAAGGGATTGAAGACATAAAATTATTACGTGCTGAATCTCGATTTCAAAATCAATGGAATCACATGAATGAAGTGTCGGCAGACATTAGTATGCAACAACGTAAAATTGTTGGTGTATTAACTGCATGGACTCAGAAAATTCAAGGTCTCACCTATGCTGCCGTCATTTTAGTGGGCTGTTTCGCTGTTATGGAAGGTGAAATGACAACGGGTGCGTTGGTTGCTTGTTCGATCCTTTCTTCAAGAATGCTCGCACCAATTTCACAAATCACAGGTATTTTAGGGCGGTTACAGCAAGCAAAAGTTGCGAAGAAGAGTCTTGATGAGCTGATGCAAAAAGCTGTAGATCAACCTGATCAAGCACATTTAGTCCATAAAGAAGTTTTAAATGGTGACTACGAACTTAAAAATGTAATGTTCCAATATACGGAAGATGATCCAAGACCTAGTTTAGCGATTCGACATTTAAAAATTAAAGCAGGTGAAAAAATTGCGATTTTAGGACGCAATGGAGCAGGTAAATCAACACTGCTGCAAATTTTATCGGCGATGCAATTTCCTAGCAATGGTACAGTACATTTAGACGGTTTGGATATAAGTTTAATTGATCCCGCAGATGTTCGCCGTGATATGGGCTTACTGAATCAGAATGCACAATTGTTCTACGGAACGATACGTGAGAATTTAACATTGGGTGCGCCATTAGCGCGTGATGAAGATATTTTAAAGGTATTGAAAGTCACTGGTGCTTTAGGTTTTGTGCAAGAGAAGAAAGAAGGTTTAGACCACTTGGTTTTAGAAGGTGGAGTTGGTTTCTCAGGTGGACAAAGACAAGCATTGTTACTCGCACGTTTATTGATTCGCCAGCCAAATATCTTGTTATTAGATGAACCTACTGCTGCCATTGATGATGTTGCAGAAAAGCAATTAATTGATCATTTAAAAGGATGGTTATCTAATCGTACTTTAGTTGTTGCTACACATCGTCGTGCCGTTTTGGAGCTGGTTGATCGTATTATCGTGATGAACGATGGCAAGGTTGTAATGGATGGACCAAGAGAACAAGTTCTAAATCAATCAACAGTACAACAAAAACAAATTAAACAAGGAGATGATTCATGAGTGAAGAACCACAAACAAATAACCGCTCAATGAATGTTTCTTATAAAGAACCAAATTTACCACGTTCGACCTTAGTGATCTGGATCGTAGGGATTGGTTTAGTCGTATTACTGGTCTGGGCTTGGTTATTTAATTTAGAAGAAGTTTCCACTGGTACAGGTAAAGTGATTCCTTCTTCAAAAGAGCAAGTTATTCAATCGCTCGAAGGTGGTATTTTAACGAGATTAGATGTGCAAGAGGGTGACATTGTTCAAAAAGGCGAAATTCTTGCTCAGTTAGATCCTACACGATTCGCTTCAAATGTAGGTGAATCCAAATCTCTTTTGGTTTCTTCACAGGCGACTGCTGCTCGTTTAAGAGCAGAAGTAAATGGTGCAGCTTTAGCCTTTCCTGAAGATGTTTTAAAAGAACCTAAGTTAGTTAAAGAAGAAACAGCACTATATTATTCTCGTCGTGACAATTTAGAGCAATCTATTGCTGGTTTTCAACAAGCACTTAAACTTGTTCAACAAGAATTAATGATGACTGAGCCTTTGGTAGCCAAGGGTGCTGCGAGTGAAGTTGAAGTCTTGAGATTAAAACGAGAAGCAAATGATCTTCAAAATAAAATGAATGATGTACGAAATCAATATTATGTAAAAGCTCGTGAAGAATTATCTAAAGCAAATACTGATATCCAAACCCAGCAACAAGTGGTGATGGGGCGTAGTGATAGTTTACAACGCTTAGTGTTTAAAGCGCCTGTTAGAGGGATTGTGAAGGAAATTGATGTTACAACCTTAGGTGGTGTGATTCCGCAGAATGGTAAGTTGATGACAATTGTACCTTTGGAAGATAAATTACTCATCGAAGCACGTATTTCACCAAGAGACATTGCATTTATTCGCCCAGAACAAGAAGCATTAGTAAAAATTACTGCTTATGATTATTCTATTTATGGTGGTTTAAAAGGTAAGGTCACTGTCATTTCACCTGATACCATTCGTGATGAGGTAAAACAGGATCAATTCTATTATCGTGTTTATATTCGTACTGATTCTGATAAATTACACAATAAAGCGGGTAAAGAGTTTGGTATTACACCAGGTATGGTTGCCACAGTAGACATTAAAACAGGTCAAAAAACGATTATGGATTACTTGCTTAAACCATTTAATAAAGCAAAAGAAGCTTTGCGGGAACGTTAAATTTTGATGGTTTAAAACCTCGCGTGATGCGAGGTTTTTTATTTAGCATGTAAAAAGCTATAATCTTGTTTTAAATTTTATATTTATGTTTTATGCCATTCACCATTGCTAGTTCGGTTACTTTTGAAGAAGACATTAAAAAAAGTCGTTTCCAAGCGATTGCAGCAGTTGTCGAAAATGAGCAACAAGTAAAAGACTTTTTAGCAGAAAACAAAGATTTATCTACAACACATCAATGTTGGGCATGGAAAATTGGTCACCATGTTCGCTTCAATGATGATGGAGAGCCTTCAGGAACAGCTGGAAGACCTATTCTTGCTACCATAGAAGGCAATGAACTAAGCAATGTGATCGTTTTAGTCAACCGTTGGTACGGCGGTGTAAAGTTGGGAACTGGTGGTTTAGTCCGTGCTTATGGTGGTTGTGCGGGTCAATGTTTGTTATTGGCTGAAAAAATAGAGTTGATTGAAAAAAAAGAGGTTCAATTTTCTTGTTTATTTAACGAGTGGGCAATTCTTCAATATGAATTATTACATCAACATATTGAATATCAAGAAAGTTATACTGAAATAGGTGTTGTTGTTTTAGCACGACTACAGATTCATCAAATTGAGCCTTTAAAATTAAAACTTCAAGATGTGAGTAGAGGACGTGAGAAATTACATGTATGTGATGACTGAAATTTTTTTGTTCTCTATTATGAGGCAATGCCTCTCGGGGCGTGAGCAACTTAAGCCCATAGAGGAGTGTCAGAAATGATCAATGATCCTTTATTGAAATATAGGGAACAACATAAACATCGCCTCAATTATATGCCTTGGTTGTACTGGTCACTTAAAACTAAACATCGAGAATGGGCTGAAGCATGGCAAATAGAATATCAAGCCTATCTCATGGATATGGAAACGATTGAGATCGGTAAAAATTGTTTTATTTCGCCGTTAGCGCATATTTTTGCAGAGCGTGGACGCAATATTATTATTGGAGATAATACCTTTATTGCAGCAGATTGTACTTTACATGGACCATTAGAGATCGGTAACGAAGTTGCAATTAATCATCATTGTATTTTAGATGGGGGGAAGTCAGGAATAAAATTACATGATCAAGTGAGAGTAGCGGCTTATAGCCATTTATATGCTTTTGATCATGGTATGGATTTAGACCGTCCCATTTACCAACAGCCTGTCACTTCTAAAGGGATTGAAATTGGTCGAGATGTTTGGCTTGGAGCACATGTTGGAATTAAAGATGGTGTGAAAATAGGTAATTATGCCGTGGTTGGTATGAATAGTATGGTCACAAAAGATGTAGAAGACTATGCTGTTGTTGCAGGAAATCCAGCAAAATTGATACGCTATCGAACTGAATAAAAAGCATAAAAAAATCTCATGAGATTCTATACATAAATTTAACCCACCATGCTTTTATCTGTGTTAAGTTAAAAATAAGTAGAAGACCTAAGGTATTTACCTAAAGAGAGGCGAATATGAACCGTGTCATTGCATGTATTGATTCTTCACCCTGTATTGATGCTGTTGCTGAAGCAGCAGTTTGGGTTGCAAAACAAACGCAGAGAGAGTTAGTACTATTGCAAATCTTGGACTATTATCCAGCGAGCTATCACTTAGGTGAAATTAGCGGGGTGATTGGCTTTGAGAGCAATGCGATGCTCTTAAAAGAACTTGCTGAGTTGGAACAAAAACAAAGTGAGTTAGCACTCGATTATAGTAATAATCTACTTAAGCACATTTCAGATTTAATTGAAAAGCAATACGGACTCACCAGTACCAAAATTCAGGAAAAAGGTGATTTTCTTGAACAAAGCTTCAATATCCTGAATGAAAATGATGTCGTTATCATTGGTCGTGTAGGTGAAAGGGCAGCAGAAAAAAACAAACCTATTGGTAGTAATGTTGAAAACTTTATTCGTGGAGCGAATTGCACAGTAATCACTGTAGGAGAACATTTCCAACCACCGAAGCGTTTTATTTTTGCTTATGAATACTCTCCAACTTGTCAGAAAATGCTCCAACGAATTGCCCAAAGTGATTTATTGAAAAAACTCCAGTGTCATTTGCTTTATGTAGGTGATCATCCTGAAATGCTCGCAGAGCCAGAAAAGTATTTAACCGATGCTGGTTTAGAAGTTATTTCTATTTATCGATATGGCGATGTTGCACAAAATATTTTGGAATATCAAAAGGAACATGACATACAGTTAATTGTTTTAGGTGCTTTTAGTCATAGTAAAATTCACCAATTCTTCTTAGGAAGTATCACCACAACAATTTTTAGAAATGCCAATGTTCCACTTTTGGTGGCTAAGTAGTTCATTTTATTCTATATAGTTATCCGCAATTCCTGTGGATAACTATATGGAAAAGCATTTGAGATAAATATAATCTATTGAAATTGAAAGATTAAATTTAATAGGTTGTTTTTTAATCTCTATTTTACTATGGCTATTGCAAAGCCATCATGACCTTTTGAGCCTACCGTTTGTAAAGCAGTACACGATAATAATTGAGGATGGTCTTTTAAAGCTGTAAAAGCTTCACGAATGCCTTCAATACTTGGCTTTTTATTGGTTTCATCTAAGATCGCACCAGCACGAATAACATTATCTAGTACGATAATAGTGCCAGAGTGTGCAAGCTTTAGGCTTAATTCAAAATATTCACGATAACTTTGCTTATCAGCATCAATAAATATGAAGTCAAAAGCATCACTTCCATCAGCGATTAACTGATTCATGATGTCTGCACCACGCCCTTTTTTTAGTTCGATGTTCGTTGGCATATTGGCATAATCAATATTTTCTTGAGCAATAATGACATGCGTATCTCGTCCTTCAACTGTTAGCAGATAGCCATCTTTTGGAAGTGCTTTAGCAAGCCAAATGGTGCTATAAGCACCAAAAGTTCCTAACTCAAGTACACGTTTACATTGATTCATTTGAATCAACATTTGTAGGAACATACCCTGATTAGGTGCAACAGCCAAATGATTAGAAAACCCTTGCGTGTCAGTATTATCTAAAGCATGTTGAAGTCTTGGATCTGTGGGAATTAAATGAGAATTGATATAGTCATCAATGTCGGTCCACATCTGTTGCATAATCAAATTTACCTATGAATCTGTTAGCTGCATTTTAAACATTTATGAAGAGAGTGCAATTTGATTGCAAAATTAATCATCATCTATGAAATGAAAAAGAGATCTTAATGATCTCTTTTCTATTTTGCGGACGATCTGTATTAAAAATTACACATAGAACTATTACGAGTTAAATCTGGTCCCCAAGTGCGATAGCCTTGTGTATCAATATGAATTTGTCCAGAGCTATATAAACCGATACCTAAGTTTAGGCTTTGACCATGCTGTCCCCAAAATTGACACAGTTTAAATTTAGTCTGTTCGATGTAAGCATAGTCTTGAGGCTGTGGATATTCCGGACCAATACGAAAATCGATAGCTGAGTTAAACAGGTGTTTTGAAGAACCTGCACCACCAGCACATTGGTTGAGTGGTAAATCACGATAGACTGAGGTGACTTCAAAATCGGTCAAAATTTTTGCTGCAATCAAATATTTAAAAACACGTAAAGTAGAAAGAGAGTTATTCCATAATTCACGGTTAGGAACCATATATTCTGAGCGACCGCATTTTTGCCAATCTCTTGCAGTGCGTAATAACTCAAAACTAGGAATAATATGTGCAACATTATTACGATTTAGAAATTGTTCATATTCTCGAACACGAGCATAGTTTTCGCCTTGGTTTAGCCATTGGCGGTATGATGTAGGTTCAACTTTACTTGGAATAGGTCGAGTGAAAGTGACTTGTTCCTGAGGAATATGAATTCTTTTACCTTGATTTTGATTTACTTTCGTTGAGCTGACACAGCCAACCATCATCGCAGGGATGAGACAAAACGTGAAAAGACCCTGTAATCGATTTCGCATCATAAGAAGGCAGTTCGTAATTTAGAGCTTATAGATGTATTATTTTAATGCAAAATAACGCACAAATAATGGTGCAATTGCAAAGAAATGTGTGCTTCAGGTATAAAAAAAGACCAGTCAGGACTGGTCTTTTTTTAATTATTTTTCTAAATATTGCAATTTATTTGGTTTACCATTCCAGTCTTCACGATCAGCAGGTTGCTCACCAATTTGAGTAATGTTGTTGCCAGCCCATGTTTCTGACAATTCAGCATTAAGCTCAATAAAGACTTCTTGACCTTCAGGAAGCTCGTCTTCCGAGAAAATTGCATTTGCTGGACATTCAGGTTCACATAATGCGCAATCAATACATTCATCTGGATTGATAACAAGGAAGTTTGGACCTTCATAGAAGCAGTCTACTGGGCAAACTTCAACACAATCTTGATATTTACATTTAATACAATTTTCAGTGACAACAAAGGTCATGGCGACAGCTACCTAAAAATACGGTTTTTTGTTTGGAATAGGCTATTGTAGGCAAAAAAGGGGGAAACAAACAATTGCTTTTATTGATATTGTTTATTTATACATGTGAAAAATAAGATAATATATTGATAATAAATGAAAATTTTGGTGGTGGTTTGAATTTTTCTAAAAAAATAAAGCATTTAACTATTTAAATCATCAAGTATTAGGGTAGAAATTGTGTAAATCGACGATTAAATTGCGATGATTAAATCTTTTTTTTAAACTTAATCATCTCAACATTAAGGTGCTGAAGATTAAATGGTATACAGTAAATGAATATCTTCAGGTTCGAGGCGAAAAAGCTGTTGGTCTGGGTTTTCTAAAGGATTTGCACCTTGTTTCAGATAGAAGTCAACAGTGCGTTTACTTGGTGTTGCTGAAATATAGAGCTGTTTTGCTTTGAGCTGTTTCGCTGCTGAAACAGCAGATTGCATTAGTTGCTTGCCTATACCCAAACCTTGATGATCAGCATCGACATAAAAATATTGTAAAAGCTTTGCATCAGGAAAATCTTGGATAATTTGATTGGATACCATTTGCACACCCAATAATTTATCTGAGTGATATGCTCCAATGCACAATCCACCTTGCTGATACAGATGTTTTAAGAGTAGTGGATCATTCAATAAATGATATTCATCCCAATGTTCAACATCAAAATAACAATCAACTAGCGTTAAATTCTGCTGATGTTGCAGATACATTTGTGTAATCAATTCGCGGCGGCTAATTTGTTGCCAAATTAAATCGATTTCTAAATCAGTCAGTGGTTTAAAATTTACCTTAATATAGTTTCTCCAATTCATTTGATTGAATTAAGTGTTTTGAGCAGAATCCAGTTTAATATCATCTGCTCATGTGTGTTAGCTTCAAAATCGTATGCCGAATTACGACTTCAAAGCAGTTTTGAGTAAATAGAGTTGTTCAAGTGCTTGACGCGGTGTTAGATCATCTACTTCGATTTGTTCCAATAACGCTAACGCTGGCGATTGAGTTTCCACTTCAATGATTTTCTCAATCACTTGAGTTTCAATTTCATGTTCTACCGCACTGAATAAATCATTTTGTACGCTACTTTGTAAATGCTGATGTTGCTGTTTTTCTAAAATTTTCAAACGCTTTTGTGCTTCTTTAATCACGTTTGCGGGAATACCCGCTAATTTTGCAACTTGTAAACCATGACTTTGACTGGCAGGTCCATGTTGAACTTTATGCAACAATATCAAATTGCCATTCAGTTCTTGAGCAGTAACGTGATAATTATCAATACCTGCTTCAGTTCCCAATTCAGTTAATTCAAAATAATGGGTAGCGAAAAGACATAAACATTTGACTCGTTTCGTCAAATCAACGACACATGCCCAAGCCAATGAAAGACCATCATAGGTACTTGTACCGCGACCGACTTCATCCATTAACACTAAAGATTGACTGGTCGCATGATGTAGGATTTGTGCTGTTTCAGTCATTTCAACCATAAAAGTAGATTTACCTGTTGATAAATCATCAGCAGAACCAATACGAGTAAAAATACGATCGATTGAGCCTAACTTTGCTGATTTTGCTGGCACAAAACTGCCGCAATAAGCAAGTAAGCTAATCAGTGCAATTTGACGCATAAAGGTGGATTTACCGCCCATATTTGGACCTGTAATAATCGCCATGCGATGTTGAGCATCTAGCAGCGTATCATTCGGTGTGAAAGGCGCTTTATTGATAGCCTCAACGACAGGATGACGACCAGCTTGAATCTTAATACTTGTTTCATGTGTATATTCTGGTCTAGCCCAGTTATTTAAACGCGATTGATGAGCAAAATTTGCAAGAACATCGATATTTGCAATTGCAGCGCTCATCATTTGTAAATGTGCAATATTCTGACGTAGTTCATCGAGTAGCGATTCAAATAAAAGTTTTTCACGTGCAAGCGCGCGCGATTCACTTGATAAGACTTTATCTTCAAAGCCTTTAAGTTCAGGAGTGATATAACGCTCTGCATTTTTGAGTGTTTGACGACGAATATAATCTGCTGGCGCTTGTTCTGCCTGAGCACGTGTTAGTTCAATATAGTAACCACTGACACGATTATAGCCAATTTTGAGTGTATTAATGCCTGTGCGTTGACGTTCCTTTATTTCTAAATTAATCAGGAATTGACCTGCATGATCTCGGATTTTCCGTAGTTCATCTAATTCATCATCATAACCTTCAGCGATCACATTGCCATCACGAAGTAGCACAGGAGGGTTTTCAACGATCGCAGCCATTAAATGCTGATGAAGGCTTTTAAAATCCCCTAGTTCAAGATCTAGTTGGGACAGTAATTTTGATGATTTGTTTTTTAAAACAGGCGCGAGTGAATGGCGTAGAAATGGAATTTGTGCGCAAGCTTGACGAAGTTGAACCAAATCTCTCGGACGAGCACTACCTAGAGCAACTCGGCTCAGGACACGTTCAATATCGCCAATTTCTTTGAGCACTAAACGAAGAGGGGACTCGTGATAACCTTTTAATAATTGTTCTGTAGCATCAAGGCGAGCATCCAAAATGGCAGTGTCACGTATAGGTTGCATTAGAGTTCGACTGAGTAAGCGTCCACCCATAGCAGTTTGGCAATCGTTGATCAATTGAAATAGTGAAGTTCCATGATCGAATAAAGGTTCAACAATTTCTAAATTACGACGTGTGATTGGATCAAGTGCGATAAAGTCAGTGCTTTGTTCTATTTGAATAGAACGGATATGTGGTAAGGCTGTTTTTTGTGTTTCTTTTGCATAATGGATTAAAGCTGCTGCTGCTGCTTTTGCAAGAGGCAAAGAATCTAAGCCAAATCCTGATAATGTTGAAACTGAAAATTGATCACATAAGGTTTTCTGTGCATTATTTAAATTGAAATCGACATTTGGGCGTTTAGTGATTGAGCAATCAAGATTTTTTTTGATTTGCTCAATAATGTTTTTATCAATCAAGTCCTCATCAATCAAAATTTCACTTGGCATTAAGCGAGATAGTTCGATTGAAAGCTGTTCTGGTTTGTATGGCTGCTGTTGGACTTTAAAAATACCAGCGCTTAAATCAAGAAGGGCAAAACCAATTTGATTTTGTTGAATACATACTGCAACAAGATTAGAGGATTGATAACTGCCTAACAGCGCATCATCAGTTAATGTACCAGGTGTTAAAACACGGACAACTTTGCGTTCAACAGGACCTTTACCTGTAACCTCACCAACTTGTTCACAAATTGCGACTGTGCGACCTGCTTTAACCAAACGGGCAAGGTAACCTTCAGCTGAATGATAAGGCACACCTGCCATAGGTATTGGCTCACCATTGGCTTTGCCGCGATGAGTCAGAGTAATACCTAAAAGCTTAGCGGCTTGATGAGCATCTTCAAAAAAAAGTTCGTAAAAGTCACCCATACGGTAGAACAGTAATGCATGCGAATATTCCATTTTGACCTTTAGATATTGCTGCATCATCGGCGTATGGGATGAAAGATCAGCCATAACTGAGTCACTGTTCATGCGTATTAAGTCCTTATATTTAAATGCTAATTAGTTAGTCTGAATGATTTATTCTAACTAACTACTCGAAAAAATCTAATCTAGTTTCTTAAAAATTGACTTTGGCGTTTAATTCATAAATCAAATATGAATTTGATAGAAAGATGATGCTCAAAGAGTTTATAGCTACATCTTAACAAATCAGTCGTAATTATCAAAAAGCAATACGAGTTCGATTGAGAAAATAACCAACAATAAAAAACTGATATCTGATTTCTTTAGCCAATTAGGTTATTGACAAGTTTCTACAATGATCTAATTCGAATTATTTTCATTAAAATTGACGAATTAAGATTAAAACCTACGTAGATTGAATGGAAAATTCACAATATATTTTTATACTTAATCTTATTTTTTAAGATATAAAATTAAAAAATACCAATAATTTTTTTTATATTATAGGGTAGACAGATAATGTACTGTGTTTTTTTATAATTTAGTTCATAGGGGTAGGATAATTATAATTAAATTTAGGTTGACTTTTTAAAATATAAGTTGCTGAATTTGTTTAATTTATTCGATTGTTTTATAGATTGCTTGCAAGTTTTTTTGCAATACATATGTATTTAATTGTGTGATATATTTTGCATAATGAGTATCTTAATGATAAATTTTGTTTAAATAATTTATATTTCTTAGACTTTAAATTTAATTTCATTCAGGTGTTTATAAAAAATGAAAGTTTATGAGATGGTATTTCATAAAGGTTTTGATGAAAGTACACGATTTTTTTTTAATATAAATAATGCTGCATCTCGTAAACACTTTATGAAACTCATGCGTGAAGATGTTGATCGAGAGTTAAGTAATTTTAAGAAAAGTTGTGTCAGTGATGCTAAATATGATTTATTAAATTTGTTTCAGGAAGTATATGCAGAAAGTCATTTTCATCTTGATACAATGGAAAAAGATTTTATCCAAAATGGGAAAGCAATTTTTTTTGATAATATTTTTTTGAGTGTAGAAGAAAGAGAAGTTTTAAAAATTTTATGATTTAATAGGTACTCATTTATTCAAATGAAGTTCTCAGACTTTACGATAGCATGTTTATAATGCTATATCGCACCCCCACTTTCCTCCCCAGAAAAGTGGGGTTTTTTTTGATTTAATATATAAGCTATACTGATTATTTATCATTACAGTTACAAAGCCAAAACATGTTATATATCAATTTTGCTGGGGCATTTCGAGGATAGACTAGATTGTGCTCAATAAGGAAAAAATCTATTCCAGACACAATAAAATATTTATTATTTAATCTCGAAAGAATTCTTCCTTTTCTTGAGTAAACTTTTATTTTTGAAGAAATTTTGAAATCAACAAGTTCATTGTTGGGTAGTCTAGAGAAGTCTATAGGTATATAGCCAAAACAATAATTACATTTCCATTTTTTCATAATTTTAATACTGAAATAATCAGTCTATTTTAAAATTTATGATTGTAAATGTTATAGAAATTATGATTAAAAACATTTTTTAATTAATTTATCTTGTTGTGTAAAAGAATTTACAAATAATGTTTTGCTATAAGTGTATGTTTTTTATTTGCTTTAATTGTTTTTTCTTAAAGGTTTGTTTTTTGATAATTATTTTACTTATTAACTTATTGAAATTTTCTTTAATAAAGTTGTAGTTTTTTATATTTTTTGATTGTTTTGCGAAATTAATTTAGAATTTTAATTTAATTTATTAATCCATACTTATCATTTGTTTTAAATTTGTGGTTTTTATTAATTATGTTTTAAAACACAAGAAAGCATTAACATGGAAAATAATTTAATAATAATTAACCGTATGAAAAATATAGGTAAATGTTAAAAAACCCCCAATTGATTAATTATTATACTAATTTATCGTCTAAGATAGTGTGATGTAATTCATGTTTATAACCTCTTATTGCGTTGAGGTTGACCTTTTTTTTGTCTAATTTAAGCACTAATTTGGGCGATTTTTATTTTAATCAATAAAATAGAAGAGCTTTAAATTGGATTTGTTTAATTAAATGATCCTAATAAGGGGCAGAAAATATGTCAGAAATAAGGGTTGTTTCTAAGGAAAGTCATGAAACCTTAGAGACCACAACAAAAGATACTGTTTCTATTTCCGAAGCATCAGTCGTTTTAATAAAAGTAAACAAAGATGATGTTTCTGAAATAAAGCAGGACGGCAGAAATGCAATTATTACTTTAAAAAATGGCGAACAAATTGTAATTGTTAATTTCTTTAAAGGTGGTGATTATTCAACTGACAATAGTTTAGTTTTTGAGGATAACGAACATAAATTACTTTGGGTTCAGTTTACTGATAGCAATGGAGCATTATTAGAAAATATTACATTTAGCTATATAGATAAGATTGAACCACTACTTTATCACGATGGTGTAGCATCGCCTTGGGCTTGGTTATCAGTTCCGTTAACAGCGGCAGGAATTTTGTGGTGGGCTAATAATGACGATGATAAATCTTCGTCTACTCAGCCAAAAGATACAACTCCACCAGCAGCACCAACTGATGTTGCAGTAAGTGAAGATGGTACAACCGTTACAGGTAAAGGCGAACCGGGCACTAAAGTTATCATCAAAGATGAAGATGGTAATGTTATTGGTGAAGGCACGGTTAAACCAGATGGCACATTTGAAGTTGAATTAGATGAGCCACTTACCAATGGAGAAGAAATTACAGTTGGTCTAGAAGATC
>NZ_KB849764.1:124701-313685 GCF_000369005.1 Acinetobacter beijerinckii CIP 110307
GATTCTGACTCTGACAGCGATTCCGACAGCGATTCTGACTCTGACAGCGACTCTGATTCTGACAGCGACTCTGATTCTGACAGCGATTCTGACTCTGACAGCGACTCTGATTCTGACAGCGATTCTGACTCTGACAGCGACTCAGACTCTGACAGCGATTCTGACAGCGACTCAGACTCTGACAGCGATTCTGACTCTGATAGCGACTCTGACTCTGACAGCGATTCTGACTCTGACAGCGATTCTGACTCTGACAGCGATTCTGACTCTGACAGCGACTCTGATTCTGACAGCGACTCTGATAGCGACAGCGATTCTGATGACACTACAGCACCAGATGCACCGACAGCTGATGTTGTTAATGACGGAACGCAAGTTACAGGTACAGCAGAACCAGGTTCAACAGTTACTGTTAAAGACCAAAACGGCAACGTATTGGGTACAGTGGTTACTGATGAAAATGGCAACTACACAGTAGATCTCACAACTCCGTTAACCAATGGAGAAGTAGTTGATGTGACTGCGACAGATGCAGCTGGTAATGAATCTGATCCAACACAAGCAACAGCAGATGACACTACAGCACCAGATGCACCGACAGCTGAATTTAATGATGCTGGCGATGCAATTACAGGTACAGCAGAACCAGGTTCAACAATCACTGTTAAAGACCAAGAAGGTAACGTATTGGGCACAGCAGTTACTGATGAAAATGGTAATTACACTGTTCCAGTAAATCCAGGTGATTTAGCAAACAATGAAGTTGTAGATGTGACTGCAACAGATGTGGCTGAAAATGAATCACAACCAACTGAAGCAATAGCGCCATTGTATTTAGATGCAATTAACGATGTAGCTACAGTTATGAGTGAAATCACACCAGTAGTCACTAATCCTGATATTCCAGGTGGCGCACTAGTAACCTTCCCGTCATTATCATTGATTGGTCCAATTATCGACTTGAAAGGTCAAACACCAATTACTGTGAACGTACCTGAAGGTGGAATTGCATCGTTTGATGTATCTTTTGGTGGCGTTTTATTCGGTGGTGGTATTGGTTCATATGACCTAAATATTCTTCGTTATAACGAAAATACTGGTGGATACGAACCGTACAGCAAAATAGACAACGCTGGTATCATGGTTGGATTCATCGGTGGAGTTATGGGTGGAGGAGCATCTATTGATAATCTACCTGAAGGACAATACGCACTTGTACTGACTCCAGGTGAAGGTGTTCAAGTAACTGGTATTGGTATCGCAAGTATCTCAGTAACTAACGAAGTACTAAGTGATTATGGTGACGTTGTAGCTAAAGGTAATGTAATTTCAGCAAACAATCCTGAAAATCCTACTGATGTAGCAGACGTTATTCATGCTGGTGAAACTGCGACAGTTATTAGTGTTGCTAATGAAGATGGTGTAACAACTGCTTTACCACAAGACAGTGATGCATTTACTCGTATTCAAGGTGAATATGGTGAGTTGTTCATTGATAAAAATGGTAATTATGAATACATCCGTGATTTCACTGTTCCAAATAGTCTAGGTAAAGTTGATAGCTTCACTTACACCATTCAAGATGGTGATGGACATCAAGACACAGCGACTTTAAATATTCGCATCGATACAAACGATCTTGATATCACATGGCCAGAAGATCCAACTCAAGATGGTGTTGTAGCATTGACGGCAACCGATAATACAGCGACAGCTGCGATTACTTTGGTTCCATCGACTAATACAACAGTTGATACGGGTACAATGGCTGCAAGCAGCACAAAACCTTTATTTGGTGGTGCTACTTCAGTAGCTGGTAGTGATACGAGTGATGCAATTAATGTGGCAGCAAATACCGCAGCTTCAATTAATTTCTCAGTCACAACTCAAGGTGGTATTTTCGATAGTTCAGCGAATGGAGATACATTCAGTTATCAAGTGCAAAAACTTGTGAATGGTGTATGGACAACGCAACCTGGGGCATCTGCATCTGTCGTTCATTCTTCCCCAATCTTGGGTGATGCTGGTGGTACGGTGTTAATTAGTGGTTCATATCAAGTTTCGGCTTCAGATACAGCTAGCCAATGGCGTGTTGTATTTGGTAGTACAGAATCTAATATTCCATTAATTGCTGGGACCAACACAACAACTGTGAATACGACAGTAAATACAACCTTCACTCACTACGATCAATTCGTTGGAAATGGTGCGACGGTAACATCTACTGGTAACTTGTTAACAGATGATTCGGGTAATGGTGTAGATGTAACAGGTGGAGCAAGTACCAAAGTATTTGTCGAAACTTCACCAGGTACATATGTACAAGCGAATGGTCAAACAATCACAGTTGAAGATGGCACCTTCGTTGTTTCGGCAAATGGAGCGTATACTTTCACAGCAAATGGTTCAGCGGCTTCTGGTGACATCGCTATACTGAACTATAAACTGGTTGCTGCAACAGGTGACGAAAGTACCATAGCAACATTAACCGTAAACATCGGTAGCGAGGTTATAAGTACTGCGAATCATGACATCATAACGTCAGGTGCAGGAGCAGATACAGTAGTGTTTAACTTACTGAATAGTGCTGATGCAACTGGAGGAAATGGTACAGATGAATGGACTGACTTCAATTTAGCGCAAGGTGATAAAGTTGATATCAGTACACTTCTAAGTGGCGCTGATGCTAGCAATATTGCAAATTACGTTACTGTAACTGCTGATGGAGCTGGCAATACTATAATTAGTGTTGACCGTGATGGTACTGGAAATGTTTATAACTCAACTGATCTTATCGTATTGAAAAATACTGAAACGACATTAGATGAATTATTGCAAAATAATCAACTATTATTCTAATTAAGAATCGTTGACGTAAATTTTAATTAAAAGGGAAGGCATGCGTGCCTTCTCTTTTTATTTCTATAAATTCTACTTTTTACTAAAAGTGAAGATGTGAAGATGTGAAGATGTGAAGATGTGAAGATGTGAAGATGTGAAGATGTGAAGATGTGAAGATGTGAAGATGTGAAGATGTGAAGATATGAAGATGTGAAGATGTGAAGATGTTTATATTAGAAGTGAATTATTTAATTTTTTCATTATTAATATAAGAATTTAGTACAAATTCAAACTTTCTAAGTTCTTTATTTTGATTGCTGGATAGATCAATGGTTTTCAAGAGCACAGAAAATAATTCTACATTCAACGCAGATGAGCGTTGCAGAGACTCTTTCCATTCATAGGGTCGCCAATTATTATGACGAGAAAGGTATTTATCTTGTTTACTTAGATTTTCTAGGAAAGTTCTTATGAAAAGGGAACCTTTAAGTGATTGATCTCGAAAAACAGGTTGACCATCGACATAACGAGCATGCGATATATTTGATGGTAAATGTAACTGACCTTTCGATTGATCAAGAATAAGTGTAAGACGATTCCATAATTGGGATGATTTATAAGTTCTTGCTAGTACATATTTATTCAATTCATGCACAGTGTTAGGTAATTTTCTTTGACCATATGCACCTAAATTTCCTTTAGTAATTAGCCCCTCAGACCAAGCAGCGATACTTTCTGTAAGCCACGGTTGCTTAAACATAGTGTAACCATATGTATAGAGATGAAACAGCTCATGAGAGACTAGTGAAGACTCCGTTGTAAAATTAGCTATATTGCTATTCACTTCAAGAATAAGAGCACATGCATTTTTTTTAATTGGGTGATTGGTATGTCTATGAGGTTTGTCATAAGCTAAACCTAAGCCATTTAATTTTCGTACATGGATATCAATGTATTCAATATCTTTATATCTAGGGCTATTTAAAGGGTCCTGATAACCTAAATGATTCCATGCTCTACGTACACTATTGGCTTGAATTGCAATATTTTCGATATAATCAGGTACATTATTTCTATTTTCATCTCTGATAGACGATATCGCATTCAAACCATTATCGGTATAGAAAATACGAAGATCTGAATCAGCAAAATAAACTTTATCAAGTTGAGTGATAAAAGTGGGTTTACTTGATGCGCAAATGGAGCTTGCATTGAGATCAGCACAAAATAAAATTGGAATGAAGACCAATAATCGTCCAGAAATAAGAGTTCGATTCATTATTGAATTTTTAAAAATAATTCTTGCCATTTTTGAGCAAATTTGACTTGGTCTGTAAGCTCTGTACAAGCATAAGCAGCTTCACTAAATTTTTTTCGTTTTTGGTTATCTTTCAATAAAGAAATAATTTTATTAGCAAATAACTCTTCATCTTCGAAAGTAATTAAATAACCGTTATGGTCATCGTTGATCATATCAGAAGGACCATAATCAATATTGTAACTAACCACTGGACAACCATGACAAAGAGCCTCTAACACAGCCATACCAAAACCTTCAGATCGACTGGAAAATAAAAATAAACTCGCTTGATTATATAGATCGTCAGTATTTTCGTTATAACCCATTAATTTAATATGATTTCCCATATTATTGGAATCAATCTCATCTTGCAGAAATTTCTGTTCACCGCCGAATCCGTAGATGTTTAAATATGCATCAGGAATTTCTTTAACAACAAGGCTGAATACGCGTATTAAACTATCTAAATTTTTTGCTTTGTCATAACGGGCAATTGTTAAACAAGAAAGAGGATCACGACTTTCAAAATTAACTGGAAGTACAGTTTTTTCGTATATGTGAGGAATAACAAAAAGTTTATCATCTAAACCAAAACGCTTTTGAATATGTTCTTTCTGACGTTCAGTCAGTACAACTAATGCATCAAGTGATTCAGAATGTTTGAAATAACTTTGATAATGACGGTTAATACTAGATTTATAAATATCATTTCCATTTAAATGTGTAGCATGTATTGTTCCGATAAAACGCATATTTTTAATTTTTATTTTTCTCATAGGTTCATAAAAATGTATTGCACGATCAATAAGTATATAGATTAGATTGCTACTATATTTTTTAGAGAGTGTTAAAAACCAATATTGAATCAATTGCTGTTCATCATCGAAAACTTCAGTAATCACACCATTTTTATTTAATAGAAATATATTTATAAGGATATTCTTTTTTTCTTCATTTAGTTGATAGTTCTTTATCATTACAGGGTAGCCATTTGTATGGTAATACGTTTCAGTTAAGACTGTTTGAGTTGAAGGGTTGATAATTTGTATACAACTTAAAAATCCATAAGTATCATAGATTATACGACCATTCTTAATACCTTTTTGAAAAGTGTTCACATAGCGTAATGTTTGGTATTCTTGATGTCGTATTTCATACAAATAATTTTTATTGTTTTTATCGTGAATTCGTTGGTTAAAAGTTGAAGAAATTGGTTTTTTTAGAACACCAGGATTGAAAAAATTTTCTTGAATTGGGTGGTGTTGAGGTGATGAAAGACGTAAATGTGTACCTTGTAAGTCACCATATAAATTTAGATAGCCTATAGAAGCAGGTGCTAATTGACTGGAAATTAAACTCCAATAATTTTTTGCTAAATAACGATCATAGTCGGTGGTAACAATGATCGGATCTATACTAAGTTGTTCATTTAGAATTTTAGCGCGTTTTAAAAGAGCAAAAACCAAACCATTTTTTTTCTCATCAATTTTTGGAAATAAGAAGAAATATTCAGCTTTCATATTTAAATCTCATTAATTTTAATTTAAAATAATATTGGTTTTTATATAGCTTACTTAACTTAAGCAACTGGTTTTTCGATGTTTTTAAAGTGTAGATAATATGCTATATAACCTGAAAGATTATGTTCATTATCATCAATACGGGTTCTGAAATTTTCTTGACGAACAAAAAAACTATTCATAATAATATTTGGTTTTTTAAAATATATGGCAAGTTCTGGATAAAAGAAACCAACTACTCGTTGATATTCAACTCGTGTATTTATTACATCACAAAGTTCATCAAATTTAGAGTTTTTTAAAAGTTCAATGTTAGCTTCATAATTTAGTCGGGTTACCATTTTATAAGAAGCCATAAGCATTTCTAGGAAAGTACCTCTAGCAGTACGCCTGAATTTATATCTTTTTAAATATGGAATATAGTTTTTAATACCAAACTCAATGTATTTAGACTTAGGTGAGATTAGACTAAGTTCATTTGTGCAATAACTTAACCAATGATCATTGTATTTCCAATAGTCTTTTTCAATAAAATTTTCATACATTAATTCAACTGTTCTAAGTAATTTCGGGTCATTGTTGATTTGATATAACCGAAGTAGTGAAAGAGCAGCTTCACCGTCATAATAAATTACTCTGAATTCTTCTTTTATTTCTAGTGATGGATAGTTGATAATATGAATGGTGCTGCCATCCTTTTTAATCATATCTAATATCCCATTTGCAAGTTTTTCTGTGATTATAAGATATTTTTCACTCTTTGTAATTTCCATATATTTTGTAAACATAAGTATGGCTGCTGCATTTGCACCAAGTTTTATTTCCATCTCATGATTGTTATTCTCAATAACGTATGCAGATGTTTTTTTGTTATTGAATTTTATTAAATTTTCAATTGTATAATTGATGCCTTTCTCTAACTTATCTAAAGCGATAAATTTATCTGAAATTTCAAAAACCTCTAATAAAGAATAAAGTGATGTACAGTGTCTAATACTATTATAGTTAGTTAATTTTTCATTCATTGCTGGAATATAGCCATAGATGAATTTTCCAGTTGAACTATCAATCTGTGAGTATAAATATTTTGAGTTCTTTTCGATTAATTCAAGAGAGTGTGCTTTTAGATCCTTATTTTCTACTAATCTTATGCCATTATTTATGTATTCATTATTCAGGTGGATTGTTCTTGTATCTTCATAAAATAAACTTTTTGTTTTAAATAGTATTATTTTGTCATCATTTTTTAATTTTTTTCGTTTGGAAATGTTGTATTTTAATTTTAAATATTTGTTTAAATTCTCCTCGAGAAATGTACTTGGTTGATCCCATATCTTCCCATTGATTATTGAATTTCCATAAATTTCCTGCTCCAAAATGGCTATAGAGAAATTTTCATCAAAACTAATTCCATTTTTATAATAGTTGTTTAGTTTTTCAGATTTGATTTCTAATAATAAATCTGAAAAAATAATTTTTTCGATATTGTAAACTATATCAACTTTAATAAATCTAGGGAAAATATTTTTTTGATCATGTATTTTACTGAGATAACCACAAGTTTTTTTTATTGCCTGTTCATAATTTTGAGGGCTAGTGTTCCAGACTTTAGCTCTAACTTCACCATCAGAGTGACTAATAAAAATGATAGCTTCACCTTTGTTAAAATTACTAAGTTTACATAGTTCATTATTGATCATTGAATCTAATTCACTTTTTATTTTTTCAATAAATTCATTTTTTTCTAACATAATGATTCCACTAGGCCATAAATATTTAAATCAATGGATTATTGATTTAAAAGTAGTGTTTTTCAATATGCTTAAAATTATTATTTTTAATGTATTTTAAAATTATGTTTAAAACTATCCATATTTAGATCATGGTATTGAAGTGGGGCATATCAGTATTGTTAAGTTTAATAGTTGATAATTTTTATAATTTAAAAGTATGTGTTTGTAATTTATTGTTTTTAATTTTATTTTAAGTGTTTTATTTTTATAGCGTAGATGGATCTAAGTAATTAAATATATTTTATTGTTTTTACAGGGAGAGTCTTATGCTGCTAATATTTATTAGATTACTATTTCTGTTTTTAATTACAGTTAGTGCACATGCTACTGATGTATGTAGTAACAGTTCTGCAAATTTGCCTAGTTTGGATTCAGTATATAAAATGGGTAAATTTAGAGTTTATTATTCTAGCAATCCTGCAAGCTCTGACTACCTAGAGAATAGAGTTGATCTAAATAACAATAGTATTCCAGACTATATAGAAAATATAGCTATTCAGGCAGATACAACATTAAAAGCTTTTACTTATCTGGGTTTTATTAGTCCTCTAGAAAGTGATAGATATAAAAATGTAGCGGAATATATTGATATACATGTAAATCTATCGTCAGGTAACGGTTTGGCGTATGAGGGTGTTACGAATTATATAAATAAAGCCAATAAGGAAAATAAATGTACATTGATTATACAAATACGGAAAAACCTTGAAGCCTTTCCAGGTAATTGGACTACGGTAACACATGAGATTTTTCATCTTTATGAATATGGATATAGTCAATTCAAAGGAGGATGGTACTTAGAAGGGCTGGCAAACTGGTCTGAAAGAATATTGCTCATTGAATCAACCAATGAGGGTTTAATTCAACTTCCTGCAAATGAAACTCAATTAAATAATAGTGTTTATAATGTTGATTATAATCAATTGTGGCACAGATTAGCTTATTTATCTGATACTACGAATGGACAATTAAATTTACCATCAGAATTATTGAGTAAAACTTATGTTGATGGTTCTAAAGTATTTAAGAATGAAACGTTCAAAGGTCATCACTTTATGAAATCTTTACTTCAAAATTTTAAAGTAAAGTCTTATGAACTTTCACTACTTAATGATCGAGATCCATATCGCTGGGGTGAAATTGATCAGCTAAGCATAGCTAATAGGCCGTATATGTTGGATACAATTCAAAGTACGATGCTCCAACATGGGATGAAAACACGAGATGAAGAAATAAAATTCATTGTAATTGAATAATTTTTTAAATCATATATTCAATTTTATTTTCAAGATCTTGCTAATTGGCTTTAATTAATACGACATTTTTCTTATATATGTTTTTAATTGAGATTGTTTTTAAATTTATATTTAGATCAACAGTTATTTAATACTACTCATTCTCTAATTTTAAGTTTAATAATTGATTTATTTGATGTTGTGATATTTTTAACAATAATCTTTTTTTAAAGAAATTGAGATTAGTTTTTTTAACTATTAATTCAATATTTTATAGTTAATTTAATGGAATTGATTACGAATCATAGAAGCATCAAGATTTAAATATATATGTTTTAAACATTGCTTAATAAAATAGTGTGAGTTAGTTCATGTTTTTTTTGATAAATGTGTGTTAGCATCACTTTTTTGTTATGGTTTTGTATCTTCTGGGTGCTTTAATATGCGAACATATGCCTACGTTAGATTAGACCCTAATCTACAAGTAGAATCAGGGAAGTTTCTCTCATTTTTTAATGAGTATGGCTATAAGATTCAAAGAAATAGATTAGTTTTAGAAGAAGTTTCCGTCAATAAATCAATTATCTACAGAGATAAATTTCTTAATTTAATCAGCTATTCATTGGAGGAAGAGGATGTTTTAGTTATAAAAAGTATAGATTGTTTAGGCAGTAATTTTGAGGAAATCTTAGCAATTACTGACAAGATTCATCAAAAGAAAATACGGCTCATTTGTTTAGACTATTCAAAAAATGAAATAAACGGTGATTTGAAAATTTTTTTTATTCACTTTTTAAAAATGTGCTTTGAATTTGAAAAGCTTTCTCGTTGTAATAATGATAAAGATTATAAGGTTGTCAAAAAAGTTGGTAGGCCTGAGATTTTAACGAGCGATCAAAAAAATCAAGTCGTTGAAATGTATAAGAAGGGAAGTAGTGTTTATTTCTTAGCTAAGCATTTTTCTGTTACTCGAACAGTTATCCAGCGAATATTAGATAAAGCTTCAAAAAATAATGTTGCATAGATTTTCAATTTATACTAGATTAAAACAGAATCACTTATTTAAATTCTAAGTGATTCTATTTTAATACATATATGATTGATACCTATTTCATTTTACGTTTGCTTCAATAAATTATCTATTTAATTAATAATCTTACTCCAAAATGTATAGGTTAGAACTTCTTCTCAAGTGTAAATTGGAAAGAAGGAGTACCTTCATTTATCCTAGCTTGATATAGACGACCATCTGTTTGATTCGTTAAGCGTTCTTTATAGTCTGTAGCCAATATATTGTTTAGGTTCAAACTGGCAGCCCAATCAGCGGGTAAGCGTTTGGTTGCACTTAAATCCAAGCTAAAACGTTGATTAGTCGTACGATTATAGGGTTGTTCATCTAATGCACGAGAAAATTCTGGTGTATAACTTAGATTGATGCTACTTGAAATTTTCCATGGATTGTAACTATATGATAATCCTGTGTTTATATTATATGGAGCAACATCGCTGACTAATCGTTGATTATCTTGTTCATCTTTTATTTTTGCGCGTACAGTAGAAACTTGACCATTCATCATAAATGAATGTCCCGCATCAGTTTGTTTTAATGCATATCGTCCAGAAAACTCAACACCATATGTTGTTGCCTTATTTTGGTTTTGTGGACGTTCTACATATCTCGTACCCTCGAGTGCGATCACTTTCTCGATGTAATCTTTAATTTCGCGATGATATGCTGTTAAGTTAATGCCACCTTTCTCTGAGTCATAGGCAAGTGTTGACTCGGCTGCACGAATTTTCTCAGGTCTAAGAAATGGATTTCCACCACGATCAGGATTATTTAATGTGCCTGCATCGCTGTCTGTTGAAACTGTGACATTTGGAATCAAACGATCTGTATTTGGACTCTTAAATGCTTGGCTTAAGTTGGTTTGAATCGACCATTTATCATTTAAGTCAAAACGGTAAGCAAACACAGGACTTAAATGCTGATCTTGATACTCAACTAATCCAGTACGATCTAACCACTCTTGACGAGCACCAATGGTTATTGTTTGATGATCGGTAAATCGCCAACTTCCTTCGCCATATACAGCAAAACGTCGCTCATCTATGCTTTTACTTACATTGCTGTCGAGTTGATTATTACGTGTATCAAAACCGAATTTGATTTGCTGCTTAGGATCTAACTTACGAACGCCATCATAAGCCAAACTATATTCATGAATTGTTTCATCAGTATATATGGTATTTAAAAGAGAGCGCGTGAGTTGAGTCTCATTTTGCTTTTCGAATGAAAAGCGAACTTTATCACTTAAATCTTTATCTTTACGTTCATAACGAGTACTTAGTCGAATACTATCGTTTTTATCATTTTGTGTTTGATTCGCTGAGTAACTATCCATTTTGATGTCACGATAGAATAATTCAGCAATTAATTTTTGTTGATCATCCAAGTCATATTGTAAACGTGGTGAAAACATTAACATACTTCGATTTATCGTTCGTAATTGTTCACCTGTACCAGTTGCTGTTTCAGTTTTTGTAAGAGATGTATTATTGATCCACATTTGGTTTGCTGAAACACTATAAAACCACTGATTTTCACGACCATCAGCTTGAAGATTTATTTGTTTTCGCTCATTTTTTTGTTGACCATTGTCTCGTAAGCCATAACCTAATTTGGCTGTACCATTTAATCGTGTATCTAAAGGTTCTTTTAAAATAATATTAATCACGGCGGAGGATGCTACCGAAGCTTGAGCAACGCTTGGTTGTTTTACAACCTCAATCCTCTCGATCATTTCTGGTGTAATGGTATCAATAATCGACATTCCACCGCGTGGTCCACCTTGAACAGGTTCGCCATTAATTAAAAATGTAGGTGCTCCACCACCACGAAAACGCATGCCCGAAGCTCCACCGCCTCCACGCGGACCTTGACCAAAGCTTGGTAATTGAAATCCTGCGGCACGGCGTAATGCATCCATGACAGATTGATCACCATACTTTTGCATTTCTTCTCTAGTTATAATTGTTTTAGGAACAGCACTAATATCATCATCTTGTTGTTTTTTGGGTTCAGGTGATGCTTTGAAACTAAGGGTGGGTAAAACTTGTGTAGTCGGTTCTGCTGTAGGAAAAGTTGTATTGGTATCATTTTCAACAGCAAGAATTGAAGAACTTATAGTAAACAATGCTGAGCTTAATAGACTCAACTTCCCAATATAGAGTGGATGTTTCATCGCAAATACCCCGAAAAATCAATCAAATTATTTTGTGTGTAGCGTAATGTAAAATTATGTAGAAAAATCGAATATATAACGGATAACTGAAAAATAAAAAATGATGGCTTATCTATGAGGATGATACATTTATGATCTTTTTTATATGAATAATAAATCATCAATAGAACTTAATTAGTGCGAAATATGGTGAAAATGAGAATTATTTTTATTAAAATTGTATCGCTTATTTATTTTAATTTTTTTTGAATTTTTGTCTGATTTTTGGAAATTTTATGAACTTTTTACACACTGGTGGGAATAGTAAACCTATTTTTAAGCTAAGTTTACTTAGCCTAATGTTGATACAAGCTCAACTTGTTTTAGCGAATGAAGCAAACACTCAAACTGCGGTCATGCCAACCATCAAGATTGAAGCAATGAGTGAACTCGATCCAATCAAGAGCTATATCGATTATGAACAAGCCAGTGTGACACGTAATGGTTTAAAGAAAAAAGATATTCCTCAAACCATTGATACAATTGATGTTCAAAAATATAAAATCTATGGTGCAAATGATCTGAGTGTAATGTTACAAGGCACGCCTGGTGTATCTACAAGCTATGATATGCGTGGTGATGGCATTAATTTACGTGGATTTAATGCTGATACTGGGGATATTTATCGTGATGGTATTCGTGAAAGTGGCCAAGTACGAAGAAGTACAGCAAATATTGAGCGTATTGAAATTTTAAAAGGTCCTGCTTCAGTTTTATATGGACGTAGTTCGGGCGGTGGTGTAATCAATATGGTCAGTAAATTTGCCAATTTTGATTCGAAAAGTTCAGTCGGAATGTATGTAGGTTCTTATGATAACTACGGCTCTACAGTTGATTTAAACCAAGTTATTTCTGATAACTTAGCCGTTCGATTAACGGGGGAATATGGAGAATCTGATAGCTTCCGTTCGGGAGTTGAAAATAAAATTGAAATGCTTTCACCAAGTTTCACTTATAAGAATGATGAGGGTTTAACATGGACGATGCAATATACCTACGATAAATTGCATCGTGTGCCAGACCGTGGACCATCTTATATAGCACTTCCAAAAGGAACTTCGATTAAAACAGGTTTTGCTCAAGAGGGGGACTATGTAAATGATGTTTTACAAGTTGCTCGTTCAGATTTGAATTATGAGTTTGCACCTAACTGGAACTTTCATTGGGCATTGAGCTATCGTCAAACAGAGCAGAATTTTGATCATTTTTATGCAGGGACATATTGCGCTACAAAATCAACGACGAGTAATGGTGAAAGTAGTAAGTTGAGTGATAGTAATTACACTCCTGAAGACCAAAGACGTTGTTTCAATAATGTTGGTAAAATTTCACAGACTTATTATTGGCAAAAGACAAATAATAAAACGACAAGTAATACCTTTGATATTCGAGGTGAATTTAATACTGGTACTTTAAAACATAATGTTCTAGTTGGTGGGGATTGGACTTATGAACAGCGTGAACCTGTATTAGCAAATAAGAATGCAAATGGTTTAAGAATTGATGGATTTTACGATCCATTGACTGGAGCGCTTACGCAAAAAAATCGTGATTCAGCTAAAGTAATTAATCAGCATAACTATAACCAAGGTGAAGGCTATGGCTTATTTATCCAAGATTTAATTAGTTTTAATGATTATTTTAAAGTGATGTTAGGTGGTCGTTATGATTATTTCCATTCACAAACAACGAATAGATTAAAAACAAATAATGACAAAGATTATCAGCGCAGCATAGACGGTGAAAGTTTTAGTCCTAACATCGGTTTAATTTGGCAACCTATAGAAAGCCAAAGTCTTTATGCATCTTATAGTAAAAGTTTTGCTCCTTTTGGTGGACGTGTAGGAGTAAGTGTTGTTTCGGCGAATACAAATGTGGATGCTTTTGACGCAGAGCCACAATATAACGAACAATATGAAATTGGTGTAAAAAGTGATTGGCTGAATGATCGTTTAAATACTCAACTTTCTGTTTTTGATATTCGAAAAAACAATATTCGTTATCAACCTGATCCAGACAATAAGCCAAATGAGTGGGTTGTTGGTGGACAGCATCAATCGAAAGGTGTCGAGTTTAGCTTTATTGGACGTGCTTTAGATAATGTATTCGTTCGCGGTGGTTATAGTTATATCGATGCTGATGTGACAAAAGACAATAAGACCGCAAACATTGGAAAAGTATTGAATAACACACCTCGCCACACAGGAAACTTATTTGTTCGTTATTTACCGACAGATAAGATTTATGGGGAAGTAGGCGCAAGTTATGTGGGGGATGCAAAAATTTACTCTAATGGTAATTTAGATAATAAACCTTATGACTTAGAAGGATTTACAAGACTAGATGCTGCTATTGGTTATAGTGCAGATCCTTGGAATTTGACTATTGCAGTTAATAATTTAACAAATAAAGAATATTGGCGTTCAGATTCTATGCCTGGAACACCACGTAATTTCTTAGTGCGTTTGAATTATCAATTCTAAAATCTTAAATGATTGAATTTTGAATAATAAAAAAAGACTCGGATCAATCCGAGTCTTTTTTTTATGATTTATCAAACTATAAATAGGATTTATATTATGAATAAATCCTAGATTTTGCTGATCAAATCATTGATTTGTTTTGCTTGTTCGGCAGCATTACCTGTGTAAGTTGCAGGTGTAAGTTGAGCTAAACGTGCACGTTCATCTGCTGGAACTTGTAATAGTTCATCACCATTCACAAAATCTACCATCATGTCACGTGTCATTGCCTGACCACGTGTTAATGCTTTCAATTTTTCGTATGGTTTTTCAACGTTATAACGACGCATAACAGTTTGAATAGGCTCAGCAAGAACTTCTTGTGCTTGATTTAAATCTTCATTTAAACGGTTTGCATTCAGTTCAAGTTTACCAATACCTTTTAAGCAAGCATCAAAAGCAATCAAGCTTTGCGCAAAACCAACACCCATGTTACGAAGAACAGTTGAGTCAGTTAAGTCGCGCTGCCAACGAGATACAGGAAGTTTTTCACCTAAGTGAACTAGTACTGCATTTGCAATACCTAAGTTACCTTCTGAGTTTTCAAAGTCGATAGGGTTTACCTTGTGCGGCATCGTTGAAGAACCAACTTCACCGTCTTTTAATTTTTGCTTGAAGTAACCAAGCGAGATATAACCCCAAACATCACGGTTAAAGTCTATCAAGATCGTGTTGTAACGACGTAATGCATCGAACAATTCAGCCATATAATCATGTGGCTCAATTTGTGTAGTGTATGGGTTAAATGCTAAACCTAAAGATTCAACAAATGCTTGCGCATGAGCAGCCCAATCAATTTCTGGATAAGCAGAAAGGTGAGCATTGTAGTTACCTACGGCACCATTGATTTTGCCTAATAATTCAACATTTTCAAATTGCTTGATTTGGCGTGCTAAACGATAAGCAACGTTTGCCATCTCTTTACCCAAAGTAGTAGGGCTGGCCGTTTGACCATGTGTACGTGACAACATTGGTTGTTCAGCATGTGTGATTGACAAAGCAGAGATCGCATTCAAAATTTGTTTCATGCTTGAAACTAAAACTTCACGACCATTTTTTAGCATTAAAGCATGAGACAAGTTGTTGATGTCTTCAGATGTACAAGCAAAGTGAATAAATTCACCTGCATTTTTTAACTCATCAATATTGGCAATTTTTTCTTTAAGGAAATATTCGACTGCTTTTACATCATGATTCGTCGTACGTTCAATTTCTTTAATACGGTTTGCATCTTCTTCAGAGAAATCAGCAACAATTGCATTTAAAGCTGCATTGGTTTCAGCAGAGAAAGCAGGGACTTCGATAATTTCTGCACGATTTGCAAGTGCTTGTAACCAACGCACTTCAACAGTGACACGAGCGTGGATTAAACCAAACTCAGACAAAAAAGGGCGTAGTGCATCGCATTTGCTTGCATAACGTCCATCAAGTGGTGAGAGTGCGGTTAAAGCATTCATACAGATTCCTTAAATTAAAATCTCTACTTACAAGAGAGATTTAGAGAGGTTGTAAAACGGTATAAAAATAAATTCGTTTCAGCATCGGTTTAAACCACCTGATACTGCAAACGAGCGAGGGCTTGAATATCTTGCAATAATTTACGTTTACTAAAAATCATACTCCACGAGCTGCCACCAGATTGCTTCCATAAATGAGCAAGTTGTAGGCCTGTGAATAAACACGCGCGGATACGATTTGTATGATTAATATCTTTAAATGCTTCGGCATTGCCGCGAACGAGAATGCGTGGATTGATTTGTCCCGCAGTTTCTACATAGGTTTGCGCTAGGTTGGCAATGATACTTGGGTGTAAATAGTTATTATCAAAAAAAGATAGCTGTTTTAAAATTTTTTGTTGAGAGGCTTCAATAATTTTAACGTATTCAGGATTGCTATAAACCTTCTTTTCCAGTTGCAACAAAGCCATCGCATAGGACATTGGTAGTTTCGCAGCAGAAAGTTTAGGAACACGTGATTTAGGAGCACTATTAAAAGGTTGTGTGATACAACCTTCCAAGGTTTTTAATCCTAAAGAAATATCAGCCAGTTGATTGAAGAAATCTAAGGTTTGGGATGCTTTATTAATTGTAGGGCGAATGTTTAAACTCGCTTTTATGAGTAATTCAAAATAGAAATTACCTGTATCCCCAATACTTTGCTGACCCGCCATCGCGGTCATATGTGTAAGCTGTGTTGCTTGAAAGACCGCTGCTAATGCTAAAGCACGGTTTTGTCTAACATTCAACGCTTGAGCGTGCTGAAAGGGTAACTCGACCATGCTTCGCTTCCAATTTCCTTAAATAAAATCTGGTTCTGGTGCATTTGTATGGTGAATGACACCACCGCCTAAGCAGACCTCTCCAGAATAGAACACCACGCTTTGTCCTGGAGTCACAGCTCTTTGTGGTTCATCAAACACAACACGAATTCCATTTTCGGTTTGCTCATCACGGTAGATTGTACACGCTTGGTCAGGCTGACGATAACGGGTTTTTGCCGTGCATCGGAATCCAGTCGATGGTATATCTTGTTCACCAGCAACCCAATCAATCGATTCGCTCCAAAGCTGCGTGCTTTGCATCAATGGATGTTCATGTCCTTGACCGATCACCAGTCGATTATTGGCAATATCTTTGTGTAATACGAACCATGCACCTTCTTGTACACCTTTCATACCACCGATACCAATACCACCACGCTGACCCAGCGTATAGTACATCAAGCCATGATGTTCACCAACTTCTTTACCTGACTCCAAAACAATTTTTCCAGCTTGAGCAGGTAGATATTGTTTAAGGAAATCTGTAAAACGACGTTCACCAATAAAGCAAATACCAGTCGAGTCTTTTTTCTTGGCAGTTGCCAGATCTAACTCTTCTGCAATGCGACGAACTTCTGGTTTTTCAATTTCACCTACTGGGAATAAAGTCTTGTTTATTTCACGACCATGCACCGCATGTAAGAAATAAGTTTGGTCTTTATTATTGTCAAGACCGCGTAGCAATGGTGCATAAGTTTCGCCACGTGAGTTTTGTGTACTTGCGCCACGACGTGCATAGTGACCTGTTGCGATGAAATCAGCACCCAAAGTCATGGCATGGTCGAGGAAAGCACGGAATTTAATTTCTTTATTACAGAGAATATCAGGGTTGGGCGTACGACCAGCAGCATATTCAGCTAAGAAGTGCTCAAAGACACGGTCCCAATATTCCATTGCAAAATTAGCAGTATGTAGTTTAATGCCAATTTTATCTGCAACCGCTTGCGCATCTGCCAAGTCTTCTAGTGCTGTGCAGTAATCCGTACCATCATCTTCTTCCCAGTTTTTCATGAAAAGACCTTCAACTTGATATCCTTGTTGAAGTAATAGTGCGGCAGAAACGGAGGAATCTACACCACCAGACATACCGACGATGACACGTTGTTGCATCTAATTAAGCATCCAAATGAGAAGTGAATGAGGGAGAGAAAGGGTGCTCATAAATAAGCGATAAAGGATATTTCTTGCCGGCAAGGGCATCTTGAACAGCTTTTAAAACCAATGGGCTACGTGCACGTGCTGATTCTTGTAGTTCAGCCAAGTTCATCCATACTGCAGCAACGATGCCTGTATCGAGTTGCGCATTTTCTTCAACTGAAGTCACATGTGCCAAGAAGCAAAAACGGTAATAGGTACGATCAGGAAACATCGGTGGAGTATAGGTATAAATACCGAGTAAGTGATCAACTTCAACATGATGACCTGTTTCTTCTAAGGTCTCACGTATCGCTGCCTCGATAATGGTTTCACCGCATTCGACATGACCAGCAGGTTGGTTAAACACAGTATGTACAAAGCCTTCGCTGTGTTCTTCGACAAACAAAAAACGTCCGTCTTTTTCGACAACAGTGGCGACTGTGACATGAGGTGTCCAAGCGGTCATAGAAAGCACCATGATTTTAAAAAACGTATTCTACAAAATTTGTGAGTTTTTGGCTACGGTCAGATTTCTAGACAAAATAATTGCCTTATATATCTTTATAATCTTCAAGATTTGATATTTTCCATTTACCACCCTTAACGTCTCTTTCTGCTGCTTGATTGTATTCCAGATCGAATACCTCATTCAGAGTTGGATCTCTTAATATCATTTGTTCCAAAGCAACGAGACGAATATCATCGGGTTCTTGATCACCAGTTAAAAACTGCCAATCTCCATCGGTATCATGAACAACACGTAAGATTGCTTGATTATGCTCTAACCATTGCCGAGTGGTAAAAATACCAAGGTTTTTCGCCTCTCTGAACTTAAAATCAGCATTTCGGTCTAAGAGTGGTTGATCATAAATGAGTTTTTCCTCAAATCCATCTTCCCAAGGCAATTTATTATTACGATCTGCCCAAACTAATTGCAAAGCGGGAAAATTGTCGTGTTGATAGTAATTTAAAGCAGCACCAAAATAATCTTCAATATTTTTAACATCTACATGCAAAAATTGAGCACGAGTTTCTTTAAAAATTTGATCGCCATACTCTTGATTGAGAGCAATTATTTTTCCATTTTTGATCAGATTGGCGACATCATTGATGATGGTATATGCTAAGTCCGTTGGTAACCCAAAGCATATGATTTCAGGGTGCTGATAATTTTCATATAAACCGATACTATAACTAAAAGAGGGTAAATAGTCTGTCGCGCTAATTCCTATAACTTGCAGTCCGTACTTTTCAATATTGAGCTTAGTTGTATTAATGAGTGCATCAGGAGTAGGGCAATTATGTGGATGATCAGTGTTCATTAGATATCTCTAAAAGTTTATTATTTTTTTATGCATAAAGGGTTGAAAAATAATAACGAAGCTAGGCTTCGCTATTCTTATAATTATCCTTCACTTTCACATAATTTTGCGCCGAATAAGGTAGAAATGCTTTTTCTTTATCTGTGAGAGGGCGGACTTGTTGCACAGGACTACCTACATACAAATAACCGCTTTTTAAGACTTTGCGTGGTGGAACAAGGCTACCTGCACCAATCATCACATCATCTTCAATAATCACGTCATCTAAAACTACAGTATTGATCCCAATCAGGACGCGATTACCAATAGTACAGCCGTGTAAAGTCACATGATGCCCAACAGTCACATCTTCACCAATAACTAAAGGTGAGCCATTTGGTTTTGATTGATTTTTATGACTGACATGCAACATACAATGATCTTGCACATTACTATTTTTGCCAATCTGAATTGAGTTGACATCACCACGAATCACAGCAAAGGGCCAAACTGAAACATTCTCAGCTAATTTAACATCACCGATGACAACTGACATTTCATCAATATAGCAACTTGCGTCAATGTTAGGTGTTTGATCGAGATACGGACGAATGTTTTTAGTCATTAGAAGCTTCAAAACAAAATATGATGGAATTATAAATTAAAAAAGCATTCATACCCAAGAGTATGAATGCTTAAGGTGCAAACTTAAAACTTAGAACAAGTTGCTAAAGAACATTTTGATATGGTCGATCATACGAGCAAAGAAACCCGCTTCTTCAACAGGTTTTAATGCAACAAGCGGTTTTTCAGCAATTACTTTACCATCAAGGCTTGCCACTAATTTACCTACCACTTGACCTTTTGCTAAAGGTGCATTTAGTTTAGGTTGAACGACAAGCTGAGTTTTGATTTTATCTGCTTGACCTTTAGGCATGGTTACGTTGAAGTTTTCGGCTAAACCAATTTGAACGTCATCTTCTTTACCAAACCAAACTTTTGCTTTCGCAAGAACTTGATTTGCAGGTTGTACATTTGCAGTTTCAAAGTTTGCAAAACCCCAAGCCAATAATGTACGTGTTTGATTGGCACGCTCATTCATGCTTGGTGTACCAAAGATCACTGAAATTAAACGCATTGGACCACGTTTACTTGAGGTGGTTAAACAATAACCTGCTTCTTCGGTGTGACCTGTTTTTAAACCATCAACACTTGGGTCTGTATAAAGCAAAGCATTACGGTTGCCTTGTTTAATACCATTAAATGTAAACTCTTTTTCTGAGTAAATTGGGTAATATTTAGAGCTATCTTTGATAATATGCTGTGCCAACACAGCCATATCTTTAGCAGTAGAATAATGTCCTTCTGCTGGCATACCTGTTGAGTTCATGAAATGGGTATTGACCATACCAACACGTTTAGCTTCTTGGTTCATCATGTGGGCAAAGGTTCCTTCGTTACCCGCAACATGTTCTGCCATTGCTTTAGAAGCATCATTACCCGATTGAATAATAATACCACGAAGCATTTCTAATACGGTCGCCGTACCATTTAAAGGTACATACATGCATGACTCAGTACTACTTCCACGACACCACGCAGATTCATTCATGCGTACTTGTTCGTCCTCAGTCAATTCACCCTTTAAAAGTTTTTGTTCAATGATGTAACTGGTCATCATTTTTGTCATAGACGCTGGCGCAAGTTTTTCATTTTCGTTTTTTGCGGCTAGGATCTGTCCTGTCTCATAATCCATTAATACATAGGATTTATTATTTAATTCTGGTGGAGCAGATAGGACAGTTGCTGCATATGAAAAGCTTGGCAAAAGTAATAATGCAGCAAGAGCGCTTTTTTGAGTCATTCTAGGTGGTTCCAATATCTTGTGTGAAGCAGAAGAGCCTAGCATTTTAGGATAAAGCTAAGCCGACTTCTATGGGCGAAGTCGGCTTTTTCATACAGTATTGTAACCAATCAGTTACTTCGAATAATAATTCCGAACGTCATCGCAAATTTGACGATTATCTTCGTCAGAAGCAGCTTTTGCATCACTACGAGCTTCTTTTAATGCTTCTTGGAAATCTTTAGTTTTTACTTGCTTATTCAGCGTTTCAACTGCCTTAGTATCATTATTTAAATAGGCTTTAACTAAATTGTCATATGCCTTATTAAATTTTAAGTCTTTACCAATCAAGCTTGGGCAAATTTCAGAAAGAACGTAGATTGCAGCAAGTTCTTGCTTAGTGACAGTGTCAGAAATCGGTGTTACTTCAATCTTTTCTGCTTCAGATGCTTTTTTATCTGCTGCAAAGGCCGTAGGAGCTAAAACGCTAGAAGCGATGAGAAATGAAAGACCTAGTGCTTTAAAAACATTTTTCTTCATAAGAAATCAAACTCAGAACAAGACTTAAAGAATTTGAATAACTTATAACATAAAAGCGTGTTAAAAAATGTAGGTTTGCTGTAGGAATGGTAGTGTTATGTGATTTTTAAATTTACTTTTTTTATTCAATTTATTATTTAAAGAATGATTTTTGTAGATATAGAATGACTTTACAGATGAATTAATGTTTTTTAAAACACGACTGAGTAAGCTGATTCTATAAGGGCAAATGTTCTTAAGCTTTCTAAAATGAAGTTTGGAATAAAAAATAATTCATTCCCTCAGCTTTAAAATATCGAGTAAGTTAGACGAACTGAGTGGAGATAACCTAAAAGATAAAAAATCAGAATAAGGTATAAAAAGGAGCAGAATAATGACTAGATTTAATGGCGGTGTTGATATCGCATTGAAACTTCCACCTCACCAATTCGACGCTACTGTCACATTTTATCGTGATGTAATTGGTCTTAAACAAATTACAGATAAAGCCCCAGAGATAGGTTTTGAGTTAGGTTCGATCAAATTATGGATTGCTGCTGCACCAGAAATGAGTCAAGCCGAAATTTGGCTTGAACTATTTACAGATGATTTTACTGAAGCTGCTCAATATCTTGATAAAGTCGGTGTTATTCGTTGTGATGCAATTGAGGCATTACCTGAAGGTTTTCGAGGTGGTTGGATTACGAGTCCAGCCAATATTATTCATATGGTTCGAGAACCTGACGCTTGGTAAATTGATTGGTATCACAAGAATTGAGAGAATTGACTTTGTGCAGATGTAAAAGTGTGGTTTTAAATACGGGCATTTAAAACCACACCAATATCGAATAGACATTAACCTTCAAAGTTTAAAACATCTTCACAGACAGATTTCTGCTCTGATTTTTCAACTTCTTTAGCTGCTTCACGTGCATCTTTTAATAAAGATTGGAATTCTCCATCTTTTTGCAAGCTTCCAATTGATGCAGATTTATCAGAATAATTACTTAAATATGAAGCAACCATTTGTTTGATGTTTTGGTCAAACTTTGCATTTTTGCCAATAAGAGCAGGGCACATTTCAATTAAGACTTGTGCATTTGCAATATCATCTTTGATCAGCGCATCTGCTTCTTTTACTGAAACCGCTTCGTCAGCAAAAACAACTGACGCCGTAAGAAGTGAGAAACCAACCCCAAAAAATCGAATAAAATTAGATAAATGTCTCATGTCTGTATAAATTTCTAATACTAAGAAGATATAAATATATATAATTCAATGAATAATTCAATTGAAAAAACTCAGTAGTAACATTTAAAGAGATAGGATTTTAGTGAATATTTTAATAGCAAATGATGATGGTGTTTTTGCTCCTGGGCTTCAAGCCTTAGCACAGGCTTTAAAACCTTTAGGGCGTGTTGTTGTGGTTGCACCTGAAAGTGAACGTAGTGGTTATTCCAGTGCTTTAACCTTAGATCGTCCATTACGCCCGATTCCGATTGCAGAAGATGTTTGGGCTGTTAATGGAACTCCAGCAGACTGTGTTTATTTATCGATGAATGGGTTGTTCGATTTTGAGTTTGATCTTGTCGTCAGTGGCATTAATAGTGGCGCAAACTTGGGTGATGATGTTTTATACTCTGGAACAGTCGGCGCTGCTTTTGAAGGTCGTTTAATGAAGCATCCTGCATTGGCTGTATCATTAGCTGGATCAAATGTACGTTCTTATGAACACCCACAAGATTATGCACGCGCGGCTCAATGGGTACATGATTTTATTGCTAAAGGTTTGCCAATTTTACCACCACGTCATATTTTCAATATTAATATTCCAGATGTTGAGCAGATTCAAGGTGCGCAAGTGACTTATCAAGGACGCCGTGCGCAGTCTAAACCGATTAGTAGTCATGTTGATCCAAGAGGTCGCCAAGTTTATTGGATAGGTTTAGCAGGAGAAGCTGTTACTGAACCTCAAACTGTATCGAGTCATATCCAATCTGATTTCTTTGCAGTTGCAAATGGTTATGTCAGTATCACTCCAATTCAAATGGATGCTACAAATTACGATGTACTTGATAATTTGCATGATCATGTAAATGGTTAACAGGTGCTATGTTATAACTTTGTGAATATACAATGTGAGAGCTCTTTTTTTCTCACTTTTTTGGTACTCTTAGGCGCAAATAAAATAAGGTTTTTTCGATGAGGGCGAAGATGCACTTGAACAATGTCTCGATTTTTCTATCACAGAAGATGATTAAAACAGTTGTATTATCTATGGCGGTAGCAACAGCGGCAATTGTGACGGGTTGTGCATCAAAACCACAGATTAATGGTGGTACACGTTATGTACAAGCACCAAATTATTATACTGTGCGTTCTGGTGACACGCTTAGTGCAATCGCCAATCGTTATGGTTTGAATTATTTAGATATTGCTGCTTTAAATGATATTGCTGCGCCATATCGTATTTATGTCAATCAATCGCTTCGTTTAAAAGGATCGGTTGCACAACGTACTACATCGACTCAAGCAGTGGCTCAGACGACACCAATTCAACGTCAAACGATTAATTTACCGCAGCAACAACAAGTTATAACTAAAACTCAGCCTGTTGTACCTAAAGCTGTCGTACCAACCGTACCAGTCAATCCTTCATCAACGCTAGCTTCAAATTTACGTTGGGTGAAACCAACCAATGGAACCATTATTCAAAGCTTCAATTTAGCTAGTAATGTTAAAGGCACACGATACGGTGGTAATGAGGGTGATCCAATTTTTGCTGCTGCAAATGGACAAGTGGTTTATGCCGCTGATGGCTTGAAAGAGTATGGTAATTTGGTGTTAATTAAGCATGTTGATGGATACATCTCAGCTTATGCTCATAACAGCAAAATGCTAGTAAAAAGTGGTGATAATGTCACTGCTGGGCAGAAGATTGCAGAAATGGGATCAACAGGTGCTTCACGTGTAATGCTAGAGTTCCAAGTTCGCTTAGATGGTAAGCCTGTTAACCCGACAACAGTATTGCCTAATTAAATGAAGCAATTAACACTCTTTCAATAAATTATTAATAATCGCTAGTTTAAGGGTAGACTTCCCTGTATACTTATTAAGATTGCTTTAACTACAACAATAAGCACATTTTAATAAATTAAGAGGGAAGTCTATGTTAGACCAATTGCGTGCAATGGGGGTTTTTGCCTGCGTTGTAGAAAAAAGTTCTTTTAGCGGTGCAGCAAGAGATCTTGGGATTACAACGAGTGCAGTTAGCCAACAAATACGTTCTTTAGAACATGAAATGGATGTCACATTACTTCATCGTTCAACTAGAAAACTCAGTCTTACAGAAGCTGGACAGGCTTTTTTCTTGAGTTGCCAAGAAATGTTGGCAGCAGCAGAACGCGGTAAAATCCGAATTAATGAATTAAGAGATGATCTTGTCGGTGATCTGCGTATTGCAACGACACCAGAGTTAGGTGCTTTGCATGTTATTCCTGCACTTTCACATTGGATGTCTGCACATAAAGGTTTAGCCATTCATTTTGAGGCAGATCACCGTTATATCGATTTGATTGAGGAACGTATTGATATTGCGATACGTATGAGCTTACGTGTAGATGATCATCAATTAACTGCGGTTCCTTTGGCTCGTGTAGATCAAGTGTTGGTTGCTTCACCAAGCTATATAAACCAATCAACACCAATCACGCGTCCTGAAGATTTACGCCACCATGAGCTTCTTCCTATAACATTAATGCAAAACTATCAACATTTCGCTTTCCGTAATGGTTTGAGTGGGGAAGTCGTAAATGTAGATATGAAGACACGTTTAGGAACTAATAATGTATTTGTTGCTAAATCGCTCTGTCAGCAAGGACATGGTTTAGCACGTATTTTATATATGGACATTCAGAAAGAGTTGATGAATGGCACTTTGGTTGAAGTTTTACCAGATTGGCATTTACCGCATTATACGCTACATGCTTTGACCTCGAAGCGTGAACAATACCCAATGAAAGTTCATCGTTGTATCGATGCACTTAAACAATATTTTGGGCAGCTTCCAGGTGGACGTTCTTTACAAGGCGTAGCCTAATCAAAAAAGCCATGTTCAATCTAGAACATGGCTTTTTTTTTTACTTCAACTTCTTTTTAAGTTTTGGCTTCATTGTTTTCGCTTCAACGGTATTGTCTTCAGACACTTTATTATTCGTTTCAGAGGTTTTCTTTACTTTTTTGCGCTTCTTCTTTTTCTTGGATTCATCATCCTCGACAGCTTCACCATCTTCAATTGCTTGCCAATACTCTAATTGCTGCATAACGGCAGCATAAATTGAGTTTTTACTATAGCGACCCTTTTTATCAAGAGTACCTACTGGGCGAGCCATTAAAATTTCTAAGGCTTGATCAATCGTATCAATCGCATGAACGTGAAATTGTCCTGTCTCTACGGCTTCAATCACGTCTTGGCGTAGCATTAAATGCTGCATGTTTTGACGAGGAATAATGACACCTTGTTTGCCTGTTAAGCCTTGCAGCTTACAAGCATCATAAAATCCTTCAATTTTCGCATTAACACCACCAATCGGTTGTACTTGACCTAACTGATTCATCGAACCCGTGATAGCCCAAGATTGATCAATTGGAATTTGGCAAATTGCAGAAATTAGAGCTGAAAGCTCCGCAACAGTCGCACTATCCCCATCAACTTGTCCATAACTCTGTTCAAAGGCTAAAGCAGCAGAGAAGTGTAGAATTTGCTCACGTCCAAAGTGTGCTTTTAGGAAGCTAGACATGAGTAAGACACCTTTTGCATGCAAAGAACCACCAAGTTCAACGCTACGCTCAATATCTAAGATATCTCCACCACCTTGATAAACAGATGCAGTAAGACGAGAAGGTAAGCCGAACTCAACATCTGCATAATGGATCACGGATAGGGCGTTAATTTGACCTAAGCGATGTCCAGAGGTTTCGATCAGTTGTGTTCCACGAGACAAGTCTTGCCAGTAGAGTTCACGTAAATATCCCAATCGGTATTGACGATGATGTAAAGCTTGATTGACATGATGATCAGTCACGAGCTTATCATCTGCTTTAAACGCATGATGATGCGCTTCACGGATCAAATCTCCTAATGTGGACGCATGTAATGAGAGAGAGCTTTGATCTTCTGCTTGGCGGCTAGAGTCGGTCAGTAGGGCTGCGAGTGCAGAGCGATCAAAAGGTAATAATTTGTCGGCTTGAACATAGTCGGCAATGAGCTGTACATAAGCTTGTTCATTACTGTCATTACGTTGTAATGTGTCAGTAAAGTCAGCGCGAATTTTAAATACACTGCCAAGCTCAGGTTCGACCTCTAAAATTTCATAATAAATTTCAGGCTCTGCTAGTAATACAACTTTAATATCTAAAGGAACAGATGCGGGTTCAATTGAAATGCTTCCTGTTAAGGTGAGCATGTGTTCTAAAGATGAAAGTTTAAGTTGTCCTGATTTCAGTGCTCTTTTTAGACCTTGCCAAGCATAAGGCTGTTCAAGTAGCTGTTCGGCTTCTAAAATTAAGAATCCACCATTGGCTTGATGAAGTGAGCCAGGTCGAATTAAAGTAAAGTCAGTGGTAATGGTGCCATTGTGCGTGAGTTGTTCTACATGTCCTAATAAGTTGTAGTGCGTTGGAAAATCTTCAAAAATGACAGGTGCGCCACTATTTGGTTTGTTGGAAACGATAACATTGGCTTGATATCTTGATGGCACACGATTAAAAAGTGCTGGTGTGAAGTCATCTTCTTCTTGTTCCAAGATGAGCTCAACATTATCAATAATATCATCTGCATATTGCTTTAAATATTGATCTAAGCCTTTAACATCTTTATTTTTATTTAATAACAGTTCAATGCGTGGCATCACCACTTGAGTTGCAATATCACGATTTAATATTGAAACTTTATCTCTGGCATCATCTTCTAAATCACCTAAATGCAAACCAAGACGTTCTAGTTTCTTTTCCATATAACGCATGTTTGAGGTAATTTCTGCGCGTTGCTTGGTATTTAAGCTATCTAAATCATTCTGTGTCATTTCATGATATTCATTATCTTGAAGATACATTGGAATGAAGACATGTTTGTCATTACGAGAAATCAGTTTTAAATCGAGCTCTTCACCTTCTTTGGTCAATTCGATTAATGCTTGTTGCTGTACATCACCCGTGTCTTGGCGAATGCGTTCAATGCGGTTGTGATAGGTTTCAGCACTAAAACGACGCTCAAGTTGTTTTAGAATAATTTGCCATGACTGTTGTAAAGCTGCTTGAAACTTTACGCCTTGACCTGCTGGAAAGCGTAATGCAAGAGGTTGTCTTGGATTTTTAAAATTATTGACGTAGACCCAATCATTAGGCGTTTGCATGGTTTTCGCATGCTGTTGAAGTAAACGCTTAATCATTGTGCGTTTACCAAGCCCCGCTGTACCTACAGCAAATATATTATAACCAGAATAAGGTAATGAAATTCCCGCCTCAACTGATGCGCGTGCACGATCTTGTCCTAGAAAATTATTGAGTGGCTTGATTCGTTTGGTAGAGCTAGGAATTTTGGCGAAATCTGGCATATGCGTAAGTTGATCTGCTTTTAAAGCTGTTTTGGTTAATGTTGGTTGTATATCCGTCTGTTCGAAAGCGCTTGGAAAGGTATTGATATTTGCTGTAATCGTGTTTGCTGGTGTTAATGAAAGGGTTGTTGCAGTCATTTGATCGAGCTTTTGGGTCACTATTGATATCCAACAAATAAAACGAAAGTTAAGTAATTAAAGGTATACAGTTTTAGGTCTAAAGATCAAGCGAACTTGTGTTTTTTATCGACGAAATAGCAAGACTTTAGCAATATTTGATTTGCTTGAGTTTTTATAGATTGAAACATGTGATGAATAACGCTCAATAGTTGCATAAAGCAACTTGCAAGCAATCTCAAGAAACGATTGAATATGCACATTCAAGTAAGTTCGTGGAAAATAATAACCAATGACTACACAAGCCTCTAGTTGGGCATCTGCATTTAAAGCATTTTTAGATCGACGTGCTCTGATCATGTTGTTTCTTGGTTTCTCTGCGGGGATACCAATTTTATTGATTTTTTCTAGTTTATCTTTGTGGCTAGGTGAGGCAGGGATTGATAAAAGTGCTGTCACATTTTTTAGTTGGGCAGCGTTGGGATACTCATTTAAATTTGTTTGGGCACCTTTAATTGATGAATTACCTGTTCCTTTTTTAACGAAGAGTTTAGGTCGCCGTCGTGCTTGGTTGTTAATTGCTCAGTGTTTAATCATTTGTGCAATTTGTATCATGGCATTTTCTGATCCTTCACTAGGGCAAAGCTATCTTGTACAAATGGCAGTCGGAGCAGTTTTATTGGGCTTTTCCGCGGCGACACAAGATATTGTTATCGATGCTTATCGTATCGAGCTTGCTGAAAGCGAAATGCAAACGGTTTTAGCCTCAACATATAATGCTGGTTATCGGATCGGGATGATTGTTGCGGGTGCAGGTGCTCTATTCTTAGCAGCTTATTTAGGAACTGCGAAGGGTAACTATATTTATGACGCTTGGAAATATACGTATTTAGCGATGGCGGCTGTGATGGCGGTAGGTATTATCACGACCTTATCTATTCGTGAACCCCAAGTAAATCGCACCTACAAGCATTATAAAACCACAGATTATTATCGTCTGGTTTTTGTCTTTTTTGTTGCTGTTTCAACTTTTGTCGTGAGTTATATCTATTCGGGTAATTTAACTGAAGCGATTACTCAATCTGCTCAAATTAAAGATACCGCTGCTTTATTTGGTCTTGAAGCATTACGCTTTTTAACCGCCACAGCCTTTGCCTTATTGATAGGTTTTGCTTTGGTGAAAATGGGTGTTGTGAATCAACAAATGGCGAAAGAAACTTGGGTCGCGCCAATTCTTGATTTCTTCAAACGATATGGGCTTAAACTCGCATTAGTGCTGTTGTTATTGATTGGGTTTTTCCGTATCTCTGACATTATCGCAGGGGTAATTTCGAATGTGTTCTATCAGGATTTAAACTTTACTAAAGAGCAGATTGCTGAAGCAGTTAAAATTTATGGTGTTTTATTTAGTTTGGTCGGCGGTTTCTTAGGTGGATTGTTAGCGCAACGTATGAACATTATGAAATTAATGTTTGTAGGTGCAGTATTGGCAAGCTCAACGAATTTAATTTTTATTGGTTTAGTGAAGTCAGGAAAACCATTGGATCAAGTTGAAGTGCAGGTTGGTGATCGGCACTACCAAGTTGAAACTGATGAGGTCGGATATTGGAAACTTTCAATACCTAATGAAGTTCTATCCAAACAAAACACTGTGAACGTAAGCGCTCAGTATCAAAATCAGGCAGACTCAAAAGTGGCTTTGTCTATTCCTTATCTAGTAAGTTCTCAAAAAGCTCAGATTCAATTATTGCCGATCAGTGGCGATGATCAACTTACTCCTAACGAGTTAAAGCAAAGTTTAGTCATTAAAGGTCAGTTGGCAGATATAAAGATTGATGAGTTGAACTCAGAGCGTCCAGTTGTTTTAACATTGGATGGTCAGGAGTTTGTCGCTAAAGTTGATAAAAATGCGGTGTTTACTGGCGTTATTGATGGTAAGCTTTTACAAGCATCGCCAACGAAAACAATTACTGCATTGGCAAATTTAAAAAATAACGCTGAACATGCATTATTGGCAACCCGACAATATCGTATTGATACAGCGAGCCATGCCGAAATGGCTTTAGATGTGGACATTGAACCTATTGCAGTGATCGATCCAGCACAACAGGGTGCAGTTGAGCTTTCTGGTAAAGTGATTAAGAGCTATAGTTCTTTATGGCTATATTTCGCTATCATTATAGATAACTTGGCTTCAGGATTGGCAGGTGCGGCATTTATTGCCTTTTTATCTAGCTTAACCAGTGTGTCATTTACTGCAGTTCAATACGCTATTTTTAGCTCCTTAATGACTTTAACTCCTAAATTATTAGGTGGGTACTCAGGTACGATTGTCAGTAATATTGGTTATCCGAATTTCTTTTTAATGACTACTTTAATTGGTATTCCAATTTTAGTATTAGTGGTTTGGGTCGCAAAACTGTTACGCGATCATGAAAATCAAACAACACAACAGACAGGTGAATAACGATGCGCATGTTACATACGATGCTACGAGTAGGTAATTTAGAACAATCTTTAATGTTCTACACTGAGGTGCTTGGTATGAAATTGCTACGCCAACGTGATTATGAAGAAGGGCGTTTTACCTTGGCTTTTGTTGGTTATGGTGATGAAGAAAATAATACGGTACTTGAGCTAACGCATAACTGGGATACATCTAGTTATGAGCTTGGAAATGCTTATGGTCATATTGCGATTGGCGTAAATGATGCTTATCAAGCATGTGAAGACATTAAGGCACGTGGTGGTAAAGTTGTGCGTGAAGCAGGACCAATGAAAGGAGGCGTGACTGTTATTGCTTTTGTTGAAGACCCTGATGGTTATAAAATTGAGTTGATTCAACAAGATCAAGACGCGCGTAATAATTAATCTTTGATCTATTTAGTCTAGGGTTTCTAAACCGAAGCCCTAGCTTTATTTATTTAGCCCAGTATGATGTTTGAGCGAATGGTCAACAATATCATATTGGGCTTTGTTTTTAGTGAATAGATAGGGATAGGTTATGTTGAAGCTATTGGGAGTGGATCGCTTTACAATATTGTTAATTTCCATGGTAGTACTGGCGACGTTTTTGCCAGTTTCAGGTCAAGCCGCGCATTTTTTTAATATTTTAACGACAGTTGCGATTGCCGTACTTTTTTTTCTTCATGGAGCAAAGCTGTCGCGGGAAGCTGTGGTTGAAGGTATGTTGCATTGGAAAATGCATGCTTTAGTGTTTGGATTTACTTTTCTGATTTTCCCTGCAATTGGTCTTTTGTCGAAACCAATCTTAGAACCACTGTTAGGACAGCCACTTTATTGGGGTTTCCTATTTATGTGTTTCCTACCATCAACAGTTCAGTCATCGATCGCATTTACTTCAATTGCAAAGGGCAATGTTGCTGGTGCAGTGTGTAGTGCATCTTTTTCAAATATTATTGGTATGTTCATTACACCAATTTTAGTAAGCTATTTTATTTTAGGACAGAGTCAACATGGCTTTGATCCAACCAAATCAATTATTCAAATTACATTGTTATTATTGGTCCCTTTTGTTTTAGGACAATTGTTACGTCCATTTGTTTTTCCATATATGGTGAAACGTCCGAGTTTGGTCAAAGCATTCGATCAAGGCTCTATCTTGATGGTGGTTTATGGTGCTTTTAGTAGTGCGGTTGTTGCAGGGTTATGGCATCAGGTGAGTGGTATAACTTTATTATATCTGACACTTGCTTGCTCAGTATTGCTGACCATTGTTATGTTACTTGCTCTATATTTACCAAAGTGGTTGGGCTTTAATCAAGCTGATCAAGTCACAATTTTCTTTTGTAGCTCAAAGAAAACACTGGCAAGTGGTGTGCCGATGGCACAAATTTTATTTATTGGACAGCCTTTGGGAATGATCGTATTACCAATTATGATTTTTCACCAAATCCAGTTAATGGTATGTGGCATCATTGCCAATCGTTGGGCAAAATCAAAGCAAGATTAATTCGCTAAATTAAATTACTTGGCGTATAATAATCGCCACTTGTTGGCTTTGCTCTGACCTTTATGAGTCTCGGTGAGTCAAAAGAAATGGTCTGTTGTGGTATTGATCTGCGAGTTTAAATACTCTGCTTTCCTCATTTTGAGAGTGATCAATTGCGATAACAGCTTAAGCCTTTCTTACTAAATTAGGAGCATCGACCATGCGCGCCGATATTCATCCAAAATATACAACATTAGTTGCAACTTGTTCATGCGGTAACGTGATTGAAACTAAATCAGCTTTAGGTAAAGAAACTCTTTATCTTGACGTATGTTCAGCTTGCCACCCATTCTATACTGGTAAACAAAAGAATGTGGACACTGGTGGTCGTATCGACAAATTCAAACAACGTTTTTCTGGTATGTCACGTTCTATCAAACGTTAATACTAAAAACGCAAAAAAAACGGGCTTTATGCCCGTTTTTTTGTCTCAAAATAAATGTATTGAACTAGATGTATTTTAATATTTGCACTTAGTATTGATCAGTGCAAATATTAAAAATACACAAGACCTTACTGGTCTTGTACATCTGTTAATCGATCTAATTTCTTTTGGAAGTAATTGCCTTGTAGGTATCTTGCTTCTACATTCCAAGCATTTGCGAATAAATTCATATCATTCAAATCTATGAGTAATATTTCTACAGATTTCATGCCAATGAAATGAAGAATTTTCTCCTGTAGTACAGCAATATCTTTCTCGGAACTTAGCATTTTTGCTAATTTATGATTGAAACGTAAATATTGCGTATCTATTTGTTGAAGAATTGAGTCGCTATAAAGTGAATCACCAAAATTTCGAATCGAAATTTCTGCGCCATGCTGACGCAGTAAAGCAATTTGAGGCTGTGCTTGTGATAAATTTTGTTGTAACGCTTGCTCAGAAAATTGTAAAACTAAAGGATGAGCTTGTTTACTACCTATAATCGTCAGTAATTTAGCCGTTAATTCAGGAAGCTTTTTATCATTCAATAAGATGTGATGGTTTAGATTTACAATTAATTTAGCCTTTGGATATTGGGTAATAAAGTTATGCAACTGTTTAGAAGCTTCCACTAATATCCAACGATCTAATTGAACTGATAGTTCAGTATCGTCTTTTAACTCATCAATACTATTCAAATCTTGCCACTGATTATTATGAATAAACCCACCGGTAACTTCATACGTATGGGTATTTTGATCTTGTTTATCATAGAGCTGTTGATATTTAATATGGATATCGCCCGCATCTAATTTCAATTTTAGTTCTTGTAATATACTTAACTGTGCAGATGTCGGAACATGCTCTGTCGTTAAACTAATATCTGCGTCAATTTTTGGACTATTAATTTCAGGTAGAGCTGAAGCAAATGCTTTTGTGAGGATCTGCTCAAAGATAGTCTCATCTGAAATTTGCTGTGATAGCTCGTAATGACCTAATTTAAGCTGGAGTGGGAAAGTATAATTTGCCGTGACTAAAAGCTGTGGTTTTTGTAAAGCATTAAGGCTAATTAATAGTGAGTTTAAAACGATTTTAGATTCTGCTTGAACCAAAGCAATAAACAGAGCTGTATCAATTTGATAAACAGGGACACTGAGTTGTTCTTTGATAAAAGTTGGAATATTTGCAAAATATGCTTTTGTTGCGCGCCAATCAGATTGAAACACTTCATTTGGACAACTCTTGAGGCTAAACAAAACTAAAGCATTTGAATTGGCAGGATGATTTGTTAAATGGCGATTGATTTGTTGGAGCACAGAATTAATGTTAGATACTTTATCAACTGCAATAGATGGTTGCGCGCTGTTAGCTGAGCTTTGAGATAATGATTCACATTCAATATTGAGCTGAACTTCATCATCATTACCAGAAGGTAAGAACTCTAAATGTAGGGGATTATTTTTTACACTAAGGTTTTGTGTACATAATTCAAATCGAGCTTGCTCAAATTGCCCTTGGGATATCTTTTTAAAACGGACTTTAAACTGAGCTAAATCTTCAGGTTGTAAAACATCTAAAATTGGCAACCCAATTAAATCATCTTCACTACTGAATCCAAATAAATTGGCATATTCAGTATTGGCATTCATGTGAATACCTTCTTGCAGAATCGCGACCGCTTTATGGCTTTCTGCAACTAATGATTGTGCTTGTGTTTGTGCAGCCTCTAATTCATCGAGTAAACGATGCTCTGCTTGAACAAGTCGGCTAAAAGATAGCGCACGAATAATACTAATATAAAATCTTTCAGGCGCTTTAAGATTTAAAACATCGTAAATGCCTTTATGAATATAGTTCTGAAATTGGTCGGAACTATAATCCTCAGGTTCAAGCAGCAAAATAGGAAGACTCGGCTGATGAGAAACTTGAATTAAAGATAAAGTTTGTTCTACTTTTAAATCATAAGCTCGACCAAAAATAACAATATCCCAAGTCAAATTGAGCTGTTTTTCAAACGCTTTTAGATCATCTAATAATGTTGCTTGAACTTGATGATCTTGCTGATTAAATATTTGTAAAATTTGATTATAACGTAATTGGTTATCATCAATAATAAGTAAACGTGTTTCGGTACGCTTTAACTTTTTAGAGAGTAAAGAATTTCTCACTTCAATGCTTCCCATAAATCTTGATCATTTGTATCCATATTTTTTTGTGCCATAAACTTATTTAGAACAGGCTGTTCTTCTTCGTTTAGCAGTTCAAAATCAAATTGAACAAAACTTTGGGTAATTAATTGTGCTGTTAATAAGTACACTTTTACTTCCTCTTTCCCCAATCTTAAATGAACAGCTTGCTGCTCTCGAAAAATTTGTGAACCTGGTAAAATTAAGGTTGTTTTAGTCTCATCCAAATTTTGATTTTTTAATAAAAGGGCAGGATGATAATTACTGATATGACGATCTGCTTGCAAACGCACTGCACAAGGGAAAATATCTTGTGCCAAAACTTCTAAACCGAGTTCTAAACTTTTTTCTGTTGATTGTTTTAACCAACGAATAACACCACCACGCCAATGTCCGTGTGAGGTTTCTTTTACAAGAATATATTCACCTGTTCTTAGGTTTTTAGGTGCATCCCCAGACCACTTGATGCGATATCCATTTACACTAATATCCAGAATGTCTGTTTGATACACAGATTTACTTTCACGACTCAAACGTTGGATGGATGATTCTTGATTGCTAGAATTATCTTTTTTATCCCAAGTTGATAAAAACTTAGACTCACTTTGTAAGCCATAGCCATGTTCTAACATTAATGTTTCAGCGAAATTTTTAGCTTTAGATAAATAAAAGTGTGCAGTCAGTAAGCCGAAACAAATATGTAATTGAGCAGAATATTCATAACGTTCGTGACGACGTTCTGCTGTAGAACCTAAAATTGTTTGCACATGAAATTTCAGTGCAGGGGTTAAATATATTTTTTCATTTTTAGAGATATATTCTGCATTTTTATGGAGTGTCGCAGTAACGTGATCGAGCAGGCTATGCGTACTAATAAAAATGTTAGGATTAAATCCAGAACTTTGTTTTTTATTATAAATCGGTGGATGATCTTTGGTGACATCGACTACATATTTGGTTAAGTCTGTTTCTTTGGTTAAAAGTTGAACCATTTTCGCCCAATCGAAACTACACTGAAATAGGGCTTGAATCTCAGATTGACGAATTTGATTAGTATTAAAAATATCCATTAAAATCAGTTGAGCATATGCTTGGCTGATATTGTTCAAACTCGGTTTACCTGGTGCTTGCTCAATATTGGTGTAATGGTATTTGTGTGTCAATGCAGCATCATATAGCTGATGTGCGATTAACCACTGACCAGCAACAGGCTCGCTATACAACATGTGTTGTTGATAAAGTAATTGAGTGAGTTGCTGTAATGCTTGAAAGGTCGCAAGTGTTCGTGCAGTTTGTAGATTTTTTTTCTGATTTAAAGCGAAAAAAGAAAATTTTTGATGTTCTAGCTGATCATTGCTACGACGTACGATATTGATATAGATCGCCGCAAAGTAGCAGCGTAACAGCATTGCAAGTTCAATGATGTGTTCATTTCGGTCAGAGCTGATCACACCTTGATTAAAGAAATTTTTCTCTAGACTGCCTAAAACATTTTCAATGGTTGGATGTAATGCTTGGATTAAATCAAATCGTAATGTTTCTGAACATTCTAATTCACTCAGTTCGAGCAACGCTGCAAATAAGGCTTTTGATGTATCGCCTAATTGCATAATGGATAGACCTGAGATCCATTCATTTATACTTTTAGTGTTCATCGCGCAAAAACTTAATTTGTCACGTCTTAAAACAGTAGGAATTTGAAAAATATCCGAAAATGCATTATTCATCATTGTAATCAATCTCAGAACGTTTGAACCCCAAAAAGCGGTGTCTTATTTTTTTCGCCCGCTATTTCCCTGACGAGTTTAGGGACTAAATAGCCTGGCAAACTCGCTAATACATCACTGTATATCTGATCTATCTCTGAAGATCTTAAGTCAAAATGTTGAGCGCCTTTTACTTTGTCTAAAACATGTAAATAGTAGGGCATTACTCTAGCTTCAAATAGTCGCCAACTTAGTGCGGTTAAGGTTATTGCAGAATCATTTACACCTTTAAGTAAAACTGCCTGATTTAACACAGTAATATGATGTAATGTTAACTGTTCTAACTTTGAACACGTGTAATTGTCGAGTTCTGAAGCATGATTTGAGTGTATCACTACTATAATGCGTAGCCTACTGTTTTTTAAAATAGAAATCAGTTCTTCATCGATTCGATTTGGTATAACAATTGGAACACGTGAGTGAATTCTCAAAATTTGAACTTGAGGGAGAGATGATAGACGTTCTAACCATAGTGCCAATTTTCGATTCGATAAAGTTAATGGATCGCCACCACTTAAAATGACTTCATTGATTTTTGGATTTTGCTCAATGTACTGTTTAATTTTGATCCAGTCATCATTTTTGGGCAGATTTTCCTGATACGGAAAATGTCGACGGAAACAATAACGGCAATGGATTGCACATGCACCTGTCAATGTCAGAAGAAAACGCGATTGGTATTTATGCAGAACGCCAGGCATTTGGTTCGCCACTTCTTCCCCTAGAGGATCGGTTACAAACTCAGGATGCTCTTCAAGTTCTAAATGATGAGGTAACACCTGTAGCAATAGCGGATCAAAAGGATCACCAATGGTCATTTTTCCGACGAATGCGCGAGGAACACGTAATTTGAACTGTTCAGAAGCAAGGATTGCCCCTGATAATAACTGTTCAGTGGATAACTCAAGCAGATTTAACAACTCTAAAGGATCAGTAATTAGATCACTGAGTTGTGATTGCCAGTTTTGCTCTTGATGTAAATAGTTTATCATGCCATACGTTAAAATAGTGTTAGTGCAACACCTGTACGTGTAGTCTAGCATTAATAGATTTGAGTTTTAAGTTGGAGTGCGCCTTTCATGGCCTATTATTCTACAAATGATTTTAAAGGTGGCCTTAAGGTCATGCTTGATGGTAACCCATGTTCAATCATGGAAAATGAATATGTAAAACCAGGTAAAGGTCAGGCGTTTAACCGCGTAAAATTACGTAACCTTCGTTCTGGTAAAGTTTTAGAAAAAACTTTTAAATCAGGTGATTCTTTAGAAGCTGCTGATATTGTAGAAGTAGAAATGGATTACCTCTACAACGATGGTGAGATGTGGAACTTCATGGATCCTGTAACTTTTGAGCAAATCGCTGCTGATAAAACAGCAATGGGCGATGCTGCAAAATGGTTAAAAGACGATTCAAATGAAAAATGTACGATCATGTTATTCAATGGTGTACCTTTAACAGTAAGTCCACCAAACTTCGTTGTACTCAAAATTGTTGAAACTGATCCAGGCGTACGTGGCGATACTTCTGGTGGTGGCGGTAAACCTGCGAAACTTGAAACTGGTGCTGTAGTACGTGTTCCATTATTCGTTCAGCAAGAAGAAAGCGTTCGTGTAGATACTCGTACTGGTGACTACCTAGAGCGTGCTTAATCGTTAAACATAAAGTATACGATTATAGAGGGGATGATAAAAAATCATCCCTTTTTTTATGCCAAAGTATTAGATAAAAAAGATGTAATAAAAGATAAACTAACAAAGATATTTCTTCTACATAGAATGAGAAAGGGAAATCAATATAACCACAACTTAAGTATTTGAGAGGTTTTGAATGGAAACAATACCAGCGAAATCAACACTTCCCTCAAAGCTCCTCTGGAGTTTAGTTGCTATTGTCGGAGCAACTTCATTTGGGATTTTAGCGGTTAGTCGTGGTGAACATGTAAATGCAGTTTGGCTTGTACTTGCTGCAATTTGTGTCTATAGCATTGCTTATCGTTTTTATAGTTTATTTATCGCTAATAAAGTTTTTGAATTAGATTCTAGACGGTTAACGCCAGCTCATCGTTTAAATGATGGTCTGGATTATGTTCCTACCAATAAATTTGTCTTGTTTGGTCATCATTTCGCAGCGATCGCTGGAGCTGGTCCTTTGGTTGGACCAATCTTAGCGGCCCAAATGGGGTATTTACCCGGAACCATTTGGTTGCTGGTCGGCGTTGTGATTGCAGGTGCAGTTCAAGATTTTCTTGTACTGTTTATCTCCACACGTCGTGATGGTCGTTCACTAGGTGAAATGGCAAAGCAGGAATTAGGTACATTTGCTGGTGTTGTGGTCATGCTCGGTACATTAGGCGTGATGGTCATTATCTTGGCAGTACTTGCACTTGTTGTCGTGAAAGCACTCGCTCATAGTCCTTGGGGCGTATTTAGTATTGCAGCAACGATTCCTATTGCATTGTTTATGGGCGTTTATATGCGTTATCTGCGCCCAGGCAAAATTGCGGAAGTATCAATCATTGGTTTTGTATTGATGATGGCTGCGATTGTATTTGGTGGTGATGTCGCAAAAGATCCATATTGGGGTCAGCTATTTACCTTGAGTGGCACTCAATTAACTTGGGCATTGATTATTTATGGTTTTATTGCATCAGTCTTACCCGTCTGGCTACTGTTAGCGCCACGAGATTATTTATCAACATTCCTTAAAATTGGTGTTATTGCAGGTTTGGCAATTGGGATTGTTTTTGCAATGCCTGATTTGAAAATGCCTGCGGTAACCCATTTTGTTGATGGTACTGGACCTGTATTTGCTGGAACGTTATTTCCATTTCTATTTATTACCATTGCTTGCGGTGCGATTTCTGGTTTCCACGCACTCGTTGCTTCTGGTACAACGCCTAAGCTTGTCGATAACGAAGTCAATATTCGTATGATTGGCTATGGTGGGATGTTGATGGAATCATTTGTCGGTATTATGGCAATGATTTGTGCGACTGTGCTTGATCCAGGTATTTATTTCGCGATTAATGCGCCTGCTGCTGTTTTAGGAACAACTGTAGAGACTGCTGCCGAAGCGGTACGTAATTTAGGCTTTGTTGTTACACCAGAAATGTTAACTGTACTCGCTCAAGAAGTGGGTGAGAGTTCAATTTTATCTCGTACTGGTGGTGCGCCGACCTTTGCGATTGGTATGGCACATATCATTTCAGAGATATTCAATAGTCGTTCAATGATGGCATTTTGGTATCACTTCGCGATTTTATTTGAAGCATTATTTATTCTTACTGCCGTTGATGCAGGTACTCGTGCATGTCGCTTTATGGTTCAAGATACAGTGGGAATTGTGATTCCTGCAGTTAAACAATCAAGCTCGTTTTTTGGGAACTTGGTTGGAACTTTCGTTGCAGTCGCAGGATGGGGCTTCTTCGTTTATCAAGGTGTGGTTGATCCATTAGGAGGTATTAACTCCTTGTGGCCATTATTTGGTATTGGTAACCAAATTCTTGCATCTATGGCATTGATCTTGGGTACGGTGATTTTATTCAAGATGAAGAAGGAAAAATATGTTTGGGTCACCATCGTTCCAACAATTTTCTTATTTATTACATCAATGACTGCTGGTTGGCAAAAGATATTCCATGAAAACCCAAAAATTGGTTTTCTCGCTCAAGCAAACCGTTTTTCTGATGCGATTGCACGTGGTGAATTACTTGCTCCAGCTAAAACAGTGGCAGAGATGCAAACGATTGTGATGTCCAATCAAATCAATGCTGTATTGTGTGGATTCTTCATGATTGTTGCAGTGGTAATGGTGATTGCATCTATTGGTGCAATTCGAAAAGCACTAGCGAGTTCAACACCGACAGTGAATGAAGCACCCGCTGTTTATTCAGAAGTGCCGATGACTGCGAATAGCGTCAAGGGAGAATAGCTATGGACTTTAAAATTGCACGAGAAGGTGGATCAGTGATTGTGAAGATTATTAAATTCACAATTATGTCGCAAAAACACCTGATTTTTTCACCAAAAAATTGGTCTCGTATCGCGATACTGTGGCAAAACTTACAAAAGAGTTTTCGTTTAATGGTTGGTGTACCAGATTACGAAAATTATCTTAAACACATGCAGCAACACCACCCAGATTTAACACCGATGGATGCGAAGACTTTTTATCGTCATTGTGTCGATGCACGTTACCCATCTTCTGGCGGGAATATGAAAAAATGCCCTTGCTAGAAATCATTTGATTTCTTTGAAAAAAAATCAAAACAGTGTATGTTGAGGCATACACTGTTTTATTTTGGGGATAGAATTATGTGGGGCATGGAAAAAGCTTCTGTTCAAGAGAAAAAAATACAAAATCAACAACTAGAACATGATATTAAAAGCTTTAGCCATAAAATTGAAAGTTTCCTTATTGAAGTGAATCAGCTAATTTTAGATAAACCACAACAAACCAAACTTGCACTCACTTGTTTGTTGGCAGGTGGTCATGTGTTATTTGAAGATTTACCTGGTTTAGGTAAAACCACCTTAGCCAGTGCTTTAGCACGTTTGGCGGGACTGCATTTTCAAAGAATTCAATTCACTAATGATATGCTGGCAAGCGATGTGATTGGGATTAATATTTTTAATCAAAAAGAACATGTTTTTGAATTTAAAAAAGGACCAGTTTTTACCCAAATTTTACTCGCAGATGAAATTAACCGTTGTAGCCCAAAAACGCAAAGTGCATTGCTCGAGGCTATGGAAGAAGGGGCTGTAACAGTTGATGGGATTCATTATGAGTTACCTCAACCTTTTTGGGTGCTTGCAACTCAAAATCCACTCTTTCAAAGTGGAACTTATGCATTGCCTGAGTCACAGCTAGATCGGTTTTTAATGCGATTGTCTTTAGGCTACCCATCTCGTCAAGCTGAAAAACTTCTCTTACAACAAAGCTCACGCCAGCTTCTTATTCATCAATTAGATGCAGTATTTACTCAAGCAGATATTCTGCATTTACGTGAGTTGGCAAAGCAGATTTTCCTCAGTGATGCAGTGCTTAACTACATTCTAGATTTGGCCGCAGAAACACGTAAGCAAAGACATGGATTATCGACACGTGGTGTATTGGCATTAAAAGCCGCTGCACAAGCTCATGCATTGGTTGAAGGGCGTGATTTTACAACGACTGATGATGTACAAACTGTTTTTATTGCAGTTGTTGCCCATCGTTTGAGTCTAAGTGAGGTAGAAGTTAAGCAAATCTTGCAGGCAGTTGAAGTCTTGTAGTTGAGATCAGCGTATGCAAAATGGCTTTAAACAAAAAATAGAAAAATGGGTTGCGAAGCGTTTTCAAGTAGATGGAGAGAAGACACTCTTACAAAAAGACGTATTAGTGTTTATTTATAAACAAGGTTTTCTATATTTAGTTTTGATATTAATCACCTTTATCGCTGGAATTAATTATGCAAATAACCTGATTTTAGGTTTTTGTTTTTTAATCAGTGCAATGCTCTGTATCAGTTTTTATCTAACATTTAAACAACTTCATGCATTAAAAGTTGAAGTGATCGTAGCTGAAGTAGGACAGGTTGGACAGTCCTTAATACTAAAAATTTTATTCAAGCAGAAAATTAACTCAGCGAGATATTTACGTATTCAATGGCAAGAAAATGAGCAACTTATCTATTTTAATCAAGCGCAGCAAGTTTTAGAACTTACTATATTGCCGAAAAAACGCGGTCATTATGAGATAGGTTCAATAAAGCTTTTTTCCACTTATCCACTTGGCTTGGTACGTGCGTGGACATATTTCTATCCTAAACAAAAAATATGGATAGCACCTAAAGCTTATGATTGGCAAAAAGAGCATAAGAATCAGCCGACCAATGCGAATGATAGCCTAGATGAGTTTAAAGAACTTCGATCTTTTCAATTTGGTGATTCATATCAAAATGTAGCGTGGAAGCAAGTTGCACGTGGTCAAGGTTTTTTTATTAAGATGTTTGAAGCTCAAGAGAATCATCAATATTTAGTGATCGACTATCAACAAATACCTGTACTAGGGCATGAAGAAAAACTAAGTTTCATAATGGGTTTGGTCGAGCAATGTGAACAATTAGGGGATGATTATTGTTTGATTTTACCGCATGCGATATTAGAAAGAGGGCAAGGACAGGCTCAATTGATCAAAGCTAAACTTTTACTTGCGCAGGCCTAAGATGAATAGACAAATATATTTTTGTATTCTAGCTGCACTTGGGTTTGTGTTATTAGGGCAAGTTGCATTCATTCCAGTAACACTGAGTGGATTGTTGGGAATTGTTTGGCTAAGTTTAGTTTGGAGATTTAGTAAACATCTTATTAATCCATTTCCCAAATGGATACTCGTTCTGTTTGTATTTATGTCATTAGCATTAATCTATGTAAATTATCAAACACTATTTGGGGTTGAGGCGGGCGTAGCCTTTTTGAGTACATGCCTTTTTGCTAAAAGCTTAGAATCGAAAAATACTCGAGATTTATTAATCGTCTTTAATTTTGCCTTATTTGTCAGTGCAAGTTTACTCTTACATAGTCAGGCCTTTTGGATGGCTGTAATTGTGTTCTCAGCATTTATTATGTGCTTACTCGGTTTATATCGAATACAAACCAATTTATTTAATAAAAGTAAATTATCGTCTAAGCAGTTGAAACAAGATATAAAACAAATTTTTAAGTTCGTTGGAATTGCAACGCCTTTTTTTATTTTACTCTTTATTTTCTTTCCGCGTTTACCACCTTTGTGGGCGATTCCAATTCAAAAAGATCGTGCGACCACAGGCATTAGCGATCGTATGTCGCCGGGGGATATTGCTCAATTATCTCAGTCCTCTGCTTTAGCTTTTCGTGTAATCACGGATATGTATCAATTACCTAGTCGACAATCATTATATTGGAGAGCATTGGTATTAGATGAATATGATGGTGCAACTTGGACCAGTAGTTTTTTTAATCAACAGATTAAAATGGAGCCAGCTCGTCAAAGAGTTGTGAAATATCAATATTTGCCCGCAGATGAACAAGCCAATTGGATTATGGGACTGGAATATTCAATTCCTCAAGAACGCTATTTGCAACTTTATCAAGATAACAGTATACGCCCAAGTAAATTAATTAAACGCAACCAACCGATTCAAATGCTCTGGCTAGGAAGATCAGCAGATGAAGCTATTTCTTTGTCACCGAGACAACTCGAATTTAATATCAAGTTTGATAAAGATCGTGATCTAAAATCGCAACAATTGGCATATGAATTGTTTGAAAAAAATCAGAAGCAACCTGAAAAATATATTCAGTCTGTTTTGTCATGGTATCGAAAAAATGGCTTTGTATATACGTTAACACCAGGCACTTTGGGTGGTGATCGCATTGATCAATTCTTATTTTCTAGTCGTAAAGGGTTTTGTGAGCACTATGCATCTAGCTTTGTCATGCTGATGCGTTATGCAGGCATTCCTGCGCGTGTGGTGACAGGTTATCAAGGTGGTCAATTAGCACCTGATGGGCAAAGTTGGGAAGTGAGACAATTAGATGCACATGCATGGAGTGAAGTTTATTTGAATGGTAAATGGAAAAGGATTGATCCTACAGCAATGATTGCTCCGCAACGACTTGATTCTGGAATGCAGGATTATTTAGCACAAGACCAAACAGTTTGGGGCGATGAAAAAGCAAAAGCTTGGCGTTTACAGCAATTTAAATTTTTGAAAAACGTGCGAATTTGGAGTGATTATTTAAGTTATCAATGGCAAAGTAAAGTTGTTGGTTATGATGTGGAAAAACAAAAAAGTTGGTTGGCGAGATTAGGTTTAGATTCAACTTATGGATATGTAATCGTATTAATATTGGGTGTGGGTGGGGTTTTAGTCTTATATGTTAGCTTTTATTGGTGGAAACAAAAAAAACAGCATAAGGCGTATCAGCGCTTAATTTTTAAGTTTGAAAGATCATTACCTAAATATTTGCATAAAATGCCTTCTGAAACTTTTTCAGTATGGATGCAAAGGTTAGCAATACAAGTTCAAAATAAGCAAGTATTTGAACAAGTAATTGTGTTACATCAAAAAATCGTATTTTTAGAACAGAGTAATCGTGCAAATATTCAAGAATTTAAGCGCTTGCTTAAAGACTGCGCGATTGCACTAAAACAATCTTAAAAAAACTTGTGAAGCTGATCAAAAGTGAATATCATGCTTTTCATTCTAGGTGTATAGCTCAGTTGGTTAGAGCGCTACGTTGACATCGTAGAGGTCTCCAGTTCGAGTCTGGATATACCTACCAAAATTCACTGTGAGAACAGTATATTAAAGCCCACTCAAAAAGTGGGTTTTTTTGTTTTCGGGGAACTTCGTTCGGTTTTAATGTGAATAAGTACAATAAATCGCTGTATTTAGAATTTTAAAAGTTAACTAAAACTGATTCGTGAGATCGAGGCCCGCTGTTCCGCGTGGTCGTTTAGTTATGTTATATCTCAGCTAATATTCGATATGTGATCAGATTACTTTTTACATATGGACAGTCCGTCCAGTAAGCACAAAAGCTTTATACATGAAAATTAACTGTAAAAACTAAAGAAAATAATCTAAATAACCTCCTTTACGAGGTTTTTCTTGCCGAACGGATTACGGCGCACAAAGCCCTGCTAACACAGATGTGATAGTGGGGCTTTATATTTTATGTGTTAAGCTGAGATTCATAATTATGGATTCTTAAAATGTATATTTGTATTGGCGGCGATTTAAATGGGGAAGTAGTTACAGGTCGTGAAGGAACATATTTTGAAGCGAGTGAAATTAACGCTGAAAAAAAGTCTACATACAATCGTCAAACTTACATTGTTGGTGAAAAAACATATCGGTTTTGGCTTTGCGCTGAGCTAACCTATGCTGAGACAACAAAAATAGCGAATGATTACTTGGCTCAAAAGCACCCATACCTTTCATAATTTTGAGATTGAAAATAAGCCCGCCCATTTTGGTGGGTTTAATCTTATAGAGAGAGTCGTTCGGATAAATATTGCTTAAGAAAAAAATCCAATTAAAAAAGCCCCTCATATCTGAGAGGCTAGTTATATCAATTTTCTGGTATGAATGGCTGCAATTTCTTAAAGAACTAAACAAATCAAATTGATAAAAGTAGTTGATAGTATAATAAATCAGTGCACTAATTTATTCTTTATAGTAGCAGAGCCTCAAAACAACGTCCAAGGCACTGTTAATAAGAAATTATTTGTTATTAGGATCAGGTTGTTCATTATTCTCAGGCAGATCCTTAACGGTGCCAGGAACTTGTGTAGATTGAGTTTCAGCAGGTGGTGTTGCTGAAGAATGCTTGTTTATTTGAGATTTGAGGATATTTGCATGGTTAGTTGTATTCTGAGAAAAACTTTTAAAACCTGACATTTTTATCTTCTTATCTTCACTAGGGAGAGTTCATAGTACGCTTTAAACGCCGTTACATTGCGGTAGTTTTAAGACTTATATGTGTTGATATGTCCTAGAAAAGATGTTTATCTCGATGACTTATTTCATAAATAAAATCAATTATATATAAGCTATTGAGTCTTATCTTTTAAATTCTGAAATTGATCTATCCAAATTTCAAGTAGGGGTACACAAAGCACACATATATGATTTTTATTAATGTATTTGATTAAAAGTTATAAAAATTAATTAAATATAGTTCCATATGAAATATTGATAGTATAAATCTGTCGTTAAGCATAGTATGTATAATTAAATTGGAGCATGTTAATGCTAAAAGACATTACAATTATTGATTTCCAAGGTAAAGAAAAAAGAGCGCAAGCAAATTATACAGAAGTAAATGCTAATAAAATCAATTATTCAGCTAGAGTTCAGAAACCAAACGTTGAATATATCTTGTTAAAAGGTGAATTTATTTATCCTACTTTAGATTTAGTTTTCAATAGCTCCGATGGCAATAGCTACTATATTGAGTAAACAAAGCTCATATACAGATTAAACATAACCCACTTCGGTGGGTTTTTTAATGTCTGATGATTGAGGTGAAACTGAATGAGCAGACCTTGCAGGGAGTTTGGGTGTTCAAACTTAGTCAAAAGCTACCTGATGCTAATGTCGTCAATGCAAAAGAATTGGAAATAAAGGGAATTACGAATTTTCAGCAAGCGATGCTTCAAGCTTATCGCGCATTGAACAAGATCAAGTATCAAAAGCGGTCTGTAGAATTTGGCGCATATCATGAAGCTGATTTGATCACTCGAAATGATTTAATTCTAGTTGCTAATGATACACGACCAATGCTAATCAGTTCAGGTTCTGTGCTAGAACAAGATGGTTTGTATTTAACGCTGTCCCAACCTTGTCTGCTCACACCAGGTAAAACATATGTGATTCATTTACAAATGCCAAATAAGCAAGTGGATGTAATTGAGGTCACTCAGGGTATAAGTGAATATGAAGTCCTACTTGCACGTGCACCTACTTCTTTAATTGTGCTTGAATATGAGGGAAATATTAGTGCCTCAACTTATTTAGTCACAACAGATACGCATAGTAAAAGAGATCTATTTTTAATTACTGAAAAGTCGGGTGGATGTGCTGAATCTTCAATTCCCGCGATAAACTACACTGATCAATATTACTTAAAGGATAAAGACTATATCTGAATCTTAATGTCACAAAATATTCTTTTGGTTTGTACGTGACTTTTAACTAGAAAGTAAAATAAGCTATTTGAAAATAATGGGGTTTATAAAAACATGAGTGAGAAAATTGATCAATTATTAGGATATTTACATGATGCGAGATTGTATGGCTTTTTATTAGATGTAGATCCGAAGACATTTAATTTGAATGTTCTGCTATACATTCATATTTTTTCATACTTTGAAAATGAAAAGTATTCATTGGAAAAGGCATTGGTTGTTTTTGAAAAGGCATCAATTCATAAATTTAGTATTACAAACGACTTGAGTAGCGGACAATTTTATATTGTTAATTGTACTGTGAAATATATGTTAAATCAAAAGCTTGAGTTCACTTTTTCTTTTAATGATCCTTCAATCGCTCTTGTTTTGATTGCTGAGAATATGAGGATTAAAACTTCAAGGGTAGTAGAAGAAAAAGATGAACAGTTCATACCTACGAATTGGAATAAATTATTAGAGCATAAAAACTCTGAAACTTTATTAATACAAGTAGAGATGGGGTTCAAAAATTTAACTTTAGGTCATGATTATACCCTTGCTGAAGAGGATTATGCTGATACAAGCCATTGGTATTTCGATGAAAAACGAATTGATAAAAATTTAACGGAAGAGGAATGGAGAGATCAGGAAATTCGTTTTATTGAAACGAGCGGATGGCTCTCTATAGACAAAGCCGAGGCAATTCAAGCTATCAAAGAAAAGAGAAAAATGGCTAATAGGTTTAGTAGCCCTTTAGATATACCTGCTTTATATTTAAATATTTATTTTTCAGGTTATAGCTATTTAAAACCTCAAGCATACTTATTTTACACACCTGCGATTATGAAACACTTCTTAAATGATAATGATACATTTTATTCTAACAGCTTTACATCTTGGCTTGATCGGCTTATTTGGGCTAATACATATGAGAATATAGAAAAGTTATTAAAATATTTTAGCAAAGAGCAAATTTTCTTACTAAAAGAGTTCTTGCACTATGCATTAGGTACTAATATTGAGAAAGAAAGACTTAACAAAGCATTAGAGAATATTGAGCTAATTTAAACCATCTAATTAAAATCATTATAAAGGTTTGTAAATATTGTGAGATTTAATAGTGAATAATATTGCAATGGAATATCTTGAAAAAATTTTTCCGACTTTTGATTTAAGTGACTCTTACTCATTATTAGAGAGTGATTTTTATGATACACATTATAGATACTTTGATGAGATAGATGATAACTATTTATGTGCGTTAAATATGTCGGCAGAAGATTTAATTCTAAAATATAATTTTCAATGGCCTGAGTATTATACAAAAATTGCTTTGATGGCTGTTTCAGCTCGTAGTAGAACCCAAGAAGGCATTAAAATATGGAAAGATGTTAGTTATGAGTATCTTTACTATTTTGGTGACTCTTGTAGTTTTCTAGATACAAAAGGATTTAAGTTCTTTTTACCTGCAGCTATTTACCACTTTTTAACAATAGATCATAATAAAGCTTATATGGATAGCTTTGTTATTAGGTTAGAGACACGTTGGCAAGAGGATAGTCATATTTTTAGTAATGAGCAAAAATATCTTATTAAAGAATTTTTAAGTGAAAACTATAAGGGAAAATTTGTGGGTTCTAAAAGATATTTATGAAAGATTATTGGAACTGTAGGTTTTTAGTAATTGCTGAATAAATTAACAGCTTAAATGCTGTTTTAATTAAAATATTTAAAAATAGGAGATCATTTTTAAAATTGTGTGATTATTTTTTTATTTGAATGAGTTAAGTCGAAATTTTATTTTAGATTTATAAAGCCTCTGCTTAATGGTATATGATGCTGATATAAATGATTAAAAAATTATTAAATATGGTGGAATAGTGGAATTAATTAATGACTCTGTAATATTTCTATCAGGATTTTTAAAAGGTCTTGCAGAAATTGATGGTGATATAAGAGAAAAGAATCTATACATCTTTGATGTAGAGAATGATCCCCTTATTATCAGTAGAAGAAAACTTTTTAAGCATTATTATAATTATGTTGTATTAAATTTTACCTACGAAAAATTAATTTTTTAAAATTTAATTACTAATACAGGATTATCTATTAACCAAACCATTAGGTATTATAGTCGATACAACTGAGCGTAAAAAGTATTTAGCTTGTCGTATCTTGGAGTATCTTATGTGGTGCTTTAGTAAAGATGTAAATGTAGATGATTTAGATGTTTATTTTGCAAAAATTTCTCAACCAATTGGGGTAATTGTAAGGTTTATTATTCCACTAAATAACAAAGCACTCTATTTTGTTATTGAAGAGAAAGTAACTTTGGAATAGTTATATTTTTAGTTGACCGCCGAAAGGCGGTTTTTTATTACCTAGAGAAAAGTGAATGCAAGATTATTTTAAATATGCAATTGATTGGTTAGATGCGCATAACCTTACAGTGGTCGCCGTAATTCTGTCAGTGATTGTAGCGATCGTGAGATCACTCAAGAAACGTGGAAAGATTGACTGGTTAGAAGCTGTATTGTGCGGATGTCTAACGTTAACGATTGTGAGTGCATTAGAGTATTTAGCGTTACCTATACAGCTTTCAATCTTTGTGGGTGGTATTGTTGGCTTCAAAGGCACACTTTGGGTAGATCGAATGATTAGCAAAAAAGTAGGTGAGGAATCATGAAGGCGATCATTGATTATTTACGTAAAATCAGTGGTGGAAAGCTGACCCAAAAACAAGTCGATGCCACTGATAAATTAATGAATGTAGCAACAGCCTATGATGTTGCCGATATGCTTGGAATCGCAATTGATTCTGAAATGATTATAAGCTCTGTCGGTATTCAACTCATTACCAGTTTTGAAGATTTAAAGTTGAAAGCTTATGACGATGGTGTAGGAGTCTGGACCATTGGTTATGGGACAACGATTTATCCAAATGGTGTTGCTGTAAAGAAAGGTGATAGTTGTACCTTAGAACAAGCAAAGTCCTCTTTTCAACATGATTTGAGGCGCTTTCAAACAGCAGTAAATGATGCTGTGAATATTCCACTCTCACAAAATCAATTCGATGCATTGGTTTCTTTAGCTTATAACATCGGAACGAATGCTTTTAAAACGTCAACTTTAGTGAAGTATCTGAATGCCTTAGATTATAAAGCCGCAGCGGATCAATTTCTTGTATGGAATAAAGCGGGCGGTAGTGTATTGAAAGGTTTAGTTCGCCGCCGTGAAGCAGAGAGAGCATTATTTTTAAAGAAATAAAAAAAGCCCTTTTTTTAAGGGCTTCCTAAATACTTAATAACTATTTATATGGATTTTTTTTGAAATTAATTTTCTCCACTTAATGATTTTAATAGGCTAGATAATTTGGGACTTAAATAAAATCCAATATTTTCTGCTTCATTGGTGGCAAGTTTGTTATTGTAAATATTTATTAAAATTTCATTTTCTCTTATATCTCTTATTCTTATTTGTGCATTAAGAAATGCTAATGGTTTGCCAGGTATTTTTATTTTTGAACCGGAAATAATCTCTTTAGTAATTATTTTAATTATTTCATTATCATCAATAACTAATTCTTCTTTGTTAACTAAATGAGAATTAAATACTAAATTAATATTCTTAATTTCAGATGATTTTATAGAGTTACTGCCTAAAGTAATAATATCACTCATAATTTCGTATTCTTGAAAATGCGGGCTTGGAGCAGAAATAGGAGCTGGTCGATTTTCAGGTGTTGCTACTTGCCATACTGCACCATTTTCTTGCCAAATTCGGCATTTGTTGTTGGAGAATAAAAAACCTGTATTAGCCATTACAGGTTTTTTTATAACTTTAGCAATTGCGTAAAGTAGAGCAGCTCCCTCTTCACCTGCACCAGTATGACAAGACCAAATTTTCAACCATGGAAAGTTACGTTGACTAAGTTTTTCTAAAAAAGGGCCCCATGCAACTTGATTCCAATTAGCTATAAAGTTCTTTTGCCAGTCTTGGGGACCATGACCACTACCAGACGTTAAAAAACCTTCACTTCCATGACCACCAATATTCAGTGCCCCTGAACCTTGTATTTGATTATCGATTGAATTGGAGGCTGGTAGTCTACTTAAAAAATTATTGACTGCTTGCTCAGTAGTTGAATGTCTCATTGAATTCCAAAAGCCACATGCTAAATTATTATTTGCACCGTTATCAGCACCGTTTGAAATAGTGTTTATTTCACCTATACCTGAGATGCCTATTTCGTAAGATATTTCAACTAGTTTTAGTTCATTCATTTTTATTACTCTTTTTTTGTTAGTTATATTATTATATGATAATAATATATGAGATTAAAGCAAGGTTTGAGTAAAATAATTGTTTTAATTATTTTATAAATTTAATTTAGTTTTTCTAAATTATTTTCTAATAATATTTTAAAGATAAGGTTTTGGAATGCGAATATTAATATTTATTATAGCTATTTTTATTTTAAATGGGTGTTCTGGAAATGTTTATACAGTAAAAAATCCTATCATAGAATCCAATAAAAAAGTATTGGGAATTCCATTCTATGGATATAAAATCCAAGAAAAAACTGTTTTATTGGATCGTATAAGAAATCCAAAAACTGGTGAAATTACACATTCTATGTATGAATCGGAAAGCTCTAAAAAATATTGCAAACCTGATAAACGTATAGATAAAATTCCTGTAGCTGATTATTCGCAATTATATTATATTTATTATGATCCTGCTTTTTTTGAAAGTAGCAAATTTGGAGTAACTTTAGAAAAAGGAATGTTGACAAGCATAAATAGTGAGTCAACTCCAGGTCCTAAAGTTGCTATCGAAACGCTTCAAGGGATTGCTTCATTGAGAGAGGATATTTTGAATGGTTTCAATGTTCAGGAGAGTTTGGTACAAACAAAATCTATAATTTTATGTTCTGAGGAAAAATAATGAAAATTATAATTCAAAAGCCCTTTTTGAAGTGCTCGATTCAACGATATATAGATACTACAGATTCTCATTTCAAATAAAAGCCAAGCATCACAGCAAACATTCCAGGAAGCATACATAAAAAGCCCATCGCTTTAGCTTCTTGGGTGTTTCTGATATGTCTATGAAATATATGTGGACCAAAGATCACTCCGAAAAAAGCTAAGATGAATCCAATAATTATCAAAAATGCAGACATATTTTTTATCCGTTAAGATGTTTTCTTATCAAAATTAGAACTCAAATACACAACATTTTTTGGTTCAACCATAGAGACATTTTTCTTTTCATCAATGACGGCACATAAGGCAGAGCCACATAAGATACGGTATTGTTTTAAATCGGTTTCAGAGCCAGTAATTTTGACTAAAGGTAATTCATTAATATTGGCGAGAATGTCCATACCATTTTTCTTGCCTTTTTCTTGTGTATCAAGAATTGATGTAAATATTACAACTGAACAACCTATGATTAGAGATACATAAAGAGTAAAAGTTGTATAGTTCTTTTCTAATTCATCTATTTGACTAGAATTGTGAGGTTTAACTTCATGTTTAAAGCGAAACTTAATCTTCCGTCGTAAAAAATCAACTATTGTTTGATCTAAATCTAGAGAAACATAAACATATCGTAAAACATAAAGACCTATTCCAGTTAGGAAAATAGCGATTAAAGGGCTTAATGCTTTCAGAAATCCCCAATAGATTTTATCTTGAACGCTAAAGTTTAGGACGACTGGATCTACATAGAAGGGACGTAGTAACCCTCCCAAATAAGATTGACCAGATACAAATAGAAAAATGGCGATCAAAGAAGTGATGATTGCCAAATCAAACGAAAAATTAAACTTCATGTTCTTTCCTTATTATTTCTTGTTCGGGCAATTCTTGCCATTTCCACCCGATAAACAATCATCTTAATTGTATTTGTGAAAGCCCTCATAAGAGGGCTTAGTTCACAGGCTAGTTTTTGGAAACGTACCTTAACTATTCTTATCTTTTTTAGATCACTACACCATCTTGTTCAATTTTTTCTGCAGCTTTCCAACTTGGTAGCGAGCTCAAATGTTCGACATAGCTTTTGATATGGGGGTATTTTTCACCTTGTTTCATATGATGAATTAACCCGTGAAGAGCAAATCCCATCATAAAGTCTGCGCCAGTTAAACGATCGTCCACCAAAAATAATTTATCATTTAAATAATCATTTAAATAACCAAAAACTTTATCAAATTCAATTTGTGTATAGTTTTCTAGAAATACTAATTTTGTGCCGTGTTTAGTTTCTATTTGATTAAACGTTTTTAATAAAAATGGCACCATCGCAGAGCTTTCTGCAAAGTGAATCCATTGTAGGTAATCTGCATAAGTAGCGTCATTTGTATCGGGTGCTAGATGTGTTGCAAGTTTTTGAATCAGTAATTCTACAATAGCTCCTGATTCTGCAATGACTTTACCTTGCCATTCAATTACAGGGGATTTTCCTAAAGGGTGAATGTTTTTTAGTGACTCAGGTGCCAAATGAGTTGTTTTGTCACGGTAATAGCGTTGTAATTGATACGGTTGTTTGATTTCTTCTAGTAACCACAAAATGCGGAAAGATCGTGATTGATCTAAGTGATGCAATGTAATCATGTTGATTCCTATCTTAAAAACTTTATGGGAAATTCTCCCAAATTCTACGGTTTCAAATATACCCTTAAGTCAATTGATAGTGCTGTTTATCTACTTATAAATAACAATTCAAGCTAGGGCTATATTGATGAGGCTGAGAAAGAGGCATTACAGAGAAAGTTGAATGCTCATCAATATAATTTAACTTAAATGAAAGTTAAAATTATTTTAATTTCATCCTAGAATTTTATAGAGCAGACTTTGATTTTTGATCGAAAAATGTTAGAAATTTTTGGAGAATAAAATTGTAAAATTCTGATTTTATTGAAGTAAGGAAAGTGGTTTTTGACCTGATTTTCAGTCAAATGATGCATACTATTTTTATATAATGTAATTTGTTAGGTTGGGTTTGATGCAATCTTTAAATCGTAAAGGTTAATAGTTCGAGCCTACACTTACCAAAATATAGGGACTTAGGAGCATAAAACAGTTTGTAAGTTCTTTATTAAAGTTTATTTGTATTTGTCACCCTACATTATCTTGACCCAAACAAATATTGGTGATAATTTAAACAATAAGGAAGTCATATACTATTTGGGATTCAAGAGAAATCTTGCCTAAATGAACAAAGATATGACAACCTGAATACACAGCTAACAACGAACGAAACGGTTCAGATCGTTTTTAAAAATGTTCAAGGTTGTAGAAAAGCCCGTTAATCGGGCTTTTTTAATGCCAATTAGGTTTGAAGAAGCTTTAGGCTTTAGTGTGAAATAAAGATTGGGGTAGCAATAGGGGATTGTGATGCTGATGTTTATTATTTTGGTCATCGTGATTGGCTTAGTTTTATTAATTTTCTTTGCAAAGAAAACAGATGATACACAGGATAATTCTGATTATAGCCACTCTTATACTTCTACAACATCCAACTGCGATTCATTTCAGGACAATAATGATCAACGTATAGATAATAGTGGTTCTAATGCTGACTCAAGTAGTTGCGATAGTAGTAGCAGTAATGATTAAAAAAACTTGTACCCCTTGGGGTAAGGGGTACAAGTTAAACTGAGTTTAAGGCAGGTCAAACCAGATCATTTGACTGTCATGCAATGCTGTAATGGTTGCCGTCTCATCAAATACTAAAGCGTCACCAGCTTTAACCAAATGATCGGCAATCATTACTTCACCTGAAATTACATGTACATAATTCACTTTTTTCCGTGCTGTAATTTCTAAATGTTGATGTTTCTCAATCACTGCAGTTTTGACTTCAGCATTTTGGCGAATCAGCATTGGCGCGGTTTCATCACCAGCAATCAAGTGCCATTGATTTGGGTGATCTTTCGGATTGAGTTGAATTTGCTGATAGGTTGGTTCAGTATCTTGTACATTCGGTTGAATCCATATCTGTAATAGATGCACCGCTTTATCATGCTTGTTCATTTCACTGTGGGTGACCCCAGTTCCAGCGCTCATCAACTGCCATTCACCGGCATTGATTTGGCCTTCATTACCCATACTGTCCTTATGGGAAATGGTGCCATCAAGTACACAGGTCAAGATTTCCATGTTGTCATGGGGATGAGTGCCGAAACCATTATGCGCAGCAACTGTATCGTCGTTAATCACGCGAAGTGCACTGACGCCCATGTATTTCGGGTTATACCAGCTTCCAAATGAAAAGCTATGATAGGTGTCTAACCAACCTGCTTTGACATGACCACGGTTTTCACTACGATGTAGATAAGCATTCATCTTTCATCTCCCAAATTATTGTGTTTTGCTTAATGCTTATATTATCGATTCATAATGACGATAAATAGTCTTTAATTGCGACATATTGTTCTATAAATGCAATGATTCAATAGTTTCTATTTTCTTGGATAAAATAAAAAAGGGCTGAATAAAAATATTCAGCCTTTTTAAGTTGGTAAATTAATTTACCAATCTTTTATTTTGATTTGTTTTCTAATTGTGGAATCGCAGAGCCTTGGCCAACTGCAAGTAAACCTGTTTCAGTATAGATACCCAATTTTGCACGAGTATCGGTAATGTCGAGGTTACGCATGGTTAATTGACCGATACGATCCATTGGCGTAAATACAGAATCACCTTTCTCCATGGTTAAACGCTCAGCTTCATAAGTAAGGTTAGGAGATTCAGTGTTCATAATCGTGTAGTCATTACCGCGACGTAATTCTAAAGTCACTGTACCTGTAATGGCTTTAGCAACCCAACGTTGTGCTGTTTCACGAAGCATAAGCGCTTGTGAATCGAACCAACGACCTTGGTAAAGTAGGCGACCTAAACGTAAACCGTTAATACGGTATTGTTCAATCGTATCTTCGTTATGAATACCAGTTACTAAACGCTCATAAGCGATATGCAACAAAGCCATACCTGGTGCTTCATAAATACCACGAGATTTTGCTTCGATAATACGGTTTTCGATTTGGTCAGACATCCCCAAACCATGACGACCACCGATACGGTTCGCTTCAAGAATGAATTCAACTGGATCTTCGATACGTTGACCATTTAAAGCAACAGGGAAGCCCTCTTCAAATGTGATTGATACTTCTTCAGCATCAATTTTTACATCATCTTTCCAGAATGCAACGCCCATGATTGGGTCTACGATTTTAATGCCTGCATTAAGGTATTCTAAATCTTTGGCTTCGTGCGTCGCACCTAACATATTTGAATCGGTCGAATACGCTTTTTCTTTTGACATTTTATAGTCAAAACCGTTGTCGATGAGGAATTGCGACATTTCGGCACGACCGCCTAACTCATCAATAAAGGTTTGGTCTAACCAAGGCTTATAGATTTTAAGCGCAGGGTTGGTCAATAAACCGTAACGATAGAAACGCTCAATATCGTTGCCTTTATAAGTCGAACCGTCACCCCAAATATTGACATCATCTTCTTTCATCGCCGTTACAAGCATCGTACCTGTAACTGCACGACCTAAAGGTGTGGTATTGAAGTAAGGTACACCACCAGTGCTGATGTGGAAAGCGCCACATTGAATTGCAGCAATACCTTCAAGTGCAAGTTGTAAACGACAATCGATTAATCGAGCTTTGACTGCGCCGTACTGTTCAGCTTTCTTTGGAATAGCATCATAGTCATCTTCATCAGGTTGACCCAGATTTGCAGTATATGCATAAGGCTCTGCGCCTTTCTGTTTCATCCACAATAAAGCTGCTGAAGTATCGAGACCACCAGAAAAGGCAATCCCAACTTTTTTGCCTACAGGTACGTGCTGCAAGATAGTTGCATTATCAGTCATTGCTTGTCCTAACGTTTATTAGTAAAGACCCCTAATCGGTAGTCTTGGAGAATAAAAAATCGGAGCTATTGTAACACTTTTCATTAAGCTTGTTTTCGTCAAAAAAAAACTAAGCAAAAAATTTATGCTCTAATTCATTTTGTTTTTAATTTTTAAGCTGAAAAGCATATTCGTTACATTAGTTTTGACTTTAGTGTCAGCATTTTCTCAAAAAGAGTCATAAACTCATATAAAAATTCAGTTAAAGTACTATGCAACAAGTTGCAAAGCCAAAATTATAGAAGGAATACCATGACTAGCTATGCAAATATCTTAAAACCATTACATTTAGGTTTTACTACTATTAAAAACCGTGTCGTAATGGGCTCAATGCACTCAGGTTTAGAGGATCGTTTTTTTAATTATCCTAAACTAGCTGCTTATTTTGGTGAGCGAGCAAAGGGTGGAGTTGGATTGATCATCACAGGTGGTATTTCTCCAAACCGTCAGGGTTGGTTACTCCCTGCGGGCGGAACGATGAATAGTTTGGCAGATATTCCTCATCATCGTTTAGTGACTCATGCAGTGCATAAGCATGGCGCAAAAATTTTAATGCAAATCTTGCATTCAGGTCGCTATGGTTATCATCCATTTTCGGTTTCATCTTCACCGATTCAAGCGCCTATTAATCCATTTAAACCGCGTCAAATGTCTGATTCTCAGATTTTAGCAACAATTGATGATTACGCGCGCTGTGCAAGCTTAGCGAAAAAAGCAGGCTATGATGGCGTAGAAATCATGGGTTCGGAAGGTTATTTAATTAACCAGTTTCTCAGCAGCCATGTGAACAAGCGTACTGACCGTTGGGGCGGTGATATCGACAATCGTATGCGCTTCCCTGTTGAAATTGTAAAAGCAATTCGCGCTAAAGTGGGTGAAAAATTCATTATTGCATTCCGTTTGTCTTTACTTGATTTGGTACATGATGGCAACACAATGCAAGAAGTGATTGTGGTTGCAAAGGCATTAGAGAAAGCTGGAATTACGCTATTAAATACAGGTATTGGCTGGCATGAAGCACGTGTTCCAACGATTGTGACTTCTGTGCCACGTGCTGCATTTGTGGATTATACCGCAGCAGTGAAACAGCACGTATCTGTTCCAGTTATTGCTTCAAACCGAATTAATATGCCAGATGTTGCCGAAGAAATTATTGCTTCTGGCAAGGCCGATATGGTGCAAATGGCACGTCCATTCTTGGCCGATGCCTATTGGGTAAATAAAACCGCGACCAATCGTGTTGATGAAATTAATACCTGTATTGCGTGTAACCAAGCTTGTTTAGACCATGCCTTTAAAAATGAACGTGTCAGCTGTTTAGTCAATCCACAAGCGTGTCATGAAACAGAATTAGTTTATATCAAAACCAAGAAACCAAAGCGTATTGCTGTTGTTGGTGGTGGTGTAGCAGGTATGTCTGCTGCAACCGTTGCAGCAAGTCGTGGCCACGCCGTAACGTTATTTGAAGCCAATAACGATGTCGGTGGTCAGTTTAACTTGGCGAAAGTTGTGCCTGGTAAAGAAGAGTTTCATGAAACGATTCGTTATTTCAAAGTTCAGCTCAAGCAGACTGGTGTTGATGTACGTTTAAATACTAAAGCCAGTCGTGAGCAATTAGAACGTGAAGGTTTTGATGAAGTAATTGTGGCAACAGGTGTTGTACCACGCGCATTAAAAATTCAAGGTAGTACTGCACCACAAGTGTTGTCATATGCTGAAGTATTACGTGGTGCAGAAGTGGGTCATAAAGTTGCCGTGATTGGGGCAGGTGGTATTGGCTTTGACGTATCAGAGTTTTTATTAAAACCACCACACCAACCACAGCCACAACCATTAGTAGAATGGCAACGTGAATGGGGTGTTGATCCAGATCCTAATTATATTTCTGAAGGTGGAATGCAACGTCCAGAAGTTGAAATACCTGTGCGTCAAATTTATCTATTACAGCGTAAGACAACGCCATTAGGTATTGGTTTGGGCAAAACCTCTGGTTGGGTGCATCGCGCGCAACTTAAAAAGCATGCCGTACGTATGCTGCGTGGTGTGCAGTATAAAGCCGTAACTGATGAGGGCCTATGGGTTGAGCACAATGGTCATGATCAATTATTACGTGTCGATACGATAGTAGTATGTGCAGGGCAGGAATCAGTTAAAGAGCTGATGCCTAAAGAGGGTGAAAACACGTCGGCGAACTACCATATTATTGGTGGTGCGAAGCTTGCAGCTGAGCTAGATGCTAAACGTGCGATAAGAGATGGTGCTGAATTAGCCGCTAAACTCTAAAACTGATGAAACAATATGCACTTGAATACGTTGCAGTTAAATTTCTCTTGTGTAAAGAGGGCAAGCTTTGTATTCTTACGCACATGGAAGCGTGGCAGAGCGGTTTAATGCACCGGTCTTGAAAACCGACGAGGGTGTGAGTCCTCCGTGAGTTCGAATCTCACCGCTTCCGCCAAATATTTAAATAAGCCCTTGTTTTTACAAGGGCTTGTTTTTTATCTATGATTTTACCCCTCAACCTACCCCTCATCAAACATTGGATTAGGTGATATCTAAAGAGACATCTTTTTACTTATTTGGACATCATATTAGTTGAAAGAAAATTTCTAGTAGAATTCCAAACTGATTTTAAGGTGGGGAATTTTGCAAATATCCACTTTGGTCTTATGCTTGAATGGTCTGTTGTATTTGGTTTTTTACTGTTGCTTATCTTTACTTTCATCTTGGATGAGTTTTCTTGATCTTATACATTCTGTTTATGAGATTTTATCGATTCATAATTATGGGCAGACTGTAAAAAAATAAATCTACCCATATTCTTTAGATGCTTGTAAGTGATGTTAAACCCATAAATTTGATGATACTGGTATATCATACGGACTGTTAAGTTGTCTGCATCCTTACAGATTGATGATCTCATATAAATTTTCTGGTGATAAATTTTTCACCATATCATTTAGACCTTTACTTAGACTTGCTTTACTAAATGTATGTTCATAAAGTATGTCCCTCATACCACAAGTGATAAATATTGTTGCTTTTTTAGGCTTTATGGTTTTTATATCTTTATCATTTTCAAGTAATTCATAAAGCGTTTGGAACAAATCGGAAAAATAATCCATGCCTGTATGATTGATTGAGTTGCGACGATCTTGATTGATAGCATTCTCAATTATAGTTTGGTTTGCAGAGCCGTGAATTTCACTTAGCATAAATTTAGAATAATTCGCTGATTCAAACTGCTGGATGTTACCCTTGTTGATCTTTGTTTCAAAAATTTTATCGTAGTAAATCAGGCTGATTAGCGCAGTAAGAATTGCATCAGCTCTTTTGAGTACTTCAAGTGAATTTGCACAATCATCTAAAATGATGCTCAAGCTATGAATTTTTTCAGAAACCTTATTGTCAATAATAGGCTGGGCATCTGTCCCATTTCTCTGATTATCTAATCTTGTAGCCATAAATTCATGTATAAATTTACTTAAAAGCACAGGCAGATTGCTAACATCCTCTTCTAGATTTAGATGAAGATTTATGAACTTTGAAGGTGGCAAATTGGCATCTAACGGAGAGCATCCAATAAATGATTTTGTGGACTTCTGTAGTGGTGTACCATAAATTTTCAATCCTTTAATTGCATTCCTAACTTCGTGATATGAAGGGACTTGAGTTATATTTGTGCCTTTTATATCTTTGCTATTCTTAAAATTATGATATTCAATATAAATTTTAAGATAATCCAAAAATAGAGATTTAATATCCCAGAATGGTAACAAGTCAGGTAAGAAATACTTTTCGTTCAAAATACGTTTGAGGTTTGTCGAAAAATTGGGGAATTGTGTCCATTCTTCATAACTTTTGATGTTTTCCCAAAATATGCAATAAAGTTCTTCAAATATTGATGTTAGTTCATCTGGTTGAAGTAAATGGTTTAACAAAAATATATCTTCATCCACTAATTGCCTTGTTTGACAATATCCCATTACATGGTTGAGTAACTGTCTGCCAAAGACAATTATCTCTACTTCAATCTTGATTTGCTCAATAGGTAGTGACTTTCTTTCTTTATATTTTTCAGTTAGCAGGTTGACCAGTTGCCTCAATATTACATCCCTAATACGTATTAACTCGTTATACAGATTTGGGAAAGTTGCTTGAAACTCTCTTGCTTTTACAGCTTGCTTTACTAATTTTTGCATTACAGGGTGAGCTATTCTGTAAATTTCATGATCGAAGACGGGATTACTCATTTAAATACGCTACTTAACAATTGTGAATCTTGTTTTGCTGATGTTTCTGAGGATTCTAGAGCATATTTATATCCGAAGACATCCACATCAGGTTTAAATCGGAGTAAACAATGCAAACCTCAGAAACCAAAAAAAATCAGATTCTTAGAATGAAAGGAGTAACAGAATTAGTCTGTTTAAGTAAATCAAGTCTGTATGACAAAATGAACCCGAAATCCAAGAGATATGATTCGTCTTTTCCTCGTCCGATTAGATTGGGACTATCAGCCGTTGGTTGGTTAGAGCAGGACATAATTGATTGGATCAATTCAAAAAAAAGCTAACCAGATTAGCAAGATATCTTTACAACTCTCACATACCCTATTAACCCTTATAACACTGTAATTCCTTGATTTCGAGGTCATGGGATTACAGTGATTTTTACGCCTGACCATTTGTGTTACTTATATGATCAGTATATCTAATAATATTAATTATTATATAAATTGACTTAATTAACAAATTGTTAGGTGTAATTACGTACAGAGAAGTTCATTATTATGAATCAATCATCCTATCTTATGAGTAATAATCAAACACCTGCTTTAGCACATGAATACTTAACACAAGTACCTGAACACTTTCTAAATCAGCAGACTGAAATAACTGATACTGATTCATCTAATCAGCCCATTCAGATTACAGCACCATTGGAAGAGCAACAGTCTTTACTCAATTCAATGTATGAAGAATGCTTCAATGCAGCAGACGATCAGCATTCAAGCTCATTGGCATTGGATTACTTATTAGATTTCAACACTGAATATAACCAATATGAAATTCGATCAAATCCTGAAGCTGAGAAAATATTCTCAGAAATTGAATTAGTAAAACAAATCTTAAAACACAACTATGTGCAGGCTTATCGTAAGATCAAAGGCACTCTGTATCATGGATGGTATGAGCCTATTGATAAAAAATTCATTGAATTATTAAAGCAAATACTCATCCAAGGGTTTGATCCCCTAGAGCATTATGATTGTGAGCATCATAGGATTGTTATGCAAGCGTATAACGAAACTCTAAAGGGGTATTTTCATGCTGATTTTTATCTACATTATCCCAATGATCTTGTTCAGCTAAGAAATACTGATGGAACAATAACTTCAATTTGTTATGCAGAATTAATTAATCTATTCATTGAACGTTTGTATTTGCTAACTCAAGAAAAGGAATTCAAATACCAACAGAAAAAACGAATGGAACGTTCCCAATATCAGCAAAAGGTCGCTACAGAATGTGTAGATACGATACTGGCTAAACATTCGAGAATTGTCATTGCTCGTGTCGATTTTCGTTATGGAAAAACACAAAACCCTGAACTTGCCCAAGTCAAAGCAGATTTAATCACATGCCTTCGTTATTTAAAGCGGACTTCAAATTTACGTATATTGGGCTATCTATGGAAATTGGAATTTGCCGAAAAAACTGGTTATCACTACCACTGTTTTTTCTTTCTCGATGGTCGTAAACACTCACAGGACATTAAGCTAGCACAACAGATTGGTGAGGTCTGGAAAAGGGTGATTGGTATTGAGGGGGCTTACCATAATTGTAATCTTGATGCCCACAATGGCAAATATCGAGATGTAGGTATTGGCATCTTGCATCGCAAAGATAAACAAAAATACGAATATTTGATTGAAGCCATTCGTTATATCACCAAAAGAGACCAATTCATTGTGCATAAAAGGATTAAGCGGGATGAGGAAAATGAACAAAACCTTAGAAATGATAAAGCCTACTTCATACGTGTTTTTGGTAAAAATATTGCTAAGGATGTTGCAATAAAAATGGGGAAATCTGTTGGAAATACTGGAAAAAAGGAGGCTTGAAATGACCCATTATGCAATGACTCCTCAAGTACAACATATATTACAGACACCAATGCTCCCATTCATGCTAGATGTTAATACCCATTTATTTTTACGAGAGAGTATTCAAAATGCAGCCCAAATTGAAAATGGGAAACTAGCAGTTATGGATAAACGTGCGCCCAAGTGTATAGATAAGAATTATCGTATATTCTTAAATTCCCTACAGTGGCTGCATTACCATCGTATGGCATTACATGGATTCCAATTAAACCCTTATTGGGTTGCAATGCTTGATACGGCAGGTTTTTCTCATTACGGTAATATCAATTACCTTATAGCGAATGCAGAGGGTATTCATGGTCAATTTAAATATAAGTTCTTGAAACGACGGATTGCACTGGAATATACAAAATTTATTGAACCTATGAATGAAAGTATTAAATTTCAAAAGGCACTGTTTAAACGCTGTCTAGACAAACATAAGCAGATCAATTGTATGTTCTATGATTTGCCTTGTATTTTTACCATTCCTTTACAATTCGACGCTGAAGTTAAATTACCAAAACTTACTCGTAAATGGCTGGAAAGATTACACCGATCGGAAGTATTGTCTGATAAGTTGTATGATGTGCAATGGCGTATTGTTAAGTCACTGAATGGGTTTTACTCAGTCCAAGCAATTATTTATGTAATTGGTGATGAGACCCCATATTCCGATTTTATCTTGCAGGAATGGAAAGGGACTTGTTTAAATAAGGGGTATGAGATTAAGCAAGAAGCTCAATATTTACTTGAAGAAAAACACTGTTACTTTGCGGACAACGATATGCGTAGCTACTGGCGTAAACAGATTGAGTTTCTAAATGAACCACTCAAGATTTACCGCTATATGAGTCAGCATATTTCCTATTTGTGGCAAAGCTATACAGGGAACATCCCAACTCATTAAGTTTCTAAAATACAAGGCGCTCTGATTAGAACGCCTTTTTGCCATAGTAAATTTCCGTGATTAAATCTCTAAAAATTATAGGTATAGGTCAAACCACTATTGGTGGTAACCGTCACTTCACGCACATATTCAGCCGAACAACCAAGATAGACCTTTGCCACAGAACCATAGCGCATATTTTGGTAATCATAAGTACCTTTGCTTCTACAATTGCCACGATTGATTAAAACCCCTGTAATGGTGGTTGGCGCATCGTTCAAGGATATGATGTTTAATAAATCGCTATAACCTGTCATGGAGTATTGAGATTCCTCACGACGGACACGGACTTCAAACTGTTCTTGCACAGTGGGTTCAGTCACTTCTTCAGCATTATATGATTCATCTTCCAGAAAGGATTTATCAACGGCTGGAAAATCATCTTCGGATTGTTGAGGCGTTTCAGTCGCATCAGCAGTGCTATTCTCACTTGTTTGGGTCTGAGTATTTTTGGGTTTTGGTACATCGTTGCCTGAATTACATGCGGTTAAAGTCAGTAGCAGCATACTGTATAAAACAATAGATGGAATAAAATTCATTACACATGCCTATATTTAATTGAATATTGTGATCTACAGGGTTGGGCGAAAGCCCAACTCTGTGTATTTAATTGCTAGATAAATCAATTTCTTACTTTTATAAAAGTGGGAATTACTCATCGATCTTTTTAAATACCTTCTGGATCGGCGTGTAGTTATCCAGAGTGAAATCAAAAGGAATTGGTTTTTTCAGCGACACATCAAATTTCTTTAATCGGGCATTTTCTATGCCGTTGAAATGTTTGCGTTGAAAGGACATGGTACTTGGTTCAAGGATTGCGATCGGTTCATTTGCAGAATCAGCTTGAGTATTGTTAGTTTGATAAATGACTAAGCTATCTAATTCCAATTTATGGTTGTTGAAGTTGAAAATGTAACCGACATACTTTTGTCCATCAGCCGTAATAATATTTTGTGCTAACTCTGGCGTGGATGGTGCGGTGAAATTCACAATAAGATCCGATGCGAAATTCATATTCTCAAAATGTAATTGTTTCGAGTCAGCATCGTAATAAACAAAATTATCAATCGGACCATTTGGTCGATCATTCGGTGTATAGCTGCTTGGCATAAACAGACTTTGACCAGACGTAGCATTTAAACTAAGTTCTAAAAGCTTCAAGTCATAATTTAGATGGGCATTTTTAGTATCCAGTTCTTTTTGAAGTGTCTGAATACGTTGTTGATATTGTTCTGTACTCTCAAATTGATCTTTTTGCGGTGGAGTCACCTGCATTGTCGATCTTATATAATTGATTGCCGTATCATGCGCTGCACGCAAAGAATAGTCATCACCTAAAGCAAAAGTGAATGCTGGAAACTGTTGACCAGTATGTCCGATCACTAAAACCTGATTGTTTTTTAAAGCCAGTACATTTCTTAAATCATTCAGAACGGTCTGGAAATGCACACAGTTTGCACAATAGTCAGCCACATCCGAATTTTCAGCAAACATCTGCAATCCAGAGATGGTTTTATACGGCGGATAAAAGGAAAAATATCCCTCATCTTTTATTAATTCCTGAAAGCTTTCACCTGTTTTGGTGAGCGGAGGTGTAATTTCATTTCGAGCGATAATCAATGGAGAAGAAACAGCCTGTGCAGGGGCTTCATCATTCAATGATATTTTTTCAATCTTTTGAGATAGTTCTTCTTTCTGTACATTATCTTGTTGTGGTTTTGAGCAGCCGACCAACGCAAGGCTGGTGAGCAGTGCAATTGAAACGTATTTCATCCTCTTATTTCCCCATCCAATATTTTTAAAGTTTTTTAAAATGAATTATGAAATTGACTGTAATTTCAAATACATTTTGCTTGGCTGTCATAGGCTCTAGCTATGCTGTTACTGAGCACAATAAGGACACGCCAAATAAGCTGTGTGACGAATTCCATGATTTTTATCCAGCACAAAGCACCACTGTTGAATAACCCCATAAAGGAACAGCAGCGGATGGATGCCTTGAATCAATCAGGACACAGCGAAAGCGTGTGATAAATGAATCGGAATAAAATGTCGAAGAGGCGGGGAAAGTGCAGGGGAATAAAGCACAGTAAATTGCGTCATGGTTGACTATTCCTTTTGTAATGAGAAGTAGTCTTACCAAATTACTGTCAAATAATGGTGGCAAGACTAGAAGGGTTGACAGACTGATACAAAAGGAAATCAGCGCACGCAAGCGTGCCCCTCCTAGCCTCACCATAAAGGCGTGACTTAAGAGAACGCACAAAAACCCATATCGCGTTTGTTGTGCGCCTTTTGTAAACGGTCTGTCAAAACCGACTGACGATGTAGGTCAGCCCTAGCATCATAATCGTTGATAAAAAACAGGTCAATTGATCTGTAGACCGAGTATTCAAAAATCACTAAAAAATGATGATAAAAACGCATTCTAAAAAAATACAAATACATAGCATCTAAATGAGAACGATGCCTCTCCATTCGAGACAGCATCAAATAAACGTTTCACATACACAGCAATCATTTTGCCTGCTTTCCCAGCAGGCTTTTTTATTCATTTACAGGAAATACCACAATGAGTTTGCCATGTCCTTATTGCCAGTCCAGAGAGACGGTACAACTGCAATCACCCCAACATTTACCCAGCACCTCAACTAACAATCCAATTTCTAACAGTGTGATGTCACCGATGGCACTTGCCACATTAGGAGTGAGTGTTTCTAAAAGTCTAAACATTCCTCCGATTGCAGGTGCAATCGTTGGGGTGCTGATCGGAGGTATCTGGATGTTGATCACTGAAGATGAACAGCAACAACCACTACAACCAATCTATTGCAGACAGTATTACTGCAATCACTGTGACCGCAGCTTTAGCCCAAATTTACGCAATTGAGTATTCAGCAAAATTTAAATCTAACGCTTTACCCATTTTAAAATTAATACAGGAATTATTCTTATGGCACATTTAGTTGAAACAATGGCATTTGTAGGACAAACCCCTTGGCATGGTTTAGGCAATGAACTTACCCCAAACCAACCCATCGAGGTCTGGGCACAACAAGCAGGAATGGATTGGCGCATCGAATCCTCGGATGTCAGTTACATGGCTCAGAATGAAAAGGGACAAAGCATCATCATGCCTTTTGAAGAACAGCGTGTACTTTACCGTTCTGATACTCATGCACCGTTATCGGTGGTCAGCCAACGCTTTCAGGAAGTGCAACCGATGGAAATCCTACACTTCTATAAAGACCTGACCGAACAATCAGGCTTTGAACTGGAAACAGCAGGGGTGCTGAAAGGTGGCAAGAAATTCTGGGCATTGGCACGGACAGGACAAAGCTCAGCCTTAAAAGGCAAGGATGTCAGCAATGGCTACATTTTATTGGCAACTGCTTGTGATGGTACACTCGCCACTACTGCACAATTCACCAGTATTCGAGTGGTCTGTAACAACACTTTAGCCATTGCCCTCAAAGGACAGCACACCAGTGCAGGTGTGGTGAAAGTCCCACACAGCACTAAGTTTGATGCCGAGAAAGTCAAACAGCAACTGGGTATTTCAGTTCGCGCATGGGATGAACACATGTATGAAATGAAACAACTGAGCCAACGTAAAGTCACCCAACAGGAAGCAGCAGCTTATTTTGATGCGGTGTTTAACAATACCAGTCTGAGTATGGCTGAACAGGATGAAAGTATTATCCAGTTTTACCGTAATGCTGCAACAGCGACTCAAATAAACCCATCCAAAGCAGACAATAAAACCGAACCAAACGGACGTGCCATGTCGAAAGTCATGACCATGTTTAACGGACATGGGCGTGGGGCAGAACTGAGTTCAGCTAAGGATACCGCTTATGGATTATTGTGCGCGATTACCGAGTTCACCGACCATGAACGCCGCGCCATGAGTACCGATCACCGCCTTGATTCTGCTTGGTTTGGCGCAGGGGCAGCGATTAAACAACGCGGTTTGGAACAGGCACTTCGAATGGTGGGTTAAGAAAACTATACCATTCATTCAGTTTTATTTAAGCCCATTTATTTAGCCTAAGCATACGGTAAAGCAAGCCGTACAAGCACAGCAACACCTTTCGCCACATTCTCCAGATGTGGCTTTTTTTATGCCCGAAATTTAGCTTTTACGATTCTACTCATACAGGAATATTCAATATGCATAGCCATACTCAAATTCAAAACAGTTTAAATCATCCACCTTTACAACCTTATTCACCAAACCTGAATCCACCCACCCAAAACTCACCGACTCAGCAAGTTGAGGTGGGAACTCGAAGCAAACGTGACCGACCGAACAAACAGCCACGAAAAACCAAAGCCCCTGTAGCCAAACGTCTTGCCAATACTAAACAGCTCAATTACCAACAATGGCTTGAAGTTCGCAAACAGGGCATTGGCAGTAGTGATGCAGCAACTGCATGTGGATTGAATCCGTATATGTCGATGCTCGAACTATGGATGATTAAGACAGGACGGATGCAACAAAACATTGAAGATGAAAGTGCAGGCTATGCGCCTTTGTACTGGGGTAAACAGCTTGAGCCGTTGGTGGCAGAATACTACAGCATGCATACCAACCATAAAGTACGTCGAGTCAATGCGGTGCTGCAACATCCTGATGAAGACAAGTATTTTATGCTCGCCAATTTGGATTATGCCGTGGTAGGCAATGGCGAAGTGCAGATTTTGGAATGTAAAACCGTTGGAGAATATGGCTCAAAACTATGGAGAGATGGTGTACCACTGTATGTCCTCTGCCAAGTTCAGCATCAATTAGCCGTGACAGGCAAACAGGCAGCGCATATCTGTGCCTTGATCTGTGGACATGAAACCAAAATCTATAAAGTGACACGCAACGAAACCGTGATCCAGCACATCATTAATGCGGAACGTCACTTCTGGCAATGTGTGGAATCAGATATTCCACCGAGTGTAGATGCGTCAGATTCAGCAGCCAAAGCCTTGCAACAACTCTACCCAGAGCAGATTCCACTATTGGTGGAAGACTTGACCCAAAATGAACAAGCCAACTATCTGTTTAACCAATTGCTTGAGGAGCGACATAAGGTTGAGCAGCATCAACAGTATTTTGATGAACTCAAACATCAACTGCAAATACTGATGAAAGAAGCAGAGCGAGCGGTATTTACAGGTGGCTCTGTCACATGGAAGAAATCGCAGGACTCGATCAGCCTAGACAGTAAGTCCTTATTGAAACAGCATCCTGAATACCTACAGCAGTTTCCGCAAACCAAAGCAGGAACACGACGCTTTCAGATTTATCCGAATGGTGGATAAGACAGCTACGCATATCCCAAATTCAACTAAACCAACTGATCCCATACCTCAAAAGGTGTGGGATTTTTTATGCCCAATTTTTATTTAAAGGAAATGATCATGATTAAAGGTTTAGCAATTACACCACCAGTTTTAGGTCGTATCAGTATCGGAAAGATCATCGAAAAGAATGGTAAACGACTCCCTGAAAAGGATGACCAATTTACCATTACCAGTCAAATTCAAGGAAAAGATGGATGGGTCAAGCATCCACTGGATGAACAACTACGAGCTAAAGCACAAAACCAAAAACTCAGAACCATACCTGTACGGATGATCTTCAATGATCCTGATCTCAACTTAAGAGCAGAGTACAGCCTATTTGACCGCCAAACTGGACGTTTAATTTGCTCAGGCAACGGTGAAAGCTGTCAGCGACTTGGACAACATGGGATTGAGCAACATCCATGTCCATCTCCAGATTTATGCCCATTGGCACAAGGTGGATTGTGCAAGCCCTACGGACGACTTTACGTCAATCTGGATGAATCGGATGAGTTTGGCACATTCATCTTTAGAACCACAGGCTTTAACAGTATCCGCACTTTGGCGGCACGGTTGCGTTATTACCATGCCGCATCGGGTGATTTGCTTTCGTGCCTGCCATTGCAACTCACTTTACGAGGCAAGAGCACCACGCAAAGCTATCGCACGCCGATCTACTACGTGGATTTAACCTTAAGGGATGGCATAAACCTGAAAGATGCAATTAGCTCAGCCAAACAGATAGATGAGCAAAGTAAGGCAGCAGGGTTTTATCAGGAAGCTTTAGATCATGTGGCACGGCAGGGCTATGGCAATGCCAGTTTTGAGGTGGGTGGTGAAGAGGGCTTGGATATTGTTGAGGAGTTTTATACGGATGAAACGAAGCCAGAGCAGCATCAACAATCTTATGATCTCACTCATGTTCAGGATATTCAGAAAGGGTTGCAGCAGTCGGTGCAGGCTTTGAATTGAAATGAATTTAATTAGAAAAGAGTACTCGTACTCTTTTTTTGCAGATTTTGGTCTGTAGATAAGAAGATATTCACTTCTAGAATATCTGAGAGATGGATTTACTTTAATAACGCTTTTTAGTATTTTGTTAGCAAATCAGAAGTATGTCCATCGTCATGCGTTCAAGTAGGTTGTCTAAGCTTATACTCGCATTTATCCTGTTTTTGTTTACGATAACAATTACGGGAGTTCATGCGTGGGCACCTGTTTTACTTGAAAATATTGAACACCAACATGAATTAAGTATTGTTGTGGAAGATGATGCATCAAGTCATTGGTCTTTGCAGCACTCAGGTGATTCTTTTACAAGTATGACTGATCATGATGTAGAAACACACACTTGGAAGAATTTTGATGAGCCAATCTACCATCACTCGGTGAAGCCTATTTCTTCTGATAGTGATCTAAGCATAGACCCTGTGTTTATTCTAAGTTTTATCACTGCTCTTATTTTTCTGTTCCTAAAGTTATCTGAACATCAGATTCGGGTATTTGACTTTAGAAAAAGAATATTTATTTTACGTAATTCTTATACCTATACAAAAGCTCTTATTGTTCTAAGAAATTGATTTTTATATACAAAAAATAATTATTCATTTTTTTGTATAGGTAAAGTCATGTCTAAAATTTATCAGCTATTCCTTAGCTGTGGTTTTGTAGTAACGGCAGCAAACGCATTTGCGGAAACGAATTATGCTGAACTACAAAAGCAGGTTATCGCAAGTGATGCTGTACTCAATAGCCTACAGCAGTCCGAGCAAGCTTATGAAATCAACCAAAAGTTTGCTGGCAGATTAAATAATCCTACTTTCAATGTGGAGTTGGATAATCTTGGTAATTCCAAATTGAAGGGTTTGGATGGCTCAACAACCTTGTTAGGGTTGTCACAAGAGATTCCTCTTAGTAATAAACTCTCCTTGAGAAAGCAAATTGCGAGTTTTCAAGGTGATCGTAATCAGTTCGAAATAGCAAAGCGTCAGGCTGAACTCAAAGCAGATTTAAGAATCTGTATGGCGAACTGGTATGTGGCAACTCAACGTGCTGAAGTTTATTCAACAGAAAGCAAGTTTAATGCAAGACAAGCCAATGTTCTTTCGGAAAGGCTCAAGTTTGGGCGAGTCATTCCTTCGAATGCTCAGCTCAGTGCAGCACTTTCATCTGAATCAAAACTACGTTATCAAAATGAAGTGAAAAAGGGGCAGTTTCAGAAGAATCTGTGCTCTAAGTTCACATCGAATCTACCAAGTAACGCTTTAGAAGTTCCTCTAAGTTTTAATTTCACAGACAAAATTAGTTTGGCTGAGCAAGAAGCGTTTCTGAGTTCAAAATTGAAAAAGACACAATTTGAACTCGCTCGTAAAGAAGCAATACCTGATATCACTTTGGGTGTTGGGGTCAAAAACTATCAAGAAACCAATGACAAGGTATTCCAAGTTTCAACCTCAATACCACTCAATATCTTCAACCGAAATAAAGGCAATATTGCGATTGCCCAAGCGGAACAGATGAAAGCTGAAACGCAGTCTGTATGGGTTAGCCGTAATTCTAAAATTGAACTGGAAAACAAGTCCATTGAGGTTTCTAACTTAATCGATGTGATCCACCAATATGATCAAACCGTTTTGCCCGCAACCAATGAAAGTCTTCGCATTGCAGAGATGGGATACCAAGCAGGGAAAAACTCGTTACTTGAGTTCAATAGCATTAAGCAAATTTGGTTAGACAAACATCTTGCTCGATTCGATTTGTGGTTGGCTTTGCAGACAGAAATTGCAGAAGTCGAGCGCAACTACATTACTCATTTAGATCAAGAATAAGGGCAAGAATATGAATAAACCAACCAATACTTTAATGGCTACGGGCATTATTGCCTTGCTTGTCGTGTTATGTGCTGTGGCATGGTACAAGACAGGTCAAAAGACTCAGTCTTCTTCAGCACATGGGGAAGCAACAGAAGTAAAAGTTGCAGTAGCAGGTGACGAGAAAGGACCTCATGGTGGACGTTTATATCGTGATGGCGATTTCTCAGCGGAAGTGAAAATCTTTGAGCAGGGCGTAGAACCACATCTCCGTGTTTATGGGTATTTCAAAGATAAACCGCTTAAACCTGAAGCATTAACGGCAAATGTCTACATCAAACGTTTGGATGCAGAGCAAAATATTCAATTTAAACCAGAGAGTGATTACTTGATCGGTAATGAAATTGTCTATGAACCACATTCATTTTTAATGATTGTCAACGTTGATTATCAAGGTAAAAAACATACGTGGAAATGGGACACCAAAGAAGGTCGTGTCACCATGTTGGACAGTAGTATCAAGAGCAGTGGTTTAGAGCTCCTAAAAGTTGAATCCATGATGTTTGAAAATGCTTTAGAGTTAAAGGGAGAATTGAAGTTCCCTGATAATTTTGAAAGTTTTATCACACCGAAAGCAAGTGGAACACTCATCAAAACATATCGCACGATTGGCGATAAAGTAAGTCAAGGTGATTTATTAGCTACAGTACAAAGCCAAGACTTGATCCGCTTAAATGCTGAGCGTTCTATTGCAGTAGATAATTTGCAATTTGCACGTAAAAAGATGGAGCAAGAGCGAACGTTATTTCAAAAACGAGTATCGCCTGAAATTGACTACATTAATGCAAAGCGTGAATTTGATAATGCTCAGATTCGTGCCAATGAACTGAACAATTTAATCAGCTCTTATGGTGGTTCAGGCAACGGTACAATTGAAGTTCGGGCTGCGATGTCTGGCACAGTCTTACAAGTGCTAGGGGCAGTTGGATCAAATGTCACACCAGCTTCGCCAATATTTAAAATTGCCAATACATCTCAGTTACTTGCAGTAGTCAATGTTCCTGCGGATAAGCTGAATACAATTAACCCGAATGCTAAGGTGACTGTAAAACCTCAAATTCAATCAGGCACAGAAGAAGCATTGGGGACGATCAAATACATCAGTGATATCATTGATCCAAAAACACGTACTGCTCAAGTCTTTGTTGAAATTGCCAACCAATTTAAATGGCGTTCAGGTCAATTGATCACCGCACATATTTTTGAAAATCAAAGCTTGAAGCCTATGGTGGTTCGTGAAGATGCTTTACAAAACTTCCGTGATTGGGATGTGGTGTTCATTCGTGTAGGCAATGATTTTGAAGCACGTCCATTAGAGTTGGGTGAAAAATATAACGGGTTTGTTGAAGTTAAGTCAGGCTTAAAAGCAGGTCAGGTTTATGCGGCAGGCAATTCTTATTTATTAAAAGCAGAGCTAGGTAAATCTGGCGCTACTCATGATCATTAAGGGGTAGTACTATGTTTGACCAAATTGTTAAGCTTTCGATTAAGAATCGTTGGCTTGTACTGATCGTCTTCCTATTCGTAGCTGCATTGGGTGTTTATAACTATTTTAAACTACCTATTGATGCTGTTCCTGATATCACAAATGTACAAGTCCAAATCAACAGTGAAGCACAAGGCTTGTCTCCTATGGAGATGGAGTCACAAGTCACTTACCCGATTGAAACAGCTTTGGCAGGTATCCCTAATCTTGAATATACACGTTCTGTGTCGAGATACGGTTTATCTCAGGTCACGGCGATATTCAAGGAGGGGACGGACATCTATTTTGCCCGTCAAATTGTCAATGAAAAATTGCAAGGCGTGACACCAACACTACCAAGCGGCATATCGACTTCAATGGGACCTGTTTCTACAGGGCTTGGCGAGATCTTCATGTATACAGTTGAGAATGCCAAGAATAGTCTAAACCCACTTTCACCCACTGAATTAAGAACCTTGCAAGATTGGGTCATTAAACCTCAGCTTCGAAATGTAGAGGGTGTGAATGAAATCAATACTATTGGTGGCTATCTAAAACAATTTGTTGTTCAACCTGATTATGCTTATTTGCGTAGTATAGGGCTGGATCAGAAAGCTATTTTAGAGGCGATCTCTAAGAACAGCATGAACAAAGGTTCAGGGTACATTGAGAAAAATGGTGAGCAGTATTTAATCCGTTCTGATTCTCAAATTAACTCGATTGAACAAATCCAAAATATTCCGATCACGACGAGCAATGGTTATATCCTCAGATTGAAAGACGTTGCAAAAATATCGATTGGTCATGAATTACGGACAGGTGCTGCGACCAAAGATGGGCAAGAAATTGTACTGGGTACAGCGTTCATGCTTATTGGCGAAAACTCTCGAAATGTTGCTCATGCTGTAGATCAAAAGCTACAACAGGTTCAAAAGTCGCTACCTGAAGGTGTTGAAGCGAAAGCAGTCTACAACCGAACAACTTTAGTTGATGCAACGATTCAGACAGTGAAGAAGAATTTACTTGAAGGTGCAATTCTGGTCATTGTGGTACTTTTTCTTTTTCTTGGACATTTCCGAGCAGCCTTGATTACGGCGATGGTGATTCCATTATCCATGTTGATGACAATTACAGGCATGGTTAACCAAAAGATCAGTGCCAATTTAATGAGTTTAGGTGCACTCGATTTCGGAATTATTGTTGATGGTGCGGTGGTTATTGTCGAGGCATCTCTCGCTAAATTAGCCATGAAGCAAAAAGAGTTAGGACGTATTCTGACTCAAAAAGAACGTTTTACGACTGTGTTTGAAGCAACAAAGGAATCTCGAAAAGCGATTCTTTATGGTCAATTGATCATTATTTTGGTTTATCTGCCTGTGATGACTTTGACTGGTGTTGAAGGCAAGATGTTTACACCAATGGCTGCAACGGTAGTTATGGCTTTAGTTGGTGCAATGATTCTGTCAATTACGTTTGTCCCTGCAATGGTGGCATTAGTTACTACAGGTGAAATTAAAGAAGAAGAGTCAAAGATTGTTCATTTTATTAAGAAATTGTATAGCCCAATTTTAGATTGGTCTTTAAATCACAGATATTTACTGATCGCCTTTGTCTCAATATTCTTTATATTCAGTGCAAGTCTTTCAACTCGTTTAGGTTCAGAATTTATACCTTCTTTAGATGAGGGGGATGTGGCATTACATGCTTTGCGTATCCCAGGTACTTCATTAACTCAAGCCGTTGAAATGCAATACACGCTTGAAAAAGAAATTGTGAAAATTTCTGAAGTTCAGACCATGTTTGCCAAAGTTGGAACAGCAGAAATCGCCACTGACCCAGTTCCACCCAATGTGGCTGATAACTTTGTCATGTTGAAGCCACGTAGCGAGTGGCCAAATCCAAAGAAACCAAAAGCGGAAGTCGTTGCAGATATTGAACGAGTAGCTAAAGGTGTTTATGGAAATAATTACGAGTTCACTCAGCCGATTCAAATGCGCTTTAACGAACTTATTTCAGGTGTCCGTACCGATGTTGCTGTGAAAATATATGGTGATGATCTAGGTCAACTACTTGAATCAGCAAACGCTGCCGCTAAAATTTTAGAGGGAGTGAATGGTACTGCTGACTTGAAAGTTGAACAGATGACGGGTTTACCCATGGTATCTGTCGAGCTGAAAAAAGACATGATTGCCAACTATGGGCTTGATGCTGAGGATGTACAGCAACAGGTTTCTAGCCTCATCACTGGTGAGACAGCAGGTAAGGTATTTGAAGGTGATCGAAAGTTCGATATTGTTGTTCGAATGGATCAAAACTCTGTCACAGACTTAGAAAAACTCTATCAAGTTCCTGTGAATCTGCCTGATGGTTCAAGTGTACTTTTATCAGAATTGATCGAGTTAAAAAATGTTCAAGGACCAAACCAAATTTCTCGTGAGAATGGTAAGCGTCGTATCGTCATCACAGCAAATGTCCGTGGTACAGATATTGGTAGTTACATTGCAGAAGCACAATCTAAGCTGAATGCAGATTTTAAATTACCAGAAGGCTACTGGCTGACTTGGGGGGGTACATTTGAACAAATGGAGTCTGCATCGAATCGACTCATGGTTGTTGTTCCAATTGCTTTAATTCTGATCTTTGCCATGATCTACATGGCTTTAGGTAATGTTAGAAACAGTGTCTTGGTATTCACAGGCGTACCATTTGCATTAACAGGTGGTGTGATCGCTTTAGCTTTACGGGATATTCCATTCTCAATTTCTGCTGCCGTCGGCTTTATCGCATTGTCAGGTGTGGCTGTGCTGAATGGCTTAGTTCTTGTTTCTGCCATTCAAAGGCTTCGAGTGCAAGGGGAAAGTGTCATTGATGCGGTGAGACATGGTGCAATGGAACGACTTCGCCCTGTGTTGATTACAGCCTTAGTGGCTTCTCTAGGCTTTATCCCAATGGCTTTAAACGTAGGTATTGGTTCTGAAGTTCAACGTCCAATTGCAACTGTCGTTATTGGTGGGATTATTTCATCAACCTTACTGACTTTGATTATTTTGCCGACCTTATATGTGTGGTTTAACCAAGGTTGGTCAAGAAAATCAAACGATGCTACTGAACAGGTTGTTTAGGGGCATCTTTAATGACAAATATATTGCGAGATAAACAAAGCAAATTTGTGATGATGTGGCTAGTCTGCATGATCAGTCTCGCTTTATGTTTGCACTTTAATGAGCATGTAACTGAAAATGAATTTCAGAGACACGTTTCAATTGACGCAATTCATTCTCATCATCATGAGGTCAGCCAACAACATTCACATGGTCATCAGGATAACTACTATGAACATTTTGTTGGTTATGACGTACTTAAATCGATTGCTTTAGCTCATCTATTAAAGGGGATATCGATTCTAGATTGGTGTAAAGAATATGTTTTTTTGATGATAAGCCGTATTTTTAAACCGCCCAAAAAGTGAATGGATTTTCAATTCATTTTAAATTTTGGAGTTTGATATACATGCAAATTATTGATTCACACATTGTGAAATTAAGTGCTTACATAAAGCGATTACTTACTTTATTCATTACATTGGCAAGTCCTACACTTTTTGCTCATGGTGTAGCAGAAGGTGATAAGGGCTACATTCAAGAAATTTATGGCGTTCATGTGATTCCATTCATCTATTTGGGTGCTAAGCATATGGTCACTGGATATGACCATTTATTATTTCTTGTTGGCATTATCTTCTTTTTATATCGAATGAAAGATATCGGCTTGTACGTCAGCCTATTTGCACTTGGGCATTCGATTACCATGCTCGTGGGTGTTTATTACAATATCTCGATAAATGCTTACATCATTGATGCAATCATTGGTTTTTCAATTGTTTATAAGGCTCTTGATAACTTGGGGGCTTATCAGCGTTGGTTTGGTTTTCAACCAAACACGAAAGTAGCGACTTTAATTTTTGGTCTGATTCATGGTTTTGGACTCGCAGTAAAAATTCAGGAGTATGAAGTTCCGAGTGATGGACTGTTGGCAAATTTAATCTCATTCAATATTGGGGTTGAATTAGGTCAGTTTATGGCTCTGTGCATCATCATGTTATTGATGACGTTTTGGAGAAAGACATCGTATTTCTTTAAAACAGCCTATCAAAGCAATGTCTTCCTCATGTTCCTCGGTTTTTTACTTGTTGGCTATCAACTTACTGGCTTCATTACTCAATAAGGATCTAAATTATGTATAACGCTGAAATTCCAAAAGATATCGAATTACCTTCATCAAGAAAGTTAATTAAATCAACAGCGATAGCTGCCGTTAGTGCTGTGGTCGTGTTGGTTACCTGTGTCATGCCTGCGGAGTATGCGATTGATCCGACGGGTATAGGTAAAGTGCTTGGCTTAACGAAAATGGGTGAAATCAAACAATCACTCGCTCAAGAATCAGTGAATGGTCTCAATGCTCAACAGGTAGTGAATAGTGCTGAAGAAATGTCAGTAGAAACTCCGACTCAAACGGCAATTGATACTGTTCAGATGACCATGCCTGCGATTAATAAAGAGAGCATTAGTATTGAGTTAAAACCTGGGCAGGCAACAGAGGTAAAACTAACAATGCCACAAAGTGCAAGTGTCAACTTTGATTGGAAAGCTGTAGGAGGTGGTCTTAACTATGATACTCATGGTGATCCCGTAAATGCCCCTAAAGGGTTCTATCATGGCTATGGAAAAGGCAAGAATGAGACAACTCAACAAGGTGTCTTAAAAGCAGCTTTTGATGGTAAACATGGTTGGTTCTGGCGTAACCGTACAGAAAATCCAGTGACTGTAACTCTACTTGTAGAAGGACAGTTTAGTGAAATGAAGAAAGTCTTTTAAGCTTTAATCAATCTCCTTGGAATAGTCTTCCAAGGAGATTTAATCGTTATAGATGTCAGATTCTAAAAAGGAATCCATAAAATGCTAGAAGTACTAAAAAATACCACATATCGGCATTTGTTCTTGGCCCAAGTGATTGCACTCATTGGAACAGGGTTAATCACGATCGCCCTAGCTTTACAGGCATACGATATTGCCAAGGGAGAAGCTGCTCAAGTTCTTGGTATTGCTTTGGCAATTAAGATGATTGCTTATATCGGTGTAGCACCTATAGCATCAGCATTTGCAGAGCGCTTACCAAGAAAACAGGTATTGGTTGGATTAGATATTATCCGAGCATTAACAGCTTTGTGCCTACCATTTGTGACACAAATCTGGCAAATCTATATTCTCATTTTTATTCTGCAATCTGCATCTGCTGCATTTACGCCAACATTTCAGGCAATGATTCCAGATGTTCTGCCTGAAGAAAAAGACTATACCAATGCTTTGTCATTGTCTCGACTAGCCTATGATTTAGAAAACATTATCAGCCCAATGTTGGCAGGTTTCTTACTCACTGTCATGAGCTACCATAATCTGTTTTTAGGAACAGTATTAGGTTTTATCGGTTCTGCTTTGTTTGTGGTAAGTGCAAAATTACCAGTCGCCAAAGTGCCTGAGTTTAGAGGTGTTTATAGCCGTATAAAGCAGGGAGCTAAAATTTATTTTAATACGCCGAGACTTAAGGCGTTGCTTGCTTTAAATTTAGCTATTGCTTCGGCGAGTGCTGTTGTGATTGTAAATACTGTTGTATTGGTTCAATCGACATTTAAACTTACCGAAAATGCAACGACATGGGCATTTGGTCTTTTTGGACTTGGGTCAATGTTATCTGCTTTTGTTTTACCAAAGATATTGGATAAATTTCCTGATAGATCAGTCATGTTGACGGGAACAACAATTCTTGTCATTGGACTATTCAGTGGTTCTTTGATTGCATCTTATAATGGTTTGTTAGCACTTTGGTTTGTCCTTGGTATTGGATATTCAGTTTCACAAACACCTACAGGTCGCTTGATTCGTAAGTCTGCATCAAGTGAGAATAGAACATCATTGTTTGCCGCCCAATTTGCTTTCTCTCATGCTTGTTGGCTGATCACTTATCCATTGGTTGGATGGTTGAGTACGAATATAGGCACATTACAGACTTTTATTCCGATGGCTGTTATTGCGATTATTGCTCTCATTCTTGCATTATGCTTATGGACAACTAAAGATGAAGATTTTCTAGCACATAGCCATGATGATTTACCCGCAGACCACGAACATGTGATTCAGCATCAAATTAATGGTGTACATGTGCATGAGTATGTGATTGATGACCATCATCAAAAATGGCCTAAATAATTCTTTTCGACTAATGGCTTAGAAGTAAATCGTTTGTTTGTTGTACAATTTCAAACTTGTTTTATCGTTCAATAAAAAGGGAAACAATATGAAAAAACTAATCTTGGTATGTTTAATGGGGCTTGCGGTAACAAATGCTTTTGCTCATTCAGGTGGTACTGATTCTTCAGGATGCCACACGAATAGTAAAACAGGGGATCGTCACTGCCACTAATGGTATAAAAAAAGGAAGCTAAGCTTCCTTTTTTATTAAAAATTATAAGTTTACGCACCAATGTACAAAATCAAACCACAGAATGCCGAAGCTAAAATGACATACATGACTTTGACTTCAAAATGGAACAAGGCGATGAATGCTGCAATCGCAATAACCATTGCTTCATAGTTGAATGGATGATCGAATCCATTTGGCCATAAAACGTGGTAACTGAAGAAAAGTGCAAGATTTAAAATTACACCAACAACAGCGGCAGTGATTGCCGTCAAAGGTGCAGTAAATTTTAATTCATTGTGGGTTGATTCAATCACTGGAGCACCAGCTAGAATAAAAATGAAAGAAAACAGGAAAGTAAACCAAGTCACAATCACAGCACCCAACGCACCTGCCAAGAACAGATGATCATTGCCTAACAGAGCATGATTAAAGCCACCTAAGAATCCTACAAACGCAACAACCATGATCAGAGGACCTGGGGTGCTTTCTCCAAGGGCTAAACCATCGATCATTTGTGTTGGACTCAACCAACCATAAAAATTAACAGCACCTTGATAAACATAAGGTAATACTGCATAAGCACCACCAAATGTGAGCAAAGCAGCTTTTGTAAAGAACCAAGCCATTTGAGTATAAGCATGATCCCAACCAAGCGTTAAAACCAAACTGAAAATTGGGGCAAGCCATAGGATTGCTCCAATCAAAAGTATCTTAGCTAAATGTTTCCAACTAAATATGGCATGTTCTGGGGTAGGTGTATCATCATCAATTAATGCGGGACCATAATCTTTTTTACCTTGCTGATGTGAACCTCCGCCTGTAAAAACGCTTGGATATTTTTTACTTGCTAAATATCCAATGATCGCAGCCGTTAGAACGATTAAGGGGAATGGCAAGTTAAAGAAAAATATAGAGATGAATGCAAGCGCAGCGATTGCCCATAAAAACTTATTTTTCAACGATCGGCTACCAATCCGATATGTCGCATGAAAAACGATAGCAACAACAGCTGGTTTAATCCCATAAAAAAGACCTGCAATAATAGGAACATCACCAAATTTTACATAGACCCATGACAGACCAATCAGGATAAATAGAGAGGGTAATACAAAAAGGATTCCTGCAACTAATCCACCAACGGTTCTATGCATCAACCAACCGATATAGGTTGCTAATTGTTGTGCTTCAGGCCCAGGCAGTAACATGCAGTAGTTGAGAGCATGTAAAAAACGCTTTTCAGAAATCCAACGTTTTTGTTCAACGAGTTCTTGGTGCATAACAGCGATTTGCCCCGCTGGTCCACCAAAACTAATAAACCCCAATTTAAGCCAAAATAAGAAAGCTTGCCAAAAATGAACTGGCTGTGCTGGTTCTTCATGTACAGCGGCTTGTTCTTGTTCCATGATTATTCTCTTTATAGGTTGGCATATAAGCCATCGAAAATGTGATTTGATAAGGCAAATAGGTGGTCATCGTCACTTATCTGGCTTCTAATTCCTTGAATAACCTTTTCAATACCGATTGCTTCGGGAGGCTCAATTCCACCGACATCTAAGTAATGAACAATTTCAGCAATTTTCTTTAATGCAGGTGTTTCTAAATTAAAACTATGTAAAAGAACTTCGAAGGTCACCCAATGATTGACATGACTGAAAGGTGCACCATCAAAATCGAATCCTAATGCTGCTTCTGGGCAGTCACTTGGCATTTCTAACCAAATGAATGTTGGTGAGGTATCAATAAATGTCTTTATTAGCCATGCAGAGGCTAGACGATCAATCCAAGGTCTTTTACGTGTTGCCCAAATTCTGTTTTGATAACTAGCTTTATCTAGAAGTTGAATATGAGCTTGTATCGCTTGAGGCTCATTCACTTCACCAAGACGTGCAATTGAAAGTTCTAATGAAGATAGCTCATTTAAAACCTGTGCTTGAGTCTCATCGGGGTAGAAGTCAATTTCTACAAGCGCATCGATACTTTTTCTCAGTTTACGAACTTGCTTGAGTAGCTCTTTCTTTTCATCTTTAGTCTGTCGATCTCTTAACTCAGAAAGTTGTTTATAGAGAGTGTCGTATTCTTCTTTTCGATTGAAGAAAGGAGCAAGTTCAAGATTTAAGGGTTGCTCAGCATGAAACACATAAGCAGTTCCTTGTTCTGAAATAACATCATTAGCAATAGGGTCAAACTTTTCACTATGCGAAATAGGGAGTAAGTAGACCCCATCTCTTAGAATTGCTGCGCCACTTGCTTTGAGAGATCGCCAGACTCTCATACGAGTGGTTGTGTTCTGCGTAGGCAATGAGGATATGAGTAAGGATATTTTCATGTAATATACTCAACTTATTTGTTTAATATATTACATATAAAAAATTAAAGGGCAAATACAAAGAAGTGATTTCTTATATCAGAAGAAATATTAAAGTGCGGAAATGACTAAAGAGCAGTTGTTTTTTAAGTTTATGATTTTATATAAATTATTTGGTTATATATTGTTTCAGCACACTTCAATATTTGTGAGTTTAGTACTACTTATCAAAAAAATTGTTTAAATTGCAGGGTGTGCAAAAGTTGACTGAGAATTAGGTTCTTTGTAAATCTCAGTCAAAATTTTAACTCTTAGAAGGTGCTTATCGATTTAAGATGACATCAGCTAATTGATGGGCAATTTCCTCAATACTATTTACAGAAGTATTTAAGGCGACTTTATCAGCTAAATTCGGACTATAATCTAAAACATCATTTTTAGTAATTCTGTGCCAAATCGGTAGAATCATTTTGTGACCATTCATTTCACGGGCTACTAAGCCATCAAGTTCATAGTTGGTCCAGTCTTTTTTTATAAAGTCAGTTGAAAGAACAACGGTACCGTATTTAGAGTTTCGGAGACCACTATCAATTTTACGACGCAAACTATCCCCAACTTTTAACGTGAATTCGTCGTACCAAACTTTTACTCCAAGTTGCTGTAATGTCTCTGCAAGTGGTCTGACAAAATCTTCTTTATCTTCTGAAGCGTGTGAAATAAACAAATCATATTCTGGTTCAATCTCAGGTATTGTATTGTTGTAAGATGGTATTGAAACATCAGTAATGTATTGGGTAGAAGCCTTAATAGCATCAATTTCACGTTTCAGTTTCTTTTGATGTTCAATTTCGTCTTTCTGATGTTTTTTAGTCAGAGCCTCTAATTTTTTTCTTTCCAGTATTTCTTCTTTTATAAGGTTCTGTTTTTCTTTCAGTAGCTTATTGTCAATATCAGTTTTCTTCTTTTGCAAGTCTGAAAGTTTTGATTGTATTCGAGCGTTTTCTTGTTCTTTCCGACTAATTTCTGTTAACTTTGTTTTTAATGTAGAAGGGCTAGTTGTCTTCCCGATAGAATTTTGAATTTGTAAAATTTTAGAAATTATATCAGCTCCCTTTTTCTGTTCTAAGCTCATTCGATGGGTAATATCTGCTAACTCCTTATTTAATCTTGTTATAGTACTGCTTATAGTTTGTATTGACATGTTGGCTCAATGATAAATATTAAAGAATAAGATTATTATTTGGTTGGGTTAAATACAAGGTCTATGTATTACGTCATTGTGTAAGCGTAGAGCAATACTCTGCCCAATCAGCCATTAAACCTTTACGCTTTCCTAGATAATTTCCACGTAGATAAGAAGCTTCAACTTTATCTGGCAATTTATGTGCTAACACATGTTCACATACTGCACGATCGTAATTAGTTTTATCTGCCGACCAGTCACGGAATGTGGAACGAAAACCATGCGTAGTAATCACCCGATTTTGTTTAGGATCAATATAGCCTAAGCCATTTTCTTTAAGCTTTTGTTCATGCATTCGTTTGATCAATGTGGTTAATGACATATCAGAAAGCATTTCTCCAGAACGTGGAGCTGGAAAAATGAAATCTTGTGGTTGGCTATATTCTTGAATTGATTCAAGCAACGTAATGGCTTCTTCAGACAAAGGTACACGATGCTCTTTATCGGCTTTCATCCGTTCTTTAGGAATAATCCAGACCTTATTCTTAAAATCAATTTCCTGCCATTTCGCCCCAAAAATCTCACCAGAACGACAGGCGGTTAAAATTGCAAATCCCAAAGCTTTAGGTGAAATTCCTTTTTTCTGTCTTAGATGATGGATGAACTCAGCAACTTGTTCATAAGGCAGGGATGGGTGAGGGCGTGATTCCTGCTTTAAGTTACCCAAGATTGGTTCAAGATTACCTTTCCATTCAGCAGGGTTGTCACCCTCAAAATATCCCATAGCCTTGGCATAATCAAAAATGGTTTCTATACGACCACGGATACGTTTGGCTGTTTCGTTTTTCTCAACCCAAATAGGTCTTAAAACTTCAGCAATTTCGGCTTTAGTAATGTTACCAATAGTAAGATTGCCCAAAGTTGGGTAAATATAAGTTTCTAGTGTCGATGACCATTGTCCAATATGTTTTTCATTTTTGAGTTCACGGGTTTTATTGCCAATAACAACTTTTGCACATTCCATGAATGTTTTGTTCCGTAGTTGCTGAACATGAAGCTTTGCAAGCTGTTCCTGTTGATGGACAATTGGATCAATACCACTTCGTATTTGTAATTTTAATTCAGTGGCTTTGGCACGAGCTTCAGCTAAAGAAACTTCAGGGTATGGACCAATACCAATATCACGGCGATGAGGTTTTAATTTTCCATTTTTATCCAGACGTTTTCCCACAACGGCACGTAAAATCCAGACACGGGAATCTCCCTCGATATTTAAACAAAGACCATCAACACCGCCTACGTGGTATCGACCAGTCTCTTTAATTCTTGCTACACTGAGTGCAGAAAGCTCTTTGGATTTCTTTGGCATGCCTTTGATTTACCCCTCAACCTACCCCTCATAAAATACTGGAAATGGTAGGATTAGACAAGATGGATTAGGATGATATAATTATTAAGTATTTGAATAATATATTTTTATAGCATTTATTTGGATTGCTTAGGACTATTGTTAGACGGACACCGCTTCCGCCAAATTCAAGTTTCTGACACTGTTTAACACTATATAAGTTCATGATTTATAAAGTTAAAGTTGGAAATTTACAATATAACAAGCCGTGACGCACTACGCCAATCGGTAGTTATAAAGTAGTAAAAAATGCAGTAAGATTATTTCTTACTGCATTTTTTTATGTCTGAACTATGGCGACTCGTGGAATCAACAAGCTTAGTGCTTTACAGGTTAAAAAAGCTAAACCTGATCCTGACAAGATGTATAAGTTGTCAGATGGTGGAAATCTTTATCTACGTATTGATCAAAGTGGTAGCAAGTACTGATATTCAATTACACACGTCCATTCCTAGGCAAGCGTAATGATTTATCTTTAGGTACTTACCCTGAAGTTTCCTTGGATGATGCCCGTACGATTCGTGATGAATATAAAAAACTCATCAAGCAGGGTATTGATCCAGCAATGGAGCGGATTGAAACAAAGTCTCAGAAACAGAAAGAGGCTGAAAATACCTTTCGTGTTGTTGCAGAAGCATGGTTGTATAAACGTGAGTTAGAGCAAAAACAAGATGAAGAGACAGTTCGTCGTTTGAAGCATGATGTCTATCCTTACATTGGTGATTTAACCTTTCCACAGCTTACCTTGGAAATCCTTGAGATTAAGGTCTTTAAACGCATTATTGAGCGTGGAGCTTTGTCTGTTGCCAAGCGCCTTAAATCAGACCTCAACCAAATCTTTAAATCAGCGCGTAAAAAAAAGCTCATCCAATATAATCCGATTGAAGATATTGAATTACCAAAACCACAGGGTGGGAACTTTGCAGCTGTGACAGAAGAGCAAGACTTAGTCCCAATGCTGAATAAAATTTGGAATTACTCTAAGCTTTATACACGTTGTTTGCTGACCACACAGGTAGCATTAAAAATCTCGGTGCTGACTTTTCAGCGACCTGGGGAGATTCGCAAGCTGAAAAAGGAGTATTTCTATCGTGAGGAACGCTGCTTTAAATTTACAGCCAGTAAAACCAAGCAACTTCATATTGTGCCTCTGTCAGATCAAGCTTTTAACTTGATTGAGTCAATTATTGATATGCATCCATACAGCGAATACATTTTCGTAGGGCGGGATGGTAAAACCTTTATTTCTGACAATACCATTAACTCCGCTTTAAAACGCTTGGGCTATGGTGGTGAACAGACAGCACATGGCTTTAGGGCAACTGCACGTACCATGCTGGATGAAATTCTGGAGCAACGTGTGGACTTTATTGAGCACCAGTTAGCCCATAAAGTAAAAGACAATAATGGTACAGCCTACAACCGAACTAAGTTTCTGAATAATCGTAGGGAGATGATGCAGGAATGGGCTAACTATTTGGAATCTTTCCTTCAAGCGTAATTTTATTGAAGTGTAATCTATAGCTTGTTTTAAGCATTGGTAACATTGATTTAAGGGATTGAGTAATATTGTCTACTGAAACTATTCAAGCTTTTGATGCTTCCTCATTATTTATAGCTTCTTGAGTGGCAGTTAGTCGATCCTTTAAATCTTCGAAAAAAATTTCAAGCACTTTGATAGCAATCCTATTGTCAAATGAATCAAAACATCCTACAAGCGCTTTGTTTATTTGAAGCAGTGAATATGCAGTAAGTTGACCTGGATCAGTAAATCCAACATTTGAGGCCCCTGCGAGACTAAATAACATATTAGGTTCATCTAAATTGCCTAATGAAAATAGAGATGCTTTGATTCCCGCATGTACTGGATTACAAGCCCATTTATAAAAGGCGTCTAAAAAATCTAATCCAACCAATTTTTCCAATTCGGAAAAATATATTTTTTTGGAAGTTATAATATTTCTTGCCCAACCATACTCTTTTACGAAGTTATCCCCATATTTTTGCTTTAAATTCTCTAGAGAATCTGCAATCCGCTTTTGATCTTCTTCAGATATTTTCTCAAAGTCTAGATACTGAGCGCTACTGTTATATGCTTCTAATTCTTTGGATTGTTCAACAATATAGTAGTCCGAATATCTTTGGGCTACTTCCTCGCCATTTTTTGAAATGAATAGGAATATTACTGATAGCTCATGTAGAGTACGCCATCTAGCCAAAGCTCCATCAGCAAAGCCATTTTTCATTAGAACCAAGATTTCCTGAGCAATCTGAATTGATCGCGCATGGAGTTTTAGAAGTACCCTAAAAGTATTTTTTTTAGATTCGGTATGATAAGTGGCACCATTGGAGGCAATATTCTGTGCAATTTCGTAAGATACGATGTTGAATAAACATAATAAGTCAAATGACTCAAACCATCTGAGATTTAGATTGGCAATGAATCTGTCATTAATATACTCGTGATCTTTTAACGTGACATATCCAGTTTTATAGCTGGTCTCTAATAGGAGATTAACTATATCGGCCTGTACTGAATCAAATAGCTTCTCAAGATGTTGATCAATTTTCGTAATGTCAGATTCATACTCGCTAACAATGGATCGTAACTGTTCCATAATCCCTGAAATTAGATTCAAATTTTTCTGCTCCACAAATATATAATTATTGAAGCTATTACTAAGTGGCAATAAATAGCTCCATACCCAATAGGATGTTGATAAGAATTTTATAGCTGTATAAGACTCGTTAATGATTCAATGAGCCATAAACTAAAGCAACCAGCTGTATAGTTTATTACTTAAAGCTATTCTTTGAGAAATATCATGGTTTTATTCAACGTTGAATAAATCAGCCTGTCAATGACAGGCTGTTTTATTTTATGCTGCTTTAGGACTTTTCGCTTCAAACCAAGCTTTGATTTGGCTTTAAGTTTAAGTACAGCTATTGATGTAACGTGGGTTATGTAGCAAATGATTTATGTAAAGAAGCCCCAACACGAAGTTAGGGCTTCTCTTTTATTCGTAGTGATAACGACAAGAAATTATCGTTATTGCTACGTCAGTTACTTCATAGACTAATCTATTTTTTTCATCTATTCGTCTGCTCCAAAAACCCGATAAATCACCGAGTAATGGTTCAGGCTTGCCAATACCTTCAAAGGGTGTACGGAGACACTCTTTGATTAAGATGTTGATGCGCTTAAGAGTCTTTTTGTCTTGGCTTTGCCAGTACACATAATCCTCCCAAGCTGTTGGAGTAAAACTAGTCTTCCGTTTCATCTAAAAGTTCTCTTTCGATTGCTTTAGATGCTCGTAATTCTGCAATTGATTTCGCTAGGTGTGCTGCATTATTTGGAGAAGACATGAGGTACAATGTTTCCATTATACTGTTGTAATAGTCTTGTCCCATTACAACCGCATGTTGACCTTCTTTCCTCGTAATTACTGCAACATCTGAATCATCAATAACACGGTCTAAAACCGTTTTCAGATTATTGCGAGCATCGGTATAAGTGAAAATTTGCATAGTCTTAATTTTCCTATTACTCAAGCATTACAAGTCATTAATTACGATCTGTAGGATATTCGCCACTATATTTTGACATTTCATTTAGCACTATTTTGGTCACTTCTTTAGATACATTGATCATTACATTTGGACACTATGGCTGGCTGTATTTTCGTCATTCACTTTTGGGCATTAAATTTAGATACTTAGATAGACACTAGTTAGCTTATTACTCTTACAATTGCGACTAAGCATAGTAACTATAAGTCTCTTTAATTTAAGTGTCAATATTCTGTACAGACAATATTTTGTACATAATGTAAAAGTGTAAGAAAAACAGCCTGTCATCGACAGGCTGTTTGTATTTATGCCGCTTGCTGTACTTTCTGTTCAAGCCAAGCATTAATTTGGCTTTCAGTCCACGTTGGCATACTTGCAGTCAGGTAAGTGGGTGCAGGGAAGTCACCACGACGTACCATCTTCCAAAAAGTGGATTCTGCGATATTCAGCAAGCCTTTGCTGGCAGGCTTGTATGAAACTTTGCGTCTACGACCGCTACGGTCCACATAGTCCTTTGCTGGGCGTTCAGGATAGTTCACCAACTCTTTCACCCGATATCTAATTTCAACCATTATTCATTGCTCCCACAGCATGTACCTATCCTCAAAGGTAAGTACACACCGATTAACCTTATAAAATCCTCACTTTGATTCGCGGCACAATAAAAAAATTGTGCTAATACGGTTGCCATTTCCAATCGAATCCATTGGATTCATAGCGATAAAACTCTAAAGGAATTTGGTAACGTTCAATGAGCTGCTTCCATTCATTACCCACAATGCCATTTCCATCGTAGCAATGGCTCGACCGAATACGCATCTGGTTCTTTTGCAGATGAAACTTTTTACTGAGGCAGGTGAGTTCCCATATCTCATTAATTTCCACATGATAGTCCGCTGCTTCACCCACCACGTAAAACATGATTTGCAGAATGCCCATACCATCAAAACCTTTCACAGTCCGCCAAAACAGGTAACAGGATTTCTGTTTAAAACTCCAACCACCTTTAAGATCACGTAGAAATTGTCTAGCGACTTCAACAAACTTTTTCTCCTGCTCATCCAGTGTAAGCGGTTTTAAAGGCTTCGCTCCATAATCAAACAAACATGGGATTTCCAAAAAGATGCCGTTCGACTGACCATGTAAAGACAGAATCTTATTAAAGTACTTTTTCTGCTCAGTTATCTGCTGATTGACTACTTTTTTCTCATTCTTAGCTTTTAGACCAGCTTGGGAAAGTAGTAATGCACCTTGGAATTCATTGTACTTATAAGCTAAGTACTCAGGCACTGAACTGAAGTTCACATTAATTTGATTTGCCAATTCTGCCTGTTGAAAAAATACCGTCAGATGAGGATTAAAAACCATGTTCGAAGCATGAGAGATAATCGTAGGACAATAGCTTTGTTGGCTAACTAACCACATGAACCTATTGTTCGGTGCAGGAAAGCCAAAATTGTCTTTGATGAAAGGCTTTAATTTATCACGTTCAATGTCTTTCATAGACTGAGTGATATGCAGAAAATACTGACCAACTTCAGGATTCCCCCATGAGAAATCATTGGGGGGATTAGGGAACAGTATTGGTTGCAACTTACCACTGGACATGTAAGAGGATAGATTGCCCATTGGATGAGCGAATGGAATTGTAGCGATAGTTGGATAATTCATAGTATATAGCTCAAATAAGTGGTTATTTTTTTTGGCTAGGGCGTCCCATGTGTAATTTCACAGAGAACGGTCGGCCTGTATCAAATGTCTTAGTGTTCAAACAATTACGGTGAATATTGAACTGGTCTTTTTTAGAGAAATAACGAATCACTTTAAGCAATGCGTTATATTTGATGGGGTCATTACGCTCTAGACGACCCACCGCAGATGTGGGGAAACGTTTCTGATATTTCGGGTCATTACAATTGAAGTAACTATTGTTTGCACCGACCACTTGATTCCATATTTCACCCATCATTTGCCCTAACAAAGTGTCACGGGCGTGCTCTCTGCCATCCAGAAAAAAGATGAAGTGATAATGAAACTGGGTGTGAATACCGTATTCAAGCTTCCAGATATAGCCCAATAGCTTGATCTTCTTTCTGCGTCTCAGCTTCTGTAGAAATACGCCATGAAAATGCTTGAATTCAGCTACAGTTATAGGTCGCTTTGGTTGATGTAGATCAAGACGGATTACAAGCAGTCGAGAATGCTGTTTGAGCAGGGTATCGAGATATTGTTTGCCTGTATTGTAATTACGTTGAGCACGTCTGTTTCTTTCACGCTGAGCTTCTTTAAACTCACGACTGGTACATTCCCTATGAATTTCCGCCTGAAACCGATTTATTGCTTCAGCAACACTTATATATTCATGATTACCATCTGACTTAATCACCTGAATGATATCTTGAGGTGTATTAAATCTCGTAATCAATTCTGGACATAGATGTTCTATTTCCTGTAGAGCACTAAGCACACAGCGTAGATGTTCGCAGTCATAATCATCAAGTACAGTCTTTATTTCATTTTTATGTTCGATAAGTTGCTGTAGTCGATATAACTGATCATCACTATTACTGATCTAGCGATTTGGTAATGTGGTGAGAATACTTTTAGCAGTATAAATACAAGAGGCATCATGACTAATCGTATATTCAACCGCATGAATACAGTGAAATACCTGCTGTATGGATTTACAGACTGGTTTGATGATATGTGTTGAACTAACAGCATCATATTGAATAAGTTCATCACTTAAACTGGCTGTATGATAATCATCAGGAGCATCTGATATATCAGAAAAGATATTATAGCTTCTACGTCAACAGTATCTAGTCCATCAGAGAGTGATGATTCTGAGTCTTCATCAGAACATTTACTCATGTATTGTTCTGGAATGTTTATCTCGTTAATTGTGTCATTGGATGATCTAACTGCCATATATAAACCTATGACTATTTATCATTCTATGAATGATTTATATTGATAATAAATATATGATTAATATAATCATATAAGTTCCACATACGTGATTTTTAGGCAGACAATCACACGACAGGCAAACGTAAAAGTGCAAACCTGCTAAAACCAGTGGATTGTTTAACTAAAAAAGATGAAAAGATGTTCCCGCAAAGCAGTGAAGCGAAATGCAGGCTTACATCTCAACATGCATATTTTTAAATGGGTCACCACGAATAGGAATCATCATGTTTTCTGGTCCTCATTTGTGAACGTGTTGAAAACAGTATGATGATGAAGTTGCAAAAAGTTAAGGAATCGTATTATTGTTTTTATTTGATTGATTTATATAAGGAAAAAATAGTGGCTAAAAGCAACAAAGCGAATGACAACCAAATTTATTATATTGCACACCCCACTGTAAAAAATTTAGTCAAACAGGCAGTCGAGGTTCGACGGTTTAGACTTCTTTTTCCAACATTGTTTAATTTTCTTGAAGGTTATAAACCGCAACTTACTCGATTGTTATTCGATCCAATTTATAACCATTACACGCAGTATCGGAATGATGTAGTAAATAATGAGACCTTAGTCAATGATGTTAACATTATAGTTAGTGATCGGCACATTCTTCAGGTAGCATTAGATTTTATACAGAACAATACAATTCCTTTATATGATAGATTCTTATTGGATAATGGAGTTGTTGAAGAATTAGATTTTGACATAATTTTTTTTGCTGCTTATCATAACTTTGAAAATAACCTTACCAAGCTTAATTTAGAACAAGACTGGAATAATGCAAAAGAATATATGAAAAAAAACAACTTATTTTTGTCAACACTACTGCCAAACTGGACAATGGAACAATTGTTAAATGATTACCTACCAATACATATTTCATATTCATTATTTAATGATAAACCACCAACAAATAAGCAAATGCTGAAAGTTTTAAATCCAATATTTAGGTATATTAAACCAAGAATAAAAACAAAAAACTCTATGATTGGTTTTAAAATTGAAGATCATCAACAAAAACATGTCGAACATTTAGGACTCAAGCTTGCTTTGGATGAGGATGCTTCAAATATAGCAGAAATATTTTTAGACTTCTTAATCAAGTATCGTTCAGAACAAATTGATTACATAAATATTAAAAATTATGATAATAAGGAAAAAATTATTGAGGAAAATATGAAAGTTGGTGTAATTGTTAATGATCTATCTAATTTTCTAGATCAGTTCGTAAGGAAAAAATTGGGTGATGAATTAAGTGAGCGCTTAAATAATTATGATAGCCTTTTAATCGCTATTATTGATCTGGTTTATTTCGATCAGGTACTTGATACAAAATTTAGTGAGCAGGATCTCACTATAATTAATAATTATAATCGAATTGATATGTATGGACAGTGGGTGGAAAGCAATGCAGATTTAAAGGACCAATACTTGGAAATAAAAACAGAGGATAAAAAATATACATATCAGATTTTTCTGAGAAATCTTAAAGAAATACTGAATGTTAATGATTATTTAACCTTAATTATTGATCCAATTAATCATAAACAGAGAAATATAAAAAATATTAATTGTGTATTAAATGCTAAGCATTATGGATTTGATAAGTTAAAAAACAAATCATTTCATAATTTCAGTACAAATAGTCTTGAGCAAGGACTCGAAGAGAGGCTGATAAAGTTGATCCCAAAAACGGCAGAGCTCTTTGTTTTCTAGGGATAGGGGGTATCTTTACACCTCTAATTTCTGGGGTATTGACCAATTTTTTGCTTTTTTTTGGCTCAAAAGTCATTTCTAAGTGAAAAGACGAGTGTTCTCTCGACAAGTAGTGTACTTATTTTTTGGTCTTTAATGTATATAATAAGATTTATGATAGTATCACTTTGATTTACTACATATATTGTTGTTGTGAGGTAATTTAATTTTCTATTCTGGAAATTTTTACCTATATTTAATAGTACCACCAAAAAATAAAATACAAGTTCAATTATAAAACTAAGGATATACAAATGAAAAAAACATTCATATTAGTGCCATGTTTAATGGGGTTGTGGACAGTATCAGTGTTGGCACAAGATTGTATTTCGTTAAGAGAAATGCAAGAAACACGCATAGCAAACATAAAAGATGAGTATGAGCCTGATAATAGACCTTGGGTCAAGGAATACATTTGGGATAAGTTGAAATTCTCAGGTGTATATAGTTATGGATCAGAAAGAAGCTTTGAGGATGAGCAGGGGAAAACATGGAAAGATAACTCGAAGCATAGGAGTGAAGTTAAAGTAAGTTATGAAGTACCATTAAATATACTTTACCAAAAGAAAAAAGAAGCACTGAATAATGAGAAGTTGAAAAATAATGCTTTGGAAAAGACAAAGTTTGATTCTGACAATGCGATCTTGGACTGGCGTATTGCCAATAATTTACTCGAACGTAATAAGCTTGAATTAGAGTCTGGTGTAAGTAATATGTCACTAACTAAAAAGAAAATTACTGAGTTGGAGATTGAGGAAATGCAATACAAGGTTGATAAATTGGCTAATCAGATAAAGAATTTAAATGGTATTGCTAATACATCTAATATTTGTATCTGAAAAAAATGCTGTTAAGTTGAGAATAATAGGTCAGCAATAGCTAACCTATTTCTCTTAATGTTCATTGTCCATTCATATTAAAAGTATATTCACCCTTAGCGGTGCTTAAAGTGACTTCACGAACTTGACTGGCATCACAGCGAATAATGATTTCAGCAACAGTGCCGTACTGCATATTCTTGTAATTTTCACCACCCCCTACAGGACAATTGCCTCGATTGACTTTCACCGACGTGATTGACGTACTCGTATCATTGAGAGAGATCACTTCAAGTCGATTAATAATGGTTGCCGCATAATGTGCCGTAGCATCAGGCAACGGCTTTGCGGTGAGTCGAATTTCAAATTGTTCATTGGTTGAGTCAGTTGGTTGGGCTGCTTGTTCAACCTCTTGAAGTTCACTAATAAAAGCACGAATCTCATCTAGATCACCAGCACCTGTTTTGAGCATTTCATAATAGGCATTCGCTAATTTCTGTTGTACAGGCGGTAGATTTGGATTGTCTTTATATTCGGTAAGTTCATCCATTAATTGTTGACGATCGGCATCAATCTGAGCCGTTTCACTTGCAGCTAAATTGCTATCAGCTGAAGTTTGGTTGGATTGAGATGCATTGTTCTTGTTACAGCCGAATAATACGATTGAGCTGCACATTAAAATCAGTAAACGTGTTTTCATGATTGATTCCTGTATCAGCTATTCTTCAACAATTGGCGTGTACGTCAATTTGCCACGTGTGGTATAAAGATCAACCTGCTGAATTTGTTCTGATGTACAGTGGTTGAGTACTAGATCGAAGACTGCACCGTAGTACATCAATTTAGGAAACTTCACCGTATTTGGTTCAATTCGCTGAATGGTGCATTCGCCATGATTCATTTCAACTTTGTCGATCACCTCTTCAACTTCAGAAACGACTCTTAAGCGAGTGGTATTGTTGGCTGTACTGGCGATGACTTTAAAAATTGGATATGAATCTACAGGTCGGAACTTCACCTCAACGGATTCGCCAGGTCGAAGTCTCTTTTTTAGCTGTGGCGGTGGTATGGCAATATTGTCCGCGCCTGTATAAATACTGTCTGGGTCATATTGATCATGAGCAATCGCAGCCGCTTCTGCCTTTTGTTGTTTAGCTGAATCCAAAGGCCAGTCGGGTTGATTGCTACTTTCTTGTGTTTTCAGTTCTGATAAATCAGTGTTGGCGATATCGCTTGCAGCGGCAGATTCTTCAACAGGCTTTTTATTACATGCAGTGAGGCTAGCGACAATTACAGCCGCGAGAATGAGTCTCTTCATGGCGTGGAGTCCTTTTAAATCAATAATGGCGGTATCAAGTCGGAGGCTGATTACTGTGCTGATTGGATACGCTGAACGTACTTCAGTACAGTTAAGCCTTTGATGTACAGCCACCTGTCATTAAAATTCTCCGCATTGTAGTCAAAGATCTGATACGCCAAATCATCGATTTCTTGTAATTTAGGATCATGCAAATCTTTGCCTTCGATGATCAAGGCATTTAAATCACCACTGTAAATGAAATAGCGTAATGGATCGTCTTTCGGAATCACTTGCCACTGCTTACTGATTGCGACAAAGGCATTACAGTTTGGATTGTTGTCACAACGACGAACCGCTGGTGCAGAGGCAGGATCGTTGATCAGTGCCATGACTTGACTCATATCTGCATGACTTACACTTGTGAATAACATGCAACTTGCGACCGCAGTACCTTGCAGCAAAGTTTTAATTGAATAATTCATGAATAGCTTCCTTTTTATTATTTGCTGTTTGGACCACGATCGATGTAGTGAAGTACCGCGAGTCCTTTGACATACACCAGTCGATCAGCATCATTACGGGCTTTTTCATTAAAGACTTTTTCACCCGCCTCTAGAATCTGATAAGCACGATCTTGTTGCGGTGGAGCAAAGCCACGGCTTAAACCTTCACCATCATTGTCTTCAATAAAGCTTATGAGTTGATAACCACTTAATTGGTAATGTTTCGGAATGACTTGCCATTGTTTAGACAGTGCATAAAAGGCGTTGCAATACACATCACCTTTACAACGAGTCACTTTGGGTGCGCTGGCTGGATTGTTATAAAACTGATTCATGCTTTTCACATCAGCATAACTCAGGCTAGTCAATGATAGGCAGGCGGCAACAGCACTGCATTTTATAAATGCGTGGATTCGATTGTTCATTCAAATGTATTCCTGATTCTTGTTGTTTATGGTTTTTTAGAATGCGTACAGACTGAATTGCAGATAATTAGGCGTAGTCAGTTATCAACGATGCATATACATCATTGAAGATTGGCAGTAGAGACATGCCCAAATAACAACAAAGCGGCTGTATGACGAAATGAATTTACCGAGTCAAAAGATCGAGTCGATCAAAGGACACGCCAGAATAAAAAGGCAAGGGTGGGGAATACTGAGAAATAAAGAAAACAGTCATGATTGACTCCTGTATGTATATGGAGTTCTACCGCATCACTGCTAAATAATGGTGGCAGAACGAAAAGGGGTTAGCAGACTGGACATACAGAACCAGCACGCGCGAACGCGTCCCCCTCCCGTTCTACCGCAAAGGGGGACGAGAAGGTTTTTACGCATACGAAGAATACTCAGAAGAATAAACCCTGATGCGCTGTATGAATCGGTCTGTCAAAACCGACTGACCATGAGGGTCAGCAAGCTCATCATAATCATAACGATTTCATAGGTCAATTCGATTTGTCCTGCTGATTTGTACAACTCAGTAAAAAATGAACAGCTATACGATTCCAAATTATTTCAAATACATATTACGGAAATGAAGCAACGCCAAGCACTGAACTGATGATCTCAGTCAAGGCGTTTTAAACTCTTATTTCTTAAACATTGGAGAAGTTCCATGTCGTATTTGGACGCAGAAGAAGAACCGTATAGCCCTCGTTTTAGAGAACCACAACCACCGCAACTTAGCCTTGCTAGCGCACCGACGACTTTGGCGGTGCTGGGTATGAACCTTGCCAAGTCCATCGGCTTTTCACCGATGCTTGGTGGCGTGGCAGGCGCTGCATTAGGTGGCGTGATTTTAGTACTGGCAGATCAAACACGATCAAGCATTAGCACGCATAAATACTGAGCAAACATCATTCAAATCAGAATAAAGGACACATCTTATGGCACATTTAGTTGAAACAATGGCATTCGTTGGACAAACCCCTTGGCATGGTTTAGGCAATCAACTGACACCAAATCAACCTTTAGAGGTTTGGGCACTGCAAGCTGGTATGGATTGGCGGATTGAATCTTCCGATGTCAGTTATATGGCGCAAAACCAACGTGGTCAAAACATGATTATGCCCTTTGAAGAACAGCGGGTACTTTATCGTTCTGATACTCATGCACCGTTATCAGTTGTGAGCCAACGCTTTCAGGAGGTACAACCGATGGAAATTCTACACTTCTATCGTGATCTGACTGAACAATCAGGCTTTGAACTGGAAACAGCAGGGGTGCTCAAAGGTGGCAAGAAGTTCTGGGCATTGGCTAAAACTGGACAGACCTCAGCTTTAAAAGGTAAAGATGTCAGTAATGGCTATATTCTTTTAGCAACTGCTTGTGATGGCACACTCGCTACTACCGCACAATTCACTTCAATACGAGTGGTGTGTAACAACACTTTAGCGATTGCATTGAAATCACACAACAACTCATCGAACAATGCGGGCGTGGTTAAAGTTCCACACAGTACGCGTTTCGATGCTGAGAAAGTCAAACAGCAATTGGGAATTTCAGTTCGTGCATGGGATGAACACATGTATGAAATGAAACAACTGAGTCAGCGTAAAGTCACACAGCAAGAAGCGGCTGCTTACTTTGATGCTGTATTCAACAATACCAATCTGAGTATGGTTGAGCAGGATGAAAGCATTATCCAGTTCTACCGCAATGCAGCCATGCCAAATCAAACAAATTCATCCAAAACTGAACCCAATGGACGAGCAATGTCGAAAGTCATGACCATGTTTAACGGACATGGACGTGGGGCAGAACTGAGTTCAGCCAAGGATACGGCGTATGGATTACTGTGTTCGATTACCGAGTTCTGTGACCATGAGCGTCGAGCGATGAGTACCGATCATCGTCTTGATTCAGCTTGGTTTGGTGCAGGGGCTGCTATTAAACAACGCGGTTTAGAACAGGCATTAAGAATGGTGACTTAATAAACCTTGTCATTATTCAGTTTTATTTAAGAAAACTATCTTATTTTAATCATCAGGTAAAACTTAAACCGCAGAACCCTTTCGCCACGTCACCCCCGACGTGGCTTTTTTTATGCCCAAAATTTAGCTTTAAGATTTTCGCTATACAGGAACATTTACAATGAATAGTCATACGCAAATTCAAAACACGCTTAATCATCCACCCTTACAACCTTATCCCATCAAGATCGAGACAGAACATAAAGCTGAAGTCGGAACACGAACTAAGAAAACACCAAAGAAAACCACTCAATTACCTTCAGCAAAACGACTGGCCAACACTAAACAGTTGAATTACCAACAATGGCTAGAAGTTAGAAAGCAAGGCATCGGCAGCAGTGATGCTGCAACCGCATGTGGACTCAATCCCTATATGTCGATGTTAGAGCTGTGGATGATCAAAACAGGTCGAATACAACAAAACATTGAAGATGAAAGTGCAGGACATGCACCGCTTTATTGGGGTAAGCAGCTTGAACCACTCGTGGCGCAATACTACAGCATGCACACCAACCATAAAGTCCGTCGAGTTAATGCCGTACTTCAGCATCCTGATGAAGATAAAAACTTTATGTTGGCAAACTTGGATTATGCCGTAGTGGGCAATGAGGAAGTTCAAATCTTGGAATGCAAAACCGTAGGGGAATACGGTGCAAAGTTATGGCGAGATGGCGTGCCTTTATATGTGCTGTGTCAGGTACAGCATCAATTGGCAGTCACAGGCAAACAAGCAGCACATATCTGTGCCTTGATCTGTGGGCATGAAACCCGAATCTTTAAAGTGACGCGCAGTGAAACGGTGATCAAATATATCGTAGATGCTGAACGTTACTTCTGGGAATGTGTAGAGAAGGATGTACCACCTGATGTGGATGCATCTGAGTCAGCAGCCAAAGCTTTACAACTGTTATATCCAGTTCATGTACCGCTGAGCAATACGGATTTATCTGAAGACCAAAAAGCCAATCAAGACTTTGAGCAATTGCTCAAACAACGTCATTTGATTGAGCAGCATCAGGCAAGCTTTGATCAACTGAAACATCAAATCCAAGCCAAGATGCAAGATGCTGAACGGGCAACTTTTAAAACAGGATCAGTCACTTGGAAAAGATCAAAAGACTCGGTCAGCTTAGACAGTAAAGCGCTATTGCAACAGCATCCTGAGTTTTTACAACAGTTCCCACAAAACAAGCAGGGCACACGGCGTTTTCAGATTTATGCAGATGATGATCAGTCCAAATAAATTAGCCTAAGCAGACTCACTAAACTGCCCAAACATTCTTCACCCATTCAACTTTATTTACCTAATCCATTTAATCCCAAATCCATCAAAAAAGCGCAAAACAGCCCCCGCTCCCTATAAGCACGTTGAGGAAACGTACCTATAGAGAGCAAATGGACTGCCTTGCGAGATTTATATGCATTTCAAAAAATGACTGCTTCTTACTCATATCAAAGGGGCATCAGTCAAAAATTACCACAGAGGAATTTAACATGATTAAAGGTTTAGCAATCACACCACCTGTACTTGGTCGTATCAGCATCGGCAAGATCGTAGAGAAGAACGGCAAACGACTGCCTGAAAAGGATGATCAGTTTACTATCACTAGCCAAATCCAGAACAAGGAGGGGTGGGTCAAACATCCATTGGATGAACAACTACGAGCTAAAGCACCGAATCAGAACCAAAAGCTGAGAAGCATTCCAGTACGTATGATCTTCAACGATCCGGAACTGAACCTACGGGCAGAATACAGCTTATTTGATCGACAAACAGGGCGCTTAATCTGTTCAGGCAACGGCGAAAGCTGTCAGCGCCTTGGTCAGAATGGTATTGAACAACACCCATGCCCATCCCCTGACCTATGTCCATTGGCACAGGGAGGACTGTGTAAGCCTTACGGCAGACTCTACGTCAATCTAGATGAATCGGATGAATTCGGTACATTTATCTTTAGGACTACTGGTTTTAATAGTATTCGGACATTGGCAGCAAGACTTCGTTACTATCATGCTGCATCGGGTGACCTACTTTCATGCTTGCCATTACAACTGACTTTACGAGGTAAAAGCACCACACAAAGCTATCGTACCCCGATCTATTACGTAGACTTGACCTTACGTGATGGAGTGAACTTTAGTGAAGCCATTACTTCAGCTAAACAGATGGATGAACAAAGCAAGGCAGCAGGATTTTATCAGGAGGCGTTGGACCATGTGGCACGACAGGGCTACGGTAATGCCAGTTTAGAGGTAGCTGGTGAAGAGGGGTTGGATATTTTTCAGGAGTTTTATTTAGATGAAACCAAACCTGAACAGCATCAACAAATCCATAATTTAAGTCATGTTCAGGATATTCATAAAGGGTTGCAGCAGAGTGTACAGGCTTTGAATTAAATGAATGGGATCGGGAGATCCCTTTTATTTTTTTAATTTTTGGAAAAAATGACATAGGTAAAAGCTCAATAATGACAATGTTTCTAATTATTGTTTAAATATAATATTTTGTAAGTTTAGGCTGATTTTAAGTTAAGGTGCAATCTGTGAAGAAATCTAAAACATCTATATTCATCTGTATCATTTTATTGGGAGGTATAGTTCTAAGTACGGGCTGCGAAACAGAACAAAAAAAAGATAAAAGCTCTAGTCCAATGGTTTCATACAATGAAGATTTTGTAAAAAAACAAGCGCAGTTAATAAATGAAGGGAAAAATTCAAAAGATCAATTAATCAACTCTTCTTCAAATTAGTGGGTGAAATGATGATAAAAATTAGAGGAATTGTTGTTTTACTCACCACACTTTTATTTATTATTTTAAAATCTGTACATGCCACCTCAGATGTCGTTGCACAGAATTATGCAGCCGCAAGGTCTGCTGGTATTCAATCTTGTACAGTTGGATACAATGTATTAAGTGGTGATGTTAATTATCAGCAGCAACTTATCACTGGGAAGTTACCCTATTCATTCAATTATAAAGCTCCACTCAGACTAAATATTTCTTCAGCTCAAGAATTTGCTCAGCCAGAAAATAGTACTTTGGGTTGGTCAGATAACTACCAATCATCTATTTTGATTCAAAGGATTTCTACTAAAACTACACAATACCAAAGTTCAAGATTTTATTATAAGACAAGTAGTTCAAAGTATTATACTTATGAGACTTCAAATCCAGTAACGACAACTTTTAATGCTAAAGTGATATTTGTTCGGTTGCCAGGTGAACAGACTTCTCAAATATTTAAAGAAGAAAATGGTCAATTTCAGCGACTAGAAAGTGCTGATGCAATGAATGATTTTAATTCAACGGCGATACAACAACTGAATTGGAAGAGTTCATTAGGTGGATATTCATTAAGCTGGTCAGGCAATAATCTAATTATTCAAAAGTACGGCACAAAATTTACAGTTACAAGTAGTTCTCATGTGATCGCACCATCGGCAACTTATAATGATACTATTTATAAATATTTAGATGCAAGTTTGCAGGAGCAAGAAACATCTAGTTTTTGGTCTACCTCAAGTGCTACACGAACAAATACCGCATTGTATTTACAGACATCAGCAACAAGTTCAATTGACTTGCATAGAATTGAAAATATAGAAGTAAAAGGTCAAAGCTTAAAAATGCAATACGATGGTCGTATGAATTTAAACCAAGTTTCAGATCAATATAATAATAAAATCGTATTAGAACGTAATTTTCATGAGTCAAGTTCAGGTAGTACTCAAACCATAGATGAATCTCGTTTAGTAACTAAAGCTACCTATACCGCAACTGGGCAGACGACCTCTCAGGTTGCTGAATTTAAATATCAATCTTACGATGTTTCTACACCGAGTACGGGCATTAAAAGTAAGGTTTATGCATTAACTGAAAGTAATTCAACAGGTGCTGGTAAAACAAGTTTTATCAGTACCTTAACCGAGTTGGGGGCAATCAAAGCCTATGTCGCTCGTAAAGGTCGAACATCGGATGCAAGCTATAACTATCCTGTCCTTACCCAAGTAAAGAATTCTTTGGATCAAATTGTACGTCAGTGGAATATTACTCAGAACTATTTACTTGCGACAGATGGGACCTATTCTATTGCACAAACGACTTTGCGTTCATTTACTCCGAATACAACCAATACGGCATATGATAATACTTCTATCTACAATGATATTGATCGCACAATTACTACGTCAATTGCCTTAGGCAACTCAACTGGTACTAACACACTTAAATCAACATTATCAGGTTCATCGTTATTAAAAGTTGAAGCAAGTGGCTATCCATGTTTGAGTTTTGGTAAAACTCCAATTAAATCCGCTGAGTTTTCAATCCCAAAAAGTCAATTATTACAAATTACAGATGCGAAAGATCATATAGCAAATATAAATTACGATTATCGAGATAGGCTCAGTGGTATTCTTGAAGCGAACGGAACTTCAGTGAGCCGTAATACTAGCTATATTTATGGGAGTGCTGAAACTTCTCAGTTTGATGTACCTGTTCTAATAGCCATTTTTACTCCAGATTCTAGTCAATACACAGTCGTTACTAATACCGTCAACGCACAAGGAAATATTACATCACAAACACAAACATCAAGTCAGTCAGGAAGTACCAGTAAAGTTACAACCTACAGTTATGATGAGACAGCAACCAGTAAGCATTTTGCTCGTTTAATTAGTGTAGATGGGCCACGTACTGGCACAGCAGATAAAATCACTTATAGCTATGACAACTTTGGTAACTTGGCGAGTCAATCACAAACGGTAAATGGTGCAGTCCGTACCACACAATACTTAAACTATAATACTTTTGGCAATCCTGAACGAATTGTCCACCCAACAGGTTTAGTGGATCAATTTGTTTATAATGCGGATGGTACTTTAAAAAGTCAAACTACAGGTGTGGGTGGAGCAACAGGAGCAATCACAGGTCAAACTACAAGTTTTACTTACAACGCTTTAAAACAAAAAATCAGTGAAACTAGTCCTGATGGTGAGATCACACAATTTACCTATGACCTAGCAGGAAGGCTAACGCAAATAACTTTACCGAATGGAAATAAAGTACAAAAGAATTACTACTCTATCGGCGCACTGGCGAGTGAAAAGAATTTAACAAGTGCAGGAGTAGTTGCTTCAGAAAGCTATCAATATCTTGATAGCAAAGGTTTTGTCTCAAAAATCCAACAGGGAAGTGATCCTACACGTCAATTCACTACATTTAGTTATGACAATAATGGAAATTTAACTCAGACCACAAGTGCGGCAGGAATCATTGAAAAATGGAGCTATGATGCACTCAATCGTATGGTCAGCCATACAGATGGTGCAGGGAATGTAGATACAACGGCTTATGATGTGAATGACAACGTCACAGTTGCTAAAGATGCTCTGAATGCTGGAACGAATCCTTTTAGCTATCGAAACGGTAAAACCTTAACTCAGGAAGTGAATAGTGATTATGGCACGAAAACTTATAGCTACAACGAAGCAGACCAACTCACCCAACGTTTACATGGTGCACGTAAATGTAATTTTAATAATTTAGATGAGTTGGGTCGCTATCGAGCATTTGCATGTACTGCGAATAGTGGAACGACTGCAAGTGAATATCAGATCAATGATAATTACACCTATGACCAAAGTCGTTATGGACGATTAGATAAAGTCAGTACAGGCTTGACAGGTTATGATGTTGATACAAGCTATAGCTACGATGCTTATGACCGAGTTACTGCAAAAGCAACCATCAACCAGCTATTTAACCGATATGCTGTCAAAACAGGTCAGTCTCTGAATGTAAATTATGGATACAGCATAGGAGGAAAACCAACAGCATTGACCTTACCATCTGGTCGAACTATTACCTATGTGTACAATGCACAAGGCATGCTCAGCAGTATCAATCTTTATGGCAATCCATTGATACGTAACATCAGCTATGATGGTGCTAATCGTGTCACAGGATGGTTGTGGAGCTCAGCAGGAAATGCAAGTTACAGCCAAAGTTATAACAATGATGGCTCGACGAATAACATTACTAATAAAAACAGTGCAGGTACTACAAACTATTCATTAACCTATGGTTATGACAAAGTTGGACGTATTACTCAACTGACAAGAAACAATGGTACTAAAGACAATTATGGCTACGACAATGTTGATCGTTTGACCAGTGAAAGTCGTACCACAGGCACAACCCAAACCTATAGCATTACTTATACTTACGACAAAAACGGCAACCGTACTAGCCTCACAGCAACAGGTCAGCATATGCAACCTGCTGCGAGTGCAACTTACTCTTACTCAGGCAACAAACTCTCCAGTTTCAGCAAAGGTGGTGTAGGTCAAAGCATCAGCCACACAGACAATGGTGAATTGACTCATGGTGCAACCCCAACCTATGATAATGGGGCGAGACGTAAAGTTGATCGTATAAGCAGCACAGACTACTACTACATGAACTACAATCATAAAAATGAACGTAGCTTCAAAAATAGAGTACTCAACAGTGCGATAACTACCATGACCCAGTACATCTACGATGAACAAAGTCATTTGATAGGGGAATACGACAAACTTGGCGCACAGGTTGAATATGTGTGGTTAGGAGACAAACCGATTGCAGCAATTTATGGTAGTGGTGCAGCGACGAAGATTTATTACATTGTTACGGACCATCTCAACACGCCAAGACGTTTAATCGACAGTGCAACCCATGCAATTGCATGGAGTTGGGACTCAACCGCCTTTGGTTTAGGCAACCCAACAGGTACAGTGACCTTTAACCTACGCTTCCCTGGTCAGTACTTTGATGCAGCAACAGGTCATTTTTATAACCACAACCGTTACTATAACCCTGAACTAGGTCGTTATATGGAGCCTGATCCGATTGGATTAGAGGGTGGGCTGAATCCGTATGCTTATGCGGGTAGTAATCCTGTGATGAATGTTGATCCGAGCGGGTTATTGTTCCAAGAATTATCAGAAAAAGCTTTAAGAACTCCAAATTTGGATATGCCATCAATCCCTCAACCCATATTTGATGCATTAATGGGGGCTGCAAATAGTGCATCTTTTGGTATTGGACAGCCATTTAGTAATTGGGTAAATGGTTACCCAACAGCCAATATGGACTCATCTGCTTATAAGCTCGGAGAGTATGGTTCTGTAGCTGGTGGTGTAGGTGGATTGGTAGTTAACGGTGCCCGAAGTATTATACGAGAGGTAGGGGTTTCAGTGTGGGATATGGCTTCTCCTACAGTAAGCAGAACTGTACTTAGACAAAGGGATCCATCTATTATTACACCTGATAATTTCTTCCAAGGAGCTCGTTATACTGATAAAGTTAAAACGCAGGCTTCATCAGGAGATTACCATTCTTTTCCTCAGGCAATAGATGGATTCGCCTCAATAGGAAAGGTGTCTAGACTTCAAGGTGGTGATAAGTTATATAGATGGAAATTAGAAATACCAGGTGCTTATAGAGGAAAGGACGGGATTTTTGAATACATCCGTAATCATAATGGTACTATTAATCATCGTCTTTTTGAGCCTAATAAGAAATAAGGGAATAAATTATGCTAAGTCAAATTTTGGAATTGTATTCTCGTTGTGGTGAGAGTCTTGGAAAGATTGGAATAGATGAAGCCGTTTTACCAATTTGTGAGATTAATAATGCTTTAAATCTTTTTATGCAGAATAAAATCTTAATTTTGGGTGGAGATTTGTACATTAAAAGTGATTCAGATAATTTTGAAAATTTATATGCTGATTGGTTTTATGAAGGTGTAAATTATTCTGAAAGTATTCTTGATGCTAAAAATTATTTATCTAGATTTGAAGATGGGAATATATATGTTTCTTTTGTATTTAAATAGTATTTTTACTTTGCCTCGTTCCACCGTTGTACGGTGGAATGCCAAACTGGTTAATATTTAATATTCCCTAAAAAAATGACCAATTATTCATCCGTGAGTAAATGGTTTTTTTATTTCTTATTGTCCGAGTAAAGAAAGAATGTCCAGTTGAGCACGCCATAAGGTGTACAATTGGATAAAAATACGCAGTTGCCCTTGGGTTGTCATGATTGATGAAAGCTGCTTGTTTGTGGATAATTTAAGACATATCAACAATCGATAAACATGTACTATAATCTGGAGCCTGTACATTATTTTGTGTAAGTCCGAATTTTTATAAATGATCTTTTAATCGATCATCGAACTGAATCGTAAACCAATTCATCGCTAAACGCCAATTTTGAATTGGCATTGTCCATTTCTTGGCAGCATTGGTTGTTGCCAAGTAAATGACTTTCTTGACTGAATCATCAGAAGAGAAAATCTTTCGCTTCTTGGTTGAATGGCGGATTACGCTATTCAACGATTCAATCGCATTTGTTGTATAAATCGCATGGCGTATTTCAGCTGGGTAACTAAATATCGTTCGGATATTTTCCCAATTTGCTCGCCAAGATTCGCCAATCTTAGGATATTGGTGATTCCATTGATCGCAGAAGATATCCAGAGATCTTAAAGCATTTTCCTCTGTACTTGCTTGATAGATCGCTTTAAGACCAGCTGTAACAGCCTTGTAGTCTTTCCAGCTTACAAATCTCAGGCTATTGCGTACAACATGCACGATACACAACTGAATGTCCGTATGAGGATAAACAGAGGCAATAATAGCATCAGGAAAGCCTTTTAACCCGTCTACAGAGGCAACAAGAATATCCTGTACTCCTCGATTTTTGAGTTCTGTCATGACGGATAGCCAGAATTTGGCACCTTCTGTCTGGGCAATCCACATACGAGCAAGTACATTTTCATAGAGTTCACGTGGGTAGTCAGTTAGTGTACCTAGAGCCATATCTGAAAATTATTGCGCTTAATGTACAATCACCAAATTATTGAAGAAAATTGAGTTCACTTAATAAAATAGCAGCAGATAAAGAATTGAATTTTTGTAGTAAAAATCGAAGTAAAAAATTAAATATAAATTATTTTATATATACTTATCAATAATATATGTGTTTAATTTGACTATCACCGCTTCCGCCAAATATCTGAAAGGGAATCAAATATATAGTTTGATTCCCTTTTTATTTGGCACAATTTTGGCGCTATTCAAAATTTTCGTGCTCGCTTGTTTTTTCTTCTCTAAGCTAATCCACTTCGCATAACGATCCATCAGCATGATTGCACTATGACCTAACTATAAAGCGAAATAGCTTTTTAATGATCATTTAGTTGAATTAGCCTAAGCCATCTTTAATATACACTTTACCAAGTGACATTTTTCGTCACATCAAAACTTATGTGGTTATATATGTTAAAAATATGACTTAAGTTATTCATAGTTATAAATAAATATTGAAAATTGGTTGAAATAAAATCAATTATCTTTAATGATAACTATACTTCACTTGGTCATTCATTCTAGGAGGTAGATCATGATTGATGTGCAATATTCCGAAAATGTCTCGATTCAGCAATTAGCTGATAATGCGTTCTTATTAAAAATTAATGATGCAAAGGTTTATCAGTATTTATTGGTGCAATGCGGCACAACCTTTGGTTGGGAACGATCTATACAAAAGTCACAAAGCTTCTTTAATGGAGACATTGAATATCAAATCAATGTTTCTAATATTCCATTAGAAAACTTTGGTCGAGAGTTTTTTATGCTTGAACCTGAACTACTCAATAATATTGCTAGAAGTTAGTCATTAAATGAACAGGGTATTAATCACATATTGATGCCCACACCGCCATTCACACTTTCCCCACGTCTACCCTGACGTGTTTTTTTATGCCCAAAAATTTAAAACTTTACTATTTCAGCTATATAGGAACTTATACAATGGATAGTTATACGCAAATTCAGAACAGGCTTATGCAAGCCTTATGGCAGACTTTACGTCAACTTAAATGAATTGGATGATTTTGGCACATTTATTTTTAGAACCATAGGCTTTAATAGCATTCGAACTTTGGCTATACGATTAAGTTATTACCATGCGACATCGAGTGCTTTACTCTCATGTTTGCCTTTGCAGCTCACGTTACGAGGCAAGAGCACCACATAAAGCTATCGTACTCCAATCTATTACATAAATCTAACTTTACGTGATGGCATCAATTTGCAGGAAGCAATTACTTCAGCTAAGCAAATTGATAAAGAAGCAAGCACGTTAGCAGGGTTTTATCAGGAGGCTCTGGATCATGTGGAACGACAGGGCTATGGTAATTTCTGTTTTGAGGTGGGCGGTGACGAAGGTGTGTATATTGTTGAGGAGTTTTATACTGAGGAAGCAACATCATCAAATGTATGATTTAACTGGTATTTAGGATATTCAGAAAGGATTGCAGCAGTCGGTTCAGGCTCTGGATTAAAAGTATTAAGGGGGCTAAAGACTCCCTTAATATCTAATTTTATACCAAAACTTTAGAATACCTTGAGTTAAACTTAAAGCATTCGTCCTATAAATCTAAGCAATACGCAAGCCATGCAGGTGATTGTCAGTGCTTAGTATTTTTCGGTTTTGATCCAAACTAACTAACGAGCTAACATCATCCAATAATTTAATCTGATCTTCTGATAACTCAATATTGATCGCATTTAGATTGCTATTTAACTGATTTAAAGATTTTGGTCCAATTATTGGGATAGTCCCATGTGTACTTGCCCATGTGATTGCAACTTGATCAGCTGAAACGCCAAGTTGATTAGAAACTTCAAGTACTGCATCTAAAATTTTTGTACGCTGCGCTGTGTTTTCTGCTTGAAAAACATTTCCACCAAAACCTTCTGCACGCCCAGTTTCACCTTTACGATATTTTCCAGTTAACATGCCTCCACCCAAAGGGGACCATGTGACCATTCCTAATCCTAGTGCTTTTGAGGCTGGTATTAAGTCTACTTCTGGTTCTCTATGAACCAAACTATGTTGAAATTGTATAGCTGCGACAGGTACTGAATTTTTAAGTTCAGCCAAGGTAACAGCACGTGATACTCTCCAAGCTGGAAAGTTCGAAAGTCCAGCAAAGAGTATTTTCCCAGCACGAGATAGATCTTCCAGTCCTCTAAGTATTTCCTCACTGGAAGTAATATTATCAGGATGGTGTACCCAGTAAAGATCGATATAGTCTGTTTTTAATCTGCGTAAACTTTCCTCAACTGAGAAAATCATTGCTTTACGGCTATTACCTTTATGTAGTTGATTTGAGTTTGGCGTAGCGCCACTTGAAAATTTTGTTGCTAAGACAACTTCATTGCGGATACCTTGTAGCAATTCACCTAATATTTGTTCAGATTGACCAAATTGATAAACATCCGCGGTATCAATAAAGTTCCCACCAACATTTAAATATTGATCTAGTATTAATTTTGCTTCTTCAATAGAGGCACCATAGCCCCAACCTGTACCAAAATTTCCTGTTCCCAACGCGATTTGAGAAACATTTAATCCTGTTTTTCCAAATACTATATTTTTCATAATTTAAACTCCAAAATTATTCTGCAATTTCTACAACGACTTTGCCTTTCGCACGTCCAGTATTCACGTATTCAAGTGCTTCGTTCATTTGTGAGAATGGATATTCTTTATCAACGATAGGTTTAATTTTCCCAGCCTCAACAAGTTCAGCTATTTGAGACAGCTGATATCCATTTGGTTGCATGAATAAAAATGAATAGGTAATGTCTCTTTTTTTTGCCTTGTTACGAATGGACCAACTTAAAAGAGGAATGATAAATTTTAATAACCAATTTGCTTTGATTGCTTCAGCAAAAGCACGGTCAGGTGGCCCTGAAATACTGATAATACGACTACCACGCTTTATAACGTTCAATGACTTTTCTAAAGTTTTTCCACCCTGCGTGTCTAAGACTACATCGTAATCTTTCAGTTCTTGCTCAAAATCCATGGTTTTGTAGTCAATAATAATATCTGCGCCTAGTTCTCTAACCCAGCGAGTATTTTTACCACTTGTCGTTGTTGCGACAGTTGCACCGAGATGCTTAGCAAGCTGAATTGCAATCGAGCCTACACCACCTGAACCAGCATGAATCAATACTTTTTGTCCTGATTTAACTTTTGCAATTTCTACTAATGCTTGCCATGCAGTCAAGGCGACAAGCGGTAGTGAGGCAGCATGCTGCATAGAAATATTTTGAGGTTTCAGTGCAAGTGACGATTGCTGAACGATTGTGTACTCAGCAAAAGAACCATTCGAATCTGTCTTGGCATAGACTTCATCACCGACTTTAAACTGAGTAACATTTGAACCAACTTGAGCAACGACACCTGCAAAGTCATTACCTAAAATAAATGGAAACTTAACAGGTAAAATAGCTTTGAATTCACCCTCTAATACTCGTAAGTCAAGCGGGTTGATACTTACAGCATGAACTTTAACAAGTACAGAATCTTTCGAAATAGATGGTTTAGGCTGTTCATCCAACTGTACATCATCGATTTTGCCATAACTTTTAATATAGGCTGCTTTCATTTGGGACCTCTATATATTTCTTTTTTAATCGTTAGAAATGGATTAATTAAGTTGGGTTAAACTTTCAAACTGCGTTGAATCAATGCGTCAAAGATCTTTACTGGGGTAAATTTTCGTAAATTCTTTAAGTGTCTTGCTGTCTTGCCTGATGTATAACGAGGCAAAATGTTTTGACTGTTGATTACCGTTAAAATTGTCTTAGCAACAACACCTGGATCATCTGACTTATTAATTGCTTTTATCATGTGCTGATGGAGCTTCTCGCGAATGTGGTCATACGCTGAGATTTTTGCATCTGCTTCTAGTAAGTTTATGCCTAATGAAGTTTTAGTGTAAGCAGGTTCTATTAATGAAACACGAATCCCTTGTGTTCTCAATTCATGATCTAAGGACTCTGAATAACCTTCAAGCGCATGTTTTGATGCAGAATAAAGCGCGCCAAAGGGCATTGGCAGAAGTCCTAAAACAGAGCTAGTGTTCAAAATAAGTCCAGAATTTTGTTTACGCATCACTGGAAGTACTGCTCGAGTCATTCGGACAACACCAAAGAAGTTGGTATCAAAAATAGCTTGAGCTTGTTGCATCGAACTTTCTTCAGCGCCAGCAGGTGCGATTGCAAATCCTGCATTATTGATCAAAACATCAATTCGACCTTCATTTTGAATCACTTTCGCGATTGCACGATTAACCGAATCTTCATTATTTACATCTAGTTCAATCAGATTGAATTTATATTGAGATGACTCACTTGTGCGTCGACTCGTACCATAAACAATAAAACCTGCTCTATGTAAAAGTTCTGCTGTTGCTAAACCAATACCAGAAGATGCACCTGTAATAAGAACCACTTTGCTTGTCATACAACATTTCTCACACGTAATAGGTTGGTGATGGAACAACCAATTTCACCTTGATGTTTTGATCATAATCTAAAATTAAAATAGTTACTACTAAAAAGATAGTGACAATGCGTTTTTGTTGATGTATGGTTAATATTAAATCGATACTGACTTTGTTTTTGATTTCCTTATCTCAAGAAATAATTAATTAAATTCAGTTGAATAGGCTTTATGCATTAATTCTGAGGATTAAAAAAATGAATTTTTTACTAAATACAATTGCGATGGGATTGACGGTGGTCTCTGTTTTTATTTCGCCATTAACGCAAGCCGAAACAGTAGCATCGATCTCTTTTAGCGACTCGGTGGCTAAAGGTGACGGATTATCTCCAAAACTTATTTTCAATCAGCAAGCTAGTCAAAATCCTCAGTTAGCTACGAATTGGAAGAATGTACCAACTCAATTTATAAATGCTGATGGAGTTAATTTCGCCTACAGAGAATATGGTCAACAAAATGGTGGAACACCTATTATTTTTCTGAATCATTTAGCTGCTGTATTAGACAATTGGGATCCAAGAATTATTGATGGAATTGCCGCAAAACATCATGTGGTGGTTTTTGATAACCGTGGTGTTGGTGCTTCTACAGGTAAACCTGCTCAGTCGATTGAGCAAATGGCAGATGATGCAATTACCTTTATTCAAGCAAAAGGTTTCAACAAAGTTGATTTATTTGGTTTTTCAATGGGAGGCATGATTTCACAAGAAATCGTATTGAAACAACCAAACTTAGTCAGAAAGATGATCTTATCAGGAACAGGACCTGCTGGAGGAACTGGCATCAGTACAGTTGGACGAGTTTCTAATTGGGATTTAGTCCGTGGGATGGCAACGCGCCAAGATCCTAAAGTCTATTTGTTTTTTACTCGGACCGACAATGGTAAAGCTGCTGCGAAAAAGTTTGTTCAACGGATTAATGAACGTACTGAAAATCGTGATAAAGAAATCACCATTTCTGCGTATCGCGCTCATTTAAAAGCATTAAAAAAATGGGGAAATAAAAAATCTGTTGATCTTTCAGTTATTCAACAACCTGTTTTAGTTGCTAACGGTGATCATGATCGAATGGTTCCTACTGTAAATACTTATGACTTAGCAAAGCGCCTTCCAAATAGCACGCTTGTCATCTATCCAGATGCTGGACATGGTGGAATTTTTCAGTTTCATGATGATTTCGTAAAGCAATCTTTAGCTTTCTTGGCGAAATAAATTTCAACTTAGTTATGTATGAAATGGGATAACGACAATGACCACAATTAATCATCAAACCGCTGAAACACAATTTATAGAAGTTGATGGAGCCAAATTTGCTTATCGTAGATGGGGTAATGCAAATACACAGCAACCACCTTTGTTTTTTCTACAGCATTTCCGTGGTGGTTTAGACAATTGGGATCCACTCATTACAGATGGATTAGCAGCGGACCGCGAAGTTATTTTATTCAATGGGCGAGGGGTCGCGTCATCAACTGGACAACCTCGAACTCGGATTGAGGATATGGCTGACGATGCAGCAGCGGTGATTCGAGCATTAGGTCTGAAACAAGTTGATTTACTCGGCTTTTCTTTAGGTGGTTTTCAAGCACAAGATCTAGTACGTCGCCGCCCTCAATTAGTCAGAAAATTAATGCTTTTAGGGACAGGTCCTCGGGGTGGAAAACCTAGAGGCGATGACCCAGATGTTCCAGCTTTAGTTTTAAAGCATGCAACCAGTGCAGTGCCTTCTGAAGAAGACTTTCTATTTTTATTTTTTGGTCGATCTCCAACAGCAATTCAAGCAGGGCGTGATTTCTGGCAACGTCGCCATCAACGTAAAGATCAAGATCCAGCAAGTTCAGACAGCGTAATGCAGGCTCAGATTGAAGCCAATATGCACTTTTTACCAAAACTTGATGAACAAGATCATTTTGCTCATTTACGCGAGATTAAACAGCCAACTTTTATTCTTAATGGTGTAGATGATGTGATGATTCCAACCATCAATGCTTATCAGATGGCACTTAATATTCCAAATGCACAGCTGTTTATTTATCCCGATGCTGGTCATGGTGCACAGTTCCAGTACCCAGAACGTTTCCTAAAGCATGCAATACAGTTTCTAAATGAGTAATGCATCAGGATGCCTTATGTATCCTCATATATTGATGAACAGAGAACCAAAATGATGAAATTTAAATTATTACTGTGGATACTGACGAAGCTTTTACAACGAGCTGTGAAAAATAATCCAAAATGTGCTGCTTATGTAAAAGATAAAAATGTCACATTTCAAATTCAAACAGCAAGTGGTGAAGGGCGTTATTTTGAAATCAAAAATGGCAAAATAAAGTCTCATGCTGGTCAAAGTAAATCCCCAAGTTTTACATTCACTTTTAAAAATGGCAGTACAGGTTTTGCTGTGCTATCAGCTAAAGATAGTGTCAATACATTTTTAACAGCCCTTAGAACTCAGGATCTTGTGATTACTGGAAACTTTGTCGATGTCATGTGGTTTCAAAGTCTAGTTGACTTTATTCAACCTCAGCCTAAATCATCTTCAACTGTGTGAGTAAAGCCAATGATTGACTTGCCATTAAAAACAAATCTCCTGAATCAGTCTTTAACGTTACCGAATGGTTTCGTAATTCCAAATCGTTTGGCTAAGGCAGCAACAAGTGAAACGCTAGCGACCTATTCCAACAACCCAACTGAAAAGCATATACGACTATACCAGCGTTGGGCGGCGTCAGGGATTGGCATGATTATCACAGGCAACATTATGATCGACCGACGTGCTTTAGGGGAGCCTGGGAATGTTGTGATTGAAGATGAACGGGATTTTGTAATTTTACAGCAATGGGCAACAACGGTGACTGATCAAGGCTCCCAATTATGGGCACAACTCAATCATCCCGGAAAACAATCCCCAAAAGGATTAAATTCACGAAACATTTCTGCTTCAGCAGCGCCATTTGGGGCCGAAATGCGATCATTATTTGCAACGCCAGATGAAGCAACCCATCAAGAAATACTAGAGATCATTCAGCGCTTTGGTCGTAGTGCGTTGATATGTAAAAAGGCTGGATTTAGTGGTGTTGAGATACATGCTGCACATGGTTATTTGATTAATCAATTCTTATCACCATTACACAATTTAAGAAATGATGAGTGGGGAGGTACTCCAGAAAAACGTCGCAAGTTTTTAATGGAAGTCTATGCAGAAATTAGAAAACAAGTAGGGGCATATTTTCCAATTGCGATAAAGCTTAACTCAGCGGATTTTCAAAAAGGTGGATTTACCGAGGAAGACTCTTTAGCAACCATTAAGGCTTTGTCTCAAGCAGGAATTGATTTAATTGAAATTTCAGGTGGTACTTATGAGTCAGGTGTAGCTAAAGCACCTCAAAAAGCATCAACTATTGTCCGTGAAGCATTCTTTATCGATTTTGCTGAAAAGGTTAGGGCACAGGTAAAAACACCATTAATGGTGACAGGTGGCTTTAGGAGTGTTGAAGGTATGAATCAAGCTTTAGGATCAGATGCTTTTGATGTGGTTGGGATTGCTAGACTGATGGCAATTGATCCTGATGCTCCCAAATATCTATTAGCAGGAACCAATAGTGAGCAAACAGTTCAACCAATTAAGACTGGCATAAAAAAGATTGATCAACTTGGGGTTATGGAAGTACTTTGGTATACCCAACAACTTAATCGCATTGCCAAGGGAAGTAATCCAAAACCTAAGGAAAGTGGCTTATGGGCATTTATCAAATCAGTTTTACGTAGTGGTTGGGGAACTTACAAAACACAGCGTACTCGAATCAAATAATAATTTAGTATTTAAATTTATAAAAAAGCACTCTCACAGGAGTGCTTTTTATTATTCAGCTTTTTGGTGAATAGTTCGAGATCCAATTTCAGCACCTGTCACTTTATCAATTACAATCGGTTGAATTTCTGTACCTTGTTCAGCATCAAGAAATATAGGCATTTTCTCAGGATTTTCAAAAGGTTTATGCTTACGACCCCATGCACCGATTACAAATAAAACGGGTAAGAAATCTTTGCCTGCTTGAGTTAATACATATTCTTCACGTGGTGGGTGTTCAGAATATTGTCGTTTTTCAAGTAATCCTTCATCTACTAAAACGGACAAACGTTTAGTCAGCATCGTCGGAGCAATGCCTAAACTTTTACGAAATTGATCAAAGCGTGTAAATCCTGCATGTGCATCACGTAATATCAACATGCTCCATGCATCGCCAAGAACGGATAGACTTCTTGCAATAGGGCAGATTTCTAGGTTGGTATTTTTAGTCATAAAATTAACAAACTTTATAGTAACTACTTAAATGATATTAACATGGTTGGTTTTTTTAAACTATTAAAAATGGCGATTAAGAGCCATATAGATACATTGTATTTAGATTGATTGCATCCATTTAACTTTGTGTGATGGGCTCAATTTTCAGGAAACAATTAGTTTAGCTAAGCAAATCAATTAGCAGAGCAGTAGTGTTCTATCAAGAAGCTTTAAATCATCTGGCACGGTAGGGCTATGGCAATGCCAGTTTTGAGGTTGGAGTTGAAGAAGGCTTAGATATTGTTGAGGAGTTTTACTCGGATGAATCCAAACCAGAACAACATCATCAAACGCATCACTTGAGTCATGTTTAGAATATTCAGAAAGGTTTGCAGCAGTCAGTGCAAGCTTGGAATCAAGAATAAAAGGGATACTTTAATGTATCCCTTTTATTCTTGTCTAAAGAACTATTTTAAATTTTTTTCAAAAAAAATAGCTAATTTATTAAATGGAATTAAATTGACTCTATCGTATAAATCAACATGTCCTGCACCTTTGACATAATAGAGTTCTTTGGGGTGTCCAGCCAGTTTATAAGCTTCCTCACTAAACTCCTTTGAATGTGCCTGATCACCTGTGATAAATAGCATTGGACGAGGTGAAATAGTTTCTATGTCATTAAATGGATAAAAGTTCATAAACTTGATGTTACTAGTTAGCGTTGGATGTGTAGTTGCTTTAGGATCAGCGCCTTTAGGTGTAAATTCCCCACGTGGAGTACGATAGAAGTCATAAAACTCACGTTGAATAGGATGAGTATTGGCAGTGAGCTCGTGTACTGTGCCACTGGTATATTCTATTTTTGCACCTGTAAACTCCGCATAACGCTGTTGAACTGCATCGGCAATGATCTGTTTTCTTTGCTCTAAACTCTGAGAGTGATTCAATGCATTACGATTGGCTGCACCCATATCGTACATGCTAACGGTTGCAATTGCTTTCATGCGTGGATCAATTTTTGCAGCGCTAATGACGAAGCTGCCACTACCACAAATTCCTAAGGCACCAATACGTTCACGGTCAATAAAATCACGGGTGCCTAGATAATCAACTGCTGAGCTAAAAGCTTCACTATAGATGTCATGGGAAACGGCATTGCGAGGTTGTCCTTCGCTTTCACCCCAAAATGGCAAATCAATTGCAAGAGTCACAAAACCTTGCTCTGCCAATTTTTGGGCATACAGCATGGAGCTTTGTTCCCTGACTGCACCCATTGGATGACCAATTATAATTGCAGGTGATTTTGTCCATTTTTTAAGGTCTTTAGGGATCACCAAATTACCTACTACTGCCATATTGTATTGGTTTTTAAAAGTCACTTTCTGGATATTGACTTGACTGCTTTGATAAAAATTATCTGCACCATTTGACATATCTGCTGCCATCGCTGTGGTAGAGGAAAATAAACTTACTGTTGTTGCGGTAATGACTGCTAGCGCAGATTTACGAAATTTGTCGAAGTACTGAATGACGAACATAACGATCTCACTTAATCACAATTGGGTGGCTATTTCACTTGGCGAATCACAACGGTAAATTCAGACTGACTCAAGAATGCTTTCGGCAGATTTTCTATTTTTCCTAGAAAAATAAGTCCATTGGCATAACCGACATCGGAATCTTTATAGAAAATTGCTAAATTTCCCCAAGGCGCGTAATAGGTCAGATCACCAGCTTGGCCTGTGTAACCTTTGGGTGCGGATTGTTGGGAGAGTCTATGAGGTAAGGTGGCAATTTTTTCTGAAGATGCATAATCACTAAGCTTTAATGACAGAGGCAATTGCTTAATAAAATCCTGAGTAGTTGGTGAGGACTCTAAAGTTACAAAAACAGGCTGCTCTGTGCCTGCAATCTCAATCTGAATTTTCATCTTTGATGCTCTTGTTAGAGTCGAATGATGGTCTCGTGGTGGTTTGGCTGTTGTCCATAAAGAAAAACAACTTAAAAAAATTGCCAACATGATCGAACAGCCAATAAAAGCAAAAGAATATTGATTTCTACTCATAATTAAGATGCTCTTAAACTTATTGATTCAGATGCCTATTTACTAACAGATTTTCCAACTTATTCTTGTAATAAACAGGTTGGAAACCTAAGATGAAATTAGTTTAGGTAGTTTTGTTAAGAATGATTAGAGTAAAAAAACAGCATGGACTTATGAATAGCATTCATGAGTTATTCATTGAATTGGCTTATTTCAAGCTATACTGATCGCCATAGCCATTAATACAAAAGCAGATTTTTTATGATAACCAAGGAAAATTACAACGATCTCTATGCTTTTCTAATGGTGACGAGAGAGGGAAGTTTTACTAAAGCTGCTGGAAAACTAGGGGTTTCCCAATCTGCACTTAGCCATGCCATTCGGGGGCTGGAAGAAAGGCTGGGTATGCTGTTACTGACTCGAACAACAAGAAGTGTGTCACCGACAGAAGCAGGAGAACGTTTAAGGCAAACCATTAGTGCCAGTTTCGATCATATCGACAATGAGCTTTCATTGTTGAGTAAGTTACGGGATACACCTGCAGGAACTGTCAGGATTAATGCTAGTAGCCATGCCATCCGACAGATTCTACTGCCAAAACTTCAGCAACTAACACAACGTTATCCTGACATTAATATCGAGTTAACAGCCAACAGCGGAATGGTGGATATTGTTGCTGAACGATTTGATGCAGGTGTCCGTTTTGGTAGCCGTGTTGCAGAGGGTATGATTGCCGTTCGGATCGGCAATGATGTCAAAATGGCTGTGGTGGCAACACCTGACTATTTTGCAAAACACGGTCTGCCGCAGTCTCCACAGGAGTTGACCCAACACGCTTGTATTGGTTTTCGACTCACGACTCATGGCGGCATTTATGCTTGGGAGTTTGAGAAAGATGGACTGGAAATAAAGATCAAGATTAATGGGCAATGGGTTTTTAACGAGTCCTATCATAGTGTTGATGCTGTAAGACTAGGATTGGCAATTGCCTATATTCCAGAAGATATGGTTGAGGATGACTTGCGTAGAGGTGATTTAATCAAGGTACTGGATGAATATAGCATCCAGTTTTCAGGTTACCATTTATATTACCCACATCGCAGACAGCAATCTCCAGCCTTAAGGCTAGTCATTGATACCTTGCGTTTAACAGATAGCGCCATGTAAATGAGGAAAATAGGACACCGATCACCAAGATGATTGCACTTAAAATAACGGTTGCTTGATAGCCTTGCCAGTCGAAAAGTAAGCCACCCGCAGTTGCTCCTAAAGTAATGGCCAACTGAATAATAGCGACCATCAGTCCACCGCCGGCTTCTATTTCATGGGGCAGGGAACGAGTGAGCCAAGTGTTCCATGCTACTGGTGCGGATGTACCAATCAAACCCCATAAAACCATCAATGCTGCAATGATCCAGACCTGATGCCCAAATAAGATAAACGCGCCTGCTAAAAATGCCATTGTGAGTGGAATCAAGATTAAATAACGATACAGATGTTTATGTAATATGTGACTGATCATAAAAGTACCGATCAAACCTGAAACTCCCATGATTAATAGCAAGCTAGAAAGCTGGTTTGCATCCACCAAAGTCACCTTTTCTAAAAAGGGTCGTAAATAGGTAAACAGCGAAAACTGTCCCATAAATAAAAATAAGATAGCAAACATACCTAAGCAGATCACCGGCCGTTTTAATAATAGGAATACATTACCACTCATGTGCTGAGTCTTTATGGGAGGTAGGGACGGCATGGTTTTAACTTGCCAGAGTAGAGCAATGACGGCAATGGGAACAATACAAAAGAAAGCGCCTCTCCAACCAATCACTGAACCCAGAAAACTGCCTAATGGTGCTGCAATTGTGGTGGCTAGGGCATTGCCGCCGTTTAAAAGTCCCAATGCTTTTGGTACTTCATTGAATCGTACTAGTCGCATCACAATGGCTGTGGACATCGACCAGAAGCCACCAATCACAACGCCTAGAATTGATCTTCCAAGTATAAATAAAAGGGAGTTGTGGGCAAAAGTGATAATGACTCCAGACAGTATCATTAGCAAAGTAAGTCCCAACATCACGGAACGGCGATCCCATTTTCGAGTAAATTTGCCAATGGTTAAACTGGCTATGACAGCAAAAATCCCTGAAATTGCAATCGCCTGTCCAACCTGACCCTCAGTCATCTTGAGGTCAAATGCAATTGGTGTAAGCAAACTCACGGGCACAAACTCAGAGGCGATCAGCACCGAACAACATAGAGACATCACGATCACCGCACTCCATGTAGATGTACTCGGCGTTAGATCGGTTGGAGATTGTTTTTCAATAGATAAAGACATACATATCCTGCTTAAAAAAGCATATAGAAATTTAAACTGGAAAGCAGGACACACTAGCAAATCGCTAGGTTGTGAGTTAGGTGCTTTTATTGAATAGAGTTATGAATAATCTGTATGAATGGATAATTTTCAATAATGATTTTTTTACATAAACAGATATTAAGCATACTTTTGAATGATGATTTTTTAGTGAAGAAGTCAATTTTTGAAAATAAATAAAGATATATTTAACTTTTCGATAACTAAATATCAGAAAATTCAGGAAAAATGAGCTCAAAGCAAATACCATCTGGAGTATTGTAAGCCAAATAATCACCTTGATGAAGGGTCATAATTGAGGCAACGATGGATAAACCAAGACCTCCAGTTTGGCTGGTTTGATGGCGGCTAGAAGTGCATTGATAAAAGCGTTCAAATAGAGAATCAAGATGCTCATTTGCAATACTCGTATCACTGGTGATCACATACAAACTAGTTGTTGAGCTTGATCCATCTTGTTGGTTGTTTCGACTACCAATATAAATCTGACGTTGCAAACCACCATGTGTTAGTGCATTCGAAATTAAATTATAAAGTGCTCGTTGTAGTAATTCTGGATCAGCCAATATTTGGGTTTGTTTTAACTGCAAAATAAACTGGCAAGCTTGTTCTTCAGCTTGATGCTCAAAAATGTCACAAATCGTCTCAATCAAGTTGGATAGATCGATCCATTGTTTATTTAACATCACCATCTGACGATCCGCACGTGCAAGAAACAGCATGCTATCAATCATACGTTTTAAGCGTTGGTAATCTTCTAAATTTGAATACAGTACTTCTTTATATTGCTCATTTGTACGCTCACCCATGAGCATAATTTCCGTTTGTCCAATCAGGTTGTTGAGTGGAGTACGAAATTCATGGGCAATATCTTCTGAGAATTGGTTGAGTTGCTGATATCCGATTTCAATTCGGTTCAGCATGGTATTGATGTCTGCCGTCAGTTGTTCAATTTCTGATGGAGCTTGATCAAGCTGAATTCTTTGCTGCAATTTATGGACATTGATTGCCTGAGTTTGTTGTTGCAGTTTTCGTAAAGTACTGAGTCCAAAACGGCTAGCCAGAGCAGACAATATAAAAATCAGTACAATCCCGATGCTCACTGAAACCAATAAGCCATTACGGAATGGCTCAAGAATATTGAGACGTTCAGACCATTGCTTGCCTGCAATGAGCACATAAGGCTTTTGATGAATGTTAATCGTTTTCCATGACAAGCGTGTTGGGTGTTCGGTCTGAGTCAAATCAGTAAATTGGATGCTGCTTGATGTTGTTAATTTAGGAAGGGGAATATTTAAAGGATTAATATCAATCAGGCGTTGATTATGATCCATTAAAATAAATAAGTTATCTTGGTTTCCTAACATATTTTGATAGAGCTTAGGGCGAGCAACAATTTGATTTATATTTTCACTATCTTGTAGAAGTGTTTCGAGTCGTTCAATTCGGTCCGTCAGAGCACGATCTTGTTGGATAATTAAAATTTGATTAATCCCAACATAGCTAATCATTGCCACTACGCATAAAACTAGAGCGCTGCAAAAAGTCACCAGTAGGGTGAGTCTCAATTCTAATGAGTGAAAAATATGATTCATCATGCTTGAACCGATAGCTTATAACCTAAGCCCCGAATCGTATGAATTAACTTTAAATCATGTCCATCATCAATTTTGCTGCGTAAGCGACGTACAGCTACATCGATAAAGTTAGTATCAGTATCAAAATTAATATTCCAAACTTCTGAGGCAATTTGGCGGCGCGTAATAATTTCATCTTGATGCAAAAGCATAAATCGAAGTAGGTTAAATTCCTTCTTACTGAGGTCGATTAATGCATCTTCTCGCCAAACTTTGTGTTGTGTTAAATCCATCTTTAATGACGCAATCGAGAGCTCATTTTCTTGATTATATTGTTGGCGCCTTAAAAGACTTTTGATACGAGCAAGTAATTCAACATAGGAAAATGGTTTTGCTAAATAATCATCAGCTCCCAATTCTAAGCCTTTGACACGATCTAAAATCTGATCCTTTGCAGTTAGAAATATCACGGGAACCTTAGAAAATTGGCGAAGTATTTTCAATACATCCCAACCATCAAGATCAGGCAACATTACATCTAAAATCACCAAAGAATAGGATTTCATTTTTAATCTTTCCAAGCCTTCAAGTCCTGAATGGACGCACTCCGCTGTATAGCCTGACTCAATTAAGCCTTTTACTAAATAAGACGCGATCTTCGTTTCATCTTCGATAATCAGAATACACATTTTTGTTCAGACTCTTTGTGAACATGACAATTTTGTAATGTGATTGTCATGCTGTGGCGGAATAGATTTGTTTAAGATTTTCAAAGCATATCAGGCAGGAATCAATATGAGTAAGCTTAAAATTCTTGGTTTAACGTTACTGTTCAGTAGCACTGTTGCACACTCTGTGGAGCTGAAGCAAGTTTATTCATTGGATCTTCAAACAGCCAAAGTATTAGCCAGTGAAGCTGAGCGTGTATGCAAAAACATTCAGCAAAATATTGCAGTCGCAGTCGTTGATCAAGGTGGTAATACGCTTTATGCACACCGTCATGAGTCTGTGGGTCCACACAATTTAGATGCTGCAGAGCAAAAAGCATTTACAGCATTATCAACGAAAACAGCAACCTTGGCTTTGAGTCAAACAGCAAATAGCAATCCTGATGCAAAAAATTTGACCACCGTGTCTAAGCTGCTGTTATTGGGCGGTGGACTACCTATTCGATATCAAAATCAAGTGGTCGGAGCGATTGGCATTGCTGGAGCAGGCGGTGCTAAAAACGATGATTACTGTGCTACATCTGCCATTCAAATATTGAAAAATCTGTGAGGAGTTTGTGATGTTAAAGAAAATCTTACCTTATTCGCTTATCTTATTCTGTTCAGCAGCATTTGCTGAACAGAACCCATTGAGTGTCCATGTTCTAAATTTGGAAAATGGTTTACCTTCAGCCAATGTTGAAGTTGTTCTTGAAAAAAGCTCTGGTGATCAGTGGATAAAATTGAATCAGAAACTTACGTGTGAAAATGGGCGGATTACTGCGCTATATCCTGAGAACAAAGCGTTGGAAAAAGGGGTTTACAAAGTGACCTTTAAAACTGAGGCTTGGTTCAATCAACAAAAGCAACAAACCTTTTTTCCAGAAGTTCCTGTGATTTTTAAAGTGGATGGAACCGTTAAACATTATCATATTCCTTTATTACTCAGTCCTTATGGTTATTCAACCTATCGCGGAAACTAGAATATAAAAGTGTTGAACATATATTTTCCTTATCGCGTACAGTAAGTTAGCTAGTGTTGAATGTTTCATTCAATGCTAGTTGTACTGCGTTCACTCTTAATTTACATGCCTTGTAAGCGGTCATTGATTCTTCCGCAATTTTCATCAGATTATCGATGTCTAGTTCTTCCTGTGCTTATAGTAATTCAGAATTTTTTAAGTAATGCGTAACCTTTTTTAAAGCTTAGCTCATTTTTACTCTTTAGTGCTTCATTTATATCAAATTTTATTGTTCTCATATGTTTAAATAATCTAAATTTTTTTGATTAGAGTCGGTGTATGGATTTAGTAGCAATTTCTTAACGAGATATCATCACAGGCTGAATAATTGTATTTATTATAAATCTAATCATATTAAGTAAGAAATATTGGCTTATTCATTTGACAACAATACTTTTGTATAAGCCTTTTAAAAGAGACTATTAAAATCAAGAGTTGATTAATTGATCGTATTTAAGCTTTAGTTTATTTATATCAGACTGTATTAAATATGGGATTAATTGATCAAAATTTTCAGGTTCTAAATCATATAAATTTAAATTTAGAAGTTCTTCTATAACATTATCGCTGAAGCGCATTTTTACAGCTTTAGCAGGATTTCCTGAAACAATGCTATAAGGTGCAACATCTTTGGTTACAATACTGCCTGAAGCAACAATTGCACCTTCTCCAATAGTAATTCCTGGCATAATCATAGCTCTCATACCAATCCAAGCACCATCTTGAATTATCGTATCTCCTTTCATTTGATATGCTTCAGTAATATGTTCCATAAATGGATATAAACTAAACCAATCCGTACGATGTGTATTATTTCCTCCCATAAGGATGACAGCTTCTGCTGCAATACATACATAACTACCAATATATAGCCGATCTATTTCCCATAAAGGCTCCCAAGCTTTTAAACTATATTCATCACCATACAGATATCGTACTACGCTTTGTTCAAAGGAATCACTCCATGCATTGCTGTAGTGACTAGTTGTACCTTTAATATGAATATTTGGATTTTTTACTGTCTTGTGTAAATATTCAACTTGAAACCAATGAGGTTTGTTCATTAGCATGATTTAGATCTTAACTATTCGAAGTAAAAAAATTTAAATATATTTAATAAGTGTAGATATATATTAAATGTTATATTATGTAATTTTTGCAAATAGTAAAAGATACAATTAAAAAGGGTTTAGAGTTATTTATAAATATTTTTTAGTCAGGTTAACTTTGTCATATTTTTTGCTTTCAATAAGAGGATTTCATTATACATACTGTTAAGTATGCATAGTATGATTTGAAAATTTATTGCTAGCTAGAAGGAAGTTTTATTGTTTAATTTTTATGTAATAAAGCTAACTTTAAATAATATTAAATCAGGTTAAAAATGGTAGATCATTATAATTATTGGGAGTAACCCCTGTGTACTGACGAAAAAAAGCTATGAAAGCACTATCACTTGAAAAGTCTAAGAATTGTGCGATTTCATTTGTACTCTTATTATCAGCTAACATCTCCATTCCTTTTAATAGTCTCCATTGCTGGCGCCAACTTTGATAATTCATTCCTGTATCCCTTATAAAAATTCTACTAATTGTACGCTCACAAGCACCTATTTTTTTTGCTAAAACATTTAATCTTAGTGGCAATATACCTTGATGAATTTGTTCTATCCATATAGATAATCGATCATCTTGAGGGAATTTCAAATCCCAGCTTTCTTTCGGAGCAGTATGAAGCTCATCAATAAAAACATTAAGAATGTTATTTTGACAGTCTGTAGGCATAGTCCAAGGCCAAAAAGACATACGCTCAATAATTTCAAACAAAAGAGCGTTCACGGAAAAAACCTGTAATGGAGTTTTTGAAAATGGTAAATCTATTGAAAAATATAAAGAGCGATATGCAGTAACGCCTCTCATCATAACGCGATGTACAACACCAGCTGGAATCCACATAGCCCGTCTAGCTGGCAACAGGTATAAAGTTTTTTCCATTTCTATAGTCATGCAACCAGTTGTGGAAAACAAGAGTTGATGGCGGCTATGAGAATGTGGACCCGAGTCATGAGTAGGCATATCTGCAGCAATCCCAACTACTGGTATAGTGAAATAATCTGCATTAAAACAAGTTTCTGAACTAATTTTTACCACGGTGTCCGATTTTAGATATAAATAGTCTTTATTATTGTAATTAGACTTAAAATTTATCGCAATAATATTAATAATTTAATATTTCAGAGAAAATTTTAGCCATGGCAAGTCGTCCACCATTATGGATATTAGTTCTACTAATTATGTTTCCACAATTGGTAGAAACGATTTATAGCCCAGCATTACCCAATATTGCTTTATCTTTTAATATAACTAATGAACGCGCAGCTCAAACTCTTTCGGTATACTTTTTTGCTTTCGCAATTGGTGTAGCGTTGTGGGGGCGGTTGAGTGATGTCATAGGACGACGTCCTGCAATGATTCTTGGTCTAATTATTTATGCATCTGGTTCACTTTTAGCAATTGTCGCTCAAGACTTTAATGTATTGCTATTTGCTCGCATGATTTCTGCTTTAGGTGCAGCTGCAGGATCTGTAGTTGTTCAAACAATATTAAGAGATAGTTATGAGTCAATAATTTTGGCAAAAGTTTTTTCCATTATGGGAGCAGCAGTAGCTGTCAGCCCTGTATTTGGATTAATAAGTGGTGGCTGGATAGTGAGCCTATATGGTCATATGGGCATATTTATAGGATTAACGATACTCGCAATAATTTTAATTCTACTTGTAATTTTTAGTTTACCTGAAACACGTCCAACGTATTCAATTAAACAAAATATAATGAAATTATCATTTTTAATGGCAAAAGATACTAAGCTTTGGCTAAATGCAATCTTAGTTTCATTATTCAATACGATGATCTTTAGTTATTACAGTTTAGGCCCTTTCTTATTTGAAAGACTAGGGTGGGAATCAAAAGAATTTGGATGGACAGGTTTGGCTTTAGCTATCTCAGCTTTATTTGCTAGTTATTTAAATCGTAGATTATTAGCAAAAAGCTTTAAACCTGAAGAGCTAATTCAATATGCTTGTCTATTGTCTATATTATCTAGTGTATTTGTTTTTTTATTGCAAAACTCTCTATGGGTTATTGTTCCAATTTTAGGTGTGGTGATGGCCTATAGTATTGCCATTCCAAACTTACTTAGCCAAGCTTTAATTAGCTATCGTGCGCAAGCTGGAACAGCAGGAGCTTTATTTGGTTTTATTTATTATTTTTTATTAAGTCTGATGCTAGCTATTTCTGGCTTAGTACAAGATTTAGGACTCGTATTAATAGTTTGTGCGCTAACAGCATATTTATGTAAATCAAATTCTATCAACTTCTTAAGATCGTATAGTAATTAATGCGTATACATTATCAAAGGTATTTATAATGAAGTATTTAGTTGTCCCCCTAATATTTATTGTATGTAACAGCATTATGAAGACATCTTATGCGGAAACTATACGTTATAAAAATAGCAAATCTAATGTTCCTGTTGCGACAGCTGTCGAGGTACCACCACTATATTCAACAGTCTATTTATCTGGAAAACTACCAATTAGGAATAGTTATGATAACAATACAAAAAAACAGACTATTCAAGTTCTTAAAGAGATAGAAAAAAGCTTATTGAACATGGGTTTAAGTTTAGCTGATATTGTTAAGCTTCAGGTTTTTTTAGTTGGTGTACCTGAGCTAAATAATAAAATGGATATTGATGGCTTTTCACAAGCTTATATTGAGTTTTTTGGTACTAAACAGCAACCGCATCTACCTAGCAGAACCTTAGTTCAAGTTGCTGCTTTATCTAACAATATGTTAGTTGAAATTGAAGCCACTGCAGTTCGAAAAGTGAATAGTGAAAAATCATCAGCAAAAGATATTTTCCAAAGAGATTGATTTTTTTCAAGCGTTTTTTTTAATGGTAATGATGGATATGAATTTAATGTCAAAAAGTCAAAGTGTGATTGGCACACTTATATTTACAGTATGTATTTCATCGACTAATGCTTCACCATTAGAGGATAAAGTGAACTTGCTTCAACAAAAAGGATGGAAGGTTGGTGTATCAATATTTGATTCTAATTCCAAAAAACTTGAATCAGTAAATGGAGATACTCGTTTCCCATTAGATAGTACTGTCAAAGCTTTAGCATGTGCAAACGTACTTTCAAATGTAGATAAAGGATTGTTATCTTTAGAAAATAAAGTATTGATCGAGGAAAAAGATGTTGTTTCACACTCTCCTGTCACAATGAAACTTATAAATAAAAGCATTACGCTTAGAGATGCTTGTGCTGCAACAACAGCTTATAGTGATAATACTGCTGCAAATATCGCTATATCTTCAGTTGGAGGTCCTCAAAAATTAACTCAATTCATGAGAGAGTTAGGCGATACAAAAACAAGGTCTGATAGATATGAACCAGAACTTGTTATTAATCCAGAATTTGATTTAAGGGATACAACAACTACTGATGCAATGAGTGAAAGTTTAAGTAAGTTACTAGTTGGAAATACACTTTCTAAAAAATCTAGAGAACAACTTAAAAGCTGGATGATGGATAATAAGGTTGCTGACAATATGCTACGAGCGAGGTTACCAAATGGCTGGTCAATAGCAGACCGCTCTGGGGCTAGTGATTATGGTATTAGAGGTATAACATCAATGGTGTGGTCAAAGACTCAAGAACCCTTATTTATAAGTATATATGTAAGAAAAAGCAATACTACACTTGATGAAAGATCAAGAGTAATTAATGAAATTGGCGAAGTTATTTTTAATAGATATAATTAAAAACTAAGATATATGACCTGATCGATAGAAAGCTATTTCATTTCTTAATTATATTTGAAATAGCTTTTTTAACTAATATTTAAAGTCAATACATGCTAAATTTATTAATCTCAAAGATTTCATTGAAAGATATATTGATATCAGTAAACAGCTCCTCAAATTGCATTATCTTTAGCCATTCGACAAATTTAATATCAATTAAATCAAAAAAATCGACATTTTTTAAATCCCGCCCAACTTGTTCCCAAAAATCAGAGTAAAACTTTGCAAAATTAATTACGTAAGAAAAGTTCCCGTAATAATATGAAATATAACTTCGTATATGTATTGGAAGATTTACTACTACATGACTAAGAGCAAAATTAATTTTTAATTGTTGATTATTCCATATATCTGAATTAGGAAATGGGAGTTCAAGATTATTCTCCGACATCCATAATGAAGATCTTTTCATATTCAGCCTTAATTATATTTGATTAGAGTAAGTATAACTTTTAGTTAATTTTATTTGTGTAAATTTTTTTAAAATCAAGCACTTGTTTCTGGCTTCGTAACAAATATAACCCAATCCGCCATATGTCTGTTACATTTTTCAAGATAAGCTCCAAGTTAAGCAGCTTTAACTTCGCGAGGCAGCTTATGAGCCAGGGCATGATGGCAGATCTCACGAGAATAAACAGTTCTGTCAGCTGACCAGATCGAAAGCCATGTGAAGTAATAACACGATTTTTGGGGGATCAGTATAGCCTTAGTAATTTTATGATGAATTAATATCTGATCAGCATAAATCAAAGATCTGCTAGAAATGTTTTCACGGCAATTGAGGATTCTTGATGTATTATCATCAAGTCGATGAATTAAATAATTTTCAATAAATAAACACAAAAAAATTAGTAAAATTTTTTGTAGTAAAAATAGTAGTAAAAAAATTAAATATTTTCATTAGGGTCTGTTGACATTTCATAAAGGTAACCAGATGTATATAAGCTAAAGCAACGGCATTTGAATTTTACTTACTTGTTATTTTTTATACTGCAAATGTCAACACTCCCTAACTGGTCAATTTTTTATTTTTGAAAGTTATACCTAATATTTAGGTCGTTAGATAAGAATAGGTTCCGCTGCTAATTTTTCTGCCAGATATTGAATGAACACACTCAATTTAGGTGGAACATGACGGGTAGGTGGATAGAGCAACCATGCACCACCACTATAATTGGTTTTAAAATGCCAATCAGGTAAAGCTTGAACCAAACTCCCTTGTTCTAAGGCATGGCGTGCCACGAAATAAGGCAAACTGGCAATGCCTAAATGCTGCAAAGCAGCACTCAGACGCACGCCAGTATGATTGGCTGCATAACGACCACGGACGGGTACAGTAATCGATTTCTGTTCTTGCTGGAATTTCCACTTCGAATCATTGGCTTGTTCACCTAAATAAATACACTGGTGCTGCTTTAAATCATGTGGATGTTGCGGTATGCCATTTTTCTGTAAATATTCAGGTGTAGCACAAATTAAATGATCAATATCAATCAGTTTACGTCCCATCAATCCACCTGGCGGTTGTTCAGTAATGCGAATCGCTAGATCTACACCATCATCAATCAAGTCAATATAGCGGTCTTCCAATAGCAGTTGAATATCAATTTTTGGATACAGTGCCAAGAATTCAGGTAGATGCGGATGTAGCATAAAATGCCCAACGGCTTTGGGCACACTGATCCGAATAATACCCTGTGGTTCAATATGAAACTGACCTGAGCTTTCCATCACCGCTTGTGCGGCATTGACCATGTCGACACAGCGTTCATAGACCTGTTGACCACTTTCACTTAAGCGCAGTTTACGGGTCGTACGATGTAATAAACGTGTGCCTAGAGCCCGTTCTAAACGGGCAATCGCACGGCTTACTGCAGAAGGGGTTGAACCGAGCTGACGTGCCGTTTCAGAAAAGCTTTCGGTTTCGACAACTTTGACAAAGGTTGCCATTTCATTTAACAGAACCAGACTTTGATTTGTGCTCATGAAGCAAAAGTTATTTGGATTTTGATTGGATTATCGCGCTTTAAAAAGCGAAATACAATCTTTTTCCTGTAGTCATGATGGAGATAAATCAAATGTGGCAGTTGTATGGACATGAGTTTCTGGCCTTGGCATTGATCCATTTTATGGCAGTCGTTTTACCAGGTCCTGATTTTATTATTACAGTACGACAAAGTGTTCGATATGGCTATTTGATTGGTTGTATCACTGCAATCGGCATTGGTGTCGGCATTTCGGTGCATGTGTTTTATACCTTGGTGGGTGTTGGCGTGCTGATCCAGCAAAGTGTCTGGTTAATGTCGGTATTACGCATAGCTGGAGCGGTTTATTTGATTTATTTGGGCTGGCAATGTTTACGTAGTCAACCGAATGCCAATCTGGATATTTTGGCAGGTGAGGTGATGGGTAAACCGAGTTTAATCCAAGCCTTTAATATGGGATTTCTAACCAATGCGCTGAACCCCAAAGCGACAGTTTTCTTTCTGGCGATTTTTACTACCATTGTTAGCCCGACCACACCGTTAAAGATTCAAATTGGTTATGGCATCTGGATGTGTCTAGTCAATGCTGTGTGGTTTATTTTGGTCAGCATTTTGTTTGCTCAGCCTGTTGTACGGAAACGCTTTTTAGAGTTTGGGGTGTATTTTGAGCGGGTGATGGGGGTTATTCTCGGTGTAGTTGCAATACGATTGATTTGGAGTGTTGCATTTGCCTGAACATAAAAAAGACTGCGCTGAGGCAGTCTTTTTTATTGGAGAGGGGTTAGGCACTTCGTTTGTTTCTGGTCAGTTGATGTAAGACTGACACCAGCAAATCAATTTCTTCCGTGGTGTTATAAAACGCCAAAGAAGGGCGTACAGTTTGTTCTACTCCAAAACGACGCAAGATCGGTTGAGCGCAATGATGCCCTGAACGCACTGCAATCCCATGTTGATTCAGTGCCTTACCCACTTGTTCGGTTGAATAACCGTCAAGGGTAAAGGATATGACACTGGCTTTGTTTCTCGCAGTGCCAATCGGTCTCAAACCTGCGACGCTGCTTAACGCATGCTCGCCATATTCCAGTAAGTCATGTTCATAACGGGCAATATTATGAATGCCAAGGCGCTCAACATATTCCAAAGCAGCACCTAAACCCACCGCATCAGCAATATTACCTGTTCCTGCTTCAAACTTATTTGGGGCAGGTTGGTAAACCACTTTTTCAAAGCTCACATCCTGAATCATATTGCCGCCGCCTTCCCACACTGGCATGGTCTCCAGAATTTCAGGTTTGGCATAAACTGCACCAATGCCTGTCGGTCCAAATACTTTATGCCCTGAGAACACAAAGAAGTCAGCATCAATCGCTTGTACATCAGTTGGCATATGCGAAACAGATTGAGCACCATCGACCAATACGCGGACACCTTTGGCATGGGCAATCTTGATCACTTCTGCCACAGGTGTGACCGTACCTAAGGCATTCGACACTTGGGTAATCGAAATCAGTTTGGTGCGCTCATTAATCAGTTTTGGCAGTTCTTCCAAAATGATTTGCCCCGTATCATCCACAGGAATGACACGAAGCTTGGCACCGACTTTTTTGGTGAGCTGAAACCAAGGTACGATATTGGCGTGATGCTCAAGATGCGAAACAATAATCTCATCATCTTCACCAATATTCTGTTCGCCCCATGTCTTGGCAATCATGTTGATGCCTTCGGTGGTGCCACGAACAAAAATAATTTCTTTTGATGATTTTGCTCCAATAAAACGTGCCACCACATTACGTGCATGTTCATAGGCGTCGGTTGCACGTGCTGCCAGCTCATGTGCAGCACGATGAATATTGGAATTTTCGTGCTGATAAAAATACGCAATGCGATCAATCACACTTTGTGGCTTCTGCGTGGTCGCTGCATTGTCAAACCAAACTAAGGGCCGCCCATTGACGCGTTCTTGCAAAATGGGGAAGTTACGACGGATCGCTTGAATATCCAAGGGCTGAGCGGCATTGGCAACAAACTGTGGTTGTGAAGGTTGGTAAGTGCCATAACCCGCGTTGCTTTGTGGCAAATCTAAAAAGTAGAAACTTGAAGATGCAGTACTTTTGGGTTGGGTTGAATTCGGCTGATCTTGCTGCAACAAGCTTTTTAACGCATCGCCATGTGGTAATTGAAATGATTGTGCAGTAGCAAAACTGGCAGCATCAAATTCAGAACTTGATGTGCTGGGTGCTGCAAAATCACTTAAAAAATAAAATGGAGATGCCTCGCTTGCCGATGGATGAGAAGGTTCAACCAAAGGCACATTCGGTGCACTATGAATGGCCTGTGGAAAATTCGGTTCAATCGGTGGACGAGGTAAATTTGCTCCCCCAACCACTGGCGCAGAAGCAATCGCACGACGTTCAGGATAATCTGGATAGTTTGGAATATGCTCGGGATATTCAGGATTCAAACTTTTTTCATAAGCAATATTGGGCGCACGTCCACTTAACGCTGCTAAAGGTTCAGCAGGCTGGGGTTGATGGGGAGGTGTACCGACATTGGGCAAGTCCAAATTCAAACCAGAAGGGTGGCTACTGCCTGAGCTTGGCAGCGTAGCAAAAAACTCAGAGGCAAGCCTTGAAAGTGTTGCTTCATCTGGAAAGTTGGACGGTGGGCTAACACCGACCACTTCTGAACCCGTCGGACTACCGTGTACATTACTTGTAGATAATTGGGTAGTCATGATACTTGTCCACCTCCACATCTTCGAGTATAGCCAATGCATCTTCAGTCAATACCGCCAATGAGCAGTATAATGAGATCAGATAAGACGCAATCGCATTACGGTTGATGCCCATGAAGCGTACAGAAAGGCCAGGAGATTGTTCACCTGCTAAACCTGGTTGGAATAATCCCACCACACCTTGGCGTTTTTCACCCACACGCAGTAACAAAATTTTGGTTTTACCGTCTTCTACAGGAATCTTATTCGATGGAATCAGTGGAACACCGCGCCATGTGATGAACTGTGAACCGAATAAACTCACGGTTGGTGGTGGAACACCACGACGGGTACATTCACGACCGAATGCAGCAATCGCATCTGGGTGGGCAAGGAAGAAGCCTGGTTCTTTCCAAACTTTACGAAGTAAATCATCGAAGTCATCTGGCGTTGGTGGACTATTCAGAGTAGAGATACGTTGGTCATCTGCCACGCTTGCCAATAAACCATATTCAGGGTTATTGATCAGCTCGCTTTCTTGACGTTCTTTAATGGTTTCAATGGTTAAGCGTAATTGTTCTTTAATTTGATCGTGTGGACTGCTGTAGAGATCGGCAACACGAGTATGAATATCTAAAACGGTAGAAACACCATTTAAGAAATATTCACGCGGTTGCGCATCATAATCAACAAAGGTTTGGGGCAACATGGCTTCATCACGTTGTGTACACGCAACTTGGATATCATCGGTATTGCTGACACGGTTAACGCGATAGATACCTGCTTCAACAGGAATCCATTGCAATAAATGTGTAAGCCAACGTGGAGTAATGGTCGAAAGTTGTGGAACGGTCTTGGTGGCATTGGCAAGCTGTCTAGCTGCATGATCACCAAGTGCAAGTTGAACTTTATCGTTGGTTTTTGCCATGAATAAATTTTCCTATTGTGTTTGGCTTTGTTGATAAAATTGTTTATTTAAAAATGCTCTATGAGTTATTCAATAAATCTAAAAAATAATTGAAGTTGGTAAATTATTAATATGAGATAAATCTTATTCATTACTCATATGAATATAGTTGTGAACAATAAATATATTGAGCATGTAAATATTTATTATTTAAAATAAATGCCTTTTAATAAGGTTCTATTAAACTTTATTGCTATATATAAACTCACTTGGTGATTGTAAAATTTGGCTATCTGCTGCAACACTATGTGTTAACCAAACATTTCCTCCAATAATTGAACCTTTACCGATGGTGATATGACCTAAAATAGTCGCGCCTGCATAAATCACCACTTGATCTTCCACAATTGGGTGACGAGCGTAATCTTTCTTCAATGCACCATCATCGGTTAGCTCGAAACGCTTCGCTCCTAAGGTGACTGCTTGATAAATACGTACATATTCACCAATCACGGAAGTTTCTCCAATCACGACACCAGTCCCATGATCGATAAAAAAACCTTTGCCAATTTTCGCGCCGGGATGGATATCAATTCCTGTTGCAGAATGTGCTAATTCGGAAATAATTCGAGAGAGTAAAGGAACGCTTGGGTAGAGCTGATGTGCTATCCGATGGTATATAATCGCGAAAATACCAGGATAACAAAGTAAGACCTCATCGACACTATGTGCAGCAGGATCACCTTCATAAGCCGCACAGACATCAGCATCTAATAAACGTCGAATGTCAGGTAGGGTATTGGCAAAATCTTGTACAATTGTTTGAGCTAGTATGATTTGTTGTTCGTAAAGCAGACGTTCGTTATTTGAAACTGGAATGGGCTTAACACGGCTTTTAGCTTCATAATTTAATGCAAGCTTAACTTGTGAAAATAACTCGCTGAGCACACGGTCAATTGTATAGGCAATATAATAATCTTCAGTTTCTTGTTTTAAGTCACTAGGACCAAGTCGCATTGGAAATAAAATGCCGCATAAATCATCTAAAATTGATTTAAGAGATTCTTTCGAAGGCAGCTCACGCCCACCAAATTCTTTAATTCGATGTTGTTGTTCTCTCCATTCATGTCGTGCAAGTTGCAAACCTTCAAAGACAGGTTGTATTTTCCATTGGCTCATGCGTTTTCCTTGCGAATTAAATTAAAAAAGAGTCTTCAAATTTGATTTTTATTTAACTTTAATCTTGTACCCAAGGTAAGTGATGTATACGCCAGCCGTTGCTTTGATTGCGTTGTTGTTGCTCGTTCAAATCACCTTCAAAACCTTCAAGCACGTTATAAACCTGCGCAAAGCCTGCACTAAATGCAGCCGTTGCAGCTAAGGCAGAACGTTTGCCACTGCGACATAAAAGTAAAATGGTTTTATCTTTGCCAATTTTGCTATCCAACTCTTTTAGGAATCTTGGATTTCGATTAAAGCTCGTGCCAGTAGCCCAAGCGATGTGAATACTTTCAGGAACATAACCTACAAACACACGCTCTTCGTTGGTACGTACATCGACTAAAACAGCTAGACCTTGCTCAACCAAATACCAAGCATCTGTGGGTGGTATGCTTCCAGTAAAATCGAGTTCATTTTCCTCAGCATAATGTTGAGCACGTTGTAATATTTCTAGTGGATTTTTTGATAAACCATCAGTAGCAGAGCTGGATTCTACAGTTTGGGTAGAATCAAATTGAGCATTCATTTTTATGACCTTTAATACAGCTTTGGAATATTTTTTATCTTATTTATATTTTTAAATGCTGTGAAATAATCAAAATTTATTTATATATCTAAATAAGATAAATAAGATAAATAAGATAAATAAGATAAATAAGATAAATAAGATAAATAAGATAAATAAGATAAATAAGATAAATAAGCGAACCATTTAAATAAATTATGAATATATAAATTTATTATGAACTTTTAAAATGCTTTCTAAATGATATAACGGGGCATGATTTGATTTTGTTTTAGATCACTTTGTTTCTAAAATAATTTGGCATTTCAATTGGGAGGAATATTGAAAATATTTTAAAGCTTCGCTCAGAGATGAGTTGCAGAAAATGATTTTATAAGGTGTCGAATTTGAAAAACAACATGTTAAACTAGGCTACTTGTCTTTTAGTACACATGATTTTCTCTATGTTTCAACAAGAAATCTCTCAACTCAACCTACAACAATTCAAAGCAGGTGAGAAACGCTGGATTGGTTCCTTACTCGGATCTTCCGCAGCATTATTATTCAAAGAAATTGCGACTCAAAGTTCAAATCTTTATATGATTGTAGCGAGAAATAATCAACATCTCGCACAACTCGAAAGTGAGCTTGAGTTTTATGGCATCAAACCCATCATTTTTCCCGATTGGGAAATTCTACCTTATGACCGTTTATCTCCTCATCAAGACATTGTTTCCGAACGGTTATCCATTTTATCGAATATGCCTCAAAAAGGTATTTTGCTGATTTCTGCCAGTACATTGGCACAACGGGTTGCACCATACGCTTGGGTTGTTGGTGAGCACTTTGATATTAAAGTTGGACTAAGACTTAATTTAGAGGCACAAAAAAAGCAATTGGTTCAAGCTGGCTATCGTTTAGTAGATACCGTTTATGATCATGGTGAATTTGCAGTTCGTGGCAGTATCATGGATATTTTTGCTTCTGGACAAAATGAACCCATTCGGATTGATTTATTTGATGATGAGATCGAGAGTTTAAAATTCTTTGACCCTGAAACACAAAGAACCACTGAATCCTTAAAAAATTTCACTGTTTTGCCTGCTAAAGAGTTCCCTTTGAAAGAGGGGCGATCAATTTTTAGAGATCGTTACGCAGAAAGCTTTCCGACTGCAAACCCAAAGAAAAATCCAATTTACCAAGATGTACTAGAAGGAATTGCCACACCTGGTTTGGAATTTTATCTGCCTTTGTTCTTTGATAAGAGTTTAATGGAAGCACAAAGTATATTCACTACGTACTTACCAAAGAATTGCGTTGTCATTACAAATAACGAAGTTGAAGATGAATTAATTAACTTTTGGAAAGAAGTGGTAAGACGTTATGAAGATCGTCGTCATAACATAGATCAACCTATTCTTCCGCCAGAAGATTTGTTTTTAATGCCGAATCATATATTACAAGCATTAAATCAATTTCCTAGAATTATCGCGTCAGCTGAAATATTTGATCAGAAAGCTGGGGTTTTGAATCTATCTGCTGAACAGCCACCTAAACTTGCAGTTGATCCTAAAAAACCACAACCTTTCGAAGCAGTTAAACAATACATCGATCAAGCCCAGCATCCAGTTCTATTAGTCGCGGAAAGTGCTGGTCGTCGCGAAACGTTAAAAGATGCTTTACGTTCAGTATTGGGCGATATTCAAAATGTTGAAAGTTTTGCTAAGTTCCAATCTGAAAAATTACAAGTTGCCATTACCAGCGCGCCTCTAGACAGGGGGTTGTTGCTGAGTCATCAGCTTTCAGTTATTTCTGAAAATCAACTCTATGAACACCGCGTAGTACAACGCCGTCGCAAGCGTCAACAAGACGTATCCGAAGAGTTTTTAATCCGTAGTTTGACTGAACTCAATATTGGCGCACCTGTTGTTCATATTGATCATGGTGTTGGTCGTTATGCAGGATTAATCACTTTAGAAATTGATCAACAAGATCATGAATTTTTGCAGCTAGATTATGCAGATGGTGCAAAAGTTTATGTGCCTGTGACGAACTTGCATCTGATCAGTCGCTATAGTGGTGGTGATCCAGATCTTGCACCTTTACACAAGCTCGGGACGGATACTTGGAATAAAGCAAAACGTAAAGCACTAGAACAAATTCATGATGTGGCAGCAGAATTATTACATATCCAAGCACGTCGTCAGTCTAAACCTGGCTTTGCATTTGAACTTGACCATACAGGTTATATGCAGTTTTCGAGTGGTTTTGCTTATGAGGAAACTTTAGACCAAGCAAATGCAATTGAAGCTACATTACACGATATGCAATTGGCTAAACCAATGGATCGTTTGGTGTGTGGCGATGTTGGTTTTGGTAAAACAGAAGTTGCGATGCGTGCTGCTTTTGTTGCGGTTCAAAATAATAAACAAGTTGCAGTTTTAGTACCGACCACCTTATTAGCCCAACAACATTTTGAGTCATTTAAAGATCGATTTGCTGACACAGCTGTACGTATTGAGGTGCTTTCTCGTTTTGGTAGTAATAAAACGCACCTGAAAATCATTGAAGATTTGGCTGAAGGTAAAGTAGATATTGTTGTCGGCACACATAAAATTTTGCAAGAAAATATACAATTCAAAAATCTTGGTTTAATGATTGTAGATGAAGAACATCGTTTTGGTGTTCGAGATAAAGAGCGAATCAAAGCCCTTCGAGCAGATGTTGATATGCTGACTTTAACGGCTACCCCGATTCCACGTACCTTAAATATGGCTTTTTCTGGTATGCGCGATTTATCGATTATCGCAACACCACCAGCACGCCGTTTGGCAGTAAAAACTTTTGTTCAAGAGCATACTGATGATTCAGTCAAAGAGGCAATTCTTCGAGAGTTATTACGTGGTGGGCAGGTTTATTTACTCCATAATGAAGTTGATACGATTGAACGTGCTGCCGAAACTATTCGAAATTTAGTTCCTGAAGCACGTGTTGCAGTTGCGCATGGTCAAATGCGAGAACGTGAACTCGAACAAGTCATGCAACAGTTCTATCATAAAGAATATAACGTATTGGTGTGCTCGACGATTATTGAAACAGGTATTGATGTACCAAATGCCAATACAATTATTATTGAGCGGGCAGATAAATTAGGACTTGCACAGTTGCATCAATTACGTGGTCGTGTAGGACGTTCACATCACCAAGCTTATGCGTATTTATTAGTGCCATCACTTAAACATTTAAAAGGCGATGCAGAAAAACGTTTGGATGCAATTCAACGTGCTTCAACTTTGGGTGCAGGTTTTATGTTGGCAACCGAAGACTTGGAAATACGTGGAGCAGGCGAGTTATTGGGTGAGCAACAAAGTGGTTCGATGCAAGCGATTGGATATAGTTTGTATATGGAAATGCTTGAAAAAGCGACCAAAGCCATTCAAAAAGGTAAAACACCAAACTTTGATGCACCACTGTCATTGACTGCTGAAATTAGTTTGCATATGCCAGCATTAATTCCAGATGATTATTTGGGTGATGTACACCAACGTTTATTGTTCTATAAGCGTATTAGTAATACCGATAGTCAAGAAAAGCTTGATAACATTCGAATGGAGTTGATTGATCGTTTTGGGATACCGCCACAACCAGTAAAACAACTGTTTAGTGTTCATCAAGTGCGTTTGAGAGCTGAGCAACTTGGTATTACGAAAATAGATATGAACAGCAATGGTGGTTATGTCGAATTCGCACCTGATACGCCTGTGCAGGCGATTAGCATCATTCAACTTATGCAAAAAAATCCAACCCATTACAGGATGGAAGGTGGTCAGCGTCTTAAAGTGACGGTGCAATTAGCGGAATACGATAAACGAATTCAGTTCATCAATGATCTTTTAAGTAAGCTGTTAGCTGAGTTGAAAAGTTAGTTGAAAAGTGGATTTTTGCTGCTTAAATGAGCATGTGTAATGCTTTGAAATTGAAGAATCATCTTTTGGTCAGATGTATGCAGAATAAATGAGGAAAATCATTGTTATTTGTAATCAAACAGGTTACTAATAATATTCACATCAAAACTGATGTGGTAGTATTGATCATCATTATTTTGCATCATTTATAAAGATATGTTTAGTTTGCATCCACAACTTGCTCAAGATACATTTTTTGTAGGCGACTTTCCGCTTTCAACATGTCGTTTAATGAATGATATGCAATTCCCTTGGTTGATACTTGTACCTCGTGTACCTGGTATCACAGAGTTATATGAACTCAGCCAAGCAGATCAAGAACAGTTCTTGCGCGAATCAAGCTGGTTATCTAGTCAATTAGCGCGAGTTTTCCGTGCAGATAAGATGAATGTTGCAGCATTGGGGAACATGGTTCCTCAGTTACATTTTCATCATGTTGTACGTTATCAAAATGATGTTGCATGGCCTAAGCCAGTTTGGGGAACACCTGCAGTGCCATATAGTAATGATGTATTGGCTCATATGCGTCAAACATTAATGCTTGCACTACGTGGTCAAGGTGATATGCCTTTCGATTGGCGTATGGACTAATTCACTCAGTAGAATAAAAACATCTTCTATAATAAGAAAGGAGGATAGAGTGCCACTAGATAGGTTAATTGATAAAGAACCTAGGCAGTTCGCATACTTTCATCGTTTGATGGGATATTCGATTCTGTCACTTATTTTGGTAATTTATACATTTACCTCTTCGAGTGCTAGCTATCAACTTTATATCCTTCCTTTATTATTAGTTTACTTTCTGCTTTGTCCTCGATTGGAAAAGTGGCTGCAATATAAGTTTGATAAAAATACTGAAAAAAATGTTCTTTTTGCTTGTGAAGCGGTCATTGTTGCAATTGTTCTATCGGGTATACATCTTAGTTTAGTTCCTACGTTTACCATTCTATTCGCTTTACTCTATGTCGGTTTAAATAACAAAATCACCTTACCAATTTCCTGTCTTATTGGTCTTATCGGTGTTTTAACATTCTATTTCTGTACCTATTTCCTATTTGGTGCGGAAGAATACTTTGAACCAACCAATCCAGAGCTAACAGTGGTTAGCTTACTAGGGTTGATGATGTTTATTGTGATTGGTAATTACTACCAACATCGTCGTTTAGATATCTTAGGACAACAGCGTCAGCATTATCATAATCAAATGACGCGATATATTGCTTTTGCGAATCAATTAAGTCGCTACGCGCCCTTACAGTTATGGCAATCTATTATGCGTGGTGAAGCTGAAGCTAAAATTGAATATAAACGTAAAAAACTCACCATATTCTTTTCAGATATTCAAGGTTTCACCGAATTATCAGAAACACTTATTCCAGATGATTTGGCATTTCTGCTTAATGATTATCTGAGTCACATGACTGAGATTGCTAAGCAATACGAAGCGACTGTTGATAAATTCATGGGTGATGCCATTCTTATTTTCTTCGGAGATCCAAACTCGCAAGGTGTAGAGCCAGATGCGAAATCTTGTGTAGAAATGGCCATCGCTATGCGTCAGCAAATGAAATTGCTACGTGAACGTTGGAAGAAAATGGGTTATCCAGCTTTGCATATTCGTATGGGGATTAGTACGGGGTATTGTCACGTCGGCAATTATGGTGCTTCACATCGTATGGCTTATACAATTGTAGGGCGTGATGTAAACTTGGCTGCTCGATTACAATCCGCGGCAGAAGTGGATGAAATCTTAATTGCTGATGATACACATCAACTGATTAAAAATGAGTTTTTATGTGTTCCTAAAGTACCTATTTATTTAAAAGGTATACAAGGGCCTGTGAAAACTTGGCAAGTGATGGAAAAATTCACGGGTAAAAAGTCGGATACGCAAAAATGGTTCGACTTTGAATACAAGGGTTTTCACTTGGTGTTGAATCTTGAAGAGGTTCAGAATTATGAATATCCTGAGTTGGTTGAAATCTTAGAGAAAATGATTCAAAGAATTAAGACTCAACAAAAAATTACGAATGCACAAGGCATCCCACGACTTACCTTAGATGATGAAGTGAAACAAACATAACTTATCAATTATTACAGTCATAAAAAAACTCCTCTTAAGAGAGGAGTTTTTGATTTGGAAATAGATTAATGATTCTCTGAAGCGTGGTTAATGGTGTATTTAGGAATTTCAATTTCTAAATCTTCATCAACAATTTTAACTTGGCATGAAAGGCGAGAGTCAGGCTCTAGACCCCACGCACGATCAAGTAAATCAGCTTCAACATCATTCATTTCATCAAGGCTATCAAAGCCTCTGCGCACGACCACATGGCATGTTGTACATGCAGCAGACATGTCGCAAGCATGTTCAATTTTAATGCCTTGTTTCAATAAACTTTGGCATAAATTGGCGTTTTGTTCGACTTCAAATTCTGCACCTTCAGGACAGATTTGTGCATGAGGAAGAACTTTAATACGTGGCATATTGATCACCTATACCTTTAATTTGAGTTAGACCAATCTTCAAGTTTTGTACCCTTCAAGGCATGGTCAATATGTCGATTCATACGCAGTGCAGCAAATGCATCGCTGTGAATTTTAAGTTGTTGAGCGGCGTGCTCAATTGCTTCAAGCTCATTGGTTTTTAGACGTGCTTTAAGTGCTTCTGCTGCTAAAATTAAATCTCGAGCTTGTTGCTGAGAGAGTAAATCAGTGTCAGCTTTTAAGGCTTGTTCCAATGCTTCTAACTCGCGTTGTGCTTCAACTTTAGTTTCTTGCAAATGACGAAGCTGTTTATCTTCTTCAGCATGTTTGAAACCTTCGACCAATAAGCGTTCTGTATCTGTTTCTGACAATCCATAAGATGGTTTGATATCAATTTGTGCTTGAACACCAGAGGTTGTTTCTTTGGCAGATACAGTGAGTAGACCATCAGCATCAACTTGGAACGTCACTTCAATACGTGCTTGACCCGCGGTCATAGGAGGAATGCCGTGTAAAACAAAACGACCTAATGATCGGCAATGTTCAACTAAATCGCGTTCACCTTGAACTACATGAATCAACATCGCTGTTTGACCATCTTGATATGTCGTAAATTCTTGACGACGAGCAACAGGAATTGCTGTATTACGTGAAATTAAACGTTCAACCAAACCGCCCATCGTTTCTAAACCAAGAGAAAGAGGCGTAACATCAAGCAGCAATGAACCATCTTGGCTATTACCAATCAATTGGTTGGCAGTGATTGAGGCACCAATAGCAACCACTTCATCTGGGTTGATGGTGCATAATGGCTCACGTTCAAATAATTCACGTACAGCTTTTTGTACTGCATATGAACGTGTTGAACCACCAACTAAAACGACATGTTCAATATCATCTAGTTCTAATTTGGCATCACGTAATACGCGTTTACAGACGCTCATCGTTTTATCGAGTGCAACCTGAATGATTGATTCAAATGTTGAACGATCTAAGGTTAAAAGATTGTCGAGTAATTTTAACTCAGCAGACTGATGTTCAGTTAAATATTCTTTTGCTTGACGAGCAGCAATGATAAAAACAGCGTATTCTTCATCGCTTAGAGTATCGATGTTGAGTTGTTTTTTTGCCCATTTAACAATTAGACGATCAAGGTCATCACCACCTAGAGCCGTATGACCACCCGTCGCTAGAACTTCAAAAACACCTTCTGAGAATCGTAAAATTGACACATCAAAAGTACCACCACCTAAATCATAAATCACATAATTACGATCAGTGCTAAGGTTAGTCTCTTGATCTAATCCATAAGCAACAGCAGCAGCAGTAGGTTCATTGAGCAATCGTAAAACATTTAAGCCTGCGAGTTGAGCTGCGTCTCGAGTTGCTTGACGTTGGGCTTCATCAAAATATGCAGGAACTGTAATGACTGCGCCATTTACAGGATTGTTCAAACTTGTTTCTGCTCGGTCTTTTAATTGTTTTAAAATTTCAGCAGAAATTTCGACTGGTGTTTTACGTCCTGCGGCGGTTTCAAACGCAGGCATTTCATTTTCAGCACCTGTAAGCGTATATGGATGCTGAAATTTAATATCTGCTTGTGAACGACCCATAAAGCGTTTAACAGAAACAACAGTATTTTTAGGATCTACCAACATAAAAGGTTTGGCTTCATAACCAAAAGTGGTCACATCCTTGGCAAAATGAACAATAGAGGGCAATAACACTCTATCTTTATCATCTTGTAGAACTTTCGGTTTTCCCGATAGCACTGTCGCCACTAGAGAGTGGGTTGTCCCTAAGTCAATGCCAATCGCAATACGGTGCTGATGCGGGGCAGTCGCTTGACCTGGTTCAGCAATTTGCAAAAGTGCCATGCGTGAGATATCCCTTGAAAATAATTGGTAACAGCGGACTAAAAATCATCATCTAGATTGAAGCTATCGTTATCATCAAGCATGCGATCTTCAGCTTTTTCAATATCATTGACTACGCGTTGGAAGAAACGTAACTTGCGAACTGTATCACGTGCTTCAGCCCAATCTTCCTCAGAATAATCAATTTTAAATTCACGAATGAGACCATCAATCCATTGCTGAATTTCAACTTTCAATGTCTCAAGTTGTGTCGTAGAAGATGCCTCATCGAGTTGTTCACGCATTTCAAGTGCTGATTGCAAAAACTCAAAGTCGCTGATCGATTGGTCAAGATGATGATCTTGTTTTTTTAAGGCAAGCAGGTAGGCTGCACGACTATCAACTTGAGACAGTACTTTATAAGCCTGATTAATATTACTTGACTTGATCAAAGCTTGATCTTTATCGATGGCTTTATCTGGATGATATTGCTGTTGCAAATTTAAAAATTGTTTCTTTAAAATTGCTAAATCTATATCGAGTGCTTCTGGTAGTTGGAACAACTCAAAATGATTCATGGGAGATGAATTCCGATAGTGGTAAATACATCAAAACAGTGCGGAACACACTGTTTTGAAGAAAAAGAAAAAGGGAGTGGGTTAAACAGTAAATGATTCACCGCAACCACATTCACCCTTTTGATTTGGGTTACTAAATTCAAAACCTTCATTGAGACCATTTTTGACATAGTCCATCTCTAAACCATCGAGATAAACTAAGCTTTTAGGGTCAACAAAAACTTTTACACCGAATTGTTCAAATATTTGATCATGTGAATCAACAGCGTCCACAAATTCAAGTACATAAGCCAATCCAGAACAACCCGAAGTTTTCACACCAACACGAATGCCTTCACCCTTACCACGATTTTGTAGGTAATTGCTGATGTGAGTCGCAGCATTTTCAGTTAAATGGATCATGAAAACTCCAATGTTTTTTCGGTAATCACACAGCTTTCGCTTTTTTGCCGCGATAGTCTTCGATCGCAGCTTTAATTGCATCTTCAGCCAATACAGAGCAGTGAACTTTTACTGGTGGCAGAGCAAGCTCAGTTGCAATGTCGATGTTCTTGATGGTTTGCGCTTCATCAAGAGTCTTGCCTTTCAACCACTCAGTTACAAGTGAGCTTGATGCAATTGCAGAACCACAACCATAAGTTTTAAAGCGTGCTTCTTCGATTACGCCATTATCGTCGACTTGAATCTGTAAGCGCATAACATCGCCACAAGCTGGTGCGCCGACCATACCTGTACCTACGTTTTCTGCATTCTTGTCTAATACGCCAACATTACGAGGGTTTTCGTAATGATCAATTACTTTTTCGCTATAAGCCATGTTGCTTCTCCAAAACTCGGGGTCAGCCTAATATTAATTAATATGAGGGTGAAAACACATTTTTCAATTGAAAGTTCAATGAATTAGTGTTCAGCCCATTCAACTGTTGAAAGGTCAATACCTTCTTTATACATATCCCAAAGCGGAGAAAGTTCACGAAGTTTCTCAACAGCAGCTTTGGTAATTGTTAACACGTGATCAATATCTGCTTCAGTTGTGTATTTACCAAAACTAAAACGAATTGAACTGTGTGCTAGCTCATCAGATAAACCTAAAGCACGTAGTACATAAGAAGGCTCTAATGTTGCAGATGTACATGCAGAACCACTTGAAACTGCTGCATCTTTTAATGCCATCATCAATGACTCACCTTCAACAAAGTTAAAGCTGACATTCAAATAGTTTGCAACATTCTGAGTAGGGTGGCCGTTTAAGAATACTTGCTCTAAATCTTGTAAACCATTCCAAAGTTTGTCACGTAATTTGCGAATACGTTCTTGCTCGGCATGCATTGTTTTGCCTGCGATTTCAAACGCTTCACCCATACCTACGATTTGATGTGTTGGTAAAGTACCAGAACGCATACCACGCTCATGGCCACCACCATGCATTTGGGCTTTTAGACGAACACGTGGGCTACGGCGTACAAAAAGTGCACCGATACCTTTTGGGGCGTAAATTTTGTGACCAGAGAAGCTCATTAAGTCAACTTTCATCGTTGAAAGATCGATGTCAACTTTTCCAGCAGCTTGAGCAGCATCGACATGTAAGAATGTCTTATTAGCGCGTGTTAACTCACCAATTGCTGCAACGTCAGTAATCGTACCGATTTCGTTGTTCACCATCATAAGTGAAACAAGAATAGTATCTGGACGTAAAGCAGCTTGAACCATTTCAGGTGTAATTAAACCTGTACGTGGTTCAGGCTCTAAATATGTAATTTCAAAACCTTGTTCTTCAAGTTCGCGACAAGTATCGAGAACCGCTTTGTGTTCAATTTTACTTGTAATAATGTGTTTGCCTTTAGAACCATAAAACTGAGCAATACCTTTTAATGCTAAGTTGTCAGATTCAGTTGCACCTGAAGTCCAAACGATTTCACGTGGGTCAGCTTTGATTAAATTTGCAACTTGCTCACGTGCATATTCAGCTTTTTCTTCAGACTGCCAGCCATAGGCATGTGAACGTGAAGCGGGATTACCAAAAGTTCCTTCGAACGTTAAGCACTCCATCATTTTTTCCGCAACTTCAGGCAGAACAGGAGTGGTTGCTGCGTAATCAAGATAAATTGGACGTTTCATGTCAAATACCTGTAACCGATAAGAGGGCTGAATCTAAACTAACTGTATTTTGACGCAAAGCGACAGTTTGTACATTGTCACGTGCGATAAGATCAGCAAGAGAGATTTTTGCAAGATAATCGGCAATATGGTGGGAGAGTTCTTGCCATAAGTCATGCGTTAAACACATCGCACCATTTTGGCAGTTGCCTTTATGATCGCAACGGGTCGCATCAACAGTTTCATTTACAGCTTCGATGATTTCTAGCACAGTAATTTCAGTGGCATTCCGCGCAAGATGATAACCACCATTTGCTCCGCGTACACTTGAAACTAAGCCATGACGTTTAAGTTTTGCGAATAACTGTTCTAAATAAGCGACTGATATGGATTGACGAGCTGCAATTTCTGCAAGCGTTATCGTTTGTTCAGTTGGCTGCAAAGCTAAATCAAGTAGAGCAGTCACTGCGTAACGACCGCGAGTTGTAAGACGCATGATTCGGTACACATGGTTAGACTAGATGTCTAAATTTTATGAATTCCGACTAAAATAGTCAAGTTTTTTTAATTGGGAATATCAATCAGAAACATGAAATGTGTCTTAATTATTATGCCCATAGATTATACACAAAATATGCAATAAAAATAAAGCTTAATACAGCAAAGCTGATATTGATTAAACGTTGACGTTTCTGCATACGTAGTATGCGATTTTTATATTGTTTAACTTCGACTAATAACGTATTAATTTCCGAGCGTTGTTCATCAATTTTATCTAAAAGAGGTGCTATGCGTTGATGAGATGCCACTGCTTCAGCATCGTCGTTAAAGATACTAAGCCATTGTTTCCAATTCGATAATATACTGCTTAAAGTAAGGTGAGGGACTAAATCAAGCCATTCCTCAATAAGTGTACTGTCACCTAAAATACGCATATTAGAAATGCTACGTTGATTGTTAAACACAAAGATCTTAATTAAATCGATGAGTGTGCTATTAATCTCTAAATCAATTTGACGATCTAATACTTTAGTATCAAACAAAAGACCTTTTTCAGTAAATTGAATATAAAAATCAAAGAAGGGGATGTAGCTATTAATTCGAATAGTGATTTTTCGATCGATGAGTTTCTTGGCTTGAAGGCGTAAAGCAGCATCATGCGTAAGGATGAAAGAAAAAAAAGTTTCTAAAACAATGATGACAATGTTTAGCAACAAATCGGGATGTTTATGTCTTTGTTGCGTATCGCTCATAAGTCTATTTTTCCTTACCAATCAATTTATAAAGCCAAAGTATGTAAACAGTGAGTATCCTTACTCGATTGTTAAAAATAATTTACATGACTTTATTGCTTTGTAGAACAGTTTTTTAAAACGATCAAGTCTTAACTTTGATATTATAAAAACATTTTTATGGTTAAATACGACATACAGTTTGTAAAGTGCTTGGGAGCATGGGTCTATGGATAACTCAAATACAGAAAATACGGGTGAAGACGCAGAGGTGAAAACTAAACTAAAATCAAAGAGTTCTAAGAAATCTGCGCTCGATTTCAAAAAATATACACAACAGATTTGGTTGGCAGGATTAGGTGCATTTTCACGTGCTGAAGAGGAAGGAAATAAATTATTCGACTCTTTAGTCAAGGTTGGAGAAGAGCTTGAATCTAAAACTGTAGACTTCGCTGATAATACTGTTGGTAAAGTGACAGAGAAAGCCAAAGAGTCAGTAACAGATACCAAAGACAAAGTTGAGAAAATCTTAGACACTGGTGTCAACCATTCTCTTAATCGCATTGGACTGGTTACTCCCAAAGATCTTCAGCATATCGAACAACTTTTAGTACAACTGCATATTAAAGTGGACGCACTGATAGAAGAAAATAACGAGTTAAAGTCTAAATTGAATAAAAAGTAAAAAAATTAAAGACACTCGTCTGTTTATGTCGTATTTCAGTATTTATTTTTACTAAATAGCCTTTCTAGTATTGCGTTATCCCCCAAAGCATTGCTATAAAGGCGTCATGGCCTTTTAAACTATAGCCTTGGATCTTAACAAACGATATTAAGAGGATATTTTTTATCATGAATAAATCAGAATTAATTGATGCGATTGCTGAAAAAGGGGGAGTATCTAAATCGGATGCTGGTAAGGCACTCGATGCAACAATTGCGTCAATCACTGAAGCACTTAAAAAAGGTGATACGGTTACTTTAGTTGGTTTTGGTACTTTTAGCGTAAAAGAACGTGCTGCACGTACTGGTCGTAATCCTAAAACTGGTGAAGAGTTGCAAATTAAAGCAAGCAAAGTACCTAGTTTTAAACCAGGTAAGGGTTTAAAAGATTCAGTTGCGTAATCTTTTTAAATCAATAAACGCACCATCTTGGGTGCGTTTTTTATTTATTAAATGAAATCGTTAATTTGCGGCTTTTTCTGCATTCATTCGTTTAGTTTTTTCAGTTAAAATTGCCTCGAAATAAAATATTGGAATTCTCATGGAATCATTTCGTACACTCATTAAGGGGTGGCTTGGCAAAGTCCTTCTCGTTTTGTTTTTGACTCCTTTAGCGCTTGTAGGTATTGAAGGATATTTTAGTGGTGGCAACAAAGCAGATGTAGCGAAATCGGTAAACGATCAGGATATTTCTAATAAAGAAGTAGAAAGTGCAACCAAAAACTATAAAGATCAATATTTATCATTAGTTAAAGGTGATGAATCACTTTTAAATCTGCCTGTTATTCAACAAAAGGCTTTGGATGCATTAATTGCACGTTCACTATTGCAACAACAAGCCGAAAAATTAGGTATTACATTAAGTGATGCTCAGCTAGAGCAAATGCTTGCTCAACAACCTACTTTTCAAGAAAATGGTCAATTTTCGCAAAAGCTTTATGAAAATTACTTACGTTCTGTTGGGATGACCAATCAAGCTTTGATCACAAGTTTACGCCAAGATCATGCTTTGAAAATGATCTCATCAACTTTGATGGATTATGCTTTGGTAAGTCAGTCTGATTTACAACAGCTTGCAAATTTACAAACAGAACAACGTACTTTGCATTTAGCAAGTATCAAGTTAGATGATTATAAAAAAGGCTTAACTGTATCTAATCAGGAAATTGCTGATTACTACAACAAGCATAAAAATGAATTTAAACAAGTTGCCAGTGTCGATGTTGATTATGTTGTATTGAGCCCATCGTTACTACCTCAAGCGAATTTAGCTGTTACTGATGCAGACTTACAGCAAGCCTATAAAGCATTTGTAGATAAACAACAGCAAGAAGCTAAGCGCGAAGTTAAACATATTTTAATCACAACAGATTCTCGTAATGATGCAGCCGCTCAGAAGCTAGCAAATGAAGTTTATGCTAAAATTCAAGCAGGTATGACATTTGCTCAAGCCGCAGCAGAGTTCTCGGAAGATCCAGGTTCAAAAGCGCAGGGTGGTTTGGTTGATTCATATGCACCAGGTGTTTTCTCAGCAGATTTTGATAATGCTGTAAATGCATTGAAAAATGGTCAAATTTCTAAACCTGTAAAAACACAATATGGCTATCACTTGATTGAGGCAAATTCTCCAACAGTAAAACTGCCATCATTTGAATCAGAAAAAGCACGCCTTACTGCTGAAATGCAGAAAGCGAAGACTGCAAATTTATTTAGTGACACCGTCAATAATCTAAATGAAATGGTTGTCGGGAATGACTCATTGGATGCAGTAGCACAAGAAGTTAAAGCTGCAAGAGTTCAATCTGCGAATGGCATAACATTAGCAACTCAAGATCTGATCTTAAGTGATTTGAGTGTTAAAGCTAAGCTATTTAGCGACGACGTTAAAAATGGTGATCGCAACGCATCTTCTAATATCCAGTTAGCAAATGGTGACACAGTTTGGATAAAAGTACGAAACTATCATCAAGCAGGCATTAAACCTTTAGCTCAAGCAACTTCAGCGGTTAAGGCTAAAGTGATTGAAGAAAAAGCGTATAAAGCTGCTCAAGCAAAAATAGCAACTATTTTAGCTGATTTCAAAACGCAACCTGCTGCACAAGTTGTTCCTAAGGCACAAGTTACTTTTGAGAATGCAGGTACCTTTGCTCGTTCTCAGGGGTTGAAGCGTGAAATTGAGCGTGCTGCATTTAGTATTCCAGCACCAACTAAAGAAGGTATGTGGTCAGCTACTACAGCTAAATTGCCGAATGAGTTGGTGATTGTTGCTGTCTCAAATGTAAATACTGAAGCTGCTCGAGCTTTACCACCAGAACAGTTGGCTGAATTAGCAAAACTTTACCAACAATTCCGTGGTCAGCAAATTTTAGAAGATTATACTGAGTATCTAAAATCTCAAGCGAAGATCAAATAATTTTGCTCTAAGCAATAAAAAACCAGTTCTTTTGAACTGGTTTTTTATTGAATGAATTACAAGCTACTTTTTCTGGATAAATTTTGCTTCTTCAGATTGAGGGTATTGGTTTAACAACTTGGTTTTATATTGATTAGCTAATGCATTATTTTTATCGACTTCTTTTGCAATGCTATAAAGTTGATAAACGGCACGAGATGCTTTTGCAGAATTTGGATAGCGCGTAGCAACAATATTGTAGTTTTGTTTTGCTGCTTTATAGTCAACTGGTTCAATAGCTAAATAAAATTCAGCTAGCCAAAAATATGCATTTCCAACATAAATACCATTTGGATGGTTCTTAATAAAGTTTTGCATGGGTTGAATGGCTTTTTTTGCTCCACCTTGCTTATAGGCATCCAAGGCAACCGTATATGCTGCTTTCTCTAACTCAATTTGATTATTGGTGCTGTTGGTTGTGGCTGTTGAGTTTTGTTGTGGTTGAACGACAGGTGTTTGAAGCTGTGCAGGTGCAGTTTGCTGCGCAGTAACACCAGTTGCAGTGTTGTCTGATGCTGAAGTGTTTGTACTGGCTGTTTCTGTTGTTGCATTCTCTGTTTCAGTATTTTCTTCTGGCGGATCAATTTTTTGAGAGAGCAGTTCTAAACGTTGATCTAAGTCTGTATAGCGATTTGCTAACTCTTTTTTTAGTTGCTCAATTGCGTTGTCATGTTCTTCAAGCTGACCTCTTAATTTACGAATGTCTTCTTCAAGCTTTTGGTTTTTTTGCATGATTTCCCAGTTTAAGCTCGGAGTACCTGCAACCACGCTATTTGCTTGTTGTTGACTTAACGATCGGGATTCAATAGGAATATTGGCATATAAATGTGTGCTGCCAAATAGCGCTATAAACAATGCAGAATGCTTTTTTAGCATGAAAATTCGTCCATAAAGTTTGAAATAAAGCTAAAGGCAAACAAGTCTTTATTCTTCACTTGTTATATGCCTGATATACGATTTTTGATTTAGTCATTAAAACAGCAACTCATGTAAATGCAATACATGTTTACAATCTTCAAGCACTTTTGAATAGAAATAGTTCGATTCTGTTTAATCTTTAAACATGATTTAGTGTGAATAGTGATTTTGAAATAGTGATTGATGCTGATTTAAGCAATTGAATCAAAAAATGAATTAAATACATAAGCAAGACTTGCAACACGAATAAAAATCTCTATACTCTATCTTGCAATGGTAGCCCTGCTGGTAGCTTCGCAATTGTACTCTATGAACCCCGCCAGGACCGGAAGGTAGCAACGGTAATAGAACTATGATGTGCCGAAGTCATGCTAGTAGGGTTGCCACCATTTATTCTTCGCTCGTTCGAGCAATCGCTTTCATAATCACATCCATATCAAATCCTCTATATTGTAAAAATCGAATTTGCTTGGCTTTTATTTTTTGGTCTTTTGTGACTTCTTCGCCAAATTTCTTTATCTTCAATTGATACGCTTGTTGTAACCAGTCTACTTCTTCTAATTCTTGTGTAATCAGCTCGGCATCTAGATGTTTAGCTTTTAATGTTTGCTTAATACGCTGTAAACCTTTTCCTTTTCGAATTTGACTTGCAAGTGTTAGTTCGGCTACACGTTGATCACTTTGATAATTTTGTTCTGCTAGTTCTTCTACTAGCTTTGTCACTTCCTCTGGGTTGACTGCATATTGATTAAGCTTAGTTATTAATTCAACTTGAGAGTAATCACGACGAGTCAGTAGAGCAAAGGCGTAAGAGCGTAATCTTGAGCCTGTAAGCGTTTTAGGTTTCTCAGTCTTATCTGAATTAAACATAGTTTCCTCATTAAAGAAAAACGCCCCGAAGGGCGTTTCAGTTTAGCTTTCTAAATACTCTGGCTCTTCAATTTCAGCCTGGGCTGCTTCATTTTTGTTTTTGGTGAGAAGCTGCTCACGAATGACCTTTTCAATTTCTTGAGCCATCACTGGATTCTCTTCAAAATGACGAATCACGTTATTTTTACCTTGTCCAATTTTATTACCTTGATATGAATACCAAGCACCCGCTTTTTGGACGATATCTTGTTGAACAGCTAAATCAACAAGTTCACCTAATTGGTTCGTGCCTTTACCATACATAATTTGGAAGACTGCTTCTTTGAACGGAGGTGCCATTTTGTTTTTAACAACTTTAACGCGTGTTTCGTTACCTGTAATTTCATCGCCTTCTTTAACTGCACCAATACGACGAATATCCAAACGAACAGAAGCATAGAATTTGAGTGCGTTACCGCCAGTTGTTGTTTCTGGGCTACCAAACATCACACCAATCTTCATACGAATTTGGTTAATGAAGATCACCATACAATTTGAGCGTTTTGCATTACCTGTGATTTTACGTAATGCTTGACTCATCAAACGTGCCTGTAGACCCATATGTGAGTCACCCATTTCGCCTTCAATCTCGGCTTTTGGGGTAAGTGCAGCAACGGAGTCGACAACAATGAGATCAATTGCACCTGAGCGAACCAGCATATCTGCAATTTCTAAAGCTTGTTCACCGTGGTCAGGCTGGGAAACGAGCAAATTATCAATATCAACACCCAATTTACGAGCGTATTCAGGATCTAAAGCATGTTCGGCATCGATAAAGGCACATGTACCACCATTCTTTTGACATTGCGCAATTGCTTGTAATGTCATGGTTGTTTTACCTGATGATTCAGGACCGTAAATCTCAACAATACGACCTTTAGGTAATCCACCAATTCCTAGTGCAATATCTAGGGTTAATGAACCTGTAGAAACTGCTTCAACAGCTAATACGGTATTGTCGCCTAAGCGCATTACTGTATTTTTACCAAATTGCTTCTCAATCTGACCTAAGGCAGCTTGTAGCGCTTTGCTTTTATTATCATCCATCTCAAAACCTCAAAACTTTATTTCTTAACGACTAACCCAAGTGGATGTACTGAATCTCAACTTGTTGGGACTTAGGTATAGTGGCAGATTCTAGTTGTTTATTCCACATCTGATCTGTGTCAATACGACACAAAATGACGCATCCAAATTAGAAAATTTTATTCATCATGATAAGACCATGATTGTACATTTTCTTGTTTAAAACGATTGATATGACGACGATCTTTTTTACTTGGTCGATGATCAGGTCGGGCTAGATTATGCAATTTTCGTTGTGAGGCATGCAACTCTCGACGCTCAATACTTTCAGCTGTTTCTTCATAAAGTAACTGTGCGGTAGGCGCACCACCACGGATAGCAGAAAGTGCTTTAATCACGACTGTTTTCTTTTCAAAGCCTTGTTGAATCGTAAGTTCCATGCCGACACGAACATCTCTAGAAACTTTGACACGATCATTGTGGTGATGGACTTTGCCACCTTCGATTGCAGCTTTAGCAATTGAGCGTGTTTTAAAAAAACGTGCTGCCCAAAGCCATTTATCAATACGCATGGCATCCATGCTTTCTGGTTCATGCTGTCTTGGCATCTGTTACCTGTTGGTTGGTTTCAAGATAATCAAAAAGTTCAGTTAAATGATCAAGTGCAGGATAAGCTAACTCGGTTTTTGATCTAGGCATTTTATTGCTTGAAGGCTGTAAAATGCTGAATAATTGATGTATACCAAAGTCCTCAGCACCTTTAAGTACAGCAACAGTATCATCAATGAATACAGCTTGTGCAGGATCAAATGGATGCAAGAGTTGAAGCTTTTGCCAGAACGCCACTTCTTCTTTGGCATGTCCAAGTTCTTCACTGCTGACCATAAGTTCAAAGTAGGGGCTTAACTCAACATTTTCAAGTTTTAGTTCTAAACCAGCGCGGTCTGCATTGGTCAGTAACCAACAGCGATAACCTTGTGCGTTTAATTGTTTTAATAATTCATGACAACCGATTCTGGCTTTGATTTTATCTCGATGATCATATTGTAATTGAATAACATCCACACCAACTTTCTCAGTCCAGTAAGCCGAAGAATACCAAGATAGTGTATGCTTATGTTGTTGGTAAAATTGAAACAGCGTTTTTTGACTTTGTTCTAAACTATACTGATGCACTTGAGCATGACGCTCAGGCAAACACTGATTCCAAATAAAATCATCAAATGCTAAATCGAGTAATGTACCATCCATGTCAAACATGGCGATAGGCTGCTGCTGTAAATCTGAATATGACATAAGGTTAATCTATGTTTATTAAAACGCTTGCTCCACAAGACCACTTGATTTCACAACTTGTGCCAATTATGGCGCAGGCAAGTCAAATATTATTGGAAGAATACCAAAGTTATTGTGCTGGATGCGAGTTTAATATTCAGGAAAAAAGTGATGATTCACCTGTTACGCAAGCTGATTTAAAAGTAAATCATTTTCTACTCAAACAATTGGCAACAGTAACGCCTGAATTACCTGTATTGTCAGAAGAAAGTGATTACTCTGCGCGAGCAGAATGGAAAAGTTGTTGGATGCTTGATCCTTTAGATGGTACTAAAGAATTTATTCATGAGCGCGATGAATTTACAATTAATCTTAGTCTGATTGAAAATAATGAAACAACATTTGCGATTATTGCAGTGCCTTGCGAGCAACTTATATATATCGGCTATACATCGCAACTACCATATAAATACAGTATTAGTCGTGATGAATGGTATCAATATCAAATTGAAGAACATGCTTTAGAAGCACCTATTCAGATTGGCTTAAGTCATCACAGTAAAAATCCAAAATATAAAAACTTCATTGAACCAATTTTACGTTTTCGTGAAGTAGAGCGTCGTGAAGCTGGCAGTGCTTATAAATTTTGTATGATGCTTGAAGGTGAAATTGATATTTATCCTCGTTTTCATCCAACGTCAGAATGGGATACCAGTTCAGGGCAATCTTTATTGGAAAGTATTGGTGGTGGTTTAATGACATTAGATGGTAAACCCTTCCAATATAATCAGCGTGAGACTGTTTTAAATAATGGCTTTATCGCATTTAAAGATCAATATAGTAAAAAAATAGCTTATGAAGCTTTACGTGATTCTGGGATTTTAGATTGAGAGTTTGGCTATGCATGTTATAGTGGCTTAAACATTTATTTTTAATAATTAAATATGGCCCTGCATTTACTGCCGAAAAGTATGTTTGAAGCGATTGATTTGCTTCCTGATACTTCAATCCCCGTTACTTTATTTACACGCCATTCATTACGTGAACTGGTGAATGGACAGGGCTTGGCTGGATATGATTTGCAATTAACAGAGCAGGGACGAGAACTTGCTTATGTTTGGGGGCAATATTTAATTCAGAATTCTGATCGAGCTATTCAGCATTGTATTTCTAGTCCAATCCAACGTTGTGTTGATACCGCAGCGTTAATGATTGAAGGTGCTGATGTAACTCATAAAGTTAAAAATACGCATACCATTGAAATCGTTGAGCAGCGGTTATTGGTAGAGCCAGGTAGTTTTGTATTAGATATTCAGCAAGCCGCCCCATATTTTCGTAAACAGGGTGCATTAGGCTTTATTAATAGTTTTGTTAACAATGCTTTGCCGGGAATGAAACATCCGATTACAGGTGTATTTGATGTTTTGGAACTGCTTTACCACACGCATCCAACTCAGCAAAAAGGACTCAGTTTGGCAGTGAGTCATGATACGATTTTAGCTGCAATAGTTGCAGTTATTTCGGGTAAAAATCAAATTGATCAGGCAGATTGGCCAGACATGATGGAAGGCTTATTTGTATGGTTCGAGGGAGAGGATTTTAGCAACAGTAAATTAAAATGGATTTGGCGTGGAAAAAAACAAGAACTAGTCATTAAAGATTTTAAAAATAAATAAAAAAATGGTTCTTATTCACATAATATTTAATATTTGTTGACTGAGCTGACAAAAGTTCATGTATTTGATCATTCGATAAATTACATACAATCCAAAAAACTTGTTATTATATTAAGTGTATGATTTCTAATAATTTTAACTATTACACATAAATTATACTTATCAATATTCTAATACACTTTTTCTTGGGGAAATGTGATGCAATTACGACTTAAACATTTAACAGTATGCTTATTATCAACCATGCTGATTGCTTGTGGCGGAGGTGGAGAGGGTGAAAATAATCCTAAACCGAATGAACCGCCTAAAGACAACTCTTCAGGTTCAGAGAATAACCAGAATCCAAAGCCCGATGGTGGGAGTAATGAATTACCGGGTGATGGGTCTGCTGAAACACCCGATAATGGATCAGGAAGTGAAAATCCTGCTCCAGTTCCAGAAAAGTATCCTGAACCTAAAAAAGATGCAATGGATGATTCGATTTTAGGTTTTTACGATTATGATAAATTAGGTCAAACACGTGTCTTAAGAAATGATTTAACAGGTAGTTTTGCTGCAATGATTCAGTTTGCACAAAGCCATGTAGTCAATCCTAAAAATAATGAAAAAGATTCAATGCCACGTTTAACGACTGAGAAGGATGCATTATTACTAGTAAGTCCTTTGGCTGAAATGGGTGATCTACAACAGCTACAAGTCGGAATATATCAAGGTAGTCAACTTGTACGAACTGTAAAATTAAAGGAACCTTCGCGGATTGCTGCTTCAGATCAATCCAATTCAGATACACGATCACCTGTAAACTATTCTAAACGTGCGTGGACAGTCGCATTAAAATGGAATGAAATTAGAGCGGGTCTAAATCTTCGAATCATTGATCCAATAAATAACCGCGTTGGTGAATTAACCGCAGAGAATATTGATTTGGCTGCGCCAGGTGAGTTGGTTGTACAAAATATTCGTTTAGGTTTATTGACAGATTCGCCTAAATCCAATGGTCACTATATGTTATTGGAGCCAGAAAAGGCTGGAACTGATTATTTTCAAACTATTCCTGCTGCTCGAATGATTGTCTCAAAATATGAAGATCTCAAGTTGGACAAAGTAATGGTTGCAAGTGGCGTCATTTATGACGTTGCGAGCTCGACAACGGGTGATGTATATAGTGGAGATATGCGTGAGAACACCGCTAAGTCGACTTTTGGTGTAGGCATAAATCTTGCCAATTGGGGAATTACTAGTGCATCAATGGCAAGCCAAGAACAACCACAACTTACTCAAAGTGTGATCACGCATTATGCACGAGGAAAGTATAGTAATGGTGATGTCACGCATGGTCTAAGTGGTGGTAATGGTATGCTGACACTTATCGATTCTGTAGGAAATGAATTTAGTCATGAAATCGGTCATCACTACGGATTAGGGCATTACCCTGGCTCTGTAGGCAATAATATGTTTTGGGCAGCGCATCATGCGGATAGTGGATGGGGTTATATCGCCTTTAGAAATAAAATGCGAGGTAATTTAAACTGGTCAACCACGAATTTGGGTGATGGTAGTAATGGTGTGCCCAATTTTCTAAATAAGTATGCCTATGGTTGGGATGCAATGTCAGGCGGGGCAACGGCAAGTAGCATCTCTAAATATACGCATTACACTGGTTATAGCACTTATCTTAAAATCCAACCTGCATTTGATCGCTACGTTTGGGACGCTTCTTCACCTACAGGGTATAAAAAGTGGAACTCTATTACACGTACAATGGATGTTGCACAGCCAAAAACGCCTAACTCAAATAATGTTTGGTATAACAGTGCTGATGGTAATTACTTGAAACCAAGATTATTTAGTGTGCCTGTTTATACAATTTTAGGTGGCTATGATCCTGTTAATCAAAAAGGTTTAATCTATCCAGCGGCTAAAGGAAATTGGGGAAATGTGTTTAATTTACCGCAGGTTAATCCAAACAGTGCTACAGCACAGTGTTGGCTCAATATTCAGTTTGCGAGTGCTAGTCAAAATATTGCATTAGCACCTCAGCGGATGAATACCAATAGTAATGCGAATAAATTCCATGTAAATGTGGCGCAAAGTGAATCACCTCAACAAGCTAAACTGTATTGTAAAAAAGCAAATGAAGCAGCAGTTTTACTTTCAAGCATCACTATTCCTGCAACAAACACACCATTATCACCTTACGTCGTGATTGGTAAAGAAGCTGGATACTCAGCATTAAAGGCGATTGAACTTCCACATTTTGAACAAGCGTTGCTACAAAATAAGGATAAAGCAGTCGTAAGTCTTTCTCCTGAATCTAAATTATTATTTGATTCATATCGTACATTTAAAGATGAGTTATCACTTGATGCTCAAAATGAGATGCAACGTTTTGTTCAACAGCAAATTAAACTTTATCGATTAAATCGTTGGATCAATGTTTATCGTTCAGATTTAACCAATTTAAACGCTGATGCTGTAACTGCATTTAATGCATTTGTTGAAAAATTGGATTTAAAAAATGATTTTACGTTCAATTCTACAAGCACACTCATGAACAAGACCAACTGTTTAAAAGTTGAAAAATTAGCAACGGGTCAATTAAATACTTTTATTAGTGGGGCAAGTGGTTGTACAGGAGATGACTCTGAAAAGTGGATGTATGATGCTTTAGGTAAAATTCATAATAAGCAATATATTGATCAATGTTTAACAACACTGTCTGGTAATGTGGTTAATTTAATGCCTTGTAGTGGTACAGCATCTCAGATTTGGGAAGTGGATACCGCACAACAGGCGATCAAACAATCTAATCAATGTTTTGATTTAGAGGGTGGTTATCTTACTAATAATCGTGCTCGTTTAATCCGCTATAGATGTACCAATGGCGGGAATCAAAAATGGACATCGCTTCCAATAAATAACAGCTTAATTCTGGCTGGTTTATCATCGAAAAACCTACCAATCGCAACAAAATTACTTAAGGTTAATCCGTAGGTGATATTTTAAGTCTTTGTATTGAATTAATGGCATAAAACCTTGCATAGGATTTATGCCATTTCTTTTAAATAACAAGTTACATATAAGTTTAAAAACTGTGCTTTCAAAAAAATCTCTTTTTGGGCATTATAAAAAAATAAAAAAAGATAAACTTGACGCATAATTGGATAAAAAGATGTTATTAAACACGATTTATTTGTGGGAATCTGAGATATTTACAGGTAAAGTTCCTGCCGAAGATGATTCACATCAGGCTGCATTAGAGTTGCACCAACAATATGGCAAAGTATCAAGTCATGGTAAAACGTTGAAGGCTTGGTTAGATTTATTTTCGAGTAAAATTTGTGATCCAGAATATCAAAATTATTTTACAGATCAGACCCAACAGTGGGTAAGTTCGCTGAAGGAACAATTTTCTCAGGGATTATCTGCAAGTGTGCAACTAGATGTTCTTGCTTTAGAAGCACAAAACGATGCCTTGTATCGCGTATTTTATGAAGCGGTACATGCAACGGGTGTAGGCTGTTATGAGCCTGATTATAATATATGGGCAATAGGTGAGCTTCAATCACCCCAAGATGCTATTTCAACAATGTTGCAGCCTTATTTGTTAGCGCCATTAATTGCAAAACAAACAGAAACTCATATGGTTGATAAAGTAGCCATAAATCGCAGTGAATTTCAGATTCCTCAAAATATGAATGAAGCTGAACAATTGATGAGTAAATGGTTTCAAGAACAATCTTATTCGCGAGATCTAAAGCTGAATGTTTTTAACATTGCACATGACTATATCTCTCGTTGGGGGAATGTTGAGCATCCTGAACGTTCAATTGATACAGGGTATCGATGTTTTTTATTAACGCAGCAATATGATGGTATTTTTTATCAGCTTAAATTGGTGCTAAGAAAATTAACCATTAGCCCAATGGTCTCTTTTGCTATAGATATGACCAATCGATTTATTCCTACAGAATTACAAGAACAAATACCTGAACGTCTTATTTTTCGATTGAGACCAGTTGATATTGTAACTCTTGATCAATTTAGTCAAAAAGATAAATTAAGTTTCGATTTGTCTGGAAGATGGGATTCCGCCAACGATATCCATAAGTTTCTTAGTCAATTAGATGCTTATATCAATTTTATTTTTTCGCATTTAGGTCATGGAAATATAGATAACTTACAAGCTTGGGCATATCACGCTATGCCATTAAATCAGCGAGTTGATTTGGATTTTCGTGTAGAGTTAATGATGATTGCCCTAAGCCAAGATCATGATTTCCTGAATGAACGATATCAATTCTATAAGACGTTATTTATTCAAAATAATTTAAGAGCGCACGATTTATTTTTATTGGAAGATAGCTACAAATGCTGTCAAAAAATTATAGCAATTGTGCAAAATGAAAGAACATGCTTGTCACCATTTGCATAAACTGAAGGCAATAAAAAAGCCCGAAAATCGGGCTTTTTTATACGATCAAATTAGTTAGCTAACGCTTTAACTTGAGCATTTAAGCGGCTCTTGTGACGAGCAGCTTTGTTTTTGTGGATGATACCTTTATCAGCCATACGGTCGATTACAGGTACAGCTGTTTTATAAGCTTCTGAAGCAACAGCATAATCACCAGCAGCGATCGCATTTACAGTACGTTTGATGTAAGTACGAACCATAGAACGCAAGCTTGCGTTGTGTTTGCGTGCTTTAACGTTTTGACGAGCACGTTTTTTAGCTTGAGCAGAGTTTGCCACTCGTGCACTCCTTAAAAATAAGTTGGTCTGGGCGGGCTGAAGTTAAAACCAATAAATTGGCAACATTCACCAGCCCGTAAACAAGTGGCATATTTTGAGGAAACTAAGCCCCGAAGTCAAGCTTTGTCATGTTTTTAAGTGCATTTAACAGATGATAAACGTGCAAGAAAACGTTACATTAGGTCGAGTAATGACTTAAGTGGAATAAAAATGAAAATAGGTGATAAAAAAGCAATCGTCATTGGTGCAACCGGATTAGTCGGACAAGCCTTGATTGATGAGTTACAACAATTAGAAGATTTTAGTGCAATTACAGTTATTGTACGTAAAAAGTCTGACACATTAAATGCTTATAGCAAGGTGACTCAGCTGGTTTTAGAAGATTTTCTTTTACTCAATGATGAAGATGTAAGTTCACATACACATGCTTTTAGTTGTTTGGGTAGTACGATAAAACAAGCAGGTTCTAAACAAGCATTTTATGCAATTGATTATGAAATTAACGCGCATTTTGCAGACCTAATTCAAGATAAAAATATTCATTTCTTAATTGTGAGCGCATTAGGTGCTGATGCAAATTCGCCTATTTTTTATAATAAAGTGAAAGGTGAGTTGGAGGATTATCTGAAAAGTTTATCAATTTATAAACTATCTATTTTTCAGCCTTCGCTTTTAATTGGCAAATGAAGTGATGTTCGTATTTTAGAGGACGTAGCGCAAACTTTATTTAAATTGGTTGAAAAAACATGGACCAAGCCGTTTAAATTTAAACCTGTAACCGCTGAGCAATTAGCGCATACAATGGTTGTTGCAGCGCAAAGTCAGACCGCCATATTCAAACTTTATGACAATTTAAGCATACAACAAACGCAGTAATGGAGAATTTAAGTGACAACAGCAACTTTCGTAACTTGTGATTTATTAGATGATAATCCAGAAAAAGATTTACAAGTCGTTATACCTTCCTTAGATGGTAAATTCTTTAAAAGCTATGGTGCTCGTAAAACCTTTGGTGGGCAAGTCGTAACTGTAAAGTGTTTCGAGGATAACTCTCGTGTTAAAGAGCTTTTAGCAACGGATGGTACTGGTAAGGTATTGGTTGTTGATGGTGGTGCATCAATGCGTTGCGCACTTATGGGAGATTTGATTGCAGAATCAGCTGTAAAGAATCACTGGAATGGAGTGGTGATTTATGGTTGTGTGCGTGATGTGGATGCAATTGCGGAATTAGATTTAGGTGTACATGCATTGGCTGCAATACCACAAAAAAGTAATCGTAAGGGCATAGGTGAAGTAGACATCACATTGTATTTTGGTGGCGTGACGATCAGTTCTGGTGATTATATCTATGCAGATAATAACGGAATTGTGATTGCAAAAGAAAAATTAGTCGACTGCTAAAAGGATAACAGTATGCTTAAAATGGTGAGTCATCAGTTTAAAGTTTTACAATCAGTAGCTGCAACACTGATCGAAGGTGGACGTGGGGTATCAGGAACACCATTTCCGAATCAACCTGCGAAGCCGATTAAGCTCTATGAGTTTGAAGGTTCACCATTTTGCCGCCGTGTCCGTGAAGTCATCACAATGTTAAATCTAGATGTTGAAATTTATCCATGTCCTAAAGGCGGACAAAAATATCGCCAAGTTGTAAAAGAAAAGGGCGGTAAAAGACAGTTTCCATTTTTGATTGATGAAAACACAGGTGATCAACTCTACGAGTCACAAGAGATCATTCATCATCTGTTTAAGCATTATGGCAAAACAGGGCATACACCTAAAAAATATAGCTATTATCCAAAATTACCATATATTTCGACCTTAGCAACTGTTGCGAATGCCGCTCGCGGTGTGTGGATCAATAAGCAAATTATAGATCGCCCAGCGCCTACAGAGCTTTTAGAATTGTGGAGCTTTGAAGCGAGTCCATATACACGTTTAGTACGTGAGGTTCTTACTGAATTAGAATTACCTTATATTTTACACAACGTACCAAAAGAGCGTTGGCAAGATATGGGACCTGCCATTTTACGTTTAAAACCTGGTCCATATATTCCTTTGCCGAATGGCAAGCGTGAGAAGACTGTCGAAATAATGGGACGTGATATTCAAGTTCCATTTTTAATTGATCCAAACACAGGCGTGAAGATGTTTGAGTCGGCTAAGATTGTTGATTATTTGAAAAAACAATATGGTTAACCTGATTTAGAAAAGCATCCTTTTAAGGGTGCTTTTTTATTCCTGATTGATTGTTAGCTTGCATCAATGGGTACTTTATCGTTTTAATAAGCAAGTCATCAAAGCAAAGCTGTATAGATAGATCATATGTTAAGCCAACTAACTAGCTTATTCAAAAGTTCAAAGGAAACACCTGAACAGCTATTCCTTAAAGAAAATGACTTGGTTTTTGATAGTCGTGGTGCAATTTATAAAGGCATCGTTTTGAATGAGTTGGGATTTCGTCTGGAATATTTCTCAAACCGAAAGTTAGATCGATTTGACGATCTCGAAAAGCTATTTCGGATTGCACCGCAAATTAATGAAAAGATCGATCTAGAAATACACTCACAGCGTTTTGTTGAGCGGTTGGGGAATACAGAAGAAAATCTTAAACAGTTGAAGCAAGCGATTAAAGTTTTAAATGATTATTATGTGAAGTTTAAAAGAGCTAGATAGCCTAAGCAACAACGTGATCTTTAAAGTGTAACATCCAAACGATAAAGCTCATGAACCAAAGACAAATTGCGAAAAATATAATAATAGATAAATGTCTTTCTTCACCAGCTAAGAAATGGAGTAGAACAAAACATAGCCCCAAAAATAGGAAGATATTTATGATGAATAACCACATGTTTTAATATCCATTTTGTGCTTGATGATAGGTTTTACTTACTAAGATATAAGGAACAAAAATACAAAACGTTAGGTAGAAAATAAAATTGAAATTAAGAGCATAAGTTATTAAAAAAGATAGCGAAGCACCAAAAGAACTATTGAATAATCTTTTTCCAGTTTTAAAGTGATGAATAGGGTGTATAACTAGAGCTTTTTTAAATGATAGCTCTGCCAGATAGAATCCAAAAGCAAATAGCATGATCAAGAATATTGGATGCCAAGTACCAATGTAAAAGAGTTGATCAAATAGAAATGACTGCATGTGCTATATTTTTATAGATATTGGTTTATTTAATCATAATTATAATAAAAAAGGGATTTAATCCAAAGATTTAATCCCTTTTTGTTTCAGGCTAGCAATTATTTTTCAATAATAGCAGTTACACCTTGACCACCAGCAGCACAGATCGAAACTAAGATGCGACCAGAACCTTTTTGGTTTAAGATTTTTGCAGCAGTCGCGATGATACGACCACCAGTAGCAGCAAATGGGTGACCAGCAGCTAAAGAAGAACCTTTAACGTTTAATTTGCTACGATCAATTGAACCTAAAGGTGCATCTAAACCTAAACGCTCTTTACAGAATTTTTCATCTTCCCAAGCTTTCAAAGTAGAAAGAACTTGTGATGCAAATGCTTCATGAATTTCATAGTAGTCGAAATCTTGAAGTTTAAGACCAGCACGCTCAAGCATACGCGGAACTGCATAAGCAGGCGCCATCAATAAGCCTTCTTTCTTACCAACGAAATCAACTGCAGCTGTTTCAGAGAACGTTAAGTAAGCAAGAACTTCGTGACCATTTGCTTTAGCCCATTCTTCAGACGCTAAAAGTACACATGAAGCACCATCAGTAAGTGGAGTAGAGTTACCCGCTGTCATTGTTGCAGCTTCGCCTTTACCAAATACTGGTTTTAATTTAGCTAATTTTTCAGCAGTTGAATCAGCACGTAAGTTGTTATCACGGCTTAAGCCTAGGAATGGCGTAATTAGGTCATCGAAGAAACCTTCTTCGTATGCTTTCGCCATTTTTTGGTGAGAAGACGCAGCTAAAGCATCTTGCTCTTCACGTGGAATACCCCACTCAAGCGCAGTAATTGCTTGATGGTCACCCATAGATAAACCAGTACGTGGTTCACCATTTTTAGGTGCATCCATAAGATCTTTAACATTGATCTTAGAAAGTGCTTTTAAGCGATCTTTACCCGTTTTAGCAATGTTAAGCTCAAGTAAAGCTTTACGTAAACCATCACCAAATGCGATAGGTGCATCAGATGTAGTATCAACACCACCAGCGATACCCACTTCGATTTGACCTAGAGCAATTTTGTTTGCTACTTGGAATGCTGCTTGTAAACCAGTACCACAAGCTTGTTGAAGATCACAAGCTGGTGTTTCAGGAGCAAGTTGAGTATTTAAAACACACTCACGAGTCATGTTGAAGTCACGGCTGTGTTTTAATACTGCGCCAGCAACAACTTCACCCAAACGTTGACCTTGTAGGTTGAAGCGCTCAACCAAACCGTTTAACGCAGCAGTAAACATGTCAATGTTAGAAGCTGTGAAATAAGCGCCGTTAGAGCGAGCGAAAGGAATACGGTTACCGCCGATAATGGCAACACGGCGCACAGTGTTTTGGCTCATGGTTTTATCCTGTTGAACAGAAGGTTTGGTTGTTTTAGCTGATGCTGCTTTTGTCGTACTAGAAGAAGCAGTACTTTTCGGACTACGAGTGGTAGTACGAGTTGTCTTAGGTGTCGTGCTTGCTGCTTTTGAAGTTGTGCTAGCAGTTTTACGTGTAGTAGAAGCTGCTTTTGATGTATTTGACACATTTTCTTCAGCAGAATTTTCGACTGCTGGATTTTCTTGAGTTGTTTTGCTCATAAGGCTTTTCCAAGCATAATTGCGATATTCTTGTGATAACAATACCATATTTACAATACTGCTGTATTGACTAGAATGACGCTTTAGACCACATTCAGGTCAAGACATCAGAACATGAACTCAAGTATGATTTGTTATGAGTCAATCAGACATTGATTTCATGTTTTTAGGCTAACATGAAGCATATGTTTGTAGAAAATTCATTTGTATGAGAGATAATAATCATGACCGATCAATACCAAGCATTTACACAATCACCTTTGGGTAAGTTTGTTGTAAAAAATTTAGGTTTACCATCGCCAGTAACGTTAGAACGTTTTGAAAGTGCTCAACCTGTTGTGAATGGTGCCGTATTGTTTGGCGCTGCTCCATCAAGCACGATTTCTGCTGCTATTGCTCAAGTACTTAGCAATATCCATGCAGATAGTTATGTGGGTAATAATGTTGAATTACAACAAACTGCTGCAAAAGTTGGTTTAAATCTTCGTCCTTTAAATGCTGATGATAAAGAGTCAAAGTTTAAAGCGGTGGTATTTGATGCTTCTGGTATTCAAGATTCTGAACAATTAAAAGCATTGTATGACTTCTTTAATCCAATCGTTCGTCAAATTTCTAGTTCTGGTCGTGTGATTGTTATTGGTACAACACCAGAAACAGCTAAGACCGTAAAACAAGCAATTGCACAACGTGCGCTTGAAGGCTTTGTTAAATCTGCTGGTAAGGAATTTAAAAAAGGGATTACTGCTCAAGTGGTTTATGTTGATCAAGGTGCTGAAGAAAACCTAGAGTCAACTTTACGGTTCTTAATCTCTCCGCGTTCAGCTTATGTTTCTGGTCAAGTGATCCGTGTTTCTAAAGCTGATGTGGTTGACTTAGATTGGGCGAAGCCACTTGCAGGTAAAACGGCATTAGTAACAGGTGCGAGCCGTGGTATTGGTGAAGCAATCGCTCATGTTCTTGCTCGTGATGGCGCGCATGTGATTTGCTTAGACGTTCCACAACAACAAGCTGATTTAGAGCGTGTTGCAGGTTCAATTGGTGGCTCAGTATTGGCAATTGATATTACTGCTGCTGATGCGGGTGAAAAAATCAAAACTGCTGCTGCAAAACAAGGTGGTTTAGACGTTATTGTTCACAACGCGGGTATTACTCGTGATAAAACTTTGGCAAATATGAAGCCTGAGCTTTGGGATCTAGTCATCAACATTAACTTATCTGCTATTGAGCGCGTTAACGATTACTTACTTTCTAATGATGGTTTAAATGCAAATGGTCGTATCGTTTGTGTATCATCAATCAGTGGTATCGCTGGTAACTTAGGTCAAACTAACTATGCTGTTTCTAAAGCAGGTGTGATTGGTTTAGTGAAGTTTACTGCGCCTACATTAAAGAATGGCATTACCATTAATGCTGTTGCACCAGGTTTCATTGAAACTCAAATGACTGCTGCGATTCCTTTTGCGATTCGTGAAGCAGGTCGTCGTATGAACTCAATGAATCAAGGTGGTTTGCCTGTAGATGTCGCTGAAGCGATTGCTTGGTATGCATCAACAGGTTCAACAGGTGTGACTGGTAACGTAGTACGCGTTTGTGGTCAAAGCCTGTTAGGTGCTTAAGCATTAAGGTTTTGAAGAGGGGTGCTAGTGCATCCCTTTTTTATAAAAATATAGAAAGGTTTATTATGAATACACGTCATTTTAGTCAATTACCAAAACCTTATTTAGCTTATCCAAAAGTTATCCAAGGTTTAATTTTCAAAAAGCCGAAAGGTGAAAAAGTTTTGCCACAAGTTGAATATGTGGTTGATACACTCAAAATTGATGCAAAACATTTAGAAAGCTACAACGAAATTTGTGGTTTTAAAAATGATGGATTTGTACCTGCAATTTACTTGGCAGTATTATCTCAAAGCTTGCAAATGCACATGATGACGAGCGAAGCGTTCCCATTTGCGATATTAGGTTTGGTGCATATCCGTAACCAGATCAAACAAACACGCAAAATTGGTGTAGATGAGCAGATTACATTGTCATGTAAATTTGGCGAGCTACAACCACATGATAAAGGCTTACAGTTTGATTTCATCACAACTGCAAAAGTTGGTGGTGAAGTGGTGATGGAAAGTTTAACAACTTACTTATCTCGCCAAAAAACTGAGAAAAAAGCATCTGAAAAAGCGAAAGAAAATAAAGAGCCAGCTTATCAGCCGCAAACAGAATGGAATATTTCTGAGAATACTGGTCGCCGTTATGCAATGATTTCAGGTGACTTTAATTTGATTCATATCCACGCTGTTACAGCAAAAGCATTTGGTTTTAAACAAGCAATTGCACATGGTATGTGGAGTAAAGCAAAAGCATTAGCTAGCCTTGAACTTCCAAATGCGTATGAAGCAGATGTCTGGTTCAAGTTACCTATGTTTTTACCTTCAACAGTAGAGTTTTTAACTGCGATTGAACCAAAACAAACTGAGTTCTTAATTCGTAATGTAAAATCTAAAAAACCACATGTTGCGGGTACAGTAAAAGCCCTTTAATACCATCATGTATTTCTAATGATCCCTTTTGTTCGCAAGAGGGATATTCTAAAAATATAAATATCATAAGGATTTGAGCTTTGATTAAAGAACTTTTATTAGCCGATACTCATAATTATCGTGGCACAGTTGATGAACGGTTTTCTGATTTAGCACGTCAGTTTAGCCGTTTTCAAGATGCAAGAAGCGATCGGGGTGGTGCGGCTTTGGTTGTTTATTTCCAAGGCAAAAAAGTTGTCGATATATTTACAGGTAAAAAATCTCAAGAAGAAGATTGGCAGTCTGATACTTTGGCAATGTGCTATTCAACAGGTAAAGGAATCTTAGCAACGCTTGCACATATTTTAGTAAGTGAAGGCTTACTTGATTACGAGCAACCAATTGCAAATTATTGGCCTGAATTTGCTCAAAATGGTAAAGCGAATATCACATTAAGGCACGTGTTATCTCATCAAACGGGTCTATTTGATATTCGTAACCTTATCGATTCAGCAACAGAAATGTTAGATTGGCAACATATGTTAGAGGTTGTAGCAGGTGCTACGCCACGCTTTGCAGCAGGGCAAAGTTATGCGTATCAACCATTAACTTATGGTTGGATTTTGGGGGGTGTGGTTGAGAAAGCTGCTAAACAACCTTTAAATTGGCTAATGCAACGTTATTTAGTTCAGCCGCTCGAATTGAATGGAGCGTATTTTGGCGTACCAAGTTCAGAATTGAATCGTGTCGCTCGCTTAATATCAAAACCAAAAACGCATGTTACTTCTAAACCTCAAGTTCAAAAGATTAATCAATCGCGCAAGTCATCCTTGTCTGAAAAACTATTAGAACTATCAGGACAAAGCCCACAAGATTTTAAAGATGCGATGATTCCAAAAGGAATGAATCATTTTAGCTTTTTTAGTGATGCTGGCTTACAGGCAATTATTCCTGCTGCAAATGGGGTGTTTACTGCGGATAGTTTAGCAAAAGTTTACGCTATGCTTGCCAATAAAGGGCAGTGGAATGGTGAGCAGTTGATTCGCCCTGAGATTTTCAAGCAGTTAGGTAAAGTGCAATTCACAGCACGTGATCGAGTCATGCCTATTCCAATGCATTGGCGTTTGGGGTATCACCGTATTTTAACGATGGGTAAGCGTGCACCACATGGTTTTGGTCATGTTGGTTTTAATGGCTCGGGTGCTTGGTGTGATCCTGATCGCGGAATCAGTTTTGCTTACACGCATAATTTTAATGTCACATCTGCGACAGGCGATTATCGTTTATGGGGTTTGAGCCAAGAAACTTTACGTTGTGCAGATGAAATATTAAATGGTCGTAAGGGCTGGTTTTAATTGATTTTATTTTGAATAAGGCGGAATATGATAAATCACCGCCTCATATTTGCTTTCTGTTTTGTATCCAGCAATAGTTCCACCTAAAAATTCAGCCAGTTTACGACTTGGCTGATTATCTACTGCAACAGGGTATACAAAGTATTGCGCGGATATATTGCGAGAAGCCCAACAAAAGACTTCAAGCAATGCTTCTTTAGCAAAACCATGATTGTGACAATCTTCCCGAATCCACAAACCCAGTTCAGGGGTTAAAGTGTGTATCCGATGTAAGCCAATAAGACCAATAAAACGTAGATTTTCTTTATCACGTAATACGAAGTGAAGGTCAGTGGCGTTTGCTTCAGCAATCAGCCATTTTTTACAGATATGTTCTAATGCTTCAAGACTTTGAGCTGGTTCCCACGTCATATATCGAGTTAACGTTGGTGTTATACAGGGATAGATATCAGCTATATCTTCAATAGAAAATATGAATAAATTCAGCCTAGAACTTTCTAAAATTGGTATTTCCATTTTTTATTTCATGCATAAATCTTTTTTAAATATCAACTTAACTTTAATTTTTAAGTCAACGCTCATGATCATTGTAACTTCATATTTTTGCTGTCTTGTTCCTCTAAATTGGAACGACTAAACTCAAGATTATACTATTTAGTAAAATTAATAAATAAGAGGACTTATGTGCTGAATTACGCACTTTTACAGCAAATCATATAGAGTAACAATCTTCGTTAAAATTACAGCTTCTGTTTGGATATTTAGTCTATTAACTTGAATGGTTAAGCAGATTGTTGCTAAACTGTGATAAAAATAAGATTATGATTTTAAATAATATATTTTAAATATTGATTGAGGTGGGAGGTTATTTTTGCTATTCTTTTTGTGCAAAAAAAGCACAAAAAAGGAAAATAAATGAAATTAAGTCTTAGAGTGATTTGTATAGCAGGACTATTGGCTGCCTCAGCAGTTTATGCGTCTACTACATTATCTCCAAATCAAAATAGTAATAGTGGCAATATCCCAACGGGTTATGCTGATCTAAAATTTGTTTTAGCAAATGGCAACTGGGTAAAAAATATTTATTTGCCAAATAACGCAAATAATTTAGATAAGGTAACTATTCAATCAACAGCGGGCTATAAAAGTTACTTAGATACTTCAAATACAAATTTACCCATTGAAGTGCTTGAAATTCAAAGCGGAGATACTTTTCAATTTGTCTATAATTCAACTTCAAAGAAATGGGTGGCTCAACTTGCTATTGTAAGTCCGAGTAATAATTCACAAGTTGAACAAATCGCATTAAGTAATATTAAATTACAGCAGGTTTCAGTTGCCGATGGAAAATGGGCAAAAACAATTGTGTTGCCAACTAATGTGATGGATGGTGCTTTAGTTCAAGTTGTTTCCACTGCGGCTTATGCTTCTGAAATTTCGAAAGATAATTTACTTTTTGGTAGTAGCTATAATCTAAATAATGGCAGTGAATACTGGCTGAAATATAACGCTGCTTTACAGAAATGGGTGCCTGAGTTTATTAAACCCGTTAAAATAAACGTTAAGGATATTGGAACAAGCTTAAATGCTGTAACGACACCTGTGACGGAAGTTAATTTTGCAGATGCAAATTGGGTTTCAAATTTCACATTGCCAACTACTGCAAATGATCGTGATCGTATCATTATTAAATCAACAGCAACTTGGGCTGCAAAAATTAATAATACGAATATCAATAGTAGTGCGACATTGAGTCTGAAAACAGGTGATCAATATGAGTTTATGTATGTAACAGATAAGGCTCATTGGGTTCTAATGTCTGCTCCAACAAAAACTATTAGTTCAAGCAGTGAAATTGCTTCAACTTTACCCAATATGACTCAGCCTACACTCAAAGTGAATATTTCGGATTCTAATTGGAAACAAACAATTAATTTACCGACAACGGCACAGGTGGGTGATAAGGTGATTTTGTCTTCTACAGCGTCTACAAATAGTTTTATTACAGCGGCTAACGGCTTATCTACTACAATCAAAACTGGTGAAAATCGTCGTTTTATTTTCACTGCTCAAGGTTGGGCAATTGATAGCTATACCATTGATATGTTGTTGGTTAATAGTCCAGAAGTTTCTACTATTTTAGGTGAAAGTGCTTCAAAACTTCGTATGATTGAAGGATTGAATTTAACCAATTTAACTGCGGAAAATTCATCAGCCAAATTTTATTTAAGACAAATAGGATATTTAACTTATAAAATTCCTGCTGCGACTTTACTTGATGCAATTAATGTTGGACGCTCGGATACAACCGTTCAAGCAGAACGTAAACGCGTATTAGCAGATGGTGTCTATTACCAAGGAAATGAGCCTGGTGCTGGCGGTTGTGGTTGGGCTTGGATCAATGCGAGTTCGTATAACATGATTGGTGCAAATGATATTGCTGGCTGTTCAGTTGCAGCAATGCGGCATGAAGTCGGTCATAATTTAGGTTTGTATCATGGTGACTCAGCCAATATCGGTTCAGGTTTTTCTCATCCATTAGGAAGCACCGCTTTGGGTGGAAATAACTTAAACTTCTATTCGAGCCCATATCTTTATAACCCAAAATATGGTGTGCGTTTAGGCGAAGAAGGCAAGAAAGATGCTGTTAGTGTTATTAATGCTAACGTTATCCGAATCTCACAATATAATTAAGTTGTTTTCAAATTTATGAAGCACTATAAAATTTTAACTTTACTTGCAGTCACGTTGATCGTGACTGTAGGTTTATTTGTTTTTTTTAAGCCTGATCAAGTTGTGGCATCTACACAGAATGGCTCAACTCAAAAATCGAATCGTTTTAGTTCTTCTAATCAATCCGCATCTAATTTTCCGCGTGACAATTTGAATATTTCAAAACAGGAATTAGAAACTGCGAAGAAAGAAACCGTCTTGTTTCATGAAATACAAGACAATGATTTGAAAAATAGTGAAGCCTTACCGCTCTCTAAAAGCAATAAAGGAATGGCTGTTAACTATAATCAAAATATTATTGAAACCAAAAATATAGGTGATGTAGTTAAGTTCCAGATGCTTGAGTATGGACTCAATCGTAGTGGGAAAATTGTTGAAATTGAAAAAGTAGATGATGATATCTTACGTTGGCGTGGTGAGTTTGAACAAGGTATACCAGAGCGGAACTACTTTACGATTACTCAAAGTCAAAAAGATCAATATACGATTATTCAGATTTACAGTGATAAAGGAAATTATACGGCTGAAATCAAAAATGGACAGGGTATTGTGCAAGTGATGGATCAAGGGGTTGAAGATAAAGAAGTACATGCGCATGATCATTAACTCAGGGATAAAGCTCTGATTTGATCATATATTCGGTATGCCGTTTAAAATCTTCTTCATTTAGTCCCGACAAACCAAGTTTATAAATACCTTCTAAACCGCAGACAAAAGCAATCAAACGCCAAGCAATGTCTTGGCTTTTTGTTTCAAATTTAAACTCTTCGCAAAGTTTACCTTCTTCGATAATTTTGACGATAGAATCGTGCCAATCTTGCATTGCGATGTTATAGGCTTTTTTAATTTCTGCATCTTGTTCAATTAAAACTTCAGCTTCATTCCATAATCTTAAATAGGGCTGAACTTGCTCTATATTTTCACAGCCCAGTAAAAAATAAATACGATGTAAATAGTTGTTTGTAGCCACTAGACTTTCAATTTCATCTAGTTGCTGCATGAGTTGAATAAATGCTTCGGCTTTTAAATGTGAGTTGGATGCAAAGTGATGATGTACTTGTCCTGTTGAGGTTTGCGCTTCAGTAGCAATACGACGTACAGTCATTGCTGAGAAACCTTCATTTAAAGCAACTTTCATAGCCGCTTGTAGAATCATTTCACGACGTTGATCTTTGTTTAAATATGCCATATATCATCACCTTAAATAACTTTTCACAAACCGATACAAACTAACTTAAATTTTAAAGTTGGACAAGTGTTCAGTTTTGATTATAATAACGCCAACTTGAACAATTGTCCAACTCAGAGGCATTTATGACCCGCAAGTGGTTAATTCTTGCAATCATCGCATTGATCTATCTTCCTGTTGTTATTGATGCAACCGTATTACACGTTGCTGCGCCAACACTTATTGATTCATTATCACTAACAAACAATGAATTGTTATGGATTATTGATATTTATTCCTTGGTTATGGCTGGACTGATTCTGCCAATGGGCGCGTTAGGGGATCTTATCGGATTTAAACGCTTAATGATGATCGGCGGCGGATTATTTGGTTTAGCATCTTTGATGGCTGCATTTTCCTCTACAGCATGGATGTTGATTGCATCTAGAGCGTTATTGGCAGTGGGTGCAGCAATGATTCTACCTGCGACACTCTCCGCTGTACGGAATACCTTTTTGGATGAAAAGCAACGCAATATAGCATTAGGTATATGGACAACTGTCGGTGGTGGTGGTGCAGCCTTTGGTCCTTTATTTGGTGGTTTCTTACTTGAGCACTTTCATTGGGGAGCAGTATTTTTAATCAATATTCCAATTGTTGTAGTGGTATTGATCATGGCTTATTGGGTGATTCCAAAACAGGCGGGGCAACCAAAACAAAATTTAAACTTGGTACAAGCCTTAGTGTTGGTAGTCGCCATTTTGTGCATCATTTATGCAGTAAAAACAGCAATGCATGCGTTTACTATGAGTGTCGTCGTGATTTTTGTTGTTGGACTTAGCTTATTAATTGCTTTTATCCGCAAACAATTAACCGCCACATCACCAATGATTGATATGCAATTGTTTAAACATCCTGTGATTGCTACGGGTATGGTCATGGCAGTCGTATCAATGATGGCTCTGGTTGGTTTTGAATTACTCATTTCTCAAGAATTGCAGTTTGTTTATGAATTATCGCCATTAGCAGCAGGGATGTTTATTTTACCTTTTATGCTGGCGTTTAGTTTAGGTGGGCCTATTGCAAGTATATTGGTTAATCGCTTTGGTTTACGTTTGATTGCAAGTCTGGGTATGTTGATGAGTGCAATAAGTTTGTGGGGTTTAGCCAATACGGACTTTATGCAAGCCAAACTTCAAGCTTGGGCGTGGATGGCGGCGTTAGGTTTGAGTGTGGAAATAGCTTTACTTGCTTCTACCTCAGCAATCATGTCATCAGTACCCCCAACTAAGGCAAGTGCTGCTGGTGCAATTGAAGGCATGGCATATGAACTTGGCGCTGGTTTCGGTATTGCTTTTTTTGGATTATTGCTTTCTTGGTTCTATGCACAAGCAATTGTAATACCAAACGAAGTTCCTGAGTCATTGATCGCGCAAGTGAGTACTTCAATTGGTGAGGCTGTACAAGCAGTTAAACAGATATCACCAAGTATTGCTGATCAAGTGATTTCTGCGGCGCAACTTGCTTTTAGTCAATCACATCGGGCTGTATTAGAAGTGGCAGCAACCTTCTTTTTGGTGTTGACGGTATTTATTTGGTTTGCTTTACCAAAGCGAGTTGAGATCGTTGAGGAATAATATAATGACTTACCCTTATCTAGATTCATTTAGATAAGGGTGTTTTTAAGGAATAGCTATCCCAAATTCACGTAAAATCTTACACAACTGAATCATCGGTAAACCCATCAACGTGGTTTGATCATCACCAAGCATTTTTTCAAATAAGCTAATCCCTAAGCTTTCACATTTAAAGCTGCCTGCGCAATGTAAAGGCTGATCAATTTCGATATAACGTTCAATCTCAGTCAGTGTCAATTGGCGAAATTTCACTTGGTAATGCTCAACCAGTGTGATTTCAAAGCTAGATTGCAAATGCTGGACACTGAGTGCCGTGCTAAAAAATACAGTTTTCCCGGAGTTTGCTTGTAATTGTTGAATCGCATTTTCAACCGTTAATGGTTTACCAATAAAGTCATAAGGCGCATGTTCTCGCCAAGCAACTTGATCAGAACCAATCACAATAGCGTTTGGATTCTTTTCAGCAATCACCCGTGCTTTCTCGAAAGCGAGACGTTTCGCTAAATCATCGGCATGTAATTCACCATCAGCTGACTCATCAATATCAGGTGAAATACAGCGATAATTTAGATGTAAACGATCCATCAGATCTTTGCGGGTTTGGCTGCTAGAAGCCAAAATTAGTTCAAATTGATCCATTACACTGCATATTCCACAAGAATATTAAGCGGAACATAATGTAAAACTGCATTATGGCAAGCGTTCAATTTAATGGGTGGTGCTTGACCCGCTTCATATGCCTCAACCCATCGTGTCACGCAAATACACCAAAAATCACCAGGTTTTAGTCCTGGGAATCCGGCTTCAGGTAAAGGTGTAATTAAATCATTGCCAATCTTTTGTGAAAAATTTAGAAATTCAGAGGTCATCTGTGCACACATAGTGTGTTGACCAATATCTGTAACCGAGGTATGACAAAAACCGTTACGGAAATATCCTGTAATCGGATCATAACAACAACTGGCTAAAGGTTCGCCAAGGACATTTAAACGATTAATTTTTGGATCAGGATGAATAGACATAATCATATTAAGAATAAGTGACATTGATTATCATAATCAAAAGTGACGCTTTCGCCAGCTTTTCTGCAAAAAAACTCACCTTTATTTTTGATAATCATTTAAAATTGTGCCGTTTTTAAAATCAACTAGAGAGCCACCCATGAATTTTCAGCGCATGACTGACCTTGATTTAACAGGTAAACGTGTTCTTATTCGTGAAGACTTAAACGTTCCTGTAAAAAATGGGGAAATTACTAGCGATGCACGTTTGCGTGCGGCGTTACCAACGATCAAAGCTGCTTTAGATAAAGGTGCGGCAGTGATGGTGTTTTCTCATCTTGGTCGTCCTGTAGAGGGTGAGCCAAAACCAGAACAATCACTTGCACCAGTAGCAGCGTATTTAACGAAAGCTCTAGGTCAAGATGTAAAATTATTTACTGATTACTTAGATGGTGTTGAGGTTGAAGCGGGTCAAGTTGTATTGCTTGAAAACGTGCGTTTCAACCATGGTGAAAAGAAAAATAACGAAGAGCTTGCAAAAAAATATGCAGCACTTTGTGATGTATTCGTTATGGATGCCTTTGGTACAGCACACCGTGCAGAAGCGTCAACTGAAGGTGCAGCACGTTTTGCTCCAATCGCAGCAGCAGGTCCATTATTGGCGGCTGAGTTAGATGCGCTTGGTCGTGCGATGCAAACACCTGAAAAACCAATGGTTGCGATTGTTGCAGGCTCTAAAGTTTCTACAAAACTAGATGTACTCAATTCACTTTCTACAATCTGTGATCAACTGATCGTGGGTGGTGGTATTGCTAATACATTCCTTGCTGCGGCAGGCTTTAATGTTGGTAAATCACTATACGAAGCTGATTTAGTTGAAACAGCAAAACAAATTGCTGCAAAAGTCAGTGTTCCATTGCCAACAGATGTCGTGGTTGCAGATGCGAGCCAAATTAGCTTTGATGATTTCTTAGGTTCGTTAGCAAATGCACAAGCTGTTGTGAAAAACGTTGCAGATGTGACTGATAACGATATGATTTTAGATGTTGGTCCAGAAACTGCTAAAGCATTTGCTGAGATATTAAAAACATCGAAAACAATTCTTTGGAATGGTCCAGTAGGCGTATTTGAAGTGGATCAATTTGGTGAAGGAACCAAGACACTTTCATTGGCAATTGCTGAATCTGCTGGTTTCTCTATTGCAGGTGGTGGTGATACCCTTGCTGCAATCGACAAATATGAAGTTGCTGATCAAATTGGTTATATTTCGACTGGTGGCGGTGCATTCTTAGAATTTGTAGAAGGCAAAACTTTACCTGCTGTTGCGGTTTTACTTGAGCGTGCATAATCAGTATTAATCTTATATTTTTTAATAAGATGATAGAAAAAGAGCCGAGCTGAATCGGCTCTTTTTTGTTTTAGGATAAGTTGCAGTCATAAAAATGTCATATATTTGAAATATGCTTGTCATTAACTTAAGCAAGTAACTGTGGAAAGCCGTGATGAAATTCAAATTAACTCTTGCCGCTTTAATCATTGCCCCAATCATGTTGACTGCGTGTGCAAAGAAAGAAGAAGCGAACAACGCTGAACAGCAAGAACAAGCAGCTTCAACTGTATCGACACAGACTACCCCAGAACAACAAGCTGCCATTGATGCAATTGATAAACCGAATTTAGATGAGAAGAATACTGATGTTGTAGAAAGTGCAGCATCTGAAGTAGCAGCGAGCGAAGCTCAGTAAGCTCCTCTACAATGAGAAAAGCCGATGTGATCACATCGGCTTTTTTTATTTAAGCATTTGGTTTGCAGTAGAAGGTCAATGTCGTTTGATAATCGTCATCTTTGGCTAGAGAAGCATTTTTCCCTGTAAGTGTACCGATTACGCCCGCAGCAGCTTCGACCATTTTTCCAGTTTGCTCATCCACGACACCTTTCAATACACCTTGGTAATCTGTTTTTTCGTCGACAACAACAGGGGCAGTATTGCGCGTACAAGTTTTTTGAGCAGCACTTATTGCATTGTTTTTAGAAATTAAATTTGTTTTACCAATACCTGTCACTTCATATTGATTATTTTCTTTTTGAATCGCTAAGGTATTGGTTGGTGTTGATGCACATGCAGTAAGACAAAGTGCCAAGCCACCTAATAAACTCATGATAAATGTTTTTTTCATTGCTTGTTCTCTGGTAGTTACATAATTGTATTATTTGAACATATAATTTTTGAGTGCTTTTGCAGGTTATGTACAGTTTGTAGTGAGGCTCTGTTAAATTTCTCAAATTGATGATTCAGCAAGGATTAAACGTGGTGGAAAATAGTCAGATTATGATAATCTAGCGCAATCCTTATGTTAGTTAGATTCATGTCAATGGCGGACTCAAATATAGAGACGATTCATCAAAATATTCATCAACGTCAATCGATTGGACAACTCATTGAGCCTGCGCCCAATACACAACAAATTGAAAAAGCAGTACAAGCTGCACTTACAGCGCCTGATCATCACCGTTTAAAACCAACACGTTTTGTTGTTGTAACACCCGAATTACGTGCTGCATTTGGTGAGCATTTAGCTCAAGCTTTGGCTGATTTAGGTGAGGTTGACCCAGCACAATTAGATCGCGCTAAACAGCATCCTTTTCGTGCTCCTTTATTGGTCTTGGCATTAACTACGCTTCAAGATCATCCAAAAGTTCCTCACTTTGAACAGATATTAAGTACAGGTGCAGCAATTCAAAACTTCTTGCTCTCATTACAAGCACAAGGCTTTGCAAGCATGTGGCGTTCGGGTGCTGTAGTTGAATCAAATTGGTTAAAACAACAATTGGGTCTTAAGCAACAAGATCTAATTTCTGGCATTATTTACATTGGAACAGCGGCTAAAGCAATTGCTCCTCGTAATGATGTAGATGTTCAAGAATTTTTAAAGGTTTGGCAGCCAAACTAACCTTATTTGTTAACGATTAAAGAAATAAATTGGTTTAGGATAAAAAATGACAGAGTTAAAATTTAGTGATTTAGTTGAGCCTGTAGCAGTAGATCAAAAAACAGCATTAAGAATTACTGTATTGGGTGGTGGTAGTTTCGGTACGGCAATGGCCAATTTAGCTGTGCGTAATGGCTGCGACACCATGATTTGGATTCGTGACGAAGAAGCAGCGAATGAAATAAACCAAACACATGTTAATAAACGTTATTTACCTGATTTTACATTGGAAACAGGACTGCGTGCAGTATCAGATTTAGAATTGGCTGTGCGAGATCGCGATATTATTTTAGTAGCAATTCCAAGTCATTCATTTCGAGATGTTTTGAAAAAAATTGCGCCGTTCATTAGCGCTCAAGCAGTTGTTTCTCTAACTAAAGGTATCGAAGCAAAGACCTTTAGTTTCATGAGTGAAATCATTCGTGAAGAATTACCTGAAGTGCCTTATGGCGTATTATCAGGACCAAACTTAGCAAAAGAAATTATGGCTGGTATGCCATCAGGTACAGTAATCGCGAGTGAATCAGAATTGGTTCGTTATGCAGTTCAACATGCTTTACATAGTGCCTTATTCCGTGTGTTTGGTAGTGATGATGTGCATGGTGTTGAGTTGGGTGGAGCACTAAAAAATATCTATGCAGTTGCGATGGGTATGGGTGGGGCTTACAAGATTGGTGAAAATACCAAAAGTATGATTTTAACTCGTGCTTTGGCAGAAATGAGTCGTTTCGCTGTAAAGCAGGGTGCTAACCCATTAACTTTCTTAGGATTGTCAGGTGTCGGTGATCTATTTGCGACCTGTAATAGTCCATTGAGTCGTAATTACCAAATTGGATTTGCACTCGGCTCTGGTAAAACCCTTGATCAAGCAACAAAAGAGTTAGGTCAGACGGCAGAAGGGATTAATACCATTGTACAAGTACGAGCTAAAGCACAAGAGTTAGATGTCTATATGCCGATCACGAATGCATTGTATGAAGTCATTTTTGAAAATGCACCACCTATGACAATTGCACTTTCTTTAATGAAGAATGGTCATCGCAGTGATGTTGAGTTTGTTTTACCTCATCATGAAGTCTAATCAAAAAACTGTCATCAAATGTAGTTAAAATATAGATATAAAAAATAAGGTAATTTTATGCAGTTAACTTTAGTTCGTCACGGTGAAGCGTCTCCAGCCATCAATGGGAATGATACGCAACGTCCCTTAACACAACGTGGACATCAGCAAGCTGAACAAACAGGTCAGTTTCTAAAAGATGTTATTCAACCTGAAATTTTTATTGTCAGTCCTTTATTACGTGCCCAAGAGACTTTGGCACATATAAAAGCTCATTTTTACGGCATTCCAGTTTTAATTTGCGATAAAATTAAACCTGATGATGATGCGAAAGATGCGATAGAATGGCTATCAAAATTGCCGTATGAATCAATTGCTGTTGTGTGTCATATGAATGTAGTTGCACATATTGCTGAACAATTGACGCATGAGAATTTTAATCCATTTGCATTGGCTGAAGCACGTATTTATGATCAAGCTGTGATCGCAAATGGTTTATCGACACAAAAGAATCGTTTTACACCAACAATATAATTTTATATATCCACAATAGGATAAGGGTACTGAACACCGATGCTGCATATATGGATGCCCGAAACCAATGGAACATGGTATTGGTCGAATGGGGAAAATTGGTTAGAGGCAGTAAGTCTTGAACAGTTAATACAAGATTTGCAAGCGCATAACGGCAAAGAAGCTGTGCTTTATTTTCCAAGCCGAAATGCTCAAATCATGCAGCAACCCATGACTAAAACGCATTATAAGCAACTAGGTCAAGAGGGGATCAAATATCTATTAGAGGAGTTTGTAACCTTACCGATTGATCAAATGAAAGTTGTTCATCACTTCCAAAATGATCAACTTTATATTTTAGGTGTTGCTCAATCGACCATTGAAACTTGGCAACATGCTTTAAGTCTTTTACCTGTCCAAATTACAGCATTTTTACCCGATTTCTTAATTTTGCCAGAACCAGAGCAAAGTGAAGTGGTGATTGTAAATCTTTATGATCATTTATTGGTAAGAGAAGGTGTTTGGTCAGGTAACTCAGTGGATGATCTGGCTCTATTATTAGAATTTCAATCTCCAGAAACAAAATATAGATTTGCGAACCTGACTGAAACTCAGCATAGTTGTCTAGAACATATTTCAAGCCAAGATCAGCAGACACAGTTTAGTTATCAATTTCAGCCTTTATTAAAAGCAAAACAACATCCATTTAATGTGCTGCCAAAATCGAAAAATGCAGATGTTAAATGGTCTGGTTACTGGAAAGCTTCTGCATTTGTATTATTGGCCGTTATTTTTGTTCAACTCGGATACGATGCTTTACGATGGTCTAAATTGAAGAACGTTGCTGATCAAACAGCAGTTCAAGCGGTTGATCAATACAAACACTGGTTTGGCGAAAATAGTCGTGTGACTGAACAAAATATTAAAAGCCAATTTGAAAGCCAGTTGCGTATGAGCCAGCTTGGTGATACGCAAGCGTTGTCTTTACTCAGTCGAGTAGGGCCAATCTTAATGCAAAAACAGATCGTTGCTCAGCAAGTTAGTTATGAAGAATCTATGTTGGCAATGTCATTAAAAGCTAAATCAGCAGATGATTTGCAAGCACTAACTCAACAATTGAATCAACAAGGTTTTCAAGCTGAATTAGGTAATGTTCAAGCGGACAGCATCGGTGCAATTGGGATGGTGAAAGTAAAATAATGAAAGCAATAACAGCATTACAAAATAGCTTGGATCAAAAAACCGAAGCGCTGAACCAATATTTACAGAGTTTATCTGTTCGTGAACGAATGATGGTGATCTTCACAGCCGTATTTTTGACCATTGTGATTATAGGCTCTGCCTTATGGAAAATGCATACTCTAGCTGATCAGCAACAAAATCGCTTAAATGAACTTAAAGATTTAACCGTTTGGATGCAAAGTAATGCAGCCACGATGAAGCCTGCCAATGATCTTGGGCTTTCCGTTGCAGATAAAATTCAGCGTACTGCTCAGCAACAAGGTTTAGCCGTAGCGTCTCAGCAAAACGGAGATCAGATTCAATTGATTGCAGAACATCAAAATTATGCTGTTTTGGCTAATTTTTTGATGCAACTCTCTCAAATGGGCGTTAGTGTGCAAAAAATGAATATGGTATCAAGTAATAATCAAATTAAATTAACTGCAACAGTTGAATGAAAAATAGGGGCTACGGCTCCTATTTAGTTTTTTATAATTTTAATTATAGTTTCGCCATGCCTTGAATAAATATTCATCGTTGATTGTATTTTTTCTAAGCGTATTTTCATGCTTTTTAGCCCAATATTGACATTTGATGCACTTATTTCATCTACATTGAAACCAATACCATCATCTTTAATTTCTAGAATTATTTGTTTGAGATCTGAAAAATACAACCGAACCAAAACTTTTTTGGCATAACTATGTTTGATCACATTTGTTAAAGCCTCTTCTGTTACTCTCAACAATGTTAGGCATTCTAAAGCTGTTGGTTTGGAGCACCAGATCTCAGGAAAACTCCAAATAGATTGGATACCTAACTCATTAAAAATTTGGCTAAAACGATGTCGAATCGGTGCTCCCCATAAAATTGGAGTTTTAGGAATTTCTTTAGAAACTGTTGAACTGCTGTCGATAACTTCGCGGAGATCATCTCGGAGTAATTTCAGCATTGATAAAAATTGCTGATTACTCAGATTTTGCTGACTTTGACTGACAACACTGATTGAGCGAATTAATGAACCTCCCACGATATCGTGTAAATCATGAGCAAGTTGTAAGCGCTCTTGCTGTCGAATTTTTTGTAAATCAGATTGCTGAATATGAAATATTTCTTCCGTATAGCTTATCAATAATAAGCTTGAATAAATTAGCAATAAGATAAAAAAAGAAAACTGTAAGTAAAACCAATGGTGATTAAGAATAAAGATTGTCTCAAGACTACTTCTATTGAGTAAAAAAACAATAATGATGAGAATAGTCCCCAAAAAGTATATTTTTAATAAATTATCAAATAATTTTTTTGTTTTGAATATGATAATTTTTTTTATTTGAATTGATGTAAGTAGTAAATAATACAAAAATAGAGCTATCAAAGTACTATGTAAATCTTTTTTTATTTGTGAATAATACACTAATAAAATAATGGCAATTAAAGTGGTGAGTAGGAAAGAAGTAATATTAATTTCAATATTAAATTTTTTAGATATTGAAAAGTAAAATGAAATTAAGATAGATAGGGAGAGTACTAATACAGTAAATAAGAGTAAGGTTGAAGGATAAGATGTTTGTAAATATGATACTAATAACATATTTCCTGAAGATAAAATAAGTATTGCAAACCAAGTGATGGATAATGGAAGTTTTTTTTGGATTGATGTAAAGATTAAAAATAAACCGCTAATGATGAGGAAGGAAGGAATAAATAGCCCAAAATAATTTTCAATATTATACATTTGATTACTTTTATAATTAAAATAAACCCAACGAGTAAGCAATTTTTATTGCCTTAGAACGACTGTCTACAGCAAGCTTGCTGTAGATATTTCTCAGATGAGCTTCAATGGTATAACGTGACAATCCTAGCTCATTTGCTATATCTTGATTATTTAAACCTTGAGTGACGTGTTCTAATATTTCAAGTTCTCTACATGATAAGTTTTCAGGCGAGTTCTTAATTTTTTGAGGTTTTTTCACCATATTTGATAAAATGATTTGAGCCAAAAAAGGATCTATCGGAATACCACCCTGTAATATTTGTTTAATTGAAATAGTGACTTCATAATCATCACGCTCTTTCAATAGATAACCAGTTGCACCAGCTTGTATTGCTTTAAAAATTGCATCTCTGGTACTCCAAGCTGAAATAACAAGAATTGGAATGGTAGAGTTTTTTTGTCTCAAACTACGAATTAATTTTGTACCATTGCCGTCAGGCAAGCCTAAATCGACTAAGGCAAATGCAATATTATGTTGTTTTACCTCAAGCATAGATTGAGATAAGTTTTCAGAAAATATTAAATCGTTATTGCTATAGTTAAGGTCGATTAAAATTTTTTTTAATCTATTTAGAACAGTATAGTCGTCATCAACAACCAAAACAGGTTTTGGTAAAGCAGAGCCAAGTAAATTTTGATCAAAAAAACTTAATCTATCTTTTATTTGTTCTATCATGATGATTATCAAATATACGTATATTTTTTATTATAATCATCGGTTCTTTATTTGCTATATTTTTTTAAATTAATTTAATTTGTTAATAAAATTTAAATTAATTTTTATAATATAATTAATAGTTATTTAAATAAATCTTTATATGTTGGGTTAAATATAAACAAGCTTAGAAATTACTAAGCTTGCTGTAAGCAGAGGATGACCATAGTTAATTAGCAACTACCAACCACTGTACCGCTCCAAAGTGCTTGATCATTGACATACAAGGTGATTTTAAGTCCTGTTGGAATTCCCCAGGTTGTGCAAACATCACCACATACGCGTAAATTTGCATTTGCAGGAATTCCGATTGGAATATTGACACAAACATTTCCGAAAACAGGGAAGTCAAAACAAACATCGCCGTTTCGATAAGAAGCACCTACACAAGCACTTAGACTTAAAGCCTGAACATTGGTACTACTCAACTGATTTTGTACAGATTCAATTGTATTTGTTGTTTTTACACTAGATTGTAAAGCATTACTGCTTTCACCATTAAAACCTACTTTTGTGTAGTCTGGAACGACTTGTGGATCACATTGACATCCGCTCATTATTTTACTTCCTTTAATATTTATAAAAGTCATAGTTCTTACTCTTATGGCTTTTCAGAATATCGCCCCATTTTTTGTAGTGGTTTCTGGCATCCACAATAAGTCTTAATACAAGTGATGAAGATGGTATTAAGACTTAATCCTATTGATTTGAATTTTTATGAGCGTGAAGGGTATATACCTTCCAGGCTGATCACATAGTAAAGCGCTAAATACGGGTTTGTGATATTGACGGGTTGGCTGCCCCCAGCTATTCCTGTGTTTTGCACAGGAACAACGACTTGCGTGGTTGCATTTAACGGTTTCATATTGACTAATTGACTCGTATCTTGAGTAAACACGTCATATACACTGCCTGTGTTAGGATCATTTGCATTTGCCCAAGCTGCATTGGCAGGGCTACTTGTATTGCCACCGACTGAGCTTGCTTGTGGTGTTAATGAAACTGAAGCATTGATGGTTTGACTAGCAACGACATGCGTATGTGCTGGTAAGTTATTTATTGTGAGAGTCGTACTTTGACTTCCTGCGGCTTGACCAATTGGAAAATTATTGTTTACCCCAAGTGCGAAGCGTCCACCTAAATTTGGTAGTGCGAAAGTGGTTATGCCATCACCACCATAAATGGTACCAAGTAAGCTGAAAAGTGCTTGGTTTTGTGCGATTGATAGTAACTGTCCATTGCATGCCGCCCAACCTCTCGGAACGAAGTTGTATGGAACCAGCATGATTTCACCTAGATACGGATCTGCGCTCATAATTTTTACCTTTTAATTTTCAATAATATTGTTGATGTTTTTGTGTTTTTTAATTTACTGAAATTTCTTCATGAGCCAATATCCCCAAAACATCGTATTTTGATTGAATGGTTTTGAGTTTTCGATTAATTGATTTCCGATAGCTATAGATTGTTTCAATGCTAAGATTTAATTGGATAGATATGTTGGAGCTACTCAAGTCTTTAGATAAAAGCTCGACGATCATTAATTCTCGAGGTGTGAGTAGGTTTAGAAATTCAGAATAATATGATGAAAATTGCAGCAGAAAAGATCTGTGATGAATGTCGAGTTTTTGATAAATGTTTTCTTGATGGGTAGTAACAGTTCTTTCACTAATATGAAGTTTTAACGAGATCTCTTTAACTCGATAACCATGTACTAACATTTAAAAAAATTTGATGCTCACGTTTACTTAGCATTTTTAAAGTATCCATTTTTATCCTTTGTATTGAATTAAAAAATTAAAATTTTTATGTGGATTTATTAGAGATAAATTACTTAGCGTTTACATCATTGAAATTTGTTATTTAAGTGATTTTTTCAATGTTATTTTTTTATTTTTCTACCAAATTTCAATGATTCATTCTCAACAAAAATGTTCTCTAATTTATGTGTTTATATTCACAAAATAAAGGGAATAATATGAATCGTATCTTTAAAAAAATTTGGAGTAGATCTCTAGGGTGTGTAGTAGTTGTATCGGAGAATGCTAAAAGCGAAGTTAAGACGAACAAGACAGGTGGTATTGTTGAGACGAATACTATTTTTAATGAATTTGGGTTTTTAAATACTCAAAATAAATTACGGTTAAAACCACTTGTTATCGCATTAGGATTATCAATAATTAGTTTAACGACCCAACAAGTTTTTGCCGAGCAAGTGATAACCTGTGGAGCAAAAGATTCAAATACAAATCCAGGTATTGCAGCGACAACTCATGGCAATACGATTGTGAGCCAGCAATATTGGGGAGCGATCAATTGTTATAACAATGCACCAATTTCAGATAGCAAAATCGCAAATGATGATTTCGATGTCACTATTAATGCAGACACTTTAAAAGTGGGTGCAGGAGGCATTACCTCTAAAGGTTCATTAAGTGGTTCAGCTGGTAACGGAACCATTTCTTTTAATAATAATAAAATCACCAACCTTGCTAATGGTACATCTGCAAACGACGCAGTTAATTTTGGACAATTAAATTCATTAGCCAACGTTTTTGGTGGTGGTGCTGGTTTTAGTGGCGGAATATTTACTGGTCCTACATATACGATACAAGGTTCAAATTATACAAATATTGGAAGTGCATTTACTGCTGTAAATACTAAATTGACCAATTTACAGAGCCAAATTGATGCTTTACCAACAGGGGGGGGGGCTGATGGAAAAAGTGCCTATGAGCTTGCAGTTGATGGTGGTTACTTAGGTTCACAAACTCAATGGTTGGCTTCATTGAAAGGAGATAAGGGTGATAAAGGCGATATCGGCGCAACAGGTGCCACTGGAGCCCAAGGCGGACAAGGTGACAAGGGCGATAAAGGTGATGTTGGCGCAACAGGCGCGACTGGAGCCCAAGGCGTTCAGGGTGACAAAGGCGATAAAGGTGACGTCGGTGCGACAGGAGCTCAAGGCGTACAGGGTGACAAGGGCGATAAAGGCGACGTAGGTGCTACTGGAGCTCAAGGCGTACAAGGTGACAAGGGCGATAA
>NZ_KB849764.1:315085-834085 GCF_000369005.1 Acinetobacter beijerinckii CIP 110307
GGCGATAAAGGTGATGTTGGCGCAACAGGCGCGACTGGAGCCCAAGGCGTTCAGGGTGACAAAGGCGATAAAGGTGACGTAGGTACGACAGGAGCTCAAGGTATTCAGGGTGACAAGGGCGATAAAGGCGATGTAGGCGCAACTGGAGCTAAGGGAGACAAAGGTGATACTGGGGCTAACGGTAAGAGTGCATATGAAGTTGCGGTAGCTAATGGTTATAACGGTACCGAAAAAGAATGGTTAGCAACGCAGGGTGGTAATAATCCGTATCTTGATGCAAATCCGAATGCTACTTCAACGGGTGCTAAAGCGACTGGAACAGGTGCGACAGCATTAGGTGATGGAGCAGTAGCCGATGGGAATAATAATACTGTTATAGGTTCAGGGGCTTCTGCCAAAGGTGAGTCAAATACTGTAGTGGGCAAAGGAAATAAAGTTGAGGGTAATCGTTCAGGTGCATTTGGCGATCCAAACTTAGTTCAAGGTGATGGAAGTTACGCCGTTGGTAACGATAATACGGTTAAAGGTGATAACAGCTTTGTTGTAGGCAATAATGTTAATACTTCAGCCAAAAACTCAGTTGTGTTAGGTAATGATTCTGCATCTGATCGTGACAATACAGTATCGGTAGGGGCATCAGGTAAAGAGCGTCAAGTGATTCATGTTGCAGCAGGTGTTCAAGATACTGATGCGGTTAATGTGAAACAAATGAAAGATGGCAATGCTAAAGTATTAACAGATGCTAAAACGTATGCTGATGCTGGTGATCAGGCAACATTATCGAGTGCTAAAGGCTACACTGACAGTCGTGAGGTTGTGATGCGTCAAGAATATAAAACTGCTGATGCTAAAGTGTTATCGGATGCTAAAGCATATACCGATACTAAAGTTTTGGATTTAGAAAATAACTTTAGAGACGTTTCAAATCGGTTAGACCAAACGAACCAAGATGTGCGTAAAAACCGTGAAATTGCTGCACAAGGTATTGCAGGTATTACTGCAATGACTAATATTCCGATGCCAGCAGAACAAGGTGCATCCACTGTAGGGGTTGGTATGGGGCATTACGATAGTCAATCTGCAATTGCTGTGGGTGCGAGTCATTATTTTGAAAATGGCGTTGCAGTTAAAGGTGCTTTCTCAACAGGGTTTAACAATGGCAATACTACTGCCGTAGGTGCAGGTGTTTCTTATTCTTGGAAATAACTAATCCATTAAAAATATAGTAAATAGCCAAGCTTCTTTTTACAGCTTGGCTATTTACTTTTTGAAATTTAAGAGAGGATCACATACTTATAATTAGGAATTGTTTAATCTAAAAGCATTAAAGCAAAGACTCTACAAAATAAGCCTATGTCAAGCATGGTGTTTTGTTTAGCCTAAGCCTATAATACTGCTACTTGGAAATCAGTAGACTGTGATTGGTATGTTATATTCATTGGCTCGCCCTTTGTTGTTTACTTTAGCACCAGAGCGTGCACATGAACTTACACTTTCAATGCTTGATAAAGCTCATAAATTTGGACTGATGCATCAAAAAGTTGCACATAAACCTGTGACTTGTATGGGAATCGAGTTTCCAAATCCAGTTGGCTTGGCTGCTGGTCTAGATAAAAATGGAGCACATATTGATGCTCTTGCTGCTTTAGGTTTTGGTTTTATTGAAATTGGAACCATTACTCCTCGCCCTCAAGCAGGTAATCCTTTACCTCGACTATTCCGTATCCCAGAAGCAAAAGCCATCATCAACCGTATGGGATTTAATAATGATGGTGTTGATAAGCTCATTGAGAATGTAAAGGCATCGAAATTCCGAGGTGTTTTAGGAATTAATATCGGTAAGAATGCTGATACGCCTGTTGAAGATGCTGTCTCAGATTATTTAATTTGTTTAGAAAAAGTTTATAACTACGCTTCTTATATCACAGTAAATATCTCATCACCGAATACAAAGAATTTACGTAGTTTACAAAGCGGTGATGCGCTCACAGAGCTGTTACAAACTTTGAAAGATCGACAACTAGAACTTGCTGAACAATACAATCATTATGTTCCTTTGGCACTTAAAGTTGCACCCGATTTAGAATCAGAAGATATTCGCTTTATCTCAATGCAATTAATTAAATTTAAGATTGATGGATTGATTGTGACGAATACAACCTTAGGTCGAGAAGGTGTTGAAAATTTTCATAATGGTAATGAAGCAGGGGGATTGTCTGGCGCACCAGTCTTTGAAAAAAGTACAAAGTGTCTAAGCCAATTTGCAGAGATTCTAGCTGGAAAGATACCTTTAATTGGTGTTGGTGGAATTGTATCTGGAGAACAAGCTGTAGCAAAACAGCAAGCAGGTGCAAGTTTAGTACAGGTCTATAGCGGACTCATTTATACAGGTCCAACCCTTGTAAAAGATTGTATTGATGCGATGACAGTGTGAAATGAACACCCTTGATATCATCATCCTGATCATATTGCTCATTGGAGGGCTTAACGGTTTGCGTCAAGGATTTATAAAAGCCTTTGCGAACTTGATCGGGTGGATATTCGCATTGATCATTGGGGCAAAATACGCAGTTATGTTGGCACCGGCTATGAGCAGTTTGAGCCAAGACCCTGTTGTGCAAAAAATTGCAGCGTTTGCTTTTATTGTCCTGATTATTGTTGTGTGTACTTGGGTCGTTACCGCGCTGTTAAATGGGCTCTTGAAAAGTTTAAAATTGGGCCCATTAAATCGTTTAGCAGGTGGAGCATTTGGCTCATTAAAAGGTTTATTGATTGTTCTAGTTACAATGCAGGGTGTAGGACCTTGGGTTGATAGTTCTCCCCATTGGAAACAGTCCAAATTTGTACAAATTCTTTTACCGTATGCACCTGTAGCAACTGAAATATCTAAAGATGCTGCAAATGAGGCATTAAATCAAATGACATCCGAAGGCGCGTTATTACATCGCCCTTCAACTGAAATGGAAGATTCAGAACAAGCTTCAGTAGATCAACGTTCTGATCATTCTACCAAGAATCCTTTTTATTAATTGCTAGCTCGTTGCGAGGTTGCTATGTGTGGAGTTGTTGGGATTGCTGGTAAATCACCAGTAAACCAAATGTTATTTGATGCCTTGACGATGTTACAACATCGCGGACAAGATGCAGCAGGGATTGTAACTTGCGATCAAGGGCGTTTATTTCTCCGCAAAGATAACGGTATGGTCCGTGATGTATTCCATACTCGTCACATGCGTGCCTTACTTGGTAATTACGGTATTGGGCATGTTCGTTACCCAACCGCTGGTTCATCGAGTAGTGCAGAAGCGCAACCCTTTTATGTCAACTCTCCTTACGGAATTACGCTTGCACATAATGGTAATTTAACCAACGCAGCAGAAATTCATGATGATCTGTTTAAAACAGATCTACGACACATGAATACCGATTCTGATTCTGAAGTTTTACTGAATGTATTTGCACATGAACTACAGAAAATCGGCACATTAAATCCAACACCTGAAGATATTTTTCATACCGTAACGCGTGTTCATGAGCGTTGTAAGGGTGCTTATGGTGTAGTGGCGATGATTACCGGACATGGTTTAGTTGGCTTCCGTGATCCAAATGGTATCCGTCCATTGATTTATGGTTCTAGAGAAACTGATCAGGGTCTTGAATACATTATTGCATCTGAATCTGTTGCTATTACAGCATTAGGTTTCAAAATTGAGCGAGATATCGCGCCTGGCGAAGCAATTTTTGTTGATAGCAAAGGGCAATTATTTACTAAACAATGTGCGGTAGAACCTGAGTATCGCCCTTGTATTTTTGAATATGTGTATTTTGCGCGTCCAGATGCGATTATAGATGGAATCTCTGTTTATAAAGCTCGTTTAAAAATGGGTGAAAAGCTTGCCTATAAAATTTTAAAAGAATGGAGTGAGCAACACGATATTGACGTTGTGATTCCTATTCCAGATACGAGTCGTACTTCTGCATTAGAGTTAGCAAATATTTTAGGTGTGAAATTCCGTGAAGGGTTTATGAAAAACCGCTATATCGGACGTACCTTTATTATGCCTGGTCAACAGCAACGCAAAAAATCAGTGCGTCAAAAGCTGAACCCTGTAGAACTTGAGTTTAAAGGTAAAAACGTTTTACTGGTCGATGACTCAATTGTACGTGGTACAACTTGTAATGAAATTATTCAGATGGCACGTGATTCTGGTGCGAAAAAAGTATTTTTTGCATCTGCTGCACCTATGGTGAAATATCCAAATGTGTATGGTATTGATATGCCAGCAAAATCTGAACTTATTGCATCTGATCGTACTGTTGAAGAAATTCGTGACATCATTGGTGCGGATCGCCTTATTTTCCAAGATTTGGAAGATCTGAAAGATGCAGTTCGTACTAGCAAAGTTCCAGATTTAAGAGAGTTTGATTGCTCTGTTTTTGATGGTGTTTATGTCGCTGGTGGAATTGATAGTGACTATTTGATTAATCTTGAGCAGAAGCGTAATGACACAGCTAAGAAGAAAGCTGATGGTTATATCGATGTTAATATCGATGCTTCTTCTGTTGATTTGACAGGGATTAAAGAAGAGTAATTACTTTAATCAGTAGAAAAGCGGGAATTTCCCGCTTTTTTATTTTATGATAGGTAAGGCAATTAAGCCGTTGACGAAGACAATGTAATAAGGAAAATTTACATTGAAAGAAATGAGCCATTACTTAATTGAAAATAAAAATATTGCTTGGTCAGTAAGCTTTTGCATTCTTGCAATGTTGCTCACTGTTTTTATTCTGAACTTAATTCTGGGTTTGGTGGTTCATTTTTTTGATTATACGCAACCGATTTGGTGGCATGTTCTTAGTCCGTATTTTATTGCAATTTTATTTTTAGTACTTATCTGGTCGGTGGGAGCAGAACTTTATGTTTTGCGCGAAGGCGGACACTCACTTGCAAAGCAACTTAAAGCAAGACGCTTAGTCTTTGATGAAAGCACACCAGAGGAAAGTACTGCTTTAAAAGTTGTCGAAAAAGTTGCCCAAAGTTTTGCGATTGATACCCCCGCTGTTTATGTCTTACCAGATGAAGTCGGTGTTAATGCTTTAACGGCTGGTTTTAAATCACAGGATATTGTGATTATTTTAACTTGGGGAGCATTACAAAATTTAGATGAATTAGAGCTTTATGGTTTATTAAGCTATGAATTTAATCAAATTTTGTCAGGTGAAGCGGTTGAAAATACCAAATTAAAAATACTATACAGTGGTCTAACCACCTTTAGTCAGTGGGGCAGTAAATTAGCTCAAGCAGGGTATAGTCCTTATGCAACATCTTATCGTAATAAGTTTGAAACTATTTTTGTTGCGATTGGTGGTGTGATTTGGTTGATCGGTAGTTTAGGCATTTTAATTACTCGATTGATTAAATATTTAACATTGAGCGGCCGTACTTTCCGTAATGATTTAAAAACTATGCGTTTGATGAATAATAATGCCAATATTCAAACCTTGTTACGGATTTATGTGCATCATTCAGGTTCACAAATTCATAGTGCTTACTCAGAATCGATTTCACATATGTGTTTTGCAAATTCGCTTAGTCCACAAAGTTGGATGAATATTCATCCAAATATTAAAGATCGAATTTATGAGTTGAATCCAACACTATTACAGGATTTACAGCTAGAAAATTTAAGAAAATTACGTAATCGCCCTTTATTTAGTCTATTTCGCTCTTTAGAAGAGGAACTAACAGATCTCAGCGTACCTTGGAGCTCGCCTCAGCCATTACCGTTGTTGCGATTATCTCCAATTAGCTTTGCATTGAATGATGCAATTAAGCCACTTAATTCCGAAATGCGAAAAAATAAAAAACGCCCTGAACTAATTCAGCGCGCCATGCAAACGGCAACTGGTTCAAGAGAAGTGATGGTTGCGATTTTAATGATACGACAATATCGTGAATTTATTCCGCAAGATGCTGCTGTGAGCCATGCAATTGTCGATGCCTTATTAAATCTAGATGGTCGAATTCATGTGCAGATTTTTCATGATGCTTGTAAGAATATTGGGCATATGCCAACCAGTATTGCACGTCAATTTTTGACGAAACTCGCATGTATTATTCAAGAAGATGGTGAAGTGGGTTTGCTTGATGCTTTGTTGCTTGAGCGAGTCAAACATGAACTTAATTTGATGCCAGCGCATCTACCAACTTCTTTTGAAGACGTAAAGTCGCAAATAGTACATTTAATTGATGCTTTATTGCATGTACAACAAATTAATAGCCCAAATCAACTTGAAGTCAGAGAGCGGATTCTACAGCAAATATTAGCACCACATGAGATGCGAATTTATGCAGATATTTCTGATGAACCGCTTGATTTAGCTGAAATATTAAATGATGTTTCTGGATTGCTGCTGAGAGATCGTTTAAATATTTTATCTATAGCCGAACGTTGTTTGTGGAGCGATCGTATTATCACGCAAGATGAGTTAGATGTTTTAGAGCTATTGTACTGGCGTTTGGGTTTTGACACGCGTGAAGTTGTGGAACAAATGCAGAAAAAAAATAGCTTAATGATTATCTAAATATAGTGATCTTTGGATAAATGATTCATTAAAACGTTACGTGACAGTCACATAATTTGATTTAAATTCGGGTTAAGCTTGCCTCTAATTTTTTTAGCTATTTTATATTACGTGCTTTTGAGTAAGTTATGGAACATATTGAAATTTTAAAGGCCTTATTTTTAGGTTTTATTGAGGGTCTCACTGAGTTTTTACCTATTTCGAGTACAGGGCATCTGATTTTATTTGGTCATATGATCGATTTCCATTCAGACGATGGTCGTGTATTTGAAGTTGTTATTCAACTTGGGGCAATTTTAGCTGTATGTTGGTTATATCGTCAGAAGATTTTCGATTTACTTAAAGGCTTTTTTAGTGGCGACGCAGAAGCACGTCATTTTGCATTTAGTGTTTTAATTGCATTTTTCCCTGCAGTTGTGATTGGGATATTTGCAGTAGATTTTATTAAGAGTGTTTTATTTAGTCCCTTAGTCGTTGCTGTCGCATTGATTATCGGTGGTTTGATCATCTTCTGGGTAGAGTCCATTAAATTTGAACATAAAACCACAGAAGCAACCAAGATCACTTATAAGCAAGCATTTTTAGTGGGCTGCGCGCAATGTGTGGCGATGATTCCTGGAACTTCACGTTCTGGTGCAACCATTGTCGGAGGGATGTTCTCTGGTCTATCTCGAAAAGCTGCAACAGAGTTCTCTTTTTTCTTAGCAATGCCAACAATGCTTGGTGCAGCGGTTTTTGATTTGGCTCGTAATGCAGATGTACTCACACAAGACAATATGTTGAATATCGCTGTAGGCTTTGTGGCAGCGTTTATTGCGGCATTGTTGGTTGTCAGTGCATTAGTAAAATTTGTTGAGCGTCATACATTACGTGTTTTTGCATGGTACCGAATTGTACTTGGTATCATTTTATTATTTATTTTTCTATAAAATAATACATCTCCCTTTTAGGAAAATGACTAAAAGGGAGCACTTCTAAGATAAAATTGCGGTTCTTTATTTTTATATCTCACTAATGGTTCAACTGTAAAAATGACAATAGCAAAAATGAATGCACGAGATTTAATTATTGATTTACTTCTTGGGCTACAGGGTCGTGAGATCTCAATTAAGCAAATAATTATTGCAGCGAAACTTTTCGACATTAGTGAAAATAGTATTCGTGTAGCGGTTACTCGCTTGTCAAATGAAGGTGTAATTGAAGCTATTGAACGAGGAATATATCAGTTCACGGCTCAATCACATGAGTGGGCAGACGTGATGCTCAATCGAAAGAATGGTATTAAACAAACTAAACCGTGGAATCATCAATATCTTGCTGTTTTAACTGGGGTGCTCGGGCGAGTCGACCGTACCGCATTGAATCGTAGAGAAAGAGCACTGAAGCACTTTGGTTTCAAAGAGCTTGAGCAAGGAATTTATATACGCCCTGATAATTTGGCAATTCCTTTTAAAGCACTTTTTTTAGAATTACAGACATCTGGTTTAGAGAAAACAGCAAAAATTTGTCAAATTAATGATTTTGATGAATCAACGTTATTCAATATTCCAAAATTGTGGCCGACTCAAACTTTGAATGAAAACTACAAAAAATATAATGGAATGATTCAAAAATGGTTGGATACCGTAGATCAATTAACTCTAGATATTGCCGCTAAGGAATCATTATTACTTGGTCGACAAACGATTTCCTTGCTTATGAATGATCCTTTGTTACCTCAAGATTTTGTCGATGTTGAGTTGCGTCAGGAATTTGCATCAAGCGTACAACGATTAGACCAAACGGGATTGCTCTTATGGCAAAAATTTTATGAGTCTCATTTAATCTAAAATATTACAATAAAATTAATTTTAATATATTGACAGAAATATTACTTGTTTTAAAATAAAACTATAAATTTTGTATTTTTTAAAAATTAAAACAAATATAGGTTAAGGATATGAATACACGTACCGCGATTAGTGATTTATTTTCACGAGAAGAAATCACTGAGTTAACATCAAAGTCTGATATACATGGCAGTTGGGCTGTTTTATCAACATGGGCGGTTATCGGTGGAATTTTCGCAGCTGTAGCAAGTACATGGGAGTATTTACCTGCATGGGGTAAACTACTGATGTGCATCGCTGCTTTAATCGTTTTAGCAGGTCGTCAGCTAGCGCTTGCTATTATTATGCATGATGCATCACACCAAAGTTTATTTAAAACAAAGTGGTTGAATGATGTCGCGACAGATTGGCTATGTGCACGACCAATTTGGAATGATTTGAAAAAGTATCGCGTACATCATATTCGTCATCATAGTAGAACTTCTACTGTGGATGATCCTGATTTGTCGCTAGTAGCTGGTTTTCCAACGTCTAAAAAATCGTTAATGCGTAAATTTTTAAGAGATATTTCAGGAATTACTGGTTTTAAATTTGCTGTTGGTCGTGTTCTAATGGATACAGAGAAAATGGAATGGACTGTGTCGAATGATCGTCGTTGGATTTCCCAAGAAGGTCGACATTGGGCTGACTACGCAAAAGCTTTTTTAAAAAATAGTGGCGGCGCTATTGCAACCAATGCGGCATTATTTTCTGTGCTTTGGGCAGCAGGACATCCAAAATTATATGCACTTTGGGTTTTAGCTTATTTAACACCATTTCCACTATTCCTACGTGTACGCTCAATGGCAGAACATGCAGGTATGCCAACCAGTAATAGTGCTTTGACCAATACTCGTACTACTAAAGCAGGCTACATTGCACGTGCTTTGGTTGCACCAATCCATGTCAACTATCATAAAGAACATCATTTGATGGCAACGGTTCCATATTTTAAATTACCTCGAATGCATCAAATGCTCAAAGATAGAGGTTATGTGTCTGAGCCACCAACTTATTGGCAAGTCTTAAATGAGTTATCAAATAAAGCTGAATAATGATTGCGGTGAATTTTTTAATCAAAATAAATTTTAAAATGTGGAATAAAAAAATGGCGATTGATAAAAACGAAATCATTAATTTTTTAGCGCAAGAGTTTCCTCAAGCGCTCGAAAAAACCAGTATTCAAGAAATAACGGATAGAGGTGCTGAATTATTATATCGTGTTGATCAGAATGATTTACGACCAGGGCAAACAGTTTCTGGCCCGACATTAATGTTAGTTGCAGATTTCGCCCTTTATGTCGCAATCATGGGGCATCTAGGTTTAATTGCGATGGCAGTAACCACAAATATGACGATAAATTTTTTTCGCAAACCGAATGGAAATCAAAATATTCGTGCAGTGTGTAAATTAATTAAGGTCGGACGAACACTAGTTACAGGTGAAGTTTGGTTATATTCAATCGGTGATGATGAACCGGTAGCACATGTGATAGGAACTTATGCTATCCCGACAAAACCGATCCAATAATTGAGTTTCCAAAACAATCATTTTATCAACATGCTTAGAAACGATTTTATCAACCCATGAAATAACAATTAAAACATATGCTTAAAAACAATTGACTTTAATTGGTCTGAAAATATTTATGATGTCATAGGAACATATTTGAAAATGGAGTGAGATGGATATCTATAAAAATCTTTTTCGGGAGGAATGAGATGATAAATAAAAAATTATTGGTCGGTGTGCTATTTTCAGGTTTGGCGTCTTTTACTCAAGCGAAACAAATTGTTTGCATCTTTGATCCAGTTGGTAAATCAGGTGATGCCTTTGCATTAGCTAAAGATTATGCTTTAGAAGCGAAGAAGTGGGGTGCAGATATCGAATTACGTGCTTACGTAGATGAACGGATTGCAGCAGAGAATCTCAAAGTTGGTCATTGTGACGGAGCAATTATTAGTGGTTTACGAGGCAGGCAATTCAATAAATATATCGGCTCATTAGATGCAATTGGTGCATTAACAGATATGAAAACCGCAATTCTTGCATATCAAATTTTGTCTAAACCTCATGCAGCTCAAAGCATGATCAATGGTTCTTATGAAATTGCAGGTTTAGGTACAATTGGTCCAGCGTATCTATTTGTCTCAGATCGAAACATCAATACTTTAGCGAAAGCTGCGGGTAAAAAAATAGGTGTATTTGCTTATGATGAAGCTCAACCTCGTTTAGTAGCTCAGGTTGGGGCGCAAGCTGTATCTGTTGATGTCACAACAGCCGGGCCAAAATTTAATAATCATCAAATTGACATTGTGCCTGCTCCGATTGTTGCTTATAAGCCACTTGAGTTGCATAAAGGGTTGGGTGAAAACGGTGGTATTGTTAAATTTCCACTGACGCAAATATCAGCTAATTTTATTATTCGAAAAGAAAAATTTCCTGAGGGTTTTGGGCAGAAATCAAGAGAATGGGTCGCTGGTCAATTGGGTCGAACTTTCAATATTATTTCCAAATATGAAAAAGAGATTCCAGCGAAATATTGGATGAATATTTCAGCTGAAGAACAGGTTAATTATATGAAAATGATGCGTGAAGCACGGATTTCATTAACTAAAGCTGGCGTTTACGATCCGAAAATGATGAGTTTCCTTAAAAAAGTTCGGTGCAAACAAAATCCAAATAGTTTTGAATGCGCATTAAATGATGAATAGTCGATGAGATGATTCGGTAATAAGCCTTCTTAACTTATTGTGGTTGAGAAGGTTTTGCTCAGAATAGCTAGGACAATATTAAAAACATAACAACATTTAAGTATGCGAAAAATCAATAACATGCTAAAACTAAATATGTTCAGATTTCTTTGTTGTTACTCGTTTTAATGATATGGCTACAGCACTCGACTTAACACCTTTATCGCAAATTGAGTCAAATCAAGACCATATTTTGGCGATTAAGCGTAATGATTTATTGCCTTTGCTCAATGATCCTCATCTTTTAAATCATTATGCCGATCATTTGGTACAGGCTCAAAGTGTATTGTTGAATGGTGTTGATCCTAAGCTGAATCAACAACTAAGTGAAGTAATTACACAAATTATTCAGCAATTATCAGTGTCCAAAAAATATTTAGGTGGTCGTCGCTTTAACGCATTGCAAAAATGGTTGGGCATTGATATTGAATATGATGCCGGGCAAGTGAAATATATTAAAGACTTAGATCGCTTAATTAATGAAGCCAATCATTTAAGTCAAAAATTACAGATTGAAATTCAAAAATCACAATCGAGATTACAACAAGCACTTGGCTTAAGGGAACAAATGGCAGCTTATATTTTTGCTGCTAATGAGTTTCTAAATGAATATCCGCAGTTTAGCAAACAACAAGTGCTTGATCATTTTGTGGAGCGCTTATCAAAAAAAATTAATACGTTACAAACTTTACAAAGCAGTAATGACATTGCGATGAAACAAATGCAATTGTCACAGCATTTATCATTTAGCCTATTAGATCGTTTTAAAGAGGCTCAACAAGTTTTGATTCCTGCATGGCAATATCATTTGAAGCAAAGTCACGAATCTCATTCAGCTGCGACGCTTGAAGAGTTAGACAAGAGTAGAGAAAAACTGATCCAGAATTTGAAAAAATCATTACAGAAATAAGAGGGGAATATGATGTCAGATTTAGAACTTAATAAAGTCTCAAATGAGGTTGTACTAAAAGAAGAGCAACGCTTTGAGCAACTGAACTTAAAAGAATTAGGATTGCAACCGCAAGATTTTTCAGAAGTAATGGATGCTCATAAAGAACTTGCAGATATCAGCACAACAGTAGTTGCTGAGTATGGTAAAAATATTGCGAATAAAACCTCTACTTATACAGATGAGTTATTAAATCTTGTTCAAAATAAAGACTTGGATGCGACAGGTCAAAAATTGAATGAGGTTGTGCAAGTGGCTCAGCAATTGAACACTTCAAGTATCTTGAATAAGTCTAAAAACTCTGGCTTTTTCGGAGGCTTACTGAGTAAGTTTAAAGGCGCTAAACAAAGTTTTGATCAGCATTTTAATACCACGAAAGAACAAATCGATGTGTTGGTGAAAGAGATTGAAAGCTCACAGTCTGGTTTAAAAGCACGTGTTGGAACGTTGGATAAAATGTTTGATGCTGTCCAAGAGGAATATAAACAGTTGGGTGTTTATATCGCTGCTGGGCAATTAAAACAACAGGATATTCAACAACAAATATCAAGCTTGACGACACTAGAGCAAGATCAAAAAACCACGCAGCAAATTTATGATTTTAATCACTTGGCAAACAACCTTGAAAAAAGAGTGAGTGATTTACAAGTTTTACAGCAGTCTGCGATGCAAACTTTACCAATGATTCGTATTATTCAATCAAATAATTTGATGTTAGTTGATAAGTTCTATGCAATTAAGAATATTACCTTACCTGCATGGAAGAATCAGATTAGTTTAGCGATCTCTTTGCAAGAGCAAAAGAATAGTGTGCAGCTCGCAAAAGCTATTGATGACACCACAAATGAATTGTTACGACGAAATGCAGAATTATTACATCAAAACTCAGTTGATACTGCTAAAGCCAATCAGCGTTCAGTAATTGATGTGGAAACACTTGAACATGTTCAAAACACCCTCATTAAAACAGTAAATGATGTTATTCAAATTCAGAAAGAAGGTATGCAAAAACGAGCAGAGGCAACAACGCGGTTACGTGCATTACAAGAGAGTTTGAATCATTTAGTTCTGGAAAATAGCGGACAAAATACCCCTAAGTCTTAGATTAAATTTACTGAAGGAAAGATCATTGTCACCCATAGATGAATTTAGTGTGCAACCCATTGACCAACGTTTGGATGTTTTAAAAAAGCGTCAACGTCATTTGATGATCTGGTTTTTTCTAACCGGTGCGTTAGCAGTTGTTACTATTGCATTTTTATTTTTGCAAAAAGAATTTATCTATCGTTTCTATGATCTTTCAATTTATGTACAAGCTTTAGATCTACCTTATCATGTTCAGGAATTAGTTCCTTTTAAACAGCCTATTGATTATTTTTTTAATTTAATCTCATGGTTTGGTTGGCTATTTCTCAAAATATTTGGTGCATTTATTGGTGCATTTGTTGTCGTCAGTTTGCTAAAAAAAATCAGTTTTTTAAAGAGACGCTTACAGGGCTGGACTCAAAAGATTTTGGCATGGGTGATTGGTTTTATTTTGATTTGGTCCAGTTTGGCTTATATCCAATATGACTGGAAAGATGAAACTAAGCAGGCATATCAGCAATGGATGAGTTATGAAAATAATATTGCTGAAAGTCAGATCGCGCAAGATTTGTATCAAGCTGATGTTAGCTCAACCGAAAAAGCTTATGTATTGGCTCAAGTCGCTTTATTACATCAGCCTGTAGATCGAAAAACATCAAATATCTATGTTAATCAACTCATTAAAGCCGAAAAAAGTAATCCATCTAAATTTCAAGAATATGATTTTAAGCCAGAACAGTTGTGGGTGATGCAACAACAACTCTATGGCAAAAGTATTACTTCGATAACACAACCTTTAGATTTACGTGCTCAACAAGCTGAGCGTATTTCAATGATTGTGAATGTGATTTTATGGATTTTTACTGTTCTAATGTTAGCTATGTGTGGAATTTTTTATCTACTTGCGAAACATTTAAAAAATCGTCGTTATCGAATTGGGCATAAATTGGAAATCTAATAAATAGATTTCCAATTGATTGTTAAATTTTTTCTAAAAAAGTCTGAATAACTTCACGAGATTTGCTCTCTAATTTTTTTGCATAAAGTTTGTTATCTTCTCTTAATTGAGGGATTGATAAGCCTGCATGTCGTATCTCACAAGTATGGCCAATCAACCACTTCTCAAAACTTTCTTCAATCATTTCAAGATGAAATTGTAAGGCTAGAATATTATTTCCTACTGAAAATGCCTGATTCGGATAAATGGTTGAACTTGCAAGTAAAGTCGCATTATTTGGTAACTCAAAAGTATCACCATGCCAGTGTAAAACTTTGATATTTTCAAGTGATGTTAAGACATTACTATCACTATCTAATGACTTAATTTCTAATTCGCTCCAACCTATTTCCTTTTGATGTCCTGCATATACTTTAACACCAAGTGCATGCGCAATAAGTTGGGCGCCTAAGCAAATACCTATGGTAGGTTTGTTTTCTAGCAATCGCTGCTTCAGACCTTCAAGTTCATCCTTTAGAAAAGGATAGTCCTCTGTTTCATATACACCAATTGGACCACCTAAAATAACGGTGAGTCCTTCATAATTGAGAGCAGGTGTTAGATCATCAACACCAGCTTCAAAATACCTGACACGAAAACCAAAATCATAAAAAATATTTTCTAAGGAACCTAAATCTTCAAAGGCAAGATGTTGAATCGCATATATTGTTTTAGGAAGGGATGTTTGTAGGCTCATATCAATACTTCTTGTTTATTCAGGCTAAATCATAACGGTTCAATACATGATTATATTCAAAAATAAATAAGTATTAATGTTGTTTAGTCGTATTCCAATCAGATAATAATAATCCGTATTGTAATAAATCATGGTGTTGATTTGACCAATAGCCAGCTTCTCTAAGTAAGCCTTCATTCCTAAAACTTAAATTTTCGATTAAACGAAGAGATTGTACATTTTTAGGATGAATGAGCGCTTCGATTCGATTTAACATCATTTCAGTAAAACCCCACGGGATAATTGTATTTAGTGCTTCAAACATGTAGCCATTCCCCCAAGCAGATGAAGCAAGTTCATAGCCAACGCTACATTTTTTCCAATTTGTGTCCCAACGGAACAGACCACAAGTTCCGATTAAATGATCTTCTCCTTTTAGCTGTATACCCCATCTTGTACCTGAATTAGCCTGAATTCTCCAGTTTGCAAAAAGTTCGATAATGCTTTGTGCTTGTTCTGATGATTGGATTGGATTTGTACCAAACCAACGCATTGCTTCAGTATCACTGTAAATTTCAAAAATTTGTTGAATATCAGTCTGAGTAATTTCACGTAGAATCAGTCTTTTGCTTGTAAGCGTAGGAAAGGGAGTCGATGGCATCGTTATTTGTCTTAAAAAAGTAATTGAGATGAATCTGTTTGTTGAATGCTAGGAACTTGATGTTCATCTTTTAAATCAACGCCAGAAAAACCAAGCTGTTTTGAATTTTTCATCAACTTAATCAAGCGTTGTGTTGCAATTGGGATACTCAGTCCAGCGGTTCGAACATTTGAAATACAATTACGTTGGGCATCTGTCGAACCTGTATGCGCATCCCATGTATAGTACACGCCCATGCTATCTGGAGAGCTCAACCCTGGGCGTTCGCCGATGAGCATGACCAGCATAGGTGCTTTCAAAATTTCCGCGACATCATCTCCTAAAGCGACTCTACTGCCAGTTGCAATGATGACAGGAGCAAGTGCCCAATCTTCTTGTTGAATTTGTTTTGCTAAAGACAGAATAAAAGATATTGCATTTGATTCGATTGCACGGGCAGACAATCCATCTCCTACAACAATACAAACATCGTATTTCTCAGCTTTATTGCTAAATTTATTTACTAAGCGTTCTTTTGAGTCTTTCGATAATTGTCGCCCTAAATCAGGTCGCTTGAGATATGTTTGTTTGTCTTTAGCATTACTTTCTACATGGATACTTTCTATAAACTGCTTAGATAAATGTTCAGATAAATAATGAGTGTCTAATTTCTGGTAAACAGCATCCTGAGCTTGAGCATGCGCTAATTGAAAATCTAATAATACTTTGGTTGGCAAACTACATCCCGTACGACCCAAAGCGATTCTTGCATCTGTAAATTGCTTTAGTTTTTCCCATTGATCTTGATGTGTTGATGATGGGTATTGAATATCAGGAGTCAGCTTCATTGTATTGCTCCTAGTTCATGAGTAAACGAGAGAACTGTTCAGGCATTTGTTCTGCCCAATGAATATGGGCATTTTGCTGTTTAAAAATACCTTGTTGTTCTAGCCATTTAGAAAATTCAGGGGTAGGTTTCAGGCCCAATAATTGTCTTAAATACAATGCATCATGGAAAGATGTCGTTTGGTAGTTCAACATAACATCATCCGAACCAGGTATACCCATAATGAAATTCAGCCCAGCAGCACCAAATAGAGTGAGTAATACGTCCATATCATTTTGATCAGCATCAGCGTGATTGGTATAGCAAATATCACAACCCATTGGTAAGCCGAGTAGTTTTCCACAAAAATGATCTTCTAACCCAGCTCGAATAATTTGTTTACCGTTATAAAGATATTCAGGTCCAATAAAACCAACAACTGTATTGACTAATAAAGGTTGATATTTTCTCGCTACTGCATAAGCCCGTGTTTCTAGTGTTTGCTGATCAACTCCATGATGAGCATTACTTGAAAGCGCGCTGCCTTGTCCAGTTTCAAAGTACATGACATTATTTCCTAAAGTTCCTCGGTTTAATGCCAAAGTCGCCTCATAACCTTCTTGTAATAACGCTAATGAGATACCAAATCCTTCATTGGCACGTTGTGTTCCTGCAATAGACTGAAACATCAAATCAATAGGTACATTTCTTTCTGCTAATTGAATTCCTGAGCTAATGTGGGTGAGTACGCATGATTGAGTTGGGATTTGATATTCTTGAATCACATGATCCAAAAGCTTTAAAAGTTCCGTTAGATTATGCAAATTATCCGTCGCAGGATTAATCCCAATAACAGCATCGCCATTGCCATACATTAGCCCATCTAAAATACTTGCAGAAATACCTAATAGGTCATCCGTTGGATGATTGGGTTGTAATCGAGTGGAAAGATGACCTTTTAAACCAATTGTATTTCGAAATTGTGTAATTACTTCGCACTTGCTTGCGACATAGATGAGGTCTTGGTTACGCCTGATTTTACTCACAGCAGCAACCATTTCTGGAGTGAGTCCAGATACTAAAGCAGTAAGTGTTTCTGAAGTTGCCTGCTCGCTAAGTAACCAGTTGCGGAAATCTCCGATAGTAAAATGTGAGATAGGATTAAATGCCTGAGCATTATGCTCATCGATAATCAATCGTGTCACTTCATCGATTTCATAGTCGACGACAGCCTCATTGAGAAATGTTTTTAAGGGAAGATCAGCCAATGCCATTTGTGCGGCAACACGTTCAGTTGCATCGAATGCAGCAACACCCGCAAGTTCATCACCTGAGCGTAAAGGTGTTGCTTTTGCCATAAGTGTTTTCAAATCTGCAAAATGATATTGTTGATTGGCAACTATAATTCGATAGCTCATTTTTCATCCTTAATCTTTATAGTGTTTTCTCGGCAGCTTTAATATTTGCAAATTCTTCTTCTGGCGTACCTTTTACTAAATGATAACGGCTATAGAGTAAAAAGTAAGCAATAAAGCATGCATAAATAAGTGCTGCAATGAACCATATTTTCGGATTAACAACAAAGCCTGCAACGACGGCAGCAATTGCCATGATAAGTGCAAGAGAGGAAGTTATTATTCCTCCTGGCGTTTTATAAGGGCGGGGCATATCTGGTTTGGATAAACGAAGCTTAATATGAGAAAGTAAAATGAGGACATAAGAAATTGTTGCACCAAACACGGCAATTAAGATTAATGAATCACCTTCTTTAGTCAAAGACAGCAAGAAGCCAATAATCCCTGGAATAATGATAGCTAAATAAGGTGCTTTATTTTTATTGGTTAATGATAATGATCTTGGTAAATATCCAGCACGAGACAAGGCAAAAATTTGTCTTGAATATGCGTAAATAATTGAGAAAAAGCTCGCGATTAAACCTGCTAAACCCACAAAATTAACAAATGTAGCAACCCATATTTCAGTTCCATACACTTTGATCAGAGCATCGACTAACGGGGCGCCTGAGTTTTGTATATTACTTGCTCCCGCAGCGCCCACACCTAATATCAAAATAAGCAGCGCGAAAGCAGTTAAAATAAACATCGCACCCATGAGTCCGCGTGGTAAAGATTTCGCAGGATCTTTGGTTTCTTCGGCAGCAAGTGGTACGCCTTCAACTGCTAGGAAAAACCAAATTGCGAATGGTACAGCAGCCCAAATACCGATATAACCATGTGGAAGAAAAGCGCTGGCTCCAAATGCATTACCGACAGGTATATCAAATAAATTTTGTAGATTAAAATGAGGTGCCATAGCGGCAATAAAAACCACTAGAGCAATAACAGCAATAAGCGTAATGGCAAATATAATTTTAAGTGCCTCACCAGCACCTTTTAAGTGAATTCCCATAAAGACGAGATAGCAAAATAGATACACCATCCAACCATTTAAACCAAATAACGACTCACAATATCCGCCAATGAAAACAGCAATTGCAGCAGGGGCGATCGCGTATTCAATTAAAATGGCAGTTCCTGTTAGATAACCTCCAAGAGGACCGAAAGCTGCACGTGCAAAACTATAGCCTCCGCCAGCAGTTGGCATCATCGTTGACATTTCAGACATCGAAACGCATAAACATAAATACATGATCGCAACCAGTACGGTTGCGATAAACATTCCACCCCAACCACCTTGAGCAATACCGAAATTCCAGCCAGCAAAATCCCCAGAAATGACGTAGGCTACACCCAAACCGATCAGAAGAACCCATCCGACTGTACCTTGTTTCAATTGTCGTTGTGAAAAATATTCAGCTGATGAGATTTCAGTTTGGGAGGAGGTGCTTGATACAGTGTTTGATTGATTCATACAAGATTACTCATCAGAGTGAATTTGTATCAAACAGTGCAAAAGTAATGCCCAATTTTGAAAAAAAATCTAATAGTCTGCTTTTTTTATTCCAAATGATAAAAATAGTAATTTTTTCAGAAGCTTTTGATTTTAATTTGATGACTGAATTGAAACTTTAGGAATCAAGCTATCGTGCAACGATCTATAATTTATCTAACAAATATATGGTTGCGCACCAAGATGATGCGCAACACAGAATAAAAAGAACTTCAATATATTTGTATATATGAAGCTCTTTTATAAATTTACTTTTAGAAAAATTAACTCTAAGCGATCTTTTGATCAAGCCAATCAAATAATGCCTGATAGACTTTTTCACGAACAGGAGGTGAGGATAATACAAGGTCATGTAGACCATTGTGTATTGCGAGTGTTTGTATATCACCTTTCATTTTTTTAGCGTTATTAGTCATGTCTTTAACGTCAAGAATGACATCACTTTGTTGGGCATCTAATCCCCATTTTCTAGGATATTTAGATTGATGCGAGTGCATAATCAATGTTGGGATATTTAATCTAATGCCTTGATGTACTTCTTTTTGAGCTTCATGGATTGCGTGTACAAAGCACAATCTAACAAATGGAACCGATTTTGGTTTCCAATTTAAATTGAAGTCCCATTCTCCATAAAAGTCTTGATGTAAACTTGGTGTGTACCACTGATTTAAACCGCTTGGAAATTTTGCGTTGGGTAAACGTTTGCCAATTTCACTTAAAACAGGAATTCCAACTTTTTTCTCTAAGAGACTTTTATAGAAATCATAAAATGGACTATTGGTCCATAAGGCTTTAATCAGACGATGGTCTGGATAATGTGCTGCGTACAAAGTAGTAATTAAGCCACCAGTTGAATGCCCAGCAAGTAAAACTTGGTTGTGGTTTTCTTGACCAATAATTTCCAGTGCTTTGCTTATTTCAGCATCATATTCACGTAAATCAAGGACATAATAAAGCTTTTGATGTGGTAATTTTGAACGTCCATATTTTCTTAGATCAAGAGCGTAAAAATCATAACCATGTTCATTGAATTGCTCAGCCATTTCTTTTTGAAAGAAATAATCAGCAAATCCGTGGATATATAAAACTGCCTTCTTTGTTGCTTGTGCTGCTTTTTTTCTAATTAATGTTGCAATGACTTTACCATCGTAGTCATCAGCAAAATTTAAAGTCATTTGCTGATAAGTATCACCCAATATATCTGTTTGATATGTATAAAGATTTGAAGTAGGCATTTTTATATCAAGTCTGAATTCATTTACAAACACATTAAATGAAAACCTTTGGATGTCAATGTAAAAATGAGATATATCGAGTTCTCAAATACGCTTTGAGTTTTTACTTTTCATAAAAAATCGTTAAGCTATGTGCTGTTGTTTTTGACTGACGAAATTATGAAACAAGAGACTGCACTAAATTTACTTAAAGCTGGAGAAAATGTTTTTTTAACGGGTTCGGCTGGTGCAGGTAAAACGTACACACTTAATCAATATATTCATTATTTAAAAGCACGAAAAGTTCCTGTTGCGATTACTGCTTCTACTGGAATTGCCGCGACGCATATGAATGGTATGACCATTCATACATGGGCAGGCATAGGTATTAAAGATAGTTTGAGTGATGATGATCTCAAGCGTATGAAAGAGCGTAAATATTTAAAAGAGCATCTAGAAAATGCCCAAGTGTTGATTATTGATGAAATTTCAATGTTGCATGCTAAGCAACTGAATTTAGTGAATCAGGTCTTAAAATACTTCAAAGAAAGTGATGAAGCTTTTGGTGGTATCCAAGTTATTGTCGCTGGAGATTTTTTCCAATTACCGCCAGTTGGTAAAAAAGAAGAAAGCAATCGAGATAAGTTTTGCTTTATGTCAGATGCGTGGGTAGAAGCGAAATTTCGAGTTTGTTATTTGTCGGAACAACATCGTCAAGATGATGAAACGCTCAATAAAATTCTGAATGCAATCCGTGCTCAGAATATTCAAGATCATCATGTTAGTGCCTTACAGCAATCACGTCAGCACGATATTGGCGATACCTTTACTCGTCTCTACACTCACAATATGGATGTTGATAACATCAACTATCAACACTTGAATGAGATTGATAACGAAAGCCATCAATTTAATGCTGTACTTGATGGTAATGATAAGTTGATTGAAACGCTAAAATCCTCAGTTCGCGCACCAGAAGAGTTAACGCTTAAAAAACATGCCAAAGTGATGTTTGTTAAAAATAATTTTGATATGGGGTATATCAACGGTAGTTTGGGTGAGGTGATTGGCTTTGAAGAAGATGATAAACAAGGCATTTTACCTAAAGTTAAATTAACTGATGGAACAACGCTATTAGTTGAACCTGAGACGTGGTCAATTGAAAATGAAGCAGGTAAAGCAATTGCAAGTTTTCAACAAATTCCATTACGTCTAGCTTGGGCAATTACCATTCATAAAAGCCAAGGTATGACATTAGAAGCAGCAGAAATTAACTTAACGCATACTTTTGAAAAAGGTCAGGGTTATGTGGCTTTATCACGATTAAAGTCCATGACAGGACTGAAACTGCTCGGATTTAATGAACAAGCACTTGAATTAGATAGTTTAGCGATTAAAGCTGATCGTCGTTTTCAAGAACTATCTAAGGAAGCTGAAGTTAATTTTGAAAATATTGACTTAACCACACAACACAATGCATTTATTCGACATTGTGGTGGTACATTAAATGCGACAGAAATTAATCGTAATGAAAAGAAACTTTCTAAAAGCACGAAGCAAAATTACGCAGCAGCAACACTAGACGAAACGCGTGCATTATTTGAAGATGGATATGAAATTGAAGATATCGCACATGAACGTGGCTTAACCCCAGCTACGATTATTAACCACTTAGCGCGTTTACAAAAAGAACAAGGCTTAGATATTTCAGTTGCTAACCCTGGCGAAGAAGTTATTGAAGAAGTTCGTAAAATTTATAAACGCTTACATAAACGCAAGAATCCTGAACATTTTACCGATGATGGTGCAATCAAGTTGCGTCCAATCGTTGAAGCAACAAGTCCACGCATGGCTTATGATCAAGTCCGTTTAGCGCTTTTATTTATTGAATAGGAAGTTAAAATGCCTCATCTGATTGCTCACTATTCAGCAAATTTAATTGAATTAGATCAGCATGCCTTACTCAAAGTTGTGAATACTGCATTGATTGAAACTGATTTATTCAGTGTTAGTGATATCAAATCGCGCATTTTCAAAGATGACGTGTTTTTGATTGGTTTAGAAGAAAATCAAGAAGCCTATATTCATCTGAAACTTTATCTCTTGAGTGGACGAACTGAAGCGCAAAAACAAGTGGTGGGTGAGGCATTACTTGGTGTACTTGAGCAAAAAAACTATATGAAAGCTAAGATTGAAAACTCAATACAAGTTTGTGTAGAGGTCATTGATATGCCAAGAGAGTTTTATTTTAAAAGCGATAATTGAGCCATAATTAGAAAGTAAAATTCGGAAAGAACTTTGACGAATTGATGTAAAAGTTAGTCCTTTGATCTAAAAAACTTCAAAACTTTGTTTACTATGTACATGAGTCAGATTTTGATTACAAACTTTTATTATTTCAATAATTTGTGAGCTCTGCTAAAACAGAGCTACATTAAAGAATCACGATATCCACATATTGCCGAATCAAATTATCATCCAACATATGTACATAATCTAAAAACGCTACATTGAAGCTACCCACAGTCTGAGCGTGTTCAAATGCCAGTTTTCCTGCAATTGAAAAATGAATATGTGAGGCGAGGGCAGCAATTGTGGGATTGCTTACAGCGTTATATGCTGCTGTTAATGCCCCCAAAGCACAACCTGTTGCTGTGATTTTGGGTTGTAAATAACACCCCCCATTCACCTGAATAACGCTATCAAAATGTTTGGAAATGATATAGTCAGATTCACCAGAAATCGCAACACACTCAGTATGCTGTAACAAGCTTTTTGCTTGAGCATAAACATCTTGGCTATTTAATGTACTGTCTACACCTTTAGATTGATTTTGACTTCCTGCTAGCGCACTTATTTCTGAGGCGTTGCCACGAATGATACTCGGTTTAAATTCTAAAAGTTGCTCAACAGTTTCACTACGCCATTTTAAAATTGCTCCATAACCAACTGGATCAAGTATCCAAGGGACTTGATGTTGTTGAGCAGTTTTAGTTGAAATTAACATGGCTTGAGTTTGTTCAGTTGTTGGTGTCCCTAAATTAATACTCAAGGCAGAACTGATTTTTGTAAAATCTTCAGCTTCAAAAGGATTATCAATCATTGCAGGTGATGCACCAGCTGCAAGTAAAATGTTCGCGACATAATTACTGGCTACGCTATTGGTGATACATTGTACAAGTGGTGTTTGACTCTGCAAGGAATGCCAAGCTTCGATGACTTGTTCAATTAGTTGTTGTTTTTGTGACATCTTGCAGCCCCTTGAATGCACTCAAAAAAGGTATTTTAACGTGTAAAATAATGATCTTGATGTTTACACTTACGACAAATGAGTGAAACATAGTCATCTGCATCATAATCCACAATAAGATCATTTGAACCACAATACATGCAACGTTTGACTGAATAAAAATTAAGTCTAGGTTCTATTTTTCGCCAAGATTTCCAAATCGGCTGAAAGAAAACACTTTCATCATAACCTAGTAATTTAAATAATAAAATCTCACTCATTTTACTCAATGGAATATTGTGTGGTCTTGGTAAAGTTGTGGTTTCCCAGCGTTCTGCTAAGGCACGTTCACGATATTGTTCCAATGTTTTTTTCAGTAAATTGGTATTAATAAATTTATCATTTCTAGGTTGTAATACCTTTTGTTTGTGTAAGTATTCCAATGCTGTTTGGATTAAATAATAAATTTGCCCCACTGCTAAACCTTCCATTAAACGATAGCAAAAGGCTTGGAAGGCGCGATTTCCAGCAATTTGAATCCCCCAAGTTCTACAGTAAAACTGCATGAACTGAACGATTTCTTGATAGAGCACTAAATAAAGTACATCCTTCACTTCATCAGTGCTTTTAAAAGGGATGCCCAAGCTTAAATTTTGATAAAACCAATTACGCAATTGTTGAGTGATACTATAAAGACTGGGATCAGAATACCCATCGAGTCGAATATTTAAATAAAAGTTTTCAGTTTCACTGGTTGATTCTTTTAACTTAAAGATACCAAGTTTAACCAACTCTTGAACGATTTGATTTTGAAATAAATAATTAGGTGTGAAATCATAGTACTTAATTTTTTGCCAATGGATTGTTTCATCATGTTGGACGTCTTCGCGGGCATAATTATCGAGCAAGCTAAGTAAAAATAATTTATGTAAAAAACTCAGCTGATTTAAGCTATAAACCACTTCATCCTTGATTTTGTATTTTCGTTGTTCTTGTAAGATTGTCTGTTGAGTTTGCTTTTTTCTCTGTGCAGTACATTGAGCACAGTGGCAATTTAACTTACTGTCGCTTTTAAAAACGCGGTGCTGACAATGACTGCATTCATGAAATTGAAATTCTTGTGAATATTGTTCTGCTTCGATCCAAAACATGGAGGCTTGGCATAAAGGGCAATGGCTACTTTCATCTAACTGTTTTTGTAGAATCTGTAAATCCATTCAAATAAAACTCACTTGCTATAAACCTAAGATTATACATGTTGAATGATCCTTGAGATGGAAAGTTTATACTTAAAAAAAGAAAACCTAAAATAGGATACAATCCACTGAAATTTATATAAAAGTTATTTAGACTACTTTGTATTTTTTGAAAATATAGTAAATTTCTACGTCAATTAAAATTACATTTGAATCCAAACTTAAAAAATTGAAAAGGAATGGGGAAATGGGCGTATCATCGAAAGTAAAACAGGAAAAGTATATAAAGTAAAAGCAAGTTTAAATAATGATGGGAAGCGTTTAAATATGCGCGGTTATGTTGGGATTTCGGCTCTGGGTCGGACTGTGGTATGGATTAGAACAGACAGTGCCAACCCATAATCATTTATTATTAAATGTGTGAATTGCTTAAAATTTTAATGAATATTAAGCAATTAAATATCCATTAGTCTTGTTGACTGTCAGGGTTCATTAGAATAAAAGTGTATAGGAAGGATTGCTTTGCATTAAGGAGAAATTTATGCAAAAAAACTCACTCATGAAAGGAATCATGGGAATTTCTTTTGCTTTATGTACAACAACAACTTTTGCGATTACTCCTGAGGGTTTTTGGAAAAGTATTGATGATCGTACAGGTCAACAGCTTTCGATTGTAGAAATCAAAAAGAAACCAGACAATACATACACAGGAACGATTGTATATCGTTATCCGGTTTTAGGTGGTGGAACTGTATTGACTCATTGTGTGAAATGCCCTGAGCCATATAAGAATAAACCCATTTTAGGCTTACAAATTGCTTCTGATCTAAAAGAAGATCCAAAAAAACCAAATCATTATATTGATGGTCGTATACTAGAGCCTAAGACAGGCAATATTTATAAAGGCAAAGCTCAACTAAGCCCAGATGGAAAACGTTTGCGTATGCGAGGATACATGGGTATTTCTGCGCTTGGACGCACTCAAGTATGGATTCGAACTGACAGCGCGAACCCTTAGGCTTTGCTAAAATTTATTTGATTAATAATGAGAAAATTATGATAAATCGTATACTTATGAAAGGAATCATAGGCGTTTCGATTGCTTTTATAAACATCACTACTTTTGCAACTTCTATTGAGGGCTATTGGAAAAGTATTGATGATCGTACCAGTGAGCAACTTGCAATTGTTGAAATTAGAAAAGTTGAGGATGGTACATATCGTGGTAAGACCGTTTATATTTATCCAAGCGTAAGAAAAGGAGCAGACGTTACACATTGTGTAAATTGTCCACCGCCTTATACAAACAAACCACGTTTAGGTTTGGAGTTCATGACACAAATTATTCAAGATCCTAAAGATCCAAATAATTATATAAATGGAAAATTGCTAGATCCAGCTACTGGTAAAATTTATAAAGGCAAGGCTCGTTTGAGTAGTGATGGCAAAAGATTGAAGTTAAGAGGCTATATTGGAGTCTCAATGCTAGGACGTTCAATCGTTTGGATTCGTACGAATAGTCCAAATCCTTAATGAGATATATTTAATTTGTACAATGCCTTAAGGATCACTTTTGGCATTTTTTTTCTGCTAAAGAATCATGATTGTTGTATTAAATTTTAAATAAAAACTGTCACTTAGTGTACAAATGAACTGTAGCGTACAGTGTAACTTAAATAAAAATGTGATACTTTTCGAATATTAAACTTATAAAGATGAATAAGTTACTTTTTTAAATGACGGGGTCAATATGCTAAATCGTATACTCATGAACGGAATCATGGGAATAACTATTGCTTGTGCAAGTGTGTCAACTTTTGCTGCTTCTATCGAAGGTTATTGGAAAAGTATCGAAGAACGTACTGGAGAACAGCTTTCTATTGTCGAAATTCGCAAAGGAAGTAATGGACGTTTTCATGGAAAAATTATATATCGTTATCCAAACTCACATGGCATCGCACTCACAAATTGCACTAAATGTGCAGCACCAAACACGAATAAGCCAATTTTAGGTTTGGAGATATTATCTGGATTTAGAGAAGATCCAAATAAACCAGACTCTTATATTGATGGTCGTGTTTTAGAACCGACTTCAGGTCGAGTTTATAAAGGTAAAGGTGTTGTGACTGGCGAAGGTAAGCGTTTACGTATGCGTGGATACATGGGTGTTTCCGCACTTGGTCGTACTGTGGTGTGGATCAGAACTGATAGTCCAAATCCTTAAAATAATTTAAGCCTAAAAAAACCTCGAAGTTTCGAGGTTTTTTGTTGATTGATGATTAAACAGGGCATGGTAAATTTTCGTCCTCCTGACCAATTTTTTTTGCAGCAATGAGTGCTTGTACCTTTTTACTTGGTAATTTTTCTTTACCAAGCGCGTCGTATGTATTCACAATATTAGTTACTTCTAGTGCTGTTAGTTCAATTCCTTCCGCTGTTAAAAAAACCGAGATTACGTGGTGATCAACACCTGCCTTTGCAAGATCGTGGATCGCTTTAATATTTTCTAAACGATATAGATGTGCTTTCAATTCCATAGTCGTAGCCCTCGCTTGTTATTTTATATACCTACATTGGCATATATGATTAAGCAATAACCGTGCACAAAATGTTAAGTTGAAGAAAAAAATGTAAATTAAGCAATGAAAAGGGCGGGCTTCTGTATTTTTTATTTAAGAATAGAAAACTATGTTGTAATTTTGTCTAAACGAACCTTAAATTCTGCTCTTGTATTTGAAAAAAGAACAATAAACATCATAAAACTCTTAAATGAGATAGTTGTGTCTAAAGACAGGTTTTATAAGTTGGCGTATGATTTGCTAATCAAGAAGTCTTGCCAACAAGACCATCTAACGACATGACGAAAGATAAGGAATACTGATGAATATCGCGGCGCAACCTCCTGTACAAGCAGATCAAACCATTTATTTGAAAGACTATCAAAAACCATCTTTTTTAGTTGAATCAATTAATTTAGATATTCAAGTTTATGATGATCATACGATCGTTGATTCAACATTGGTGATGAAGCGTCAAGCTAGTGGAGCATTAGTATTATTAGGACGTGATTTAGAGCTGAAATCCATTCAACTCAACGGTAAATTATTAACTGCTGATCAGTATGAGCTAGATGCAGAGCAATTACAGATCACTGATGCACCAGATGAGGTCATTATTCAAACTCAAGTGATCATTCATCCAGAATCAAATACTCAACTGGAAGGTTTATATAAGGCGGGTGATTTATTTGTTACTCAAAATGAACCCGAAGGTTTCCGTAAAATTACCTTCTATCCAGACCGTCCAGATGTTTTATCCGTTTTTACGACCCGTGTAGAAGCAGACAAAAAATATCCTGTTTTATTGGCAAATGGTAATTTACTTGAAACAGGCGAGGCTGGTGAAGGTCGCCATTTTGCAATTTGGCAAGACCCAACCAAGAAACCAAGTTATTTATTTGCCTGTGTCATCGGTGATTTAGCGGTATTGAGAGATCGTTATACAACTTCTGAAGGTCGTGATGTTGCACTAGAAATTTACGCGATCGAGAAAGATATTCCGAAATGCCATATTGCGATGGAAGCATTGAAGCATTCGATGCGTTGGGATGAGGAACATTATGGTCGTCCTTATGATCTCGACAATTATATGATTGTTGCCGTCAGCCAATTCAATATGGGCGCGATGGAGAATAAAGGTTTAAATATCTTTAATACATCTTGTGTACTCGCTGATGAAGAATTTACGACTGATGCAGCAATCATGCGTGTTCAATCAGTAATTGCACATGAATATTTCCATAACTGGACGGGTAACCGTATTACTTGTCGCGATTGGTTCCAGCTTTGTTTAAAAGAAGGTTTGACTGTATTTCGAGATCAATCATTCTCTGAAGATTTACAGTCGGCAGCAGTACAGCGTATCGATGATGTTGCTGTATTAAAAGCACATCAATTTCCTGAAGATGCGGGTCCATTATCTCATCCCCCACGTCCAGATCATTTTGTCGAAATAAATAATTTCTACACAGCGACGGTTTATGAAAAAGGTGCGGAAATTAACCGCATGATGGCGACACTTTTAGGTAGAGAAAAATACCGTAAAGGCACAGACGAATATTTCCTTCGCCATGATGGTCAAGCGGTGACAGTTGAAGATTGGGTTGCAGCACTCAGCGCAGGATCTGGTGTAGATTTATCAAAATTCCTTACCTGGTATAACCAACCGGGTACACCTAAGCTAGAAGCGAAAGGTGAATACGATGCAACTGCAAAGACTTATCGTTTGAGCTTGAAACAAAGCTTAAAGGCACATCCTAAATATCCAAACTTAAACGCAGTGCCAATTCCTGTAGCGCTTGCTTTATTTAATGCAAAAACAGGTGAGCAGTACACTTTGCATAGTGCTGATCTATTCGTAAATGATGTGAAAGATGGTGTTTACTTATTTGATCAAGACAAAGCTATTATTGAATTTACAGATGTGACCGAACAACCAGTCGCTTCATTACTACGCAATTTCTCTGCACCTGTGAATCTAAGTTTTGATTATTCTAATGATGATCTAGCGTTCTTGATTCAACATGAAACCAATGGTTTTAACCAATGGCAAGCGACTCAAACGTTGCTAGAACGCATTTTATTAGAAGATCACCAAGCAGATACCTACATTCAAGCGATCAAGAATACTTTGCCTGATTTGGTTAATAAAGATCCTTTGCTTGCATCACGTTTGTTTGATGTACCAAGTGAAAGTTATTTGGGTAGCCGTATCGATCAAGATTATGAACCTGAGTTAGTACGCGAGAAACGTGAAGCAGTTATAAATCGTTTGGCGCGTGAACTTGGCTCGTTCTGGAAAGAAACCTATTTAGCGCTTGATCCTGACTTGCAGAAAGAATTTTCTTTGGCAATGGGTGTACGTGCATTGAAAAACATCATGTTAAATATGTTGGCACGTCAAGGTGATGAATCTGCTTTCGATTTGGCTTATCAGCAATATCAGCAAACAGGGAATATGTCTGAGCGTTTAGGTGCTTTGCGTGTTCTCGTGTGGAATGATGCACGTCAAGCTCAATCGGTACTTGATGATTTCTATAATCGTTTTAAAGATGAAGCTTTATCTTTAGATCAATGGTTTACCATTCAAGCATCTAATCCTAATGCCACTGCTGAAACGATTGCATATCTCACCAAGCATCCTGATTACGATTTAGGTACCCCGAATCGAATTCGCTCTGTGAGTGGGGGATTATCGAATAGTCCAGTGAATACATGGAGTTTTGGGGTAGAACATTTCATTAACCTAGCGACTTATTTAGATGAGAAAAACCCAATTTTAGGTTCTCGCTTATTACAAGTGTTGTCACGTTGGTACACCTTAGCTGAACCTCAGCGTTCGCAGGTACAGCAAGCACTTAAAGCGATGCAGACGAAAGTTAAATCGAAGAATGTATCAGAAACATTAAATTCTTTACTCAGTATTTAATCTAAAGTAAGTTTTAGCTTTAACCACAATCGTTTACGGTTGTGGTTATTATTTTTTTATTCAGCATTTATAGAATTTCCCTCAATTAAAAAAATTATAAAAAATAGAAATGGGAGCGTTATAGGAATAATGACACATGGCTTTGAGTGTATTTGATCTTTTTAAAATTGGTGTAGGTCCTTCAAGTTCACATACTGTCGCACCGATGCGAGCAGCATATCGTTTTGTCGAGGTATTGCAACAACGCCGTGATTTAGAAAAGGTCAAACAGATTAAAATTTACTTATATGGTTCATTATCTTCAACAGGAATTGGTCATGCTACAGACAAAGCAACTTTACTGGGGCTAATGGGGAATGATCCTGAGACAATCAATATTTCAGCAAGTGATTTAACGCTAGAGCGCGATTTAAAATCTAAAATTTTAAAAATTGCAGGGATTCACCCAATTCCATTTGATGTGAATCAAGACATGCTCTTCATCGATGAAGCTTTACCTTATCACCCGAATGCAATGAAGATAATTGCGCTTGATCAGCAAGATAATGAAGTCTATGCCAATACTTATTATTCGATAGGTGGTGGTTTTATCTTAGATGAAAGTCATATAGACCAAGGAAGTTTTATTGAAGATAAAACTCAGATTCCATATCCATTTCAAAGCGCAAAAGAACTGTTAGCACTTTGCAAAAAGCATCAGTGCAGTATCAGTCATTTGATGTTAGAAAATGAGAAAAGCTGGCGAACTGAAACTGAAATACGTGCCAAAATCATAGAAATTTGGCATGTGATGCAAGCGTGTATTCAAAGTGGTTTACAACATGATGGCATTTTGGCAGGTGGATTAAATGTAAAACGTCGCGCGAAAAGTATTCATCAACGTTTATTAAGAAAAGAACATACTAATCTGATTGCGACCACCTTTAATGCAATGGAGTGGGTGAATTTATTTGCACTTGCAGTAAATGAGGAAAATGCAGCAGGCGGAAGAGTCGTGACTGCACCGACCAATGGAGCGGCTGGAATTATTCCCGCAGTTTTATCCTATTACGTAAATTTTTCCGAAGATGAATCTGAGGAGACGATTGTAAAATTCTTTTTAAGTGCCGCAGCAGTTGGGATTTTATGTAAATTGAATGCTTCTATTTCTGGAGCAGAAGTGGGCTGTCAGGGTGAGGTCGGTTCAGCATGTGCAATGGCTTCAGCAGGTTTAGCTGAAATTTTAAATGGAACACCTGATCAAGTTGAACATGCTGCCGAAATTGGATTGGAACATAATCTAGGATTAACTTGTGATCCTGTAGGTGGCTTAGTACAAATTCCTTGTATTGAACGTAATGCCATTGCTGCTGTAAAAGCCATTAATGCTGCACAGATGGCGCTCAATGGTGATGGCCAGCATTATGTTTCTTTGGATAAAGTCATTCAAACTATGAAAGAGACAGGTAAAGACATGTCCGATAAGTATAAAGAAACCTCGAAAGGTGGTTTAGCTGTAAATTCGATTGAGTGTTAAATACCATATAGACGATTGCTAAGCTGACATAAAAAAAATTGATAAAAAAGGATATTGATGGATATCCTTTTTTATTTGACAATTTGTATTGTCATAAATAGTATGTGATGAAATCTAATACGAAGATGGATCGCTGAGATGGAAATAAAAACAATCACATTACCCACCCGTGACATAGAAGTAGAAGTTTATGCACCTGCTGAAAAATCAGATAAAGTGCCTGCAATTTTATTGCTACATGAGTTATTTGGCGTACTTGATGTTTATCGTGAAGATGCTCAAGATTTAGCAGATCGTGGTTATTTGGTCTATGTACCCAATTTATTTAGTGGTGGTGCAGTTAAATACTGTATTCGCGCAATGGTTAGTAAGGCTGGGCGTATAAATGCTGCGGATAGTGATGTTAATCAAGAAATTCATGTGCTACTTGATGCATTAAAGGCTGACCCACGCTCAAATGGTCGACTTGGTATGCTTGGTCAATGCTTAACAGGTGGTTACGTTATCCAAATGGCAAAACGTGAGGATATGCTTGCACCTGTGGTTTATCATCATTCTTTGGGCATTCAGGGTGCAGGTGTACCGAAAAAAGAATCCTTGGATGATATCCGAATTCTACAAGGTCATTGGTCAACTGTAGACCCATTTTGCCCAGCATCAAAACGTAATAAACTCATCAATCAGTTAGGTGATCGTGTAGAGGCTTATACTTATAATATGCCACATGGTTTCCGCAGTGTCAGTCGAGGTTTACCCGAGGCGAGAGTCGTTTGGCAGCGAACGGTTGATTTTTTCGATCGAGAATTAAAACAAATAGGCGTATAAATGTTATTCTCAAAATAGATCATGAATAAGTGTTTATTTTTATAAAAAATAAAAGGTGAGAGAAAATGTCTTCTAAATATGAATATGCTGGGTTTTGGATACGCTTGGGCGCCTCTATTATTGATAACATTATTATTATTGTCGCATTAGTACCGATAGGAATGTTGATGGGCTGGAACTCCATGTATTCATCTAATATGACATCAGCCGTAGATTGGATTTGGCAAATTCTAATCGCTGCTTTTTGTATATTCTGTTGGGTTAAATTTGCGGGCACGCCTGCAAAACGTTTACTCCAATTAAAAGTACTTGATGAGAAAACAGGTGAAAATATCACTGTGGTTCAGGGGATTATTCGTTATATAGGCTATTTCCCATCAATACTTGTGTTATTTATTGGTTTAATCTGGGTTGCTTTTGATTCTAAAAAACAAGGCTGGCACGACAAAATGGCAAAAACTGTTGTGGTCAGAGAGCTTTAATTTAGAGCGAAATTTTATCATGTAATAAAAAATTCATATGATAGGGCTTGTGAATCAATTCGCATGTCCTATAATGCCGTTGAGTTTATTCACGGAGATCCTAAATGGGAAGTTGTTCGAGGTTCGGGTTTAATAAAGGATTAAGCCAAAGCGAATACTGAGCAAGTGAGCTATTTAGGTCGGCTATCTTGCAATGAGATAGCTTTGTTAAAAATTATCCAAACCTTCCTATAAAATTTTGCTGTATCCACAAAATTTATTCTATTGACTACGTCCTGTTTAGTTTCTCACCTAAAATAGGGAGAAGCCTATGTTTTTTCATGCTTCCATTCAATGGCTTGTTGTTCTTAACGTATTTATTTTATGTGGATTATTGCTGCCCCAAAAGAGTAAGGCTGGCTCACTCATCAACACCGATGATATTTCTATAACAGCAGCACAGCAGTGTCAGCTAGAAAGTACTTATAATTATAATCGAGACGGAACGTGGTCTTATCAAGTCGTACCTGCCTGTAATCTCAATCAAAATTTAGAAGTATCTTTGGGCTATCATTCAAGTAAAGACCACGATCAGATTCATGGCTTTTCGCTTCAAGCGAAAAGTATTTTAAAGCCAATCGAAAATGATTGGGGTATTGCCAGTAGTTTACAGCTATCCCGTGATGATGTAGCTCATCATGGGGATTTAAACTGGTTTTTGAATGTTCCAGTCAGTTTTCAACTCTTAGATCAACGTTTAGCATTGGATACTAATCTCGGTTATCAACAGGCCGATGAGCGTCTAGTTCGCTGGGGAATTGCTTCAACTTATACGCTGACCGAGCATGTTGGTGTAACACTGAAACTTATAATCAAGACCGTCAAGCGCCATTTTTTCAAACAGCGCTGCAATACAGTTTGATTCCGAATGTACTTACTTTAGAAGCTTCCTTTGGCGATCGTCTACATCGTTTAAAACAGCATTGGTTTGGACTCGGTTTAAGTTATACACCGTCATCATAATTAGCTTAAATTCAGTTGATCTATTATTAGACTTATTGATGAAAATATAGGTGTAAGATGCAATTAAAATTTTTACAAAATATTGATTTATCGAATATTGCTGACACTTTGGTCAGTCTATCTGTTGCTTTTATTCTCGGTGCATTAATTGGTTTTGAACGTCAGTATCGACAACGTACGGCTGGACTCAGAACCAATGTTTTAGTCGCTGTTGGTGCTGCAATTTTTGTCGATATTGCCACAAATTTAACTGGTGCAGAAGGTGCAGTTCGTGTGATTGCTTATGTAGTTTCAGGGATTGGTTTCTTGGGCGCAGGTGTGATTATGCGCCAAGAAGGCAATATTCATGGTTTAAACACGGCAGCAACTCTCTGGTGCTCAGCCGCCGTGGGCGCTTCTGCGGGTTCAGATCTTATTATTGAAGCAATATTGGCAACGGCTTTTATCTTGGCAGCCAATACTTTACTAAGACCGATTGTTCATGCAATAGACCGTCGTCCATTAGATGACGAAACTGAAGTGTTACATGTGATTTATATCATTTGTGATCGTGTACAAAGTAAAGTTGTAATGGATGAATTAAATCTGACGCTGAAACATCATAATTATCCAGCTAAAGATATTGAAGTCACTCCATTTGGTGAAAAGGAAGTGGAAATTGAGGTGACGTTGATTGCGACTTCGATCGAAAGTGAAGATGCACAGCATATTATTAATCATTTGAATGCGATGCCACAGATTCGTCAGACATTCTGGGATAAAAATGCCGTAACATAATATTTGTGTATCACGGTTTATAGATTTTTTAGCTATTTAAAATCATGGATTTGAGATGGATTGTCTCATAAATAATATATAAGTCTTCTATTGTTTCACATAAAATGATTTCAGATTGATAAAAATGAGAACAGTATGAGTTCAGAAGCACATTCAATAAGCTTGATTGCGCCAGTGGTTTTATTGGCAGCTGCTGTTGTCGCAGTACCTATATTTAAGCGTATAGGGTTAGGGTCAGTTTTAGGATATCTAATTGCAGGGCTTATTATCGGGCCATTTGGTTTTGCATTTTTCCATGATTCTGCTTCCATTTTGCATATCGCTGAATTAGGGATCGTGATGTATTTATTTGTGATTGGGCTGGAAATGCAGCCTTCTCATTTATGGGGATTACGGCGAGAAATCTTTGGCTTAGGAACTTTGCAAATTGTGGCATGTTCGTTGGCGCTTACTGGTGTGGGACTTTCATTCGGCTTTACATGGCAAGTTGCATTTATTGGCGCTGCTGGTTTTGTATTAACTTCAACTGCGATTGTGATGCAATTACTTGGCGATCGAGGAGATATTGCTCAACCGCATGGACAGAAAATTGTCTCGATTTTATTGTTTGAAGATTTATTGATTGTGCCTTTGCTTGCGATTGTAGCATTTATGGCACCAAATCATGTTGTCGAAAGCACATCCACTCGCTTAGAAAATATAGGAATAGGACTTATCGCGATTGCTGGATTAATCGCAGCAGGTTATTGGTTACTCAACCCCTTATTTAGATTGCTGGCTGCTGCAAAAGCAAGAGAAGTGATGACTGCGGCTGCGCTTTTAGTAGTTTTAGGTGCAGCTTTGTTGATGCAGGTGAGTGGCTTATCAATGGCAATGGGTGCTTTCTTAGCTGGCGTTCTGTTATCTGAATCTACATTCCGACATCAAATTGAAGCAGATATTGAGCCCTTTAGAGGGTTGTTACTCGGCTTGTTCTTCCTTGGTGTTGGCATGTCGCTTGATTTATCAGTAGTTGCTCAAAATTGGCAGCTCATTATTAGTGGTGTTTTGGCGTTGATGTTTGCTAAGGCACTGATGATTTATGTGATTGCTCGTGTTACTAAGAGCTCTCATTCAGAGGCTTTAGATCGAGCATTATTAATGGCACAAGGTGGAGAATTCGCCTTTGTATTGTTCACCGCAGCGGTGAGTGCACAAGTTATTGATAATACAGTTAAATCTAATCTTACCGCGATTGTTGTTTTATCCATGGTGTTGACGCCAATCATTGGAATTATTTTTAGTCGATTTACCAAGACAGATGAGACAGTTTCATTGGAAAATGTCAGTGTTGCAGAGGGTCTATCTGGCAGTGTCTTAATGATTGGTTTTGGTCGTTTTGGTCAAGTTACAAGTCAATTATTACTAGCGCGCGGCGTTGATGTAACGATCATTGATAATGATATTGATATGATCCAAAACGCAGAAAAATTTGGCTTTAAAATCTATTATGGTGATGGTTGTCGTCTAGATATTTTGCATGCATCAGGTGCAGAGTCGGCACAAGCAATAGTGGTGTGTGTAGATAGTAAAGAAACAACCAATCGAATTGTTGAGTTGGTTACGCATGAGTTCCCACTTGCTAAGCTACTCGTTCGATCCTATGACCGAGAGCATTCACTTTATCTAGTGAAACAAAAAGTTGATTACATGATGCGTGAAACCTTTGAATCAGCAATTAAATTTGGTGAAGTAATATTACAAGAACTTGGTGTAGATGAAGATGAAGTTCGTATTATCTCTGATGAAATTCGAGATCGAGACAATGAACGCTTTGAGACGGAAATTGCAGCTGATGATGTTTATGCAGGTGCGGGTATGCAATATTCGCACACTCATCCTCGCCCAACTGCGCCATTAATTCGTCCTAAACAAGCTGGACGAATCTTAAATGATGAAGAGACACAAAAAGATTTAGACGAAAAATAATTCTTAATATTTTGAATAAGCCTTAGTCTAGTCCAACTAAGGCTTATTTTTTTGTTTAAATTTGAATAAAATTAAAACAAAAATACCTAAGATCAAACCCCAGAAAGCTGAACCAATCCCTAAAAATTGTACACCCGAAGCACTGCATAAAAATGTCAGGAGCGCTGCTTCACGTTCTTCTACATTTGCAAATGCCACAGCGATGTTATGACTAATGGTAGCAAAAAGTGCAATACCAGCAAGGGCAACAATAAAAATTTGTGGGAATGACATCAACAAACTTACAAGTGTCGCCGCAAAAAGTCCCATTAAAATATAAAATAAGCCACAACTAATCCCTGCGATATATCGTTTGCTTGGATCAGGATGCACTTGATCATCTAAGCTTACTGCTGCACTGATCGCCGCTAAATTTATTGAAAAACATCCAAAAGGAGCAAAAATAGTATGTGCAACACCTGTCCAACCGACCAATTGATTTACATGCGGGTGATAACCATAACTTTTGATCATCGCAATTCCTGGTAAGTTCTGCGAGGTCATATTGATCACAAACAGTGGCAAAGCTAAACCAAGAATTGCAGACCATGAAAATGAAGGTTGCATCCATACAGGTTGAGTAAATGACCAAGTAATCGATTGCAATTTAAAATCAATAAACAACGGACAAATTGCTGCGCCTAAAATTACTGTGAGTACGATGCTGTAACGAGGAAACAAGCGTTTAGACACAAGATAAATAATAAGCATGCTCAGAATAAATCCCAAGTGGCCTTCTAAACTGCTAAAAATTTGGATACCGAATTTTAACAAGATGCCAGCAAGCATTGCACAAGTTAGACTTTGAGGAATATGCGCTAATAGTTTCTGAAAAATGCCAGAAAATCCAACCACAGCAATTGCAATACCGCAAACAACAAATGCACCAATCGCTTCATAAAGATCATAATGACCTGTAGATGCAATAATTAAAGCAATACCTGGCGTAGACCATGCCGTTGCTACGGGATATTTATACTTCCAAGATAGAATTAAACCAGATAAACCAATCGCCAGACCTAAAGCCCAAAACCACGAGCTAATTTGTGCAGTATTTGCACCTAGCGATTGAGCGCCTTGAATTACTAATATTGCAGATACACTAATACCAATTAGGAAGGTAATAAAACCAGCAAACACCGCAGGAATTGAAAAATCTTGGATGAGACGTTGCATCTATACATCTACATTTATTTAAAATTTGTTGAAAAGTATATCGTTAATACACACTAAATCGTAGTTCTAAAATCATCAAATCAATAGATCAAATTTAATTTAGGTGAGGGTGGACGTAGCGAGTCTTAAACCAAAACCAAAGAATAGAATACCGACTAAAAAAATCCCACTTGCTGCAAGTTTGTAATTATGTTTAAAAAAGTTAGCTAATTTAATACCTGAGAAAATTAAAGCAGTTAAATAGCTAAAACTAATGATTTGCAAAATAATAGCTAGGATTAAAAAACTAAATGCAGGATAAGCATAACTAGGTTCAACGAATTGAACAAAGAAAGACAGGAAAAATAGGATTGCTTTTGGATTGAGTAAGCTAATACTGAGTGCCGTACGATAAGGGTGAATCTGATCAAGTTTAGGTAAATCAGCGAGTTCGGCGTTATGAATTGGCTTATTCCACGTCTGGTACGCAGATTGTAATAGCTTAAATCCTAAATAAGATAAGTAGCACGCGCCTGAAAGTTTCAGAAGAACAAATAAAATAGGAAAAGCTTTAAGGAGGGAAGCCGCACCTAAAACAGTACAGATAATTAAAATAAAATCACCTGTAAAAACACCACAAGCAGCAGCATATCCTGTACGAATTCCATAGCGCGAAGCGACAGACATCACATACAAAGAATTCGGTCCCGGCAATAACACAATTAAGATTGTACCAATAATGTATGTGGTTAAATCTGTTATGCCAAACACGATGAACTCATTAAAAAACCGATTTTTGCTAATATAACAAAAATCGGTTTTTATAGGTGAAAAATCGACTAATTATGCTTTAATTTCAGCATCAATACCGAAAGACTGACGTAGCAATAAACTCAACTGATCACGTGCTTTGATGAAGCCATCAATTCCACCTTGAAGTAATTGGAAAGCCATCAAATCTTGTTCTAACTCAGCTTTAAAACTTTCTTTGGTTTGCAGCGCGCGTTCAATTTTATCAGCTTGTAGCGCTGCTTCTTTGGTCAATTGCGCTTGAATAGCTAGTGGGTCTTGTTTCAATTGTGCCAATAAATTCGGTGCAATCGTTAATAAATCACAACCTGCCAAACCGAGTACTTGTGCTGTGCTACGGAAACTCGCACCCATAACTTGAGTTTGAATATCATGTTGTTTGTAATAATTATAGATTTTCTTAACAGATAAGACACCAGGATCTTTTTCGATCGGGTACTGATCAACACCTTCAGCTTTCTTATACCAATCTAAAATACGACCTACAAATGGAGAGATCAAAGTGATGTTTGCATCTGCACACGCCTGCGCTTGATGTAAACCAAATAACAAGGTGAGGTTACAAGGAATACCTTCAGCCTCAAGTACTTTTGCTGCTTGGATACCTTCCCAAGTTGAAGCAATCTTGATTAAGATACGTGATTGTTCGATTCCGTATCCTTGATAAAGTTTAGACAGTTCACGAGCTTTAGCGATTGTTGCTTCGGTATCATATGAAAGAGAAGCATCTACTTCAGTTGAAACACGACCATCAATTAACTTTAGAATTTCTACACCAAATTTTACAGTCAAAATATCAATAGTGCGTTCAATCAACGCATCACTTTGATAGCCTTCTTCTTTGGCTTGATAAAAGGCATCTTCAATCAGCTCTTTACTTTCAGGCTGTTCAGCCGCAGCGGTAATGAGTGAAGGGTTTGTTGTTGCATCTAATGGTCGAAACTTTTCAATTGCTTCAAGATCACTACTATCAGCAACAACGGTTGTTAAATTCTTTAATTGGTCTAATGCATTCTGGGTCATTGATATAACGTTCTTAATAAACAATATTATTGGTAACTTCTTTTATAACACAATCTGACTGAAAGCAAAGTACAGCTTTCGTTTGATGGATCAGTATTAAATAAGTGGTTGTTATTTAGCCTTATCATGGCGTTGTGCTCTAATATGATCAATTAAAAAACGCGCCGCAGCACCTAATTCACTTTCTCTACTCCATACTAAATCAACGAAATATTCGAATTTCGGGGTGAAATCATACAGTTCTAAGATTTTCAATTTCTTCTTTAGCTCAGGATTTTCGTTAAACATTTCAAGTGGAAGTACGCCCCAACCTAAATTTCTCACAATCATCATACAAGCAGAGTGATGACTATCAGTACGCCAATAATCTTTAGAAAACAGTAATTCTGGTTTAATACTGTTATCCCGACTTGCGACAACAATTTGACGCGTTTGCACCATTTGCTCGAAAGAAACATTCTCTAGTTGTGCAAGAGGATGATTCTTAGCAAGTACTGGAACCAAAGCTTCTCTTTTTAACTCTACAAATTGTTCCCGACTATCCAGTTGTTCTCGCTCAAACATCAGTGCAAGTTGTGCAGTTTGATCAAGTAACATTTGTAGAGCATCTTCTTGAGGCGCTGAAACGATATTGATTGCTAAACTGGGAAAATTTTGTTCTAGCAAGGTGATGTAATCAGTCCAATTGGTATGGAGTAATTCTGAGACAATAACGATATTTAGTGTTGATTCAAGACCATTGCTCAAGGCATGCGCATGTTGCTTCCATTGATTCATTTCAATCAATAATTGCTGAGTTTTTTCATACAGCACTATTGCCTCGGCTGTCGGTGTTGGTTCACGACCAATTCGTTCGAATAAATTGAGATTGAGATCAATTTCTAAATTGGCAATCGACATGCTCACAGCAGAAGGTACTTTGCCTAATTTACGTGCAGCAGCAGAAAATGAACCTGTTTCAATCACGGTTTGGAACATTAAAAGTTGTTCTTGATTTATATTCATCTGTCAAAAAAACTGAAAGAATCTGATTGGATTAATCAATATTATAAAAATAAAATGGCTCATATCCAAACAAGTGAGTGTTATAGAAATGTTGATTTCCAAAAGAAGACTCGTTCATGCGATGAGCTATGAAGTGATTTTATTGGTCATCATCGCAATCGCGTTAAGTTTTATTTTTAATATGCCTTTAGAAGTCACTGGTGTTTTAGGTGTGATCATGGCGGTGATTTCTGTGGTGTGGAATATGATTTTTAATCATTATTTCGAGAAAGTTGAATATAAATACCAATGGAAAAGGACCATCCCAGTTCGTATTCTTCATGCAGTCGGCTTTGAAGGCGGTTTGATGCTTGCGACCATTCCGATTATTGCCTACATGATGAAAATGAGTTTCATTGATGCATTAATTTTAGACTTTGGTTTAACCATGTGTATTTTGGTTTATACATTTATATTCCAGTGGTGTTATGACTTGATTGAAGAACGCTTCTTTCCGAATGCCAAATTAGCAATGTAAATAGTAATATTCTAATAAAATCATAGTAATAATATTAATTTAAAAGTTGATTCAAAGAAATTTGGATCAACTTTTTTGTGCTTAGTTTAAGAGGAGTCTTTTATTAGACCAAACCAAAACCATTTTAAAAATTTGGGTTTTGAACTAAAACAAAACACGACTATTAACTTTAAGTTAATGAATTTGCATTTAGGTTGATTGATCAAAATCTCGAAAAAGTTTTTTATAAGAATAGATCAAGACATAACCAAGGAAAAGCACATGGAAGGTTCTGTTCAGCATAAAGAACGACTATGGACAAAGCGTCGGCATAGTAAACAACTCAAGTTGGAAATGGCAAAAAAGTATACAGACGGCGTAGTTATTCCAACACAAGATATTATCAAGGTTTTAGAAACCCTTATTACACCTGGTGATCGAGTTGTACTCGAAGGAAATAATCAAAAACAGGCAGATTTTTTATCACGGTCATTGGCAAAAACGAACCCCGATATTTTACATGATCTACATATGATTATGCCCAGTGTAGGGCGTCCTGAACATTTAGATTTATTTGAAAATGGTATTGCACGCAAATTAGATTTTTCATTTGCAGGAACGCAAAGTTTACGTATCAGTCAGTTGCTTGAAGATGGATTGCTTGAGATAGGTGCGATACATACTTATATCGAATTGTACTCACGTTTGCTGGTCGATTTAATCCCAAATGTGGTGTTGTCAGCTGGGTTTATGGCAGATCGACAAGGCAATATTTATACAGGCCCTAGTACCGAAGATTCGCCTGCATTGATTGAACCAGCAGCATTCAGTGATGGAATCGTGATTGTACAAGTCAATGAGCTCGTTGATGACGTGAGTGATCTGCCGCGTGTTGATATACCCGCTTCATGGGTGGACTTTATCGTTGTTGCAGATCAGCCATTTTACATTGAACCTTTATTCACACGTGATCCTAAACACATTAAACCAGTACATGTGTTAATGGCGATGATGGCTATTCGAGGTATTTATGAAAAGCATCAGGTGCAATCTTTAAATCATGGAATTGGTTTTAATACCGCTGCGATTGAGCTTATTTTACCGACTTATGGTGAATCCTTAGGTTTAAAAGGAAAAATTTGCCGTAATTGGACTTTAAACCCTCATCCAACTTTAATTCCTGCGATTGAAACAGGTTGGGTTGAAAGTGTGCATTGTTTCGGTACTGAGTTGGGAATGGAAAAATATGTTGCGGCACGTCCAGATATATTTTTCACAGGTCGTGATGGCTCTTTAAGATCTAACCGAATGATGTGTCAGCTCGCAGGGCAATATGCAGTTGATTTATTTATTGGCGCAACGCTTCAGGTAGATGGAGACGGTCATTCTTCAACAGTAACCAAAAGGCGCTTAGCCGGTTTTGGTGGTGCTCCCAATATGGGACATGATCCACGCGGTCGTCGTCATGCTACACCAGCATGGATGGATATGCGTATTGCGGGCAGTACAGATACTGACACCTATTTGGCGCGTGGTAAAAAGCTAGTCGTTCAAATGGTTGAAACCTATCAAGAAGGCGGCAAACCGACATTCGTTAAAACTTTAGATGCTGTAGATGTGGCAAAAAAATCTGGAATGGATTTAGCGCCGATTATGATTTATGGCGATGATGTTACTCATTTGCTGACCGAGGAAGGCATAGCCTATTTATACAAAGCTCGAAGTTTAGAAGAACGCCGTGACATGATTGCTGCTGTTGCAGGGGTCACAGAAATTGGTCTAAGCCAAGATCCTAAAAAAACACAAAAATTGCGTCAAGAAGGATTAGTTGTATTTCCTGAAGATTTAGGTATTCGGCGCACGGATGCAACGCGTGAGCTGTTAGCAGCCAAAAACATCGCAGATTTAGTGACTTGGTCTGATGGATTGTATCAACCGCCTGCAAAATTTAGGAGCTGGTAATGAACGCGATCCTAAAAACCACTAGCTTTTTTAGCACTACAGAATATCTAGCAGATATGGCTGTAGAAGCATTATTGGCTGAAGTGAATTTAACTCCTAAACCAGCATTGGTCGATCAACGCGGAAGCGGAGCGCATGATGATTTGACGCTTGAACTAATGGAGAAATCAGCACGTAGTTTGTTGCCTATGTTCAAAGCCATGGCTGAAGCTGCTGAATATCATGGTCAAGTTTGTCAGAGTTTAAGAGAGGACATTGGTCAACTCGGTAGACAAGGCGAACAACGGATGTTGCAAGTCACGAAAGGTATCAATACACATCGTGGCGCAATTTGGTCAGTTGGTCTTGTAGTAACTGCTACTGCATTACGAGTTCGAAATCAGCAACCTTTTCTTATAGATAATATTTGTGCCACAGCCAGCCAAATAGCGCAGATTGAAGATCGTTTTATTCCTCAGCAAAGTCTGAGTCACGGTCAAAAAATAAGACAGAAATTTGGCATCAATGGCGCTAAACAACAAGCTCAGCAAGGTTTTCCAATGATTACTCAATTTGGAATCACCCAGTTAAGACTGAGTCGTGAGCAAGGGATTAAAGAGTCTGAGGCACGTTTGAATGCTTTGTTAGCGATGATGGCACAGCTGACGGATACTTGCGTCATCCATAGAGCAGGACTTGAAGGTTTGAATCTAATGCAAACCGGCGCCAAACACATATTAGAGCTAGGCGGTTGTTCGACTGTTCAAGGACGGAATCGACTTGAACAATTAGAACAGGAGTTATTGGCAATAAGAGCTTCAGCAGGTGGAGCAGCAGATCTACTAGCCACACTTTTATTTCTAGATGAAGTTGAACAATACAACTGGGCTTGATAACAGGGAATATATCAATGGAAATACTGAATTTTGAATTTAATGCAAATCAATCTTCACAAAAATCTGCCTTAGTTGGTTGTGTAGGCTCAGGTGATTTAGAAATTTTAATGGAGCCTAGCACCTCAGGAAAAACAACGATTCAAGTGATGACTTCTGTGGATGGCAGCGAGCAACGTTGGAAAAATTTATTTGAACGTATTTTTCTAGATCCAAACACGCCCGCTGTGAATATTGATATTCATGATTTTGGTGCTACGCCTGGGGTTGTCCGTTTAAGACTAGAGCAAGCATTTGAAGAGGTGCAACATGGCTGATATCGAGTATTTACTCAGTAAGCAAAGTTTTATCGAACTCAGTGTACGTGAGCGAGCAAAGTCATTATTTGATAAAGATCAATTTAAAGAACTACTTGATCCGTTCAGTCGCATGATGTCACCTTGGCTATTGAAACAGAATATTGTGCCACAAGCGGATGATGGCGTTGTGATTATCAAAGGTTTGATTCAACAAAAGCCAGTTGTGGTGATTTCAATAGAGGGCGTATTTCAAGGCGGCAGTTTGGGTGAAGTGGGCGGCGCTAAAATTGCTGGTGCATTAGAGCTCGCAATTGAAGACAACCAAAACAATATTCCAACCACTGCAATTCTATTGCTAGAGACTGGTGGAGTCAGATTACAAGAAGCGAATTTAGGTTTGGCTGCGATTGCTGAAATTCAATCCGCTATTGTGGAGCTGAGACAATTTCAGCCTGTTATAGCTGTCATTGCAGGTAGCGTAGGCTGCTTTGGAGGAATGTCTATTGCTGCTGGATTATGTAGTTATCTGATTATGACTCAAGAGGGACGTTTAGGTTTAAACGGTCCTCAAGTGATTGAGCAAGAAGCAGGAGTAGAAGAGTATAACGCCAAAGATCGTCCATTCATTTGGAGCATTACTGGTGGCGAGCAACGTTTTGCAAGTGGTCTTGCGGATGCGTTTGTCGAAGATGATCGTGACCAAATTAAGCAGCAAATTATTCATTATATGCAACAAGGACTCCCTAAAGTTCAACGTAGTACCCAAGCTGCATTTTATTTGTCAAAACTTTCTCAAGTAGATACTTCAGATCAGGTTTCACCGATGCAAGTACAAAAACTATATCAGGGAGAACAAGCATGAACATGGATGTAAATGCGGTGAGAAGTTCAATCAGAGGAAAACATTGGTTCAATGTTTTAACTCAAAATTTTGAAGCTATTGATACTGGTATAGCGTCATTACATGTTGCAAATGGGCAGCTCGATGGGATGGAAATCAGTGTGCTTTCTATCGTAGCTGATGAACATAATCTTTATCCAAGAGCACGACAAGGTGAAGTTGGATTACTTGAAGGTTGGTCTTTAGCGCTTGCCGTAAATCAGATTATTCAAGCTGATCGAGAGCTTGAAAAAAAGCGTGGCATTGTTTGTATTGTGGATGTACCAAGTCAGGCATATGGTCGTAGAGAAGAAGTATTTGGAATTCACCAAGCATTAGCGGGTGCAGTAGATAGTTATGCTCGTGCACGTTTGGCAGGACATCCGCTTGTAAGTTTGCTGGTAGGTAAATCTATGTCTGGGGCTTTTTTAGCACATGGTTATCAAGCAAATCGAATCTTGGCATTAAATGATCAGGGTGTAATGGTACATGCTATGGGCAAAGAATCAGCAGCACGTGTGACTTTGCGAACTGTCGATGAATTAGAAAGTCTTGCTGCCAATATTCCACCAATGGCTTATGACATCGAAAGTTATAATTCATTAGGCTTACTATCAAATTTATTAAATGTGAGTAACGCGGACGAACCGACTGACGAAGATATTGAGTACATACAGCAAGCGCTAAAAAATGCTTTTGAAGATATTACTTTGAGCGGTGTAAATGATTTAAAGCATCGTCTTGATGCAGAGAATCGCAGTATGTCAAAACGAGTTCGTGAGTTGTTGAGGGAGCAATGGACATGATGCATTCTTTCCAACCTCATGATCTTCTGTGGGGCATGACCACAAAGTTATTGCCTGATAGCGCTCCACAATGGGTGGTTGATACGATATCCGAGCAAAAGCCTGTGGTGGTAAGACGTGCTGTGTCAGTGTGTAATATGGTTGCTGTTGGAATACGTGGAATTCAGCGGAGTCAAAGATTTGCAACTGAGGTGCCGATCAATGTCATTACAAAGTATATACGACCAGAGTGCTTAATAGAACAGGATTTAAGCTTATTTCCTCACTTACAGTTGAAGTTGCAGAAAGTTTATAACGTGATGCAAAGCTTTAATATGACATGGGGTTATACAGGTAGTGTTGGATTTGAATTGGCTACTGGATTGAGAACAGTCACAGAAAATAGCGATATTGATTTACTCATTCGAGCAGATGAGCCTGTTTCAAAATCGCTTGCTCAAACTATTTTACTTCAGTTAGATCATCTCAATATGAAGCTTGATGTGCAATTACAAACACCTCAGGGTGGTGTCGCACTTAGGGAATGGGCAGGCAAAAAAGGGAGCGTTTTACTAAAGAGAAACGATGCTGCTGTTTTGGTCGGAAATCCTTGGTACTAAGGGAATAATAACATGAGCTCAATATGGGTATATCCAGGACAAGGTGCTCAAAAGATCAATATGTTACATGATCTTCCAAAGGATGCTTTGGTGAATCAGTATCTTGAACAGGCATCAGATGTTTTGAAAGAAAACGTCATGTTACTTGATCAGGTTGACGCGTTAAAGTCTACCTATGCAGTTCAGCTTTGTTTATACATTGCTGGTGTTATTAGTTCCGCTTTATTACGAGAGCAAGGGTTACAACCAAAGTACGTTGCGGGTTTATCGATCGGTGCTTGGGCTGCGGCAACGGTTGCCAATGTTATTCGCTTTGAAGATGGGCTTACTTTGGTTGCCAAACGCGCAGAATTGATGCAACAAGCATATCCGAATGGTTATGGAATGACTGCAATTATTGGCGCTGATCGTTTTCAAGTTGAGTCATGGATTGCAAAAGTAGCATCAGATAGTCAGAAAGTTTTCATTGCAAATTTGAATACTGAAAATCAAGTGGTGATTTCAGGTTCATTTGATGCAATGCAACGAGTAGCAAAATATGCAAATGAGAGTGGAGCAATTTCTAAAAAAATTGAAATTAGTGTGCCATCACATTGCATGCTTTTGGAAAAACAAGCACAGCAACTCGCGTGTTTGGTGAAAGGATTAAACTCGCAACAACCAACTATTCATTATTTGAGTGGTACTTCTGCACGGTTACTCAGAACAAATACTCAAATTATTGACGATATTGTTTTTAACATGAGTCGGACAGTGGATTGGCAGAGCACCGTTCAGGTCGCATGGGAGCGAGGTGTGCGCTTACAGATAGAGGCTTTACCCGGAACTGTTTTAACGGGTTTAGCTCGGAAAGTATTTAAAGAAGGAACAGTCTTATCCTTTCAAAATACACAACTTGAAAGTCTGATTAATGCAATGCAAAAGGAAGAAGATTTTGTATAAAGCATAATCAAAAAATGATGCAACTCAAAGGATAGAGGAAACGGAAAATGATTATATACGGAACAGCAATTTTAGCGATTTGTCATTTATTGGGTGATTATTTTGGTAATACGCTAGGCATGCTTTTGGGTGTAAAGGCAAATGTTGGTGGTGTAGCCATCTCTATGATTTTACTTATATTGGCGAAAGAGTTATTAGCGAAAAAAGGTTATCTTCCTCAAGTCACACAATTCGGGATTTTATATTGGTCAGGGATGTACATTCCAATCGTTGTCGCGATGTCTGCGGGACAAAATGTTGTCGCGGCACTATCGGGTGGTTTATTAGGAATTATCGTATCTGTTGCTTCACTTATAGGTACAGTGTTGGTTATTCGTTATTTGAACCGTATGAGTGGTGACTATGAAACATATGAATGGTCATTAGAAACAACTGAAAAAACGGCTTAAAAAATAATATAAAGGATTGATGAAATGGAAGATTTAATAGCGGTTCTCAGTAAAAATGCACTTGTCACAGCACTTGCGGTTACTGGCTTGATGATGTTTGTATCGCATTTATTGTCTAAATACTTAACCAAAGGAAAGTTACAGAGTTCAGCAATTGCAATTACATTAGGATTGGTTGTGGCATATTTTGCAGGCGTATATACCAATGGCACCAAAGGTATTTCTGATATTGCAATATTTTCAGGGTTTGCATTATTAGGTGGAGCAATGATCCGCGATCTTGCAATTGCATCAACAGCTTTTGAAGTCGATGTGAAAGAGGTGAAAAAAGCTGGAAAAGTCGGATTAATTGCTTTGACTTTAGGATGTGTTGTGCCATTTGCAATTGGAGTTGTTGTAGCTTGGTGTTTAGGTTACAAAGATCCAATTTCAATGACTACAATTGGTGCCGGTGCGATGACTTATATCGTGGGGCCGATTACAGGTACTGCCATAGGTGCAAGTTCAGATGTAATTGCATTGTCAATTGCGATTGGTTTAATCAAATCGGTGTTCTTTATGGTTGGAACGCCTTTATTAGCAAAGTTTATGTATTTAAAAAGCCCTAGATCAGCAATGGTTTTTGGTGGCTTAGCTGGAACAACTAGTGGAACTGCTGCTGGTTTAGCTGGTACTGACGTCCGTTTAGTTCCATACGGTGCTTTAGTTGCTACCTTTTATACAGGATTAGGATGCTTACTTGGACCTTCAGTTTTCTTTCTAACCGTCAATGCAATTTTTAGTTAATTGAAATTGAAGACTAAAAAGGGTAGTTAATTAAATATTAACTACCCAAATAATTATAAATATTGTCGCGCAAACATCCGACATTCAGCGATTAATGCCAATAGGTTTGGATCCCTTTCTTTACTCTTTAGAAAAACGAGTCCAATTTCCTGTTTGATTTGATAAGGTGCTTGTAATGGAATAAGTTTGACCGAACTTTCATAAATTGTAGAGATACGGCCAGGTAGTAAAGCCATGCCTACACCTGTACTGACCATACTGACCAAGGTGAAAATATCACTTACCTGTAAGAAAACTTTTGGATCAATACCTGCTTTTTCAAACACAATATCGCTGTCATGACGTGTTGCAAAACCTTTAGAAAGTGTTAAAAAAGTTTCGTCTTTCAAGGTACTTAAATCGATTTCCTCTAAAGTTGATAGCGCTGAGTTTTTGTTGACAGCAAGATATATATTGTCCTCAAACATCGCTAAGCTTTCAAAATCAGGATCAGATGTTGTTTGATTTAATGCAACGATAATTGCATCTAACTCGGTTGTTTTTAACTTTTTGACTAGGTCTAGGTTTGAGCTGAGTAGCAATTGAATATCTAATTCACCTCGTCGTAATTTTAGACGACTAATCACATTCGGAATGGTGTTTACAGTCAGCGAGTATAAAGAACCTAAATGTAAAACTTTGGCTGCAAATCCAGCCGCTTCTCTCGTTTTATTAACCGTTGTGACGATGTCTTGCACGATTTTTTGAGCATGCTCTTGTAGTACATAAGCGCTTTTTAATGGAATTAAGTTGCGACCTTCATTTTTAAATAATGGACAGCGCAGACTATTTTCTAGGGAATGCAATGCCTTGTGAACACTGACATTACTGATTTGCATTTCTGTCGCAGTTTTTGAAAGGCTGCCACAGCGCATGAAAGCTAGAAAAATTTGAATTTTTCTTAAGGTTAGGTCTTCATCAATTTCCATATCAATCATGCTCGTAGCGAATTAACTTTACTTTAAATTGACATTTATATTAGGTCTAAAAGCGCTGTTATGTTCATGATATAGACTAAAATCTTTGAATTAATTTAATAGCGCGTAAGTTCTAGTAATGGTTGCATACTTTTAAAAAGCTTTAATTGTGAAAAATAGCCTAAGCATAAATTCAGGATGATGATATTTATCCGCATAACAATTCTGTGCTTATGTTTTTAATTTCTGAGTTGCTCATAAACATATAGTTATATAAATTGTGTGAGTATTGTTCAAGTTTCAAATTGATCAGTTAAGATGGTCTAAACCAATGCGATTAATAATGCTTAAAACTTCCAACTAAGTTTATAACGAAACGGTAGAAATCCTACGTGAGTCAACTGACATCTGAGCAACGATCTGAGCTTTTAAAAAATAAAGATCTTCATATTTTTGGAGAGGATTTATCTCAGTTGGAATTAGTGGGTTGCGAGGAATGCGACACGATCTATCGTAGAGTTGATTTAGCCGCTGGAGAGCGGGCGTATTGCGAGTGTTGTGGTGCAGAACTTTATAGACAACCCAAATCGTTTACTTCACTGTTAGCTTTGGTAATAACTGCTTTTATTATTTTTGTTATTGCTAATAGCTTTCCTATAGTAAAAGTTGAGCTACAAGGGAATTTTTCCCAGACGACATTGCTTGGTGCAGCATGGACAATGTTTCAGATTGATCGAGCTTTTGTGGGTATTTTAATTTTAATAACCACATTTATCGTTCCCTTAATTGATTTGATGCTTTTAATGTATGTACTCACTTCAATCGGAATTTTTAAAACCAGACCTAAATTTTTAAGATTGACATTAAGAGTGCTGTTCTTATTTCGAGTATGGGGAATGGTTGAGGTTTTTCTTATCGGTGTATTGGTCACTCTTGTAAAGTTAGTAGGGATGGTTATTGTCATTCCAGGAATTGCACTTTGGGCATTTGGCATATTAAGTATATTGCTGGTCTATATATCTTCAATAAAAATTAAAGATATTTGGGACGAAATTGATAGGTGTTTATCATGAAAAATCAGCATGTAAGCGCCAACAAATATAATGATGAATCGGTTGGAAATATTAAACTCTACCCAAGAGCGAAAGATTTTTCACTCTTACAATGTCATTGTTGTGGTCTTTTAAATCCGCAACAAAATGTGGATGGTGATGATCAATATTGTTCACGTTGTCATACTGCATTACATCTTCGCAAACCTTATAGTTTAGATCGAACTTTAGCATTAGTAATCGCTGCGAGTATTTTATATATTCCAGCAAATGTATTACCGATGACAATGACGGATTCATTGCTTGGTCGTCAGCAAGATACAATTATGAGTGGTGTGATCTATTTCTGGAAAAGTGGTGACTATTTGGTATCTGCCGTAATTTTTATGGCGAGTATCTTTATTCCTATGTTAAAACTACTGATCTTGTGCTTCCTATTAATTGCAGTACGTATACAATCATTTTCACGATGGAGTTTTTCTCCTGAACAATGCACATTGCTATATCGTGTTGTCGAATTTATAGGTCGATGGTCGATGATCGATGTATTTGTAGTGGCTTTATTAACTGCGCTCATTCAGATTCAATCGCTTGCGACAATTTTAGCTGGACCAGGTGCTGTTGCATTTGGAGCAGTTGTTGTTCTCACTATGTTTGCATCTTTGAGTTTTGATCCGCGAATTATTTGGGACAATTATTACGCAAATGAAACTCGTGATCGCCAGCAATCTATAGAGAAAACTTCGACAGTAATGCACATGGAAAACTCCATTGAATAAACAAATTTTTAACTTTGACCAAGAAAAGAATCATAAGTATGTCTGAGAATACGCCGAATAACGAACAGTCTGTCTTAAGTTCTTCAGAGTCAAATTTGAAAGAGCAAGGATTACCTGAACCTCAGAAAAAGAAAGATCGTTGGAGACCAGCACTAATTTGGTTGATTCCATTTATTGCATTATTAATTGGTCTTTCACTTGCAATAAAAGCTGTTTTGGATACAGGTCCTACGATAGATGTATCATTTAGAACGGCTGAAGGTTTGGTCGCTGGTAAAACAACAGTTCGTTATAAGCAGGTGGATATTGGACTAGTTCGACAGATTGATTTATCTGAAGATCGTTCGCATGTGATTGCTAAAATTGAACTAAGAAAAGATGCCAGTAATTTTGCAGCTAAAGATTCTCGGTTTTGGGTGGTACGACCAAGAGTGGGAGTAGGTGGTATATCTGGTATTGATACTTTACTGTCAGGTGCATATATTGAAGTTGATGGTGGTAAATCGCCTGAAAAAAAAGAAAATTTTTCTGGGCTTGAAGTTCCTCCCGTGATTTCATCCGACGTACCCGGCAAAGTCTTCTTTTTAAAAGCACGTGATTTAGGTTCTCTTGATATCGGTGCGCCGATTTATTATCGCCGTATTAATGTTGGTCAGATTACAGCATATAAATTAGCTCAAGATGGTAAAAGCGTAGAGCTGCAAACATTTGTACAAGCACCCTATGATAAGTTCGTGACAACAGATGCGCGGTTTTGGCAAGCGAGTGGTGTCGATGTGACTTTGAATGCATCTGGATTTAATTTAGACACTCAATCACTTGCAAGTATTGTCGCGGGTGGTATTGCTTTTGGTTATCCTGAAACATCTAGCGCTGCTTCGGCTGAAAATAACAGTCGCTTTAACTTGTGGGATTCACGAACTGAAGCGATGAAAGAGCCAGATGGTAAAGCACATCAAATTTTAATGTACTTTAATCATTCATTACGTGGTTTAGCTGTTGGTGCACCGATTGATTTTATGGGTATAGAAATTGGCAGTGTTAAATCAATTAATGTTGAATTTGCCCCAAGCTATTCACAACTTCGTATGCGTGTTGACGCTGTAATTTATCCTTCACGTCTTGCAAATGGTAAAGAGTTAGATCCAGATGGTGAAATATTTAAACATTTCATTCAAAAAGGCTGGCGTGCACAAATGCGAACAGGGAATTTACTTACAGGGCAAAACTATATCGCTTTTGATATGTTCCCTAAAGCCAAATCAGCAACTTTAATAATTCGTGCTGATGGCAAAGCAGAAGTACCAACTACGCCAACTGAATTAAGTGGATTACAAGCGCAAGTTTCTCAAATTGCAGATAAAGTGAGTAAGTTCCCATTGGTTGAGATTGGTCAGGATGTTCGTAAAACATTGAATAATATGAATACGACCATTGAATCTACAGATAAATTAGTAAAACAGTTAGATGGTAAAGTTGCTCCTGGCTTACAAGCTGCTTTAGACGATGTGCGCAAAACCATGCAATCTACTGAAACAATTTTATCGAGTGATGCACCAATGCAGCAGGATGTGCGTCGAGCACTTCAACAAATGACACGAGCTGCCGCCTCATTACAACTTATGGCAGATTATATTGAACAACATCCTGAATCACTGATTCGTGGAAAAAGACCAGAGGCTGACAATGATAAGTAAAAGCATTAAAAAATCATTTTTCAATGAGAAAGTGATTGTCGATAGTGGTCTAGTTTTAATGACGATAATGTTGAGTGCCTGCTCTAGTTCGACTACACCCAACTACTATACATTGGCGCCTAAAGTGACGCCAATAGTGAGTTCTAATGTTCGTGTGATTGAAGTATTGCCTGTAGGTCTACCTGATCGTTTAAATAGAGCACCTTTGGTAGTTCAAAATAATAATGGACAGTCCAAAGTGTTAGATAATGAACGTTGGACTTCGACATTAAGCGCTGAATTACGAGATGGTTTATCGGCTGGGTTACAGCAAAAATTAGGTGCTGTCGATAGATATAGTAGTGGCATGACAGGTGGTAAAGTGTCATATCGTATTGCAACAGATTTTTCACGTTTTGATATAATCTATAATCATGCTAGTGACAAATATAATCGAGCCGTTGAGATCTCGGTTGCATGGATAATTAAACGAGAAGACCCTTTTAAAGTTTTATCAGAAAAAACCAACCCAAACACGACTAATACGATTCATCAGTTCAGTTGCAGAATGTCATTCACCCAACCTGTTTTAAATGATCTTAATAAAACTCAAGATGTTGTAAATGCTTCAACTATCGGGTTGAGTCGTGTTATTGATGCAGTTGCTGCTTCTGTAAATATGGTGGATGAAAAAAGAATAATGACGATAAATGGTGTGACTTGTTCGTAATATTAATTGGAGTTCAAAGTTTTGCTTATAACAGCAGGTTTAATTTGAAATTGAATGGATTCATTTTCTATAAATGTGATCAGTATGTTTAAATAGAAGGCATTTAAACATACTGATTTACTTCGCTCATGCTTTTTAGAAATGTCATAATAGTCTCAATTCTTTGAATGACATATCCTTAAGCGAATACTCTACAATTATCACTGTCGGTTTCTAAAATTGTAATTCAATTGTTTAATTTAATAGCAAATATCCGTTTTTTTCATTTCTTCTCATTAAAAAAACTTGTATTCCTATTTAAAATTCGCTACCATCCTTTCGGTGTTAAAACTTGCAAATACAAGAGTTTACACTATAAAGGGCCTATAGCTCAGTTGGTTAGAGCAGCGGACTCATAATCCGTTGGTCCCGTGTTCAAGTCACGGTGGGCCCACCATATAAAACAACCACTTAGGTGTACTAATCCTAAGTGGTTTTTTAATATTTGAATTACGAATAAATTTTAATTGTTTACTTAATGCTCGGTATTGAGTGCTTAATTGATTAAATAAATCACATCAAAGTTAACATCAATCGACATGAAGATAAGTTCGGAATTTAAATGTGTATTCACAACTTCTGAGATTTGACTTACTTCATTTTTTTCATAAGCTTTTAATTCTCTGATTAAAATATCACAAGCTGTATTAAACTCGTTAATATTCCAATCTTTATTAAATAAAAATTTAATCGAAGTATTCTCATTTACTTCATACATGAACGTATGATGAAGAGAGAAGCCCTTGTCATCGATGATTTTACGACTTTGGAAAAGAGTAGGTTCGTTCTGATTGGCTTTTATCAATAATAGAGAGTTAACGATTTGATGAGTTAATTCACTATCAAGACTAATAAAGAAACCAAAAGAAAACATTGTAATCACGGCAGCATCCATCCACACAGATACTTTGTTTTTAGTCGGTTCTAATTTTAGGTCAATTAGTTCAGGTTTCGAGTGAAAATTCGCCATTTGTGTAAATAGCGAGTATTCATTTTCATTTTTGAATTTTATTGATGAATGTGGCATGGAACTTACCTGTTCTTACACTATATAACAATACTACTACAAATAAATTTTATCATATATTAAATTTTTATTAATTTTAATTCTTTATTTTTATGAATTTAGATGATTTCAATTGTGAATCCATTTGAAAAAAACGGTAAAATTTAGTTTAAAAGTCTATTAAATTGAAAATATTAAAGTTTTAAATTAAAGATGTGTAAAAATTTGAAATGTATAGGTAATGAAGACAAATTATTCAGATAGGAAACTAATTCTTGACTTTATTAAATGATAATTATTATCATTTGTGAAGTATTTTGTTTTGAGTCAAGTGATTGTGAACAAAACCCCTATGCTTGTAGATCAGTTATACAGAAACCATAGAGGCTGGCTTCATCAATGGTTGAGACAAAAAATAGGCAACACTGAGCAAGCCGCAGATTTGGTGCAGGACACCTTTATTAAATTACTGCAAACACGTGATGAGCTGTTGGGGATTAAAGAACCTCGTGCTTATCTAACTTCTATTGCAAAAAACTTACTCATTGACCAAGTCCGTCGCAAACGTATTGAACAGGCTTATTTAGATGGCTTGAGCCAGATGGAATACATGCTGGATGCGGTTGCTTCACCAGAAGATCAAATGCAAATCATTCAGGCTCTTGACCAACTTTGTAAAGCCTTGGAAGATGTTTCTGCAAAAGCACAACAAGCATATATCTTGCATTATCTAGAAGGCTATACCCATAAAGAAATTGCAGAGAAACTGGGCGTTTCGACCAAGATGATTCAAAAATATCTGGCAAGCTGTCTAATACGCTGTTATCAAACCCGACTAGATATGGATGTGAGCATTTAAATGGCTATCGATAAACAAGATCACAATCAATTGGTCGAGGAAGCGGCATTATGGATTGTGCAGTTAAGTTCAGATGATGAGCCGACACGAAAAAATGCACAATTAAAGTTTAATCAATGGAAGCAACATAGCCAACAACATCAAAAAGTAGCGGCTGATATCGAGCAATGTATTCGCTCAATCCAAAAAGTATCTCAAACAGCACAGCATAAAAAAGTGGTCAAGTCAGCACTCAAAGCAGGTTTGGGTTCTGCAAAAGCATATAAACATGTTCGTGCGGGGAGTGCATTTGTCATTGCATTCGTTATCATCAGCGGTAGTTCTCTGTATGTATCTGATACTTCTATTGCCTATCTAAGCGCTGATGTTCGCAGCGATTCGGCACAGTGGACAACACAAACCTTACAAGATGGTTCTCGCTTAATTCTGCGGGGGAAAAGTGCAGTCAATATTGATTTTCAGGCAAAGCAAAGAGTGGTTGAATTGGTTCAAGGGCAAATCTATGTTGATGTTGCCAAAGATCCGAATCGACCGTTTTTAGTTAAAACCAAACATGGGCAGATTCAAGCACTTGGAACAGCTTTTAGCGTGGCTTTTAGGCCTTCAGCGACAGAGTTAAAAATGTTGCATTCGCGAGTCCGTGTACAGTCTACAGCGCATGGTTATGCAACTCAGCAGGTAATAGTCAATGCAGGGCAAGCCGTCAGTATGAATCAAAATGGCGTGCAATCATTACCCGCACTGAATATTTATAATGAACAACAAAAATGGAATAAACATCAATTGATGGTAGAGGATTTACCGCTTGACCAAGTATTAAAAGAATTAGATCAAAATTATAAAGGCAAAATCGTGTTTAATGCCGAAGCACTGCGAGATATCCAAGTGAATGCCGTGTTGCCATTAGATCAGACACAAGATGCACTTAAATTATTAGCAACTGTATTTCCCAACTTAAAGGTATATCAAGTTACACCATATCTCATTTTTATTTCATTAAAAAAATAAAAAAATCTGTATTTTCATAGCCCAAATGAATGCGTTTTAAAAAAATTTTTAATTTTTTTTCAAATTGAGGTTCCACTTTTTTCAAAGCTATTCGTCATAGTAAGTAGAAGCAATAAATTTGGGATCATTTTATCTTAATAGATTTAATGATTCTTATTTACATTTACTGGGGCGGGCAAAAATGAAGAAAGTCGGAGATGGTCAAATGCGAAGTCGGAATTTATTTCGACTTTCAACACTCGCATTTGCTGTACATTCAGCGTGTATTGCGAGTTTAGCTTTACCCATGCAACATGCTTATGCGGAAACCGTTGCGGCAAAATCTTATAATATCCCAGCGGGAACCTTAGCCAATGTCTTGAATCAATTTGCTGAACAATCTGGTACCGCTATTGCAATTGATGCCCAGCAATTAAAAGGGCAATACAGTTCGGGTTTAAAAGGAAACTATGCAATAGAACAAGGCTTTCAACATATTTTAGCATCTTCAACATTTTATGCAGTCAAGGTGGGACAAGGTTACACGCTGGCGAAAAAAACCACTCAAAATGCCAATACTGCGTCAGTTGCTGCAACTGCGGTTGTGAACAAGACAGCGTCTGTACCAACTCAGGATGATGAAGTTTCAGTTCGTTTGACCCCACTTATTGTTTATGGGCAAGAAGATCGAGATATACAGGGGAGCAACAGGGTTTACGATGCCAATCGATCTTCAGTCTATGCAGGAAAAGATTATATTGAGCGCTTTAAAGGCACTAATCCAGCCGATGTTTTACAAGGTATGGTCGGTGTTTATAGCGGTGATGCCCGAAATAGTGGGGCATTGGACCCGAGTGTTCGTGGCGTACAGGGTGTAGGTCGTGTTCCATTGACTATCGATGGCACTGAGCAGTCGATTGCAGTATGGCGCGGCTATAATGGCGTGAATAACCGAAATTATATCGATCCGAATCTGATTGCTGGCATTGAAGTTATTAAAGGCCCATCGTTAGAACGAAATACCACAACTTCAGTCGGTGGTGGTGTAGTGGTTAAGACCTTGGAAGCGGATGATATCGTTCGCCCAGGTAAAACATTCGGTGCGGAGTTAAAAGTAGAAGGTTCAACCAACTCTATTGACCCATCGTTACCTGATATGAGCAAGGTCGGCAAGAATTATAATGATACGACTCCTTGGAATGATGTGGATGGTAAAAAGTATGATCCCGACATTTACAAAAAGAATCGAACTAAAAATGATAATTCCAACTTCTCGGGGGATGACCTAGCAGGCCGACTTGCGTTGGCAATGAAGCAGGATAAATTTGATTTATTGGCAGTTTATGCGGTTCGTGAACGTGGCAACTATTTTTCGGGTACGCATGGGTCGGGCTACTATAAACGAGCAGAACCAAGTAATAGTCTCGATTTTATTCCTTATTTTGCTCATTCCTATAAGCCAGGTGCTGAGGTTCCGAATACTTCGAGTCAAATGGAGTCTTGGTTATTCAAAGCTAACTATCGACCAACGGATGACCAAGCCCTAAAATTGACCTATCGAGACACCAAAAATAGATTTGGTGAAATCATGCCTTCACGGATTGAATGGGGGCTAACACCTGAAATTGGTGTACCACAGTGGCCTCTCAGTGACATTCGTTCCAAAGCTTATAGCTTGGAGTATAAGTTTAAACCCGAAACGAATCAGTGGGTCGACTTCTATGCCAATATTTGGCAAACCGATACAGAAAGCCAAACCTATACACGCGGTGGTTGGCCAACGACGATTGATTTTCGGGACAATCGCATTATCAATACGGCAATTAGCCATTCTGACAACCGACGTCAGGGCATTAATATCAGCAATAAAGCCCTATTAACAGACAAACTCAATTTAACCTTGGGCGGAAGCTTCTTAAAAGAAAAACTGACTTCTGATGATGTCTATGGTGAATACGGTCCAATGTATAGTCTATTTCAGGCTTTACCGCGTGCAGGCCGACGTGAAGAAAAAACCTTTGACTTTAATTTTAACTATCGTCCTGCCTCTTGGCTTAGTTTTGATGCGGGTATGCGCTATCGCTCATACTGGGCCTTTGATGATTTCTTAAATAAATCCTTGAGAGATGGGGTCGATCCTGCATTAAACCCATTATTTACCAAGAAAAGTAAACTCAAAGAATATAGCTTTGAATATGTAACGATGCCTGAAAGTTACAATGCTCAGCAGCAACGTCTGCTGGATCGGTTCTCACAACGTTATGCCGCCAAAAATCCAGACTGGGATGGTAAGTTAGAAAGTGTTCCTGCATCTGAAACGACTTTGTATAACCTCATTTGGATACAGAAAAATACACTCACTTGGAAAGCAGATGAAAATGGTCATTTGGCTTTGGCTGATAATGTAATAGATCGACTGAATGCCTTAGGTCAAAAATATGTAATTACTGGCAATGGCAATCTTAGCCCTGCGGTGATTGAGCAGGTTCCAATTGAGTCTGTTCAGAAAGTAAGAGACAGTGGTTGGGCACCTCAGCTCGGTGCATCTATTCATTTAACTGATAATAATAGGCTCTATGTACGTTATGCAGAAGAGTATCGCTTACCCAGCTTATTTGAAAGTACGGTCGGTTTCTCTGCGATGATACCATATCAAGCGATTAAACCTGAACACGCTTTTAATTATGAAGTGGGTTATGTCTATGACATGCGTGACTGGTTAAGCTCAGCACGAAATGCCGATATTAAACTGGCATATTACTATAACAAAACCAAAAATGTGATTGAGCGAAATCAAAATCTGCTTTTCACCAATATGGATGAGCAAAAACTTTCTGGTCTAGAACTGCAAAGCCGGTTTGATAATGGTGCTTTCTTTAGCGATTTAAGTTTGGCTTATAACCTCAAAAATGAAGTTTGTGACACTAATAGTGCCATCGATAAAATGATTATCAGTGGGACTGTACAAACAGATCAGGGAATTCAATTTCGTGATGCATACCAACGTTGCGTCGATGATGGTTTTCCCAATGGTTATCTTGTCACCATGTCGACACCAGAACTCAGTGCACATGCCTTGTTAGGCGCACGTTTTCTAGATGAAAGATTGGAACTGGGTGCCCGAGCAACCTTCTACAAAGGCTATGAAAGTCCGCTACGTAAAAATAACGATGCGGGTATCAATAAAGGCTATTACCTCAACGTACCACTGGCTTGGGATGATACTTGGATTTTTGATGCTTATGCACGCTACCAAGTCGATACCTATAACACGGTTGAATTTGTTGGAAATAACCTTTCAAACCAGTTCTATATCGATCCTCTCACTCGGAGTGCAATGGCTGCACCAGGCCGCACGCTAAAAGTCAGCTGGACAACTAAGTTTTAACACAGAATTTAATTTCCTCTTTTAAAAAGTGGGAATTAGATGGATGTAAATAATAAATTTGAATGATTATTATTTACAAAATCAAGAGCAGTAATAGATCCAACTGTTCATACAACTAAATAGATAACGACATCGTTATCTTTATTGAAACAATAACTTAGCTTTAGAAAAATGGAGTAACAATAAATGAAAATCTCTCAACTGTTCATCGGTCTTGTTGCATGTTCTGCTGTATTTGCTCATGCAGGTATTGAAGGTGCTTCGAGTAACGAAGCAAATATCAAAGTCGGTGCGGCAGCAAGTGCTAGTCATCCGGGTGGTGCGGCTGCAGTTTCTGTGCAGGCGGCAGGTGCACCATATAACGCTTTTACTGGCTTTAGTTCACTCAAAGGTTTAGCGCAAGCATTTTCTGCGCAAGGCACAAGTAATACGAATGTCACTGTAGGTGCCAAGACATTTAATATCTCCCATATTCCAGTATCGGCAATGCCGCCTTCACACAGTGCTTTAGGTAATTTTAATTTTGGTCAAGTCGGCACACAAGAAGTTTATTTTGGTGAATGGTGGAAAGCGGGTGATACACCTGCAAGCGCAAGCCATACGGTTTATTACGCGGGTGACAATACCAATACCACAGTACCCACTGCTGGGATTGCGACGTATACCGTTGCAGGGATTAACGGATCAGCAAGCAATCTGTTGAGTGGTAGTTTCACTGCAAACTTTGGTGCAGGTACTTTGGAAGGTTCATTAGCTGGAACAGGTACAACCGTTTCAAACGTAACGCTTGATGGTGTGACCTTTAATCCAGGTTCAGCTGCGTTTAGCGGATTTGCAGTAGCAAATGGTACGGCTGGCTTAAATGACTCAGGTATTGTTCAAGGACATTTCTTTGGTGCAAATGCGGCTGCTTTAGCGGGTATCGCAAAATTTGACAATGTTTCTTATAACACTGCATTTGGCGGTGCGAAGAACTAATTATAGCGAAAGGAATCTACAACTGTAGATTCCTTTTTCTTGTTTAAGACTTGATGATTTTATTTTGTGTTTTACGGTTTTTATGAAAAGAACATTGCTGTGCTGTCTGACTTTATTGGCTGCTTCATCACTCTATGCAGATGATGATACTCAACTGCGCCTGAATCAAAGCTTAGATCAAAATTTATTACAACAACAGCATCAACTACAACAACAAGGCACAATTCGTGATACCGAGAAACTACCCAGTATTCTTATCAATGGCCAAATTTTTGCGGTAGAGAAAAATCAGGATGATTTGGCAAAAGCTCTGTATTTGGCAGTCATGCAAAAACAATGGGGCAATGCTGCGGTTTATTTAAAGCATTATCAGCAATATCAAGACTATGATCAGGCTTTAACTGATTTTGCCGAAGGGGCATTGGCACGTGCTCAGGGGCAACTCAAATTAGCCGAGCAAAAATTTCAAAGCAGTCTCAATAAACAACCCAATAATCTGATTTGTGAACTAGAGTTAGCGCGCGTGCTGTTTGAACAGCAGAAGAACAAAGAAGCAGCACGCCTTTTTACATCAATTCAAAACAAACTGGGACAGAGTGATCGTGCGGTGATACCGCCAGAAGTAGAACAAACGGTTAATCTGTTCGTCAAAGCACTCGATCAGCGGGATTCATGGCAAGGCAGTGTCGCGATAGGTCCATCCTATGCCACAAATCTGAATAGTTCTTCTGAACAAAGTAAAACATGGACGTTATTTGGCATTGACGATAAGGGCAATGCGACTCCCATTCAAGAAATTACCCGTGGCAGCCCTAAAGCAGCATCAGCAACAGGTATGGACTATGAAACCAGTTTAATGAAACGCTTTTCTCTCTACGGCAATCATGGGGTTTCCTTACGTGGGTTAGCTTATGGACAATCTTATGATGATCATGCTGACTATAACGAATCCACCTTAAATATTAATGCAGGCTATAGTTTTTTCGATTTAAAAAATCAGATCAGCATTGCACCATTGTTTGAACATAAACGTTATGCAAATGACGGTTTATATAATGCATGGGGTGTACGTGCTGAATGGATGCGATTTATTGCCGCAGACAAAGCATTCAAACTCGAAGCTGAAATCAAAGATCTGGACTACCAAAAATATAAAACATTAGATGGTAAAGAAAGCTCAGCGATGTTCACGTTTTGGAAGATTCTACCCAAGCAATGGACATTATTTAGTGGACTAGACGTGCTTGATCATGACACTCAAGAAAAATATATGGCGGCCTATCAACAACAAGGGGTCCGTTTAGGGTTGAGGAAGTCTTGGAATGTTGGGTTGAATACCACTTTATTCACTTCGTATCGCTGGCGGCAGTTTGATCGCTATGCTGAAAGTCTAGAAGCCCGTCGTCATGATTTTGAACAAAATTATACCTTTGTTGTACAGATGCCTCGATTTAAATTTTATGGTGTGACGCCAAACCTTACTTATCGTTATAACCAAAACAGTAGCAATGTGGATTGGTTGTATTCTTATGAGAAACATAATGTTAGCTTGAAGCTTGAGCATCGTTTTTAGGGGGATGACGATGAAATCAAAGCTCCAGTATCCAGCTTATGAATTGACCTCAAAACCACCATCTGTTTTGGTTTTGGCACATTCCTATCATAAGTCGATCATTGTATTGCTGGTCATTGTGATGCATCTAATAGGATTATGGTTTCTAAGTCATTTTATTGAACCTTATACTTTGACCGCTTCACCGAAAGTAAATGCACTCAAGATACGCTTTGTGTCTTTAGCCCAATCAGAAAATCCATCTCTTCATACAATGGCTCAGCATGCTATTGCTCAGCCACCCAAGCAACACTTACAAAAAGAATCTGAACTTCCTGCTACACAACAAAGTGCTGAGAGCATAGAGCAAAAGATATTCACCAGTCAAAATGCAACAAATACGGTGCAAAAGAAACAGCCGAATAAAAAAGATCACGCCGTCGCATCTCAATCAGCACAAACTGTTGCCGTTCAGTCATTAGAAAGTAAAGCGTTTAAACAACAGACACAGACTGATCAACAATCTACTGCTACTGCTACTGCTACTGCTACTGCTACTGCTACTGCTACTGCTACTGCGGTGAATGAAAATCAGCAAATGCATAAAGCGCAATCTGAAGAAAATCAATCACGCCCGAGTGGTGTAAAAACACCCGCAGCGCAACAGCAGCTAAGTCGAGCAGCTGAAAGCCAAGTTCAGCATGATGAACCTATCCAAGTCAGTCGTGTCGATGTGCTCAGTTTTGGAAAGTTTAGCTACGATGATCGGGAGCTCAGACAACAAACTCGTATGGTGGAGTTACGTTTACGCATCAATGAAAACGGACAGCCTATCGATATCCAATTAAAACAAAGTTCAGGTATTGCCAGTTTAGATGAGCGCGTTCTAAACGCAGCCCGTCAGTCCAAATTCAAACCCTACAAAGTCAATGGCCGAGCAGTGGCTATTGTCGTTGATTTCCCAGTGCAACTTAACCTCAGTCGGGACAGCCGATGAGCAATATTCTTTATTCAGGAGAATGATAATGAACGCAGCAACAGAACAAATGGTCGCCAATAGCGTTGCTCAACGTCTAAAGCAAGAAACGGCAGCAGAACATGAACGAATGCATCGCTTAATGGCTCAGGCAGATGTCTTTGCAAGCAAAGAAAAATATGCACAATTCACTTTGTCTCAATATTATTTTCAGCAAGAAATTGAGCATCTTTTTGAACAAGAAGGTGTAGCTGGATTAATTCCAGATCTCGGTATTCGTGGTCGCTCTCAGCAAGCTTTTGCAGATTTACAAGATTTGGGTATTCAACCCGCAGGGCAACCGTTGCAAAGTGCAGCGGTTAAATTACCTGAAGCTCTCGGCTGGATTTATGTATCAGAAGGGTCAACTTTAGGCGCAGCTTTTTTATTTAAACAAGCCCAAAAAAGTTTAGGTTTCTCTGAAACATTCGCGGCGCGTAATCTCGCGGCGTATCCAGAGGGACGCGCTAAGGTTTGGAAACGCTTTGTTCAAGCATTGGATGATGCTGACTTTGACTCAGTTTTACAGGATCGAGTGGTGCAAGGTGCTTTAGATGCTTTTGGCTATTTTGGAAATGCATTAATCCAGTTAGATGAGTTGAAATAAACAAGTGCATTGAGCATTGCTAGGGATGGAGAATATTGATCGCATGAATAATGATGTGAAAACAGATATTTTGTCACAACCGCCACAGCCAGCAAGCAAATTAGCACGCTCAGTTTGGTGGCGATTATTATTTATCTGCCTCGCTTGGTTGTGCATTGGACTCGGTATTCTTGGAGTTTTTATTCCGGGTTTACCGACCGTTGATTTTATTTTATTGGCTGTTTTTTTTGCAGCTAGAGGCTCAGAAAAGCTGCGTCAATGGTTTCTAAATCATCGTTTCATCGGCCCAATCATCAAAGAATGGCAAGAAAATAGACGTATTCCCCAAAAAGCAAAATTCATGTCGACGTTCAGTATGAGTCTAGCTGCCGGGATTATGATCTGGACTATTCCACATCCTTGGGTCGTTTATCCTCTTGTGGCATGTATGGTGGTTGTTTTAGGATGGATGTGGCTTAAAGCTTAACAATACTAGACACTATCTAATCAAGTGCAATGCGAATTTATTAGAGTATTTAGAACATAAGGCAACATAGGATCAATCTAGGTTGTTATCGATACTGTCTTAATATGTCTTGTATTGCTATCACTTCAAAGAGTATTTAGTTAGACACACCAAATATCATAAGCTGAATTGCAGCTTTGCTATATTGTTCTAGAAATTTTGCTTCTTGATTTGCCAACAAAAATTGTAAAGCCCCAGCGATAATGATTCCAACAACGGCATGTCCAGTCATCTCGGTATTTAAATTTTTATTTAAATAGCCACGATCAATTCCGTTTTGAAGATAATTCGCCGTGAACAATCCACCCACCTGCAAAAGCTTACTTACTTGCGCTGTCATCTCTTTATCAATTGAGGTTGCTTCTAATAAGATGAGACGAAGTGTCCGTGGATTTTCACGTGCAAATTCCTGAAATTTAAATGAAATTCGTTCACATTGGGCAATATAGTCATCTAAAGTTGATACGGCATTCGGCGCATTTTCATCTGCCAATAAAGCCGTTATTTTGAACATGGTATCGACAATGACTTTATCCAGAATGTCTCTTTTATTCTCAAAATGACGATAGAAAGTACCGTGACCAATACCGAGTCTTTTGGCAATGTCAGAGATTGCAGTTTGATGATAACCGCGTTCAGAAAATTCCAAAAAAGCAGCTTCAATAATTTCTGCTTGTAGTTGAATACGTTGGCGTTCAGCACGCGAGAGAGTTGTTTGATCATTCATGCTAAAAATTTTATCAGAACTTTATTGGAAATACGATAAAACAAAATCAATTAAAATTGACACATAATTCCGTAAATGACATTATGTTCCGTATTGGTGATTTTTTGACTAATTAAAGGAGCTGAGCATGGGAAAAAAATACAGTTTTTTAAATAAAGTGGTGTTGATCACAGGTGGTGGGCGAGGGATTGGTTTAGCCACAGCCGTTGCCTTTAGAAAACTTGGTGCCAAAGTGGCGATTGGCGATATTGATCTAGAGTTGGCTCAGCAAGCTGCTACTAAAGTGCAAGGCTTTGGCGGCTATTTGGATGTACGTTCACAGAACTCATTTCATGACCTCATTGTGCAGATTGAAAAGCAATTGGGTCCCATCGATATCTTGATAAATAACGCTGGGATTATGCCAATGGGAGCGATGGTCGAGGAAAGCCAAGCCATCAGCGATGCGCAAATTGATATCAACTTACGTGGGGTGATTCATGGCATGAAAGCGGTATTGCCTAAAATGCAGGAGCGACAAACGGGACATATCGTTAATGTGGCTTCTCTAGCAGGTAAATATCCGATTCCCGGTGCCAGTATTTATTGTGCGACCAAATTTGCTGTGGTGGGTTTAACTGCATCGATGCAGCAGGAGCTTAGAAACACACCGATTGGCATATCGGCAGTGTTACCGTCCAAAGTCTTGACTGAGTTGTCTTCTGGAACGGGGGACAGTTTGCCGATTCCGACGGTAGAACCACAAGATGTGGCGAATGCGATTATTCAAGCCATCGAACATAATCTTGCCGAAATTGCGGTACCGAATTATTTAACGCATACCTCGAAAGCCTATGGGTTGGTGCCGCATTGGTTAAATACTGGATTCCGAAAACTGATCGGAGATGACCGTATTTTAAAAGGTTTGGATCAGAATGATCGCAAAGCATATAGCCAACGTTTAAGCCAATTGGCACAGACAAAATAAGGATTAAAACTCATGGCGAAGATCGAAAAATTTCATGTGGTGATTATCGGGGCTGGCTTTGCAGGGATTGGTGCAGCAATTAAATTACAAGAAGCAGGTTTTACAGATTTTGTGGTTTTGGAAAAAGCCGATGAAATTGGCGGTGTCTGGCGTGCCAACATTTATCCAGGGTGTGCTTGTGATGTACCATCAGCTTTATATTCTTATTCTTTTGCACCAAATCCACAATGGAGTCGGGTGTTTGCGCAGCAGCAAGAAATTAAGACCTATATACAAAATGTTGCGCAGCAATTCGATGTGAAAAAGTATGTGCGCTTTGGCTATGAAATGCTGGAAAGTGCTTGGGATGATCAGGCTAAACATTGGGTGGTGAAAACCAATCAAGGCCTTATCCATGCCCGTTTTGCGATTATGGCGGGTGGGCCAATGCATCAACCTGTATTGCCTAAAATTAAAGGTTTAGAGACATTTAAAGGGGCTCAGTTCCACTCGGCAGAATGGAATCATGATTTTGACTTAAATGGTAAAAAGGTTGCCGTTGTTGGTGCAGGTGCATCTGCAATTCAATTTGTACCTGAGATTCAAGCCCAAGTTGAGAAACTCACTTTGTTACAGCGTACCCCACAATGGGTATTGCCAAAAATGGATCAAAGCCTACCAAAACTTGCTCAGGCACTGTTTAAAGTGCTTCCAGTCACTCAGCGTTTAACGCGTTATGGCGTTTATGGCGTATTTGAATCGTTAAATTCCAGTATGCACCATCCAAAACTGGTCAGCCAGATTGAACGCCTAGCCAAATTGAATATTCGTTTAGGGGTGAAAGATCCTGAGCTACGAGAAAAACTATTGCCTGACTTTACCATCGGTTGCAAACGGGTATTACAGTCTAATCAATGGTATCCAGCATTGGCAAAGCCGAATGTAGAGGTATTGCGCTGTGGGGTAGAAGAAGTGCGTGGCAATACTTTGATTGCCAGTGATGGATCGCAACATGAGGTTGATGCGATTATTTTTGGCACAGGCTTTGAAGTCAGCAATCCACCGATTGCCAAACAAATCCGTAATAAACATGGCAAAAGCATGGACGAAGTATGGCAAGGCAGTGCCAAGGGTTATTTGGGTACAGTGGTCGAAGGCTGCCCAAATGCCTTTGTCATGTTTGGCCCTAATATTGCGGTCAGTTCATCGGCACTGATTATCATTGAAGCACAATTGACGTATATCTTGGACATGCTGAAAAAAGTACAGGCGCAGCAGATTGAAACCGTTGAAATTCGTGCTGAAGTATTGGAACAATACAATGATGAAATCCAAGCGGCATTAAAAAATACGGTCTGGAATACCGGTGGGTGCAGCAGCTACTTTATCGACCGTAATGGACGTAATAGTACTTTATGGCCGTGGACGACTTTTGAAATGCGATCTCGCTTAGCATATTGTGATCTGAACGATTACTTACTTGGCTTTGCTGAGGCCGAAACCAAGAAAAAAGCCAGTTAAATTCTGATTCGGTATTGTATCTCTAATATAGTCAAGCCTCACCGAGCAGCCTATTCCTCGTGAGCTACTCGGTGAGGGAAACATAACACGCTCTCTTTTTATTAATGATCGTGTGAACTGTGCAGTGGTGCTTCATGCACAGCTGCCGAATGCAGTTTATGTTTGCTATTCAGGGTACGAATCAACACATAGAAGGCAGGAGTCAGGAACAAACCAAAGAAGGTTACCCCAATCATACCAAAGAACACCGCAACGCCCATGGCATGACGCATTTCAGCACCAGCACCTGTTGATGTGACCAGTGGAACTACACCCATAATGAAGGCGATTGAAGTCATCAGGATCGGACGTAAACGTAATCGACTGGCTTCAACTGCAGCATTGAATGCGGTCGCGCCTTGCATTTCCAGTTCTCTGGCAAATTCCACGATCAAGATGGCATTCTTACAGGCCAGCCCGACCAGTACCATCAAGCCGATTTGGGTAAAGATATTGTTATCACCGCCTGTGAGCCAAACGCCTGTTAGTGCAGCCAAGATACCCATTGGGACAATCAGGATCACGGCCAATGGCAAGGTCAGGCTTTCATATTGAGCAGCCAAAACCAAGAACACCAACAGCACACTGATCGGGAACACCCACAATCCGGCATTACCTGCCAAGATCTTTTGATAGGTAAGATCGGTCCATTCAAATTTCACCCCACGCGGTAAGGTTTCAGCGGCAATCCGTTCAACTGCTGCTTCAGCTTGGCTAGATGAATAACCTGGTGCAGGACCACCATTAATATCCGCTGCGGTATAGCCGTTATAGCGCACCACCATTTCTGGGCCATAGGTTTGAGTGACATTGACCAGAGAAGACAGCGGCACCATTTGCCCAGCATTGTTACGGGTTTTAAGCTGTAAAATATCTTCAGGATTGGCACGGAACGGTGCATCGGCTTGAGCACGTACCTGATAAACACGACCAAAGCGGTTAAAGTCATTCACATATTGTGAACCGAGATAAATCTGCATGGTGCTAAATACATCGGTCACGGCAACGCCTTGCTGTTTGGCTTTGACCCGATCCAGATCAACATTTAATTGCGGTACATTGATTTGATAACTGGAGAACATGGGCCCCAATTCAGGTGCAGATTGTGCTGCCTTCATAAAGGATTGCGCTGCGTTATTCAATTCGGCATAGCCTAAAGCACCGCGATCTTCCAGCTGTAGTTTAAAGCCGCCCATGGTGCCGAGACCCATCACCGGTGGTGGTGGAAATACTGCAATATAAGCATCTTGAATCGCGGCGTATTTCTGATTCAAAGCACCTGCAATGGCATTGGCAGAAAGATCAGCTGCTTTACGTTCAGCAAATGGTTTTAAAGTGACAAACACAATCCCTGCACTGGAACTGTTGGTAAAACCATTAATGGATAAACCTGGGAAGGCCACCGCACTTTCTACGCCGGGTTGTTTCAGTGCTGCATCACTCATTTTACGAATCACGGTTTCGGTTCGATCTAGTGAGGCGCCATTCGGTAACTGGGCAAAGCTGATCAGGTACTGCTTATCTTGTGCGGGTACAAAGCCACCCGGAACGATATACGAAATCCCGATGGTCAGGCCAAGCAGGGCTGCATACACACCCATCGCTGAGGCTTTATGGGAAATCACCCGACTGACGCCACGACCATATTGATCCGATGCGCGTGAGAATACGCGGTTAAACAGGGCAAAGAAGCGTCCAAAAACACGGTTCATCACACGGGTCAGGAAGTCAGGTTTGGCATCATGACCTTTCAGCAACATGGCAGCCAACGCAGGAGACAAGGTGAGTGAGTTGAAGGCTGAAATCACGGTGGAGATGGCAATGGTCATGGCAAATTGTTTATAGAATTGCCCTGTTAGGCCTGTCATAAAGGCCAGCGGGACGAACACGGCAACCAAGGTCAAGGCAATGGCAATGATCGGTCCACTGACTTCACGCATGGCACGGTAGGTGGCATCCCTTGGACTGAGTCCTGCTTCAATATTCCTTTCGACGTTCTCGACCACCACGATGGCATCATCGACCACAATCCCGATGGCGAGCACCATCCCGAACAGTGACAGGGCATTGATGGAATAACCAAAGGCCAGCATCAAGGCGAAGGTACCAATGATGGAAACAGGCACTGCCAGTAACGGAATAATTGAAGCACGCCATGTTTGTAAGAACAGGATCACCACCACAACCACCAGTGCAATCGCTTCAAGCAGGGTATGAATCACCGCTTTGATACTTGAGCGTACGAATTGGGTCGGGTCGTAAACGATGTCGTATTTAATTGAAGATGGAAAATCTTTGGACAGTTCCGCCATGGTGCTACGCACTTGGTCAGAGACCTGTAAGGCATTGGCACCCGGTGCTTGGAAAATTGGAATCGCCACCGCCTGTTTATTGTCCAGCAATGAACGTAAACCATATTGTGAAGCGGCTAGTTCAACACGCGCGACATCACCCAAACGCGTTACTGCACCATCCGCAGCCGTTTTTAAAACAATATCGGAAAATTCCTGTTCGGTACTTAAACGACCTTGTGCATTCACCGAGAGCTGTAAGGGTGAATTGTTCGGCGCTGCACCAATTGTTCCTGCAGCCACCTGAATATTCTGTTCACGAATCGCATTGACGATTTCAGTCGCAGTGAGGTTCCGTTGCGCCACTTTTTGTGGGTCTAACCACACGCGCATGGCGTAATCGCCTGAACCAAATAGACCAACTTCACCCACACCTTGTAAACGTGCCAGACGGTCTTTGACATTGAGTACGGCATAGTTACGCAAGTAGGTCATGTCATAGCGATTATCCGGTGAGGTCAGATGCACCACCATAGTCAAGGTTGGTGAACTTTTTAGCGTGGTCACACCGAGACGTTGTACATCTTCTGGCAAGCGAGGCAAAGCTTGAGAAACCCGATTCTGGACCAGTTGCTGCGCTTTGTCTGGATCAATCCCGAGTTTGAAATTCACGGTAATGGTCAGGTTGCCATCGCTGTTGGCCTGAGACTGCATATACAGCATGTTCTCAACGCCGTTGATGGATTCCTCCAACGGAGAAGCAACGGTTTCAGCGATCACTTTAGGGTTGGCACCCGGATATTGGGCACGGACCACGACAGAGGGTGGTACCACTTCTGGATATTCAGAAATGGGCAATTGGAAAAGAGAGAGTAGACCCGCAAGTAGAATCAGGACGGACAGTACCCCAGCAAAGATCGGACGATCAATAAAAAATTTAGAAATATTCATGAGGATTAACCTTTTGCCGAAGTTGGGGTTTTTTCTGTAGGCTGAGGTTGTTGTGCTGTGTTATCAGTGATGATTTGAGGATTCGGCATAGAGACCAGATGTGGACTCACAGGATCGCCCGGACGAATACGTTGTAAGCCATTCACCACGATACGATCACCCACTTGCAGACCACTATTGATGATTTGCAGACCATCTTGTTGTGCGCCGAGTTTTACTTCACGGTATGCAGTTTGATTTTTCACATCAACCACCACCACAAAACGTTTGTCCTGATCGACACCAATCGCAGTTGGGCTAATCAGAATGGCTGCGCGAGGTTGTCCGCCGCCAAGACGAATGCGGGCATACAGTCCAGGGAGCATCATGCCTTTGGGATTATCAAATGTGGCGCGAACACGAATGGTGCCTGAGGTGGTATTTAAATTATTATCGATCGAACTGATAAAACCTTCACGGCTAAAACCAGATTCATTGGCAAGACCTAAATAGACAGGAACTTGGGCTGAATTCCGTTGATTGCTGATGTATTTTAGATAAGTTTGTTCATCAACATCGAAAGAAGCATACAGACGTGACACCGAAACCAAACTAGTGAGGACTTGGGCGCCATTGCCTGCTGAAACCACGTTACCGACTGTGACTTCGGCACGGGAAATACGTCCACTGACAGGTGCGGTAATACGGGTGTATTCCAGATTTAAACGGGCGGTTTCGACTGCGGCTTTGGCTGCTTGCAGGTTAGCATTGGCTGAACGCGCTTCATTTTCCGCTTGATCAAGTTCTTGATGGGCAATCGCATTACTTTGGATTAAGCGCTGGTTACGACCCAAATTTGCTGAAGAGTAAGTGACTTGTGCTTCCGCAGAAGCCAGTTGCGCTTTGGCACGATTCAGCTCTGCTTCAAAAGGACGCGGGTCAATGGTGAATAATAAATCCCCTTTGTTGACCAAGCTACCATCTTTGAAGTGAACGCCAATCAGTTTTCCTGAAACTTGGGGTCGAACATCGACTTGATCAATGGCTTCCAGACGTCCGGAATATTCTTGCCAGTCGGTAATGGTTTGGCTGATAACATTTGCAACATCCACGGTTGCAGCTGGCGGTGCGTTTGCTGTTGAGGTGGCTTTGGCATCTGCATTTTCTTGGAAGAGAATAAAACTGCCGCCCGTTGCAAAAATAGCAACGATGACGGCAGACAGCGTTAGCTGTTTGCGAGAAATTGACATGGGATGCTCCTGACTATTTGAATCCCTGTTTTCAGACTTTTTGTTGTGGTCTGTATGGGAGAAACAGGTTTATGGAATGAAAGGAGCATAAAAGTTTGTCAATTACGAATAAATACATTAAATTTGATAACACTATTCGTATTTTTATAATAATTGATTTGTAAAGTTCCTTTATGCATTGATTAGGAGTGGTTGAGTGGATCTATTTCATGCAATGAAAGTCTTTAATAAAGTGGTTGAAACCAACAGCTTTAGTTTGGCTGCTGATAGCCTTGGACTACCACGTGCATCGGTCACGACCACGATTCAAGCTTTAGAAAAACATCTTCAAGTTCGTTTACTCAATCGAACTACACGTAAACTGAGCCTTACACCTGATGGTGCGGTTTATTATGATCGTACCGCAAGAATTTTAGCCGACGTTGAGGATATTGAATCTTCATTTCACAATGAAGAACGTGGTCCTCGGGGGCGTTTGCGTATTGATGTTCCTGTATCAATTGGACGTTTAGTTCTGATTCCAAGACTGCGTGAATTTCATGCACGTTACCCTGATATTGATTTGGTAATAGGGTTGAATGATCGCCCTGTAGATTTGGTCGGTGATGCTGTTGATTGTGCTATACGTGTTGGGGAATTACAGGACTCCAGCTTGATTGCACGCCGTATTGGCACGTTCCAATGTGCGACAGCAGCATCACCATGTTATTTAGAAAAAAATGGTGAGCCAAATAGCATTGAAGATTTACAAAAGAATCATCAAGCGATTCATTTCTTTTCTAGTCGTACAGGACGCAACTTTGACTGGGACTTTGTTGTTGATGATTTAATCAAAAGTGTCAGTGTTAATGGTCATGTATCTGTAAATGATGGTGACGCTTACATTGATTTGGCATTACAAGGATTTGGTATTATTCAAGGTCCACGCTATATGCTGACTAATCATTTAGAATCAGGTGTATTAAAAGAGGTTTTACCACAATGGACGCCTGCTCCTATGCCGATTTCAGCAGTATATTTACAAAATCGACATTTATCTCTCAAAGTTAGAGTATTTGTTGATTGGGTTGCTGAATTATTTGGGGCTTGTCCATTATTAGGAGGTAGTGCTTTACCTTTAGATCAAAAATGTGAATTTGTTTGTGATCAGAAAACGAATCATGAATATACGCTTCGAACTTTGGTTGAACAGCATAATATTGCAGAGGCGAGAGTACTTAAAACATAGTTAATATATGCCACTAAATCATTTGGTAGATTTTCCATGAGCTGAAAAACTATAAATAGTGATAAAGTGGTTTTGTGAGTTTTTTTGAATCTTTAGTAAAAGTTAAAGATACCATTGTTCTTATAAAATTTTGATATTTAAATTAAAATTAAAATATGTTTTTAATATTGAATCTTTCTAAGTTTTTTCTTTATAGCATTGTGTAATGTTTTAGTAGTTTATCAAGAAAATAAAAAAACTATCGGTACAATCAAATTTCACTCTTTATTCACTTATTAGATACTAAGTTAAATCATAAAGTTAATTACAAATATCTAATTTTTCTCAATTCAAGTTGAAGGCAAAGGAGTAACCATGACTCTATTATTGATATTGCTTAGCTTGTTGATTCAGTTTGTTGTGTTATGGGCTGTATTTTATTTCGAACTAAATCGAACAATCGGTAGTATTGTTTCTATTGGAATCGCTGTTCTCTGTGGCATTTTGATAACACCATGGAGTTTATTGATTGGTATACCTATCATATTAATGAGTGTGGTATTGCTTATTCCAGCGCTCAGAGAAGCTTTAATAAGTAAACCTGCATTTAATATTCTTTCCAAAGCAATGCCTAGCATGAGCACCACTGAGCGTGAAGCCTTGGAGGCGGGTACCAGTTGGTGGGAAAAAGAATTATTTATGGGGGCACCTGATTGGGAGAAATTCGATCAATATCCTTATCCTAAGCTTTCCTCAGAAGAACAATCTTTCATTGATAATGAAGTTCAGCAGCTTTGCGCTATGCTTGATGAATGGAAAATTCATCATCATGACAAAGATCTCCCACCTGAAGTCTGGCAATTTATCAAAGATAAAGGTTTTTTAGGTCTCATTATTCCTAAATCATTTGGGGGTAAGGAATTTTCAGCTTTTGCCCAAAGTCGTATCATGAGCAAAATTGCTTCACGTTCTTTAACTGCTGCGGTAAGTTGTATGGTTCCAAACTCACTTGGGCCAGGTGAATTATTACTTCATTACGGAACGAGTGCTCAAAAACAACGTTACTTACCGGGCTTAGCTAATGGTACAGAAGTCCCTTGTTTTGGATTAACCAGCCCAGAAGCTGGCTCTGATGCAGGCGCGATTCCTGATACAGGTGTGGTTTGTTATGGTTCTTATCAAGGACAAGAAGTTCTTGGTTTAAAAATGAACTTTTCAAAGCGTTGGATTACGCTTGCTCCGATTGCAACAGTGATTGGTTTAGCGTTTAAACTGTATGATCCTGATGGATTGTTAGGTGATAAAACCAAAAATGAATATGGCATTACCTGTGCATTGATTCCTTCTAGTCATGAAGGCATTAAGATTGGCGCACGTCATAATCCAGGTGCTCCATTTATGAATGGAACTGTCGAAGGAACTGATATTTTTATTCCTATCGACTGGATTATTGGTGGTCAGCAAAATGCGGGTAAAGGCTGGCGTATGTTGATGGAATGCTTAGGCGTAGGTCGTGGTATTTCGCTACCAGCATTAGCAACTGCTGCCGGTGAAATGAGTTATCTTTTAGTTGGTGCATTTGCAAGTGTAAGGCAGCAATTTAAAGTGTCTGTTGGGCATTTTGAAGGTGTGCAAGAAGCGACCAGTGATATTGCCAGCGATGCTTATATGCTTGAGTCATTCCGATATATGGTGACTTGTGGTCTAAATCAAGGTGGTACACCAGCAGTGATGACTGCAATGGCAAAATATTATGCTACGGAGACTATGAGAAAGGTAATTAATCATGGTATGGATGTGGTTGGAGGACGAGCAATTCAACTTGGTCCACGTAACTTCCTTGCTCTGACCTATCAATCTATTCCAGTTGCAATCACCGTAGAAGGCGCAAATATTCTCACACGTTCTTTGATGATTTTTGGTCAAGGTTCAATGCGTTGTCATCCTTATCTATTTGAGGAATTGCAATTACTGCAATCTGAAGATAAGGCTTATGCATTAAAACAATTTAATTCATTGTTATTTAAACATCTTGCCTATACCTTCAACCGTGGTGCTAAAGCTGTCGCTTTTGGTCTCACTGGAGGGAATAGCGATGGTTCAGTTCAGTCTGATGATTTTTCTAGACCATACTATGCAACCATAAATCGTATGAGCGCCGATTTCGCCCTTACAGCTGATATGGCGTTGGGAATATTAGCGGGTGATCTCAAACGAAAAGAGATGTTGTCTGGACGTTTGGCTGACATCCATTCTCATTTATTTATCGCGACTGCAATTCTTAAATACTATGAAAATGGTCAAAGAACTGAGGCTGATCAAAAGCATGCTGAATTAGCATTGGGCAAGGCGTTATATAATGCACAAGAAGCATTTTTTGGATTCTATGAAAACTTCCCGATGAAAATTGCTTCTAGCTTAGTGAAATTGATTTGTTTCCCATTTGGTCGTCCAATTGCTAAACCTTCGGATGAGCTTAAACAACAGGTTGCTCAATTGCTGCTGCAAGAAAACTCTTTCAGAGCAGAATTGAAAAAACATGTCTATTACACCACTGATGAAACTGATGTCATGGGGCGCATGGAATCAACATTCCAAATGTTACTCAGTGTGCAGCCACTTTGGGATAAGTTCAAAAAAGCTGAATCAAAAGATAAGTTTAAAGGACTGACTTTTGAAGAGCATATTGCTGATGCGGTTTCAACAGATTTTATTACTACAGATGAAGCACAACAGCTTTTGAAATATAATGCTAAGCGCTATGACAGTATGCTCACTGATGTATTCGATGAGCATTTAGAAAACGATTTACCACTTGAGAACCCTCATCTAAGAAATTAGATGAGGTAATTAAAAAAGCGAGGTAATGATTACCTCGCTTTTTTATAGTCCAAATTTTTTACGATAACGCCATAAGGTTGTGCGACTCATATTCAATGCTTCTGAAGCAAGAACGAGATTATAATCATATTTAACTAAAACATTTTTTAGCGTTTCTTTGTTTAGCTTTTGAGATAATTGTGGCTGTTTGATATGTGTGATCGTTGAACTGGATTGATTGATATGAAAAGGATTTTCTATAATTTCATCTGGTAGATCACAGCTATCAATTTCTAGTTTTTCACTTGCCATTGTTAGAGCATAAAGTAGGGTATTTTTTAACTCACGCACATTGCCTGGCCAATCATAGGCAATTAAAGCTGTTAAAGCACGATCTGATAATTGAGGTAAATGTTTTAAAACAGATTGATGCTGTTGCAGTATATATTCTGCAATTAAAGGAATATCCTCTTTGCGATCACGTAAAGGCGGAATAAAAATGGGGATGACTCTAAGACGATACAAAAGGTCTTGACGAAAACGTCCTTGCTTAGCTTCTTCTCTCAATGCACGATGTGTTGCGGTGATGATTCGCACATTGGCTTTAATCGATTTTTCACCACCCAAAGGCGTAAACTCACCAGTTTCTAAGACACGCAAAAGTTTAGCTTGTAACTCCAGTGGAATTTCAGCAATCTCATCTAAAAACAGTGTTCCACCCGCAGCACGTTCGAAAACACCTTTATGCTCACGAATCGCGCCTGTAAAAGCACCTTTGACATGTCCAAACAATTCACTTTCTAAGATATTTGCATTTAATGCAGCACAGTTGATCGCGATAAATACTTTATTTTTTCGCTGACTGTGGTCATGAATGGCTTGAGCCACAAGTTCTTTACCACTTCCAGATTCACCACGAACTAATACTGGAAATTCAGTAATTGCCACACGTTCAATGATTGAAAACATACGTTGCATTTCAGCTGATTGGCTATGAAATGTTTCTGCTAAGCTTTGAAATCTTTGTTCTATTGGTGTTATTTCAGTCTGTTGTAAGAGCTGGACTAAAAACAATTTTCCAGTGAAATGTTGATCAGAAACATTGATATTGTGTTGATGACATAAAAGTTCAATTGAAGTTGTGGCAGATTGCAGATGAACTTTCCCAGTTTCTAATAGATTGTTCAGTATTTTTTGTTTAGTCAATTCTGCAATAGAAGGATTAAAGCCAGTTGATTTGAAATCATAAATAACAGCTACATTCGATTGATCAACGATAAAAAGGGCACAGTCTGCTATGACTTGTTGTAAATAGCCCAAGAAATTTTCTAAATCCTGTTGAGTTTTAAAACCAATCATTTGATTCATTACATTTCATTTTATGTTTCATATATTGTTTATTGAAACATTATTTGCACCTAATTTGAAACGCTATCGTTAAAAAATAATTAATTATATTTAATAATATATTGTTTTATTTGAATATAATAATTTGTGCATAAAGTTGGCATCTTGTTTGCAATTTAAGAATATATAAATAAGCAAATAGAGATCGATGCGTATGATATTCCATCAATTTTTTGAAAATGAAAGTTCAACATATACTTATCTCATTGCATCTGAGCAAACACGTGAAGCGGTATTGATTGACCCAGTAGCATCGGAAATTGAACGTTATGCGGACATGCTTAAACAAAATAATTTGAAGTTGGTTTATAGCCTTGATACGCATGTCCATGCAGATCATGTCACAGCAGCAAATCTGTTACGTGAACGTTTCGCATGTAGAACCGTCTTACACCGTAACTCAGGTGTTATTTGTGGCGATATTTTCATTACAGATGGTACTGCGATTCGCTTAGGTGAAATTCTAATTGAGGCTCGCTATACACCAGGGCATACCAATGCATGTACCAGTTATGTGGTCGAGGGTATGGTATTTACCGGTGATGCACTACTTATTGACGGTTGTGGACGAACTGATTTCCAAGAGGGCGACGCAGCGACTTTATATGACAGTATCCATCAACAGATATTCACTTTAACTGATGAAACTGTTGTATATCCGGGCCATGACTATAAAGGGCGTTTGTCATCTACCGTAGCACAAGAGCGACTTTATAATTCTCGATTGGGAGAGGGCAAAAGTAAGCAAGACTTCATTATTTTGATGGAAAACCTCAATCTTCCTTATCCAAAGAAAATTGATATTGCTTTACCTGCGAATAAAGCCTGCGGTCAATAATAGGAGAGAGTGGCATGCAATTAAAACAAGTGAATCAAGAATTTTATGTTGCAGATCAAATTTCTCAACTAGATGTGGCTGAACTTGCAAATAAAGGTATCAAAACAATTATTTGTAATCGTCCTGATGGTGAGGGTGCTGATCAACCCAATATCATTGAAATACAAGAAGTCGCATCTACTCACGGGATCCAAGTTGAGTATTTACCTGTGGTCAGTGGTCGTGTGACAAATGAGCAGGCTGAAGAATTTAAATCGCTATACCAAGCAGCTCAGAAACCAATTTTGGCATTCTGTCGTTCGGGTACTCGCTCAATGACGCTTTGGGGTTTATCTCAGGTTTCGGGTTTAAGTATAGATCAGATGTTACTTGTCTCCAAAATGATGGGCTATGATTTGCAAGGTTTAGTGCCAAGAATCCTCAATCAACATCCGACACAATTAAATAATGTGCCTAAATTTTCGGTGGTGATCGTAGGTGGAGGAGCTGCTGGGATTTCGGTTGCTTCAAGCCTACTTGCTCGTCAGCCAAATCTTGATATTGCAGTTATCGATCCTGCGGAAATTCATTACTACCAACCGGGTTGGACGATGGTCGGAGGTGGAATTTTTACGCCCGAAAAAACAGTTCGTACTATGGCGAGTTTGATGCCCAAGCAAGTACAGTGGATAAAAGCGGCTGTGGCTGCCTTTGATCCAGACAATAAACAGGTATTGTTAGAGGGCTGTAAGCCGATCAACTATGAAGTATTGGTAGTTTGCCCAGGTTTGAAACTCAACTGGCATGGTATTGAAGGTTTAGTTGAAACACTGGGAAAAAATGGTGTGACCTCGAATTATCGCTATGATTTAGCGCCATACACTTGGCAATTGGTGAGTAATTTGAAACGTGGCAAGGCTATTTTCACTCAACCACCTATGCCGATTAAGTGCGCGGGTGCACCGCAAAAAGCAATGTATCTTTCTGCTGACCATTGGCAAAAACAAGGGGTATTGAAAGATATTCAAATAGATTTCTTTAATACAGGCGCGGTTCTATTTGGTGTTGAAGCCTATGTGCCTGCACTGATGGAATATATAAAACGCTATAACGCCAATCTGCACTTCAATCATCAATTGATAAAAATTGATGGTGAGAACAAACGTGCTTGGTTCAAGATCAATCAAGGTGAAAGTTCATCGCTGTTTGAAACTGACTTTGACATGATTCATGTTGTCCCACCGCAACAAGCTCCTGATTTTATTCGCGCGAGTAATTTAGTCGATGCCGCGGGTTGGGTGAGTGTCGATCAACATACTTTGCAGCATAGTAAATATCCTTACATTTTTGCACTTGGAGATGTCATGAATGCTCCGAATGCGAAAACTGCTGCGGCAGCGCGTAAACAAGCACCAATCGTTGCGGTGAATGTATTGCAGTACTTAAAAGGTAGTGATCAATTTGCGCGGTACGATGGTTATGGATCATGTCCTTTGACCGTTGAGCGAGGCAAGATTGTACTTGCTGAGTTCGGTTACGGCGGGAAGCTGCTTCCGAGTTTTCCAACGTGGTTTTTGGATGGTCAAAAACCTTCACGTATGGCATGGCTGTTAAAAGAGCAAATCCTACCCCCGATGTATTGGGATGGCATGTTAAAAGGGCATGAGTGGCTGGTAAAACCTAAACTTTAATGTAATTCATTAGATTATAAAATCATTAACTTAGCTCTAAATCTAGAGCTGAGTCAGGTATTTTCACACTTGAAAAAGTGTATCTCATTTCTCATGAGGTCCTTTATGGATATGTGGTTATTAGTCTTAGAAGGTCTAGCAATCGGATGCCTACTTGGCTTAACGGGTGCGGGAGGGGGAATTTTAGCCGTTCCAGCACTGATGGCGAGCCAAGGGTGGACTGTCGCACAAGCAGCACCAGTCGGACTACTTGCTATTACACTTTCATCTTTTGTGGGGAGTGTACAAGGGTTACAAAAAAAAATCGTACGCTATAAAGCTGCAATTTGGATTGCATTAATCAGTATTCCTTCAGCTAGATATGGCGTTCATTTATCAAATATTATCTCGCCGAATTGGTTAAGTTTGGCATTTAGTCTTGTCATGTTGATTGTCGCCTATCGAATTTTCTTCAATAAAGTTCATGATTTTGAAGATCCGCCATGTAAGGTCAATCAATCAACAGGAAAGCTGATTTGGAATGTAAAAACAGCCAGTGTCTTGGGTCTTATCGGTATTGTTGCGGGTTTATTGACTGGACTTTTAGGTGTTGGGGGCGGTTTTGTGATTGTGCCTGCTTTAAAAAAAGCAACTGATCTTGATATGCATAGTATTGTTGCCACCTCTTTAATGATTATTTTTCTGATTGGTGGCGTCAGTATTTCAGCTCATATGATTGATGGTTATCAATATCCAATATTAATCACCACTAGTTTTGTGCTGGCATGTATTGTCGGAATGATTGTTGGAAGAAAATTAATCAATTTGATTGAACTCAATACTGTACAGAAGGTTTTTGCAACAGTTGTAGTTGGAGTTGCTATATATTTAATCTGGTCAAGTATTCGTCTTCTTTGATTGAATATTTGGGTTGAGATATTGGATGAAGCAAATGTATTAGAGTCTAATTTGATATGTATTTAGACTCTAATAAAATAATAAATTTATGTTTATACAAACAATTTATCTTATAATAAAAGATATGATGTAGGTAATAAAATAACGCTTCACATTAATTTCATACTAAACTTACTACTATGATAATTATAAAAAGAGATGGGTCAGGAAGAATCAATGTTTAAATTTTTTCTGCGATGGATAGATAGTTGGTCAATTCCCAATAGGTCTAAATCTAATGAAATTGAAAGTTCAATAGCCATCAAAGATACTCAAATTCAATGGTTGAGAATTATTCCGTTTATTTTGCTGCATATTGCCTGTCTGGCTGTTTTTTGGGTCGGGGTTTCATGGTTTGCACTTATATTCATGTTTGCTTTTTATTTGATTAGAATGTTTGCAATTACAGGGTTCTTTCATCGTTATCTTTCGCATAAAACCTTTCAAACTTCACGACCAGTTCAGTTTTTTTTCCTACTTATTGGCACAATGAGTGCACAGCGTGGTCCGTTATGGTGGGCAGCTCATCATCGTTATCATCATCGGTTCACTGATACTGAACAAGACCCACATTCATCTACACATGGATTTTGGTACAGCCATATCGGATGGTTCTTAAATGACCAAAACTTTACGACAAGAAAAGAGGTCATCAAAGATTGGTTAAAGTTTCCTGAAATCGTATGGTTAGATCGTTTTAGTTTACCCGTGGTGTTACTGACTGCTTTATCAATTTATGGTTTGGGTGAGTGGTTAGCTGCTGCTTATCCCAGTTTAGGTACATCGGGTTTGCAACTATTGGTTTGGGGTTTTGTGGTTTCAACCGTTTTATTGATTCATGCAACTTTATGTATTAACTCTCTTGCTCACTTGTATGGAAGTCGAGATTTTGAGACTAACGACAACAGTCGAAATAATTTATTCCTTTCGATTATTACATTAGGTGAAGGTTGGCATAACAACCATCATTACTATGCGGGTAGCACTCGACAAGGTTTTTTCTGGTGGCAAATTGATATTACCTATTACATTTTAAAAATCATGTCTTATTTAGGTTTAGTTTGGGCGATCAAACCTGTACCGCAACGTATTTATGATGCGCATAAAAGCCATCAATTAAATCTAAAAATGAACAGAAATAAAATTCAAACTGAGGAGTCTTGATGAAGATTGCAATCGTAGGCTCTGGCATTTCAGGTATGTATGCTGCATGGAAATTATCACAGCAGCATCAAGTCACGATCTTTGAAAAAGAAAATTATTTCGGAGGACATACCGACACGCATGATCTTTGGATTGATGATCAAAATGTCGCAGTGGACAGTGGGTTTATTGTATTTAATGACTATAACTATCCTTTATTCAGTGCAATGATTGCTGAACTGGGTATCCAAGCACAGAATAGTGATATGAGCTTTTCTGTGAATAATCAGGTTACTGGTCTACAGTACAATCCATCTAAAAAATGGTCATTATTGACTCGCCCGCAAAATTTTTTAAATAAGAACTTTCGATTGATGGTATCTGATCTGATCAGGTTTTATCAGGAGAATAAAGATGTTGTCGTGGATCAATGTGATGCTGAGTTAAGTATTGAAAATTATCTAAATCGAAATGACTACTCTCAGGTTTTTAGAGAAGAACATCTTTATCCAATGTGTGGTGCACTATGGTCAAGTCCAGTTGATCAAGTTGGAAAGATACCCTACAAATTTGTGGTCAGTTTTTTTCAACATCATCGTATGTTGCAGTTGGCTGATCGACCACAATGGCAGACAGTAAAAGGTGGTTCAGCTTCTTATATACGAGCGATTCAAAAAGCTTGTCCATCGATTATTTGGAAGAAAGCGCAAGTTCAACAAGTGATTCGTGAAAATGATTTTGTTCATATTGTCACGAATCAAGAACAAGAAACTTTTGATTGGGTTGTGTTTGCGAGTCATGCTGATGACACGTTAAAGCTGATTCAAAATCCTTCGGCAGATGAGCGAGATGTATTAGGTTGTTTTGACTATCAAGATAACTTTATGGTGGTACATCGCGATACTTCGATTATGCCGAAGCGTCAATCTCAATGGGCGAGTTGGCATGTGCATGTCACTGCTCAAGAAAAAACTGAAAAAAATAGCAAAGCTCATCAAGTACACTATGGATTTACCTATTGGATGAACAGTTTGCAAAATCTACCGTGTAAAACGCAGGTATTTTCTACACTGAATCCGAATATGCCGATCGCAAAAGATAAGATTTATGTCGAACGTCATTATCGTCATCCTGTTTTTGATAAAAAAGCAATTGAGTCTCAAGCGCTTTGGGAACTGATTAATGGTCAAAACCGCAGTTCATTCTGTGGGGCATATTGGGGTTGGGGCTTTCATGAAGATGGAGCGAGAAGTGCTCAGCGTGTAGTAGATAAGCTATTAAGAATTAAAGACTAATTTGGAGGTGATCACATGTTTGAAGATTCACTTTCCATAGCCAAAGCTCAGATTAGACATCGGCGCTTTCATCCCAAAGTACACGATTTTCAGTCTAGTTTGAGCTATTTATGTTTTGATCCAGATCGTATCGATCAAAACCTAGATCGTTCATGGCTTTGTTCAACTTCGCGTTGGAATATCTTAAATCTTTATGAAAATGATTTTCTAAAAGGCTATACAGGTTCGATCAGAGAACGAATTAAGAAAATCCTTTTGCAGCAAGTGGACACGATTTTATCGACTCAATCAGAAATTCGTGTCCTTGCATTGCCAAGAACTTTAGGATTTAGTTTTAATTCAGTCATCTTTTATTTTGTACTCAATCCTCAAAAACAACCTGTTTTCATATTGAGTGAAATCACCAATACCCCTTGGAATGAACGTAAAGTTTATGTGCATGACTGCCGTCAAAAATTAAAAGAGCACAGTCATTTCAAAAGTTATGAGTTCGAATTTGAAAAGAGTTTTCATGTGTCTCCATTTATGCCGATGGATATTCACTATAAATGGTGCTTTAGCTTTTCAGATGAACAAAATGTGATTCATATGCAGCTTTATCAATCAGATAAATTTATCTTTGATGCAACGATGCGTTTCACTTTAACTAGCATCACAGTTCCTTCACAACTGAATCGTTATGCTATTCATCATATCTTTGAACCTTTCAAGATGTTAGCTTCGATCTACCTTCAAGCTTTTCATCTATGGCGAAAGAAAGTTCCATTTTATCGGCACCCTAAAAAAGATAAGGATTTAAAACAACATGATGAAAACGCTTATTTTCGGTGAACACGATTCACTGCCTTTGGTTCTTCGGAGCTTGCTCAAACTTCGTCATGGTCAAATTCATTTTCGTGGAGAATGGAATGGTACCGTGGGAGAGCTTTCAGATTTAGAAGCTACGATAGATATTCATAATAAAGAATTGATCGATCTCATTTTTAAAAACGGTGTACTTGGTGCGGCTGAAGGTTATATTCGCGGCTATTGGAGCAGTGAACACCTCGTTGAAGTCATTCAAATTTTGGCGAGAAACCGTCATGTGCTTGATAAGATTAATCAGAATGTGATTTCTCAAGCCAGCCAACTTGTATTAAAAGCTTGGTACAAAACACGTAAAAATTCATTGTCAGGAAGTCGAAAAAATATTGCAGAGCATTACGACCTGAGCAATGACTTTTTCAAACTCTTTCTTGATTCTTCAATGATGTATTCCAGTGCAGTATATAAGCACAAAGATATGACTCTAGAAGAAGCTTCTGATTATAAAAAAGAACTGATTTGTCAGAAATTACAACTCAAACCGATGGATCACTTGGTTGAGATCGGTAGTGGTTGGGGCGGATTTGCGATCTACGCTGCTCAGCATTATGGTTGTAAAGTGACCACGATCACCATTTCTCAAGCACAATACGATGAAGCAACCAAACGTATCACCGATGCGGGTCTCAGTCATCGTGTCAATGTTCAGCTTAAAGATTACCGATTGTTAGAAGGCAAGTTCGACAAGTTGGTTTCGATCGAAATGATTGAAGCGGTGGGTGAGCAATATTTATCGACTTACTTTAATAAATGCCGATCCTTATTAAAACCGAACGGTTTGGGATTGATTCAAGCTATTACGATTGAAGATGCACGCTATAAAAAAGCCTTGAATACCGTGGATTACATTAAACGCTATATTTTCCCAGGGAGCTTTATCCCTTGTATCAGCGTTTTAACTCAAGCGGCATCTGAACAACAGCTACGCTTAAAACATCTTGAAGATATTGGTTTGAGCTATGCTGAGACGATTCATCAATGGCGTGAGCGTTTCTTAAATGCTAAAGAACAAGTTTTGGCTTTGGGATTTGATGAAAACTTTATTCGGATGTGGGATTTCTATCTTTGCTATTGCGAAGGTGGCTTTAAAGAAGGGGTGATCAGCGATGTACACCTTTTATTTGAAGCAAGTCCTTATTAATTTCTCATTATTTTAAGCATCAAGGAGGCAGTTATGATATGGCAATTGTTTTTACTTGATGCCCTTGTGATGACGCTTTGTTGGTTGTGGGCAACAGTAAACCATCGTGCAGGTATCGTAGATGTTGCATGGAGTTTCTGTATTGTTCTCAATATTGCCATTACAGCATTGTTTGTTGAGATCGCTCCGTTAAATGTCAGATTGTTTCTCGGCGTATTCAGTTCAATATGGTTCTTGCGGCTAACTTTGCACCTATTCCGTCGTTATTTAGCTGAGCATGAAGAAGATCGACGATATGCCAACATGCGCAGAGCAATGGGCAAATATCAACATTTTGGTTTCTTTCTATTTTTCATGTTTCAGGCTGGATTAGCCATTTTATTTAGCATTCCGATGTGGAGCTTGCTCAATGTGCCAAGCATGTCTTGGAGCATGGATACCAATGATTATCTGATTATTGCAGGTTTAATTATGTTTGTTGCATTCGTTGGCGAGACGGTTGCAGATCAACAATTATATCGGTTCAAGCAGAATCCCAATAATCATGGCAAAACAATGGATCAAGGTCTGTGGAAGTATTCAAGGCATCCAAACTACTTCTTTGAATGGCTGCATTGGTTTGCTTATCCCATCATAGGAGTAGCGGCAGGATTATTAAGCTTGTGGATCTATCCAATTTTGATGTGGTTATTCTTGTATTACATCACGGGTATTCCATTCAGTGAGCAACAAGCATTAAAAAATCGAGGTCAAAATTATCTCGATTATCAAAAACGAACTTCAATGTTTATTCCGTGGAAACCCAAACAGTAGGTACTGCACATGGACTTTATTATTCAAAAATCTTTAAAACTCGTTGAAAGCGGTTTAGTTCCAGATCAGGCGATTCGTGCAGCAATCCGTGCATTGAGTAAAAAGCGTTTGATTCAAGAAGGGCGTTATGATCCTGAGCAAGGTGCACAGCGTTATATGGACGTGCTCAATATGTTGAAGCATAGCGAGATTGCGATTGAAACAGACAAAGCCAATGAGCAACATTATGAGTTGCCGACTGCTTTCTTTCAGGCTGTACTAGGGAAACGTTTGAAATATAGTGCCTGTTTCTTTCCACATGACCACACCACCTTAGATGAAGCCGAAGAATTTGCATTGCAAATATATAGTGATCGTGCACAGTTACTGGATGGTCAAGAGATTTTAGAATTGGGCTGTGGTTGGGGATCATTTACCCTATGGATGGCTGAGCGTTATCCAAATGCGAAGATCACAGGTGTTTCAAATTCGGCAACTCAACGTCAGCATATTTTAGCTGAAGCTGAAAAACGTAATTTGAACAATATTGAAATCATCACTTGTGATGTCAATGTACTTGAATTGAAAACAAATACGTTCGATCGCGTAGTTTCAGTGGAAATGTTTGAACACGTTAGAAATTATCAGAAACTCTTTGAGAAAATTCAATCTTGGCTTAAAGAGGATGGTATGTTGTGGTGTCATATTTTCTGTCATCGCTTCTTACATTATCCTTTTGAAATCAAAAGCGAATATGACTGGATGTCACGTTACTTTTTTACGGGTGGTCTGATGCCATCTACCTCTACATTCTTACATTTCCAAGATCATTTAGAGCTTGCGCAGCATTGGCAGTGGTCAGGCACACATTATGAAAAAACATCTAATGCTTGGTTAGAAAATATGGATCGCCATGCTGATGAGTTAAAACCTTTGTTTGAACAAGTCTATGCACAAGATACAGATGCATGGTGGCAACGTTGGCGTATATTTTTTATGGCTTGTGCAGAGTTATTTGGATTTGAACAGGGACAAGAGTGGGTGGTTGGTCACTTCCTGTTCAAAAAGAAAAGCGTATAATTTAATTACTCTTTAGTGCAGATTAGCCTATGTTTACACGCAATAAAAATGGCGAGCAAAATCACCCATTGGGTGAAATATTCAATCGCCATTATTGGCTGCAAATTGGGCTGATTGCACTTTCAATTATTATTGGAATTGCGTGTAGTGCATGGGTGATTAAAGGTTCTTTACTTAAAACTGCACTTGAACAAGAGATGGAGCATTATTGGATACGTGTTGAGCGCGATCCAAATGCAGATCTTCCAGATACTAAAAATTTATATGGTTATCGTTGGAAGAGTGAAAATCCGCCTTCAGCATTTAAACATCAAGTTTTAAAACAGGGTGTTCACAGAATATTTGTTGATGGCAAAGACCGTATGACCGTATATGGCGAACAAAACGGACAGCATGTATTGCTTGTGTTTGGTGAAAGCAACGTTAATAAAATTGTTTGGATGTTTGGCCTAGCACCGCTTATGTTCAGCTTAATTGTGCTATATAGCATTCTGTGGTGGTCAAATCGCCGTGCCAAGCGTTACTTTTCACCGATTACACGATTAGCAAATGCGTTGGAACATATTGATTGGGCACATCAAAATATAGAGGCATCACCTTTTGAAGGTATAAATACCAATGGCAATATGGAAGCTGAATATTTAAAACAAGCACTGGAAAAATACCATCAAGTCCTCACTGAATTTATTAATCGAGAAAGAGAATTTACGGGCGACGTAAGTCATGAACTCAGAACGCCACTGACGATTCTAAAAGGGAATATTCAACTTTGTCAGGCAAAATATGGTGAGGATAAATCCTTCAATCGCATTTCAAATACCATCGATGATATGCAGTTATTAGTTGATACTTTGTTGGCAATTGCTAGAAATACAACCAATACCTTGAATGCTGAACAGATGCTTTTATCAATTATTATTCGTGATTTAGTCAGTGATTTGGAGCCAGTTAGTCAAACAAAAGGAATTGATATATTTGTCCAATATGATGCCCAAGAATTTCCTAGAGTCATTTATCCATCCATGACGAAAATGGTGCTCAGCAATATTTTACGTAATGCTCTCAATTATTCTCAAGGGACACATATCCATATTATCCAAAGAAAAAATAGTATTGTAATTGCGGATAATGGGATTGGCATTGAGATGCCAAATGAATCAAAAAATAAAGAATTAAGCACGACCAAATTGCAGCTAAATGCCAAAGGACATGGGATTGGTTTGCAGCTTGTTCAAAAACTCTGTAAACAATTAGGCTGGCGAGTTGAATTATTTGATCGTCAATATTATCTCAGCAGCCATAAATATCTTGCACTTGAAAATACTACAGGTCTAATCGTTGTCGTTTATATGAATTAACTTTTAGTTCTGTCCTTCAATTGCGACTTTCAGCCCGACACCAGAAACCGTGTGGATGAGTTTCTGTTCAAATGGTTTGTCGACCATTTTTCGTAAGTTATAAATATGGCTACGTAATGCATCACTTTCAGGTTCTTCGTCTCCCCAAAGTTCAATAATAATTTCTTGCTTAGTAATTACTTTTGGTGAGTTTCTCATTAATATTTTTAAAAGTTTGAATTGAATGCGTGGTAAATCAATCTGTTGACCTGCACGAATAATGGTTTGTGTGGAACTATCTAAAATTAGGTCATGGATTTGAATTTTATTGTTTGAAACCTCGCCTAATGAACGTTTGATTAATGCTTTGATTCTCATCACTAATTCATTGAAGTCAAACGGTTTAACGAGATAATCATCTGTACCCGCAACAAAACCTTTTAATTTGTCATCTAAAGTATCTCTTGCAGTTAGCATGAGCACAGGAATATCTTTTCCTTGGTCGTTTCTCAACCATTCGCAAAGATCATAACCTGAGCCATCAGGTAAGTTGATGTCTAATAAAAGTAAATGATAAGGCTGGTTTTTTAAAAAATTACGAGCAGCATCTAAATTACGAGCATGATCAATCACAAAGCCATGTTGCTCTAAAAACTCGCATACGGTCGCCGCAAGTTCATAATGATCTTCAACCATAAGGATAAATTGATTGCTCATAATAAATTTCAAGTTATTGATTTAGTAATTGTTGCTTTAATTTAGCATTAAATGGCGAACTTCCAAACCAAATTTTGAAATACTGATTAGATTGTTGATCCGTGATTGCACCGAGTGATTTTTGGTTTAGCGATAGGCTAAGTGTCTTACTATTTTGAGTATAACTTAAAGAGTAAAGATCACCTTTTTTTACTGGCCTATAGAGTTCAGTAATCGTATTTAATGAAGAGTCATCAGAAAAAGAGGGAACATTTTTCTTTAAAAAGTAAGTTGCAGCACGTTTAAAAGCCCATTCGGGAATATTTTGGCTATAAGAAAAATCTAATTTTATATTCTGTGTTTCCCAATTTTTTTTACAATCATCTGCATAGTAGGATACAGAACCAACATTTTTTTTAGTTACTATCAGCGGTGCTGTTTTACAGAGTTGAACATTTGCAAATGCTGGATTGAAAATCGCTCCAAAGCCCAAACTACAAGATAATATTAAAATATTCTTTTGATAAGTTTTCATACAAATCTCGCATGTGAAATTGCTATGTTTTTAAAATATCAAAATAATTTTTTAGTTGTGTAAATATTTTTAAGATTAATATTTAAGCAAACCCAATCATTTGATTGGGTTGAATCGCTAGAATTTATATCACATTTAAAAATTAATCGTATTGGATTGTAACTGTTGCCATTGCACGAACAGTACCAGCGGTGACATTGGTTGCTGTCTGATAATAGCGAGCTGATAATGGAATGTTGTATTGAACAGTTTGATTAGAGTTAACCGTTCCAACTTGTAACTTATCACCTTTACGAATAACTTGATTATTGTTTTGATACTTCCACATTAACTGAACACCCACACCATTTGCTTTAGTAGAGTTTGGTGCGGTATTTGCCATGACCTGATTATTAGTACCATCTTGTGGAAAATCAAAGTCTAAGCTAATCTGATTTTTTTCCTCATATCCGGTTGGGTTTTGACCACCATTACAAAGAAGGTTTAAATCAAAAGATTGCTCGCCTTGAGTTGAACCAACACCACTAAAACCTGATTTCATAACAGTGGGAAGTTGAACGACTTTGTTAATATTACCTTGTAGCTCACAAGATGAAGATGCAATCGTAATAGCATTAGCAAGTACTGTACTCGTCAAGAAGGGCTGTTGAGCATTACCATTAGTATAATAACTACTATATTGTCCAGGAACCAATGCACCCGAGCCTGTTTGTTCTGCTATTTTAACAATTTCAACGACAAAATAACCATTGGCTAAGTTATATGTGGTGTTATAGTTCAGCCCGCCACGTGTATAAGGGTAATAACCAGAAAAATTACTGGCATTTTCAGCTTCTCGATAAAGACGAATTCCAATTCCAGGGATATTAGTATTATAGATATTATTCCCCTGAGAACTAAGCGGATAACCTTGATTCAATTCTGCAATAAGGTAGTCGCTAGAATTACAGTAGCGAGCTCTAGTGTTTGTTGGACCTATGGAAAAAGTAGCTTTACGTAAGATTTTTCCAACCTCATCACTTGGACGAACAACCACTCGACCTACAGACATTTTCACATCGTTAGGTTGATAGTTATAAATAGAGCATCTTGCATTTGCTTCACTATAGATACCAAGACCTGCGGTAAGCAAAACACTATTTAAGAGTAATTTTTTCATTTGCATACTGCCTCGGTCATGATCATGCTTTGCTGATCGTTAGAAATTTGTGCTGTAACGTCATAATTAAAATTGCACTTTTCATTGGCATCATCGCCCCATTTTACGTACAAATCACCTTTTGGTTCTTGAGTACGTAAATACACCATACTACCTTGAGCAACGATTCCAATTGCTTCGTCTTTATCGTTAAAGACTTGAGCAGCAAAAGGTAAACTTTCACCAGTTGCAGTTTTTGTATTGATGTAAATGGCATAACCTTTCTTGGTTGAGAAATCAACTTTTGCAATTGCACCTGCAAAAGGAGCAATACGTTGGCTCGTTTCTTCTAATTCAACATTGGTTGACATTTCTTGTGGGTCAAGGGTGATGTCATTCAAACGGTACGGTGTTACGTAAGGAATAACAGCATAACCTGATTTATTAATACTCAAACCAGTCGTATTATTTACTTTTGCCCCAGCAGCATCAGGTGCATAAACCAGTACCATAGTTTGACCTTGTTCTGGACCAAATAGGATACCTTCAGAGTGCGCAACAATATTACCACTAACACTGACCATTGCTTGTTGATATGTATCCGCAACGCTATAAGAACCGCCAACTGTAGCAAAGTTAGTACGATAACGAGCATTGGCGTTAAAGCTTGGGCTCTGTCTATCTTGGTGTGATACCGACGAGCCGTAGCTGAAACGATCGCCAACCATACCACTGAAACCTACTGTACGGCTGTCTTCAGAAACGTTGGCGTTAACATTAACTGAGCTCTTTCTGAAATTAATCGGGAAAGATAGGGTCATCAAATATTCAGTGTCACGTGTTTGACTACGCGAACCATATTCAACTTCACGATTGGTCGCAGAAAGACCATAAGTTAAGCCATGATAGTTATTACTATAACCGATCTGATATTGGCGACTCGTTTCATTTCGATTCCAATAGTCATTCCAAGAACCAACCATATACACGTTACCCCAACCATCAGGTAAACCTTGGTTCAAGGTAATTTGGAACTCGCTACGTTGTTTACCAACTGCAAAAGTATTAACACCTTTATTTTCAAGGTCTCGAATTAATAGTGCATCGCGTAATTTATAATAGTTTTCAGTAGAATAACGATACGCCGCCAAGGTTAAATTGGTGTTGGTTGGAGAAATAAGTTTACTGTAGCTTAAACGGAAACTCTGACCAGATTGTGAACCTTGTTTGTCAAAATCTGCATTTGAATGGGTTGCATCAAGTGATACTGCACCAATCGGGGTAGCAAAGGCTGCACCCAATAATATAGCGCTATAGTCTTCAGCCAACTGAAAACCAGTATATCCTGTCAAATAGTTATTAATACCGCGTTGGTATTTACCTTGAGTTGTCCAAGGGGTTAAATCAATATCGCGATCACGAAATTCACCAGCCGTTAATGAGTAGCGGCTGAGCCCAGGACGTAGCATTTGTACAACTGAAGCATATGGAACAGCGAACTTTTGAACCTCTCCATTTGACTCAATAATAGAAACTTCAAGCTCACCACCAAAACCAGTAGGGTAGAGATCATTAATTTCAAAGCTACCCGGTGCTACAGTCGTTTGATAGATCAATTGACCTTGTTGGCGCACTTCAATTTTTGCATTGGTTTTTGCATTACCACGAATACGCGGTGCGTAACCAAGCATACTATTTGGTAACATGCGATCATCGCTTGAAAAATCTACACCACGATAACCAAATGAATCAAACAATTCACCGTTGGTAAAACTATCACCGAGCGTTAAAACACCACGATATTGTGGGAAAGCACGTTGTAAATAAGTGCTGGTTGATTCGTAATTAGATTTTTTCTTGGTTTTTGAATCGAGTTCACTTTGATTGCCATCTTGCCATTGCCACTGACCATTGTGACGAAGTTGCCAACCTGCAATATTTGCTCCAGCAGAAAGAGCCATGAAAGCATTTGTGGTTTCTTTATTGTCATTTGCACGATTAAAAGTTTTATACGCGCTACCACTATAAGATAAAAAGCCTGCATTAATGCCGCGATCCCAAATACTTGGATCAACATAGCCTTGTGCATTTTTCTGTAGTGCAATTTGTGGAATAGAAATGTCTACACGTAGGCGAGAAGTATCAAAATCATAATACGCATTTTCAATCCATTCTTCGATCTTGTAACAAGCATTTGGAGCGGCTGACTCGGTACGATTGACCAGTACTTCTTGTTTTACACCGTATTCAAGTAATGAACCTGAAGTAAAACAGGTAAATGCATTTTGATTTTGTTCAGTTGAACGGAAAACCATTCTTTTTTTGCCAAACCAGTTGCCATTGATATAAACATCAACGCTATATTCACCGGGCAAAACAGGATTACCGTATTTGAAACGGGAAACATCAACTTTTTGTGCATCACCTATGAGAAAGACAGAATCAAACTCTGCTTCCATTGGCGCTTGTTCTGCTGTCTGTTCTACCGCATATACAGCCATAGGCATCGTAATTGTGATTACCCCAGATGTGAGGTAATAACAAACTCGACGCTTTAAGAATTTAGCTGTTGCATTTTTCTTTGACATAATACATTCGCCTATTCAACGATAGGTACACAATCATCTATTGAGTGGGAGTAAATTTACTTGTTATTGAAGTTTGATTGGGTGTTCGATACGACCACCGTAATCATTAATATTAATAAAACTAAGTTTTTCGATACCTGCAGTTTTCAATTGGACTTTGTCTTCAGAAAACGGCGCGAGCATTAGACCTTTAGGAAGTAGGTCGACAGTTTTTCCTGCATTATGCTGATATATCGATGTCATTGTGACATGAAACGGTGTTGGGTTTTTAACCGTCAAAGTTTGTCCGCTTCTAGACCACTGTAGTTTTTCTCCTGCTAGATTTGCATCTTCTTTAATACTTGCAGGACGATAGAAAAACTTAATACGTGAACGAATCGCTAGTTGGAGAAAGTTATCAGGAACTTCATCTTTTGCACCAGCTTTAGGACGAGGTGGAATATCCAGCACGTTTAACCAATAAACCGTTTCTTTTTTCTGATCGATTTGAGCTGCATTTGGCAGAGCAGTGATACGAAGAGATTGACTCTTGGTTGGATCAACCCGAGAAATCGGTGGTGTAATCATAAATGGAACTTTTGATTGGTCTGGTGTACTTTTAGCATCACCTTCATCAATCCATGCCTGAACAAGAGATGGTTTAGAACCATTGTTACTTACTTGCAAGGTAACTTCACGAGCATCAGAAGGATAGATCACTCGAGTACCATGTAAGATAATTTCTGCATGTGTGCTATTTGCGACAAGAATAGAAGACATCGCTAAACCAAGCAAAAAATTGTAACCGTTCAGTGCCATTTATATTTACTCTACAGTTGCATGTTTTTTATTGAAAACTGCGAGTTTTTAAGTGCATAAAAACTCGCAGAGATTTATCAAAGATTATTGATAAATGATTGTGTACTGAACTGAAGTATTTACTTGACCAGCAGTAGAAGCGCCAGTTGCATAGTATTCAGCATAGTAGTTAAGGTCAGCAGTACCGCCTTCTACAACGTCAACCCACTGAGAGTTAGATTGAGCACCAGAAGCACCAGCAGCAAGTACTGGAATTGCTTGGTTGTTGTCACCTAATAATTGAACGTCAACGTTTTTAGCACCAGCAGCGTTTTGGTTAAGTAAACGACCAGTATTAAAGTCAACAGTAGCACCTGGTTCGAAGTAAGTAGCAACTTTACCTTCTGAACAGTTTCCTAAGTTGATTTGGAATGGTGTACGACCAGCAACATCACCTGCATTAGCAAGAGTTTGTTTAGATACAGTTGGAAGAGTTACAGTAAAATCTTTACCCGCTGGAGTTACGATGTCACAAGTTTTGTCAGTTACTAAACCATTAATCGTAATCGTACCGTCAGCAGCTTGTACGTTAGCAATACCAACAACTGAAAGAGTAGCGATCAAAGCAAGTTTTTTCATAATAATTTCTCGAATACATCAGCTAAAAGTTTGAATTAAATTACTTTTCCAGATATTTTTTTGCGCTGAACAAGTAATGTGCGAAATATACCAGTTATTTGAAAAAATGCAAACTCCATCACAAATTTAATATTTCTTAAAATATTCTTAAGCAGATTAAATTTAACTCATTGTTTATTTTTTATTTTTGCTTTTAAAGTTTTCTTGATTATGTGAATTTTACACAAATATTTGTTGATCTTAGGATTGTTTTTGTAAGTAATGTTGCACTGTTTGTTTGTTTTTTATACAAAATGACTAACTTTTTTTATTAATTTTTTATGACTGTTCACAAAATTGTGACTTTTTTTGCCTATTAGGTCTGACATTTTTTTCAAAATTAACATGGTTACAAAAACGCCAAACTTCTTTTAAGAATTTTTTAAGGTTAAATTCTTACTGTTTTAGTCATGATTAGATGAAAAATCATCCTAACTTAAGGAGCTTTCAATGAACATGCTTTATACCCATAAACCGAATTACTATTTTTTTGCACATAAATTTGTATTGTTCTTAGAAGACCATCTTAAAACGCATTCTTATGAACATGAAACAAGTTTTAATCTACAAACCATCTATGATTTATTTGGACATGACCGCGCTTCAAGTACGACTAATTTAGAAGGTATTTTAAATATTGCTGATGAATATGTACTTGAAACTGATGAAGGGCAGCAGTCATTAATTCGTTCTTATCATGTGCACTTAGATAATCACGTGCTTAATTTAGAATTTAATACTAAAGCGGTTGAAAGTTTAAAAGCGGGTCAAACAATTGTTAGTCCGCAAGCGGCTTAATTAAAACTCGGAAATTTCAGTTCCTCGTTTATACACTTAGTCATCAATCTCCTTTGACTAAGTGTTTTTTTATGCTGTTTAAACCTGTTCTATTGGTTATGATAAACATATCTTGATGTACAAAGAATGATCTATATGACTAAAGATTTTAATTTAGAAACATACACTGTAGACGAATCTACTGCCGATACAATTTTATGGCTTATGCAGCATCAAGATATTTTTGATTCGTTTCATTTTGATGTGCATACCCAAGAATTATCAGTAACACATGCCGCTGGTGTCGATATCATTCGTGTAGGAATGTTTTTAAACGCAAAATATGGAATTTTAGTGACTTCTATTTAATTATGGACAGATCTGAAAAAGCCTTGTCAGACGACAAGGCTTTTTGATTTATGCACTCATGGCATCTATAGAGAGCTCTGAAACTGTAGGTTTCGGTTTTTCTGCAGTTAAACCTAATTTTTCAAATAAAATTTGATCTTTACCTTCGCCTGCATTTGGAGTGGTGAGGAGCTTATCACCAGAGAATAATGAATTTGCTCCAGCCATAAATGCGAGGGCTTGATCAGAATCACTGAGAGATTCACGTCCAGCAGATAAGCGAATATAGCTGTGTGGCATGATAATACGTGCTACAGCAATGGTACGAATCCATTCTGTCACATCAAGCTTTTCTACTTCTGCAAGTGGTGTTCCTTCAATCGGTACAAGCATATTAATTGGTACAGATTCAGGATGTACTGGCATCGTTGCAAGTTCATGTAATAAACCAATACGGTCATTACGGCTTTCACCTAAACCAACAATACCACCACTACATACTTTCATACCCGCTTGACGCACATGATCCAATGTATCAAGACGATCATCAAAAGTACGTGTACTGATAATATGCGAATAGTATTCGCGAGAGGTATCAAGATTGTGGTTGTAGTAATCTAAACCAGCATCTTTTAATCGCTCTGCTTGAGATTGATTTAGCATACCAAGTGTCATACAGGTCTCTAAGCCTAATGCTTTGACTTCGCGAACCATTTCAAGCACGTATGGCATATCACGCTCATGTGGGTTACGCCATGCTGCGCCCATACAAAAACGAGAAGAACCAGATTCTTTTGCAGAAAGAGCTTCACGAATTACCTTGTCAACAGCAATACGCTTTTCAGCTTCTAGTTTTGAGTCATAGCGTGCAGATTGGGAGCAATACTTGCAGTCTTCAGGACATTTACCCGTTTTAATTGAAAGAAGTGTACTGACCTGAATCGTATTTGCTTGGAAATGTTGACGATGAACACCTTGTGCTTGGAATACTAAGTCTAAAAAAGGTTGGTCGTACAAAGCTTGGATTTCGTCACGAGTCCAGTCATTACGTAGGGTCATTGTTATATCCATGATAATTGATTACAAAGATTGAGATTAATCATACAGAAATCGTGCCAAAGCCATAGGGCAAAAAACATCATTTTTCTATTTGGTGAACATTTGATTGATGCATTTGTTGTTGAATTGCCCAATCAATATGAACATTTACAATCTCATCGTGCCAAGTTTTTGCTTCTTGCAATTTGGCTATGATTTTATCTGAGTATGGCGCATTTCCAAGCCCGATTGCAATATTACGTTTAAATGATTGATAGCCTGTGCGTCGTATTGGACTACCTTCTGTATTGGCTAAAAATGTTGCCTCATCCCATTGCCAAATATCTAATAAAAGAATGTTATCTAAACCATGTCTAGGGTCAAAGTCTGAAATGGTAGCGGTTTTGGCAAATCCATTCCAAGGACAAATTAACTGACAATCATCACAACCAAAAATTCGATTTCCTATGCCAGCACGTAATTCTTCTGGAATAATACCTTTATATTCAATGGTTAGATACGCAATACATTTTCTTGCATCTAACATATAAGGTTCAACGATCGCTTGAGTTGGGCATATATCAATACACGCTGTACAAGAGCCACAATGTGCTGTTGCAGGCTGATCAAAAGGAAGATCAAGCGATGTAAATAATTCACCTAAAACAAAAAAGGATCCTGATTTTTTATGGATGAGTAATGTATGTTTTCCAGTCCACCCCATGCCAGCACTTTCAGCCAAAGATTTTTCAAAAATAGGTGCTGAATCAGCAAAAGGACGTGACTCAAAATCGCCCACTTTTTCTTTAATTCGATTGGCTAAGGTTTTGAGTCGTCCACGCATCACTTTATGGTAATCACGACCTCGCGCATAGCGTGCGATAATGGCTGAATTTGGTTCAAATGGTACATAACGGGGCTTGGGTGATGCCACAAGATAGTTCATTCGCACACAGATGATGCTTTTTGTACCTGGAACAAGTAAGGTTGGATCAGCTCGCTTTTCCAGATTTTCCTCTAAATAGTGCATATCCGCATGGTAACCACGTTCCAAATATTCTTTAAAACGTGGCATTTGATCTTGAGCATCTGGTTTAGCAATGACACAATCAGAAAAGCCTAAGTCCAAAGCTTGTGCTTTGATCCACGTTTTGAGCTGTTGAGGATCAAGCTGTTGAATCTCAATCTTTTGAGATGAAGGAGTGAAAGCCATAAACCAATAATAAGGAGAAAACCATGCAACGTTCAGTTTACCATAGTCCAGTTTACGACAGTCAAAGTATACAAGCATGGGAGCGTCGTTGGTTTGCTCAGCACAATTCATCTTTGGGATTAATGCAGCAAGCGGCTTGGACAATATCTCAGCGATTAAATGAACGGTTTCTGCTAAAGGAAATTCAGAATATCGCAGTTTGGTGTGGGCATGGTAATAACGCTGGTGATGGCTATTTTATTGCAGCATTTTTAAAGCAGCAGGGCTATAAAGTAACGATTTTTGCAACTGAGCTAGGTCAATCTTCTGATTTACAACAAGCATTTAAGTATGCACAAAGCCAACAAGTTGATATTCAAACGATTGATTATTTATTGACTGAACATGAAATCCAGCAAGATTTACCAATATTTGACTGCTACATCGATGCTTTATTTGGCATAGGTTTAAACCGAAAACTTGATCAAAAGTGGCAAAATATTATCCAACTTTTTAATAGACAAACAGGATTTAAAGTCTCGATTGATATTCCGAGTGGATTACATGCCAATACGGGACAAGCTTTATCGTGTGCTATTCAAGCAGATCTGACTTTTACAATATTAGGATACAAGGCTGGGTTGTTTACAGGTCAAGGTAAAGAATATGTTGGAATACTCGATCTAGTTAGCCTTATTCCTACTGATTCAGCATTAACACCGATTGCTTATTTATCACCACAAGAAATTGCTCTACGTAAACGCTTAGCTTTTGGTCATAAAGGAAATTATGGTCATGTTCTCGTAGTGGGTGGGCATGCAGATATGGGGGGTGCAGTCATTATGTCTGCTGAAGCAGCTTTTCATGCTGGCGCTGGCAAAGTTACAGTGGTTTGCCATGCTAAACATCATCAAGCAATTTTATCGCGTTCACCTAATATTATGGTTCGAGACATCAATGTTCTAGATCAAGAGGCTATTCAACATCTATTAACACAAGTCGATGCTGTATGTTTTGGTATGGGATTAGGACGCGATCAATGGGCTGAATCAATATATTTAAAATGGTTTGAGTATCTGGATCAGAATTCACATTTAGAATGTGTACTCGATGCTGATGGACTTTGGTTTTTGGCTAAACATCCGCAACAATTAAACAATCATATTTATGCAACACCACATTCAGGTGAGGCTGCAACATTGTTGGGTTGTACAGTAGCAGATATTGAGCAGGATCGAATTGCAGCGATTTATAAGCTTAAAGAAAAATATTCAGCAAAATGGATTTTGAAAGGTGCAGGAAGTTTAACTTTGGATAATCATTTATGGATCTGTACGCAAGGCAATGCTGGTATGGGAAGCGGAGGCATGGGTGATGTGTTAGCAGGAATGATTGCTAGTTTAAAAGCTCAGTTTCATCAACAAATTGCTTTACATCAAATTGTTAGCTTACATGCACAAGCGGGTGATTTACTTGCTGAAAATGGCATGAGAGGTTTACAAGCGCATGACATGAGCAAAGTGATCTATCAAGTAGTGAATAATAATTAGATAGTTAAATATTTATGAGTTGGTTATTGATTTCTAATTTCGAAGGACGACGTATTTTTCAAGTATTTGAGGAGGTATTGTACGCTTTGATAACTAATCGATAACACGAACGATCTAGACAGGATTGTCTACTGTTTATAAAATGCGCGAAATTTAAGCCAATATTCAAAAAAGATGTTCAATAATATATTTCAAGCTTTAGAGAGTTTAGGTCTTACCGCACAAAAACGTGCCATTCATATCCAGTTTTCTAATCAAAAATTAAATACACAAATTTTTTTGCAACGTATCGATGGTCAACATCACCTCAATCAAGGCTTTAAAGCAGAACTGATCTGCCTATCCACCAATGCCACCATTCCCTTAAAACAATTCATTGGTAGTCAGGTTGCGATAGATACAGTGACCGATCAAGGTCAGTTGACTCCTGTCACAGGCATCATCATCCAAGCCCTACAAGGACAATCGGACGGCAGCTTAACACTATATAAACTGACCCTCGAAGACCCCACCACACTATGGAAACAACGCCGTAACAGCCGCGTATTTATGAATAAAAGTGTGCCTGATGTAGTGGAAATCATCTTCAAAGAGTGGCAACAAAAAAGCCCACTGTTTGCTTCAAGCCTAACTTTAGATTTAAGTGGCCTCAGCCAAGACTACGATGTCCGCCCATTCATCATGCAAGCCAATGAAAGTGACTATGACTTCCTAACCCGATTAATGCGCAGTGAAGGTATCAATTGGCTAATCGATGAAGCCGAGCGAATTGTTGCACTCAGCAGCGCTGCTATCCAAGCACAAAAACTTCGACTCATCGATGACAATAGCCAATACCAAGCACTCGAACGAAGACAGATTCGCTACCACCGCAGCAGTGCTACAGAACAATACGACAGCATGACCAGTTTGGTCGGGCAGCGTTCACTACAACCCAGTAGTGTACATGTACAACGCTGGCAAGCCGATGCCTTAGAACAAGAAGAAGGCGCAGGCAGCGTCCAAAGTACCCATCTACACAGTGAGCAACATAACAATGCCAGTCTAGGACTAGAACAAGCATGGCACTTCTCACCCGCATGGATGCAAGACTTGAATGGTGAAGATGGATCAACTCAATCAGGCAATGCTCAAATTGAAAAAATCAATCAGAACCTCAGCCAATACTACGACTTACAATCCAAACAATTTATAGCCCAGACCACCGTTCGAGATACCCATGTCGGTTACTGGTTTGAATTGATAGAACACCCTGAAATAGATCAACACGATGGAGCAGACAAAGAGTTCCTCATTACAGGCAAGCAATTTTATAACCAAAACAACTTACCGAAAGACTTGAACCAACAGATTAATCAACTATTAGCGCAAAGCAATTGGCAGCCAACCCAACCAAATAACACCGAAGAACGCCAAGCCAACCAGTTGACACTACAACGTCGCAATATCAAAACCGTACCCGAATATTACCCATTACAACACCGTCCAGCAGCTTCACCACAACGTGCCAAAGTGGTTGGGCCAAGTGGTGAGGAAATTCATGTCGATGAATGGGGTAGGATAAAAGTAAGATTCCTATTCACAAGAAATGAAGACCATAGCCACGATGGCGGTGCAGGCGCGAATAATAACGACACCGATTCAGCGTGGGTGGATGTACTGACTCCATGGGCAGGAGAAGGCTATGGTGCACGCTTTTTACCGCGTATCGATGAAATCGTAGTGATCGATTTCTTTGATGGAAATATTGATCGTCCATTTGTCACAGGACGGATTCATGAAGCACACCGCAGCCCGACCAAGTTCGATAACTCAGGTAAGCTACCTGATACCAAGAAACTGGCAGGGATCAAGTCCAAAGAATATCAAGGCGAAGGTTTTAACCAACTACGCTTTGATGACACCACTGGTCAAATCAGTGCACAACTACAAAGTAGCCATGCAGCCAGTCAGCTGAACTTGGGTAAACTGAGTCATCCCAAAGACAAGGCTGAAAGCGAAGACCGTGGAGAAGGCTTTGAACTGCGTACTGACCAATGGGGTGCAGTACGTGCAGGGCAAGGTTTATTGCTTAGTACCCAAAAGCAGGATCAAGCACATGGTGAGCATCTGGATGCACAAGTTGCTAAACAGCAGCTTGAGGGTAACCAAAGCAACGCCAAGGCACTGAGCGAAGTTGCTAAGAATCAGCAGACTGATGAGATTGAGTCGATTGAGCAATTGAAAGCTTTTTTCGAATCCATTGAAGCTGATATTGCCAAGTTTAATAAAGCAATGCTGTTGCTTAGCTCACCCAATGGTATTGGACTCAGCACCAATGAAGATATTCATTTATCAGCGGATGGACAAATTAATCAGTTTGCGAGTGATAGTATCAACTTAAGCACCCAAAAGAATCTGATCGCACATGCAAGTGCTAAGGTAAGCCTGTTTGCAGCGCAGAATGGCATTAAGCAAGTTGCGGCAAAAGGTAAGTTTGAGATGTTGGCACAGGCTGATGGAATGGATCTATTAGCCAAGCAAGGGATTCAAATCATCTCGACGGAAGACCGCATTGAAATCACTAGCCCAAAAGAGATTGTGATTACCGCAGGCGGTTCACAAATCAAGATTAATGGTTCAGGTATTTTTCCGACCACGGGTGGTAAGTTTGAGGTGAAGGCGGGGCAGCATTGGTTTATGGGTGGGGCGAAATCGGTATATGAGCTTCCAATATTACCAAGTTCAGACTTTGAGCTAGTTCTAAAAAGTATGAAATTTGATCTAAGTCAATTGGATATGTTATCTGATTTTTCTCAATCAAAATATAGAATTTATATGAATAATGGGGCTTTCCACGAAGGGTTTCTAGATGCAAAGGGTCGAACAAAAAGAATTTCATCTTCTGAGATGGAAGAATTGGAGTTGATTATTGAACATCCTGATTTTGTTGTCGAAGAAGAATTTTTCGTAGAACCAAATGATAATTTGGAGAACTGAAGTTGGCTAAACTAAATTTCCGCATCACATTTTTTTATTTTGGCTCTAAAGAGGTTGTCTCTAACCTTGAGTATAGGATTCAAACGAGTAATGATATTCTTAAATTGACACCTGAATTACAAAAAAAATGGGTAACCCCTACGATAACGCCTCCCAAATTTATGAAAGTAACAAATAAGAAGGGTGAGACAGAACCTTTTACAGTGAGTGGGGTGTGCACCATTGAAGTTTATGTGAAAGGAACACCAACATCATATAGACAATGGACATTGGTAAAAAAAATACACGTCAATGAAAATTATCTTCATATGAAAAGTATTGAATATGCTTTAAGAGTACAAATTCCTTTTAGTAAGCTGGGGAAAGCTGTTACAGCCGATAAAGGTGCATCTAACCATCAGTCTGACTATTACCAAGTACAATCTAGAGATACTTTAAAAACAATTGCTCAGAAATTTAAAAAAGATATCCAAGTGCTTATGAGCAATAATGATATAAAAGATCAGAATAAAATTAAGATTGGACAAAAAATTTATATTGGAGATGCTGTAAAAAAAGAAAAAATATCAATTAAATCAAGTAATCCAAATGATTTTGTAGATATTGTCTATGAAGTTAAGGCAGGGGATACGCTATCGAGTTTAGCAAAAAAGTTTAAAGTTAATCCTAGTCTGATTGCTATGCAGAATAGTATTCCTTTGTATGAGATGAATACACTTCCAGTTGGAAAAATTTTAAAAGTAAAAAATAATCGAGATCGCTATATTCCTGAAATTTTAAAAAAAGAGCTGATGTTTTCAAAAGCAAAAGGTTTAGCAATCACACAGTATCAAGCCAAAGAACCTTCAGTTAAACAAATATTTATAACTTTTAGTGGAGCACTCTATTTTATTGGAAGTGCGTTAGATATTGGGATTGCTTATGATGATAACGGAGACTGGATGCTATTTGTTTCTGTTGGTATAAGTGGTGAAGTTGACCCAAGTAAAGTCCCTCATTTAGCCAATGGTGGAAATATAAATGAATTATCGCAATTACTAAAAGATGAAAAAAAGCTTAAAGAAAGCTTAAAGAAAGATGTGAGTGTTTCTATGGGAAGTACAACGTTGAATGTGAAAGCTAAGCATGTTTCTGACCTGACTGGTAGTGGGCTAACTTTGACTAATACCTTAAACGTTGGTACTTACTCAATCAGTCGAGCAAATAGTTATGCCACAGTAGATGATGTTGATAGCCATGGAAATGCTGTAAAAAGGGATGTAAGAGGACAAGGTTTTACGGCAGGTGCTGCTTTAGAAACGAAAAAAGCAAAGCAAATGGTTAGTAGTAAACCTTTTGGAATAACCCATTCTGTTGCAAAATCATATACCATTCCTATTTTATTATATGATCGAAATGAGCGCCTAATGAAGGGCAAAGGAAAAGGTATTCAATATGTGGATTAAGACTAAAAATAGTGTAACGTTATTTGTTCTCGCTTTCTTCTTGTCTTCATCTCTTTTGGTTGCTTGTGGAAATTCCACAAATACAACGGAACCGAAAAATAATAGTAGCCAACAAGAGATTGATACTTTGTTTAAAAATGCTGAAGTTTTATTTGAGGAAGATAAAAATTTTGAAGCTTACAAAATATTTAAGCAACTTGCAGAGCAAGGTGATGCTAAATCTCAAAATGCTTTGGGGAGTGGTTATCAGCATGGTTTTTGGGGCGAGATTGATCTAAAACAAGCTAAATATTGGTATCAAAAGTCAGCAGATCAAGGTTTTAGAGAAGCTATTTATAATATAGGAGCACTTGATTTCTTAAATGGTAATCATAAACAAGCTTTACCATATTTTGAAAAATCAGCAAAAATGAATGATCCTAATGCTTTAAATATGCTAGGTCTTTATTATAGTAATGGAATTCTCTTTGACCAAGATTACGACAAAGCATTAGAGTATTTTCGTAAATCAGCAGAGCAACAAAATCGTGATGCTGAGTTCAATGTTGGCCAAGCTTATTATTACGGAGAAGGAGTCGAGCAGGACTATAACAAAGCTTTTATATGGATTAATAAATCGGCAAATCAAGATTATAGTCTAGCGCAGATTCAATTGGCGGAAATGTACTTTAGCGGTAAAGGTGTTAATAAAAATGTAGCGAAAGCTATTGAGCTTATTAAGCCTTTGGCAGAGTTAGGTGATCCAAAAGCACAGCAAAACTTGAAGTGGTATATTGGTCATCCAAATTAATTAATATCAGTTGCTTAATGTAAGGAAATTAGGTCGAATATGAAGATTAAGACAAAAAAGGATTTTTTCTTGGTTGTTCTAACTCTGTTTTTATCTTCATTTTCTTTAATGGTTCGTAATAACTCTAGAAATACGACGAATCTGAAAAGATAGTCATAGCCAACAAGATGTTAACCCCATTATTCCAAAAAACACAAAATTTATTTGATCAAGATAAATATGCTTATAAGATATAGGCCTGTAGTAGATAAAGTTAAATTTGACTCCAATTTAATAGTGTTTCCAATTGTCGCTTTGGGCTGCCATATATAAATCGAAACCTTGAGAAGCAGTCTTTCTCATCTTTAATAAACAATGAAAAAGTATTTAAGCTGATACGATTTAATATATCAGCTCAGAAAAACGAAAAATGTGTCTTAGGTTTACTCAGGTTTTTTGTTTAAAACGGTGTTTGCATTTCAGACAAAGATAGTCTTGAAAAATATTCTTATCGATCACTACACCTGCTTTTTTTCCGAAAATATTACCGACAACTCCACCAGTTATCCCGACACTAATCGCCCCTACGAAAGTTCCAATAGTCCCACCAACAATTACCCCTAATGGACCTGCTACAGTACCAATTGCAGCTCCAACGGATGCACCAGTTGCAGCACCACCTACGGTTCCAGCAGTTGTACCAGCAGCAGTCATTAAAACGCCACCTGTTGTTCTCAGTAATTTGTCATGATCACGTACTTCAATTTCTGCAGAACCACATTTGGGACATTGTAGTGTTTTTTCCATAAAACTAACCTTTCTTCATCATTTGGCTAAATCCTTGTAGCGAATAGAGCACTCATTGTTTATGAAACGATAATTTCTTCATTCAAGAAAGAGCTATCTATTTCCATTCTAGCTAAACGTTGGAAAAAAATATTTATAGATCATGTAAATAGAGGTGAAATAAAATTCATTATATTGGGTTTTATAAAATAAGAAATATATCTACAGTTTAGAGACATGGCTTTTACTGGCTGTTGTGATAATTCTTTTTTATATTTAAATTTTAATTGAGTAAGTTCATTAGAGGTTGAATAGCATTAAATATTGATATTTAATGCTATTTTTTAAATTTGATGGATCGCTACTTTATTTTCTTAAAAATAAAGTCATTGATTTTATGCCCCGATTCTAGACCACGACGCTCGAATTTCGTGACTGGACGCCATTCAGGGCGAGGGTAGCTATTGCCTTTACCTGCCAAGTTTTCCATATCTGGACGATTATCTAAAATATCAAGCATCCACTCTGCGTATGGTTCCCAGTCAGTTGCTGAATGGAACGTACCACCAAGTTCCAACTTCTGTTCAACCAATTGCATACGCTCATGAATCACAAAGCGGCGTTTAAAGTGTCGCTTCTTTTGCCATGGATCTGGGAAATAAAGCTGTACACAGTTAATGCTGTTGTCTGGCATTTCACGTAATACTTGAATTGCATCAGCATCCAAAACAAACAAGTTCTTTAAGCCAGCCATACCTGCTTCATAAACACACTGTGCGATACCAGGCACGTGAACTTCGATTCCGACAAAGTTACGTTCTGGATTGGCTTTTGCCATGAGCACCAAAGAACGACCCATACCAAAACCGATTTCAACGGTTAGTGGACGCTCAGGATGTTCAAAATGTTGACGTAAATCACCAACAGGATATTCCAAAATTAAATCACGATAATCTTCTAAAGCAGTGCGTTGTGAGGTATTGAGCGGAGCTGAACGACGCATAAACGTCACAATTTCACGGTGCTCAGGCAAATTGTCGAGTTCCGTAATTTGCGTTTCTAACTGATCGTTTGACATGATTCTGGAGATATAAATATAGAAATGCCGTATTTTAAGTGTTCAGGTGGTCAAGTCAAACTTTAAGTGATTTTATTTAACTGATCATTTCTGAAATTACTTAAAATTTGTCAAAAAAGCTTCATAGAGTTGTCATAGAAGTTGCATAGCCTAATTGCAATTTAAAACACTTAGTAAAAAACTATGAAAAATTTTAATTACCATTCGCTTGCCATCTGTTTAGGTTTGATGGGTGCTTCTTCAACATTTTCTATTGCGCATGCGCAACTCATGTTTAGCCAATATGTTGATGGCAGTAGCAATAAGAAAGGACTAGAAATTTATAATCCTGATACAACAACAGTGAATTTAGCTGATTATGAAATTCAGCAGTTCAATAATGGAGGCACTGTCAAAACAGTTGCTTTTTCGCTACAGGGAACTTTAGCCAGTAAACAAAAATTCTTGATTGGTCGTTCTGAATTAAAGGCACAATTGGGCGATAAGGTTAATCAAGTTGCGGGATTATCTTTTAATGGTGACGATGCCATTGTGTTGCTTTATCGTGGTACACCCGTAGATCGTTTTGGTCGAATTGGTGAGCGTCCAACGGCAGGTTGGGGCACTACAGTGTTGAGTATTGCGAATAGCTTTAAACGCATTCAAACAGATAATCCTGTAGTCAGTGTTGACCCGACCAGCGCATTTGATCTTGATCAATCTTGGCAGGCATGGACAGATCGTAATGACTTTTCGAATTTAACAGGTTCAACCACCACACCGCCTGTGGATGCGGTTAGTTGTAGTAGCAACGATACACCAATTGCAAGTTTGGCAGAATCGTCTCAGAATCAAAACTATACCATTCGTGGTGTGATCACTGCGGACTACCGCTATAGCAATGGTTTCTCAGGCTTCTATGTACAAACGCCTGATAGCAAAGCAACGCCAAATGTCAGCAATGCCATTTTCGTCTATATTCCTGTCAATAGCGCAGTAAAAGGTGGACAAGTTGGTGATGAAGTTATTCTGCGTGGTCGTTTAACCAGTTATCAGAATCAACTTCAAATAGATCAATTACAGCAAGATGTGCAAAGTTGTAACCAAAATATGGCATCGCTAATTCAGCCGCTTGATCTTAATTTGCCATTTACGAGTTTGACTGAAAATACAGGTAACATACCAAAACGCTATCAAGGGATGTTGGTGAAACTACCGCAAACTTTAACCGTCAGCGAGAACTATAATTTGGGGCGTTATGGTGAGTTGTCCCTGAGTCTTGGTCGCCTATTTATTCCTACGAATCTATATCCAGCTTTATCGAATGAAGCAAAGGCGTTGGCGCAACAAAACTTACTTTCTAAGATTATCTTTGATGATGGTTATAACAATCAAAACCGTGCACCGTGGTTGCCACAAAACTTTAGTGCCTTAAATACACTGCGTTCGGGTTATCAGCTAAAGAATACACAAGGGATTCTAGAATATCGTTTTAATGCTTGGCGTGTACAACCCATTGTTGGTGCAAATTTACCTGAAGTCGTGACCAGCTCTAATCCACGTACCACAATTGCTGCAAAACAAACGAAACATATTCGCGCTGCTGCATTTAACGTATTGAACTATGATAATGGTAAGAATGGCTTTCCAACGGAGCGTGGTGCCAACAGTCAGGCTGAATTTGATAAGCAACATGCCAAAATCGTCAATGCATTAAAATCAATCGATGCGGATGTTTATGGTTTGATGGAGATTGCCAATAATGGCTATGGCAGTGATAGTGCAGTTGCTAACTTGACTAAAGCGTTAGGAGCAGATTGGAAATATGTCATTCCAGAAGGACTAAATCAGCTTGGTACTGATGTGATTGCAGTTGCAATTATTTATAACAGTAAACGTGTACAGCCAGTGAATAAACCTGCGGTATTGGATTTAGGTGATAAAAACCGTTCGACTATTGCTCAATCGTTTAAACCTGTACAAGGCGGACAGATTTTTACTGTGATACCAAACCATCTAAAATCTAAAAGTTGCTCAGGTGTTGATGCAAACTCTTTAGATGCAGACCAAAAAGATGGACAAGGTTGTTGGAATCCAACACGTATCAAAGCTATCGAACAGCTAACACAATGGATTGCAAAGAATCCAACTCAAGTCAAAAATCCAAATATATTATTGCTTGGTGATATGAATAGTTATGCCAAAGAAGATCCAATTTTAAGTTTTGAGAAAGCCAACTTTAAAGTTTTGCTCAATGACAGCAAAGTCGGCGAGGGAGCTCAGGCATATAGTTATGTCTTTGGTGTGTCAAGTAATACTGAGGGTTATGGTGGTGCAGGTAACCTTGATCATGCGATTGCCGATGCGAATTTGTATAAGCGTGTGATTAAAGCTTTTGCATGGCATGTCAATGCCGATGAACCAACAGTATTGGATTATAACGAGGAATATAAAACCGATGAGCAAAAAGCGTTGTTCTTTGCAGGAGATGCTTATCGTTCTTCAGATCATGATCCTGTGATTGTTGATTTAGATATGAAAAGTTCAGACGCTCAACTTGAGCCTAATCATCCTAAGAATATTATTGTTGAGTTTTTGGACTCACTATTTAAGTGGTTAGGCAAAATATTTGGTCGGGCGTAACTACGTTTCCGTGACATTGATGTTCGTTCTTTCATAAATTAATCAATCGTCACGGAATATAACTTGCAAGGTAGAAAAAAATTCATTAATAGTAGATGTGTAGATGTTCTTAGCATGAAAGCTATTATAAATTTTTAGTTTTATCTGTTCTCGAGTTTCAATAGAACGTCCTAGAGCATAAGTAGTTAGATAACAAGGATCAATTATGAAGTTGTATTATTCACCTGGTGCATGCTCATTGGCAGCCCATATTATTTTAAATGAAATAAACGTAGATTTTGATTTAGAACGAGTTGATCTAAAAACACATAAAACCTCAAAAGGTGTTGACTATTACGAGATTAATCCTAAAGGTTATGTGCCAGCTTTAGAAATTAATCCAGGTTTGATTTTAACGGAAAATGTTGCAATTTTACCTTTCTTGGCTCAACACGATCCAAAGCAAGATCTTATTCCGCCATCGGGTATGGGGCGTGCTAAAGTATTAGAATGGCTAGGTTATTTGAATTCAGAATTACATGATGCCTATGCTGTATTTTTTGGCGGTAAACTCAGTGATGATGAAAAAACTAAAGCTTATGCAGAAGTAGATCGTTTATTAAAATATATCGATAATTATTTAGCTGAATCTGATTGTGATTATTTAGTTGATGATAATTTTGGTCCAGCGGATGCTTATTTATTTGTTCTCACAAATTGGTCAAATCACATTGAGCATGATTTAACACCGTATATCCATATTATTGCATTGCGTAATAAAGTGGCTGAACGTCAGTCCGTACAAATTGCGATGCGTGATGAAGGCTTATTAAGTTAATTCACACTCGAAAAAAAGCCTCTGTAAACAGAGGCTTTTTTGTTTCAACAGATTATTGTTGAGCTTTTTCTTTTACATCAGCAGCGCCTGATTCTACAGCACCAGCAACTTTAGCAGTTGCTTCACGTGCAGCAGCTTCAGTTTTTGCAGCAGCTTCCGCAGTAGCTGTTGCAGTATGATCAGCAGCAGCATCAATCTGATCACCAGCAGTATCTACAGCAGTGGCAACATTGTTAGTAGCAGCTTCGGTCGCATTTTTAACATCAGCACCAGCTTGATCAGCAGCGTGTTCTAAATGCTCGCCTGTTGTTGCACCTGTTTCAGGTGCTTTATCTTTATTACAGCCTACAAGAGCAACAGTAGCAGCGAGACCTAAAGCAACAAGTAATTTATTCATTGTCATGTTTCCTTTTCATTGTGGCATCCAAATGGTATGGATATGCAAAATATAAACATAAAATGTATGAATAATAAAGTTGAGAATTTGTTGAAAACTTGTAAAAACACGCACTTACATTTTAAAAATGTAAATGCGTGCACATGTTTATTGGTTAAAATTACAGACCAGATCGGATCATATAATCAAAAGCGGAGAGTGAAGCTTTTGCACCTTCACCAGTGGCAATGATAATTTGCTTGTATGGCACTGTGGTACAGTCGCCCGCAGCAAACACACCTTTAACATTGGTTTCATTACGATCATTGATCACAATCTCACCACGATTACTCAGTTCAACCGCACTGTTCTTTAAGAAATCCGTGTTTGGTAATAAACCAATTTGCACAAAGATTCCAGCAAGTTCGACAGTGTGTTCAACATCTGTGGCACGATCTTTATATTTCAATGCAGTGACCTGAGCACCATCACCGACCACTTCCGTACTCAATGCATTTAAGATCACGGTGGTATTTGGCAAACTGTTTAATTTATCTTGCAACACTTGGTCAGCACGAAGTTTGGTATCAAACTCAACCAAAGTCACATGCTCCACAATCCCTGCAAGATCAATTGCAGCTTCGACACCAGAGTTACCACCACCAACCACCGCAACACGTTTGCCTTTGAATAATGGACCATCACAGTGTGGGCAGTACGCAACACCACGAGTACGGTATTCAGCTTCACCCGGTACATTCATTTCTCTCCAACGTGCACCTGTTGAAAGAATGATGGTTTTAGATTCAAGCTTGGCGCCATTTGCCAATTCAACTTCAACCAGACCATTCGCCGTTTGATCAGCACCAGTGATCTTGCTGACACGTTGCAAGTTCATGATATCCACGCCGTATTCACGAACATGCGCTTCCATATCTTGAGCAAACTGAGGACCCACGGTTTTTTGAACAGTGGTGAAGTTTTCAATATCCATGGTATCCATGACTTGACCACCAAAGCGTTCAGCCACGATACCTGTTTTAATGCCTTTGCGTGCTGCATAGATTGCTGCTGTACCGCCTGCAGGACCACCACCAATTACCAACACATCAAATGCATCTTTGGCATTGATCACTGCTGCATCTTTCTCAGCAGAATTGGTGTCCAATTTCGCTACGATTTCTTCCAAAGTCATACGACCTTGACCAATATGTTGATTATCTTGGAAAACCATGGGTACAGCTAAGATTTTACGTTCTTCAACTTCATCTTGGAAGAAACCACCATCAATCATGGTCGCGGTGGTATTTGGATTATTAATCGCAATCAAGTTCAAAGCTTGAACCACATCTGGACAGTTATGGCAGCTCAAAGAGACAAACACATCAAAATTTGCAGTTAAGTTTAAACCTTTGATTTGATTAAGTACTTCATCAGATACTTTAGGCGCATAACCTGAGACTTGTAATAATGCCAAGATCAAAGAGGTAAACTCATGTCCCATTGGTAAACCAGCAAAGAACACACGTGGTTGTTCACCTGCTTTGGCAATACCAAAACTAGGACGGCGAGCGTTTGAACCGTCAAAACGCGCCGTAACTTGATCAGAAAGTTCTGCAATTTCAGTCACGAGTTTTTTGATTTTTGCAGCTTTGTCTGATTCATCTAAAGCAGCAACCAACTCAATTGGACTTTCTAAACGTTCTAAGTAAGCTTTTAATTGCGTTTTAATATTTTGATCTAACATATATTTCTCCATATTCTAAGCAGTACAATCAGCTAAATTCTTTCAATGAGGCTATAGTACGCAAAAATACTAAATAGGTGAAACAGTATGTTTTTATTATTTCAATCGGATTTTTGAATTAAAATATCAATCTGCAAAAATTTTTGTGCAAGCAACAACATAAAAATTTGAATCGAATAAAACTTGTTATATAACTGCAATTATTTCATGGCATATATAAAGGAGCAGGAAATGGTGTTGCAACGTGGTATTTATCAGCACTACAAGGGTCGACTATATCAAGTGTTTAATGTGGCTCGCCATAGTGAAACTGAAGAGCAACTTGTTGTATATCAATGCTTATATGGTGATTACTCAATGTGGGTACGTCCATTATCTATGTTCATCGAAACTGTTGAACTTGAAGGTGGACAAATCATTCCACGTTTTAAATTAATACAAGCAACCTAATTTATGGTCTCGCTTTAAGTATTACGGAGATGAAAGATGACGAGCACGGTTTTTTTACAACGCATTGCTAATTTATACGATGAGTTTAAACAACATGATGCTCGCCAATCCGATCGTTTAAGACGTTACAGAAATATAGAAGCAGAATCTGCAAAGTTGTTGGGAATGTTGGTTCGTACTCAGCAATCCAAGCGAATTTTAGAAATAGGAACGTCGACGGGTTATTCAACTTTGTGGTTAGCTGAAGCTGCAAAAGCTGTTGGTGGTCAGGTTAAAACCTTAGAAATAAATGCATTTCGTAGTGCTCAAGCTAAAAAATACGCAGAAGATTTTGCTTTAGAAGATTTTATAGATTTTTGGGTAGGAGATGCTTGTGATTATTTAAAACAAGCAACCGAATCCTATGATTTAATTCTACTCGACGCAGAGCGTGGCTGTTATGTTAGTTATTGGCAAGATTTAAAACGTTTATTGCAATCTTCTGGAAGTACTTTGATTGTCGATAATGTTATTTCACATGCAGCAGAAGTGAAAGATTTTCTAGAATTGATTAAAGCAGATGAAAACTATATGAGTAGTATTTTAGCTGTCGGTTCAGGGCTGTGTATGGTCGTGTTGAAATAGTGATATTTTATTTAGATGTTCTAGGCGATAGTATTGCGGACTACATCCGACCATTTTATGAAACGCACGAGTAAAATTGGCAGGATTGGAATAACCTAACTCATAAGCAATATGGGTAATAGTAAAATGAGAATTTTCTAGTAAATCGATTGCACGCTCGGTACTGATTTTTTGTTTTAAAGACTGAAATTCGACACCTTGTTGCTGCAAATAGCGTTGTAAAGTTTTGGTGGAAATATTTAAGACCTTGGCACACTCAGTTAGGGTAGGCACTTGATTGGCTTGTCTTAACATCATGCTTACCCATTCAACAATTTCACCTTGATGATAAATTCTTTGAATTTGCTCCTGACAACGTTGTTCGACTACTTTCAAGCTATGCGCATCAGCCAAAGGTAAGGGAAGCGCGAGCTGTTGTCGATCAATCACGACACGAATACCTGCTATCCATGTGTAATTAAAATGAAAACCAGCTTTAACTAATTGTAAATAACGTTCGGCATAAACAGGTTCAGGTACACTCAAATGAATCTGGTAGCGCTGGAGTTGCTGTCCCGCAAGTTCTAATAAACTGTAATAGAAACCGACAGCAATCGCCTCAATATGAAAGTTCAAACATTGTTTATTCATTTGTAAAATCGGTTCGAATAAAAGCTCAACTTTTTGCGGATCAGATGGAAATTGAATACTCAGTTTAAAACTCGGCATGATGAGTCGAAAATATTGCGCAATTAATCTAAGGGCATGCTCTAAGTTTGGACTTGTCATAAGTGCATAACCAACCAAGCTATGTGAACTCAGTTTTAGATTTTTACCGAGTTCAAAAGCTAAATCTTCGGTATTGGGTAAACTCAGTCCCAGTTCAATAAATTGCTCAATCTGTTGAATGGATAACAGTTCAGCTTTAGAAAGTTCATTATGGAATGCGTTTAATAAATCGTTATCGTACTGGTTCGTACCAATCAAAATCTCGATTAGTCGCAAGTAATATCGTGACGGGATAACAGGAATTTGCTGCTTCTGCACAATAAAAATCCAGTAAAGTCTTAAAATGATAATATCAAGTCTTAAAATGATAATATAGAGCTGATTCAAAAGAACACAATCAATTCAAGCAAAACATGATCTGATTGATTGAGGATTTTCTAATGAATATGCATACTCAACTGGATGTAGAGCAAGCTACAACAACTTTTAAAGATAAAAAACGTCATTTGTGGCTATTGGGTTTGGCTGTACCCACCATTGCAATGGGTGGTTTAGCTGGTTACCAATTTGGTCCGAAAAAAACCAAGAAATTTTTCGCGTCTTTTGGTCCATTATTTATTCACGGTGTGATCCCAACTTTAGATAAGTTAATTGGCGAAGACACTGAAAATCCACCACTTGATGCGATTGCAGATTTAGAAGCAGATCCGTATTACGCGCGCATTGTTAAGCTGTTCATTCCATTACAATATGCAACCAATATCTATGGAACTTACTTAGCCAGTCGTAAAGGTACCTCGATTGCTGATCAGGCTTTACTTGGAACATTGGTCGGTATGGTAAATGGTATTGCCATTAATACTGCACATGAATTAAGTCATAAAAATGGTCGACTCGAACATTATTTATCGCATTTAGCATTAGCACCATCAGGTTATAACCATTTCCGTATTGAACATCCATATGGTCATCATCGTCGCGTGGCAACACCTGAAGATCCTGCATCTTCACAACTGGGCGAAACCTTTTGGAAGTTTTTACCTAGAACCGTTATTGGCAGTTTCAAATCAGCGATTGAAATTGAGAAAAATCGTTTAGAGCGTAAAAAATTACCATTCTTCTGTAAAGAAAATGAGTTGATTCATGGATGGGCAATGTCAGCAATTTATCATGCTGCCATGTTCAGTAAGTTTGGTGTTCGTTCTGTACCATTCCAAATGACACAAGCAGCGTATGCAATCACGCTATTTGAATCGGTAAATTATATTGAACATTATGGTTTGATGCGTGCAAAAAAAGCCAACGGTCAGTATGAACGTACTATGCCAGAACATAGCTGGAACAATAATAATGTCGTGACGAACTTGTTCTTGTATCAATTGCAACGTCATTCAGATCATCATGCAAATCCAACACGAAGCTTCCAGACTTTACGTCATTTTGAAGATGCGCCGCAATTACCAGCAGGTTACGGTGCGATGATTTTACCTGCGTTTATTCCATCGTGGTGGTCAAAAATTATGGATGATCGCGTTGTTGAGCATTACAAAGGCAATTTAGAGAAGATCAATGTTTACCCTAAAGCAAAACAAAAAATCTTAGAAAAATATGCAGAACAAGCAGAAATTACATAATGTGATTTAAAAATGAAAATCAGCCCTATGTGGCTGATTTTTGTATTTAAGATGCCAAAAGACAAAGTCGTTTAAAATGAAGGTCAAATTCTAAATATTTTTGAACGAAAGCTGTTTTATCTGTAGTACGCAGTAAATTATTATAAATAAACTCTGGAACAGGATGATAAAGCTCGGCTGTACCATTGTTATAGAAAATTTTTAAATAACGCGAAGAAACATCATATTTCCAAGAGGTTACAACAACAGCATTTTCCATATATTTGTCCCCATTCTAGATCGATTATTTAGTACATATCAAAAAACTCTTTTGCTTCATCATTTGACATTACTCCAAGTTATGAGGATTGACAATTCATGAATGAATTTTGCTATGAAAATATAAGTATAAGAATTGTTAAGAATTTAATAATAAATTGAAGGCTGAAATTGATTTTAGTTTTTATAAATTTTACAAAAAGAAACCACTCTAAAAAGAGTGGTTTCTTGACTGTTTTGTCAAATCTAAAGAATTAGATTTTACCAACTAAGTCGATTGAAGGAGCTAAAGTTGCTTCGCCTTCTTTCCATTTAGCAGGGCAAACTTCGCCTGGGTGGCTAGCTACGAATTGAGCAGCTTTAAGTTTACGTAAAGTTTCTGATACATCACGAGCAATTGCGTTGTCATGAATCTCAGCAGTTTTGATCACGCCTTCAGGGTTGATGATAAATGTACCACGAAGTGCTAGACCAGCTTCTTCAATATGAACATCAAAAGCACGTGTTAATTGGTGAGTAGGGTCACCGATTAATGGAAATTGAGCTTTACCAACAGCTGGAGAAGTTTCATGCCATACTTTGTGAGAGAAATGAGTGTCAGTTGTTACGATATAAACTTCTGCACCAGCTTTTTTGAACTCTTCATAGTTTTCAGCAGCATCTTCAACTTCTGTTGGGCAGTTAAATGTAAATGCAGCTGGCATGAAAATAAGAACAGACCATTTGCCTTTAAGATCTGCATCAGTTACTTGAATGAATTCACCGTTACGGAACGCATCAGCTTTAAATGGTTTAACTTCAGTATTAATTAAGCTCATCATTGTCTCCATGATTGAGGTTTTATTGAGAGGCTTAAAGCCTTACTTGTTTACGGGATCAAGAATAAATAATTTTTAGTTATTGGGGAAATAGTATTTTTACATGACTAAAATCGGAAAATTGAATGGATCAATATGAAACGATTTTCACCCAAAGATATATGCCTTATTTGACTTCACTGAGATGAAGAAAAAATGACAAAAAATCTCAAAACTAACTTGCATAACAACATGAAGTCTAAGCGTATAAAATTCAAGGGTAAAATTGAAAAAAACTAAAAAATATATAGAAAACGATAATATACGATTAAAACACCGTCTAATTTCATTATTTTTTGAGCATTGTACTTAGAATACTGTTTGTTTAAAATGCGCAATATGCCATCGAAATACTTGATCGTATTTTGTGATAAAAATTAAAACTTTATGTGCAAGATACTTTTCTTCTCATGACTAGAGTGAATTGAATACTAAAAATGACTGATCAATTAAGAGCCAAGTTTGAGAACTTAGAACTCAATGCGGGCTTAGGGAAAATAAGTGCCTTTATATCAATGTCTTTGGGTCTTTTAGGCATTTTTGGTGCGCTATGTTTTTTATTTCCGTCCGTGCTAACCATGCCAGAACTACGTCCTGTTTATTCAAAGCATTACGATATTTTTTATTTAAGCTTAATAATTGGTATTGTACTCAGTGTTATTTTTGGTGCTTTCAGTTCCATTGTTCGCCAAAATCGCTACGGTTTTTATGGACTTTGTTTGGCGCTAATTGCAGCAATTTTGGGTTGTGGTTTGATTAAAGCGCCAACTTTACCGAGTTTGCCTTTTTATGCAGGGATTGATTATTTTATATTGACGCTTGTAATTTTAGCGTTGATTTTTATTCCGCTTGAAGGCTTTTTTGCCAAGAATACTGATCAAAAAATTCTGCGAGTTGGTTGGGTGACGGATATGAAATATTTCATGTTTAGTCATGTCGGCATTCAACTTTTTACGTTTTTGACGGTGATGCCAATTCAATATTGGATTACGCATTTACCGAATAATCCAATTGTTCCTTATGTGCAAGCTCAGCCCATTTGGTTGCAATTTATAGAATTACTGATCGTAGTAGATTTTGTGGTGTATTGGCTACATCGAGCTATGCATGAAGTAGATTTTTTATGGCGATTTCATGCAATTCATCATTCAACAGAATATATGGATTGGTTAGCATCCTCACGTTTACATGTAGTTGAAGTGTTGATGACACGGTTTTTAGCAACTTTGCCTATTTTCTTACTTGGTTTTCATACATCAGCAGTGTTTGCTTACCTCATTTTTATTTCTTTTCATGCCATCTTTATTCACTCAAATGTACGTTTTCGTTTTCCCTATTTACGCTGGCTGATTGCTACACCTGAATTTCATCATTGGCATCATTCATCTGAAAAGCCTGCGATTGATAAAAACTACGCTGCATTTATTCCGCTGTATGATGTGATTTTTAAAAGTGTCTATATGCCAAATCATTTGGCAAGTGTTTATGGAACGGTAGGCTATAAAATTCCAAACAGTTTTATTAAACAATTTACGTGGCCATTTAAAAAGTATATCAAAAAACTTCGCAATCGCTTCGATCATTCATCTAAACCATAAATTTATAAAATCGACTACATCAATATTCGTATAGATTGATGTAGTTTCTTTGCATAGCAAGGCTTTAAGGCGTAAAATAGCCGATTATTTTATTTTTCAGGAAAGCTGTTCAGTGCAGAGTCATTTAAATGTAGACCAATGGGTTATGGCACGTGACCGTCACCGTTTAAATCGACTGCGCAAAGATAAAAAGACAGCAACAGCAGAAATAGAAAAGCTGATTGAGCAATCAAACCACAAAGTTAGACAACGTTTAGCGCGACTCCCAAAGATCAAACTCAATCAAGACTTGCCTGTTACTCAATATGCAGATCGTTTGATCGATGCTATTCAAAAGCATCAAGTGATTATTGTGGCTGGTGAGACGGGTTCAGGTAAAACCACTCAGCTTCCTCAAATCGCAATGCTCGCAGGTCGTGGTCTCACTGGCATGATCGGTCATACTCAGCCTCGTCGGTTGGCTGCCCGTAGCGTATCGCAACGTATTGCTGAAGAGGTAGGCGAAAAACTCGGTGAGTCGATTGGTTTTAAAATTCGCTTTAATGAGCAAGGTTCTCAGGACTCTATTGTCCGTTTAATGACGGATGGTATTTTACTGGCTGAATTGACCAACGACCGATTTTTATCTAAATATGACACGATTATTATTGATGAAGCGCATGAACGCTCTCTTAATATCGATTTCATTATGGGATATTTAAAGCAGCTTTTGCCGAAGCGCCCTGATTTAAAAGTAATCGTTACTTCAGCAACGCTAGATGTAAATCGTTTTAGTCAATATTTTAATCATGCTCCAATTTTTGAAGTGGAAGGTCGAAGTTTTCCTGTTGAGTTACGTTACCGTCCGATTTCAGAGCTTAGTATTGTCGGCAGTGATGATGACGAATTTGATGATTTTGAAGAAAACTTACCTCGTGCAGTTGTACAAGCTGTAGAAGAATGTTTTGCTGATGCTGAAAGTAAAGGTCATCCTGAATATGCGGATATTCTAATTTTTGCCAGTACAGAGCAAGAAATTAGAGAGTTACAGGAAACTTTGCAGAAATATGGTCCTCGTCATACAGAGGTTTTACCTTTGTATGCGCGTTTAGCGATTGCAGAGCAACAAAAGATTTTTAGCCCAGGTGGAAAGGGGCGACGTATCATTATCGCAACCAATGTTGCGGAAACAGCACTGACTGTACCAAATATTCGTTATGTGATTGATAGTGGTTTTGCTCGTATCTCCCGTTATAACTATCGCTCTCGTGTTCAACGTTTACCCATTGAAGCCATTTCACAAGCAGCAGCTAATCAACGTAAAGGACGTTGTGGACGTATTGCGGCGGGCGTATGTATTCGCTTATATAGCGAAGAAGATTTCCAAAGTCGTCCTGAGTTTACTGAGCCTGAGATCAAACGAACTAACTTGGCTTCTGTAATTTTACAAATGCAAAGTTTAGGGTTGGGTAATTTAGAAGACTTTGACTTTATTGAACCACCTGATTTCCGATTGGTCAATGATGGGCGTAAGCTCTTGGTTGAGTTAGGTGCATTAAATGAACGTAAGAATGATTTAACTAAAGTCGGTCAAATGATGGCGCGCATGCCGATTGATCCGCGTTTAGCACGAATGCTTATTGGTGGTGCACATTTTGGTGTACTCAAAGAAACATTAATTATTGTCAGCGCACTAGCAATCCAAGACCCACGTGAACGTCCTGCTGATAAACAAATGCAGGCGGATCAAAAACACGCATTGTTTAAAGAAGCCGATTCTGATTTCTTGTTCTATTTAAAGTTGTGGAATACGATTCAAACCAGTCCAGATACACAATCTGAGAGTAAGCGTCGTCAATTTGCACGACAGCACTTTTTAAGTTGGTTGCGGTTGCGAGAATGGAAACAAACTCATCAGCAGTTAGTTGAATTGGCTGAAGGTTTAAAACTAAGCTTTAATGAAAAATCAGCCAATTATGAAAATTTACACCGTGCGCTACTCACAGGTTTACTTTCATTTATCGCCAATAAAACGGATGAACGTAATACCTTTATGGCGGTACGCCAACAAAAAGCAAAAGTCTTTCCAGCCAGTACGTTGCATAAGACCAATACTGCTTGGGTAATGGCATTTGAGATGGTCGAAACCTCTCAAGTGTATTTGCGGACGTTGGCGAAAATTGATCCTGAATGGATTTTGTTGGCTGCTGGTGATTTATTGAAACACCACTATTTTGAACCGCACTGGTCGAAAAAAGCAGGTATCGTCAATGCCTATGATCAGATTTCATTATTTGGTTTAATCATTGAACCAAAACGTCTGGTGAATTTTGAGAAGGTTGATCAAGCTGCGGCGCATGAAATCTTTTTACGAGACGCACTCACTACTGGTAAATTGGGTATTACACCACCGTTCTTAAAACACAACTTGTTAAAACTTGAAGAAGTTGAGCGTGTTGAAGATAAATTACGTCGTCGTGATTTAGTGGTCGATGAAGAAACTATTTATCAATTTTATGCTGCCAAAGTACCGACTGAAATTGCCAGTCGCAGGAGCTTTGAAGATTGGCGTGCCACAGTTGAACCAGAACATCCACGATATTTATTTGTGGATGATGATGCGCTGTGGATGAATGATCGACCAACTACGCAGCAATTTCCTGACTATTTACATAATGGACAACTGCGATTAGCTGCGAGTTATCGTTTTGATCCAAGTCATGATGAAGATGGTGCAACGGTTAAAATTCCTGTGCAAGCTTTGCCTCAAGTGGATGAAAAGCAATGGTCATGGGGAATCCCAGGTTGGCGTCAAGATTTGATTGAGGCATTACTTAAAGCTTTACCAAAAGATAAACGTCGCAATTTAGTCCCAATTCCTGATACAGCCAAAAAGTTAATGCAGGGTGTTGATGCTGTTCACTTACGAGAGCACCTGTTTAATTACCTCGCTTTTGCTCTACGAGGCGAGCAGATTACTGAAAAAGATTTCTCGTTTGAACGTATCGATCAATACCTTGTTGCTTTTATAAAGGTGATTGATGAAAAAGGAAAGTTAATCGCGCAAGGTCGTGACTTAGATGAACTGAAAACAAGATGTCGGGTTGAAACGCATCGACCTGTTAAACAGCAGGCAGGTGAATTTCAGACTTTCCCTGAAAATTTCATTTTTGAAGCGTCACAGAAAGTGACTGGCGTTGTTGTAAAACAATATCAGGCATTAGTTCCAACCAAGCTATTTGTCGATTTAGATGTTAAAGATGAGTCAGGAGTAGTGATTCAAACCTTTAATGATCAAGCTGAAGCGATTAAGCAGCATCGTGAAGGTGTGATTCGTCTAGTGCATATGCAATTAGGCGATTTAATCCGCCAGTTGAAAAAACAAATCTCAAAACCGCTAGCCTTGGCATATTCGCCATTGGGTGATCGAGCCAAACTCGAACAAATGTTGGTGTATGCAACATTGCAAGTTTCAATTAGAGAACTTCCTAAAGACTCACAAGAATTTAATCAGCTATTAACTGAAGTAAAAAAACAATTCTTGCTAGATGGTCAAAAGGTACTTTCTGATATTACAGATATTTTTACCCAATGGCAGCAAATACGCCGTGAACTATTGCTTTTAGATCAAGGGATATTTGGACGAAGTATAGATGATGTTGAAGATCAACTGGATTTAATGTCTTTGGCGAACTTTGTATATAGCCGACCTGCTGAAATTTGGCAGGAATATCCAAGATATTTAAAGGCGTTGCTATTGCGTTTGGAGCGTTTGCCAAATAATCTACAACGTGACCTTGCTGCAATTGATGATGTCGATCCGTGGATGGACAAAGTTTTTAAATTTAAAAATGATTCTAAAATCAAAGAAATGTATTTGATGTTGGAAGAGTTTAGGATTTCTTTGTTTTCTCAACCGATGAAAACAAAGCTGCCTATTTCACCAACTAGATTACAAAAACTATGGGATCGTTTGGCAATCGGTTAAACTGGACAATGATGAAAGTTAGAACCATTCTTTACAGGAGTTTTACATGGGCATCCGTATAACAGGTACAGGTTTATTTCACCCGACAGAATCTATTTCCAATGCAGAGTTGGTTGAAAGCCTAAATGCTTATGTAGAACAATTTAATCAAGAAAATGCTGAGAAAATTGCAGCAGGCGAGATCGAAGCACTACGTGGCTCAAGCCCTGAATTTATTGAAAAAGCATCAGGTATTCAACGTCGTTATGTCGTCGAAAAATCTGGAATTCTTGATCCAAAACGTTTACGTCCACATTTGCAAGAACGTAGTAATGAAGAACTTTCACTTCAAGCGGAGTGGGGTGTCATTGCTGCGAAGCAAGCAATGGAAAATGCAGGTGTAACGGCTGAAGATATCGATGTCGTGATCTTAGCATGTTCAAATATGCAGCGTGCCTATCCAGCGGTTGCGATTGAGATTCAGTCAGCGCTTGGCATCCAAGGTTATGCTTATGATATGAATGTGGCTTGTTCTGCTGCAACCTTTGGTTTAAAGCAAGCATATGATGCGGTGAAATGTGGCGCGCGCCGTGTATTGTTGCTTAATGTCGAAATTACCTCAGGTCATTTAGATTATCGTACTCGTGATGCACATTTTATTTTTGGTGATGTCGCGACTGCTTCAATTATTGAAGAAACAGAAACTAAGTCTGGTTATGAAATTTTAGATATTCATTTGTTTACTCAATTTTCAAATAATATCCGTAATAACTTTGGTTTCTTAAATCGTAGTGAAGATGCAGTAGTTGATGACAAACTATTCCGTCAAGATGGCCGCAAAGTCTTTAAAGAAGTTTGCCCACTTGTTGCCAAAATCATTACAGCTCAGCTAGAAAAATTGGAATTGACACCTGAGCAAGTGAAACGTTTTTGGTTGCATCAAGCTAATGCGAATATGAATGAACTAATTTTAAAATTAGTTGTAGGTAAAGAAGCTGATTTAGAACGCGCACCCATTATTTTAGATGAATTTGCAAATACGTCTTCTGCGGGTGTAATTATTGCGATGCATCGTACTGGTGAACAAGTTGATAATGGTGAATATGCTGTCATTTCATCATTTGGTGCTGGTTATTCTGTGGGTTCAATCATCGTGCAAAAGCATATTGCATAATAATTATCTCTATTTAAATAAAAAACACCACAATCAAAGTTGTGGTGTTTTTTTATGTGTTCTAAGTTCTACTTAAATAAAATTGCTAAATCAATCACTTGAGGTGTGGTGTTAGTTCCGATTGTAGATGCATTTAGATTTGGTGATCCATCTACACTAATTGCTAAATTTGCTCGAGGTGTTGTTATTGTTGTATCGCTATTTAAATCAATACGATATAACACTGATGGACCAGAACCACCTGACACTGCCGCTAAAGCTAAACCATTATCGCCACCAGCAATATCAAAACCATTATCAGTGCCAAGATTAATACCTAGATTTCCAATCAGGCTCAAGGTGCCGTTATTCGGAGGATTCTGTTTAGTTAATGTTTTATTGGTTTGATCGAGATCAAATAATTCGGTAGCAAGTGTAGCTACAGGAGTTTTAAAACTGTTGGTATAAGCGGCTGCCGTTACTTGAGCACCTGAAGCACCATTAATATCACCATCTTTAATGGTGTCACCTGTATCTACATTGATTCGTAGATTTTGACCAGTATTACTGATGACACGTAATCGATCAGCGGTTGGATTGAAATCAACAGCAAAGCTGGTTCCATCCAATGCAGTAAAACTACTTCCTGCTGCTGGTTTTAATGTGCTTACTAAGCTTGCTAAGCCAGATTCAGGATTAATGGTGTATAAATTCGCTTTGTTGGTTAGTCCGTAAAGTTTACCCGAATGATCAGTTGTTGTTCTCAAACGATAGTCAATTCCAATAAATCGCTCATCAACGAGCAGACCAGTTAATGATTTTTCAGAAACTGAGTTTGGATTATTTAGAGCAAAGTTTAATAATTTATTATTCGCCGTTAAACCGAAAGCTTGCGCCGTAGAATCAGAAGCTCTTTTTAGAGCAATTCCACGAATTCCCATGGTATTAAAACTATTATTTAAATCGCTAGAAGCAAAGACGGCATCATTACTTGTTCCAACATTAGCAAGATTGATTTGAAAAAATTTATACGCACCTGATGTGAGTTTGAGTGCTGCAAATCCGATGTTACTAACTGGGTCGATGTCTAGCCCACCACCGCCATTGGTATTTATATCTGCACCAAGCGCTGCTGAAACCCCAAGTATTCCTGCATTCGCATTTTGCAAATAAATTCGATCTGAGTTTTGGTCAATGCTGTACAGTTTGGTAGAAGCAGTTCCAGCAAATGCATTGGTATAAGCTCCTGCAACTACTGCCGCTGTGTCTTCAGCTAATTTAATTGTGCCGTCAGTGATTGTAACGCCTGTATCGACATTGATTCGCAAATTTTGACCTGTATTCGATATCACACGTAAACGGTCTGCAGCAGGGTTGAAATTCACTGTGATGAGATTGGCGTCACCCATAATTTTGCTGAAAGGTGCATCATCACTTGAATCAGCAATCAACTTTCTAAGAAAGCTTGCTTTGCCTGTATTTGGGTTTAATGTATATAGGTTTCCTAACAAGCCAACGGCATACAGTTTTCCATCTTTAGGACGATAATCGATACCTACAAGTTCATCACCACTTTCTAAACCTGTGATTTTAAGATTTGAAACAATCTTATTGGGTGTTGCGCGATCAATGGAACTGATCATTCCATTGCTTGTTAAAATTAATGTATCACCAGTAATTGTATTTGTAGTTTCTGTATCGTTGTTAGAATCATTATTACAACCCAATAATATTAGGCTACCCAGAGTTGCTGCGGTCAAAGTTAATGCTCGTTTATTCATAGTCGTTTATCCTGATACATATTTTGGTTATAAGAAGCTTTTGAGAAGTATTCCCTGTTATTTATTAACTGCGAGCTTCTTGTTATTGGGTTGCTGTAATGGGTCTAGCCTTAGAAAAAAGATTTCGACTTTTATTTTTAAATGAATAATTTAAAAATCTTATATTTACTTTTGTTAGATTAAGTGGGGCAAGGTCGAAAGTAAATTAGTGTTTTTAAGTGATTTTTTCGTATTTGAGTTTTGAGTTGTAATTATTCACACCAACTTCACGGCAGCTAAGAAACTCTAAATTATTAAAGTAATTGTTATGAAAAAAAATATAATATTTAAAACTCAAAAATAAAAAATCGAGAGAATTTTAAAACTCTCTCGATTTCGATATATTTATTGCTTACGCTTCTACAGTTTGAACTGCAATTTTTTTCGCTGGATCGACTTTACGACGTACTGCAGGAACAGGTTCACCATGATATTGACGATCTGCAAAGTAGCTTGAGCGAACCATTGGTGCAGACCAAATGTTTCTAAAACCTAATTTACGACCATGTTCAGCATAACGCTCAAACTCTTCTGGTGTAACAAAACGATCAATCGGTGCATGCTGTTTAGAAGGCTGTAGATATTGACCAATGGTTACATAATCTACGTCATGTGCACGCAAATCATCGAGCAAAGAAATCACTTCTTCTTCAGTTTCACCAATACCAACCATCAAACCACACTTGGTTGGAATATCAGGGCAGTGTTCTTTAAACATTTTCAAAAGAGTCAAAGAATGTTGGTAGTCAGAACCTGGACGCATTGCTTTGTATAAGCGAGGCACAGTCTCGATGTTATGGTTAAAAACGTCTGGTGGACATTCAGTCATGATGCGTAAAGCAATATCCATACGACCACGGAAGTCGGGCACTAAGATTTCCAATAATGTTTTTGGACTCAACGCTCGTGCTTCTTTAATGCAATCTACGAAATGTTGAGCACCACCATCTAAAAGATCATCACGGTCTACTGAGGTAATAACTGCATATTTCAAACCCAAGTTTGAAATCGTTTCAGCCATGTGACGTGGTTCATCAGCATCGAGTGCATTTGGTCGACCATGTGCAACGTCACAGAAAGGACAACGGCGAGTACAGATATCGCCCATAATCATAAAAGTCGCAGTACCACCACCAAAACACTCTGGAAGGTTAGGGCAGGCAGCTTCTTCACAAACAGTATGGAGTTTTTGCGAACGTAGAGTTGTTTTTATACGCTGAACCTCTTCAGGTGCAGTCATTTTGACGCGAATCCAGTCTGGTTTACGAGGTACTTCAACCGTAGGTATAACTTTTACAGGAATTCTAGCGACTTTTTCTGCGCCACGAAGTTTTATGCCCTGTTCAGGTTTACGGTGTTCAGACATCTTATTTTCTACAACCTATTACTTGAGATATTGGATTATTATAGTCAAATTTACAGGTTTATAGGATGAAATAGGTATTCATTTTGAAAATGTGAATATATAAAAATATATGGTTGAGAAATACATCAACCCATAGCATATTAGTTATCATATATATAAGTAAACAGCGAACAGATAAAGGAGCTTTGAATGCCACGTAAGAAAGAGGTCGTTGGTGGGAATGTTGTAAAATTTGATGCAGTCATTCTCGGTTCTGGCCCAGCTGGTGAAGGCGCGGCAATGAAGCTAGCTAAAGCAGGTAGAAAAGTAGCAATCGTTGATGTGCGTGATCAACTCGGTGGTAATTGTGCACATGTCGGTACAATCCCAAGTAAAGCATTGCGTCAAACCGTTTCAAGTATTATTCGTTATCAACGTGATCCGATGTTTCAAAAAGTGGGTGAATGGAAGCAATTCACTATGAAACAGGTATTACGCAACGCACATAAAGTGATTCAACAGCAAGTTGACACGCATACACGTTTTTATGATCGTAATAAGATTGATGTTTTTCATGGTCGTGCATATATCCAAGACAAAAATACGGTTTTAATTTTTGGTCAGGATGGTATTAAAGATACGATTATTTGTAAGCAAATTGTGATTGCAACGGGTAGTCGTCCTTATCAACCGCAAGGACTGGATTTTAATCATCCGCGTGTCTTTGATTCAGACAAGATTCTTGATCTGGATTATTCAATTCAAAAAATTATTATTTATGGTGCTGGTGTTATTGGTTGTGAATACGCATCGATTTTCATCGGTTTAGATCATAAAGTTGATTTAATTAATACGCAGCAAAAATTATTGAGCTACCTCGATGATGAAATTGCAGATGCATTGTCTTATCACTTACGTGAACAAGGTGTGCTAATTCGTCACAATGAACAAATTGATCGCCTAGAAACCTTTGATGATCATGTGGTATTACATTTGCTTAGTGGTAAGAAAATTAAAGCTGATGCCATCTTATGGTGTAACGGTCGTTCGGGTAATACGGATGGTTTAGGACTCGAGAATGTAGGTCTTGTACCAAACAATCGTGGTCAGTTGATGGTGAATGATCAATATCAGACTGAGGTTGATAATATATTTGCTGCTGGTGATGTGATTGGTTGGCCATCACTTGCATCTGCTGCTTATGACCAAGGACGTTGCGCTGGCGCAAATATGGTTGGTGAAAAGAATGTTAAACCCATTAAAGACGTGCCAACAGGAATTTATACCATTCCTGAAATTTCGTCGATTGGTAAGACAGAGCAGGAACTAACTGAAGAAAAGGTTCCTTACGAAGTTGGACAAGCATCATTCCGCCATCTTGCTCGCGCACAAATTACGGGTGATACGGTAGGTGAATTAAAGATTCTGTTCCATAGAGATACTTTAGAGGTATTGGGTATTCACTGTTTCGGTAACAATGCGGCTGAAATTATCCATATTGGCCAAGTTGTGATGCATAGCCCAAACAATACATTAAAGTACTTTGTTGAAACGACATTCAACTATCCAACCATGGCAGAGGCTTATCGCGTGGCTGCTTTAAATGGGATAAATCGTCTATTCTAAAATTTATAGTCCTTGTATGATCAAAATGCCAATCGATCTGATTGGCATTTTGCTGTTTCATGAACAATAAAAGGTTAAATATGAAAATTCAAAAAAATAATTTAATAATCGTTGTTGTGATTGTTATTTTGATGACTGTTTATTTAGGTTTGGACTTAAAGCAGCAAGATCAAATCACTGATAAGTCACAAACAGAGCAGAGCAACACAGCAGTTTCAATCTCTGATGATCAGCATAAGATCATGCAGGCTTATCAACAGCAAAGCAGCAATATTCAAGTTCAAGGGCACGGTGTAGTAAAAGCAATTCTTCCTGATGATAATGATGGATCTAGACATCAAAAAATGATTCTCAAGTTAGAGAATGGTTTAACTATTTTAATTGCTCACAATATTGATTTGGCACCCAGAATAGAAGGGTTAAAAAAAGGTGAAACTGTTGAGTTTTATGGTGAATATGAATATAGCCAAAAGGGTGGTGTTATCCATTGGACGCACCATGATCCGCGTGGAAAACATATTGATGGATGGCTAAAATATCAAGGAAAAATATATCAATGATATTCTTCCTTGATAAGTTATCTGCAAGATACGCGCTAAATTAGCTTGTAAGCCCCAATTTTTGACGAGATTTCCATTTAGGTAGGACTTTAGCTAAATATGCATCCATACACCATACAGGACCAATCAAGAGAAATTGTAGATCTTTAAAGAATGAAGGTTTCTTGCCTTCAACTTTATGCCCATAGAATTGCCCAATCCAAGCGATCACAAAGACACCAATATAGAATCCTACACCTACTGGTAAGATAATAATTAACCATGCCATGACTGCTAACAATGCTGCCATTGCCACCGCTAAAACAATATCTAAGCGTGCATAAAACACTAAAGTGAGAACGAGTAGTAAAGCAGTTAGTAAGGTACTAAAATGAGCGAGAATGCCAATAATTGAAAATAAAATTGCAGGAACACAAACCCAATGAATTTTCTTGTTGCTTTGATTTTGATGACTATCACTGTATTCATCAAACCATTCATCGATTGATTTCATTGTGCTCTCCGTACTTTGATAATTTTTATCCATTCAATATACCGAAGATGACCCTAAGCGTCAAAATGAATCAAACCAATTTTTATAATCATTAAAAAACAAAAAACCACACTAGGTGGCTTTTTCATTTAAGCTTGTAATTTATGAGTTAGGTCCATCAACACGTTCGATGCTGACATTACCTGTACCTGAACTAGACATTCCAAGTTGCTTAGCAGCACCATAAGATAAATCTAATACACGGTTACCATGGAAAGGGCCACGGTCATTTACTTTTACAACTACGCTTTTACCATTATCTTTATTGGTAACGCGGATGTAACAGTTTAAAGGCAGACTACGGTGAGCAGCGGTCATCGCATTCATATCGAATGTTTCACCACTCGCCGTTTTACGACCGTGGAATTGACGACCATACCAAGATGCAACACCATTTTGGCTAAACTTACGCACAGTGTTAGATGCAACTGCATTCAGTTTTTCAATCACTGAAGGCTCTTCTTCAGGGATATCGATTTTTGCTGCAATCGTCTGGCGACGTACTTGGTCACCTGAACGCTCAGTGATTGAAAGACTATTAACGTTAGAAAAACGAGAATTAAAATTTTGAGAATCTTTACTCAAAACGCGGGCAGCTAAATTAGAACCTTCCACATCATTAGTAAGTGATGAAGACTGAACCATTTCAGCATGTAACGGGCTTAAACTTAAGCCTGCCGTCAGCGCTATAATATATTTTAGCGAAAACTGCATTGTATAAACTCCTAGAGAACATGCTTTTCTATTTCAATAAATACTCTGAAATATAGTGCACATGTCTAATTATTCACTTTTGCAATTACTTTAACTTGGGTGGATAATATTCATCGCTTACGAAGTGTGTCTAGTCTTTAACGATAAATAGTTACAAAAAGGGTAAAAACTTACAGTTTTGGATTAAAAAATAATCAATATTGTAACAATTTATGTATTTTGCTGAATATATATACTTTTATGCGAAGAAAAAGATTGACTTTTTGGTTGTGTATAAAAAAGCTAGCCTAACGGCTAGCTACTTCTGTGCCTAATAACCATACTGCTGTCGCATACATACGGCTTTTATTGTAGGTCGTAATCACTTGGAAATTTGGATAAGTGATGTAGTAAATTGGACCGAATTGATCTTGTAATTGAATGACATTCACTAAGTCTAAATCATCAATTTTTACCACTGGATCTATGGGTGCAACACCCAATCTTTTTAATTCACCATAAGGTCGTGGTTGAGTCAAATCTTTTGCAATGATGCTATCTGGATTATTGCCAAGATACCGAGCGGGGAAGCCGATTGGACGGTCACGTTCCCAACCATACTGAGCTAAATAATTTGCAATAGAACCAATGGCATCGGTGGCAGAATTTCTTAAATCAATGTGCCCATTGTCATCATAATCGACACCTAATTTTTGAATATTACTTGGCATAAATTGTGGATAACCAATCGCACCAGCATACGATCCAACAATACTATTTGTTGGATAGCCTTCTTTATATGTCCATGAGATTAATGCAGCAAGCTCATCACTAAAATATTCTGCTCGGCGTGGATAACCAAAGGCTAAAGTTGCTAATGCGTCACGAGTGATGAATGAGCCTTTATTTGCTCCATAACCTGTTTCAACCCCCAATATTCCTAAAATAACCGCTTTAGGGACGCCATACTGTTGTTCTGCGCGATTCAGTACATCTTCATATTGGTTTTTGAAACGAATACCACGTTGAATGGTACCTTCAGCTAAAAACATCGAACGATACTCGTACCAAGGCTTACTTTCACCTGGGCGAGTCATAATGTTTAAAATATTAGGTAAGTTGCGTGCACCACTCATTGCGGCATCGACTTGCTCACTGCTTAAACCATAAGTGCTCATGGTTTTTTGCTTGAAGTTAGCGTAATTAGGATCATTATAAAATTCATTTGCTTGTGCCCAATTACTGCTTAAAAATAAACTGGCACTCAAAGTCATAAATTTAAAAGTTTTATTTAAAGTTGGATGAAACATATGTTTATAAAATTCCTCGTTATCGATGCGTATGAATAGACATAACCAGTCCAAAAGTTGACATAAGAGTAATAATTGCAGTTCCACCATAACTCATGAACGGCAAAGGCACACCTACTACTGGTAAAATACCACTGACCATACCTGCATTTACAAATACATAAACAAAAAATGACAAACCAAAGGCACCTGCAACCAAACGACCATAGTTATGGAAGCTTTGTAAACCGATTTGGAAGGTTCTAAAAATAATTGCACAATAAAGAAGAATGAGTAGGGTGACACCAATCAGTCCAAACTCTTCTGAATATGCAGCAATAATAAAATCTGTATGACCTTCAGGTAAAAAGTGAAGGTGTGATTGAGTACCTTCCAAAAAGCCTTTACCTGAAAAACCACCTGAGCCAATTGCAGTTTTTGATTGGATAATATTCCAGCCTGTACCAAGGGCATCGGCTTCGGGATCTAATAGTGTTAAAACACGCTGCCGTTGATAATCATGTAGTAGAAATTGCCAAGCGATAGGAATAATAATTGCCACCACTCCAGCAGCAGCAGCAATGAGTTTCCACGATAGTCCACTTAAAAACAGTACAAAAATACCGCTTGCAAGCACAAGTAAAGATGTTCCTAGATCGGGTTGTTCTGCAATTAATAGAAATGGCACGACAATCAGCATCAAGGACAAAATGACTTGAGTGAAACTTGGAGGTAGAGCTTTGCGCGATAGGAACCAAGCTACCATCATTGGCATGCCAATTTTCATAAATTCACTGGGCTGTACACTACCAAAACCAGGAATATCGATCCAACGCTGTGCCCCCATACGAACTTCACCAAAAATCACTACTGCGATAAGTGACAATACGCCGAAGATATAAAAGTATGGTGAAAAGGCTTGATAAACTTTTGGTGGAATTTGGGCAAGTCCAAACATTACCACAAAACCAATTCCGAAACTCATGGCTTGTTTACTGACTAGACCAACATCTTGAGCGGAGGCGCTATATAAAACAGTCAGTCCAAGTATTGCATTTAGAACTAAAAAAAGACAAAGCCATGGATCTATATGGAGTTGTTGCCAACGAGAAGGGTGGTTAGCTGTGCTCAAGCCATCACGTGGTGCTTGGCGTAAAAATTTGTACTGTGAGCTTGGGGCCATGCGATTCTAAATCAACTCAATCAACGCTTCGCGAATGCTAACATAAACCCTGATTTAGACAATGCAAATTTAGAATTTGTGACACTTATAATCTTTGATTTTTTAAAAATATAAAAAAAGGCGACGATATGAATATCGTCGCCTTTTAGAGCTAATCTGAGCTTACTTTTGTACCAATAACTGATCGAAGTGTTTAGTAAATACTTCGAGTTCAACTTGGCTTAAACTTGGAATCAGCTTTTTGATAACAATATGTACTGCTGTTTCAACACCGCTGGTTGCAACACTTGCAACACCACGTTTTACCATGCCTAAACCTAATGTTTTATTATATTCAGTCATGAAGTGTTGGATAAGCGCATCTGCAAATGTCTTAAACTGTTGTGTTAAAGCATCACGTTGCTCTTTACCATTTCCTGCTGCTACTTCAGCAAAGCTTTTTTTCATATCATTAACAAGGCTATCAGGAAGTACAGTACCAATACGTTGTTTGCCTTCATTGTCGATAAACAAGCTTTTTTCCATGAACGCTAATGATTCTAAGACTTGATCATTAGAGGTTTTACCCAACAATTGTTTCATTAACGTTGAAACGATGCTGCGAATTTTTTGAGCAAGTTCTTCAGTTGTATCTCGTTTATCACTTGGTGGAAATTGTTGAACCAAATGTACCAACATGGTGTCAATTAACTCATCAGTAAGCTGTAGAGAAATTTTGTCACGTAAAGGGTATTGTGGCTCTTTACTGTTACGGTTGGCTTGTGCAAGTTGAATATCCTGACTCAACGTTGCCGATGGAAGAATACCGAAATAACTGGTCATTGAAGAACATCCTCTATATCAAATTTATTCGTTTTATTGTCGCGCCAAGCGAGTTGGCTCGGGCATCCATGTCAAATCAGATACTCGGCATGGGTTAATATCCAAGCCCCCTCGACGAGTATACGTTGCATAGACCATCAGCTTTTCTGGTTGCAGCAATTGCCAAATATCAGCAAAGATTTGCTCAACGCATTGCTCATGAAAACCATTATGCTGACGGTACGAGATAATATAAGCTAATACGCTGCGATAACAAGGTTTTTTACCCTTAAAACGAATAAAAACCGTACCCCAATCAGGTTGTCCTGTTACAGGGCAATTACTTCTTAAAAGATGCGAATACAATTCAATCTCTACATCATCTTCCGCTGTATTATCTAATTGCAATAAGCTTGAGTCTGGGTGTTCTGAAAGACGTTCAGGAGTTAAATCGTCAATACAAATACCTTTCGGTTTAGAAATCTCTAAATCATCGACTTGAAATAGTTGAAGTTCAACTTTCCCACCAGCAGCATTTGACAGATCACGTTCTACGGTTTCAATGAAAGTATTTTGAGACTCAAATTGAGTGAAGTTCATACTATTGAAATAAAGTTTAAGTGACTTTGATTCAATCAGATTAGGTGAGCTCGCTGGCAACATTAAACGACCAATCGCAACCTGTGGTAAACCAAGCTTATTTAGCCATGAAATTTCGAATACATGCCACCAGTCTTTGCCTTGGCTGATTCCTTCAACGTGTGCATATTGTTGACGGGACTCAGCACGGGCTATTGGAAATAAAACCTCTGGCTGATATTGAGTAGGGTATTGGGTGTCTTTACCCAATAAAGAATGTTCAACACTCATTCACGCATTCCTGAACCACGAGATAATAAATGATAAGCAACCGTATAAAGCACAACACAGCATAGAGTAACGATACTCAATGAGAAGGTTACATTGACATCACTGTGTCCTAAGATGCCAAAACGGAAGGCATTGACCATATACACAATTGGATTAATTAAAGATAAATTTTGCCAAAATGGACTTAAAGCACTAATTGCATAGAACACACCACCTAAATAGGTGAGTGGCGTCAATACGAAAGTCGGAATAATCGAAATATCATCAAATGACTTCGCATAAACTGCATTAATGAAACCACCAAGCGAAAATAATAATGAAGTAATAATGACTGTATATATAGTCACGAAGAAATTATAAATTTCTAAGTGAGTAAAGAATAAACTCATGATGGTTACAATTAGACCAACCAAGACACCGCGACTAACGCCGCCAATCACATAACCCCAAAGAATTAAATGTAATGGCACAGGACTCATGATCAGTTCTTCGATGCTTTTTTGGAATTTAGCACTAAAGAAGCTTGAGGAAACGTTCGCGTAGCTGTTTGTGATCACTGCCATCATGATTAAACCAGGCACAATAAACTGCATATAGCTAAAGCCACCCATTTCACCAATGCGTGAGCCAACTAAATTACCGAAAATCACGAAATAAAGGCTCATGGTGATCGCAGGCGGTAACAACGTTTGTGGCCAAATTCGCATAAAGCGACGAATTTCTTTAACAACTAAAGTCCATAGGGCGGTTCGTAATTGATTGAAATTCATTGATCCGCTCCTGCAAGATTTTTCTCCACCATTTTGACGAACAATTCTTCTAAGCGATTTGATTTATTACGCATACTACTGACTTGAATATTTTGCGATTGTAAAATTAAGAATAAATCATTCATGCTATGAGCTTTGTCCATCGTGACTTCTAAGGTCATGGGATCAATTAAATTAAACTTAAAACCAATAATATCAAGCTGGAATTCATTTATTGGTTCAACAAGGTCACAAATAAATGATTCTTCATTGAGTTGATTGAGGAAACCTTTCATTGAGGTATCTTCTTTGATCACGCCACGATCAATAATCGCGATACGGCGACAAAGCATTTCGGCTTCTTCTAAATAATGTGTTGTAAGAATAATAGAAGTGCCTTTTTCATTCATTTCGGTGAGGAAATCCCACATTGAGCGACGTAATTCAATATCTACACCCGCAGTCGGCTCATCAAGAATAAGAAGTTTAGGTTCATGCATCATGGCGCGTGCAATCATTAAACGACGTTTCATACCACCTGATAACATACGTGATTGAATATTACGCTTTTCCCATAAGCCAAGTTTTTCTAAATAGAACTCTGCACGTTGTTCAGCCAGTTTTTTGGGAATTCCGTAATAACCCGCTTGTGTCACTAAAATATCAAATGTTTTTTCAAATTGACCGAAGTTAAACTCTTGAGGAACAACACCAAGACATTGTTTCGCATGGGATGGATGGGTATCTAAGTTATGCCCAAAGATTTCCACTGTACCCGATGTTTTTTTGGTTAAAGAGCTAATAATACTGATCGTGGTAGATTTACCAGCACCATTAGGACCTAATAATGCATAAAACTCACCTTCTGGCACGGTTAAATCGATACCTTTTAACGCCTGAAAACCATTACGATAAGTTTTGGACAAACCGCTCAACACCAAAGCATCAGTCATAAACGTCTCACGTTGTTAAATAGAATGGGTATTTTGAGCGATATGAAAAAATAAACCAAGTAGAAAAATAGGTTTATGGCGTGTTAAAAACAGAACGTTGTTTTTTGAGCTTGATTCAAGGGTAAGAAGATCCGTTTCTGTTAAATTAAACTGTTTAAAAGTAATTAGATAATTTTATAAGATTGAAATCGTTGGTTTAATAGACAATAAACATTTTTGTTTAAGGCTATGTATTTACCAATATGCTTTTTTTGCCTATGATGTGCATCGCATGCGCTCATAGCTCAACTGGATAGAGTACAGGTCTCCGAAGCCTGTGGCGTGGGTTCGAGTCCCGCTGAGCGCACCAAGATAACATTTTAATTTCTCTTATTTTTAATAATTTTCTGATAAAAACAAATCCTTCATAATTAGATTTGAGGGATTACATTTGTTTTGCTAATTTTGTCATATCAAATTATTTCTATATTTTATGAATTATAAATGTTGTACTGAATAATTAATGAGCTTTAATGTTTGATTCAATTGGCTTGGTGGAATTCGAGATTCTTGTAATGAGGTAATCCATTGCATTTGGCAAGCTTTGAGTTGTTGAATCGTTTTTATAGATTGGATTTTTTGCACCAATGGGCGAGCCATAAGCCCACAATAGGTTGTGAGTGTTTGAATCATGACTTGTTGAATTTCAATAAATGGTAATTTTTCTAAGTTTAATACTTCATTTTCAATATTTTCTGTTAAGTTTAATGTAATTGGTTGGATTTGCTCTGATTGGGTTGCATTTAATATTTGTTCATTATCATTTTGATCAGCATTGATTTCACTTGTATTTTTTTGAGCTGTTTGTTCTGCTAATAGTCCCATTTCAATCAATTGCTGAACCAATTCATTGGGTGCAATTCTTTGTTTATAGTCTTGATCTAGTTCTTTAAAATCCTCATGATCAATTAAAAGTAGTAGACGACGTTGACGTGCAGTTAAGGCAATACTACGTTCTTGGAGGGCAGTTTGCCCAAGCTCTGTTTTAAAAAAATGTGACATCTCTTAATCTCCCCCAATCAAGATCTAGACGGAGATTAAGATAAGGTTAAAAAATGACAGTTACGTTAACAAATTATTAAATATCATTGTCTTGTTTCGAGTAAGTGGAAAATAATCTTGATTATTTAATTTCCATTACTTGAGCAGCTTATTTTCTAAGGCTTTTCGCAAATACGGATCAAGATCATCTTGGCGAAGTAACCACTGAATATAGTCAGCAGGTAAATCTTGAATTGAAGTACCTTTGTGTTTACCAAAAGTGATACTTTTTGGAATGCGTGCTTGTTCAGAAGCTATATAGAGTTGTTCAATATTTTCAATGTTTAATTGATGAATGATATGCATCAAAATATTGGCAGTTAAGATAATATCCGCGTCTGCTCGATGAGCACCTTTAAGCATTTCGCGTGCTTTTTCACTTCCCTTTGAGATTAAATAAATAAGTGCAGAAATGTTATGTGCTTCTGCATCCTCCCAAACATGACGGGCGAGAGCAAGTGTGCATATTGGTTTTAATTTAGAGGTATCTACACCACATCGTGCGATTGCAGCAATATCATAATCAACATTATGTCCAATAATATAAGTTGTCTCTGACGGGAGCTTAAATTCCTTATAAAAAGGTTGATCCGCTAGGTCTGATTCTAATATGTGATGCACCGCCATCGCAGCGAATGAAATAGGTTGTCCCACTTGGTAAAGCTGATCAAAGATTTTTTTCTTATCTAAGCTTAATTTTCCGTTTTCAATTTCGATCGACGCATAAGCGATTTCAATTGGCAAACCATTCAATGTATGTGTTTCTGTATCTAAAATGATGGTTTGCATAAAGTAGACTCAAGTTTGATAGGATTTGATTATCTTACAAGAAATTTTCTCATAATCCGTTTCAAAAACACTCCAGATTTTGATTTTTTTAAGTTTTGTTGATGTTTTGAATAAATAAAAATCAAAAAATAAAAACAACTTGAAACATGATGAAATTAGGCGTAATTGTAATAAACGTTGTTAAAACCTTAGAGCATTCAGTCTAAGGATAAAAATGAAAAATAGTTAAGGAAAAACTAGATGAAAATTAAACTATTAACGGTTGCGATGCTGAGTAGCACTTTGTTCTTGGCAGCATGCGGTGGTGATGATAATGGAACGACAATATTTGTTCCAAAACCTGAGATTCCTGAAAATAATATCAAAGATCCTGTGGTTGGAATGCCAACAGCATATACCAAAAGTGATTTTAGTCTTGTAGCGTCAGAAAGCTCTGTTATGACTTATAAAATGTTAGGTAAAAATGGTCAAGAAACGATGGCAACGAGTTTGGTTTTTGTTCCTAAAGGAACAATGCCAGCTGGTGGTTGGAAAATTGTGGCGTGGGCGCATGGAACAACTGGTGTGGCTGATATTTGCGCGCCGAGTCGTAATGTAACTAATGAATATGTTCATGGAATGATTAGTAAATTTTTAGCAGCGGGTTACATCGTCGTTGCGCCTGATTATGAAGGGCTTGGCGAACCGAGCGGGCGTGAACTTCATCCATTTTTAAATGTAAAAAGTGAGGCCTATTCGATTACTGATGCTGTAGTTGCAGCCAGATCTTATTTATCTAGTCAAGGAAAAATGACATCACGTCAATGGGTGTCGGTCGGGCATTCACAAGGCGGGCAAGCCGCATTAGGAGCAGCTCAATATGCGAGCCGCGCAAAATTGGATTATAAAGGAACGATTGCTGTAGCACCTGCATCTAATCTTGGTGCAATTTTAATAAATGGAGAGCAATCTGTAAAAGATGCGCCTGTAAACTTTCAAACTCCAGTTTATGCACAACTTGATACTTTTACTGCATTGATTACTGCAGGTCTAAGAAATAATAATTTAACGTTCAGTTATTCAAGTGTTTTTAAATCACCAACTGACTTAATTGCGAGTAAAGCTGAGTCAGACTGTTCAGATGTATTAGGTAGTAAGTTTTTTGGCGCAATGCAAAATTATTTAAAAACAAATGTCGATTTGAAAAATTATCCCCGTACTCAAACAAACTTTATGGCCTTACCTATAGTGAAAGAGTTTTTAGAAAAAGATTCTCAACCTGCACAAGTTAAGCTTAATCAACCTGTTGTTATTTATCAGGGAGCAAAAGATACCACTGTACCTAAAGAAGCAACTGATGCTCTAGTTTTTGTTGCCGCTAGTAAAGGGTCTAGTATTCGATATGTAACAAATCCTGAATGGGATCATGGAACGGCATATGGGCTTAATATTGAAAATATTGTGAATGATGTCAAATCAGTAATGCCGCCTAGTAATTAAGATTTTAAGTTTTATCAAAGCCCAATTTTCGTGATTTGAGGATTGGGCTTTTCTGTCTATTTCTTAATGACCACGGTCTCCCAACCGTCATATTCACCATTTAACTGATTTGCTAATTGCGAAAGCTGTAATGTACAGTGATCTATTGATTGTTGATCAACAAATTCAGTTTTACAAATTTGTAATTGGTAAGGAAAACCATCATGTTCCTCTATTTCATTTTTTTGATTTATTTGAAAATCCCACGATAATATTATTTCTACAAATTTATTGAGATCCACTTCATTTTTAAAATATATCCAATGATCTACAGCTCGAGCAACTTCAAGATTATCTCCATGATTTTGAAGATTTTCAATTACAGATCGATTCGAAATGGTTTGCATAATTTCTTTACTTGGATACATATAATTGAAATATGTTGACCAATCTGAATCAAGTTTCTGACCAAACCTATAACTATATTCTGGATAAAACTGCATTACCTCATTAATGATATGTTCTGGATCTGTTCCATCTTCACAATAAAAATATAAATCTCTTAAATGATTATGTGTTAAACGACCAACATACAAGATAGCAAGTTCGCTTGTAAGAGCAGGAATAATTTGATCTTCTATTTGAGCGAGATGTTCAAATTCTTCACTTGAAGATAACCCATCCTCTCTTGAGCAGTTCATCTTTATTTCAACCCAAAGTAGGGTTGATCTATTGGTTATAGGGGCAATTTTAGCTAGAGCTAGATTTAGAAAGTAACTTGCAGGAACTTCATCTATTTGGCACATATAAAAGTTCCAGTTTTCTGGAACTTCAAGAGCTAAATCAGGTGAATCATTTTTTTGTAAATCTTCTTGAAAAGTATTGTTTTTTTTATGCCAAAATTTTAAGAAAGAAAACATATTTAGCTCTAGTGAATTTTTATCGATAGCTTAACAGCTAAATTCAGTCAAATTCACTAATAATTAAATAAATATCAAGCTTTGTAATAGTAAACTTCATGCTATAATTCGCACCAATCTTTAGCACGGCTTAAAAGCCCTAATTTATAGGACCCTCCGCTAATGTTTGCCAATATCTCTATTGCTGAATTTGATCCAGAATTAGCTCAAGCGATTGCTTCGGAAGGCGACCGCCAAGAAGCTCACATCGAGTTAATTGCTTCTGAAAACTATTGCTCTAAAGCTGTAATGGAAGCTCAAGGCTCGAAACTTACTAACAAATATGCAGAAGGCTATCCGGGCAAACGCTATTATGGCGGTTGTGAATATGTTGACGTTATTGAGCAACTTGCAATTGACCGTGCGAAAGAGTTGTTTGGTGCAGATTATGCAAACGTACAACCACATGCAGGCTCACAAGCAAACTCAGCAGTTTACTTAGCGCTTCTTAATCCTGGTGATACAGTATTAGGTATGAGCTTGGCTCACGGTGGTCACTTGACTCACGGTGCTAAAGTAAGCTTCTCTGGTAAAACTTATAATGCGATCCAGTACGGTTTAAACCCTGAAACAGGTGAAATCGATTATGAAGAAGTTGAGCGTTTAGCTTTAGAACATAAGCCACGTATGATCGTAGCTGGTTTCTCTGCTTATAGCCGTGTTGTAGATTGGCAACGTTTCCGTGATATCGCGGATAAAGTTGGCGCTTACCTTTTTGTTGATATGGCACATGTTGCTGGTTTAGTTGCTGCTGGTGTGTATCCAAACCCAGTTCAAATTGCTGATGTAACGACAACGACTACACATAAAACACTTCGTGGTCCACGTTCTGGTTTAATTCTTGCGAAAGCAAACGAAGAAATCGAGAAGAAGCTTCAATCAGCTGTATTCCCAGGCAACCAAGGTGGTCCTTTAATGCACGCAATTGCTGCTAAAGCAATCTGTTTTAAAGAAGCTATGGCACCTGAATATAAAACTTACCAACAGCAAGTTGTTAAGAATGCTCAAGCAATGGCTGAAGTATTCATTGCTCGTGGTTATGATGTTGTATCTGGTGGTACTGATAACCATTTATTCTTATTGTCTTTAATTAAACAAGAAGATGTAACGGGTAAAGATGCTGATGCATGGTTAGGCGCTGCTCATATCACAGTAAATAAAAACGCTGTTCCAAATGACCCACGTTCTCCATTCGTAACTTCTGGTATTCGTATTGGTACACCAGCTGTAACAACTCGTGGTTTTGGTGAAGCTGAAGTTCGCGACCTTGCAGGTTGGATCGCTGACATTATTGATAGCAAAGGTGATGAAAAAGTTATCGCTGATGTTAAAGCTAAAGTTGAAACGGTTTGTGCTAAATTCCCTGTATATGCAAACTAATTTGTATATCTAAAAAAAGCGCCGTAAGGCGCTTTTTTTTATTCAAATTTTTCAAAATTCCGAACAAAGTGCTTTTTGCAAAGCATCATATTGGTGCTAATTTTTATCTATTTTCTTAAATCGTCCCTAAAAATGATCAAATAAGTATTACGAATATGAAAAATAGTAATACTTATTTGGCATGTCTTTTGCTTCATCTAAATATAGTTAAAAGTTGTCTAGGGTTCCGATGTTGATCAACATGACTGGTCCGAGAGATAACGGTTCGACAGAACTACACGGAGGGATAAAAGCCCGGGAGATCAGGCATTTTGCCATTACGAGGTTAAATTATCCGCAAGAGGTGTGTTATGAATCAATCGTCTTATCACGACAATAAAATACTTTGGGATGAAAAATTACCGGGCGGACATCATTGGTCTGGTCGCATTCAAAGAGGGACTGTTTTACAACTCGAAGCACTCAATCAAAATGCCAATCTTGCTTTGTTTTGCGTAAATTCAGAAGAAAAACTAGAACGTTTTAATATGCCAGACAGCTTAAAGGCACAGCACACTGCGTTTTTGTCAACGGGCCATGTTTTATATTCAGATTTAGGTCGGGTAATGGCATCTATTGTGAAAGATGATCATGGTTGGAATGATGTTTTTTGTGGCCCAAGTACAGCAGCACAGATTGAAAAAAAATATGGAAAGCAAAATTTCCAACAAGCACGTAATGATATGTTTCAAAATGGAGTCGACAGTTTATTGGTTGAGCTGACCAAATTTGGTTTAAGACAAGCTGATTTGACTGCCACAGTTAATTTATTTTCTAAGGTTCAACCTGATGATAATGGAAAATTAACTTATCTCAAAAATGATAATCGTCATCAAATAATAGAGTTACGCTTTGAGATGGATTGTTTGGTCTTTCTTTCTGCGACACCACATCCTTTAGATCAAGCAGAAACTTATCAACCTGCTGATATTCAGCTGCGATTATTTAAAGCCAATCCTCTAACCGAAATTGATATTTGCAAAGATTCATGCCCGCAAAATCAACGTGGTTTTGCCAACAATAAACGCTATTACGCATTATCAAATTAAGGATTGGAGAACTAAGATGTCAGCATTACAAAAACTCAAAAAAGCAGTCCTTGATGAAGTATGCCCAGCAGGTGAAGCATGGATGTGTGAGGTCAAAAAAGGCCAGTATTTTAGAATTGTAGATTTAGAAGGTAATCAAGCTGTTGATACTTTATTTATCAGCGCAGAAAACCCAGATGAACGATACAGTGCCACAGATACACTAGCGCAAAATCAACAAATTTATCTTGAAAAAGGCACCGTGCTATTTAGTAATTATGCTCGTCCTATTGCGGTTATTGTGGATGATAACTGTGGTAGACACGATACATTGGGTGGTGCGTGTTCATGTGAAAGTAATACGGTGCGCTATGCACATGATAAATATCCAATGCATAGTTGCCGTAATAATTTTATGTATGCCTTAGCTCAGCATCCGATTGCAAAAAAACATCAACTGAACGTCAGTCACATTGGTCCGAACATTAACTTTTTTATGAATGTTCCTGTAACCACTGAAGGACATTTAAAGTTTGAAGACGGCGTATCAGCAGCAGGTAAATATGTAGAGCTTCAAGCAGAGATGGATTTGATTGTTTTAATTTCGAATTGCCCACAATTGAATAATCCATGTAACGCCTACAACCCGACAAAAATTCAATTAATTGTACGTGAAGCTTGAGGGGCGAATTATGTTTAATAAAGTATTAATTGCCAATCGTGGTGCGATTGCCTGTCGAGTCATCCGTACATTAAAAAAATTAGGTATTCAATCTGTTGCAGTCTACTCAGAAGCAGATCGAGATTCTTTACATGTCACATTAGCAGATGAAGCGATTTTTATTGGTCCTTCACCTGCGCAAGAAAGCTATTTAAATATTGATAAGATTCTAGCTGCTGCAAAAGCATCAGGCGCCGAAGCGATTCATCCGGGTTATGGTTTTTTATCAGAAAATGCGGCTTTTAGTGAATTATGTGAGAAAAATGGAATTGCTTTTATCGGGCCAACTGCTCAGCAAATGCTTGATTTTGGTCTTAAACATACCGCTCGTGAATTAGCAATTCAAAATAACGTTCCTTTATTGCCCGGTAGCCAATTATTGCTTGATCAAGTTGATGCGATTCAACAAGCAGATTTAATTGGTTATCCCGTCATGCTTAAGAGTACCGCAGGTGGTGGCGGTATTGGGATGCGTTTGGTTTGGAATGAAACCGAGTTGAAAGATGCTTATCAAACGGTCTCATATCTTGCACAAGCAAATTTCAAAGATGCTGGATTATATTTAGAAAAATTTGTTCAAAATGCACGTCATATCGAAGTTCAAATTTTTGGTGATGGCAAAGGAAATGTCATTGCCTTAGGTGAGCGTGATTGTTCGGTTCAGCGTCGTAATCAAAAGGTGATCGAAGAAACACCAGCACCTCATTTAGATGATCAGCAACGTCAATACATTCAAAATGTTGCCATCCAATTGATGCAATCTGTGCAATATCGTTCAGCGGGTACAGTTGAATTTGTCATGGACACCGATAGTCAAGCGTTCTATTTCTTGGAGGTTAATACTCGCTTACAAGTTGAGCATGGTGTAACTGAACAAGTGTATGGCGTTGATTTAGTAGAATGGATGGTGACCTTAGCAAGTGGCGATTGGGAAGCACCCAAGCAAAAATTGCAATCTTCAGGGCATTCTATTCAAGTCAGATTATATGCTGAAGATCCAATTAAAAATTTCCAACCGAGTGCAGGCTTGTTGACGAATGTTGCATTTGATCCAGCCGCTCGTGTGGAAACTTGGGTTGAAACTGGATCAAACGTTTCCTCTTTTTATGACCCAATGATCGCTAAAATTATTGTGACAGCCAAAGACCGTGATTATGCAATATCGGCGATGCAAAATAGCCTAAGTATTACTGAGATTGCAGGGATTGAAACAAACCTAGAATACTTACAGGAAATTATTGATTCTGAGACCTTTAAGCAAGGTACTCAAACAACACGTTTTTTAAATACTTTTGCATGGAAAACACAAAAAATAGAAGTATTACAGGCAGGTATTCAAACAGCCATCCAAGATGTGACGGGACGATTAGGGTATTGGGACGTCGGTGTTCCACCTTCGGGAGCTATGGATGCATTAAGTTTGAATGTAGCCAATCAACTACTTGGTAATGCATTTAACACGGCTGGTTTAGAGTGCACGTTGCAAGGACCGACGCTGAAATTTCATTGTAATAGCCAGATCGTATTGACGGGTGGCGACATGGAAGCCAGCCTAGATGGTCAAGCTATTCCAATGTGGTCAACGATTCATGTTTTAAAAGGACAAGTTTTAAAATGTGGTCGTGTCGTTACGGGTTGCCGAAGTTATATTGGAATAAAAGGGGGCTTTAATGTTCCTGAATATTTAGGCAGTTTAGCGACATTTACGTTAGGGCAATTTGGTGGTCATGCAGGTAGAAATCTACTTACTGGCGATATGTTGCCAATATTTGCATCGGAGCAGACTGAATCAATCTCCTTAAACCCAGAGCAAATACCGGCATTTCAAACTAACTGGGAAATTGCGGTGATGTATGGCCCACATGGGGCACCTGACTTTTTCACCAAAAATGATATTTCTATGTTTTTTGAGCAGGAATGGGAAATCCATTTCAACTCAAGTCGTACAGGCGTTCGCTTAATTGGACCTAAACCTGAATGGGCTCGAATTGATGGTGGAGAGGCAGGATTACATCCTTCAAATATCCATGATAATGCTTATGCAATCGGTGCAATTGATTTTACAGGGGATATGCCGATTATTTTAGGACCTGATGGCCCAAGTTTAGGCGGATTTGTGTGTCCTGCTGTGGTTATAAACTCTGAATTATGGAAGCTCGGACAGTTAAAAGCAGGAGATAAAGTAAAGTTTATCCTTGTGAGTTACACGCAAGCACAACGCTTAGAACAGCGTTATCAAGCTTCAATGGCGAATGAAACCACAGCAAAGCTCAATTATCAGCCACAAATTGAAGCAGAAGAAATTACATTAGCAAATGCAGTCTTGGCGACCTTAGATCAAGGTGATGATAAACCAAATGTAACGTATCGACCTGCTGGGAATCATTATTTATTAGTTGAATACGGAGAACTGGTTTTAGACTTAAATCTGAGATTCCGTATTCATGCTTTGATGCAGTGGGTTCAACAACAAAATATAAAAGGTATTATTGATCTCACACCGGGCATTCGATCTTTACAAATTCATTTTGATTCAACAATTTTAGATCAGCTTGAATTATTGAAATTATTGCAGGCAGCAGAAAGTGAGTTACCAGACATAGAAAACATGCAGGTTGCATCGAGAACGGTATATTTGCCACTCGCTTGGGAAGACTCTCAAACTCAACTTGCTACTGAAAAATATACGCAATTGGTAAGACCAGATGCACCGTGGTGTCCTGATAATATTGAGTTTATTCGCCGTATTAATGGTCTGGAATCGAAGCAGGCAGTTAAAGATGTGGTGTATAACACGTCATATCTTGTGATGGGGCTAGGTGATGTTTACCTTGGTGCGCCTGTAGCAACACCATTAGATCCTAGACATCGTTTGGTGACGACAAAATATAATCCAGCACGTACATGGACACCTGAAAATGCAGTCGGGATCGGCGGTGCATATATGTGTGTGTACGGCATGGAAGGACCAGGTGGTTATCAGTTTGTTGGGCGAACGACACAGGTTTGGAGCCGTTATCGCCAAAATCCTAATTTTGAACAAAATAAACCGTGGCTATTACGATTCTTTGATCAGATTCGATTCTATGAAGTATCTGAACAAGAACTGTTAGAAATGCGTGAATCATTTAAAGCGGGTCGTTTACAGTTACGCATTGAAGAAGGTGTTTTGAACCTTAAAGAATACAATGCATTTCTCAAAGAGAATGAGCAAAGTATTGGAGCGTTCAAACAAGTTCAGCAATCAAATTTTGAAGCCGAAAGACAAAGATGGCATGAAGCGGGTCTAGCTGAATATGTCTCGGATCAGGTTGATGTTTTGATTGATGATACTGAAATTAGTATCCCAGATGGTGGGATGCTCGTGGAATCACACATGCCGGGATCAGTTTGGAAAATTGAGTGTTCAGTGGGAGATATCATCGAGGAGGGCGAAACTCTTGCTGTGATTGAAGCTATGAAAATTGAGATTCCAATCATCGCACCTGCAAAAATGAAAGTAGATACCATTCTAATTGATAAAGCACAAACGGTAAAAACAGGGCAAGCTTTGTTTACTCTTGTGCCAGCATAAAATCAAAAAAATCATGATGCAGAAAAAGCCCTACGATGAAACTTAGGGCTTTTTTTATGTGCATTTTTTCATCTTTTTTAAATGATTTACCCATCAAAAACATAGTAAAAACTGGCATGGATACTGCATTTAATATTACGAATATTTAATTTGGTATTACTGGAGCGGTCATGAAAATCAAAAAAATTCTAGTTCAGTATTTTCACATTGCTACAAAAGTGCTGATTGAGTTGCTTTCTGTGAGAGCAGGTTTGTATGTAAAGCAAAATCAACTTCCTAAAAAATAGCTGAATGAGTATGAATGCAAAACCTAAGCTAACACGTATTAGCATTACAGTTCCTGAAAAAACGGTTGAAGCTTTAGATCAAAAAATTGTTGAGGAACATTATGAAAGTCGTTCTCAAGCGATTGTTGACATGATCAATAAGCATCTCATTCATCAATACACCACCGAAAATTCAGTGATGGTGGGCACATTGACACTACTTTATCAACGCAGTTCAAGCAACATTCGTGTTCAGTTAAGTGATTTGCAACATCAGTTTTTGGAACAAGTGATCAGTTCTTTAAGTATTCAACTCGATCAGCAAAAGATTCTTGAAGTCATGCTTTTACAAGGAAAAAGTAATGACCTCAAACAAATAAGCCAGCAGTTCATTGCACTAAAAGGTGTGATCAAAGGGCATTTAGAACTCATGGATGCGGTCATGCCACCTTTACAGCAAAACGAGTAGAAAACTCAATTGGCTAAAAGCCAGATGAGTTGATTGGTACACAGATTTATCAATGGAAATTTAAAACTTTTTTGAACGACAAATATGGGGTTATACAATGAAGCGTGCAATATCTTCTTTATCAGTTTCAATTCTTTTAGCGATGTCTGTGGTGGGATGTGATAACTCTGCCAAGGTACCAACAACAGATAAATCAACTGAAACAAAAAGTTCAAATTCAGCCACACCGATTACGATTGGATATAGTGATTGGCCGGGTTTTGTGGCATGGCAAGTAGCGATTGAAAAAGGTTGGTTAAAAGAAGTAGGTTTAAATGTAGAGTTTAAATGGTTTGATTACTCGGCTTCGCTTTCAGCTTTTGCTGCAAATCAACTTGATGCAGTTTTAGTCACCAATGGCGATAATCTTGTCAATGCATCGGGCGGTACCAAAGGCATGATCATTATGGTCACCGATTATTCTGCGGGCAATGATGTGATTATTGCTAAAGAGGGCATTCATAACATCAATGATTTAAAAGGAAAGTCGGTCGCAACTGAGAAGGGTTTGGTTGATCATTTATTATTGGCGACAGCACTAAATGATGCAAAAATTCCATCGACTGATGTGAAATTAGTAAATTCAGTGACCAATGAATTACCTCAAGTTTTTGCGAGTAAAGATATAGCAGCAATTGCAGTTTGGCAGCCAGTAGCCAATCAAGCACTTAAAGCTGTTGCAGGTTCAAAAATTATTTATACCTCAAAAGATAAACCTGGTTTGATTTATGACACTTTAGCGGTCAATACCAGTCACCTATCTATTCATAAAGATGAATGGAAGAAACTCATCCAAGTGTGGGATAAAACCGTAAAATATATTCAAGACCCTGCTACACATGATGATGCTGTAAAAATCATGGCAAATCGCGTTGGTGTTGATCCACAACAATATGAGCAATTTATTGATGGTACTCATTTATTAGATGTTGCTGCCAATAAAAAGGTATTTGTAAAAGGAGAAGGTTTTGATTCAATTTATGGATCAACTTATCATGTCAATAAATTTAACGTCAGTAATGGTATTTATAAAAGCGAAGTGGATGTTGATGGTTTGATCTATCCTGCACTGCTAGATGAACTGAAATAATAGGTTCTCAAAAGTAAAAAAACCGTTCAAAAATGAACGGTTTTTTAATGTCTTAAATATGGGTACTGTTGGAGAAAACGTTGATTACAATAATTCCAGCCAGCATCAGACCAAGCCCGATGATTGCAGCTAAATCTAAATGTTGTTTGAAGAAAATCCATCCAACCGTTGAAATTAGTACAATGCCTGCACCAGACCAAATCGCGTAAGCAATACCAACAGGTATGGTTTTAAGTGTAAGTGATAAGAAAAATAATGCGACTGCATAACCTAATATCGTAATTATAGAAGGCATCAACACGCTAAAACCTTGTGAAGCTTTCAAAGCTGAAGTCGCAATTACTTCAGCAATGATTGCAATGGTCAAAAAGAGATAGGACATAAATCGCCTATTTAAAGTTAGAGAACATGAATTGAACTTTTTAACAAGTGATCCTTCTCATGATCGAACCATTGTTCCGATGCAGAAGTAGTGGAGCTTGAATGACTAAATTCAAAATATGGTTGATAGACATCGATAGTGAAATAAAGTCGATATTTCTCACCCTCAATCACTTTGAACTGTGAAATGGTATTGCTATCAATTATTTCAAAGTGATCCAATTCAATGAGCTGATCAATTTTGTCTGACTGAGTACTAAAATGAATAGTTGCATCATTTAAGGTAATCGAGACTTCATAGTTTTCAATGGAGCTGTTTTTATCTTGCAAATCATAGAGCGAAGCTACATTTCCAATCTGCTGCTGATGATATGGCAGACGAGATTGTGCATAGGCAATATGTTGATCTGTAATAATTAAACCACCATCCATCGTGATTATTTCTTGGCTTGCTAAATGTTGCATTTGAAATAATCTGAGTCCGAGAAACAAACCTTTTTTAGCTTGTTGACGCCAATCTTCGACATAAGCATTCGAGGGCGAAAATTCTAAAATGCTATTTCCAATCTGATAAATTTTTGCGGGCTCTGGCCACTGCACATGATTTTGATAATTATGTTTGATATGCCATGACAAAAGTTCAGTTTTCGCATCCCATATCGTGTCCCCAATCCATCCTTGACGTTGATAGATAGAGGTATTGTTGCCATCAACCAGTCTTAAATCGATGCTAAAAGATTTGGACTGAAACCAATAAACAATGGTCTTTTCATCCGTCATCCCATTGAAAAAAGTAATACTTTTTCGTCTAAAACTTCCCATTAAGTATTGAGGTAATTCTATATCGCTTAAAGTAGTGGGTTGTAATTGTTCTAAAAGTTGCTCTAAATTCATGGTGTTTCTCCTTTTTCTTGCATACCAAAGGAGTAGAGTGGACGAGCATTTTCTAAAACAAGCTCACCTGTTTCTATTCTTTTTTTCAGATACATGAATGTTTGAGCAGTTTGATTAAACAAATGTTCACCACCTTTCATGGCGGAATACTGAGGTGCTTCATTCTCTACGACTGGCTGAATGATATAGTCGTAATCACATGAGAAGAATAAAGGAAAAGAGTAACGTTCTTGTTGAACTCGTTTAACCCGATGTTTTGTTGCTAAATAACGGCCATTCGACAAAATTTCCATCATGTCACCGATATTCATCACCATGGTGTTTTCTATCAGTGGAATATTAATCCATTCTCCTTGTTTATTGAGGACTTGCAGTCCTTCAGCGGTCGGGAAGAGTAGGGTAAAGCATTCATAATCTGTATGCGCACCAATTCCAAATTGATCTTCTGCTGCTGGATTATAGGGATAATGAATTAGTCTTAATTGGCTTGGCGCATGTTGTGTATGTTGTTCAAAAAAGTCTTCATCTCGCTCTAAGGCTAAAGCGAAAGCCTTAAATAACTGCTGACCTATTGCTCGAATATGCTGATAATAATTTAAAACGACAGCTTTAAATTGAGGATGGTCAGGCCATAAGGTAGGGCCTAATAATGGTCTTCTATAAGATGTATCTGAATAATCATAATTCACATCATAGGATTCTTTTAAATCGTAAACATTTGCCTTGAATTGTTCTTCACCGATAGGAACATAGCCACTATGATTTTCAGAAAGGCCAATATAGTGGCGCATTTTGGTCGCTTCATCTTGAGCAAAATAACTTTGCGCAATCTGTTTCAGTTGTTTAAATAATTCAGGTTGAAATTGATCTCCTCGAATATATAAGAAACCAATATCTTTACAGGCTTGATCAAGCGCTGTGACAACTTTGATTCGATCTTGCAAGCGATCACTTGCAAGCAGTGAAATATCAATCAGCGGCAGTGCATAAGCATCATGAGATTGACTCATAAGGTTCACCATAGGCTGGTCGTCCAGCAATAAATGAAGCAAGTTGGGTCGTCCCAATTGCTATTTTTATTTCTATGTACTGATTTTGGTCATACGAGGAATTTTAGGCAGATCCTCTAAAGCAGGGTCAATGTCTTCTTCCTGAGCATGGACGAGTTGATCTACTTGCTGACGTAATTGTTTAAATTCAGGGGAGTGGATTAAATCTAATGATCGTGGCCGTGGTAAATTCACTTCAATAATTTCTTTGATTTCACCAGGATTTGCTTTTAAAGCCACAATACGATCTGCCAATAAAATGGCTTCATCCATATCGTGTGTGACAAACATAATCGTGATGTCGATGTTTTGCCATAAATCCATCAGATGCTTTTGCATTTTTTGTCGGGTATAAGGGTCTAGAGCACCGAAGGGTTCATCCATTAATAAAATTTTAGGTTCATTGACCAAAGCTCTGGCAATTGCCACACGTTGCTTCATTCCACCAGATAGCTCATGCGGAAACTGATTTTCGTATTTTTCTAAACCAATAATATTGATCCATTCACGTGCCATTTCCTCAGCTCGAGTTGGACTCACGCCTTTCATTAATGGACCAAACATCACATTTTCTTTGACGGTTTTCCATGGGAAAAGGGTATAACCTTGGAACACCATGCCGCGTTCGGAACTCGGTCCTTGAATTTTTTCCCCTTCAACTAGGACTTCACCACTGTGAAAATCATCCAAACCTGCTACGACACGACTTAAAGTTGATTTACCACAACCTGACGGTCCGATGACACAAATGAACTCACGTTTGTGAATGCTTAAATGAATGTTATTTAAAACCACTCGCTCAGTATTTCCATGCCGGAAAACTTGACTTAAATTCTTGGTTTCAAGCATGACAGGTCGAGCATAAATAGTGTCGAAGTAGCTTTTTGAATCAAAAAATTCATCCATATTCATACTCCTTTTTTCCACTTAAATAGACGTGCGCCGAGTTTCATTAAAATCAAATCACAAACGATGCCAATGAACCCAATGATGAGAATTGCTGCATAGACATTATCAAAGTTTTGATAGCGAGCTTGTTGAGTGATAAACCATGTGATTCCTGAGGTTGCACCAATTAATTCCGATACAATTAAATAAGTCCAAGCCCACCCAAGTAGAACACGCTGATCTCGATAAATATCAGGAAGTGCTGCGGGAATAACGACATGGAATAAGCTTTTAATCTTATTAGTACCTAATGTATAACCCGCTTCTATGAGACCTCGATCCACCATTCGTGTTGTATTCGCGATAATTAAGATTTGTTGGAACAACGTACCAATCACAATAATGGCAATTTTAGGTGCATCATTGATACCTAATATAGCAACGGCCAATGCACCAAAGGCAGGTGCGGGTAAATAACGGAAGAACTCGACAAAAGGCTCTGTCAATCTTGAGATGGTTTTTGAAAAACCACATAAAATTCCAAGCGGCACACCCAGCAAAGACGATATAAAGAAAGCCGTAAATACGATCTTAATACTATGCCATAGGCTCTGATGTAACCACGGAGAGTCAGCTTGCTGTGGTGGTGTCGTAAATGAAGTAAACAGTGCTTTTGCGACTTCATGTGGTGCAGGTAAATAGATAGGATTGACTAAGATGCCTGTAGGAGGGCTTTTCCCTTGATCAACGATATTTTGCGCTTCAGCATAATAAGCATCTTTGGCTAAGCGAGTTCCCACTTGTAAATAGGACGCATCACCTGAATTTGTGATTTGAACTTGAGGATGCCAAATAAAAGGTAAATAACTGACACAGCTCCAAATCAGTAAAGGAATTAAAAAAGATCCTAAACTTAAAAAAAGCTTGTTCTTATTTGACGCGGATGAATGGTGCATAGGCAAACACCTGTAGTAATACTAATTGTTAAAAACGTAATACTACTTAGCAAGTTTGATGCCAGTGTTTTGCCTATGTTCGTAAATATTGCTTTATTTTTAGAGGTGACAATCGATGCTTGATAAGCAATCGAGTTATTCCCTTAGATTGTATAAGCCTCTAATTACCTAATAAATTTAAGCTATTAAATTTAATTTGCAGTTGATCCTTGCTCTCTATGTGTAAAGGATCAGGTTTAATACAATCAATAGGGCAAACCGCAATACATGTGGGTGATTCGTAGAAACCGACACATTCAGTGCAACGTTGTGGGTCAATTTCGTAAATTTTTGCACCTTCATAAATCGCTTGATTAGGGCATTCTGGCAAGCACATATCACAGTTGATACATGCTGTAGTAATCAATAGCGCCATATTTAATCTGCCGAATATGCAAGTGCATCTGTTTTTAACTGTGTTTTGGCGTGTGGAAGATTACGTATTAATAAGGCATAAGTAATATCGATATCTGCTGAAAGTGGGATTTTCACAATATGTCCAGAACCTTTTGCATTTTCGATTGGATAACCTTTTAAATCACGCATTTCAGTCAAAGTGAAGACAAGATTACCTTTAGGAGTCATGAGCTCAAGTGTATCGCCAACTAAAAATCGATTTTTAACTTCTACTTGAACATAATCGCCATTGCGCTCAATTACCTCACCACAAAACTGTTGATAGTCGAAATGTGATGAACCATCCTCATAATTTTGGTAATCGCTATGAACATGGCGACGTAAAAATCCTTCTGTGTAACCACGATTGGCTAAACCTTCAAGTTGATCCATTAGACTTGAGTCAAATGGTTGACCTGATAGCGCATCATCAATTGCCTTACGATAAATTTGAGCTGTTCGAGCACAGTAAAAATAGGATTTTGTTCGTCCTTCAATTTTAAGTGAAGCAATTCCCATATGAGTCAAACGATCAACATGTTGAATGGCACGTAAGTCCTTCGAGTTCATAAAATAAGTACCATGTTCATCTTCTTCAGCCGCAAACATTTCTTCATCATTACGCTGTACTAAAACACTTTGAGTAGGGGCATCTTGAACTTTATTGGAACAGCATTCTTTTGATTGTTCTATCTGCTGAACAGGAATTACGTCACCATTCACATCTTCTTGTGCTTCATGAATTTTATATTCCCAACGACAAGCATTGGTACATGCGCCTTGATTTGCATCTCGTTTATTCATATACCCAGAGAGTAAACATCGTCCTGAGTAGGCCATGCATAGTGCGCCGTGGACAAAAACTTCGAGTTCAATTTCTGGTACATTTTTCTGTATTTCTTCAATTTCTTCTAATGCTAATTCACGAGAAAGAATGACTCTGCTTAAACCATAGTTTTTCCAGAATTTTACAGTTGCCCAATTAATCGCATTGGCCTGTACAGAAAGGTGGATAGGCATATCAGGGAAATGTTCGCGAACCATCATAATTAAGCCAGGATCCGACATAATTAATGCATCAGGTTGCATCGCAATAATTGGCTCGATGTCACGAATAAAATTTTTAAGTTTGCTGTTATGTGGCTGAATATTGGCAACAACATAGAATTTTTTGCCTAATGCATGTGCTTCATCAATTCCGATTTTTAAATTTTCATGATCAAACTCATTATTACGAACACGGAGACTGTAACGTGGTTGTCCTGCATAAACGGCATCTGCACCATAAGCAAAAGCATAACGCATGTTTTTAAGTGAACCAGCAGGAGAGAGTAATTCAGTATTCATGATGCAAAAGGCATATAAAAAATAGGGAATTATTTTAAAAATATAATCGCATAGATTCAACCTAGCATTTTGCTCGGAATTTTAAATATTTAAGTAAGTATTAACTGAAAAAAAGCACCCGAAGGTGCTTTTTGTATTAATGACGACGATGCTTTTTCTTCTTTTTATATTTCTTCGATTGGTAATTGTCATAGTCTCGGTCTTGACCAACTTTACGACCTAGTGCTGCACCACCTGCTGCACCAGCCGCAGCACCAATATAACCACCCGTTGTGCCGCCGACGTTTCTACCCACTGTGTAGCCACCAACGCCGCCTAAACCACCACCAATCGCAGCTTCGGTACGGGTACGTTTACTACTTGCAGCCGCAGCACCACCAGCACCACCAAGCGCAGAGCCAATCATAGCGCCATTGTTACCACCCATTTCTTTACCGATAGCAGTACCAACAACACTACCAAGAGCAGAAGTTGCAGCAACGCGTGTTGCATTATCAGCATATACATTGGTTGCTAAAGTTGAGCTCGCTAAAACTGCACCTAATAATAAAATTTTCGCTTTCATTTTTGACTCCATGTTCCTACTGATAGGACATCTTTCTAATGGCTGCAAATGTAACAAAGTTTTAGAAAGAAAATGTGGAGAAGCACTCGCTAATTATTACTCTTTGGTGTCTTGATTGTAGAGTTTTGTTTCAATGATGGAGGTGGAGTGAGAAATTAAGCAGATTTAACAATAAGATAGTTAATCTGCTCACATCATAAAAATCAAAAAATGGAGATGTCCCAAACGCATTTCTATGCTTACTCAGCATTATCTTGTTTAGAAGTTGATTCATCTAATCTGATTTGGCGAGGATTTAATTCAGTTTGTAAGCGTAAATAATTTAGGTCACGAATATTTTTCTGTGTAGCAACTACACCAAATAAACTGAGTAAGAATGACATGATATAAAAGCCTTTTTCGCTTATTGCGAGATCTGCATTCCATAAACTGATCAGTAATAAAACAATACATACTGCCATGGATGCCCAACACAAGCCATAATAAATTTGAGTCACAGGGATTTCTTCCAGTTGATCTCGTACAGCTTTCTGTAATGAGGCTGCTGAAAATAATCCATAGAGTAAAATAACGAAATAATAGCCTTTTTCGTGCAGAGGCATATTGGCATTCCATAAACCAATGATGAAACCAACAGCGCCAGCCAGCAATGCGACCCAGCTTGCCGCTATAAATGCCGATGTTGGGCGGTTTATAAAGTTATTCATAGTTCATCCTATTGTTTTATCTTTTTATTTATCCTGACTAATTTATATCTAAGCACCGATAAGAGAACAAGTGCAAACAACAAAACTGAACAATTTGTGATGAAATGATGGTAGATAAGTAAGTTCATAGCTTTGACTATGTCTTTTAATCCATAGAGTCTGTAAACTATGCGCAATTTTTTGATTTTACTCATGCTTCAAGGTTTTGAATTGCATTGAGTCTTTAAATTTTTGAGATATTTCACCCATGAAAGCATCACTCCGTTTAAGACTAGATCAACTTTGTGATCGTCATGAAGAGTTGACTGCATTACTTGCTGATGTAGAAGTAATTTCAGACAACAAACGATTCCGTAAACTCTCACGTGAGCACAGTGATTTAACTGAAATTACTGAGGTATGGAAGAAATATCGTCAAGCTGAAGAAGATATTGAAACTGCTGAAATGATGAAATCTGATCCTGATTTCAAAGATATGGCAGAAGAAGAAATAAAGGAAAATAAAGCACTATTGGTTGAATTAGAAGATCAATTAAATGTGCTTATGATTCCTAAAGATCCGAACGATGCCAATGCCGCTTATCTTGAAGTGCGAGCAGGAACGGGTGGTGATGAAGCTGCGATCTTCTCAGGTGACTTATTTCGTATGTATAGTAAATACGCTGAAACACAAGGTTGGCGTATCGAAGTGCTTTCTGAAAATGAAGGTGAGCATGGTGGTTATAAAGAAATTATTTGCCGCATCGATGGTGAAGGTGTTTATGGTCGTTTGAAATTTGAAAGTGGCGCACATCGTGTACAACGTGTACCAGCGACCGAATCACAAGGGCGTGTTCACACCTCAGCTTGTACCGTTGCCATTCTTCCAGAAGTTGATGTCGATACCACTGTAGAAATTAATCCTGCTGATTTGCGTATTGATACCTATCGTGCGTCAGGTGCGGGTGGTCAGCACATTAACAAAACTGATTCTGCGGTACGTATTACTCACATTCCATCTGGAGTCGTGGTTGAATGTCAAGAAGAACGTTCGCAGCATAAGAACAAAGCTAAAGCAATGGCGTTGCTTGTATCGCGTTTAGAAAATGCAAAACGTGCAGCGGCTGATGCGGCAACCTCTGAAATGCGCCGTGACTTGGTTGGTTCGGGTGATCGTTCAGAGCGTATTCGTACTTACAATTATTCGCAAGGTCGTATGACTGATCACCGTATTAATCTAACTTTATATAAGTTAGATGCGATTATGGAGGGTGATTTAACCGAGTTACTTGATAGTTTGCATCGTGAATATCAAGCTGATCAGTTAGCGATGCTTGCACAGGAAAATGGCGGCTAATGAACATTGCTCAAGCCTTAGAACTTAAAGGTGAAATTGATAGCTATGAACGTCAAGAAGCGGCATGGTTACTGGAACATCTTTTGGGTATTCAGGCTATAGAGTTAAAGCTGAGACTTGAGCAGGATTTAACGGAAATACAAGAGCAAGCATATTTAGATGGTCTTGCTCGAATTGAGCAAGGTGAGCCTTTGGCGTATGTCACGGGTTCTCAACCATTTTGGACTTTAGATTTAAAAGTCACCCATGACACATTAGTACCACGTCCTGATACCGAAATTTTGGTTGAAACAGTTTTAAAGTTACAACTTGATCAAAAAGCAAATGTTGTAGATTTGGGTACTGGCACGGGGGCTATTGCTTTAGCTTTGGCAAGTGAAAGACCTGAATGGCAAATAACAGCAACTGATATTTTTCAGCCTACATTAGATGTTGCTCAAGAAAATGCTGTTCGGAATGGTTTAATACGAGTTCAATTTTGCTGTGGTGCATGGTTCGAGGCTTTGAGTGATCAAAAGTTCGATTTGATTGTTTCTAACCCTCCTTACATCGATCCTGATGATGTACACATGCAAATGCTCAAATCGGAACCTGAGCGTGCATTAATTTCAGATAATCATGGCATGGCTGATATTGAAATCATTATTCAGCAAGGTAGAAACTGGCTCAAAGCAAATGGCTGGATTGTACTTGAACATGGTTATGATCAAGGAAAAATTGTAAGAGACACTTTTGAGCAACAAGGTTTTCAGCAAATTAAAACCATCAAAGATTATGGCGGTAATGATCGTGTCACGCTTGCTCAATTTTATGCATAATTATCTAAAAAGCGCATAATTTCTTTAGCTATAGTTGTACGGTATCTAATGTCCATAATCTTCTAATTCAACGATTTGTAGATTTGGAATCAATTTTTTATAACGTGCAGCCATCTGTTGAACAAAGCTTAAGTAACTATATATAGTTAATTACTTATCACATAAATTTTAAGGGCAGTTAATCCTGAATATATTGCTGTAAGGCTTGTCCTAGAAGACAACCACCTTGTTGTTCTAAACCTTCTACTACTCCTAAAGCATCACATTTATCACGATTTTGACTCAGTTTGAATTTTCCTGTCATTTTATTAATTTTGATTTCAATTCCAACAATGCCTTGAAGTTGCTGAGCTATATATTCACTTGGTGCATCAGACATTTTCCAAGGCACTGTTTGTTTAGCTTCATGCGTACGTGTCAGTTTGGCTAAAATACCTCGTAAAGATTTTTCATCAGATAAAAAGGTAATGGTTCCTTTGACGTGAACTACCTGATAGTTCCAAGTCGGTACGTGCTGGTGATGTTGCTGTTTACTTGGGTACCAGTTCGGCGAAATGTAGCCTTGTTCGCCTTGAAAAATAATCAGTACATCGGCACCATTTTCGATTTGGGTATGCAGTAAATTATTTTTTGCAATATGAGCAATTAAAGAAGCTGTGTTCTCATCTTGATTTTGAATCAATTGAAAAGGTAGGTGATTCGCTTCAATTCCTTCTGACGTATTGCAGATCATGGTCGCAAAGGGATAATTTTGAATGAGTGAAAATAACTTTTCTTGATCTTTTTCTTCGAAAATTTCTGGTAAATACATCTTTTAACTCCGGTTATTATTCCAAATGACCCGAAAGGCTTTTCTTCGTCGGCGAGGATTTTCGATAGCTGCCAGGACTAACACCTGTCCATTTTTTAAATGCACGGTGAAATGCACTTGGATCATGAAAATTGAGATCATCACTAATACTTTGAATAGAATCTAAAGTTTTGCTTAAACGTTCAATCGCGATATCACAGCGAATATCATTTTTGAGTTGCTGGTAACTGACGCCTTCTTGTTTTAATCGGCGTTGAATGGTTGCTGTTGACATGTTTAATTGCTGAGCAATGTCTTTAAGTTCTGTCCAATCACATGGGGGTTGTAACAGTAATTGACGGCGAATTTGCAAGCTTAAAGAATTTTCATTTTTAAACCTTACGATTAAGTTATAAGGTGTTTGTTTCAGAAAATCATTTAACGCTTGTTTATCTTTTTTAATTTTATGTTTGAGATAATGTGCATCAAATTCAATTTTATTTTGATCTGCGTTGAATTCAATATTTTCACAAAACCGAATACGATAATCTTGCAATTCTAGCGGTTGATGACATTTAAACATCATGTGCTGAAAATGAATACGTTGATCACTTAGCCAGCACATCAAACTATGCACAAGCATTAAAAAAGTCGCATAGGTGAACATCCTTTTGGGCTGTTCCCGATCATGCAATACTAAATAAGCTTTTGAACCGTCTTGAATTAATTCACCTTGAATATCATCTAAGATCAGGCTGAGAAACTTAAAAATTTCATGAATTGCTTGTTCTAAGGTTTCAGCTCCAAAAGCTATTTGAGCGAGTAATTTATAGCTTCCACGCCGCATTGGATGTGAATCCATACCTAAAAATTCATCATTTAGCATTTTTGCTGTTTCAATCCAAAGCTGTGCGCATTGGATGACGGGAACACGAGCTTTGGTTGAAGTGAGTAATTCTGCTGAAATACCTGCACGATTGGCAATATTGACAATGTTCAGACCTCGACTTGCAGCAACACTCAATGCCTCACGTATTAAAGCATTTGAAATGGTGTCTTTAGCAGAGTTCAATTCAATGTGCGGATTTTTGCTCATATTTAGATAAAATATAGGAGATAAATTAGGATGAATGCTCAAAAGTTGCATTAAATTTGCTACTTTTTGGAATTGTATCGGAAAAAAGTTATCTTTACTCTCGCTTATAAAAATATATATCTTTAATTTGATAGGAAACGTAAATGAAAATTCAAGGAAAACATTTTGTTATTACTGGTGGCGGTTCTGGACTTGGTGCGGCTACAGCTGAATATTTAGTAGAGGAAGGCGCATCAGTTACATTAGTGGATATGAATGTTGAAGCGGGTGAGCAACAAGTACAGGTTTTAGGTGACAAGGCTGACTTTGTGAAGTTGGATGTGACCGATGAAAAAGCTGCGGAACAATTCTTTAAAGAGGTTGTTGCAAAACATGGCAGTGTCCATGGTTTAGTAAATTGTGCAGGGATTGGACCATCTGCAAAAGTTGTAGGCAAAGAGGGTGCACATGACTTAGCAATGTTCTCTAAAACTTTGCAGATCAATGTAACGGGTACATTTAATATGCTTCGTTTAGCAGCAGAAGCAATGAGTAAAAACACGGTTGCAGAGGGTGATGAAGATCGTGGCGTGATCGTTAATACGGCCTCAGTTGCGGCATTTGATGGTCAAATTGGTCAAGCAGCTTATTCAGCTTCTAAAGGTGCTGTAGTGGCAATGACTTTACCGATTGCACGTGAATTATCGCGTCACGCAATCCGAGTTATGGTGATTGCCCCAGGTATTATGGAAACACCTATGCTCAAAGCTTTACCGCAAAATGTGCAAGATGCTTTAGGGCAAATGGTACCTTATCCATCACGTTTAGGTCGCCCAGAGGAATTTGCTCGTTTAGTTGGGCATATTGCTGAAAACTCATATTTAAATGGTGAAGTCATTCGTCTTGATGGCTCTATCCGCATGGCTGCTAAATAAAATTTCAAAGCTACAAAAAAGCGATGATTGATCGCTTTTTTTGTATTTAAGCTATTTAGAAATGTATTGATTTATATACTGTTGTTTGACCCAAGGCTCATTTATCTATATGTTGATAATGAAAACGATTATCAATAAAGGTGTGTGATGCGAAATCTTCAGAAAGGATTTTTGTCTTTAGTTATATGTTCTAGTTTTAGTGTTTCAGCTTTTGCAAATTTTACGCAAGCGCCGTTACCTTATAAAACCAATGCGTTAGAGCCTGCTATTGATCAACAAACCATGGAAATTCATTATGGAAAACATCATAAGGCTTACGTGGACAATCTTAATGCTCAGATCAAAACATATCCTGAGTTAGATAAACTAACAGTTGAACAAATTCAAAAGCAAATTTCTAAATACAATGCTACTGTTAGAAACAATGGTGGCGGTCATTTCAATCATGCATTTTTTTGGGAAAGCTTAGCTCCTACCAATAAAACGGGTAAGGTAAGCCCAAAATTATTGAAGCAGATTACTCAAGATTTTGGTTCATTTGAAGCTTTTCAAGAACAATTTAACCAAGCTGCAACTAGTCGTTTTGGTTCAGGTTGGGCATGGTTAATTGTCAACCCAGCGGGCAAATTAGAAATTACATCTACACCGAACCAAGATAATCCATTGATGGATATTGCCGAGAAGAAAGGACAACCATTGTTAGGCTTAGACGTTTGGGAACATGCGTATTACTTGAAATATCAAAACCGTCGCGCAGATTATACGAAAGCGTTCTGGAGCGTAGTGAACTGGAATAAAGTTAATCAACGCTATGAGCATGCAGTTAAATAAATCCGAGAATAATTTGAATAAAAAGAGATGGCTATAGTCATCTTTTTTTTGTTTTTATATACTGGCTTTGACTTCATCACCGATCAAATAAAATGTTCCACCAGCGATATAGTGCAAGCTTTTCAATTCTTTTTCGACGTTTTGAAAATGCCAGTGCCCATCTTTAAACACACGTGGGTCTGCCCATGCTGCAATCACTGATCCAATAAATAGATCATGTGTTTGTTGGATATATGGTTCAGGAATCACTTTACAAATCAGCCATGCGAGGCTGTCTTTAACTAAAGGAACATCAAATCCTGCTTGGTAGAAAATCTGAGTATGACAATCTTCTAGTTTGTTTGGATTATCAAATTTACTTATCGTTCCTAATTGATGCACCATGTCTATTTGCGCGTAACAAGGAACTTGTAAAGCAAAATATCCACTTTGCTCAACTAGTTGCCGTGTTTTGGTACTTTTATCTAATACGATAGTCACCTTGGCAGGCGTCAGTTCTAAGGCACACGCCCAAGCTGCCGCCATAACATCGGTATCTTGTTCGTGTTGTGCAGAAACTAAAACTGTAGGACCGTGATTCAGTAAGCGATAAGCTTTAGGTAGATCTACAGGCAGCATCTTATTTTCAGACATATCTCATCCGATCAGTTTCATCATCAGCACTTATTGTGACATAGGATTAGTCTGATTTATTGATTTTCCCAACGTTTATAGGCACGACTAAAGCTTGATGTTGATGAGTACCCCAAATTTTTTGCAATTTCATCTTTGGTAATGAATGGATTCAATAATAATTTTTGAGCTTTAGTCCTACGAACTTCATCATAGAGTAATTGAAAGCTTCTTTCTTTCTCTTTCAACATACGTTGAAGTGTTCTTTTGGTAAGATTTAATTTTTGGGATACTTGATCAATATTAAGTAAGCCATCAGTTTTATCATCTATAAGATATTTAACGCGTTGAATAATATCTTGTGTAGCAACAAGATCATCTAATTCTTTTTGACACAGTAGTCTAAATTTTTCTGAAGTCAGCGGGTCTGACATGCTCAGTGGCATATCTAAAAATTTTGCAGAACTAATAATACGGCTACAAGATTGCTCATAGCGTATTTCTTCAAAAGTTGTAGTTAGAATGTCATTGAAACGCGTGAAATATTCGGGATATTTACACTGTAGTTCTACACATGGTTTAAAACTAGGTATAAAAAAACGCACTAAATGTACAAAACCGATGAGGAAAAATACACAGCTAAATTCATAGGCTTGTAAATCTGTTGCATCATTAAAATTTAATACAGAGTGATCGTATGTAATTCCATAATAAGCAAGGTCATTCTCTACAGTAAAATTTAGTTCCACAAATGAACATTGCAAACGAACAAATTGGTTAATAGTTTCTATTGCTTCAAAAGCATTTTTTGATATGGCAACGGTAAAGCCAAGTAAACCATGAGAGCTTATTTTGAGTTGAGTGCCGGCGTAGAAAGCGATTCCATCTTCTTGAGTAAGCTCTATAGTACGAGCAATCACTTTCTTGAAAGAACTCAGACTAATTTTATAATTTAGATCATTTAATTGTTTAACATCGACTCCAGTACCCCAGAATAATTCTTCAGATGAAATGTTCCACCGAGACACAACCTCACTGAGTAAATGTACATAAGAGCCACTAATAAAATGCTGATACTGAAGACGGGGAATACTCATAATGTTGAACAAATTCCATTGAAATACTTATTCCATTCATCGTGAAATTAAAGCAGTGAAGCGCATTTGAAAATGTACATTCATCGGAATTTTGCATTTCAACAAAAAAAATGGCGTGTATTGTTATGATTTTGGCGCGGTTTGTTTTAGTCTAAAATTCACACAATATTTCTAGGGAGTATAATTTTCGCAGTCTTTTGTATGTATGGAATGATTCCGCATACAAAGCTTTAGGACTAAACGTTTGTAATAAAAATGAAAAATGCTAGGAGCAAAAACGTGAAGAAAAAACACTTCAAGACTATGGCGTTAATGGCGGGCATGCTAGTGAGTAGTGGATCTGTTGTACATGCAGGTTTATTCGATTTTCTAGCGCCAAAAGCATCATGGCAAAACTGTAATGTAAATTCTTGTTCAGTCGGCGGTAGTACAAGTGTTACATCAAGCTATGCAAAAACTAAATATCCAATTTTGTTGGCACATGGAATGGCAGGTTTTTCTGCGGTCGGACCATTGCAATATTGGAATGGCATTACAGAGGATCTAGTTGGAAACGGTGCAAATGTATTTGTGGCGCAACAAGCTTCTTTTAATTCATCAGAAGTTCGTGGAGAACAATTATTACTTCAAGCTAAACAAGTGCTGGCGATCACAGGTGCTCAAAAAGTTAACTTGATCGGGCATAGTCACGGTTCACAATCAATACGATATGTGGCTGGTTTGATACCTAATCAAGTTGCTTCTGTAACATCAGTGGGTGGTCCCGCTAAAGGTTCAAATGTAGCAGATGTGGTTTATGCAGTAACGCAATCACCTATTGGGCCAGCAGCTTCACCTATAATTGCTGGTGCGGTTAATGCATTCTTTTCTTTAGTTGGGATTGGCTCTGGTCATTATTATGATCAAGATGCGATTGCAGGACTTAATTCATTAACGACTGCTGGTTCAGCTAATTTTAATCAACGTTTTCCTGCTGGTGTCCCAACGACCGCTTGTGGAGCAGGTACTGAGCTTGTAAATGGCGTTCGTTATTATTCTTGGAGCGGAACAGGGGTCTTAACCAATGTTTTAGATCCGATGGATTATGGTCTTGCTGCTACATCTCTACTTATCCCCGGTGAAAATGATGGTCTAGTACCAAGGTGTTCAAGCCATTTGGGAACAGTTATTCGTGATAATTATGCATTTAACCATTTAGATGAAGTGAATCAAATATTAGGTTTAGTAGGCTTCTTACAAAATCCTGTTACACCATTTCGTACTCAAGCAAATCGGTTAAAAAATCAGGGTCTTTAATAAATAGGCTAAAGGGGTAAATTTAACTCCTTTAGCCTCAATATTTTTTAGAATGAATAATAAATAGAGTAAAGGATGATGAGTAATAAGGTTTTAAATAATAGAATAATCTTTTTAGGCTTAATGGTCTGTTTATTGCTATTGCTGGCTTTTATATACTGGTATTTTAAACCAGAGGGACAAAAGGAGCAGAATCATCTAAATCAGCAAACTCAATTACAATCAAAAAATGATTTGTCCAATGAAAAACAAAATAATCAAAAAGGAAAGATGCCTATACTCGCACAGTCACTGCAAGGAACTGAAATAGATTGTCCAATCCAAGTAGATGGGAACGGTAAACTAATTTTAACGGTAGGTCTGAGAAGTTGTTTTGATTATTTTTTCTCAAGTTTAGGAGAAAAAACAGAATCTGAACTGATTTCTGATATTAAACAATACCTAACAGCAACTTTGCCAGATACTGCTTCAAACTATGCAATTTATTTATTAGATCAGTATGTTGCCTATACACATGCTTTAAAAAATCAAAAACCAAGAGGGAATTTTAAATCTGGAGATGTTGAGGAATTTCAAAAAATTATTGATCAGATGAATAAGCTACAGCAACAGTTTTTCAATCAGGCTGAAATTAATGCTCTGTTTGGAAATGAGCGGAATCTGAATCAGTTTAATATTGAGCAAATGAGAATCCATTCTAATAAGAATTTATCAACACAACAAAAAGCCATAAAGATAGCTGACTTGATTAATGAGCTGCCATCTACTTTAGCAGATGGCGTTCGTGTGTCGATGCAATTTGCAGAATTACAGCAACTTACTCAAGAAATAAAAACGAAGGGTGGCTCTGCTCAAGAACTGCGTAATATGCGAGAAAGTTTACTCGGGCCTGAAGCGGCAGATCGTTTGGAGAGAGTTGACCAAGATGAAGCGAATTGGCAAACACAAGTAAATAGTTATTTGTCTCAACGTGATCAAATTCTAAAAAGTAACGCTAATGATGCAACCAAACAAAAATCTATTGAACAACTTCGGAACAGTACGTTTGCGACAAAAGAAGATTTACTTCGAGCGCAGTCATACGAAATTATGAATGATCAGAAGAAACTTAACTAAATTATATTTCTTTAGGTGTTTTGATCATTGTCTAAGCAACCTGTGCGCCAGTGAACTTAATCCTCAGAGTATTAGGACTTTATTCAAATTTCTAAGCTGCCTATGTGGCAGTGAACAATCTGCGGTAAAAATTGCCATCACGATTTTGTTTCTAAGCTGCCTATGTGGCAGTGAACAGTAAGATATCATCAATATAATAAGCTAAAACATAAACTTATTAAAAAAATTGAAGAATATCCAAAGTTTTTAACCTGAGTTATAACTTGTTGATTTTATTTAACTGTTAATGAGTGTGTAAAATATTGGGGTAAAAAATGGGTATTGTCAAAGTTAAATTCTATAAATGCTAGAATCTTCTTTCATAAACACACTCATATACTTAAAATCTAGCCAGTTAAATGTAAGTTAGGGAATTAATGTGTCAGACCATTTAGAAAACGAATTTGAGCTAAGTAATGAGGAAATGCATCTCTATAGTCGTCAGATTTTATTAGATGGTTGGGATATAGAAGCACAAGAAAAATTAAAACTCGCGAATGTATTGATTATTGGTGCTGGGGGAATAGGTTGTACAAGCGCTGAATTGCTTGCACGAGCAGGTGTGGGAAAAATTACAATTGTTGATGCTGATACGATTGAGATTAGTAATTTACAGAGGCAGATTGCTTTTACTACAAATGATTTAGGTCGATATAAGGCTGAAATACTCGCAAAGCGTATACAAGAGATTAATCCTCACATACAAGTCAGCTATCAAAATATACGATTTGATGTAACGAATGCTGATGATTTCGTACAACATCAAGATGTAGTGTTAGATGGCTGTGATAACTTTACAACTCGATATTTGGTCAACAGCATATGTAAAAAGTATCAAGTACCATTGATTAGCGCTTCAGCAATAGGATTTGAAGGACAGTTATTTATGGTGGATTCTGATTCAGCCTGTTATGAGTGTTTATTTCCAAAAGCAGACAATGCTAATGAAGGTCTAAGATGTGCAGAATCTGGCGTACTTGCAACTACACCTGTAATGATGGCGTCATTACAAGCACATCACACATTGCTGTTTTTAGGTTTGGGGTTGATGCCACTGAGAGAAAAACTCTTAGTTTGGAATGGTTTAAATTTAACTCAACGTATTCTCAAATTTGAAAAAGATGTAAATTGTCCAGTTTGTCAGGCAACTTGATCGGTAAAATGAGCAAAATTTGCTAAACTACAATAATCTGTGAGGCAAGAAAGATTATGAAAAGAAATATTTTATTCGATGGATTACGATCTGTTGCACGTATTGGTGAAACAGTGGTTGTTGCGGCACAAGCAGGTGTAAAATACGCAACTGAAAAACCAAGTAACGCAAAGCTCATGCGTGAGACTTTTGAATCATTGGGTTCGACGTATATTAAATTGGGACAATTTATTGCCAGTACGCCTTCTTTATTTCCGCGTGAATATGTTCAAGAGTTTCAAGGCTGTTTAGATCAAACTCCAACTTTACCATTTACCTATATCCAGAAAGTATTGGCAGAAGAGTTCGAAGGTCGTAATCTCAATGAAATTTTCAGTTTTATTGACGAAAAACCTTTAGCATCGGCTTCGATTGCTCAAGTGCATGCAGCAAAATTAGTGACGGGTGAAGATGTTGTATTAAAAGTGCAAAAACCTGGTGTTGAAACTATTTTATACACTGATTTAAATGTAGTGCATTGGGCAACAAAATTACTTGAAAAAGCAGTACCTAAAATAAAATTTGCATCTCTTTCTGAAATTGTTGATGAGATCAAAACACGTATGGTACGTGAAGTTGATTTTATTGAAGAAGCACAAAACTTAGATGATTTTATTGAATATTTAAATATCTCAGGCAACCAAGCGGCTACTGCACCAAAAGTTTATCATCAATTTTCTACACGTCGTGTTTTGACCATGCAGCGCTTGTATGGTGTTTCATTGACGGATTTTGATGTTGTAAAAAAATATGCGAAAGATCCAACTCAAGTTCTTATTACAGCAATGAATACTTGGTTTGGTAGTTTGATGCTTTGTAAAAGTTTCCATGCAGACTTACATGCAGGGAATCTCATGCTACTTGAAGATGGTCGTATTGGATTTATCGATTTTGGTATTGTTGGACAGTTAAACCCTGAAGTTTGGTCTGCGTGTATGGCATTTATGGATGCATTACAACATACCAATTACGTTGCTATGGCAGAAAATATGCTCAAAATGGGCATGACACATCATAAAGTTGATACACAAGTGCTTGCAGATGACTTAGAGCGTTTATTTAGCGGTGTTTTGTTGGCAGATCCACAAGAAATTTTAAGTTCAAATCCTGCTGATCTTAATGACATTATGATGGATATGATTGGCGTCGGTGAACGTCATGGGATTAAATTCCCACGCGACTTCGCCTTATTGTTTAAGCAGATGCTATATTTTGATCGTTTCATGCGTGTTCTTGCACCATATACCGATATTTATGCTGACCAACGTTTGAAAATGGTTCACAATATTGAACCTGCTTCATTTTTAAAGCATTAAGAAGAATTCCCCTAAATCCCCCTTTATTAAAGGGGGAATTATTAAGTGATGTAAATTATGGATGCCATTATTATTGAGGGGCTAAAGGTCGATACAGTGATTGGTTGTTTCAATTGGGAACGTCAAATTATTCAACCTTTAATGCTAGATTTAACCATTCATAATGATCTGGCACAGGCTGCAACTTCAGATGAGTTAGAAGATACGCTTAACTATGCTCAGATTTGTGAGCTTGCAGCTCATGTTATCCAGACAGCTCAACCAAAGTTAATTGAACATGCTGCACAGCTCGTCCTAAATAGTTTGTTTTCTACTTTCCCTTCGATCGAATCGATCAACATTACCATTCGTAAACCAGCCATCATTGCACAAGCTAATGCAGTAGGAATTCGTCTTGAACGCAACAGAAACAATTTTTGCGCTCGCACTGGCGAGTAATGTTGATCAGCAAAAGAATTTTCTTTTTGCTTATGATCAGATTGCTAGTTTAGGTCGTGTTGAATTTTCTCCAATTTATGAAATTCCTTGCCGAGATAAAATTGGTGCTGATTATTGGAATTCTGCATGTCTATTAATAAGTCAGCTTAATTTTGATCAAATAGTTGAAAAATTAAAAAAACTTGAAGCGCAGTCAGGGCGAGTGCGTCCTTCGCACAATATTAGTTTAGATATTGATGTAATTGCATGGGGTAACTCTCTAAAGCATATGCAATTTAATCCAAAAAAGTTACCATTGGCTTTAGATGTTAAAATCCCATTATTCGATTTATGGCGACATAATGATTTAATGTATCAACAGCAGAATGCTTATCCTGTCATTACAATGTAATTAATTTTGTTGGAACACTATAATAATAGGAATTTTTTATGAAAAAAATTTTATGCTTATCAGTTTTAACGGTTTTGCTTTCTGGTTGCGCTGCTATGAGTGTCGATCAATGTAAAACGGCAAATTGGTTTAATGTTGGTGAGAAAGATGGTTCTGCTGGGCATGATTCACGTTTAGATAAATACTATTCATCTTGTCAAAAAGCGAATATTGTCCCGAATCAAAGTTTATATGAGAAAGGTTACCAAAAGGGCTTAGGATATTACTGTCGCCCTGAAACCATTTTTAATGAAGCTTTAGACGGACGTGGTGATTTTAGAGTTTGTCCAATCGAAAAACGTGAGTCATTGCGTAATTATTACCAAGTTGCAAATGCATATTATCAAGCAGACTCAGAATTTAATCGTTCGCAAACTGACATAAATCATTATCTCAAAGAATTGGAACGCAAAGATCTATCGGTTAAGGATCGTGATGATTATAAAAAGCGTTTGTATGATTTAAGAATGAACAGTAGTCGGGTGCAATCGCGTTACCAAGATGCAGTTCGAAATTTAGAGCGTTTTAAAGCTGAACATGGTTTAAACTAATTTCTTAATTTTTTAAAAGCCTATGATTCATCTCATAGGTTTTTTATTTTTAGGCTCAACATTTAAATTACAGACCTATTTTAAGATTGATGTTTAAATAAATGATTGATGAATAAAATATAAAGGTGCTCTATGCAAATAAAGCTGATGATTGCGGGTTTTATCTCATGTGGCGTTATGAACTCTGCTTATGCAATTGATGCCAAATATAGACAACAATTGGAATATTCAGGCTGTACACAAGTCAGTGAGTTGCAAGGCTGTGATATTAGCAAAACCAAAGAAGAAAACATTAAAGCTGGGTTAGTTGAATCTAATAACGTTGTAACAGATCAAAATGCATCAATAAGTCAGCCACAGTGGATTGCTGAACGACAAGATGGTACATCTTTAGCTCGGATTAAAATTGATCAGCAACAGCGTGTTTGGGTCAATGATTTAAGAGTTATAGCGGTAAAAAATCGTGATCAAATCAGTTTTAGACAAGGGAAAATTAACTATACGATTTTTACGGATACAGAAAAGCAATCTCAAAGCTTTTGGTATGACCGTTATTCACATGATAAGGGCAAAATTGTATTTAAATGAATCTCTTAATTTTTTGAAAAAATAGGGGAATTATGATTTCACAATTCCCAAGCCTATTTTATAAATAATAACTTGTTTTAGTCATTAATTTTGAAATTGCAGTCATGGTGATACGAACAGGAACAGGCAAATCAACACCTCCTGCATTTAGTGCAGTTTCTCTATGATGCAGTTCATCTTCATTCATTTGTACGAGTATTTTACGTGAGCGCTCATCATGAGCAGGCAGTTGCTGAATGTGCTCTTGCAAATGTTGGCTGACTTGGCGTTCAGTCTCAGCGACAAAACCTAAACTGTATTTATCACCTGCAATACCTGCAATTGCACCCATTCCATATGATAATCCGTACCAAATTGGATTTAAAACACTTGTGTGGCTATCTAACTCTTGTAAGCGATCTTCACACCATGCTAAATGGTCTTGCTCTTCAATAGCAGCCTGTTGCATTTCTTCGCGAACATGGGGGAGTTTTGCAGTTAATGCTTGTCCATGGTAAAGCGCTTGTGCACAAACTTCTCCACTGTGGTTTACTCTCATTAATCCAGCAACATGACGAGCGTCACTCACACATAATTGTGAAGGTTCATCACTTGAAGGGTTAGTTCGTTGAGCACTGGTTGCACCGGGTACTAAGCTTCTTAAAGCTTGATCAAAAGAATTAATAATTTTATCGAGACCAGTGTAATGACGCATATATTAATCCTCTAATGTGTTGGGTGCATCTTTCAATAAAGGCTTTAAGCGTTTTAATAACCAAAATGAAAAGATTGCACTTAAAACAGCAGTAATTGTAAATAAGATTTTAATATCAATTTTCAAAATGCTTAAGATTAAAATTGAAAAAATTGCTGAGGAGACCATAAATACAGCATTTAAAATGTTATTCGCGGCAACAACACGTGCTCTGTGTGAACGTGGCGAATAGGCTTGCATCATGGCATAAAGGGGGACAATGTAAAAACCACCACTAATTCCAAGTAGCGTAACCGCTAGCATGACATGATAATAAACTGAACCCTGAGTAAAGATATCTTTCAATGTAAGTAAATCGCCTGTGCGCTCTGGAACAAAAGCTAAACTTGCCGCCAAATAAAGTGCGAAAACTGTCAGACCAATTGCACCATACGGCACCATTTTGATATTGATTTCAGTTCCACCAATTCGTCTACACAGTAGTGAACCGACCCCTATACCAACCGAGAAAAAAGTGAGGAGTAAACTGACAACATTTTCTGAGGCATGTAAATTTTGTTGGGTAAGTTGAGGTATTTGTGTGAGATAAGTTGCGCCGTAAAACCAATACCATGAGTTACCGAGCAAAATGACAAATACAACAGGAATACTTTTCGCATATTTAATTGTTTGAAAACTAGTACGCACAAAATTCCAATCAATTTTTAAATCAGGTGCGGCGACTTTCTGAGGAAGGATAAAGCGACTGCATAAATAGCCTAAGCAAGCGATCAACACAACTGTAATACTAATCCACAATAAATTTCCTTCAGAAGAGGCAATGACTGCACCACCAACGATCATACCCAAAAGTATGGCAATCGAAGTTCCTGATTGAAACAATGCATTGCCAGACATCAATTCATGAGGTTTTAGAATTTCTGGTAAAATTGCGTATTTAATTGGACCGAAACAAGTTGAGTGTGTTCCCATTAAAAATAAAGCGAATAACAAGAGCCATAAATTACCAAGTAAAAAGCCCGCTGTACCAATCAGCATAATCACGATTTCTAATATTTTAATAAATCGTATAAGTTGAGATCTTTCATATTTATCAGCAATTTGCCCAGCCGTGGCGGAGAAGAAAAAATATGGCAAAATGAATAAAAGTGCTGCTAAATTATTTAATGTGCTAATTGGAGCGCTTTGTTGTTGAATCCAGCCATAAGTTATGACTAAAAGAAGTGCTTGTTTATAAACATTGTCATTGAGCGCCCCAAAAAACTGAGTGAAAAACATCGGGGCAAATCGGCGTGATGTCATTAAGCGGTCATCTTGTTTCATCATGTGTTCACTTCATTGTGTTTTATAAAAAAATGTGACGTAGTGTAAAAATAGTAGAAAATGCATGTATGATACTTTCAATGTTTGATTGGATGAAAATCAATTATTTGAACGTTATTTCAGCCATCAACACAACATAAATTAAAATAAGTTTAGAGCCCAACATGCCATCAAAAGCTAAGTTTAAACAGTCGACACTGGTTCATTCTATGCATTTAATTTTTAAAATGCAGGATTTTCCTAAACTTATTTGTAGTAGTTTTTTGATTAGTTCTTGTATATCAGTTGCTTGGGCTCAAGAGCAAGCGCCAGTTTTGTCTGAAAATGAATCAGTTTTACAGCCTCAGGTTTCTGCTGACTTGCAATCAAGTGTCAGTAGTATTGGTTATACGCCATCTTCAGAAGTTCAATATTCTCAATACAGCAGCTCAGATTTTGATAGTCTTGCAGCTTTGCAACAACAAGAACAATCCCTAAACCAAATTAATGAATTAAAGCCAATTGAGTTAGATGATAATTTAGAAAACTTACCTGTGTTGACCGTAGATCAAAACATGGCAGATGAGATCTTTCGTGTTGCTGAAGATGCAAAAAATGAGGCAAAAAATTATAAGGATAGTGCTTCGAAAGTCCCAGAAATTTCGGTGAATGATGCTTCTCAGTCAGAATTAACACAGATTACTCAAGCGCCTGTTAATATTGATCAACTGATGCAACAGATTCAAACAGATAGTAAGATTGTTGTTGAAGCAAATGAAACAGGTAGAACACTTGCAGAGCTTCAGCCCAAAGAAGAACAAGCACAAGAAAAAATTGGTTTCTTTAAACGAATATGGACGCGTTTACGTCCTGAAAATTTATTAAATGCCGATAAAGTTCCACGTATTACAGCAGATGTTTCAGGAGCACCACCTGAATTAGCCACCAATATTAAGGCCAAACTTTCTAGTTTTACTCAGGAAGCTTTTGAAGATTTCAGTGTGGCGCTACCACAACTACGATCCTTGACAAATCAAGCTGCTCAAGCTGTTGGTTATTATAATGCTGAATTTAAGTTTGAGAGATTGAGTGACAGTAAGGTAAAGGTGAATGTCGTACCTAATGAGCCTATCATTATCAAAGATCAAAATATTGAGTTTACAGGTGCAGGTGAGAACTTACCCCAATTTCAAGTTATACGCTTAGTTCCAGAACAAGATGTTGATGACATCTTTAATCATGGCAAATATGAAGCGACTAAAAACAAAATTGTGAATACTGCAACTGATAACGGTTTCTTTGATTCCTTTTGGCGATTACATGATGTCAAAATTAGCCAACCAGAAAAAGTTGCTGATATTAATTTAAAATATGAGACAGGTGAGCGCTATAAGCTGAAACAAGTCGAATATCGCATGAGTGATCCAAACAAGCCTTTACCTTTAACACAAAAGGTTTTAGACAGTTTGGCACCGTGGAAAGAGGGTGATGATTATGCTTTTTGGCGTGTTAATCTCTTGGCGAATAATCTGACAAATACACGCTATTTTAACTACACTCTAGTCGATACGATTAAACCTGATCCTATCCAACCGCCGTTAGAACTTGCTCCAGATTTACAAGTATTGGTTAATCAACAAAAAATTCAAGAATCACAATTATTAAATAGCCAACAAAAAGAAGATTTGGCTAGACAAAAAGTCACCTCAGCGCAAGAAGTTACTCAGGATGTGGTTGATGAATCACAGTTCTCTGGTGGGCAAGCAGCGCAGCCTTATGCTTTAGCAAGTACGATGCCTTTATCTCATGATCACGAAGATGAAGATGATGCGCGCCAACAAATGGAAGAACAAGCAAGAATTGATAAAAAGATTCCAGTTGTGGTGACTTTAAATGCAGATCGCTTGAATAGTCTTGAAACAGGTATCGGTTATGGAACTGATACAGGTGCACGTATTAGAAGCCAGTATAGACGTGCAATCGTAAATAAATACGGTCATGCGTTTGATGCGAACGTTGAAGTTTCTGAAATTCGTCAGTCAATAGATGGACGCTATAGCATCCCTTATAAACATCCGTTGAATGATTATTTTAACCTTGTAGGAGGTTATGAACGTGAAACACGCGATGATATTGGACCGAATATTAATCTGTTGGTTGAATCCGCTGTACTAGGTGGTGAACGAGTGATTAAGAATCCATTGGGTGATTGGCAGCATACTATGGGGCTACGTTATCGTTTGGACCGTCTAACCAAACAGGGTGATATTGATGTTAATGATTTGCCAGATGCCTTTAGAGTTTCAGGTATTGATTCGGAGCAAGAATCACTCTTGTTCGGTTATGAGTTATCTAAAACTAATTCTAATTCTCGCTTGAATCCGACCAAAGGGTTTAAACAAACATATAAAGTTGAGCTAGGTACAGAATCGTTACTATCAGATGCGAATATGGCAATCCTAACTGCAGGATGGCGCTTTATTTATTCTTTAGGTGAAAATGAAGACCATCAATTTGTCGGGCGCGGCGATGCAAGCTATATCTTTACAGATGACTTCAATAAAGTGCCATACAACTTACGGTTCTTTACTGGAGGAGATCAATCTCTTCGTGGTTTTGATTATAAGAGTCTCTCACCTGAAGAAAATGGCTATAAGATTGGTGGACAAGCATTAGGGGTAGGATCTTTTGAATACAACTATCAATTTAAAGATGGCTGGCGTGCAGCAATTTTTTCTGACTTCGGGAACGCTTATGATAAGCAATTTAGTAATCCGACAGAATATAGTATTGGTGTAGGTATTCGCTGGAAATCACCGATTGGGCCAATTCGTTTAGATGTGGCGTCGGGAATTTCAAATGATAATAATCCTATACGATTACATTTCTTTATTGGTCCACAACTTTAATAACTTTTAAAAATTCCTTCGAGAAGGTCAAACAATTTTAGGTCGATTATGTCGGAAGTAGAACAGCAACCAACAGCTCCAATTGGACCAAAACAAAAGCGGCATATACTCCGTAGTATTCTGCTGATTGTGCTTATCATTTTTTTACTCTTTATAAGTTCATTCCTTGTCATGATGTCTACGGATAAGGGAAGTCGGTTTCTATTAGATCGTGTTCTCAAGAGTCAAACCATCATTACTTATGAGTATGAGAGCGGCAATTTACTCAAAGGGATTATTCTTAAAAATGTTTTATTGAAGCTCAGTGCTGTAGATGTGTCACTTGATCGTGCTGATGTATCTTTGGGCTGGCGTGCAATGCTCAATAAAGAAATACATTTAAGTCATGCCGATGTTCGAAACTTAAAGGTTATAAACAAAAAACCACCTTCAGATAAACCATTTGCATTTGATGCCATTAAATTACCTTTTGTTTTGCGCATAGATGAGGCGACTTTAGATCATTTGCAAATTAAAACTGCAACATCTAAAGTTGATTTTAATGATGTTTATTTAAAAGACGCACTTTGGTCAGGGACTAAACTTGAGTTTGAAGATTCTCGAATGGATATGGGCTATCTAGCAGTTAAAAATGCCAAGGGTAGTATGGACTTTAGTGGCAAATATCCAATCGATGCCAAGGCAGATGTAATTATTCCGTCTTTAAAAAGTTTAGATATACACACAATAAAACTGGTAGCGACAGGTACTCTAGATACTTTAAAAGCAGGAATTGCAACCACTACACCTGATTTACTTACAGGCTGGGTAAGACTTCACCCAGTACGTGAACATGTTCCTATGCAGGGTGAGTTGTTGTTTAAAAACTATCATTTACCGCTAATGAAAGAACAAAAATTATTTGCAAAAGATGGTGTAGCTAGATTTAGCGGTGATATTGAAAAGTTAGTGCTAAATTTAGACACAGATCTAAAAGGTGAGCAAATTCCAGAAGGTAAATATACTGCGATTATGGATACCGATCTGGTGAATCAATTAAATATCCGTGATTTTAACGGACAGTTGATGGGTGGTTCGGTTGCGCTAGCAGGCTTGGTGAATTGGCACGATCATGTGTCGTGGGATATTAAAGGACGTTTAAATCGTCTGAATCCTAAAGATAAAACAGTTCCTCAAGTCGCGCAAGATTTTTTACCGCCGAATTTGGACGCAAATCTAAGCACCTCAGGTTCGATGGAAAAAGGCTTGGCTCTAATTGCCAATCTTGCCTTTGATCAATACGAAACGTGGACAGTTAGACTAGATCAAGCCGCTTCAAAAGATAATCAATCACAGCCGATGTTGTTGAATGTTGCTTGGCAAGATATTGATCGCGCTGTGCCTTATATTGGCTGGCTAAGTAGTGATGAAGGTCAAACCAATGTAACTTTAAAAGATGGTCAGCAAGATGTATTTGTTTCAACGACGGTTCGCCCGCATGAGCAAACATTATTGCCGACAGGAAAATACGAAGCTCGACTTGATTTGAAAGATAACCTTTTAAATGTGGAAAATTTTTTATATCAAGCTGATAAGGGTAAGTTAACAGGTCAAGCAAAAGTTAAATTACCAAATGAAAAGCAACAATTGGTTTGGAATGCGGATTTAAAAGCCGAGAATTTTAACCCTCAAAGCATTTCAACTGCCGCGCCAGTGAATTTGTTAAATGGTCAGATCAAAGCGAATGGTTTTGCAAAACCAAATCAACAAATCATTAAGTTTGATCAAATTGATTTAAAAGGACAAATTCCTCAAGCTGGTAAAGTTGAGACTGTTGCACTAAAAGGTAAAAGTACTGCGGCTCTAATTTTCAATGATCAAAAGGCTGGTGGCGGTTTCAAAAGCTTTGCAGTGAATTATGATGGTTCATTGAATGCTTTGAATCAAGGCAATGGGTTATTGAAAATCGATTTAGCAGGTACACCTGAATATATTAAAATTAATGAATTAAAGCATGATGGTGTTGCGGGTAAAGTATTTGCAAAAGGTGCAGTAAATCTAAAAGATAAAATTGGATGGGATATTCAAGCTTCGCTAGTACGATTTAAGCCACAATATTTCGTTTCAAGTGTAAAAGGTGAAATTTCTGGAAATGTAAACTCACAAGGTGTGTGGTCTGATAAATTAAAACGAATTGATATTAGACAATTAAATGCTGCTGGTTTGATTAATAACAAAGCCATACGTGGCCGTGGTAATTTATCATTATTACTAGACTCGAATCAAAAAGGCTTTTTACCTCAACAGTTTGAAGCAAATGATTTATTTCTTTCATATGCTCAAAATCAGTTGCAAGCAACGGGTAATGCTCAAAATTTAAGAATCAAATTAAATGCACCTGCGTTATATGAACTTTATCCTGGATTACAAGGTCGTGCATACGGCATTTTGAATGTGCAATCGCAGCCAAGGTTAAAAGCCACTGCAAATATTGCCGTTGATAATTTTGCGTTTAATGATTTAGCCAGTATCAAATCATTACGTATACAAGGTGAGTTGCCAACTTCAGAAACAACACCGACTTTATTAACTGCAAAAGTTGATCGCTTGCGTAACGGTAATCGAGAAATTGAAAATGCGACGATCAGCTTGGCTGGTACACGTAAAGCGCATTTATTAAAAGTTGAAAGTAAAAACCGTCAATCGAATTTTTATGTACAGCTAGCAGGTGGTTTTAACCAAAATAATGATTGGTTAGGGCAACTCCAAAAAGGTAATTTTAGTTCGCGTCGTGTCAATCTTGTACAAAACCAAAGTGCACCGATTGTTTATTCAACTGCATTGTCTGAGTTATTTGTAGGGCAACACTGTTGGCAGAGTTCAAGTAGTCAAGTTTGTTTGGATCAGTCAGCTCGCATTAGTAAAGCCAAAGGTAATTTCTCAGTCATTACCAAAAATCTAGACTTAAATGATTTTGCTGCATTTATGCCTGAAGGATTAGCAGTTACTGGATTATTAAATGGTTATGCGAGAGCATCTTGGGTGAGTGGTGCTCGTCCAAAAGTGGATGCAAGCTTAGTGACTCGTAATGGCAAAATTGGTTTAGCCGCAGCAGATCCGCAGGATATTGCGACAACAGTTACTTACGATGAATTAAGTCTTTTAGCAAAAAGCGTGACTGATGGATTGTTATTCCGTGTTGATATGAAAACGCCTGATATCGGAACAGGTTATGCAAACGTCATTATTAATCCATTCCAAAGTACGATGCCAATGCGTGGAGAAATCGCTTTTGATGATGTGCAACTCAAAATTTTCAAACCATTTATTAAAGATGTACGCTCAATGGGCGGTACATTAGCTCTGGCAGGTAAGGTGAATGGAACACTGACTCAACCACAATTTACAGGTGAAATGCGTTTAAAAAATGGTGCAATCAGTATGATTTCATTGCCTGTAAATTTAAACAATATTCAGCTTTACTCATCTATCCGTCAAGATTCTGCAAGTATTGATGGAGCATTTAATAGTGGTCAAGGTGTTGGTCGACTTAAAGGTAATTTTGATTGGAAAGATAATCCGCATCTCGCATTGACTTTAAAAGGTGATAATTTATTAATTCGCCAAGCACCGATGATCACTGCAATTGTAAAACCAGATTTAAGTCTTGATGTATACCCGTTTGATCAGCGGTTAAGTTTAAAAGGCACAATTGATGTTCCGCGTGCTCGTATTTCAATGCCAGAAAGCTCTGCAACAGTGGTTAATGTTTCGCCTGATGTTCGTGTTGTTCAGCAAGGTCAAGACTTATTGGCGACCTTAAAAGCTGCAAAACCTTGGGATATTCGTGCTGACATGACAGTGACTTTAGGTAATCAAGTTATTTTCCAAGGCTTTGAAAGTAACATTCCTTTAGTGGGACGTTTACATCTTTCACAACGTGGCTTAGAAACAGCAATGCGTGCTAATGGTGCGATAGGTGTGAGTCAAAAAGTGAAAATCGAAGCCTATGGTCAAAGTCTGGATTTGAATAGAGCGATTGCACGTTTTAATGGGCCACTTGCCAATCCAACATTGGATATTGATGCCAATAAACCAGTACAAGGTAGCATGGTGGGCGTGCGCGTTACAGGTACGGCAACGGTTCCAAATATTCAAGTGTACAATGATGCAGGTCTATCTGAACAAGAAGCGTTAAATGCATTACTGACAGGGCGAATAAATGAAGGTAACAGTGGTTTAAGTAATACAGAGGGCTTTAAATCTGATGTAAACAATACAATTGCTGCTGCCGGTATTAGTATGGGCTTGGGTGGTACGCGAGCATTGACCAATCAAATTGGGCGAACTTTTGGTTTAAGTGGTTTAGCACTGGATGCGCAAGGTACTGGTGATGACACTCAAGTCAGCCTAACAGGCTATATCACACCAGACTTATTCATTCGTTATGGTATTGGTGTATTTACGCCGGTGAATAAACTGACTTTACGATATCAGATGAACCGTCGACTTTATTTGGAAGCAAGTCAGTCATTGGAACGAGCATTAGACGTTTTCTATAACTGGCGATTCTAATGATCTAACATTAAAAGCCTGTTTTATATTGATAAAGCAGGTTTTTTTTCGACTATTTTTTATAATAAAAAAGTGATAAAATTAATTTAAGTTATTGAAAAATATATATTTATTGACAATTTTTGGAGTTATGAGATGAAATCTGTCACTTTTGGTCAGCTTTGGGCAGTCATTGGTTTAGGATTAATGTGTATTACAAACCAAACCTATGCCAAAGAATACTATAAGTGGGTAGATGCTCGTGGGGTAACGACGTATTCCGCTACACCGCCACCAAGTCAAAAGAAAGAACCACAACTTGATCCGCTTAAAAAAAATACAAATGCTGTTTCAGCGGAGCAAGCAACAGCGATGTCCAATAGTGCAGCAGTGAAAGATACCAAATCAGTTAACTCAACATCAGCTATTCCAACGAATGTTATAAATAAGCCAGTTGTCACAGCTTCTAATGATAAATTAAGTGCCGCTAGTGAAGTACTCACTTCGATCAAAAGCTGTAATGGTGTGAGATGCTGGGATGCAAAAGGTAAGATTTTTAATTTAGTTGCAGGTAACACCTATCTTTCGTCAACAGGTGGAAAATGCCAAAAAATTGCAAATAACATGCGCTGTAGTAAATGATTTGTATATTTTTATTACCAACTGAATCTTTTTAAAGGCTTCCTTTTTGCAAAATGAATCAGTTTGAGTATGATGTGTGCATCAAATTAATCGCAGTATGATGATGAAAAAGGTTTTGTTGATTGCAGTCGGTTTGGTTTTAGGTGGTTGTGCAGATAAAAAGCCATTAACACCAGAACAGCAATGGCATGGATATTGTGTTAGTGTGGGTAATGCGGCTCGCTCAATTACTTTAGATCGCCAAAATGGAATCGAGCAAAAACAAGCCAAAGAACACGCGGCTAAAATTGAAGATGAAACTACGCGTAAATTTATCTTTGAAATTTTGGATGAAGTGTATGCAATTCCTGTTGATCAGCTTAAAGCCGATCCTGATGCAATACGCGAACAGCTCAAGCAGAAATTTATGAATCAATGTTTGGAAACACCGCACGATAAGCTTCCAAACTATAAATCATTTTAATGTGTTAATGAAAAAGGCAACACCAGTTGTCTTTTTTTATGCGTGTAATTTGTTGTTTTATTGAGCTTTGATCTAATACCAAAGCGGTATTTAAAACAGATGAACATTTCGCTATAAAATAATGGGCATCACGTAGAAATACGGTAGTTCGATTAACTTTTATCGCGAAGTCTAGTAAAATTTTGCTGTCCATATTACTTGTGAAGCTTGTAGAAAGCTGGAACTTGCGAGTAATTTTTTAAAAAAGAGGAATAACACTGTGCTAGAAGCTTACCGCCAACACGTTGAAGAACGTGCCGCACTCGGAGTCCCACCGAAGCCACTTGATGATGCTCAAACTGCTGAACTTGTAACTTTATTAAAAAATCCACCAGCAGGCGAAGAAGCTTATTTAGTAGATTTGCTTGAAAATCGTGTTCCAGCAGGTGTTGACCAAGCTGCTTATGTAAAAGCTGCATTTTTATCTGCTGTTGCAAAAGGTGAAGCGACTTCTCCGCTAGTAACTAAAGAGCGTGCAGTTTATTTACTTGGCACAATGCTTGGTGGTTACAACGTAGCTCCTCTTGTTGATCTTCTTGATAATGCTGAACTAGCAGAATTAGCTGCTGAAGCATTAAAGAAAACACTTCTTGTATTTGATGCATTCCACGATGTAGCAGACAAAGCAAAAGCAGGTAATGTTGCTGCTAAAGCTGTATTACAATCTTGGGCAGATGCAGAATGGTTCACTAGCCGTGCTGATGTTCCAGAAGAAATCAAAATCACTGTGTTCAAAGTAACTGGTGAGACGAATACAGATGACTTATCTCCAGCGCAAGATGCGTGGAGCCGTCCTGATATTCCATTACATGCAAATGCAATGCTTAAAAATGAGCGTGATGGTATCAATCCTGAAAAACCAGGTGAAGTTGGTCCATTAAATCAAATCAAAGAATTGATCGCGAAAGGCAACCAAGTTGCTTATGTTGGTGACGTTGTTGGTACGGGTTCTTCTCGTAAATCTGCAACTAACTCTGTTCTTTGGTTCTTCGGTGACGAACTTCCACACATTCCAAACAAAAAAGATGGTGGTGTGTGCTTAGGTTCTAAAATCGCTCCAATTTTCTTCAATACAATGGAAGATGCAGGTGCATTACCTGTAGAAATCGACGTTGCCAACATGAACATGGGCGACGAAGTTGTATTGAAAATTGATCACGCTGCTGCAAAAGTTACTGCTTTTAAAGATGGCGTACAAATTTCAGAAGCTGAACTTAAAACACCTGTACTTTTAGACGAAGTACGTGCTGGTGGTCGTATTAACCTGATCATTGGTCGTGGTTTAACAACTAAAGCGCGTGAAGAATTAGGTCTTGAACCGTCTACATTATTCCGTACTCCAGTACAACCTGCTGACACTGGTAAAGGCTTTACACAAGCTCAGAAGATGGTTGGTCGTGCATGTGGTTTAGCTGAAGGTCAAGGTATCCGTCCGGGTACTTACTGTGAACCTAAGATGACTACAGTTGGTTCTCAAGATACAACTGGTCCTATGACTCGTGACGAGTTAAAAGACTTAGCGTGCTTGGGCTTCTCAGCTGACTTAGTGATGCAGTCTTTCTGTCACACTGCTGCGTATCCAAAACCAGTTGACGTTACCACTCACCATACATTACCTGACTTCATTATGAACCGTGGTGGTGTATCTTTACGTCCAGGTGACGGTATTATCCACTCTTGGTTAAACCGTATGTTACTTCCAGATACAGTCGGTACTGGTGGTGACTCACATACTCGTTTCCCAATTGGTATTTCATTCCCAGCGGGTTCTGGTCTTGTTGCGTTCGCAGCTGCAACTGGTGTTATGCCACTTGATATGCCTGAATCTGTACTTGTTAAGTTCAAAGGTAAAATGCAGCCTGGTATCACTTTACGTGACCTTGTACATGCAATTCCTTACTACGCGATTCAAGCGGGTGACTTAACTGTAGAGAAGAAAGGTAAGAAAAACATCTTCTCTGGTCGTATCCTTGAGATCGATTTATCAGAAATGGAAAATGACTTGACTGTTGAGCAAGCATTCGAACTTTCTGATGCTTCTGCTGAGCGTTCTGCTGCTGGCTGTTCAATCACACTTTCTGAAGAGAAAGTTGCTGAATACTTACGTTCTAACATTACTATGTTGAAGTGGATGATCGCAGAAGGTTATGGCGATGCTCGTACAATGGCACGTCGTGCTGAAAACATGCAGAAGTGGTTAGACAACCCGAGCTTGTTAAAAGCTGATGCTGATGCAGAATACTTAAAAGTTTACGAAATCGATCTTGCTGATATCAAAGAACCAATCCTTTGCTGCCCGAACGATCCAGATGATGCGAAACTTCTTTCTGACGTTCAAGGTGACAAAATTGATGAAGTGTTCATCGGTTCTTGTATGACCAACATCGGTCACTTCCGTGCGGCTGGTCAGTTACTTGATAAAGTACCAAGTGGTTCATTAACGACTCGTTTATGGTTGGCTCCACCAACACGTATGGATGAACATCAGTTGATGGAAGAAGGCATGTACAACATCTATGGTCGTGCTGGTGCGCGTACTGAGATGCCAGGCTGTTCATTGTGTATGGGTAACCAAGCACGTGTAGCACCGAATACGACATGTGTATCGACTTCTACTCGTAACTTCCCGAACCGCTTAGGTCAAGGTGCAAACGTTTACTTAGCTTCTGCTGAGCTTGCATCTGTAGCTGCTGTTCTTGGTAAATTACCAAGCCCAGAAGAATATCAACAGTACGCGTCGCAAATCGACAGCGCTGCTGCTGACATCTACAAATACTTAAACTTCGACAAGATGAGCGAATATACAAAAGAAGCTGATCAAGTTGATACCAAGAAAATCCAAGCTGCTCAATTGACTTAATGAGCCTAGGATCAAGAAAAGCGAAAGGCTTTTCCTAGCGCAAAAACAAAGCTATGTTTTGTTTGAGCAAAAAGCTAAAATAAGGGCTGAGTAATCAGCCCTTATTTTATGTTGTGCTTCCTAAGTAAATTCTTTAGAATTTTTATAACTAAAATTTCGATTTCTATAAAATGGCAAAACCTAGAATTTTTATTAGTTCAACTTATTTTGATTTACGTAATATTAGAAGTGATTTAGATCGATATATTAAAGAAAGAAATTATGAGCCGATCCTCAATGAAAAGGGACATATTGCTTATTCAAGCCAAGCAAGATTAGAAGAATATTGTTATAAAGAAATAGAGAACTGTGATATTTTAATATCAATTATTGGTGGAAGATTCGGTTCAACTGCCTTCGAAAGTGGTGGTTATTCAATATCACAAAAAGAATTAAGAACAGCATTAGAAAAAGGAAAACAAGTTTATATTTTCATTGAAAAAGCAGTATTACATGAATATAGAACTTATGAGCATAATAAAGAGAATTCTGACATTATTTCCATGATGAAGTTTTCAGCAGTTGATGACTTGAAAGTTTATCAGTTTCTAGATGAAGTTTTCGCTTTGCCAATTAATAATCAATATACAGGTTTTGAAACATCTAATGATATAGTGCAATACTTACAAGAACAGTGGGCTAGTTTGTTTCATAGTTTATTAAGTGATGCTGCAAAGCAAAAAGATGTAAAAATTATAGAGGAACTCAAAGATACTGCAAAAACTTTAAAACAACTAGTTAGTTATTTGACCAGTGAAAAAGAAAAAGGAAATGAGGCTATTAGAGAGATTCTATTTTCTAATCATCCTGTTTTTAGTATAATCCAAAATGCAATAGGTACTAATATTAGAGTATATTTTACTAATTTAGACGAATTAAAAAATCTTATGGATGCTTTTGGTTATCATTATCTTGATGGTTTATTTGATTCGGATACCTATTTTGAATGGCGTTATAGTAACAAGATTATAAAAGTAAGTAAGAAAATTTTTCTTGATGATATGAAATTAAAACCAATGAACGTTAATGATTGGGATAATGAATTGGTATTGATTACGAGCTTAAAAGCTCAACAACATGAACTTGATGATGACTTACCCTTCTAGGTTATACAATAAATATTGTATTTTATGCTTTTAATTTATCTGATATGGCATTACAAATGTCATGCCATATTGCTATCTAGAAATCACCAATAACCCAATACTTTCCACCAAAGTCCGCCAATCATCACAAAGATGATGATATTAACGACACTCATAACAAAGCCCGCTTTCCACCATTCACCCAGTGTGGTGTAACCCGAACCGAACACCACAGGCGATGTGCCTGTTGCATAATGGGTTAGAGTCATCATGATGCTTGATGCTGCTGCCATCATTAAGGCAAACAACATCGGTGGCGCACCTAATGCTAGTCCAGCCGTATAGAAGGCAGCAAACATGGCAGTGATGTGTGCAGTGGTACTGGCAAACATATAATGTGCATACAGATAAGCAAGCATCAATAATAAACAGGCAGGCATCCAGCTCAGTCCTAAATGACCAATACCTGTTTCTAACACACCTGAGAACCATGTGATTAAACCGAGTTTATTTAAATAAGTCGCCATCATCACCAAGGCAGCAAACCACGTGATGGTATCCCATGCGCTTTTTTGCGTCAGGATATCTTCCCAAGTCAATACGCCAGTAATCAGCAGCAAACCCAAACCAATAAAGGCTGTCGTGGTGGGATCAACCGCCCAAGCCGAACCAAAAATCATGGCAGGGATGCCTGCCCATAACAGCAGTAAAATTCCAAATACACCCAGCATAATGATTTCATTTTTGCTGACGGGGCCCATTTCTTTTAACTTGGTTTTGGCAAATTGAGCCGCATTCGGGGTTTCTTTGACTTCAGGCGGATACATCCAGTACATAATCAACGGCATGATGATCAAGGCAATCAAACCAGGTAATAACATCGCCAGTGCCCAAGTACTCCAGCTCAAGGAAATCTGACTGTTGGTTGCTTTCGCTACCAGATCAACCACCAAAGGGTTTGGGGCGGTTGCGGTAATAAACATGGCAGAAGTAATCGGGTTGGCTTGATAGTTCACCAAAGCTAAATATTTCCCCATACGACCCTCAGTGCCTTTGGCAGGGTCAGAGTCATAACTGGTAGAAATTGCACGGACAATTGGGTGAATAATCCCGCCACCACGAGCCGTATTACTTGGGGTAACTGGTGCAAGAATCAGTTCAGACAGCACCATGCTATAACCAATACCAATGGTTTTCTTACCCCACACCGCGATAAATAAATAGCCTAAGCGTGCACCCAATCCCGTTTTTTGCAAACCTTTGGAGATCATGATCGAAATGCCGATCAACCAGATTAGAGGGTTGGAAAAACTACTGAGCGCATCTTGAATCGCACCACTTGGATTGTCATTAGTAACACCTGTCACTGCGACCAAAGTAATGGCAATAATCGCAATTGCACCAATCGGCATAGCTTTACCAATAATAGCGGCAATCACACCAACAAACATTGCCAGCAAATGCCAAGCATTAGGATCAACACCTGCGGGCACAGGAATAACGAACCAGATCAGTAATGCAATAAATAAAGAGATAAGCGTCGGGAGAGCTTTAAATCCCATGTAATTTCCCCTTGTTGTATGGGTTTAATAAAATTTATAGTTCTTTATGAATGAATCGTTAAAGAAAATAGCCACTAAGTCTTTATTATCATTGAAGAGAGTGTCGAACTGCAAAGAGAGTTTTGTTGAAACAGCGTTATATTAGGCAGTGAATAGACAAATGATTTGCTTGTATAAAAGGAAATAGCTATTGGGAACAAAATCTCTTATTAAATTTTTGAGCAACATGCTACATTTTCTACTTGCTTGATCAAATAATAAGTATGGTATGACTCAATTTTCATTACAGCAATCAAGACGTTTTGTTTATAACATTCTCCACGACGATGATTATAAAACTAAGATTAGTATTTGTATAAATTATTTATTGATTGCTTTGATTATTGGCAATGTTGCAGCGGTATTATTAGAGTCAATCAATGAAGTCTATAAGTTGTACCAGCCTTACTTCAATATTTTCGAAAATCTTTCGATCTTCATTTTTAGTGCTGAATACCTTCTTAGGTTTTGGAGTATTGCTGAAAAAGACCCAACTCAATCTGCTTGGAAGCAACGCATACAGTGGATGAAAAGTGGCGGTGCAATAATTGATTTGATGGCAATTTTACCTGCCTATTTAAACTTCATTGTGCCGATTGATTTGCGTTTCTTACGTGTTCTGCGTTTAGTGAGGTTACTCAAACTAACGCGTTATTTTGTGTCATTACAAATTCTTTTACGCGTCATTCAACGCGAAAAAGGATCATTCCAAGCAGTTATTTTTATCTTATTCATTATGATTGTGATGACAGCCTCTGCAATATATGTTGTGGAAAATAAAGCTCAACCAGAGGTTTTTAGTTCGATACCGCAAGCAATGTGGTGGGCTGTGGTTACTTTGACTACTGTGGGTTATGGCGATGTCACACCTGTGACCAATTTGGGTCGAATACTCGGCGCATTTATTACCATTCTTGGTGTTGGAATTGCCGCTTTACCAGCGGGTATTTTAGCTTCTGGTTTAGCTAATGAGTTAAATCAACGCAATCAACGGCTTGAGCAAGAATTCCGCGAAGTTTTACAAGCTAAAGGGTTGGATTTGCTGCATGATCAAGATGAAATTGAAAGGATTAGAAAAAAAGTGGGCTTGCCTAAAGAGCAAACGCATGAAATTATTATGCAATTGGTTCGAGAAAAGTTAATTGAAGATCAGGAGCAAGAAAACAAACAATATCGGTTTTGCCCGCATTGTGGGGAAAAACTATCTGAATAGTTTGAAATGGATGATGAAATTGAATGCTTAAGTGCAAGCCTATGTTATTTATTCTTATGTAGTAACGAAAAATTTGACATAAAGTAACTCATGTACGCTGAGTCTTCGTACAAATTTATCATCGAGCATCTTAAAAAAATGTAGATAGATGACTTGAATAGAGATGCAATTCAGACATTTTATAATCAATCTCCGAAGTATTGTCTTCGGATTTTTTATATGATGCTATGAAATAAACAATACATATATAAGCTAATGCGTTTTTCTTTTTTATGCTTTGGTACGATGATTCTGGTCATTTTATTAGTGATTTCTGGCATACAACCTTTTGATCGAATCACTTGGTGGCTTGAAGTCATACCTGTATTGATTGTGCTACCGTTATTATTTGCCACATATAAAGCTTTTCCACTGACTGCGATTTTGTATGTGCTTATTTTCTCACATGCGATTGTATTAATTGTTGGTGGGGCATATAGCTATGCACGTGTGCCTTTGGGTTTCGAAATAGCGCAATGGTTTAGTTTGGATCGAAATCCTTATGACAAGCTTGGGCATTTTATGCAGGGCTTTGTGCCTGCCATAGCTGTGCGTGAAATTCTGATTCGTAATCATATTCTAGCCAAAGGCAAAATGCTCAGTTTCATTGTGATCTGTATTGTATTGGCAATCAGTGCCAGTTATGAATTGATTGAATGGGCGGCGGCATTGTCTTTGGGGCAAGGTGCAGAAGAGTTTTTGGGAACGCAAGGTGATGAGTGGGATACGCAATCAGATATGTTCTTTGCACTGATTGGGTCGATCACAGCCTTACTGTTGTTATCTCGATGGCATGATCGACAAATTGCAAAGTTAATGTAGTCATAGACAAAGCGATGAATCTGCCTTTAAGAAATGACAGATTCACTTTTCTTTGAATATTTAGCATAAGCCAAAGCAATTAATAAGATGGCTAAGCCACCTAAACTTAATACAAAGCCAACCCAGATCGGTGCTAACCACCCCATATTATGACTCAACACCCAACCGCCCAAGAATGCACCAAGTGCATTTGCCAAGTTAAATGCTGAATGGTTTAGCGAAGCGGCTAAGGTCTGCGCATCACCTGCGATATCCATTAAATGAGTCTGCAATGCACCACCTAATCCTATGACGGTAAAGCCAATCAAAAATAGTGCTGTAATTGCGGTATAAAGATTAGACATCATAAAACTTGCTGCTACAAACGCGAGTGCAGAACTCACTAAAATTCCAATCATGGTTTTAAATAGGCTTTTATCTGCTAACCATCCAGCGATTAAGCCACCAATCACCATACCGACTCCCCAAATAGCTAAAGCTACAGGAACGATACGGATATCAGCATGTGTATATTCAGTCAAAATTGGTGAAACATAACTATATACAGAGAACATCCCACCAAATCCAATCGCACCCACGGCAAGAGTGAGCCACATATTGATATTTTTTAAACCTGCCAATTCAGCTTTGATACTGGCAGTTTTTTGTAATGGAATATTGGGCACAAATAGACTGACACCTATCAGTGTGATGAATGCAATCGCGGCAGAAAATTCAAAACCTGATTTCCATCCAAATTGTTGACCCAACCATGTAGCAATTGGTACGCCGATCACATTGGCAATCGTTAGACCCATCATGACTTGTGCAATCGCGGTTGCGCGACGTTGTTTTCCAGCCAATTCAGCCGCTACTAATGCTGCTACACCAAAGTATGCACCATGTGGAAAACCTGCAATAAAGCGAGAAATCAGCATAGTTTCAGAGGTGGTTGCAAAAGCTGTTACCGCATTTGCCAACCCATAAAAAAGCATCAGACTCAACAAAAGTGTCTTACGGGGTACTTTTGCTCCCAATATTGCAATAATAGGGGCGCCAACCATCACGCCAAGTGCATAAGCACTAATGAAATAGCCTGCATGCGGAACACTGACATTTAAATCAGTGGCAATTTCCTGAATCAGCCCCATTACCACAAATTCTGTCGTACCAATACAGAAACTACCAACAGCAAGGGAGAAAATAACAAGGAATAGAGAATAATTGTGTGAGGGCGAGTTTGGTGAGGACATATAACTTGTAGTCTAAAAGTGCCATCGTATTATATTCAACTTGCTTTCAAAAAGGTGAAATGGAACACAATTTTATCTTAATCAATTTTTAAATATAGCTTATTAGAAAATAATTTGAATGATAATTATTTTCATTTATGTATAATGCAAAGCAGACGTTTAAATGAAGATATTCAAAGGGTGGAAATAAAATGAAAAAATTATTAATCAGTTCATTACTGCTTGTTTCAGGTTTTAGCTTTGCTCATGAACCCTATGTCGCACCGCTCGCATATACCACTGGACAAACCCAAGTCGCTATTATTTCAGGTTATGCAGAAGAAGCTTTGCAAAGTGAATATGCACTAAAAGATGCGAAATTTGAAGTGACTAGCCCAAATAATGCCAAAACCACAGTTGCAGCAGAGTCTAAATTGGGTTCGGCAACCGTATTTGATTTAAAATTGCCTGAAGCTGGAACTTATAGCATTAAAACCAGCGCTAGTTATCCATTGAAATATGTACAAGATCAAAAAGAATGGAAAATGTTCTTTGATATGCCAGCAGACAAAGCACCTGCCAAAGCTGAACGTGATTTTGTTATTCCTTCTGACTTAAAATCGAAAAAAATTACGCCTGTTGAAATTACTCGTGAATGGACATTATTGACTTACGTGTCTAAAGACAAGAACACACCTGTTCAAGCAAGTACAGCTCCGATTCAAGTTGACTTTTTAACACATCCTAGTGAGCTAAAATCCAATCAAACCGTCAAAATTAAGGCATCTAAATCGAATCAAGCATTGGCTCATGCTAATGTGATCATTCGTGCTAAAGGTGCAACTGACAAGCAAGGTATTAGTTTAAAAACAGCCGCGGATGGTAGTGCTGACTTGATATTTGCAAAAGCAGGTGAGTATCTGATTGAAGTTAGTGAGGCGGTTGACGCGAAGCAAAAGCCAAGCAATCAGTTCTATAGTATTATCAGCGTTGCTGTAAATTAAGAAACGAAAAGGCTAATTCAAATGAGTTAGCCTTGTATTTAGACAAATTCTTAAAAATTACTAATTCGCCTAATTTGACTCATCATCCATTGCATTGCTATAAAACTTCACACCTAATTGGATACGGTCACGACCATTACTCATACGCCAGCGATTGCTATCTCTGAGTGAATAGACACAGCCACAGTATTCTTGTTGATAGAACTCTTCTCGCTTACTGATTTCAAGCATACGTACCGCACCACCATATTTGCGCCAGTTATAATCCCAATATTGAATATTTGGATAATGCTCCGCTGCACGTAAACCACAGTCATTGATTTGCTGCATATTTTTCCAGCGTGAAATGCCGAGCGAACTACTGATTAGGCTAAAGCCATTTTCAAAGGCATACAGCGCTGTGCGTTCAAAGCGCATGTCAAAACACATGGTGCAGCGAATACCTTTCTCAGGCTCATTTTCCATGCCTTTGGCACGGGCAAACCAGTTGTCAGTGTCGTAGTCACAGTCGATAAATGGAATATTATGCTTCTCGGCAAATCGAATATTTTCCTCTTTACGAATCAAATATTCTTTCACAGGATGAATGTTTGGGTTATAAAAAAAGATCGAAAACTCAATGCCTGACTCTATTAAAGTTTCCATGACTTCACCTGAACATGGCGCACAACATGAATGCAGCAACAGTTTTTTATGCCCTTCAGGTAGCGTGAGCATTTGGCGTTCAAGTGTCTTTTGACTTTGTTGTGTCATATCAGCAATGTTTGAAAAGTGAATCATCTATTGTAAAAGTTTTAAATACTTGGAGGGTTTCAATTTAATGAAATGTTCTCAGCTCTAACTGAATTTTTTTTAATAAGCAGTACAATTTTAACAGTCTGACAATTAACTGAGCATTAAACGACTAAGGCGTTATATATTTTTAAAGCATGAATGTTAATGCAATAATCAAATATTATTCTTGGTGAGACAAACTCATTAATTTAATGATAAGATGAAATAAATTCAATTTTGGTTTGGCTTGTGTTAGAACTTCGTCATTTAAAAACACTTCATGCTTTAAGAGAGCACGGCTCATTAGTCGCTGCTGCCTCAGATTTATGTCTTACGCCATCAGCTATTTCACATCAGTTAAAAGAATTAGATCACTGGTATGGCGTTGAAGTAGTGAATCGTCGTAGCCGTCCAGTTAGCTTCTCGAATGTGGGGGAGCGTCTACTCAAATTGGCAGATGATATATTGCCACAAGTGCAAATTGCCCAATCAGATATTACTCGTATTGTACATGGTCAAACTGGACGAATAATTTTCTCATCAGAATGCCATAGTTGTTTTGATTGGTTAATGCCTCTACTTAATCAATATCGTCAACAATATCCAGATGTCGACTTAGACTTTGCAGCAGGTTTCGAGTCTAATCCGCATGAGTTATTACAAAATGCAGAATTTGACTTATTGATCACAGCAGATCCAATTGCATTAAAAGATATTGAATACTTCCCAATTTTTGAATATGAATCTCGTTTAGTGCTGTCAAATACGCATCCACTGGTACGCTCAGAACACGTTACAGTGCAAGACTTAGCGGAAGAAACCTTAATTACGTATCCTGTTGATAAACATCGACTAGATATCATGGCGCATTTATTTATTCCTGAAAATATTCAACCAAAGCATATTCGAACTACAGATTTGACTCAGATGTTAATTCAGTTGGTTGCGAGTGGTCGCGGTATTGCAGCATTGCCAGATTGGGTGGTGAATGAATATGAGCAAAAAGGTTGGGTCGTCAGTCGTCGATTGGATTGTGTCTCAGAAAAAGGTTTAAGACGTACTTTGTACGCTGGTTATCGAACTGAAGACAAACAAAAAAATTACTTTGAAGGTTTTCTCAAACAATTAGAGAAGTTTTCACAAAAGAGAGCGATGTATTACGATCGATAAATAAAATTGCATATTTAATTAGCGACGGCGGAAATAAGAATGTTTCGCCGTAGCCCTTAGATCAATCTAAATCTCAAAAACTTTTGAGTTAGGACTTTCCAATCAGCAAAGATAATATTCCAGCAGCGATGAGTGGACCTACAGGAACACCCCGTAAAAGCGCAACGCCTGCAACCGTTCCAATTAATAATCCAGCTACAACATCAGGTTGGTGTGTCATAAGTTTTACACCACGACCACCTAACCATGCCACTAAGAGACCAACAGCGATCGCTAGTAAAGATTTAACACTAATAAATGATTTTAAAATGCTTTCACCACTAAGTTTTCCACTTGCGATCGGAGCAAGAACACCTATAGTTAAAATAATAATGCCGATATTGAGACCATGTTGTTGTATATAAGGGAAAAATTCAGCGAGAGGTGTGAGTTTAATAACGATCAAAACGCCAATTGCTATAATAATTGCAGTGTTTTGACTAAAAACGCCGAAGCCTAATAAAATTAGCAGAACCAGTAAATTGACATCAAGTTGCGATAACATATTAGAAAAATCAGACATAAGAAAGTTGAATTGTACAGTAAATGACAGTGTGATTTTGTTCAAATTTGAATATTAACTTAGTTCAATCTTATAAAAAATTTACTTAATCTTTTAAACTTCAATGATGTAATTCTTTATTGCAAATTTGATCAAATTGTAAAGCAAGATCAGCAAGGGTAGTGGACTTTAATTTTGACAATAAAATCAATTGTGCTTGATTCATAGCATCATCCAAGGCTGCATTGACCACTCGTTCAACTGCACAGTTTGGATTGTCTCTTTCATTTCCGATTGCAAATATTGTGGGTTCACCTACAGCATTGTAAATATCAAATAAAGTAATGCTCTCTAAATTACTAATCAGTAACCAACCACCTTTAGGTCCTTTCTCGGATTGAATAAAACCGGCTTTTTTTAAACCAGCCATAGTACGCCTGACCACCACAGGATTTGTAGATAACATCAGAGCAATTTCATCAGAAGTAAAAATTTTATTGTTTCTCGACATATGAAGCAGAACATGAAGCATCCGAGAAAGTTTACTATCAGTACGCATAACAGAATCAGCATAAATAAAATATTAATGTAACATTAAAAGTTGCAAATTAAAATGAAAAGCATTAGTGTAACTTTAAAAGTTACTTAATGGTGTTGGTATGATTTATGATGTGGCAATTATTGGTGGTAGCTATGCGGGATTGGCGGCTGGATTACCATTAGCCCGAGCTAGAAAAAATATAGTTGTGATTGATGCGGGGCAAAGAAGAAATCGATTTGCGAAGTTCTCACATGGATTTTTAACTCAAGATGGTACTGACGCTACAGAAATTGCGAGAGTGGGTAAGCAGCAATTATTGCAATATGAAACTGTAGCTTGGCAAGATGGATCGGTAAAACGGATTGAAAAAAGAGATGATCAATTTCATATTTGTATTGATGCTACGCATGCGGTAATTGCCAAGAAAATCATAATCGCAACGGGCGTGACTGATCAATTACCTAATATTAAAGGCTTAGTTGAGAGGTGGGGCGAAACTATTTTTCATTGCCCGTATTGTCATGGTTATGAGTTGAATCAAGGCAGCATTGGACTAATTGCGAGTTCAGAGCATTCAGTACATATGGGGATGATGTTACCAGACTGGGGAAGTGTTACATTTTTTTTAAACAATCAGTCAATTGAAACTGATGTGCGAGAGCAATTAATAGCAAGGGGAGTTAGCATTGAAGATAGACCGATTAAGGAAATTATCGAGCAATCAACCCTTGTTTTAGAAGATGACAGCAAAATGAAGATGGATGGCATATTTGTAACCAGTAAATGTCTGATTTCGCAAGATTGGATCTATAAATTAGGCTGTGAAATTGAACAAAATATTATGGGTGAAATGATTAAAACCAATGCATTAAAAGAAACTTCTGAAATGGGTATTTTTGCCTGTGGGGATGTCGCCCGTTTAGGTGGGTCAGTTTCGCTCGCTGTTGGTGATGGTACGATGGCAGGCGTAGCGGCTCATAGATCACTTATATTTTAAGTTTAAAAAACCTTCTCTATACAAAAATAGAGAAGGTTCTTTTCTAAATTTAAGCCAATTTACGAAATGCTTCATACTGATAACTAACAATTTGCTCATCCCAAAATTGTTGCCATAAGTCACAATATTCTAGACAGATTTGACGAATCGAGCTGTAGTCAGATTCTACACAAGCTTGAGCCAAAACAAACCATAAGTCATCTTCATGATCATCATCAGCTGCTTCCGCAGTTTCATCATGAGAAACGCCATGCACAAAGTAATAACCGCTATCAACATCAAAGCCAACGGCACTTGTTGCTTGACGTAAAGCAGGGCTAAATAAAATAACTTCTTCTTCAGCCACAGCCAACAGAGCAGCTACTGCATGATAACAATCAAATGAGTCTTCTAAATAGTTACGAACTTGTTGAGCAATAATTGAAGGTTGATAGTTATTTCGCTCTGCTTGAGTTAGATCAAACTCATTTAGAACATCTTCAAAAAGCGGATAATGCGCGTATTGAGGATTACCTGAATAGTATCCATCTTTGTCTAGGGCTGGACGGAAACCAAATTCGTCAAGAATGTTTAGATTAAGTAAAAAGCGTGGAAACATTTTTGAACCCGATAACAATCGTGGTTCAAGTTGCTTAGTTTGGAATTGAGCCATTAATAAAGCATCAGTGAATACTTGAACAATGGCATGGCGATATTCTAAATGAATGTGTTTCAGTGTTTCTTTATCTATTAAACCATCATTTAGCAGTTGGATAGCAGGATGCTTTGAAACAGGATGATTGGAAATTTCTGCTCTTAAATCACTCAGAAATTTAACATTCTTGTTCCATTGTTCTTCAGAAATACTATTTTTCATTCCGTCTATAGCTTTCTGTCTTGGGTTATCAAAATCTTCAAATTGTTTTGGCATAGTTTTGTACTCAATGAATTAATATTATTGCTTTTCCAATTATATAGTTTAGATTTACTTTGGTTGCTTTTGAATATAACTATTAGTTCAACCAAATATCTTTTTATTGGATAATTTAAATATAAAATGATTTTTTTGTGAAATCAATTTATTAAGCAATCTAAAAAATATAAATATAGTTCGTTAATTAACCTAAATTTTAGCAAAAGGTGATATACTTCACTATATATTTTAATTTTTTTAAAATAGAAAAATTTTTTTACAAATGATCTTGTTTGTTATTCAATTTTTGCTTAATTTATAAGGTGAGACAATAAAGAAAAATTTCATATTTTCTAGAATGTTCTTAAAAGAATATAAATTAACATAGTTGCCAGAAATCACCAGCTTAACTATGTCTAAATAATGCATTAAGTTTTTTGATAGAATTCTAAAAGGATAATAAAATGTCAAAAAAAGAAGATATTATTGCAACGGCTCTGAATCTCTTTAACCGCTATAACTACAGCTCAGTTGGGGTGGATCGTATCATAAGTGAATCAGGCGTCGCCAAGATGACCTTCTATAAGTACTTTCCATCGAAAGAAAACTTGATAGAAGAGTGTTTGTCACGTCGGAATAAAAGTATCCAAGAGGCTATTGAAAGTGAAATCAGTTTAAAAGATGAAGATGACTACTTAGGGAAAATCAAAGCAGTTTATTTTTGGCATTTAGCATGGTTTAACTCAGATGACTTTCATGGATGTATGTTTCAAAAAGCATCACTTGAAATATTGCAACAGTATCCATCTATTATTGGTCCTATTGTTGCTTATCGAGAGTGGTTAATGACATTGCTCGAAGATTTATTTGAAAAAGCGAAAGTTTATCAACCTCATGTATTAACATCTATGTATATAAATATATTGGATGGAATGACGGCTTATGCCAAAGTGAATAAAGATCATGCTCAGATAGAGGAATGTTGGTATTATATTGAAAAACTCATTAATCTAGATGCTGCATAATATATTAAGTATTTCTTAATAAACTATCTTATGGTGATTAATATAAATATATTCTTAATTATTATTTATTTAAAATTAAAAAACCGAGGTAATCACCTCGGTTTTTTAATACCGTTAAAAATTATTTTTCAACAAACGCTCGTTCGATTACATAATCACCCATAACGCCCATGCGTGGAGATTCGACTAAACCATGTTGATCAAGTAAAGCAGCAACATCTTTTAGAAAAGCAGGGCTACCACAAAGCATTGCGCGGTCTGTTTCGCGATTGAAACGTGGTAAACCTATTTTCTCAAATAATTCGCCAGTTTCAATTGCTGTCGTAACACGACCTTGAGTGTGGAATGGTTCACGAGTAACAGTTGGGTAGTAAACTAATTTATCTTTGATACCTAACTCTTCGAAAAACTCATGATTTGGTAATTCATTTAAAATCAAATCTTGATAAGCAAGCTCTGATACATAACGTGTACCATGTACCATGATCACTTTTTCAAATTTTTCATAAGTCTCTGGATCACGAAGAAGTGAAAGGAATGGTGCAAGACCCGTACCAGAAGACAAAAGGTACAAGTTTTTACCTGGTAATAAATCATCATGTACTAAAGTGCCTGTAGGCTTTTTAGAAATAAGAATTTCGTCGCCCACTTGTACTTTTTGTAAAATAGAAGTTAATGGACCGTCTTGTACTTTAATCGAGAAGAATTCTAGTTCTTCTTCATAATTTGCACTCGCGATCGAATAAGCGCGCATTAAAGGCTTACCATTCACTTCAAGACCGATCATCACAAACTGACCATTTTTAAAACGTAGGCTTGTATCGCGTGTCGTTTTAAAACTGAAAAGTGTGTCATTCCAGTGGTGAACATGAGTAATGCGTTCAACGTTAAAAGCAGCCATTAAAGGTCTCGATCACAGTTAAAAGAAACAGGTTGCTATTCTAATCTAAAATCATTCTCGATAAACTGAATATATTTAATTGTGTTTATAAGAAAAAGTGATGAACGATTCTGTAGTGATGCCGATAATCGGTTACATGAACTCTCCTTATCGAGAGAAATTTGGTATTCCAAGACAACCTAACTTGGTTGAGATTGAGTCATATATTGAAATGAGCGAGCCTTACAATGATGTTTTGGCGTTTGATGGAATTGAAGAGTTTAGCCATTTATGGTTGTTATGGCAGTTTCATGAAAATAAAAATTCAGATAACTCTTTGAATCAAATGTCTAAATTTCGTTCACAAGTGCGACCGCCAAGACTTGGAGGCAACCAGAAAATAGGTGTTTTCGCTACACGAAGCATGTATCGTCCAGCTCCAATTGGTTTATCGGTAGTACGATTTAAAAGAGTAGAAAAAATTGGCAAATCTATACGGCTTTATGTTTCAGGTAGTGATCTATTAAATGGAACACCAATTTTAGACATCAAACCATATATCCAATACTCGGACGCGATTCAGGATTCAATCAGCGGGTATGCCCAAGATGAGCCATCGAGAAAAGTTGTGGTTTGGACGCAAAATGCTCAACTACAACAAAGCCAATTATTGAAGCAATCTATTTTGAATAAAAAAGTACTTGATGAACTAGAACAAGTGTTATCTTTAGATCCTCGACCTGCGTATCAAAATGATGCAGAGCGAGTCTATGGAATGTGTTTTGCTGAAGTGAATATTCGTTTTACTGTGGACGATCAGAATGTCACGGTTATAAATGTAGAGCAAACAAACTTAAAAATATAAATGATTCATAAATTTGGGGAATAAACGGTTATGCAAGCGCAGGCGAAATTTGCAAACTTTTCATTTACGATCGATGTAACGTGGTGTTTAGAGCAACTACAAAAAGATGGGCGAATTACAGAAAGAGATAAGCTTCTTATTCAAACCACTCATCGTCAAAAGGATCAGTTGAAATGGCATCCGTTGCAATGGATTGCGAGCTTTAACTTAAAAGATCAGTTAAATGTACCAAATACTTTAACCTTGAATCGTTTGTGTCTATGGTTAGCAGAAAAAGCAGAAATTCCGCTGTTTGTGATTGATCCACTCAAAGCAGATGTTGCAGCACTAACAAGTGTGATGTCGCAAGAGTTTGCTGTTAGAAATCATATTTTAGCTGTTGAAGTCCAAGCGGATAGGATTTTAATTGGAACAGATCAGCCCTTTACAACAGAATGGTTGAACAATTTAGAGCGAAGTTTAGCGCCTCGTAAAATCGAAAAAGTTTTATTGAGCCCTGAACAATTACAACGCTATATTGTTGAGTATTACCAAGTTAGTCGAGCAGTCAACTCATCACAAAGTACGACATCATTTGATCGAGATAACAAAGGTGTAGAAGCGCTATTACAACTCGGTGATACACAAAATCCCGATGCCAACGATCAACATATTGTGAAATTAGTAGATTGGGTATTGCAGTTTGCCTTTGAACAAGGTGCAAGTGATATTCATCTAGAGCCACGCAAAGATAAAGGTAAGGTGCGTTTTCGTATAGATGGCGTTTTGCACACGATTTATAATATGCCAGCCAATACACTTACTGCTGTTATTTCTCGTATTAAGATTCTTGGTCGTATGAATGTCGCTGAAAAACGCAAACCTCAAGATGGTCGCTTAAAAACCCGTACCCCAAAAGGACAAGAAACCGAACTGCGATTATCAACACTACCAACCGCCTTTGGTGAAAAGTTGGTTATGCGTATTTTTGATCCCGAAGTATTGGTACGTAGTTTTCAACAGTTGGGATTTGAAGGGCATTTACTACACAGTTGGCAGCAGCTGACGCAGCACAGCCACGGTATTATTTTGGTCACAGGGCCAACAGGTTCGGGGAAAACCACAACCTTATATTCTTCATTAAAACAATTGGCTACCGAACAAGTCAATGTCTGTACGATTGAAGATCCAATTGAAATGTTGGAACCAAGTTTTAATCAGATGCAGGTCAATCCGAATATTGAACTTGGTTTTGCTGATGGTGTACGTGCTTTAATGCGCCAAGATCCAGACATTATTATGGTCGGTGAGGTTCGAGATCATGATACTGCAAATATGGCGATTCAAGCGGCTTTAACAGGTCACTTGGTCTTATCAACCTTACATACTAACGATGCTCCCTCAAGTCTTACACGCTTACATGATTTAGGTATTCAACCATTTTTGACAGCAGCCACTATTTTAGGCATTTTGGCGCAACGATTAGTGCGTAAACTTTGTCCTCATTGTAAACAACAAACACAGATGAATGAGCAACAATGGGAGCATCTGACCTTTGATTATATGATGGATATGCCAGAGACTATGTATAAGGCAGTTGGATGTGAAGTTTGTCGTCAAACTGGTTACAAAGGTCGTGTCGGAATTTATGAGTTCATGCCTGTTAGTTTAGAGTTAAAGTCGATTATCAGTGCCAATGGCACATTGAATGACTTAAAAGCACAGGCAAAAAAAGAAGGTGTTGAACCTTTGCGTATTGCGGGTGCGCGTAAAGTGATTGAAGGTATGACCACATTAGAGGAAGTATTGCGAGTGGTGCCTTTGAATTAAACAGAAAATTTTAATCTTCAGATTCGCCTCATTTTCATTTGTTTTAATGACTACATCGAAATGATGAACAATGATGAGGGTATAAAGATGAACCTATTTTCTAAAGTTGCAGTTGTTGCTGGTTTAGTTGGTGTTACAACGTTTGCAGTTGCAAATACAGGTGCAGTTAACCAACAAGCTTTAGCACCAACACAGACAACAACTGTCAAACAGGCGTTAACGTTAAAAGATGATACACCTGTGCAATTGAAAGGCTATGTCGTTAAATCCACAGGTGATGAAAAGTACCAATTCAGTGATCAAACTGGCAGTATTACTGTCGATATTGACGATGATTTATGGCAAGGGAAACCAATTTCAGCTAAAACACCTGTGACCATTATTGGCGAAATAGACATTGACTACAAACCAGCGAAACGTGTTGAAGTTGATGTGGATCAAGTTCAATTCTAATCACAGATTGTCAATAGAAAACCACATGATATTCATGTGGTTTTTTGTTTATGCTTTAATTCAATATTGAAAATAAAATGAGAGCGTTTATTGATGCGAATTTTATTGGCTGAAGACGATGCTTCTCAAGCAGAAAGCATTAAAGACTGGCTGGAAATGGATGGTTACAGCGTCGATTGGGTTGAGCGAGGTGATTACGTGATTGCTGCAATCGAACAACATCAATATGACTGTATATTATTAGATAGAGGTTTACCTCAGGCATTGGGAGACGACATTCTAAAAACGATACGTCGCCAAAATATGAAAACACCTGTCATTTTTATCACAGCAAAAGATCATGTTCATGATCGTGTTGAAGGATTAGATTTAGGTGCAAATGACTATTTGGTTAAACCTTTTAATTTAGAGGAGTTGTCCGCTCGTGTCCGTTCCCAGTTGAGACACCATCACTCAGAAGTTGGTCAGTATCTTAATTTTTTAGATTTACAACTTGATCCTCAAGCGAAAACACTTGTGAAAGCAGGTAAACCCATCAACCTTACTGCCAAAGAGTTTCAGATTTTGTATAAGCTCATGCAAAAAACGAATCATATTTTGACACGTGAGCAGCTTGAAGAATCACTTTATGCATGGGGAGATGAAATTGAAAGTAATGCAATTGAAGTTTTTATTTATCAAATTCGTAAAAAAATTGGCGGACATTACATCAAAACCATACGGGGTTTAGGCTATCGAATGCATCAGGAAGAGTAGAATGAAAGTTGTCTCTTTACAAAGCAAACTGATCAAAACATCTGTAGCAAGTTCAGTCATCGCTGGAACTTTGGCATTACTTTTATTTATTATTATTTCTATCTATCAAACCATGCAAATTCAAGATGAAATCATGGATGAGATTTCTGACATGTTACTGATCGCAGATTTAACAACCGCATCAGGTCAGCAAATAGATGAATTGAGTGAGCAGTTTGATATTCAATATCGATTAAGTAATCCGCAATACACTTTGACTCAATCTGAAGATTTTAAACTAGATCAAACCTACTATCGATTAAGCACTGGAGACGAAAATTACGGCTTTATTTGGCAAGATCATCAGCTATGGCGAAGTTATACAGCTACAGATAAGCAGTCAAATATGCAAGTGCTATTGATACAACCTTTAGGAGAGCGTTTTAAAGAGTTACTTCATAATTTCTTATGGTATTCATTCATTTTAATCATGGTTTGGTTCATCCAATGGTTGATTTTACATTTTTTGATTAAGCATCAATTTCGTGTCATTCATCAATTATCAACTGAAATATCTGAAAAAAATGTAGATGATCTTAGCCCCATTCAAGCAAGAGAAATTGAACTAAAAGAATTACAACCGATGCTCAAACAATTAAATCATTTATTGGAGCGTTTGGATCAATCTTTACAAGCCGAACAACGATTTACTGCTGATGCATCACATGAGTTGAGATCGCCATTATCTGCTATACAACTGCGATTACAGTTATTACAACGCAAATATCCTGAACGTGCTCATGACTTTGTACAAATGCAGCAAGATGTAAGTCGCGGTATTCAAACATTAGAGAACTTATTATTATTGGCGCGTTTAGATCCAGAGAAGCCAGAAAATCTGCCTAAATCATCTTTTGATATACAAGAAACGATTGATGAAGTAATCCAAGCTCTAACTTTTTTTGTAAATGAGAAGTCGATTAAGTTTATTCAAAAAAGTAGAGTTGAAAATTGCATGATCGTAGCGAATCAACAACTCATTTTTACCTGTATAAGAAATATCTTAGATAATGCGATTCGTTATACACCCATTGGCGGAAATGTTTATTTAACTGTAGAACAGCAACTTGAGTTTCTAGAACTTACATTCGAGAATGAAGGGCAAGGTATTAGTTCAGAGGTTTTGGAGCGATTAGGAGAGCGTTTTTATAGAGCTTTGGGTACTAAAACGCAAGGTTCAGGTCTCGGTTTATCAATCTGTAAAAAAATTATAGATTTGCATCACGGCAAAATTTTATTTATGCATTCTGAGAATGGTAGTTTAAAAGTTGTTATTCGATTGATGCGTTAAGTTATATGTTTTTATTAAGACATAAAAAATAAAAAGCAGTATGCGCTGACATACTGCTATTTCCACGTTTATTATTGTTCCGTTTTTATTATTTTACTTAGTTAGAATTAAGCGATTGTTACGTGTTAAACGTAAGCGATATTCTTCTCCTGCGTGCATGATTCGAATTTCACGACCTAATGCAAATAAGTTATTTGAATGTAGCATCGGTAAAGAGTGAGCGGTATCAGTACTACGAGTAAATAGGCTAAATGGTGCGTTCATTTGTTATGCTCCGTGGTGTGTTTTTTAATGTTTTAAATGATAATCATTATCGAATAGGCCTGTCAACGGAAATTTAAAAAAATTACAAAATCATTCATTAATTATGTTTTTTAACATGTGAATTGATGGTCGTTTTACTTAAAATTAATATGAAAATATGAGAGATTTTAAACTGTTATGTCTAAAGCTACAGTTGATGTTGCAATCGCAATTTTATTACATAAATCCAAAGTTCTTGTCGGTTGGAGGCAAGTAGATCAGCATCAAGGAAATAAGCATGAATTTCCTGGTGGGAAAGTTGAAGCAGGGGAAACACCTGAACAAGCCTGTCGTAGAGAGGTTTATGAAGAGGTTGGTATTGGTTTAAAAGAATGGCATTCCTTTGATCTAATATGCCACGAATACGATGATGTGATTGTTAATCTACATCTATATCATGCTTATGTGCCTGATGAATTATTAGAGCTTATTCACCAACCGTGGACATGGTATAGCCGTGGTCAATTGGCGAGTTTAAATTTTCCAAAAGCAAATAAAGCAATATTAGATCGTTTGATATGGTCACATTTGATTAAAATTAGTGATCAAATGAGTGATTTACCTGAGAGTAATGCAGAATTTTATTGGCGTGTAGAATCTGATGAAATCAATGCTATTGAACAGCAATTACTTGGTTTGACGTCTGAGCAATTGAATAAATTAATTTTAAACTTCGATATTTGGAACAAGCTTAATTCAGAATTAAAAACAAAAATTAAATCTATTCATCTGAAGCAATCGCAGTTAATGCAATTGAAAAAAGGTGACTTGGTCACAGGTAAAAGATTTATCGCTGCTTGTCATGACGCTGTTTCTTTACAGCATGCCCATCATGTTGGATGTGATGCTGTATTTCTAAGTCCTGTATATGCAACTCAAACGCATATTGATGCAAAAGTATTAGGGTGGGATGGTTTTATAGAATTAGCAAGGAAAAGTGATATTCCTGTGTTTGCTTTAGGTGGTGTTAACCCATCAGATTTAGAACAAGCCCAAAAACATGATGCTTATGGGCTTGCGGGCATTCGAGGGTTTAGCTCTATTGTATGAATTAAAGCGCTTGAATGGCTTTTTTAGCTTCTTGCGCTTTCATTGGATGGTTGCGTGCTTCGCTTGCTCTAAGAACAATGTACCAAAGTTGTTTTTTCATAACATTGCTTTGTGCATAACTCAAACCACGACGTGCTAATGCTTCAGCATTGGCATATTGTTTGCGCTGATTGGCAATCATTGCTAAATATAAATAAGTTTCTGAAGCTTGAGGTGCAATACGTTGTGCTTGTAGTGCATAACGTTCAGCTTCGGCAAGTTGCTGTTGTTTATAAGCAACTTGAGTTTTTTGCATCAAAGTTCTAAATGCAGGTAGTTGGCTACCATCATTAAATTTTTGCTGCACTTTTTGTTGGGGTACAACAACCTGCACATTTTGACGTTTAATTTCTTTCTGATTATATGGTGTGATCTTTACGCCAGTTGAAGGTGGAGTCACCTTCTTTTTCTGTGTATTGGTCGTTGGGGTTTGATTTGAGGGCGAAGTCGATGTTTTTTGAGGTGTAGTGGTACAACCTGCAACGACCAACATGCCCATAATAACCGTTAATTGCTTAATCATGTCCAATCATCCTTTTAAATTAGTTATCACCGTTATAACTACCGCTTGAAATAACGCGGGTTGAGGTGTGATTGGATAAATCTGTATCCATTTGATTTTCACTTTCTCGAATATAATTACCTATGCCATCATTAGATTCATCAGCGTTCGATTCATCAGTTTGTGGCATATAGGTAGGTTCAACTTCATAATGCGATTGTCCACAAGCCGTAGCACGGCGAGGAACTGTTTGGCGAAGCAAAGGAATATACATTGCACCATCACAGCCTTGAGCAGATAAATCGCCACTTGCACTATCAATCCATTGCCATTGAACATTATCAGTTTGACGTAGGTTTACAGGTTCCTGACGAAGTTGTTTCATGACATTCGTCCATACAGGCAATGCACCTGATGACCCTGTTAAGCCAGTCACTTTATTATCATCAAGACCTAGCCACACTACAGCAACATGATTACCTGAATATCCTGCAAACCATGAGTCACGAGTGTCATTAGTTGTACCTGACTTACCTGCTAAGTTTAAAGACTCAGGTAAGCTCGCATAGGCAGAACGTCCAGTACCTGAGCGCATGACTTGCTGTAAACCGTAATTCAAAATATAAGCCGCAGCAGGATCAATGGTTTGTTGAACATTTAAACCATAGCGATCTAACAAATGTCCTTTAGCATCGACAACAGTACGAATCGAACGAGGAGGGTATTTAAAACCGCCAGTTGCAAAGTTGCCATAAATACTGAGCACTTCCATTGGTGACATATTTACAGCACCAAGATAGATAGATGGATACGCAGGAATATCCGAACTCACGCCAAATTGTTTTAATTTATTGCTAAATGCAGACAATCCAAATTCATTTGCTAGGCGGACAGTGGAAAGGTTATAAGAATTTGCTAAAGCTTGTTGCATAGGCACAACACCATGTTCACCACCACTGTAGTTTTTCGGTGTCCAGCTCTTATCTCCATCAATTGGAATGTTTACCGCACTGTCTTCTATAGGTGTTGCCCAAGTATAACGACCTGACTCAATTGCATTTAAATAAATAATTGGTTTCAGCAAAGATCCAACTTGACGTTTTGCATCTAAAGCACGGTTAAAACCAGTAAAATCTTGTGTTGATCCAACAGCGGCGATCAGTTCACCATTATCAGGATGCGCAACAAGAACGGCACCTTGCAAGTTCTTTAAGCGAGCTGGGTTCGCTTTGGCTAAACGCTCAACAGTAGTCTTAAAGGCATTTTGAACTTGGGTTTGAGCAATAGGATCTAGCGTAGTGAAAATTCTTAAACCTTGATTGGTAATATCGCTTTCTTGATATTCAGTACGTAATTGACGGCGGACGATATCGAGGAAATCAGGAAATTTGGCAGGCCCTAAAGCTGGTTTACTAACCACATTTAAAGGACGCGCAATTTCATCTTCATATTCAGCTTCGGTTAAATAACCCATTACCTTCATGTTATTCAAAACGACATCACGACGTTTCTTTGCAGATTCTGGATTACGCCAAGGGTTATATAGTGAAGGGCCTTGTACTAAACCGACTAAATATGCCTGTTGAGAAATATTGAGTTCGCGTAATGGCAAACCAAAATAAAACTGCGAAGCTAAACCATAGCCATTAATCGAATAGTTGCCGTTTTGTCCTAAGTTAACTTCATTTAAATACGCTTCAAGAATCTCATCTTTGCTGTAATGTAGTTCAATTAGCACCGCCATTAACGCTTCATTAACTTTACGTTTAAGCGTTTTCTCTGGTGAAAGGTAAAAGTTTTTGACCAACTGCTGAGTTAAGGTAGAACCACCTTGGCGTTTACCACCAGTTGCATTACTCACTAGTGCACGAGCTGTACCGCGAATGGAAATACCATGATGATGATAGAAGTTTCTGTCTTCTGTAGAAATTAAAGCTTCTATTAGAGGTTTTGGTACTTTATTTAATTTTATAAGTACACGGTCTTCATTATGCTGAGGATAAATACCGCCAATTAATAAAGGTTCTAAACGTGCAATACCAGTGCTAGAAGGTTTTGTAGAGCGAATTTCACTGACTTGACCATCTGTAAAAGCAAGCTCAATAACTTGTTCAGGTTCGCTACTATCACCATAATCAAAACCACGTGTATGAACATACATTTGGTTGCCTTGCACGACATAACTACCAGATTTGTCATAGTTAGCTGTATTTTTATAACCTAGTAATTTTAACTCTTGAGTAAAATTATCTTGGGTAATAGGTGCATTTGCGTAGATTTCTAATGGGCGAGCGAAAACCTTGGCTGGGATATCCCAACGCTGTCCTTCAAACTTGTCACGAATAATCGTATCTAAACGAATCAGATAGATGCTAAATGCAACAAATACACCAATCACTAAAATTGAAAAAATGAGTGCTAGGAAACCAATACCACGTTCAAACTTCATAGATTTGCGTTAAAACCAAAACAATGGTGGTAATGATGCGATAGCTTATTGTCATTTTGCAATCATAAAACTGTGAATAAATAGCAACATGGGATAAAAAGTTTAAGAATGTGTTGACATTAATCGTATAAAAAAACAACGAATAGACATTTTTATACTTTTTAATCAATCATCAACGCAATCTGAGTTGTTAATGATATGATAGCCAGTAATCGCAACGGAGCTGAATTATTCGTGCAAATTTCACATAAATCCTTTCGAAATATTGGTCTAATTGGGCGACCAGATAAGTATTCTGTAGTAGAAACGTTATGTTTAATTCATGATCATTTAATCACTTTGGGCTTAAATCCCGTATTTGATCAAGAAACAGCTAAATTGGTCCCTTATAGTCATGGACAAACAGTCAGTCGCAATTTACTTGGGGAAGTTGTTGATTTAGTGATTGTTGTAGGTGGTGATGGTTCACTCCTCCATGCGGCTCGTGCTCTGGTGAGACATAACACACCTGTACTGGGTATCAACCGAGGTCGACTCGGTTTTTTAACTGACATAAAGCCTGCCGAAGCGATTTTTAAACTAGATCAAGTTCTACAAGGTCAGTTTCAACTCGATCGCCGTTTTCTATTGGAAATGGAAGTTCGTACAAATAATGAAACGATCTATGATGCTATTGCTTTAAATGATGTGGTTTTACATTCTGGTAAATCCGTTCACATGATTGATTTTGAGCTGAGTATTGATGGACAATATGTTTATCGTCAGCACAGTGATGGTTTAATTGTTTCAACACCAACTGGTTCAACTGCTTATGCATTGTCTGGTGGTGGTCCTATTTTGCATCCAAGCATGGATGCAATTGCTTTAGTTCCAATGCATCCTCATACACTTTCTTCAAGACCGATTGTTGTTGGTGGTCATAGTGAAGTTAAGATTACGATTAGAGAAAATCGTGTGCTACCAATGGTCAGTGCAGATGGGCAACACAGTGTTGCATTAAATGTGGGTGATACCGTGCATATTCGGAAGCATCCATTTAAACTAAGCTTATTACATCCACCTGGTTATGATTTTTATATGGCTTGCCGTACTAAACTAGGCTGGAATCAAGATTTTGAATCTTTTCAACAGGATGACTCATGAATATTGAACAAATGCTCGCTATTTTAAATCCTGAGATTGTTGAGCGCCTGAAAACTGCTGTTGAAATTGGTAAATGGCCAAATGGTATTGCATTGACCAAAGAGCAACGTGAAACTTGTATGCAGGCTGTGTATGCGTGGGAAATGGAAAATTTACCGAAAGAACAGCGTAGCGGTTATATCGATCGTGGTACGAAAGAAGAAGGTGAAGAGTGTGATGACGATCATCACAAAAATGAGCCTGAATTTAAGCCGATTCGGTTTGTATAAATTTAAAGCCCAGTAATGACTGGGCCATTTTATGATTAAAATAAAATGTTGGGAAACATCTCATCAAATAACTATTCATAGTAAAAACAATTTTACAATGCTGTATGCGCTACTATTTGATACGAGTATTCCAAAGCTCTTTCGCTTTAATCATTGCTTCATCATAACTATTCACAGTACCCATGGTATACAAAGCGATTCCCATGGTTTCAATTACTGCCATTTCGCCATATTCGTGAGATTGTTCACCCAACCAAACAGCTTTGAATACAGCAAGGTCGAGTTCTTCTTCAATCGGGCTGCGGTCAGGTGTTAATTTGGGCAATTCATATTCGTACAATTCGCCATTTTTAATTCCACAAATTAAAGTCTTTGCATCAGGATTACGTTCAAATTCACCACCTTCACCTTTAATCACGGCACTGTTTTGATAGCCTAAACGGAAGGCTGTTTGCTGGTGTGAAGTACGATAAGCAGGGTGGAAAATCGCTTGCAATGTCGCTTTAGCATTAAATGGATTAATTAAACGCGCTAATGTATGAATCGGAGAGCGTAGCCCCATTACATTTCGTAGTGAAATCAAATCACTTAGAATTGGTGAGATTGCTTCAAGTGGCAGATAAGCAAAGTTGTGTTGTTGAAGTTGTTCACGAACATCTTGTTCGTTGTGGCAGATAGAATAGCCTAAGTATTGTAAAACTTGTTCTGTGTAGACGCGGTTAATCGTGTGACCAGAAGCACCATGCATCACAATCTTGTAACCATGATGCGCTAAAGTCAGAGCAGCCAATAAAAACCATGGATAATGTTTACGTTTACCTGCATAAGACGACCAATCTAAGTCTATTTTAAGTGGTTCAAAATTCAGTTGATCACGGGTTGCTTGTACAAAACCTGCAAGTTCATCTACAGACTCTTCTTTAACGCGTAGTAGCATCAAAAAAGCACCAAGTTGTACGTCTAGTACTTCATTTTTTAATATCATGCTAAAAGCTTGATAAGCTTCTTCATAACTTAGCGATCGAGAACCTGTTTTACCTTTACCTAAAATACGAACATATTGCGCAAATGGATGTTCAGCAGTTTGGTAGATATTTCGTTTAGTATTCATCGTGGTTTATAAATCATCGCTAAGAATAGAATTAATATGACATAAAAGGAGCTGATTGCACGTAAAAAATAACTAGAGCTGTCTATAGATTAAACAATTGTTTATGCTCATGGTTGAATTAAAAGTAAAATATTGACCGAATCAGTCTAGTGAAATGATGTAAACGGAACATGACATTATGTCTAAAAATCATTAGCATGGCTTCGGAACAATTTTTAAGAAAAATGAAAGCGAAAGGAAATAAAGATGTTAGCTTATGATGCAGATTTGGAACTCTTCCGTGATAACTTTAAACGTTTTATGAGTGAGCAGGTCGCACCGCATTATGACCAATGGGAACGTGAAGGAATCATGCCACGCTCAGTTTGGACAGCGCTAGGTGAAAATGGCTTCCTGTGTGTGGATGTGCCTGAAGAGTATGGTGGCTATGGTGTTCCTACTCATTATTCATTAATGTTAGTCGAAGAATCAGCGCGTGCAGGGTATGGAGCTTTATCAACTGCAATTTCTTGTCATTCTGAAATTGCTGCACCTTATATTCAGCATATTGGTACAGAACAACAAAAACAGCATTGGTTACCAAAAATGGTATCTGGTGAAGCTGTAGGTGCTATTGGTATGACCGAACCAGGCGCAGGTTCTGATTTACAAGCGATGCGTACTAGTGCAATTCTTCAAGATGATCATTATGTATTAAATGGCTCTAAAACCTTTATTTCAAATGGTCAACATGCAGATGTTGTGGTTCTAGCCGTGAAAACTGATCCTCAAGCTCGGGCTAAAGGCGTTTCCTTAATGCTGGTGGATACACATTTGGACGGCTTTAAAAAGGGAACTAATCTCGACAAAATTGGTTTACATTCACAGGATACTTCTGAATTGTTCTTTGATAATGTCAAAGTGCCGAAAGATCAATTGTTAGGTAGCGCGGGTCAAGGTTTTGCTTATTTAATGCAAGAATTACCTCGTGAACGCACAGCAATTGCATCTACTGCTTTAGGCGCAATTCGCGGTGCGATTGATATTGCAACTCAATATGTAAAAGAGCGCCAAGCTTTTGGTCAAGCGATTGGGAATTTCCAAAACACGCGTTTTGTATTGGCTCAAGCAAAGATTGATGAGTTGGCAACAGCAGCTTTCTATAACCAAAATGTTGCCTTATATAATGAAGGTAAATTGGATGTGGAAACAGCAGCGGCATTGAAGAGCTTCAGTACCGATATGCAAATGAAAGTGGCAGATAACTTGCTTCAATTATTTGGTGGTTACGGTTATATGACTGAATATCCGATTTCACGTTTCTTTGTTGATGCACGTATTCAACGTATTTACGGTGGTACAAATGAGATCATGAAAGAAATTGTGGCTCGTGGATTGATTGGGAAAGCTTAAAAAGAATTTTCAGCTTACTTTCGAGTAAGCTGAAATCTACCCAATAAAATTTATTTATTGGGGTTGTAAATAACAGGATAGCTTTGTTGTTTCGGCAGTTTCTGTAATGCTTGATTTATTTTTATTAAAAATTCATCTGCTTGATCCTGATTCGGCCAATGTTCATTATATTGGCTTCTTTTTTGAATATTTACGCCACAACCACGAATTTCCATATTTTCAGGATTAAAAGACCAATCATTTGGATCTTTTAAAGTGATATCTAGATCACTTGCGCAACTTTGCCATAGTTTAATAAATTCATTTTGACTTATCGGTGTAAATTTTTCTGCTGGGTAAACTGAAAAGCCTCTCATTTCTGAATTAAAAAATTTAATAAACATATAAGAGGGCATATCGCCCCAAAGTATTGCTGTATCAGGCGCTAATTGAATACCTGTAATGTCTTTTTCTTTTAGAGCTTTCATTTGTTGTTCTTTTTGAAAAGCATTTTGAGACTTGTATTTTATTTTACTTTGAGGTGGAAGCGTAATGCCACGGACCTGGGTGGTTGTTTGGGTAATGTAATAGGGAGAGGTATCACGGTTACAACCTGTTGGATTGTAGCAACCAATACAGCCAGTCAAAATGATGCTGCTTAAACCAAGCGTTGTAATCGATAAGATTGTATTCATTTTAAGTTACTATTCTTATTTCATTCGATTTCATCATAACTCAATATTCAAGAACAAATGTTCAAATATTATGGAGTCAACTCATCAAATAAAGCTGGACAATTTTGAGTGTGGCATCCTGCTAACATGATCGCTTTGGGTAGGCTCGCATACATATTGGTCAGATGTTGTTCTGCGGGATGTTTGAAATTCCAAAATAAAAATTGATCAGAGCGTTGTTTATTCATGCTTTGATAAAAATCAAATTGTTTTTGAGTTGATTCAGTTATATTAATATCACTTTTACGTTGCTCATGACTTCCAACTGTCGTCATCAACATTAAATTGTGTTTGTTGAAATTTTTCTTATTTAACCAGTTTTTTTCTTGATCTAATAAAGCATAGTTATCAAACCAGAGTGAAGGGCTTGCAGCAATATAGCGTTGAAATGTTTGGGATTGATTAAAAAAAGTATGCAAAACAAATAGCCCACCAAAGGAATGCCCAAATAAACTTTGTTGTTGCGGGTTGACTTTAATTTTCGTGTGAATGGCAGGTTTAAGTTCTTTTTCAATGAATTGAATAAATTGATCGGCACCACCATATTGATATTTGGCTTGTTTTTGAAACTCAGAAGAAGTTTTGGGTGTGTAATCTAAAGCACGTTTCTCTACATCAAAACTGTTTTGCTTAGGGTAGCCAATCGCAACAATTGCGACAGGACTTAGACCTAAGCGATTGGCACCGCCACCTACTGACTTAGCAATATTGGCAGCACTATCAAATACGGCGTTGCCATCCAATATATAGAGAATTGGAAAACCTTGACTTGGAACTTCGCCAACTGGAACAAAGGTCTGAATTAAATAATTATGTTTGGTATATTTAGATTTCAATACAAAACTTTGCTTAGTATTATTCTGCTCCTGTAGAGGAGCATGATCTTTAGTTATATTTTCTTGTTGTGCAAATACGGTTTGTATAGTGATGAGTAATGAAAAAGTCAAAATACTAAATTGTTTAAACATAATTTATTCACAAACTTTAAATTCCTTGAGCAATATATAATGAAAATCATTATCAATAAAGTTTATTGATAAAAAGAGTTAAAACTCAGCGTGTTTAATAGCTTAAAGTGTTGTTATACTAGCTCGGATAATCAATTCAAAGATGAATTGTAATCCATTCTTATAGATGATTTTGCTGAGGCTGCATTCAATGGTAAACGATGGACAAAACACATCGACTTCACTTAATTTAGAACAAATTCGCGATGATATTGATAGTGTTGATCAACAAATTCAAGAATTATTAAACCGTCGAGCTTCTTTAGCTGAAGCTGTAGCGAAGGCTAAGTTTGCAGCTGAAGACAATCCATTGTTTTATCGTCCTGAACGTGAAGCTCAAGTATTACGTAAAGTGATGGAGCGTAATCAAGGACCTTTGTCTGATGCTACTATGGCTCGATTGTTCCGTGAAATCATGTCCGCGTGCCTAGCACTTGAAGCACCACAAAGCATTGCATTCTTAGGGCCTGAAGGGACTTATACGCATTCGGCTGTATTGAAGCATTTTGGTAAAGATGCCGTTGTGCGTCCATTACCAACAATTGATGAAGTATTCCGTGAAGTTGAAGCGAGCAGTGCACATTACGGAGTTGTTCCAGTAGAGAACTCATCAGAAGGGATTGTCAACCATACCTTAGATTGCTTTAAATCATCAACGGTGAATGTGATTGGTGAAGTTGAATTACGTATTCATCATCAATTTCTTGTATCTGAAAATACTCGTAAAGACAGTATTAAACAAATTTATGCACATCAACAGACTTTGGCGCAATGCCGTAAATGGTTAGATGCGCATTATCCAGGGGTTGAGCGTGTTGCACTGAATTCAAATGCAGAAGCGGCTCGTCGTATTCGTAACGAATGGCATTCTGCTGCGATTGCATCTGATATTGCAGCGAGCATGTACAATCTTGAGATTTTACATAGCAATATCGAAGATAACCCTGAAAATACAACACGTTTCCTTGTGATTGGTCGTGAGAAGATTCCTCAAAGCGGTAATGACAAGACGTCGTTATTGATCTCTGCACATGATCGTGCAGGTGCTTTATTGGAAATTCTTGCACCGTTTGCCAAGCATCAAATCAGTTTGACTAGTATTGAAACGCGTCCAGCATTACCTGAAAAATGGGCTTATGTGTTCTTTATCGATTTAGAAGGGCATATCGGTCAGGAAAATGTTGCGGCGGCATTGGAAGAAATCCGTCCAATGGTCAAGGAGTTACGTGTACTCGGCTCATATCCAATCGCTGTTTTATAATTCTATTAGATCCTAAGGGTAGATGTGTAAAGCATTTATCCCTGTTAAAAGTCGTCTTATTAGGCAAATATGTTTATGTCTCAACCATTATTTAATAAAGTTGCATTTATTGGACTTGGACTGATAGGGTCGAGTCTTGCTCGTGTGATTGTGGCAGAACAACTTGCATCTCAAATTGTGGCTTCAACACGCTCAAAAAAAACATTAGAAGATGCAAAGACACTTGGTCTTATTCAACACGGTTATGCCACGCCTGAAGAAGCTGTTCAGGATGCAGATTTAATTGTTTTAGCCTTACCTGTTCGTGCAACGCAAAAAGTACTTGAACAGATTAAACCTTATCTTGCAGACAATGTCATTATTACCGATGTGGGCAGCACCAAAGGCAATGTTGTGGACGCAGCTAAGGCGGTATTTGGTGAAGATCTACCTGTCGGTTTCGTGCCAGGACATCCGATTGCAGGTGCTGAGCATACTGGTGTACATGCAGGTAAAGTAGATCTATTCGTTAATCACAAAGTGATTTTGACTCCAGTTCCGACTAGTGCTGATTGGGCAGTTGAAAAGCTGATACAACTTTGGTCTGCTGCAAAAGCGGAAGTCATTTGTATGGATGTTGCTAAACACGATGAAGTGTTGGCACATACCAGTCATTTACCGCATTTAATGGCATTCAATTTAGTTGAGCAACTGGCAAATCGTGAAGATAATTTAGATATTTTTCGCTATGCTGCGGGTGGTTTTCGAGACTTCTCGCGGATTGCAGCGAGCGATCCGCAGATGTGGCATGATATTTTCTTTGCCAATAAAACCGCAATTTTGAATGCTGTTGATGGCTTTGAACAGCAATTATCAGTCTTAAAAAAATTGATTGAACAGGAAGACTCGCAAGCGTTGATGGGCCTACTTGGACACGCGCAAGCCGCACGCCAACATTTTAATCATATGTTAGCCAAAAAACCTTTGATGGAGAAAAACAAGGTGACACAGCAATTTACCATTTTGCCCGGAAAGAAAACATTTACAGGTAAATTCACCGTACCAGGTGATAAGTCTGTGTCACATCGCTCAATCATGTTTGGTGCGATTGCAGAAGGCACAACCCATGTGACAGGCTTTTTGGAAGGTGAAGATGCACTCGCAACTTTGCAGGCTTTCCGTGATATGGGTGTGAGCATCGAAGGACCTAAGAATGGTGAAGTCACTATTCATGGTGTAGGCATGCAAGGTTTAAAAGCCCCAGCGGGCGCATTGTATATGGGTAACTCTGGTACCAGTATGCGTTTGCTGTCCGGCATGTTGTCTGCACAAAAATTTGATTCAGTGATGACAGGTGATGCATCGCTTTCTAAACGTCCAATGGAGCGTATCGCTAAGCCATTACGTTTGATGGGTGCACAAATTCAAACGACTGGTGAGAAAGGTACTCCGCCAGTGAGTATTGCAGGTAGTCAAGTCCTTAAAGGGATTGAATATGATTTACCAATGGCGTCTGCGCAAGTGAAGTCAGGTATATTGTTGGCGGGTTTATGGGCTGCGGGTGAAACTTCAGTGACTGAACCAGAACCAACGCGTGACCATACTGAGCGTATGTTGCGTGCTTTTGGTTATGATGTGAAAACCGAAGGCAATAAAATCTCACTTGTGGGTGGCGGCAAGTTAGTTGGTACTGATATTCAAGTGCCTTCTGATATTTCATCTGCTGCATTCTTTATGGTGGGTGCAGCAATCACAGAAGGTGCTGATGTAGTTCTTGAAGCTGTTGGAATCAATCCAACACGCACAGGTGTGATCGAAATACTGAAGCAGATGGGCGCTGATCTTACGGTTGAAAATGAGCGTATCGCTGGCGGTGAGCCGATTGCTGATATTCATATCAAAGGTTCTCGTACACTTAAAGGTATTCATATGCCTGAAGATCAAGTACCTTTAGCGATTGATGAGTTCCCAGCATTGTTCATTGCTGCTGCTTGTGCTGAAGGTCAAACCGTTTTAACGGGTGCTGCTGAATTACGTGTCAAAGAATCTGACCGTATTCAAGTGATGGCAGATGGTTTGAAAATTATGGGTATTGACTGTACCCCAACTGATGATGGCATCATCATTGAAGGTAAGGGCAAGTCTGGTGACTGGTCAGCCATTTTCACTGGTGGTGAAATTGAGTCACACCATGATCACCGTATTGCCATGAGTTTCAGTATGGCTGGTTTACGTACTTCGGGTAACATCACTATTCATGGTACAGAAACTGTGGCGACAAGTTTCCCAACTTTTACTGAATTGGCAAATGCTGCTGGTTTGGATTTAAAGATTGTGAATCCATAAGCTAATCTGAAAAGGTAGTGTTTAGCTTTATTAATAAGTTAAATGCTGCCTTACTTATAATCATATCAAGAAAAAATAATTGGCTATAGAGAATGATAAAACGCTTAAATAATAAAAATGTTAAGTTTGTATATGTACATATCTAATCAGGTCGAAATTTCTAAAATTTGAACGAGAAGTAAGACAATCGGCTAATCAATTAAAGACAATTGTATATATAATAATTCATACCGCTGCAGTAGGCTTTACTCTGTGATCCAGAGTTAAAAAACATAAAAATAGAGGGAATACCATGAGAACGTTGCAATTCATAGCAGATTGCCCAAAACATGGATTGATCGATCATCCACCAAATGAATGTTACATTACTCAAGAGTATGTAGCAGCTTTATTGTATAAGCAATTAGAACAATATGGTTTTGATGCAGAGCATATTCGTCATGAGCATGAAAAAATTGAAGTGCGTATAGATAACCATCATTTGCCACTCTCTATTTTATGTTCTCAGCAAGGTCCAGAAGGACATATCTTGTGTCAAATTTCAGCTAATCCGCAGCAAGAACAAGCTTGGTTTGAGCGTATTGAGACACAAAGTATTATTCGCCAATTGGCTCAGGCTGTTGAAAATAGCTTGAAAGCAGAACACAGTTTTTCTCAGTTCGTGTGGAAAAGCTAAGTCAATTTTGAGAATAAAATCTTAAATAAAGTGATTTAAGCATCGCTGTTTAGGCGTATATTTGTTTAAACACTTTATTTGAGAGCATAGGTGCATGATACAGGTCGATTTTTCTAAATTATCACCCCAAGTGGTTTGGCAACATTTTGAGACCTTATGTACGATTCCTCGGCCATCCAAACATGAACAACAGTTAAGACAACATTTAAAAGATTGGGCAGAACAGCGCAATTTGGAAACCTATGTTGATGACATTGGTAACCTAATTATTCGAAAAGCGGCAACTGCGGGTAAAGAACACGTTGCTGGTGTGATTTTGCAAGGGCACTTGGATATGGTGACTCAGGCAAATCGTGGAACCCAACATGACTTTTTTAAAGATCCAATTCAACCTGTATTAAAAGACGGCTGGCTAATTGCTGAAAACACGACATTGGGCGCAGATAATGGTATCGGAGTAGCACTTGCACTTGCTGTATTAGAATCAAATGATGTTGCGCATGGTCCGATTGAAGTCCTACTCACTATTGATGAAGAAGCAGGAATGAGCGGTGCTCGTTTGCTTGAGTCGGGTGTTTTAACAGGGCAATGGCTATTTAATATTGATACCGAAGAATGGGGTGAGCTGTATCTTGGCTGTGCAGGCAGTATTGACCTAGAAGTGGGACAGCCACTTGAATATGACGCAGCACCAAATGATTTAATCTTTGTAGATTTACTGGTATCAGGCTTGAAAGGTGGTCACTCTGGGGTTGATATTCATTTAGGTCGTGGCAATGCCAATGTCATTCTAGCCAATTTCCTTAATGATTATTTGGCACAATCCAATGGTCGACTGGTAGAGTTTGTAGGTGGAACAGCACGTAATGCTATTCCACGTGAAGCGGTAGCAACCATTGCAATTAAAGCAGAGCAATTAACTGAGTTAGAAAATGCCGTTGCAGCTGTACAAAAAGAATGGCAAAAAAAGTTACGAGGTATTGATGATCAGTTGCAAATCACCGTGCAGCAAAATTCCAATCAGATCGATGAAGTTATTACATTGCCGCAGCAACAAGTTTGGTTGCAGGCATTGGCAACGTGTCCATACGGCATTGCTCGGTGGAGTCGTACTTTACCTGATGTGGTTGAAACCTCGAACAATATTGGTGTGGCCAAACTGACTAAAGATGAGGCGAAGACTTTAATTATGGTTCGTTCGATGGTGAACCAAGAAGCACTAACATTTGCCCAGAATATCCAACTGCACTTTGCCAATTTTGAAATTCAGTCTGAGTTAACGCCGTTGGTGTCGGGTTGGACACCAAATCCAGATTCAGCTGCGTTGAAATGTCTGCAACAAGCTTATCAATCTGCATTTGAAATTGAGCCAAATTTAAAAGTCATACATGCAGGTTTGGAGTGTGGAATTATTGCTGAACACTATCCAGATTTACAGATAGTATCGTTTGGCCCAGATATTCAAGGTGCACATGCGCCGGGTGAGCGGGTTAAAGTAGATACGGTGGAGAAGTGCTGGAAGTTGTTGGTGACGGCTTTGGAATCTGTAAGATAAATTTTCATAGAAAAAAGAAGCTCTTTGTTGAGCTTCTTAAACTTTGACTGTCACTTGAAATAGATTTTCATTTAGTTCGATAAACTTAATTTCACAATCAATAAATTTTTCAATCATCACGGCTTGTGTGCGGGTATGTTCGCTAATACATTGTGCGGTAAATTCACCACCTTGCCCCAATGCCAAAGGTAATAGTAACTGATCTGCTAAATATTCATCGACAGCAGCATTAGATTCCATATATTGCTTCACCTGTTCAGCCAAATGATTGGCTATTTGTTCTGCACTTTTGCGCATTTCACCTAAAGCCGTGAATAGCTGAATATGTTGTTGATGTTCAACTTTGACATACGCTGTACTGCCTTGACTGATGCCATTTAAATGGAATTGCTGGTGAGTATCTAATTTTAATCTTTTATTTAACGTTGCCAGTTCTCGTTGTGCAATTTGAGCTTCTTCGGAAAGGTTGAGTACTGCTGCAAAAGCCTCTGTGCTTTGCAAAGTACCACGATCTAATAAATTTAGTTTGTTTCGATGTTGCCACGGTTGAATCTTGATTTGAATTTCACCTGCACCAATTGGGAAGAAACCTGCTTTATTTAATTTAAATTCGACTTTTATTCCAAGTATTTCTAATGCTGGTAAAAAGCAATGCTCGATAAAATCTGCAGTTGGCGCAAGCGGGTTGTGAGTGCCGCCAGAAATAGTCAATTCACTTGCTTCATTTTGTAATAACAAAGCAGGTAAAAGAGTTTGCAAAACCAGTGTTGTGCTTCCAGCTGAACCAATCTGGAATTGGTATTTTCCATTTTGTACATGCTGTGGCGCAAAATATAAACGTTGGTTATGGAGTTCAGCACCTTCTACATAAGCTTGGCTGATGTGTTGAGATGCTTGTACACAGACCAAATGCTGACGCATTAAGCCTGGCTTTTTACGCCCAGCACGAATGTTGATTAATTCAAATGCTTGACCTGTAATCATCGAAAGAGCAAGGGCAGTTCTTAAAATTTGCCCGCCACCTTCACCTTGTGAACCATCAATTTGGATGGTCGCTGGCATATTTGCCAAAGCTTTATTCACTTCTATTTTCCTTATTTTCTAATTTAATGAACATACTGTCAGTACATGGTAATGCGAAGTAATGCGTGACTTTGCTTTCGGCAAAGGTTTGCTAGGTACATGGTGCTGAGCCTAATCAGTGAAGATTGATGCACGGCTCACATGCTGCCATAGCCGCCTGAATTATTTTCAATCCCTCAGATCGGAGTAAAGCAGGATCTTGTACTCGCCCAGTATGTCCAAACTGTGCTTGTGAACTCAATTCACAAAATTTGTTGTCTATTTGACTAAATCAATCTGCCAATTGGCTGCCTGAATTTTGATATTTAAATCGCGTAATTTCGCGCTGATATCATCGGCTTGTTTTTGTAAACTAGAAACTGGGATAACTTTCTGCCACTTGATTTCACGAGCGCTATAACGGTCGGGTTCACGATGGGTATTCGCAATCGCATTAATCAGAATCTTATGCTGTTCAGCATAACTATCACGCAAGCTTAATAGGGACAGCAGAATTTTGCCATCCTCCAACCTGGCTTGCGCATTGGTCAAATGAATACGACAAATCAATTGATTGCTTTCTTGGGTTAAAGCAAATACCTGTTTGATCAGTTCATTTGGATCTTCACTGGGTTCATCGCCGTCTTGTACCAATACATTGGCATTGATCCGTTGTTTTAATGAAGCGAGTTTTTTTTGTTGATCGCTTCGAAGTAAAAGTGTTTCTGCGAGTTTCATTTTATTTACCTTTTATTCAATCTGTACAATGATTAATTTTGAAATACTTTCCAATTGCATCCCGATTTTTGCAAACTCAATAACTTCATCTAAAGTTTCATTCTCATGCCAAGTGGTCATAAAACAGGTATCAATTGGCGGTTCATTGTTATAAAAAGCCACATATGTCTCGTCTAAAACATCGTCCCAAATAGAACATTCATGTCCTGTAACCATTGCTTGAATGCATCGTTTTGAATAGACAATCTGTTCACAAAGCTGATTACGCCATTCAGGTAAAATCTGATTAGTATTCACAACTAAGATGATGTAGTAGGATTGCTCAGGTAGAACTAGATCAGTTCTTTCATTCACCCTGATTTTATAGGTTTCAATATCTAAACAATTCTTCTCCATGATTACCCCTTAACACACACTACTTGTCTCAATGTATAAACCACTTCAACCAAATCCTGCTGTGCTTTCATGACATCTTCAATCGGTTTATAAGCTGAAGGAATTTCATCAATAACAGCAGCATCTTTACGGCATTCCACACCTTCAGTCTGCGCAATCTGATCTTCAACAGTGAATCGACGTTTTGCTTCAGCACGGCTCATCACGCGTCCTGCACCATGTGAACATGAGCAAAATGACTCCTGATTTCCAAGACCGCGAACAATAAAGGACTTGGCACCCATTGAACCTGGGATAATTCCATATTGTCCAAGTTTGGCGCTGACAGCACCTTTACGAGTGACCATCACTTCTTCGCCATAATGTTCTTCCTTTTCCACATAATTATGGTGACAGTTCACCGCTTCCAATTTTGCATTAAATGGTTTTGGAATAATTGTTGCTAAAGCTTTAATAGCTAATTGCATCATGATTTCACGATTTTTCATGGCAAAGCGTTGTGCCCAACCTACAGCAAACCAGTAATCATCAAAATGCTCAGTTCCTTCAACTAAATACGCCAAATCTTTATTGGGTAAGTTAATAAAGTGTTTCTGCATATCTTTGCGTGCGAGCTCAATAAAATGGTTGCCGATGGCATTACCGACACCACGAGAACCTGAGTGCAACATAATCCAAACGTGATCATGCTCATCTAAACAGACTTCGACGAAGTGATTTCCCGTCCCTAAAGTTCCCAATTGCTTGCGGTTGTTGGTGTTTTTAAGGCGAGGGTGCTTTGCACAAATCAACTCAAAATCAGCCACTAAGTCCGCCCAAGCCTGATCCACCATTTCAGGTGGGTTTTCCCAAGACCCACGATCTCGTCCTCGGCCTTTAGTCATTCCATGAGGAATTAAACGTTCAAGTTCAGTACGTAATCCGTGTAAGTTATCTGGTAAATCAGAGGCGGTTAAGCTGGTTCGAGTGGCCATCATTCCACAGCCGATATCGACGCCAACAGCCGCGGGAATAATCGCGCCTTTGGTTGGAATTACACTTCCAATGGTTGCCCCTAAACCAAAGTGTACGTCTGGCATTACTGCCATCCATTTATAAATAAATGGCATTTGGGCAGTTTGTAGTAATTGTTGTTTTGAGTTGTCATCAACAAGAACACCTTTGGTCCACATTTTTACAGGCATACTTTTTTCATTTTTTAGAACTTGATAAGCACGTTGTTGCTGTTCTTGTTCAAATTGAGCTTGTTGGTTGATTTGTTCAACGACAGACATTTTCATTTTCCTTTCAAAGCCTGCCTGCCAAGCGTTTGCAGGCAGGTGTTATTCACAAGATCCGAATGATGTTGTGTGCTTATACTATTGCAGTGACTGTGCCAATGTTTTAAAAAGCAAATCAAAATTATTATATGTTATTGATAATAATATAAAATAAAATTTATTCTACTCTGGGTTGAAATATTGGGGTATATTTTTTATATAAAAAATATATTTATATAGATATAAATATATCTTAAAGGATATGTGATCTATTCTTGAATTTTACAGATAGATCGCATAACAGGAGGTGTATTAGGTTTTATCAATTTTTAAGAGTTGACCATTTTCATCTAAGCTAAATTGATCAAAATCATGAGCTAAATAAAAATTACCTTTGTAAAACGCTCTGACCTCCTCGGCGATCGCTTGCTGCCCAGCACTATCTTGATGTCGCGGACTAAAGTGCGTGAGAATGAGATTGCCTAATCCTTGCTGCTGAGCAAATTCAGCCACCATTTTTGCTGAACTATGCATTGGACCTTGACCCACTTTATCCAGAACTGCTTGAGTGTAGGTGCTTTCATGAATCAATAGTTGAGCATCTTGACATGACTGAGCTAATAACTCAGGCTGATCATTGTCACCACCCACTATCGCGTGAACGCGCTGTATATGCGTTTGAATAAAATCACTCGCTTTTAAGGTTTGATCATTGAATTGGATATCTTTACCTTGTTGCAAATCACCCCAAGCTTTATCTTTAGGTACACCAAGTTGAATTAAAGCCTGTGTGTCTAATTTCTTTTGAGTGTATTGCGTGATAATACTAAATGCAAAGCTTGGTACTCGATGGCTAAGTGGGTGAGCTTGAATTGAAAGTTCATCCGTCAATGGCTGTATTTGAGTAGCCTCATTCACATCAATAAAGTTGAGCGGATACGGAAGGTGGAGATCGGTGAGTTCTGTAGTTGCTTCAAACCATTTTTGAATTTCTTTGGGGGCGATAATCGTTATGGGAGCAGTACGTGCATCCATGCCAGCACTTGCCAATAAGCCGACCAACCCATAACAATGATCGCCATGTACATGGGTAATACAGACCGCAATCAGATTTTTTAAAGAAAGTTTGGCTTGTTGAATACGGTGTTGTGTGCCTTCACCTGCATCGACCAAAATCCAGTCTTTGTTTTTACTGTTTCGTATCGCTAAACCCGAAACATTACGAGTGAGTGTGGGTACACCTGAAGATGTACCTAAAAAAGTAAAATGAAGCATATTGTTGGAATTTTTCATCGAATTGCGTATTGTATCTGATAGACATATATAAAATATTATAGAAATTATGCTGAATGCAAAGAAAACTGTCGTCATTGGCTTTGTGGGCTCTACCTTAGATCAAGGAAAGCGTCCTGATCGATGGCAACGCTGGCGTCCGACTTTGAGCCTTCTGATGCATGAAGATTTGATTGTGGATGTACTGGTATTATTGCATGATCGGCAACACCATAATTTGGTCAAGTTTATTGCTGAAGATGCACAGCATGTTTCTCCATTGACTACCGTGTCAGGTCATCGAGTGAGTATTCGTGATCCTTGGGATTTTGCCGAGGTTTATGGTGCGCTATATGACTTTGTAAAAAGTTATCCCTTTGATACTGAGAAAAATGACTATCTTTTGCATATCACTACAGGCACACACGTTGCTCAAATCTGTTGGTATCTATTGGTCGATGCCAATTATTTGCCAGCCAAGCTGATTCAAAGTGCACCCAATCAACAGAAAACGCTAGAAGGTGAATATCGCATCATTGATCTGGATTTGTCTCGCTATGATGTTCTAAAACAGCGTTTTGAAGATGAGCAGCAACAAAACTGGCAGCAACTAAAAGCCAATATTTCAACCTATAACCCCGAATTTAATCAACTGATCACGGAGGTTGAGCTAGTGGCGACACGGTCAAGCGCTCCGATTTTGATTATGGGGGCAACAGGGGTGGGTAAATCACATTTAGCTAAACAAATATTTCAATTAAAGAAAGATAAGTTTCATTTGAGTGGCCGCTTTATTGATGTGAACTGTGCGACGCTGCGTGGTGATAGTGCCATGTCGAGTTTATTTGGACATATTAAAGGAGCTTTTACAGGGGCAGCGGCTTCAAGAACAGGCTTATTAAAAAGTGCTGATCAAGGTATTTTATTTCTGGATGAAATAGGGGAGCTTGGGTTGGATGAGCAAGCGATGTTACTTAAAGCGCTTGAAGATAAATCTTTTTTTCCAGTCGGAAGTGATAAAGAGGTTCAGGCAGATTTTCAGTTGATTGCAGGGACAAATAAAGACCTGAGAACAGAGGTACAAGAAGGTCGCTTTCGTGAGGATTTATGGGCGAGGTTGAATACATGGACTTTCTTTTTACCCAATCTTAAAGATCGAATAGAAGATATTGCCCCGAATATTGAATTTGAGTTGCAACGTTTTGCTGTAAATCATCAGCGTCAATTACGATTTCAACGTGATGCCCTTGATGTATATTTGAAATTTGCCAAGTCTAAAGAAGCATCTTGGCAGGGGAATTTCCGAGATTTAACCGCCAGTGTCACCCGATTAGCAACGCTATCCACTGGTGAGTTGATTCGTTCTGAAACGGTTGAAAAAGAGATTCAGCGTTTAAAACAGTTGTGGTCGATTCAAGCCAAACAAAATCATTCTAAAGATGTAGATATTCTCCTTAAATATTTAGATCAAACGCAGTTGAGTGAAATCGATGAGTTTGATCAGATTCAACTACGTGGAGTACTCCAAGTTTGTGAAAATGCCAAGTCGATGGCTGATGCTGGACGTCAGCTATTTGCTGCTTCACGCCAGCAACGTAATACCACCAATGACAGCGACCGAGTAAAAAAGTATTTGGCTCGGTTTGGCTTGAGTTGGAGTGATTTTCAGTAATTATTCAGCTGGATGATCTTTCTTTATTTGGGATTGGCTAGGTAGAAACTCTAAGTTCCAAAGTTTTTCGGCGTGTCGGCCAATCCACCAGAAAGATGCAGCGAGCAAGATAAAGAAAATGGCTTTGTGCATGCCATTCCAAAAGAACTCAAAATACTTGGTGTAGAGATTAATAAATAAGAAGGTGATACCAAAACCACGTGATGTAGCATCATCATGTTTTAAACCATAGATAATTGCAATGATGGCAATAAATGCGAAGAGCACACCCCAGTGCAAGAGTTCATATTGTTTAACGTTATACCAGCTATTCAAATCACCATAATTGCCAAAGATTGAGAGAATCCATAAGGCAATAAATAGATAGAGCAGTCCCATGACATAAGTTGAATGGGCGAAGTCTCTAAAATGCGTATAGCGTTTAAACAGCAAGCTTAAACCAATCAATACGCCGCCAAAAAAGACAAAACGTAAAGGAAAGTTCATGCCTAGGTAATATGCTCCCCAACCCGACATATAGCCAGTTTCCGTCCCAAACCATGACCCGATTGAAAGTAAGGAAAATAACCAGATCAGTTTAGAAGGGAACCAGAAGGCAAGTGCTGCATAAATAATGGTGGAGAGCAAGAATAGCAAAGAGAAATGCCCACTGCCTGTATCAATCACTTGACCGAAATAGGCGACGGATGCTGCCGTAGAAAGCACGCCTGCAAAAATAATCGCTTCATTGCTAAATTGATGTAAGGGTTTGGTTTTGCGTCGACGATAGGCAAAGCCATAAAAAGCTGCAGCAACCGCAGCGAAAATCAGACAAGGAATGATTTTGGAATCAATAAAGATTTTTTCAATCAACCTCATCAAGTAATCATCAAGTGTGATAGCGGCTATTGCGATCACTGTACAAATCATCGAGATCCAGAATGAATACTTTGCTAGCCGCTCCCAGTCAAAAGACCGAATCGAAAAACTCTGATTTAACTTATTGGCAACATCAGGCGTAATCGTGCCTTGTTGTTGCCAATGTTCAATGGTTTGCTTTAAAAAAAGTCCCTGTTTTTTATTTAATTTCATTATTAAAGAACCCGAATGTCTGTACATCTATACTGATATAACAGACATTCGATTCAAAACACGTATATTTTTCTTAGTAATTTGTTGTTAAGTCTACAGTTTTAAAAAACGAGCAATGACTTGACGCAACTGTTTTAGATAACCTGTAAAGAAATGATTGGCGCCTGGCAAAATTGTGATCGGATGTTTTTGTGGTTTTGCCCAAGCAATCATATCTGAGAGCAGGGTAATATCATCCTGCTCACCGTGAACAAATAAGATATCGCCGTCAATTGCAGGAGTTGTGTAGTGGCGTAAATCCACTACTGAGCCAGTTGGTAGTCCGCAGAGCACTAATTGTTTTGGACGTAATTCTTCACTGAGTTGTGCTTGGCATTTAGCTAATACATGAGAACCGAAACTAAAACCACCTGCATAGAAAGTTAAACCTGCATGTTTAGCACGGGCATATTCAATCACAGCCATAATATCATCAGTTTCGCCATGACCTTGATCATGTGTACCTTCGCTACCCTGTAAACCACGGAAGCTAGGACGATAAACCACACATCCCATTTCATTAAAAATCTGAGCCAATAGGACAGGGACTTTATGATGAGGTGTTCCACCTTGTAAAGGATGTGGGTGGCAAACGACAGCAAAACCTGTGATTTCACCTTGGGGTTGATCGACAAACATTTCAATTTGACCAATAGGACCTTGGATGAATAATTGCTCAGACATAAGATACGCAATGGATAATGGAAGAATCCACTATTTTACCGATAAAACTGAACGAGAACACGAATTGGCATTAAAAATTATCAACTGTTATAGTTTCACCAAGATAATTTTATTTTGATTGATTATGCTTGCTTTAATTTCTCCTGCTAAAACACTAGATTATGAAACTGCTTTACCGACTGATACATATACACAGCCTCGTTTATTAGAGCAATCACAACAGCTGATCGATGTGTGTCGCAAACTTTCGGCAACAGAAATTGCATCGTTGATGACCGTGAGCGAGAAAATTGCCAATTTAAATGTAGAGCGTTTCCGTGACTGGAATGCAGATTTTGATTTTTCCAATGCACGTCAGGCCTTGTTTGCATTTAAAGGTGATGTGTATACCGGTTTAGATGCTTATCATCTAAAAGACCAAGATATTGATTTTGCCCAACAGCATTTACGTATGCTGTCTGGTCTTTATGGTTTATTGCGTCCGTTGGATTTGATGATGCCGTATCGTTTAGAAATGGGTACTAAATTAAAGAATAGCCGTGGTCATAATTTATATGAGTTTTGGGGAAGCATTATTACCGACCAAATTAACCAAGATTTAGCTAAAATTGATTCGAAAATATTGGTAAATTTAGCCTCTGACGAATATTATAAATCGGTAAATGAAAAGAATATTCAGGCAGAAATTATTAAGCCTGTATTTTTGGATCAAAAGAACGGGAAATATAAAGTCATTAGTTTCTATGCGAAAAAAGCGCGTGGTCTGATGGCAAGATACTTGATTGAAAACAAATTAAGCCAAGTAGAACAATTAAAAGCATTTGATAGTGAAGGGTATTACTTTGATGCTGAAAGTTCATCGAATAAAGAATTGGTCTTTAAGCGAGATGAGCAACACGCAGCTTAGATTTGCCTTGGGCAGGGTGGGATGTTAACCAAAGAATATTTATTAAAACACGCAATATCGTCTGATCAAGTTAAAGTTAAAGGACATTTGACAGAACCTCGAAGTTATGGAGTGTATGCATTGCCTTTAGACCGAGATGGTACTCGACGGTTTCGATTTGGTAATCACCCTATGCGCCAACAGGAACTGAAGCATGAGTTTGGTTCCTGTACCTTGTATCAGCTTTTTTTAGAGCGTAAAGATGCTGAATCATTGGCAAAATGGCTGAATAAAGAAATCCAATAAGGATGAGCAATGCAGCAATATTTAACTGTATTAGAAAAATCATGGTTCGAGCTGCATCATCACTACCATTTCTCTGAACCGCAGAAAGTTTTTAATAAGTTGATTGCTGCCTACAGTGAAAAGCAGCGGGCTTATCATACTGTTCAGCATTTGTATGAATGTCTGGTTTTACTTGATTCGATTCAACCTGATTTAAAAGATGCTTATGCAGTTGCATTGGCGCTCTGGTTCCATGATGCAGTTTATGATCCGCAAGCGAAAGATAACGAGTTGAAAAGTGCTGAGCTGCTTGAATATTATTTGGCTCAAGATTTATCAGTTGATATTGTCCAAAAAATAAAGCGATGGATTGTTGCGACGCAAAAGCATGCATCGACAGATGAGTTGGATTTACAGTTTTTACTGGATATTGATTTGGCCATTCTAGCTGCTTCACCAGAGCGTTTTGCGGAGTATGAGCAGCAGATTCAACAGGAATATGCTTGGGTAGATCCTGATGTTTATTCGATTAAAAGAAAAGAAGTTCTAACGCATTTTTATCAGGCTGAACCTCTGTATCAAACGGAATACTTTCAACAGAACTTTGAGCAGAGAGCTATAATAAATCTTGCTGTCTTTAAATTATGAAATAGTGGATGATATAATTGTGTTGAATTTTAAAGTTAATATTTTTAACCTTTCACCAGGAGATCTAGAAAGAAATAATAATTTTTTATCAGTTGATGCGTTTAATTATGTAGTTGTGAATAATAATGCTGTAGATGTTTTTTTTACTGAAAAAATACAGTTGAGAGTATCTAATTTTAAAACAACTGACAGTATGGAGTTGGAGTTTGTTTTTTATAAAAATAATGCTGACTTCTTAAAGTATTCTATTTTTCCTGTCTTTTTTGAAATTTCTAAGGATTAGAGCGTGATTCATTTGGTCAGTAATTTTAAAAATGATGATTTTATTTCACTAGATTTTCTTAAAGAGGTCGTACTTTTATTCTGTGAAAATAGAATAGATCGTCAATATTGGTTTAGTTTAAGTAAAAGTAAAAAAATCGCATATTTAAGGGTGGGTTATTACCATATAGCCACCAGACCTGAAAGTGTGATGGAATTGAGTGAGCAAGTTGAGCTGGATGGTAAATATATTATTTCAAAGCAGGATTTTTTGTGCCATTTAGGAGAGGAGGTTAATGGTATTTTGGGATATTTTGGAGGCTGCTTTGATTCTTTAAGTGATGCCCTAACTGGTGGCTTAAATGAATTAAAAGGTGTTTTGAGGATTAAATGGATAAATTTCTCATTTTCAAAAGAATATTTCGATGATAAAAATGATCTTGAGGTGCTTTTAGAGATACTAAGTCAATATTCTAAATTACAATTAATTGATTAAAAATATTATAGAATCTAGTAGAAATTAATTGAAGAAGAAATATGGGGAGCTTTATTTAAAGTAATCACTCCCACTACTATTTTTTAATAGATTATTTAAAGAAATACCCAGTCTCAGGCGAGCTTGCATTCGCCATACGCTTACGCGGCATACGACCTGCTAAAAACGCTTCACGACCTGCTTCAACTGCTTTTTTCATCGCAGAAGCCATCAAAATTGGGTTTTGTGCTGCTGCAATCGCCGTATTCATTAATACGCCGTCACAACCAAGTTCCATTGCAATAGCAGCGTCACTGGCTGTACCCACACCAGCATCCACTAAAACAGGGACTTTTGCATTTTCTTTGATGATGGAAATGGTGTGTGGATTCAAAATACCAAGACCAGAACCAATCAAACTGCCCAAAGGCATGATCGCAACACAGCCCATACTTTCAAGTTCTTGCGCAACAATCGGATCATCCGAGGTATAGACCATGATTTCAAAGCCATCATCAATCAAGGTTTGCGCTGCTTTAAGCGTTGCGGTTACATTTGGATATAAGGTTTTTTCATCACCGAGCACTTCTAGCTTCACTAGATTGTGACCATCGAGTAGTTCACGGGCTAGCATACAAGTCCGAATCGCGCTATCTGCATCAAAGCAACCTGCGGTATTTGGCAGGATTGTGTATTTCTCAGGTGGAATCACAGAAAGCAGATTTGGTTGATCGGCATGCTGACCAATGTTTACACGACGAATTGCAACGGTGACAATTTCAGCACCACTGGCTTGAATGGCTAAATCAGTTTCATTGAGATCTTTATACTTACCAGTTCCGACCAGTAGACGAGATTGGAAAGTACGTGAACCAATAATTAAAGGGGAATCTTGCATGGGCCTACTCCATTTTTAGCCGATTAGCCGCCACCAACAGCTTGAATAATTTCAATACGATCTTCAGGAGCAATTGTTGTTTGCTCAAGTCTACTTTTCGGAATAATCTGTTGATTCTTTTCTACAGCAAAGCGTTTGCCTTCTAAGGCTAAATTCTGAATCAATTGCTGAAGGTTTTCACAAGACGTGTTTGTTGACTCGCCATTTAAATAGATGTGCATGATCAATCCTTATTTCGCATGCTTGATTGCTTGCCATGCGAGTAACAGCCAGCCCGCTATCATAAACGCACCGCCAATGGGTGTAATCGCACCTAAAATGCGAGGTAGGCCGAGCGCCATAATGTACAACGAACCGCAGAAAAAGATGATACCAATTTGGATCAAAATAAAAGGAATTTTTATTGGAAAAGTTGCTGTGGTTTTATGCAGGACACCCAAGATAAGCAAACCAATCGCATGATAGAAAAAGTATTGAGTTGCTGTACCCCACCAAGTAAGTTGTTCTGGGGTTGCAAAAGATTTGAGTCCATGAGCACCGAAAGCACCCAACATAACTGCAAGCGCAAGGTTAAGCGCCGAGATAGCTATCCACATAATGATAATGGAACTGGAAATTTGATGAGCAAAGTTAACATATTCGGATGCTTAAACAAAGCCAGATAAAACAAAAGGGCTTTAAAGCCCTTTTGTTTGATTCGGTTTTAACTTGCAGACATAGCGGTTTTGATTTTTTCCATTGCATTTTTTTCAAGCTGGCGAATACGTTCAGCTGAAACGTTATATTCAGCAGCTAGTTCATGCAAGGTTGATTTGTCATCGTCCAACCAACGACGCTGTAAAATATTACGTGAGCGATCATCAAGTTGATCCATTGCCTCATGCAAAGCAGAGGTACTTTGCTGTTCGTAATCCTCTTCTTCGACAAGTCGAGCAGGGTCGTAACGGCTATCTTCTAAGTAAAGCGCAGGAGCAGTATGTGGAGTGTCATCATCATCATCGCCTTGAGCTTCAAAAGCAGCATCATAGGCGGTTAATCGACCTTCCATTTCGAGTACTTGCTCTGGCGTAACATTTAGGTCATTCGCAATAGATTGAGCTTCCGCTAATGTCAGCTTTTTACTTGATTTTTTAAGACTACGTAAGTTAAAGAATAATTTACGTTGTGCCTTGGTCGTTGCGATTTTGACAATACGCCAGTTACGAATCACATATTCATGTATTTCAGCTTTAATCCAGTGAACTGCAAAAGAAACTAGACGGACACCCATATTAGGATCGAAGCGTTTTACCGCTTTCATTAATCCAAGGTTGCCTTCTTGAATGAGATCGCCTTGTGGCAATCCGTAACCTGCATAGCTACGTGCAATATGCACAACAAAGCGTAAGTGTGACATTACCAATAGTTTGGCAGCATCAAGATCTTGGTCATAATAATAACGCTCAGCAAGTTCTTTTTCCTGCTCGGCCGTTAGAATTGGAATTTGATTGACAGTACTGATATATGCACCAAGGTTTACGCCTGGCGCAGACAATGACAGGGGCATCAATTGATTGCTGCTGTCAGTAGTCATGGAGTCTCCTTATAGGATGGTGTTTGAGTCAATAATTTCATCTTAATGTGAATGTGCTTCATCACTAAGGAAATTTGAGTATAAAAATGTAAATTTAACAATATTTTCTTTAGCAAGAGTTTATCAAAGAATTACATAGATTCAATTAAATAGTGAAATTCATTGTCTGAAATTTTCTGAGTCAGGCAATGAAGTTGCTGAATTTGGCAATATCGTGTTACATCAATCTCACTATGAGGATCAGATGACTTCAACAAATATTGTTTCACACTAATGTCTTTTTTCATGGCGCGTTTCAGCATGAGTAAAGGCATAGGGCAAGGTTGTCCTAATGCATCAATAATTAGAGGTAAATTTAATGTTTCGGTCATATACTTTTCAATTATTTCATTCATCACTATTTTAGCAAAAATTGGCGTAATTTTTGAGATAAAAATTTCATCAATAAAACAGCTAAAATATTCTATAAAACAGCTAGAACTATCGGAAATAACTTAAAATAAATCTATTAATTATCATAAACCCATGTTAAGCTCGATGCGTTTTAGGATACATGTTATACGATTTTATCGTAATAAACCTATAACAAATGGATGTAACCGGAAATTGTTGATAGTTTTACAGAATGATTACAAGCTTTAAAATTATAAAAAATTTTAAAACCTTGTTGGCTCTGCTGTTTGCAACACCGGAAGGTCCTTATCTTTCAATATCTGAGGATTGACTTATGACAGCTCGTGAACAAGGCGTAGTAAAGTGGTTTAACGACACTAAAGGCTTTGGTTTTATTCAGCGTAATGGTGGCGATGACGTATTTGTTCATTTCCGCGCAATTATGGGTGACGGTCACCGTTCTTTACGTGACGGCCAACGCGTTGAATTCAGCGTAGTTCAAGGACAAAAAGGTTTCCAAGCTGAAAACGTTCAGCCTTTAGACTAATTTGTTGCTTTAAAGCAATATAAAAACGCCCCAATGTAATTTGGGGCGTTTTTGTTTATAATACCCACTTTCTTTTGATCATTGATGGTCCGAGAGCATATATGACATCTGGTTTTGAAACCTTAAATTTACATCCGCAGTTAAAAAAAGCGATTGATGCTTTGGGTTTTACACAAATGACCCCAATCCAACAAAAGGTTTTAAAATATACATTAGCAGGGCATGATGCGATTGGTCGAGCGCAGACTGGTACAGGAAAAACAGCTGCTTTTCTGATTAGTGTAATTAATGATTTATTAAATAATCCTGTGACAGAGCAGCGTTATCGGGGTGAACCGCGTGCTTTGATATTGGCGCCAACTCGTGAACTCGCTTTGCAAATTGAAAGTGATGCTCAAGGCTTGACTAAATTCACTGATCTGAGTGTTGTTACACTTTTGGGCGGTGTTGATTTTGATAAACAAAAGAAGTTGTTAGATCGAGGTTTTGTTGACATTATTGTCGCTACACCGGGTCGCTTAATCGATTTTGTTGAACAAAAAGAAGTTTGGTTAGATAAAATTGAATTTTTAGTGATTGATGAAGCAGATCGTTTGCTTGATATGGGCTTTATTCCATCAGTAAAACGAATTGTTCGCTATTCGCCGTTTAAAGAGCAGCGTCAGACATTGCTGTTTTCCGCAACATTTAGCTACGATGTTCTAAACCTCGCTAGACAGTGGTTATTTGAACCTGTAACAGTTGAAATCGAACCTGATCAAAAAACCAGTATTGATGTAGAGCAACGTGTTTATGTTGTTGCAAAAGAAGATAAATATAAATTATTGCAAGAAATTCTTCGTGATGAGCCAATTGATAAAGTCATGATTTTTGCAAATCGTCGTGATCAAGTGCGCCGTTTATATGATCATTTAAAACGTGATGGTTATAAAGTTGGAATGCTATCTGGCGAAATTGCACAAGATAAACGTTTAAAAATGTTAGATCAATTCAAACAAGGCAAGAATAACGTCATGATTGCAACTGATGTTGCGGGTCGTGGAATTCATGTGGATGGCGTCTCCCATGTGATTAATTATACTTTGCCTGAGCAATCTGATGATTATGTTCATCGTATTGGGCGTACTGGGCGAGCTGGTTCACAAGGTGTCAGTATTAGCTTTTTATCGGAAGATGATGCTTTTTATCTACCTGAAATTGAAAAGGCGATTGGTAAAAAATTACCACTCACTCGTTTGGAAGGTTATTGTTAATAACGTTAGACTTTCATTCTCTAAACTCAGTGTATTGTAAATATCTAGACCAAATCATTAAAAGATTTGGTCTTTTTTATGGCTAAAGTGAATTGATAACCAAATTACACAAAAGATTCATGATTTTTTTGGAAATCCTGCGATTAGTTGCTGAATTGAAGTAAATCAACATGTAGAATATGCCGCATTACCTGGGAGGATATTATGGCTCTAATTTCAATGCGCCAGCTCTTGGATCACGCTGCAGAACATAACTACGGCGTACCAGCGTTTAACGTAAACAATTTAGAACAAATGCGTGCAATTATGCTCGCGGCAGATGCAACGAATTCACCTGTGATTGTGCAAGCTTCGGCTGGTGCGCGTAAATATGCAGGCGCACCATTCTTGCGTCATCTTATTTTAGCTGCGATTGAAGAATGGCCACATATTCCAGTGGTAATGCATCAAGATCATGGTACAAGTCCTGATGTATGTCAGCGCTCTATCCAATTGGGTTTTAGCTCAGTTATGATGGATGGTTCGTTGGGTGCGGATGGTAAAACGCCTACTTCATATGATTACAACGTTGATGTAACTCGTCGTGTTGTCGCTATGGCACATGCTTGCGGTGTTTCAGTTGAAGGTGAGATTGGTTGCTTAGGTAGCCTTGAAACTGGTATGGCTGGTGAAGAAGATGGTGTTGGTGCAGAAGGTGTGCTTGACCACTCTCAGTTATTAACATCTGTTGAAGAAGCAACTCAATTTGTTGCGGATACTGATGTTGATGCTTTAGCGATTGCTGTGGGTACTTCTCATGGTGCGTACAAGTTCACTCGTCCACCTACAGGCGATATCTTGGCAATTGACCGTATTAAAGAAATTCATGCTGCACTGCCAAACACGCATCTTGTAATGCATGGTTCAAGCTCTGTACCACAAGAATGGTTGGCGATTATTAACCAATATGGTGGTGATATTAAAGAAACTTATGGTGTACCTGTAGATCAGCTTGTAGAAGCGATCAAGCACGGTGTTCGTAAGATTAATATCGATACAGATTTACGTTTGGCTTCTACTGGTGCGATGCGTCGTATGATGGCGGAAAAACCAAGTGAATTTGATCCACGTAAATTCTTTGGTGAAACCGTTGAAGCAATGAAAGATATTTGTATTGCACGCTATGAGGCATTTGGTACAGCAGGTAATGCTGACAAGATTCGCCCTATTTCTTTAGAACAAATGGTTGATCGTTACAAATAATTTAGTTAAAAAAATAGCGGCAATTGCCGCTATTTTTTATGAAACTTCTTAAGAAAAATGCCAGAATTAAAACTGGCATTTTTTCATTATTTAGTTTTGTTTCGCTTTAGAATCTAAGTTTACGTCTTTAATTTCCACATAAGCATTAGCACGAAGTTCACGAGCCCAACTATCCACTTCGGTGTCAAATTGGCGTTCGCCAAGAATTTGACGAGCCATTCTTTCTTGAACTTCTTTGGTCATATCTTGTTGGCGGGTGTCCGTAACTTGAAGAATATGCCAACCAAATTGACTTTGGAATGGTTTGCTGACTTGCCCAACAGGTGTTTCTTTCATGACTTGTTCAAATTCAGGCACCATAACACCAGGACTTACCCAGCCTAAACTACCGCCATCACGTGCTGAACCTGTGTCATTTGAATAGGTCGCTGCTAAAGTTGAAAAATCTTCTCCTGCTTTTACGCGATTATAAAGATTGTCAATCATCTGCTTGGCACGATCTAAAGTGACAACCTCAGATGGTTGAATAAGGATGTGACGTGTTTGGAATTGTGAAACTAATGCTTTTTGATCGTTCTGTTTGCGTTCAATAAGTTTTAATACATGTGTTCCATCACGAACATTAATCAGTTCTGTCGTCTGACCCACTTTCAGCGGTGTAATGCGAGCAGCAAGTTCAGTTGGTATTTCAGATAATGAACGGAAACCCATATCTGCACCATCAACTTTAACAGCAGAAGTGGATAGTTTTGAACTAATCGATTTCGCATCATCATTGGAGTTAAGAGATTGCTTAACCTCTTGAGCTACTTTTTGAACTTCAGATTCGTTTTCACCAGAAATACGCATGTGAATAACATGAACTTGAGTGCCTAGTGCAGCTTGACCTTCTGGAGAGTTTAAGAAATTTTCAACATCATGATCACTGATTTTAATGCGTGACATGACTTGTTGTTGACGTAAACGACCAATTGCTAAGTCTTCTGCAACACGATTGCGTAGGTTTTCATATGTACCGGGTGCAATGGCATCTAATTTTTGTTGAAATGCTTCTAAACTATTGGCACCTGATTGGTTTGCCACTTTTAACACAGCGGCATTTAAGCTTTTTTCGTCTGGTTTGATGCCGTAACGTTTAACTTGCTCTAATTGAGCTTGGCGAATAATCAGTTGATCTAAAACTTGCATTTGTAAATACTGTTGCGGTGGAACAGTTTTGTTTTGTGCTTTAAGCTGATGTTCTGTTTCAGCAACGCCTTGTTCTAGATCGCTTTTAAGAATGACACTACTATCTACAATAGCAACAACCTCATCCGTAGGTTGAGCAAAGATTTGCATTGATGAAGAAATTAGGGCAGCGAGAACAGTCGCTTTAAAGATATGGTGAATTGGTTTTATCTTCATTAACGTTGTGTCCAAGATTGATTAATTTTGTTGAAACCTAAAACTCTATTCTCAAGAAGAGATGCTAGCTTATTATTTAAAGCACCTAAACCTTTTAGGGTAAATTCGGCCATAACAGCATTCTTTTTGCGAACATCTGGAGCGTTTGGATCGTCCAAGTCGTTATAGTATGAACGACCATAGACAGATACAGCCCAACAGCATGACTCGTAATTTACACCGAGTAAATATTCACGCATCACATTGTTGTCTAGGTCGTATTGCGCATGACCCATAATACGCCAATTGTCTTTTACAGGTTGTATAAACGATGCAACAGCTTGATCATAAGAGTTTTGTCTATCAGGAATGTCTTTGCGATAGAAGTAACCCACGTTATATAAGTTACCTTTGTCACCAACATAATATGCTTGGAAGTCTCTTTGGGCGTTATCACCATTTGACATCCATGCAGAATTGGCTGCAATCGTAAAGTTTTGGTTGAGTTGACTAGATAAGCTGACAATTGGGCCCGTGCGACGCTGTGTGTCAAATTCATCAGGTTCCTGATTTAGAGACACACGGCGATCGCTGAAATAATAGCTTTGTCCAACACTTGCTTTGATTCGTTCTAAACCTTCTGTATCTAATAGACTATAGGTTACGCCGAGGGATAGGAAATTGTTGTCATCTAAACGGTCATGTCCATAGAATCGGTATGGGTTGAACAATTGATCATAGCTAATAGATGCAGTAGTGGAATCGAAGTTTGGATGATCTTCTTGGTTTTTATACGGTGAGTAGGCATAAAAAGCACGAGGTGAAATGCTTTGAAGGTATTTACCATCTTTTTCAAAAGTTATGCCAGTCGCTAATGTAAATTGCGGAACCACAACAGATTTTTCTAAATCATCAGATGCAGAATAACCGAGTCCTTCTTTTGTATCTTGATCGTAAAATGTATTAATGCTACGAACAGATACTTCAGGGACAACATAAAACCAAGATGGTGTTAAATAATTATATCGAACGGCAAATTGATTGTAGATACGTGTACCACTTGATTCCAAAGCAGAACCATCGCTAATCGATTTTTTAAAGTAAGCTGTGTCATTATTAAATTCGTACTGAAGTCCTTGAGGATCACCAGTGACATAATTTAATAAAAATTGTGGAAGTCTCGCGTAAGGCTTATCTTTATCAGCAATGGTTTTATCGAGCGTTTGGAAGTCTTCAACTTTTAATTGTGCTTTAAGTCCAGGAATACCATTTTTGTAGTTTAGCTCCCATGCACGACGTAAATTCAAATCGGTTTTCGTATTTGGACTTGAGTTAAAATCTGAAAAATAATCTTTATCTGATGCGCTGTTAAATTCTAAATTTGTAGACCATTGTTGATTGATTTGCCAATTATGAATGAAATGAAGGTCGTCACGATCTTTATTGTCATATTCATCATCATTCGGTAAAAAACCACCCCAAATTCGACCAGAACCGAAGTTTTCAGTCATATATCTAAATTCAGCATCCATCTTCACACCACGTTTGCTCATATAGCTTGGTGTGAGTGTTAAGTCATAATTTGGTGCTAAGTTAAGATAAACAGGAACGGTTAGTTGAGCGCCACCATCGTTACTATAGCCAAAATTCGGGCTTAACATACCTGTGGTGCGACGATCATCGATAGGGAAGTTGAAATAAGGTACTGCCAGAATAGGTACATCTTTTACATAAAGTTTTGTACCACGTGTTACACCGCGACCAGTATCTTGATTTAACTCAATTTGTTTTGCTTGAATTTTCCAAGCTGGTTTTTGTTCTGGTGGACAGGCGGTATAGCTCGCATCTTTTAAAATAACTAAATTTTCGCTTTCTCGTTTGATTTGACTTGCATGACCATGCGCATGCTGTTGCTCAGAGATGTAAAAGCTATTATTTAAATCGCCAGTCTGGGTTTTTAAATTGTATTTAATCGCATCGCTTTGGGTAAGCAAACCTGATTGAGCAAGCTGTACACGTCCTTCAGCATTTGCATGCATTTGAGTCGAATCGATGGTGACTTGATCTGCACGAATCGTCCGACCTTCTTGATCAATAACAACATTACCTTTTAGGACAGAATCACCCGTTGGATTGTAATGCCCATAATCAGCAGTTATGACCGAGGTTGTGGTGCTTGTGTCACCTGCTTTTGTTTCAGGATTGATCGGGGTGACCCAAGTTCCTTGGCAAAAAGAGGAGCTTAAATAGCGATTGTCACGTAGTTGTGCTTCAGGAGCTGTTTTATCTACATAATATTGCTGAAAAAAACTTTCACCAGGATAACTTTCTTGGTTTTGAGTTTGAGGAATTGCTGCTTTGAGCTGTTTGTTGTCAAGCGTAGAGACAGCACCAGTCGTAGCCGCGAAACCTGATTGAATCGAGCCGCCACATAAGAGTGTCAAAATAGCTGTTGCTAAAGGATTAAATTTAAACTGATGTTTCATTGTCTCATTAACCAATACGCTAATTCACAATTAATTATTGTCGCATCATAGAGAAAAAGTTGATAAGTGGCTACACTTAAGCTTTCAAAATCTCAGCTAGTTTTAGATTTTATTGCAAATGAATACACAACGTGAACAATTGATACAAACTTGGCTTCAAGCCACTCTACAATCTGATCAATTTGAGATCAGCTTTTTGGCTGGAGATGCAAGCTTTCGCCGCTATGCGCGAATTAAGTTACAAAACAAAACATATATGCTGATGGATGCGCCGCCTGAAAAAGAAGATTGTGTGCCATTCGTAAACATAGATGAGTTTTTTGACAAAAATGGTGTGCGTGTTCCGCACATCATTGCTAAAGACTTAACACTAGGATTGCTCTTGTTAGAGGATTTTGGGGATGTTGTTTTATCAACCTTACTCAATGATGAAACAGTCGATCAATACTATGCGCAGAGCTTTAAGCAACTCATCGAATTACAGCAAATTGACGGCCATGCAAAATTGCCAACTTACTCTTATGAAAAGTTAATGACTGAGATGCGACTTCTAACGGATTGGATGCTGCCTTCATTAGACATTCAACCAACAGAGCAGCAATTGGAAACGATTGAACAGGCTTTTGATTTCTTAGCTATTGAAGCAACAAATCAGCCTCAAGTGATTGTGCATCGTGATTTTCATAGTCGTAATTTAATGAAAATTGACAATGAGCAAGCCTTAGGTGTGATTGATTTTCAAGATGCGGTGATTGGTGCTGATACCTACGATCTTATCTCGATTACGCGTGATGCCTATGTGCAGTGGAATGCCGCGCGCGTGTATGAATGGTTTGAGGTGTTTTATAACTTATTGCCAGCAACTGCGAAACAAAACCGTAGTTTCGAGCAATTCAAACGAGATGCAGATTTGATGGCAATTCAACGCCACCTGAAAATTTTGGGTATCTTTGTTCGTCTGTTTGAGCGTGATGGTAAATCTGGCTACCTCAAAGATTTACCTCGCGTAATGTGGTATTTACTTGAAGAAAGCCAAGGCTATTATGAACTGAATGACTTTATGCAGTTTATTCGTGAAGTGGTTATGCCAAAGTTTATTGTGAAGTATGGCAGTTACGAGGTTGCAGCATAATGAAAGCCATGATTCTTGCTGCAGGTTTGGGCAATCGAATGCGTCCTTTAACTTTGCACACACCTAAACCGCTGCTTGAAGTGGGAGGGAAACCACTGATTGTTTGGCATATTGAAAAACTAAAAGCGGTGGGTGTGACTGAAATTGTAATCAATACTGCTTGGTTGGGCGATAAACTTGTTGATGCTCTCGGTGATGGTTCTCAATTTGGCGTAACAATTTTATGGTCACACGAAGGCGAAGGCTTAGAAACAGCAGGTGGCATTATTAATGCCTTGCCATTGTTGGGTGATCAACCTTTTATTCTAGTCAATGGTGATGTCTGGACCACAATGAATTTTTCTTCATTGTTAAATGTTCAGCTGGGCGATCAACAAGCGCATTTGGTGTTGGTGGAAAATCCCCCACAGCATTTGAAAGGTGATTTTGTGTTGTCGAATGGTTTGGCTTATACATTTGAGCAAGAACAAATGGGCGAAGCTTTAACTTATAGCGGTATTGCTATACTGGCGCCAAAAATGTTTAGCGGTTTGGAACAGGGTAAAAGACCTTTAGCGCCATTACTCAAACAAGCAATGCTGCAAAAGCAAGTTTCCGCTGAAAAGATGCAAGCAATATGGGTTGATGTTGGTACGCCTGAGCGTTTAGAACAGCTAGATCAGCAAATCAAGCAGAATGCATTTGCATAATAAAAAATGCTTTGTGTCGCTTTGATTTGCAAAAGAAAAGACAAAAAACTAATGGATTGTGCAGTTTATCATGTTTGTATATGTTTAACTGCATAATCGTTCAACAAGTCCTACTGTGCCTTGTATCAGAAATCGGTATACTGCACGGCAAGTTTATCGAGATGTTGCACTGATATGCATCCTTTTTTTCAAGAATTAAAGCAAGGTAGTCAAGCTCTAGGTTTAAACCTGAGTGAAGAGGCGCTATTACTCTTACTGAAATATCAAGATGCTCTAGTGCTTTGGAATAAAGCGTACAATTTAACCGCTATCCGTGATCCGAAAGAAATGTTGGTTAAACATTTATTAGATAGTTTAAGTATCTTAAATGATTTACCACAAGGTCGCTTATTGGATGTGGGTACAGGTGGCGGAATGCCTGGTATGATCATTGCTTTATGTCAACCAGAACGATCTTGTGTACTCTTAGATTCCAATGGAAAAAAAATTCGTTTTTTGAAGCAGTTTATTGCTGACTTGAAATTAACAAATGTAATTGCAGTTCAAACTCGTGTCGAAAATGAAGATAGTATTGATGATCTAGGTCAGTTCGATGTCATCACAAGTCGTGCATTTGCTTCATTAACAGATTTTGTCAACGCCGCACAACCTTATATGCATGAGCAAAGTATCATTGCTGCTATGAAAGGCTTGATTCCTGCTGATGAAATTGAACAGATGAAAGTGCAATATTCTTGCAAAGTGATTGAACTGCGTGTACCGCGATTAGATGAACAGCGTCATTTACTTTTACTTCAACGCATTTAATAAAAAAATTAAGGGTAATCATGGCTCAAATTATTGCAATTGCAAACCAAAAAGGTGGTGTGGGAAAAACCACAACAGCCGTTAATCTTGCTGCATCTCTAGCAATTTTGAAAAAGCGCGTTTTGTTGGTCGATATGGACTCGCAAGGAAATGCCACGATGGGGTCTGGCGTTCAAAAAAATGATTTGCTTTATTCAATTACAGATGTCCTTCTTGGAGAAGTACCCATCGAAACTGCAATTCAAAAAGCAGAAGTGGGTTATAAGGTTTTAGGCGCAAATCGTGAACTTGCTGGAGTTGAACTTGCAATTGCAGAGCAAGAAGGTCGCGAATTTATTCTTAAAAATGCATTACAGCAAGTTGATTCGGCATTTGATTATATTATTGTTGACTGCGCACCTAGTTTAAGCTTAATCACTGTTAACGCATTAGCAGCGGTAAATAGTGTAATCATTCCAATGCAATGTGAATATTATGCTTTGGAGGGTTTGGCTGATCTGACACAGACTATTGATCGTATACAAAAAGCCCTTAATCCTAACTTGGAAATCGTTGGGGTATTACGTACTATGTACGATGCTCGTAATGCGTTAACTCGAGATGTTTCTGCTGAGTTGGAACAATACTTCGGTAAAAAGCTATATGAAACGGTGATTCCGCGAAATATTCGTTTAGCCGAAGCGCCAGCACATGGTTTACCTGTAATTTATTTTGAAAAGAGTTCAAAAGGTGCGATTGCATATTTGAACTTAGCTGCGGAAATGTTGAAGAAAAGTAAAGTGAAAAAAGGAAGTGCTGTATGAGCATCAAAAAACGCGGATTGGCTAAAGGTCGTGGTTTAGATGCGCTATTGGGTTCAATTCAAAAAGAGAAATTGCAACTTGAAGCACAAGCCTTAGATCACGGTCAACTTAAGCAGATTGATGTCAATTTATTAAAACGTGGTGAATATCAACCTCGTCGTTTTATTCAAGAACAAGATTTACAAGAGCTTGCTACATCGATTGAAAAGCATGGTGTGATGCAGCCAATCGTGATTCGTCCTGTTGATGATGAACAGTTTCCATATGAAATTATCGCGGGTGAGCGTCGCTGGCGCGCTGCACAGTTAGCAGGTTTGACTGAAATTCCTGCAATTGTTCGTGAGCTAAATGATCAAGTTGCGATTGCCTTGGCTTTGATTGAAAACATTCAACGTCAAGATCTTAATCCAATTGACCAAGCTGTTGCATTACAACGCTTCCATGATGAGTTTGGTCTAAGCCATCAAGAAATTGCAGATACAGTAGGTAAGGCACGTACTACGGTAAGTAATTTGCTTAGACTGCTGAGCTTGGCAGATCCAATTAAAGATTTAATGCTACAAGGTCAATTAGATATGGGACATGCACGTGCCATTTTGACTTTGAAAGCAAAAGATCAAATGGATGTTGCAAAAATCGTGATTGAAAAAGCATTGTCAGTGCGTCAGACTGAACAATTAGCACGTGAGTGGGGAGAGCCAAAACCTGAAAAGGAAAAAACTCAGGTTTCTCCAGATATTGAACAATTGACCCAAAAGCTATCTGAGCGTTTTGGTGCAAATGTTAAAATTGACCATAATCAAAAAGGTAGGGGAAAAATGGTCATTCACTATCACTCATTAGATGAATTGGATGGAATCCTAAATATTTGTTTACCTGACTAATATTGGGTGAAATCCCTGTTATTTATTTAATATTATTGGGGAATAATATGTGGGAACTAGTAAAAGCAGGCGGTTGGTTAATGCTGCCTCTTATGCTCTCATCAATTTTTACGGTTGCAATTATCTTAGAGCGTTATATTCGATTAAAACGCTCACAGATATTACCAAAAGATTTACTGATGACCAGTGCTAATGCTGAATCAGTAATTATGCATTTAGAGCAAGAGCAAGCTATTAAAAGTCCACTTGGTCGTATTTTAAAAGCTGGATATGAACACCAAGATCAAGGTGAACAGTTTGCTGGTGCGCAGATGGAGGCAAAAGCTTCTCAAGAAATCAGCTATTTAGAAAAAAATATTAATTTCTTAGGTACATTAGGTGCGATTGCCCCTTTATTAGGATTGTTAGGTACGGTTCTAGGTATTATTGAATCGTTTCTAGTTATTGATGTGGGTTCTGCTGGAAACGCTAGTATGATGATGCCTGGTATTTCTAAAGCTTTGATTACGACAGCCGTAGGGATGTTGATTGCAATCCCTGCGATGATTGCTTATCGCTATTTTCAACGTGTTGTGCATGAATATATTGCTGAACTAGAGCAGCAATCAACCCTGTTTCATGCAGCACTTTTTTATAAAAAAGCACCACATGTGCAAGAACATCGCCGTGCAAGCTGAGCATAGGTGTAATTATGAAATTCAAACGCTCTCAAGTTGAAGATATTCATATCAATTTAACGCCAATGATTGACTGTATGTTATTTATTTTGGTGTTCTTATTGCTTTCTACGACTTTCAGTCAACAAAGTCGTATCAATCTTACACTGCCTGATGCTCAAGGGGTTCCGCCGAAACAGTTCGATCAAAAAATCGAAATCATGGTAGACTCAACAGGGCATTATTCTGTGAATGGTCAAGCATTATCGACGAAAGAAAGTGCGGATCTAAGTACTGCGATTAAACAGGTTGCACAAGATCGCCGTGACTTTATGTTTATTATTGCTGCCGACGCTAAAGCCGCTCACCAAGACGTTATACGTGTTATGGATGTTGCTGGTCAGCTTGGTTTTGTAAATGTGAATATCAGCACCAAAGTTCCAACAAGAGGTTTTACTGAGTGAGTCAAGATTTTAAGGTTTATGTCCGACTTTTAGCATATTTAAAATCTTATTGGGGCATAGCCTTATTTGTATTGCTTGGATTTGGTATTAATGCTGCGACAGAAGTTTCAGTGGCCAAATTACTTAAATACATTATTGATGCAATTCAAAGTGGTAGTCGTGAAAATTTAGACTGGTTCCCAGTCCTCATTATTTTGTTAATGTTTTTCCGCGGTATTGGTTTATTCTTGGGTGGATACTTCACGGCAGTCATATCACGCCGATTAGTGTTTAGTATTCGTCAAGAAGTTTACGCCAAGCTACTTAGATTGCCAGCTCAATACTATCTTGATAATAGTACTGGTCACATTAGTGCAAAACTAATGTACAACGTAGAACAGTTAACTGCTGCATCATCAGATTCGTTACAAACATTAGTGAAAGATGGCTTAATTGTCATCGGATTACTCAGCTATTTATTTTATACAAACTGGCGTTTAACACTTTGCATCATTGTTTTCATGCCAGTCATTGGTGTTCTTGTTCGTATTGCTTCCAAGAAAATGCGAAAGTTATCCATACAAGTGCAAAATACAATGGGTGATGTGAACCATGTGGTTCAAGAAACAATTAACGGTAATAGTGTGGTAAAAAGTTTTACTGGTGAAGCTTTTGAACAACAGCGTTTTTATAAGTCTTCAGAAGAAAACCTGCGTCGTGGTTTAAAGATGGTGATTGTTCAAAATATTAACAGTCCTGTCATTCAATTGGTTTTATCATTCGCAATGGCGCTTATTCTTTGGTTAGCACTTCGTCCACAAATATTAGGCGATACTTCAGCGGGTGAGTTTGTAGCTTATATTACTGCGGCAGGTTTGATTTCTAAACCAATTAAAAATCTAACGGACATCAATGAAAAGCTTCAACGAGGACTTGCTGCGGCATATTCCGTTTTTGAATTGCTTGATATGCCTGAAGAAATGAATCAAGGCCAACTGAAGCCTGTGATAAAAGGTAATATTCAATTTGATCATGCGAATTTACGTTATCAAGATGGCACCCATGCAATCAAAGATTTTTCATTAGATATTAAAAGTGGTCAAACGATTGCCTTAGTTGGACGTTCTGGTGCGGGTAAAACATCATTAGTCAATATGTTGCCACGTTTTCAAGAACTAAGCGAAGGACAAATTTATTTTGATGGTATTCCAGTTCAAGATATTGAATTAAGTTATTTGCGTTCTCAAATTGCGACTGTGAATCAACAAGTTGTATTATTTAACCGTTCTGTGCGAGATAATATTGCCTATGGTCAGTTACAAGATGCAAGTGATGAGCAAGTGATAGCAGCAGCGAAGGCTGCATATGCACATGATTTTATTATGAACCTACCTCAAGGTTACGATACGATTCTCGGTTCTCAAGGCTTGAATTTGTCTGGTGGACAAAGACAACGTGTCGCAATAGCTAGAGCAATATTAAAAGATTCACCGATCTTAATTTTAGATGAAGCAACCAGTGCCTTAGATAATGAGTCTGAATACTTTATTCAACAAGCGTTTGATGAAGCAATGCAAGGTCGAACGACGATTGTTATTGCGCATCGACTTTCTACAGTTGAAAACGCTGATGTAATTGTTGTGATGGATAAAGGGCAGATCATTGAGCAAGGTACTCATCAAGAATTACTTGCAAAACATGGAATGTATTACCAATTACATCAACGTAATTTCGAGGAAGATTAAGCATGTCTTTGGCGCATCGTATTCAGGATGCTTGGAATAAACAATCATCATGGTTGATTATGTTGCGCCCACTATCATGGTTATATCAACTTGCTTTTTATACGAATAAATCACTCTATAAAAGTGGTATAAAACAAGTATATCAAGCACCTATTCCGATTATGGTTGTCGGTAATATAACAGTTGGAGGTAGTGGCAAAACGCCATTACTTATCCAATTGGTTAAATATTTACAGCAGCACAATGTCCGTGTTGGAGTGATTAGTCGTGGGTATGGGGGACAAGGTCCTTTTCCTGCTTTGGTGAATGCATCATCAAATCCAAACGAAATTGGTGATGAACCCGCTTTGATTGTCCAGTCTACGCATGTCCCAATGTCTGTAGGGCCAAATCGTCAAGAATCGATTGAACTTTTATTAAATTCAGAACAACTGGATTTAATTATTAGTGATGATGGATTACAACATTGGGCTTTAGCTCGTCAAATTGAATGGATTGTAGTGGATCAAAATCGAGGTTTGGGTAATGAGAAACTATTGCCTGAAGGATATTTAAGAGAACCAAAATCTCGTTTAGTCGAAAGTACTGTAATCGAACATACGAAGACAGCTCATTCATATCGAAATATGCATTTGATGACAGGAAAGCCTTATTTGCTGAATGCTTCTGAACAATCAAATGTGTTTGATGCAGATCAGTACTTTAATGTTGTTGTTGGAATTGGTTTTCCTCAACGATTTTATCAGACGCTTCAAGGTTTAGGTGTACATAAATACCATTCGGCTGAATTCAAAGATCATCATAATTACGAAATTAATGATCTTATTTTTGCAAATGATTCTCCAATCATTACAACTGAAAAAGATGCTGTAAAGTTCAAAACCTTGTTGCAGCAAAATCCTGAATTCAAAACTGCTATTTGGGTCGTGCCCGTTGAAGCGGTTTTATCTGCTGATTGTTATGATTTACTCAAGCAACAATTACAACAAGTTGGGATTCAACTTCCTTAGAGATATGACATGAAACACATTGTAATTCCTGCTCGATTCGCGAGCTCACGTTTACCAGCGAAGCCACTGTTATTGATTCATGGGCGCCCAATGATCTTGCGCGTTGTCGATCAAGCCAAAAAAGTAGCAGGCTTTGATGATTTATGTGTTGCGACGGATGATCAACGGATTGCTGATGTGTGTATTGCAGAAGGTGTTGATGTTGTTCTAACCAGTGCTGAACATCCGTCAGGAACTGATCGTCTAAGTGAAGTTGCTCGTATTAAAGGGTGGTCCGCAGACGATATCATCGTAAACGTTCAAGGTGATGAGCCATTATTGCCTGCGCAACTCATTCAGCAAGTGACACAGCTTTTAGTTGATAATCCACAGTGTTCGATGTCCACTTTATGTGAGCCAATTTTTACGCTTGATGAGTTTGAGCGAGATAGTATTGTTAAAGTTGTGATGAGCAAACGCAACGAAGCGTTATATTTTAGTCGAGCAACTATTCCGTATGATCGAGATGGCGCAAAGCTGACAGAAATTAAACTTCACAACCATGCCTATCGTCATTTAGGTTTATATGCCTATAAAGTTAAATTATTACAGGAATATGTGACTTGGGAGCAAGGGGATTTAGAAAAACTGGAAAGTCTTGAACAGCTTCGGGTTTTAGAAAATGGGCATAGAATTGCAATTGCGATAGCTGAAGCGAATTTACCTCCAGGTGTAGATACACAAGAAGACTTAGATCGTTTGAATTTGATGTCTGTGAGTGCATTTGAGTAATGACAGTTGAGCAACAAAGTACCATGATTTATCCTTGGCATCAGCAAACTTGGTCGCTGCTTACCGCTAAATTTCCTGAGATCGCTCATGGTTTATTATTTTTTGGCAAGAATGGTTGTGCTAAGAATGAATTTACCCAGCGTTTTGTGGCTTGGATTTTATGCTCAGATAAAAAGGTAAATTCGGCTTGTGGTGAATGTAGTAGTTGTTTGTGGTTAAAATCTAATACTCATCCGAATTACGTCCACATTAGTACGGATGAAGAAAATAAAAAGGCAAATGCAAAGATAAAAATAGAAAAAATTCGTGATTTATTGCCTTTTGTTCAACAAACCGGTGAAGGGTGGCGAGTTGTTGTTATCGAACCCGCTGAAGCGCTCAATATTGCATCTGCCAATGCACTACTGAAAACCCTTGAAGAACCAGGTGAGCGGGTCGTCCTTATTTTAGTTGCCGATCATTATCTAAAATTGCCCGCGACCATTCGCAGTCGATTGCAACATTTCGCACTTGATCGATTGACTAAAACAGAAGCGGAGAGTTTTATTAAACATGAATTACCGACTTTAACTAGTGAAAAGTTATCTTTATTGCTCAATTTAGCAAATGATATGCCTTTAACTGCTCTCGAACTTGAGAAAAATACGTGGATAGAAAAACGTTCAGTATTTTTAAAAGACTGGGAAAAATTGGTTGCTGAGAAGAATAATCCTATTTCTCTTGCTAATAAATGGGCTAAAGAACTTAGTTTTCAAGATTTTTTAACAATGTTTGAATATCTGCTAGGCGATCTTGTGGCTTTTAAATTAAATCAAACCTTGAAAAATTTTGATTTAGAATTTCACAATTTAAATACTTATTATCATTTAGAGCAGTTATTTGAAATATATTCATTCCTCCAACAAGCCAAGCTAATGACAGATCAAAATGTTCAAAGCCAATTGGTAATGGATGAGATTTTTATGAAGATGATGAATGTATCTTAATTTTAAGAATTTCTTTATTTAAATGCTTGTGTGTTTACTATGTCTTAATAGTGGTAAATATTTAAGTAATTGATATTTATCTATATTATTTTTTAATTTTACTGCTTGATTAATAATTGTATTCAATTTGTTTTGAAGAATAAAATAAAAAATAAAATGATGTAAATTGTGAATTACATCACAATAATATTAAAATATAGGATGAAAATAATGAATATTAAACATCTAATAATAGGCATCAGTACAATTCTTGCATCAACACTCGTAATGGCAGAACCAAAGTTTAACTCTGATATTGATGGTTCTTCTTTTATGGTTAATGTATCCAATATTAGTCAGCAAAAATATGAATGTACATATACTTATACCTACAATGCTAATCAACAGGGCTTTCAAAGTCCGAGTTTCAATGGAAAATTTTTGGTTGAGGCTGGGGTAAGAAATATCGCTGTACTTGCTCGCAATGTAGATAGACCAGTAACAAAGCTAAATTTCGAGTTTCAGTGTAAAGAAATTTAATTCATGATAAAGGTGTAATTTTTGCGCAAATCGAGTGTCAAAAATTCACATATTTAATTAATTATGTTATTTTTTCACATCTATCATGTGGGGAAATACTATGCTCAACAAAACATTAATTTTATGTTCGTCATTTTTACTACTTGCTGGCTGCCAAACGCTTGATTCTGCTATGTCAGCCACTGATGGTATTTTAAATAAAACAGGTGATCTTCTGAGTGGTGATTTCAGAGGTTTAGCACCTGTAAAAAAAACAAGTTTGAATGAGGTTTGGCAGGATTGGCAGCAAAATGAGATCACTGCGAAGCAAAAGTGGAATGCACAGAGATTAGAGGTGCCTGGGATCATCACACGAATTACAAAGACAGGTGATGTGGTTTCCAAAAATCAAATCGCTATTATTTTTAAAGATCCTTCAAACTCTAAATGTAAAGGTCAAGGGTTAACTAGAGATGATTTAAAAGTAAACACCGATAAAATTAGTCATTTAAAAGTAGGGGATCGAGTTGTGGTTACGGGTGTTTTTGGAACGACTGAGTCAAAATGGTCAGATCAAGGTGAATGTTGGTTCTCATTCGACAAAGCAGAAATTGTGAAAGTTGCTAAAAAATAAATATTTTTTTATGGAAAAGGCAGAGGCGACTCTGTCTTTTTTGTAAATAATGACATAATTCATTTTTAAAAATTTAAAATGATTTATTAAATATAAAAATAACATAAATATCATTTGGTTAAGAATAAAGCATTTGAAAAACTTTATTTGTTGTTTGTTCTAATCTTTCTTATAATCCAATCATAGAAAAGCGAATTTCTAAAAACGGTCTAATCACATTTATATTGTAGTAGCTGTAAATCATCATATTGATAGATATGCTTTTACTGATTGGTATTATAAAAAGTAGTTTATGTTTTAAAGCGTACAGGGGAATGTTATGCAACCACAAATGATGGGCGGGATTATACAGGTCAATATTCCAGATAAAGCGACTTTACAGTCGAGTTATATGCCTTTTGTACAAGGCGGTGGGCTCTTTGTTCCAACGAAACAAACTGTAAAAATGGGACAAGAGGTTTTTATATTGGCAACGTTACCAGAACAAACACAAAAAATACCTTTAACAGGTAAAGTTATTTGGATTTCTCATAAGCAAACGCACTTTAAACCACAAGGTTTCGCTATTCAGCTTGCTGGTGAAAAGGGCGTATATTATAAAAACGAAGCTGAAAAATTATTGGCAGGTTCAAAAAGTTTGGATCGTCCAAGCTATACGATGTAGTTGCTATTGATCATAGGAAGAAAGAGTGTTTGTTGATACGCATTGCCATTTAACGATGTTGGACTTAACGCCTTATGATGGGAGTTTAGACCAAGCACTCGCGCAAGCTCGACTTGCTGGTGTTTCAAAGTTTATGGGGATTTCAGTTGATCTTGATGATCATAAAAAATTGGCTGAAATCGCCTCACGTCATGCAGATGTTGGCTATTCTGTAGGTGTGCATCCCTGTGAGGATGCGGATGTCATGGCGCAGGCAACCACTGAATACTTAGTGAGTCTTGCGCAATCAGATAAAGTTTGGGCGATAGGTGAAACTGGTCTAGATTATTATCACAGCACGGATTTTATTGAAGAGCAAAAACGTTGTTTTGCTAGGCATATCGAAGCTTCTAAAATTGTAAAAAAACCAGTGGTTGTTCATACCAGAGCTGCAAAACACGATACGGTTGATATTATTAAGGCTGAACAATCAGCGTATGGCATTTTGCATTGTTTCACTGAGGATTGGGAAACTGCAAAAGCTGTATTGGATTGTGGGTATTATATTTCATTCTCAGGTATTGTCTCTTTTAAAAATGCTCAAGACTTGCGAGATGTGGCAAAACAAGTTCCACTTGATCGCTTATTGATCGAAACGGATAGTCCCTATTTAGCACCTGCCCCTTTTCGTGGTAAAACCAATGAACCGAAATATGTTCCATATGTGGCAAAAGCATTAAGTGACGTATATGATAAATCGGTTGAAGAGATAGGTCGAATTACAACACAAAATTTTGAAAATCTCTTAAATTTGAAATAAACGGTTTAGTTGTACTAGGAAAGAGAGTTATCACGTGAAAATGGATCGTCAAGCTCAGTTTAGAGCGCGAGAAGTATTAATTTTTCAAATCGCTGAACAACTCCTATTAGAAAATGGCGAAGCAGGCATGACGCTCGATGCGCTTGCTGCTGAATTGGATCTTGCTAAAGGCACGTTATACAAGCATTTTCAAAGCAAAGATGAGTTGTATATGTTGCTGATTATTCGCAATGAGCGCATGTTGCTTGAGATGATTCAGGATACAGAAAAAGCTTTTCCTGAACATTTAGCTTTTTTCATGTTACATCATTTGCATCATCCTGAGCGGACAGCTTTATTTCATCAACTTGAAGAGCGGCTTTCGACGACTGGTCAAGGCATTCAAATGTTGTTTAGTGAATTATATAAAATTCGTCGACAACGTCTGCGAATCATTATCCGTATGACAGAAAGTTATTTGCTTGATATTAAAAGCTCTATGACAACACGTGATTATTTAGCTTCTATTTGGTCGCTAACTTATGGTGCTGCTGTTATATTAAATTCAAGTTTTTATCAAAGATATCTCGGTTCTCGAGATACTTTGCGTGTCGCTTATATTGAGCAAGCCTTGGCAATGCCAAAACAGCTCGATTATGTTGCTTCAAGTTGATCATCCAATGAATTCACTACGTAGATTGCAACAAGGTTTTACTCTCATTGAGATCATGGTAGTGATTGTTATTATGACTGTCATGGCATCACTCGTAGTGTTGAATATAGGTGGTGTTGATCAGCGTAAAGCGATGCAGGCTAGGGAGATGTTTATCCTTGATCTACAAAAAATTAATAAAGAAGCGACAGATCAAGCAAAAGTTTTTGCATTAAATACTCAAAATGCTACTGACGTTGCACCATTTAGTTATAACTTATTTGAATACCACGATCAGAGCTTAGAGCAGCTTCAACAAGATAATAAAACATGGCAGCCTTATACTGAGTTTAAAACACGTCAACTACCTAATCATGTTTCTTTTAGCATTCAAAGTTTGGATGCTAAAAATTATGCTAGAGCTAGAAATGATGATCTTTTAGGTGGGAGGTCACCTCAATTGATTTGGTTTGGTAATGGTGAAGTAAAACCCGCAAGAATCCAGTTTTATTATGAGCAGCAGCCAATTGGTCATGAATTGGAGCTAGATCACTTGGGTAAAATAAATGAAAACTAGATACTCACCCTGTAGCTCTTCGTCTTGTGCTCAGGCAAAGTTCAATGCTCCGTATGCTGTTACTCCAAGTATAGTTTCACGTCTTACAACAGCAGGTAGGCCAGCTCACTTCGAACATAGCTCTTCATCTTGCGCTCAGATGAAACGTTGTCTCACTAATCCTGCAACTCGAAGCACAGCTTCTCGACTTGCAGCAGGGCAGAGCGGTACTCGGCGTAAACCTGCTTCAGGATTTACGTTGCTTGAAGTTATGGTGGCGTTAGCGATTTTCGCTGTAGCTGCGATTGCATTAACTAAAATCGCAATGCAATATACCCAAGCAACATCCAATGCAATCTTACGTACCAAAGCACAATTTGTGGCAATGAACGAAGTTGCAATGATGGAAATAAATCAAGAGTGGTTGGATGGAACTCAATCTAAGCAAGTTACCGCTCAAGGCGAAACATGGCAAATTGATAAAAAAGCCCAATCCACCATTAGTCCAAAGATACAACGGATAGAATTACAAATTAGTTTATTTAATCGCGAGCAGGGTAAGGTTGAAGCTGGAATTACGCACCTTACTTTCTTTAATTATCCAACCCAAGCTAAAACGCAATGAAATATAAGAAAGGATTTACTCTGGTTGAGTTGCTGGTTGCAATTGCTATATTTGCTATACTTTCTATGCTCGGTTGGAAAGTTTTTGATTATTTATTGAAAGTTAAAGATAGAAATGCTGAGCACGAAAATCACTTATTTGAACTTCAAGACGCATATCAGCAAATTTTAAGAGATAGTCTGCAAATTATTCCTCTAACAGCCAATGATGGTCGACAATTACAAGCAGCACTTGTCTTAAATGATCGATCTTTTGCTTTTAGTAAAGCTGGCGTATCAGATCCACTCAAACAAGGTTTATCACCCTATGAGCGAATTGAATATCGTTTTGATGCCGAACAAAAGAAAGTATATCGATTAAAATACTCAAATCTTAATATTCCAAATCGCGTTCAACCCATATCAAGCACGTTGTTACAGAATGTTGATGATTTTCGGATTATGGTGCTAAATCCTCAGGAATTAAGCCAATGGCCTGAAAACTTAAATGACCCCAATAATGTGAATGAATTAAAGAAATTACCTTTAGGTATCAAAATTCAACTCACTGTTGCTGGTACAGATTATGAATGGATTTATAGCTTACTGAATTCAAATCAATTGCTAGATGGACAGGGTCAGCCATGAAAATAAAATCATCGCAGGCTGGCGTTGCATTATTAACAATCTTGGTTATGGTTGCTTTAGCGACGATCTTGGCAGCAACCATTGCAAAGCGTCAAACCAATACAGCTGAAAACACTGGTTATTTAATGCGCCAGAATCAATCTTTGCTTTATGCGAAAAGCGCAGAAGCCTTTTTTTCTGAATTACTTAATCAAGACAGTGATAATGGTAATAGCGTAGATCATTTACAAGAAAATTGGGCAAAACCTATGCCTCCTTTCCCAGTTGAAGATGGTTCAGTATCTGGACGATTAATAGATGAAAGTGGAAAATTTAACTTAAATAATCTTATTAAAGTTGATGGTAATCAGGTTGATGAATCAGCACGACGTTGGTTCGAAAAACTATTGCAACGTGTCGGTTTGCCGGCTGAGCTAAGCCAAGCTGTGATTGACTGGCAAGATTCAAATGATGAAACAATGGGCGCAATGGGTGCTGAAAGTAATTACTATCAAGGCTTAGATCCTGCTTATTTAACACCAAATACAAAGTTTCATGGTGTTGAGGAGTTAAAGTTGGTAAGGGGCTTTGAGGGGAAAAACTTTGATCTGATCAGGCCTTATGTCACAGCATTACCCGAACAAACGAAAATAAATATGAATACTGCTCCAGCATTATTATTAGCCAGTATAGACCCTAAAGTTGATGTTAGGGCTGTAGAACAAGAGCTTAAAACTAAGCAAACAAATTTAACTTATTTTAATAATGTTGATGATTTATGGAAATTAAATGCTTTTTCTAGCATTGAAGAGCAGAGTAAAAACGATGCAGCAACCTTTTTAGACAGTAAATCCAATTTTTTTGTTGCACAAATTGAGGTTGTCTTAAGCGATCGAAAACGTCAGTTTACTAGCTTAATGATGAGAAAAGATAAACAAGTTACTGTTTATTCGAGAAGTCTTGCACCATTTAAAGAGTAGAGCATATTGGGTTATTGAATTGTGATAAGGTTTAAAATCAATCCCAATGCTCGTTTTTTTGCTTTATAATAAAATTTGTTTGCAGATAAAGATTCGCTTGGTGCATGTTAATTCGTAAATTATTTAAGTTTGAAAACGCTCATATTGTACGTAATTGTACATCGGATCGTTGTAAGCGTTCGATTCATGGGCATAGCTATAAAGTTGAATTATTATTAAAAGCGTCAAAGTTAGATCATGGACAAATGGTTTATGATTTTGGTCTTTTAAAAGGTGTAATCAAGGAATTATTCGATAGCTTTGATCATGCGATTTGCTTTTGGCAAAAAGATGATGCAGCTTATATAGATGCCTGTAAAACTTTTAGTGCACGTTGGATTTCTCTCCCTGTATCTCCTTCGGCAGAACAATTTTCTCGTATTTTTTTCTATTTAGCTCAACAAGTACTGAATTCGACCACCACTCAGAATGGTGAGGGGGATGTTGAAGTGTATTCTGTAATTGTTCATGAAACTGACACTGGCTACGCTCAGAGTTTTCAAGAAGATATTGCGAATGAGCAAATGGGATTATTGACTCTAGATCAAATTGAATTTTCAGAACAAGTGCAACTTGAATGGAGTGATTCAAAAATGTATGAAAATCTGAAAAATGGCATCAAATTTCAAAACCCAAATGTAGAGCTTCAGGTAGATATTTAAGTAAAACTTAATTAGATCTACACAATAATGCAAGGAATGTTAATGCAATTTACTGAACAGCAGCAGGAAAAATTAAACAAAGTTCAGCTAGATGAGTCTTGGAAAATTTCATTATCAGACTTTTTGCTTAGTTCGAAAATGGATAATTTGCGAGAATTTTTACAGCAAGAAATTCTGGCTCAAAAAATAGTTTATCCGCCAAGTAAGCAAATTTTCAATGCTTTAAATACAACACCACTGCAAAACGTAAAAGTCGTGATTTTAGGGCAAGACCCTTATCATGGCCCTAATCAAGCAAATGGGTTAAGTTTTTCAGTTCAAAGAGGGGTTGCATTACCACCATCTTTGCGTAATATTTTTCATGAGCTACATAACGATTTAGCTGTACCCATCTCTCGGCATGGTGATTTGAGTAAATGGGCTGGGCAAGGTGTATTATTATTAAATAGTGTGTTGACTGTGGAAGCGGGTCAGCCAACTTCTCATCAAAAACAGGGGTGGGAAGACTTCACTGATGCGGTTATCGATGTACTGAATGATCAACGAGAGCACATCGTATTTATTTTATGGGGTGCTTATGCGCAACGTAAAGGACAAAGAATTGACCGAAATAAACATCTTGTTTTGACTGCTGCTCATCCATCTCCTTTAGCGGCAAACCGAGGTGGTTTTTTTGGTTGTAAAGTATTTTCTAAAACTAATCATTATTTGAAACAACATGGCATTGAGCCTATAGACTGGCAATTGGACGCATAATGACTTCTCCTGACTTAAATAGCTATCATCCAGATTTGATTGTTGAGCATGCAAAAAATGGTTGGCGTATTGTTCGCTTAAATCGACCAAAATCATTGCATGCACTTGATGAATCAATCGTTAGTGCATTATTGAAAGTATTTGAAAATTTTCATGAAGATGATGCTGTTAAAGCGATTTGGTTTGACTCAACAACACCGAAAGCTTTTTGTGCTGGTGGAGATGTTCGTAAACTTCGTCAATTGGTTATTAATAATGAAGTTGAAACTGCAAATAAATTTTTTGAGCAAGAATATGCTCTAGATTTGTTACTTCATAATTATGCTAAACCGATTGTGGTTTGGGGTGAAGGCTATGTTATGGGCGGCGGGCTTGGGCTATTTATGGCTGCACCATTCCGTTTAGTTACACCATATTCTCGCTTGGCGATGCCTGAAATTAATATTGGTCTGTATCCTGATGTTGGTGGAAGTCGCTTCCTTGCAGATCGTGGACAGATTGGTTTGTTTACGGGTTTAACGGGTTCAATTATGACCTCAGCAGGTGCATTTAGCATCGGTTGGGCAACACATATTTGTGAAGCACAAAGAGATAATGTTTTGCAAAAAGTACTAAGTGTTGACTGGAATCATTACCCAGCAGGTGCTTTTCGCGCAATTGATGACACATTAAATAGTTTGCATCGTCCTGTTGCATCTGGTCCACTGCAAAACTCAATCGATGTCATCCATAGTGTTTGTCGTGGTCAGAACTTTGAATATGATTATCAAGCGATTATTGGTTTGAGCGAAGCGAGTAGTGACTGGTTGCGCCAAGCAAGTGAGAACTTACAAAAAGGTTCGCCAAGTACTGCTGCAATTACATGGCTGCTATGGCAATGGGGTAAGCAGGGACATGCTTGGGATGAGGTTTTTGCTTTAGAATCACAAATTTCTGACTGGAAGATTCGTCACCCTGACTTTGTTGAGGGTGTACGCGCGCGTTTAGTTGATAAAGACTTATCTCCAGAATGGAAAGCTGCTGAAAAAATCACATTAAAAGATATTTTGTCAGACTGTGCTCCAGTGACAACGATTGATAGTTGGAATGCATTATTAAGACAGTACGGTGTTATCGTCTAATTAGCTATGAGTTTAACGATCATAAATGATGAGTATTGGATGCAGCTTGCTTACGAGCAGGCTGCAATAGCTGCATCCAAAGGCGAGATTCCTGTCGGAGCGGTTATTGTCAGTAATGGTGAGGTGATTGGAGCAGGATACAATGCTCCAATTCAACTTTCTGATCCAACTGCACACGCAGAAATTCAAGCACTGCGATCTGCTTGCCAGTCGTTAAATAACTACCGCCTGCCTGATGATGCAGTGCTTTATGTAACTTTAGAACCTTGTACAATGTGTGTGGGGGCGTTAATTCATGCACGTATACAAAAAGTGGTTTTTGCGACAACCGAACCCAAGGCTGGTTCACTTGTTAGTGCGCGTCAATTGCTAGATAATGGATATTACAATCATAAATTTCATTTTGAACAAGGCTGTATGCAGGAACAATGTTCCGCGCAATTAAGTGATTTTTTCAAAAAAAGAAGAAATGAAAAGAAGCAAATCCGTTCGTCAAAAACGTCCTTAAATGACTAAAAAGCTCGAAATAATTATGGCAAACTTGGCCTCCAATGATTTTGGGTCAAATAAAAAGGCAAAGTTATGCGTAATGCAATCACCGTAAAAAAAGAATTCCGCGCACCAATCGCTGAGGTTTTTGAGTTGTTATCAAAACATGCAACTTATAATCAGGCATTTGCTCCTTTGCAAGTTGTACGTGTAAAGGATTCTGCTGACCCGCAGCGTCCTGATGGAATTGGTTCTGTGCGTCGTATGGGTTTTGGTCCAATCAAACCACTTCAAGAAGAAATCACATTTTTGGACGAAAATAAGCGTATTGAATATAAGCTAATTAATAATCCTTTAGTTAAACATCATTTGGGTCAGATTGATTTTAAAGAAATCACGCCTTTTATTACTTTGGTGACTTATAAGATTGAATTTACAGCAAAGGCGCCCTTTGTGAGTAAATTAGTTCTTGCACAACTCAAAGCAGCGATTACACTAGGTTTCTCAAAATTAGCAAAATCAGTTTCTTCATAAGAGATGGGAATGACAGTTCATATTATTACGATAGATGGTCCGAGCGGCTCTGGAAAAGGAACCTTGGCTGCAAAAATTGCAGCACATTATCATTTTAATTTATTAGATTCTGGGGCGTTATATCGTTTACTTGGACTGTCATTATTTCAGCATGGCTTACTTGATCAAATTGATGCAAATTTAGATCAGTGTGTAGAGTACGCGACCCATTTGGATATTGAGTTTAAGACTACTGAAAGTGCGACATTGATATTTCTTGAAGGCGTAGATGTCACTAATACCATTCGAACAGAACAAGTGGGTGAGTATGCGTCTAAAGTTGCAACTGTCCATGAATTAAGAAAAGCATTGTTTGAGCGTCAGCGCGCATTTATTCAACCACCTGGATTGGTTGCGGATGGCCGTGACATGGCGACATCAATTTTTCCGGAAGCCCAAGCCAAAATTTATCTTACTGCTTCTGCTGAGTCTCGTGCTGAGCGTCGTGTAAAACAGTTGCAGGGTATGGGTCTTGATGCTAAAATAAGCGACATTTTATCTAACATAGAAGCTAGAGATAGGAGAGATATGGAGCGTAAAGTTGCTCCACTCAAGCCTGCTGAAGACGCATATATCATTGATAGTTCTACAATAGGCATCAATGAAGTGTTTCAGTTAATGGTTGACTATATCAATAGCCGTATAAAATAGATACACAATTTTTTATCAGTTGAAGCATTGCTTGATCAGATTTTTTGGACAATGTAACAACTTAACTAAACCGGCCTTGTCTGATCCAAGACCGCGGACTTTATCAGGTATATCATGACCGAATCTTTTGCAGCCCTCTTTGAAGAAAGTGAATTAAACCTCAACGTTGAAAAGGGTGCAGTCATCCAAGGTACTGTTGTTAGTATCGATTCTGACTGGGTTACTGTTGACACTGGCCTTAAATCTGAAGGCGTAGTTGACCGTGCTGAATTTTTAAATGAACAACGTGAACTTGAAGTTCAAGTTGGCGATACTGTTGACGTAGTTGTTGAAGCGCTTGACAACGGTATGGGTCAAACAGTTTTATCACGTGAAAAAGCGAAGCGTGCTGAAACTTGGACTAAACTTGAGAAAATCTTTGAAGACGGCGAAATCGTTACTGGTGTTATCTCTGGTAAGGTTAAAGGCGGTTTCACTGTTGACATCGGTCCTGTACGTGCATTCTTACCAGGTTCTTTAGTTGACACTCGTCCTATCCGTGATACAACTCACCTTGAAGGTAAAGAGTTAGAGTTCAAAGTAATCAAACTTGATGCTAAACGTAACAACGTTGTTGTATCTCGTCGTGCAGTTATGGAAGCTGAATCTTCAGCTGACCGTGAAGCGTTACTTGCTCAACTTGAAGAAGGTCAAACAGTTACAGGTACTATCAAAAACCTTACTGATTACGGCGCGTTCGTTGATCTTGGCGGTATTGATGGTCTTCTACATATCACAGATATGGCTTGGAAGCGTATCAAGCATCCTTCAGAAGTTGTTGAAGTTGGTCAAGAAGTTACAGTTAAAGTACTTAAGTTTGACCGCGAGCGTAACCGCGTATCTTTAGGTCTTAAGCAATTAGGCGAAGATCCATGGTTAGCGATCATGAACCGTTACCCTAAAGGTTCAATCGTTAAAGCACGTGTAACTAACTTAACTGATTACGGTTGCTTTGCTGAAATCGCTGAAGGCGTTGAAGGCTTAGTACACGTTTCAGAAATGGACCACACGAACAAAAACATCCACCCATCTAAAGTTGTACAGATTGGTGATGAAGTTGATGTTATGGTTCTTGAAGTTGATGAAGAACGTCGTCGTATTTCATTGGGTATCAAACAAACTCGTGCTAACCCATGGGAAGAGTTTGCTAAAGCAAATGAAAAAGGCGAAAAAGTTTCTGGTACGATCAAATCAATCACTGATTTCGGTATCTTCATCGGTTTGTCTGGTGGAATCGATGGTCTAGTACACTTGTCTGATATTTCTTGGAACGAACAAGGCGAAGAAGCTATTCGTCGTTACAAGAAAGGCGATACAGTTGAAGCAGTTATCTTATCTGTAGATGCTGAAGGTAACCGTATCAGCCTTGGTATCAAGCAATTAAACAGCGATCCATTCAATGACTTCTTGGCTGCGAATGAGCGTGGTGCTTTAGTTAAAGGTACTGTAACTGCTGTTGATGCTAAAGGTGCTACAGTTAAATTAGCTGATGACATCGAAGCTACTCTTAAAGCTTCTGAAATCAACCGTGATCGCGTTGAAGATGCAACTAAGTTCTTAGAAGTTGGTCAAGAAGTTGAAGCGAAGATCATCAATGTTGATCGTAAATCTCGCTCTATCAACTTGTCTATCAAAGCGAAAGACGAAGCTGAAGAGAAAGAAGCTGTGAACACTGTTCGTCAAGCTGCTGCAACTCAACCAGCAGACAGCAATGGTCCTAAGACTATTGGTGACTTAATTAAAGCTCAAATGAAGTAATTTGTTAAAAGGTACGTTTCTTGTAACAGATACGTGCTTTTTTATACAAAAATACTGTAAACGGTAGCGTAGTATTGATGTACTGCGCTACCGTTTTGTATTTAAACAGGTTATTATTAAAAACATTGAAAAGTAGCAATAATTAAATGAGGTCATCAATGACTACTGAAGCACTTAATAAATCTGATTTAATTGAACGGATTGCACTTAAAAACCCACACTTAGCTGAGCCTTTAGTTGAGGATGCAGTTAAGATTATGATTGATCAAATGATCGAAGCACTTTCAAGTGGTGATCGTATTGAAATTCGTGGTTTTGGCAGTTTCGCTTTGCATCACCGTGAGCCTCGTTTAGGTCGTAATCCTAAAACAGGAAAATCTGTTGATGTCGCAGCGAAAGCGGTACCACATTTTAAACCTGGTAAAGCACTTCGTGATGCGGTAAACGAAACTGCTCAGTAAATTAAAATAGTCGAGGTATTCATGCGTTATATACTAATTGCATTGCTCGTTGCCATTTTTGGTTATTCACTTGCTTTGGTTCTTCAAAATCCAACAGAACTTCCAGTAGATTTATTATTTACTCAAGTTCCTGCTATGCGTTTAGGTCTTTTGCTTTTATTGACCTTGGTTCTTGGTATTTTGGTAGGTTTGTTGCTTGGCGTACAGGTTTTCCGTGTTTTCCAAAATAGTTGGGAAATTAAACGACTTCGTAAAGATATTGATCACCTTCGAAAAGAGCAAATTCAACTTGCACAACAAGCTGCCGCAGAAGCTGCTGCCAGTGTAAGACACGAAAAAACAGTGTTGGATATTCAACCTGAGAGTCATACACGGACTCCACTGTAATCTATAATATTTAGAGTGTTATTGAGTTCTTTAAGATCAATAGCACGATAGAATAGTCCTTTTATTTAAAGGGCTATTTTTTTTGTCTTAAGGAATGCCTAGGTATCGCAAGCTAGCAGTAATGAGCATCGCTACAAGAATAACGACGATAAGTGAGTATTTTTTCCAAGCAAAAATAATAGCAACTGAAACGCCGATAATTTTACTTATACCACTAAAATGAGTTTCAGAAAAAAGTGTGTTGAACATGGCTAATGTGAACAAAAGGACACAAGCAGAATCAGCCAGTAGTTGTTTGTGATGCTCTTTGAATGTCATACGATTGGCTAAATAGAACCCTGAATAACGAATTAGATAAGTGCCAAAAGCAAGTATGACAATTCCAACAAAGATGTAACTCTCACTATATTTCATTTTGATTTACCTTTAAATAAGAGACCAAACATTGAAATAAGAACGGGTAAGCCTGTTGGTAATAATGGAATAGATGCTATAGATAGTGTCGTGCCGATAAACACACGTTTCCGTGTGGTTTTATTTTCAAGCATAGGTAATATCAAAGCGAATAGAATTGCTGGAAAAGCTGCATCAACTCCAAGAACATGAATATCTGGAATATTTTTACTTAGAATATAACCAGTCAATACACCAAGAGGCCATAGAATGCAAATACCAAGTCCACACATCCAATAAGCAGATTTCCTTGCTTGATCGTTTTGTTGGCTTAAGCCGAACATAACGCTTTCATCATTCATAATGTGGCATGCGATAAATCGATAAGCATTTTTTTCGATAAAGCTAGCGACTGATAAACCAAATGGAAGATGGCGTAAGTTGATCAATATGCCTGTTAATGCTGCAAAAATAGGATTTGCACCTGTTGCTATCATGCCAATAAACGTAAATTCAGCGGCTCCAGCCAATACAGATAAAGAAAGCAGGATTGGAATCCACAATGGCATATCAAAGCTTGCTGCAACTGAGCCCAGTGAAATTCCTACAATTCCAGTTGCTAAAGAGATGAGTACAATTGCTTTAATGAGATGATATTGCTCTTTATCTTGCATCTTTATTTTATATATAAAACGAACGTACGATATAATAGATTAAATTTATACTGTTCGTCAAAGCGAACGTTCGTTTTTTATGGTGTGATATGGCGTTACCAATAGAAATTGTTGCTAAGAGCTTACAAAGAGAGAGACAGAAAGCAAGGCTATCCTTGGCTGAAGTTGCACGCAGAGCAGGTATTGCGAAATCCACACTTTCACAATTAGAAGCGGGGCAAGGTAATCCAAGTCTTGAAACTTTATGGGCCTTATGCGTGGCTTTAGATATTCCTTTTGCGAAATTGATGGAATCAAATATTACACAAACTCAAGTGATTCGTTTTGGTGAAGGGCCTTCGGTATCATCCGAGATAGCACATTATCAAGCGATTCTATTAGCGAATTGTCCAACAGGCGCTAGACGTGATGTATATATCTTAGTGACTCAACCTGGTGAGCCTCGTAATAGTCAACCGCATCCAATTGGCAGCCTTGAACATATTATTATTATGAAAGGTAAGGCAAAGGTAGGTTTGATTTCGGAACCAATTTTAATGAATGAGGGTGATTATATTTGTTATCCCGCAGATCAAGCGCATATCTTTGAAGCATTGGAATTAGATACGCGAGCGATTTTGATCTCAGAACAAAGATAACAGTGTTTCTCAACTGGAAAAGCTTTTTTTCAATATGATGTCTTTCTTACTTTGTTCATCTACTGAATCACTTTATAATTAATCGATTTTTATGTGATGGAACTAGATTCGTGAGTATTATTGTTGCCCTAGACGCAAAAAGCCAATTTGACGCCCTAACAATTGTTGATCAACTAGATCCGTCACTTTGCCGTGTCAAAGTGGGTAAAGAGCTTTTTACTCATGAAGGTCCATCTATTGTTAGGAATTTACAAGATAAGGGTTTTGAGGTTTTCCTAGATTTAAAATTTCATGATATTCCCAATACGACTGCTCAAGCAGTTTGTGCAGCAGCGGATCTTGGTGTTTGGATGGTCAACGTTCATGCGTCAGGTGGTCGTAAAATGATGGAAACTTGTATAGAGCGTCTTAAAGCTGGAAATTATCAAACTCAGTTGATTGCAGTAACCGTACTGACTTCAATGGGACGTGAAGACTTACGTGATCTTGGTTTAGATATTGAACCTGTTGAGCATGTAAAGCGTTTGGCAAAACTCACTCAAGAAAGTGGTTTGGATGGTGTGGTGTGTTCTGCACAAGAAGCGAAAATCTTACGTGATTTATTAGGACAAGATTTTGGATTGATTACTCCAGGTATTCGTCCTGAAGGTTCAAATGCAGATGATCAAAAACGTATCGTGACACCAAAACAAGCAATGCTTGATGGTTCTACTCATTTAGTGATTGGTCGTCCAATTACTAAGGCTGAAAACCCAACAGAAATGTTGAAATCGATTTTAGCTTCAATCTAATAAATTTTATATCAGCCTAAAATTTCAGATTCAAAAATAAACTGATGAGTAATGGCGCGAGTAAAGACAATATTATTCCGCTCATCATGGCATGTGGTACATAATGTGTGCCACATGACTGTTTTACCATCGCCAGTGTAACATCCATTGAAGTTGCGCCTGCACTTGAAATAGCAGAACGCGGAAAGCGCCAACCGAGGCAATACATTAATAAAATTGCAAAAATTTCTCTAAATAAATCTGTTAGTAGTGCTATACCGCCGAGTTGAGCTGAATGTAATTCGGTGAATAAAATCCCTGACATTGAATACCATCCATATCCCTGAGCCAGCGCTAATATTTCATTTAAATTATACTGATTCGACAAGATCAAATAGTTCAGGATTGATGCTAAACAAGACCCAACAAATGCAGCTACTGGCACCATCAAAACTTTCCAGCTTAACCAGCTACGATCAAATTGGGTGAAAGCTAATTCAACTCCAATTAAAAAGATAAAAAACACTAACAAGTACCAGCTATTAAAGGTCATTTGAAGTTCTGAGGAATTAACAAGGATACCTAAAACAATTCCGACCGCTAAAGCTAAAAATGCTTTGCCAATATTTTTTAACGCATTTAAAAAGAGATGCAAGGAAATTTTGCCCTGTACACTTTGATGATCAATCAGTTTATATGTAATTAAGCAGATAAAAAAAGAACCAATAGAGGTAGTAAAAGCAATTAATAATGCAGGGGGTAAAATTGCGATTGGATTTTTTATATGATTTAGAGCTTGAGTCAGTTCAAATGCCACACTCACTAATAAAATATATGAAAAAAAAGGTAAAATTTTAAATATAAATTGTTTGATGCCTTTTGATAGGTGTGGAGCTAAGAAGTAACCTAAACTAATAGCGATGAAAATTTGAAAAATAAGAATAAATGATTGCATAAAAAAAGCAGGTTACGAATAACCTGCTTATTATGAAGAATTATTGATTACGCTGCATTGTTTTTTGTATTTACTGTGGAACTCATAAAATTATAATCAGCAACATTTACTTTGCGTGTTTCTAACCAATATTTCCAAGTATAGGTAGGCCATAAAGAGAAGTTTTTACCATCGGCTGCTTGATACCAACTACTGCAACCACCGGCTTGCCACACTGTGCCTTTAAGTTGTTCCTGAACACGCTCATTGAACTGATCTTGAACCTCATGCTTGATTTCAACAGCTTGAGTACCAGTTTTATCCACGGTTTGAATCAATTGCAAAATATAATTCACTTGAGATTCAATCATAAAGATCACTGAGTTGTGACCTAAAATTGTATTTGGACCTAACAATTGAAATAAGTTAGGGAAGTTTTTAGTGCTTACACCATAATAGCTTTCTGCACCATCTTTCCAAGCTTGTTTCAATTCAATTCCATTACGACCTACACAATTAAAGTGTTTTAAATAGATGCGTGGATCGGTAATGAAGCCTGTACCGTAAATTAAACAATCAATTTGACGTTCTTTACCATCTTTAGTAATGATGCCATTTTCTGTTATTTCTTGAACGCCATCGGTAATAAGTTCAACATTTTTACGATTGAAAGTTGGGAAGTACTTATTCGAAATCAAAATACGCTTACAGCCCATCACAAAATCAGGTGTAAGTTTTTTTGCAATTTCTTTATCTTTTACTTGGAAACGAATAAATGCTTCAGCAAGTTTCTGTCCATATTTCATAATCTGTGGTTGTACAATGGGTACAACGCGTGATTCATTCGTCCAGTACAAACGAGTACGATGAATTTGACGATAAATATTTGAGGACTTAAACAAAGACTTACTCAATTGAGAGTACTTACGTTCGTCGCGTGGAATAACCCAAGCAGCTGTACGTTGGAATACATAGAGTTGCTTAACTTCTGGAGCAATTTCTGGAATATATTGAATTGCACTTCCGCCAGTACCGATAGAAGCAACTGATTTTCCATCTAGGCTGTAATTATGATCCCATTGCGAAGAATGAAAAACTTTACCTTTGAATTTTTCAATCCCTTTCAAGTGCGGAATTTGCGGAACGTGTAGAGGGCCTGAAGCAAAGATAACAAATTGAGCCTCAAGTGTGGATTGGTCTTTGAAATCTAAAGTCCAAACATTACGATTTTCATCAAATTGAGCGTTTGTCACTTCGTGATTGAATTTACAATAGTCTTTTAATTTATATTGTTCAGTAATATCTTGAATATAATCAAAGATTTCATCTGCTTCTGCATAACGCTTCGACCAATCTGTCTTAGGAGCGAATGACAATGAATACATATGTGATTGAACGTCGCAAGCAGCACCAGGATATTGGTTTTCACGCCAAGTTCCACCAACATCGTTGGTTTTTTCTAAAATTACAAAATCATTAATTTGACTTTGTAATAGGCGAATAGCCATTGCTAAACCACCAAAACCTGCACCAATAATTGCAACTTTTGTTGTTTGAATAGCATTTTTGCTTACTTCACGCATAGTCGACGTCCTACACATCTAAATTTTGTGCAAGTTTAACGGTTTTGTGAAGATTAAATATGATTGTATAGACGCAAAACTTGATCATTTCGGCAATTCAATTGCAGAGGCTTTTATAGTAAAACATTAAAGTTTTGAGAATTATAATTGGAATTATGAAGAGATCTATCCTCGGATTGATGTATTTGATTCAAGGCATGCGTCATGTCGGTATTGATGTGGACGAGCGTTTGATAAATATGGGAATTCATGCCGATGCTTTAGATCCAAGCTCAATCATTCCTGATCAAATAGAATGGGATATTCTTCAGCATATTAGTCAAGACATATCATCTGAACAAGGATTATTTATAGGACAACATTATGCTTTAGCAGGATATGGTCCTTTTTTAATGTTATTAGTTACTAGTAAAAATTTAAATACTGCTTTATTAAATGGAGTTCAATTTCAGAAGCTTACACATTTATTTGGATCATTAGAACTAAATGTTCAGCAAGATTTTATTCATCTATTATATCAACCAATTGATTTAGATACTCACCTAGGGCAGTTTCGAGCACAGTGTGAAATATCGGGCACGTATAAATTTTTACAAGATATTTTTAAAATGATGGGTTTAGATATTCCCAGTATTCAAATTGAATTACCTTTTAAAAAACCCAAAAATTCAGAATTGCTTTTTGCCTACCAAGATTACTATGGGGTAGATGTAAAGTTTGGATGTCATCAAGCGGCATTTATTTTAGAAAACACTCAAATTCTTGATATGAAAATTCCATCAGCAGATGCATTGACCTATCGTATCTATGAAGAAAAATGCCTAGAGGATATCAAACGCTTTGAGAAGAGCGCTGATTTTAAATTTACCATTGTTGAATATGTAGAAGATTATTTAGAAATGCAAAAAGGTGTCATTCCAACGATGTCTGAAACAGCATGTGCATTAAATATTCCTGAACGAACTTTAAGACATCAGTTGCAGCAAATGCAGACCAGCTATAAAGAAATTCGTGAAAGATTGATTAAGCAAAAAGCAATAAAGTTTATTGAAAATAGTTCATACTCAATTGAGCAAGTTGCCGAAATGTTGGGCTATTCAGAACCTGCGGCATTTAATCATGCATTTAAACGGTGGTTTGGTCGTAGTCCGAGACAATATAATAGAAAAATGTAAATGCTTAAAAATGGTACATTATGATGTTTAAACTCTATGATAATTAAGCCTAAAATCTAATGTCTTTGAACTCAATGTTCGATATAATTTTCACCAATTAAAATTGTAATAACACCTTATGTCAAATACTAAGCCAGACTCTCATAGCACTTCGTATATTCCAACTTCACCTGCTGAACGTTATGCACAAGCGATTGAGTCAGGACAATTCATGCCAGATGAGGCGCAAGCTCAGGCAGTGCAAGAGTTAGATCGAGTATGGAAAGAGTTACTTACTCGTTATAAAGCCTCTAAGAAAGCATTTAGACGTTTTCGTCGTCAAACCTATCCAAAAGGCGTATACATGTGGGGTGGTGTTGGGCGTGGGAAGACATGGCTCATGGATCAATTCTATGAATCAGTGCCATTTAGACGTAAAACTCGTATGCATTTTCATCATTTTATGCAACATGTGCATAAAGAATTAAATAAATTATCTGGGCAGCGTAATCCACTTGACTCTGTTGCAGATCAAATTTATAAAAATGCGGTAGTGATTTGCTTTGATGAATTTTTTGTATCGAATGTAACTGATGCAATGATTTTAAGTGATTTATTCCAAAAATTGTTTGAACGTGGTGTTACCTTGATCGCAACATCAAATATTGCGCCAGAAGGTTTATATAAGAATGGTATTCACCGTGATCGTTTTATGCCAACGATCCAACTTGTACAAAAAAATTGTACTGTTTTAAATGTAGATGCAGGTGTTGATTATCGTTTACGTGTATTGAAGCAAGCACAACTATTCAAGCATCCATTAACGAATGATGCGCAAGCATGGATGAGTGAGCGCTTTCAAGCATTAACGCATACACAAGCTTTATCTAATACACCTATCATGATTAATAATCGTGTGGTTGAGACTTTAGGTCACACTGAGGATGTATTGTGGTGTGAATTTTCAGAATTATGTTTTAAACCACGTAGCCCAGCCGATTTCATTGAGATTGCCAATATCTATAATACGGTTTTGGTAAGTAATGTTCCTCATTTAACAGACTTTTTATCTGAAGGAACTAGACGCTTTATTTATCTAGTCGATGAATTTTATGATCGTGGTGTGAAGTTGATTCTAACTTCTGAAGACTCAATTATTGATTTGTACAAAGGCGACAAACTGGCTTTTGAAATTGAACGAACACGTTCACGGTTGTTGGAAATGCAATCAGACGATTACTTGCATTCAGAGCATCGACAAATTCATGGCGCGCAAACAACATAATTAAAAAAAGGCATTCTTCGGAATGCCTTTTTTTATATTTTCGTATGAATAAGGCTTTATTCTTGATTGAATTTTGCTATAACTAAGTTGGTTTGAAAAAAGAAGTATATCGCATAACTAGAAAGTAAATGACTCATTGTTTGATTCTATAAATCAATGTATTTGTCAATAGGTCTTATTGGGAAAATGCTTACTATTTAGGAATGTGATATTACTATTCAGGCTAGTATAAATCAGTATACTAGGATTCTTGTTATAAAAAGTTAGCACCATCAGGAAAGACAATGACTGTACGTATTCAAAAAGGCAAGCTAGCGATTGCTAAAGAACTTTATGATTTCATCGAAAATGAAGCTTTACCAGGATCTGGTTTAGATAGTGAAACTTACTGGAAAAACTTCGAGCAAGTCGTTGTCGATCTAAGCCCAAAAAACAAAGCATTATTGGCTAAGCGTGATGATCTACAAGCAAAGATTGATGAATGGCATCGCAATAATAAGTTTGAATTAAATGCTTATAAAGCGTTCTTAACTGAAATTGGTTATTTAGTTCCAGAAGTTGCTGATTTCGATGTAACAACTGAAAACGTTGATGAAGAAATTGCTTTATTGGCAGGTCCGCAATTGGTTGTACCTGTACGTAATGCGCGTTATTGCTTAAACGCTGCCAATGCGCGTTGGGGTTCATTATATGATGCACTCTATGGTACAGACGTAATCTCTGAAGAAAATGGTGCGGAAAAGGGTAAAGGTTATAACCCTGTTCGTGGCGATAAAGTGATTGCATTCGCTAAAGATTTCTTAAATCAAACTTTCCCATTAGCAAATGGTTCTCATGCTGATGCTACTAAATACGCAGTTGTATCTAATGGATTGGTTGTAACGTTAAAAGATGGTTCTACAACATCTTTAGAGCATGAATCACAATTTGTTGGTTTCAATGGTGAGGCTGCAAATCCAACCGAAATCGTATTATTAAATAATGGTTTGCACGTTATTATCGATATCGATGCCAATAGCCCAATCGGTAATACTGATGCGGCGGGCGTAAAGGATTTAACACTTGAAGCTGCAATCACAACAATTCAGGATTTAGAAGATTCTGTTGCTGCCGTAGATGCAGAAGAAAAGGTTGAAGGATACCGTAACTGGTTAGGTTTAATGAAAGGTGACTTACAAGAGTCTATCGAGAAGAATGGTAGAACCGTTACTCGTACATTAAACAAAGACCGTACTGTTCAAAACCTGATTGGTGGCACTACAACTTTGCATGGTCGCTCACTTATGCTTCTTCGTAACGTAGGGCATTTGATGACAAATCCTGCGATCCTTGTTGAGGGTGAAGAAGTTTTTGAAGGTATTATGGATGCATTGGTAACTCCATTACTTTCAATTGCAGATATTCGTGGTGAAAATGAAAACCACAACTCTCGTAAAGGCTCAATGTATATCGTTAAACCGAAAATGCATGGTCCAGAAGAAGTTGCATTTGCTGTTGAGTTGTTTGAACGTGCAGAACAAGCGATTGGCTTACCAGCTAAAACGCTTAAAATTGGTATTATGGATGAAGAGCGCCGTACTTCTGTGAATTTGAAGAACTGTATCGCAGCTGCAAAAGACCGTACAATTTTCATTAACACAGGTTTCATGGATCGTACGGGTGATGAAATCCATACTTCTATGGAAGCTGCACCAGTTGTTCGTAAAGAAGCAGTTAAGACTCAAAAATGGATTGCTGCATACGAAAACCGTAACGTTGCAATTGGTTTGGCATGTGGCTTACAAGGTAAAGCGCAAATTGGTAAGGGTATGTGGCCTAAGCCAGATAGCATGAAAGATATGTTGAGCACCAAAACAGCACATCCAAATGCAGGTGCATCTTGTGCATGGGTTCCTTCACCAACAGGTGCTGTTCTACATGCTTTGCATTATCATCAAATCAATGTTAAAGCACGTCAAGACGAGTTGGCTTCTGAAGAGATGCTAACTTTAGATGACTTATTAACGCCTCCGTTTGCTCCAGAGACAAACTGGACTGCTGAAGAGTTAAACAACGAACTTGAAAATAACTGTCAAGGTATCTTGGGTTATGTTGTTCGTTGGGTTGATTTAGGTGTTGGTTGTTCTAAAGTTCCAGATATTAACAACGTTGGTTTAATGGAGGATCGTGCAACATTACGTATCTCTTCTCAACATGTAGCAAACTGGTTACGTCACGGTATTGTTACTAAAGAGCAAGTTGAAGAAGTATTGAAGCGTATGGCTGTGATTGTTGATCAGCAAAACGCGAATGATCCACTTTATACGGCAATGGCACCGAACTTTGATGGTATTGCTTTCCAAGCAGCTTCTGACTTAATCTTCAAAGGTGCTGAGCAACCATCTGGTTATACAGAGCCATTGTTACATGCTGCTCGTTTAAAATTAAAAGGTTACACAGGTGATTAAGTTCATCTAAATAGAAAAAGTCTCTTCGGGGGCTTTTTCTATTTTTAATTCACTGATTTTTGGTAATTTAATAACCTTAGAATAAAAAAACAGTATATAAAACACCTAATGAACTAAAAATTAAATTTTTGCTATAATCCCACCTAATTTGATCATTTAGTCGAATCATAACGATGTCACATATTTTAAAATTAGATGCTTTGAAACAAGCACAAGTTTCTACTTCGCCATATCCATATTTTGTTTTGGAAAATTCAATTGTTGATAGTGAAGTGAATGCTGTTATTCAGGATTTCCCAAAAATTGAACAGGGTGGAAGTTACAATATCGAAGATGTTGAGATTAAGCCTAATTTTGATCGTTTTTTAAAATCATTGGATACCAAGGAATTCCGTCAAATCCTCACAGAAAAATTTGATGTGGATGTTATGGAACATCCCATGATGATCACTTTGCGTGGTTATTCGCGTCAAAAAGATGGTCGTATTCACTCAGACTCAAAAACTAAACTTCTTACAGTTCTAATCTATTTAAATGAATCTTGGGATGCTCCGACAGGTCGTCTGCGTATTTTAAATGATGAAAAGAACATGGAAGATTATGTTGAGGAAATCAATGCAGGTCCGGGTACATTAGTTGCTTTTAAAGTCACTGATAATGGTTGGCATGGTTATGTGCCGTATGAGGGGCAACGTCAATCGATTCAAATTAACTTTTTAACCAGTGATAAAGCCAACGCTAAACATCGCTTTGTACATGGTTTAAGTGCGAAACTGAAAAAGTTGTTTGGTTAAAACTTATAAGTTTATTGAATTAAGAATTTGTATAGTTCAATAGAAGATATAAAAAAGCGAGTAATCAATTACTCGCTTTTTTATTTAGCTAATTGCTAAGCTGAACGAACCTCATCTTCCTCGTCATCATCCGCTGAGTCCATACCAAGCTCTTTTAGTTTACGGGTTAAGGTATTTCGACCCCAGCCTAAAAGTTCTGCTGCATGACGTTTACGCCCACGTGTTTGTTGTAAGGCAGCAATAATGAGTGTGCGTTCAAACATTGGCGTGGCGATATCTAAGATTTTCATTTCACCATTTTTTAATTTTTGAACAGCCCATTGACCTAGCAACTCATCCCAATGATGGACTGCAACGCGTTCTACTAAAGCTGGGTTTGATGTAGCTTGAGTTGCTGGGTCAATGCTTGGTTTATGAATGGAGACCTGTTTTAACTCGGCAGGAAGATCTTCTGGATAGACTTCACGTCCAGTGATCATCACGGTAAGCCATCTACATGTATTCTCTAGTTGGCGAACATTACCCGGCCAAGGAAGCTGTTGCATGTAGTCAGTCGTTTCTGTACGCAAAATTTTAGGACTAACACCTAACTCTTTACCTGCACGAGCTAAGAAGTGTTGCGCCAGCATCGGAATATCTTCGCTACGATGTGCAAGTTTTGGAATATGAATACGAATGACATTTAAGCGATGATATAAGTCTTCGCGGAAACGTCCATCATTCACCAACTTTTCCAAATCTTGATGGGTAGCAGCAACAATACGTACATCAACCTTCACAGGCACATGTCCGCCAACGCGATAAAATTCGCCATCTGCTAAGACGCGAAGTAAACGAGTTTGCGTTTCAAAAGGCATATCACCAATTTCATCTAGGAATAACGTACCGCCATTGGCTTGTTCAAAACGACCTTGATGTTGGGTGTTCGCACCCGTAAATGCTCCTTTTTCATGTCCAAACAACTCAGTTTCAATTAAGTCTTTTGGAATTGCTGCCATGTTTAATGCAATAAAAGGTTTGGCACGACGCGGTGAATGTTTGTGTAAAGCATGTGCAACCAGTTCTTTACCCGTTCCTGATTCACCATTAATCAGTACTGTAATGTGTGATTGGGATAATCGACCTATTGCACGGAATACTTCCTGCATAGCAGGTGATTCACCAATAATTTCAGTTGACTGTAGTGGGACTGCTGCTTTGGTAGCTTCTTGCTGTTGTAATTTATTAAGATGCAAAATGGCACGATTGACAAGTGCTAATGCTTCATCAATATCAAAAGGCTTTGGTAAATACTCAAATGCACCTGTTTGATAACTCGATACTGCGGATTCTAAGTCAGAGTGAGCAGTCATAATAATGACAGGAAGATCTGGATGAGTATTTTTTACTTTTGATAAAAAAGTTAAACCATCAATCCCTGGCATACGTATGTCAGTTAAAATAACGTCAGGAGCATCATCGTGTAAGCGTTCAAGGGCAGTTTGTGCCTCTTCAAAGTTGGTAACGTCAAAACCTTCTTCTTTAAAGGTTTTTTCGAGTACCCAACGCATGGCACGATCGTCATCTATTACCCAAATTTTATTTCGTGACATGGTTTAACTCCCAAGGTAGATATAAACTAAAAATGGTTTTTCCTGGAACGGATTGACACTCGATCATTCCGTTATGTTGATGCATTATGTTTTGTGCGATGCTTAATCCGAGGCCTGTTCCTTTCGCTCTGCCTGTAACCAAAGGATAGAATACTGACTCTAAGATGCTTTCTGGAACGCCCGGACCATTATCCTCAATATCAATTCGGACTGTTGAGCGATTGAGAACACCATTAATTGTGACTAAGCGTTGGATGCGTGTTCTTAAAACTAATTCTGGCTCGGAGTCTACAAAAAATTCTTTATTTTCAGTCATCGCTTGTACAGCGTTGACACTAATATTGAGCATCACTTGAATGAGTTGATCACGATCAGCCATCACGTCTGGTAGAGATAAATCATAATCACGTGTGATTTTAATTTTCTTTTTGGTTTGATTGACAATTAATGAGCGAACACGTTCAAGTGGCTCGTGCACGTTGACTAGTTCATAACTCGGTAGTTGTCTGGAACCCAACATCGTATCTGCTAAATTAGTTAAACGATCTACTTCACTAATAATAATGTCAGTAAATTCACTATAACTTTCGTCATTTAGGCTTCTCGCTAATAGTTGAGTAGCGCCACGAATTCCCGCTAATGGATTTTTAATTTCATGTGCAACGCCACGAACTAATTGACGTGCGACTTGATGTTGTTGAACTAAATTCTCTTCTTTAGAAATTTTCAACATTCGATCAATTGGATTGAGTTCTATCAAGAGTAATGGGTGATAGCTCTTTCCGGCATTCAGTTGTGAAACGGTATAATCAACATGAATAGGTTTAAAGTTGACGTTAATCACCGCTTCACGACGAGTGTAGTGCTGACCAGTCTCAAGAGTATTTTGTAATGCATCATAAGTATTAAATGAATCATCATGAGCATGTAGTAAGTTTATGACTGGCTGACCTGATGCGCGTAGTAAGCTAATATCAAATAAAGCTTCGCAAGCTGAATTTAAATAAAAAATATTAAGTTTACTATCGACCAATAAAATGGCAGTTGTCAGATTATCTACTAAAAGTCGATAGTCGATAGTGTGTTGTTGATCCATTTGTGAATCGTCCTGTTTTAAAATGGCGCAATAAATATCAATTTAAATAAATAGCCATTAACTTCTAAGATTTTACTAAATGCAAAATATGAGCCAACTTTGTATTGGCTAAATTTCAACAACTTATAAAAGAAGTATTCTATTTATGCTGTATTTTTCACATAGATTGAGTGTTTTGAATATTTTATTATGTTCTAAAATAGTGCGTTGTTGGAATTTATTTAAATTTTTGGTTGTATTTTGGTGCATTACACAAAGAGATGTCATTGCAGCTATGCGGAAGCAAAGAAAAGTCATACAATACGCCGATTCAAGTGGAGCGCAGATTCATGAAGACCCCCAAAGTCGGTTTTGTATCTTTAGGTTGTCCTAAGGCATTGGTAGATTCTGAAAGAATTTTAACTCAGTTAAAGACTGAAGGTTATCAAGTTGCATCAGATTATGATGGTGCTGATCTGGTTGTTGTTAATACCTGTGGTTTTATTGAATCTGCGGTACAAGAATCTTTAGATGCGATTGGCGAAGCCATGAGCGAAAATGGCCGAGTGATCGTCACTGGCTGTTTAGGTAAAGATGAAGATAAAATTCGTCAAATGCATCCTAATGTTCTAAAAGTAACAGGTGCGGCAGCGTATCAAGATGTAATGGAAGCAGTGCATGAATATGTACCAGCTCCGCCAAAGCATAATCCATTTATTGACTTAGTACCTGAGCAAGGTGTTCGTTTAACACCAAAGCATTACGCTTATTTAAAGATATCGGAAGGATGCAACCACCGTTGTACGTTCTGTATTATTCCTAGCATGCGTGGTGATCTTGTTTCTCGTCCTGTCGGAAAAGTCTTAGATGAAGCAGCAGCGTTAAAACGTGCTGGTGTAAAAGAAATTTTAGTGATTTCTCAAGATACTTCTGCTTATGGCGTGGATACGAAGTACAAGCTAGATTTTTGGAATGGTCAGCCTGTTAAAACAAAATTCTATGATATGTGTGAAGCTCTAGGGCAACTAGGTATTTGGGTGCGTTTGCATTATGTATACCCATATCCGCACGTTGATGCAGCAATTGATTTGATGGCTCAAGGTAAAATTCTACCGTATTTAGATATTCCTTTTCAGCACGCCAGTCCACGCATCTTAAAATTGATGAAACGACCAGCTCACAGTGAAAATACATTAGAACGCCTTAAATTATGGCGTGAAAAATGCCCTGACTTGGTGATTCGCTCAACATTCGTTGTTGGTTTTCCGGGTGAAACGGAAGAGGATTTCCAAATTTTATTAGAGTGGCTCAAAGAAGCTCAGCTTGATCGTGTAGGTTGTTTTACTTATTCACCTGTTGAAGGTGCGACAGCAAATGATCTCCCTGATCATGTGCCAGAAGAAATCAAGCAAGATCGCTATGAGCGCTTTATGGAAGTGCAGCAAGCGATTTCAGCTGCAAAATTACAAAAGCGTATCGGTCAAACGATGACAGTATTGGTTGATAACTTGGAAGAAGAATTCCCAGTTGCTGTAGCACGTTCATATGCAGATGCACCAGAAATTGATGGTAACGTTTTCGTTGAAGATATTGATAAAAGTGTGATTAAAGCAGGTGATTTACTTGAAGTCGAAATTACTGATGCAGATGAATACGATTTGTTTGCAAAGTTAATTCAGATTAAATCTGCTTGATATTGTATGAAATATTAAAAAATTTTGAGATTGGTCGTTTTGGAGTAAAGCATGTCAGCTTCTAAGAATCCGCGTTATTCACGTATTTTGCTCAAGCTTTCTGGTGAAGCTTTAGCAGGCAATAAAGATATGGGTATTGATGCCCAAGTGTTAGATCAAATGTCACTGTCAATTGCTCATTTGGTTGGTTTAGGCGTGCAGGTCGGAATTGTTGTTGGTGGTGGTAATTTATACCGTGGTAGCCAATTGCAGAAAGATGGTTTGGTTGGTCGAGTGACTGGCGATCAAATGGGAATGCTGGCAACAGTTATGAACGGTTTGGCTATGCGAGATGCTTTAGTTCGCCGTAATATTAAAACACGACTAATGTCTGCGCTTCAAATTGGAACAGTTGTAGAGTCTTATTCAAGTCGTGATGCAATTCGCCATCTAAGCCAAGGTGAAGTGTGCGTATTTGTCGCTGGAACGGGTAATCCTTTCTTTACAACAGATACAGCTGCTTGCTTACGTGGTATTGAGATTGAAGCAAACTTAATCTTAAAAGCAACGAAAGTAGATGGCGTATACAATAAAGATCCGAGTAAATATGACGATGCAGTTAAATACGATAATTTAACTTTCGATCAAGTATTGGATGAGAAACTTGGCGTTATGGATCTTACTGCAATTTGTTTATGCCGTGATCATAATGTTCCATTACAAGTTTTTGATATGAACAAATCTGGTGCATTACTTTCCGTCGTAATGGGCGAAAAAGAGGGAACTCACGTTACGAATTAATGTACGTGAGCCCTAAAGCTCTTTATACTAATGTTTAATTTTTTGTAATACCTAATGAATAAGTAAGGAAGATCATATGATTAACGATCTTAAAAAAGACGCAGAAGACCGTATGAACAAGTCGCTTGACTCGTTAGAGAATGGTTTTGCCAAAGTTCGTACTGGACGTGCTCACCCATCAATTTTAAATGGTGTGATGGTTCCTTACTATGGTTCTGATGTTCCCCTTAACCAAGTTGCAAACGTAGGTCTTGAAGATTCGCGTACCTTGCTTGTACAACCATTTGAGCGTTCAATGGTTTCTGCGATTGATAAAGCGATTCGTGAAGCTGGTTTAGGATTGAATCCGATTACAGCTGACGCAATTCGTGTACCAATGGCTGCATTGACTGAGGAAACGCGTCGCGATATGCAGAAAGTTGCGCGTACTGAAGCAGAAAATGCAAAAGTAGCGATTCGAAACATTCGTCGTGATGTGTTGGGTGATATCAAATCATTGTTGAAAGAAAAAGAAATTTCTGAAGATGATGATCGTCGTGCTTCAGATGATATTCAAAAAATTACTGATAAATTCGTTGCTGAAGTAGAGAAGCGTCTTGCAGCAAAAGAAGCAGAATTGATGAAGGTCTGATTTAACTATGACCTTGCAAGAAGAATCACTTCTTCCTCAACATGTTGCCATCATCATGGATGGCAACAATCGTTTCGCTAAAAAAAAGCAAATGCAAAAAGGTGATGGGCATCGTGAAGGCAAAAATGTCTTGGATCCTATCGTTGAACATTGTAAAAAAGTAGGTGTGCGTGCACTCACTGTTTTTGCTTTTTCTAGCGAAAACTGGAATAGACCACAATATGAAGTAGATTTGTTAATGAAATTGTTGGAAGAAACAATTCATGAGCAATTGCCTCGTATGGAAAAGTTCAATATCGCTCTTCGTTTTATTGGCGATCGTTCTCGTTTATCTGATCCGTTACGTGAGTTGATGAGTGATGCTGAGAAAAAAACAGCATCGTATGATTCAATGACATTAACAATTGCGATTAGTTATGGCGGAATGTGGGATATGGCTTATGCTGCTAAACGCATTGCAGAAGATGCGCTGTTGGGTAAGCTAAAAACAGATCAGATAAACGTTGATTTATTTGATAATTATGTCAGTCTGAGTGATTTACCCGCAGTCGATTTGTTGATTCGTACTGGCGGTGATTATCGTTTGTCAAATTTTTTATTATGGCAAGCGGCGTATGCTGAATTATATTTTACTGAAACTTTATGGCCTGAGTTTACTGTAGAAGAACTTGATCATGCATTTTGTGTTTTTTCGGGGCGTGAAAGGCGTTTTGGTAAAACGACTGAACAGATTCAACAAGCTAAAATAGAGAATTAATAATGTTAGAGCGGATTATTACCGCATTGGTGTTAGTTGCAGTTGTTTTAAGTTGCATGTTCGCAACGCAATCACATTATCCAATGTTTGTACTGATGATTTTAGCTGCTGGGGTTGCTGGTTATGAATGGTTTAAACTCATGCCACGAAATGAAACTGTTGTTTCTAAACCAAAAGCTTGGATTTATGGTGGTTGTGTAGCATTAGTATCGACACTGGCATTATTTTTCGATGATGTAGCATTATTGCTTTGGGCTGCATCAATACTAACTTGGTTAGGTAGTATTTATTGGGTTAAAAGCTTTCCTGAGTCAGATAATTGGTACAACGTATCTTTATACGCTATCGGATTTATTTTAATCTCGGCTGCTGTTACTGCAATTTATGCTGTATGGCATAGTTCACCTTGGTGGCTCATGTACTTGTTTCTTTTGGTTTGGGGAGCAGATAGTGGTGCTTACTTTGTGGGACGTAAGTTTGGCAATCGAAAACTTGCTCCAACTGTTAGCCCAAATAAATCTGTAGAAGGTTTATATGGGGGTATTGCAACAACAATAATTATTATGTTTGTGGTTCAATATTTCTATCTGAATTTAACTGTTTTACAGCTTATTCTATTTCTAATACTTTCTTTAATAACAGTTTTTGCGTCAGTACTTGGTGATTTGTTTGAATCTATGATTAAACGCCGTGCGGGCATTAAAGATTCTGGTCGTGTTTTACCTGGTCATGGCGGTGTATTAGATCGTATTGATTCTCTACTCGCGGCTGCACCAATTTTTGCTGCAGGTATGTATATATTAAAACTTATTGGTGTAGATCTTTAAATGACCCAAGCTGTAAGTATATTAGGCGCTACTGGTTCAATTGGACAAAGTACTTTAAAAGTCTTAGAACAGCATCCTGATCAATATTCTGTGTTTGCTGTTTCTGCTTATAGTCGTTTAGACGAACTTTTGTTTATATGTAAAAAATTCCATCCTAAAATTGTTGTTGTACCAAAAGAAAAAGCTTCGGAACTTCATCAATTATTTAAAAATGAAAATTTAAATCAAATTGAAATTCTGACAGATGAATCTGGCCTCATTACAATAGCTGAGCATGCTGATGTCGATATTGTCATGGCAGCGATCGTCGGTGCGGCAGGTCTTTTGCCTACTTTAGCTGCTGTAAAAGCAGGTAAGCGTGTTTTGCTTGCAAATAAAGAATCGCTGGTGATGTCAGGCGATATCATGATGCAAGCCGCACGTGATCATAATGCGTTATTATTACCTGTTGATTCAGAACATAATGCAATTTTTCAGTCATTGCCTCACAATTATTTAAGCGCTGAAAGAACTGGTCAACCGCAATTAGGTGTTTCGGGGATATTGCTGACAGCTTCAGGTGGGCCATTTCTTAATCATACATTAGAACAATTAAATGAAGTGACACCGCAGCAAGCATGTAAACATCCTAATTGGTCTATGGGGCAAAAAATTTCTGTCGATTCTGCGACTTTAATGAATAAAGGTCTAGAATTGATCGAAGCGTGCCATTTGTTTTCAATATCAGAACATTTTGTTACAATTGTTGTTCATCCACAAAGTATTATTCATTCAATGGTGCAATATGTGGATGGATCAACTTTGGCGCAAATGGGTAACCCTGATATGTGTACGCCAATCGCACATGCTTTAGCATGGCCTGAACGATTGTCAACGCACGTTCCAGCCTTAAATTTATTTGAAACTGCGCAGTTGAATTTTCAGTCGCCAGATAATGTTAAATTTCCTGCATTAAATTTGGCACGCCAAGCTATGCGTGTTGGTGGTTTAGCACCAACCATTTTAAATGCGGCAAATGAAATTGCGGTTGACGCTTTTCTGAAACAAAGAATCAAATTTACCCAGATTACTCAAGTTGTCGAGAACACTTTGCAGTTAATACAAAATGCAAAAGCAGAAAGCATAGACATCATTTTACATACTGATATGATCGCTAGAAGAGTTGCGGAAAAGTATATAGCGGATATTGGAGGCTAATCGTATGAATGCACTTTTTATGATTGCAGCAGCGATTTTGTTGCTAGGTCCACTAATCGCAATTCATGAGTTTGGTCACTATTGGGTTGCTCGTAAACTGGGTGTCAAAGTTTTAGTTTATTCCATTGGTTTTGGACCAACATTGTTGAAATGGCAATCTAAAAAATCTGGAATCCAATATCAGTTGTCAGCTCTTCCATTAGGTGGATACGTCAAAATGCTTGATGAGCGTGAGGGAAATGTATCTGAAGAAGATTTGCCTTATGCGTTCAATCGTCAATCACCTTGGAAGCGGATTGCGATTGTGGCTGCTGGTCCATTAATTAATTTAATCTTTGCGGTATTTCTGTTTTGGATTTTATTTTTACCCGCTCAAGAGCAATTGAATACTCGTATTGGTAAAATTTTGCCAAATACAGCAGCGGCTCAAGTTGATTTAAAAGTTAATGACAAAATTTTAATGGTTGATGGGCAATCAACACCGACTTGGGAAAAATTGAATTACACACTTGTAAATCGTGTAGGTGAAACGGGTGTAGTTTCAATTGTTGTTGATAGATCAGGTAGTGAAAAGCAATTTAATTTACCTATTAAAGATTTCTTGAAAGACCAAAGTGAATCTCCACTCGACGCTTTAGGTTTTTTACCTTATAGACCTGTTATTCCTGCAATAATTAAAGAGTTAAGCGCAGATGGTGCTGCAATTCGCCAAGGAATGAAAGTCGGTGACCGAATTGTTGCAATCAATAATGTCCCAATGAAAGATTGGTTTGATGTGGTTGATGTTGTACAGAAATCACCTGAAAAACTTTTGAATATTGATGTTTTGCGTCAAGGTCAAGTTGTGCACCTGCAAGTTATGCCACAAGGTCAGCGTGATAATATGGGCAATACCACAGGTATGCTGGGTGTTAAAAGTGATGCAGGTAAAATTACCATTCCTGACGAATACAAACAAACGATTCAATATTCACCGATTGAAGCTTTAGGTGTGGCTTTTGATAAAACCACTCAATTATCAGGAATGATTTTTAATTCAATCATTAAGATGGTTCGTGGTTTAATTGGATTAGATAACTTATCTGGTCCAATAACGATTGCAAAAGTTGCTGGTCAAAGTGCTGAAATGGGGTGGCAGACTTTTATTTCATTTATGGCATTAATGAGTGTTAGCTTGGGAATATTAAATTTATTACCTATCCCGATGCTTGATGGTGGACATTTAGTTTATTACTTTATCGAAGCAATTCGTGGTAAACCTGTTTCTGAACAAATACAGATATTTGGTCTTAAAGTTGGTATGTTACTGCTCGGTAGCATGATGCTTTTGGCTTTATTTAACGACTTCATGCGTTTATAAAACGCGAATGGAATTTAACTTACTGGAAAATATATGGGCATGCGTCACACACATTTATTAATGCCTTTGGCACTGGTTAGTGCGATGGCAGTGGTACAACAAGCATACGCAGCAGATGAGTTTCTTGCACGAGATATACGAATTGATGGCCTTGTGCGTTTAACACCTGCAAGTATCTATTCGATGTTACCAATAAATAGTGGTGATCGTGTTAGTGATCCAATGATTGCAGAGGCAATACGTACATTGTATGCGTCTGGTTTATTTGACGATATCAAAGCTTTTAAAGAAAACGATATATTGGTTTTCAAAGTTATTGAACGTCCGATCATTTCCAAACTTGAATTCAAAGGAAATAAACTTATCCCTAAAGAAGCCTTAGAACAAGGCTTAAAAAAAATGGGTATTGCTGAAGGTGAAGTTTTCAAAAAGTCTGCATTGCAAATTATTGAAACTGAATTGGAACAACAATATACGCAACAAGGTCGTTATGATGCCGATGTGACAGTTGAAACTGTAGCTCGACCAAATAACCGTGTTGAATTAAAGTTAAATTTTAATGAAGGTACTGCCGCTAAAGTATTTGATATTAATATTATTGGTAATACAGTATTTAGTGATAGTGATATTAAGCAAGCATTTGCAGTAAAAGAGAGCGGTTGGGCATCAATAGTTACCCGTAATGACCGTTATGCGCGCGAAAAAATGGCTGCAAGCTTAGAGGCTTTACGTGCTTTATACTTAAATAAAGGTTATATCAATTTCAATATTATTAATTCACAGCTAAATATCAGTGAAGATAAAAAGAATATTTTCATTGAAGTTTCTGTTGATGAAGGTAGCCAATTTAAATTTGGTGATACAAAATTCCTTGGTGATGCACTTTATAAGCCTGAAGAATTACAAGCTTTAAAGTTATATAAAGATGGTGAGACGTATTCACAAGAAAAAGTAAATGCAGTCAAGCAATTGCTACTTCGTAAATATGGTAATGCGGGTTATTACTATGCAGAAGTGAATGTTGTACCTGAAATTAATAATCAAACAGGTATTGTTAACCTAAATTATTATATTAATCCTGGTCAACAAGTCACAGTTCGTCGTATTAACTTTACTGGTAATAGCAAGACTGCTGATGAAGTATTACGTCGTGAAATGCGTCAAATGGAAGGTGCTTTAGCGAGCAACGAAAAAATTGACCTTTCAAAAGTACGTTTAGAACGCACAGGTTTCTTTAAAACGGTCGATGTAAAACCAGTTCGTGTACCAAACTCACCTGACCAAGTTGATCTAAATGTAAATGTTGAAGAACAACATTCAGGTACAACAACACTTGCTGTGGGTTATTCTCAAAATGGTGGTATTACCTTCCAAGCTGGTTTGAGTCAAACCAACTTTATGGGAACAGGTAATCGAGTTTCAGTGGATTTATCACGTTCTGAAACCCAAGATTATTATAATCTTAGTGTGACAGACCCATACTTTACGATTGATGGTGTGAGCCGTGGTTATAATGTTTATTACCGTAAAACCAAGTTAAATGAAGATTATAACGTCAATAATTATGTTACAGATAGTGTAGGTGGTAGTTTAAGTTTTGGTTATCCAATTGATGAAAATCAAAGTTTAAGTGCTTCATTGGGTGTAGATCAAACCAAAGTAAGAACTGGACCAAGTGTTTCGACTTATATTCGTGACTATTTGTTATCAAATGGTGGTAAAGCAACTGGTCAATCTACTTGGTGTCGAAGCGGAAAAAATGAAGTTGTAGATGGAAAAGATGTTCCTGGAACTTGCGAAGGTGGATTTGAAAATTATAATAGTGCCTTCGAAGGAACATTCTTAACTTATAATCTAAACCTGGGCTGGTCGTATAATACTTTGAATCGACCTATTTTCCCGACATCAGGTATGTCGCATCGCGTAGGGCTTGAAATTGGTTTGCCTGGCAGTGATGTTGATTATCAAAAAATGACTTATGATGCTCAAGCATTTAAATCATTACCAATGGGCTTTGTACTCAGAGGTTATGGTAAGTTAGGCTATGGTAATGACCTACCATTTTATAAAAACTTCTACGCAGGTGGTTATGGATCAGTTCGTGGATACGATAATAGTTCTTTAGGACCAAAATATCCAAGTGTAATTTTCCAAGAAACCAACAGAAATGACCCTGACCCTGAAGAAGTTGGTGGTAATGCTTTAGTTCAGTTTGGAACAGAGTTAGCGTTACCGTTACCTTTTAAAGGCGATTGGACACGTCAAGTTCGTCCGGTATTATTTGCTGAAGGCGCACAAGTATTTGATACTCAATGTGATGTACCTCAAGGCAGTGTATTGGTTAATGGTAGTAGTATCAATATGAAGCAATACTGCCAAGATAATAACAAATTTGATTTTGGTAATATGCGTTACAGCGTAGGTGTTGGTTTTACTTGGATCACAATGATCGGTCCACTTTCACTGAGCTATGCTTACCCGTTAAATGATAAACCGGGCGATGATACTAAATCGATCCAATTTGAAATCGGTCGTACTTTCTAAGTACGGCTTTTCCAAATATTCAATATATAAAGGATGAAATAATGAAAACGCTGACATTTTTAATGCTAAGTTTAGGTTTAACGGTAACTTCTCTTGCAAATGCTGCTGGCATGGCAGTTGTAGACTTAGCAAAAGTTGTTGAAAGTAGCACTTATCTAAAACAACAAAATGCAAGTTTAGGTCAATCAGTGAAACCTACCTCTACGCGATTAGAGCAATTAGGTAAAGAGCTAGAGACTTTGCAACAAAGAGCTCAGACTGAAGGCCCAAAAATGAATCAGGCTGATATTCAAAAAATGACAGCGCAATACCAAGCTAAGTTAAATGAATTTAACTCTACTCAGCAAGGTTTGCAAACTAAGGTTCAATCTAGCCTACAAACGATGAACACAACTTTTGAAAATCGTGTGAAGCAAGCTGCTGAACAATTACGTAAAGAAAACAATCTTGATTTTATTTTAAATAAAAATTCTACCATTGCATCTGACGCTCAGTATGATTTAACTGATAAAATGATTCAAAAGGTTAATGCAATGAAATAATCAATGAATAGACGTAGTTATCGTTTAGAAGAAATTGCTCACCTTGTAAAAGGTGAGCTTTTTGGTGAAAAAGAACTTCAGGTTTGTAATTTAGCAAGTCTAGAAAATGCCCAGCAAAATCACATCTGTTTTGTGAATGGTGATAAATATTTAGCACAAGCAGAATTAAGTCACGCTGGTGTTTATATTGTGACAGCGGCTCTCAAACAACAACTTTCTACAAAGCAAAATTTTATTGTTGTTGATAATCCTTATTTGGCATTTGCTACTTTAACGCATCTATTCGAAAAAAAGATTTCTCAGCGAGGAATTGAAAGTACTGCCCAAATACATCCTTCTGCAATTATCGCTGACGATGCCTATATCGGTCATTATGTTGTAATTGGTGAGAATTGCGTCATTGGTAATAATACAATTATTCAGCCCCATGCATTTATAGATGATGATGTGGAAGTAGGTAACGACTGCTTTATTGATGCGCATGTGACCATTACCGGTGCTGCTAAACTAAAAGATCGGGTTCGTATTCACGCTAATACCGTGATCGGGACCGAGGGTTTTGGTTTTGCACCTTACCAAGGCAAGTGGCATCGTATTGCTCAATTGGGGTCAGTTCGTATTGGAAATGATGTTCGTATCGGTTCAAATTGTAGTATTGATCGCGGTGCATTAGATGATACGATTTTGGCAGATGGCGTCATTATTGATAACCTTGTGCAAATTGCTCACAATGTTCAAATTGGAGAGAACACCGCAATTGCCGCAAATTGCGGAATTGCAGGAAGTGCAAAAATTGGCAAAAACTGTATCATGGGCGGTGCGTCAGGGGTGGTTGGACACCTTGAAATTACTAATAACGTGACACTTACAGCAATGTCAATGGTCACAAAAAATATTTCTGAGTCTGGAACGTATTCTTCTGGCATGGGGTTGTTTGAAAATAGTCATTGGAAAAAGACAATTGTTCGCCTAAGACAATTAGCAGATGTGCCATTGACCCAAATTAGTAAAAGGCTTGATCATATGCAAGCTCAATTAGAGTCCCTTGAATCAACCTTGAAGTTACGTAAATAATTTATTATGACTGAGTCTACCTTACCAGCATTTACAATGCCTGAATTACCAATGGATATTCAAACTATTCGTGAATATTTACCTCATCGCTATCCTTTTTTATTGGTAGATCGTGTTACAGAGGTAACGGAAAATAGTATCGTTGGCTATAAAAACGTATCAATCAATGAAGAGTTTTTACAAGGGCATTTTCCAACTTATCCAATTATGCCTGGCGTACTCATTATTGAAGCCTTAGCACAAGTTTCTGGTATTTTAGGATTTGTTCTAACAAATCAAAAGCCTAAAGCTGGTTCATTATTCTTATTTGCAGGTGCAGAAAAAATTAGATTTAAGAAACAGGTTGTTGCAGGTGACCAGCTTATCTTAAAATCTGAACTTGTTATGCAAAAACGCGGCATTTACAAGTACAATTGTACTGCCAGTGTTGACGGTAAAATTGCAGCAACGGCTGAGATTATTATTTCCCACCAAAAAATTGAGCAGACATGAGTAGCCAAAATCTAATACATTCCACAGCAATTATTGACCCATCTGCAGAAATTGCATCTGACGTTCAAATTGGACCTTATTGTATTATTGGGCCAAATGTCAGTATAGAATCTGGGACAAAATTACGCTCGCATGTAGTGATTGGTGGCTTTACAAAAATTGGTAAAAATAATGATATTTTCCAGTTCTCAAGTATTGGAGAAATCTGTCAGGATTTAAAATATCAAGGCGAAGAAACATGGTTAGAAATAGGGGATAACAACTCTATTCGCGAGCATTGTACTTTACATAGAGGTACTGTTCAGGATCATGCATTAACAAAAATTGGTAGCCATAACTTATTTATGGTGAATACGCATATTGCACATGATTGTGATATTGGAAATCATAATATTTTTGCGAATAATGTCGGTGTTGCTGGGCACGTGCGTGTAGGTGATCATGTCATTGTAGGTGGAAATGCCGGTATTCATCAATTTTGTAGAATTGATTCTTACAGTATGATTGGTGGAGCATCTTTAATTCTTAAAGATGTACCAGCTTACATCATGGCATCAGGCAACCCAGCACATGCTTATGGTATGAATATTGAAGGCATGCGTCGTAAAGGATGGTCTCGAGATACTATCCAAGGTTTAAGAGAAGCTTATAAACTAATTTATAAAGCAGGCCTTACGTCTGAGCAGGCTATTGAACAAATCCAAAATGAAATTTTAGTCAAAACGCCTGAAGCACAATTATTTATTGATTCGTTAGAACAATCAACTCGTGGAATTGTGCGTTAATTCATTCGTGAATAAAAAAAGACACTCAGGTGTCTTTTTTTATTTTTAGTTTTCTACTTGGATATAATTTTGGCGATATTGTTTAGGTGAGAATTCAAAGGTTCTTTTAAATGCTTGGCTAAAAGCAGTTTCTGATGAATATCCAACTTTATTGGCGACTTGCTGTACTGAATAATTACTTTTACGTAGATATTGGCTTGCTAGACGCATACGATGTTGTTGTAGGTAGGCTAAAGGCGATTCACCAATCACTTCATGAAATAGGCTTGCAAACTTAGAACGGGACATACAACATTGTTCAGCTAAAGATTCAACTGTCCAAGCTTCATCAGGGTGATTGTGAATTGCTGCTAGGCTATTGCTAAGTTCAGGATGATTGAGAGCACTGAGCCAGCCATGTTGGGTAGAGATTTGTTGAATATGATCACGTATACATTTAATCAATAAGATATTCACTAGATGATCAATAATGATATCTCGTCCTGCTTGAATATTTTGCGTTTCTAAAGCAAGAAAATGTAAGCCGATCTGTAACCACTCTGGTGCATTGGTATCGCCATGTTGCAGGTGAATGAGCGGTGGTAAAGCTTGAATAAACGGCTTTGCCATAATGGTATCAATCTGACAACGAACAGTCAGAATCAGGTTTTTCTCGGATGAGTTTGTACCAAACTCTATAGCATCTTCTTTATGCCCATCGAATAATTTTGATATATCTACTGCATCTACAAGTTTAGTGATTGTATTGTCAGCACCTGTATGTGCTTTTCCAGAAGGAATAACGACGATTTCACCAGCATGTGCCGTTAAACTATTTTGTGCATCAAGTTCAATAAAAACAGAACCAACAAGAACGATATGGACGATGAGTGCTGATTGATCTTGGCAAAAAAAGCTCCATTCTCCCTGAGTTTTCAAATAGATATATTCACTACGATTTAAATGTATATCTGCAAATATTTTACTTAGAGCATCCATATGATTTTAAAACTACATAATTATTTTAAATTATAGAGAGCTATCACAATAACTCAATATGTGTTTATAGGACAAAAACATGCGTGAATATGCCAAAGACTCTAACATAGGTTTTTTGGACGCTTGCAACTGTCATAGAAATCATAATAACTCAAAATAAGCATATATATACAAAGACATGGATTAGATGATGAATGCGCCAGTAAATGTTGAGCACGAACTTACGCCAGTAAGCATTTCAAAATCAAAAACTGAGTTGGATCGTAAGCGCTATCTATGGGCGATTAGCCCAGCTTTACCTGCAATTGGAATTGGAATTTTAGCAGGTTATCAATTTGCACCACGTCCGTTGAAAAAACTATTCGCTTTAGGTGGACCAATTGTACTTCATATTGTCATTCCTACAATTGATACGATTATTGGTAAAGATGCTAACAATCCAACAGATGAAGATATTAAACTACTTGAAAAAGACCCTTACTACTCTAAGTTAGTCAAAAGTTTTATTCCAATACAATATGCTGCAAACGTGTATGCATGTTATTTAACAAGTCGCAAAGAAACATCTTTCATTGATAAAATTTTGTTAGGTATTTCGATGGGTGCGATTAATGGTATCGCTATCAATACTGCTCATGAGTTAAGTCACAAACATGATCGTATTGATCATATATTATCGCATTTAGCCTTAGTACCAACGGGTTACAACCATTTCCGTGTCGAGCATCCTTATGGTCATCATAAGCGTGCAGCAACACCTGAAGATCCAGCATCTTCACAAATGGGTGAAACTTTTTATGAGTTTTGGCCACGTACAGTGATTGGTTCTTTTAAATCAGCAATAGAGATTGAAACCAATCGTTTAAAACGTAAAGGTAAAGAGTTTTGGTCAACTGAGAATGAGCTTCTACAAGGTTGGGGCATGAGTGCAGCTTTTCATGGTTCAATGGTTGGCATATTTGGTAAAGGTGTGATTCCATATTTAGCGACACAAGCATTTTATGGCATTAGTTTATTTGAAGTGATTAACTATATTGAGCACTATGGTTTAAAACGTCAAAAAGACAAAAATGGTAAATATGAGCGTACAATGCCAGAGCATAGCTGGAACAATAATAATATTGTGACTAACTTGTTCTTGTATCAATTACAGCGTCATTCTGACCATCATGCTTATCCAACACGCCCATTCCAAGCTTTACGTCACTTTGATGAAGCACCTGAATTACCTAGTGGTTATGCAAGTATGTTACTTCCTGCATTAATTCCACCATTATGGTCAAAAATGATGGATAAGCGCGTATTTGATCATTACAAAGGTGATTTAAATAAAGCGAATATTTATCCAAAACGTCGCGCCAAAATCTTTAAAAAGTTTGGTGTGATTGATAAATCTTTACAACAAGATGTTGTTGAATCTTAATGAACTAAGTTTTCCAAATTGCTCCCAAAAGCATAAGCACTGATGAGCTATCATCGGTGCTTTTTTTATTTTCTTGTATGAAATAATTAAAAAAACAGAGTTTTGACATTTGCTTGCTGTATATCTATTTATTATCTAGAACCAAATATAGCCTTCTAACTGATATGCTGAGAAAAATATGACAAAACATTATGACTATATTGCGATTGGCGGTGGTAGTGGCGGAATTGCATCAGTAAATCGTGCAGCAATGTACGGTATGAAATGTGCTTTGATTGAAAAAGGTGAAATTGGTGGAACCTGCGTTAATGTGGGTTGTGTGCCAAAAAAAGTGATGTGGTATGCTGCACATGTAGCTGAATCAATTCAAAAGTTCGGTCCAGACTATGGTTTTAATAGCAAACTTGAATCTTTTGATTGGCAGATATTGATAAAAAATAGACAAGCTTATATTGAACGGATTCATCAATCCTATCAAAATAGCCTAAGCAATAATAAAGTCGATCTTATTCTTGGAGCAGCTAGTTTTATAAATCAGAATACTATTGAGGTAAATGGAGAAATAATCTCAGCAGATCATATATTGATAGCAACTGGGACACAGCCCTCATTACCTGATGTTGAAGGGGTAGAACATGGCATTGATTCGAATGGTTTTTTTGAATTAGAAGCCTTACCGAAAAGAACAGCAGTTATTGGTTCTGGCTATATTGCGGTTGAACTGGCAGGTGTATTGAATGCTTTAGGTTCACAAGTAGGATTATTTATTCGTAAGAATTTACCTGTACGTCGTTTTGATTCTTTTTTGAGTGAAACTTTGGTAGAGGTGATGCGAACAGATGGTATTGAAATACATACGCAAGCTGTGCCGAAGAAAGTCACAAAAAATGAAGATGGTACTATTGAACTGCATTTAGAGAATGGTGAAAAGCATACAGTAGATTGTCTAATTTGGGCGACAGGTCGAGAGCCGAATACTGCTCATTTAAATTTAGATAAAGCCAATGTTCAGTTGGATGAACGAGGTTATATCCAAGTGGATAAGTTTCAGAATACATCACAGACAGGAATTTATGCAGTAGGTGACATTACTGGAAAAATGGAGCTTACGCCTGTCGCTGTAGCAGCAGGACGCAGATTATCTGAAAGATTATTTAATAATAAACCGAATGAGTATTTGGATTACGAAAATATCCCAACAGTTGTATTTAGCCATCCGCCAATTGGAACAGTAGGCATCACAGAAAAAGAAGCGGTTGAAGAATATGGTCAGGAAGCTGTGAAAGTTTATAATTCATCGTTTACTGCTATGTATAGTGCGATTACTCAACATCGTCAACCGACTAAAATGAAGATGGTTTGTGTCGGTAAAGATGAAAAGATTGTAGGTATTCATGGGATTGGATTTGGGATGGATGAAATACTACAAGGTTTTGCTGTTGCTTTAAAAATGGGTGCAACGAAGAAAGACTTTGATAATACTGTTGCGATTCATCCAACTTCTGCTGAAGAGTTTGTGACGATGCGATAGGAGGTTTTTATCCGAAGTTGATTTTGAGTAAAGGACGTTATTGCAACGTCCTTTAAGATTCATTTTGGCTTTTAGAGTAACAGAATTATTTCAATTCACTCGATGATTTACCTAATTCGCGACGCGCAATAATCAATTGCTGAATCTGTTGTGTACCTTCAAAAATATCGAGAATTTTTGAATCACGTGCCCATTTTTCTAATAACTCATCTTCACCATAGCCAACACTTGCAGCCAGTTCGACACATTTTAGTGTGATTTCATTACCGACACGTCCAGCTTTAGCTTTCGCAATCGAAGCTTCCTTAGAGTTTGGCTTTTTATTATCAGCCATCCATGTTGCTTTAATCATGAGTAGACGGGCAGCTTCCCATTCGGCTTCCATACGATAGATTTGAGCAGCTAGATTCGATGTTTGTAAATATGGGGTCTTGTAGTCTGGATCAAGTTGATCTTTGAATATTTCTTTAATGCGTTCTAATGATGCTTTAGCACATCCGACAGCCATTGCAGCAACAAGAGGACGTGTATTATCAAAAGTTTCCATTACACCAGCAAAACCTTTAGCCACATCAATTTCAGGATTACCTAATAAATTAGCTGCTGGTACGCGACAATCAATAAAGCTAATGACCGCTGTATCAGATGCTTTGATCCCAAGTTTGTGTTCAAGGCGTTCTACTTTCATTCCCGGTGTACCTTTAGGCACAACGAAGGATTTAATAGCAGCACGACCAAGCTTTTTGTCCAAAGTCGCCCAAACCACAACTGAATCCGCACGCTCACCAGAGGTTACGAATATTTTCTCACCATTCAGAATATAGTCATCGCCATCTTTAGTCGCAGTTGTTCTTATTGATGCAGAGTCTGAACCGCAACCTGGCTCTGTTATTGCCATTGCAGCCCAAGTTCCTTTAAATCGTTCAAGTTGCTCATCATTTGCAACAGCCGCGATTGCAGAGTTGCCTAAACCTTGACGTGGCATACTCAATAATAAACCCGTATCGCCATAGCACATTTCGATAATGCCTAATGCAGCAGACATGTTGCCACCATTCACAACAGCATCAGGATCAGCAGTTCCGCGCTTACTCGCATTGGCAGCACCAACACCTTCACCACTTTCATTCATACCATCAAGCAAAGCAGCAAGCATATCGAGTTCTTTAGGGTATGCGTGCTCAGCTTTATCATATTTGCGAGATATTGGACGTAATACATTCAAGGCTGTCTCATGTGCTTGATCGATCAGCATTTGAAATTTTTTAGGATTTTGTAAGTTCATTATTATGCTCCAAATTTACGCATGTAGACCAGAATGTAAAATTGCTGTTGCACGTAGATCACGATACCAACGCTCTACAGGATGCTCTTTGGTAAAACCATGACCACCTAATATTTGCACACCATCCGTACCAATTTTCATCGATTTTTCAGCACAAAGCAGACGTGCTAGATAAGCTTCTCGATGGAAAGGTTTACCTGCTTCAGCCAAACTTGCAGCATTCAATACAAGCATGCGCATTGCATCAATTTCAATTGCCATATCAGCAATCATGAATGCAACACTTTGACGATGAGAAATCGGTTCACCAAAAGCTGTGCGTTCATTGGCGTATTTAATACAGTAAGCTTTAATTGCTTCGCATGTGCCTACTGCCATGGCACACCACATCAAATTACCCAAATCAACGAATGCACTATAATTAAAATCAGCATCGCCTAAACGTAATGCAGGCGTTTGATTAAACTGAAGAGTTGCTGTTTCAGCTGCTTTTAAACCCATCGCAGGATTATTTTTAATTGAAATACTTTCGTTTGATTGCACAACAAAAATATCAGGCTGGCCATTAAATTCAGCGCTTACAAGGAATACATCTGCTGTATCTCCTAAAATAACTAAGGTCTTTTCGCCTGTAATTTGGAATTGACCATTATTTTCTGTTGCTTTGGTTTTTAACTGAAATGGATTAAATGCTGGAGTTGCTTCTTGGAAGGCAAAAGTTGCAGTGACATCGGTATCTTCTGCAAATACAGGTAGGTACATCGATTGCACTTGTGTTGAGCCCCAACGAGTAATCGCATTGATGACGCTAAAGGTACTCAGTAATCCAGCTGTTAGGCTGAAATCACCTTTAGCCAAGCTTTCAGCAATTAAGATATTACTCACAATATTTTGCTCAGCCGCAACACCACCAAGTGCTTCTGGAAGGGCATAATAATTTAAGCCCAAGTCAACTAGGTGCTGCCATAATTCTTCTGGGAATTGTGCATTGTGATCTGCATCATGTGCTAAAGCATATAAGACCTCTTGAGCAAATTGAGACATTGCATCAGCAGTCATTTGTTGTTCTTCAGTCAAACTTAGATCAAATAAGTTTTTATTGGTTTGATTCGGAAGACGTTGTTTATCAATAGGTTGTGGTTTGAAAGCTTTTTGAGTAGTTGTCAGTACTTTAAAACCCGTTTTTGAACCTTGATACAGTGATTTTTCAACAAATTTTCTTAATTTAAGTTGATCAAGCACTTCGCTTCCTGCAATTTTTGTGATCAAAGATAGCCCGAAACCTTGAGCCTTATTCATCATATTAGACATGACTTTATCCTAGAGGATGGTTGTAAATTTATGCTGACATGCTCTAGTTAAAAAAACTATGTCTTCTTTGACATGCTGATTTGAGAAAGATAAAGGGTAAATAATGTATATAATTTAATGTATATTTATGATTTATATGGTTTTTAAGAAAATAAAATAAAATCTAAATAAAAAAAATTGACCAAAATGACAATTCAAATTGGTCAAAATGACTTTGCTTATATTGCTTAGGCAAACTGACGAATCATTTTACGTACATTTGTCTTTGCCTCAATGACAGTCATGAATGTATAAGCACCTATAAATTTGCGACTAATAAACATAAATTCTTTAGGTGGAACAGAGAAGTAACGAGAAGCCATAGATTGAGCAGCTTGTTGCATTACACGGCTATGTAATTGACTTTTTTTCCAATCATAGCGATCTTGTTCATCCATAACGCCGACTGGAATATCTGGATTATTACTTGGACAGCTGAATGCTTCTGTTGCAATAAGGAATACATCCGCCATACCAGGTTTAATACTTTCTGGCATACCATCAAAAAACTCGTAACCAGTCATGGCTTTGACCATAGCATTTTTATCGTGATCATAACCTGCATGAATCAAATTACGAGCGACTGTGAGTAAATTATCATCAAACTGGCGAATTGCACCGAAGTCGAGGAGTACAATTTTATCTTTTACGTCATCACCATTACCCAAACGCACAAGATAATTACCAAAGTTTGGATCAGTTTGCATTTCACCCCATTCGAATAATTCACGAACAGCGATTTCTAAAGAAGCCTCACCCAATTGATTTCTTCGTTCTTGAGGTAGTGATAGCATGACAGGGCTATTGATCGGAACACCACGTTCAAAGGTCATACAAAGTACTTTATCAGCGCAAAACTCTTCAACTATTTCAGGTACAACATAGCGAGAATCATCTTTTAATCGTTCGGCAAAACGGCGTGTGGTTGCAGCTTCAATTCCATAGTCAACTTCACGATGCATCATTTCACGGACTTCATCAAACCATTGATCAAATTCACGGGTTTGCGGCACCATACGGGTGAGTTTTAACATGTTCTTAAATAGATTCATGTCTGAATCAATGGCTTCAGCAACACCTGGGTACTGAATTTTTAGTACCAGCTCTAAACCATCGGACTTACGTGTTGCACGATGAACCTGAGCAAGCGAAGCTGTACCAATCGGTTCATGATCAATTGTAAGCTCATCAAGTTTTGCACCTAATTGTTCTTGTAGGTGTGTTTTGATGCCTGGCCAAGCTAGGGCTACGGTTTGATTATTCAGTGTATTTAAAGCTTGTGTTATTTCTTCAGGTAAAAAATGTTCGCCGTATAAAGCCATCATTTGCCCAATCTTCACAATTGAGCCTTTTAGTTTCCCAATTTCAGAAACTAAATAATGTGCTTGTTCGGCCATTACTTTTTTACGTTTTTTCTCTTTTTCAGCTTCACTAGAAAAAATTGAAGTGGCGCTTGCAGTAGCCCAACGTGTTCCAGCGAGTAAAGATGCTTTTGCAATAGATAAGCGACGATCCACAGAGGAGGTTTTGAGATTCTTAAGCTTATCGTTCTGATCTGACATGAAAGAAAAATCCTATGCTGAAACCGGAGAGTAGAAAGCCGAGACTTAAATTGTAGCGAATATTACAGCTTTTGAACGTATTAAAATAGTTCAATCGCTTGAATTATCTGTCTAAATTTATGCAATGGGGCGATTGTCTAAAAATAGCCTAAGTAAATATTTCCTAATTAGTTGATATTTACAATACATTTGTCCTAAATTTTAAATTGGATCTTCAACGCAGATTTTCGCATTAACTCAGCTCGGTTGCTATGAATAAATTTCAATAACATTTGTTTAACCTGATTGTGATGAAAACCGACGGCATAAGCTTTGACAACAATAATACTGGGTAGTGTAAAGAAAAAATACTTGGTGTCTTCTAAAGTCGCATCCTTAAAAATACCTTCAGCAACCAATATTTCTCTCAAAAACTGCTTTTCAGCTTGTATGGTACTTGATGCTTCATCATCCCAATAATTTTGGCGCATCGCCATTAAATTATTATGCTTATAACTCATATAGGAATTTAGCCTTTAACTTTCACCTTTAGTCTTTATATAAGGCTTTAAGGATAATTATCAAGAATACAATTCAAAATAGCCTAAGCAAATTGAAAATATTTTTTTTAAAATGGTACACTTATCGCACTTAAAAACATCTATTGAAATAAGTTATAACATGACACCAGCTTGTAAATTATTAGAAAAAAATAAAATAGCATTCTCAATTCATGAATATGAACATGATGCTAACGCAAAAAGTTTTGGGTTAGAAGCGGCTGAAAAACTAAATCTGCGAGTAGAAGAAGTCTTCAAAACGTTGATGGTAGCAGATGATAAAAATTATTTTATTGCGATTTTACCTGTAAACCACCAACTCAATTTAAAGAAGGTTGCAGCAGCGATGGGATGTAAGAAATTACAAATGGCAAATCCTAAAGATGCTGAACGTTTGACTGGTTATTTAGTTGGTGGAATTAGTCCATTAGGGCAGAAGAAACGTCTAAAAACCGTCATTGATCTCACGGCGCAGACATTTAATAAAATATATGTCAGTGGTGGGAAGAGAGGGCTAGATATTGGTTTAGATCCAAATGATCTAGCAAAATTATTAAACGCAACTTTTGCTGATTTATTAGATGGTTAAGTGACATCTCTAGGGTCAAGAGAGTATGGATTAATCTTTTAATCTACTAAAACAATAAAATTAAACAATATAATTAGAATATATAATAATGAGAATTATTATCTTTTGTATCTATAGTTATCTATTTTTTATCTTAAACGTTAAAAATCAATATTTTAATTAATTTTGCACGCCGCAAATTTGTAATTGCTATTATAAATGATAATTATTATCATTCATTTATTCTTGTGTACAGCCGTTGCTGTATTTGAGAAGTGTTTAGAGCTTAAACATTCGAAAAAAAATTAACTCTCTCTATATAGAGGATACCGACAGATGCAATCACTTGCCAATCGGTTGGCGATACAACATTTCGTCAACGCATATACGCAAGAAACTGGCAAAGGTCACTTGCTTAATAAAACACAGCAAACTCCGCAACAAAAAGCGTTTAGCCAAGGTTTGACGCTATTATCTATTCCGATTAATTCTATTCATGCTCAATGTGATATCCCTTTATCTTATGTCAGTCGAGTTGGACGACATCGTGTAGCCAATCTCCCTCAAATTACAATCGCAGGTCAACCAAAATCATTCAGCCCAGTTGCAGTCGTTGGGCTGTTACTTGAAGAGCTGGTTTCTGAATCACCTTTATCTTTAGATGCGGCATCTTTGGTAGAGAAGTGGATTCAAAGCCGTGATGCACTGAAACAGTTTTTAATACAACGTGAAGCTGATTTTGATGACTTGGTTAAAGCTGGTCAAAGCTTTATTGAAACTGAACAGGCATTGATTTTGGGGCATAGCATGCACCCAGCGCCGAAAAGTAGAACAGGTTTTGTGCATGAGGATTGGCTAAAGTTTTCACCTGAACACAAAGGCAAGACCCAACTGCATTATTGGCTGGTGCATCAAGATTATATTGCAGAAGGTAGTGCAACTGATGAAAGTATTTCAAGTGAACTCAGAAAAGCTTTACAGTGGTATTTGTCTGAAAATGATCTAAATTTATTAAAAACATATACCGAATATAAATTACTCCCTTTACATCCTTGGCAAGCTCGCTATTTGCAAAGTAAAGCTTGGTTTGAACGTTTGAAACAAACAGGACAATTGCTTGATTTAGGTTTACGTGGCTGGCAATTCTCTCCAACAACATCCATTCGTACATTGGCAAGTTTCAATGCACCGTGGATGGTGAAGCCATCACTTTCAGTGATGATCACCAATTCTATTCGAGTCAATTTAGCCAAAGAGTGCCATCGTGGTGAATTGACACATCGTCTATGGCACAGTGAATTTGGTCAGAATATTTTAAAGCAGTGCCCAAGCTTAAAAGCGGTGAATGATCCAGCATGGATTGCTTTGAAAATTGATGATGAGGTGGTGAATGAAAGTATCTGTATTTTCCGCGATCAGCCATTCCATCCGCATCAGCAAGTCACATGTATTGCATCCTTATGTCAGGATCATCCAGATAAGCCTTTAAATCGTTTTAATGCCTTATTCGCAAAAATTGCAAAAGCTCATCCTGAGATGGATTTTTCAGAGATTGCTTTAGATTGGTTTACTCGTTTTCTCGAAGTCAGTTTGCAGCCTTTGATGTATCTATACCATCGTTTTGGTATGGCATTTGAGTCACATCAGCAGAATGTATTATTGGAACTCGAAAATCATTTTCCTAAAACTTTATGGCTACGTGATAACCAAGGTTTTTATTATATTGAAGAGTTTGCGACTGAAATTCTACAAGCGCTGCCTGAGCTGAAAGAAAAAGCCTTTGCGGTAGGTCCGAAAGATTTTGTGGATGAGCGTTTTAGTTATTATTTCTTCGGCAATACTTTATTCGGGATTATTAATGCCATCGGTGCGACGGGATATATCACTGAAGATGAGCTGTTAGCGCATTTAACTGGATTTTTAGAAGAACAATTACAACAATATCCTGATAGCACCTTATTGCAAGGATTACTGTTCAATTCAACGCTGCCTTATAAAGGCAACTTGCTGACACGTTTGCATGAATTAGACGAGTTGATCGCACCTGTAGAAAATCAATCTGTTTACGTGCAACTGCCAAATCCGCTGCGTATTTCACAGAAGGATGTCAGTTATGCTTGATTTTATTGGAGTTGGTTTAGGGCCTTTTAATTTAAGTCTTGCTAGTTTGCTACAAAACAAAAGCTCACTCAATTACGTGTTTTTTGAGCAAAAGGCGCAATTTGATTGGCATGCAGGTATGCAACTACCTAATACGGTATTACAAGTGCCATTCATGGCAGATTTGGTCTCGATGGTTGATCCAACCAGTCCATTTAGTTTTTTGAATTATCTGCGTCATCAGCAACGTTTGTATAAGTTTTACTTTTTAGAGCAGCCACATATTCCACGTTGTGAATACAACCACTATTGCCAATGGGTTGCAGAACAACTTGATTGTATCGAATACCAGTCGCAGGTTCTAAAGATTGAACCTCAAACGATAGGTTTTAAAGTAGTCGTTGAATCAAACGGTGTTCAGCAAAGTTATTTATGCCGTCATTTGGTGGTTGGAAGCGGCAATGTGCCTTATTTGCCTGAATGTTTGGCAAAAATTCAGAAAATCCATCCACAACAATGTCTGCATTCAGCACAGTATATGACGCATGCCGATACAGATTTACATGGCGATGTGGTCGTACTTGGTTCTGGACAATCTGCAGCTGAAGTATTTATCGACTTATTTGATGAACAGCAAGATACTTTCAATCATCAGTTTGATTTGCATTGGTTTACGCGCTCTCAGGGTTTCTTCCCGATGGAGTATGCGCCATTAGGTTTGGAACATTTTAGTCCAGATTATGCTCAGCATTTTTATGATTTGACTGTGCAGCACAAGGAACAGCAGTTAAAGCAACAAGCCTTGTTATACAAGGGAATTAGCGCAAAAACCATTCGTGAGATTTATCAGAAACTTTATCATCGCAGTATTGCAGGTCAAAGCTTACAGACACATTTACATAGTCAATGTGATTTGAAAGATGCAGAAGCATTGGATACACAAAAAATCCGACTGCATTTCCAGCATCGTGCTACAGCTCAGTCTTTTCATCTCGACTGTGATTTTCTTGTAGCCGCAACGGGTTATTTCACACCTGATTTTGGTTTTATGCAGTTGCTCAAGCCATACATCGAGTTTGATCATAAACAGCGTTGGCAGATTACAGACGACTATCGTGTTGTACATCGGCTGAATGGTCATATCTTTGTTCAAAATCAAGAAATGCATAGTCATGGTGTCGGCACGCCTGATTTAGGTCTTGGTGCTTATCGTGCAGCAACGATCATTAATCAACTGCTTGCTGAGCCTCTTTATGAATTAGGCAATCAAGCGCAGACATTCCAACACTTTAATCTCTCTCAAAATCCAAAAATTTGTATGGCAGACGACAAAGCACAATCAAAAGAGTGCGTTTGCGAAAATTCTGCCAATAAAAACCATTCAATTTTTAAGAAAACAGAACAGAACGTGATGACAACGCACCCTAATAGTCGTGGTGCTAATACACGTAAACAAACAGCTTCTGTACACTCAACTTATGAGAAACTGATATGAACTTTGCAACTTTAAAAATTAATCGGCAGCAATGGCGTGCCGCAGGACAACGTCTTATTGAAATGGCGATTGCAGAGTTTCTATACGAAGAAATTATTGAAGTTAAAGCATTGTCAGCAGGGCGTTATCGTTTAGATTTAGGCAAACGTCAGTATGAGTTTCAAGGACATCAATATCTACTCGGACACTGGAATATTCAGGAAGCTTCAGTACGTGATGTGACTCATAGTCAGGAAAATGATCAACCTGCTTGGAACTTACATGAGTTCATTGTCGCAATGTCTGACAGTTCTAATGTTAAGCCATTTACCAAAGCGTATTTGATCAAAGAAATGAACAATACTTGGCTGGCAGAAGCACATTTGTTCAATGAAACACGTTTGCCAAGCACAGCGGTTTTGACTGAGCCTCATTACAAAGTTGAAGGCATGCTACGAGGTCATCCTTGGCTTATCATGAGTAAGGGGCGTATGGGTTTTGGTTATGATGATTATCTTAGCTCAGCGCCAGAACTTTCTCCTGAAGTTAAAGTGTTGTGGTTAGCCGTACATCGTGATTTAGCAGAGTATCGAAGTACTGAAGATTGGAGTGCATGTGGTTTATATCAACATGAATTTGATGCCAATGAACTACAGCAATTCATCAATATTCTCCAAGAAAAAAATCTAGACCCACAAAATTATTTTTTGATTCCCGTACATGCATGGCAATGGCACCAATGGCTCGTTTCAACTTATGCAAATGAGATTGTTGATCAGAAAATTATTGAATTGAATATCAGTCAAGATAGTTATGTGCCAATGCAGTCCATTCGCACATTGTGCAATACATCAAATCTACAACGTCATTACATTAAGCTGCCAGTCAGTATTTTTAATACAGCTGTTTATCGTGGATTACCATCAAAACGAAATCTTGCAGCTCCAGCAGTGACTGCGTGGTTAAAACAAATCCATCAACAAGATCAAGACTTACGAAATACAGATGTTATTTTCTTGGGTGAAGTGGCGACTTTAACCATTCACCAGCCATGTTTTGACCGCATTGACGGCGCACCATATCAATTTAAAGAGCTATTCGGTTGTTTGTGGCGTGAAAGTGTCGATCGCTATGTTGATTCATCACAACAAGTTCTTTCGCAAGCAGCTTTATTACATCGTGATCTTTCTGGTCAATCTATCCTGAGTGTGCTGATCAAAGCATCAGGATTGAGTCCTTTAGCTTGGTTAGCTCAATTTGCTCAAGTGTGCATGAGTCCATTGTTACTTTGCTTGTATCGCTATGGTTTGGCATTTTCACCACACGGCGAAAACACAATGTTGGTACATGAAAATGGTGTGCCGAAAGCAATAGTATTAAAAGACTTCATTGATGACATCAATTTAGTGGATGAGGATTTTCCTGAGTTAACTCAGTTACCATCTGAAGCAGATTTATTACTCCGTCACGAAGCGACCGATCTAAGCCATTTTATTTTCACTGGTCTGTTCATGGTGCATTACCGTTATATCTGTAATGTGTTCTTGCAAGACTATCCTGAATATTCTGAGCTTGATTTTTGGCAGACCATTTCCAACACGATTGTTGAGTTTAACCAAAAACATCCAGAACTGGCTGAACGTGCTGATAAATTCGCCATGCTGCGTCCAAGTTACACCAAAATTTGCCTAAACCGTGTACGTCTATTTACCACAAGTTATAACGATGAAGCAGAACGTCCTGTTCCTGTCTTCCTTGATCCTATTGCAAATCCAGTTAGCCCAGAAACATTGAAAACATGGGCAGAACAACGACGCCAAGCGAAAGCGGGCTAATTTTATTCGTCATTTTATAGGTTCGATATGAAAACAATCTCTCAGCAATTACCAGATTATTTTGAATACTTTGAAGATGGTACGCAGTACTACTTACGCCAAGTGCAATATCCACAGGATATTCCTTTATTACATCAATGGATGCATGAACCACATGTCATTCCACAGTGGCAATTGAATAAGTCAGAACTGGATTTACAGGTTTACTTCGACAAGATGCTGGCAGATGACCATCAACGTTTATTGATTGTGGGTGTGGATGGGAAAGATGTGGGCTATACCGAGATCTATGAAGGTAAGCGTGATCGTTTAGGTCGTTATTACGAAGGTGATGACAATGATTTGGGATGGCATTTACTGTTTGGTGATAAATCCGTGTTTGGTAAAGGTTTTTTACGCCCAACCATTCGTTTACTCAGCTTCTATATTTTTGAACATTCTAAAGCCAAAAAAATCGTAGGTGAGCCAGATCATACGGTTAAACCTTATGCGGCAGTTGTGGCAGAGCTTTGCTATGAAACCCAACGTTTAATACCGATGCCTGAAAAAACCGCAATGTTGTATTACTGCTTCAGAGAAACTTTCTATAACAAGTTTGGGGAATATTACCAAACATCACAACAACAGCTAGCAGAAAAGCCAGCCAAACTCCTGAGTGTTACATGAGCTTATATATCAATGAAATGCATATCTTGGACATGCGCTTTGCGGCGCAGGTCTCGGTGACAGAATTTGAACAATGGTTAGCACGGATTCAGCATTATTTCGAGCATCAGCGAAATTTCGTGTTGATCATGCAAACCGATGTAAATACTGAATTTCCTGAAGAATATAGGGCAATCCAAGGCAAATGGTATAAGCAATATAAACAAGATTTTTACCAATATTGCTTGGGTTTTGCTCGTATTGCTCAAGATGAAGAAGATCGTATTCGATTGGATACACCAGCGCTACATAAAGCTTGGCATGTTCCATATTTTGTGAGCGTAGATAAAACTGAAGCCACACACTGGGCAATCCAGAGGTATTTATGAATCAAAATTCATTAAATATTCAGAAAGTATCAGCATTAAGTCTAAGTGTGGTGGTGGTTTTATACCTTGCGCATGCCTTACCTCTATACTTTTATAACGTGGCATTACCTACGATTCTACGCCATCAAGGTGTAGATTTACGCTGGATTGGCATGTTGTCGCTGTTGTATATCCCGTGGGCCTTTAAATTTTTTTGGGCACCATTGCTTGATCGTTTCTATTTTAAGGCACTAGGCAAACGCAAAACTTGGCTTTTATTTACACAAATAGCCTTGGTCTTAGGTGTTGTTGCCTTGGCTTTGACACAGTTCGATTATGGTCTAAGTGTCTTCGTGATTGTCGGTTTATGGATTTCATCATTTGCCGCAACCCAAGATATTGCGATTGATGGTTATACCGTTGAAACCTTTTCTGAATCTGAATATCGATTAGGCAGTATGGCGCAAAGTATTGGCGTGGCACTGGGTAGTATGATTGGTGGGGCTGCAACTTTGTGGCTGTATCAATTATATGGTTGGCAAACTTCACTGATTTCATTAGCCGCTATGACAGCATTGACGATGTTGGCTATTTTCCAAATTAAAGAAAAATCAAGTGCGGAGAAAATTTCTAAACAACCACCAAGTCTGATGCGTGCGTTTAAACGTCCAGAAATGTTATGGGCGTTGGCATTGATAGTGTGTTATCGCGTGGTGGAAGCACCTGCAATGGCAATGCTGAATCCGATGCTAATTGATCAAAAGTGGTCTTTGGCAGAGATTGGAGTGTTGATGTCTGTGGTCGGTGCGGGTATTGGATTATTAGCTGCTGTATCTGCTGCATTTCTATTAAAAAAAATAGCTGCAACACAATTGCTGATCTGGGCTGGTTGGGCTCGGACTTTGATTTATGCCTTGTTGGGCACTGCTGTTTTGCTCAGTTGGTTTGACCAGTGGCATAGATTACTTGGCGTATTTGTAGTGGTTATTCTTGCCATTCGTTATATCGCAATGACGGCATTATATGCACATTTCATGCAGACCAGTTCTAAAGATCAAGCAGGAACGGATTTCACCATTTTAGTTTGTTTTGAATTATTGGTTTATTTCATTGGTGGTGCAGTCTCAGGTTTCTTAGCCAAAGCATTTGGTTATGGAAACTTCTATCTCATTCTCGCCGCTGCATCCATTTTAAGCGTTTTACTCAGTCAAGTTTTGATTTCTAAAGCAAAACAATCGAAACAACTTATCTAGGGGCTACTTATGAAAGTTCATACACTTTCGACAACATTAACACTTCTAAGCTTGGCAGTAAGTGCCCAGCTTTATGCTCAAATAACTGAGATCGATAACACGACTCAAGATAATGTTGCGGCAGAAGTTCAAAAACCAACACAACTTGCGCCAATTGTTGTGACAGCAACTCGTTCAGCACAAAGTATCGCTGAGATTGCAGGAACTGTTTACAGTATTAGCCAAGAAGATATTGCCAAACAAGCTGCTGCTGGGAAAAGTACCGCCGATATTTTAGGTTTGTTGGTTCCATCTTTAACTCCAAGTTCGGGTACGACCAGTAACTATGGTATGACCATGCGTGGTCGTACTGTGCAATATATGATTGATGGTGTTCCACAAACGGGTTCACGCGATAGTTCACGCCAATTAAATAGCATTAGCCCAGACATGATCGAACGTGTTGAAGTCGTGTCAGGTGCAAGTAGTATTTATGGTGCAGGTGCTACTGGTGGGATCATCAATATCATCACTAAAAGAGGTTCCGGTGATGGTGTAAACTTTGAAACCAAACTCGGTGTAACCTCTGGTGATAATTTTAAAAGTGATGCTTTAGCTTATGAAGCGTTTCAGTCTGCATCATTTAATCAAGGGGATTGGAACGGTTTCTTAGGTGCGAGTTATACACAACGTGGTGAAATCCAAGACAGTCGCGGTAATCGTGTTGGTCCAGAAGTTGCGCAAACTGATCGTCAAGATACCGAAACTGTTGATGTGAATGGTCGTTTAAGCTGGCAGTTTTCAGATAAGCAAAAATTAAGTATTGGTGCGCAATACTATAATGATGAGCAAGATAGTGAATATGGTGCAGACTATGGTCCTGGTTTGGCTGTTTTATTAGTTAAAGGAACCAAACCAAGCCAGAAAGCGGTTAAAGGTTTAGAACTTGATACTCAACCACGTACTAAGCGCAGTGCAGTAAATGCCCAATATGAAAATCAAGATTTTCTAGGTCAGACTTTAAATGCAGAGGCTTATTATCGTACTGAAAAGGGGCGATTCTTCCCAAGTGCAAACTACTTAGCGCATGCTGACCATCCACAAAAAGGAATGTATATTGTTACCCAATCTGAAACAGATATTGATGTTTTTGGTGCTCGATTAGCACTTCAAAGTAAGCTTAATCTGGCAGAACGCGTATTAAATTTAACTTATGGTGTAGATTACGATAAGGAAACGGGCAAACAAACAGCACAACTTTATGATCTAAATACTTTTATGAGTAGTAATGGTCTTAAGTTTAAGCCTTTAAATAATTATGCTTTTGGGCCTGATGTAGATACTGAAAAGCTTGGTTTTTTCTTACAAAGTCAATTTGAAGCAACCGATCGCTTAAACCTACAAGCAGGTATTCGTCATGAGCGCATTGATAGTGATATTAAAGATTCAGTTCCATATTCTGAAGCAATGATTGCTGATGTCGTTCCAACACATCAAGCTAAAACTTTAAAAGGTGGTTCCGTTAAGCATGATGCAACTCTCTTTAATGTCGGTGCGCTTTATCATTTAACTGATGCACAACAGGTGTTTGCAAACTTTTCGCAAGGTGCGAATTTACCTGACGTACAACGTATGTTAAGAGATGTTCCTGCGAACTTTGTTGTAAGTAATCAAACAATTGATCCAATTAAAGTAAATAGTTTTGAGTTGGGCTGGCGTCTACAAGATGACGCATTAAGCACAGGTATCACAGCGTTCTATAATAAATCTGATAAATCATTGAAATTTGGTCCTCCGAGTTTTGCAATAGAGGTTATTGATACAGATGAACGCGTGTATGGTGTTGAAGGCAACGTCAAATATAATGTGTCAGATGATTGGACTGTAGGAGGGACTTTAGCTTACACGCGTGGTCAGTTCAAAAACTCAAATGGTAAATGGCAGGAGCTAGATGCGATTCGTGTCGCTCCTTTAAAGGCAACGGTATATTCAGACTGGCAATTCAATGATGGTTTAGGTTTGCGAGTACAAGCTTTAGCTATTGATGGTACAGACGAAGCACGTAAGGATGCAATTGCGAATGGTAGTAGTCCAACAGCAGAAATCAAAGGTTTTGCAGTGATGGATGTGATTGCTAATGCAAAAGCAGGTCCAGGTACTTTAGGTTTTGGTGTATATAACGTGTGGAATACGGACTATAAGTCAGTTTATAGTCAAGCCGTTTCAACGGTTTACGGCGATATTTCGAGCTTACCTGCTCAAGGTCGTACCTATGGTTTGAGTTACACTCTCAAATACTAATCTTATCCAAAAGGCATCTTTTCAGATGCCTTTTTTTGATGAATTTCATGATGAACAATCATTTAAAATTTTTAGCTTTGGCTGCTTTAATCAATGGAACTTGTTTTTCCATGATTCTTCCTTTACTGGCACCTTTGACTCGACAGCTACATTTATCCGAATTCCAAGGTGGAGTCATCGTTTCAGCAGGAGCGATCTGTATGGCTATCGCTTCAATATGGATTGCAAAGAACAAAAGTAATCAATCTCCACAAAATTTAGTGAATTATGGTTTTATGGGAATGACCATCACATGGGCGCTTTTTACTTTCATACTAGCTTTGGGCTTAGATGCAATTTTGCCTTCAGTATTGATTTTCATTTTATTGGTTTTAAGTCGTGCATCGACTGGCATTTTTATGGCGATGCCACAAATCGGCCTACAAAGTTATGTCATGACTGAATCAACTGAAACAACGACTCGTAGTAAGAATATGGCATTGTTTGGTGCGATGAATAGTTTTGGAATGATCGTCGGACCTTTGGCGACTTCGCTATTATTGTTTGGCGGACTGTTATTGCCAATGTGGTTCGCGGTTGCTTTACTGACATTAGTCAGTTTGGCACTCATTATATTTTTTAAGAAAAAGACTGATATAAAGTCAGATGCAAATAAGGCATTAGAGCAAAATTCAAATACAGTTTTGAGTCAGAAAAATCTTATAAAGCAGAGTTTGATTTGGTTGCTTTTAGGCTTTTCTACTTACGTTGCAATCGTGACATTAAACATGACTGCTGGATTTTATATTCAAGATAAATTCTTTTTGAGTAGTCAGCAAAGCGCAGTGTATTTCTCTCAATGTATGGTTGTTGTTGGTATCTGTCTGGTGGTGTCACAGTTGCTGATCGTAAAAGTGATTAAGCTGCATCTACATAGTTTGGTTTTGATTGGCATTTTGACTATGTGCTTTGGGTTGTTACTATCACTATATGCGCAAAACATTGTGGTTTTTCAAGGCAGTTATATTTTCTATGGTATTTCAGTGGCATGCTTATTACCAGCATTTACAACAGGCGCAGCACAAGCAGTTACGAAAGATTCACAAGTCAAAATGGCAGGATATTGCACTGCAACTCAAGCTTTTGGCTTGATTTTTGGTCCTCTAGTTAGCACTTATTTATATCAATTTGATCAAAACCTACCTTTCTATTTTTTATTCGCTTTAATAATATTGGTCGGGATATGTATAGGGTGGGTTTTAGTCAGAAAGGAAGAAGAAATGAGTTCTTTTGTCGAAGATTAAACGCTTAATATGATCAAAAATAACTCATATATTCTTTTAAAAAGCAAGAAAACTTACATAACTACATCTTAGGACGTAAACATAGATGGCTGTTTGGTTATTTATTAATCAAATTTATTTCATTTATTTAACGGTCGAAATTTAAGCTCATTTCTGGGTTAGCCTATTAGAAGTAAAACAATATAAGAGGAGTAAAGATGTTGATTTTTCATGATTTTCCTGTTCAAGGGACACTTTTTGATATGGATGGAACAATGTTTGATACAGAGCGATTACGCTTTGAAACATTGAAACAAGCATCAGAAGAGCTTATTGGACAGGAATTTTCAGATGAATATTTAATGCAGTGCTTAGGTCTGAGCGCAAAAACTGCAGAACAACTTGCAAAGAAATTTTATGGGGAAGATGTTCCATATCAAGCGATTAGAAAACGTGCTGATGAACTTGAGTTAGAATCTGTGCGTCACAATGGTGTTCCAATAAAAAAAGGGTTAATTCAAGTTTTAGAGCGCTTACGCAAATCAGGTTTAAGAATGGCTGTTGCAACATCAAGTAGACGTGCGATTGCAGAAGAATACTTAATTAATGCCAACGTTTATAAATTTTTTGATCTGTTAGTTTGTGGGGATGAAGTTGAAAAGGGAAAACCTCATCCAGAAATCTTTATTACCGCTGCGCAAAAACTAAATTTACAACCAAGTCAGTGTTTGATGTTTGAAGATTCAGAAAATGGAATTTGTTCAGCTCATGATGCGGGTGGCATTACGATTTTATTTAAAGATATTAAAGAACCAAATGATCGCATGTTAGCGAAAGCAAATTTTTATTATCAGGATATGTACGAGTATTTAAATGCTTTAGATCAATACATTCCTGAAATGGATATGCCTCAACTACAAGAACCATTTCCGCAAAGTCTGAATCAATTAACCGTAGGGATTCATGGTTTTGGTGCAATTGGTGGTGGGTATATTGCTCAAATTGTTTCACATTGGGATGGATATACACGTCCAAAACGTATTTTGGCTTCCACGCGAAATAAATTGTATTTGGAATCAGTGAATAGTTTTGGCAGCTATAGTATTCGATATGGCCAATCGTCTTTTGACGAACGAATTGATAACTTGACTGTTATTGATGCTGATAATGATAAACAGATGCGTGAAATGTACATGCAATCGAGTCTTATTGCATTATGTCTGCCTGAACATGCGATAGCATCTGAATCAAAAATGATTGCCAAAGGTTTATTGGCGCGTTTCATGTCACAAGATTTAGACAACCTTGAACCAATCACTTTTCTGATTATTTTGAATAAGGTTTGCGCGAAATATTTAGTGCTCAAACATATTCGTGAAGCTTTGCTTGAGATCACGGATGAAGATATTGCTGAGCATATTTTAAGTGAGCATTATTTCTGTGATACGGTGGTCAATCGCATGGTCTCTAAATTGAGTGATCAAGCTTTGTATCGTCAACTCAATATTAAGCATCGTTTATTTAAACAGTATCAAGCTGATTTGAATGAAGAAACGATTGAATTATCAGATGAAACAGCATTAACTGAAAAACAAGAACGTCAGCTTAGTCAATCATTAGAAGAAATGCGCGATCAGTTTCAAGCAGGTCAGTTTTTACAAAATATGGATTTAATTTTATTCCATAGCGAAACGGATATGCCGATCTATGTTGAAAATCGTAGCCCGCTGTTAAATAAAATGCGCCAAATGATTTTGGTTGATCAAATCTCAGATATTCAAATCATTAAAAATCGTCTATGGAATGGCTGTCATGCCATGATCGCTTGGCAGGCGAGTCTTATTGATCATGAAATGATTGGAATTGCTTTAGCAGATCAGAAGATCAAGAAATTTGCTGAGCAATTGGTGAGTGAAGTGAAATCAGGATTGGTAAATATCGTTCCGGATCAAGCCAAACAACTTGATCGCATGGCTCAAAGTTTTATGAGCTCATGTCGTTCTGCTTATAAAGATCCATGTGAACGTGTGGCTCGTGATCCGTTAAGAAAACTGGGTCACAACGAACGCGTGCTCGGCAGTATTGAAAATCATATCGTGCAACAATTGCCATATGAGTACTTATTACAAGGTGCTGTTTCGGGTTATGTGTATACGGTTAAGTTTTTAGAAATTCCTATTGATCAAGTAATGACGCATTTACAAAACGCTATCGAGCAAATGGACATTATTGAGCATGAAAAGAACGATTTGTTTAAATTGATTTTTACAGCAATCTCAGCTGAATTAAATATCTCACATGGAGTGCAATCTTTTCGTGTTAAAAATGCCGAGTTTGAAACAGCTTAAATGACTTTTAAAATCATTTAATCTTGCCAGTAAATTATGTTTGAATAACACAACTGTCAGAGCGTTATTGCCGTTGTGTTATTACAAACATCTACCCAACTCGTAAAAACTGAAATTCGCGACTATCCAGAATGGCATCATGGTCGGACAGATTATGCTTTGTGGTATATCGAAATTGATCAACCAGCGTTAGTTGAATATTTAGATGCGATCAAAACACATTTCTCAGATTTCCTACTTACGTCGAACCAACGTCAGTATCACATTACATTATTCGTGTGCGGTTTTATAAATCCCCATCCTTCTCCATACAATGATGATTTTTCAGCTGAACAATTCTCACAACATATAAAATCTATCAATACATTACAACTTGAACCCTTTGAATTAGAACTCACAACGATCGATAGTTTTAGTAGTGCTTTATTTATTCAAATCATCGATCAACAAAAATTTTAGAAAAAATCCGTTCTCAGCTTGCACTTGTCTCGAAGGAAATAGCGGCATTGCAATATTGTCCGCATATTACGATTGGACTTTATAACGATGCTTGGAGTAGTGATCTTGTTTTGGAGCGAATAAAAAGCTTTGAAGCCAAAAGAATTAAAATTCAAGTGAATCAATTGACTTTCGGTTATTATAAGGCTCAGATTTTACAAGGATTACTATATCCTTATCATCAAATGGTATTAGGTTAATATGTTGCAATTAATTTTGGGTGGTGCACGTTCGGGTAAGAGCCGATTGGCTGAAAATATAGCTCAGCAGCGTGGAATCCCTGTGATTTATGTCGCCACGGCGCAAGCTTTAGATGATGAAATGCAGCAAAGAATCCAACATCATCAGCAACAAAGACCTAAGCAATGGCAACTTTGTGAAGAGCCTATTTTTCTGGCAGATCAATTATTAAAACTAGATCAAGAACATCAAATCATTTTGGTTGATTGCCTTACCTTATGGTTGACCAATCTATTGTTAGCTGAAGATCAAGATTTACAGCAACAACAGACAGACAAGTTATTAGAAATATTACCCAAACTTAAATCTGAGATTATTTTAGTCAGTAATGAAACAGGGCTAGGTGTCGTGCCAATGGGTGAAATTAGCCGACAATTTGTGGATGAAGCTGGTCGATTGCACCAAGCTTTAGGTCAGCTTGCTCATAAAGTAATGTTTTGTGTTGCAGGCTTTCCAATGATTTTAAAAGATGAGAAATAACATGACTGAACAAAATGCTTGGTACAGAGAATCGATACAACAAATTGATTTGGAAGCAAAAAATCTAGCCGAACAACGACAACAACAACTCACTAAACCAACAGGGGCTTTAGGAGAGTTAGAACAGCTTGCGATTCAGCTAGCAAGTTTACAGGGTACAGTTCATCCTCAAATTCAAAAACCTTGGATCACGATTTTCGCAGGTGATCATGGTGTGGTTGAAGAAAATATCTCTGCTTATCCACAAGCCGTGACACGCCAAATGCTTCAAAATTTTGCTTCTGGCGGTGCAGCTATCAGTGTTATTGCAAAACATCATCAAGCACAGTTACAAGTGATTGACTGTGGAACAGTAGGCGATCCCTATTATTATGTCGGTGTAGAGCGACATTGTATTCGTGCAGGAACAGCCAACTTTGCTCAACACGTTGCAATGACGGAACAAGAATGTTTTGCTGCATTGGCATTAGGTAAAGCCAGTGCGGATCTAGCGAAATCAGAACAGGTTGATATTTTTATCGCTGGAGAAATGGGTATTGGCAATACTTGTTCCGCTTCAGCCATCGCATGTTTGTTGTTAAATGAAGATGCAGCACAACTGACAGGTGTTGGAACAGGAATTAATAATCAACAATTGCTACATAAAATTGCAGTTATCAATCAGGCAATTGAACTCCATCAATCTAGTGTTGAGAATGATGCTTTGAAAATTCTAGCCGCAGTAGGTGGTTTAGAGATTGCTGCCATGACAGGAGCATATTTACGTTGCGCTCAAATTGGTTTGCCGATTGTGGTGGATGGTTTTATCAGTTCCGTTGCAGCTTTATGTGCTGTTCGCATACAACCAAGTTGTCGTGACTGGATGCTATTTGGACATCAATCAGCAGAATATGGTCATGTTCGCATTCTTAAAGAATTAAATGCGCAGCCAATTTTAAAAATGAATCTAAGATTGGGTGAAGGAAGTGGTGCAGGCGCAGCATTGTCGATGCTGCAATTGGCATGCGTTTTACATAATCAAATGGCAACCTTTGCTGAAGCAGCAGTGACTGGAGATAAAGTTGCGCATTGATCTACTACGACATGGTGAAACAACTTTAAGCCATACTTTGCGTGGGCACACTGATGATGAACTAACTGAAAACGGTTGGCTGCAGATGCAATCGACCATACAGCGATATGTTGCAGCAGATACGGATTGGGATGTCATTTTTAGTTCACCTTTGCAACGTTGTCATTCCTTCGCGATCAATTTGGCAGAGCAACTTGAACGACCATTGCAATTAAATATGCATATTAAAGAAATGTATTTTGGTGATTGGGAAGGTATTTCGACTCAAAGCATTTATGAAAATGAACCCGAGTTATTGGCAAATTTTTGGCAATTTCCAACAAAATATCATGCACCAAATGGTGAACCTTTAGAGCAATTTTTACAGCGTGTTAAAGTTGGATTTAATGAAATTCACACTCAAATGAAAATACATCAATGGAATAGAGCATTAGTTATTACACATGGTGGAGTGATTAAATTGTTGACTTGTTTGGCGCGTCAGCAAAATATAGATGATTTATTAACTATGCCCGCAGAGTTAGGGACGTTATATGCTTTAAACCTCACTAAAGTTGACAATCAAATACATTTTTCTGAAAAGACAGCAATTTAGTAGTTATAAAATCTTATTTTATTTCCAGTATTTGCTTAGGTCATGTAATCGAACTGTCATTGCCACTGCCTATGATACATCTCATTTCTTGACCTATAAGTAAATCCTTTATGAATATATTATTGAAAAGCAGTGTGTTATGCGTGAGCATTTTATTGGCGGCATGTAATAACGATGATCGCTCAGAATCAAAAATAATCCCAGAAAATAACACGGTATCAAAATATTATCAGACTAAAACTCCATACCAACCACAACAAGATCTAAAAAAATATGAAGCAATTCCTCAGGGTTTCAAACCTGTTTTTACAGAGTTAGTAGCACGTCATGGTTCTAGAGGATTATCGAGCATTAAATATGATTTGGCGCTGTATAACTTATGGAAACAAGCTAAGGCTGAGAATGCTTTAACACCTTTAGGTGAAAAATTAGGTGCTGATTTAGAAAATATGATGAAAGCCAATATTTTGCTTGGTTATGGCGTAGATGGGATTCGCCAGTATGGATATGGCAATGAAACGATGCTTGGTATTCAAGAACATAGAGGTATTGCAGACCGTCTTTTACAGCGTCTACCTGAACTATTTAAAACAGAAGCGACACAACCTCAATCTATTTTAGTCCAAAGCTCAGGTGTAGATCGTGCGGTTGATAGTGCCAAGTTTTTTACTGCTGAATTGATTCAACAACAACCACAATTGAAGAGTCAAATTACACCTACGTCATATACAAGTTTGGTCAGTACCAGTATTCCATCTAGTGAAGACGGTGGAGTAGATCGATTTAAGCTTTATTTTCATAGTTTAAATCAAACTCAAGATTTAACTCAGCCTATATCTGCACAACAACAAGTCATTTATGATGTAAGTCAAGCTTATCAACACTTTGAAGAAGATAATGCTGACTTAGCTAATAAACTAGATGAGTTAACTCAAAAATCGCGTGCTCAGCAGGTTGCTATGAGTGTATTAACGCCAATTTTTAAACCTGAATTTATTAAAAAAATAGGTACAAGCGGTTATACTTTCAGTAATACAGGCTCATATACTGTGACTACCCCAACAGGTGAAAATATTACTGAAAAAGGCAAAGGAAAGAATACAATTACTAGTGCTGTAGATGCTGCTGCTTATATTTATGAACTGTACTCTATTTCAGGAGGGATGCAGGTTGAACTTAACGACGTAAGTTTTGATAAATATATGCCAATCGATGCAGCTAAGTTTTATTCAGAATTCAATGATGCTAATGACTTTTATTCTAAAGGTCCAAGCTTTTCTGAATCCAATGCTGTCACCAGTAAGATGTCAAAGGGATTAAAGCAGGATTTATTTGACCAAGTTGATGCGATTATTGAAAGAAAACAATCCCACCGCGCTGTGTTACGTTTCGCACATGCTGAAATCATTATTCCACTGGCGACCAGTCTAGAGTTACATGACATGATGCAGCCTTTACCATTACGTCAAACCTATAACTACAGCAATAGCAAGTGGAGAGGTGAAGTGGTATCGCCAATGGCTGCGAATTTACAGTGGGATATTTATCAAAATGCACAAGGTATCACTTTGGTAAAAATGCTCTACAATGAAAAAGAGACCTTGTTTAAACCATCATGTAAATATGCACAATATAGTACCAACAGTTTCTATTATGATTATTTAAAGCTCAAACAATGTTATCAAGTTCAATAATCCAAGCATTAGTTTTTTCAAACTGGGAATAGCCTTGCTATTCCCAGTTTTATTTCCTCATAATTGCTAAATTATGAATCGAATACGATTGAGTTTACATGACGTCTTTTTGGATCGCTTTGCAATTCTTGACTGTTCTACCCATCGAACTAAAACAGATACCAACTGCAAAGCAAAATGGTCAATCTGTACTTTTTTATCCACTTGTAGGTTTGTTGATTGGATTAATTCTATTTGGACTTTCAATCCTTCTCGTAAAAGTACCGATTATTCTTGTTACAGCGATTATTTTAGTGATTTGGATTTGGCTTACAGGTGGGCTTCATTTAGATGGTCTAGCGGATACAGCAGATGCCTGGGTAGGTGGCTTTGGTGATCGGGAACGGACCTTAAAAATCATGAAAGACCCAAGTTGTGGTCCTATCGGTGTTCTAAGTTTAGTCATTGTTTGCTTACTTAAATTTTCCGCTTTATATGTCTTGCTTCAACAACAGCTCTCTGCTTTTTTAATCTTAATTCCCATGCTGGGTCGCAGTGTTCCTTTATTTTTATTTCTCACAACACGATATGTTCGAGAAAATGGATTAGGGCGTTCAATGACTGATTCTATTCCTAAAACTGTAGGATGGATGGTTTTTGTCATTACATTGGCATTGCTTTGTGCATTTAAATTAATTGGATTAGTTGCTTTAATCAGCTTTTTCTTAATATTGGTTTCCTTAAGATTTTTATTTATTAAGAGAATCGGTGGTATCACGGGTGATACGGTGGGTGCTGCCATTGAGTTGAGTGAGACGGGCTTAATATTAACTTTTGTGATTGCTTTCTTTTATATCTAAGTGAATTTTTATAGGATTGATCCTTCTCAAATAAGAAGGATCAATTCCGCTTTAACGTTTTCGAATTGCCAATAAACTTCCCAAGATTACCAATACTGCAATCAATCCCGCGATTGTTCCCAACAGGATGTCTCTAAGCGTTTTATCTATCGGTAACCATGTCCACTTATGCAAATAAGCAAAACTAAACCCCTCTAAGGCATCTTGCTGATTTACTTGCGCCGCAATGACACCGCTACTTGGTTCGATATAAAGTCTAAGCTGATCATTCAAATTAGTTTCAACTTTGATTACAGGTAAACGTTTATTTATAAAACCATATTCACCGCCAAAACGAGTGACCCATGAACTTTGAGTAAAATGCTTTAAAGGCAAGTTTAAATAAAAGGCTGCCAAATATTTGCTTTGCTCAAGAGGATTCAAATTTTTAGCATGTTGAGCATCAACTAACTCAATGGCTGGGGCAGCATCTTTTGCATGATGATGGTGATCATGTTCTTTCGCTGCGGTCATGCTCCCTTGTAATTGGGGTTTTCCAGTCAATTGAACCATCCAGCCTGCATGTGCTTGATTCTGATCAAAAGCGATCGGTACAAGGTTGAGTCGCTGAATTGGACGTTGAACTGCCAATTGCCATGCTTCAGGATTTAAATCTTGCGTATGGAAGATGGGCTGAACATTCACAAGTTCAGGTTTTTTATGCCAAACATGATAAAAACCACTAAACACCCATAACAAAATAAAAACACTTAAACTAATGCCCAGATAACGATGAAAAAAACGAATTGGCTTTTTAGCTAAACGATGATTTTTACGATTGTGAATTTTGAAAAACAATCCGATTCCCATCAAGGTCAAAGCAAGAATGCCAATTAAAGCAATTTGCATCAAGAGACTTTGTCCTGTCCAAGGCTGATCTCCCCAAGTCCATGTATGACCTAAGCGAAAGATCCGTGCCATCCACATTTTCTGATCATTAGAAATCGTTGCTAATCGAGATTGTGCTGGATCGACATAAGCCCTTAAACCAGTATCAAAATCTACACGCCAAACAGGTAATAAGCGATTGACGCTTGGATAATCATCACTAAATTGAGTGACCAGTTCAGCAGAAATAATCTGTTGTTGACTTAAGCCTGTGTACCAAACTGCAAGACGTTTTGCATCTTGCAATTCAGCAGCTTTAATCAATTGCCCAGTATGACGATCAAAATATTCAGCAATATTTTGATTAGGTTTTAAAACTCGATAAGCAATAAGATCTTTTTTAAGTTCAATTGCTTGTAATGCAGAAAATTCGGTAATTTTCTGCATGTCTAATATTTGAGGGATGGACAATCCATCCCTCAAATCAAGCTGTTGGGATGGAGGCATACGTTTTGCAGGTTGTGGTTGGGTTGCACTCATAATTGGATGCAACACACCAGTTAAAGACCACATCAAAACGAGAATGCCAAGTACCATTCCAAAGCCACGATGAAACTTTAGTAGCTTTTTCAATTGGTTGGCATTCATGACTTATTTCCCAAAATGATAGCGTAAACCTAATAAATAAGTACGTGGTGCAGCAGGCGTATAGCTGGCTTGGTTATTACTAAACGAGGTACTTTCCGCATAATGTACATCAGCTGCATTAAGAATTTGCCCATATACCTCATAGGCATTTTTACGATAATTTGCACGTAGGTTTAGAATCGTATGTCCATCATACTTTTCTGTATTGGCATCATTTATCCAGTATGAACCGACATAAACACCTTCTGCTGAGAGTAATAATTCAGGCATAGGTTTTATCTGATACTCGATTGTGCCAAAGCTTTTTGGAGAGCTAGGCATCGTATTGCCGCTATAGTCGAACGCTAGTGATGGTTGAAATTCTTTATATTCATGTTTAGCGATACTGCCTGACAGTTTTAAACGCTGGTCATATTGTTCGCTGATTTTCCATGTTCCGCCAACTTCGATACCTTGATGTAAGGTTTTTCCAGCATTGCGAGGTTCACGTGTGTTGTCTGGTTTAGTAAAGCTAAGTACTTCATCTTTACCTTCTAGACGATACAAGGTAATTTCGCCATCTAAGCGATCATCTAACAACTTGAAACGCAAACCTAGATCAACGTTATCAAAGGTTGCTTCTTTCAGATCAGGCGTTACTAAATTTGCTCCATAAAGGCTACTCACTTCAGGTGGAACAAAGCCTTGTGACCAATTGCTGTAAAGATCTAATTCAGGCGTAATATTCCAAACAAAACCAAGTTGTGGACTGGCTTTATGGAAATTACGCTTTTCATCTGGAGCACCTGTCACTTTAGAAGGAGTAAGCTTATTGTCAAAGTCATAACTGATCCAGTCATAGCGAGCGCCACCAACTAAGTTTAAGTTTGGTAAAGCTTGCCAATTGGCTTGTGTGTAAATCGCTTGGTTATTGACATCGACATTAAAATCACGCAGTAATTGTCGTTGTTTAAACCCTGTATATATTCGTGTTTTAGGATCGCGAAACACTTCAATATCATTGGTTTTTGCTTGGTTAGGCGAATGTTCAGACATCGCACCGACAATTAATTTCACAGGGTTTAAGTTAATTGAATGTTGTAAATTTAATCCATAAGACTGAAAGGCATTATATGTGGTTTGTCCACTATATGTTCCTGTAGGCGTACCATTTTTGGCATCTGTACGAATATTATAACTTGGGTTCTGTTCAGTCGTGTTATCACGATAATACAGTGTGGCTTGGCTTTGATTTTGATCATTCCAACTGTGGCTTAATTGAGATGAAAGTCTTGTTGCATCAACTTCACGATAGGTAAAGGTTTGATAACTGTAACCAGACCGTTTACTGAAATCCTCTGCATTTAAACTACCCGTCATATCTGCTTTGAGATGATTATAACTGACGATATTTTTAACTTGGGTGGCATCAGATATGCGCCAATCATGTCTCAAAGTGATACTTTGCTTATTACTTTCTGCGTGATCTTGCCAACTATCACCACGATCACTGGCATAGCCTGAAACTCTAAAGCCATGCTCCCCAAATTCGGTATCAAAGGTATTCGATGCACCTAGATCAATACGACGATAGCCTCCAGAGCTTGCTCTCACGCCTAAATCAGCTGTGGGAGTTAAACTGGGTGCTTTGGTCAAGAAGTTGATCGTTCCACCGATCGCATTACTACCATATAAACTACTAGCTGGACCACGCAGAATTTCAATATTATCAATCCCAGCCAAATTCACTTCATATAATGCATTATGGTTAAACACACCTACAGGACGCACAGATATACCGTCTTCTAAATACTGATAAACAGCCGCAGTCGTTATTGGTTGGCGTATAGACATCATGTGCTGCTCATTACCCAAGTCATTCATCAAAACACCTGGTGTTTGATTCACTAACTGACCAATGAATGTTGCATGTTTATCTTCAATATCTTGGTTGTTGATTTTGCTAATCGCAGCAGGAGTATTATTAATAGACTCTCCCTCACGGCTTGCAGTGACGACAATGGTCGCTAAGGTTTTAGTTTCATCTTTTGATGAAGTTTCAGCTAAAGCAATTGAACTATAAGTAACAGAAAGGCACGCAGCAGCTAATACTGACAAACGAAATTGAGTATTCATATCAAACTCTATAAAAAAAGCAATAAACAAGGCGGTACCGCAGTTCTCACTGGATACGATATTTACGGAATTGCGTTTTATAGAGCGAGTGGAGGTGCTTGTTTAATTGGAAAAATATAATAGATACGTGGTATATGCAGATTTTCTGTCCACGCATAGCATAGGCATCGTACACGAGTAAACCAAGCTAATAAAAATACAAAAATAATTGCAATAAAAGGAACAATTGCAGCGGCATCAACGCCATAAGTACATAATGGACAATGCTTCATGATCTTGCTTGCAAGTGCAAAAACCTCTTTAGCATGAGCACTAAGTAGATTATGTTTTTGATGTTGAAGATGCTGTTCATGCTGATTTTTATCGTGCATAGCATGATGGTGATGGCTAGAATGGGATTCTGAATCCATTAAGCTATTTTGAATATTTGTAACTTGGCAGTGACTCGGCATTGCATACAGTGCAGGTACAACGCCAATATGAACCATCGTGGGTAAGAGAATATGCCAGAGTAAACAAAGCAAAGTTATCGCACCGAGAGAGGCACGCCACTTTAGCAAATGTTGACGAAAACTGGACTTCATATCAGCGATACGACACAGTGGAAATGTGGCAGAAGTATAATTAAAAAAACATTACACTACAAAACATATCTAACACAAATGGTGAGTATTTTAAGTCAGTAATTTATTGGTTTTATTGATCTTTCACGTAAAAAAACAGACTCATATGAGCCTGTTTTTAATATCTATTATTTATAAATTAACGGTTTGGCAAAACATCTTTAAGCACTTCGTGCATCTCTAATAGCGCTTTTTCTGTTGTTTCCCAATCAATGCAACCATCAGTCACTGATTGACCATAAACAAGATCACATAAGTTTTCAGGAATATCCTGACGACCACCTTTGAGATGACTTTCAACCATGATACCCACGATTGATTTATTGCCATCAAGAATTTGCTCTGTGATGTTTTTAAGAACCAAAGGTTGTAAGTACGGATCTTTGTTTGAGTTTGCATGACTAGTATCAATCATGATCTTATTGCTTACTTTTGCTTTCGCTAAGGCAGCTTCAGCTTCCGCAACAGAAGAAGCATCATAGTTAGGTTTACCATTACCACCACGTAAAACTACGTGAGCATAAGGGTTACCATTGGTATTAATAATCGCTACTTGACCATTTTCATTTAAGCCTAAGAAGCTATGACCATGTTTAACCGATTGCATGGCATTGGTTGCAACCGTTAAGCCGCCATCTGTACCATTTTTAAAACCAACAGGTGAAGATAGGCCTGATGACATTTCACGGTGAGTTTGACTTTCGGTAGTACGAGCACCAATCGCTGACCAAGAAATTAAATCTTGGTAGTACTGAGGTGAGTTAGGATCAAGTGCTTCAGTTGCACAAGGTAAGCCTTTTTCATTTAGCTCAAGCAAAAGACCGCGACCAATATGCAAGCCTTTTTCGATATTGAATGAGTCGTTCATATCAGGGTCATTAATTAAACCTTTCCAACCCACAGTGGTACGTGGTTTTTCAAAGTAAACACGCATGACTAAATAAAGTGTATCTTTTACTTTTTCGCTAAGTACACGTAAACGATCAGCATATTCATTCGCCGCTTTAGGATCATGAATTGAACAAGGACCAATGACGACAAATAAACGCTTGTCGTTGCCATCTAAAATATTACGTACAGTTGCACGTCCTTGTAATACAGTTTTTGATGCAGCCTCAGATAAAGGAAGATCAGCTTTCAGTTCCGCAGGGGTAATCAAGGTTTGAATGCTTTTAATATTAACGTCATTGATATCTGGTTGAGAAACTGGGTTTGGCTGTAGAGTATTCATCGCTGTCACAAATTCAATCTAAAGAAGAGGTTATTTTGTCTACGAATATAGCATGAAATGCTGATTGATTAACTAGCGAATCGCATAATTTGTTCTAAATCAACCAGCATATTTATGGGTTTAAACGGTTTTGGTTAAATGATTTGTCTGTTGAACAAAAACTGCTTGCTGAGTTTCAACTGGTTTTGGCTTGGCTTTAATTGGGTTCACCATAAAGTTGATCCCTAGTGCAAATAATGTAATACCTAAGATTTTACGAATCAGTCGTTCAGGCATACGAGAGCTAATTAAAGTACCCACAATAATGGCAGGAATGGAACCAACCAATAACCACATTAATAAGGTAAAATCAACATTACCTGAAGACATATGGCTTAAACCTGCGACGGCTGTTAGTAAAACGGCATGTACAACATCTGATCCAATGATACGAATCATAGGCAAATTTGGAAACATAATCACTAGAGCCATGATACCAAAAGCACCAGCACCTACTGAGGATAATGTTACAAATACACCCAGTACAATCCCCATAATAACGATATAAAAACGTTTATGTTGCAGAGCATGTTGCTCGCTTTCCATATTGTCTTGTTCGCGATTTCTAAAGCGATCAAAGAACTTCTCAATTTGGGTACGGAACACAATTGATACACCGGTCAAAGTCAACATAAAACCAAGTACCATTGTCAGTACCGCTTTATAATGAGTTGATTGACTTAAATAGTGTTCTAAAACCCATGATGTCGCAAATGAAGCAGGAATACTTCCGATAGCTAACCAAATCACAATTGACCATACAATGTTTAGTTTTTTGGCATGAACAACAGAACCACAGAACTTAGAAATTGATGCATAAAGCAGGTCAGTACCAATGGCAATATGAGGCTCGATTTTGAATAAGCTAATCAAAATAGGGGTCATTAATGAACCACCGCCAACTCCTGTAATACCTACACAGAAGCCAACCAAAACCCCAGCCATAATGAATTCGATAGGACCAAACATCAACAATATGCCTAAATATGCTAAAACCTGCATATCTTATGCTTTTTTAAGATAACTCGTTGTGATGAAAAATGATTTACTTATTCAAAAAAAAGCTAAAGCGGCGATGTTAGATAAATTGATAAAGCATTATGGAAACAATTCAACTCAGTTTTTATAAACTCAGCTATACCTTGAAATCTAACAAGTTATCTTTTGCTTGGTTTTAATTCATTGATCCATAGCACCAAAATAAAAGTAACGGGTGTCGCAAATATCCACCAACTCACAAATCCGATAGAACTTCCATATTCTAAACAAAGCAGGCTACCTGCGAGTAAAAAGCAGATATAAGCAACAACTCTGAAGTGAGTCCTGTAATGAATAAAAATTTGCTGATTTTTCGATTGTGCTTTGTTGATCTGTTTAGCACTGCATCTATGGAGATTAAACATCCCAATCAAGATCAGAAAAAGACTAAAAAGGATCATGCTTTTACCTCTTTTTTCGCTAATTTAGCTTTGATTTTCTGAGCGGATTTTTCTTGAATAGGGTGAATATTTTTAAAAATGAATACGGCGAATATTGCGAAAACAATTAAGAAAAGATCAATACGTAAGAATAACCAGTAACTTTTAAAATCTGAGATCAATTGATGATTCAGTAAATAGACAAAGTTATATACTGGTAAAGCTAAAGCTAACAATCCCATAAATAAAACCTGAGATTTCCACAAGTATTGTTTTTTAGTGAATAATGCAAAGATAAAACTTAGTAGCCAAATAATGAAAAAGGTATAGATTTCATAATTTGGTGTCGTTTCATTCACATGTACAAATCGATTGGCAAATAGATAGCTCATCATTGCAATTGGCAGGCCAATGAATGCAGCAACATTCAAGCGATCTACTAAGTAATAGCCAAAATGAAATTGATTAGACTTATTTTGAATTTGACGTTTTAAGCTCCAAAGTAATAAGCCAGAAGCAATCATTAAACATCCGAGTATGCCAGAGCAAAAAAATGCAAATCTAAGTGCGGGTTGTGCAAAAGTAGCCATATGTAAACCGTATACACCCGCATTTAATGTGGCAACTGAACTTTCATTGCGAGTATTACCGAGCATTTTTCCATTACTATCAAATGTAATTTGCGCTTGGTTTAAGGTAATTGAACGATCTTCTAATTGTTTAAATGTAATAATTGCTTGATCAGTATTGGGATTTTTAACTTCTATTGATGCTAGAGCTTGATCTCCCCATTGTTGTCTGACTTTTTCTAATAAACTATTGATAGGCAATATTTCTGCTTTAATGGGTGCTGCTTTTTGCTGAGTATCTTGATTAACCGTTCTGATTTCAGTGAAATACTGAAAAGGATTTTCAGGATAAAGTTTCTGCATTCCCCAAGGGAGATAGATATAAAAGAAAATTGCTAAACCAGTAAATGTAATTGTCAGAAAAAAGGGAAGTGCAAGTACTGAAGAAACATTATGGAAGTCTAACCAAGAACGTTGAGATTTAAAGGTTCTCAAGGTAAAAAAATCTGTAAAAATCTTTTTATGCGTAATAATGCCTGACACCAAAGCGATCAGCATGATAAAAGCCGCTATACAGGCAATTAGTCGCCCAATCATTACGGGGAGCCCATAAAGTTGGAAATGAAAATTATAGAAAAAATCTCCACCCTGAGTCGCAGATAATTTTAATTCTTGACCAGAATTTGCATCTAGACTTCGACTTTCATAACCTCCTATTGCTTTTTCCCAATACATTCTATTCACAGGTTCTTCTTGGTTGGCAACCTTGAGATACCATGATTTTGCATCAGCCGCATGTTGATTTAAATATTCTGTTGCTGTTGTAATCGCTTTATCTTGGTTTACTTGAATTTGTGCGAGCTGCGGTTGCATCCATAAATTAATTTGATGACGATAGTACGAACTTGTCCCCATTAGGAAGATGGCAAATAAAAGCCAACCGAAAATTAAACCTGTCCAAGCATGTAACCATGCCATTGATTGGCGTACACCTTTATTCTGCATTTTAATTTAAACCTACTGATAAGCCATATAAAACACCTGCCAAAGCTAGGCTAATCAGTGTTAATTTCAGCATTGAATGTGCACAAAAGCTTAAAATGATAAATACCACATAAAATAAAATGGCGATAAAAGCTGCAAGATATATCGCTTCAGCTTTGTTAAATACATTCTTGAATAAAGAAGTGAGACTAATGCACAAATACATCGTGCAGATATAACCCAATACAAATGTCAGAACAAAGCGATAGAAAACACTGAATCTATAGACAAGTGTAGGAGAGGTAGATTTAGCCATAATGAATCTTGATTAGAGTGTGGTGAAATGGAAACAAGTCACAATTGGAAATGATTATTATTTATAATAAAGTTTAGTCCAAGTTCAATCAAACAATATCTCATCGTAAATCTAGATAATTTTTTAGTATAAAATAGAAAAAATAGATTAAAAGTGTATTCACCAATTGTGAACAAATTGCTTTTTTTAATATGATTCGATGTAAAATCATTTTGTTAGAATCATTTTAATATTTCAGTGGGGCATACGTCTTGTTTAAGCAAAAACTAAAAATAGGAATCGTAGTAGGGGAAGTTTCTGGAGATACTCTAGGAGTCAAGCTAATGCGTAGTTTTCGTGAACAAGGTATAGATGTTGAGTTTGAAGGAATTGGCGGTCCACAAATGATTGCGGAAGGTTTCCATAGTTATTATCCCATGGAAATTTTATCTGTTATGGGAATTGTAGAAGTTTTAAAAGATCTAAAAAAGCTCTTTGCTGTACGTGATGGCTTGGTCGAACGTTGGACAGAAAATCCAGTCGATATTTTCATTGGTATTGATGCACCTGATTTTAACTTACGATTATCTAAAACAATTAAAGAAAAGAATTTACCAATTAAAACAGTTCAATACGTCAGTCCATCGGTTTGGGCATGGCGTCAAGGACGTGTGCATGGAATTAAAAAAAGCATTGATTTAGTCTTGTGTTTATTTCCATTTGAAAAGACCTTTTATCAAAATTATGATGTGCCTGCTGCCTTTGTTGGTCATCCATTAGCTAAACAATTACCATTGAAAAATCCAGTCATGGATGCTAAACACCAATTGGGCTTACTCGCAAATAAAACCCATATCGCATTACTACCAGGAAGTCGTCGAGGGGAAATTGAACGATTATTGCCTTTATTGACTGGTACAGCTGAAATTTTGCACAGAAAATTTCCTGAAGTTGAGTTTTTAATCCCTGCTATTAATGATGCTCGTAAGCATCAAATTGAAGAAGGCATTAAAAACCTAGACGTAGATTTGAAAGCCAAGATTCATGTATTAGAAAATATTGACGATGAATCTAAAATTGGTCGAATGGTGATGAATGCCAGTGATATTGTGGCGCTTGCTTCTGGTACAGCAACACTTGAAGCCATGTTGTTACATCGTCCAATGGTGACATTTTATAAGTTGAATTGGCTGACTTATATTATTGCGAAATTCTTAGTTAAAATTCCATATTACTCTTTACCTAACATCATTGCAGGCAAAAAGGTGATAGAAGAATTAATTCAGGCTGATGCAACACCACAGCATTTAGCAACCGAAATAGAAAAACTAATGGATCATGAAACTGCGCACATCCAAATGTTGCAACATTTAAGTATGCATAAGCAGTTAATTTCAGGAAATACTGAAGATCCTGTACATGCAATTTTAAGTTGTTTGAAAACAGATGCGATATAAAAAAGGTGGCATAAATGCCACCTTTTTGTTTAAGTTCTCAATACCAATTCGTAACCTGTATATTTACGAATATTGATCACACCAATATCAAGTAATAGATACTGACCTTTGATACCGTGTAAAACCCCTCGAATCTTTGGTGTCTTATCTAAGTTTAGCGATTTAATCTTTTCAGGATATTGTTCAACTGGATATACAAATTCTTTTGGTAATTCATTTTCCAAGAATTCCAAATCCTCATTGAATTCCAAATTTTGATTAAACTCATCGCGTATGCTTTGAATCTTAGGTGAAAACTCTTCTAAAATCTGATCGCGTTGTTCAATTAAATTAAGTGGTTGTGCTTCACCTTTGAGTAACTTACGCCAATCTGTTTTATCTGCAATCTGAGTACCAATTAATGTTTCCAAATGCCCAGATAAGCGACGTGAACCAACTTTTAAAATCGGTAATGCTTGTGTTGCACCTTGATCTAGCCAACGTGTCGGCATATTTACAATACGGGTGATACCAATTTTTAGCGCACTAGAATTTGCTAAATAAACAATGTGCGGTTGAAAGCAAACTTTATGAGCAAAATCATCTTCACGACATGTACCGAGATGATAATGACAAGTTTCCGGTTTCATAATACATAAATCACACTCAGCTTTGGTCTTGAAACATTTAAAACAATGACCTTGGGAATAAGACTTAGGTGTTTTTGCGCCGCAAGAGGTGCAGAAAATATTTCCTGTCCATTCAATCTCTAACTCTTGCCCTAAAACAAAAGGTAGATCAGTTTCTGAACGATCTAATATAAATTTATATTCAACATTTGCCTTGCTTGTTGATTGATCAGTTACACTATGCGTTTTGAGCGCTGCATGCATTTTATGACAAATGCCTTGTAGTTCCATGAATAAACTCTCATCTTTCTCAATCAAGGGTTGCAGTTATGGCTGAACAAAATGTCATCGCTTCTATGCTAGACGATTTATCTCAAGAACAGTCCATTCATACTGCACTTTGTATAGGTCAACACATTGACCAAAATGCTTCGATTCAATGGCATTATTTTAACGTAACTGACTTTTTAAATCTGCCATTTACACAACGTTATGATTTAGGTTTTGTATTATTTGATACAGATGAAATGCAAAGTATCAGTGAAGTACAAAAATCGCAGTTATTGGTGAAATTACGTGACTTAATGGCAAAGCGTATTGTAGTCGTTAGTAAATTAAACGATGAAAAGCTATTACGCTCACTAGGCTTCACACAACTCATTGATAAAACAAAGCATGATAGCGATTTTGCATTGTGGCAATTCAATATTTTGACTTATAAGCATGTTCCAGATTGGTTTAATTCTAAGTTTTGGGCAAATCCAGAAAATTGGAATAAATTTCGTTGGTAAGCCATTGATATTTTCTGCACGTTTATTAGCCTCTTTGAATCGAAACGGTATAAAACTGATTGCATGTTCTTGCAAATTTTAACATTTTTACTTTGTTATCGATTGTGAAAGCAGCGTATGCTTTTTGAATAAATAATTCCAAAAGGAACGTGTAGCTCATGACGGATTTAACAAAGATTGTTGAAATTTTAGCGAAACAAGCTTTAGGCGGTCAGCAGCAATCAGGACAAAATAGTGGTTTAGGTGGAATCTTAGGTTCTGTATTAGGTCAACTTGGCGGCGGACAACAACAAAATAGTCCAAATCAACAACAAGGTGGCTTAGGTGGAATCCTTGGGTCTGTTTTAGATCAATTTGGTGCTGGAAATAATAATTCAACCCAAACCCAAAGTAATACAAGCGGTGCAGGTACTGCACAAACCTTATTGATTGCTGTATTACCTATTGTTCTTGCATGGATTCAAAAACAAGGCGGTTTGCAAAGTGCATTAGATAAACTGAAAAATGCGGGTTTGGCAAATCAAGTACAAAGTTGGGTCGATCCACAACAACCAAATGCTCAAGATGTTCCTACCCAAAATATTCAAAACTTATTTGATGACCAAGATGTCGAACAAGTTGCACAACAAACACAAGCACCAAAATCAGCAATTTACGGTGCTATAGCATCGGTCTTACCTCAAGTGATTGATTCGCTCACGCCACAAGGGAGCGGTACAAATCCACAAGAAGCGAATCAAGATATTCAACAAGTCTTGAATCTAGTCAGTGGCTTCTTAAAAAAATAAATTCAGTAAAAAATAAAAGGGCATATAGCCCTTTTATTTTTAGTATCAGTATTTTCTTCGTATTAGAAGTTGTATTCCATGCCTAAACCGATAGTTGTTTTCTTATCATCTTTTACTAACCAATCACGTTTTTGTTGACCAACTACGCCATAGAAACGTGCTTGTTTATTGATCTGATAGTCTGCACCAAGACCATATAAATCTTGTTTACGATCATCACGACCGTCAGATTCAGTAGTAGCAGAAATATACTCAGCTTTTAAGCGGATTGGTGTTGAAGGAATAGTATAAGCAGCCGTTACACCGTAAGCATCTTCTTTTAGACCTTTATATGATGTTACTTTAGTACCGTCAGTTGTTAGAACTGTATCATCAGTAGGTTGAGACGTTTGCCATAAAGCACCAAATACTAAACCATCAGCGCCAATCTTAGTTAAGTCCAAAGAACCTGCAACACGTACTGCATCGCTATAAATACCAGACAAACTATATGCTCCATATTTTGAAGCAATACTCGAGTTTGCAGCAACTGCAGCAGCTAAACCAAAGTCTTTATTTTCATAGGTAATTGACCCAGAAACACCATCACCAAAGCTGTCACGACTACCTTTATTACCAATTACAGAATTATCCTTCGTAGAAGATTCTTCACCTTGTTGGAACATGATGTTAAAAGCTAAACCACCTAATAATTTCTTGTCAGTTTCAAAGCCGATCACATTTTTTAAACGATCTTCACCTGCTAAAATAGCAGTCATATCAAGTTCATTGTGATCGTTAAAAATATCTTGGTTGTTACCAGCAGCTGTTTTAAAGTACGAGTCAAATTGACCAACTTTTAAAGTCGCTACACCATCAGATTTAATACCTACATAACGGTTACGGTTACTAAATACATCACCATCACCATCTGCACTAATTTGCCATTCGATTAAATAAACTGCTGATAATTTATCAGTTAATTTTTCTTCGCCTTTTACCCCAATACGAGAAGCATTTGAGTTTACTTTTGTCACGCTTTCGTCTTTAAAGCCATTCTTATCGATTTGATCTAGAGTTACGTTGAGCTTACCATACAATGTTGGTGCTGCTTGCGCTGCATTCATGGCTAAAGTTGCTACAGTAGCAGCAAGAAGCAATTTTTTCATTGAGATTTCTCCAAAACACTTTTTGTAAATGGCTGATGCCTTAGTTACTGTTATAAGATTGCTTATGTACAAAAAGTTACATAGCTCACTAACTTGTATGCAGTATCGGCAAACTTTGTGACAAAGAAGTGAAAGAAAAATGACAGTTTAATGACGATTCATATTTAGCAACATTTATGCTTATTATTGATTTTTATAAACTTATGATAATAAAAAACGGAGCATGGCTCCGTTTAATCAATAATATATTAATAAATCACAGTACAGCTTTAATTTTCTCAGCGAGCGATTTAATTTTTTCTTGGTCACCCATTTGCGCAGCGTGCCGTCCTAATTCATGAATAGAACTTGGGATCAAATGGAAATGCACGTGAGGAACAGTTTGTCCCGCCGCAGCACCAGAAAGTTGCATCAATACGATACCTTTGGCGTCTAACGCTGTTTCAATTGCTTTTGCAATCTTTTGGACGATTTGAATCGTGTATGCGGCTGCTTCAGGTGGTAAATCAATTAAGCTTACTGCTGGAACTTTAGGAATAACCAAAGCGTGGCCATCGGCTTGCGGCATAATATCCATGAATGCGAGTACATGATCATCTTCATATATTTTGATTGCTGGTAATTCACCACGAAGTATTCGAGCAAAAATATTTTGGTCATCGTATGCCATGAATAGTCCTTTATTTAAAAAACTTTTAAGAAGCTAAATGAAAATACGGAACTCAACTTGTTCCGCATCCTCTATATTATTTGCAATTCAACTCTTTTTGACGACTTTTAATTTCATCAAGACGTTGTTGTTCTTTATCAGAGAACTTTGGCTTTGTTGTATGGCAGTTTTCATTACCATATTTAGCTTTTGCATCAGCGTCTTTGAAACAGAAACCTTTAGAAGCGTAGATAAGATTGTAATCATCTTGCAGTTTTTTGCATTCTTGTTCTGGCGTTGCAGCTTGAACATTTACACCTACAAGGGTTATTAATCCAGCAAAAACCGCAGCCGTTAACTTATTCATGAGGTATTCCTCTAATCAAAAGGGTATAAACCAAAGTCGTTTGTAAAAGAATTTTACATGTCACATTTGGTTACTACGTAATAAACAATATACGGCTTATTGGTGAAATTTCAATGAAACAGTATTATGCGAGTGTAATTTTACTCCATAATTTATTCATTAAATAAATTATAACTATAATTATCAATGCTTTGATTAGGCATGCGCCATAATTAATAAATTCACTCAACTTGCAAATACCAGTTCGTTTTTTAATCAAAAAAATCACTTGGTAATTCAAGATGATTTAATTAAGACTATTTTTTAAACACAAGGCGGGATGTTTTTAATCATTTTTATTAGGGTGCAGAAGAAAACTATCTGTTGAAAAATCATGTAGGTGAATAATTTTTTTCTAATCTTAATTAATGACTATATTTGACTATTTGATAAACTATATGCTCTAAAAGAAGAGTCAATTTAATGAAATATATAATATTTGGAATCATTTCAGTTTTAATATCAATAAATACTTCTGCCAGAGAAACCAACTCTATACGTTCATCATATGAGCTCGTAGGTATTGGGGATAGTGAAAGTGATTTACTTAGAAAAATTGGAAAACCTTATCCGAGGTATTTTATTTATAAAGAGGGCCGGTACACCTGCGCCGCAACGGAATATATCTATGATATTGATATGCAGATTTACACTGTTTGGGTCTGTAATGGGAAAGTCTTCAAGATTGATGTAGCCAATAAATAATCCAAATGAAGCTCTTTAGAGAAGAGCTTCAATATCTAATTCTCTAAAAAATTCTTGAACTCGCTATATATTCTTTTGAGATCGAATTAAGGCTATCTAATATCTTTGCTGAATCACGAGTTAATAACGCTGTATTAAGATCACTCATGTAGTGAACCAATTGATCTTTAACTTTTTCAGCAAATTCCGAAGTTACAGCTTGATCTTCATAAAGAAGTACATAGTTTTTGGCAAAACCATAAATGAGAAGTAATGAGCTATATTCGAGTTGCTGATCAGAATTTTTAAGAGATTGTTCACATTGAACTTTTAATTGTTTATAAGCATCAGTTCCATTAGTAGAACTTTTAAAATTTTCAAAAATAGTTTGGAATTTCATTTTGATAACTCACTTAAAAAGAAATCCTACAGGTCTATTGAGTCAAAATCAAGCCTCAATTGTTTTAAAAAATTACGTGATAAATCTACTATTTTTGAAGCAGAAGATATTGTTTAAAAATTTACTAGAACTGCTCAAAATGAACAGTTCTAGTCTTTTGATCATATTGTTTTGAAATGACCTAAATAAAAGATAAATATTGCTTTTATAGAAGAATAGTTTAATCCAATGTAATTTTACTCCAAGATTCATACAACTTAACGGCAGAGGAAAAATCACTATTAGGCTCAGCCATTAAATTTGCAGCTTGAATCAGACTTTGGGTTAAAGACAAAATTGGGGCAGGGAGTTTAGCTTCATGTACTAAATCCAAAGCGATTCCAGTATCTTTTGCGAGTAAAGGCAAAGCAAAAGTTACAGGAAATTCACGACTGAGTACACGCTGAGGGAAAATGGTTTCTGTCACTAGGCTTTTACCACTGGAAGCATTGATACAATTCAAAGCAGCATCTAAATTCACCCCATGCGCTTTAAGCGTCGTAAAACCTTCAGCAACAGACCATAAATTTACAGCAAGCAGCATGTTATTAATCGCTTTTACCGCGAAGCCTGCACCAGAATCACCGACATGTTGAATGAGCTTGCCCAATGCAGTCATTGCAGAATAAGCGCGTTCAAAAGCTTCAGTGTTACCACCAACCATAAAGGTTAATGTTGCATTCTCAGCACCAATTGTTTGTCCACTCACTGGCGCATCAAGAAAATCGATATTTTTAAGCTTTAATGATTCAGCTAAACGACGACCTGCATCTGGAACACCACTGGTGCAATCAATCCAAATGGCGCCTGATTTAATTTCAACGCTTTCAATCAGCGTTTCAACATCCTGACTAGTAGGTAAGCAAGAAAAAATAATATCGGCTTGGACGGCTTGTGAGAGTGATACTGCTGTTGTTCCATATTCTGTTGCATGTTGCTCAGCTTTACTGAAATTTCGATTCCAAACTAAAACTTGATCGAAATTTTTTGGTAAATGTGCTGCCATGCGATATCCCATAGCACCTAAACCGATAAATGCAACAGATTGAATCATTGTCTACCTTCTTCTTGGTGTTGATCGTTCTGCTAACCAGTTTGTAAGTGTCGGCCAGAACTCAATTGAACTATTTTGACTAGACATTAAACCTAAATGCCCACCTGGTATCAAAGTAAACGTGACATCACGACTACTTGTCAACTGAGTCAGTGGAAAGGCTGCATCGGATGTAACCAATTGGTCGCCTTTACCAGCGCCTACTAAAAGTGAGCAATTAATATTTTTCAATTCAATTGTATTATTCTTTAATGTGATTGCGCCATTCTTTAAAGGATTCTGCATCCAGACATTAAACAGCATGTCTTGGTTAATACCGCCCGGATAATCAATCATGTTGTTTAAGAAATGGCTCAGTGTGGCATCTTCTTGCACAAGTTTAAGGTTATCCAAGTTTTTTAATAATTGGATATTTCCATCAATCCAACCTTTTGGATCAAGCAATTTAAAGCCTAGTGAATTTAAAAAACCTGGGGAATGAATCATTAATTTGGGTAAGCGATTATAGATATAGTCTTTGACTTTCTCATTACGCGTAGTGACATAAGCGAGAGTTTTGTACAGTTTGCCAATATAGCCTGAAGCATAACTATCAATTGGACTACCGAGAACCACAAGATTCTTAACCGCATTTGGTTGATGGCGTGCGGTATAAAGCGTGACAAAGATACCCGCCATACTCCAACCATGTAGTGAAATTTTTTCAGATTTAGAATGCTTTTGAATAGCTTCGATACAACGTGGAATAAATTTATCAATAAAGGATAAAAAGTTAATTTGATAGTTTTTATAAGTTAATTTGCCCCAATCAATCAAATACACATCGAAACCAGCATCTTGAAAGTGTTTAACCAATGAACGATATGGATAGAGATCATAAATATCCATATTGATCGCCAAAGGTGCTACAAATACCAGCGGTTCTTTATAAAGTTTATTTTCTGAGGCGTAAAAACGAACACAAGTTTGCTTAAATTGAGCAATGACTTGATAGGGTGTTGACTGGGACAGCACAAGTTTGTCAGATTCAAATACGCGCATAGCGAGATGTTTAAAATTTATTTTTTGCTGTTCCACAAGCGATTTCATCTATGAAAGTCTCATCATGAGTCAAGATTGCACGAAGTCTAAGCGATAATTTCATCTTATGCCTTGACCTTAAATACATTAGGCGATCAAAATATTGGCATATTTATACAGTATTTAATAAGCCTTTATAAAAGTTATTACTTTAAAGTAAAGGATTATTACAACCATTGATCATAAGGCATACAAAATCATGAATCCCAACGATGATTTAGAATATCAAATTGAAACACTCGCTATTCGTACAGGTCATGACCGTACGGCTGAAGGTGAACATAGTGAGCCAATTTTTTTAACCTCATCGTTTGTTTGCGAAAGCGCCGCTGATGCTGCTGCAAAATTCTCTGGGCAAATTGAAGGGAATACTTATTCACGTTATACCAACCCAACTGTACAAGCATTTGAAAAGCGTTTAGCTGTGTTAGATGGCGCAGAGCGTGCAGTTGCGACCAGTTCTGGTATGGCAGCAGTGCATGCAATTTGTATGGCTTATTTAAAAGCTGGTGATCATGTAATTTGTTCTCGTGCTGTATTTGGTTCAATCATTGCCTTATTTGAAAAATACGTTGTTAAATTTGCTGTTGAAGTAACCTTTGTTGATTTAGGTGATCTTGAAGGCTGGAAACAAGCAATACGTCCAAATACACGCCTGTTATTTATTGAAACACCTTCAAATCCTTTGGCTCAAGTGGGTGATATGCAAGCCATTGCAGATATTGCTCATGCTCATGGTGCTTTGTTTGCAGTAGATAATTGTTTCTGTACGCCTGTGTTACAGCAACCAATTAAGTTTGGTGCAGATTTAGTTCTATATTCAGCAACCAAATATATTGATGGTCAAGGGCGCGCTTTAGGTGGTGCTGTTGTGGGCAAGAATGATCTGATTGAAGAAATTAATGGGGTTGTTCGTACGCTTGGTAATTCAATGAGCCCATTTAATGCTTGGATTTTCTTAAAAGGTTTAGAAACTTTAAGTATCAGAATGAAGGCCCATTGTGAAAATGCTCAAAAACTTGCTGAATGGCTGCATCAACACGACAAAGTTGAAAAAGTTTATTATGCAGGTTTGCCTGATCATCCAGGGCATGAGCTTGCTAAGAAACAGCAAAAAGGTTTTGGTGGCGTTGTATCTTTTGTCGTAAGAGGCGAGCGTCAAGGGGCTTGGACAGTTATTGATAATACGAAGTTTTTATCTATAACTAGTAATTTAGGTGATGTGAAGTCAACAATCACACATCCAGCAACCACCTCACATGGTAGAATGTCTGCTGAAGCCAAACAAGCCGCAGGAATTGAAGAAGGGTTGATTCGAGTTTCTGTCGGTTTAGAAGATATTGATGATATTATTTGCGATATATCACGTGGTTTAGATTTAATTTAACGAGAGAGACTTATGAACATTAATATGCTCATGCAGCAAGCTCAACGCATGCAAAAAGACATGGAAGTAAATGTTAAAAAAGCCAAAGAAGAGCTTGCTCAGACAGAGGTTCATGCTGAAGCAGGTGGTGGCTTAGTTAAAGTAACCATGACTTGCCGTAACGTAGTAAAACGTATTGAGATTAGCCCAGAGCTATTACAAGACGAAGCAGATATGATCGAAGACTTAATCGCTGCTGCAATGAATGATGCAGCACGTCAAGTAGAAATTATCTCTGAAGAAAAACTTAAAGGTGCAAACTCTGGTATGGGCTTACCACCAGGCTTATCAGGTTTATTCTAATTTAATGCTCCCGAAAGTTGATATGAACTTAGGGAGCCTTTTCACAAGCGTTGTCGAGTTTATTTGTGTTTAGTGAAAGATTTGAACAGTTAGTTCATGCACTACGTATTTTACCCAGTGTTGGTCCAAAATCAGCACAGCGTATGGCATTACATTTATTGATGAAAAACCGTGAAGGTGCTTTCGCATTATCCTATGCTTTACATGAAGCATCGAGCCATATCCACGAATGCCGTATTTGCCACTCTTTAACAGAGCATGAGATCTGCGATATTTGCGCATCTGTTGAACGGGATGATCAGTTATTATGTGTGGTTGAATCACCTGCTGATGTTATGGCGATTGAACAGAGTGGCAGTTTCCGTGGTAAATATCATGTATTAGGAGGGCATTTATCTCCATTGGATGGTATTGGGCCAGAAGAAATTGGTATTCCTTACTTGATACAACGTTTAAGTGAAGGAAAAATTGAAGAAGTTATTTTAGCAACGAATGCAACGGTTGAAGGGCAAGCGACTGCTCATTATCTTGTTGAAGCAACGAAACATTTGCCTATACATATGACTCGGATTGCACAAGGTGTTCCACAAGGCGGTGAGTTAGAATATGTCGATAGCCACACTTTGAGCCAAGCTGTACATAATCGTATGCGTATGAAATAAAGAGATAATTAAGTATTTCTTTATATCCATTTTAAATTCATGCTGTTAATTTAAACAAATAATTAAATTTTACATTTTGTCTTACATTTAGATAGATATATTTTGTGCATTTTATGGCACTATTGGCGAGCGAAAAGGATTTTCGTTTTTTGATGAATATAAAGGGAGTTAACTTCATGTTTTGTGTATGGAATACTGATTAATTTTATTTTTTGCATTTGAGGTAGTTCAAGCAATATCTAATTCAAGATTAATTGCTGACTGTTCTTGTTATTTTTTTATTTGAGCAAATATGTTTCAGTTTATCCAACAGCAAAATGAACTCGCTGTTCTCCTTACCCAAATGGAACACTGTTCCACTTATGCACTTGACACAGAGTTTATTAAGGTTGATACCTTATATCCAAAGTTAGGTGTGTGTCAGATTAATTGTAATGGTCAAATTGCCTTATTAGATGATACATCGCTTAATTTAGAGCACTTTTGGCATAAGTTGTTTGCAGCGCAACAGAATATTTTTCACGCCTGTGGTGAAGATATTGATCTAATCTATCATTACGCAGATCAAAAGCCGCTAAAGAATGTATTTGATACCCAAGTTGCAATGTCTTTTCTGGGGCATGGCTTACAGGTCAGTTATCAAAATGCATTGAAATCTTGTTTAAATATCGATATTGAAAAAGATCAAACGCGTTCAAATTGGCTGGCAAGACCATTAAGCCAAGATCAATTAAGTTACGCAGCTAATGATGTGCTTTATTTAGTGAAGCTAGCAGATACTTTAAAAACTGATCTTAAAGCTAAAGGGCTTTATCAATATGTTTTAGAGGATTGTCAAAACCTAACGAAAGAAATTGCAATGGAAACGCCACTTGCAGAACTTTATGCAGACATTGGTAATTATCGTCATAATCGCCGTGAATTAATGCAATTACAGCAATTAAGTATTTGGCGTGAGCAAATCACCAAAGCTTTAAATCAACCTCGTAGTTTTATTCTTAAGAATTCAACCATGATTGATTTGGTTGAGAAGAATCCACGTAATAATTTCCAACTAGCTCAAATAAAGGACATGCGTCCGAATGTAGTTCGTGAGCATGGTAAAACCATATTAGATTTATTAAAGTTTTTGCCTCCTGAAGATGAGTGGCCACTGAGAATGGCGCGACCTGTGAAAAGCAATTCGAAAGAAGTAGCACCAAAAGTGGATGCTTTAATCGAAAACATCGTTATTCAGACAGGTATCCCAAAAGAAGTACTGTTACGTAAGAAATGGTTACATGCCATTTATGAGCATGTTGTATTTCATTTCGATGAGCAGGATTTACCAAACTATTTGCTTGGTTGGCGTTATGAGATTTTAACGAAGCCACTCATTGAACTTTTACGACAAGATATTGAATATTTAGCTACACAGATGAAAATTTCTAATTAAAAAGCTTCATTATGAAACACGACTGCTGCGTTAACATTCGTTAATGTACCTAAGTTTTTTTTCATGTATGCTGTTTGTGGTTTGTTGCGTTTAAAGACTGTCAACAGTCCCTAAAGATTGACAAGAGTTGTGAGTAAACATGCACTGCGATATTTATAGATCAAGCAAAAAAGACGAAATGTATATGTATATTGCTCGTCCAGACTATTCTGCTGATAAAGAACTAGACAATCCCTTTGAATCTGTTCCAGAAAATGTTTTACAAGCTTTCGGCAAAGCTACTTTTGTTATGCATTTAGAACTTCACCATGAGCGTAAACTTGCTCGTGCGAATGTTTTGCATGTTTTAGACTCATTACAAACCAAAGGTTTTTTCATCCAAATGCCGCCAGAAGGGCTCATTAATCCGAATGCGGTAGAACCTGAGGGCTTACGTGGTGCTTGAAACTTTAACAGCAATTTGGTCTCGCATTCTTTCAGTTCTGGATCAATTTCCTGAAGAGAATGTTGCGATTATTGTTTATGTTACAGGGACAATTATTGCATTGTGGTGTTGGTATCGCTTGATGTCTCGATTACCCAATCCAATCGGTGGAATTCTTTGGATTATTGTCTTTGCTATTTTAGTAACGCCAACAATTTCAGAAGGTCCCAACTCGGCATTAGCACCCGCGATTTTTGGTTTGATTTTTGGTGTATTGACTAAGGAATATGTTTTAGTCTGGTCTAATTTATCCTTGATCCTATTTGTTACTGGCATTGGCTTGTCTATAGGTTTTTGCTGGTCAAAATACACTGCAAATAAAATTGCGCACTCGGTTTAGATATTCACATAAAGTTAAAGATAGAAAAATAAGGTTCTAAAATGTCTGCTGATACACAACACTTTACTGGTACAGATCAATATATTGCAACTGACAGCCTAAAACTGGCAGTAAAAGCCGCACGCGCCTTACAAAAGCCATTATTGGTTAAAGGTGAGCCGGGTACGGGTAAAACTTTACTTGCCGAGCAAGTTGCAGAAAGTTTAGGACTAAAGCTGATTACTTGGCATATCAAATCAACAACCAAAGCGCAGCAAGGTTTGTATGAGTATGATGCAGTTTCACGCTTACGTGATAGCCAGCTAGGTGATGATCGTGTCTATGACATTAAAAATTATATTAAACCGGGTAAATTGTGGGAAGCATTTACCAATGAAGAACGTTGTGTATTGTTGATTGATGAAATCGACAAAGCAGATATTGAGTTTCCAAATGACTTATTACATGAGCTAGACAAAATGTCGTTCTATGTTTATGAGACAGGTGAGACCATTACCGCGACACAACGACCTATTGTAATCATCACTTCGAATAATGAGAAAGAACTACCAGATGCATTCTTGCGTCGTTGTTTTTTCCATTATATTGAATTCCCAGATGAAGCAACCATGCGTGAAATCATTGCTGTTCATTTTCCTAATATTTCAAATACATTGGTCAGTGAAGCATTACAAGTATTCTTTAAGTTACGTGAAGTGACAAATTTAAAGAAACCACCATCAACGTCAGAGTTAATTGACTGGTTAAGCTTACTCATGGCAGATGATATGCCTGAAGATGTATTACGCAATCACGATAAGTCTAAAGCAATCCCACCTTTGTATGGCGCGCTAATCAAAAATGAACAAGATGTACAATTACTTGAACGTTTAGCATTTATGTCACGCCGTTAAGAGTGTAAATACATGTTTGTGCGATTGTTTTACACCTTACGTAAATATGGTGTACCTGTTACAACACGTGAGTTGATTGATCTCAATCAAGCTGTTGCGTCAGGTCTTGTATTTGCAGATCAGGAAGAATTCTATCAGTTGGCTAAAACAATTTTAGTCAAAGATGAGCGTTTCTTTGACAAGTTCGATCGTGCCATGAAAGATTACTTTGATGGCATAGAAACTTTTGATTTAGATGAATTACTTAAACAAGTTCATAAGTTACCTAAAGAATGGTTTGACCTTGAATTGTTAGAAAAACATCTGACGGCAGAGCAACGCGCTGAGCTACAAAAAGCTGGTTCTTTGGAAGAACTGATGAAAATGTTGGAAGAACGGTTACGTGAACAACATAAAAAACATCAGGGTGGTAACCGAATGGTTGGTACAGGCGGAACTTCACCTTTTGGTGCTTTTGGTGATCATCCCGAAGGTGTTCGTATAGGTGGTCCGGGACGCAAACGTTCAGCTGTAAAAGTGTGGGAACAACGCAAATATCAAAATCTTGATGATGATCAAGTTTTGGGAACGCGTCAGATGCAAATCGCATTACGCCGTTTACGTAAGTTTGCGCGTCAAGGCGCGGCTGAAGAGCTTGATGTTGACGGTACTATTCGAGAAACAGCAAAGCAGGGTATTTTGGACGTGCAACTTGTCCCTGAGCGCCGTAACCGTATCAAAGTGTTAATGCTGTTTGATGTTGGCGGCTCCATGGATGCTTATATTGCTGAATGTGAGAAACTGTTTAGTGCCGCCAAGTCAGAATTTAAGACATTAGAGTATTTCTATTTCCATAACTGTTTGTATGACTATGTGTGGAAAGATAACCACCGTCGAAGTTCGACACGTATGAATACATGGGATTTATTGCATACCTATGGTCGTGACTATCGTGTCATCATTGTTGGTGATGCCAGTATGGCACCCTACGAACTCAAGTCAGCGGGCGGTTCCGTAGAATACATGAATGATGAAGCTGGAGAGGTGTGGTTAAGACGAATCCGTCAACATTTTGATAAAACGGCTTGGCTAAATCCTGAAACCGAAGGCTACTGGCATTACACACAGACAATTAACTGGATTAAAAATATTTTTGAAAATCACATGTATCCAATGACTTTGAAAGGTATTGAGGACATGACTCGCTATTTATCACGCTAACACTTAACTTAAAAGTGAATAAGAATAGGAATAATAATGGAACATCAAATAAATGGGATTGCTTTACCGAATGAAGCTGGTTTCTTTGGCGATTTTGGCGGGCAATTTATTCCCCCACATTTAAAAGAAGCAATGGATGAAATTAATCAGGCTTACGAAGAAATTCGTCATACACTTGAATTTCAAAATGAACTCAATGATCTTTTTAAGCATTATGTAGGGCGTCCAAGCCCTTTATTTCATGCGAGACGTTTATCAGATCAGTTAGGTGGTGCGCAGATTTATTTGAAACGTGAAGATTTAAATCATACAGGCGCACATAAAATCAATCACTGTTTGGGTGAGGCTTTGCTAGCTAAGTATATGGGCAAGAGCAAAGTGATTGCTGAAACAGGTGCGGGGCAGCACGGCGTGGCTTTGGCAACGGCTTGTGCATTGGTCGGTATCCCATGTGAAATCCATATGGGGCAAGTAGATATTGAAAAAGAACATCCAAATGTGGTCAAGATGAAAATTTTGGGTGCAAAATTGGTTTCTGTTACTCAGGGGACAGCAACTTTAAAAGATGCAGTCGATAGCGCTTTTGAAGAGTATTTAAAAGATCCTAAAAATTATATTTACGCGATTGGCTCTGTGGTTGGTCCTCATCCATTTCCTAAAATGGTACGTGACTTCCAGTCAATTATTGGTAATGAAATTAAAGTTCAAACTAATGAACGCTTCGGAAAAAATCCTGACTATGTTGTGGCTTGTGTTGGTGGTGGATCAAATGCAATTGGTGCTTTTACCGCATTTTTAAATACACCAGAAGTTAAATTAGTGGGTATTGAACCCGCAGGTCATGGTTTAGATACAGATAAGCATTCAGCAACGCTAACTTTAGGAAAACCTGGTCAAATTCATGGGATGGCGTGTTACGTACTTGAGGATGAAAAGGGTGAGCCACTTCCTGTACATTCGATTGCTTCTGGGTTGGATTATCCTGGTGTAGGACCTCAACATAGTTATCTGAAAGAACTTGGTCGTGTTCAGTATGAAACTGCTACTGACCAAGAATGTCTAGATGCATTTATGACACTTTCACGTGTAGAGGGAATTGTACCTGCTTTAGAAAGTTCGCATGCAGTTTCTTGGGCATTACGCGAAGCGCCTAGAATGGATAAAAATATCAAGATTGTTGTAAATTTATCTGGTCGTGGTGATAAAGATGCTGATTATGTAGCTGAGAAATTAGGGCTTTAATTTGTAATTATTGAATTACTAAAATAATGGCCGCTTCTGTATAGAGGCGGTTTTTTTTCTGTTAAATAGATGCTAATCCCGTTAGAATAAAGCGTTTTTGCAATTAGCACTTTTGGAGACGCCTAAGTGGAGCGACCTACAATCAGCCCTGAACATTTACAAGAAGCGGCTGAAAACTTAGTAACCATTCGAGATTTTATTCGTTTTGGTGTAACCGCACTTCGTCAATATGACGCACACTTAGGTCAAGGTACTGAAGATTATTTTGCTGAAAGCTCAGCACTGGTTTTGCAAACACTTTCTCTAGAATGGAAAGCTGATGCAGAAATCTTAGATGCGAAACTATTGCCAACTGAAAAAGCAGAATTTTTAAGTTTATTAGAACGCCGTATTAACGATCGTATTCCGACCTCGTATTTATTGAATTTGGCTTATTTCTGTAATAAACCTTACTATGTAGATGAGCGCGTACTTATTCCACGTTCACCGATCGCTGAATTGATTGAACAACGATTTGCACCATATTGCTTGAATGAAAATGGTCAAATGTTAGAAGCATTTAATAACTTACCTGAAAACACTAACCCTAAAACGCCACAGCGTATTTTAGATATGTGCACAGGTTCTGGATGTATTGCAATCGCTTTAGCATATGCATTCCCAGATTCTGAAGTAGATGCAACGGATATTTCAAAGGAAGCTTTGGAAGTTGCGTCAATTAATGCCGAACATCACGATAAGCAATATCAAGTTGCATTACTTGAATCTGATTTGTTTGCAAAAATTCCTGCTGAAAATCAGTATGATTTGATCGTAAGTAATCCTCCATATGTAGACGCAGAGGATATGGCTGACTTACCAGAAGAATTCTTACATGAGCCTGAACTTGCACTTGCAGCGGGTCAAGATGGTTTAGATTTGGTTCGTAAAATGTTAGCGCAAGCTGCTGATTACTTAACAGAGGATGGTTTAATCGTCATCGAAGTCGGTAATTCAGAATGGGCAATGCGCCAAAACTTCAACACCGTTGATTTCCATTGGCTTACTTTCCAAAAAGGCGGTTCTGGTATTTTTGCTTTAACTGCTGAACAATGCCGCCGCTATAAAGAACTGTTTCAGCAGTCTATCGCACTGAACTAGAGAGATATGCCATGTCGATTGCAGAAATTCTATTAGCGGATAACCCTGACTTAGATCAAACTAAAATTCAGCAGTTTAAAGATGGTTTCATTCAGTTAAAAAACAAATGGAATCAGAGTGGAATTGATGCAATTAATTCGGAAGTTTTTAAGCAAGAAATTTGTCAGCAATTTGATCAACTCCTTGTAAATCTAGGCTATGGTGAGTTTGATCCTGATGACGCGCAATCATTGATTCATAGTCTTTATTTAGTCTCAGATCATAAGAATCTGATTGAATATATTGTCCTGAGTTATCGTCAGCAATGTGGTGATGATGTTTTAGGAAATATCTATGAATCAATGCTTGAAGAGATGCACCACAGTTTCGATGAATAAAAGATAGGATAGAAAATGGCAGGAAATAGTATTGGTCAGTTATTCCGTGTGACGACGTGTGGTGAATCACATGGTGCTGGTTTGATGGCAATTGTAGATGGTGTGCCACCGGGACTTGAACTTTGCGAAGCAGATTTACAAAAAGATTTGGATCGCCGTAAACCTGGAACCTCTAAGTTTGCAACCCAACGTAAAGAGCCGGATCAAGTTGAAATTATTTCTGGGGTTTTTGAAGGCAAAACTACGGGTACATCAATTGGATTATTGATTCGCAATACAGATCAAAAATCAAAGGATTACGGTAATATTGCTCAAACATTCCGTCCTGGTCATGCTGATTATACTTATACTCAAAAATATGGTTTCCGCGATTATCGTGGAGGCGGTCGTTCAAGCGCACGTGAAACAGCAATGCGTGTCGCTGCAGGTGCAATTGCTAAAAAGTATCTTGCTGAAAAATTTGGTATTGATATTCGCGGGCACGTTACACAAATTGGTAATGAGGTTGCAGAAAAATTAGATTGGGCAGAAGTACCAAATAATCCTTTTTTCTGTGGTGATGTAGATGCAGTTCCTCGTTTTGAGCAATTGGTCACAGCATTACGTGAGCAAGGGACAAGTTGCGGTGCAAAACTTGAAATCGTTGCTGAAAAAGTACCAGTAGGATGGGGTGAACCTGTATTTGATCGCTTAGATGCAGATATTGCTCATGCCATGATGAGTATCAATGCAGTTAAAGGTGTTGAAATCGGAGATGGTTTTGCTGTAGCTGGACAGTTTGGTCATGAAACTCGTGATGAACTTACGACAGATGGTTTCCTTGCGAATCACGCTGGTGGCATCCTTGGTGGTATTTCAAGTGGTCAAACCATCCGTGTAGCGATTGCGCTAAAACCAACAGCTAGTATTACCACACCAGGTAAAACCATCACCATTGATCGCGAAAATACAGATGTATTAACCAAAGGTCGTCATGATCCTTGTGTTGGTGTGCGTGCTACACCGATTGCTGAAGCAATGCTAGCTATTGTTTTAATGGATCACTTTTTAAGAAATCGTGCACAGAATGCAGATGTAATTTCTCCGTTCCTACCGATTGAATAATTCTAATCTAAACTATTAGCCACATTTATAACGTTTGATAAATGTGGCTAAATTATTTTTTACTTTAAATTAAACTATATTTTAATTTTAGTTAAATAATAATATAAAATCTAAAGTGCTTCAGAAATAATATTATTTGTTGATGCTAAGTGATATTGATTCCTACCATTACTTTTCGCTACATATAGTGCATGATCAGCTTGAGAAATAAACTCAGAAAGACTGTCATTTAAATGAGGTACAGTAGTAGCAACACCAACGCTAATAGTAACGTGCTTTGAAACATTACTTTTAGGATGAATTATTCCTATATTTCTCACTAGCTCCATTAGGCGTTGCACTTGAATAAGCGCTTGATCTTTATCAGTCATCGAAAATAATAGTAAAAACTCTTCACCACCATAACGCGCTGCTAAATCACCACTACGAGATGAAATAGAACCCAAAAGAATCGCAATTCTCCTTAAACACTGGTCACCTTGTATATGTCCTAAAGTATCGTTATAGGATTTAAAGAAATCAATATCAATCATCATAATCGTAATAGGTACTTCATGGCGAATTGCTCTTTTCCATTCATTTTCAAGAACTTCATCAAGATATCTTCGATTAGCTAAACCAGTCAAAGCATCTTGTTGAGAAAGAATAGAAAGTTGCTGTGCCTGACGCATCAGCTCTAATCGATTAAGCTCAATCATACAGTTTTGTAAGTAGTTTTCACGATGTTGACGATCCGTAGCGTAGGCTAGTGCCATCCCTAAAAAACTACTAAATGTGTATGTTCTATTTAAAAAAGTCCAGTCAATAGAACCATTTAACCATGTGCTCGCAGCAACACCAATCACGCCACCACACCATCCTGCAAGAATTGCAGTATAAAACCTCATACCGACAAATCCATAGATAATAATGACCGCATACATCATTGCTGCATGAAATAGCACATTACTTTGACCTTGTTCTAAGACGTTAATCAAGGTAAAAGTGAGTGCTACAGCTCCCGTTGATCCGAAACAAACATAATGATCAAACCATTTATTCATAAATGGTACGAATGCTAGCAACCAAGCAAAAACAATAATAATTCCAACCCAACCATAATACGTAATCCATTCAAGGCGCATTTCTGTTGGCAAAGCCTGATATGTACCAAAACTTAAGTATAAATATAATGCTAAAATGATAGGGGCACGATAACGAAACTCATATGCAGCTTCATTTCTGTATTGATCTCGATAAATCGCTTCTAATTCTTTAGGAAACCAAACTAAATTTAGTCCGCGAGAAATTAGCAAGTCGATTTGTTCTTGTCCCAAAATATTGGAAGCTTTCAACTTCATCTTATCTCTCACCACTCCCAATGTTTTTATAAATGTAAAAAAGGGATTATTTTTTAACTACGTTACACTGATTTAAATAAAATGTGTATTGGATAATAAAAAATTATTAATTTTTTTATCTTAGTCACTATGTGTTATTAATAATCTATCATATTCTTAGGTCCTTAAAGAAGCAGTTTATTAAATAAATTATTGATTAATCATACTAAAATCACGCCAATACAAAAACTGTTACAATTTAAACAACAACGATTGTATATCTGCTATATTAAGATACAATTAATAAAAAAGCAGCAATCACGGATTGTGATTGGACTAAGTCATACGAAATAGGAAGCATCGCAATGACTGCTATGAATCAATATGGAACAAAACTAGAAATTACACATCATTCAGAATGGTCACAAAGGTTCTGGGATGAACTGTTACCAGCAAAAGAACGTGTGAGTCAACATCCCTTATTTGTAGATATGGCGAATGGAAGTTTAAGCCTTGAATGTTTTCGATCAGCACTCTTAAACTTCTATCCTTTAGTTGCTCATTTTCCGTCATATATGGCTGGAGCTTTAGCAAAGGCAACCAATTTTTCGCTTGATGGGGTAACAGAGACGAGAGATTGGTTAATTCAAAATATTAAAGTTGAGGAAAGACATTTAAATTGGTATCAGGATTGGGCAGGAGGGTTTGGTTTAACAATTGAGATGTTAAATAATGTACGCCCACCAGCAGCCATGAATGCGGTTAATCATTTTTTATGGGACGTTAATTTTAGAGGTGGGCTGGCTGAAAGTATCGCAGCTACCAATCTAGCTATAGAATGGGCAACAGGTGATTGGACAATACAAGTTTACAAAGGTATTCAAACTTATACTCAACACCCAGATGTAAATATCAATAAAAGATCTCTCGCATGGTTAAGAGCACACGCACATTACGATGATTTACATCCATATGAGGCGATGGAATTAATCAAAAGATTATGCGATAAAGATCCAATTTTACAAAGAAAAGCTTTCTTGGCTGCGCAAGATGGTTTAGCTTATTATGAACTTGCACTTGATGAGTGTTATAGATTGCAACATAAAAATTAAAAAGCATCAGATAAAACTGCTATTTAGTGTGGGGTACTAAGTAGCAGTTTTTTAATTCAGTTCAATGGATTCATTTTGTCATCAAAGTTTTCTAACTTTGGAAACTCTAAGGGTTTAAGATTTTCTAAGTTTTCCAAATATGACTCAAAATTTGTGAGAATTTTTTGTCTATCTTCATGAGAAATATAAGGTACATGATAAGCAATAAATGGTGGTAGAACATCAAAGCCTGTATAGGCCAATGATCCGCGTTGAATAGAAGAAATATATTGTTCAATTGATCCATGTACAGATTGATCGCCAAACATATGTTCGCGACCACCCAAAGTAAAACATAGCATGGCTTTTTTTCCAGTCATGCCACCATGGTTATAAAAGCGTTTTCCACCATAAAAAATTCCAGATACAAATACTCGGTCAATCCATCCTTTTAAAATTGCTGGGACTGAGGTCCAGTACAAAGGAAATGTAAAAATTATTAAATCTGCTCGTTGCACCTTATCAATTTCAATCTTGATGTCTGGAGATAGACTATCTTTTTTTACTGCATTTCGTTGTTCTAATGCATAATTAAAATATTCAGGATTTTCCACAATTTGAAAATCCTGCTTAGATGCTACAGGATTGAAATTCATTTCATAAAGGTCTGAAATTTCAACTGAATATCCTTTTTTATTTAAAACCTCATCAGCAAGATTTTTTAGAGATGTGGTAAAAGACTGATTTTCAGGGTGCGCATGTACAATGAGTATATTCATCATTCAATAACCTTAATCTAAATATTTTTTCATCAAAATACTATGCCTTAAATCAGAAACATGACATAGTCCATGAACCGCCAGTCTTTACCATTTCACGCCATTCTTGCTATTTAAAGGTATAAAATGAATCCTGAATTGCCTGGAAGTTATGTAAACTTATTAGTAGAAGTCCTAAAACAAAAGAACTTTAAAACTGATGATTTGCTGAACGAATTCAATATATCTTTAAAGAATTTAGAAGCACCATTTTGGTATATAGATTTTAATACTTTCAATAACTTACTTAATAAAGCTATTGTAATGACTCAAGAACCAGCTCTTAGTATCCATATGGCGAAACTAATGAAAGTGACTTGTTACGGCCATATTGGGATAGCTGCTTCAGCTTCTGAAAATTTAGGTTCAGCAATCAATGTGTTGGAAGAGTTTATAAAATTAAATTGTTCCACATTCCAACCCGAATTAAAAGTAGAAGGTGATTTTGCATACCTTTACTTTAATCAGCCATTAGAAAATTTTAATCTTAATATTTATGGTATTACATTTTTAGTTATTGGTTTTGCTCAAATTCTTGAAAGTTTAGCTGAACAAAAATTAGATATTTGTTTTGAATTTCAGCAAGATAAATCATTATTCTTCATAGAAAATAATCCATTGCCCGAAATGAAAGTAGAATTTAATGCTGATTTTAACCGTTTAGTCTTTAGGAAAGAGTATTTATCTTTACCTTTAAAAACTGCTGATGCTTTGGTATCACGATTAGCTAAACGGCAATGTGAAAAATATAGTCAGAAATATGTTCCAAAAAAAAGGCAATTAGACAGAAACTTAAAGACTTTGGTTAAAGGCTTGTTGGTAAATGATGATCAGAAACTTTCAACTTTAAATCAAATAGCTGATCAACTGAAAATTTCTGAGAGAACATTACAACGTCATTTAGCAATTGAAGGTACAACATTCCAGATAATATTAAGCGAAACTCGTAAAGATAAAGCCGAGAAGTTATTGAAGCAAAATATATTATCTATCCAAGAAATATCAAACCTTTTAGGTTATGCAGATGTATCACATTTCTCAAGAGCATTTAAAAAGTGGACTAGCTACACGCCGAAAGCGTATAGAAACACTCAGAGATGTTATAAGTAAAAGCATTTACTATCAATGTCTTACAAAGACATTATTTCGTATAATGTATATTATGTTAAATAGAATATCTGAGACTGTGGCCTACACACAACACTGTTTGTTGCCACAGCTCAGCAACGTGAATATCTACGATTATAATTCACGTTGCTGCGTATTCTAAGTAACATAATATAAGTTATGCAGAAATCAGATCGCTACTCGATAGGCTTATGCAATCATGGCTTTGATGCATAAGCCTTGTGGTGCTGACCTATTTCAACTAGCTCAGGTTATAATAATGGCTTCCAAAAATATGGTTGATCTATTATGAACACTTCCAATGACCCTTTACACGGTAAAAAACTTGCTGACATTTTGGATGAATTATTGGATTACTATGATGGCTTTGAAGGCTTAAGTCGTAAAATTGAAATTAGATGTTTTTGCATAGATCCAAGTGTTAAGTCATCATTGCGATTCCTACGTACCACACCATGGGCACGTGAAAAAATAGAAAGCCTATATTTGTATGTCTTACGTCAAAAAGCCAAACAAAAATCGTAGCTATTTTCCCATTTTCTGATCTGTATTCAATCTTTAATAATTTTTCTCACTATATGCTCATGTGTCGGTACAAGACCTGCTTTCAATCCTAGTGGTTTAAATACCTTATCTAAGACAGATTGAGTGAGTTTGCCTTTGTCTTGCTCAATATCAGTTAATGTCCGCCGACTAACGCCGACCAAGTTTGCATATTGTTCCTGAGACAGACCAAGTATGTTTTTCCGTAAATATGCCAATAATTGCCCCAAGGTAATTTCATTCAATAGGTATTGCATATAGAGATCAATAAGAACTTGTTGACGATCTTGAGTCGGATTGTTCATATTCATAATAATTCCCATCTTTCTAATTTAGCTTCAACATAGTTGAATGAAAGTGCTGGCATCTCAATAATCTGTTTTGGCACACCTTTATCAATTAACCTTTGTTTTAGTCCAACAAGGTTACTTGCCAAAGATTTCAATGTAGTTAGAGATAAATTGGGATCGCATAAATGTGCAAGTTTTTGGGTAATTTTAACCCAACGATATTCTCCGCCTTCCTCATAAGGACTTCCCCACGTCGTTGATCTTGTTACGACCTCTGGATCTGCTTTCATTGGCGCAAAATCATAAATTGGTGCAAGCGAAATTTTCCCAGATTTTTTTAGAAATGAGGTATTTCGTCCGTGATTATCAGAATTACCAAAAATAATATTCAATAAGTCTCTTTGTAGCCATTCACAAATGAATTGTGCTGAATCAAACTCTGAATCAATAAGTGTTAGTAAATCACAAAGATTTTCAATCACTTCAAAGTGGTTAAGATAACTACCTGAAGCTTTATTTAATACAGAATAAACAGATTCAAGTCCGTGCCGATGCCATTGTTGATTGTGCCATTCAACATCAAATCTTGGCAGCCATAATGATGGATATTTTTCACCTTCAATCAGCTTCATTTCTGTTGTTTCAATTGTATTGAAACCTAATTCATTTAACTCCTGATAAAAATAATATTCTGCCCTGAGAATATTACAGTCGATTTCAGCACGATTATTTCTAGGGAATTTAACTAAATAATGTTGATCAGGTTGATCAAAGTTTTGTTGATAAGTATCAATCCAAATATTTTGATCTTTTGTCGAACGAATCAGTAACTTGGGAGCTTCACCGCCTGCCCCTGTAGCACCACCACTAATGGCGCCCATTTGCTGCGCATATTCAAGAAAATCAACATTTCGATCAGCAACATCTGCTTGGCTGAAATAGCGTAAATGCAAAGTAGATTCAGGATTTATAGGCGGAAGTGCTTCTTTAATTCGCAAGTTTCCTACGGGTGCAATTCCACCTTTTTCTAATAAAATACTATCCTGCTCGGCATGGGTTAGTCGTTGTAAGCCTAGAAATTTAACCCAATAACGGCGTGCTGCACCTGATGGAACAATATCATCCAAAAAACCAAACCATGAACTAGCTTCATGCTTTATAAGTATTTGTACTGGCAGTGATAAACTACACGCATGCTCATCCCTTTTATCCAAATTGTGGATTGCGTATTCTAACTCATACGCCAATTCACTAATGCTCGCTGAGCCTAGTTTAGGTTCTAATAATGTAAGTTCAGCTATATCTAACCAATTTTGATCAAGTAAAGCTTGTATTGTTAGTTTTTTCATTAGCAAAATTGAGCAATTATTTTCTCAAACATACTCTAAAAATTAATATTTGTGAATATATTTGCTCAATATAATTTTATTTATGGAATTTTGCGCATATTTTTGCTCAATTGCAGTTTAAATTAATATGCTTTTTAATAGTTTATGAATTACTATATTTGATGTCATTATTGAGCGTTAAATTTTTTTAAGAAGAGTGTATGATTAGGCATATTTATTTATCTATGAATTTACTTCTTATATGAAGAAAGGTTTTTCTGATAACAAACAAATTATCGTAGTTCCAACTTTTTCTGAGCTTATCACTTCTAATTTTCAGGATGATGCGAATACAATTTGTTGGTATAGAAATTTGCTAGGCGATTTCAAAGAAATTGTGAATAAACTTCAGTTAAAAGAAAGTATCACTGAGGTTTCAGTTGACGATCTATTGGCTTTGGAACTTTCAGAAAATGGAAATTTAGCAAGGAAGATCATTATCGCTGATATCCAACAATTAACAGAACTCGGCGCATCACCTACGCTTAACTTGATTCAAAATTACGAACGTGATGATGAGTTAGATTTTATTTCGACAGATGTTTATTCGTTTCATGTTGATCGCTCCCCCATTCCAACTGATACTTTTTTATGTACTTATCATGGCGCAGTTAGTGAAATTCTACCCAATCATCAAGTAGAGCAAAAAATTTTGATTCCAGAAATTAGGGAAAAACTTAAAGAGTTATATGAAGGCGTTGATACTGATACTGACTTTGAAACGTTTCTAGAAGAATATTTTTTTGATTTACATTATCAAGCGAAACCTGACAGTACGCCTATTAATTTAGGTTTAGGTCATTTATGGCGCTTGGCAGTCGACCATCCAACACAACAGGTTTTACCGTGCGTACACAGAGCGCCTATTGAGCAAGATGGTGAATATAGACTCTTATTGATTTGTTAAACTTCTTAGCTTTACGAGCTATTTTTTAGTAATTGAATTCCAAGTGGTTACATTAAAAAACCGATTTATATATTTATTAAAGCCAACTATTAAAGCTAATCGTAAATAAATAACAAAACTCTTTTTCAATTTGGAAATATGATGTATCTTAAATTGACAATTAAGCATGTCAAATTAAAAGAAAGGAATTGCTATGCTAAAAATGCAACAAGTCAAGATCACTCAAGAGTTCAATGCACCTGTCGAAAAGGTATTTGCGATCCTCAGCGAACATGAAAATTTGAATAAGCTCTTCGCTCCAGCAAAAGTGACTCGTTTGAGTGATGGTCAAGATGCTCGTAATGGGGTTGGTTCAGCGCGTAAGTTATCTATTCCACTCACGCCTTCATTTGTTGAAACAAACTTAGTGTATAGAGAAAATGAACTAATTGAATACGCGATTACCAGTGGTATCGCGCCAATTAAAGCGCATCGCGGCGTGATGAAGTTTACTGATCTAGGGAATAACAGAACACGTTTGGACTATACGATTAGCTTTAAAGGGCGTGTGCCGTTTATTGGTCCGATCGTTAAATTCGCACTACAAAATGGCGTGAGCCGTGGACTTAAAAAACTAAAAGTATAAGTTTTAGAGAGCCCCGTATTTTCTGATTTTAATCTTAACTCTCATAATTTCTGATTGTGGGAGTTTTTATTTGCTGTATAGATCAACTTTTCTTTGAAAATTAATTTCTAAAACAACATTCAGTTCATTTTTACGATAAATTAGATCTATTCAATAATTTATTTAGGAAAACCGATGACTCTTAAGCAGTTAAAGGCATTTTTGGCACTTGCGCGTACTTTGAATTATGCCAATGCTTCGCTGGAACTGCACTTAAGTCAGTCTGCTTTAAGTCTAAGTATAAAAAGTTTAGAAGATGAACTTGGCGGTAAGCTGTTTAATCGAAATACACGTCGTGTTGAGCTGACTCAAGAAGGTAAATCTCTTATTCCCTACGCAAAAAAACTATTGGCAAATTGGGATGAAATGGAAAATGACGTTAAACAACGCTTTAAATTAAATCGCGGCACACTCAGTATCGCCTCGATGCCCTTTTTTACCCATGCGATCTTGCCTGATGTGATTCATTCTTTTTTATCTGAGCATCCAAACCTTAATTTTTCGATTCACGATATTCCAAATGAAACCATTATTGAAAAAGTTCAAGATGGTATCTTTGAGTTAGGCATTTGTTTTGAACCAGAGCTGACGGAAGGCTTAGAGTTTGTGCCTTTATTTGATGAAGACTTTCTCGCCTTACTTCCTAAAAATCATCCCTTGGTAGACAAAGCACGTATTACATGGCAACAATTGTTTGCTAATCCTTTCATTACCCTACAAAAGCCATCGATTGTTCGTCACTTGGTTGAGCAAAACTGTTTGCGCAACAATATGACTTTGGATTTAAAAATTGAGTGTCATCAGATTTCTTCATTATCTAGTTTTGTTGCACATGGTATTGGGGTAAGCGCGATTCCTCGTCATTTTGCCAAGCATATTGATTTAACAGAGAATGTATTACTCGAACTGGAAGATGGAACCATCCACAAAACGGTTGGTATCGTCTATAAAAAGAATTTTGAAATATCTCATATTTCGGCACAATTTATTGAGTCGTTGATAAGGTATAAATTTTAAACAACTCATTATTGCAATTGGTCTTATATTTTTCACTTGTAAATAAATATATTTATTATTAATATTTTCAATAGTTTATGAATTTTAATCTATTGTTTTTTAGATTAAAATCTGTCCAAATAAATCAATTTATTAATTAAACTCATTAATCCTTGAGAAAAATCAACTTCTATCTACCTAGTCCTAATGCTAAAACTAAATCACTAAGGGACGATAGGACAATAATAGAATGAATAAGGTATATGCCAGTGCTGAGGCTGCAATCAAAGATGTGGTTGCTAATAACCAAACCCTTGCCGTGGGCGGTTTTGGGTTATGTGGAATTCCCGAGCAGCTCATTGTGGCGGTTAAAGAAAGTGGTGTAACAGGTCTGACTTGTATTTCAAATAATGCGGGTGTGGATGATTTTGGCCTAGGTATTTTATTGCATACCAAACAGATCAAAAAAATGATCTCATCTTATGTGGGTGAAAATAAAGAATTCGAACGTCAATATCTAAATGGTGAGCTTGAAGTTGAATTAACTCCACAAGGAACATTAGCGGAAAAATTACGCGCTGGTGGTGCTGGTATTCCAGCTTTTTATACGAAAACTGGTGTAGGAACTCTGATTGCTGAAGGCAAAGAAGAACGCAGTTTTCATGGTAAAAAATACATTTTAGAAGAATCTCTTACTGCTGATGTTTCTCTTATTAAAGCTTACAAGGCAGATAAAGCAGGAAATTTAATATTCCGTAAGACGGCTCAGAATTTTAATCCTGAATGTGCAATGGCTGGGAAAATCACCATTGCTGAAGTGGAAGAAATCGTTGAGATTGGTGAATTAGATCCAGATGAAATCCATTTACCAGGGATTTATGTGAATCGCATTATTTTAAATGCATCACCTGAAAAACGTATCGAACAAAAAACTTTAAGCATGGAGGTAGTTTAAAATGGCTTGGTCACGTAATGAAATGGCACAGCGTGCTGCACAAGAACTCGAAGATGGCTTCTATGTGAACTTGGGTATTGGCTTACCTACCCTTGTTGCCAACTATATTCCAAAAAACATGAATGTATGGTTGCAGTCTGAAAATGGATTGCTTGGTATCGGCGCATTTCCTACTGAGGAAACGCTAGACGCGGATTTAATCAATGCTGGAAAGCAAACGATTACTGCACGTGCAGGTGCGGCATTTTTCTCAAGTTCAGAATCTTTCGCCATGATCCGTGGCGGTCATGTCAATATTGCGATTTTAGGCGCTATGGAAGTTTCTGAACAAGGTGACTTAGCCAATTGGATGATTCCAGGTAAGAAAGTCAAAGGTATGGGCGGTGCAATGGACTTGGTTGCAGGTGTTCAAAAAGTTGTGGTTCTTATGGAACACTGCGCGAAAGATGGTACGCCTAAGATCGTTAAAAAATGCAGCTTACCCCTTACAGGTCAAGCCGTTGTTCATCGCGTGATTACGGATTTAGGTGTCATGGATATTACATCTGAAGGTGTTGAGCTGATTGAACTCGCAAAAGATGTGACACTCGAACAAATTCGAGCAGTAACAGGTGTGCCATTAATTTTTGATAAATCTTTAGTGGCATAAATGAGATTAAATATTCTGCTTTAGTCTGTTGAACTGGAGCAGTTTTATAACAACGTACATTTAAAGAGATATAAAAATGAGTTCTATTGTTATTGTGTCAGGTAGTCGTACCGCAATGGGCGGTTTTCAAGGTAGCCTTGCTAGTTTAACTGCTCCAGAATTAGGTGCTGCTGTAATCCGTGAGTCTATCCAGCGTGCTGGTATTGCACCAGAGCAAGTCAATGAAGTGATTTTTGGTTGTGTATTGAGTGCAGGCATTGGTCAAGGTCCTGCGCGTCAAGCAATGCGTAAAGCGGGTGTTCCAGATCATGTTGGCGCTGTGACTATCAATAAACTATGTGGTTCTGCGATGAAAGCAGTATTGATGGCATCAGATGCTTTGAAAGCTGGTAGTGCAAATATTGTGGTTGCTGGCGGTATGGAATCTATGACCAATGCACCATATATCTTACCTAAAGCACGTGGTGGTTATCGTATGGGACATGGTGAAATCAAAGATCATATGTTCTTGGATGGTTTAGAAGATGCTGAAACGGGTCGTTTAATGGGTTCATTTGCTCAGGATATGGCAAATACCAAAGGTTTCACCCGTGAGCAAATGGATAACTTTGCGATTTCTTCACTCCAAAAAGCTCAAACAGCGATTACAGAAGGATATTTCAAAGATGAAATCGTCGCTGTAGAAGTTAAAACACGTAAAGGTGTTGAGGTGATTGACCAAGATGAGCAACCTCTGAAAGCAAATCTTGATAAAATTCCGACACTACGACCTGCTTTTAGCAAAGACGGTACGATTACGGCAGCTAATTCAAGTTCGATTTCGGATGGTGCTGCGGCTTTGGTACTTTCTACAGAAGATTATGCACAAGCAAATGATTTAAATGTCTTGGCTAAGATTGTAGCTACTTCGAGTCATTCGCAACATCCAAGTGAGTTTACGATTGCTCCAATTAGTGCGATTCAAAAAGTACTTGATCGTGCTGGCTGGTCAGTTGAGGATGTCGATGCATGGGAAATCAATGAGGCTTTCGCGATGGTGGCTATGGCACCGATTCATGAGTTAGGTATTGATGAAGCTAAAGTCAATATTCACGGTGGTGCATGTGCTTTAGGTCATCCGATTGGTGCGACAGGTTCACGTATTATTCTTTCATTAATCTATGCCTTAAAACGTCTAGGCAAGAAGAAAGGTGTTGCTGCATTATGTATTGGTGGCGGTGAAGCAACAGCTGTTGCAATTGAAATCTAAATTATCAAATATCAGCAAAGCATCTCAATCGAGATGCTTTTTTTGCATAAAAATGATGTGTGGAAAAGGTTTGATCTGATTTAGATGCATTTTTCTTTCTAGATTGAATGAAAAAATAGATACCAGTCTCTTGTAAATCCAAGTGTTTTAATGAATTAAGGGTAGTCAGGAATTGAGCCAACTCACTTCTATTCTTATCCTTTTGATTTTAGGTTCTGTCTGAAATAAAAAAGCACATCAGACTATCTGATGTGCTTTTCGTATTTTAAAGAAGGATCAAGTCATATTAAGTTAAGCATTACTTGATTCGGTCAAGCTAGTTTTTACTTCTTCTACTTGTTGTTGCTCATCATCAAATTTATGACGTTTCAAACTCAATATCGCGCAAATTGCTAACATTGCAGGGACAGAAATCATCACAAAATTCATGGTATGTGGTAAGTTCAAGGTTAGTAACAAGCCTGTCAAAATCGGACCGACAATCGCACCAATTCGACCTACACCAGAAGCACAACCAATTCCAGTCGAGCGTACGCTTAGTGGATAGTATTGCGCAACATAGCTATAAAGAAGGATTGAAGTACCAATCGTCGCTGCGCCAGCAACAGTTACTAAACCATATAAAACATAAGCTGGAGAGTTAAATCCTAAGCCGATCAGTGCCACGACACCTGCCATCAGCATTCCCATAATTACAGGTTTCAAATGGAATTTATCTGAGAGAATGCCACCACCAATCGAACCAATCATTGCACCGACATTCAAAGCAAATAAGAATAAGATACTCTTGCCGAGTGAATAACCTGCTGCAAGCATAAGTTTAGGTAACCAACTACTTAGTGCGTAAACCATTAATAAGCACATAAAGAACAATACCCAAAACATAAGCGTATTGAATGCACGTCCTTGTTGAAATAAGCCTTTTACAGAACTACCTGTTGGAATATTATCTTCATTTAACACTAAACGCGTATTAATACCGATGCTTTGTTCAGGTGAAATTTTTTGAATGATGCTATGTGCTTGATCAGTTTTTCCCGTTTTAACCAAAAAGGTTAAAGATTCAGGTAGGAATTTCCAAATAACAGGTAATAAAATCAAAGGAATACCAGCAATCAAGAACATGATTTGCCAACCTTGACTCTCAACTAAAGAACTACCGATGAGTGCTGATAAAATTCCACCGATCGCATAACCACTAAACATCGTGCCAACTAAGGTACTGCGAATACGTTTGGGTGCGTACTCTGATGTGAGTGCGACGAGATTTGGCATAACCCCACCTATCCCTAAACCCGCTAAAAACCGTAAAATACCAAATTCAAAAGGATTAGATGCAAACGCACCTAAAAAAGTAAAACCACTAAAGAAGGTCACACAAATTAAAATTACATTTTTGCGTCCGATTTTATCTGCCAAAGCACCGAATAACATGGCTCCAAACATCATCCCGCACAAAGCAGTACTGGCGAGCATGCCTGCTTGTACAGAAGTGAGAGACCACTCCTGCATAAGTAAAGGTAGAACAACGCCATAAATGACGAGATCGTAACCATCAAAAATAATAATCAATAAACACCAAAGTAAAATACTCCAGTGAAAAGGTGTAAATTTTGCTTGATCAATTACTGCATTTACATTAACCGTAGATGTTGTCATTCTGCATCTCCTCAATGAGATAAATTCCTAATCATTATTTAAAACGACATAATGCACCTTAAAGAAAAATATTATTATTCAAGGTCTTATTTGTATTAAAAGTCATAACTCGCCATCATGTTGATGCGGTTATCCGTCCCTGTGCGACCATCAAAGGTTTCACGTTCACCGTAGACATATTCCATCCCTAAGGTAATTGGCTTGTAAGGGTTGTACATGCCATTGATCCAGCCTTGCCATAGTTCTTTATTTTGAGCTGTGTTGTCTTTATTGATTCGTGCAAAAGCATTGTTATCTTTGGCTTTCATATAGCCATAACCCAATGTTGAACGAAATTGAGTGTTAAATTGATGGGTAATCCCTGTTGAAATTGAATCAAACTCATTGCTTTGAATATGCTTTTGATCATCAATTGCATAACTGCTATTGGTCCACATCAGGAAGCGTCCGTCGCCTTTGATATGGTTATAGTCTGCTTTGAGAAAAGTTTTTGGTGTTAATTGATATTTTCCACCGATGCCGACACCCCATGCCCATTCTTCATCTTGACTAGTTTTCTTTTCAGCGACAAAGCTACGTCCTGAAAGCAAAGAGCCATTGTCAAACTTATGATTTACACGTCCAACAAAGGCAGGTAAACGCATTTCATTATCAGGATCAGAGCTTGCTGTATATTTAGGATCTTCTACTGCTAAAGCAAAGCTGGTATTTGCCGTAATATTGTCACTATAACGAACCAATGGTGAGCGTTGTAATGCTCCGCCTACATAGGTCGCAGCATCAATCGTTTCTGGATAATATTCAGGTGCGATAAATGTGGACCATGTCTGACCTAATAACCATTTATCAAAGGTTAAATAGGCATGACGGATACGGAATTGATCGCGTGATGCACTACCAAAGAAGTCCATTTCTAATTTTCCAACGACATCGCCCATAGCAGTAGGTGTTTTAAAATTTAGACCTATCCGAGAAACACTTGCAGTGCTATGCAAACGATCTTTTTGTTGCGCTTCTTCAGCTGTCCCTTCTAATGGTACACCGCTGATATTGTTGTACATCGTAGATGCACCTTTGGCTTGATAAGATGCATCCGCACGCAAATAACCATATAAATTAACCTCTGCACTAGATTTGGTGAGTGATAATTTCGGCGTTGTTGTTTGAACGGGTTCAGATGTCTGTGCAACCATGACCTGAGTAGTGGGCTGAGCAGGCGGAGTTTGCTTGACATAATTCTGCAGCATTGCACGCAACTCTTTCACTTCTTGACGAAGTTGTTCTATTTCTGCGCTTTCTGAGCCTGCATAACTTCCAGACATGGCAGTCAGTACAGATAGCGCTAAAACACTTTGTTGAACCGTTAAGATGAATCTTTTCATTAAAATCAATTTCCTTGTTTCATGAACTTTACTTTTCAAGTTCATTTTTTGTTTGCGTTATATCCTTTGCAGTACTTGATGACTGCATCGCATTTCTTGTTTTAAAACCTAATGATCTGATTTTATTTGGTTTTGCCTCCTCTCATTGTTTTGTGTAACGCTTTATTTAGACAAAAAGAACCTCACAATAACTATAAAAGTCACTGTTAATTGAACATTTGGTAAAAATAAAAGCTAAATTATTCTTCTAATCATTTATTCCATTATGAATGAATCCCTTGGGTTATGAGGCTTGAGCAAACTCGGCAATTTCTGCCTTTTTCGCAATCAAACCCTGATACATTAAGATTTGACTATATGAGTGTACGTCTTCAAAACCAATGTCTTGAAGTCGTTGCTGATATTCACTGAATGAAATAGTGAAAAAGTCATTTTCCATGCGATCTAACATTTTCTGGCATTGCAATCCAGTTAAACCTTGAGTCATACATAGATAACGTAAAGCTTGTAGATGCTGAGGATTGCTGCAAGGCATCAAATCATAGGTCAATAACAGTCCACTATTTTTCAAACACCGATGAATACTGCTGTAGAAGTCAGTTTTTTGTTCATCTGCTATAAAGTGCGCGACTAAAATAGAAAGTGCAGCATCAAAACCAGCACCTTCAGTTAAAGCAAAGTGATCACCATGTACAAATTGTACCTGTGCAGACTTCCCCATTTGTTTAACACGTGTTTCTGCTTTTTCAAGCATAGCTAAGGAAGGATCAAGCGCAGTAAATTTCCAATCAGGATGTCTATTTAGCAGATATTCCAACTCATAACCTGTTCCGCATCCAACAATAAGTATGTGTGCAGTTGGTTGAAGTACAGACTGTAAAATGGCATCCACTTGTTGATGAATGATTTCATATCCAGGAATTAACTTACGGATATGTTGATCATATTCTTCAACGATCTTTGGGCTATTAAAATCTTTTGCCATTCACTGTGATCCTTTGCCTTATGACTTTAAAATGCTGTTTTTTCTATGTGATGTAAAACATCATTTAGTCGAATACGTTTCCAGTTAAATTCAGTTCAGCACGCATGATTTCCTGTAACTTAAACTTCTGCGCTTTGCCTGATGCGGTCATAGGAAATTCATTAAAGAATTTTACGTAACGTGGCACTTTATTATGTGAAATGTGTTCCTTACAGAAACTACGAATGTTGTCTTCATCGGTCTGATGATGTTCATGCAAAATAATACAAGCGCATAGTTCTTCACCATAACGCGTATCAGGTAGACCAATCACTTGCACATCACAGATCGCAGGATGGGTGTATAAGAAGTCTTCGATTTCTTTAGGAAAGAGATTTTCTCCACCTCGAATGACGACATCTTTGATGCGGCCTTTGATTTTAACAAAGCCTTCAGCATCCATCTCCGCAATGTCACCTGTATGCATCCAACCTGCGGCATCAATTACTTCACGGGTTTTTTCTTCTTCGCCCCAATAGCCTGCCATCACCGAGTAACCTCTAACGCATAGTTCGCCTAAAGTTCCTTGTGGTATGAGTTGCCCTTCAGGATCGACGATTTTAATTTCGACATGTGGATGAACATGTCCAACTGTACTGACGCGTTTATCAATGGTGTCACTCACGGAGCTTTGTACGCTGACTGGTGAAGTCTCAGTCATGCCATAACAAATCGTGATTTCTGACATATGCATACGATCAATCACACGCTGCATAATTTCACGCGGGCATGGGCTTCCCGCCATAATCCCTGTACGTAAACTTGATAGGTCAAATTCATTAAATTGTTCATGTTCTAAAGTGGCGATGAACATGGTTGGTACGCCGTATGCTGCCGTACAACGTTCGTTGTGAATTGTCTTTAATGTTTCTAATGGATTAAAAACGGCTGATGGATACACCATAGTAGAACCATGTGTGATACAGGCTAGATTTCCCATGACCATACCGAAACAGTGGAATAAAGGCACAGAGATGCATACTTTATCTTGTGGCGTTAAACGAATACCCTCTCCTACAAAATAACCATTATTCAGAATGTTATGATGGGTGAGCATTGTGCCTTTCGGATTACCAGTCGTTCCTGATGTAAATTGAATATTAATGGTTTCATCAAATTGCAATTGCTTCGTAGCTAATTGTAATTGATCGAGTTGTTCTTGAGTTGGAGGAACGACTAAATCACTGAAACGATGAATACCTGTATGCTGTTTTTCATCAATTTTGATCACAAACTTTAAGAAAGGCAGACGTTCTGAATGAATGATTTTGTCTGTACAGAAAACAATTTCTGGTGCAATTCGCGTCAAAAGCTCTTGATAATCAGTCGTTTTGAATTGTGAGGCGATGATCAATCCTTTGCAGGAAACTTTATTCAATACATACTCTAACTCATGGCTTTTATAGGCAGGATTTAAGTTCACTAGGATAATCCCTGCTTTAAAAGCAGCAAATTGAGTGATCGTCCATTCCACGCAGTTTGGTGACCAGATACCGAGTCTGTCGCCTTTCTTTAAACCGAGTTTGAGCAAACTACAGGCAAAAGCATTCACTTCATCTTGTAGTTGTTTATAGGTCAACCGTCTGTTCTGATGTGAACTTACAATAGCTTCTTGATCAGCATATTGCTGACAAACTTGATCAATTTTTTCTCCAATCGTCATCCCCAATAAGGGTTGTGCACTTGGTCCAGAGGCATAGCTTAACCGTTGTTGTTGCATTGAATCATTCTCCTTGATTCTTTCTAATTCTGTTCTGATTTCATCTCATTGTTATTACTGCAACTATTCTTCAAACTGCCTTGTTTTGATTTTTTATTGTTGTTTATGCCTATTTTTTCCTCACGGCATCCACACAAAAATCAGCAATTTGCTTTGAAAAATAGTCTTTGTGTTGCTGATCAAACTTTGTATTTTGAGCTGGGTCTAGAGGTTCTACGACTACAAAAGTCATCGCGCCAACCACACAAAGTGCGGTGGTATTTAAATCCTCTAACACAAACTCGCCACTTGCATTTCCATCTGCGAGTATTTTAATAATACTTTGTTTAATCAACTGCTTAACACGAAAACGCTCATGCTCTACCAATGAGTCAACAGGTTCAAACATGAGTGAATATGCAAGCTGAGGGCTGTTTAGTGCCCTTTTTACAAAGGTTGTTACCGCTTTATGTAACTTCTGTTCCGCCGTTAGATCACTTTCCGTAATCGCATCAATCACCAATAGTTCGGTATTGATCGCTTCTGACAGAACTTCAATAAGTACCTGACTTTTATTGTCAAAGTAGCGATAAACCAATCCACTTGAAACACCTGCTTGCTCAGCAATTGTTTGTATCTGTGCGTCTTTAAACCCTCCTTCTGAAATTAATTTTCTGGCTGAACTCAAAATCGACTTACGATTTTGTTCCATCCGTTCTTGCATTAAAGATGATCGTTTATAACTCATGAAATTTATTCTCTAACAATTAAAGTGAATTGTAAATCATTTTATGAATCTCTATTCACTTTTTTAAAAATTCATTGTATGGTACTTCCTAAGCACAAACAAGAATGCTTATGGAACAACAAATATAACCAATAGGATGAACACAATGAACCTACGTAGCTTGAATTTTGGTCTGGATGAAACATTGATTGCCCTTCAAGATTCAGTTGCCGCATTTTGTGCAAAAGAAATTGCACCAATTGCTCAGCAAGTAGATAAAGACAATAAATTTCCGAGCCATCTATGGAAAAAGTTCGGTGATATGGGCTTATTAGGCCTAACGGTTTCTGAAGAATACGGCGGTACCAACCTCGGTTATCTTGCTCATATTATTGTTATGCAAGAAATTTCTCGTGCTTCTGCAGCAATTGCTCTTTCCTATGGAGCGCACTCAAACCTATGTATTAACCAAATTAATCGCAACGGTAATGAGCAACAAAAGCAGAAATATCTGCCTAAATTAATTTCTGGAGAATATGTCGGTGCCCTAGCGATGTCTGAACCGAATGCGGGTTCTGATGTGGTCAGTATGAAATTACGTGCTGAACAAAAAGGTGATCATTTCGTTTTAAATGGTTCCAAGATGTGGATTACCAATGGCGGTGATGCTGATGTCTTAGTGGTATACGCAAAAACTGATCCACATGCAGGCGCAAAAGGCATGACCGCTTTTTTAATTGAAAAGGACATGAAAGGTTTTAGTCATGGTCATCACTTAGACAAACTTGGTATGCGTGGCTCAAATACCTATCCATTGTTTTTTGACAATGTAGAAGTACCTGTTGAAAACGTGTTGGGTGGTGTCGGTAACGGCGCTAAAGTCCTGATGAGTGGCTTGGACTATGAGCGTGCAGTTTTAAGCGCAGGTCCACTTGGAATTATGGATGCCTGTATGGATGTCGTGATTCCGTATTTACATCAACGTGAACAATTCGGACAAGCTTTAGGTGAGTTCCAATTAATGCAAGGCAAACTTGCTGATATGTATTCAACTTGGCTGGCTTGTAAAGCGCTTGTATATGCCGTTGGTACAGCGTGTGATAAAGCAGATCATGACCGTAGCTTACGTAAAGATGCAGCCAGTGCCATTTTATATGCAGCAGAAAAAGCGACATGGATGGCAGGTGAAGCGATTCAAACTTTAGGTGGCAATGGCTATATCAATGAATTCCCTACGGGTCGTTTATGGCGTGATGCAAAACTTTATGAAATTGGTGCAGGTACATCTGAAATTCGTCGTATGTTGATCGGACGTGAATTGTTTAATGAAACCAAATAATAACGATAAATCAGGATGCATCATATGAATCAATTACAAAGCAAAATTAATGTGCGAAGTGAAGACTTCAAAACAAACCAACAAGCTATGCAGACTTTGGTTAATGATTTAACACAAATTGCCCAAAATATTGCATTAGGTGGCGGAGAAAACGCACGTCAAAAGCATTTAGCACGTGGAAAATTGCTTCCACGTGAACGTATTGATCAATTGATTGACGTTGGCACAGCTTTTTTAGAAATCGGACAACTTGCTGCGTATAAAGTTTATGAAGATGATATTCCTGCTGCGGGTGTGATTGCGGGTATTGGACAGGTTAACGGTGTGACATGCATGATCGTTGCCAATGATGCAACGGTCAAAGGTGGCACGTATTACCCACTTACGGTTAAAAAGCATTTACGCGCACAAGAAATTGCTGAACAAAATCACTTACCTTGTATTTATCTTGTAGATTCAGGTGGTGCGTATTTACCTATGCAGGATCAGGTCTTCCCTGATCGTGATCACTTCGGGCGTATCTTCTACAATCAAGCACGTATGTCGAGCCAAGGTATTGCCCAAATTGCAGTCGTTATGGGTAGCTGTACCGCTGGTGGTGCTTATGTTCCTGCGATGTCAGATGAAACCATCATCGTGCGTAATCAAGGCACGATTTTCTTAGGTGGCCCTCCTCTGGTTAAAGCTGCAACAGGTGAAGTCGTAAGTAGCGAAGATTTGGGTGGTGGTGATGTACATACGCGTCTTTCAGGTGTTGCTGATCACCTCGCTGAAAATGATGAGCATGCGATTGCGATTGCACGTAATATCGTTGCCAATTTGAATAAAAAATCAAACGAACTCAATAAGCAGATTGATGAACCATTGTTTGATGCGAAAGAGTTGTATGGTGTAGTCCCAACCGATGCGCGCAAGCCATTTGATGTACGAGAAGTGATTGCACGTATCGTCGATGGTTCTCGTTTCGATGAGTTTAAGGCTCGTTTTGGCTCAACCTTGATCACAGGGTTTGCATCACTTTATGGGATGCCTGTCGGAATTATTGCCAATAATGGCATTCTATTTTCTGAGTCAGCTCAAAAAGGCGCACACTTTATTGAGTTATGTACCCAACGCAATATTCCGTTGTTATTTATTCAAAATATCACAGGCTTTATGGTGGGTCGCCAATACGAAAATGAAGGTATTGCCAAGCACGGTGCCAAACTGGTGATGGCGGTTGCAACTGCAAATGTACCAAAACTTACACTCATCATTGGCGGTTCTTTTGGTGCAGGTAACTACGGTATGTGTGGACGTGCTTATTCTCCTCGTTTCTTATGGACTTGGCCAAACTCACGTATTTCAGTCATGGGTGGTGAGCAAGCAGCCAGCGTACTTTCGACTTTGAAGCGTGATCAGATCGAGCAAAAAGGCGCAGAATGGTCAGCACAAGAAGAAGATGAATTTAAGCAACCGATTCGTGATCAGTATGAACGTCAAGGTCATCCTTACTATGCTTCTGCCCGTTTGTGGGATGACGGTGTGATTGATCCAGCGCAAACGCGTCAAGTACTAGGATTAAGTCTTGCTGCAGCTTTAAATGCACCGATTCAACCGACTAAATTTGGCGTGTTCCGCATGTAAGAGGTGTTTATGAGCTATCAATTTTTACAACTGGAACAGCATGATCAGGTGGCATATGTGTGGCTAAATCGCCCTGAGCTACACAATGCCTTCAATACAACGGTGATTGAAGAATTGCATACTTGCTTTAAGCAAATTGCTATCCGTGACGATATTCGAGTTGTAGTTTTAGCAGGTCGTGGTAAAAGCTTTTCAGCAGGTGCAGATCTGAATTGGATGAAACAAGCGGGTCAAGCTTCTACAGAAGAAAATGAAGCCGATGCTTTAAAACTCGCACAGATGCTTGAAGCACTTGCAACCTTAAATCAGCCAACGATTGCACGTGTTCATGGCATTGCTTTTGGTGGTGGTATGGGTTTGGCATCTGCATGTGATATTTGCATCGCCAGTACCGATGCAAAGTTTGCAACTTCTGAAGTTCGACTAGGTCTTGCCCCTTCTACGATTAGTCCATATGTGATTCGTGCGATTGGTGCTAGACAAGCTTCACGCTATTTTTTAACTGCTGAACGTATCTCAGCGCACGAAGCAAAACAAATCGGCTTGGCACATGAAATTGCGGATGCAGAAGATTTAGATAAAAAAGTTCAAGAGATTATTGATGCTTTACTGCTGGGTGGACCACATGCCCATGAAGCATCTAAGCAACTGATTCAAATGGTTAGCAATCAAAGTATGAACGATGAGTTACTTCGACAAACTGCTCAACACATTGCACAAGTCCGTCAAGGCAGTGAGGCAAAAGAAGGTTTAACCGCTTTCTTAAATAAGCAAGCCCCTGCGTGGACTTCAAATTCTAATAACAACAATTAAGGATGATTAACATGTTTGAAAAGATTTTAATTGCGAATCGTGGTGAGATTGCTTGCCGTGTGATTCGTACTGCTAAAAAATTAGGTATTGCGACGGTTGCGGTTTATTCAGATGCAGATGCACATGCACAACACGTTAAACTTGCTGATGAAGCGATTTATATTGGTCAATCTCCTGCAACACAAAGTTATTTACAAGTTGATCGTATTATTCAAGCGGCGATTGATACAGGAAGCCAAGCGATTCATCCTGGTTATGGTTTTCTTTCGGAAAACGATCAATTTGCCTTAGCTTGCCAACAGCACAATATTTGCTTCATTGGTCCTCCAGTCGATGCCATTTTAGCGATGGGCTTGAAAGCAACTTCTAAAGCATTGATGGAAAAAGCAGGTGTACCTTTAACGCCGGGTTATCACGGAACCAACCAAGATGCTGAATTCTTAAAACAGCAAGCAGATGAAATTGGCTATCCTGTTTTAATTAAAGCCAGTGCTGGCGGTGGTGGTAAAGGCATGAGTCTGGTGGAATGTAGCGAAGATTTCCTACATTCTCTTGCGTCCTGTAAACGTGAAGCCAAATCGAGTTTTGGTAATGATGACGTACTGATTGAACGTTATGTGATTCAACCACGTCATATCGAAGTACAAGTATTTGGCGACACACATGGCAACTATGTACATTTATTTGAACGGGATTGTTCTGTTCAACGTCGTCATCAAAAAGTACTAGAGGAAGCCCCTGCTCCGCAAATGCCAAGCGAAAAGCTCGATGCTATGCGTCAAGCTGCAATTGATGCTGCTCGAGCTGTGGATTATGTTGGTGCAGGTACGGTTGAATTTATCGTTGAACAAGATGGTACGGCGTATTTCATGGAAATGAACACACGCTTACAAGTCGAACATCCTGTGACTGAAATGATTACTGGAGAGGACTTAGTAGAATGGCAATTACGAGTTGCGTATGGTGAGCCATTACCAAAACTGCAACATGAATTACAAATTCATGGGCATGCGCTTGAAGCGCGTATTTATGCCGAAGAACCAAACAAAGGTTTTTTACCTGCAATCGGTAAAATTGACTATCTACGCTACCCAGCGCAAAACCAATTTGTTCGTGTAGATAGTGGCATCGTTGAAGGTGATGAAATTACCACTTTCTATGATCCAATGATTGCCAAATTGATCGTATGGGGTAAGAACCGTGAAGCTGCTTTGATTCAAATGCAACACGCGCTTAGTCAATTCCATGTCGATGGTTTAGGCAATAACATTGCTTTTTTGGAAAAGATTGTACGTTGTGATTCGTTCAAACAAGCAAAGTTGGATACGAATCTAATTCAACGTGAAGAACAGTTCTTGTTTAGCCCAGCGAATATAAAACCTGAGTTTGTTGTTGCGACTGCATTTATTGAATTTCTAAGCCAAATGCAAAGCAATCAATCAACTCAAAAACAACTGTGGCTAGCACAACCCTTATGGCGTAGTAATGTGTCTTATCAGCACAGCATTAAATTGAACTATTTAAATCAAAATATTCAAATTAAGTTTTCTGCTGCTGAACAAGGGTTTAACGCAGAATTTAATGGTCAGCAGTATCACATCACAGGTCAATTAACTGATCAGCACAGTGCAAATATTCAAATTGGTGGAATTCAACAAAAGCTCGCCTTTAACCGAGGTTTGCAAGGTATTACCCTATTTAAGGCTGGACAAAGTTATAAGTTTAGCTACTTACGTCAGGATTATAATCAAACTGATGGTCAATCTGAGCAAGGACATCTCAAAGCACCGATGCCTGGCGTGGTGACACAATTACTTGTAGGCGCAAATCACACTGTGAAGAAAGATGATGTGCTTTTAACACTTGAAGCGATGAAAATGGAATATACCATTCGCGCTCCAAAAGATGGTGTGATTTTAGATGCCTATTTCCAAGTGGGTGATCAAGTCAAAGCTGGTGATGAGCTTGTGGACTTCCAAGCTGCTGAGGAGGAAGTTGCATGAGTGACTATGTAAAGATTGTAGAAGTTGGGCCTCGTGATGGTTTGCAAAATGAGAAACAAGCTTTAAGCATTGAGCAGCGATTGAGTTTTATCAATGATTTAATTGATGCAGGTTTAAAGTCAATTGAAGTAGGTTCATGTGTATCAGCCAAATGGGTACCACAAATGGCGCAGAGCGATGAGTTATTTAAATTGTTGCCACAACGCAATGATTTAAATTTGAGCTTGCTCACGCCTAATCTTAAAGGCTTCGAAGCTGCCCAAGCAGTTGGATGTAAAGAGGTTGCGGTCTTTACCGCAGCTTCTGAGAGTTTTACTCGAAAGAATATCAACTGCTCGATCGATGAAAGCTTAGAACGATTCTCTGAGATTTTTCAAGCGGCGCAAGCAAACAATGTTCGTGTACGTGGTTATGTCTCTTGTATCGTGGACTGTCCTTACGAAGGTGCAATTGATCCCAAACAAGTCGTGAATGTCGTCAAACGGCTGCATGACATGGGATGTTATGAAATTTCATTGGGTGAAACCATTGGGACAGCAACACCAGATCGAGTGCAAAAAGTCTGGCAAGCATGCTTAGCAGAATTGGATAGCAAGATTTTGGCTGGGCATTTTCATAATACTTATGGTATGGCGATCGCCAATATCTATCAATCTTTACAGCAAGGTATTCGAGTCTTTGATTCTTCGCTTGCTGGACTGGGTGGTTGTCCTTATGCCAAAGGTTCATCTGGGAATGTTGCAACAGAGGATTTATATTATTTACTGTCACACATTGGATATGAAACTGGCATTAATCTAGAAAAACTGATGTTGGCTAGTCAAAATATCAATCAAATATTGAACCGAAAAAACTTATCTAATTATGCAAATACTTATCTTCAGCAGTCATGTGCATAAATAAATCTCAGCGTTCATTATAAATGCTCCACTAAAAATAAATTTGAAGGAGCATTCATGTTTTTTGTTTTAATCACTTATTTTTGACTTAAATTTAGATCATTCAGTATGTGTTAATTGATAAAAATAAGAAGTATCTGATTTAATTTTTGGTGAAATATATTGTTCTACCCAATCCAACCAAGCACGTGTTTTTGCATCAATATAATCTCTTGACGGTAATAATGTATAAACACCAATATCAGGTGAACGCCAATCGGGCAACACATGACACAATCGACCTGCCCGAACAGCTTCAATCACTGAAAACATCGGTAATAATGCGATTCCCATATCTTGTTGTACGACATCTAATAATAACTCAGGAGTATCAGCGACAATTTGACCGCTCGTACTGATCTCATGAAAACCACCCTTTTCATTAATCAAATGCCATTCGGGTGTAATTGATGGATTGACTAAACGTAGACATGCATGGTTGTACAAATCTTCAGGTGAGTTTGGTGTGCCATGCTTTGCTAAATATGCAGGAGATGCGCACAACACTGAAAATATGGTGCCAATACGGCGTGATACGAATCTTGAGTCAGTCAGTGATTCAGTTAAATATAAACTGACATCAATTCCCTTACCTAAAATGTCTGGTGTGTTCTGCGAAGTTCGATATTCGACAGTCAAATCAGGATAGCTTTGGCAAAATTTAGCCATTACAGGCGATATATAATAATGCCCAAAGCTTGCCATACTCAAAATCCGCAACCGTCCTTTTGGCTTTGTTGCCGTTCCTGTCGCTTCTGACTCTGCTTCATCTATGATCGATAGCACTTGTCGACAACGTTCAGCATAAAGCGCACCAATATCTGTCAGTGCATGCTGCCGTGTAGAGCGTTGCATCAGTTTAACACCAAGCCGTGACTCTAACTCGCTGATCAGACGCGATACCTGAGCTGTGGTCAAATCCATCTGTTCAGCAGCTGCTGTAAAACTTCCACTGTCAATCACTTTCAGGAAAGCATGCATTGCATGCAACAGTCCACCATCGAGATTTTTGCGCATAACGTAAATATCTTTTCCTAAATTACGCATTGTTGCACCAGTTTAGATCAACCACAATGGTAAATATGTACATACATCCATGCGTATTTTTTTGACGGTTCAGCGCATGATTTGATCGTTGTATGTCTATAACTCCAAAAGTCAACTCGGATGTTGAGAAAAGAAAGTAGCTCGAACTACATAATACAAAGGAGACATAAATGAATATCGCTACGACATTTACACCTAAAAAGATACCGACTAAAGATGTATCCCTTGATGATAAATACATAAGCGATAACGGCACGGCTTATATGACAGGTATTCAAGCTTTGGTGCGTTTACCACTCGCTCAAACCCGCCGTGATAGTAAAAATGGTTACCATACTGCTGGGTTTATTTCAGGTTATCGCGGATCACCTGTTGGTAACTATGATAATTTTCTTTGGCAAATTGAAGGAATTTTGAAAGATCATGATGTGGTCTTTCAACCTGGTGTTAATGAAGATTTGGCTGCTACCGCGATTTGGGGTAGCCAACAAGCCAATTTAGCAGGTCAAGGTAAATTTGATGGTGTTACTTCTTGGTGGTATGGCAAAGGTCCAGGTGTAGATCGCTCAGGTGATGTGCTTCGTCATGCTAACCTCGCAGGTACAGCCGAACACGGTGGTGTTGTTGCCCTATTTGGTGATGATCATTCTTGTAAGTCTTCTACTGTTCCGCACCAGTCTGAACATGTGATGATGGGTTGCGGCATTCCTATTTTTTATCCAACCTCAGTACAACACATTCTTGATCTTGGTATCCATGCTGTCGCTATGTCACGATTTGCTGGTGTATGGACTTCCATGAAACTCGTGAGTGAAATCGTAGAGACATCAGCATCTGTACATGTTGATGAGGATCGTGTCATTCCAGTCTTGCCTAAAGATGTTAAATTTCCTGATGATGGCGTTAATATTCGCTGGCCAGATCATGGTATCCAACAAGAAGAACGACTTTACAAATACCGCTTACCTGCTGTCTTAGCATATGCACGTGCCAACCAACTCAATAAAGTCACTTGGTCATGTGAAAATGCCCGTATCGGTATCGTTGCGAGTGGCAAAGGTTATCTCGATACGATTGAAGCTTTGCGTATATTAGGGATTGATAACGATATTGCTGAACAAATTGGCTTAAAAGTTTATCAAGTCGGTCTTATTTGGCCTTTGGAACCACAAGGATTACATGAGTTTGCAGAAGGTTTAAAAGAGCTGATCGTTGTTGAAGAAAAACGCCCGATTCTTGAATCTCAAATTAAAGATGAGTTGTATTCACTACCTGATCATCAACGCCCTCATATTATTGGTAAAGCTTGTGATGGTAAGGGCGAATGGAGTACATCTACTGAGGAAGCTCCCTTAATTGGATATTACGAATTTCAGCCTGAACCAATTGCAAAAATGTTGGCAGCACGTTTTCTCGCCTTGGATATTCCAGTACATATAAAAGAACAAATTCAAAACCGAGTTGGCTTATTAAAAACAGCTGAACAAGAATCTCAACGTATTTTAGATATTGCTGATCGCAAGCCATTTTTCTGTAGCGGATGTCCTCACAATACTTCAACTAAATTACCCGAAGGTAGTCGTGCATTAGGTGGCATTGGATGTCATTACATTGCAGTTTCACTTGATCGTGGTACAGAAACCTATTCACAAATGGGTGGTGAAGGTGTTAGTTGGGCTGGTGCATCGCATTTTACTAATGAAAAACACATTTTCGCCAATCTAGGTGACGGAACTTATTTCCATTCAGGTTATCTTGCTATTCGCCAAGCCATCGCTGCAAAAATTAATATTACTTACAAAATCCTCTACAACGATGCTGTTGCAATGACGGGCGGACAACATGTGGATGGGCATTTGAGTGTTGCTCAACTAACGCGTCAGTTAGCCGCTGAAGGGATAAGAAAACAGGTTATCGTCACAGATGAACCTGAGCTGATACATGCCGAAGAAGGTATAGCAGCTGATGTAGAAATTCATCACCGTAATGAATTAGATGCAATCCAACGTCAATTACGTGATATTTCGGGAGTAACAGCCCTAATCTATGTTCAAACTTGTGCTAGTGAAAAACGTCGTCGCCGTAAACGTAATGCCTACCCTGACCCTGCTGAACGTTTATTTATTAATACTGATATTTGTGAAGGCTGTGGTGACTGTTCAAAAAAATCGAACTGTTTATCTGTCGAACCTGTAGAAACAGAATTAGGTACTAAGCGTCAAATTAACCAGAGCACCTGTAATAAAGACTTTACTTGCGTCGAAGGTTTTTGCCCAAGTTTTGTCACTGTACATACACGTGATATGAAACGCCCTGAAAAATTTGAAGGATTTCCTGCTGGCTGGCCAGAAAAACCAATCATTCCTAACTTGGAAAATACACCGAGCCGAATCATGGTGGGTGGTGTCGGTGGTACAGGTGTGGTTACTTTAGGTGCATTGTTAGGAATGGCTGCGCATCTTGAAGGTAAAGCAACACGTGTTATGGATATGGCAGGATTAGCACAGAAAGGTGGAACAGTTTATTCCTATGTACAACTTGCTTCAGACGACGAGCAAATTTCAGCAACAAAAATTCCTGCTGGTCAATGTGATATTTTAATCGGCGCCGATGCAATCGTAGCAGGTAGCAAAGCTGCGTTATCACGCCTAACAGATAAAGCAGTGGTGATCGTGAATGAAGATGCCTCTCCAACCTTAAGTTTTATTGAGTCTCGGGACTGGTATGCTCCGATTACAGACTTAATTACTCGTTTGAAAGGACGAGTACATCACGGAAAACTAGTTACATTACCAGCAGCTCGGATTGCCACTCAAGTCCTCGGAGATTCGATCTATACCAACCAAATTCTTTTAGGTATGGCTTGGCAATCAGGAAAAATACCACTACTTAGAGAGAGTATAGAAAAAGCAATTCAATTAAATGGTACGGCGGTCGATAAGAATATTGAGGCTTTCCGTATTGGTTGTCATCTGAGCAGCGATCCTCAATTAATTCCGCGTTTAGTCTCAGCGATGCCAAAACTTAATAAACCTCAGACCATGTCTGAATTAATTGAAGACCGTACTACTCGTTTGCGTGAATATTGGAATGAAGAATACGCCTTAAAGTACAAAAACTTAGTAGAGCGAGCTGCAAAAAATTTACCTGAATCATTAGCTGGAACCATTGCAACACAACTTTATCGAGTGATGGCTTATAAAGATGAGTATGAAGTTGCACGTTTGCTTACAGCTAAAAAATTCAAACAGTCTATAGCCTCGCAGTTTGGAGAAGGCTTACGTCTAACCTATCATCTAGCTCCACCTGTACTGGGCGCACATCAAAATATCCGTAAACGTGCTTTCGGATATTGGATCCGCTTCCCTATGATGCTATTGGCACGTTTACAATGGCTACGTGAAACTTTCCTAGACCCATTTTCTCGTCAAGCAGAACGTCAGCAAGAACAAGCATGGCGCGACCGTTATATAAGTTTTGTCGAGACCTTAGCCGAATCACCTGAGAAATATAATTTGGTGGTTGCTGAGGAAATTGCCAAACTTCCTGCTGATGTGCGAGGTTTTGGGCATGTGAAAGCCCAATCAATGAACAGTGCAATACAGCGTTGGGATGAGTTCGATTTAGACCTGAAAAGGTAAATCTCGATTTATTATGATTTAAAATCATATTTAAGTAATCGATACGAATTAAAAACTGAAGATTATTTTTATAATCTTCAGTTTGGTCTATTAAATTGAATTTTTATTAAAAATTCACAGACCAAGAGAAATGTGCTGTACGAGGAGCACCTAGGAACAAGTAATCATCCCCGAAGAAACTGCCCGCGTCTCTCAAATACTTTTTATTAAATAGATTATCAACATTAAATCTCAATTGATTCTCATATCCATAAGCATGGAATTTATAAGCTGCACCAGTATCAAATACAGTATAACTAGGTACTTTCACTGAACCAGTTTTATTCGCATATTTACTGCTGCTGTAACGAACACCAGCTAATAAGCGCAAGCCCTCGATTTGTGGCATTGCATATGAGAGATTACTAGCAAAACGTAGTTTTGGCACATTTTGAGTTTGATGATGCTGATATTCATCTACCTGAATATCTTTTAAACGTGAGTGTGTAAGCGCTAATGTTGAATTTAAATCAAGATTTTGTCCTAAGCGTCCTTGCAACCCAAATTCCAAACCTAAATTGTGCTGTTTTCCATCTTTTAAAAAGTAGTTATTCGCATTGGTATATTGATTATCTTGCTCTAAATTAAATAGTGCTGCGGTAAACAACATATTTTGAAATTGTTGTTTTAATCCAAGCTCATATTGAGTAGATTTAATCGGTTCTAGTGTTTGGAAGGCATTACCTTCAATTCCTTTTTCTTCATTACCAAATGCATACCATGGCGCTTGACCGCCATCACTTAAACCTTTACTAAATGATGTATAAACGTGAGTATTTTCCCAAGGTTGATACATCACAGCAAATTGGGGTAAGAATCGATTTAAGTTTGTATCACGAATCTTATTCGAATTGGCATCATAGGCTTTTTCATCTAATGAAAGGATTTTTCCGCCCATGAGAACAGACCATGAATTATTGAAAAGGATTTGATCTTGAAGATTTAATGCTGTTTGCTGACTATCAAGCGATTTATAATGATTGCCTAAAACTTTATCTGTCGGATTGTAGCTCACTGTATTTTCATAGATATTACCTGTGCCAATAGGTTGGTTGATGGCATCATATTGTGCACGTCGTTTATAAGTATGAGACAACTCGACATTTAAACTATGTTGCCATGTTCCTGTGTTGAGTGTCCCATTTACTCCAGTTTTAAACTGATTGGTTAGGTAACTATCATCTGGACTACGGAAGTCATAAATATCGTAGTTACCATTTTTATCAAAGGTATTACCTAGACCAGTGTACTCACAAATATCACTGTAACATCCCCATGGAAATGCTGAATAGTCATCAACCACAACACGGCTTTGTGAAGCAGAAAGATTTGCTGTCCAATCCTTATTGATATGATGGGTATATTTTAAACTTGTATTTAGACTTTCATTTGTGATGGGTTTACTCCAGCTTTGATAACCAAGTAGACGATCCCAATCCACACTTTGGGGTACAGTTTTTCCATCTAATAATTGATAGCCTGGTACAGAGCGCTGACGCTGACGTTGTGATTCAATATCAAATTCGAGTTTTGAATGATCAGAAATATTCCAATCTAGAGCGACTGAACCAAATAAACGTTTCCCATTGCTATGTTCTACATAAGGATGAATCTCTTCTTGAGCGAGATTGATTCGATAGCCAAATTGTTGATTTTCACCCAATATATCGCCTATATCAGTTGCGATACGATTACCACCATGACTATCTGTTTCCAAGGTAACAGAACGAATGTCTTTTGGACGTTTAGTCACATAGTTAACTACTCCACCTGGCGTAGACATTCCACTTTGAATTGCGCTAATACCCTTTAAAATTTCTACTTGTTCTTTATTTTCAAGCGCTACATTTTGCTCGCCACGTAACAAATTTCCGTTGAGTAGATAACTTGATCCTAGATTAAGCGCGAAACCACGCATAATAAAATTAGCATAATAGCCAATCGGTGCATATCCATCACCAGCAGCAGCTTCGTTTTTAACAATATCAGTTAATGTTTTTGCGTGTTGATCCGCAATTCGCTCTGCGGTCACAATACCAATAGAAGCAGGAATTTCATCAATACTTTTCCGAGAAAAACCCGTTAAATTCAATTTCTGCTGATATGGTATTGTTTGTTCAGATTGAGCAGCAACTGTGATTGTTGGCAATTTTGATACAGCAGTTTCATCTTCTGCATTTGCTAAGACCGAAGTTAGTCCACCACATGAAAATGAACCAGCAACCAGTAAAGCTTGATGTAAACGAGAAAATGAATGTGTTTTCACTGTAGTAGCCTAACCCCAAAAAAGTTAAAGATAAGTCTGAAATTTCGGGCATGAGTATTCACAATTTTCTTGGATTGAACAAGCATGTTCTGCTACATATTTAATCTTTTTTAAATTTTGATAATTGGCTTACGCACAAAAAGCTAAGTAAAGTTAATTTATAAATATCTGAAAGCCCTATAACCATTCTTTTGTTTCATCTGCAACTCTATTTCCATGAAGAATATGCATAATCATCTCATAAGCAATACTTCCTTTAAATGGAAGTTCAGGTAATGCATCAAATTTAAAAAACTGTGCGTCGCTGATTTCTTTTTCTTCAAGTTTTATTTCGCCTGAATGATATTCGGCTCTAAATGCAATCATCAAATTACTTGGAAATGGCCAAGGTTGACTGGCTAAATATTGTATATTTTTAATCTCAATATTTACTTCTTCTTTGGTTTCTCTACGGACTGCTTCCTCTAAAGTTTCACCAACTTCTACAAAGCCAGCAATTAAACTATACATTTTTTTATGACGTGTATTCTTCGCGAGCAGAATCTCATCATCACCACGTGTAATAATTGTAATTACACACGGATTCACTCTTGGATATTGACTATACCCACAACTCGGACATTTCATTGAAAATTGATCAAGAATCTGCTTTGTTTTTTCGCCACATCGCCCACAAAATTGGTGATTACGTCGCCATTCTAAAAGTTGTACAGCTCGACTTGCTTGCTCAAATTGTTGTTTATTCCAAACTTGCAATAGTTGGCGAATCGGTACTAATTGATAACCAGATGGAATGCTTTCATTCTGCTTTAAGTCTCTTGCAATAACCTCAAAATCTGCAGATAAAATAAGATCATCCTTTAATTTCCCGACTTGCGGTAACTGAAAATCATGATCTACTAAAAGTTGCTGATTTTGAAAAATATAAGCAATTGATAATTTAGACATTAAATAACCTATAGAAAATTTATTCAGCAAAAATTAAGTTATGATCGTAATAAAAGTGATGATTAGTGACGTTTATATTGGCGAGAGCAATAAGCACGAGTGACATCAGCGGAACGCAACTTTAAATGTTTTGTTTTACGTCCAACCATACGTTTACGCCATAGTTTAAAGCTACTTGACTGTAAGTTAGTTCGCATCAATTTGATGACTGAGGATTCATTGAGACCATACTCTCTTTCAAGCGCTTCAAACGGCGTTCTATCTTCCCAAGCCATTTCAATAATTCTTGATAGATCGCCCAAATCATAATTCTCAACACTAAGCATAAAATATGACCTCTTATAATCAAAAAAATCGCTATAAAACTTTAATTCGACAATTGCTAAAATTTCTAATCAGAGCATATGAAAGGCTAGATGAATAAATTGTGATTTTTAGATGATTAATTAATCGGTTCTAAACATATGAACAAGCAAACAAAAGTTTTATCGAGTAAATTATTACTCGATAAAACTTGAACATTATTAACCACCTAATGCAGCCACCAATTGTGCTGAATTTTTCAAATACAATTGCTGCAACTCCAATAAACGTTCTTCTGCACTCAACCGTAGATTCTGTGCTGTCGCAACTTCCAGATAACTGACCAAACCAGCTTGATAACGCTGCGTAGCAACCCGTTCATTTTCAGTCGAAAGCTTAAGTAGCTGTTGTTGCGCCACGATCTGTTGTTGGAAATGATCTGCTTGCAGTAAACCATCTTCCACCTCTTTCCAGCCTGTTAAAACTGAATGCTTATAAGCAGCAAGCTTTTCATCGTAATTGGCTTGCGCTTGTTGAATATCAGTCTGTCGTTTACCCCCATCAAACAATGTAGCTAAGGCTTTTACACCCATCGACCATGCGGTATTGGGTGACTGCAATAAAGTATGTAAGACCTGACTATTGGCACTACTATCCAAGCTGATGGTCAAATCTGGTAACCATGCAGTTTGTGCTAAGCCTAATTGAGCATGCATCATCGCCAACTCTCGTTCGCTACGAATCACATCGGGACGTTGTGCCAATAGCCGACTTGGAATTTGGGTTGGGATTTGAGGGGTACTAAACTGATAGCGATTTTTATTTAAATTAAAGTCAGCCACATTGCGTCCAACTAAGACTGCCAACACATTTTCTTGCAAATCACGACTACGTTGTACCTCTAACAATTGCAGCCTGACTTGTTTAAGTTGGGTCTCAGCCTGAATCACATCAGCACGTGAAATCATGCCTGCTTGGTATTGCTGCTGTAAAATACGCACAGATCGTTTATAACTTTGCTGGGTTTGATTTAACACATCCAGTTTGGCGTCGAACAAACGAATGTTCCAATAGGCCTCTGCTGCGATCAGTTGCTGACTCAGCTGAATGGCAGCCAAATCTGCAGCAGATGCTTGTAGGTTGGCCTGTTGACCTTCCACTGCTTTTGCAACTCTCCCCCAAAGATCAGGAATCCAACTGACTGCGACATTGGCACCGAATTGCCGACTCTTGCCAGCGTTTTTGGTTTCAGTCTGATTGGCATTGCCGCCCATGCTGATGCTAGGAAGCGCATTAGCACGTTGTCTATCCAACAGTGCCATGGCATGGCGATACTTGGCTTGGGCCTGTTGGATACTCAAGTTGTCTTGATCCAATTGCTGTATCAGCGTGGATAAGGTCAGATCTTGATACATCGCCCACCATTGCTGTGGTGTCGCTACTATCTTAGAAGCTTCAATCCATTGCAAATCTGCATATTTATACTGTGCAGCACTTTGAATCACGGGCTGATGATAGGCTGCAGGCTTAAAAGTACTGGACGACTGACATGCCGTGAGCAGCATTGTCACTACGATACCGATAGAAAGTGTAAAAACTGTTTTTTTCATAGCGACTTCCTATTTACTCCAACGCAAGATATTCAATCGCAGTTTGAAGCGATTCAGGAATTGAGCGAATTTTTCAAATATGAGATACATCACAGGGGTGGTATATAAGGTTAATAATTGACTCAGCGCCAATCCACCAACAATGGCAATCCCCAATGGTTGCCGCATTTCCGAGTCTTCTCCCCAACCGATTGCCAAAGGAATGGCACCCAATAAAGCTGCGGTATTGGTCATTAAAATCGGTCTAAAACGCAATGTTGCCGCAGCGATAATGCTGTCTAAATCGGTGTGACCTTGACGCCGTTGCTGCAAAGTAAAATCAATCAGCAAGATCGCATTTTTCACCACAATCCCGATTAGCAAAAAGATGCCTAACAAGGCAATCAGGCTAAACGGAATCTGAAACAACCATAAGCTGAGTAAAGCGCCCAAAGCTGCTGTCGGAATGGTCGATAAAATGGTAAAAGGATGCACAATACTTTCATAAGTGATTCCTAAGACAATAAAAATCAGCACGATCACAGCCGCAATCAAAGCAGGCGTACTTAAACCAGCTTGAAGGCTTTCAGTTTCGACATCACGATCTGTCATCACAAAGATTTCTTTTGGCAGCATGATCTTTGGCAAGACCTGACGAATCGCAGCATCGGCCTGTTCATAGCTATAGCCTTTCTTCACCACGTACCCCACCCCCATAGCGGCAAATTGATTTCGGCGATAAACCCGATCATTGCTAATGCCATAACTCCACGTAGCAAAATTGCTTAAGGGCACATAGATGCCTTGTTGATTTGGCACTTTCACATCCGCCAAAGCTTCTGGATGTTCGGTAAAACGTTGGTCAACTTCCATCACCACATAGAATTGATCATTGCGATCATAAATTGTGGAAATCTGCCGTTGCGAGAAGGAGTTATTTAAAACACTGGAAATATTTTCAATATCAATACCCAATCGTTTTGCAGCTTCTCGGTCGATGTCTAAAGTAACATGCTGAGCGCCTTCATCTCCTTGTGTTTCCACCTCTTCGAATTCGGGTAATTTGCCCATGGCCTCGGCAACTTTGGGTGCCCATTCACGCAGTAAGCTCACATTGTCAGATTGCAGTAGCAATAAATATTCCTGTGCATTGCCACTGGAAAAAGGATCATCCAATTCCAAATCCTGTTCAACATCCGCTGAGAATACGGCCCCAGCCTGCCAAGGTGCATTTTTCTTTAAACGCTCGACCACCTGTTTGGAGCTTAAACCGTCACGTTCAGCTTTTGGTTTGAGACTGACCATCAAAAATGAGTTGGTCATGCCACCACCGCCACCTGAAGTGCCGACCACATCCTGCACCGCAGGATCTTTGAGTAAGGCTTGGTTAAATGCAGCAATTTTCGGCTGCATAATCTGAAAAGAAAAACCATCATCGCCTCGAATAAAGGCACCGACCCGACCCGTATCTTGTTCAGGTAAAACTCGTTTGGGCAATAAATTATAGATATAAACGGAAGCAATCATTGCTCCCAACCACAACACAACGATCAGATAAGCATGCCTTAATACCCAATGGAGAGATCGAATATAGGATTGGCTCAGCCTCTGAATCAGATCATGGCTATAACGATACAGTCGTTGAGGTTGATTGAGAGATAAAGGTTTTAAACAACGTGCCGACAAACTTGGGGTTAAGATCAAGGAAACAAAGACCGATAACACCAACACAAAAACCAGTGTTAGCGAAAACTCTCTAAATAAGCGTTCAATCACACCGCCCATAAACAACACTGAAAGGAAAATCACCATCAATGCCAGATTCATGGCAATTAAGGTAAAACCAACCTCTTGAATGCCTTTTACCGCGGCTTGTGCAGGTGAATCACCTTGCTCGATATAGCGTTCAATATTTTCGAGCACCACTATGGCATCATCAACCACCAAACCAATCGCAACAATAATCGCCATAATCGACAGATTATTCAGGGAAAATCCAGCCAAATAAATCAGACTGCATACACCAATTAAGGTGACCAGCAGTGCCATAGCAGGAATCACCGCACTTTGTAATCGCCCTAACATCAGCACCACGACGATCACCACCAACAACATGGATAAAAACAAAGTATCCCTTGCTTCTTCTAAGCTGTTACGGACAATATTTGAACCATCCATCACCACAGTTAACTGTGCATCACGTGGCATTAGCTCACGTAAAGCAGGCAATTTTGCTTTGATCAGATCAATGGTCGCTACGGTATTGGCATTGGGCTGTCGGCTAATCTTTAATATCACCGCAGGTTGCCCATTATGAAAACCACTGACATAACGGTTTTCAACCGAATCACTGACCGTGGCAATATCTTTTAAGCGGATCACCCCTTGATCAGTGTGTCGGATAATCAGATCCGCAAAATCTTGGGCAGTTTTTAGTTCTGTTGATAAGGTCACTTGCCAACGTAATTGCTGTTGCTCAACCACACCCAATGCCTGTACCACATTACTTTTCGCGACCGCCTGCCGCACTTGCTCTAGTGACATCCCCTTTGAAACTAAAGCACTTGGATTGATGGTGATACGTACAGCTGGCATAGAAGCACCATCAATCGCAACTTCACCGACCCCGCTGATCTGGGCCAAATTGGGTTGTAATTGTTGAGATGCAATTTTGTATAGCTTTGCAGCAGAAAGCTGTTTAGAACTCAGTGCCAAATAGAAAATCGGACTTTGGCTTGGGTTGATTTTGAAATATTCGGGTGGACTCGGCATACCTGCGGGTAACTGTGACATCGCAGCATTGATAGCAGCCTGAACCTCACGCGCAGCTTCATTGATATCAGTATTCAAATCAAAGTGTAAAACCACTTGGGTCGAACTTTGATTACTGGACGCGTTAATCGCTTTAACACCCGATACACCCATCATGGCGCGTTCTAAAGGTGTTGCTACAGTTGCAGACATACTTTCTGGACTGGCACCAAGCAAATTCGCCCTGACGACAATGGTAGGAATATCCGCTTGCGGTAATGCGGCAACAGGTAGGCGTAAATAGGCCAATATACCGAGCAGAACGATGGCTACACCCAACAACACGCTGGCAACAGGCCGTTGCACAAACACAGACAGCAACGTCATTGCGAGGCTCCTGTCTGATCTGTAAGCCTGTTTGAGTCAATTTGCGTTGCTTGTAGACGATCAAAAAACAGATACACCACAGGTGTGGTAAACAAGGTCAGTACCTGACTCACCAATAGACCACCCATCATCACTAAGCCTAATGGTTGACGAAGTTCAGCCCCTGAACCTGAAGCCAGCATGAGCGGAATTGCACCGACCACTGCGGCCAGTGTGGTCATCAAAATCGGGCGGAAACGTAATAAAGCAGCCTGATAAATGGCTTGCTCAGCCGACAAGCCCTGATGACGTTGCGCTGCAAGCGCAAAATCGACCATCATGATGCCGTTTTTCTTGACCAAGCCAATCAATAAAATAATCCCGATCAGCGCAATCATGTCCAATGGTCTCCCCACCATAAACAAGGCCAATAAAGCCCCAATTGCAGCAGAAGGTAAGGTTGAAAGAATAGTAACTGGATGAATAAAACTCTCGTACAGCATGCCCAGCACAATATACATGGTCACAATCGCAGCAATCACCAACCAAAAGGTATGTTGCTGTGAATTTTCAAAAGCGGCGGCGGCCCCTTGCAGTTGAACCTGTAGCTCTGGCGGTAGCTCGAGGCTTTGCTTCACTTGCTCAATCGCAGCAATCGCTTCGCCTAAAGACACATCCTTGGCTAAATTAAAGGAAATGCCAACGGCAGGAAATTGTGACTGCTGCTGTAAAAGAATCGGCGCATGTTTTTCGACAATCGTAGCAACAGAACTCAATAAAATCGGCTGTCCCTGATTATTATGAATATAGGTTTGCTGTAAAGCCTCAATGCCTTGGGTCAGTTGAGGATCTAACTCTAAAACAATACGGTATTGATTGGATTGCGTGTATAAAGTTGCGATTTGCCGCTGCGCAAATAGATTTTGCAAAGCCAAACTAATGTCTTCAACACTCAAACCTAAACGTGCAGCCGCATCACGATTGACCTCGATATAGGCCTGTAAACCCCGCCCTGCATCTTCACTGCTCACTGCTGCAAATGCAGGCTGCTGGCGCAAGGCCTGAACCAGCTGAGGTGTCCATTCCTCAACCAATTGATTTTTCGGTGCAGTCACACTCAGTTGATATTGGGTGCGGCTAATTTTGTCTTCAATACTCAACTCTTGGACAGGTTGCATCCAGCCTTTAATCCCATGTACCTGTGCAAAGTTTTCACTCAGCCGCGCCATCACTTCCGCAGCAGATTCACGTTCAGCATGGGGTTTTAAATTCACCAGAATACGCCCATTGCTTAACTTTGGATTATTGGCATCCACACCAATAAAGGAAGATAAGCTGGCAACCGCTGGATCTTTTGCAATCACTGCTGCTAGAGCTTGTTGGCGTTCGCTCATGGCCTGAAATGAAATCTGGTCAGGGGCTTCAGTGACCACCTGAATGACACCATTGTCCTGTACAGGGAAAAAGCCCTTAGGAATCGACCAATACAGTAGTCCCGCCAGTAGCACTGTTGCCAACATCACCATCAAGGTCAGTAATTGGTGTCGAAGTACCCATTGCAACAACTTGGCATAATGCTGAATCACACGATCCAGACTCCAACGACTCGGTTGCTCTGCATGCTTCGGTGCATCTTTGAGTAAATAGGCACACATCATTGGGGTCAAGGTCAGAGACACCAGCAAAGACAGTGCAATCGCTGCTGCCAGTGTCACGGCAAACTCATGGAACAGCCGCCCAACGACATCGCCCATGAACAGCAAAGGAATCAAAACTGCAATCAGGGAAATCGTCAAAGAAATGAGGGTAAAGCCAATTTCTTTTGATCCTTTCAGTGCTGCTTGCAACATGCTTTCACCTGATTCCCGGTGTCGTGCAATATTTTCAAGCATCACGATGGCATCATCTACGACGAAGCCTGTGGCAATGGTTAATGCCATTAAAGTCAGGTTATTGACCGAGAAACCAAGGAAATACATCAGTACAAAAGTACCGATAATCGACAGCAGTACGGCAATACTTGGAATCAGGGTCGCAGCAAAATTACGTAGAAACAGGAAGGTGACCAACACCACCAGACACACGGCGAAGACCAATTCTTTTTGCACATCTTTAATCGAGCTCCGAATACTTTCGGTTCGATCAGTGAGTACGCGAATGTGAACATTTTCAGGTAGATTCTGTTGTAACTCAGGTAGAATTTTTTTGATTTGATCTGCCACCTCAATCACATTGGCATTGGGTTGTCGCTGAATATTCACCAAAATAGCAGATTGGCTATCCGCCCACGCTGCCATATAACGATCTTCACTGCCCTCAAGCACTTGTGCGACATCTTTTAAACGAATCGGTGCGCCATTGTTCCAACGTAAAATCAGGTTTTCATAATCGGCGATCGAACGCATCTGATCATTGGCATCTAACATGGTCGATCGAAAAGGCCCATCAAAACTCCCTTTTGGTTGATTGGCATTGGCAGCAGCAATCGCAGCACGCACATCTTCAGCACTGAGCTTAAATGCTGCAAGCGCAGTTGGATTCATCTGCACACGGATCGCAGGACGTTGTCCACCTGCAAGGCTGACCATTCCTACACCTGAAAGCTGCGACAGTTTTTGTGCGACTCGCGTATCAACCATGTCGTAGACCGTGGTCAATGGCAAACTGTCAGAACTGATCGCAAGGGTAATCAAAGGTACATCGGCAGGATTCACTTTGCGATAAATCGGTGGCGTCGGTAAATCATTGGGCAATTTACTGCTGGCAGTACTCAAGGCCGATTGTACTTCTTGCTCGACAATACCCAGTTCGGCAGATAACTCAAATTGCAGGGTGATCACCGATGCGCCCACTGAACTGTTTGAAGACATTTGCTTCAAACCCGCAATCTTGCCCATCTCCCGTTCTAAAGGTGAGCTGATGGTTCGTTGCACCGTATCTGGATTTGCACCTGGCTGAAAGGTGTAAATCTGAATAATCGGATAATCGACTTGTGGCAATGCTGACACAGGTAACATGCGCCAAACCAGTAGACCACTGAAAAATAGCGCCAACATCAATAAAGTGGTGGCGACGGGTCGTAAAATAAAAAAACTGGAAATATTCATACGCTTACCCAGCTACAGTTTTTGCGGGTATTGGCTTAGACACATCATCCTGAATGACTTGTACTTCTTGCCCTTCTGAAAGTCGATCAATCCCCTCTAACACCACCCGTTCATTGCCCTGAAGACCTTCAACAATTTCGGTCTGTCCTTGTGAAACCACACCCAGCTTTAACAGACGCACTTCGGCTTTATGTTCTTTATTGACAATATAAACATAGGTGCCTTTTGCCCCATGTTGAATGGCATCACTCGGTAAATGCACCGCATTTTGCAAAGTTTTGGCATTTAAACGAACATTGACAAATTGATTTGGAAATAAAGCATCATCGAGATTGGCAAACACAGCTTTGACTTTGAGTGTGCCAGTATTCAAATCAATCTGGTTATCCAGTGCTTGCACTGAGCCTGTGGCCAATTGCTTTTGTTCTGCACGATCCCAAGCACTGACTTGAATGCTTTGTTTATTTTTGGTGGCTTGGCGTATTGTATCTAAATAATTTTCTGCAATCGCAAACTGAATATACACAGGATGGATTTGGGTAATGCTCAGTAAACCTGTTGCTTCATTGGCTTGGATTAGATTGCCTGCATCTTTGAGACGAAAACCTACACGCCCCTCTATCGGTGCATATATTTTGGTATAAGACAGTTGTAACTTTGCCGCATCCACTTGTGCTTGACTGGCTTGCATCTGTCCCTTAAGTTGATTGACTAAGGCTTGCTGTTGATCGACCTGTTGCTTGGCAATCGAGTCTTGTTTATACAGCAACTGATAACGATTCAATTCGGTTTGTGCATTTTGCAACTGCGCTAAATTTTGTTGCTGTGTCCCTTGTGCCTGTGCCAATGCGACTTGAAATGGTGTTGGATCAATTTGTGCTAACAATTGTCCTTTCTTGATATATTGCCCCTCTTGGAAATACAGCTTTTGCAGCACACCAGACACCTGACTTTGCACATTCACCGTATTGGCTGGCAGAACTGTACCAATCGCCTTAATTTGTAATTGCAAATCACCCCGTTGTACCCCGACTACACGAACAGGCACAGGTTTGCTCCATTGGCTAAACGACTCTTGCTGATTGGCTTGTGACTTCTTCCAATAATTCCATCCCCATGCAATCAGCAATAGAACTAGCAGTAATGCAATCAACCATTTGATTTTATTTGATCGAGAATGCTGTTGTGGTTTTAAATCAATCTGTTGTTCACTCATGACATGCTCTACTTAATCAAACGAAAGACATTAAAAAGATGGAAGAGATGGAAAACAAAAATTTTCCCTTACATTGGCTTAGTCGAACGAAAATCAAAATCAGCTCAATTTTTTCTGTAAAAGTATGTATACAATTTTATTGATATTAAGAACAATTATCATTACTATTTGAAAATATTTTTCATCCTCTTGTGATTGGCTTCTCCCCGCCAATATCTGGACTCCCGTCATGAACCTAAATGTAGAAAAACAGTTATGGTTTAGCCGCGTTTATCAAGCCCAGCAAAGCACGCTGTTGTCATGGTTTAAGCATAAACTGCAACATCATCACCAATCTGAAGATTTGAGTCAGGAGGTGTTCTACCGCGCCTTAAAAAGCGACTATTGCTTTGAAAAGATTAAAGAACCTCAGGCATGGTTAATGGGCATCGCCAAACATGTGATCATTGACCATTGGCGTCGCCAACATATAGAACATTTATATTTAGATGCATTGGCACAGTTGCCCGAAGAATACTATCCCTCTGCTGAACATGAGGTCTGTATTCGTGAAACGCTTTATCAAGTGCATTTGATGTTGGAAAAGCTACCTCAGCGTACCTCACAGGTGTTTTTATTATCACAATTGGATGGACTAACTTATCGTGCGATTAGTGAAAAGCTGGATATTTCAGAAGCAACGGTCAAAAGAGAGATGAAACAGGCTTTCTTGGCCTGCATAAGTCTTTATAATCAGACCGATTAATTGCTGAATTTACTTTTCTGCTATGTCTCAATCCCCTATAATTCCTGATCAGATATTGGACCAAGCCGCAGATTGGCTGGTGCTATTACATTCAGGTGAAATGACCGAGCTACAACAGCAACAATTTGAACATTGGCAAGCAGAAAAACAAGAACATGCCCTCGCTATTCAGCACATCAATAAATTTACACACGGCTTATCAGGTTTATCCAACCATTTTCCCTCAGAATCCTTAGTCCAGTCCAAGCAAAAATTTAATCTGAGCAGGAAACGAAATATGCTGCTCAGCCTGTCAGGATTGATGGTTATCGGTTGCGGCATATATCTATTGCCTTGGGCAAAATGGCAGTCTGATGATCATACCAAGGTCGGTGAAATTAAAACCATTGTATTGCAAGATGGTTCAACCTTGATCTTGGCCAGTGATAGTTATATCAAGGTGGATTTCTCCGAACAGACTCGGCAAATTCAACTGATCGAAGGTGAAATTTATATCCAAACCGCCAAAGATCCACAACACCGCCCCTTTATGGTCAACACCAAAGATGGTGCGATTGAAGCTTTAGGCACTCAATTTACGGTGCGCCAAGAACAAGATGATCAAACTCGGGTCAAAGTCTATCAACATGCTGTTGCTTTACAGCCGCAGGATTCTGGGCAACGGCAGATTTTACAGCAAGGTCAACGTGCATATTTCGACAGTCAACAGATCTCTAAACCGTTGCCATTGAATAATGAGCAACCTTACTGGACTCAACAATTACTGGTGGTAGAACAATGGCCACTAGAAAAGGTCATTGGTGAACTGTATCGATATAAAAAAGGCACTTATTTCATCGAGCCAGCATTAAAAGACCTTCGCGTTTCAGGCGTGTTTTCATTAAAGAATCCTCAACAAAGCTTAGAGACACTGGCCTATACGCATCAACTTGAGCTGAGCTACTACACTCCATATGTATTAAAAATAAAAAAAAGATAAAAAGATGATCCTTTTTTCAATCTGATCCGACTTATAGAGAAATACACTCCCAGTTGAGAAGACCACATGAAGGATTATCAGGCGAAAACGACCTTAGCGCTGGCTGTACGCGCCGTTTTATGGGGCATGCCACTCAGTATTGCCAGCATTGCAACAACGTCTGCTTATGCTGCTAATGTTTATCAGATTTCAATTAGCTCAACCACACTCGACCAAGCATTGAAGCATCTCGCCATTCAAACTGGAACGACCATCAGTTATGACTCGACTACGCTTGCAAAAATAAAAAGTGTTTCACTGAAAGGGAATTATTCAGTAGAAACTGCTTTAGACGTTTTGCTCAAACAACATGCATTTGAAGCAGTCAAAGTTGGCAATGCAGGATATAGCATCCAATCCAAAGCAACTGTGGCTACGGTTGAACCTAAAGTGGTTAAATTGGAAGCGATTCATACCAAAGCAAATGCAATGGCTGGAGCAAATCAAAGTAGCGAAACTGGCGTAGCACAATTAGCGACGATTCATCTGAGTGCAGATAAAGGCAAAAACCTCACCACAGAAGGTTCTGGGTCATATACTGCCAAGGCAACAACAGCATCGACAGGGCTGGCTCTTTCACTCAAAGAAACACCACAATTGGTGAGTGTCATTACCCGCCAACAAATGGAAGATCAAAACCTGACGCAACTAACCGATGTTGTTTCACAGGCCGCAGGATTAACCATTAACCAAACGGGAAACATCGGCAGTGATAACTCGCCTGTTTATGCACGCGGTCAAACGGTTGATAACTATTTACTCGATGGCGTAAAGCTTATGAGTTCATATACTGCTATTTTTCAAAGTCAGGATACTGCTTTATTTGACCGCGTTGAAGTGGTACGTGGTGCCAATGGTTTAATGACAGGTGCTGGTTCTGCAAGTGCCAGTATCAATATGGTTCGCAAAAAACCGTTGCAAGATTTCAAAGCCTCTGTGAGCGCAAGTGCAGGTTCATGGGATACTTATCGCACCGATGTCGATGTTTCAGCCCCATTAAACCAAGCTGGAACAATCCGCGGACGTACCGTTTTAGCCTATCAAACGGGTGACTCTTATATCGACCGCTATAGTGAAGAACGTAAAATTGCCTACGGTGTCGTTGAGGCAGACCTTACAGAAAAAACCAAAGCCAGTTTAGGAGTCAGCTATCAAAAAATGGATATTTCAGGTATTGCCCGTGGTGGTTTACCTTCATTTTACACAGATGGCAGTCTAATCGATTGGTCGCGTTCGGACTCGAATGCTGCTGACTGGACCTATTCAGATCGGACCACGACCTCATATTTTGCAGATGTAGAGCACCAATTTAACGACCGCTGGAAACTCAAAGGTACTGCCTCAAGAACAATTACAGCATCGGACGAAGTAGTCGGTTATATCTACTCGAATGGGATTGATAAACAAACTGGGGCAGGCGCTATGATTTATGCAACCCATTGGGATTATAAACCAACTCAAGATCTATTTAACTTAACATTAAATGGTTCTTTTGACTTATTTAGCCAAACACATGAATTCGTTTTAGGTACAACCTACGCTAAAAGTAAAAATAAACGTCCAACCTATTCTGGCTGGAACAATGGTATGGATTGGGAAGGCAAACTAGATAATATCTTTGCATGGGATGGGCATAATCCGACTCGGCCAGCGACCATGATTGATGGTGCTTACAGTGGTGATGATCAGAGCCAATCCGTATTTGGTGCAATACGTCTGAAACTTACTGACCCACTGGCTGTGATTTTAGGCACTCGCGTAGAAAACTGGGAACGCGTTACGCGCAACTTTAATACCACTGATAAGGTCACATCATATAAAAAACAACAAGAAAACGGTGAGGTCATTCCATACTTCGGTATTACTTACGACATAACAGACCAATGGACAGGCTATGCCAGCTATACCACCATTTTCTCTCCACAAGATAAACTAGATATTCATGCAAACTATTTAGAGCCCTTAATCGGAAATAGTACAGAACTTGGGATTAAAGGTGCTTTCTTTGACAATCAGTTAAATATTGGTGCTGCCATTTATCAAACTCAGGAAGATAACAAAGCGGTAGAAGTCATTGATGCAAAAGGTAATAAAGTAAAAATTATCGGTCCAAGTGGCAGTGAAGTACAAGCTTATCGTACCGAATCTGGAACAAAAAGCCGTGGTTTTGAAATAGAAAGTACAGGAAAACTGACAGATCTATGGCAAGTTTCTGCAAGCTTTTCACGTAATCTCTCTCAAGACAACAAGGGTAAAAACTTAAATACCAGCATTCCAAACAACACGGCTAAACTATTTACCACTTATACCCTACCTTATCTTAATGAAGCACTAACAATTGGCGGTGGCCTTCGTTGGCAAAGTGAAATTTATCAAGATGGTGGACCAAATGGCGCTCGCTTCACACAAGACAGCTATGCTTTAGTCGACTTAATGGCACGTTATAAAATCAACGAAAACCTGTTGGTAAATTTCAACCTAAATAACCTGTTTAATGAAAAATACCACTTGGCGACCACCAATAGCTATTATGGTGCGCCAACCAATTTCCGTGTGGGTTTAAAATATGACTGGTAAGCCAAGCTAGCCCTAATCTCTAATTCACTAATAAGAAGAGAAAACTTTGGTTTCCTCTTTTTATTTCACAACAATGCAGCCAAGTTTTAAATCAAACTCACGATCAACAGCAGTCCGAATAAAACAGTGACAATCACATTGGCCTGTAATAGTTTTTTAGGTTGATAGGTCAATAACAAGCCGACTGCCAAAGCGGCAAAGGTGATACAACCTAACCATTCCGACAGCCCAACCGAAGCACCTTTAAAGTAAATCGTAATCACCGCCGAAATGAGCAGAATCACCCAGCCTGCAATTTCAAAATATCGACTTTTTTTAGCCGAGATTTGAACAATAAAAATATCGCGCTGATGCTTACTCATTCCACAAGCCAAACTCGACAAGGCCACCATTGCAACACACCACAACATCAATGCTGCCATTATGCTTGCTCCTGCACAGATTGAACCTTAGGCTGTTTTTTCTGCTTCAGTGGCAGACCTTGGTAGCGCTTTAACTTGTAATACGAATAGATAAAAATCAGACCCAAAATAATACAAACCAAATCAAAACTGGCGATCATCCATTGCCCATGATAGATACTCATCCATAGCGCTTGACCACCTGTAAGGAAATTCAGAATTGGCATAAACAAGAATAACGCTGCTGCTAAAGCCAGTTGTTCCAACCATGCAGGACGATGAGCTCGAATAGCAGCATGAATCAAGCACACAAGCCATGCAATAAAGAACACATTGATTTCATGCGGAGAACGTTCAGCGAGTTGTGCTGGGATAAAGCGATTGGCAATAAAATAGGCTGCACAGGCGATCGGCAACCCTGTAATGGCAGTAACATTCAGGACTTCAACTACACGATGACCAAAGGGCTTATAACCTAACTTTTGTACATCTGGAATGCGTTTTACCACCCATAAGATCAAACCAGAAGCCACCATCATGGTGCCCAATATACCCGATAAAAATAGCAACCAACGTAACACCGAATCTACACCATGTGCCATATGCAGCCAGGTTACTAAGGTATAAATAGCCTTTGGAGTCGAGTTAACTGGCTTGGCTTCGTCAATCAACTGTCCAGTGACCGCGTTAAACTTAACCGAAGGAATGCTCTCACGATCAAGTAATGTCGTCGTGCGTGTTGCATTGAATTGAACATCAGCTTCAAGGGTGTTCGGATTATTCACTCGAATAGAGGAAATTGGATTATCGCCCCAGCCTTGTTGAACTTGTTGGCTCAATGCGATCAAGTTCACCATTGGTGCGGCTGCAATCACAGGCGCTTCTTTTTTAGATTCACCACGGCCACCACCTCGATTACCGCGTCCTTCTTCTGCTACTTCTTTGCGTTTTTGTTCTGCCAACAAGCGTGCCTGTTCAGGTGTTTTAGCAACAGGTTTATTCAGTATTTGATAGAAATTTTGACCATTACCGTAATGGCTGTTCATCGCCCACGGCATAAACATAAACATCAATAGTAACAAGCCACTAAAGGTAATCATGATATGGAATGGCAAGGCAAATACCGCTGTTGCATTATGCGCATCTAACCATGAACGTTGCCCTTTAGCTGGACGAAAAGTAAAAAAATCCTTGAAAATCTTTTTATGAGTAATGATGCCGCTGATAATTGCTACAAACATGAATAACGTCGCAACTCCGACAATCCAACGTCCCCAAATACGTGGCATACCATAGAGTTCAAAATGGAAGCGATATAGGAAACCACCTCCACGCGTTTCACGTGCTTTAATTTCCTGACCCGTTTGTGTATCTAAATAGATTTCACCCCCACGGCGACGACCTTCACCAGGCTTACGGATATTCAGCATAATGGCTGGTTGGCGTTCATTGGCAAAACGAATATTCCAGCTTTCAGCGGGTTGCCCCTTTTGATTTAAATACTGTAATGCATAACCTAATTGCTGCTGTTGTGAAGTCGTATTCACAGACTGGTGCAATTCAGGTTTCATCCAAACCGTAATTTCATTTTGGAAAAAACTAAGCGTACCCGTGACAAAAACTGCATAAAGCAGCCATCCTAGGAGTAAGCTGGTCCATGTATGCAACCATGACATGGATTGGCGTGGGCCTTCATTCTTACCATCAACACGCATTACATTACCCTTTTAAAAACCAATACATCACAGTCATTAAGACACTCGGAACAATAACGCCCAACCACACTTTCAGCGTTGAATTGACCAGAAATACCCAAATGAACACGGCACAATGGATCACGAAAACCAACATGGTTGCGCCAAAAACAGCATTCGCCTTTAAGGGTTCTGCTGAAAAAAAAGCCCCCATCAACATTGCCGCTATCGAAGCAAAATAATAGCCACCAAAAATGGCCAAGACAAAACGTGAAAAAATCATCAATCGATATTTAATCAATGATGATTGTTCAACCTTCTTTTTTGTGACTCTTTTGGCGGAGGCCAATGGCACAGACGCTTCAATATTCATAAAAGATAACCAGTCAGGTGACGATGATGCAAAATAATCGCCACCTGCATTTCAGGAAGATTAGAAAGAAAACTTGAGATTTAAATAATATTGGCGACCACGATATGCGTTTGCAGATAAAGCTTGTTCTAACACGTAAGAACCTTAATTCATTATTAAAAATTTCGTAAATAATAAACAAAACAAACAAAAATGACAATGATAATGATAACTACTATCATTTATTTGTTCTATCTAAGATATTGTCTCTTTAAAGTTCGCCGCTTTTTAAATTGAATATTATCTATGACTACTCTTGCCTAACGGCATAATCATTCTTATTTTTTGCATGATTAAGTACAGAATTGATTAACCTACTTAACTAAGCTTAAATATCTAGATAACTCCCACCTGTTCCTAAAATATATTTTATATTTTACAAATACTTAAAATCTAAAATATTTAATTAAGCAAAATATATCATTCAAACTTAAATCTGTTATTTTCAGATTAAAATTCTAGAAAAGGAACGAAAAACGTTCCTTATTTTATAATTTCTTTTCGAGTTGACGATCCATAAGACGAAACAATGGTCGTGTCAGATTCATGACTGCGCTTGGTGCTGTATTCAATAAAGCATTTGCAATCGCACCACTTGAACTTGTAACGCGATAAGGTTTTTTCTGAACAGCTTTCACCAACCAACCCGCTGCTTTCTCTGTATCCAACATTCGCATATGCTTATAAATCACAGTTTTTGATGACATCGGTGTTCTTACCATAGGGAAATAAACCACAGTCACATCTATACCTTGATCTCCCAATTCCATTTTTAATGAGCGAGAAAAGGATTCGAGTGCAGATTTACTGGCTAAGTAGGCTGAAAATAGTGGGATTGGAACTTGTGTCGACATGGTTGAGACATTAACGATATGCCCCTCTTGATTGGCAAGAAAGTGTGGCATCAATGCCAACGTCAAACGAACAGCAGCAAAATAATTAATTTGCATCGTGCGTTCATAATCATGCAAGCGATCAAGTGACTGAGTGATTGGGCGACGAATGGATCGTGCCGCATTGTTAATCAACACATCAATTTTTTGATGTTCAGTTAAGATCGTTTCAATACAACCCCTTGCATCTTCATCAACTGTGATGTCGACTGGATAAATCCAAGCTTGACCGCCACGCTGTTCAATTGTGTTTTTAACCCGTTGCAATTCTTCTTTGCGTCGTGCAATTAAACAGACTTTCGCACCTAGATCTGCAAGCTGAATCGCAGCTTGTTCACCTATGCCACTAGAAGCACCCGTGATGATGATCGTTTTTTTATTCACATTCATGTCATTATCCTAAAGTTATTTTCGACGATCGATGTATTCAATATAACCACGACCTTCAATTGAAGTATCTTGATATTCACCTTTATAGCGATAAGCACCTACGTAACCACTACCAAGACCATAAATCATCGGGGTATCTACCTGACCGTTGATAATCGCTAGGATTTTTTGTTGGTCTTTAATGACCCATCTAAAGGTTGCAGGTAGATTCATCTCTACGCCATCAGGAGAAATTACAGATTTGTCCTGGTAACTTAATACTTCAAATTCTGCTTCAAAACTTTGGTTATATTGATCTAAACCACGTATAAATGCTTTGCTGACTATTTTCACATCTTTTAGACGAGTGTCATTCAGTAAAAGCTGAGTGTTATCATCTAAGTTGATAATTTGATAAGTAAAAAAATCTAATGGAATTTTAAAAGCAGAAGGAATGGCTTTATCTCTAATCATATAAGGGCTGATACAGGCCGCATACTCAAAAGTGCAAAGCCCGTTGATTTTTTGGGTCTCTCCGCGATAGCTCACGACACCTTCATACTGTGAAAGCAAACTGAAATGATCGTAAATTGGACTTTTAATAAACCATGTCACTTTATCTGTATTGGTAATTTTAATATTGAGTTCGAAATCAGTTGCATGTGCAATCACGTGGTAGTGCGGATAGTAGCCTGTAATTGTAATGTTTTGACCAAATTGGATATGCGATCCATCTTCATATAGCTGACATTCTTTAGGAATTGAATAGCCGTTGAATTGATCTGGGTAAGTAGCGGCTGTACCCATAACTGCAGTTGCATTATTTCGAGGTGAATCTTTGAATACATGATCTGTATCAAATGCTAATGCACCTGGTGTACCAATAACAGACATAATGGAAAAGAATTGATGAGGTGCTGGTAGTTCAGGAATCATCACTCCATAATGAGTCCAACCGATATGCTTAGCCTGATGATAAGGTTTTAATGCGTAGCCTTTAGGAAATGCTTTGCCATCTTGCGATGCAGAACTGTCAATCAGGGGGAATATTGAATGAATCAACGATTTGATTGCAGGTTTTGTCACTAATTTTTCAGTGTTTTTAATCAATGATAAGTTCAAAGTAAGACCCACTTATATATAGCATTGCTATGAATATAATGCAGAATATGTTGTTAAATTTGACTTTTAATTACCAAAGATTATGTCAGTTCGATCAAATTGATTTTTAATAAGATGAATCTTTTTTAATTATAAAATCGTAATTCAAAAGTTTTGGCTTCAATCATGAAAAAAGGTGCATGATTGACATACACCTTTCACAGATCAAAAATTTAAAGATTTAACTTGCAGCTTTAGCTCTAGCTTTGTGCAATTTTTTATAACTATCGATCAGACGTAAATGACGGTCAAGCCCTTCTAGTTTCATACTTGTTGGCGTTAAACCATAAAAACGTACCGTACCTTCTACAGAACCAACAACAGCATCCATACGTTCATCACCAAACATACGTCGGAAGTTCTTTTCGTAATCTTCCAACTCCATCTCATCATCAAGAATGACTTCCAGCACGACATTCATGCACTGATAGAACAGACCACGCTCAACGGTATTGGTGTTGTATTGTAAGAACGTTTCAACCAATTCTTTAGCCTCTTCAAACTGTTCTAACGCAATATAGATCAACAGCTTAAGCTCTAGGATGGTCAACTGTCCCCACACCGTATTGTCATCAAACTCAATGCCAATCAAGGTTGCGATTTCAGTATAGTCATCTAGTTCACACTCTTCTAAACGCTCGGCTAAAGCTACAAGTTGAGTTTGATCTAAGCGATGCAGATTTAAAATATCTTCACGGAATGCCAATGCTTTATTGGTATTATCCCAAATTAAATCTTCGACCAGATAAATTTCTGAATAATCAGGAACTAAGATACGGCATGCTGTTGCACCTAAATGCTCATAAACAGCCATATACACTTCTTTGCCCATTTCTTGCAAAATTTCAAACAACTCAGCAGCTTCTTCCTCATTTGAGTTTTCACCATCGTTGGTGAAATCCCACTCGACAAAATCATAGTCTGATTTAGCGCTAAAGAAACGCCATGAAACTAAGCCGCTAGAGTCAATAAAGTGTTCAACAAAATTGTTTGGTTCAGTCACCGCTTCACTTTGGAAGGTTGGTTGTGGTAAGTCATTGAGACCTTCAAAACTACGACCTTGTAACAGTTCAGTCAGACTACGTTCTAAAGCAACTTCAAAACTTGGATGAGCACCGAATGAGGCAAATACACCGCCAGTACGTGGGTTCATCAGTGTCACGCACATGACAGGAAAGTCACCACCCAAAGAAGCATCTTTCACTAAAACAGGGAAACCTTGTTCTTCTAAACCTTGGATACCTGCCACAATACTTGGGTATTTTGCTAATACTTCTTGTGGTACATCTGGTAAAGCGATTTCCCCTTCTAAAATTTCACGTTTTACAGCACGCTCAAAAATCTCAGATAAACATTGAACTTGGGCTTCAGCCAAAGTATTACCTGCACTCATTCCATTACTGAGGTATAAGTTCTCAATCAAATTCGATGGGAAATATACAATTTTATCGTCAGATTGGCGTACAAATGGCAATGAACAAATACCGCGTTCAGTATTACCTGAATTGGTATCGTACAAATGCGTACCCAATAATTCATCATCTGGGTTATAAATTTCGAGGCAGTAATTATCCAAAATTTCTTTTGGCAATTCACCATTAGGACCCGGTTTGAACCACTTTTCATCTGGATAATGTACAAACTCTGCATTGGCAATTTCTTCACCCCAGAACTGGTCATTATAGAAAAAGTTACAGTTTAATCGCTCAATAAACTCACCCAAAGCTGATGCCAAAGCACTTTCTTTGGTTGAACCTTTACCATTGGTGAAGCACATTGGTGACTGTGCATCACGAATATGTAAAGACCAAACATTCGGCACAATATTGCGCCATGAGGCAATTTCAATCTTCATACCTAGATTTGCCAAAATACCAGACATATTGGCAATGGTTTCTTCTAACGGTAGATCTTTACCTGCAATGTAAGTACTACTCTCTGAAGCCAAACTTGGCATCAACAGTGCTTGAGCATCTGCATCAATACTTTCGACTTCCTCAATGATAAATTCAGGACCCGTTTGAATCACTTTCTTCACGGTACAACGATCAATTGAACGTAAAATGCCTTGACGATCTTTTTCAGAAATATCTGCTGGTAACTCAACCTGAATTTTAAAAATCTGTTTATAGCGGTTTTCAGGGTCAACGATATTATTTTGTGATAAACGAATATTATCTGTAGGTATATCTCGAGCCGCACAATACACTTTGACAAAATAAGCTGCACAAAGTGCTGATGAAGCAAGAAAGTAATCAAAAGGACCTGGCGCAGAACCATCACCTTTATAACGAATTGGCTGATCAGCGATTACTGTAAAGTCATCAAATTTGGCTTCTTGTCGAAGGTTGTCGAGATAATTAACCTTGATTTCCATGCTGGTACCTAATTTTCTTACATGTCAGGATAAACATATAAAATTCAAAATATTGATATATAAGCCGAATCGCGGATAAGAAATTGACTTAAAAGTAGCTAGAGTTAATTCGTCAAAATAACTTGAACTAACTCTAGTAATGATGGGCGCTATTATAGAAGTATTTTATGCAATTGATAACTTTTGTGTGTTTTTCTAGTCTTTAAATAAGCAATTGAAAGCTCAAAAGTGCTTAGCAATAAAAATAAGTATATTTTGATTGCATCAGATTAACGCTTTTTTGAACTTTTCTTAGTTAAAAACTGAAGTGCATTAGAATAATGCGTTGGCGTAATTCTTTGTATGATATCTAAAATTTTTGCATCATTACCGATTAGAATACGCGCTTTATTTTTCCTCACTGCATCAAGAATAATCTTTGCAGCAACTTCTGGTGGAGTTTTTAATACTTTATTAAATGCTCGGCTGGCTTTAGCTGGATTCATGCCCAAAGAACGGATGCTATCATTCATACGTGCACTATTCGCAATATTGGTACGGATACCGCCTGGATGAACACAGGTCACACTAACACCATTATTTTGAATATTTAACTCTTGTCGCAGTGATTCTGTAAAACCTCGAACAGCAAATTTTGTTGCATTATAAGCACTTTGGCTTGGTTGAGCCGTTAAACCAAAAAGACTCGAAATATTAATAATATGCCCTTCACCACTTTGCTTTAAATAAGGTAAGAACTCTTTGGTTCCATACACCACACCCCAAAAGTTAATATCAAAAATCCATTCCATTTCGTCATAACTCATCCCTTCAACAGTACTCGCTAATGCCACACCTGCATTATTAAAAATTAAATTGATTTTGCCATGTGCTTCAAAACTATTTACAGCCCATTCTTTTATCGCTTTTTGATCTGATACATCTAATTGGGTCGTTGTAACATTCACGGGGTATTGTTTTATTAAAGATACTGTTTCAGCTAAGCCTTGATCATTGACATCACTTAAAGCCAAATGAGCACCTTGCTGTGCCAATAAGATCGCAAGTTGTTGACCGATTCCTGAACCTGCACCAGTGATTGCGGCGACTTTATGACTAAAATTTCTCATTTCATGACTCTATCTTTAATTTATAAAAATTCGCTGCATTTTGTCTAAATATGGCATGCAGCGCGTGATCACCATAAGGATTAATCATTTCAATATATGCACTAATTAAGTCCGATAAAGCCACATTGGGTTTATCCATTGGAAAGTTTGAGGCATAAATAATTCGATCAGTACCAAATACATTTATCGCATGTTGAATCATCGGTGTTAATAAATGGATTATTTCTGCAATGCTTGCAGTGCGCTGCTGCTGATAAAAAGTATGTCCAAGTACAGGCATCATCAAGCCAGAAATCTTGGCATAAACATTTTTTTGTTGCGCTAAATCCTCCAATTCATATTTCCACTGTTCAAAAATATCAGCTCGTTCAGCAGAAGTTCGCCCCGTTCTCTTACCTACTGAACCAAACAAACCTACTGGCGTCGCTAAATGATCAACGACAATCGGTGTTTGTGGGAAGTTTTTTGCTAAAAGATTGATTTCATTTAACTGTGTTGAATAAGCCCAAGCATCAAATGAAAGTTCCATTTTTGCCAAGTGCTCAAAACCTTTTAAAAACGTCTTTGATTGATATAAATGTGGTTTATCGCACCAACGATAAACGCCTTGATCGTCATGCCAAGCTGCCATTTTTCGAATCCCCCGAAATAACGGACTCGCATCTTGATGAGCTGTTAATATATCTTTGAATTTTTTATATCTAGGATCGGCAGTTGCCACAATTGCGCCAAGATTTAAATTATGCGTCTTAAAATTAAGTTGATTAAGCCAATGGGTTTCTTCGACCACACCAAATCTTTTTTGATGATGCCAATTAGCTTCAACATGTACCACACAATCAACATCAAATGGCACAGTGTCGGCTTTATAGTGTTCTGGTAAATATGGATTAAGTGCGTATTGAGTCACACCTAAACTATCCAGCAATGGTTTAGGTTTAACAAGACGTACAATTTTATCCATTAAAACAGGATATTTACCCAATGTTTTAACCAATAAAGCTGCTGAATGCGGTGTATGGTAAGGATCCCATTGGTGTATATGTGGGTCAATTATTGGAAAATCTAATCCTTTCATTCCACTTCCCATCCCTGATTTAATTTTAAAAGTGCTTTGAATATTTTTAGCCTACAGAACAATCCACTATGAATGAAATGATTTATTTAAATATTAAAATATGAATTTCATTCATTTTGCAACTTGTAGAAAACAACTGAATTTATAGATAAATTACTGAACCAACCTCAATTCGTTGATTAAAATAATCAATCTGTTCTGTCGATACTAAACCTTAGAATATTAGAGGTGTTTTCGTTCTATTCTTCGCTTAAATGCGCCCCACTTCGAGATATGGAATTAATTGATCATCAAAATTTGAACGAGGATCGCCCGCATAACTGATAAAACCATGCATTCCCGTTAAGCGTTCACCTTTGTAGAACTGGTTCAATTGATAACGAGGATCTTTATGGGATAGCGTAAAGCTCACGACACCTATTCCTTGTCTTTTAGAAAGCTTGTACGCATCCCCCAACATTAGATTGTGTAGTGCTAGATTGTTTGGATGGCATAATAAGCTATGTAACACGTGATATTTTAATGAATCGCCAAGTTTAGGCAATGGCATTCCCTTAGTAATTGAATTTATTAAATTATAAATTGGTCTTAATACAGCTATTATGGGACTGTAATGTAAAATTTTAGTTTGTTTAATGCGATGTTGATTCCATAAACCAAACATACCGATTAGCTTTTTATCTTGAAAATACAAGACGAAATCTGAAAGTTTAATCCCTGAATAATAGCGATGCCCATGAGCTAGTTCTTCAAAATTATAGGCAGGGATAAAATTATAGTGCTCAGACATTTCCGTAATAAAATCATTCATTGATTGGATATGCTCTGGTTGAGCAACACAAGACTGAACTTGGCGATTATCTTGATAATCAGGCGCTGTACTATTTATAAATGCGTTGATTTTTCTTTTCTTTGCTAAATGCGTCAACGTCAATGTTTCAATCAATCCTTCATCATAATAATCTGGCATACCTGTTTTAGAGGTTTGCATAGCGGCACGAGCTGCATGATTATCATCAAAAATGATCATTTGACTAAAATTAGGGTCGTGCATATTTGTTTTCAGGTGCACAGCTAAAACTTTAACTAAAGATTTTCCACGATAGTTGCAATCGACACGTAAATCGCTAGCGTATCGCAAGTCCTGTATCTGCTGATTGATATAACACGGACGGTACCCATTACTATAACAAGCAACTTTTTTCTGGTGTTCTTTATCCTCAATCACAACATGTAATTTGTGCCTATACAGGATATCAGAAGCTTTAAAATAACTAGGCTCACGTTGAAAGCTGATTTGAACCCCTCTCGTTGTCATTGGAACAGCGATAAGTGCTCTCAAGCCATGATCATCCTCAAGCGTTGCCTCACGTGTAATCAGATTATATTGAGACTTCTGCTCTAGATTCATTTTCATTGCATTTTGACCTGTGCATGAGGTGATATAGACACTAAATCATTCAAACTTCCCATTTGATCTAGCAGTTGATAGACAAATACGACCTCATCCTGTTGGTTGACGGTCTTTTGCGTTTGAACATCTAATAGTTTTTGCTCAGTATTAAGTAAATCAAAAGTGGTTTTCGTACCTAATTCAAACTCTTTACGGGTATATACAAATGCGATTGAAGCTGCATCAATTGCATTTTGCAGCGCATCTTTATTTTGGCGAATAGTTTGAAGTTGTGCATAAGTTGTACGAATACGTTGATTTAAATCTAGCTCCAAAGTTTTAATTTTCTGATCAGCAAGCTGAATATCAACTTGAACTTTATTGATGTTTGCTCGATTTAGTCCATCATCATAGAGCGGTACATTTAACTGAATACCCACCATATAATTATTACTTTCAGAGCCGATATTGGTTGCTTCATGCTGAGCACCGAGCTTACTGGTGAGCATTACTGTTGGCCACAACTCTCTTTTGGTCAAAGCATATTGCTTTTCAGCTGCTTGCCTTTCGTATTTCGCTTGTATCAACGCGGGATGAGTTTTGGCTTTTAAAATAATTTCGTCCACGTTGTTGCTAATACTTGGTAGTTGATTTATTACGACCAAATCATCAGGTTTTAGACCAGTGATTTGATAAAATTGTGCCTCACTGATAGTTAGATTAGATTGAGCTTGCGTAATATCTGCTTGCCCTTGAGCGACTTGAGCTAAAACCTGAGCTAAGTCTGCTCGTGTAATCATGCCGACATCAAAACGCCTCTGAGATTCATACAGAGAACGCTGTAAATTTGACATGGTTTTCTTTCTAAGATCTAAAATTGCTTTTTTCTTTAACACATCGGTATAAACCATCACCGTATTTAATATCGTTTCAGATCGTTGATCTGATAATGCTTCAGTACGAGCAGAAAGCTGCTTCTTAGCAACTTCAATACCTAGACGATGGCGACCAGAAGTATAGACTGGATAATCCAACTGAAGTTGCAAACTACGACCTCGACGATTCCCTTCAGTTGGAAACATTACGTTGGTTGGGGTTTCTATTTTTTCATAATCCAACTGCCCAACCAGATTGACCCTCAGTCCATCTCGTTGTGTTGCTTGATCAAGTATCGCAGTGGATTGATTGACACCTAATCGACTCAGTTCTAATTGACTTTCATGACTCAAACTCGCTGAAATTGCATCATCTAAGTTCATTGCCTCAGCTGTATGTGCGGCAAATAGGACTGACAAATAAATCAAATATTGATATTTGGACACCTTTTTTTTAAATTGCATTATTTCTCTATTCATAATCGCTCCAGACTATTCAAAGAGATTTTCTTTAGCGGTTCAGGTTTGATATTTCCTTCAATTAAACCATCAGACATCACCAGTTTTTTATATGCAGCCCAACCATCGTGTGCTTGGCGAATTTGTGGTAGATCAAGTTGACCTAAATTACGTGCTAATTCGTAATGGAAGTTTTGGCGCAAAATACTGTCAATATATTGATGATCAACTGAGTGATGAATCTCGCCTTCAAACAGCACACAATAAAATGGTTTACTTTGTTGCTGCGTATCTATGGCAAGCAATGAAATCGCTTTGGAATCAGTTTTATTTAAATGAGACAATAGCTGTTGAGCTGTTTCAGGAGCAAGCTTTTCACCCACTAAATCTACACCGAAACGCCGACCTTGAAACTCAAAACAAGGCACTTGTTCAAAGAAACCTGTAACCAATAAGCAATCATCTAAACAATAACGTAGCAAGCCATTGCCTGAACTAATAATCGGACTAACCACATCACCAATTTTGAGTTCCCAAGACGGAATGATTTTTCCTTGCTGTTCACCCTCTAAATATTCAAATTCATAAAAATGGCTTTGATATGCTAATGGATACAGACCGTTATAAGGTATAGTTACAACACCCTCTGTTGCCCACAACCCTTTGCCTTCAAATTGAACGAAAGGTAATCGCTGTTGTAGTTTTTCAGCCCAAGCTTTAGATCCCGCAGTATCCCAACTCGATATTAAACTGAGTTTTGGCCATAATTTTTTAAAATCAATTTGGTGACCGTCTGTAGCTGCAATTAAACGTTTTGCACTTTTTGAACAAAAGGGGGCTTTAATTTGCGCTAAATATGCTTGCCGCAATCCCCATGATCCACTCTCAAGCACTTGAACAACCTCATATTGCAAAGCTTCTAAACGATCAAGTAACTGCAAAGCAAAAGTTGGGCTCCATACAGAAATCAATGCCAAATTATGGTTTGCAACCAAATAACATAAGGTCGCAAACAAAGCATCATCCGCATTTGCGGCAAAAGCGACATTACTTGGAACAGCTTGGGTAAATTTAGATAAAATACGCTTTCCTAGACTTAATAAGGCACTGTCATCATTAAGATTTTTATCTTTTAATACTTGACGTTGGCTTTCAGGCAACCATGAAACTGACCAATAATGTGTGCCATATTTTAATGCAGGACATTTACGATACATGCTTGCCAACCATGGGGCGATTGCATGATCAAGCTGATCTAAAAATAATTGGGTATAAGGAATAAATTTAATCTGTTCACTCGAACCACTCGTAGGCTGGAAACGAATAAGCTTACTGATCGAAAGTAATGATTCCTGCTCACGATATTCAGTTATCGCCTCTCGCCAGTCGCTATAACGTGAAGGAGCAAAAAACGCTATAAATTCTTCATAATTTGAAATATTTTCTTTTCTAGCAAGAGTTGATGTTTTTAAAATTGTACTTAATATTTGACGTTGAGATGCTTCTAAATGATTGGTATTTTTTTTAAAGCTTCTTTCTGAAGTTTCACACCAGTTCTTCATGATCAAATGTGATCCCTTGGTCAGCCATCCTGTATATTTCATTTTGAGATACTCTTTCTAAATTTATTATTTGTACAGATTGCTTCGTGCTTTCCCTTACTTGTTGGCTTTGTAATAAGTCTTGCTGGAAAGCGAACCAAATCCTTCCATCCCAAACGACCAATGCAAGGCAGCTCAGTTCCCACAGTCCAAGTCGGGTTTTTCATTTCAAAAAAATTAATTTTAGGATTTGCTGTCCTCATTTCTTCTGTGATGGGTGCAACTTCATTTTTTAGAGGCTGATAATCATGACCAAAATTCAATAATCCAACTTCTTTATCATAATATTCACCAAAAAAGTTTTCACAATAATGCTCTATTACAGTAGATAAATGCTCATTTTCACCCTGCAAATTTGGATAATAAACATAATAATTATTTGCCAACAGTAAGTAAGTTTTATAACCTTTGGATATAAGTAACCAATAAAATTCATTAAAAGGATAACGAATTCTTAGTTTAACGATTAATTTCAACATCGTTGTCTGGAGTGTGCGAGTTCCCCAAAACTCTTTTAAAATAACCGTATCACCGCTAAATAAAACAGTATAGTGCTTACCATCTAAATAAAAATGTTGAACTGCGACTGTAGAAAATCCAACAATCTCATGTGTCTTTGAATTAAAAATAAGAATTGCGCCGCTTTTCTTTTTAAAATCATTTAAAAAAATTTCAAACTGAGTGTTTTCATAATATTGCTCATAAATCGAATACATATCTTTCAATTGATTATTATCAATTTTTTCTCTTTCAACATATTGACCATAAGAGTTCTCTTTAGTACTTAATATTGAAATAATTTTAGCCGTTGTATTAATCATAAGTCAGTCCATTAAATTTTAAATATGAAAATCTCTATCTCGTTAAGAAATATAAAATTCATATGGTTTTTGTTTTAAGGAATCAAATTTTAAACATGTTCCTTTTTATTTTTAAATCATTATTCATGATTTAACCCTCTAGCGTAATTCAGCTATATATTCATTTTCTTAGCCCTATCCATAAATATTGTGAGAAATGCAGTAATAATCATAATGACTGAAAGTAATCGTAATAAATCATTAAAACTCGATGTAAGAGCTTGATAATGAATATCTCGGTAGATAACACTGAGTGCTATTCTTTGAGCATCAGCGCCAACATGTTGATACTGTGCTGTAAGCTGATCTAACTTTTCGATAAAAATCCAATTCTGAGGTGTCATATATTGATTAAGTTGAGTAACGTGTATTGCGGTGAGCCAATCTAACGACGAATTAATCAGTGCCAATCCTACTGCACCACCAATATTTCGCATCAGATTATAAATTCCACTAGCATCTGCAACTTTTGAAAGTGGTAATGTACTCATCGCTAAATGTGATACGACGATCAAGCAAATCATCAAACCTATACCACGATAAACCTGTGGCCAAAACATAAAATCATAATCACTATGAATGCTTAAATGAGAATTTAACCAGACACCAAAACCAGCTAAAAGCATGCCTACAAATACTGTTTTTCGTGTATCAAAATTTGGAATCAACCAAGCCAACAATGGCGCAAATAAGAACATTACAATTCCTGTAACCATCATAATATGACCGATTTGACTACTGTTCATTTCACGCACTTGCCCTAGAAATACAGGAATCATGTAGCCTAAACCGTATAAGGCCATGCCTATAACGAAGGTAATAATTGAACTTAAAGTAAAATTTTTATTCTTGAAAACACTTAAATCGAGTAAAGGATGCGCTTGGGTAAAACTGCGTGAGAAGAAAATAAAAGCTCCTATAACGCATATAATAAAAGCAAATCGTACACCTGTATCGACAAACCAATCATGACGAGCGCCTTCATCTAGAAAATATTCCAATCCACCTAAAAACATTGCCATACCGATTAAAGCAATCCAATCCATGGTCTTAATCAAAGCATGGTTTGGCTTATCAATACTTGGTCCAGAAAAAATGATCGTTGCAATAATAATTCCTGGGACAATATTGATTAAAAACATCCAATGCCATGAAAAATTATTGGTTAGCCATCCACCAATCGTCGGACCAATTGCAGGGCCTAAGGTACTTACCATGCCAAAAACAACCAAAGGTAATGATCGTTTAACTTCAGGAAAAAGTATAAATAAAGCAGTCATTGATGTTGGAATCATACCTCCGCCCATAAATCCCTGAATTGCCCTGAACACGAGTAAACTTTCTAAATTCCAAGCAAGTGCACAAAGTAAAGAACTTATGGTGAAACCGATTGCACAAATCGTGTAATAAATTCGAGTAGACAAAATTCTAGAAACGATACTCGACATTGGAATTGCGATAATTTCAGCAATGAGGTATACCGTTTGTACCCAAGTCACTTCATAACGACTGGCACTCATTCCTGCTTGAACTTCATTTAAAGAACTTGCGACAATTTGTATATCGAGAATTGCCATGAAGTTACCAAAAATCATCGCGAGAAAGATGATCCACGCAGTTTTGGGCGCAAAGTTCCACTCACCATTAAAGTGCTTATTCATTTTTTATACCTTAATGACTTTATTATTAAGTTCTTAGGTCAACGGTTGCGCTGACTGACATTCCAGGTTTTATTAGCTCAATATGTGGCGTGGAATCAATTGAAATACGCACAGGTATACGTTGCACAACTTTATTAAAATTTCCTGTGGCATTGTCAGGTGGCATAAGTGAAAACGTCGCACCCGATGCTGGAGAAAAACTCTCGATTTTGCCCATATAGGTCACACTTGGATAAGCATCAACTTTCAACTTAACCATCTGACCAATATGCATTTTCTCTATCTGTGTCTCTTTGAAATTTGCCTGAACATAGATACTGTTTTCAGGAATAATGGCCATTAAACGTGTTTGAGGTGATACACGTGATCCCTTTTGTATCGCAAGGCTGCCGACTTTACCTGAAACAGGACTTACTATTTTTGATGCCGCTAAATCAATTTGGTAAAGGTTTAAAGTTGCATCAGCATTTTGAATATCAGCTAAAAGTTGCGCTCTACTGGCCTGTAAACTTCCAAGTTGAGCTTTTGCAGAGTTAACCGCTGCTTGGGCCTTTGTTAATTGTGCTTGAGCAGATAAGTATTGTGATTGGATATTGTCAAAATTTTGACGCGTGATTACTCCATCTTGAAGTAAATCTTGATAACGAATAAAGTCTTTTTTCAGACGAGATAATTCTGCTTGAGCTGCAATAACCCCACTATTGGCTTCTTCAATCGTAGCATTTGCTGACTTTTCGTTTTGTTGCTGTACACCTAATGCTGCTTGTTTTAAACTCACAACTGAACGCGCTTGATCATATCTTGCTTGGTAATCACGATGATCTAAAACAGCTAACACCTCACCTTGTTTGACAATTTTATTGTCACTCACAATGAGATCAATAACTTCACCAGAGGTTTTTGGTATGACCCAAGTTACATCTGCTTGAACATAGGCATTGTCAGTTGACTGATAAAAACGAAATACAAGAAAATAGTAGATTAGTCCTAATATTAGACATAGCATGAGCAAACTAAAAACGACCCACGTTATTTTTTTACGTTTTTGGTAATGACTATCCGTTTCTACCTGAACCAAGGTATCCATATTTCGTTCCATATACTTTTAATATAAATTTTTATTTTGACCCAACTAAACTCGTGGGTAGCAATTCCACTAACTCTCATCTAGCTTAACTAAATAAAAGTTACGAACCTCGAATTGGCGAAAATTATCATTCTTTGTGTCATAAAATGTCATTGACCTTTATTTCAGTGAACAACTGTTTTTATGTCAATGCTTCTTTTTTCAAAACATGAATATTAAATGATAGATCTAATAAATGTGGAAACAGCAATTGAATAAAAAAATAATTTCAAAATAAAATTATTCCATTGATATTTAAATAATATTTAAAAGAATAAAATTGAGTTCTACCTGACGATTTCTGTACTTTCTTAAATGTTTATATTTCATTGAAATAGATTGAACATTCACAAATTTTGAGCAAGATGTGTCTATAAAAATGTAGCTATCTTGTAAAGTTGAACATTTGATCTTAAATTTACTTAGAAAAACATAGCTCAATTGTCGGATAACTGACAACTTGAATTTAACGAGAAATCTAAAGTATTTATGCTAAAAAATGTTGTAGGATTATCAAACAAATATGAGCTATTTACTCTTTAGCTCAGCGCTTGTGTCATTACAGAAATAGCTATCTAAAAAATAATATTGATTTCAAGGGAAACGGTTTATGGATTCAGGACTGATCACAATATTTTTGCCTATTGCCTTAGCCATCGTTATGGCAGGTATGGGGCTAGAACTAACACTTAAAGACTTTGCGAGAGTCAGTAAACACCCTAAAGCTGTTTTAATTGCTTTATTCTGTCAGCTCATTTTATTAGTGGGTATCGCATTTTTAATTTGTAAAATACTTGCTTTACCACCGCTTTTAGCTGTCGGTTTAATGCTATTGGCTGCATCACCTGGTGGTACGACAGCCAATTTATTTAGCTATTTATATAAGGGTGATATCGCTCTTAATATTACTTTAACTGCCATTAACGCAATCATCGCAGCGGTTTTCCTTCCCTTCATAGTCAACTTTTCAATTCTGCATTTCATGAATGAAGGACAGCAAGTTGGTCTGCAATTTACCAAGGTTTTACAAGTTTTTCTGATTATTTTAGTACCTGTATGTATTGGGATGTTTATTCGTCATTATGCGCCGCATGTTGCAGAAAAATTGAATCGTCCTGTTCGAATTTTTGCTGTAGTTTTTCTACTGATTATCATAATTGGTGCGATTATTAAAGAGCGAAGCAACTTAATTGATTACCTGGGACAGATCGGTTTAGCTACCGCACTATTCTGTGCTATTAGCTTAATGGTTGGATATTTCGTGCCACGAATGTTAGGCATTAGTTCATATCAAGCACGTGCATGTGCATTTGAGATCGGGATTCATAACAGCACTTTAGCCATGACGATTGCTCTCACGATTATGGCAAGTACCACCATCGCAATGCCTGCCGCGGTATACTCCATTTTCATGTATATCTTCGCGACTATATTCGGCATATTAATTACGAAATTTGCCCCTCAAGATGCTGTAAAAACAGTCTAATCTAAGATTTTCATCAAAAAAGCGTATAGAGATGCTATACGCTTTTTTTAAGCATAATCAAATCACAATTGCGTTAACTGTGCTTTAAGTTTTATTCCAGTCCAAACTTTCGGCTCTGATTCTGCCTGTTTTACTAGCTCAATTAATTTTTGGTTAATTGGTGCTGTTAGATTCAACTGTCTAGCTAAATTAACAACCTCACCATTGATCCAATCGATTTCAGTTTTTCTTCCAGCCATTAAATCATCTGCCATAGAAGAACGTGCAAGTGGATCGATAACGAGCATTTTTTTACTGATAATCTTAAAAACAACATTCGGTAACTTTAAAATTTTAGGAATAAATTGTGCAGGAATTGGGGTCAGTTTTGCTGGTTTAATTTTGGCTATTTTTAATAGATTCAAAGTTTCTAATTGAGCAAGCGCCAAACACTGACGATATTCTCGAATAGATAATTCTTGTTTCAGTGGAAGTTGGGATAGCGCATTGATTGAATTATTTAAGTTCAATAATAATTTTGCCCATTGTACAGCTTGCATATCTTGTTCTAACTGAATTTCTAACTTTGCTTTTTGAAATGCAAGCACGAGTTCAGCTAATTGCTCATGGCTTTTTACATACAAAGCACCATCTGTTCCTTGGTGGAAACGACCATTCCCCAAAGCTGCGACATTAAAAGGTACCATACCTTCAAGAATAGTGTGATCTATTAAAATTCGTTTTAGAATTCCCACATTACTTAAGCCATTTTGAAAACTAATAATAATGGTCTTTTTCTTTAAAATATCTTTTAATTCAAAAGCAACTAGTTCAGTAGATGCCGATTTTACACAAACCAAAATAATATCTGCATCAGCAGCTACATTAGGATCAATGCTCATTTTTAATTTATTTGCAGTAATGGTTTGCTTGAATCCTGTGTAATCTGAAACAGTTAAACCATAGGTTTGAAGTTCTTGCTGAATTTTAGGACGAACAATAAAATTTATGTCATAGTCAGCAGCAACCAATCTACCACCAAGATAGCATCCAATACTGCCTGCACCATAAATACATATTTTCATTGATGATCCTTAAACATCTCATTTCCACTACTACTTTCTTAACATAATCAAAACTTAAAACATGTCAGCTAGCTTACAAATTTTAAATTTTTCTCAAGAAAAAGCCCAATCTAAGATTGGGCTTTAAGTTTAAAAAAGATTATGCGTTAAGACTTGGATCAGCTAATAACGTTTCAGCAGCAAGTTTACCTAAATTATTAGAAGCTAATGGACTATCGCCCGTTAACAGTTTTCGATCTTGGTGTACTTGCCCTGTGATTCCTTTATTTAGGATTTCTACGCCAAGCTTTTCAAGATTTTCACCGACAAGCCACGGCAACTGACCTGGCATGTATCCAATATCAATATTTGCACCTTTATCTAATGAATCTGGAAAAACACAGACTTGATAGCCTTTAAAAATATAATCATTTGGATTTTCATCTACAGCAGCTGCTAATAAAGAAGCTGGACCATGACATAAGGTAATCAAATATTTGTCATTATCCATTGCCCACTTTAGCAAAGCCTTAACTTCTTTACTCTCAGGAATTTTAGCCAAAACCCCATGTCCACCTGGAATGAAAATACCAGCATAAGGTGAGTCACTGCTTAAAGCCTGATCTAAAATATCTGCCAATTTTAGTGGTGATTTAAGTTGTTTTTCGTACTTGTGATAGGTATCCAAAACCACCTGCTCTTCTTTTGGCATTGCCCACATTTCCAGTTTAGCTGGATTGCCTGAAAGTGTTGCAACATCAAAGGCAAAACCAGCATTGTCCAAATGGAACATTGGTAACAACATTTCTACTGGATGATTTCCTGTAGAAAAGAACTTGTCATTTTGCATCAGGATATAGCGTTCATCCGTTGCAATCATGAGGATCTTTTTATCGCCTTGATATGGATTTGGGTATGTAGTTCCGTCATAGTCAGTTTTAGGAGCCGTATACTGACTTAGAGAATAAGGTGATGGAAAAAAAGCATTATCTTCAGCTAAATCTGGGGTTGGATTGCGATCATCTGTATTTGTTGTCATGTTCAAATTCCTCGTAGGATATGTTTGATTTACATATTGCTTTTCTAAGTGACCATTCTCAAGCTTGATGTATAAATAGGCATAGAATGAATACGATTAGGCAAAATTACGATTTAATTTCGAGTACTACTTTTCCAATATGTTCACTGCTTTCCAGACATTGGTGTGCTGCTGCAACCTCTTCAAAAGCAAAAATCTTATAAATAATCGGTTTACATTGACCTGTTTCGATTAGTGGCCAAACAAACTGCTCCAATTCTTGAGTAATTTTTGCTTTTTCATCGTTGGTTCGAGCACGCATCGTTGAGCCAGTCACCACAGCGCGTTTGAGCATGAGTTCTTGAATATCAAAACCATCTACTTTTCTACCTCCCATAAATCCGATAATTACCAGTCGCCCATCTCTTTTTAGCAATCTCAGATTCTGATTAAAGTAAGCAGCACCGATGATATCCAAGATCACATCAACACCTTGCTGATCTGTACGTGAAAAAATTTCTTGTTCAAAATCTTGCTTCTTGTAATTAATAACTGTCGAAATCGAGCTTAATTTCTCAGCTTTCTCGTCACTGCCCACCGTGGAAAAAGTCTGAATACCCATGGCATGACATAAACTCAACGCTGTAGAGCCAATTCCACTCGCTCCTCCGTGAATCAGAACAGTTTCGTTCTTTTTCAACTGTCCGATCTGAAATAGATTTGCCCATACCGTGAAATAAGTTTCTGGAATAGCCGCAGCTTCAATAAAACTCAGATTTTTTGGGATTGCTAAGGTTTGATTTGCAGGGACAGCACAGTATTCTGCATACCCTCCACCGTTGGTCAGCGCGCAGACCTTATCACCGACTTTAAATTTTTCTACTTTTGAACCGATTTGTGAAATGATGCCAGCAACTTCCAATCCTGGAATTTGCGTTACGCCTTTCGGCATTGGATACAGCCCTTGTCGTTGCAAAATATCAGGGCGATTGATCCCAGTGGCATAGACTTCAATAAGTACTTCATCTTCTTTAATCTCAGGTTTCTCACCTTGTGTAACTTTTAGAACTTCAGGACCGCCAGCTTGAGTAATTTCGATATATTTCATTTGTTCGCTACTATTTTGATTCATGACTTACTCATTCCTTATCTATATTTACTTCAGTCTGATTAGGAGAAAAACCAAACTGCTTTTTAAACTCTCGACTAAATTGAGATGAGCTTTGATAACCAACAGCATAAGCTGCTTGAGCAACGCTTTGGTTTTCGTTTTGCAACATTTGTTTTGCCTTATGCAACCGTGTAACTTTGAGATACTGCAACGGTGAATGTTGTGTGACTTGTTTGAATGCTTTATGAAAGGCAGAAGTACTCATATTAGCTTGCTCAGCAAGCATTTCCACGGTTAATTTTTCTGTAAAATGATGTTGAATATATTCACAAATTTTATAAATTGGTCTTAAGTTTCCTTGAGCCACTAATCCTTTTAAAACATCGGCACCCGAATGTTGAATCACTCGATACAATAACTCTCGTTTGATTTGTTCACCTAAAATCAAGCTATCTTGTTCAGATGCCAGTGCATTTAACAATCGAATTAACACATTTGAAATCGTTTGATCAAATTGGATTACACTCATACCTGTAGTGAGTGGCTTAAATTTCTCATTTTCAAAATATGTTTTTGCTAATAGCTCATTTACCGTATCTGCCTCTAGTTTCATGCTGACTGCAATCATAGGCAATTCGGCACTTGCAACGGTATCACAATCAAATGGCATAGACACAGAGACGATAAGGCATTCGCCTTGCTGAAATGAATAGGTTTCAGTTCCGATATAACCACGTTTACTGCCCTGTAAAACAAAAACTAAGGTCGGTTCTTGCAATACGGCTAATGGTGGTGTGGTGTGATCTACACGCATCAAAGTGATGCCATTTATCGCGGTCGCAAAGAAGCCTTCTTTAGCAACAAGTTTTATAAACAGTGAGCTAAGTATTTGATCATTCATCATGTTTCATCTGATGATTATAAGTTTGATTTTATTATTAAATAGTAAACTCTGGAAAGATGTTAGTTTTATGCAGGATTAGGCATAGGAAAAAGAGTTTTGTGAAGTTTATTTAAACATGTGATATAGATTTATAAAAGTTATCTAGCAAACTAAATCTTATTTATTATCAGAAAAAACAATAGCTAAGAAAAATAATAGTGTTATAAAAGCACCCACGCCTAAACTAACAATAATTATTTCTAGATTCATAAACTCCATCAATATACCATGTTTTCCCCATGCACCATCAAAGCCATGATTTTCAGATTTCCTACCTAATCCTCCAATGATACAAAACCCTATACTAGAAATAAAAAAAATACTTAAGGAAGCCTTCCATAGTTTAAAAAGCTTGAGAAACGAAACTAAACTCATTCCAAGTATAGTCACAATTGAAGCTACAACGGCATAATGCCAGTTATCCATAAAAATCCTTGATTGCTCGTCATACTCTAATCTTAATAAAACTGACTCGAATCCAACATCTGTAAAGTAATTTTTTTTACTTCATCACGACTTTGCATAATATGTGCTTCAATCGCTTGAATGGCCTCATCTACTTTACGATTAAAAATATAACCCAGTATTTTTTGATGCTCCTGATAAGTAGCTTCAACGCGATAATCTTTAGAGAAGTCTAAGCGACGAATAATACGAATTCGCTCACTCAAATCACGATGAATTCTCGCCATTTCATTATTTCCAGAGGCACGAACTAAAGCGCAATGGAAATCTTCATCTTGTTGTGACAGTTGTTTAATGTCTTTAAGGTATTGATGAGATTCAACCAGCCATAAATCTTTTAAAACAGATAATTCAACCGATTTTTGATGATCCATCTGACAAAGTTTACGAATGGAATCTTTTTCTAATACGATCCGCACATCATAGAGTTCTTCATAATAACGAAAATTGAGCGGTCGGATTTGCCAACCGCTACGAAAACTCACATCAACATAACCCTCTTGTTGCAAACGATACAGCGCTTGTCGGATTGGGGTACGACTTACATCATAAGCTTTTGCAACTTCGGATTCAGTGAAACGTTCACCCGGCATCAGTTTGAAATCAAAGATATCATTCTTGATGCGTTGGTAAACCAGCTCAGACAAATTGTCTGAGCTTTTTGTTGTTTTTATTTTGGTTTCTTTCATGCAACCTTGCCTTATTCCATATAAACCAGTGGTTCGCCACTATGTACGGTTTGCCCTGCTCTACAAATAATGGCTTTTACAATGCCATCTTCTTCTGCATAAACAGGAAGTTCCATTTTCATTGCTTCAATAATAGCAACAGTTTCACCTTTTTTAACCTCTTGACCGTGTTCAACAAAAATTTTCCAGATATTACCTGTCATCGATGCATTTAATGATGCTAAATGACTGTAATCAGAGTAGTTATTTTCTTCAATCTGTTCTTCAGGCTGAGCCGCAAACTCCTCTTTCCAGCGATCCACCTCAGTTGTGAATGCTTGTTGTTGCTTAGCTTTAAACTCGGCAATACTTTCAGCTTCATCATCTAAAAATTTTACATAATCCGCATAATCAAATTCTGTTTCTTCAATCTTGATCTGTGCACGACCATTTTCAAAGTCGGCACGCCATTGATTTAATTCCTCTTCTGTCACTTCAAAATATTTGATTTGATCGAAGAATTGTAAGAACCATTGTTTATCGCCAAATTGTTTGTTTTTCTTAAACTTATTCCAAATTGGCAGAGTACGCCCAATCAATTGATAACCGCCCGGTGAATCCATGCCGTAGATACACATGTACATACCACCAATCCCAACCGTTCCCTCTGCGGTAAAGGTACGAGCTGGATTATATTTAGAACTGAGTAAACGATGGCGTGGGTCAATCGGTACGGCACAAGGTGCTGTTAAATACACATCACCCAAGCCAAGAATTAAATAGTTCGCATCAAAAATAATATCTTTAACTTCATTTCGATCTGCCAAGCCATTAATGCGTTGGATAAAATCAACATTGTTTGGCAACCACGGTGCTTTAGAACAAACACTTTCTTGATAACGTTCAACTGCACCTAAAGTCGCACTGTCTTCAAATGCCATCGGTAAATGTACGATTCGAGATGGGATTTTTAATTGGCTTAGATCACCCATTTCTTCTTCAAGTTGAAGTAATTGAGCAATTAATTGTGATTGTGGAATTACTAAGCCATCGTATTTAATCTGTAGTGAACGAACACCCGGTGACAGTTCCAATACGCCTGCAATTTTTGCATCACGAATCATTTGAATCAGTTGATGCACTCGTAAACGTAAAGCTAAATCTAAAACATTTTCGCCGTATTCTAAGAGAATATAACTATCACCTGCTTGGCGATACACTGTTTTTGGCGACAATTCAGTTGGTTCACGTTGTGCCAAAATCGTACTGACAACCTCTTGAATTGGCTCAATTGTTTCTACAATTTTGCTTGCTTCCGCAAAGTTTTGGATATTTTCAATTTGCTGACGTTCAAGTTCATTGGCTTGTTCAATACTAATCGGATAGAAACGAATTTTATCATCAGCTTTGAGCTGCCCAACTTTCCAAAGTTCTGCTTTGGCAATCGTCACAGGACAAACGAAACCGCCTAAGCTTGGACCATCTTTCGCCAAAATTACAGGGAAATCGCCTGTGAAGTTAATTGCACCGATCGCATATTCACAGTCATGGACATTGGATGGGTGTAAACCTGCTTCACCGCCATTTTCTCTTGCCCAGCTTGGCGTTGGTCCTGATAAACGCACACCTAAACGATTTGAGTTAAAGTGCACCGTCCACTCTGATGCAAAAAACTCTTCTACATATTCAGGTTTAAAGAAATCTGGTGCGCCATGCGGACCATATAACACCGCAATTTCCCATTCATTAGTGTATTCAGGAATCAAGTTAGTCGACAATGCTTGAGGCATATCATGAGCAAGTGGCAGTTCTGCACTCGCAAATGCTGGATCAACCATTTTAATCATGTCACCGACACGTAAGGTGCGACCTGCATGACCACCAAAATTACCAAGCGCAAAGGTAGAGCGACTACCCAAATATACTGGAACATCCAAACCATTTCGTACCGCTAAATATGTACGGCAACCTGATTCAACTTGACCGATTTTTAGAATTTGTCCTGCTTTAACTTCAACAGGTTTCCAAAAATCAATTTCCTGATCATCTAACAAAGCAGTACAACTTGCGCCCGCCAAAGCAATAATCGTATCTGTATGAAACTTTAATGTTGGTCCGACTAAAGTAAACTCAAAACCTGCGGCTTTAGCATCATTTCCAACAATACGATTGGCAAGCTGAAATGCATAATCATCCATTGGACCGGATGGTGGTACACCAATATCCCAATAGCCTGTACGACCTGGATAATCTTGAATTGAACTTAAAGTCCCTGCTTGAACCACTTCAATTACGTTTGGCGTGTAGTTGAAATCATCCAACATTCTTGTCCAAATTTGCATAGATTCAAAACGCTGATCTGAAACGATTGCACGTGCGTAATCCAAGTTTGTACTGATACCGTTCAAGCGTGTTTCAGCCAATACATGCTTTAATTTTTCAATAGAACTGGCACGATCATCAGCATGTACAATAATTTTGGCAATCATCGGGTCGAAGTATTGAGAAATCTCTGTGCCTGTTTTGACCCAAGTATCAACACGTGTACCCTCAGGAAAGGCAACTTCTGTCAGTACACCAGGACTAGGCTGAAAATTTTTCACAGGGTCTTCGGCATAAACACGAACCTCAATCGCTGCACCTTTAGGCTGAATATTGTTGAGATATGTCCAATCAAGTTCATCGCCTGCAGCAACTTTGAGCATGCATTCAATCAAGTCTAGACCCGTAACCATCTCAGTGACTGGATGCTCAACCTGTAAGCGTGTATTCACTTCTAGAAAATAAAACTCATCTCGATTGGCATCGTAAATAAACTCTACTGTTCCTGCACTACGATAATTAACGGATTTACCCAGTTCTACCGCTGCTTGATGCAGTTTTTTACGTGTCGCCTCAGGTAAGTTTGCCGCCGGAGTTTCCTCGACCACTTTTTGATTACGACGTTGCAAAGAGCAATCACGCTCACCAAATGCAACGACTTGTCCTTTTCCATCCCCAAAGATTTGTACTTCAACATGACGAGCTTTATCAATAAAGCATTCAATAAATACGCCTGCATCATTAAAAAACTGCTCGCCCAAACGTTTTACACTTTCATAAGCATCGGTTAACGCTTGTGGCGTATCACAACGAGTCAAACCAATACCACCACCGCCAGCAGTACTTTTCAACATAATTGGATAGCCAATACGATCTGCGGCAGTCAGTGCTTCATCTAAACTATCCAACAATCCAGTTCCTGGTGTCATTGGTACATTGGCAGCAGCAGCTAATTCACGAGCACGATGCTTTAGACCAAATTCTAGAATTTGCTCAGCCGTTGGTCCCATGAAAGCAATATTATTTTCTTCGCAAGCACGAGCAAAATCTGCACTTTCAGAAAGAAAGCCATAACCTGGAAAGATTGCCTCAGCGCCAGTTTTTTTAGCAGCCTGAATTAATTTTTCGATACTCAAATAAGTATCTGCTGGTTTTAAACCGTCTAATGCAATTGCAATATCAGCATTTTCAACATGTTGTGCATAACGATCACTATCCGAATACACAGCAACACTGGTTACACCTAATTTTTTAAGTGTGCGAATCGCCCGTACAGCAATTTCACCACGGTTTGCAATAAGTACAGTTTTAAACATGATGATTTCCCCCAATTAATTCGCTGTGTTTGCCGCTTGACTGTTACGATGTTGGATATAAGCTCTCCATCCACCAAAATGACTAATATTCTCAGCATCATCTATGCCATAAGGCTCACAAATAAAACCTTTCACCCAGCGACCATCTTCCAGCTCGACATTCCCCATACCTAGAGGCGTTGGTATTTCTGCTACAAACTCGCCAAATCGTGCAATTGGCACATCCCAAAGTTCTACAATGATGCTTTGTCCATCTTGCTGACGTGCTAAGCCGGGTTTCGGTGGAACAGTACCGTTCAATGCATAAAGCGCATAGTTTTTAGAGGTTGTTGTGGTTTCGATATGCACGGCATCACGTGTGGTGAGTTGAAAATTTAATGGCATACCCGTTAGATGAGCACCAACGACTGCAACACGAATATGATGTTGCGAAATAGGTGTAGCAGAACTTAAAGGCAGAGCTTTATCCAATGCTCCTAATTTCAGTGAAAGATAGTTTTGCCAAGCTTTGCCAAAATGAACCAATGCCGCATCATGCCAAGCAGGTGCAATTAGAGTGATCCCAAATGGTAAATGGTCAGCCCTAAATCCTGCTGGTAAAGCTAAAGCACTCAAATCTGCCAAGTTGGTAAAGTTAGTGTAGGTTCCTAAATGAGCGTTATATTCAATCGGATTTTGTTCAAGCTGCTCAATGGTATAAATTGTAGGTGCGGTTGGAACAATTAAGGCATCAAAGTCAGCCAATCTTTGTTGGATTTTTCGAGCTAAATCTTGTTTTAAATATTCTGCATTGTAGGCATCCACCGCTGAATATTTTTCGCCGTTTTTAATAATTTCTAATACCGTTGGATCAAATGCATCAGGATTAGCTTTCAGTAAATCTTCAACCGCTGCGGTACGTTCTGCCACCCATGAACCTTGATATAGTTGCACCGCCAGTTGCTCAAAATCTGAAAAATCGATTCTAGTAATTTCAGCATTTAATGACTCAAGTAATTGGACTGTTTGCTGAAATGCTTTTTCAGCCTGTTCATCTCCAAAGAAATTTAGTTTTTCTGGAATGGCAAATTTTAATTTGCTAGAGAAATGCGCTGGCACATTCTTTGGATGCTTACGTGAATAGCTGTCCAATGGATCATATGCTTCTAAAACATTTGCAACCAAATCTGCGTCTATAACGGTTAAGGCAAAGATCGAAATACAATCTAGACTTTTACATGCAGGCAATAAACCACGATTTGAAAACCGCCCTTTGGTTGGCTTTAACCCAACAATATTGTTAAACGCTGCGGGTACACGCCCTGAACCTGCGGTGTCTGTGCCTAATGCAAATGGGACAAATCCACGAGCAACCACACTTGCTGAACCAGAACTTGAGCCACCACTGACATATTTAGAGTTAAATGTATTTGCAACAGCACCATATGGAGAGCGAGTTCCTACTAAACCTGTTGCAAACTGATCAAGATTAGTTTTACCAACTACGATTGCACCTGCTTGCTTCAACAAACGCACTGTTTCAGCATCTTGTACTGCAATTGTATTTAATACCTTACAAGCTGCGGTAGTTACAAACCCTGCAGCATCAATATTATCTTTCACTGCAAACGGAACGCCATAAAGTGGAAATTGTTTTGCTAAACTCTCAGCTTCTTTAGTTAATTCATTGAGAAATTGAATTTGCTGTTCAATCTGTTCTACCGTCGCAATTGAAATCCACGCATTATCTTGAGGATCAATTGATGCAACTAAATCTTTTAAAGTATCAAGTTGGATTTCATTTTTTGAATAAGCTGTTTGCCACTCTGAAATTGTCCAACCTAAAGTTTTTATCTCATGCATTTTATGAATCCCATCTTGTATACAAGTTTGGATAAATAAAAGCAGAAAGTGTGCCAGTTTTTTTTTACATAAAATTCAATTAATTATCTTATTCACCATGAACTTTTAAACTTGTAGATTAACTAATGGTGCTAAAAAGGCTTTGTTTTAATGCACGTGCGCCACAATTCAGCAAGATGCGATTTTATTTAAGAGCTTAAGCTTAGTATTAGAGCAAATTTTTTCTTGGATTTTGCAATTTGAGAAATTGAAGCTATGAGTTTGATTATTTTCAGCAATTAGCTTTGAGCAGAACAAAAATCTTGATCGTTAGAGCATCTATCTTTTAGGTATTTTTTGATATGTGGCTTTGAGAAGCTTCATTATTTAGCTTTGATGATGCAAAAGTATCATCAAAGCTAAACGTTAATAATTAGAAGTGAATAACAGTACGAATTGATTTACCTTCATGCATTAAATCAAAAGCTTCGTTGATCTCTTCAAGTGGCATTGTATGCGTAACAAAAGGAGCAAGTTCAATTTCACCTTTCATTGCATCTTCAACCATTTTAGGTAATTGTGAACGACCTTTCACACCACCAAAAGCAGTGCCCATCCACTTACGACCTGTTACTAACTGAAATGGACGAGTCGAAATCTCCTGACCTGCACCAGCTACACCAATAATAACGGATTGCCCCCAACCACGATGAGCACATTCCAGTGCAGAGCGCATCACATTGGTGTTACCAATACATTCAAAAGAATGGTCTACTCCCCAACCTGTCATTTCAACGATCACTTGTTGGATGGGTTGATCATAATCTCTAGGATTTAGGAAATCAGTTGCACCAAACTGTTTTGCGAGTTCAAATTTATCTGGATTGGTATCGACTACAATAATACGTCCAGCTTTGGCTTGGCGTGCGCCTTGCACAACAGCTAGACCAATTCCACCTAAACCAAAGATAGCAACACTATCACCTTCTTGAACTTTAGCAGTATTGTGTACTGCACCAATCCCTGTCGTCACCCCACAGCCCAACAAACAGACTTGTTCATGATTTGCCTGAGGATTGATTTTTGCCAACGACACTTCCGCCACAACCGTATATTCACTGAAAGTTGAACATCCCATATAGTGATAAATCGGTTGACCATTATAAGAGAAACGTGTTGTTCCATCAGGCATCACACCTTTACCTTGTGTTGCACGAACGGCAACACAGAGATTGGTTTTCCCTGATTTGCAGAACAAACATTCTTTACACTCTGCTGTGTATAGCGGGATGACGTGATCACCAACAGTAACGCTCGTCACGCCCTCACCAACTTGAACGACTACACCTGCACCTTCATGACCTAATACCGCTGGAAAAACACCTTCAGGATCATCACCAGATAAGGTGAAAGCATCTGTATGACATACACCTGTATGGGTAATTTTGATAAGCACTTCACCTGCTTTTGGTGGTTCAACATCTAGCTCTACAATTTGTAATGGTTGACCAGCGGCAAAAGCAACAGCTGCACGTGATTTCATACCTTCATCCTTTATAAATCATGTAGTGTTTTATGTTTCTGTAACAGTTAACTGATTTTATGCTGATATTCAACATCATCAAGTAGATATAATGCTATCTTTACATAAGTAAGCAACATTTCACGATAAAAATGATAAAGAATTTGTACCACTTTAGAAGTATATCGCTTGTTACATTAGTTACTTTAAGTGGTTGTTCATTGCCACCCAATCAAAATCATGATCGGAGTATTTCTGTGCAAACTAAAACTAAGTGGATGAATGATCCGCAAGCCGATCTTAATATTGAAAAAGGATTAACTGCATTCTTAGCTTTAGATGATGCTTTTTTAAGTATAGCGTCACGTATTCACTTAATTCGAAATGCTAAGCATCAACTTGATTTGCAATATTATATTTGGAATGACGATGCAATTGGCAATCTGATGTTGCATGAGCTTTTAAAAGCAGCGGATCGTGGCGTAAAAATTCGTTTACTGATTGATGATCAAAATGGAGTAAAGCTAGACAAAACATTAAAAGCGCTCGCTCAACATCCAAATTTTGAAATTCGAATTTTTAATCCCTATAAATTTAGACACTTACGTTTTATTGATTATATCTTTAGATTAAAACAAATTAATCATCGTATGCATAATAAATTGACGATTGCAGATGCCTCTATTGCTGTGACTGGTGGTCGAAATATTAGTAGTGAATACTTTGAAGCTAGTGATCAATTTCAATTTAGCGATATGGACATTTTGTTCTATGGAAAAGCAGTAAATCGAGCAGAACATGTTTTTGATGAGTTTTGGAATAATCAGCTTAGTTATTCAACTGAACAATTACTTGGTCATACAACGACTCAATCACTTGAACAATTAAGAATAACCTATGGAAATTTAGATAAAATTAACACCCCTACGGAAGACAAATTAGAAGAAGCGCAAGATTATTTAAAATTGCGCCTACAAAATTACCCAATCCAATGGGCTAAAGCATATTTTGTCGCAGACCATCCTGACAAAGCATTGGGACAAGCTAAAGATCAACAACTTTTATTTTCCCAAGTGTTAAAAATTATGGGAGAACCTAAACAACATATGGAATTGGTTTCAGCATATTTTGTACCTACAGATATCGGCACGAAATATCTTAGCCAATTATCACAAGATGGAATTAAAGTACGCGTTTTGACAAATAGTTTAGTCGCAAATGATGTTGCAGTGGTTCATTCATTTTACAACTTATATCGAAAACCCCTCTTGAAAAGTGGGATACAACTTTATGAATTTAAGCCCAATATAGAACGAAAAAAACGAACATGGTATGAAGTTGCAACTGGTAGCGTTATTCCAGTCAAGGGAAAAAATCGTTCTAGTCTACACGCTAAATTTTTTGATGTGGATGGAAAAGTATTTATTGGCTCGTTTAACTTTGATCCGCGTTCAGCTCATTTAAATACTGAAGTCGGTTTAGTGGTTGAATCAGATCATTTACAAGACCAAATTACAGCGATGCTTGACCAACATTTACTACAAGTTGCCTATCAACTCAAACTTGATGAAAATGGAAATATCGTTTGGTATGAACATAATCAAGATGGTGAAGTAATTAAACATCATCATGATCCTGAGAGTACTGCATTTCAGCGGTTTACGATGAATGTTGTATCTTATTTTCCAGTGGAATGGATGATGTAAATATCTATGAACATACTCTAATTGACTAAATTGACATACCAAATATAAGTAAAGACTATTCTTTTATCAATTTTATATGCTTAATTTATATTACTAAAAAATAATATGGACAATATAATGATATTAGAAAAAGATTGGAAAAACATTCAACATGTATTTTCTTCTGCACAAAAGTCGTCCTTACATGCATCTATTGCAACCGTAGATTCATTAGGTCAACCTACAATCACTCCTATTGGTACAATCTTTTTAAATGATGACCAAACAGCTTATTTCTTTGATACTTATACAGATAAGCTAAGTGAAAACCTTTTTCAAAATTCAAAAGCTTGTATTCAAGCCATTAATACCAACAAGTGGTTTTGGTTAAGCTCCTTCATTAAGGGACATTTTGATCAGTATTTTGGAGTTCGTCTGTATGTAGAAATTGGCGATTTACGCCCTGCTACAGAACAAGAAAAGCTAGCCGTCGCTCATAGAACTAAACCTCTTCAATGGACAAAAGGCAGCCAGTTAATTTGGTCTGAATTTACTCAAGTAAGAAATGTTAAGATCAATACATTTAGATGGGTTAAATATCCCAATATGATGGAACATTTAAATTAACGGTCTTTCATTTCAAACAGACATAGTCCCTCTATTTCTAAAGGTATTTTGATCTCTTGAAATGATGCTCGTGTGAGCGCATCTATATGCTCTTGTTTATTCATATAAAGTTGATCATTTTGCATGGCATTCGGTGCACACATGTGATCACAAACTAAATAGTTCGCTTTCGGCTTTAAAAGTGTTTTCACAATTTTATGGAAATTTTCAGCATGTCTTTTATGTCTGAGCTCATGAAGAGCTTGATGGATAATGATAAAATCATATTTTTGATTTAGAGCATCGTGCCAATTAGATTGTTTAAAATCTCCAATAAAGTATTTTGCTCGTGATCGTTCAGAAACATCTAACTTTTCTTGGGCAAGTTGATGCATCGCTTCAGAAAAGTCAAAGGCAGTATATTCAATATGAGGCAATTGAGAGAGTAAATATTTAGCAAGAAAACCTGGACCTGAACAAAGTTCCAAGACATGACATTTATCAAGTTTACGCTGTGCAATCAGATTTGCGTAATAAGCAAAAAAATCTTTTCTCCACGGACGCTTAACATTCGCTGTTTCTTGCCATTCAAACGCATCAGCAAAGCTTCGTAAATCAATTGGACTTTCAACATCTTTCATTACTATTCCCTGTATTTAACTAAACCAAGCCAATTTGTTCAAAAAATTGCTTATATGCTTCTGCCTTCTTTTCTAAAGCGAGAGGATAAGCACGTGATGATGAAGGTAAGCGATACAAATTTAATTCTCGATCCATATAATTGACTTGTACCGATTGCCCGATCATCGGTTTAGTTACTTGCTCATTAAAATGCTGCATCAGCGTATCTGTCGCTTTATCACCTGTTGTCATGATAATGTTGCATAATGGTATCTGCACAAGTAGTTTTGATAAATCTGTGGGCGTGACAATTTCTAAAAATTTATCTGAAGCATTACCTTGTAAGCGTTTTATTTGATAAGCAGTATCAAAAATCCCTACTCCTATTTGAATTAAAAACTCGCGTATTTGTTGTTCTTTAAAGTTTTTAGTAGGTAAATCTAAAAAATGATCTTTATCTTTAAAAAAAATTAGCCCAAAGATTCGCCACATGTCATTTTGATAATTGGGGTAGTAAAAATCCATCTTCCATCTGTGTTTTGGCGGTGGGAAGCTTCCTAAAATCAGCAATTTAGTAGTCGCTGGTAAAAATGGTTGTAAAGGATGTGTTTCAATATCATTCATTCGATGTATTCTATAATTATTAAATCTATTTTCTCAAACAACTTACTCTAGATTAAAAGATTAATTTAGCCCACAAATTAGATTTATTGCAGGCTATTTATATTGGATTCCTAATCCCATTCAAGCTGAAATTGGATATTCGTATTAGTAAAATTAGGATTTAAAAACACTCTATACCCTGCTGACTTTAATTCAGATACAACAATTTCTGCATCCTCACTACTGACTTCGTGTTTAGAAAATTGTTGTAAAGCATCCCTATCGCCGTCATTTGCTCTTAGTTTTATCGTACTAGATAATTTTGATAATATTTTATCCACCGATAATTTTTTAACATTTGCATTTGAAATTGCTGTAGCTTTGTGTGCAGGTAGCAAAATTTCTTCGTTCAACTTTTCGGCCTTTCATATTTGGAAATGACCAAAATATAATAGGATCGTTTTCCACTTTTTCAAGCTTGAAATACAATAATAACGACATTATTTGACGCATAGTTTTTTTAGAATAAATAAATTACGGACAATTAGTGTTCAATTTATCAGTGTAATAATCCAAAGAAATTTTTAATTCTTTCACCAACTCATCTTTGTTAAAGCTTTCTGGCTGAAGTGTTAATAGAGCTGGCACATACTCAATTTCATAGGTTTTAGGATAGTCTTCACATAATACTTTAATTTGCTCTTCTCTAGTGCTAGTAGGATTATCAAGAATATCTAGATATCCTGTTATTTTTTGATCTATTGACTCAAATTCTACTTTCGAATCAATTGCTTCATTTTTCTGTTCAGGCTGCTTTTGACATCCAACTAAAATAATCATGAGCATGGTTGAAATTAAAATTTTAGCTTGCATAATTTCCCATTCAAATTAAAAATTACTTACAAAGATTAGCTCTTATTGAGTGATCATGGTCTCATACAAATGTAATATTACTGGAACTCAACAACTTCAATTGTGAATTTTTTATATTTTAAACAAACAAGAGTAATTTCTTGTGAGAAACTATTCTTGTTCATTTTCTTAAATTATAAATATTTTTTGATCATGATTTAAAAAAGTTAAACGGTAGCTTTAAGTAACGTACACCATTATCTTCTGGTTCAGGAAAGCGCCCTGCATCCATATTGATTTGTATCGATGGAAGAATCAATTTTGGCATCGATAAAGTGGCATCACGAGCTTGACGCATTTTCACAAAAGCTTCTCGATCAGTAACAGACTTCAAATGAATGTTGCTTTTTTTCTGAATCCCAATCGTAGTTTCAAAAAAATATTCATTCCTGCCTTCAGGCTTATAATCATGGCATAAAAAAACTTTTGTATCATCAGGGAGCTGATAAAGTTTCTGCACTGAATCAAAAAGTATATCTGCACTTCCTTTAGGAAAATCACATCTCGCCGTACCATAATCTGGCATAAATAAAGTATCACCAACAAAAACTGCATTACCAATTACATAGCTTAAACATGCTGGTGTATGCCCTGGTGTTGGAATATTGTATGCATCTAGATGACCGATTTTAAAATGCTCATCATCTTTAAAAAGATAATCAAAAGTTTGATGGGAATTAAACATTTTTATATCAAGATTATATATTGAGCTAAAAGTCTCTTGAACAATTCCAATCTTTTCACTCATCGCAATCTTGCCACCAAGATGCTCTTTAATATATTGAGATGCGGTCAAATGATCAGCATGGACATGCGTTTCTAGAATCCACTCAACATTCAGATGTTGCTCATTTACAAAGTTAATAATTTGATCTGCACTAAAATTTGATGTGGTAGCTGATGCAGCGTCATAATCCAAAACACTGTCAATCACGGCACATGCTTTAGTTTCTGGATCACTCACAACATAACTAAATGTATTTGTGTTTTCATCAAAAAATGCTTTGACTTGAGGATATTGCATCTCATCCCTCCTAATTATCTTTCTGCCCACATGCGATGAATAAAAATACCGAATAACATTGCTCCGATAAAATACCATGCTTCTACATAACCTAAACCAATCAAGGTAATTGCAGGTGCTGGACACACACCAGCTATTCCCCATCCAATCCCAAATAAGATTGAACCGATTATTAATTTTTTATCAATCTGAGTACTGGTGGGTAGTGAGATCGCTTCACCAGACAGTGTTTTTGGATTTCGGATTGCTTTTTGAAATGGAATGATTGCAACAGCGATTGCACCAATCATCACAAACATTAAGCTGATATCCCAATCACCAAATAGATCAAGAAACCCTAAGACTTTTTCAGGATTTGACATACCTGAAACCATTAAACCGAGCGCGAATAATCCACCAAATATAAATGCGAATAAATTTTTCATATCGCAGCTCCTAATACGTGGCGAATAACAAATACAGTTACTATTCCTGCCAGCATAAATGTTACTGTTGCCACAATCGAACGCACAGATAGACGACTTATACCGCAAATCCCATGTCCACTCGTACAACCAGATCCTAAACGTGTACCAAACCCAACGAGTAAGCCCGCAATAATCAACCCTAGCGGAGACGATTTGATCACAATTTCAGGCTCTACAAATAACTGATAAATGAAAGGAATGATAAATAAGCCAGATAAGAACCAAAATGCAGGATTATTTAAAAGCGATTTCGGTTGCAAAACTTGTGCAAGTAATCCACTAATACCCGCAATACGACCATTTACATATAAATAGCCAACGACTGAGATTCCAAGGATTGAACCACCGACTAAGGCTAAAATTATGCTAGACATACGCTATGCTCAAAACAATATATTTATTTATAATATATTATTAAATATAATAATTAAAGTATTCAACTTATCTTGATACAAACTACTCGAACTCTGAAAGAATTTTTTCTGCAAACCATAGTGGAAATTCAGTAACAGTTTGATTTAATTTCAGTGTTTCTGAATGTTAAATTTCAGCTAAAAATGCAGCTTTTTGCCCATCTGATGAATTATCAAATATAAATGCTCTATCGGTCACTTCAACAGCTTGCATTAATAACTTCATACTACGGTAATATCGATCTCGAATTTTTTGATGTGGTACAGCATGACCACCCATACTCACACGATAGTTTACTCTTGCAATATTTATATCTGGATCAACAGTAGAAACAAAGTATAAATATGTTTTGAATCCTTGAATTTGAGCTTCTCTTAAAAATTCGACTTTACTTATATGAGACATAACCGTCTCAAAAGTAAAGCTGACTTTTAGTCTAAGAAATTCTGAACGGATGAAATCAATAATTCTTGCAGCTAAATATGAGTCAATATCTAAATGTGAAAATCGGATTTGTTTTTCACTTATTTGTTCAGGTTCCTGACTCAGTAGAACTTGGCTTATTTGATTTATGTTTTCTTTTTATTGTTTAAATATTCAAGTAACTTTATTGGATTAAGGTCAGTGTGATACGCGTCTAAATCCAAAACTTGTGTTTAAATTAAGGTTTTTTCTAACTCATCTGCATTTAAATATGCCCCAATATGTCGGGGCAAAAGGTAATCTTTTATAGTACTTTTACCAGAACCATTTGGTCCTGCAAACATACGAATACGAGGATGCCGCATTTACTATATAACGACCTGCTTTCTCTTAGGTTTAAGTACTTTTTGGTCAACAGTTATGCGAGTATAAGCCATAGAAATATCTTTGATTACGTTGATTTTACCCGAAGGTAACTTCTCAATCAGTTGATGATCTTTCGTAAAAACAACAGCAGAAGATTCACTCGCTTGCTTAAAAGCATCACGAAATGCTTGAACAGCAAGATTCGGAAGATTATCTTCTTCTTGCATCGTCATTTGCATATGTGTAAAAGCTGTCATTTGAATCCTCCGCAAAATTGCGTTCTATAATCATACTAACATAACGAGAGATTTTGTCTAATTTTAGAGCACCTATTAACGAACTAAATCTTCAATGCCAATTAAAGTAGGTAACTTATCAATAAGTTTGTTTAATTCAATATTTGCAGGAGAAATACAACCTGTATAGTGACTTAAACGTGTAACTGTTCCATCAATATCCTTCCACCAAAAATATGAACTTGGATGATCAGTTGCAGTCTCCGTACAACCTGTTGTTTTTACATTTGCCCCTGTTGATGGACGATAGGTTTCTAATTCTTTTTGAAGCTTCTTATATACAGACGGATCAACTTTAAGTTCTTGTGTTCCTATTACTTTTGTATACTGCTTACCATCAAACTGCACTTCACCAGCTGGCGTAATTTCTACAGAGTAAATCGGACATGCACCAAAACAAGGGCTTGTTGAATAGCGAATCGTTTCTTGTGCAAGATCTTGGCTTTTTTGAGGTGTTGATGCGCAACCAACTAAAGTAGAAGCAAAAAGACCAGCAAGTATTAATTTTTTCATTTGTTAATCCGTTGTAAAGTTCAGTTAATAAATTTATCAAATAGTGAATTTTTTGTCATTTATAATGGTGTTACAATCCTTTAAAAGATAAGTTTTACTTAGGCTATTTTGAAGAAATAAATAAAAATCCAAGTTGATTAATTATCGATCTGTGATTGGAGAATTAATTTTGCAAGCTCTAAATCATCTGCATAAGTTATTTTAATATTGTCAGAACGACCTTGAACTACTTGTACAGGCTCATTGATATATTCCAATGCACTTGCCTCATCAGTAATCGCGACTTCATTAAGAATTGCATATTCAATGGCATTCTTTAGAGTTTTCAATTTGGCAATTTGAGGTGTTTGAGCCTGCCATAAGCAATTTCGACTCACCGTTTTATTAATTTTATTTTCATTTTCTACAAGTTTTAAAGTATCACGAACAGGAATCGCTAAAATAGAACTTTGATTTGATTCGATAGCAGATAATAATAATTTTTCCAAACACTTTGCTGTGACGCAAGGTCGAGCAGCATCATGTACTAGCACCCAATCATCTTCATGAGCAATACCAGATAAATAAATTAAAGCGTTTAAAACAGAATTTACACGCTCTTCGCCCCCATGACAAAAATGTAATTTTTCAGGAGCAGTAAAAGTAAGCGTCGGTGCAACTTCATCTTGTTCACTAATAGCAAGCACTAACCCAGCTAAGTCTAATGAATTAAGCCGGCTCACTGTATGCTCTAATACCGTTTTATTTTGAATATATTGATATTGTTTCAGTTCAGTTTTAGAAAATCGACTACCAGAACCCGCTGCGGGAACTATTGCCCATATTTTACTCTGGGTTTTCATTGGTAGCGGCATCTACTTTTGCATTCGGATCAATATAAATTGGCTTATAGTGAGTACTTATAGTACTCATTTGCACAAAAGTTTCATTTGGTTTTATTAAACCTAAATCCAAGCGTGCATGCTCTTCAATTGCTTCTGTTCCATTTTTCAAATCAAAAACTTCAGCTGCTAAAATACGATTACGCTCTTTTAGCTCGGTATTGATTTCGGACTGTTGCGTAATTTGTTGAGTTAGAGTTTGGTGAGCGAAATAGCCACCCTCACCAAACCAAAATTGGTACTGTAGGCTTGTAACCAATATGATTACAAGCAACAGAATCAATTTACTCGAAGTAGATCGAAAAACTTCTAACATAATTCAAAAATTATTTTAAACCTTTGAATTCAGCTTTACCGCGGTAAGCTGCATGAGTCAACTCTTCAATACGAAGTAATTGGTTGTATTTTGCAACACGGTCAGAACGGCAAAGAGAACCCGTCTTAATTTGACCAGCTGCCGTACCTACTGCTAAATCAGCAATCGTTGAATCTTCTGTTTCACCAGAACGATGAGAAATTACAGTCGTATAACCATTTTCTTTAGCAAGATAAATTGCATCTAAAGTCTCTGTCAACGTACCAATTTGGTTGTACTTAATTAAAATCGAGTTACCGACTTTCTCATTAATACCACGTTGTAAAATCTTAGGATTCGTTACGAATAAATCGTCACCAACCAATTGAATTTTATCGCCAAGAATTGAGGTTAAATAACTCCAACCATCCCAATCTGACTCATCTAAACCATCTTCAATCGAAATGATTGGATATTGGTTTACCAGACTCGCTAAATAGTCAGAGAATTGGTTGCTTGTGAATGCTTTATTGCCTTCACCTGCAAGAATATATTGACCATTTTTGTAGAATTCTGAAGATGCACAGTCAAGCGCAAGCATAATGTCAGAACCAGCTTTATAACCAGTTTGACCAATAGCTTCAAGAATAACAGTGATTGCTTCTTCGTTTGAACGCAAGTTCGGTGCAAAACCACCTTCATCACCTACAGCAGTGTTTAAACCTTTTTTGTTTAAAACTGATTTTAGAGAATGGAAAATTTCAGCACCTGCACGTAATGCTTCAGAGAATGAAGTGAAACCAACTGGCTCAATCATGAACTCTTGAATATCTACATTATTATCTGCATGTGACCCGCCATTGATGATGTTCATCATTGGCACAGGCATAGTCAAAATCGTTTGACCACGTAAATCAGCGATATATTGGAAAAGAGGAATTTTCTTTTCATCAGCAGCTGCGCGCGCAACAGCTAAAGAAACAGCTAAAGTTGCATTCGCACCTAGTTTCTCTTTGTTTTCAGTACCATCAAGCGCAATCATTGTATTATCAATGTCTTTTTGCTCAAAAACTGATTTACCCAACAAAGCATCACGAATCAATGTATTAACATTGTTCACTGCTGTACGAACACCTTTGCCTAAGTAACGTGATTTATCACCGTCACGTAGTTCTAAAGCTTCACGAGAACCAGTTGAAGCACCAGATGGTGCACATGCACGACCAACAACCCCAGATTCTAAAATTACGTCTGCTTCGATGGTTGGGTTACCACGAGAGTCCAAAATTTCACGTGCACGGATGTCAACGATTTGGCTCATGAACAATTCCTCTGTTTAATGAATAAAAAGATGTATTTTCATACATCAATGGGTATCTAACTTTTTGAATCCTTTAACTAAAGTATCCAATTCTTTTAATTGCGCCAAGAATGGCTCAAGCTGAGATAAACGCAAGGCACATGGTCCATCACATTTCGCCTTTTCAGGATCAGGATGTGCTTCTAAGAACAAGCCAGCTAAGCCTGTTGCCATACCAGCACGTGCTAAAGTCGTAATTTGAGCACGGCGACCACCTGCCGAATCTGCACGACCACCAGGCGTTTGTAATGCATGAGTTACATCAAAGAAGACAGGAACATTCATTTCTTTCATGATGTCAAAGCCAAGCATATCAACAACTAAGTTGTTATAACCAAATGCTGAGCCACGCTCACAAATGATAAGCTTGTCATTCCCAGCCTCTAAACACTTATGCAAAATATGACGCATTTCATGCGGTGCTAAGAACTGAGCTTTTTTGATATTGATAATGGCTTGGGTTTTAGCCATCGCCTCAACTAAATCTGTTTGGCGACTTAAGAATGCTGGTAATTGAATAATGTCTGCAACTTCAGCGACTGGAGCAGCTTGATATGGTTCGTGAACGTCAGTAATAATTGGCACATTAAAATGCTTTTTAATGTCTGCAAGCCATTCAATTCCCTTTTCTAGACCAGGACCACGAAAAGAGTTCAAACTTGAACGATTCGCTTTATCGAAGCTTGCTTTGAACACATAAGGAATGTCTAAACGCTTGCAAATATCAATATAAGTTTCAGCGATTTCAAAAGCCAAGTCTTTCGACTCTAGTACATTCATTCCACCGAATAATACAAACGGCAAATGATTTGCCATTTGTATATCACCTAAAGTAATTATTTCTTGTGCTTTTAATTGCGACATTTAGACTTTCCCAATATATTCAAATTCACATTACTTACTTTTTTGATACTGCTTTTTCGCAGCATCGATAAAGCTAGCAAATAATGGATGCCCATCGCGTGGTGAACTTGTAAATTCCGGATGGAATTGTACAGCAATAAACCAAGGATGTTCAGGAATTTCTACAGTTTCTACTAAATGTTGTACTGATGAATAACCAGAAATTTTCATACCCGCTTGTTCAAGTGCTGGAATAAAACGATCATTCATTTCATACCGATGGCGATGACGTTCAGTAATTTCAGCTTTGCCATAAACTTCGCGAGTTTTAGTGCCTTCTACAAGTTCAGATTTCTGTGCACCTAAACGCATTGTGCCACCCAAATCTGATTCAAGACTACGTTGCTGTAATTCACCACGCTCATCTAACCATTCCGTAATTAAACCAATTAACGGATATTTAGTTGAACGGTTAAATTCAGTTGAGCTTGCCTCAGGCATTTCAGCAACATGACGTGCATATTCAATCACAGCAAGTTGCATACCTAAACAAATGCCTAGGAATGGAATCTTGTTTTCACGTGCATATTGAATGGCTTTCATTTTGCCTTCAGTACCACGTTCACCAAAACCACCAGGAACTAGAATCGCATCAGCAGCATTTAAAATACAGATGTCTTGCTGTTCAAGGTCTTCTGCATTGACATAATCAATTTGTACTTTGACACGATTTTGAATACCAGCATGTAGAAGTGCTTCATTCACAGATTTATATGCATCTGGAAGTTCTACATATTTACCAACCATCGCAACACGAACTGTGTATTCAGGGTTCAATAATGCTTCGACAACATTATCCCAATCTTCAAGGTTTGCTTCTGGAAGATCGTTGTAACCAAAACGCTCACAAATTAAATCATCAACATTTTGTTCGTAGAATGTACGTGGAATTTGATAAATCGTTTTTGCATCTTTACACACGACAACGGCACGCGCTTCAACATTGGTAAACAATGCGATTTTACGCTTAGTATCAACATCGACATCATATTCAGTACGACAGATCAAAATATCTGGTTGAATACCAATTGAAAGAAGCTCTTTCACCGAATGCTGTGTAGGTTTGGTTTTGAGTTCAGCCGCAGATTTAATATATGGCAATAAGGTCAAGTGCATCAACATGGTACGCTTATGACCAAGCTCAACCATCAATTGGCGAACAGATTCCATAAATGGAAGTGATTCGATATCACCCACTGTGCCGCCAATTTCTACAATCGCAACGTCATAGCCTTCACCTGCGCGAAGTACACGTTCTTTAATATTATCTGTAATATGTGGAATAACTTGAACTGTACCACCTAAGTAGTCACCACGACGCTCTTTATTCAAAACGTCCTGATAGACACGACCGCTGGTAAAGTTATTCAACTTAGTCATTTTTGCACGACGTAAGAAACGTTCGTAATATCCCAAATCTAAGTCAGTTTCAGCACCATCCTCTGTGACGAAAACTTCACCGTGCTGAAATGGGCTCATGGTACCTGGATCGACATTAATGTATGGATCCATTTTTACCATAGTGACTTTCAAGCCACGAGCTTCCAGAAGTGCAGCAACAGAAGCAGCAGAAATACCTTTACCTAGTGATGAAACAACACCACCAGTGACAAAAATAAAATGGGTCATTGAGTTTCTCGTACAATCGAGCCGAAATCGGCCTACAATGTTGGGCAATTTTACTGTACTCTGCACCTATAAAGCAAAGTCAAACCGCATCAATTCAAAGAACTATAAACAACTGGTTATTCTATCAGCATTTTCAATAAAAATTTATGGGGTTTGTGGATTTTTCATACATAAATTACTTTTGATTCGCCCCAATAAATTGTAAGTTGCCAAAATCCTCCTCTTAAGCCCATTTTGGAGTTTTAAATCTAATTTTAATTTTGAAATATTTATAAAATATCAACAAACTCAAAAGGTCTGATTGATTTCTTCATCTAAATTTACTGGTATAATCACTATCGTCCTTAATTTATATGTTGTTTTAGCAATGGCGAATAAAAAACTTTTAATTTGTGCAGCACTCGCAGCAGGTCTTTTATTAACTGCTTGTGTGAAAAAAGAAGAGCCTAAAAACGAAGAGCAGCAAGAACAGGAATCGAGCGAGACACAAACTGCTCAGCAACCTGAACCTGAAAAAGCTCAAGAGTTCGAATCTTTAGAAAGCGTAAATCAAACTGAAACGACTCCTCCCGTAATTGAAACAAGTCGTGAAGAAACAGCGAATACAACGACAGAAATTCGTCGTGAAACGCGTCCTGCTGAGCAAACTTCTTCTAGTACTAACGTGGAATCAACCCCACCAGCTGAACCTAAAAAACCTGTTCAAACAGAACCAAAACCAGTTAAAGCTGAACAGCCAAAGTCTTCAACACCAGCACAAAGTGAAGATGATGCAGTTGCCGCTGCAATTGCTGCTGCGACACCAGCTTTAAATAATTAAACTTATATATACTTAAAAAGCCATGAGTATCCTTATATAACTCATGGCTTTTTTATACTTTAGAATTTATGAATAATTTTTGAAAAAATCTGCAATGAGTCTTGATGCCCACGACTTAACATGGATACTTTCGTAAAACCCGCAATGACTTCCCTTTTTAGTTGTAATTACCGCAATATTATCCATCTGCTGAATTACCGCTTTGTATGGCTCTAAATTTTTTATTGAACAAACTGGGTCATCTTCCGCATTCAGAACCATCAATGGAATTTTTATATTTTCCAATACGTAAATTGGATTAATCGCTCTACAATAACTTTGATAATCTTCAAACCCTGCCATTTTGAAATATTCTTTTTCAAAAGCTTCCAAGTTCGTCGTTGCCAATACTCGCTCAAGAGAACCAATCTGAGTCCACGTATTTTGATATGGATAAATAAAATACTTAAACAATTTTTTTGTCATCATTTTACTGTAAAAAGGATGTACATTTTTAAAACCAAGTTCTGTGTTGTAGCCTGGACACATTGCAAAAGCAGCTTTAAATGGTGTATCCACACCTTGTTCACCTAAATAGCGAACTAACAATCCTGTTCCCGCAGAAGAACCAACGGCATATAAATCAGAATCAGCAAACATAGTTTGAATATATTCAAGTTGCTCTTTTAAGTCACTGGTTGAACCAAACAGTGATATACGTGGGATTGGCATCGGTAAGCCCGCATGTCCTCGACGTAAACATAGAGCGATTCGCCAGCCTGTATATTCATGTAAATCCTTAACTAACTCACGCATACTTTCAGGAGTTCCTGTAATGGTATGCATGATTACGATCGTTGGAGTTTCTGGAGGAAGATCATAGCCATACCAAGCAATCGCAGTTACGCCACCATCACGCATGGTTAATTGATCAATGCGATCATATTCTAGTTTAATTGTTTTCTTTCTAATCACATCAAAATACAAAAGATGCATATGCGTGTTGCTAAGCCATGGCGTTGGCCGATATTTTTGCTTTAATTGCGGTAGTTTATCCAAGACATGTTTAATTTTTCCCTTAGGGTCATAGTACATTTTAGGCTGTTCAGCGCCTAATACCACATCGAATAACTCTAAGCCCAAAACTTTAAACTTATCTAATATAGATATTTTCATACCCTGCAACCACCTATGACGATGAGTTAAATGTTTGTCGTATCAATGTTGCAACCTGTTGTCCCCAAATAGCATAAATTTCTTTACTTGGATGAAAACCATCACTTGCCATCGGCAAATCCATTGCTTGAAAACTTTCGATATCATATTGAATGAATCTAAATTGACTTTGTGGGGCTAACCATTGTAGTAATGTTTGATTCATTTGCTCAGCATATTTCCCAAATAACCAAGCTAATGGATTAGGTAATGCTGGAAAATGCTGCATTGGGGGCACTCCAGAAACAATAATCAACTTTGGCTGAAATTGCTTTTGTATTTGAGTAAATAATTGTTTTTGTTGTTTTATCCAAGACTTTGCACTAGTCAATTTGGTCACATCGTTCACACCAATAGAGGTTATAACGATATCGTATTTTTTATGCTCTAATTGTTGTACTGCTTGATAAACTTGTTTAGTCGTATCCCCTGTTTTGGCATGGAGTTTCCATTGCAAAGTATATTCATTTTTTAGTTGAGAAATAATTGCGCCAGATAATGCATCTTGTTGTGTCTCAACACCAACGCCTGCCGCTGCTGAATCCCCTAAAATAAGTAAAGAGAGCGGATCACCTTGTCCTGCAAGACCATCACGATCACCACTCGCTTCTATAAGTCGTAGTGTGTCTTTACGGACTTTTACACCTTGTATAACAATTATTGGTAGTAATGCAAAAGTTGAAAGCTGTAACCACATACTTATTATCTCAATATTACTTAGGCTATTTACTCAGTTGAGTTTGGTTGATATTGAGCGAATCGTGCACCCATTTTTTCTGCTAAAGCAGCCAAACCACTCATTGGACGAATCATCACTTCAAAATCAATAATTTTTCCCTGCGCATTAAAACGCACCATATCAATGCCCTTAAGTGATTTTCCACTTACATTAGCACTGAACTCCAATACTACATTTTCACCATCTTCAGTGTAAAAATCACGGTGATAAGTAAAGTTTTCAAACACCTGAATCACATTAGTCAAAATGAAGAAAACCACATGTTTTCCTTCATAAGGCTTAAAAGCAACAGGTGAACGAAATACAACATCGTCAGCTAATAAATCATTTAAATTTGTGAGATCACCTGTTTTGATCATCTGATGCCATTTCTCTAGGGCTTGCTTGGTTGTTTCGATTGTCATTTTAATTTCCTTATAATTTAGCTTATGAAGTTTGAGACATTCCCTGCATAGAGAATGTCTCATCTTTTAATTATAGAACTGCTGCAAGCTCAGCACCTTGTCGAATCGCACGTTTAGCGTCTAATTCACCAGCTTCTTTCGCACCACCGATCAAGTGAACATTTTTACCATCTGCTTTAAGTTGATCAAACATTGCTGTATATGATTCTTGACCAGCACAAATCACAACATTATCTACTTCTAAAACTGTTGTCTGACCATCTACAGTTATATGTAAACCTTGATCATCAACCTTGTCATAACTAGCACCAGCAATCATTTTCACATCGCGATGTTTTAAGCCTGTACGATGAATCCAACCTGTCGTTTTACCTAAACCAGCACCAACAGCTGCACTTTTTCGTTGTAATAAGTAAATTTCACGTTCAGATTTTTCAAGTTCAGGCTGCTTTAAACCACCTACATTCGCATAACTTGTATCGATTCCCCATTCTGCATAGAACTTCTCAGGATTTAAGCTGCCACTTTCACCTTCATGAGTTAAATACTCTGCAGTATCAAAACCAATACCACCAGCACCAATAATTGCAACACGTTTACCTACTGGAACACGTTCTTTTAAAACTTGGATGTAGCTCAATACTTTTGGATGATCAATACCTTCAAATTGTAACTGACGTGGTGTTACACCTGTGGCAACAACAATCTCATCATAATTCGATTGACTAAGCTCTTCATATGTTGCAGTGTGATTAAGTACAAGCTCAATATTTGGTTGTAATTCAATTTGACGTTTGAAATAACGTAATGTTTCGTAGAATTCTTCTTTACCTGGAATGGTCTTGGCGATATTGAATTGACCACCAATTTGATTACTTGAATCAAATACTTTGACTTTATGACCACGACTTGCTGCATAGGTTGCAAAACTCAAACCTGCTGGACCTGCGCCAATCACTGCAATATTTTTTACAGCGTTTGTTTCTTTAAAAATTAGTTCAGTTTCATAACATGCACGTGGATTGACTAAACAAGTCGCAATCTTCATAGAGAAGATATGATCTAAGCATGCTTGGTTACAACCAATACAAGTATTGATTTCATCACTACGACCTTCACTCGCTTTCAATACAAAATCTGCATCTGCCAACATTGGGCGAGCCATAGAAATCATGTCTGCATGACCAGAAGCTAGTACATGCTCCGCCATTTCAGGTGTATTGATTCGGTTCGATGTGATCAAAGGAACTGAAACTGAACCTTTTAACTTTTCAGTGACCCATGTAAATGCAGCACGTGGTACTTTGGTTGCAATCGTTGGAATACGCGCTTCGTGCCAACCAATACCAGTATTGATAATTGTTGCACCAGCTTTTTCAATTTCTTTAGCAAGTTGAACAACTTCTTCTAAACTTGAACCACCCTCTACTAAATCAAGCATCGATAAGCGATAAATAATAATAAAATTCTCGCCGACTAAATCTCGAGTACGCTTAACAATTTCAATTGGAAAACGGATACGATTTTCATAACTTCCGCCCCATTCGTCATCACGGTGATTGGTACGTGCAGCAATAAACTCATTGATCAAGTAGCCTTCTGAACCCATGATTTCAACACCATCGTAACCTGCATATTGTGCAAGCTTTGCACAGTTTGCAAAATCATCAATGGTTTGCTGAACTTCTGCTGAACTGAGAGCTTTTGGTTTAATCGGGTTGATGGGTGCTTGAATCGCAGATGGAGCAACGTTATTTGCTTGATAAGAATAACGTCCTGTATGCAAAATTTGCATCGCAATTTTACCACCAGCTTCATGCACAGCTTGAGTAATGACTTTATGTTTTTCAGCTTCTTCGACTGTATCTAACTTTGTACCATGCGCGAATACAACACCATCATCATTTGGAGAAACACCACCAGTTACAATCAGCCCGACATCACCTTTAGCTCTTTCAGCGTAAAATGCTGCCATACGCTCATAACCCTGTGGTGCTTCTTCTAAACCAATATGCATAGACCCCATAAGCACACGGTTTTTTAAAGTCGTAAAACCTAAGTCAAGTGGCTTTAATAAATGTGGATAAGCTGACATGTTTTCTCCTTTGGCTAGCAATCTGCTTGCTAATGCAACTTGTTGCATAAACTTATAAACAAGATTTGATTTTTATGCAACATATTGCATAATTCTGATGAGTCATTTTTATAACGGATCATTATGTCACTCGCCCATGTTTTATTGACAAGCTTATTAGAAAAGCCAAGTACTGGCTTTGAATTGGCTCGTCGTTTTGATCGCTCTATGGGCTTCTTTTGGAATGCGACTCATCAACAAATCTATCGTGAACTCAATGGGATGCAAAAAAAAGGATGGATTTCAACGATAGAAGAACAGACAGCAAATAGTAGAAAGAAAACCTATCAAATTGAACAACTGGGAAGAATACAACTTGCTTCATGGATTGAACAACAAAGTGAACCTGCTCAACTTCGTGATGACTTAATGGTTCGATTAAGAGCTGAAGCTCAACTTGGTGGTAACAAAATATTACCTGAGTTAGAACGTCACTTAATTTTACACAAAGAAAAATTAAGTCTTTATCAAGCAATCCATGATAAAGACTTTAAAGACAATGAACCCACGAACCGTGTTTTGTTTATTCATAAAATGATTCTAGAACTCGGTATCATTAAAGAAAATGAATGGATAAAATGGCTGGAACAAATGATTCCTCAACTGAAGAAGTTTGAAGAAGCAAACAATATTGGAGAAAAATAATGCCTTTTTATAGCATGCCTGACCAAGAAAAATTATTTGTACGACGTGTCGGTGAAGGAGAACCTGTACTCGTATTATCTGGACTGGGTATGCAAAGTTGGCAATGGCTACCCTTCTTATTTGCTAATCGTAAACAATATGAATTTATCATTCCAGATTGGCGGGGTTTTGGTGGTTCCAAGAACTGTGCCATTCCTGATCTAGATGCCATTTCAAGTCATTGGAACGACATAGATTCTCTAATTCATCAGTTGAAATTGGATCAATTTATTCTTATGGGTTATTCCATGGGTGCAACCACAGCCATGCATGGCATGAAACACGGAAAATTAGCTGAAAAACTGAAAGCTTACTTACATATTGATCAAACGCCTAAAATTTCTGTAGATGACTCTTGGCAGTATGGTTTGTTTGGACAAAAGCAATCACGTTTTAAAAATTTACTTCTCGATATTCAAACCCTATTATTAGAAAATAAATTTGCGGCAAAACTCGAAGATTTACCAAATGATACCCGTTATAAACTTGTAAGTTTATGGAGCGATTTTATTGAGTTTCAAGGTAGTAATAATTTTAGTCCTAAAGTGGTTAGACTTGCATTAAATCGTCCTGTGCTACAAAAATATTTATTACCCATCCAACGTTTAGATTATTTGCTTTGGTATGTAGAAAATTATTTAAATCATGATGAAGATTATAGACAAGCGCTTAGTCAATTGAATTGCCCAACCACATTCTTTATTGGACGTGCATCAAGTCTTTATCCAGAAGCTGGACAAACGCTCGTTGCCCAAAGTCTATCGGATGCCAAAGCCGTTTATTTTGAACGTTCTGGTCATACGCCATTAATTACAGAACCAATGAAATTTAGCAAAGAAATAGGATGCTTTCTTGCGGAACAAACCACTCAAGCGGCCTAATCAATAATTGATAAACAAAAAAGCCAATCTAGATGATTGGCTTTTTATACGTTTTATAATCTCATTTGTTCAGCGGCATCTAACAAAACTTGAGCCGTTTTATCCCAACCTAAACAACCATCAGTCACTGATTGTCCATATGTCATATCGCAAGAAATCTTTTGATTGCCATCAACTAAATGACTTTCAATCATCACACCACGGACTTTCGACTCAGTACGTTCTGCAATGATTTGCTTAAAAACATTCGGCTGTTGTAAAGGATCTTTACCACTATTTCCATGACTACAATCAATCACCAATGCAGGTAAATGTTTATGTTTGAAATGCATTGCTTGAATAGAAGCCAAATCATAATTAGTGCCATGATTTGAACCACGTAAAATCAAATGTGGTAAAGGGTTACCTTCACTATGCAGAATCGCAGGTAAACCCTGTTGAGTCATCCCCAAGAATTGATGACCATGCAGTGCTGATTGAATCGCATCCAAAGCAATCTGAATTGAACCATCCGTTCCGTTTTTGAAACCAATGCTGTATGGCATATGACTAGAAATTTCACGATGAATTTGTGATTCACTGGTACGTGCACCAATTGCACCCCAAGCCAATAAATCATCAAAATAGCCTGTTGCCATCGGACTTAAAATTTCACTCGCAATTGGCAAACCTTTTTCGATAAGCTGCAAATAAAGTGCACGAGACTGTTCTAAACCAAGTTGTAAATCTGATGATCCATCTAAATTTGGATCATATAAAAAACCTTTCCAACCGACAGTGGTACGCGGTTTCTCAATATAGGCACGCATCACTAAGAATATTTGATCTTTTACTTGTTCTTGTAGTTGTTGTAGCCGATCAGCATATTCGAGTACTGCAATAGGATCATGAATCGAGCAAGGACCTGTAATCACCATTAAGCGATGATCATGCCCAGATAAAATATTCTGAATCGTTTGACGATGTTTTGAAATTTGCTGCGCTAAATTTGCAGACAAGGGAAACTGTGCTTTGAGTTGTGATGGTAAGCTAAGCATTGATTCTTTTGTATGTGTTTGTGGTTGTGTCAAAGCAGTATTTAAAGCATTCATTTTTCAATTCCTTTGGACTGATCTTCTTCTCAGTCCTATCATTTATTTGAGCAAGTGTGATCTAAGTGACGTTGATTTTTTTGCAAAGTAAAACCAAGAAATCTTGCTAAAATATGAATAATTGAATGTATGCATGTTATTTCTCCTAAAGTCATGATTATCAAAGCATAAAAAAACCTGATCGGTGTTGCCGATCAGGTATTAACTGGTTGGGCAACCTTTTTGCTGCCCGAAACGCATCAGGCAACTAAATATATTGCCAAAAATAAAAGTATGCGTTTGTGTTTACAGTATGCTTTAACATGTTTATTTCAAATATCTAAAAACTGTTCCTAACTCTTAAATTACGCACTATTTCAGCATTTGACAAGCATTTTTTATCTTTTTTAATTAAAACTTCAAAATAGTAAAATTTGACCTTTGTTGGATTCCCCCATAGAATAGTTGAAAAATAAACCAATTTGAGATCACGCCAATGAAGTAAGTCCTATTTCTATCATCAAATTTCCTTTTTCTTTTTGATGTGCAAAATAGACTTATCTATCGTTTAGCGATTTTTTATTTTTCAAAAATATCTATTTCACCTATTTTGCATATCCTGTTTATGAGGTTTCTTATGACTCAACAGGCATGTATAGTTTCAAACTTATCACTCGAACTTGCTCAGCAAAAACTGTTTGACCATCTTACTTTCCAGCTACCTTTGTATCAGTTTACAGGTCTGATCGGACGTAATGGTCAAGGCAAGTCATTACTCATGTCTATTTTACAAAAGCAAATGACAACAGAGCTGCCCTATTCAGGTCAAATCTTATGGCAAAATCCACATGAATATCTCGCTCAGATTGAACGTGTACAAACTTCTACAATTGCTCAGACCTTAGACATTGAAGATTTATATTTATGCTTCGAACGCATTCAGCAAGGTATCGCATCATTTGCAGATTACGAGCAGGTTGAAAATCTCTGGCATTTACCAACTGAATGGCAACAACTTTTAGAAAGTGCAAACCTACCTACAGCGCTGGATACTCCTACTCAAAATTTGAGTGAAGGTCAAAAAACTAAATTAGCATTGTGCCGCTTATTTTTACTTAAAGATCATTACCTATTACTAGATGAACCCAGTAATCACTTGGACACACTAGGACGTGAATGGTTAATTCAACAAATGGCTCAACACCCTACAGGCGGATTGATTATCAGTCATGATCGACAACTGCTGTCTCACGTACAAGGCATTTTCTCTTTAAATCAACTCGGATTACATTATTACGGTGGCAACTATGCGCTATATCAGCAGCAACACCATTTAAAAGTTGAAGCATTATCACACGCAGTGCAACAAGAAAAGCGTGAGTTAAAGCAACTGAAAGAACAGCAACATCAAAGCCAGATAAAAGCTCAGAAACGGCAAAAATCTGGTGAAAAGCTAAGGGCTTCTGGTTCACAAGCACCAATTTTATTGGATGCCAAGAAAGAACAATCTGAGCAATCTCTTTCGCACTTACGAAAACAACAGAGCAAACAGCTTGCAGATGCAAAAGATGAGTTACAGCAAAAACAAACGCAACTGGAGCATCTCAAATCACAGTCTTTTGAATTTACTCAAACGACTGGTAAATCAGGTGAAATCTTACGCTGTCAGCAATTACAACTGACTTATGCAAAAACACAGCCAATTGATCTAACCCTAACAACTGGTGAAAAATTGCATTTAAGTGGCGCAAACGGTACGGGTAAATCCACTTTACTCAAAACCCTTCAAGGCTTAATCCCGCCACTTGCAGGAGAGATTTATTGCAAAGTAAGTGCTGTCTATCTGGATCAGAATCTTTCATTACTCAATGAAAATCTATCTGCCGTTGAATATCTATGTGGTATAGATTCAAATCTGACCGAGCAACAGGCACGCACCCTATTAGGCAACCTACAAATCCGTAGAGATAAGGCGTTGAGTCCTTTAGCAAAATTGAGCGGTGGAGAACGTTTGAAAGTGGCATTGTTGGGTTTAAAACAACAAGCCGTTGAGTTGTTACTTCTCGATGAACCAGAGAACCATCTCGATATCGAATCGCGTGAATTACTAGCACAAGCAATTCGTTCCTATAATGGTGCTGTGATATTGGTATCGCATGATAAAAATTTTGTTCAAGAATGCGGAATCAATGAAAGCTATTTACTGAGTTAATCTTTAAATGACATAGATCATCATGGAAACAATGCGCATCATGCTGATTACTTTTAACGAACTAAACCTTGTGGCTGTAAAATGATTAAGCCTGCACCACACAGCACAACAAGACCACCTAGAATATCCCAACGTGTCAGCATCACTTGATCAACGTAGCGCAGCCACAACAAGGCGGTAAAAATATAGATCCCGCCATAGGCTGCATAAATACGACCTGATGCTGCTGGATGCAAAGTCAGCAACCAAACAAACATAGCCAAACTTAAAACCGTTGGAATCCACAACCAATATGATTTTCCTTGATTCAAAATCAAATATGGAAAATAACAACCTAAGATTTCAGCAATTGCTGTGACGAAAAATAACCCAAATACTTTAAGTACTTGGGTTATCGAGAAAGAAGGTTCAAACATTAAGCAGGTTCAGCACTCGGGTTAATATGATCTTCAAATACTTCCAATTTTAAGCCAACGTCTTTGCCATTCTCTGTTTTCACAGAAACGGCAACGTTACCACCATGTTCAGCAAGCTCACCAAATAAAATCATCTCTGCAAGCGGTTTTTTCAAATGCTCTTGAATCAGACGTTGCATTGGACGAGCACCCATCAGACGGTCATAACCATTGGTAGACAACCAATCACGCGCACTTTGATCAACATCAAGTACTACTTGTTTCTCATCGAGTTGCGCTTGCAACTCGGTTAAGAACTTGTCCACCACTGAATCGATAATTGTGGTTGGAAGTGATTTAAATTGAATCACACCATCTAAACGGTTACGGAATTCAGGTGAGAACGCACGCTTCATTGCATCCTGATTGTCAGCGCTATGATCTTGTTCAGTGAAACCAATACTTGCACGGACAATACTCTCTGCACCAATATTGGTTGTGAGCACAATTATCACATTTCTGAAATCAGATTTACGACCATTGTTATCCGTCAAAGCACCATGATCCATGACTTGTAATAACAAGTTAAATACATCTGGATGTGCCTTTTCAATCTCATCAAGCAAGAGCACACAATGCGGATTTTTATGGATCGCATCAGTCAGTAAACCACCTTGATCATAGCCAACATAGCCTGGAGGTGCACCAATCAAACGAGAAACTGCATGGCGCTCCATATATTCAGACATATCAAAACGGACTAACTCTACACCGAGCAATTTTGCCAGTTGTTTCGTAACTTCAGTTTTACCCACACCTGTAGGACCAGCAAAAACAAAACTACCCACTGGTTTATCAGGTGCTTTCAAGCCAGCACGAGATAATTTAATTGCTGATGCAAGTGCTGTAATTGCTTCATCTTGACCAAATACAACACGTTTAAGATCACGCTCCAAATTCTCAAGCACAGACTTATCATCTTTAGACACAGTCTTAGGTGGAATACGTGCAATCTTAGAAACAATATCTTCAATATTTTCAACTGAAATTGTTGTACCATCGACTTCAGCTTTCAATCGGCGTTGTGCGCCTGCTTCATCAATTACATCAATTGCTTTATCAGGTAAAAAGCGATCATTAATAAATTTCGCTGACAACTCAACCGCAGCAACGAGTGCTTTGTCGTCATATTCAACATGATGGAAATCTTCAAACTTAGATTTCAGACCACGTAGAATCTCAATCGTTTCGCCAATACTTGGTTCATTGACATCAATTTTTTGGAATCGACGCGATAAAGCATGATCTTTTTCAAACACTTGACGATATTCTTGGAAGGTCGTTGAGCCAATGCAACGTAAACTACCATTTGCCAAAGCAGGTTTAATCAAATTCGATGCATCCATCGTGCTACCCATACTTGAGCCTGCACCAATGATCATGTGAATTTCATCAATAAATAAAATCGCATTAGGATTCTTTTTCAAAGCATTTAATAGTTGTTTCAAACGCTTCTCAAAATCACCACGATATTTTGTTCCAGCAACAAGTGCACCAATATCTAGACTGTAAACTTCAGCATTCGCAAGTGGCTTAGGTGCTTTACCGTTGACAATCAACCAAGCTAAACCTTCTGCAATCGAGGTTTTGCCTACGCCAGGGTCACCCACTAAAAGTGGATTGTTTTTACGACGACGACATAAAATCTGAGCTGCTCGCTCAATTTCTTTTTCACGTCCAATTAAAGGGTCTGTTTTACCCTTTTGCGCTTCAATATTTAAATTAAGTGTATATTGCTCAAGTGGCCCAGCATTTGCCGAAGCTGAATTCTCGCCTTCAATGTCTTCAACTTCTTCTTCAACTTGTATCTCGTCTTTGCGGGTACCATGAGATAAATATTGAGTCAGTGTCAAACGATTAATTTGATGACGTTTAAGTAAATAGACTGCAAAAGAATCTCGTTCAGAGTACATAGCAACTAAAACATCTGCTCCTTCAACAGTACGATCTCCACCACTAGATTGAACATGAAAAATTGCACGCTGCAAAATTCGATCAAAACTTTCAGTTGGATGAGGAGCTTGTTCGCTATTATCACCAAGTTTCGGGGTATGTTGCTCTACGTATTCCTCTAACTCTTTACGTAAAGTAACGATATCAGCTCCGCATGCTTTCAAAGCATTTACGGCTGAATCATTATCCAGTAATGCAAGCAACAAATGTTCAACAGTCAGAAACTCATGTCTCTTTTGACGAGCCATGCTAACAGCCAAACGTAACGATACTTCTAATTGACGACTGAGCATGTAACCCCCTTATTATCTGATGCTTGATCAAAAACATATTTAATTTATGAAAAAGCTAATTATTGGCTCATTCAGCAGAGTTCTTGTAAAGGTGATTTAATGCACATCTTCAAGAGTCTTCGCTTCATATTCTAGTGTTAGCATTAGTTGAGTATCTTGGTCAAGATTCAAAACAAAGTATTGTTGTAAAAATTCAATTACAAAGAAACAATAAGAGCCTGATCGTTTAAAAATAAAGCAAGCTCATTATTTATAGAAAATAGATATTAAAATTACGCTTTCGGCTCAATTTGACACAATAAAGGATGCCCTTGAGAACGTGCATAATTATTTACTTGATTGGCTTTTGTTTCCGCGATATCACGTGGATAAATACCTGCCGTTCCTTTACCTTCATAATGAACTGTAAGCATCACCTGACTTGCCTGATCTAAGTTCATTGAAAAGTACTCTTGTAAAATTTCAATCACAAAATCCATTGGCGTGTAATCATCATTTAATAATACAACAGCATATAAAGGCGGTAGCTTCAATTCAGGTGGTGCCGTTTGTACAACAACCTCACCCTCATGTTCCTCTTGCGAATCACTTAAACGTGGATTTAAGTGCCAATCAATATAACCAGATTGATGAAATGAATTTTTCACTTCACTTAAATTCATTTGACGTTTATATCTTCGCATATTCAATTCTTAATCTGTGAGTTTACTGAGCATTTGCTTCGGCTTGGGGAATTTCAGACACAAAAGCTGAATTTAGATCTACAGGTGCACCACGCTGCCAACTAAATCGCTTAATCACTGGTGTACCTGCACCAGATAATCTAACTTCGATAAATTGAGGAACAAAGCCTTTAGGCATCGTCCAACGTCCAGTTAAACGCTCAAAATCATCAAAATTAAAGTTTTTGTCTTCTAATGGTATATCTAAAATTTCAGTACCTTTAATTAATCGCAATTCAACACTACCCACTGCTCTGCGTTTATTTGGACTTACTTGAACTAGATCAATTTGGTATTCAAAAGCATTTTCAGGTAAAGACTTAATCGCTAAGTTTTGAATTGTTAAACTTACACCACCACGCTGTCTAAGTGTTTCGCGATAAATGGCATTCATATTTTCAAACTGTAGTTTGTCTGCATTTGCCTGATTAATACCTTTAAACAGCTCATCAGCATTATCAACTGCCATATCTCGCTCTTGTACAGCGGCATTTAGACTTTTACTGACAGAATCCAGAGCAGCTTTTTGCTTTTGGACCACATCGACAAGTTGTTCCGCATCTGCATCGTAACCAACAACTGTCAAACCTTGACGATGCCCAACAGTATATCCAATTAAGAAACTACTACCTATTAATAAAGCAGCGGCAATCAATAAGGGTAAATTCGTTTTTAGGAATTTATTTTTTTTAACGGAACTTTCTGGAGAAATAGTCGGTTCAGCGTTTTCCATCATCATCTCTATCGTTATGGTCTACATCAAAGCACACATTTAAATCCAAATTTAAATGTGTGTGAAGTAAAAAAGCGTTTTTTATGGTAATAAACCAATTCCATTCAGACCAGCAGACTCATCAAAACCAAACATCAAGTTCATATTTTGAACAGCCTGCCCCGCTGCGCCTTTAACCAAGTTATCTTGGGCAACCAAGACAATTAATTTATTTGGTTGCGGTTTATATAAAGCAATACGTAATTCATTTGCACCACGCACACTTCTAGTTTCTGGTGAACTGTTTGCTGGCATTACATCAACAAAACGTTCATTTTTATAAAATTCTTCATATAGTGCTTGTAAATCTACTTGTTGACCTTGCTCAGTCAAATCAACATAAATTGTACTTAACATACCTCGAATCATTGGTACTAAATGTGGAACAAAAATCAAATGATCGAATTGTCCTTTTTGTCCAGAAATATTCTCTAATGCTTCAACAATTTCAGGATGATGACGATGTCCTGCAACACCATATGCTTTAAAGTTATCTGCATTCTCGCTATAAATCATGCCCAAACTTGCTTTACGACCTGCGCCTGATACTCCAGATTTCGCATCGACAATAATACTCTGCGGATTAATCAAACCGTTTTGATTTTTAAGTAATGGAGCCAAACCCAGTTGAACCGTTGTCGGATAACAACCTGGATTACCAATTACTTGAGCTTGTTTAATTTTTTCGCGGTTCAACTCAGTTAAACCATAAACTGAATCAATCAAGATATTTGGACAGTTATGTTGCATACCGTACCATTTCTCGAATTGAGACAGATTTTGTAATCGAAAATCAGCAGCAAGATCAATAACCTTAGTTCCAGCAGCAACTAATTCTTCTGCATGTTGCATTGCAACACCATGTGGAGTTGCAAAAAATACCACATCGCACTGTTTAAGTTGACTCAGATCAAGATCAGAAAATTTAAGTTCAGTATGTCCACGTAAACTAGGGAACATATCTGCCACAGGTTTTCCTGCCTCAGTTCGAGATGTCAAAACACGTACTTGGACTTGTGGATGCTTCAATAAAAGACGCAACAATTCAACGCCTGTGTAACCCGTTCCACCAACAATTCCAATAGAAATCACGTGTTCTGCCTCTAACTTTATATCAGTTATATAGTATGGCAGTTTGATCAACTTTTCTCAATGCATAAGCCTATAAGTTATATGGTATTTTCAGCAGCAATAGTTTGTATTAATAATTCACAAATAAATTTTCTTTAAGGGATAAAAAGGAATAATTAGCATCTAATTCTATATTAAAAGATAGATATAAATATTCGCTATTCGACTAAAAACAGTGTAAAAGATGTTTAAAATGCAAACATTTTACCACTGGTCAAGAAATGCTATTGAATCACCTTAGTATTCGCATAGAATAAAAAGCGAGTGGTAATAATAAATTTCATGGATGTAAATTTTGGAGAGCTGGAATGCCTTCTTTGAGATCAAAACAAAGATTAAAGCAATGTATCTTTTTAGGTGTAAGCACCCTTTTTCTTAGCTCAGCTTTGATAGGATGTGGAAGTGGCGAAAGTGAAGCAAAAATTGACAACACCCCAATAGTTTCTGTTCCAAAACCGAAAAACTTTAACATTAAAGTTCCAGTTGATATGAGAGATGTTGTCATTAGGATTTATGACAACTTTGATAATAGTTTAATTATGGAACAAAAATTAACCACAACATTAAACGTGAACCTTACACTCCCTAAAGTTCTAACGCAAAATCATTTACATCGCATAGAGATATCTACAACTCCAGAATCATTAATCTATAATTTTCTAACTGGTCAATATGAAAGTTTTAATTCTACTTTTCATGCATTGGTTGATGTAGATGTCAGCAACCTGACTCAAACTATTTTGTTAACACCAACATCTGAAGCAATTTATCAACGTGCACTTATACGTTCTGGTCAATTGCCAAATGAAGCTGAAGATCCATTAAATATCAGTTCATTACATTTAAAACTTGCTACGCAAGATGTAAACTCAGCATTATTTAATGCATTCATTCGTCTTGACCTACCAAGTTTATATCCTCAATATCAACTTGGTTATTTAAATGCAGAAGATATAAATACTCGTCCTGCGGTTTACACAACCGCTTTCTTTAGTTACGGATATATTCAACAATGGGCAGCAAAATATCCTGAAAATGCATTTGAAAACTTTACAAAAAACATTGCAATCGACTTAAAGGATGGCTATCTAGATGCAAATACCATTCGAGGTGACAAATCTGTATTAAACTCTTTAATCACTCCATCTCCTGAAAATATTGATCCAAATAAAAACAACGCTAAAGATATTGCCGAAAATCAGAAGAACAATCGCGTTCAATTTGGCAACTCATTAAAAGAGGCAGTATTATTACTTGCACGAAATGCTAGACAAGATACCACTAACCCTAATGGTTATAAATTACTTACGCAGTATACATACACTGGTACTGAACCAACCCATAGTTCAACCATTAATGTACGTACTATTGGCGCTGGCGATTATAGACGTGCGGTTGGATTTGTAGACACTACAGCAACTTGTAATGGTTCTATTTATCCTTGCAAACAAGGCTTGACTGGCATCAATATCATTAATCCAAATTTACCATCTATTGAATACTTAATTGGTCATTATCAAGATACAATTAACAATTGCCAATTAAACATTCGTGCCAATGGAACACTTGAGTTAATTAAAGGTTCTCAAATTTATCGTTCAGTTTTAGATGCGGATAGTACAGATAATTTATTACAGGTCGATAAAGCAAATAATCAGTATATTTTAAACAGTAGCTCTACTGAACCAAATAATGCAACCTTACAATATACATTTGTTCAAGTTCAAATTAAGTCGAACCAAGTCATGAGTGCTAGTGCTGGACTTGATAGTAGAAAAGCACCCGACCAACTACAAACCACGCAATTAGAATGTAGTTTTAGTTAATAGACCACCAAGCAGGCAATTGAGTACTTTTTAATTGCCTGCGATGCTCCAAATAATTTCTATCATATTTTGCAACTTCACCCCAAAAAGCAGCACTATGATCAAAATGTTTAGTATGTGCTAATTCATGAACACAAACAGATCGGACAATACTTTCTGGCATTAGCACTAAACCTGCATTTAGCATAATGTCATGTTTTGAGCTACAACTTCCCCACCTTGTTTTAGGTCTTCGAATATTACATTCTTGATATATTAATCCAATTTCTTGGCTGACACTTTTTAGATATTCTGGAAGAAACTGCTTTGCATAACCGCTAACAGCTGCCTGCACTGCTTTTTCAGCTTCCTGATTTCGAACAAATAAAATATGTTTCTCCCAATCAAATTTAAAAATATGACGTTGTTGCTGCTGAATTATTTGAAAAGGTTGGGAATGGAAAAATAAATATAATTGTTCTGGAATCGTGATCGTTCCGCTAATTCTGTTTTGTTGCTGCGACCAAGTCTTAATCAACCACTGTTCAGACTGATTCAGAAATTGCTGTATCTGTTTTTTACTGCACGATAAAGGCACTGTTAAACGAATACCAGTTGGCTCGACACGCAAGCGCAAATTTCTTGCCCTTGCGTGTCGAACAATTTTTATTTCAGGTAATTGCGTTTCCAATGAAACTGAATCCATTATTGTGCGGTGCGCTCTTCGATCCCATGATCAGTTGCAACGACTGCAATGGTTGCCGGGTTCAAGGCAAAGATTCCATTGGTCACAACACCAGGAATATTATTGAGTGTTCTTTCCAACTCAAGTGCATTTAAGATATTTAAATTGAACACATCCAAAATAACATTGCCATTATCCGTCACTACGCCTTCACGATAAACGGGATCACCACCTAAAGCAACGATTTTACGTGCAACTGCTGAACGCGCCATTGGAATGACTTCAATAGGAAGTGGAAAATCACGACCTAATTGCTCTACCCACTTTGAGTCGTCAACAATACATACAAATTTCTTAGCAATAGAGGCAACAATTTTTTCGCGAGTCAACGCTGCACCACCACCTTTGATCATATGCATATGACGATCAATTTCATCTGCACCATCAACATAGGCATCTAAACCACCAACTGAGTTCATATCGACCACTTCGATACCTAACTTTTTTAAACGTTCAGCAGTAGCCGTTGAACTTGCCACAGCCGCCTCTAATTGCAATTCAGGCAACAAATCAATTAAAAAATTAACGGTACTACCTGTTCCTACGCCCAAAATGCCGCCTTTAGGCAAATGCTTTAAAGCTGCTTTTGCAGCAGCTTGTTTCTTTTCATCTTGGGTTGCATATAGACTCATGACTTCACTCAACTATTTTGACATTTGCACTAAGAAAACAGCGCAAATGCACAGGGGTTTGCTACAATGATCGCCTATTTTAAACTGTTATAGGGAAGATGAACATGCTGTCTCGTGTGGTACGACAAATTTTACAAGCAACGGTTTATGATGTTGCGATTGAAACACCGCTTGAAGCAGCTCCCCGAATTAGTCAAAAAATTAACAATAACATTCGCTTTAAACGTGAAGATTTACAACCTGTATTTTCTTTTAAATTACGTGGTGCTTATAACCGTATTAGCCAACTTCCAAAAGACCAACTTGAGCGTGGCGTTATTTGTGCTTCGGCAGGCAACCATGCACAAGGTGTTGCTTTATCAGGGAAAAAATTAGATATTCATGCGATTATCGTGATGCCAAGCACAACACCTGATATTAAAGTTCAAGCGGTTAAAAATCTTGGTGGTCAGGTGGTTTTACACGGCGATAGCTTTGATGTTGCCAACAAATATGCAAAACAACGCGCAGAAGATGAAGGTTTAGTCTTCATCCCCCCTTACGATGATGAATTGGTTATTGCCGGACAAGGTACGATTGCCAATGAAATATTGCGTCAATGGCGTGATGTTGAATATGTTTTTGTTGCTGTTGGTGGCGGCGGACTGATTGCAGGTGTCGCTGCCTATTTAGGTGAAGTTGCGCCACATGTCAAAGTGATTGGTGTCGAATACGAAGAGTCTGCGTGTTTAAAAGCTGCTCTTGAATCCAATGAGCGTGTGATTTTACCTCATGTTGGCTTGTTTGCTGATGGCACAGCGGTTGCTCAAATTGGTGAATTGCCTTTTGAAATGATCCGTTTATCTAAATCAGATAATTCAGGCCCAATTGTTGACCCAATAATTGTTACGGTAAATACAGATGAAATCTGTGCTGCAATCAAAGATACCTATGATGAAAATCGCAGTATCGTTGAGCCATCAGGTGCGATGGCTTTAGCTGGTATCAAAAAATATATTGCAGAACATCAATTGACTGACAAAAACATGGTTTCAATCGTTTGCGGTGCAAACATGAACTTTGACCGCTTACGTTATATTGCCGAACGTACCGAATTAGGTGAACGTAAAGAAGCAATTTATGCTGTGACCATTCCTGAACAAAAAGGTGCATTCCTTAATTTCTGTCGTTCATTACAAGGTCGCAATATTACTGAATTTAACTATCGAGCCAGTGACAGTAATATAGCGCAGGTTTTTGTTGGTATTAGTCTAAAAGGCGGTGAAACAGAGCGTCACGAAATTCATGAAATTTTAAAACAACAATATGAAGTTGATGACTTATCCGATGATGAGGTTGCAAAACTTCATATACGTTATTTGATCGGTGGACATGCGAATATTGAAAATGAACGTTTATTTCGCGTTGAATTTCCAGAACGTCCAGGTGCTTTATTAATGTTCTTGGAGCGCCTAGGTCCTACCCATAACATAACCCTATTCCATTATCGAAATCATGGTGCAGCCGAAGGTCGTGTGCTTGTTGGGTTACAGGCGACTGATGCAAAGCAAAATCCTGATGGTTTGATCGAAACTTTAGAGAAAATCACTTATCCATATGCTGAAATCAGCAACAATATTGGATATAAGCGTTTCCTAAAATAATCCACCTAACGAAATAAAGCTGACATGATGTCGGCTTTATTTTTGGAATAGAAATGAATCTTATATAGTATCAACTCAAATAAAATCATCCGTCTCATTTCAACCTTATAGTTAGACCAGACATTATCAGCATAATATGGTGGAGAAGACATGATAAAGCATAAAGAAAGAAGAGAAAATTTAATTGTATACTTAACAGATCTAGCCACTTATCCTAACAAATTCAATATTAAGGAAAATGAGAAAATTCTTGATATGGACTTAGATGACATAATTCATTTTTTCTTTGATGATACTCAATTAGCAAATAATACTGCACGTGAATTAGGTTGGATTTTAGAATCGGAAGAAGAGATTCATATCATTAAAGATCTAACTGAAATCTTAGATAAAATACTTGATAAATATGGAGTTTATTTATTAGACACCGATTACATTTACAAACCAGAATGGAAAAACATAATCTACACCGCACAAAAAGCATTAGATATAATTGAAAAATCCAATCTTAATTAGGATGTCTCTATATTTAACTCATTCCACCACTGTGCTATAGGATACCTACCAAACAGGTTGATGATTGCTATCAGAAAATATTTACTCAATGAAATTAGATTCCAACCAAAATCTATTAGGAATTCTGTTTAAAGATAGCTTTTTATTTTTATAAGAGCAATGACAAATGTAGATCCTCCAACTCAAACAAAATCATTACAATCAGATCAATCAATCCATCTTAAAATAAATAAAAAGACATTTTTATCATTTAGTTAAGGATCACTATGGCACAGTTCGCAGTCATTGGTTTAGGTAGTTTTGGTGCAACTGTCGCATTAGAGTTAACCAAACTTCATCATGATGTCATTGGGATCGACACCATTAAGAGAAATGTTGAAAATCTAGCCGATCAAATCACACATGCTGTTATAGCAGATGCAACAGATGAACATGTTTTAGAAGAACTTAATATTCAGAATTGTGATGCAGTTATTGTTGCTATTGGTGAAGATATTGAAGCGAGTATTCTTTGTGTACTTAATCTTAAAAATTTAGGTGTTGAAAAAATATTAGTCAAGGCTAAAACAAAAGCACATCATACAATTTTATCTCACCTAAATATCACCAAAATCATTCATCCAGAAGAAGATATGGGCGTACGGGTCGCTCAGGCACTGAATTATCCAATGGTCAGCCGATATATGGCTTTGGATGATGATCACTATATAATTAAAGTTCCAATCAAAGAAAAATTACAAGGTGTGAACTTATCTGGATTGATGCATCTATCACCACAAGTTAAACTTTTATTAGTTAAAAGAAATAATCAAATTTTCTATGAAACTGATAGTAGTTTTACTTTAAATCAAGGTGATGTACTCATCCTTGAAGGTTTATTAAAAGATCTAAAAAAACTTTCTGAGTGCTTTCAATAAATGAAAACCAAAACTCATCGTCAAAAGAAATTTAATCTAAGTCCACCTTCAATGCTTGCGGTTGGATTTTTAAGTTTTATTGTAATTGGAACACTTTTACTTAAACTTCCCTTCGCCAACAAAGGCAATCTGAGTTGGATGGATGCTTTATTTACAGCAACTTCAGCTGTAACGATTACAGGTTTGTCTGTAGTGAATTTAAACGAATCCTTTAATCATTTCGGGCAATTCATTATCTTATTATTAATTCAGTCTGGAGGTTTAGGTTTTATGACCTTCGCAATTTTGGCAGCCTTAAGTTTGGCACCTAAGATTGGATTAAGACAACAAATGATGGCTCAAGATAGCTTAGGTCAAACCAGCCTATCCAAAGTTACTTTTGTAGCAAAAGGTGTTGTCATTTATACACTTTTTTTTGAGTTGATTGGTGTAGTTATTTTAAGCACGTCTTTTATTCCCATCTATGGTTTTGATCGAGGACTTTATTACTCAGTTTTTTACAGCATATCAGCATTTAACAATGCTGGTTTCTCACTTTTTGATAACAGTTTGATTAATTTTCAAAGTCATTATTTAATTTGCTTAACCATCAGTACACTTTACATTTTAGGTGGAATAGGTTTTCTCGTTCTGATTGATGTAAAACAAAATAAGAGATGGAGTAAACTGAGTCCCAACAGCAAACTCATATTAAGCACAATTGCTATTTTAAATTTGATTGCTTTCATTCTGATCTGGTTATTAGAATCAAATAATCCTCTGACATTAGGCTCAATGCCTTTAGGCGAACAGGCGATGAATGCTTGGTTTCAAGCAACTGTTCCCCGCTCTTCAGGCTTTAATACAATTGATACTGGTGCGATGGAGCATAGTACTGCTCTCTTAATGATGTTGCTCATGTTCATTGGTGGCGGTTCTCTTAGTACCGCAGGTGGAATTAAGGTGGGCACTTTTGTGGTTTTATTGCTGTGTGTACTTTCATTTTTACGTCGTAATGAAGAAATTCGTATCTTTAATCATTCAATTTCTCATGAAACGACTTACAAAGCCCTTGCTGTTAGTGCTATTACAGGAATGCTTGTATTTATAGGGTGCTTTATTATTTTCTTATTGGAGCCAAAATTAGATGTGATGGATTTGATGTTTGAAGTTGTCTCAGCTGCTTGTACAGTGGGTTTATCACGTGGCGTTACAAGTGAGTTGCATGATGGTAGTTTATTTATATTGAGTCTACTCATGTATACGGGAAGACTTGGTCCACTCACGCTTGCATATCTCATAGCCACTCCGAAAAAAAGTCGCTTGAAACATGCAAATGCTAATATTCAAATTGGATAATAATTTACCGGTTGCTCAATCACAATTGCTTGCTGGCAAACCCCTTCGGCTTGATGTTGTTGTTCAAATACATATTTGGACATCACATCAAAATGATCACAAAAACTGATTTCGCTTTCATCCATTGAATAGACAAGGGATTGATTACCTACGCCTTGTAAAGTGTCATAAAACACGATCACAAATTTACCTTCTTCATACTGCTGCTGAAGCTGAGGATACGTTAAAGCTGCTTCAATGGGTATTTGGAGAAGCTGAGCATCGAGATAAATTTGCTTTTCATTTTGATCCATATCAGGGTCAGGCGCAGTATAAAATGAGACGTTAAAGCCTAATTTTTTCAGTGCCACAGCCAAAGCAATTGTAAAAGTTCCCTCTTGATGATCATGTCGACACAATCGAATTAAATCAGCAATATCAATACTTGTTTGATATTGCTTTAAAATCAACCAAACGGCGAAAACTCCACAATTTGCTTCAAGCTGTAATAATGGTTTTGGAATATTTAAACTCATTTAATACCAATTCATTAATGAGACACCAAGCCCCGCATAAGTCGCGCGATGATTATAATCAATCAAACTCTCACCATAACCATCAAACAACTGCAAATGTCCGCGCAATTTACCTTTAATCGGGAAAGCCCAATCAAATTGAACAGCACCATGCGAACGATCACCACCTTTTAATGAATGACGCAGCATGAGAGAAAATTCATTTGCATTATGACGATAGAAGGCAGTTAAATCGCCACGTCCCATATAATCTTTAATATCAGGATTATTATCGTCTTTTGCATCTTCTTCTACCCGATACCAAGGACGTAACATCAATGCAAAATTGTCTTTTTCAAAGCCTAGATTGAAAATAACGCGATTCCAACTACGTGATAAAGGATCAGAACGACCATTAGATTGGTGATTTAAAGTTACACCAAGTAAACGTGCATTTAGACCTAGAATTTCATAGTTTGTTCTAAACATTAAACTTGCTTCAGGTTCGTAATTCGTTTCTCGAAATGGGCGTGATTCTTCTGAGTTATATACTTGCCATCTTGATGATTGTGTATACCCCAACCACAAATCACCATTATTCCCGAAAATATTTTCCAACGCTTTAGTTTTCAGTGAAAGTTGAAATTTAGCTTCACTTGATGTTAGTTCTTGTTTATCTGTTACCGTATTTTGAGGATTTGGGCTGCTTGGGAATTCGTTTTTATCACTCGTCCAAAATACAGGAAGTAAATAAACAGGTTGGTATCCTCGAATATTCCATACCCCTAATTTACTTTCTTCCGACAGTTCCCAACGTCGATCAAGTAATGAAACATTCGGATCAAACTTAGGCGCGGCACTGAACAAATGCAAATCACTCACCTTTTGAACAACTTTTTCTTTTAAGCTTTCAGGCTGTGATTGCTGATTTTCAATTTTAGCAACTGCTGGAGATGCTGCGATAACGGGTTCAGATACCTGAGGTTGAGCTTGAATAACCGTTGGGGCTTTAAACAGACTGTCATAACAAGCCAAACGATCAGCACTAGATGCTAATGCAACACAAGCTTCAGCAGTTGCAGGGCTTGCAGGTTCAGTAACTTGAGCACTTGCATATGAAGTAGTTAAAGAGCTAAGTATGGCAAGCACACTTAACTCCAAATGACTACGTTCAAAAGATTTGAACGCCATAAATTTCTCCGATGCTTTATTTTAATTCACTTGTTGAATTTTAAATCCAAGTTTTTGCAATTCATCTCGTTTTGCAAATGGTGCTACAACAGCTTTTACTGGTGTTTGCTCCAGCAAATATTGTTTTGCTACACGTTTTAAATCATCTAAATTTACATTTAATAATCTTTCACGCAAAGTTTTTCTGAACTTTGGTGTGCGCGCATGTAACAAAGCATAACAAGCCGTAATGGCTTCACCAGCAGGCGAACCTGGTTTATCCATGCTTGCCACTAATCCTAAAATCGCTTCTTCAAGTTGATGTGCTTGTTGCTCTGTATTTAATAACCATTGAACACTCGCCTCAAAGTCACTAAAAGTCTCTGCTAAACGTGGATCTCGATAACTATAGAAACGGAATGAACAAGCATTTCCATCATAACTTGCCCCACCGCCATAAGCGCCACCTTTTTCACGGATTGCACTATGCAAGAACCCGTTACGCAAATAAGCAGCTAAGACCATAAGCGAAGCAGCATCAGGGTGAGCAACATCTACTGCTTGATATGCCGCACAGCAAAATTGAACATTTGTTTGAATCAACCAAGCTTCATCATGATTTGTGTTGATTTGCTCTAGTTGAGTTAAAGCAACCGCTGTTTTATCAACTGCTAATTTATCCCAAACATTCTGAACCTCTTCAACCAAACGATCAGATTGATGCTCTTCACAAACCAATAAGAATTGTTTAGGTGCTTGCATAAGTTTTCGATGAATCGATTGCAACTCAGCAATCAACGCGTCATAAGCTGCTTCATCTTGATCGATCTTAGCCACAAGCTCACTCAACCAATTTAATGCACCTAAACCAGTATTATGATAATCACGGCGAGCTAATGCACTCATTTGACGAGAAGCTGCCTGCATAGCATAGCTATGACCGGAACCAGATAAACGCGAATGCCAACGTGTTTTCCGTTGCTGTAACAACTCAATAATTCGATCTTTTTCATCAAAACGAAGCTGTTCAAATGCAAGTTTTAACAACTGAATTGCATCGAGTTTTTGTGTAAGCGATTTTGTGGTCAAGGTTAACCAAGCGCTAATTCGATCTTTATCATCAACCTTACTACGTAAAGATGCTCCCATTCCCAAACCACCGCTAACAGCTGTTTGGATTTGCTGAAACTCGAGATAATCATATTCATCTGCACCAACCTCTCCCATTAAAATTGAGAGTAAATTGAAGTAAGGCGATTGTACGATCTCATCAGGAATTTGAATCAAAACTTGTTGATAATAAATACCATTGGTACCTGCATGATATAGGTTTAGAGGTGTGTCTAATCCATTGCAGATAATCTCACGCAGTTGACCTTGTACAATTTGCAATTCAGCGGGTATATCTTCTAAACCTACTTTAGGCAACAATTCTAGGTTGTCAGGTGTGTCTTGACGTTGCTTTAGCGCTTCCGTCTTTTCTCTGATCTCAACTTTTTCAGCATCAGTTAGATTCGCAGTAATTTCTGCAAGTCGATCTTTTTCTTCTTGCTGCTCATTTATAGATTTCGTCGCGTCAGGTATAAGTGTCATTTGCACTCGGTGCTGATTATCTAATAAATGAGTTTGAATTAAATTGGATAACCACATCGGGTCTTTTAATTCTTCTTTGACCTGCTCAATTGCACCATCAACATCCCAAACATGAATTGGGTCATTATGATGAATTGCACTGCCTAAACCATTTAAAATCAAGCTCAAACCATACGGTGTGCCATCACCATTAATTTCACGTTGATGTAATTCAATTTGATGAAGAATTGCTTCAACTAAATCAGTATCAATGGGTTTAGAAGCAACTTCATTTAAAATATTTAACACGCCATTTTTAAATGTTTCAGCATGTTCGGCATCTGAACCTTGTACACCACAATAGAAAGTCATTTCAAAGTTACTATCATCTACACCCATCAAAGGGCCAGTAGACTGCGCATAACCGCATGTTTCTAAATAATGACGTAATGGCGAAGCAGAATTTTCTAATAAAATTCCTTCAACTAAGCGCATACCTAAGCGAAGTTTAATATCACTGGTTTCTGGCAATAGCCATGACATAACATGATACGTTTTATCTTTTAAATCTTCGCTATCGACCGCATAACTTTCAGTCACTTCAATTGGTGCAGTTAGGCGTTGCTCTGGTTGAGAATATAATGTTGTCCCTTTTGAAAATTTGTGCAAAGCCAATTTTTCAAACTGCTCTTGCAACTCATAAGCACTTTGATTACCAAAAGTCATAAATACTGCATTACTTGGATGATAATGCGTTTTATAAAATTCAACCAACTGTTCGTAGCTTAAATCGGGAATGTCTTTAGGATCACCGCCGGAGTTGTAGTGATACGTTGTTTTAGGGAATAAATGATAAGCAAGCTGATGATAGAGTTGATCTGTAGGGGAACTCATTGCTCCTTTCATTTCATTAAAAACAACACCTTTATAAACGGCTTGATCATTTTCAAGCTCGATACGAATACCTTCTTGAGCAAAATCCAATGGATTTAAATTCGCAGCGAAAGCAGCATCTAAATATACAGACAATAAGTTTTGAAAATCTTTTTTATTTTGAGTTGCAAAAGGATAAGCTGTCCAATCTGCAGCAGTGAATGCGTTCATAAAAGTATTAAGCGAACGACGAATCATCAAAAAGAATGGATCTCGTACAGGAAATTTCTCAGAACCACATAAAGCAGTATGTTCTAAGATGTGCGCTGTACCTTTTGAATCCATAGGTTGCGTTCTAAATGCAACCAAAAATACATTTTCATCATTCGTAGTTGCCAAGTGGTAATGTGCCGCACCTGTCACTTTATGCTTATATTCTGAAACTTGAATATCCAGTGCTTCTACATGATGTTGACGTAATAGCTGAAACGCAGGGTGAATCGTTTGAGTTATGCTTTCAGAAACATCGACCGTCATGTGATCTCCAATTTATCTATCTAAGTAATTACAATTGATAATAAAGAGTCTACCTAAGAATAGATATCGATATCCATGTAAATTACTATGTTTTTGTAGAAAAAATCAGCGAGTGCGCTTAATCATATCAGTTGATGATTTTCCTAAAAGTTGTTTTATATAAGGCAACGTATTCATATCCATTCTTAAGATAAAACTGCGCTGCGTCACCTGTATCAGTATATAAATGCAGCTCCAAAAAGTATTTTTGGGCAAAATTTTCGATTTCTTTTAATAAATGACTTCCAATTCCATATTTTCGAAAATTCGGATGAACATAAAAACGACGCAAACGACCGATCATAGTTGAATGATTGTATGGATCTTGATTTAACCCACCTACTGCGACGAGTTCATTGTTCATATAAGCAAAAAATAATCCTTCACCCTGTTTATTAAAACAATTATCTTTGGAAATAAACTCTTGTTTTAATCTTTTGAGAAATCGAAACCCCTCTTGTTCAGAAAAATCAATGAGAATATCAATTTCTTTCAACAGATCTAAAACTCTACAGATAGTGACTTGATTCGACACTTCCAACTTTTTCTCCTTTTTATAAATAATCTCACCTGATTTTTCGCTACAAACTACAGTAAATCTGAGCATTAGTGTAAACTTTGGTTTTTGTTTTTACTGTGATGACTAACATGGCAACTGTTGATCTTTTTGCAATTGGAAATGCACTCATTGACCAAGAATTTAAAGTCTCTAATGAGTTTTTAACACAGCAAGCATTGCAAAAAGGCACAATGCAGTTAACCGATGGTGATACTCAAGCAACCTTATATCAACAATTACAACAAACCCAAGTCTACAAAGGACAAGCCAGTGGCGGTTCTGCTGCAAATACTACTGTGGCATTTAGTGCATTAGGTGGATCAGCTTTTTATGGTTGCCGAGTGGGTAATGATGAACTCGGATCGATTTACCTCAATGGATTAAATGAAGCAGGAATTAAGACTGCTCAACAATCTATTAGTGAGGGTGTTACGGGTACGTGTATGGTACTGATTAGCCCTGACTCAGAACGCACGATGCATACCTACCTTGGCATTACGGCAGAACTTAGTGATGAGCAAATTGATTTTGAACCACTTAAAACAGCTAAATGGCTCTATATTGAAGGATATTTATCGACCAGTGATACTGCACGTACCGCGGTAAAGCAAGCTCGTGAAATTGCAAAAGCAAATGGGGTTAAAATTGCGCTTTCATTATCAGATCCAGCGATGGTGCAATATGCTCGCCAAGGATTAGAAGAGTTAATGGATGATGGTGTTGATCTACTCTTCTGTAATGAACAAGAAGCTTTAATGTTTACCAATACAGAAAGTCTGACTGCTGCAATTGAAGCTTTAAAAATCAATAATCAACATATCGTGATTACTCAAGGTGCAAATGGAGCGACAATTGTTGATCCAACACAACAATTCCATGTTGCTGGTCGTGAAGTAAATGCTGTAGATACCAATGGTGCTGGTGATGCATTTGCGGGTGCTTTTCTCTATGCAATTAATACAGGTTTAAACTTAGTTGCTGCCGCACAGCTAGCTATTCTTATTTCAAGTGAAGTCGTCGCTCAGTTCGGTCCGCGTTTAGAAGTAACGAACTATGCCAAACTTTTTGAACAATTTAAAAATGCTCAACAGGAATGTGCTTAAAATGGAAAAAATTTGCATGACTGAAGAAGTACCTGAGCGTGAGTCTCGTACATACGACACCATGAAAGGTACAACAATTTTCATTACCCAAAAAGATGGCAGTTTTTATGCCTATCAGAATGTTTGTCCGCATTTACAAACAGAACTTGAGTATCTTGAGAATCAATTTTTAGACCAAGACCGTGAATATATTCAATGCTCTACTCATGGGGCTTTATTTTCTGTAGAAACAGGTGAATGTATATCTGGACCATGTCTCGGTGACTTCCTAGAAAAAGTTAAGTTGGAAGTTCATTCTGATGGTGGTATTTATATTGATTAATGTTCAGTAAATGAATTCTGCAATGACTGAGTTTTTTCTTAATTACTATCTAATGCCATTTCATATGAGCGTAGTCGCTTTGATTATGCTGAGCATTGCAGAAACCATTGGAATATTTATCGGCTTACGTCCGAGCCATCTTGTCAAAAGGCTGACTCCCGACTGGCTATTGAACTCTCCGTTGTTAGATGTAAAATTTTCTAAATACCTCATTTTTGTTTTTTTACTGATTAATTTTAGCTTTGCAGGCTATTTTTTAGAATTATCATTTTTTGCTCTACAGCACTATTTCATTTCACCTTATTATCTTTTTATTCCTGCATTAATTATTGATATTTTCTTTACTGTATTTATGATCCACTGTTTAGATCAGGTCATAAAACCTAAAGTCACACATACTCATACCAATCTAGTGGGGCGATTAGCTACGATCTCTACAGGAAATGCTCGCCCTGGGTTTTCAGCACAAGCTAGAGTTAGGAATGAATTCGGACAATTGTATTATGTTCAAGTAGAACCCGAGTACGGAGAACTTGAACTCCAATCACAAGTACTTTTAATTAGTCAAAAGTCAAATTCACATTATTTGGCAAAAAAAATATCCACATCTAATAAATTATTTACTGCAGATTAAGTCATTTAGACAATACAAATAAGAAAAATTCCTATTCAAAAACCAAAATTTACAAATTTTTACAAAAATCCATCTCTATCATTAAGTTTTATTATTCTTTTTTTTAACAACACTTTTTGAAAGCTTTCATAGCAATTACTCGCCTTCATCAAATTCAAATTTTAGGTGAAAACTTTACTAATATAGTAGGAATTCATCACCTAATGCAGTGTAAATGATGGCTTTATGTAATTAAAATATTAACCTATTGTAAATATTGATATTTTTATAATCAGACTATTTTAATAGGTTTTAATTAAAATTAATTATTTTTAAATCCAAGCTTTTTAATCAACTTAAATAGAATAAATACAAGTGTTTTAATCAGAATTAATAATGATACCCTATCATTTTAGTTGGATAAAAATAAAAACACTTTAAATAATAATATATTAAAAATATGATATTGTTTTTAATTGATTTTTAATTTAAATAATCAAATAATGCTGTAAAAGTTTATTTTTATTCAATTATATTTAATAATGTTTCACATGATTTTAAAATATGAGATCGGTTCTATGAGCACAAGTTCTCAAGATCCAAATCGGCGATTAATTCGAGAGATTACAATTATTCTTATTATTAAAATTGTATTACTCCTCGTAATTAAAAATATCTGGTTTGATGCTCCCACCATTCCAAAAGATTTTAATAATGAAGTTGCCGAGCGTATTGCTGGTGACATGTCCAAAACTCAGGAGACACGTTGATGATTTCTGAAAGCGTGGTCGATCTCTCGCGGTTTCAATTTGCTATGACCGCGATGTATCACTTTCTTTTCGTCCCTTTAACTTTAGGTTTAGCTTTTATTCTTGCCATTATGGAAACCACTTATGTGATTTCTGGTAAAGAAATTTATAAAGATATGACCAAATTTTGGGGGAAACTCTTTGGGATTAACTTTGCCTTAGGTGTTACCACTGGTCTAACAATGGAATTCCAGTTTGGTACGAATTGGGCTTATTACTCTCACTATGTAGGCGATATCTTTGGAGCTCCGCTTGCTATTGAAGGCTTAATGGCTTTCTTCCTTGAATCGACTTTTATTGGTCTATTCTTCTTTGGTTGGGATCGCCTATCCAAAGTTCAACATTTAGGGGTCACGTGGTTAGTTGCAATTGGTTCTAACATGTCCGCATTATGGATCTTGATCGCTAATGGCTGGATGCAAAATCCTGTCGGTGCAGCATTTAACTACGAAACGATGCGTATGGAATTGGTAGATTTCGGTGCATTGATTTTTAACCCTGTTGCGCAAGTCAAATTTGTTCATACAGTTTCTGCTGGTTATGTAACAGGTGCAATCTTCGTCCTCGCTATTTCAAGCTATTACCTATTAAAGAAACGTGATTTACCGTTTGCACGCCGCTCTTTTGCAATTGCTGCGATTTTTGGTTTAGCTTCAACATTATCTGTGATTCTACTTGGCGATGAATCAGGCTATGAGTTAGGTGATGTTCAAAAAACCAAACTCGCTGCAATTGAGGCTGAATGGCACACAGAGCCTGCACCCGCTGCATTTACTTTATTTGGTCTCCCGAATCAAAAAGAAATGCGCACTGATTATGCAATCAAAATTCCTTATGTGATGGGAATTATTGCAACGCGCTCGACAGATACTCAAGTCACGGGTATCAGAGACTTAATGAAAGAGCATGAAGTTCGTATTCGTAATGGTATGGTTGCATATAGTGAATTAGAAAAACTTCGTGCTGGAGATCGTTCACCTGAGTTACTTGCTTCATTTGAGAAAAATCAAAAAGACTTAGGTTATGGTCTGTTATTGAAAAAATATTCTCCAAATGTGGTTGATGCCACTGAAGCGCATATCCAAGCTGCGACCAAAGATACCATTCCAAATGTAGCCGCATTATTCTTCTCTTTCCGTGCAATGGTCGCTTCTGGCTTTCTTATGCTCTTGTTATTCCTGTTAGCGACATGGGCTGTAGCAAAACGCAATGCCGAAGATAAACCTTGGTTACTCAAGTTTGCTTTGTTTGCCCTTCCACTTCCTTGGATCGCAGCACAAACAGGCTGGTATGTCGCAGAAGGTGGACGTCAACCTTGGTCTATCGGTGAAATTCTACCAACACATTTATCGGCTTCAAGTATTAGTAGCGCTGATGTATGGGGATCAATCATCGCGTTAGCAGCATTCTATACCGTACTTCTTATTATTGAGATGTACTTGATGATCAAATTTGCTCGTTTAGGTCCAAGTTCTTTGCATACTGGTAAATATCATTTTGAAAAACTAGAAGCAAAAACTGGGGAGGCTCAATCATGATCGAATATGAACTCCTAAAAATTATCTGGTGGGTCTTAGTTGGTGTTTTACTGATAGGTTTTGCCCTCACCGATGGTTTCGATATGGGATCAATGGCTCTCATGCCATTTGTAGGTAAAACGGATTCAGAACGCCGAGCAGCAATCAATACGATTGCTCCTCACTGGGACGGCAATCAGGTTTGGTTCATTACTGCTGGCGGTGCGCTCTTTGCAGCATGGCCTATGGTTTACGCTGTTGCCTTTTCAGGTATGTATTGGGCGCTCTTATTAGTCTTATTCGCCCTATTCCTTCGCCCTGTCGGTTTTGACTATCGCTCGAAGTTAGAAAATACACAGTGGCGTACATCTTGGGACTGGGGATTATGTATCGGTGGTGCAGTGCCAGCATTGGTCTTCGGTGTAGCCTTTGGCAACCTGTTTTTAGGTGTACCCTTTAGTTTAGATGACACACTACGTTCACAATATACGGGTAGTTTCTTCGCATTGTTAAATCCATTTGCGCTGATTTGCGGTATCGTTAGCTTATCCATGTTGTGTGCTCATGGTGGAGCATGGTTAATGCTTCGTACTGATGGAAACTTGCATAACCGTTCTGCCAAAGCAACACAAATTATGGCAATTGTATTTCTTGTGTGCTTTTTAGCTGCTGGTGCATGGTTATTGTTTGGCAATATTTCTGGTTATAGCTATGCTACTACTGTAAATACTAATGCTGCATTAAATCCACTTGCTAAAGACGTTGTGACCAATGCAAATCATGGTTGGTTAAATAACTATGCAACGTACCCAATCACTATGGCTGCACCAATCTTTGCGATCATGGGTGCGTTATTGGTGATTATCAGTGCAGCGAAATATAAAGCAGCTTTGAGTTTCACGGGCACTAGCCTGATGATTGTTGGAGCAATTTTAACAGCTGGCTTCTCCTTGTTCCCGTTCTTATTGCCTTCAAGTATTGATCCAACATCTAGCCTAACAATGTGGGATGCTGTTTCTAGTCATAAAACACTTGGCGTGATGACCGTTGCTGCCTGTATTTTTGTTCCACTCATTTTGATTTATACCTCTTGGTCGTATTACAAAATGTGGGGAATCATCTCAAACAAGCACATTGAAGAAAACTCTCATAGTTTGTACTAATCAGGAGATGTGGTATGTGGTATTTTGCATGGATTCTAGGTGTTTTGATGGCATGTTTCGCTGGAGTGCTTAGTGCACTTTATATCGAGCACCACCAAGACTTAGATGAGGAATAATAAATGGCTGAAGTCGTGTCAACATCGAAGAATAGTAAAGCGCAAGTCATTGCAATGATCATCTCGTTTTTGTTGGCATTGCCTCTCGCAGCGATTTTATTAGTACATCCTGCACTGATGCTAGATGAAAATGGTCACTACAATCATAGTTTGCTTATGTTGGTGATGATTGGAATTTCAGGTGGTTTCATTCATGGTGTTGGATTTATAGCAAGGTTTTGGTTATGGAAATGGTTATTTAGCCCATATATTGCGTGGCCTTTAATGATCTTAGGTTATTACACTTGGTTAGGTAATTAATTTCAATCCGAACAAAAAAGAGGAAGTCTTACTTCCTCTTTTTATTTGAACTACGCCATTTCAATGTCATTACAAATCAATTGCGTGAAATCAAATATAACAAATACTTAAACTCTTTATCAATTTGAATTTTCAGTTTTTTTGATATAAAGCCTTAAAAACTCCATATGGTCTTCCACTTATCCCAATCTAATTTTTGTAATTGATGTGCCCAACAAACCTATTCATTAAATGACAAAAAGTCCTAGACTGTGATTACATTATCAAAAAACTTGTCGAATACGATCAAAGCCACCACAAAAGAAAAACAGCATTAAAACAATTTGTTTTATGCAATCAATTTCTTCATTTCAATCAGTTGAATCGGAACTAATGGTTGACCAACATCAGCATCTATAGGATAAGGCTCTGTATGACCAGTAATCTCATAACCACGACGTTGATAATATGCAATTAACTCAGAACGAACATCTAATACATACATAATTAAATGTCGAATTTTCGAATAATTCTGTGCAATATAAGCTTCAACATAATCAAGTAGTTCTCTGCCGTAACCTAAATTTTGAATTGTTGGATCAATCGCAAAAGTCCCTATTTCAATGGTACGATGATCAAAAGTTAGCCCTATACAACCAACCAAAGAACCTTGTTGATTTTCACCAACAAGTAATTCAAAATTTGATTGATTTAGGTCTCTACTTAATTGTTCTGCGCTAATCCGTTTTCCTTCTACAAATGATTTTTCTGTAGTCCAACTTCGATCAGACTGAGCCCGATAAGCCAAATTAATTAACTTAACTAATTGCTCTATATCATCAACTTTTGCAGTTCTAATATTTAAAGACATTTCTATTTTATACGGTCAATAAAAAACCGATGATAACATCGGCTTTTATTAAATAGAGTATTTATTAATTCGTTTCACCAGCCAACCAAGCCATAAATTTTTGACGCTCTGATTTAGACGCTTTTTGCCATAAATCAACCAATTGCTGATCAGTTGTTTTAATAGTACCTGTTGGCGCAGCTGTTGTAACTGCAACAGGCGCTGTAGTGACAACTTGAGAAGTATTGCCAGCATAAACAGGCGCAGGCTGATTAACTGTGTTATTTTTATTTTTTTGTGTCAAATCTAATGTACGACTCAATAAATTACTGCCTGTGAACCAAGGTTGGGCTTCGTTATTTGCGCCTGTTTGTTGCACTACAAGTTTTTTATTTTGATCATATAAAGCCACTGTGGGTTGATCAGCATATTTTTTTGCAGAATCAAAATCTTTTGGAGCATTCACAAGCGCTAAATTATAAGCTTGATTATCCTTTAAATCAGTTGCTTGAATCGTGACTACACTAGATTTAACGATATCATGCTCACCGTTTAAATGTTCAAAATATTCACGATAGCGTACATTGACTGTTAAATTACCAGCATCAACTTGATAGTTATTTTTTTTTGAAGGAATCAAACCATTATTCACTTCTTGACCATTTACAGCAAGAATCACGATTTCTTCAGGTGCAGTGATTGTGACAGCTGAAAAAACAGAACTACTTAATAATAACCCGAAAGCAGCAACACCAACTCTTAAAGACATTAGACTCTTCTCGATAAAAACAATTTATGAAACCGTATGCACTATGCTATGCGATTGTGACCATTTTATGACATAAAACCAAACTGTCTATTCCATCGATTTGGCTTTTTTTAGATATATACATCATTTCTTATGCTAAGCACTATAGTTCTTTTGGCGAATATTCTGTGCAAATAAAAAAAAGAGCACTTGATAGTGCCCTTTTAAATATTGAATTAACTTAGTTAAAAGTTTTAAAACGTGCAGCATCATCCATATAGGTTTTTTCACCAGCTGGAGCTTCAATAGAACCAAATACTAGCTGAGCACGTAGTTTCCAATTTGATGGAATACCAAATGTTTCAGCCACTTCAGCGTCAACGATTGGATTATAATGCTGTAAAGAAGCACCTATACCAATTTCAGATAATGCAGTCCAAGTTGCAAACTGTGCTATTGCAGTCGAATGTTCAGACCAAACTGGGAAATTATCAGCATATAATGCAAATTGCTCTTGTAAAGCTTTTACGACATCTTGATCTTCATAGAATAATGCTGTACCAAAACCTGCTGAGAAACTATCAATTTTTGCATTTGTACCTTCAAAGGCTTCAGCAGGTACAATTTTACGCAAAGTTTCACGTACAATATTCCAAAAATTGGTGTGAGATTCACCAAATAAAGTCACAACACGTGATGTTTGAGAGTTAAATGATGATGGGCTTTGTTTAACCGCCTCACGAATCGTTTCTTCGATTATTGCCTGATCAACCGATACATTTTTACCAATTGCATAAATTGTACGACGTGCTTTGATGCTATTTAGAAAGTTACTCATCTTGTTATGCCTCTTTTACCCTTAGGGTGTTATCTTGGATTGAATGTAGTTTATAACGGCTCATTTTAATGAAACAGCCCAATAAATATGACAGATCGTTTTATTTTTGAAACAATACAATTTTTCTAGTCATAAAAAAACCCACACGATGTGGGTTTTTTTAATATATATTAATCACTTATCAGTTTCAAACAATGCAGCGACAAATGATTTTGCTGAGAATGGACGTAAATCATCAATCTTTTCACCGACACCAATATAACGAATTGGCACATGGGTACGGCTTGCAATATTGAATAACACACCACCTTTGGCAGTGCCATCCAACTTCGTAATCGTAATCCCCGTTAAGCCAACAGCTTCGTCGAATAATTGCACTTGGTTAATTGCATTTTGACCTGTACCCGCATCTACAATCAGCATAATTTCATGCGGAGCAGTTGCATCAATTTTTTGCATAACACGCTTAACTTTTTTGAGTTCTTCCATTAAGTTAGCTTTATTTTGTAAACGACCTGCTGTATCTGCGATTAATACATCAATTCCTTTCGCTCTAGCACTTTCAAAAGCATCAAAAATCACAGATGCGCTATCAGCACCATGCCCTTGAGCAACCACAGGAATATCATTACGGTCTCCCCAAATTTGAAGTTGTTCGGTCGCTGCTGCACGGAAAGTATCGCCCGCTGCAAGCATGACTTTTTTACCTTCACCTTGTAAGCGTTTTGCTAATTTACCAATGGTAGTGGTTTTACCGACACCATTTACACCGACCATCAAAATCACATATGGCGATTTGTTTGGATCTATATGCAAAGGTTTTACACGTGGAGCAAGCAAGGCAACCAGCTCTTCTTGCAAAGCTTTATAAAGTGCATGTGAATAAATTAAATCGCCACGTGCAGTTCGTTCGGTCAAATTGGTGATGATTGTTTTTGTCGCGTCCACACCAATATCAGCAATAAGTAATTGCTCTTCAACCTCTTCTAGAAGCTCATCATCAATTTCTTTACCGCCAATCAAAATATTGACCATACCATCAGTGAAGCTACGACGCGTTTTAGTCAAACCATCTTTCATTCGACCAAAAAAACCACCTGTTTTAGCTTCTTCAGTAACTTGTGTTTCAACTGGCTCACTAACTGGAGTCGTAATTGGCGTCTCAGTTGAGCTTTTTACCGCTGGTTCATCAATAATTGGAACATCGACTGCAGGTAAATTCGGTAATGTGACATCGTCATCACCGATGTCAGCATCTATCAAGAATTTGTTTTGCATATTCGATTGCTGTTGCATGTCGATTCCTTGAAAAAAGCAGCTTTATAAAAAGATCGCTAGTCTAGCACAATTCGATTTCTTTTTCCCGACCGAGGCAAACCATTCATTTATAAATAAAAATAAACTGACTAAAACTCACTCATCTTCTTGTGCCATTGCTGGATATTGCTTAATACCATTTGATTCAAATTGATAAGCATTGAGAAGTTTCAGATAATCCATGCGATGCAACTGCGTCTGCTCCAGTATATCTTTTGCCATTTTTTGTGTTTTAGGATGACTTGCTTGAGCAGAAAACTGAACAATTTGTTTATATTGAACTTTGCTAATAGGACGTTGCAACGCGGAGTAAGCAAGTATAAAAATGGACAAAATAATAATGGCGACCAAAATATTATAAAATTGGTCTAATCTGAATCCTAATTTGGATTGCATTAGTTTCTGTTTAGAAAGTATTGAAAACATGAGCTACCTCGAATTAGAAGTAGTGTATGTTTCTGATTCGCCAAGAACAAGTCCAACGTCCAATAAGTCACAATTACACAACTTATTGAACGTGAAGCTTATCTCTGATTAACTCATTATTGTGCGAACAAAAGCAAAATACAAAATGAACGCAATGATAACGAGAGTTAAAAAAATAGCGAACATCCCGACGCCACTTTCCGCATCAGCAGGATGTAAATCATCCTCATCCGCAATTCGCTGCAATTCACCATTATAAATTTCATAAAAGCGATCTTTTTGATCCGCTGGAAGATGACTTGCGAAATCGTATACCCTTTTACGTTGGGCTAGACAATAATCACCTAGGTGAATTTCTTGATGAAATATTGCTTCATCAAGTAACTTACGATGATGGTGAGCTAAAGCAATGATTTGATTTTCTGATGGTGGAACATCAAAGTTTACTCCATCGATTACATTTGACATGTTATTCTCCTTTTCTATTATTCTCATTTTGATTCTACTTAAAAATATTTGCTGTAAATGTTTAATCGTGTAAGATTTTAATTACACAACGCTACGTAATATATTTGACAATTCAAGCATTATTGTCATAATAAGTTCATAATTCGAAGTTAAAGTAGCTTAAATTCAAAGAAAAGTATCTTTGAATAGAATTTGAAGTAATCATAATTAAAATAAGGAGTTATATATGATTCAGCATTTTACACAGCATGAACTAGAGCATGTATATGCAAACGCAGTAAATACAATTCAATCTCAAAAAAACTTCCAAGATGCAGTGAAAGAATTGGAAGAAGTTGCACAAGCAGGTCACGGTAAAGCAGCATTATTTTTAGCAGAATTGTATTATCAAGGTTTTCGAGTTGAACGCGATTCACTCAAAGCACAATATTGGCAAAAGATGGCAACAATGCAAGCATAATGAAACGTCACTTAGGTGGCGTTTTTTTATACCTACTTAAAATGAATTAACATGGTTCACTTACGCTGCATCACAGCTTTAGTCGCTTTGGCTTGCTCAGGTGGTTTTTATAGCTATCAATTATTTCCTAGATTAAAAAGAAGATTAATCCTCCTTTACCACACCCTATGTATATTATTTAAATTTATAACCTTTACTTAACTTAGAGGCTTTTTTCATATCTTGATCAATTAAACATGTAATTTCTTATATGAATGTTTTTTTAGTAAAATTGCCAATTTAATCACACATACAATATTTGCTTACGATTTAGATCAATTGTTTAAACATTAATGACATCTAAAGTTCTTATAATAAATCATAATTTTTAATAATATCAGTTAACTCACATGTATCGGTTTAACGATTTTCAGCCAGTATCAAAAGAATTGATGATTAAAATCTCAATTTTAAAAACGATGATGTATTGCGGCGTACTTTGGGGTCTTTATGATCAAGGTTGGGCTATTAAGTCTGATGTTGATGGGCCAGTATTCCCTTTTTGGTTAAATGGTGTTCAAGCACATCGCTATGCAAAATCAAATTGGAAAAACTACAAACCTCGTAAAATCACACCTAAAGACTTTCACGAGTCGTTGCTACCGACTTTAACTCGATTACAAGTTCAACCTGCTTTGTTCAATTCTTCACATCGCAAATTTAAACTTTCTACTCAGCAAATGCAGCATTTCTTTTTTATGCAGCATCAGCAGTTAGCAATCCCTGCTTAAATAGATATTTATAACAATGATGACTTTTTAGACAATCATTAAAGAAAGTTATCATTGTTCGTAAATTAGGGCTTTGCATTTAAAATAAATACAGTTAAGTTAAATGAAAATGACAATACAACACAGGTGGATAAACAATGACAATCGTTGCTCAAGTCATCAAGAATAAAGCTGTTCAATCAATTTTTACGATTTCTCCAAATGCTACTGTACTTGAAGCAATTAAAATTATGGCTGAAAAAGGTGTAGGTGCTTTGGTTGTTGCTGAAGACGAAAAAGTTGTAGGAATTTTCTCTGAACGTGACTACACACGTAAAATTGCACTGATGGAACGTTCATCAAATAACACACCTGTTTCAGATATTATGACTTCAAAAGTTATTTCTGTGAGTCTAAATAATACTGTCGAAGAATGTTTAAACTTAATGACAGATCGTCATTTACGTCATTTACCTGTATTAGAAAATGAAAAATTAGTCGGATTTATTTCAATTGGTGATTTAGTTAAAGCAGCTATGGATGATCAACGTGTTCTGATTGAGCAGCTTCAACAATATATTTCTGGTTAAATCATTATCTCGAAAAAAAAGGGCAATTGATTGCCCTTTTTATTTCTCAAAGTTTAGATCATGCTTTCAAAAAATCCTGAATTGCAGCAACAAGACGCTTTAATAATTCATCAGCTTGTTCATGTGTCATATTTAATGGTGGAAGTAAACGAACAACCGACCCAGCCGTCACATTGATAATTAACTGATATTCATCACGTGCAATCGCAACCAGTTCAGCACAGTCTTTAGGGAGTTGAATACCAATCATCATACCGAAACCGCGTACTTGTACATTATATTCAGCTAATTGCGCTCTCAACTGATCAACAATATATTTACCAACAGTTGCAGCGTTTTCTACTGCTTTTTCTTGCTGTAATGTATCAATCACAGTATATACAACACGTGAACCAAGCACCGTTCCGCCATAAGTTGAGCCATGACTACCTGCACCTAAAATTCCTACAGCTTTGCCTTGTGTCATGACTGCACCCACAGGAAAACCATTACCCAAACCCTTCGCAGTCGTCATAACATCAGGAATGATATTGGTATGTTGATAAGCAAAATATTTACCAGTACGCCCATTACCTGTTTGAATTTCATCAAGCATCATTAACCAATTATGTTGGTTACATAGCGCGCGAACTTCTTCTAAATAGCTAAAACCTTGTGGTGCAGTATTCACCCCACCTTCCCCTTGGATCGGTTCAATCAGGATTGCAACTATATCAGGATGATTAATCGCTGCTTCTTGAATTGCTTCAATGTCACCAAATGGAACACGTACAAATCCATCCACCAATGGTGCAAAACCTTCTTGAACTTTCTTATTTCCTGTCGCTGATAAGGTTGCTAGAGTACGACCATGAAACGACTGTTCCGCCACGATAATTTTTGGATTATTGATCCCTTGTTGCGAACCAAATTTACGTGCAATTTTAATTGCTCCTTCATTTGATTCAGCCCCACTATTTGAAAAGAAGATTTCTTCCATTCCAGACACTTCTGCAAGTTTTTGCGCCGCTGCAGTTTGCCAAGGAATTTCAAATAAATTACTGGTATGGACTAATGTTGCAGCTTGTTCAGCAATTGCTTCAGCAATCACAGGATGGGCATGACCTAAACCACATACAGCAATTCCTGTTAAAGCATCTAAATATTCAGTGCCATCTGCTGTATATAAGTATGCCCCTCGTCCTCGTACAAAACTGATCGCTTGGCGACCATAGGTAGCCATAAGGTGTGATGGTTGATCAGGTTGCACTGGAGCAAGAGTAATATTAGTCATATCAAACTCAATCTATCATTAGTTGTGGTGAAAAAAGTTATATAAGCAAAAACTTGAACAGATTGAAAGCTCAAACTCACATTTATATAAGAAAAAACTTTAGCAATAGCTCAACAACGACTTTTCAGTATATAATTTGCCGAGATTAGTTGAGGATCTATCTATGACGGAACAAGCGCGTGATACAGTAGCGTTAATTCGTGATCAAATTGCGAAACACCCTGTTTTACTTTACATGAAAGGCACTCCACAATTTCCGCAATGTGGTTTTTCTGCTCGTGCAGTAGAAGCACTTAGCCAAATTGGTCGTCCATTTGCCTATGTAAATATCTTAGAAAATCAAGATATTCGTGCAACTTTACCTCAAATTGCAAACTGGCCTACGTTTCCACAGTTATGGATCAATGGCGAGCTTATTGGTGGTAGCGATATCATGCTTGAAATGTTCCAAAATGGCGAATTGAAACCATTAGTTGAACAATATAGCGCTGCTCCAGAAGCATAAGTTTTAAAATAAAAGCCAATCAAATGATTGGCTTTTATTGAATCTAAGTTTAATCTTTACTAAATCCTATATAACGAAACAAACCCTCAACACCTAAATCAGTCTTATAAATCTGCATTGATGGATAACTCGCCTGAGTTACGGTCGCAAAAATATTCATATTCGGATCTTCATGAATTTCTTCAACGGATTGCGTTAAAACCTCATCGAAGCGATCTGCAATAAATTCAAAACCCAAATCCATCGCGATAAATATAGTATGTTCGCAAGGCTGAATATATTGTTCTTGATCCCAATCTAAAACAGCGCTGTTACAGTATGGACATGGAACATTTTGAGTTGAATCGGTGATCTCAATGAGTTGATATGACATAGTAATGATGCATAAAAAATTTGAATCATTTTAAAAGAATATGACACGCTAATCTATCTTAAATAGGAGCTTTTAGCAGATGGCAACACTTGAAATCGCTATTGAATTTGCTGCTAAGCAACATGCTGGTCAAGTTGACAAAGCCAATGCACCTTATATTTTACATCCGCTCAGGGTGATGTTGAATGTCCCTACCATTGACCATAAGATTATTGCTGTTTTACATGACATATTAGAAGACACCGAAACCACTAGCAGTGATTTGCGTAGTTTAGGCTTTCAATCCCATATCATTGAGGCAATCGAGTCTCTAACAAAACATGATGGTGAAACAAGAATCGAAGCAGCAAAACGAACGGTACAAAATTCTCTAGCACGTGTTGTTAAATTGGCAGATATCAATGACAATATGGACATATCTCGAATTCCATCACCAACCGTTAAAGATTTCGAACGTTTGAAAGAATATCAACGAGTTCAAGAGATTCTACTAATGAAAAATACCTATTAAACTTACTTAAAATGATTTTACTGGGTTATACAAGCTGGAGTTTATAGCGTAATGCTAACGGATTTAGATGATTTTTATTGCTTTGCACTTGTTGTAGAGCATGGTGGGTTTAGTGCTGCTGAACGTGCCACTGACATTCCAAAATCAAAACTGAGCCGTCGTGTTTATAACCTCGAAGAGCAATTAGGCGTCCGTCTTATTCAACGTAGTTCACGTCACTTTGCTGTCACAGATATTGGTATGGATGTTTATCGTCATGCTCAAGTGATGATGAATGCAGCTCAAGCCGCACATGATGTCGTCAATCATTTAAGTAGCGAGCCTCGTGGTGTAATAAAAGTCAGCGTTCCAGTGGATATTGCACAAAATCAAATGGCAAAAATTCTACCTGCTTTTTTGAAAAAATATCCTGAAGTGCGTGTTCAAATGATGGTGACGAACCGTCGAGTCGATGTAATTAATGAAGGAATTGATCTTGCTTTACGAGTGCGCTCAAAACTTGATGAAGATCCAAACCTAATACTTAGACAATTTGAAGCGATTGAACAAAGACTATTTGCGAGCCAAGCATATCTAAATGAATTTGGTCATCTAAAAGATCCCGAACAACTTAACGACCACCGTATTATTAGTATGGCTGAAGATCACCTTGATCAAAACTTTTTACTTAGTGGTCCCGATCAACAGCAGAAGAAAATTAAAGTTAATCCAGTGATCATGGGATCTAATCTACTCATGTTAGCTGAATTAGCAACTCAAAACTGTGGTATCGCTTTACTACCAGACAGTATTGCACAAGACTTTGTAAAATCAGGTCAATTAGTCAAAGTCTTACCAGAGTGGACTGCTCCACATGGTATTTTCCATGCTGTTTATCCATCACGAAGAGGTTTATTACCCGCGGTTCGTGTATTTATTGACTATTTAGTAGAAAAGTTAACGCTATGCTCCACAATAAAAAAGCCTGATTTCTAATCAAGCTTTTTTATTCAATCAAATTAAATTGGAGAGTAAGTACCCGTACCATTTGGCCAAGGGGTTAATAACTCAAATCCATCGTCAGTTACAGCAACCATATGCTCCCACTGTGCAGATAGAGATTTGTCTTTAGTAACAACTGTCCAACCATCACTTAATTCTTTAACATGCGGTTTCCCGGCATTCACCATTGGTTCGATTGTGAAAACCATACCTTTCTTTAAAGTCATGCCCTGACCTTTTTGCCCATAATGCAGAATATTAGGTTGTTCATGATAAATTCGACCAATACCATGACCACAATACTCTCGAACGATACTAAAACCTTCAGCTTGAGCAACAGATTGAATTGCATAACCAATATCACCTAAAGTGGCTCCTGGTTTTACAGTACGAATACCTGCAAGCATTGCTTCATACGTTGTAATAACCAATTTTTTCGCTTCGGACGTTGGCTCTCCTACAAAATACATACGGCTGGTATCACCAAAATATCCATCTTTAATAACAGCAACATCAATATTTAGAATATCACCTTCTTGAAGAATCTTTTTTGGTGATGGAATAGCGTGACAAACCTCTTCATTAACTGATATACATGTCGTTTTCGTGAAACCGTGATAACCCACATTTGCAGGAATAACTTGTAATGTATTAACAATATAATCATTACAAATGTCATCTAAGTATTCAGTTGAAATACCCGGCTTAATATAGGCTCCTATCATTTCTAAAACTTGTGCCGCCAAACGACCTGAGATACGTAATTTCTCAATATCTTCTTCAGATTTAATGGTCACAGTAGAAGCTCTCATCCGAGTTTCCTTATTCAACAATAAAAATTAATTTCTAAATGCAGATCAATTGCTTGTGTTGCAATTGTTAAGTCAATACTTTTACGCCTTCGTACGAAATTCTTCAATCACTTTAAGACTAAAAGATATTTATTATTTTACATTTAATTTCAACTCTTAGCACAACTACTAATAGCTAAATTCGTATTTTTAAAGTTTTATTAGCATTTCAACCAATTAAATTTACCATTGTTAATTATATGATTTTAATAAGTTCTTTTTAGTCAAAAATGAATCAAATTCACATAAAATTAGTTTCAAATGAATGCAATTTTGGTCTAGAATTCGCACTTTTATTTTATTCCTCCCTCTTTTTATGAACCATCTTCGTACAGGAGATATTATTGCTCTTGGTTTTATGACCTTTGCCCTTTTCATAGGCGCAGGCAATATTATTTTCCCACCAATTGTTGCTCAACAAGCTGGTGAACACGTATGGCTAGCTGCTTTTGGATTTCTCATCACCGCAGTTGGCTTACCTGTGATTACCATTATGGCTTTATCTCGCATGCAAGGCTCTATTGAAGTCATTAGTTCACCTTTAGGACGATTTTTTAGTTTACTGCTTACTATCGTCTGCTATTTATCAGTAGGTCCACTATTTGCAACACCAAGAACGGCAACCGTTTCTTATGAAATAGGATTTGCACCCTACTTTGGTACATCTAGTAGCAGCCTTTTTATTTACAGTGTGATTTACTTTGTCTTAGTGACAGCAGTTTCTCTATATCCAAACAAACTTTTAGACACTGTTGGTCATGTCTTAGCGCCGTTAAAAATTATTGCATTAGCCATTTTGGGCATCGCAGCAATTTTAATTCCAACTGGTTATATTTCACCGCCAGTACATAAGTATGTGACAAGTCCAGTCTCTGAAGGTTTTGTAAATGGTTATTTAACCATGGATACTTTAGGTGCTTTGGTTTTTGGTATTGTGATTATTCAAGCCATTCAATCTCGCGGTGTTACAGACTCAAAACTCATTACCAAGTATGCAATTATCGCAAGCTTAATTGCGGGTGTCGGATTGACTCTGGTTTATATCAGTTTATTTAAACTGGGTTTAGGTAGCCATGAAGTTGCTGCAAATGCGGATAATGGTGCAGTTATTCTACATGCATATGTACAACACGCTTTCGGCGATCTAGGCTCTTTGTTTTTAACAGGTTTGATTTTTCTAGCATGTATGGTGACAGCAATTGGCTTAACGTGCGCTTGTGCAGAATATTTTACAGAGCTCACTGGTCTACCGTATAAATTATTGGTTTTCATTCTTATTGGTTTCTCATTAATCATTTCTAACCTTGGATTAACCAAATTAATTGCTTTTTCTGTACCTGTTTTAAGTGCAATCTACCCTCCAGCGATTGTGGTTATCATGCTAAGTTTCTTTTGGAAACACTGGAATAAACCATCTATTATCGTCGGTTCAGTTACTAGTATCGCATTTCTATTTGGGATAATTGAAGCAATTAAAGCCGCGGGATTCAGCAATAAACTACCTAGTTTCATCAATCATTTGCCATTGAATGAACAAAATCTAGCATGGTTACTCCCATCGATGATTGTTCTTGTTATTGCGATTATCATTGATCGATTGATTGTTATTAAAAATTAAAATGATTTGTCGTTAAAATCGTGTTTTACCCAAACATTATTTTAGCTATACAAAAAATGTTGTTTTATCAAATCTGCATTTTTTGTTTACGACAAATCTTTTTATCAAACAATCATTACTCACATTTCTCAAATTGATAAGTTTTTCAAAATGTAAAAATAACCAAGAATATTTTACAAATAAATAGTATAAATACATACAGAAAATATTCAAACATCATATAAATCAATACATTCATAAATTTATTTTAAAAATAGTCAGATTAGCTCTTGTAATACCTAAAGATTAGCAGTACAACTTTAATATTAATTCCGACAAAAACGATTTGTTTTTTGTCACTACGACACAAGGAGGGATGGAGATGTTATCAATACATTTCAATAAGCAAGTCTTCATTAATTCTCTGAAGGCTAATGATTCAATGGTATATGCAATCACCACAATTGCACTAATGGCAACACTGTTGCTACAAGGTACAATTAAGGGCAATTTAAAGCCTGAATATTTTGTATATGCTTTAGTTGTCTCAGTCGCCTTTTGTACGTGGGGGATTATCGATCGAAAGTTTCGAAAGATGAGCGCTGAGCGCCAAAAGAATTTTTAAATAAAAAAAGGATGAGCAATCATCCTTTTTTAATGCATAAATTTAACTATTGTTCCTACCACTAAAACTGCTGTTGCACCCAATTCCACGATAATAAGACTTAACATAATCAATGTCATACACCATGTGGGTAATGTCCATTTGCCGAGTTGATGAGGCTGCTTAAATTGATTACTGGTATCTTTTAAAAAACCATGAATAATGTAGGTAATAATCGACATCGAAAAAAAGAACAAATTAGCAATTACACAGAATAAAGCCAAAGTATCTGTTAATACTGTAAAAAAACTCAGCGCAGCTAAAATCAGACTTGCAGCCGCGTAAAGCAAACTACTTCGATGAGCAATATCTACATAGTAATGAGCTCTCGCCTGCGTGTTTTTTCTAATCTCATAATATTTCCAAACGCCAGTTAACATACCCACCCAAAGAAATATACCGCTAAATACTATAGCTAACTGTGTCGCTTGAGTTAAATAGATCATCCCTATCTCATAAATTTTCATTTTAAAAATGATATCTTACCTAAAATTTGACTTTAAAGTCATTCTTTGATCAAGTTTCTTTTTGGAACTTATGTACAGTAGAACAAAGCATCACAAATGAGTATTTAATAATGAACAGCTTTGAATCATTTTGGATAAGTTGTAAAGATGGTTATCAACTTGCTGCACAATATTATTCTGCACCTTTACAAGAAGATAAGCCTTATCCAATTCTTATTTGTCCAGCAACAGGAATTACTAAGACATTTTATAATTCATTTGCCGAATGGTTAAATCAGCAAGGTTATGCTGTCCTTAGCTTTGATTTTAGAGGTATTGGGAAGTCTCTACATGGCAAACTTAAAGATTCTAATGCAAGCATTAATGATTGGGGTCTATTAGATATCCCCGCTGCAATTGAAAGTTTAATCAATCTTACACATGCTGAGAAAGTGATTATTATCGGTCACAGTGCAGGTGGACAATTATTAGGAATTAACCCCAATTATCATAAAGTTGCAAAAGTATTGGCGATTGCTGGTTCAACAGGACATGTAAAAGGCTTAAAGGGTAAAACAAAATTACTTGCCCCTGTCATGTTTAATGTGATTTTTCCAGTTTCAAGCTTTTTAAAAGGTTATGGTGCAACTCAGTTCATCGGTATGGGTGAAAATTTACCAAAGAATGTCGCAAAACAATGGGCTGAGTTTTGTAGTCAACCTGGCTATGTAATGAATGCGATCGGTAAAAGTATTTTTGATGATTTTCATAATGAAATTCAATGTCCAATTACTTCGTTCTGGGCGACAGATGATGAGATTGCAACACAGGTAAATGTAAAAGATCTTTTAAGACTGTATCCCAATGCACAAACAAACTTTATTGAATTAAATCCAAAACAACATGGCTATCAAAAAATTGGTCATATGTTGATGTTTAAAAAATCACATCAAAAACTCTGGCCAGTTTTAGCAAAAGAATTGCAAGTATAATCTCTCTTACGAGTAACCAACTTTTCGTTTTAACGCATCTAAATCTGTAATCCTGTTTAGATGCGTCTTTTTAAATTTATCCCCAATATTCATGATTAGTGATATCAGAAAAATCAATAAATTGATAATCTTATCTAAATAACTTCCCTTTTTTTTAATCTAAACTACATTTACCCTGTTAGAAATAGAGCTAAAAATGTAAAAATACAGAAAAAATGTGATAAAGAATGTATTTATTCATCTTTTTCAACTATAAAAATATGCTATTTTTTAACCAACCGATAAATCCAAATAATTGTATTAGTTATCTTATTGACTCTTATTTATTTTATAAATATATTGATTTCGTATTTTTATGACATTTAAGACATAACTTTTTATCAAAAAAGTCACGTCATATTTTGTATTTATTTTCTACAATACGATTGTTCTACAAATACGTTAGAATGCAAAATTGAAGATAGACTCTTGGGGTTAAATGAATAGCTAAAATCATCATTATTAACATTTTTAAATGGACTTATGATGTTTTCAATTATTCAAAATATATTTAGTCTAAAAGCAATTTTTAAGAAGATTTGCTATAAAGAGATTGTTGGAAAATTCAAGTTTCTAATTTTCTAGCAATAAACTGTTTGTAGTCATTTCATAGGATCTGAGAGTTGTTTTTTGCAACTCCGTGCAACAAGCATAGGAAATAAGTAAATGCCTAAAAAATATGCGCGTTTTTTACCTACAGCCGAATCATTTAACTTAGAAGACTTCCCATATTACTGGATTTCTCAAGTAAATGCTCAGTACGTTCAAAACATCGATAACGTGCTAAAAAAATATGGTTTAGACAATTCTCGCCGTCGTATTTTAATTGCTTTGAATGTAAAACCCCATGCAAGTGTTTCTGAACTCTCAGACATGGTCATTTCAAAAATGTCGACTACAACTAAAATTGTTTATCGTTTAAAAGACGAAGGATATATTGAAACCTATTCATGTAAAGAAGATGGTCGTATTACTCGCGTTTTTCTTACCGACAAAGGTACAGAAATGATTACCAAAATCAACGATCTTACTTCTGTCATTTTAGAGCAATCATTTGATGGCTTGACCCCTTTGCAAATTGAAAAAACCATGGAAATTTTACGACATATGTTTAAAAACTTAGCGCGTTAATTTCAGTTGAAAATGCTCCAAAAAATGGAGCTTTTTCATATAAACTTTCAAAAATCCTCAAAGATATTTAATTGTGGTGTGTCTTTTTTTAATTTGATTTTCGGTACATGCGAACACTCATATTCGTCCACAGGAAAACCTTGCATAAATTTTTTCAACTGTTCAGGTTGACTTATACTGAGCCATTCATCTAAACGGTCATGTGGAATAATTACAACAGATCGCTTCACATCGCCAGGTTCATGGAAATCTTTCATCATTGCATGATCAATTGCATCGAGTGTTAGCATTGCAGCAGAACGAATAATTTGATTATCTAGTTTTCTAATTTCATATAGCGCAGCGATATAAAAAGCATGCTGATCTTGTCTTCTCACTCCCCATCTTTGTGGTTTAAGGTCAATATACTTACTCTCATAAAACTCAGAAACTGGAATAACACCAAATTTACATTTATAAGCTGCTTCTTGAAAACTTGGTTTCTGAAAAATAGTTTCATGCCTAGCATTGTAAGTATGTTTTGCAATACTCGTATCTTCCGCCCATTTAGGGATTAGACCAAAAAGCACTACACGCCACTCTAAGCCAAATTCAGATTTAAATAACAGCGGTGCTTTATAACCAGGATATATTTCATCCACATATTCAAACGGAATATCTGGTAGTCCAAGTTGTTTCACTTGCTCACTCGTGATTGGTTTGAAATTGGCACACATTTATGATTTAACTTTTATCTTCAGAAAAAGACGATTGAACATAAGTTTAACAACCTACGCTCAATAAATAAAACATGTAAGCTTTCTGCTACATTCAATGCACTTTATAGCCATACAAAATATATGGTTTTTGCTATAATAAATCATTACCAACACACCAATTGAATGTAATGACTGATATTTGTTATCCATCCTGTGAACAACCCATAACCCGTCGTGGTCAAGAAAGAAGACTTGCACTATTACTCTGTGCAACTGACTTGTTTCTTGAGAAAGGTTATGATGCTGTTTCACTAGACGATATTGTCAATCATGCTGGTGGTTCCAAGACTTCAATTTACAAATATTTTGGAAATAAAGAAGGTTTATTTACAGCGATTTGTGATTATCGAAGAGAGGTCTTTTTTAACGGTGTTTGCGTACCCTATGATCCTGAGTCTGTGAGTTTAAAACATTATTTAAGCAATACACTTCAACGTTTTTATCAACACATTATCAAAGCAGATAATATTGCATTCATGCGCATGTTTACTGAACAAACCCAAAAAGATGTTCAGTTAGCAAATTATTTTTACGATAAATGTGCTTTGAATATTCAAAACACCATTTCATCTGCGCTTGAGCAAGCACATGTAAATAATCAAATTTTTTGCACTCAGCCGCTTTTTTCTGCCACCATGTATTTTGGAATATTAAGGGATGTTGAATGGCGCATTCTGATGGGACTTAACGTTTGTGAGAATGATAAAGAAGTATATGATTATATTGATTATTGCGTAGAGTTGTTTTTAAAAGCTCATCAAAAAGTCTAATTCTTTTGCTTTTTCTTAGTCGTGTAGTATAGTACTCAATTCGTTTTTTCTTCACCACCCATTATACAGCAGTTAATTATTGTTTTTATTCAATAATTATTGTGGGAGTAATTATGGCGCTTCGTCATTTCCTAACTTTACGTGACCTTTCATCTCTAGAATTGCAACGCATTCTTGACCGCGCTCAAGAACTTAAACGTATGCAACATAGCAATACGGTATATCAACCTTTTGTTGGTAAAGTCTTAGGAATGATCTTTGAAAAATCGAGTACCCGTACTCGTATTTCTTTTGAAGCTGGGATTTGTCAATTTGGTGGTAGTGCTATCTTTTTATCTCCACGTGACACTCAATTAGGTCGTGGAGAACCCATCGAAGATTCAGCACGTGTTATATCAAGTATGCTTGATATAGTCATGATTCGTACCTTTGGCCATGACATCGTTGAACGTTTTGCATCGTACTCAAAAGTTCCGCTTATTAATGGGCTTACAGACGATCATCATCCTTGCCAACTACTTGCAGACCTACAAACATTCCAAGAACATCGTGGCAGTATTGCAGGTAAGACGGTTGCATGGATTGGTGACGGCAACAATATGTGTAATTCATATATTGAAGCAGCTCATATGATGGGTTTCAAACTTAAAATTGGCTCTCCTGAAGGTTATGAACCTAAACCTGAATTTCTAGCTGAATTTGCTGACTGTGTAGAAGTCTTTAACAATGCTGAAGATGCAGCTGTAAATGCTGATTTAATTGTCACTGATGTCTGGGCAAGCATGGGACAAGAAGAAGAACAGAAATTACGTGAAAAAGCTTTTGCAGATTTCCAAGTAAATGAAAAATTAATGGATTTAGCACATCCTGATTGTCTATTTATGCATTGTTTACCTGCACATCGTGGTGAAGAAATTTCTGAACACATGCTTGACCACAAAAATGCGGTCGTATGGGATGAAGCTGAAAATCGTCTGCATGCACAAAAAGCATTGATGGAATTCCTACTCAATGAAAATATGAAAAAAGATTAATCCATATCAACAGCATCTTCGGATGCTGTTTTTTTACCTCTTATAAATTGAACGCTTTAATAAAAACACTTATAGTAAGTTAAGCCTTTTAGAATAAGTTTCTCATTATACGAGAACCTCACTCATTGAACAGCGGACGTTATGACTACACTTGAACAAGTTTTATCTCAAATACCAAGCTTTTCTTTAGTACATGAACATTTGTTTAGTTCAGCTCAACCAAATGCTGAGCAGTTAAAACAGATTAAAGAATATGGTTGCAGTACTGTTATTAACTTAGCGACTAGTAAATCGGAAAACTATTTAAATAACCAAGATCAAATTTGTTTAGATTTAGGATTAAATTACATTCATATCCCGATAGATTGGGATGTTCCATGTTCTGAACAGTGTTTATTGGTTTTAGATTTAATTGATCATATTGTTCAAAATGAAATTGTTTGGTTACATTGTGCTAAAAACATGCGTGTTAGTAGTTTGATGTATTTATATCGACAGTTTTATATGAATATTGATATGCCAACCGCCCAAGAAATTTTACATCAAATTTGGGAACCGAATGAGACTTGGACTGGTTTAATTCACAGCATTACTTTACAACTTCAAGGTCGCAAAGCAACGCAAGAATTACAATTATCGCTTATAAATGCCGATCATTTTGCATGATGAGAGATTAAAACCGTCGCTGTTGCCAAGATACCTTCTTGACGACCAGTAAAACCTAATTTTTCTGTCGTTGTCGCTTTGATACTGATTTGAGTGACATCAACATCTAGAACATCAGCAATACTTTGACGCATTTCTAGATTATGTTTAGCAAGTTTAGGACGCTCACAAGCTACGGTAATATCGGCATTATTCAGTTGATAACCTCGATCTATAATAAGCTGATATACATGTTTAAGTAATAGACGACTATCTGCACCTTTATATTCTGGGTCAGTATCGGGGAAATGTTGTCCAATATCCCCCAACGCGAGCGCACCAAGCAATGCATCACACAATGCATGCAACACTACATCACCGTCTGAATGTGCTTTGAGACCTTGTGTGTGAGGAATTTGAACACCTGCTAAAGTAACAAAATTTCCTTCTTCAAAAGCATGTACATCGATCCCTTGTCCAACACGAATTTGAGCAACCATATAATTTTTCCTTTTACAATATACTGAACAAATCTTGTATTCTGGCTTTCAATTTCGCTATAGTACGTTGAGCAAATTTGACTGAAAGTATAAGTGATTATGCTGTTTAACACTGTAAAAAATCAATTAAAGAAATCTAGTTACATCATTACATTGGGTTGTATTTGCTCAACATTTACCTACGCAGAATCTATTGACTGTGTAAGTAACAATGTTGATCTAAATAAAATATGCTCAAAACAATATAGTGAACAACGCCAGAAGTTGAACACTAAGTTTTTAACAGCCTATCTTGTGACAGATGCGCCTACACAATTACTGCATGACACTCAAAAGCTTTGGATAAAACAAATTTCACAATGCAAAAGTAAAGCATGTTTTCAGCAGCAATTTGATGTTCGTTTAGATGATTTAAACTTTTATACATCCATGAATCAAACATTGACCCAACATTATTTAAAATATGAACAAGGAAAAATTGCGAAACAGCCTGTTCATTTAAAAATCCATCAACTTGATAAAGATAAGCTCAAGATTGAAGGTGTGGCATATCGCAATACAAACAATCGCCTAGAAACTCAGATACTCTCATTACTTGCTTATAGTACGCCCGATCAAAAGAATCAAATCGTAGATAACGAAAAAAAATGCCAATATCAATTTGACTATCAAAAGGCATTATTAATCGTCAGAAGCGAACAGAAAGGTTGTAATCGTTTTACGGGTATTTATCGTTTGTATGATTAGTCTGTTAAAAGAAGCCGATTTAAACATCGGCTTCTTTTAATTTAAGTCGGGAATTTTTGAGAAATTTCTTGGCTAATAACAACTGCTGTTGCGGCAGATAAAGTCCAGCCTAAATGCCCATGACCTGTATTGTAAAATACTCGTGAATGTTTACCTTGCTTCACTACTGGTAACATATTTGGCATCATTGGACGTAAGCCAGCCCAAGGCACGACATGCTCAGTAGAAATATCAAAGTTTTGATTAACCCAATTAACAAGAGGCTGAATTCGATCTGCACGGATATCACGGTTATAACCATTAAACTCAGCCGTACCCGCCACGCGAAATCGATCTGCTCCAAGTCTAGAAGTTACAATTTTTGCACTCTCATCTAGCAAACTAACCCAAGGTGCATTTTTTACACTTTGTTCATCTTTGAGTTGTACTGTAATCGAATAGCCTTTAACTGGATAAACATTAACGCTATCACCCAACATATCAGCTAATTGATAACTCCCCACGCCACCACATACTAAAATTAGGTCGGCTTCAATAATAGTTTGCTCTTGAGATTCAGAATGCATATTTTCAGAACTGTTTTTGCATTGAATGATGACTTTATCTTGTTCACATTTCACATCAACAACATCCAGCCCGAAACGATATTTAACCCCATAAGCCTCGGTTCTTTCTGCTAAACCAACAGAATATTTGTGAATATCTCCTGTGGCATCGCCAGCAGTGTAGTAGCCACCGTAATACTCCCCTGTTAAATTGGGCTCTATCGCTTTCATTTCCTCAGGTGTTATAGCATTACGTTCAAGTTTCCCTTCAACCAGAACATCATTAACTTTTTTAGCAATTTCAAAGTCTTCTTTAGTGTGATACATATGCAAAATACCACGCTTTTCTAGATCAAAAGAAATACCTTCTTTATCTGCAACTTCAAACAATCGCTGTCTTGCTAATAAAGCCAAACGAACTGTTTCAATAGTGTTGGCTTTGTAGTTTTTAATATGGGTCAAAAACTCAACGAGCCAACGATATTTGTGCATACTAAAAGATGGATTGAGCAATAATGGTGCATCTTTTTTGCCCATCCATTTCATACCTTTTAGCACAGTCGCTTTTTGATTCCAGACTTCAGCATTACAGGCAGATAATTGACCACCATTTGCAAATGATGTTTCCATTGCTGGAAATAAATGGCGATCAATAACGGTGACTTGATAACCCAATTTAATTAATTCATACGCAGATGTTACACCTGTAATCCCCGCACCAATAACAACAACATGTGGCATAGCAACTCCCTGAAATGCATAACATTTCATAAGCATAGCCCCATCTGTCATGGTACCTGAGAGTTTCGGCAGATGATTACCAATTAATCATTTAGCCTTCCCCTTCGGTGAGTGTTTCATGTAGAAAAAATATTGTATATTTCTACAAATTAAGCACTGCTCTCCAGATTGTATTTCTATTATTACAGTCCTTCTGCCTGAGAGTTTCCGGGGTCGTTGCTCCTTCGGCGAGTTCATTGAAGAACTTCTCTCCCGCAATAATAATTATATCCCTACAAGCAATATATATGCCGCCTAATATTACGAACACTAAATTCTTGTAACTGTTTGTAGAGCAAGACGCATCTAACTTTAACACTAATCAGCCAATAAAAAGCAGACTTCATGTCTGCTTTTAAAAATTAAAATTTACATTGCAAAATTTGTTCTGAAAGTTTGCCTTTCCATAATTCTCTCAGTGTTGGTAAATAGAACTTTTCTCCTATCATCACCAACTCAGCATCTATTAGGGCATGGATCTCATGCATTAAGATATAATCCAACGCAATTAACGAAAATTGAGGATGTTTTTGCGAAACTTGCTTACGTTTAATTTGAGCTTTTTTCACCAATTCATTTGCAAAGTTTTTATCTTTATACGTGGTGATTGCACTTAGACGTAGCTCAATGATCCCCCAACCTTCTAATAACTTTTTAAAAACGTCAAAGTCTTTAGAAGTTGCTTCCCAAGTCACATTTTCCAAATTATTGTCATCAGGTAATACTGGCAATAAGAGATCTGCTGTACTAGGAAATATTTTCTTTAAATTCAATAAAAATTTAACAGGATTTTCATTTGGAAGATCAGCAAACTGGATATTGGTTTTGGTGTCTGTCAAATAAATATTGAGCATAATGAAACAACAATCAGGTAAATCAAAAGCGTATTGTACGCAGTTCACTTTATAAAAACTACTTATAAAATCCCTCTTATTAAAGAAGGATTTTTACATTTATATTTACTTACTATTTGGAGAGACCATATTTTCTGGTTTAACAACTTCATCAAATTTTTCAGCCGTAACTAAACCAAGCTCTACAGCAACCTGCTTCAATGTTTTATTTTCCTTATATGCTGTTTTCGCAACTTTGGCAGAATTTTCATAGCCAATCACTGGATTGAGTGCTGTCACCAACATCAAAGAATTATGTAAGAAATAATCAATTTTCTCACGATTTGGCTCGATCCCAACCGCGCAATGATCATTGAAGCTATTGCATGCATCTCCCAAAAGCTGAATAGATTGTAATAAGTTATATGCAATCACTGGCATAAATACATTTAATTCAAAATTGCCTGAAGCTCCAGCAATGTTAATCGTTGTATCATTTCCTAAAACCTGAGCAACCACCATTGTCATTGCTTCACTTTGGGTTGGATTGACTTTACCCGGCATAATACTCGAACCAGGTTCATTTTCAGGAATACGAATTTCGCCAAAACCACAACGTGGACCACTCGCCAACCAACGAATGTCATTGGCTATTTTATTTAAACTTGCAGCTAATGTTTTTAAAGCACCTGATGCAAATACCGCAGCATCGCGCCCTGCCAAAGCTTCGAATTTATTTGGAGCCGTCACAAATGGCAAACCAGTTAGTTCAGCCAATTGTTCAGCAGCTTTTACAGCATAATCTGGGTGAGCATTCAACCCAGTGCCAACTGCCGTTCCACCTAAAGGCAGTTCATACAATCCCAAAAGAGCTTGATGTAAGCGTTTCAAACCATGTTCTAATTGCGAAACATAACCACTAAATTCTTGCCCTAAAGTCAGTGGTGTCGCATCTTGTAAGTGTGTACGACCAATTTTAACAATATCATCAAATTCTTCTGACTTGCTCTGTAAGGTCGCTTTTAACCTTTCAATAGCAGGAATCAGTAATTCATTAATTTGAAGGCTTGCAGCAACATGGATTGCCGTTGGGAAAGAGTCATTCGTTGATTGAGCACGATTAACATGGTCATTTGGATGAACTGGCTTTTGCTCACCTAAGGCATGTCCTAGATTTTGATTAGCAATATTTGCAATGACTTCGTTACAGTTCATGTTACTTTGAGTACCAGAACCTGTTTGCCAAACAACTAAAGGAAATTGAGAATCCCAATCCCCGGCAATTACTTCATCCGCGGCATTTACAATATATTGGCTAAGGTCTTCTGGTAGTTGTTTTAATTCAGTATTAGTTATTGCAGCCGCTTTTTTTACCAATCCCATTGCACGAATCATTGCACGCGGTAAACGTTCTTGACCAATTTTAAAATTCTGTAAACTTCTTTGGGTTTGCGCACCCCATAAAGCTTCATTTGGAACTTCAACCTCACCCATCGTATCGTGTTCAATTCGCATTTGCATAAACAACCTCTGCTCTATTTGATTAAAATTATCACGGGCTTAAGCTGAAAAATGCTTTGGCTGGCGGAGACCTAAATATTAAATTTATAATATCTATGAAGTCTCGAAATTATCCTAAACAAAGCAAGTCGAAATGTAAATAATAATCATTATCTCAATTACCATTTAAGGTGTTTTGATAAAATCGCCACTGATCTTCGATCATTTGCTTCAATGTTCGTTTAGGCGACCAATGAAGTATCTTCTGTGCCTTATCAATATTTGCACCCAATTGAGCTAATTCATCATGTTGGTATATTGCAGGCTGAACTTTTATTTCTAACTGAGTTATTTGTGCAATTTCATCTATTAACGATTGAATAGAAGTTAGCTCAGCACTAGCGACATTAAATGCTTCTAAACAACTGGATTGTGTTTTCAACCAACTTAAAGCATGTATTACAACATCACATGCATCTAAGACATGTAGGAAACTACGTTCAACCGTTCCATCTTTGGTCTGTGCTTGATTCTGAATCTCGATACAATCTCGCTGCATCGCTGCGACTTGTAGAGCTAGAGGAACAATGTTTTTTGGTAGTTGTGTTACATATTCACCTAACACACCATGTTCAAAGGCGCCGACAATATTGGATAAACGCAAATTTACAATTTTCCATTCATGATCTGCTTTATACGTATCTGTAATAATATCTTCAACCATTTGTTGCGAGCGAATGTATGGATTCGCATAGCGATAATTAAACTCAGTCTCTTCACTTAGTTCTGGATTTGATTGTCCGTAAACAGCTAAGCTAGAGATATTAATGAATTCTCTCACGCCCATGCGTTGCATGGCTCTTAATAAACTCATGATACTACTGACATTATCATTATAGTATTCTAATGGTTTTAACACCGATTCTTCGAGCGATTTAAAACTTGCAGTATGAATCACAGTTTCAATAGAGTATTGTTCAAAAACTTTATTTAGAGCAGGTGTATTTCTTACATCAACCTTTACAAATGGGATATACATTCCAGAGATATACTCTAAACGCTCCAAAATTTGCAAAGTTGAATTGGCTAAATTATCAACAATAACGATCTCTTGCCCACGAGCCAATAAACTCAAAGCAATGTGTGAACCGATAAAGCCCAAACCACCTGTCACCAAAATCATTGTATACTTACCTTCTTTTTAATCTGTCCATCATCATTTTGCCTACGATGACCATAGTGAATGTTCAATGAGTACACTACTGCTAATCACTTCTTCGCCTACTTCAGTAATTGCTTGGCATGCTTTTGGTTTAGCACAAGCATTACATAGTAAACAGTCAGAATTTCGTGTGTTCTTTTACCAAGACGGTGTTCATGTTGCAAACGATTTACAGTGGTTTCCTGATGATCAACGCAATCTGAAACAAGAATGGCAAAAGCTCGGCATTCGACTCCCTGTCTGTGTCAGTGCTGCCCTTGCTCGGGGAATTACTGATGCGAGCAATGCGCAACGTCATTCACTTCAACATCACAACTTAGCGCAAGGTTTTGAGCTTGTCGGACTTGGAGAGCTTGCTGATGCTGTGCAAAGCTGTTCTCGTATACTTCAATTTTAATTTAAGTACATAAATAGAGTGTTGCTTTTAAAAGGTATATTGTGTGAAATCTGTACTCGTCATCCTAACGCAGTCTAATTTAACTAGTTTGCAGATCAATGAAAGCTTATCTGCAACTATGGTTTTAGCAACCTTTGGTATCTCTGTCAAAGTTTTATTCAAAGATGCTGCACTCAGCCTGTTAGACAATAATTTAGAGTTCAATCAATTTAAGCAAGCATTTAAAATTGCTGCCAATATGGTCGAAAGTTTCGAATTTTATGATCTAACACCCATTTTAGTTGAGAAAAAAAATCAGCAGCTTGATAGTATTTTAAAATCTGAGCAAGAAATTGAATTTATTCAAGTCAGTCCTGAATTTATTCAATCATTTGATCATGTTCTCTATTGGTAAGTGTGCTCATCATGAAAAACCGAACTCTATTTATAATTCAGTCTAATTACATGAACACCGATAAAATCTTGGTCGAATTAGCGCAAATGGCTCAAATAGAAGATTCTATAGTTGTACTAGGTGATGCGTTATTAAAACTCACAAATCCGATTGTTGATATTTATCCAAATCTTTATTGCTTAAGTAACGAACAAACACTACTTAACAAGGAATTCAAACCACAATTTAAAGTAATCGAGTATTCAGAATTCGCTGATTTAGTCTTAAAATCTGAGAATTGTGTTTCTTTAAAGTAATTTTTTTTTAAATCTGCTTAGGCTATTTTATGCATTTAGAATTAGATCAGGACGGTCATTTGGTCGATTATACAATTTGGAATCAAGAGGTTGCTACAGAACTCGCAAAATCTTTAGATTTAGAACTAACCGATTGGCATTTTGATATTCTTCATGCTGTACGCCAATTTTATCAACAATTTGGACATTCACCTGCAACACGCCCTTTGATTAAATTCTTGATGAAAACAGTGAGCCCTGAAATCAACAACGCGGAATTACAGGAGAGGTTTAAAACAGGTTTAGTAGCTCGACATTTAAGTCGCTTAGCTGGTGTTCCTAAACCTGCAAATTGTTTGTAATCATCTTAACCTAAGCAAACTTTTTAGCAAAAGCTACGCAGATAATTACCGCTATCGTTACTGCAAACATACTAATACTCACATGCTCATGTAATATCACGGCAGCTATAAGCAAACCAATGATTGGTTGTAACAGTTGTAACTGACCGACGGCTGCAATTCCGCCTTGTGCTAAACCTTTGTACCAAAAAAAGAATCCAATCAACATACTAAAAAATGAAACATACGCTAAACCCAACTTAGCGGACAACGAAATTTCTGCCATATTAATAGGTAAATATAGATATGCGATAAGTAACATTATAGGCAATGTCAAAATAAGAGCCCAACAAATAACCTGCCAACTGCCTAACTGCTTAGATAAAGTTCCACCCTCTGCATAGCCAAAACCGCAAAGCAATATAGCAATTAGCATGAAAATATCACCATAATTAAATGCCCATGATCCAGTTTGAAACAGCATATATCCAAAAACAAAAAGACCGCCCAATACAGCAAAAACCCAAAACATTAAGTTTGGTTTTTCACCTCCACGTAATACACCAAATATTGCTGTTGATAACGGTAATAAACCTACAAAAACTATGGTGTGTGCTGCACTAACAAATTGAAGTGCCAAAGCTGTAAATAAAGGAAATCCAATGACGACACCAATTGCCACATAAAATAGTGGTAACCAATCTTTTTTTTCAGGCATTTTTTGCTTTGATAATAAAATCAAAGCTAAAGCGATTACCCCTGCAATCGCAGCCCTAGCAGCAGTTAAAAAGGTCGGACTTAGCTCTAAAATTGCAACACGTGTTGCTGGTAATGAACCTGCAAAAATTACAATCCCGATTAGTCCATTCAACCAACCACTATTTAAAGATTTCATTTGTCAACTCCCCATCTATATAGGGAATTTAATCTGTGATAAGGTGGATTCACCACATACAGATAAATACAATTTCAAATAACTGTACTGGTATTATTTGCAATACAGTTTGAGAGAAATAGATGAAAGCAACTAAAATTGATCTGGTTATGCAACACATCAACCAACAAATTAATAATCGTTCATTAATGCCTGGTTCTCGTCTCCCATCTGTACGCGCATTGGCTGAACGTTTGACTTTATCTGTCTCAACAGTGGTCGAAGCTTATGAGAGACTTGCTTCTCAAGGCCTAATTGAATCAAAAACTGGCTCAGGTTTTTTTGTAGCAGGTCCTCTTGCACCACTTTCAATGTCACAATTTACAGCTAAAATTGATCGTAACATTGACCCCTTATGGATTTCCAGACAATCGTTGGAAGCTCAACCCAATGTTTTAAAACCAGGCTGTGGATGGTTACCTGATGATTGGATGCCATATGAGAATATTCGAAAAGTGCTGAGGAAGGTTTCTAAAGCAAATAGCGAAATTTTATCAAATTACTCAACCCCGCTTGGACTTCTAGCATTAAGAGAATTGCTATCCCGTAGAATTTTAGTAAGAGGTGTAGAAGCAAATCCAAACCAAATATTGCTTACTGATTCAGGAACTCAAGCAATTGATTTAATCTGCCGCTATTTTTTAAAGCCGAACGATGTCGTTCTTGTAGATGATCCTTGTTATTTTAATTTTCATGCTTTACTTAAAGTTCATCAAGTTCAAGTCATAGCTGTACCTTACACACTAAATGGACCAGATTTACCTGCTTTTGCAGATGCAATTCAAACGTATAATCCACGTTTATACATTACCAATGCCGGAATTCACAATCCTACAGGTGCGGTATTAAATGCATCAACAGCTTATCAAGTTCTGAAACTTGTAGAGCAATCTAATTTAATCGTGATTGAAGATGACATTTTTGCTGATTTAGAATTGCATACTGCTCCAAGACTTGCTGCGATGGATGGTTTATCTCGAGTGATCTATATCGGTAGTTTCTCTAAAACGTTATCAGGTTCAGTTCGAACGGGATATATTGCCAGTAAAACTGAGTGGATTGAAGATTTAGCTGATATTAAGATCGCAACAAATTTTGGAGGAAACAATCTATCTGCTGAAATTTTGCATGCTGCATTAACAGATGGGAATTATCGCAAATACTTAGATGAATTAAAAATTCGCTTGGCTAAAGCAATGGATGTAACGATAAAACAATTAAACCAACTCAGTATTAAACCTTGGCTAAAACCACAGGCAGGACTATTTTTATGGTGTGAATTACCCACGCATCTTGACAGTGCTCGCATTGCTCAAAAATGTCTAGAATATGACGTTATTTTAGCGCCGGGTAATTCGTTTAGCCAAAGTAAAAATTTTAAAAACTTTATCCGTTTTAATGTTGCACAATGTTTAGATCCCAAAATTTTTGAAGTTCTATCTCTTGCTATTCAACATGAGATAGACCAACAAAAATTATAAATCAAGCACTTTTTTGCTTTTGCTCAACAAATGCAAAATAGCCAGGACCAGCTGTTACACGTACATCTTTAACATTGATTGGTTCATCGCATTCAGAACAAACTACTTTAGGATTTATTTTCTGACCACAGGTTTTATGAGTAAATTCTATTGGTTTTCCAAGACCCATATCCATCCATTTATCAGCCCACTGTACCATTGATAAAATAATTGGATACAAATCTAAACCCTTATCTGTAAGTTGATATTCAAAACGTTCTTGACGTTCAACATAAGGAACTTTAACCAAAATCCCATGCTCCACTAAACGCTTTAAACGCTCTGAAAGCACATGACGTGTAAGTCCTAAGCTTCGTTGAAAATCATCAAAACGACGTATTCCCATAAAGGCATTACGTAAAATTAGCATTGTCCAACGATCACCAAGCACAGAAAGCGTTCTCGCCACTGAACATGGCTGATCGCCAATTTCTTCCCATTTCATTATTATCACCTGATCATTTTTTAAAGCTATAAGATATGTTATGCATATCTTGAACCGTATGTTTAGAAACTAAACAATATAAAATATACACTAAACCACCTAATCTATAAGATGCAATATAAAGGCTTGGCTAAATCTACCAAAAACAATGAATTTTACATAAATGTATCAATCATTTAGTTTTTAATAAAGATACCTGAAACCTTTTGTCCTGCATTGAGTGGGGTGTTTGCAGGAATACGCACCAAACAATTTGCTTGCATCAAATTAGTCAACATATGTGATTGTTGCTTAGCAAGGCTTTTTAATTTGAGTTGACCTTGATCAAAGTAGGCGTGCATTCTCAAGAATCGTTCACGTGCATCAGATTTAAGCTCATGCGTGAGCGTGGCGCTAAACCATTCAACTGATTCATGTTGATTCTGCAAAGCATCCAATAGCACTTTGCCATAAATTTGCATACAAACATAAACTGCTGCTGGATTACCTGGCAAACCAAGGATATAACAATTATGCTTGTCTTTTGACTGATACTCAGCAAAAAATAATGGTTTTCCCGGTTTTTGCTTCACTTTCCAAAAGATTTGTTCAAAGCCAGTTTCAAAGGCACATGGTCGAACAAAGTCATAGTCGCCTACAGATACACCACCCGTGGTAATGATGACATTATATTGATGTTTTAATTTTTCAAAGCATGCTGTGACTTGTTCAGCCTCATCTGCAACATGTAGAATCTCGACTTCAATTCCATAATCTTTGAACCATGCCCTTAATAAAGGTCCATTTGCATCAAAGACTTTGCCTGCTTGTAGATCTTCAGGATTTCGAGCAACCTCATCACCCGTAATAACAACTGCAACTTTAGGCTGTTGAAAGACCTGAATATTTTTTACTCCCGCCATACTTAAAGCAGCAAGAGCACCTATATTAATTTTCTGACCAATCTCAGCAAGCTGTTGACCTTGTTTGACTTCTTCACCAGTAAAACGAATATCAGCCTGTTGTTTAATATGCTCACTTAAGCGGATTTGATCAGCATTTTCAAGGATTACGATTTCTTGGCGAGCGACATGAGTTGTTCCCTCAGGAATTTTTCCACCTGTAAAAATCCTAATCGCGTGATTTTGCTGCAAAGGCAACTCGGAAAAAGTACCTGCTTTGATTTCCCCATTCAGCTTGAAGCTAGCATTTTGAAGATCATCAAGCGAGCAGTTGATTGCATAACCATCAACTGCACTTTGAGAGAAGCTCGGTAAGTTAACCTCAGAATACACCTCCTTTGCCAGATAACGATTTAAACAGTCTCCTAAAGCCAGCGTCTCTGTTGTTAGCGTTTTAGGTTGGGCTTGAATCAAAGCTAAAGCTTCATCAATACTGATTAAACCTTTTTCAGCGCCGCATCCAGACATTATTCATAGCCTCCCGGATGAGGCAAATCACGGCATACATCAAAGATATGTACTAGAGCTGGCAAAATAGCAGCCATTGATTCACTCGCACCACCACGACTACCAGGTAAAGTCACTACTAACGAACGATCAATAAAACCAGCCACACCGCGTGACATCGCTGCATATGGTGTACGTTTTTGTCCAAAAGAACGTGCTGCTTCCATTAAACCATCTAATTTACGTTCCAATAGCGGCTCAAGCGTATCGACTGTAATGTCACGCTTACCTATACCTGTTCCACCAACAGTCATAATACATGCATAAGATTTGCTTAGCTCTAACACTAGGTCTTTTAACTGATCAGATTCATCTGGCAGAATCTGATAATGAATTGGATCAAAACCAGCTTCTGTCAAAGTATCAACAACTGACTTTCCTGCCGTATCAGGTTTGCGACCGGCAGCAACCGTATCAGACAACACGATCACAGCAGCGGAAACAGGCTGACGTAAAGTACGTTTGAAATGTGATTTTCCGCCTTTTTTCTTGAGCAATTTACATTGATCTAAACAAAGCTCTTCTGGCTCACAATGCGGTTTTAACATATCATATATCGTTAAACCTGCAAGACTAGCAGCTGTTAAAGCCTCCATCTCAACACCTGTAGGTCCAATCGTTTCTACAGTGGTTAAAATCACGACATGATCATCATTTAATTCATATTCAACATCGGCACGATAAATCGGTAATGGATGGCAAAGTGGAATCAGCTCATCCGTTCGTTTCGCTGCCAATATACCTGCAATACGCGCAGTTTTCAGTGCATCGCCCTTTTCAGTATTTCCGTCACGTAGCAGTTGAATACAATGTGCAGGTGCATGTAAGACAGCTTGTGCTTCAGCTACACGATAACTTTCGGGTTTCATCCCAACATTTTTCATTTTTACGTCCTAAATTTAATCGTGTGTATGGTCATGTGCACAATGTTCATGGTGCTGATGCGTTGTTGACTCTGATTTTGATAAACAAGAACTCAATGGTGTTTTCGTTTGAACATTATCAGTAGTATCTTTTCGAATACAACAGCCTTCAACATAATGACTCGTTCCATCGGTGAAAAATTCTTCTTTCCAAATTGGAACTTCATGCTTCACTCGTTCAACAGCTTCCTCGCAAGCTTGAAATGCTTCACGGCGATGCGCAGCATACGCAATTGCAATAATTGCGGTGTCACTCACATCCAAATAACCAATACGATGAATCACTCGAACATAAGAAACTTGATATTTATCTTTAATTTCCTGTTCTATCTCACGAATCATCTTTTCTGCGACAGGCGTGTAAGAGGTATATTTAAGTGCTTTTACAGATTTTCCTTCATGATGGTTTCGCACAGTTCCTATAAAAACATCAATCCCGCCACATTCAGGAAATGACTGAATAGGATCAAAAATATCTAAACTTAATGCTTGATCTTGAACTCTTGAAAACTCACGCATTTCTAACCTCCAGCAACAGGTGACAAAAGCACCACTGTGCATGATGAATTTAGTACGGTCTGACGTGTCACAATATCTTCACCTATCGCACAAGCACATTTATCCATCGCCTTGGTAGCATCTGGATAACGATCTACAATATGATTTAAGACATCTAAAATTAAACTTTCTTTAGCAAACTCAAATTGGAGTGGTTTGGGTAGTAATCTTTCTATCGCTCCAAAAGCTTCTATTTTAACTTCTATGGTTTGCATACCCTCTCCATACTTTTCAATCTATCCTCCAAGCATGTGCATACTAATTTTACGTACTTGTTGGTTTTGTATCGCGTGATAACCTTTAGCTTTATGCCAAATATACGGTTTAATTTTTTGATCTAACATTTGATATGACGGTTCAGACAAACCAACATGCTGTTTAATGGTATCCAACAAATCGTGTTTGATATTCAAACCTTGTTGAGCAAATAAACAATTGAATAGTTCACCTTGCGCAGTTAGACGAATACGATCGCACTCACCACAAAATGAATGGGTAATCGTCGAAATGATACCAATTCGATAATCACCATCTAATTGATATTGACGTGCTGGTTCATGATTTTGTTGAAGCAGCTCAATAGCATAATGAGGTTTTAATCGCGCTAATATTTCTGCTTCACTCACAACAGCATTTTTAGTCCAATGTTGATCACCGTCTAGAGGCATAAACTCAATAAAACGTAATGGGATATTTTTATCTTTTGCCCATCTCACCATCGGTAGAATTTGATCATCATTTTGACCTTTCATCAACACACAATTAATTTTAAAAGGGATTTCAGCTTTTTGAGCGGCTTTTATTCCTTCTATAACAGGATTAAGTTCTTTCTTGGTAAGCGCTTTGAATTGTTTTGCATCAAGACTATCAAGGCTGATATTTAAATCATCCAAACTAGCAGCTTTTAATTGATCAGCGTACTTCACTAGGTAATGACCATTCGTCGTCATTGAAATACGTTTTAAACCAATTTTTTTTAGTTGTTGTAAGTCACGAATGAAATGAATAACTCCTTGACGCATTAAAGGTTCCCCACCTGTAATACGAATATTCTCAATGCCTTGTTTCACCATATAAGTACAAAAGACCAATAGGGATTCGAAACTTAATAAGTCTTGCTTTCTCATCCATTCAGGATGTTCAGGCATACAATATACACATTTAAAATTGCAACGATCCGTCACCGAAATACGTAACTTACGCTTAATACGACCATACTGATCTTGTAAGATCGGTAAATTCGTTTCAGGTATTTCATGCTTCATCATATGCACTCATATTGTGAATTTTCTCATCTTGTTCAGCACAAGTTGCGTGCGTTTCTATTTTCCTGAACATATGAGAATTTTACTTAAGCAATTATTATTCCAATTTCTAAAATTCATCAATCATATAGTATGTGTTTAGTTGAATGAAGTTATCATTTTAACACTAGAGCAAAACCTGATGATTTATAGCAGATTATGGTTAAATGAAATTGCACTATTTCAAAACATATATAAATTTAAACGCAATAAAATAGTGCAAATAAACTCAATCCATCAACTATGCCGCAGGTTTCTCTAGTCGTACAGGCACATATTTATGATATGGGGTTTTCGATAAAGGATCGCAATGCTTTAACGAAGTTAATCGATTCAATTCAGGTCCGATCGCCTGACCTCCGTTATAACGTAAACCATAGCCATGCGGCAGCGAAACGACCCCTTTTCGCATTCCCTCATCAATCTCCACAACCACTGCAATCTGCCCATGTTCCGAAATACACTGTAATGAGTGACCTGTCTCTAAGCCAAAATGAATTGCATCTTCAGGATTCATTCTCAAGCGACCTTCTGCATCAACCTTACGCCATGCTGGATCACGGTAGATTTGGTTTGCGTTATAGCTACGGCGCTCACCTGCCAATAAGACAAATGGAAACTGATCACTTGTACCTTGAGTTTGTTGATTCAATTGTGCTAATTCAACCAACATTTCAGGGATTGCTAAATGAATCTTTTTATCTTTATAAGCAACCAAATTCCAGACATCATCATAGTTGTGTTTAGAGAGAATCACGCCTGAACGTTTTTGCAATATCGCTTGGAATAAGTTTACGCCTAGTGTTAAACGATTCCCTTTATAACCCGCTTGTTTGACAGCTTTATAATACTGAGCAGAATACTGCATACACAAAGGCAATAATAAAGCCGTTGATGCGGCATCATTTGGTAATGTCTGCCCAAGTGTTCGATAAACAATAGATGCCGCAAATGGGACTAACTTTTTATTTTTCACAAAACTGGCAGCAAGTGCAGCAAAATAACCTAGATATGCTGTCTTCGCAGAATCCTTTTGCGCGATCTTATTCAGTAAAGGAAACTGTTTTGGAATAGCACCCATTGCTTCAAGTAGGAGAGTATAGATTTCCGCTTCAGGCAGCGTATTGCCTTGAGCTTTAAAAAGCGGATGACGTAAATGGAAACCATTTTGTGGGAATTCCAAATTAAAGCCCGTAAATTCCCACTTTTCAAATTGACTATGCGCAGGCAATACATAATGGGCTAATCGTGCTGTTTCTGTCATCGCAACATCAACCACAACTAGCAACTCCAATGACTGGAATGCTTGTTCGTAAACTGCGGTATCTGGATAGGTGAGCAATGGATTGCAACTATCTACAAAGACTGCACGTACTCGCTTCTCGCCTGCTTTTAAAATTTCGTCAGGTAAAATATTTGGTGGAAAAAAACCTGATATTGGGAACATCTTATGATGAACCGTACGACGATATTTAGGATTACGCTCATCAGTATTGGTCAATATCGGAATAAACATAGTATGTAAGTTATTCGTTCCCTGTTTACCAAAATGCCCTGCGAGTAAATAAAGTAGTTTTTCCAAATATCCGTTTAATGTTGTGTTTAAAGTATGCTGAATCCCTAAATCAATACGAACACAACCACGCTTAGCTTTGGCAAAATCACGCACAATTTGATAGATCAATTCTACTGAAATATCTGCCTTCTCAATATATTGTTCAATTGGGATGGCTAAAAATGCTTGTTTAACTTGCTCAAATCCATGCGTATGCTTTTGAATAAATGCTTGATCATACAAATCTTCGCGCAACATGATCGCAATCATTGCAGACATTAAATAGGAATCTGTACCAGGTTTTAATTGCACATGGATATCAGCTTGCTTAGCCGTTTCAGTAACACGTGGATCAAAAACTACCATTGTTCGGTTTGGATCTTTCTTGATATGTTTTAAAGTATCACGAGCATTTGGAATACCATGTGCTTGAAACGGATTGGTTCCAATAAATAAAACATAATCCGCATATTCCACATCTTCAGTGGTATGACAGGATTGACTGCCAAACAAACGTCCATTTACCCAGAAATCACCAGTTTTCTCTTGAGCAAGTGAGTTATAGGCATAAAAGCTTTTCATTGCATACAAAAGTTGACGACCATAAGCCGCCCCTAGATGATTGCCTTGTCCACCACCTCCAACCGATGCAAATGCAGTTCCGCCATGTGCATCACGAATTTTAACCAATTGATCTGCGATTTCTTGGATCGCTTGATCCCAAGAAATTTCTTGAAATGAACCATCAGCTTGTCGCTTCAAGGGATGAGTTAAACGATCTGCATGTTGTTGATAATGCTGTAAACGCGCTGCTTTTTGACAAATGTAACCTTGTGAAAATGGATGCTGCTCATCACCTTTAATTTTCTTAAATTGATTGTTTTCAACTTCAACACTTAAACCACAGTTTCTCGAACATAAAATACAAGCAGTCACATCCTGTCTTGCAGCGTTAGTCGACATTGGCATTTTACTCTCCCTATGATTTGCGATCTCATCCACTAAAGGCCTTTTTGATTTTTAAAAAGCAAACAAGGTTCAACCTACAAATGATGAAAAAAGCACAACAAGCACTTATTTCGATTATTTTTCTGACTTTTTACTTATCCAAACATGATGTTCAATCCTAACAAATCATTTGGACAATGGCTTAAAATCGATCAAGTTCCAAAATAGAACTTATTTGAGTAAAGATCAAGTACAATGATCCGAAATAAAATTAAGAATCGATTAAACAGAGTTTTTATAAATGAATAAGGTTGTTGGTATAAAAATATAATTTTTATTGATCTAATCGCGGTAATACATGAATATCTAAAAAGAATGAAATTTCCACAATTACTCCTCTCTATAATAGAAAGATTTTATGAGCAGTCCAATGAATTCAAACCAAATTGAAACCCTTGTTGCACAACATCCGATTGTCGATGATCTGATCCAACTTAAAGAATCCATTTGGTTGAATCCAAATTTTACGACGCTAGAAAAGGGTTTACCTTTTGTTGGTCTTAATCAAAATGATATTGATGATGCACGTGATCGTTTAGCTCGCTTCGCTCCTTATTTGATGTCCGTATTTCCTGAAACTGAAATAAGTAAAGGAATTATTGAGTCCGAACTGGTTGCGATTCCAAAGATGCAACAAGCACTCGAAACTCAATTTAAACAAGATATCACTGGAAAATTATGGTTGAAAAAAGACAGTCATTTGCCAATCTCAGGATCAATTAAAGCACGTGGCGGTATTTACGAGGTGCTCTATCAGGCCGAAAAACTTGCCATTCAAGCAGGCTTATTAACAGTTGAAGATGATTATTCAAAATTAGATAGTCCAGAATTTAGAGATTTTTTTAGTCAATACAGTATTGCCGTTGGCTCTACAGGAAATTTAGGACTTTCGATTGGCATCATGAGTGCAAAACTTGGCTTCGATGTCACTGTGCATATGTCAGCAGATGCGCGTCAATGGAAAAAAGATAAATTAAGATCACATGGTGTGAGCGTAATTGAATATGCACAAGATTACGGTGTTGCAGTTGAACAAGGTCGTAAAGCCGCATTAAAAAATCCAAATTGCTTTTTTATTGATGACGAAAATTCAAAAACTTTATTTTTAGGATATGCCGTTGCAGGTGAACGCTTAAAAGCACAATTAAAATCTGAAAATATTACGGTTGATCAAGACCATCCTTTATTTGTTTATTTACCTTGTGGTGTTGGTGGTGGCCCTGGCGGTGTCGCATTTGGACTAAAAATGGCTTTGGGAGATCACGTACATTGTATCTTTGCAGAGCCAACTCATTCACCATGCATGTTGCTAGGTGTAGCAACAGGCTTACATGATCAAATATCTGTACAAGACCTTGGAATAGATAACATTACCGCAGCAGATGGCTTAGCAGTAGGACGTGCATCTGGGTTTGTAGGTCGAGCGATGGAAAGACTACTCGATGCTTTCTACACTCTGGATGATCAAAGCATGTATAAATTATTAGGGCTACTCAATCAATCAGAAGATTTAAAACTGGAACCATCTGCCTTGGCTGGAATGTTGGGTCCAATCTTAATCAGTCAGCACCAAGAATATGCTGCTATACATCAACTGACTGAACAACAAATGAATAATGCTAATCACATTGTTTGGGCAACTGGTGGTGGTATGGTTCCAGTCGAAGAAATGGAAATTTATTTGCAAAAATCCATAATCTAAACATCCATATCAACATCTAAATAAGAAAGCTTTTTAACCGATCAGTTTGAAACAAACATCTGTTTAAAAGCTTTCATCTGTTTGTATTGTTGAAGTTCGTCCAATGAATTGATGCTATGACAAAATAGACTTTGCTTTTGAAAGACTACGTGTTGAGCGTGTAGTTGTCTAAAAGTTTCTCTTAAACTTAATTTATTTGCAGCGAGCTGGTTTTCTAATATCGATAAACTCGCTCTTTTTAACAAGCAAAATGGATACAACGCATCGCCATTGATATTTACATACGCCACGGATGCTTGCGGATTTTTCTCTAAAGCACGATGCAGTTTTGCAAGCACTTGATTAGGGATATAAGTCACATCACAAGGAATAAATAATGCATATTCTGCTTGTACTCGTGACCATGCACTTTTCATTCCCATCAACGGTCCTAAAAAGCCTTGTTGATCATCAGAAAAACATTCAACATTCGGCTCTATGCTTTTATAGATCGAGCTATCACGATGGCTATTAACCCAAATCTGTTGCACTTCCAATTTAAAGTGCTGGCAAATTTTTGACAATTGAATCTGATCATCAAACTGTTGCAATAGTTTGTTCATCCCATTCATTCGTCGTGCCTGTCCTCCCGCCATGATCACAAGATCTGTAGCGGGAAAATCTGTATTCATGCTTCCACCTCCAACTGGCAGGTTTTAATCAAACCTCTGATCTCAGGTAAACAAGAACCACAATTACCACCCGCTTTTAGACAAGCTGTCACTTGTTTCTCATGGGTGATATTCTGCGTTTTAATCGCTTCAATGATCTTATTTTTACCTACTTTAAAGCAGCTACATACCAATGGTCCATCATTATTCGCGGCTGACATCGGCATACCCGCAAGCAGTGCTTTACGATGTAATGCACTTAAACGCTCACGTTTGAATAAACTCGCAACCCAATCACGGTCAGGCAACATATCCGATGGCGCAATATAAAGACTGGCAATCAAAATCCCATCTTTCAGAATGATGCTATGACTCATTTGTGCTGAAACATCTTCAATACTCAACCATTCATAGGTTTCATCTACAAAAGGCAAGAAACTTTTTAAATTCTTCTGCGTTTGATCAAAGTTGTGACGATCTGCAATTTCGAAACGAACTGCTTTGGCAATTTTAACTTTTGCCCACCATGCAAATGTTTGCAATGAGGTTTTGATTTGTTGTTCAAACCCATCTCGGACATACAAAACACCTTGCCATGTCGTATGGAATGGCTGAATCGCAACAGGTGTATGTTTAAACTCAGGTTCGCCTGATATTGCATCTACAACTGGATTAACTACTTTTCCGACACGGGCATCAGAGGCAACTTGCTCCGTCCAATGAATCGGTGCAAAAATTTGACCACGGCGCACGCCTTGAGCCAAAGTGACACGCAGGACACAACTGCCCCATTGCGACTTCACCTCAACCAATGCTTTATCACGAATACCAAATTTTAAAGCATCATTCGGGTGAATTTCACAGAAAGGTTCAGCTCGGTGAGTGGTCAGATTTGCTGATAAACCTGTTCGCGTCATGGTGTGCCATTGATCACGAATACGTCCTGTATTTAACACCAATGGATAATCTTCAGAAACTGCATGAACTGGATCAATTGCCACTGTCGGGATCAGTTTTGCTTTTTTGTTTCTATGGCTAAAACTGCCTCGATCAAATAATTGCTCAACTGCAACACTTTGACCTTTTTCCCACACAGGCCATTGCGTTGGGCGTAAATGATCGTATTCATCCAAAGACAAATTCATTAGCCCTTTTAAGTTGAAATAACGAAAGTTTTCAACTTGATCACGTTGATCTACACTGGCATTTTGATGCGCAGATAAGGCGGCGTGTTCATTAAAGATGTCACATGCGTTATTAAAATCAAAACCAGAAAAACCTAATTTTTTAGCAACTTCAGCAACAGCCCACCAGTCTGCTTTTGCTTGCTTTGGAGCAGGTAAAAAAGCTCTTTGACGTGAAATACGGCGCTCTGAGTTGGTTACCGTTCCATCTTTTTCACCCCAACCTAACGCAGGAAGCAACACATCCGCATAAGAGGTGGTATCTGTATCAGCACAAATATCTGAAACCACGACAAACTCACATTTGTTCAATGCGCGTTTTACTTGATCCGCATCAGGTAAACTCACCACTGGATTGGTTGCCATAATCCATATGGCTTTAATTTTCCCAGACTCTACGGCTTGGAATAAGTCAACTGCTTTTAGTCCCGCTTGATTGGCGATCACAGGACTGTTCCAAAAGTTTTGTACAAGTGTTTGGTGTGATGGATTATCGATGTCCATATGTGCTGCTAACATATTGGCTAAACCACCCACTTCACGGCCACCCATGGCATTCGGTTGACCTGTCATTGAGAATGGCGCAGCACCTAACTTACCAATTTTCCCTGTCAAAAGATGGCAATTGATAATGCTGTTAGCTTTATTAACCCCTTGAGAAGATTGATTCACACCCATAGAAAATAAGCTCACAACTTTTTCAGTGGTGGCAAATTTTTCGAAGAAGAATTTTAGCTTTTCTGCTGAAATTCCCGTACGTTTCACGACTGAGTCAAAATCAGCTTCAGTCTGAGTAGATTCGAGTAAAGTGTCTAAACCTTCTGTATGTGTATCGACAAAATGTTGATCAATAAAGTTATTCTTATATAAAAACTGTAATAAACCATTGAACAATGCGACATCTTGTCCAGGTAAAATTGGAAGGTGCAAATCTGCTTGTTCGCATGTACTGGTAAAACGGGGATCAACCACAACAACGAATAAATCTGGATTTTTACTTTTCGCCTGCATGATGCGTTGGTAAAGTACAGGATGACACCATGCAGTATTTGAACCCACCAACACCACCATATCGGTAAATTCAAAGTCTTCGTAACTTGCTGGCACGATATCTTCACCAAAAGCACGCTTATGCGCTGCAACTGCTGAAGACATGCACAGACGTGAATTGGTGTCGATATTAGCTGTACCTAGATAGCCTTTCACAAACTTATTGACGAGGTAATAATCCTCAGTCAATAGCTGCCCTGATACATAAAATGCCACACTGTCACGACCGTATTGATCGATACAAGCTTGGAATTGATCTGCGATTTTTTCTATGGCTGCATCCCATGTCGTTACCTTACGATGGTTCTTACGACCAAACATCGGATGCAAAACGCGAGTCTCTAATCCTAGAGTATCCGCCAAATTACTGCCTTTAATACAAAGGCGTCCAAAATTAGATGGATGTTCAAAATCACCAGCAACCTGAACCGTTGTTCCTTGTACTTTATGATTTACCGTTACATCAACACCACATCCAACCCCACAATAGGGACACGTTGTTTTTGTAATGATTGTTTCTGCTTGATCGGAGCGACTGTGTTCTAAATTTTGAATACTGTTCATGACTGCCCCTTCACCTATTTCATCTATGCCTGAATTTCACGTTCTGTTTGGGTTTAGGCACCGAAGAACCTAAACCCCAAAGATGATTAACCTGCTTTCTTCATTGCAAAATCCTTACCAAATAACAATTTATTTCTAAATGTTGAAATTGGTGTTTGATCTGCAATCAATTCCGCATACCACATGCCATCTTCAGTATCACCGAACAGTACCGCACCGATGACTTTATCTTTCTGAATAATGATACGTTTGTAAATTTGTCGTTTTTCATCATTCAGGATAATGTCTTCGTAATCTTCTTTCGGTTCAAAATTTCCAGCCGAGAATACATCAACACCACTAACTTTAAGCTGAGTCGGAACGGTTGGTGATTTGAAAGTCAAACTACCGTGTTCTGCCAAGTGTGTTGCACAGATAAATGCTTGTCCCCACAATGGTTCGACAAGGCCAAAAGTCTGATTACGATGCTCAATACATTCACCCACCGCATAGATACTTGGGTCAAATGTTTGCATCGTGTCATTAACCAAAATACCACGATTGCAACGTAAACCAGCACTTTGAGCCAAAGCAATATTTGGACGAATACCTACAGCAAATACGACAAGATCAGCATCCAACACTGTGCCATCTTTCAGACGTACTTGGTTAACATGGCCATCTTGACCAATCAAGGCTTCAGTATTTGCCTCAGTAATAATATTAATCCCTTTTTCTTCGATGCTTTGACGCAACATGCGACTCGCACGACCATCAAGCTGACGCTCCATGATACGATCCATCAGATGAAGAACCGTAACATTCATACCGCGTTGCTTGAGACCGTAAGCTGCTTCTAAGCCGAGCAGACCACCACCAATCACCACAGCATTTTTCTTCGTTTCGCAATATTTAATCATGGTATTAACATCATAAATATCACGGAAGCTGATCACACCTTTCAAATCCACGCCTTGTACAGGTGGGACAAACGGTGAAGAGCCTGTTGCAATAATCAGACGATCGTAATCGACACTTTCGCCATTTTGCGTATGCACTACTTTACGTGTACGATCGATTTTTATAGCAGGATCGTCAGCAATAAATTTAATGCCCTTATCGCTGTACCATGCATGTGGATGCAACATAATGTCATCAATGGTTTTTTCACCAGAAAGTACTGGTGAAAGCATGATACGGTTATAGTTACCCCAAGGCTCTTCGCCAATCACCGTCACATCATAACGATCAGGTGCCATGTCGAGTAAATCCTCTAGACAGCGCATTCCAGCCAAACCATTACCGATCAAAACGAGCTTCAATTTTTCTTGAAAAACACCATTATTGGTAATATAAGTTTTTTGTGGAATAGTACCTACCCAAACTCGACTATTTTCGATTTTGGTTGGAAACACAGAAAGCTTTTGATCTTTATCTTCTAGACATCGACCTGTTGCTAAACTGAAGTGTTGTTTGTAAATCGGTGAGGCAATAACACGCTCACCTTGCAAATCACCAATAATACCGCGCGCCATCACATTTGCTTGGCTAAACGGATCTTGATTACTTAATGCATAAATACGTTTTTCGTTCCCTACACGGAATAAAGCAACGGATTGACCTGCAATCAGTGCACCTACACCTGTATTGGGTGTGATGTCATCAAGATGACACACATCAATCCATTGATTTTCTGGAAGCATATTCATGTCTTTTAGATTTGTCATTTTGATTCTCCTTATGCTTCTACCATCGGGATACGATCAACTGAACGTTCAGCTTCATTTAATGGACGGATCTGATCACGCACTTCGGTAAATTGAATATATGGATCAGCTTGCTCTTCAGCGCTTGCGTTAATGTAAGTTTGGAAGCGTTTACGAATCTCAGGATTCTCTACCGCAGTACGCCATTCATCTTGATAAGTTCCAATGACATGTGCCATGCGATTTTCAAGTTCTTCTGCAAGACCAAGCGAATCATCGACAATCACAGCTTTGAGATAATCTAAACCACCTTCCATGTTGTCACGCCATACACTCGTACGTTGTAAACGATCAGCAGTTTGGATATAGAACATAAAGAAGCGGTCGATATAACGAATCAAAGTTTCAGTATCTAGATCAGAAGCTAAAAGCTCTGCATGGCGTGGTTTCATTCCACCATTACCACACACATATAAGTTCCAGCCTTTTTCTGTCGCAATGACACCGACATCTTTACCTTGTGCTTCAGCACACTCACGCGTACAACCTGACACAGCCATTTTTAGTTTGTGCGGTGAGCGTAAGCCTTTGTAGCGGTTTTCTAATTCAATCGCTAAACCAACAGAATCATCTACGCCATAACGGCACCAAGTACTACCTACACATGATTTCACTGTACGCAATGATTTACCGTAAGCATGACCTGACTCGAAGCCTGCTGCATTCAACTCTTCCCAAATAAATGGTAGCTCGTGCAGTTGAGCACCAAATAAGTCAACGCGTTGACCGCCTGTGATTTTGGTATAAAGGTTATATTTTTTAGCAATTTGACCTACAGCAATCAAACCATCTGGAGTGACTTCACCACCTGCCATACGTGGTACAACTGAGTATGAACCATCCTTTTGGATATTCCCTAAGTAGTAGTCATTACTGTCTTGTAGACCCGCGTGTGTTGGTTCCAATACAAAGTCATTCCAGCACGATGCTAAAATGTTTGCTGTCATTGGTTTACAAATATCACAACCGAGGCCATGACCATGTTGTTGGATCAAATCATCAAATGTTTTGATTTCATTGACACGCACCAAGTGATAGATCTCTTGACGTGAGTATGGGAAGTGTTCGCATACATGGTTATTAACCGTTACACCTTGACGTTGTAACTCAGACTTTAAAACTTGAGTAACTAATGGCGCACAACCACCACATGCCGTTGCTGCTTTAGTACATTTCTTTAAAGCACCTAAAGAGGTGGAACCATCACAAATCGCTTGGCAAATATCTGCTTTCGATACGTTGTTACATGAACAAATCGTTGCGCTGTCTGGAAGTAAATCAACACCACTACCACCCGCTTTCGCACCGAAATCAGCAAATCCTGGCATGATTAAGCTTTCAGGTGTTTCTGGTAATGCAATACCATTCAACATCATTTGTAAAAGATCATTATATTCTTTTGCATCACCAACAAGTACTGCACCCAGTAATTTGGTTTTGTCTGCATCGACAACGATTTTCTTATAAACCAAAGTATCTTCATCAGCATAGAAATAGCTAAGCGAATTCGGTGTCATGCCATGTGCATCACCAACCGATGCCACATCTACACCCATCAATTTCAACTTAGTGCTCATATCAGCACCAGCGAAACAATGTGTTTCTTCAGCTAAAATATGCTTGGCTGCAATACGTGCCATGTCATAGCCCGGCGCAACGAGACCAAAGATTTTATTGTCCCAAAGCGCACATTCACCAATTGCGTAAATATTTTCATCAGAAGTTTGGCAATAATCATTGATCTTGATACCACCACGCTCCCCAAGTGTTAAACCGCTTGAACGTGCTAATTCATCACGTGGGCGAATCCCAGCAGAGAATAAAATAATATCTGTTTCAAGTTCGCTACCATCGGCAAACTTCATTACATGCGTAGCGTCATTACCAGCTTCGATACATTGTGTCGCTTTTTGCGTGTGAACTTTTACACCTAAGTTTTCGATTTTACGGCGTAATACTTTACCGCCTAAATCATCAATCTGAACCGCCATCAAACGTGGAGCAAATTCAACCACATGGGTTTCTAAATTTAAATCACGTAAAGCTTTAGCCGCTTCCAAACCTAATAGACCACCACCGATCACCACACCAGATGTTGCATTTAAGCTTGCAGCACGGATCGCATCTAAATCTTCGATGGTACGATAAACAAAGCAATTTTCACGATCATTCCCCGCAATTGGCGGAACAAAAGCATAAGAACCTGTTGCGAGTACAAGTTTGTCATAACTGATGACATCACCCATGCTTGTTGTCACAGTTTGTTCTTTTGTATCAATTGCGATGGCTTTGGTATTTAGTCTTAAATCGATACCATGAGCATCGGCAAAATCGAAACGAGCAAGTGATAAATCTTTCGCTGATTTACCTGAAAAGTATTCAGTCAAATGTACACGGTCATATGCAATACGTGGTTCTTCAGCAAGAATTGTTATCTCTAATTCATCATCAGCTTTCTCTAAGATGGCTTCGACGAATTTATGACCCACCATACCGTGACCAATCATCACTAATTTCATTGTGTTTCTCCTAAAATCTAATCTGAGATTAAGCTGCGCTGTTTTGTTCTGAGCCACGTTCTAAAATCGCTTGTTCAAACAAGCGTTGTTCTTTTTCTTTATGCTCTACCGAAAATCGGATCAACATGACCGAACTCGCAGCAATGACCACCAAACCACCTAAAACCATTAAACAAGTTTGAATATCCAACATACCTTTCAGTAAGAAACCCGCTGCCACTGCACCAACGTTTCCACCAGCACCAATGATGCCTGCCACACCACCTAAAGCTTCACGATCAATGAATGGAACAAGCGCATAAGTCGCACCACATGCCATATGAGTAAATAATGCGAACACAGTCATCACTAGAATGGCCGACACAGCACCATTCATTTGTGAGAACAACATTAAGAAAAGCCCTTCGCCAAGGATTAATCCAAACAGTACTTTAGTACGACCATCCAAGCCTTTTTTAAGTGCAACTTTGTCTGAAAGAATCCCACCCAATGCACGTGCAAATAATGCGAGCAAACCAAAGATACCTGCTGCTAAACCAGCCTCTTTTAATCCGAAACTAAAGTGTTCGACGTAGTACATCGCAATGATGTTATGGATAAAGATTTCGATACCGAAACATGCTGCATAAGAGAAGAAGAGAATCCATACACGATAATTACGTGCAGCATGCATTAAGATTGCAAGGCCACCTTTTTTATCACTACCAACCACTACACCTTGTTCACGGAGCTCTCTAAAATCGCCTTGAGGACAATCCTGTGTCAACTTCCAGTAAAGGAAACCTACGATCACCATCATGACACCCGGTACAATCAGTGCAATTCTCCATCCCATTGTTTGCTCAACACCAAACATAACTAAAGCAGCAAGCAGTAATGGCATGAGTGCTTGAGTTGCTCCACCACCTGCATTTCCCCAACCTGCTGAAGCAGCATTTGCAGTACCTACGACATTTGGAGCAAACATGATGCTGGTGTGGTATTGAGTGATCACAAAACTCGCACCAATCGCACCGATAAGGAGGCGAAAGAAAAGGAACGATTCATAGCTATTTGCTGAAGCCACACCAAATACAGGAATGCTGCCAATAATTAACAAGGCGGTATATGTCTTGCGTGGCCCGTATTTATCGCACAAAGGACCAACAATCAAACGAACTAAGATGGTGATTGCGACTGCGGCAATATTGATATTTGCGATTTGATCTTTTGTGAGATGAAATTCACCTGCAATGACAGGCATTAAAGGTGCGCATGCAAACCATGCAAAGAAACAAACGAAGAATGCGAGCCAACTCATGTGGAATGCGCGCATGGTAGGTTCAGAAAAGTTAAATAACTTTATTGAAGTCGCTTTTTTAGCTGATAAATCTAAAGACATTGCCATCTCCCATACTGAACGTATACAGCTTTGTTGACACATCACTTTGTGCAAACAAATCGATCAGATCGGACATCGTTGGCCGTCTTGTAAACTTAAAAAGTCTTCTTTGACTCAATAATATTTAAGCAATTAGCATGCCATAAATTAAAAAATAAAATAGATAAAGTTATAAGTTTTTGATAATTATTAATTTATAGTGATTTATACATTTTACTAATATTATAGTTATTTGTTTTTTTCCAAGAAGATTTAGTCATGGTCTGTTTTAAAGCACAATTGATGCTGCATCAAAACAACACTTTTTTTGCACCACAAAAATACATTTTTAAGCGATTGAAACTCTATCTCTTCAATCTTCTGTTTATTTTATGGCTTCATAAGCACTTAAAAGGATGCTTTCTGCATTTGAAAGTCGTGCTAAGATTAAATATGTCCTGTTATGGCACTAATATTGCTTCAAAAAAACACCTACAGCACTTTATTCTATACGTGCATAAACTCATAGTTTGACTTATATCATTATGCCGAAACTCAAGATCGCACTTATTGACGAAAGGAAGTATTAAATTATATATGCATCTAAATGGGTCTAAATCAAACATTAAAGAGCATAAATATCATTAGTTTACACTATGTAAAGGCACTCTTCGATCTGTTTCAATCTGACAATAAAACGGGTAACATAACGGGTATCTT
>NZ_KB849765.1:0-773455 GCF_000369005.1 Acinetobacter beijerinckii CIP 110307
TTCGAGTAATTTCTACCATCTAATCAATGAAATATTTTCGATCGATTAACCAGTAAAAATCCACACAAGTTGTTCTTCTATTCTCTTAATGATCTTCTCAATGATTCGTCATCATCAAGCTAGGTCGGCTATATTACTCTGAATTTCTTCAAAGTCAACAGGTAATTTAGATATTTATCAAACTTATCAACCAATCCAAGAATCCAACCTTTCTAGCCAAATCCTTGTTTCTCAACAAGTTTTTATCTGCATCACCGCCGATGGATGTGCATTCTACAGCATTTCCAAACAGGCGCAACCCCTTTTCTCAATTTCTTTTTGTTTATTACTCCAAATGATCAGATTTTAAACAAAAACATCTTTTTACTTATATTTTTTGAGCAAATTTGCTTTAATACGGACAGAACAATTAATTTTTGCTCTTGCTATATATTATGATGGGTTCTATTCAAACAATCACTTAATGACTGCATTTCGCATTTTCAGCGACTAAGGACTTTTATGCATTATTCAAATTTTATCTTGCTTGGGTTGTTATCTGCTGGAGCTTGCTCATCCTTATTTGCAGCAGACACTGCAAATCAAGCAAGTAATGCCATTACAAACCAAACCGTTGAACAAAATACTTCAACACTACAGGCTATAAAAGATTTAAAACATATTACAAAAAACGATTTAAAAGTGAATGCGAATGCCGCACAACCTGATCAAGTGAAAGATCCACTACAACCACTTAACCGTCAAATCTTCGCTTTTAACGATGCTTTAGATCGTAATGTATTAAAGCCTGTTGCAATTCAATATGTTGCCAAAGTTCCCGAACCCGTTCGTAATCCTTATCGCCAATTCCGTAAAAATTTAGGTGAACCGTGGAATGCAGTAAATCAATTAATTCAAGGTCGTCCTAGCCGAGCAGCCAAAACATTGGGGCGATTTACGGTTAATACCTTAACAACTCTAGGTTTTGCTGATCCTGCGCGTCGTTTAGGGCTGCCAACAGAAGAGGAAAGTTTTGGTGTGACATTAGGTTATTATGGTGTTGCCTCTGGCCCATATGTGATGCTTCCATTTTTTGGACCAAGCACTTTCCGTGATGGTTTTGGTTTAGCTGCAGACAGTTTTGGTCGCCCTCAAAAATATTTATTAGATGATCAAGATGGCATACTTTGGTCGACTAATGTTTTACAAGCGATTGATGCTCGCTCACAAATTTTAGATATAGAAGAAAGTTTAAAAGGCGATAAATATGCAATGATTCGCGATTTCTACCTACAAAGAAAAGCTTTCCAAATTGCTGAAAAGAAAGGCGATTCAAACGATATTTCCTTTATCGGCGATGTTGATGATACCGATGAATCATCTCCAGATGAGCAATAACTTTATAATCATTTTATTACAAATCTAAGTATTGCTTGGGTTTTAAAAGCTTTAGCAATACTATGTTTTTCATCATATTTCATCTATGATGACTTAAAAAATGATCACTTAAAGGATCGGCAATTTATTTATGTATTTCATCCAACCCACACGCTCAGTAACTTATCTAGATCAAGCATTAAGTGAGTTACCAAGCCTGCAAATCATTCAAGTGGATGATTTAGAATTGTATGATCAAACCATTATTGCAATTGCTGATGTACAAGATTTTTTAAAATATCAATGGAAACTCCCAACAATTGTTCTTGCTTTTGAACATGAAGGAGCTGCACTTGCTCAAGCTTGGGAGTTAGGTGCGCTAGCAGGTTGGATGTGGGATAATTTACCTAAGAACCCAGTACACTCTTTATTTAAAATTGACGCACAATATAAACGTAATCAAGATAGTCGTGATTTACCATCCGCAGCTGAATTACAAAAGCGTTTATTACCAAATCCAATCGAACTTCCAAATTATCAATTTGAATCTCTGTTTCAGCCATCCGCTTATTTGTCTGGTGATTGGTATGATTATTGGAGATTGAATGATCATGAAGTTTTATTTTATTTAGCAGATGTTTCTGGTCATGGTGTTACTAGTAGCTTACTCACATCGTGGATGGCTGCTTTTCATGGTCGCTCCAAAAGACCAAGCCAATTAATTCAAAAGCTAAATGCCATGCTGATGCAAGAGAATATTGAAAAACACATCACCATGGTGGCAGGTATATTAAATCTAACAACCAATGAAGTGTGTTGGTCTAGTGCAGGACATTATCCACCACCCATCATTTTTGAACCAAACAAACCGCCACAAATTTTAACCACCAGTAGCTTTCCACTCGGCTTAACTGAAGAACTCGAGGTTGAAGAGCACTGTTGTGTGTTAAGTCGTCATGCACGATTTATTTTATGTTCAGACGGTGCACTTGAACCATTTGATGGTGGTTTAAATGATCAGTTCAATCAATTAGTCGAACATCTACAAAATGATTCCTTTCAAGCACCAGAACATGTAGCTGATGACATTGCAATTCTGAGCTTATGTCGAATGAATTAATTTAAATATCAATATTTTAATTAGATCACACCATCCAACCACTTGTGTCTAGAATATCACTATGGGATAATTTTATATCCTTTCTCTGAAAATGGCATTTATATGTCAACAGGTCATGTTGAATATGCAAGTTTGAACGGAACGCATATTTTCAAACTTATTGGCGAAGTGCGTGCTCACTCTTGTATAAGTTTAGACAAACTACTTAACAGGATTGAACAACAGCAAAATGTTGTTGGTGCAATCGTTGATTTGACTGAAACCACATTTATTGACAGTACTGTATTAGGCATACTGGCAAAATTGGGGTTAAAGCTCAAGCAAGCTCATCACATACAAGCAGTTATGCTATCGACAAATCCAGATATTACAACCTTAGCCAATAGTATGGGGCTAGGACAGGTTTTTGTGATCTTAAATTATTGTGGCGATCCAAATGTATGCACATTAGAGCTTACTGAGGAACATGTTACTCATAGCGCTATGTTAAATACCGTACTTGATGCACATAAAACGTTGATGCGTTTAAATGACAACAACCAAAATATGTTTGAACCACTCGTTAAGCAATTGCAAAAAGAGCAAGATTGCTTGAATACTGACGTACAAAAACAAAATGCTTGATTGTTAAGCTAACTACATTGGCTGCTCTATGACCTTACTCTCTGTTGCTCAAATGAATTCTCAGAATGACATTGAAGATAACTTCATTGTTATAGAAAGATTATTACAACAGAGCAAGGCACAAGCAGCTAACCTGATTGTCTTCCCTGAAAATTTCGTGTGCTTTGCCGCAGGTAAACAACGAGAAACTGCTGCTCAGTTTGAAGCAATCCAACAACGTTTAGAACAACTCGCACATCGATATCAAATTTGGATTATCGCTGGTACATTACCTTGTCCTTTTCGTCCTGATGGTTCAATCATTACTGATGGTCGTGTGCGAACGGTCAGCTTATGCATTAGTCCTGAAGGCACTGAAGCACGTTACGATAAAATTCACTTATTTGATGTTCAAGTCGGTGATGCTGTTGGTGGATATCAAGAATCTCAATTCTTTGAATCAGGCGATCAAGTGGTTGTCGCGAAAACACCATTTGGTAATATCGGTCTCATGGTCTGTTATGACCTACGCTTTCCTGAACTTGCTTTAACCTTACGTCAGCAAGGTGCACATATACTCTCTGCCCCAGCAGCATTTACCTACACCACTGGCAAACTGCATTGGCAATTACTATTACAAGCACGTGCGATGGATAGTCAATGCTATGTTTTAGGTGCTGCTCAACAGGGATGGCATGGTGAAAAACGCCAAACTTGGGGACATTCAGGCATTACCGACAGTCGCGGTCAACTATTACAAATCGTCAAAGATGAAGGTCAGGCATTAATTACCAACTCGTTCGATATCAAAGAACAGGAATCAACTCGCCTATCCATGCCATTAATGCAACATCGAAAATTAATCAGCTATTGATATATTCCTATTGGAAGCCCTCATTTCTTCCATTGAAAATTTATAATTGTAAAAATAACTGACTAACCTAATCATATTTTATGCATGCATGATCGCTAGAATGATGATTTAATAAGAATTAATAATCATCGTAGAACAAGTTTAAACATTTTCTCACCATGAATCGTGTAACATCTGGCCTTAAATTGCCTCAAGCTCTATCTATGTATAAATTTATTCCTTTCTTCTTTTTTTTAGGGACAACAGCACACATACATGCAATGACAGATGATGTCTTAATTGATCCATCCACTCAAGTACAAAACACATTACCCACCCCGCAAAATTTATCTATAAACAGTTTTGGACAATGGATAATTGGTTGGGGTACTGGTGCTGAAGGAGCGAGACAACGATTAGAAAATATCAAGCGCGAAGACATCATCATCATAAAGCAGAAAGGAACAACTTTAGAGATGATCCAACTTTGGCAACAATATTTTGAACAACAAACAGTAGCTAATCCAAATAATCCTACAGCACGAAATAGAGCGAAACTATTAAAGAAAATTGCAGATCTTTGGTAATTCCAAAATCAAATAAAGTTGGCAATATAGGCTTTTGAATATCCTTTCAATTATTGATTGATTCTAAAATTGCTTAATCAATGCTTTAAGACCAATATATACTGAGTAAAGTTAACTATTTATTGAGAGCTGCATGGGTGAAGAACACCAACAACTATTATTAGATAATCAGTTATGTTTTCTAGTTTATTCGACTAATTTAGCAATCAACCAAGTCTATAGACAGTTGCTTGCGCCGCTTAAACTTACCTACCCTCAATATCTTGTAATGTTGGTTTTATGGGAAAAAGATCAAGTTACTGTTTCTGAAATTGGTGATCGATTATTTTTAGAGTCTTCGACATTAACACCTATCTTAAAAAAACTAGAGTCTGCACAACTGATTCATCGTAAACGCTCAAAAAAAGATGAAAGACTGGTGATCATTTCACTCACTGAGCAAGGTATAGATTTACAATTACAAGCTATTGATATTCCACATCAGATTGCCCAAGCTGCTTCATGTAGTCCAAAGACTTTATTTGAGTTGAAAAACCAACTTGCAGAACTACGTCACAATCTAACCAAGTGATTGCCCTCTTTACAATTTGATTACTTGTTTTTGATTTTATATCGTGTACGATTTAATTGAACTCAATATTAATTCAGGAATAATAATCATGTCTCTAGAACAAGTCGTATATCGAGCAAAAGCCAAAGCAACAGGTGGTCGTGATGGTCGAGCTACATCATCAGATGGTGTCTTAGATGTTCAATTAGGTGTGCCAAAAGAAATGGGCGGTGCTGGTGGAGCAGTGACTAACCCTGAACAACTTTTCGCAGCTGGTTATTCTGCATGTTTCCTTGGTGCAATGAAATTTGTAGCAAATCGCGATAAATTAAAAATTTCAAAAGATGCATATGTTGAAGGTGAAGTTGGAATTGGTCCGATCCCAAACGGTTTCGGAATTGAAGTGACGTTAAATGTATATTTAATTGGTTTAGAACAAGCTGAAGCAGAACAATTAGTAGCAGCAGCACATATCGTTTGCCCTTATTCAAATGCAACACGTAACAATATCGATGTGAATTTTAATATCGTTACTGCATAATTAAATTTATAAAAAAAGCAGCAAGATTAACCTTGCTGCTTTTTTAGTAACTATTTTAAAACTTACTCTTCTGCCGCTTCATTGGTCACACGTAGAACCTCTTCTAAGGTTGTCTTGCCAGCCAAAACTTTCAATAAACCATCATCACGAATCGATGCAGCATGACGGCGAGCATAATTTTCTAACTCATATTCAGCGGCATTACCGTGTATTAGTCGGCGCATAGATTCATCAACAGGCACAATTTCATAAATTGCTGTTCGTCCACTAAAGCCAACATGTGAACAACGTTCACAACCATGTGGCTCTGGTAATTCCATATGCTCATCTACTTTTAGATGCTGAAACACTTGTCTCTCAAATGCATCCGCTTTACGCCATGTCACGCAGTGCGGACAAAGTGTGCGAACAAGACGTTGTGCAATAACACCAATCAATGAGCTCGCTAATAAGAATGGCTCAATCCCCATATCTTTTAATCGCGTCACAGCACCAATTGCAGTATTGGTATGCAAGGTAGAAAGTACCAAGTGACCTGTGAGTGACGCTTGAACTGCAATTTCAGCAGTTTCAAGATCACGGATCTCCCCGACCATAACCACATCAGGATCTTGACGTAACATCGCCTTTAAGGCACGGGCAAAGGTCATATCAACTTTGGTGTTAACCTGCGTCTGCCCAATCCCTTCTAATTGATATTCAATCGGATCTTCAGCTGTCAAAATATTACGCGTATTGTCGTTTAAATCAGAAAGTGCGGCATATAACGTTGTGGTTTTACCCGAACCTGTTGGACCAGTCACCAAAATAATGCCATGTGGACGATGCACCAATTGTGTCAAACGATCATAATCATTTTGCATCAAACCCAAATGAACCATGTTCAGGCGCCCAGCTTGCTTATCGAGCAAACGCATTACCACACGCTCACCATGTGATGAAGGTAATGTCGAAACACGGACATCCACTTCACGCCCAGCTAAACGCAATGAAATACGACCATCTTGCGGAATTCGTTTTTCTGCAATATCCAGTTTAGCCATGACTTTAATACGTGATACCAATAATGGTGCTAACTCACGGCGTGGCTGAACAATTTCTCGAAGTTGGCCATCTACACGTAAGCGTACTGAAAGTTTTTTCTCAAAAGCTTCAATATGAATATCTGATGCACTGACACGAATTGCTTCTGACAACAATGCATTGATCAATCTGACAATAGGCGCATCATCTTCTTGGTCCATTAAGTCTTCTGCTTCAGGAACTTGATCCGCCAAACTGAGTAGGTCTGGATGATCCTCTAAACCCGCCGCAACCTGTTGCGATTCACCTGTATCGCCTGCATAGCTAGAACTTAATAAAGCATGGAACTCTTGATCAGTACAAAGTTGATCATGCGCTGATTTCCCCAAAACTCGACGAGCTTCCTGCAATGCTATACGTGCAGTGTCCTTTTTACGCACGATAAAAACTTGATCGCCTTCATAACGTAATAAAACGCCATGTCGTTTAGCAAAACTATAAGGAATTTGTATTTGTTTAAGTATTTGCATCACAATTTATAATGATGAAAGAGATGGTTGAGTGTACTCTAAGGAGATTACAGCGTGAAGTCTGTTTAGCATACTCACAAAGGAATTTTGCAACTTGACTCAAAATAATCAATATCAAGCTCCCCATTCCAATACTTTAAAATGGTGGGGTGAACAACAATTTGAACTTCAGCAAGCCAAAGCTTGGCAATTCGGTTCATTGTTATTCCGTCTTACGCGTGGAATAAAAGAGTGGCGCTTGGAATACCATCGTCCTCAGTCTCAGCATGACTACGAACAACAATGGAAAATCTTGACCGATACCGAATTTGCTATGCCACATCCAGCAAAAATTGAACGCTATATGTTTCACAAAACCAATAGTAGTTTTCATTTGATGCCACGCTTGTCTGATCGCTCTGTGGTAATTAAACCCGTTGATCCTATTTACATTCCTGCTGGGCAGCGTGGAACCTTGTATATCAGCACCCCGTTATGGATTGCTGGCTTAGTCAATGGGCTTTCAGAGCCATTGTTCGACATACCTGTAATTCAACCCAAAGATACCTGGTTTGGTAAAAATCCACAGCAGGGCGAAATTTGCTATGCAACCTCTGTGGATGGTCGAACGGATTTAAACCTGCTCAAACCTCGTGCATTCCGTGCGGTTACACCTATTGAGTTCCATAATACCAGCCAACATCAATTACGTTTTGATCGTATGAACGTCCCTGTTCCTGCACTGCCATTATTTTATAGTGAAAGTACAGGACGTTTATGGACGTCACAAATCAAGGTCTATTACGAAGGTTCTGAACATCCTGCACGTATTCGGATTGAAAATAAAACCCCGACCCAAGCAGGTGAAGTGACCTATGTACACCCGCCTCGCGCTCCAGGCAGTAACTTATTTAATATGTTTGATTCGTTTTTTTAAGAGGATGCCATGTCCGATACCAATATCCCAAAAGATGTCGCATCCAGCATCACCAGCTTATATACCAATATTAATTTTGAACGACTGAGTGAAATTCTCGTCGCTATTATTTTAGCTTTTATTGGCTTTGTAATCGCTCGAATTGTTTCAAATGCGTTTATTCGCACCATTGGTAGTCGTTTTAATGCTCATCAACGATTACTGTGGCGTAGAGGAATTTTCTACTTTATTTTCTTACTCTTCATTATGACGAGTTTGAGAGAAGCAGGATTTAAACTCAGCGTGTTCTTAGGTGCAGCAGGGATTTTAACTGTCGCACTGGGTTTTGCATCGCAAACCTCTGCAACAAACTTGATTAGTGGATTATTTTTAATTGGCGAAGGTTCGTTTGAAGTTGGCGATACCATTCAGATCACCTTAATTCGAGGACAAACCATCGAAGGTGAAGTGATTTCGATCGACTTACTCTCTGTTAAACTGTTAACACTCGATAATGTCTATATCCGTTTGCCAAACGAACAATTGATTCGAACGCCGGTGATGAACTTATCAAAGTTCCCAATACGGCGTATTCCGATCACATTAGCGATTAATTTCCATGAAGATATTATCAAAGTGAGACAAGTGCTTTTAGACGTCGCATCAAAATATCCATTGGTCATGGATGACCCTAAACCAACTGTTACTGTCACCGCTTTTAGAGAATCGTCGATTGAACTTCTATTTGCTGTATGGTGTCGTCAAGAAAATGCGTTAATAGTGCGTGATGAAATGCAAGAACGTGTTCGAAATGGTTTCTTAGAAAATGAAATTGAAATTCCTGTACCGAAAATGGGCTTAATTGATCGACCTCTACCTCTAGAAGAAGATGAAATCGATCAATATGCCAATCAAAAAGAGCTCAAAAAAGAAGCGAAAGAAAAATAATTACGATTCTTCGGATTGTTGATCAATCGATGGTGGTAATGGTGCAAGATAAGCGATCACAAGCATGATTGCACCCGAACCAATAAATGAAATGACACGAGTTAATGTACCGCTTTGCGATAAATCTAATAACAAAAGCTTAGCGACAACGATCCCCAATAATGCAGCACCCACAAACCAAACTTGTCGAATGTGACGGCGACTTGAAAAGGTCATCAGAATAAAGGCTAAAACAACCCAAAGTAGCGTTAAACTAAGTTGCACATCACCATTAGACCAAATTTCTACACCCCACAATGGCGTATCGAAATAATGATGCATAGCTCGCACAACAATACTACTCAGAACCAATAAACCAGTTAAAATAGTGACAATCTTTAAGCCTGTTCTAAACTCTGCTTGAATCATCATTTGATGTTGATAAATCGTCCAAGACATTGCTATCAACATGAACAAAGAAGTGGCATCGGTATAGTTTAAAATTGGCATAAGATAATAATGCTCAGCAGAATAGTAATCTAAGCTGATCATTATTAGCCAAATCAGATTTAAACTGATCACAGGTGTTTGTAATAAGATTTCAGAATCTTTTCGCATAAAAGCAATATGATAACCAATCGGTAATATTGCCAAACCGACCAATGGTAAGATTGGAAAAATTGCCAAGCCTATGCTGGCTAAGCTTAACCACAATATAGTTGACCATAGACTCAGATGTTTTTTGTAATCCCCGATATTGGTTAAAATAAATAACAACCCTAATGCAGCAACCATAAAACAACTTTGTTGTAAGATACTTTGCCACTGGTGCTGAGTATAAATTTCAATCGCAAAACTTTCTGCATAAACTAAAAATAGCAAACCTGATATTAAAATGAGTTGTACGCTCGCCCACTGCAATCGTGATTTAAAATGAACGGCTAAACTAAACAATCCAAGCAATACTACCGCTATTGCTATGTAAGGATTTAATCCATACTGCTGCCATTGCATGTACTCAACACCAGCAATCGCCCCAGCATACATACCTAAAATAAGGAAAATTGCACTGAGCATTCGTGCACTGAAATATTTTTCCACTTCTTGATAGTGCAATAAATAGAAAGCTGAAATAAATTGTGCTAACGCAAAAATAACCGTGCTCAATATCGGGAAATGATCATTTGACCAAACTTGAAAAAGCAGCGCGATAGAACTAAGTAAAACTAAAGCTACACCAATATAGCGACTCAAACGATAACGCTCAGTCACGCCCCACACAATCAATGCCGTTCCTTGAATCACCCACCCCACTGATGTCCAATGTGCGCCTTTCGCCAATGGAAAAATCAATGCTGTAAATACCATAGCAAGGATAAAAAAGCTTTTCGCCAAGATAGAAAGTTGTGGATGTTGTCGTTTAATCCATATATTTAATGAGATATAAACAATTGCTAATCCAACTGCACCAAGTGTCAATGATAGAGTCGAATTATGCATGAGATAAGCATGTAGAGAAAAACTTAACACAGGTACGCTAAAAATAAGCCCAACATCTAAGATCGGCTCTAAGCGTTTAGATTCGCTCTTGATTTCAGAATCAACACGAGCATCCTGATTTTGAGCCCTAAGCATTAATTGGCTATAGCGGATACTGAGCCAAATAAATAAAGCGATATGTAGCCACAGAATCAAATCTAAAGTATTGAATTGCTGAGTTTCTGCATAGATTACAATCGTTGCGCCACCAATAAACATAGTGGCAAAAAAAGCAATTTGATGAAGAATTTTCCAAGGCTGAATAAAATTAACCGCCACTACAGCTAAATTAATCACAAAATAATAGCCAAATAAGAAAATCACATCAGGATGTGTATGAGGAATCACTAAAGGAGCGAGATAAGCCATTGTTAAAGCTAAAATAGCTAAATACAAAGCTTGTTGTTTCAAGCTCAGATAAACAGTCGCCAATAATAAAATCACAAATAGAATACTGGCTGTGGTTAAACTTGCAATCACTTCAAAATGATGTGAGAAAATCAGAGTTAAGAATACAATCGCTAGGCCCACACCTTGTAATGCAACTGCAAATAATCGATTTTTCTTTTGCAGCAAATAACCAGCAACAGTGGTTATGATACCTGCGCTTGCGATAAAACTGAGCTTAACACCTAAGCTCAACTGCCAATGCTCGCTTGCAAAACGTAAAAGTAAAATCACACCAACCATCAAAACAGCGACAGCAACACGTAAAATTGGATTGCCATGTATCATCCAATCGATTGCAGGCTGCCACCAAGCGGGTTGTTTAACGGGTTGATGAACTTGATATTCAGAATTATTTTCAGTTTGTTGATTTTGAATTAGCTGTTGATGATCTGCTTGCATCCATGCAGGGTGCTGATTCATGCGAGAAGAAGACATTTCTACCCGCTCAGCTGAATCTGTATGTGTTTGAATAGTTAGAGAATCTGTCACTGGTTGGGTAGAAATATTTTCAGGTCTTGATACTGCGTATTGTTCTAAATGTAATAGCCGAGTTTGAAATGCGCTCATGGTTTGAATCAAACACAATATCAACACCAGTAATGCACCACCAGCCAACCACATCCAAGTATTTGCATAGGCAAAAAGTGCAATCAACGCTGAACTGTAAATTAAAATTTTCTGTGTTCCAACCCCTGTAGATTGAGCAAAATAACTTGGCGCAGCTTGTTCAAGCAGCCTCAAACGCTGATGAATTTCAGAGAGTATGTGTACAATAACAACAGTTAGTCCTATCGCAGCTGCAATCACGGTTGCATGCCAATTAAAAGCAACTGAAGTCGCAAGCAACATGGTCAAAGCAATGAGGACAATAACAATTCCCTGCTTGTCTTTTTTATACATAGACTTAGATCAATTATGACAAGATTATTTAAACTATCTTACTTGATCACTCGATAAGCAGCTATTTTTACATACAAAATTCTGCAATTTTAAACGACATAGATCGTCATCACTTTTTATTGCAACAGGGACAGACCATGCTTTTTCACGTAAAATGGCAGCTAATTTATAATTAGGATGTGTGCAATGCCACCTTTCGTCTTGGTTGATGGGTCTTACTTTTTATTCCGTGCTTTTCACGCCTTACCACCATTAACCACATCTACTGGTCTACACACTAACGCAATTCGTGGTGCAATTTCAGCAATTCAGAAATTGATGCGTCGTACTCAACCGACCCACATGGCTGTGATTTTCGACACGCCTGAGCCAACCTTTCGACATAAATTATCGCCAATTTATAAAGGCGATCGTCCAAGTATGCCTGAAGAATTGTCACAACAGATTCCTTATTTACATGCGCTTATCAGAGCACAAGGCATTCCTTTATATAGCCTCCCCGGTGCTGAAGCAGATGACATTATTGGTACATTAACCAAACGAGCACTTGCTGAAGGTCATCATGTTCTTATCTCTACAGGCGATAAAGACATGGCGCAATTAGTAAATGAAAACGTCAAACTTGAAGATAGTTTTAAAGAGCGTGTTTTGGATGAAGCCGGTGTTTTTGAAAAATTTGGCGTACATCCACATCAAATCATTGATTATCTTACTCTGATGGGTGATGCATCTGACGGCATCATGGGTGTTCCAGGTGTTGGAGCGAAAACTGCGGCTAAACTTCTTAATGAATATGGTTCATTAAATAATATCATCGCTAATGCAGATCAGCTTAAAGGCAAAATTAGCCAAAATATTAAAGATAATTTAGAGAATATAAAAATTGATCACCAACTTGCGAGTATTGTCTGCGATTTAGATTTAGCCTTAGATTGGCATGACCTTAAACTATCGAATCCAAATATTGATCATCTCCGTGATCTTTATACTGAACTAGAATTTCGTAATCAATTACAATCTTTAGATCATCCCAACAACCCGAATACATCGGCTTATCAACAAACATCTCAAAGTATTGTTAAAGCTGAGCAAAAGACTGAACAAGTCACCACCGAAGATCATGCCAATCTATCGAGTCAAGATGATCAGTTAGGTGAAGCGACATATCATATTGTATTAGAACAAGCCGATTGGGATCAATTGTTGCAACGCATGCAGCAAGCTGATCACTTCGCAATTGATACGGAAACAACCAACTTAGATTATCGTATTGCAGAGTTAGTTGGCTTTTCCGTTGCCTTCGATGCTAAAGACGCTTACTACGTACCTGTCGCTCATGATTACGAAGGCGCGCCTCAGCAACTCAATCGCGAGCAAATCTTAGCGCAAATTAAACCAATACTTGAAAATGAACAAGTGAAGAAAATTGGGCATCACCTGAAATATGATGCTCATATCTTTGCTAATCATGGTATTAGCATTCAAGGTTGGTATTTTGACACCATGCTTGCTTCATATGTATTTAATGCTGCGGCAACAAGACATGGTATGGATGATGTAGCTCGAGTTTATCTTAGTCATTTGACCACAACTTTTGAGCAAATTGCTGGTAAAGGCGCAAAACAAAAAAGCTTTAATCAAATTGAACTTGAAGTTGCAGCACATTATGCAGCCGAAGATGCGCATGTAACTTATCGTTTATATGAGGTCTTAGCAGCAAAACTGAAAAGCTCGCCTGAGTTAGTGCATATTCTGCATAACATCGAAATGCCTGTGGCTCGTGTGCTTACAGGTATGGAAGAAGATGGAATTAAGTTGGATCACGCTTTTCTTGATCAACTGAGTGTTGAATTTTCTGAAACGATGCAAACCTTGGAAAACCAAGCCACAGAACTGGCTGGTGAAGCATTCAATATCGCTTCTCCAAAGCAAGTCGGTGAGGTTCTATTCGATCGTCTAGGGCTTAAAGGCGGTAAAAAAACTGCAACAGGTCAATACAGCACCAGTGAAAGTATTTTAGAGAAAATTGAACATCCTTTAGCAGAAGTGATTTTAGAACATCGTGGCTTAGCAAAACTAAAAAATACCTATACTGATCGTTTGGTTGAGCAGTCACATGATTCAACACATCGTGTTCATACCAGTTATCACCAAGCATTAACAGCAACAGGTCGTTTATCTTCGACCGACCCTAATTTACAAAATATTCCGATTCGTACTCCAATTGGTCGTCAAATTCGTAGAGCTTTTATTGCTCCCGAAGGTCGGGTACTTCTCGCAGCCGATTATTCACAAATTGAATTACGTTTGATGGCGCATTTCTCTCAAGATGATGCCTTAGTCCATGCCTTCCAACAAGGTCAAGATGTACATCGTCGTACTGCCTCGGAAGTCTTAGGAATTGCGATTGAAGATGTGACCAATGATCAACGTCGTCAAGCCAAAGCTGTGAACTTTGGACTACTCTATGGCATGTCAGAATTCGGTTTGACTCGTCAACTTGGTTTTAGTCGTGAAGAATCACGTAGCTATATTGCTCGTTATTTCCAACGCTATCCAGGTGTACTCGACTATATGGAACGAACACGCCAAATTGCGCGCGAGCAAGGTTTTGTAGAAACTATACTCGGTCGTCGTTTGTATACGCCTGATATTTTAGCAAGCAATAAAATGATCAAACAGGCAGCTGAACGTGCTGCAATCAATGCGCCTTTACAAGGCAGTGCAGCAGATATTATTAAACTTGCCATGATTGCAGTCGATAAAGTTTTACCTAAAGACCAAGCAAAATTATTACTTCAAGTACACGATGAATTGGTATTTGAAGCTGATGCTGCAATTGCAGATGAACTTTCAAAACAAATTGCAGATGTCATGCAATCTGTTTTAGAAATCTCAGTGCCATTTGTAGTTGAAGTTGGACAAGGTCCAAACTGGGATGCTGCCCATTAAGCCATAATAATCATATTAACCAAGAATGTTTCTTGCAGACAGGAGCTAAATGCTCCTGCGCTACAAGAACACTGAAAATAAAGAATAGCTTATAAAAATTAATTCGCATAGGAGAAAGGAATGCAATATGTCCTTTAATCAACCTCAATTCAACCGCCACTATTCCATCGACAGCTTACGTTTCATTTCAATTATTTTGGTTCTACTGCATCACTTCAACATTCCATACAAGCTATTTGATACCTCAATTAATTTCCAAATTTTTGGTGAAAACATCACTACCCTTTTAGCTCGAAATGGTAACTATGGTGTCACCATGTTTTTTGTAATTTCAGGTTACTTAATCACTTCGCACACCCTCAAGCGTTACGGAACGTTGAATCAAATCAATAGTCGAGATTTTTATATTTCAAGATTTGCTCGGATTATGCCGACGATGATTTTATTGATCTGTCTAGTTAATGTCTTAGGTGCATTTGAACTTAATCCTTTTATGACTCAAGCACCAAATGACATCGTCGTGTCTCAATCAACGGTGAACATAGCAGCACTGATATTTTGGATGAATATCCTGATTATTGAAAATGGCTGGGTTAATTATGTACTTGGCGTATTATGGTCTTTATCTGTAGAAGAAGTGTTTTATCTACTTTTTCCACTCATAGCATTATTATTTAGGAAAAAATCATTTTTTATCATTGTTTGTTGTGCGCTGATTCTATTTGCGCCCTATTTCAGATATTTGCATTACGGCGCAGAAAATGGTGCGTATTTATATCATTATTTTTCAAGCTTTGATGGAATTGCCTTCGGATGTATTGCAGCACTGATTGCACCGAAACTCCAATTTAAACCACAAACATGGTTATGGCTCAAATCCATTGCAATTGTTCTCATGCTGATCATTTATTTTTCAGCATCTATCAAAGAAAATGCGATTTGGGGAATTAGCTTTTTTGCACTGTCGACGGCAATCGTTATTCTCGCGAATGTAGCAAATGAAAAGAAAACTGATCAAATACAACGCTTCAGACTACTCCATAACATCGGCAGAAATAGTTATGAAATTTACTTATTCCATCTGATTATTTTAGGTTTCTTCAAGCTGTTTTATACGCCTGCCGTAACCGAGGGCAACATTAAACTTTTATTATTGTTGGTCTATCTTATTCTTGCGATTGGTCTAGGTGCTTTGATTGCCAGATTTTTTTCTAATCCACTGAACAGTGCCATACGGCAAAAATGGATTAAGAAATAAAAAAATGGGCGAAAGCCCATTTTTTTATTTCACTGAATGATTCTAAAGACCCATTAACAGTGCCTTAGCTGCTTCGTTCATTAAGATTTCAGCAATGTATAAAGTTAAGAATGCTAAAATTGGAGAAAGATCGATCATTCCCATATTTGGCAATAAACGACGGAAAGGAGCTAATAGTGGTTCAGCAAGCTCTTGAATAACTTCAATATAAGGTGAACGTGTTTGTGTAAACATCACCACCCAACTCAAAATAATCGTAGCAAATATTAAATATCGACAAAAACGAATCAAGTCCTGAATCATTGTCACAAATGTTGTAACCACAAGATAGATGGCGCTATGCGGCATTTGCCCCGATAAATACATTAACCCAAAAATTTTGAGTAAATACAGTACGATCAATAAGGCAATCGCGGCTAAATTAACACGACCACTAGCTACTGTTGGCAAAGTTCGACTCAGAACATCAACAATCTTAGTGGCTTTCACCGTAGAAAGCACAACTGGATTGTATGGGCTCACTGCCGCCAATTGCATTAGAAAACGGAAAAAGACCAATAAAATCGCAACATTGATCAAAACACCAAAAATTAGCGCAGAACTTGCACCCATAATTGTCTTATCCTACTTAAACCGATTTAGTCTTGTCACTCAACTCTTGTGCGAGCTCTTGGCTACGCTTCTGAGCTGCTGCAAGCGCTGCCTGAATATTTTGTGAAACTTGTGCACGATCAAACACTTCTAAAGCTGCTTGTGTTGTGCCATTTGGAGATGTCACGTTTTTACGTAATTCCGACGGAGAATTTGAACTGGTAATTGCCATTTGCGCTGCACCTAACGCTGTTTGAAGCGTCAATGCTGTGGCAACTTTTTCATCCAGACCTAAATTTTTACCTGCACGAATCATACTTTCCATCAAATAGAAAAAGTAAGCAGGACCAGAACCAGATACGGCTGTTACTGCATCAATCTGAGCTTCATTATCCACCCAAATCGTCAAACCTGTAGCAGCAAGAATTTGACTGGTTAATTCACGGTCCTTAGTATCTACCGCTTCAGAAGCATATATGCCATGTGCGCCTGTTTGTACTAATGCTGGTGTATTTGGCATCACACGTACAATACGTTGGCTGCCACCAATCAAATCTGAAATAGTTTGAATTTCAGCACCCGCAATGATTGAAATCACGAGTTTATCCGACAACAAACCATTTAATGGTTGTAATACCGTTGCTAATACTTGAGGTTTTACAGCTAAGACCACTACATCTGCATTTTTAATTGCATCAACATTATCTGTTGTTGTCTCAATTCCTTTTTCTTCTAAGATGTGACGAATTTGTTCTACAGGATCAGAAACCGTAATACGTGTTGTTGGCAAACCACGAGAAAGTAGTCCGCCAATCAAGGCTTGCGCCATATTACCACCGCCAATAAAGCAAATATTTTGATTCAATGTTGTCGCCATGTCCTACTCATCATCATAAAAAGACTGCTGCAAAACGTCATTGCAGTCAGAAATTAAACTTGGTTGCCAACCATCCTGCTCCAGATACTCAGATTGCGCCAACCAAAAACCCTTAGGGCTAAAAACCCCAAGCATAACATTATCCACGACTAATATTTGAATTGTATGACGTAACCAAGGCAAAATCTGTGCGTCTTGAATGGCTTTTTTTAAAGGCCAATGTCCAACACGACCATAAAGATGAATTTTTTCACCACCCTCTCTCTTTATTAAGCTCAACTGCTTTCCTAATAATTGCGTTGAAAGACCTACTTTTTGTGATTCAAGTTTAAATTTTCCAGCAGCGACTTGAATCGTTTGCCCCAACACATGGCATTCTAGTTGCGAATTTGAAAGCGGTGATATCTTTTCCGCATACAATTCATTATGCGTTAAACGATATAGTTTTTTCTGGTATCGAACATAGTAATGTTGGTGAATATGTAACGTCGCTTGGGCATCTGGTTTTGCCAAAATTACTTCATTTTTTATACGTTGCACCATATCGTAACTTGGACGATATTGATCTTCACCTTTGATCCAAAGTGATAATAACTGACGTTGCCGAGCATCTGAAAGCTCAGACAGTTCGATTAAGTCGAGTTGATTGGATCTTACGCATTTTTGATAATCAGACTTTAATAAGTCATCCAAAATCTCTGCTGCATCTTGCATTAAATAGCTGGTTCGCGCTATCGCCAATTGCATTTTAGGAAAGCGCTGTTCTAAAACATCCCACAACACTTCTCGACACCATGCCCGATCATAATGAGTATCTGAATTGGTTGGATCAGTAACATATTCAAATCCAATTTGCTGTGACCATTGTGCAATTTGTTGACGACCTAAATCTAAGAAAGGACGCCAGATTGTGAGATCTTGACGAATATCCATTGGTTGCATAGCAGCAAGACCATGAATGCCCGCACCAGAAAATAGTCGCAGTAATAGTGTTTCAGCTTGATCTTGTTGATGATGTGCAAGAACAAGAATGTCATTCTCATTCAAATGTTGTTGAAATGCTTGATAACGAGCATTACGTGCTTGTTGTTCTAAATTACCCGTATCAACAGAAACTTTTTGCAGAATAAAAGGAATATTCAAAGCTTCAGCATGTTTTTGGACAAATGTTCCCCACACAGCACTCACTTTTTGGAGCTGATGATCAATATAAATTGCACGAATACGATGTGGGAAAATTTCAGACATTAGATACAGCAACAGCATGGAATCCATGCCGCCGCTACACCCAATTAAAAATTGAGTTTGTTCAGAAAAATGTTGTGTTTGTGCTAAGACGCGATGCCTAAATTGCTGCTGCCAAACTTCATTAAACGTTGATAACGTGCATCGCATCGTTCTTGAGCATCCATCGGTTGCAATTCATCTAAGGCTTGTTTTAACACATCTTTCAAATCATGCATGACTTTTTCAGGCTGTAAATGTGCGCCTTCGCCTTCATCCACAACATATTCAACAATACCTAATACTTTAAGTTTGTCTGCAGTTAAAGAAAGAGCCTCACTTGCTTGTGCCGCTTTATCTGCAGTCTTCCACAAAATAGAGGCACAACCTTCAGGTGAAATCACTGAATAAATACTATGTGATAGCATGATTACACGATCTGCTACACCAATACCCAGTGCACCACCAGAGCCACCTTCACCCAGAATTGTCGCAATAACTGGAACTTTTAAACTAGAAAGCTGAGCTAAACTGGTTGCAATAGCTTCCGCTTGTCCGCGCTCTTCAGCACCAACACCAGGATAAGCGCCCATGGTATCCACAAAAGTAAAGACTGGTAGATTAAAACGCTCAGCCATATCAAGTAAACGTTGTGATTTACGATATCCTTCTGGATTACACATCCCGAAGTTATGCTGAAGTTTTTCACGTGTGCTACGGCCACGATGTTGACCAACAACCATCACAGGTTGTCCATCAAATCGAGCAAGACCGCCAATCATCGCACCGTCATCACCAAATAATCGATCACCATGTAGTGCATCAAATTCAGTAAAAATTTCACTTACATAATCTAGAAATTGCGGACGTTCAGGATGTCGCGCAATTTGAACCGTAGCCCAAGCCTTGGACTGAGTCGCTTTATTTTTCATAAGTCAAGAATGATCCATAATAATATGGTTAATCAACAAATTGGTCTGACTGAATATTTAACTCAATGTCCCAGTGCTTAAATTGCAATTGTTCATCATGCAAGTCAGCAACCAATAACGGCCATTGTTTAGCATCGCCAGAAACGCTGAGTTGCCATTGTTGATCATTTACAACACTCAGTTCAATGGCAGGAAGCATCTGATCACTACGACTATGGTTCAGCAAAACAGCAAGACGTAATAACAAACAAAGGTAAAGTAAATGACTCCCACCGACCTTTAATACGTCATTTTTTGCATCTACACGTAACTTCCGACGATGATGTGAAACTAAGTGCGAAAGATGATTTTGATCGATTTGCGAGAAACCAGGAATATCTGAATGTTGTAACAAATATGCACCATGACGATGATAACCACCATGGCTTATTGCTAATCCAATTTCATGCAAATATGCTGAACGACGCAGTAAGTCACTGTCTTCAGTCGTTAAATTTAAAGCATCCGCCACGCCATCAAACAAATGTTGTGCTGTGTTTACCACACGTTCTGCTTGCTTAGGGTCAGCATTATAACGTCCCATTAAAGCTTGCACACTACGGTCACGAATATCTTCGTGCTTGAATCGACCTAGCAAGTCGTACATGACACCTTCGCGCAAAGCACCATCAGAATATGCCAATTTATCGATATCTAAAACCTCAAAAATGGCATATAAAATTGCGAGGCCTGCTGGCAAAACTGCTCGGCGATCTTCACGTAGACCTTCAAAATCAATTTCTGAAATATGTTTAAACTTGAGTAAACGATCTTTTAACTTATATAAACCATCACGGGTCAGATTTTCTTGCTCATCACTTAATCCCAGATTAACCGCAATCTGACGACAGGCTTTAATCGTTCCGCTCGAACCAACAACTGTGTCCCACCCTTCTGCTCTATAGGTATTCGCGATAGAAGACATCTCTTTACGAGCAGCCACAACCGCCTTATCAAATGCCTTGGTTGTGATTTCACCATCAGAAAAATAAGCTTTACTGTATGCAACACACCCCATTTGTAAGGATTCGGTATGCAGCGGTTCAAATTCTTCACCGATAATAAACTCAGTTGACCCCCCGCCAATATCCACAACGAGGCGTCGACCACCATTAGCCATGGTATGAGAAACACCTAAATAAATCAGACGAGCTTCTTCACGACCAGCAATAATTTCAATGGGTTTGGGTAATATTTCTGCGGCCTTTTGAATAAATTCATGACCATTTTTTGCTTGTCTTAAAGCATTTGTCGCAACTATTCTTAAACGATTGGGTTGTACTGAGCTTAACCGCCCAACGAATCGGGCTAAACAAGCCAGTCCACGTTGCTGTGCTGCTTCGGTTAAATTCTTATTTTCATCAAGCCCAGCTGCTAACTGCACTTTTTCTGACATAGAAGCAACTTTCTTCACTTCGCCGTGATCGACACGAGCAATTGCAAGATGGAAACTATTCGATCCCATATCAATCGCAGCAAGTAATTCTTCATCAATCAGAAAATCAGACATTCTTCACATAAACCCATGCTCAATTCACGCATTAGAGTAATTCACATGCTTACAATTTTAAAGTCATTTTACGCAATAAAAGTGGCGTATTTTCGCTTTTATTCAATAAATGATTGTATAAGTCGATGATCAACATCGTGAGCATCCATTAGACTTTTCACTTTCAAACTTGAATAATCAGAACAAACCCTTACATTGAGTAGAGGAGCACTGTAATATTCATCATGATGATGATCATATTCGCACTTTATTTCTTAAATTTGGAGCAACCTCATGTCTGCGACTATTGTTAATACAACTGATGAAAACTTCCAAGCAGATGTTTTAGATGCTGGAACTCCTGTACTTGTAGACTTTTGGGCTGGCTGGTGTGCGCCTTGTAAAGCGATTGCACCTGTACTTGAAGATCTTTCAAATGAATATGCAGGAAAGGTAAAAATCGTTAAAGTTGACGTAACTGCATGTGAAGAAACTGCTGTTAAATACAACATTCGTAATATTCCAGCTTTATTAATGTTTAAAGATGGCGAAGTTGTTGCGCAACAAGTTGGCGCAGCACCTCGTTCAAAACTTGCAGCATTTATTGACCAAAATATCTAATATGATAATTTGACTGTCAAAATAGAAATACGTTATGAAATAAATAGCGTATTTCTTGTTAAAAATTGACAATTCAGAAGATTTCAACTATATTTCTTAGTCAAGAAGCTTTGAATGGAATCTACTTCATTGCGCTTCTTACAAGACACAAAACATAAGATCGCCGCTCGGCAATAACAATTGTTTTACATTTCTCTCTGAAACAATGAACCAGACTACTGAATCGTGATTGTACGAATACAATTACATCAGCATGTATGTATGCGGTCGATTTTTATTATTTCCCTAACGTAGTCCTCCACTTATTCCATTCTGTCTGACCACTTATGAACTTAACTGAACTCAAGAAAAAACCCATTGGCGAACTCATTAAAATTGCGGAGTTTATGGGCCTTGAAGGCATGGCACGTAACCGTAAACAAGATATTATTTTTGCCATTTTAAAACGCCATGCGATGAATGGTGAAGAAATTTTTGGTGATGGTGTTCTCGAAATTCTTTCAGATGGTTTTGGCTTCCTACGCTCTGCTGCTGGTTCATATTTAGCAGGACCAGATGACATCTATGTTAGCCCATCCCAAATTCGTCGCTTTAACTTACGTACGGGTGACACCATTACAGGTACGATTCGTCCACCTAAAGAAGGTGAGCGTTATTTTGCATTATTGAAAGTTAATCAAATTAACTACGATACGCCTGAAAATTCGCGTAATAAAATTTTATTTGAAAACTTGACACCTTTATTCCCAACCGAACAATTGGTAATGGAACTAGGCAACGGTACGACTGAAGATTTAACCTCTCGTGTTGTTGATTTGGTTGCGCCGATTGGTAAAGGTCAACGCTCGATTATTGTTGCACCGCCAAAAGCGGGTAAGACGATGTTATTGCAGAACATTGCTCAATCTATCGTCCGTAACAACCCTGAAGTATTCTTGATTGTCCTTCTTATTGACGAACGTCCTGAAGAAGTTACTGAAATGGAGCGTACTGTTCGTGGTGAAGTGATTGCATCAACTTTCGATGAAGCACCTGCCCGCCACGTTCAAGTTGCTGAAATGGTCATTGAAAAAGCAAAACGTTTAGTTGAACACAAGAAAGATGTTGTCATTCTTCTTGACTCGATTACTCGCCTTGCACGTGCTTATAACACTGTCATTCCGTCATCAGGTAAAGTACTCACTGGTGGTGTGGATGCACATGCTTTAGAGCGTCCAAAACGTTTCTTTGGTGCTGCACGTAACATTGAAGAGGGTGGCTCTCTCACGATTATCTCTACTGCATTGATTGAAACAGGCAGTAAGATGGATGATGTAATTTACGAAGAGTTTAAAGGTACAGGTAACCAAGAGATCACGCTTGATCGTCGTATTGCTGAGAAACGTGTATTCCCTGCAATGAATATTAAGAAATCTGGTACTCGTCGTGAAGAACGTCTGATGGATGAAGATAACCTACGTAAAGTTTGGATTTTACGTAAATTATTACATCCGATGGATGAGCTTGCTGCAATGGAATTCTTATTAGACCGTATGAAAGAAACCAAAACAAATGATGATTTCTTTGATCAGATGAAGCGTAAAGCAACAACATAATTTTTATATAAAAAAGCCACCTTATGGTGGCTTTTCTTTTTTCGTTGACATACTTACAGAATATTTACAGAATAATTCAAAATCATCATAAAATATTAAATATCTGTTTTATATAAAGTTAATTTTATAAAAACATCAAAAACTCCTAATAATCCGATTCAAAAATTCATTTTCATAGTTATTTTCTATCAAAAAATAGCCAATTTTTGTCAATTTTTGTCGTTTTGTTGGACAGGACTATAGTAATTCACAATTTGCTTTGATAGGATAGCGATAGACCAGTTAGGCTGCTCCCTGCGTTGTTACCTAAGCGTTTAGGAATATTAAAAGCACAAACAGACTAACTTCCGGTTTTTTTTAATCTCACAATTTTATGAGAGTGATGCCATGTTATTCAAGAAATTCGCTGTTGCTGCTGCTATTGCTACTACTTTAGCTTTCGTTGGTTGCTCTAAGAAAGAAGAAGCTCCTGCTGCTGATGCTAACGCTGCTGCTTCTGAAGCTGTAGCTGCTGCTTCTGAAGCTGTTGCTGCTGCTTCTGACGTTGCTGCTGCTTCTGACGTTGCTGCTGCTGCTTCTGATGTTGCTGCTGCTGCTTCTGATGTTGCTGCTGCTGCTTCTGAAGCTTCTGCTGCACAATAATCTAAAAACTAGATTATTAAAAAAGAGGACTTATAGTCCTCTTTTTTAATGCTTAAAATTTATAGTAAAAAATTATATAAACATTAAAAAAAGCAGATCAATCGATCTGCTCATTTCCAACGCGCTGTCTAAACTTCTGCCCTGCTCTGAATGTCACCACTCGACGAGCAGAGATAGGAATCTCCTCACCTGTCTTAGGGTTACGCCCAGGACGTTCACGTTTGTCACGCAATTCAAAATTACCGAACCCAGAAAGTTTGACTTGTTCGCCCGCAATTAATGCTTGGCTAATTTCATCAAAAAAAAGCTCGACCATCTGTTTTGCTTCACGGCGATTTAAGCTAGTAAGCTCACTTAAATGGTCCGCCATCTCTGCTTTTGTTAATGCTGTCATGAGGCCCTCAATGTCGCTTGGTAAGTGTCTTCCAACACTTGAATAATGTTATCCATACCAGATTTAATTTCAGCATCTTCAAGCGTACGAGCTGGATGTTGCCATAGTACTGCAAAAGCTAAAGAGCGTTTGCCTGCTTCGACCCCTTGCCCTGTATACACATCGAACAACCATGCTGAGTCAAGTAACTCACCACCAGTTTGTTCAATTAACCGCTGAATATCTCTTACCTCAATCTTATCAGAGATTAAAAGCGCAATATCACGTCTAACCGATGGAAAACGTGATAATTCTGTAAAATTAGATACATAAGATTGCAAAACAGCCTGCTGATCTAGCTCAGCCACCCAAGTTATGCCCAAATCGAGTGCATTTTCTAAAGAAGGGTGTAAACGTCCGAAATAACCAATCGATTCACCGTTTACTAAAATTTCCGCAGATTGTCCTGGATGCAACCACGCACGTTCAGTTCGGACAAACTCAACACCTACACGCCCAGCAGCTAAAATTTCCTCAATCTCACCTTTGAAATCAAAGAAATCCATCGCTTGTGGTTTTGCATGCCAAGATTCAGGTACACGAGCACCTACTGCAATCAAGGCCAAAGTTGGAATCTGTTTTAGATCATGAATGTCTTGCGCACCCTGATAATCAAAACGTAAACCGAGTTCAAAGAAGCGCACACGTTGCTGCTGACGGTTTAAGTTGTACTGCACACAAGGAATCAAACTCGATAACAAGGTACTACGCATTGCCGCCAAATCACTTGAAATCGGATTAGCCAACATCAATGGATGTACATTTGGATTGAGTTGCTTTTCAAGTTTTGCATCGGCAAAGCTAAAGCTAATCGCTTCTTGATAGCCTAATGTCGCAATGGTTTGACGTAACTGTGCAATCTCAAAGCGGTCTTGATATTTTTCTAATTTGACATCAATTTTTGGCAAACTAATTTGAATGTTGTCATAACCGTGAATACGGGCAACTTCTTCAATTAAATCTTGATAAATGACCATATCATAACGATGAGATGGTGGAACAATACGCCACTCGCCCTGTGCTTTAGTTTCAACCTCACAACCTAAACGCGCTAACGCATCAGCAATAAAATCACCAGCAACTTCATAACCCAGCAATTGATCAACTTGTGCTTGTTTCAGTTCAATCGCTTCACGCTTCGGCAATAAAGCCTCTTGCTCAGCAACCGTAATTGGACCAAAATCACCGCCAGCAAAAGCTTGAATCAGCTCAGAAGCACGGTGCATTGCAATCATTGGCAACTCGAAGTCGACACCACGCTCATAACGTTGAGATGAATCAGTATGTAAACCAAAACGACGTGCACGACCTGCGATTGCTAAAGGCGCAAAGAAAGCACTTTCAAGGAAAATATCTTGAGCATCATTCGTAACCGATGAGTCCAAGCCACCCATGATACCTGCAATCGCTAAAACTTTTTGATCATCAGCAATGACCATGATGTCATCTTGCAATTCAACTTCTTGATCATTCAACAGCGTCAATTTTTCTTGTGGCTGCGCTTGGCGGACTTGAATCGAACCTTCGATTTTTGCCAAATCAAAAGCATGCATCGGTTGGCCGAGTTCAAGTAACACATAGTTGGTAATATCCACCAGAATACTATGGGTACGAATGCCCGAACGCGCTAATGCCTGTTCCAACCATTCAGGTGTCGGCGCTTTTACATTCACATTTTTAACGATACGACCTAAATAACGTGGCGTACCTTCTGTGCTGATGTTGACCGCTTTGTCATCAGCAATATTTGCTGCAATAGGCTGAATCTTCGGCTCATTTACTCCAAGCTGGTTAATGACTGCAATTTCACGTGCAATTCCACGAATACTAAAACAGTCACCGCGGTTTGGTGTGATACTGATATCAATGACATTGTCATCAAGTTTTAAATATTCACGAATATTCACACCTACTGGTGCGTCAGCAGGCAATTCTAGCAACCCGTCAATTTTGTCTTCTAAATCAATTTCAGATGCGCCACAGAGCATACCTTGAGATTCAACACCACGCAGTTTGCCTTTTTTAATTTTAAAATCGCCTGGCAATACCGCACCAATCGTTGCAACAGGGGCTTTCATGCCCACGCGAACATTTGGCGCACCACATACGATTTGCAACGGTTCGCCTGAGCCAATATTAATCGTGGTTACACGTAAACGATCTGCATCTGGATGCTGCTCAACTGTGAGGACTTCACCAACAACCACACCCGTAAACGGTTTTGCTACAGGTGCTAATTCGTCAACTTCCAAGCCCAACATAGTCAATTGATCAGAGAGTGTTTCACTATCAATCGCTGGGTTCACCCATGTGCGTAACCAATTTTCACTAATTTTCATGTATATAAACCTTATTTAATCCTGAAAAACTTTTAGGCAAACTGGCGTAAGAAACGCACGTCGTTTTGATAGAACATACGTAAATCATTGATGCCATAACGCAGCATCGCAAAACGCTCTACCCCTAAACCAAAAGCAAAGCCTTTGTATTTATCAGGATCAATCCCTGCAGCACGAAGCACATTTGGATGTACCATGCCACAACCTAAAACTTCTAACCAACGACCGCGTTCATCCATGATATCCACTTCAGCACTTGGCTCAGTGAATGGGAAATAAGAAGGACGGAAGCGTACTTTCAAATCTTTTTCAAAGAATTCATTGAGTAAGTTAATCAACAAACCTTTTAATTCGGCAAAACTAGTATTTTCTGCTACGTATAAACCTTCGATTTGATGGAACATCGGTGAATGCGTTTGATCTGAGTCACAACGATAAACACGGCCTGGACATACAATACGAATTGGAGGCTGACTAGTTTCCATGGTGCGAATTTGCACACCTGAAGTATGGGTACGCAGCAAATGCGTTGCATCAAAGTAGAAAGTGTCGTGCATCGCACGTGCTGGGTGATGCCCAGGAATATTTAAAGCTTCAAAGTTGTGATAATCATCTTCAACTTCTGGACCATGTGCAATTTGGAATCCAGCCTTTGTAAAAAACTGGCAAATACGGTCTTGTACTTGAGTCACGGGATGGATACTTCCCATGCGCTGACCACGACCTGGTAGCGTAATATCAATGGTTTCACTTGCCAATTGTTTTGCAAGCTCAGCTTGTTGTAATGTCTGTTGACGCTCGGTCAAAGCAGTATTGATTGCTTCACGAACCGCATGAATCGCAGCACCTTGTACTTTTCGCTCTTCAGGATCCATTTTTCCAAGTGCTTTCGACTGTTCTGCGAGCTGGCTTTTCTTCCCTGTAAATTGCACACGAACTTGATCGAGTGCAGCAAGGTCTTGAGCCGCTGCAATGGCAGCAAGCGCTTCAGTGGTCAGGGCTTCCAGTGACATAGTAACTCTCAAAGCAACAAAATATAGAAATATAATAAAACGCTATAGTTTATCAGCTTTTTACCTAGTTTATGAAGATAAACGACTGTTTAAATAGAGTCCTTTTTTATTCGAAATTTTGAAAATAAAAAAACTGATTCTCCTATCAATCATTTAAATTTTCGTAAAAAGATGCTCAATAACCGAATAAAATGTATAAGATACCGATATCGTCAATGAGAAATTACAACGATGGCGCTTAATCAGATCTGGAAACAACAACTTACACTTGTGACATATGGCAATGAGTTTCTCACAGGAGAACTTAATTTTAGTCGCTGGGTTGAACATCCAATCTTTAATAAAAATAGACTAATTTTTAGAGACTTAGTTTCACAGCATCTATTAGCACAACATTTCCAAATCTGGCTTGAAGGTTTAAAAAAACAAGGTGTTAAAAAACTCAGCTTACATTTATCCAGCGTGTTGAACGATGAGCAAAACCCAAATGCCAATGTTGAGCTACTTCCATTCGCTCATTTTATCGTAAGTCATCAAGGCAATAAAAAAACCGCTTGGATTTGTGGGGATGAACTGGCTGAATGGGATAACAGCGATCAAGACTTTAAAACACCCTCTTCCCAACAAACGCCCCTCCATCAAGAAGTGTTTTGGCGTTATGAGTTGAATGATAAATTCTCTAAGAAAATTGAAGCAGACTTACAAAAAGTAAATTGGAATCAAATTTCCATTTTTCTAGAAAAAGAATTATTTAGTAGCAAATATGTAGAACATTTTTCAGAGCCTGAACAACAGGACTTCCCCTTTTATGGCTATGAAACAAATCCTGAATCTCTTTCTAGCCAAAATCTTGCGATTATTCCAACAGATTATCCCGCAGATTGTGCACACCGCTTATTACATCGCACTCAAGCTTTGACTGATTATTTAGAACAAAAAAGACAACATCCTTATGCACCCATGGGCGAATTAATGAGTCCTGAAGAACAAATTAATCTCCGTAATTTCTCACAGAAAACCGATGATTTGTTTGCCAAGCTGATTGTTAAAACTGCAAATCATTATCAAACGGCACAATTGATCGCAGAAGAACCAGAAATCATTGATCGAACCATGGAGATCCCACATCAGCTTGATAAAACTCAACATCACAAAGTGGGAGCATCAGGTGTGATTAAACTCATTATACTCACTGTGATTATCTGCCTCGTTGCATATTATTTTGGTCTTTAACGATACAAAATATAAAAACCTAGATGACTCATCTAGGTTTTATTTTTATTGATCAATAGGTTGGTCTAATTTTTATAACCACTTTATGTCCGCCATCATGCTGATTAACAATATGATGGACATTTTCAATTTCCCCTTCAACTTCAGCATCCAACCCATAAAAAATTCGAATGGTTTCCCCCTTTCTAGGCAACATACTCATTTCTGTTTCAAATGCACCTTGTTGTAACCCTTCTACACTCACTAACATATTTTTATCCTAATGCTGTTTTCTTTATTAATCTAAAAAGATTCAAAGGCAAAAGTCTAATCAAACATGTTTAGGTTTATGTAATCTTAAACCAACTCACTCACTTGATTTATTCATCATAGTTTAGATCATCTTCACTTACATTGATAAAATCAGGTTCAGGGGTTTGCTCAAAGTGTACCGCTAGAATCTCAGTTTGCTTAAGTAAACTTGCTTTAGCGACACGATGCATACCATCCATCACACGCCCTTGCGCACACAAGATAATCGGATAACTCAGATCAGCCTCTTGCACTAATTGAAAGTGTTCAATGATTTGTTGTGTCGTCGGAGATTGATCCGGAAACCAATAGGCTTCATTGAGTTCTTGAATATTAACCAGTTGTACTCTTTTGGCGACGAACTTATTTGTCAGCTTAACCAAGCGATGGACATCCCAAATATAAATATCTTCGCCAATTTGTCTAAAATGGTATTGTCTGCGCATATCATCACCTAAGATTTCAATCGCATTGTGCCGAAAGTTTTGATCGAATCTGCATAAGTGCAAAACCAAGTAAGTTTAATCCCTGCCATTGGCTCGGCTCTTGGATATGCTCATGATCTTGTGCCATCCCAATTCCCCAAATCTTATCCACGGGTGATGCTTCAACCAAAATACGATCATGTGTAGCAAGTAAAAAATCTCCCAATTCCGAGTAGTGCGAGAATTTTGCTAAGTTTGCCTGTACCACGATATCAAAACGCTTTTTCTGCCACAGTTGTTCGTCATAGTGCTGTATTTTTCGACCTAGTTGTTTTGCTTCATTTGGATGTTTGACTTTCAAAATCTGATTAAATATCTCATCATCATTAAAGAGTTTAGCTTTTTGCGCCATCATATAGTGTTCTGCCGTGAGATATTCAACGCCATTCTGTTTAAATGGTGATGGAAACCACTGGCTAAAACAGCTCTTGTCCACATGATTGGTTTGCTTTGAAGTATGCCCCCAAAAATATAAATATTTAAATGAGCGACCTTGTTGGACTTGTTGAATTAAATCATTTAAAAATTGTTCATCTTGCATCATCTATCTCTGATTATTATCTATTATTGAAAATCCAATTCACTAAAAATAAAAAAGACCGCTAAAAGCGGCCTTTTTTGAATCTCTAAGCTTATGCAGCTAATGCGCCTTTAGCTTTTTCAGCTAAAGCAGCAAATGCAACTGCATCATGCATAGCGATGTCAGCTAATACGCGACGGTCGATGATCACTTGAGCTTTTTTCAAGCCATCGATCATACGGCTGTATGACAAACCGTTTAAACGAGCACCAGCATTGATACGCGCAATCCATAAAGCACGGAATTGACGTTTCTTTTGACGGCGGTCACGGTAAGCGTATTGACCAGCTTTGATTACTGCTTGGAACGCTACGCGATAAACGCGTGAACGAGCACCATAGTAACCTTTAGCGCGAGCAAGAATTTTTTTGTGACGACGATGAGCCACTACACCACGTTTTACACGAGCCATTTATAATCTCCTTAGATGTATGGGCACATAGCACGAACTGATGCAACGTCACTTACGTGAACCATTACACAACCGCGCAATTGACGGATACGCTTAGCAGATTTTTTGGTCAAAATGTGGCGCTTGAATGCTTGTTTGCGCTTAAAACCGTTTGCAGTCGCTTTGAAGCGTTTAGCTGCACCACGGCGAGTTTTCATCTTAGGCATAACAACCTCTTTTGAACACCTGTTCGGAACGTTTGCACCATTGCAATAACGACCTGCAGGTAAGGGAGCCGCTATTCTAAAGCATAGCAACCTAAAATCAAAGTAAAATGCTCATTTTTTGACAGCAAATTGCTTATTTTATATAAATGATATTTTCTATCATCAATTCTCAAATAACGAGAAAAATACACAAAATTAACATCTATAATAAGTACAAGCTCTTAAATTCAAAAGAATATGACCGCACAAAATGATGCTTTTGCTGCATTGCGATATCGAGATTTCTCTATCGTGACCATTAATCAATTTTGTTTAACATTGGCAATCTTGATTCAGGAAATTATCGTTGCTTATTCACTGTATCAAATCACTCGTGACCCACTCACTTTAGGTTTCATTGGTTTAGCAGAAGCAATTCCTTTCATTACATTATCATTATGGGGCGGCTATTTTGCAGATAAACTAAATAAACAGACCATCATGAAAATCTGCTTATTCTTTTCGATTCCTTTACCTTTAGTGCTTTGGGCGCTGTTCCACTTACATGGTTTAGAAAAAATTGGAATCAGCACTCTTTCTTGGGGAATCTATGCCGTCATTTTTGCTTTAGGCACTATTCGTGGCTTCTATAACCCTTCTGCGACCTCACTCAAACCTTTTCTAATTCCGCGTGAACTGTATGCCAATGGTGCAACATGAACCACCATTGGCTGGCAAAGTGGTGTGATCATCGGACCTATGCTCGGCGGTTTTATGCTGGCCTTTATGGGACGTGAAACGAGCCTTTTTACAGTGACTGCATTATTGGTCATCTGCTTTATTTTAATTAATTGCTTACAGAAACGGACTTTTCCAAAAATGGAAACAGAGAATGTCCTGCAAAGTTTGACTGATGGTTTCCAGTTTATCTGGAAAACTAAAATTGTATTATGGGCGATTTCGCTTGATCTTGTTTCTGTTTTGTTTGGCGGTGTGATTGCCTTATTGCCAATTTTTGCCGAAGAAATATTAAAAGTCGGCCCTGAAGGTCTTGGTTATTTACGTGCTGCACCATCTATTGGCGCTCTCATCACCATGATTGCACTGACCAAATTTCCGCCAATGCAACATGCATGGCGAAATATGTTATTAGCGGTAGCAGGTTTTGGTATTTTTACCATTCTGTTCGCCTTCTCAAATCATATGTGGCTCTCATTATTTGCCTTAGCCATGACCGGTGCTTGTGACAGTGTTTCTGTCGTGGTTCGTCAAACCATCTTGCAAATTTTTCCGCCCGAAAATATGCGCGGTCGTGTCGCAGCAGTGAATGGGATGTTCGTTTCGTCGAGTAATGAACTCGGTGCTTTTGAATCTGGTCTAGCTGCCAAATACCTCGGCACAATCACTGCGACTATTCTTGGTGGTTGTATGACACTTGCCGTAGTGAGTTATTGCTGGTTTAAAACCAATGACTTATTCAAAGTCGATATTACTAAAGATTCGGATCACTAAATAAAAGGGAAATAGCCTATCTTTCCTTTTCTGATTAAAAGAGACCGAGATATAAAGCATATAACGTTAAATAACGGCCGCCTTTGGCGATGGTAACAATCAATAAAAATCGCCAAAAGTTTTCCTTCATCAGTCCAGCAATCAAGGTAATTGGATCACCAATCACAGGAGTCCAACTGAGTAGTAAGGAATAAAAGCCATATTTATGATAAATCTGCTGTGCTTGTAACAATCGTTGTTCTGAAACAGGAAACCACTTTTTATCTTTAAAATGTTCAATCTTTAGTCCAAGCCACCAATTCACACAGGAACCCAAGACATTACCAATGGTCGCAACTAAGATAAGATAGAAAGGATTAGAACGCCCTTGTACCAGCAAGGTCATTAATACCGCTTCAGACTGTAACGGCAATAAGGTAGCAGCACCAAAGGCTGAGAGAAACAATAATAAATAAGACATCAAAACAAGGTTCTCTCAAACAGGCAGCAACACAGCATCAAGAGCAGACCATATAACGTGGATGCTATAGATTCAAGGTTAATTTTGCCCAAGTCTCTTTGAGTATCTTCTGTGAAATATCAATCCGAAAAACGCTTTTAATGGTTTGTTCAAAATCATCCAAAGTGGATAACTCTTTCTTGTTAGAGCTTCCTTTGCCATGCGTTCGTAAAACACGATCTTTTAAGGTAATTCGCATTTCGGCATTGACAGTAGATAACATTAAATACTGAGTAAATATGGATTCAGGCGAGGTCGAAATATACCAATTCGCAATCAAGGCATCTGCATCTGCAATCTGCTGTTGAGGGTTAATCGCATAGACATTGACCCATTGATTATGGATACAGACTTGTAGCATATATTTCATTTCCGTCAGCACTGTCGCATCCAGACCACTCTGTGCAAGCTCAACGAATCTGAAAGCTTCGAGTGGTGTCTGCTGTGTTTCACCAATATTACTCAGAGACACGATCGTGGTTGGAGTCATGCCTCCAAAGCCAGGATCGTATAAAAATAATTGCTGCTCAATACGGACCAAGGTCACTAAGTGCGTACGAACCGGAGATGTTGTCGGTGTGCTTTGATAGTACACCCGACCAAGTACGTTATACGTCTCATACCCCAGTTCTGTTAGGGCAATTCTGGTTAGGGTACTGTGTTCTAAACAATAGCCTTCACGATTTTCAATTAATAATTTTTGCACAAGTTGATCTGACGCTAATGAAAGCTCACTTCCTAAAAAAGAGGATAAATTACCAAAAGGAATAGCTTGCACATGAAGACTTAATAGGCTTTTTAAATTAGGTAAGGTTGGAGAGAAATCGCCTTCAAAACCAAGTTTGGTTAAATAGCGTGTAGAAATTTTGGATTGCATGATGCTTTATCTTTGATGAACTTAAATCATCCTATCTTGATCGCAGCAAGACAAGATGAAAAATTACACAATTATAAAATAGTCATGCTTACACGGCTAAAAGCATGGTTTTAGCACAGATTATTTCTTCGTTTTCGCGACCTTGGATCGGACAGAAAAATACATAACAAAAGATATAGACTTAAAAATCCAACGAATCCCACTGTACTGCGATGTGAGTTTCTAGTTTCTAGTTTCTAGTTTCTAGTTTCTAGCTATAGCCAAACAAACAAAGGAGAAAACAAAAAAAGCCTAAAACAGCGATTAAGCTAAAAAACAAAATTTCTAAATGATCATTCGCATAGTGATTTTGTATCAGAGCATCAAGGATTGCTGTAAGCAACAACAATCCCATCGCAATCGTTCCATGCTTCCAGAAGCTATATCGTTCAATGGCTTGATTCATCCAACTTTGATCGATAAAGCTTTTTGTACCGCAGGACGAGCCGTTAAGCGTTCAATATAATCTTTCACATACGGATAGTCTTCAAGCTGAATGCCCTGCCATTCGTAACGCAATGCCCAAGGCAAGATCGCCATATCCGCAATCGAGTATTCGCCTGCTACAAACTTTTGACCAATCAACTGTTTGTTTAAGACACTATACAAACGCTTGGTTTCATTCACATAACGATCAATCGCATAAGGAATACGTTCAGAGGCAAACTTATTGAAGTGGTGATTTTGCCCAAGCATTGGACCAAACCCACCCATTTGCCACATTAACCATTGTTCAACCTCGACTCTCTCTTGCTCATCGGTCGGATAAAATAGACCAGTCTTACGACCTAAATATTGTAAGATTGCACCTGACTCAAATACTGAGATCGGTTCTCCACGCGGTCCATTTTGATCGACAATAGCTGGAATTTTATTGTTTGGAGAGATATTAAGAAAGTCAGGTTGAAACTGATCATTTTCTAAAATATTAATCGGAAATATTTGGTATTCAAGCCCCATTTCTTCTAATGCAATCGTTATTTTGTGCCCATTGGGTGTGCCCCAATAATATAAGTCAATCATTTATGTTGCCCTATCATCTTTATTCTGACTGTTGTTGCGTTATAGCACAGTTCATACTTATTGATCAGCAGCCTAGCACGAAAAGAAACAATAAAAGTCTATGCAAAGAGTATCTTAAAGATGTCTGTCTTGTTTTTCTAAAAATTCTTTTGCCTTTTCCCCAACAAATTTTCGACCGGCATTATTTCCACTTATCCATTCCTCAACGCTAAACAAATCAAATAATCCCACTTTAAATAAGGTCGGAACCGCCACACTCAATTCATTCTCAACTGAACCTCGAACACCAGCATTGTATAAATTAATATTGTGCAACATGGTCGCCACAGTTCCAGTTTGTACACGGCTACCATCTTTCAATGTGACTTGCGGTAAAACTTCACCCTCTTGTACAACTTTCTGATTAATATTAGATAGTTCATTGGTACCAATAATTTTAGACATTGATCTTTCCTATTCTCAATTTTATGTAATTTTCACTCTTTTCATAATAACGTTTTTAAACATATTGAATGTGAGGAATCGTATTTGTTTAACTAGATAAATTTCACACATAAAAAAGCACCGCATATAGCGGTGCTTTTTTTAAGAAAAAAATTACTTTTTCTTTTTCGGACCAATCAACATGCCCATTTGACGACCTTCCATCTTAGGTGCTTGTTCAATCACGCCAAACTCAGCAACGTCAGCTTCAATTTTTTGCAATTGAACTAAACCAAGTTGTTGATGCGCCATTTCACGACCACGGAAGCGTAAAGTGATTTTCACTTTATTGCCTTCTTCAAGGAAACGCAAAATTGCACGCAATTTGATCTGATAATCACCTACATCCGTTGCTGGACGTAGTTTGATTTCTTTCACTTGCACTTGATGCTGTTTTTTCTTCGCATCTTTTTGCTTTTGCTTCAGATCAAATAAATGCTTGTTATAGTCCATGATTTTACAAACAGGCGGTTCTGCATTAGCAACAATCTCAACAAGGTCAAGATTAGCTTCTTCAGCAGCACGTAATGCTTCAGTTAATGAAACAACACCTTTTTGCTCTCCATCTGCTGCAACAAGGCGTACTTCTTTTGCACGGATCTCATCGTTAATCGCAGGACGGTTACTTTTAGCACCTTGTTGTTGGTTACGGTCAGGCTGTTTAATCTTTATTACTCCACAATGTACCGGCCGCGTTCGGCAACGGCAGATTTCACTAGATCAATGAATGCATCCACTGACATAGTACCTAAATTTTTTCCTGAGCGAGTACGCACATTCACTGTACCTTCTTCAACCTCTCGATCACCGAGAACTAAAAGGTATGGAATACGCTCTAGAGTACGCTCACGAATCTTAAATCCGATTTTTTCATTTCTCAAGTCAGAAATAGCACGAAGACCATTTTCTTTGAGTTTTGCAACCACTTGTTCACTTGCTTGTGCTTGTGAATCAGTAATATTCATCACACAAGCTTGAATTGGTGTAAGCCAAGGTGGCATGAAACCAGCATAGTGTTCAATTAGTATACCAATAAAACGCTCAAAACTGCCAAGAATTGCACGATGTAACATGACTGGTTGATCACGTTCATTGTCTTCTGTGACATATGAAGCATCTAAACGAATTGGTAAATTGAAATCACATTGTATTGTACCGCATTGCCATACTCGACCTAAGCAATCTTTCAATGAAAATTCAATCTTCGGACCATAGAATGCACCCTCGCCTGGTTGCAAGTCCCAAGCTAAGCCAGCATCATCTAAAGCATCAGCAAGAGATTTTTCTGCTAAATCCCAAAGTGCATCATCACCGACACGTTTTTCAGGACGTGTTGAAAGTTTCATTTGCACTTCTTCAAAGCCAAAGTCTTTATAAACATCCAAAGTCAGCTTAATAAAGTCGGCAACTTCTTTACCAATTTGTTCTTTGGTACAGAAAATATGTGCATCATCTTGAGTAAAGCCACGTACACGCATAATACCGTGTAAAGAACCCGATGGCTCATTACGATGACAAGAACCAAACTCAGCTAAACGAATTGGTAAATCACGATAAGATTTTAAGCCTTGATTAAACACTTGTACATGACAAGGGCAGTTCATCGGCTTCACTGCATAGTTACGACTTTCAGAATGTGTTGTAAACATATTGTCAGCGTAGTTTGCCGCATGTCCAGACTTTTCCCAAAGCGTAAAGTCTACGATTTGAGGTGTCTTGATCTCTTGGTAACCATTATCTTGCTGAACTTTACGCATATATTGTTCAAGCACTTGGTAAATGGTCCAGCCATTCGGATGCCAGAACACCATACCTGGCGCTTCTTCTTGCATATGGAATAAGTCTAACGCTTTACCAATTTTACGATGGTCACGTTTTTCAGCTTCTTCAATACGTTTGACGTAAGCCGCCAACTGTTTTTTATCAGCCCAAGCTGTACCATAGATACGTTGTAGCTGTTCATTCTTTGCATCACCACGCCAGTATGCACCAGAGATTTTAGTGAGTTTGAATGATTTTAAGAATTTGGTATTTGGTACGTGCGGACCACGGCACATATCTAAATAATCTTGATGGTAGTACAAGCCCATTTGTGTTTCATTAGGCATGTCTGCGATCAAGCGTAACTTGTATTCTTCGCCACGTGCTGTGAATTCTACAATTACATCTTCACGAGGTGTCATTTTTTTGATGACATCATAATCTTGATCGATGAGCTTTTTCATACGCTCTTCAATCGCTGCCATGTCATCTAAAGTAAATGGACGTGGCATCCAGATGTCGTAGTAGAAACCTTCTTCGATCACAGGACCGATCACCATTTTCGCTTCTGGGAACAATTGCTTAACTGCATGTCCTACCAAATGCGCACATGAGTGGCGAATGATTTCTAAGCCTTCTTCATCTTTCGGGGTAATAATCTGAACTGTCGCATCTTCTGTGATTAAATCACAAGCATCCACCAAACGATCATTGATACGACCTGCAACGGTGTTTTTTGCAAGACCTGGACCAATGCTCTGAGCAAGTTCCATCACGGAAATCGGATGATCAAATTGTTTCTGATCACCATTTGGTAAAGTAATGATTGGCATAATAAAATCCTTAAGGAGTGATGCCCCGCACAATGGAGCATATCACCGCGAGATTATGTATTGAGGCGAACCTCAAAAAATAAAAAACGGCGGATAAAAAAGTATCCAAGATTTTACACAGGTTTAGGTGACTATGAAACCTCTGAATCAGAAAAAGCCAAGATCAATAAAGTTTAATCTCAGACTAAAGCCTAAATGATTTAGACTCAATCCCGCACTATGTTGATATAGATATAAATGAAAATAACAGAAATGGAGCAAACACATGGTTAGTGCATATGATGAGTTACCGAGAACAGCCGCAAATTTTGTTGCCTTATCTCCTTTGCGCTATTTAGAACGGGCTGCTTATATTTACCCAAACCAAGCTGCAATCATTCATGGGCAACGTCAAATTACATGGCAACAAACTTATCAACGTTGTCGTCAATTTGCCCATCAACTGACAAATTTAGGGATTCAAAAAAATGATACCGTTTCGGTACTTTTACCGAATGTCCCTGCAATGATTGAAGCACATTTTGCAGTCCCAATGGCAGGTGCAGTGTTAAATACCCTAAATACTCGTCTCGATGCAAAAACAATTGCTTTTATGTTGGTTCATGCTGATTCAAAAGTCTTATTAGTTGATCCAGAGTTTCGACCACTTGCTGAAGAAGCTTTGAAACTGATCACTCAAGATATTATCGTCATTGATGTATTTGATGAGGAATATGATGCTGAGCAAGTTGCACTTGGACAATATGAATATGAGTCTTTGCTCGCCCAAGGTAATCCTGAATTTGAATGGTTGCTCCCACAAGATGAATGGGATGCCATTAGTCTGAGTTATACTTCGGGAACTACTGGCAATCCGAAGGGCGTGGTTTATCACCATCGGGGTGCTTATCTGAATGCAGCCAGCAATATCTTGGCTTGTGGAATGAAACCTCGTGCTGTGTATCTTTGGACACTCCCCTTGTTTCATTGCAATGGTTGGTGTTTTGCTTGGTCAATTGCTGCAAGTGGCGGTACGAATATCTGTTTACGTCGTGTTGATCCGATATTAATTTTCAAATATATCTCAGCTTACAAAGTTGATTATTTCTGTGGTGCACCGATTGTATTATCGATGTTGATCAATACACCTCAAGAGCAAAAAACGACATTTGATCACCATGTAGAAGTCATGGTGGCGGGGGCAGCACCACCCGTCGCAATTATTGAAGGCATGCGCAATATCGGCATTAATGTTAATCATGTCTATGGTTTAACGGAAACTTACGGTCCTTCTGCACTTTGTGCGTCTCAAGCAGGTTGGAGTGATTTATCCATCGAAGAACAAGCTCAATTACATTCACGTCAAGGCGTGCCTTATCCATTACAAGACAGTATGCGAGTACTTGATCCTGAAACCATGCAACCTGTGCCGAATGATGGTGAAACCATGGGCGAAATCATGTTCCGTGGCAATATTGTGATGAAAGGTTATCTTAAAAATCCACAAGCCACTGAAGAAGCCTTTAAAGGCGGTTGGTTTCACACTGGAGATTTAGCAGTTTGCCATCCTGATGGTTATGCCAAGATTACGGATCGCTCGAAAGATATTATTATTTCAGGTGGAGAAAACATTTCTTCCTTAGAAGTAGAGGATGTGTTGTATCGGCATCCTGCTATTCTAACTGCTGCCGTTGTCGCCAAACCCGATGAGCGTTGGCAGGAAGTACCCTGTGCTTTTATTGAGTTAAAGCAAGGTGCATCTGCATCAGCAGAAGAGATTATTGCACATTGCCAAAAAGAGCTGGCTCGCTTTAAAGTACCTAAAGAAATCGTCATTACTGAGATCCCAAAAACCTCAACAGGGAAATTACAGAAATTTATATTAAGAGAATGGGCAAAAGAGCGCGCAGTAGGAAATTTTAAAGATTGAATCCTGCTAAATAAAAAAGAAGTTTCAAATGAAACTTCTTTTTTAAACTAACCTTGCTCTGATAGCAAAGCCACTTGTTGTACATAATTCACAAATTTCAGTTTAGAGGCTGCAAGCTCCTCTTCACTGACTTGCTGTTTCATGTCACGATGAATACGCAATACATGTTGACGTAAAGTATGGCGTTCAGAAGCATTATAAACTTTGCTGAACTCATTAATAATCGGGTCACCTTGATCAATCATACGATCAACCCAACGCATCAATTGCATTTGCTTTTTAGCGCCTTGTTGCGGTGTAAGATAAGATAAAATCGTTGTTTCATCTTCATTACGCAAGAGTTTACCGATACGTAAAAATTGACGGCGACGAGCTTCATGAGAGCTAATATTTTGGATTTCCAATAGGGCATCAATGAGACGCTCATCGACTGGAAGTTTCTGAATCTGCTTTTTATTCAGTTGAGCCAATTGCTCACCCAAAGCAGCCATACGCTGAACCGCTTTTTTTTGCTCAGTTCTACTCGCACGTCCTTCTAATGACTCAAAATCTTCATCGGTATAACGCTGGGTACCACGTGCCACTATTACTCTGCCTCATAAAATTTTGCTGCGAACAGCGTTTGAATTTCTTCCAATGCCTTTTCTTCATCAGCACCGTCAATCACCAATCTTAATGTCGTGCCCTTACCAGCACCCAACATCAGCAATGACATAATATTTTTTGCATCAACTAACTTATCGCCCTTACCAATTTGAATAGAAGAGCGGAACTTCGTGGTGACTTCAATAAGTTTACCAGATGCACGTGCATGTAAGCCGAGTTTATTAATTACATCAATTGTTGTGTCTATCATGACCAGTGCTTCATTTCTCTATGTAAGATTTGGACGGCCCATTTTGCCTCAAGAGCTTGTTTGAGTCTATCCACAATATATACTGAACGATGTTGTCCGCCCGTACAACCAATAGAGATGGTCATATAATGACGATGTCCTTCTGCAAATGCAGGCAACCATTTATCTAAAAAGGCATAAATATCAGCAAACATTTCATTGGTTTGTTGGCTGCCTTCTAAAAAACGTCGTACAGGTTCATCTAAACCTGATAAACGGCGCAATTCTAAATCCCAATGTGGATTTGGCAAATGCCTTACATCGAACACATAATCTGCATCCAATGGAATACCATGCTTGTAGCCAAATGATTGTAAAATCACAATCAAATTATCAGACTGCCCCAGTTTAGACAGTAAAATATGCTTTAAATCATGGACACTTTTGTCTGTGGTATCAATATGTACTGTAGAGCGAAATTGTATCGGAATAAGCAATTGCTTTTCTTCTTGAATACACTGCAACAGACTATTAAAACGACTCGCCAGAGGGTGAGGTCGACGTGATGCGCTAAATCGAGCAATTAAATCTTGATCTTGCGTAGTTAAATAAATCACATCAACTGAACCATGTCTTTTTAATTGTTCAAAAACATGATCAAACTCCTGCATATCTGCACGAGTACTTCGGATATCAACCCCTAAAGCCAATTGCTCAAGATTATTTTCATGATCAAGTTTAGCCACAATTTCGGGCAACAAGGCTAAAGGTAAGTTATCTATACAATAGTAGCCCAAATCTTCTAACACTTGTAATGCAGAGGATTTACCTGAGCCTGATTGTCCTGTAACGATAAGAATACGCTTCATGGCGTGTTGCCCTTTTTATTTTCAAGTTCTAAGTTTTAAATTCGACTTGCAAATTATCGATTAAACGAGTGGCGCCTAATTTTGCTGCAACAAAAATCACGATATTTCGATCGAACTGCTCTATTGGCTGCAAGTTAGTTTGACGAACTTCAACATAATCCACAACCAAACCTGCTTGTGTCAATTGCGCAGAGATATTTGCTAACACTTGTGCAAGTAGTTCTCCTTGATGCAATTGTTGTTCAGCTTGTTTGAGTAATTGATAAATTATGGGTGCGGTTGCACGCTGCTCTGCGGTTAAATAACCATTGCGAGAACTGAGTGCCAAACCATCTTCAGCACGAACAATCGGTACACCAATCACTTCCAATGGCATATTCAAGTCTTGAACTAACTGGCGAATCACCGCCAATTGCTGATAGTCCTTTTGACCAAAGAAAGCAAAATCAGGTTGGACGATATTGAATAGTTTAGTTACTACAACAGCAACACCATCAAAATGACCTGGACGAGATTTTCCACACAAGTCATCAGTAATTTGACCGACACTAATATTAGTTAAACGCGGTTGTGATCCATACATTTGCTCAACAGTAGGGGCAAAAATAATATCGCAGCCAACATCCGCCAATAATCGGCTATCTTGCTCTAATGTCCGTGGATAACTATCAAAGTCTTCGCCCGCTCCAAACTGAATTGGATTGACGAAAATACTCACCACCACCACATCACACAATTTTTTTGCTTCACGCACCAAAGTCAAATGACCTTCATGCAAATTACCCATAGTAGGTACAAAGCCAATCAATTTTTTAGAGCTGCGCGCAGGTGAAAGTGATGCAGTTAAGCCTTGTATCGTTGTTTCAGTTTTCATGAATTAAAGCTCAACTTGGAAAGTATGTTCTTTGGCTGGAAAAGACTGGTCTTGTACAGCAGCATGATAAGACTTGAAAGCATCCACAATTGCGGTTTCGCCCGCTTGCTCTTTCATAAAGTTACGTACAAAACGTGCCACACGCCCAAATGTTAATCCAAGCATATCCTGCACGACCAAAACCTGACCATCAGTTTCATTACCCGCACCGATACCAATAACAGGTGTATTTGGAAATAATTCTGCAATCTCTTTACCCAACTGTGCAGGCACACATTCAAGTAATAACACCGACGCTCCTGCATCAACAACAGCTTGGCAATCTGCAATTAATTGATCTGCTGCTTCACGTGTTCTTGCTTGTAATTTATAACCACCAAAAACATGCACTGACTGAGGTGTTAGACCCAAATGTACACATACAGGTATACCATTTCGGGTTAATACAGTGACCAATTCGCTGAGCCAAGCTCCGCCTTCAATCTTGACCATTTGAGCGCCAACTTGCATGACTGTTTTAGCATTTTTCAAACCATCTTCAAGTGTGGCATAACTCATAAATGGTAAGTCAGTCATAATCAGCGCATGTGCGTTACCACGGCGTACAGCCGCAGTGTGATAAGCCATATCTTCCACAGTCACAGGCAAAGTAGAATCTCTACCTTGGATTGCCATTCCTAGAGAATCACCGATTAAAATCGTATCAATTTCAGCCAATTCCATAGCTTTAGCCATACTTGCATCGTAACAAGTAAGACATGAGAACTTACGTCCTTCGGCTTTAAATTTTCTTAAGTCACTTAGACTAATCATGATGATGTCCTCTACAGGCGTTTCCAGAACGAAACAATCTTAAGCAAGTGCCCAAGATTGATCTGCGATTACAGTCAAGTTTGCTTGCTGTACCAGTTCTAAATCTTTTAAAGAATGGCCATTTAATTTTAAATGAGCATCTAAATCTAATAAGGGAATAACAACAAAATCGCGTTCCAAAATACCGACATGTGGCACGGTCAAACGCTCATTTTCAATCTGTTGTTGTCCATAAATTAATAAATCGAGATCAAGGGTTCTTTCCCCCCAACGTCTCAAGCGCACTCTTCCTGCTTCTTGCTCAATTTGCTGCAATTGATCTAACAAAGCCAAAGGTTCAAGTATTGTATCTAGTTGAATAACTGCATTTAAATAGTTTGGTTGATCTTGAGGCCCCATCGGTGGACTTTGATAAAGCCGAGAAACCTGCACCTCACCCAACATGGATAATTTAGCAACAGCTTCACGGAGAATCTGTTGCGAATCACCTAAGTTACTACCTAAACCGATATAAGTACGAATCGTCATTGAGTCGGCCCAAAAACGACTTGCTGTAAATCACGTTGCACACGTTTGCGCTTTAAAATTGGATGATCAGAATTGATTTGACCCGATTGATTTGATGCCTTTTCAATAAATCGACTCGCAGAATCATCTGCTCTGACACGCTCTTTTTTAGCACGACGATTTCTTGGCTCTGGCACATTGACCAAAGGCTCAATTTCACTCACTTTAGTCTGTTCAATTTCACTCGCTTTACGACGCGTTTTGCTACGTTGACGATTATATTGACGAATAGTCGCTTCTTTTTGGTCAGCAGACATCTCTTGGTATGCTTCCCACCAAACGCCCATACCATCCGTACTATTATCGCCAGATTTCTCACGCAACAGCAAAAAGTCAAAACCTGCACGGAATCGTGCATGTCCAGCCAATGCTTCGATTTGTTGTGGTTTTGGATTCAACAACCGAGTTTGCATTTCCCAAACTTCACGAATAAAGGTTTCAGCAAAACGTGGAATAATCGTGCGGGTTGCTTGACGTTTCAATACATCCAAACCAGCTTGAGCACGTGCTTCTGCTGGCACTACACCTTTATTTAGATAAAAATCACAGCGCTCTAAAAAAGGCCTCCATAACAATACTGCATAGAAAAATGCAGGATTAATGGTCTTACCAATTTGAATACGTTGATCCGTATTTTTGGCTGCACGCTCAATAAACGCTGTTAAATTTGGTGGAATTTCAGCAAACAACTGTTTCCAAACGCCAAACTCGATCAACATCGGTAACACACGAGTTAAGTGCCCCATGGTGAAGAGTTTCTGTGATTCATCATATAAACGATGCGGGGAAACATCACGCAAAAGCTGCGTCATTTCATCATCAAAAACATCAATAATCGATTGATCAATTTGAAAGTTTAATTTGGCAGCAAACCGTAAGGCACGCAGCATCCGCACAGGATCTTCTTCAAAACGCTGCGCAGGTTCACCTAAAAACCGTAAAGTACGGGTCTTAATATCATCAACTGCATGACAGAAATCAAGCACAGTCCCTTGGCGGGGCTGATAATATAAAGTATTAATAGAAAAATCTCGGCGAGCAAAATCCTGCTCTATTGTTCCCCAGTTATTATCCCGAAGAATCATACCAGAGGCACTGGTCACCGCTTTTTTAGGAGGTGCACGAAAAGTCGCAACTTCAATCAGTTCTCGACCCGAATACACATGAGCCAATTCGAAACGTCGACCAATAATACGGCAACGTCGACCAAAGACTTCTTTCACCTGAGCTGGTGTAGCATTAGTAACTGCGTCAAAATCCTTAGGATTAAGACCTAGCATCATGTCGCGAACACCGCCGCCCACAATATACGCTTCATAACCTGCTTTCGTTAGGCTATCAAGCACATCTAATATTGAGGAAGGGAGTTGAGTTGTGGACAAACCACATTTTGACGCACGCAAAGTTTGCAAAAGACACTGTCTCCTACGTCAGGACGTAAATAACAATTTGTCGCTAATCATAGCTCTAACACACACAAAGGGCAATTTATTCTGTTGAATAATCAATAGATCAAAACGCCCCGTATCTGATTTCATTTTCATATTTCCGTTAAAGCATCAGCTTAGCTTTATTCTTTTCAAGTAGTTTAGGGCCTATTCCTTTCACATTCATCAGTTCGTCCACCGTCTTAAATCCACCATTTTTTTGACGATATTCAACAATTGCCTGCGCCTTTTTCTCACCGACCCCATTTAATGTCTGTAATTGCTGTAAATTTGCTTTATTCAAACTGATTTTATCTGATTGAATATTTACAGAAGATGACATCTGTTTTGAATCAGCAGCTACAGTTGGTCGAGATAAGTAATAGTTATTATTCGGTTGTTTCGCCAGTTGCTGATCACGCTGTTGCTGCTGAGCTTTCCATTTTTCATAGGATTGATCAAACTGCTGTGCGTGAAGATCTGTGAAACACCCTACCCATATAAATATAAGTAAATAAACGTTAAGTTTGCTGCGTAATTGCGGCAAAGTCATTAGATTTCCCCTGAAGTTTTAATTGTCGTTTTGCTTGCTCCCAAAGTTCATCCATTTCTGCCAAACTCATTTCTTGCAAGTCTTTATTTTGTCTTTGTGCTTGTTGTTCAATATATGCAAATCGACTTCTAAACTTATGAATCGTTGCCAATAATGCAGTCTCACTCGACAGCCCAAGTTTACGTCCTACATTGATTAAAGAAAATAGACAATCTCCAAATTCTTCTTGTATTTCATCGCTTTTTTGATTATTAAGTGCTTGTTTTAATTCTTCCAACTCTTCATCTAATTTCGCATAAGCGTCATCTACTGTTTCAAAGTCAAAACCAAGTTGCGCTGCTTTTTTTTGAATCTCTTGTGCTTGTATTAGAGCAGGCGCATGTTTAACTGTATCTAATCGTGATTGTGCTTTTCCTTGTTTTTCTTGTCGTTTAATTTCTTTCCACAGCTCACTCACTTGTTCAGGATTTAAATTCTCAAATTTTTCTGCCTGAAATACATGTGGATGACGACGAATCAATTTTTCTGTAATTGCGTTCACAACATCCTGAAAATTAAATGCATCTTGTTCGCTATACATTTGTGCTTGGAAAACGACTTGTAATAATAAATCACCCAACTCATCGCGGATTTCATCAATATTACCCTCTCGAATGGCGGCTTCCACCTCATATGCCTCTTCAATCGCATATGGCGTCAGGCTACTTGGCGTTTGTTGTTGATCCCATGGACATTTTTGTCTTAACTCCTGCATGATTTCTAATAACTTTTCCATGGTTTTCTCCAAATTCAGCCAAAGTATTGCAGCCTAAAGCGGCTTATGCGTAATATACACGCACTCAAGAAGTATCAATATAAAGTAAGGAAGTGTCATGCAGTATAGTGTTTTTATTAGTGGGGCTGCACAAGGGATTGGTGCTGAAATTGCACGTTTATTTCATCAAAAGGGCTATAAAGTTGGTATCTACGATATTAATGAAGAGCAAGCTCAAAATTTAGCAAAAGAGCTTGGAAATGATGCTAAAGCAGGCTATTTAGATGTAAGTAATTATCGTCAATGGCAAATCGCTTTACAGGATTTCAAAAACTGGGCAGGCGAACTGAATATACTCATTAATAATGCTGGGATTTTATATTCTGGTGCATTTGAAAATACGCCGATTCAATCACATCACCGTACCATCGATATTAACGTCAAAGGAATTTTGAATGGCTGTCATTCTGCTTTAGCTCATTTACAAAATGCCAATTTTGCACGTGTGATAAATCTTTCTTCCGCATCTGCAATTTATGGTCAAGCCGATTTAGCATCTTACTCCGCAAGTAAGTTTGCCGTTCGTGGTTTAACAGAAGCTTTAGATGTAGAGTGGCAAAAATATAATATCCGTGTGCTAGATGTTATGCCATTATTTGTACAAACTGGTATGGTCAAAAATATGGATGCTGCAAGTATCCAAAATATTGGTGTGGACTTAACTCCAGCAGATGTAGCAAAACAAGTATTGCATTTGGCACAACAAAAAGATCATGCATTGATTCCAACCCATACACCCGTTGGCATCAAAACCAAGTTGATGTATCAATTGTCGAGCATTAGCCCTCAATTTTTAAATCGCTTAACCAATATCTTTTTATCCAAGCGATAAGCATAAAAAAGCTGCATATAAATGCAGCTTTTTTTGTTTTAACTTCCTTGAACTAATCGTCGCGCGCTGATAATCCCTGGCTGCTGCTCTAATCGAGCCAACAAACGAGATAATTGTGCAAGACCTTTCACCTCAATCAATAATTTCATATTGGCAATACCATCTGCCTCAGAAATCGTATTCACCTGACGAATATTGATTTGATCTGAAAAAATGACTTGGGTTAGATCTTTCAGCAAACCACGGCGATCATAAGCTTCAACCACGATTTGTACACTCTGACCACGTGTAGGCTGCATTTCCCAATCTGCTTCAACAGCACGCTCAGGTTCATGCGTAGTCATGCGCAGATAATCAGGACAAGCAACTTTATGAATACTCACACCACGATTTAAAGTGATATATCCACCAATCGATTCGCCGTGTACAGGTTGACAGCATTGAGCAATATGCAGTTCTACATTGTCCAAACCATCAATCAAAATACCATGTGCGGATAAAGTATGACTTGCTCTTGGATTTAATGCAGGCTTTAAAACCAGCTCAGGTTCATCTTGATCCAAGTGCATTTGACGATTCACTTGATTCATCAAAGCATGAAGACTGATATCACCACTGACCAAAGCGACTAAAATATCATCACCAGATTTCAAATTGAAATGTGACGAATAATCTTTTAAATCAATACTTTTTGGATGAATTGCTAAGCGTGCAAGTTCTTTGTTAAGCAACTCTCGCCCAACATCAACATTCTTACTACGATCTTGTTGTCTAAACCAATGACGCAGCTTGTCACGCGCACGCCCAGTCTTGATATAACCTAGAGAGTTCACCAACCAATCACGATTTGGCTCACGATCTTTCTTGGTTAAAATCTCAACCTGTTCACCCGTTTTTAAAGTGTAGGTTAATGGTACATAACGTTGATTGACACGAGCTGCATAGCACTTATTACCGACTTCGGTATGCACATGATAAGCAAAATCTAGAACGGTCGAACCACGTGGTAACTCTTTGATATCACCATCACGACTGAATACATAAATCTTCTCAAAATTCTCAAAATCTTGAATTTGATCTATGCCATTCGACTCATCATCTTCACCATGTGGTGTGGTTTCAGTACGCTCTTGATAATGTTCAAGTACAGCACGTAAAGAATGTAATCGATGATTAAACGAATGATCGGTATTTTTCGCACCTTCTTTATAGTTGAAGTGCGAACACACACCCAATTCAGCTTCGTTATGCATTTCAAAGGTACGAATTTGCACCTCCAAAGACTTATTTTCAGCAATCACCGCAGTATGTAATGAGCGATAGCCATTCGCCTTTGGATTGGTCACATAGTCATCAAACTGGTTTGGAATATGTCGCCATAACTGATGCACAATACCCAATGCATGATAGCAATCAGGTACATTTTGTACGAGTACGCGGACTGCACGGATATCATAAAGCTGGTCGAAACTGAGGTTTTTGCTTTTCATTTTTCGATAAATCGAATAAATGTGCTTCACTCGCCCAGAGATTTCAGACTGAATATCATGCGCACCCAACTCAGTTTTGAGCTTATCAATCACGAATTGAATGTACTGTTCACGCTCTAAACGTTTTTCATTGAGTAAAGAGGCAATTTCTTTATAACGCTCAGGCGCAAGATAGCGAAAGGCAAGATCTTCCAATTCCCACTTAAGTTGAGCAATCCCAAGACGATGCGCTAAAGGTGAGTAAATGGTTAGAATTTCACGAGCCACACGTTCTTGACGCTCTTTACTTGCTGTTGCAAGTTCTCGTAACGCATAAGTTCGCTCAGCCAACTTGATCAGTACAACACGTACATCTTCAGTGACTGAAATCAGCATTTTATAAATACCGTTTAAGTGTTCACGCTGATTATTATTAAAATGGTCTTCTAAACGTTTATTTTTCTCAATCAGTTCAGAAAGCTTACCCATTGCAAGCGTACCTTTTACAAGGCTTAGAACTTGCTCACCAAATAACTGCTGAATATCCTCTAATGTAACCAGACCCTCACGCACACTACGATAAAGCACTGCCGCTGACAACGTGTCTTCATCTACATGTAAATGCGCCAAAATATCTGCCATACCAATACCCGTACTAAAGGTATTGTTACGATGATTAACCGTGGTTTCTAACTCTTTTGCTAAGGTAAGCTCTGCAACTTGTTGTAGTTGTTTTAGCTCCGCCCCATCCAAGATATCGCGCACTCGATCTAACCAAGAGATTAAACCTCTTTGCGCTTCAGCGGCATGTTCTACAGTCGTTTCCTCAGACAACTCATGAAGTTGCTCAGGTAACTGCTCACGTACTGTGACCATACCATTCTCCTCTGGATATGTAACTCATTTTCTAATCGTTTATCTCTTTCGTTTTTTAAAGCGATTCAACTTTTCAAAACTGTTGTGTTTTCTCAAACAGCGCAATTGATTCAACATGTTCAGTGTGAGTAAACATATCCATCACTGCGGCTTTTTTAAGTTGATAGCCGTATTGTGCCAGTACACCCGCATCCCTTGCCAGTGTTGAAGGATTACATGAAACATAAACGATTCTTTTCGCTCCAAAATTCGGTACATATTGCATAACCTCAAAAGCACCAGATCGTGGAGGATCAATTAATAATGCATCAAATCCTTGTTTTGCCCAAGAATGATGCGAAAAGTCTTTTGTTAAATCTTGTGAAAAGAAAGTTGCTTGAGTCAATTGATTGGCTTTCGCGTTCTCAGTTGCTCGTTGCACCATTTCATCACTTGCTTCAACACCGATGACCTGACCAAGCTCTCCAACACAATGTGCTAAAGGCAAAGAGAAATTTCCCAACCCACAGAACAGGTCTAATACTCGTTCACCTTTCTGTAATTGAAGCAATTCACATGCCAAATCAATCATTTTTGCATTTACATCACTATTAACTTGAGTGAAATCGACAGGGGAAAATGCAAACTTAACCTGAAACTCAGTCAAACTGTAATGCAAACGCATAGATGCTTCAGCATCATCAACACGGTGGAGACTTTCTATACCTTTTGGTTGAAAATATAGCTGCCATCCTTTCTGTAACGTATATTGACGCAATTGGTTGACATCCGACACATTTAATTCATCTAAGTGACGAATTAGTAATGCAACCTCAGTATCGCCCTTTGCTAATTCTATATGACCAATATCAGCTTTGCCTGTTAGACTTTCGAGTAATTTTCTCAGCTCAGGCAATGATTCGGACAAGGTTTGATCAAGAACACTACATTGCTCAATAGGAATTAAGTGATTACTGTGGTGCTCACGAAATCCCATCACTAAACGATTTTGTTTCGCAATATATCGCACCCCGATTCGAGCACGACGGCGATAATCGGTTCTGTCCGAACGAATTGGTGCTAACCATTGTTCAGGTTCCAGTCCAGCAAAATGTTCCAAATGCGATTTCAATACATTCTGTTTCAGCAAAATTTGTTGATCGGGATGAATATGTTGCAAGCTACATCCACCACATACGCCAAAGTGCGCACAAATCGGATCAATACGTTCCTGAGAAGCATCACTTTCAAGTTTAACCATTTCCGCTTCTTCTAAGCGAGTCGTTTGGTTGGTAATCTTCGCTTGAACAGTTTCACCCACCATCGCATAACGAACAAATACTTTCTTGCCATGCTTTTCTTTCGGATGATCAGGATGTGTACCATAATGCGCAATCCCACGCCCTTCATGTGAAAAAGATTCAATCTGAAAGGTATATGTTGGATATTGGGCGGGACGTTGCTTTGTTCTATGTTTCAAAAGATGAACCTAATTTTTTGGCGCAAACGTATTTGCGGTGAATACAGTATATTGCGATGTTTGCTGCCATACCTGTAAAAATTCTGTTTGTTGCGTTTGCGTTTGTAAGTAATTAATTGTCGTTTCAATCAGTAGCTGATGATCTTGTTGATTCAACTGACCTTTTAACAATAACCAACGAATATAAACCAACCATGTATTTAGAACATCCCCTTCGCAATAACTGGTTAATTTTAACCACTGCTTAGTGCGGACATATTCAGGCACTTGATATCCAGACTCGCCACGCTTACCAGGAAAACCCAATAGACACGCAATATCATCAAGTTTTTGGAAGTTTCGACCATTAAACATAGCCATCACATCCATCAAATCCACATGACGGTGATGATAACGATTTTGATAATTATTGAAGCGCTTTTGATTATCTATTTCACCTTGATCAAACAAACTTGGTGCAGATAATCCATGATACATCGCTCGAAATAAAACAACAGGTAGATCAAATTGTGAGCCATTCCAACTGATTAACGTTGGCTGTTTTTTATCAAAAATAGATAAAAACTTAGTCAACATTTCAGCTTCAGAATTTTGCTCCTGACTAAAAGAAAATAGTCGAAAACCCTTTTCATCAATCCACAAACCTGAAATACACACGATTTCATGTAAAGGTAGACGCTGAAAATCCATTCCCGACTCTTGACGGCGAATTTTAGTCAGCGCCTGCTCTACATCTGTCTCAGGTAAATCTAAATGATATAGATGAGCCCCTGCCTTTAAATCGGTCAGTGTTTCAATATCAAAAACTAAAATCGGAAAACGTAAATTCATCTTAAAATCTCTTCAAATCCCTCCCCACCTTCCTTTGATAAAGTAAGGCGTTCCCCATCTTTTAAAAAGAGAGGCTTAGGAGGAGATTCTAATCTTGAACTGAGAATAATCCCGTTGATAAATAACGATCGCCACGATCACAAATGATACATACAATGACTGCATTAGGGGTTTCTTCAGCAATTTTGATCGATGCCCAAACAGCACCGCCTGAAGAGGTGCCTGCACTGATACCTTCGGTACGTGCCAATTTACGCATGGTTTTTTCAGCTTCAATTTGTGGAATATCAATAATTCGATCCACACGACTACGATCAAAAATCGTTGGTAAATAGGCTTCTGGCCATCGACGAATTCCCGCAATGCTCGAACCATCAGAAGGTTGTAGACCCACAATTTGAATATCTGGATTTTGTTCTTTTAAATATTTAGACACACCCATGATCGTGCCTGTGGTTCCCATCGAACTGACAAAATGGGTAATTTTGCCACCCGTTTGCTTCCAGACTTCAGGGCCTGTGGTGATATAATGAGCTTCCACATTATCAGGATTTCCAAACTGATTCAGTACAAAACCATCGCCTTGTTCTTGCATCTTTAACGCAAGGTCACGCGCACCCTCCATGCCTTGTTGCTGAGTCACTTCGATTAACTCTGCGCCATAAGCCAACATTGCATCTTTACGCTCTTGGCTCATATTATTGGGCATGATGAGCTTCATTTTATAGCCGCGCATGGCTGCAACCATTGCCAAGGCAATACCAGTATTGCCACTGGTAGCTTCGATTAAGGTATCACCTGGTTGAATTTGTCCGCGCTTTTCTGCTTGAACAATCATGTTATACGCTGGGCGATCTTTAACAGAGCCAGCTGGATTATTCCCTTCTAATTTCGCCAATACAGTCGCTTGAGTATGACTTGCTAAACGTTGCAAACGTACTAAAGGGCTTTTACCGACATAAGCATCCAGTAAAAATTCATCTGCTAAAAAATCAGTTTGCGTGTTCGTCATGATCGACACCGGCATTAAGGTGGCGACTATTGTATGAAAAAATAAGAAATACTGCACCTTTTCACTGTGCTTTTTATTGACTAGTACATGCCTCGCTTATCTTAAAGCGTGCTAAGATGTTTCGCAGAATGATAAATCTGACCGCACTATGTCAAATTTTAATAAAACCTTATCTAAGCGTTTACGGCTCAATCATGCTTACGGTCAACTCATTGCACTCATTTTAGTTCCAATTGCAATTTTGACGAGTGTAGGAATTTTTTGGGTTTTATCCGAAACCACCAATGCAGCTAAGCAACAACAGCGTTCAGATGCTTCTGCAATCTTGGCGCGTTATCATGAAACTGCAACTGATTTACTTCAATTGGTACAACAACATCCAGATCAATATGATCGCGCCCAAAACATCATGCAAAAAATGTTTGATGAAAAAAATTTACAACGCGCAGTATTAATTGATAGTCAAGGTCAGACGTATTTAAGTGTCGGTTACCAAAACAATCGTTTTTGGCCGACTTTTCCTAGCGATAGCAATTTTTTTGGTCCTATCGCACATAATCACAATAGTATTTACGGTGGAAAACTAGATAAAAATAATTCAAACCCAGTTTGGTTGATGATTGAACTTGATAATCAACCTTTGGAACTTGCGCGTTATAAAATTCTATTATCTCTCGTTGCAACAGGATTGATTACCTTACTTATTTTGCTTTTTTGCTTAAATGTTTTCTCGCGTCGCTGGCTTGCTCCGCTTTATGAAATTCGGATGCAAATGCAACGTTTAAATGCAGACACCTTAGACCAGCATATTGTCGTCAATAGTACTGGCGAATTACGCCTATTACAGCGTGATATTGCCAATGTAGTCAAACGCTTACACTTTAGCTTTCTAGAATTAAAAGAACATACCGAACAAACCGAAGAAGATCTCCGCCGTACATTAGATACTCTTGAAGTTCAAAACATTACTTATCGTCAGGCACGTGACCAAGCGATTTCATCAAACCAATCCAAGTCGGTCTTTCTAGCAAATATCAGTCATGAGCTTAGAACACCACTAAATAGTATTGATGGCTTTATTCACTTATTGCTACGTCAACAAAATTTGAGTAATGAACAAAATTTATATCTGCAAACCATACGAAAATCTTCTGCTCACCTGTTGGCATTGATTAATGATGTATTAGATTTTTCCAAAATTGATGCAGGAAAATTAGAACTCGAAACAGCCCCTTTTGATCTTGAAGAAGCCATCTTTGATGTCATGGATATGCTTTCGCCGTTGGCGGCACAAAAACATATCAACATGGCATTTTACTATGCTGAAAATATTCCACAGCATGTCGTTGGTGATGCCTTACGCTTTAAGCAGATTCTGACTAATCTTATTTCTAATGCCATCAAATTCACACCTGATGGTGAAATTATTGTTCGCGTTCGCATGGAAGATGATGAAATTGGACAATGTTTGCTGCATTTTAGTGTACAAGACAGTGGTATTGGGCTCAGTGGTACAGATCGTAAAAAACTGTTTGAATCTTTCTCGCAAGGAGATGCTTCTGTTACACGTCAATTTGGTGGAACAGGTTTAGGCTTAGCGATTTCGAAGCAACTGGTGCATTTGATGCACGGTCAGATTGGCTTCGAAGACAATCAAGAACGTGCACCAACAGAAAAAGGTTCGACCTTTTGGTTTACAGCATCGTTTAAAGTTGAAGAACAAGATGAATTTGTTGAACATCCTCATTTTGATCACTTACAAGTGGTGTCATATCTAGCGCATCCTGCAACTGCGAGTGTGCTACGTTCATATTTAGAAAATTATCGTGTCTCACATATTGAGACGCAGTCAATTTTAGATTTATTCAGTCGATTAAATCATCTGAATCAGCAAGAAAATACATGGCTTATAGTTGATCATAGTGGTGATACCGAAGCATTACTCAAAGAAATCAGACAACGTTATCAAGGTCATTTAGCCGTTTACGGTTATCAAATGAGTCTTGAGCCAAACATGCTCAATGAATATCGTGCTCGTCCTCTGTACCAACCACTGAGTCGTCGTGAACTGATTCAATTATTGGGTAATCAACCTATTTTTGAACAGGAAGAAGAAGATTTTAACGGTCAAGGCTTACATGTCTTGGCAGTTGATGATCATCTACCCAACTTAATTGTGCTTGAAGCATTATTGGGTGAGTTAAACGTAACCACAACTAAAGCACTCAGTGGACAAAAAGCGATTGATATTATTCAAGAACGGATTGAACAGAAATCACCACCATTTGATTTAGTCTTTATGGACATTCAAATGCCTGTTATGTCCGGTATTGATACTACACGTGCGATTCGCTCATTAGAATCAACATTAGACACGGGTATGCAACTGCCGATCATTGCACTAACAGCACATGCCCTTGCAGATGAAAAACAAAAATTGCTCAAAGTCGGTATGAATGACTATGTGACCAAACCGATACAGATGGAACAGATTATTCAAATCCTTACGCATTGGACCAAAAATAATTTTAGCTCTCAGCCTGTCAATGTTGAACAAAAACGACCGACTGAATCGATTGATCCACAAATTTTAAATTGGCAACAAAGTGTGCAACTGGCAGCCAACAAAGAAGACTTAGCACAAGACCTACTTGGCATGTTAGTCGATAGTTTTGATACAGAGTTGACTGAAATGCAGCAACTGATAGAGATGGAAGATTTCCCACAGTTGGAACATGTATTACACCGTCTTTATGGTGCAACTCGCTATGTCGGCACGCCCAATCTACAGCACGTTTCTGGTGAATTTGAGCAATTTGTTTCTACGTTACGTAAAGAACGCCGTAAAGCCGACGATAGCTTTATTCGAGAAACCAATCATCGTTTTAACGAGTTAAATACGGCAATTGAACAAGTGAGACAAGCTGCCAATTTGGTCTTACACTCTCACGACAGTTAATGTGACTGTGGTGTCATGTTTCGCATGAAAGACTCATGCTATGCTGCCACCATCAAACACAATAAGAGTATGGCGAATGGCACTTTTACGTATTGAAAAGAACAATGGCATTGCAACAGTTTCTTTAAATCGACCAGACAAACGTAATGCAATGAGTTTTGCATTATTAAAAGAATTGGTTGCAACCGCAAAGAAAATCGAAAAAGATCGTTCAATTCGTTGTGTCATTTTAACAGGCGAAGCTCAGGTATTTAGTGCAGGTATCGACCTATCAGACCTCAACAATCCTAAAAATACAGCTTTTGCAGCTTGGGAACTGATCAAGCCAGGACAAAGTCTATTTCAAAAGGCTTTTCTTATTTGGCAGAACTTACCTATTCCTGTAATTGCAGCCATTGAAGGTTACTGTTTTGGTGCAGGTATGCAACTCGCGCTGGCTGCTGATATCCGTATTGCAACACCAAGCACTCAAATGTCCATCATGGAAAGTCGTTGGGGATTGGTTCCTGATATGGGTTTAACACGCTCATTAAAAGGTTTGATTGGTGTTGATTTAGCAAAAGAGCTGACGCTTACCGCGCGTATTTTCGATGCTGAATATGCCAAAAAAATTGGTTTAGTCACACACTTAGATAACGATCCATTAGCAAAAGCGAATACGATTGCACAAGAAATTTTACAACGTTCTCCTGATGCGATTATGGCTGCGAAACGTGTCTTAGATGCGATGGAACATCAACCTGAAAAATCGCTTCGCCTAGAGAAACTTTGGCAACTCAAATTACTATTAGGTAAGAACAGTGCACTTGCACGTAAAAAAGATAAAAATCCTGAAATTGAGTTTTTACCAAGACAATATAAATAACACCCTTCGCCTTATCAGTTATGGTGGATGGATGGTATCAAGGTCACTTGTTGCACAGAGGTAATATGAACCTAGCCTCTGTTCAATAAAGGATTTTGTTACTTTTCATCAATAAAAAATCAGGCTAAGGTCTACCAAAGATATTAAGATTCTTCATCACTGAATTAAGCTATGTAAACTTTAAACACTTATATTACATAGACGACCAATCACATTTCCAAACGTCCTATTTTCAACGAAAAGTTTAAATCAAAATACTGAGGTTATTGAGTTTCTCTATGCACATCGATCATCAAACACCAATCGCTTTTTTAGGTATGGGTTTAATGGGTACTCGTATGACTACCCGCTTGCTTGACGCAGGCTATAAGGTAGCTGTATGGAATCGCAGCCCACAAGCATGTGAACCGCTTATTCAGCAAGGTGCTCAGGCATTAACTTTTGAAAATATTGGAAATTATCCGATTATTTTGACTTGTTTAGCGGATGATAAAGCTGTTCAAAGTGTATATAGTCAAATCAAACCCCATTTGGTGGCTGAACAAATCATCGTTGATTTTTCCAGTCTATCCGTATCAGCCACTCAAGAACTGGCTCAATCAGCTCAACAGCAACATGTCACTTGGATTGACTCACCCGTATCAGGTGGAACGATGGGTGCGGAACAAGGTACGTTGGTCATTTTTGCAGGCGGTAATGCGCAAAAAATTCAAATGTTAGCGCCTATTTATCAAGTGCTGTCTCAGCGAGTGACTCGTATGGGTGATACAGGAACTGGACAAGCCACTAAGATTTGTAATCAACTGATTGTGGCAGCAAATAGCACGTTGATTGCTGAAGCAGTCGCACTCGCTCAGCATGCAGGCGTTGATACAACACTACTCGCGCCAGCGCTGGCTGGAGGGTTCGCTGATTCGAAACCATTCCAGATTTTAGCACCTCGTATGGCCACCCACACATTCGAACCAGTACAATGGAAAGTGCAAACACTATCAAAAGATCTTAACAATGCTTTACATCTAGCACAAAATTTTAATTTAAAGATACCTGTTGCACAAAAAGCACTCACACAGTTACAAGCTCACCAAGAAAATGGCTTTGCCGAGAATGATTTAGCAACTATCATTCAATATATAGAACAATAATTTAAACTTATTATTTCAGGGAGTTTGAACATGAGTAATCTTGCCGTCAATTTATCCATGATTTTTACTGAAGTGCCTTTAATTGAGCGTTTTGCCTTAGCACATGCACATGGCTTTCAGCATGTTGAAATTCAATTCCCTTATGAATTAGAAATTATTGATATTCAAAATCAATTGGAACAATACAATTTATCCTTATGTCTGATTAATGTTCCTGCTGGGGACTTGATGCAAGGCGGGAATGGTTTAGCAGGTATTCCTGGTAAAGAAGTTGAATTTCATCATGCACTTGAGCTAGCTATTCGCTATGCCACTGCATTGAATGTCCCTCGAGTAAACATTCTGGCAGGTAAACAACCTTTAGATGCAGACCTTTTACCCTGCCTAAATACCCTATCTAGCAATCTAAAGCTTGCTTGTCATCTATTATCTGAGCAAGGCATTGAACCTGTTTTTGAAATGATTAATGGCACAGATATGCCGCGTTTTCTTGTCCAAAATATTGCACAAGCACAAGAAATGTTGGAAGCAATTAATCATCCAGCACTGAAAATGCAATACGATTGCTATCATATGGCGATGATGGGCGAAGATGTTTTGGCAGGCTTACAAGAAAATTTGCATCAAATTGGACATATTCAATTTGCAGATTGTCCAAATCGTCATGAACCAGATACGGGTAGTATTGCGTATAAACAGATTTTTGACTGGCTACTTCAAAGTGACTACCGAGGTTTTATCGGTGCGGAATATAGACCACAATATCAATCAGATCAATCACTTGCATGGAAAAAGAAATACTTTTCAAATGATGTGAATACATAAACTGTTACGGCTAAAATTTGAATTTTCTAGAGAAAAACGGTATATTCAAAGATGAGCAATTGTCAGGAAAATATACCCTCTATGAATTTAGAACCATCGCCCAGCGCTTCTAATTCTCACGACCTAAAAATCAAAACAGCTAACAAAGATGTACATGCTTGTTTAAAAGTTGTACATGAAGCCCTCACTGATGTAAAAGCCAAAGATATTCTTGAACTTGATGTAAGTTCTATCAGTAATGTTGCCGATGCAATTGTGATTGCAAGCGGTACTTCAACACGTCACGTTAAAGCACTTGCTGATAACGTTGCTGATGAAGCACGTAAAGCAGGTTTTCGTCCAATCGGTGTCGAAGGTGAACGCGATGCTGAATGGATCTTAATTGATTTAGGTTTCGTCGTTGTTCATGTGATGTTACCTACAGCTCGTAAATTTTATGATCTTGAAAGCTTATGGCGCGCGCCTGAATCAGTAGCTTAAAGTTCTACAAAAAGCGACCCAATTGGTCGCTTTTTCATTTCTACAATAATTGTTTAAAATCAATCTCTGGATTCTTCAACTTTATCTGATTTTTAGTTAGAGCATACAATTGATCAGCTTTTACAGGTCCATAAAAGTCGCAATAAATCACATATAACATCGTGATCATTACACTATACATCTCTTGTGGAATTTGCATTAAACATTTTCGCTCCGAGCCTGCAACATAAAAAAACTGTGCTAATTGCCGATGTTTTTTCATCTTGGTTTGGATTTCCTCAACAAATTCAAGATAATCATCTCGACTGACTGCTTTTAAAACCTCCATAATAAAATCATAAAACACTTCAAATAAACCAAGCTCATTTAAATTTGATTCAATAACAGCAGCATCTTCTTTCTTAACCTTTAATCGTTGTTGCTTTTCTACTACCGATATTTCGTGCAAAACTTGGCGCAACATTTCCTTGCGTTGTTGACGAAGTTCATCATTGGTACAAATTTCATTTAAGAATCGATTTAAAACAAAAGAAGGCTGATGACCATATTCAGTCTCCCAATATTTTAAAACACGCTGTAAAACAGTTTCAGGTAAAAATTGTGCGAGTCCCTTCTCCACAGCCAAACGCTTTTGCTCGATCGTTAACTCAGCCATAGCAACTCCTCTGTTAATGACGATGCGTAATATTGTCTGTTTCAAAAGTTAAATCTCTTTGAAACTCTGGATAAGACAATTCTGCGTGTTCGGTATAGTCCAAACCACGTTGCTCGTGTTGTTGCGAAACTCTTAAGCCACCTAAAATCTTATCTAAAACTTTAAACATAATTAAAGCAACACCAAACCCCCAAAGGAATCCAGCCCCCACCCCTAGTGCTTGGATTGAAATGATGTCTAAATTGAATATATTGCTTTCAAAGAATATCCCCGCCGCAAGTGTTCCCCATGCGCCACATACACCATGTACTGCAACAGCATCTACAACATCATCTAACTGCATTTTTTCAATTAAATAAGGAACAAAACTCATCAGAAAACCAGCCACAGCACCAGTTAAAACTGCATAAATGGGTGACATGGTGGCACAACCAGCTGTAATAGCGACCAGCCCGCCTAATGATGCATTAATGGTACTGCGCATCAACACTGCTTTTGATTGTGCTAGTGCCAGAATCATGTAGGTTACAGCCGCAGCGCATGCCGCCAAATGAGTGTTTAATGCAATCCGACCAATACTTACACTTGCAGAAACAGTCGATGCTGCATTAAAACCAAACCATGCAAACCAGAGAATAAATCCACCTAAAGCAACCAATGGTAAACTATGCCCTGCTAAAAAATGGCTTTGTCCTTTACGACCAAATCTACCTAAACGTGGCCCCAATACGATAATACCTGCAAGTGCAACCCAACCACCGATTGAGTGCACCACAGTTGAACCAGCAAAATCAATAAACCCCAAGGCTTTTAGCCAACCATCACCACCAAATAAACTGCCCCACGCCCAACTGCCAAACACTGGGTAGATCACACCACTTACAAAAATTGCGCTCACCACGTAAGCAACAAAATGGATACGTTCAGCCATCGCACCACTTGCAATTGTGGTCGCAGTGGCAGCAAACATCATCTGAAAGAACAACAAATTCCAATGCCAATCATCCATTTGATTTGGCATAAAATGACTCAGACCTATCCAGCCTGTTTGATTCAACCCAAACATGAGACCGAAACCAAATAACCAAAATACCAATCCCCCAATACAGGTATCCATATAGTTTTTCATTAATACATTAACGGTATTTTTACTGCGAACTGAGCCACTCTCAATAAGTGCAAATCCAGCCTGCATGAAAAAAACTAAAATACCTCCAACAACCACCCAAACACTATCAAGCGAGATACGAATTTCTTGAATATTGGGTGCTGTTTGCGCCGAAGTTTGAGATGAGAGAAATAATAAGAATGGCAAAATAAAAATTATACTTTTCATTGAATTCCCCAAGTAAGACCAAGTAATTCGATGCAAAGACAATGCCAAAACGTTTATATAATTATTTTATACTTTCTGTGATTTATATTTGTTCTCAATAGAATTAAGCTGCTTTAGCTCATATGCAATATACATATTCTTCAATCATCTATTCACTTTCTATAACTCCGTATTTTCATAATCAAAGTTAAGTCTTTCATTTGTAAAATTTGACATGACAAATTGTCAAATTTAAAGCACTATAGGATTGCTTTAAAAACTCAGAAATAAAAAGTAGCAAAGGAGTATATAGATGAAAGTTTTGATTACAGGCGCGAATACAGGAATCGGTTTCGCAACTGCTGAGCAATTGGTCAAACAAGGGCAACATGTTATTTTGGCATGTCGCAATCCACAAAAAGCACAAGCTGCTCAAGATAAATTACGTGCATTGGGTCAAGGACAAGTTGATCTTATTTCCTTAGATCTAAACAGTCTAGGAAATACAAATAAAGCTGCCAATGAAATTGCTGATCGCTACGGCAGTCTTGATGTCCTGATTAACAACGCAGGACTATTTGCCAAAACCAAGCAACTCACCGCTGATGGCTTTGAACAACAATTTGGGGTGAATTATCTCGGTCACTTTCTTTTGACTCAAAAACTACTCCCAGTATTAGAAAAATCAGCTCAAGCTCGTATTGTACATCTTGCTTCAATTGCACACTGGGCAGGTTCAATCAAACCTAATAAGTTCCGTGCAGAAGGTTTTTACAATCCACTGTTTTATTATGGGCAGTCTAAGTTAGCGAATCTTTTATTCAGCAATGCCCTGGCTGAAAAATTCTCAGGCACCACTATTACCAATAACGCATTACATCCTGGCGGTGTTGCATCCGATATTTACAGAGAACTACCAAAACCTGTTTATGAAGTTATGAAAATAGGTTTAATACCAACTTCAGTTCCCGCAAAACTCATCACTGAAATGGCGATTGGAGATCATTGGGCAAACCGCAATGGCGAATATGTTAGTGCACATATGCCAGACTGGAAATCAGCACATGCTAAAAACCAACAGCTTGCACGTGATCTCTATGCTCAATCTATGAATTTTGTAGAAAAATATCTTTAACTTATTAGAACGAAATAAAAAAGCCACCCGAGGGTGGCTTTTACAATCTTGAGCGAGGTCAGATTAGTGACCACCACCATTGATTGCTTTCGTCATATCTTCAACAACTTTCTTCGCATCACCGAAGATCATCATGGTTTTTTCATTATAGAACAAATCGTTGTCTAAGCCAGCATAACCTGTTGCCATAGAACGCTTGATCACCATGATGGTACGTGCTTTATGCGCTTCAAGAATAGGCATACCATAAATTGGTGATGTCGGATCGTCTTTCGCCGCAGGGTTTACTACGTCATTCGCACCAATCACAAGTACTACGTCTGTTGCAGGGAAGTCTGAGTTAATCTCATCCATTTCCAAGATGTCTTCATACGCGACATCTGCTTCTGCTAACAATACGTTCATGTGACCAGGCATACGACCAGCAACTGGATGAATCGCGAAGCGAACTTTTACGCCCTGCTCTTTTAAGATTTCGCACAATTCTTTAACCGCATTCTGTGCACGACCTTGTGCCATACCGTAACCCGGTACAATCACAACGCTATCGGCATTTGACATCAGAAAGCCTGCGTCATCTGCTGAACCAGAACGGTGGTTACGTTGAACTTGCTCACCTTTGTCTGCTGATGCAACTGCTGTACCACCCATCGCACCACCAAACAATACGTTGATGATTGAACGGTTCATTGCCTTACACATAATGTAAGAAAGAATTGCACCAGAAGAACCTACAAGCGAACCAGCAACGATCAACATATTGTTTTCAAGTGTGAAACCAATACCTGCTGCCGCCCAGCCTGAGAATGAGTTAAGAAGTGATACCACAACTGGCATATCACCACCGCCCACTGGCGCAATCCAAACCCAACCAAATGCAAGTGCAAGTGCTGTCATTGCCCAGAAAGCAGTCATGTTATTCGTTAAGAAGAACATAATGCCTGCCGCAAGCATTGCAGCAAAGATAAGCGCTTGAACAGGTTTGACCCATGCACCAGAAATGGTTTTTGCCCATTTCTTCGCAGCTAACTTGCCGTAAGCAAATACTGATGCAGTAAAGGTAATTGCGCCAACAAAGCAGCCAACAAACAATTCAAATAAATGAACCTTACTCATGTGAGCATGTTGTACGCCAGCAGCTGTTAACGCAGCTTCATTTTCAGCAAATAATGCTGTCAATTGGTTGTTATGCAAAATTGCAGCAATTGCAATTAATACCGCAGCCAAACCAACCAATGAGTGCATCAATGCAACTGTTTCAGGCATTTGCGTCATTGGAACTGTTCTCGCACGAGCGATACCAACAATACCACCTAATACCATTGCACCAACGATCATCCAAACTACTGGATGTTCTGCAACAAAGAAGGTTGTTGCTACAGCAATCGCCATAGCGATCATGCCGTAACGGTTACCTGCAATCGCAGTCTTAGGACCTGATAAACCACGTAAGGTTAAGATAAAAAGGACGGCACCGATCAGGTAGAACCATTCCGCATAGTCTCGAATAAATTCCATCGATTAGCCCTCTTTTTTCTTTTGCTTTGGCTTGAACATTTCAAGCATACGCGCAGTTACAGCAAAGCCACCAAAGATATTGATACTTGCCAAGAACACCGCAATCGCACCAAGGACACTGACAACGTTTACGCTTTGAAATGCAACATTTGCATCTAATCCAATCACTGGCATACCCACAGTTTGGATCATTGCTCCAACAACAATAATTGAAGACAACGCATTGGTTACTGCCATAAGTGGTGTATGTAAAGCAGGTGTTACACCCCAAACCACGTAATAACCCACGAAGATAGCAAGGACGAAAATTGTAATCGTTTCAACCATGAGAACTCTCCTTAACCGCGCTTGAGCAGTACTTGACCGCCATGAGTCACGAGTAACGCTTTTTGGATTTCTTCTTCTGGATTAATCGCAAAGTTTTTGTCTTTATCGAATAATGTTTCAAGGAAATTGAAAACGTTACGTGCATACAATGCAGATGCTTCTGTTGCAACTGTGCCTGGAATATTTGGAATACCCAAAATTTTCACGCCATTTTCAGTAACAACAGTTTCGCCTTCTTTAGAACCTTCAACGTTACCGCCCGTTTCAACTGCCATATCTAAAATGACAGAACCCGGTTTCATTTTGGCAACGGTTTCAGCTTTAATTAAACGCGGAGCATTACGACCTGGAATCAATGCAGTGGTGATTACGATGTCAGCATTTGATACAGCTTTATCTACAATCGCAGCTTGATCTTTGATGTATTGCTCACCAGGCTGCCAACCATAACCACTTTTCGCAGCTTCAGCAGCACGTTGTTTTTCTTCATCTGACATTGGTACGTCTAACCATTTACCGCCTAAAGACTCAACTTGTTCTTTAGCCGTTGGACGTAAGTCAGTTGCTTCCACAACCGCACCTAAACGTTTTGCAGTCGCAATTGCTTGAAGACCAGCAACACCAACACCCATGATCACAACACGCGCAGGTTTTACGGTACCCGCAGCAGTCATTAACATTGGGAACATACGTTGATATTCAGCCGCAGCTAACAATACAGATTTATAACCCGCCAAATTTGCTTGAGAAGAAAGTACATCCATATTTTGTGCACGTGAAAGTGTACGTGGAAGTAACTCTAAAGCAAAAGCAGACACTTGCTGAGCAGCAAATTGGTCTAATTCTGGATTGCGGTAAGGGTCAAACATTGCAATAACAGCCGTATTCGCCGCAAGTTTTTGAATTTCGTCACCGCTAGGAGCACGTACCTTCAAAACAATCTGGCTGCCTGTATAAGCATCGTCCGTAATAGTTGCGCCAACTTGTTCATATGCACTGTCAATATAGGCTGCTTTAACACCAGCGCCACGTTGAATGACAATGCTATGACCTGCGTTAATCAACTTCTTAACTGTTTCTGGTGTTGCCGCTACACGACTTTCACCTGCAACAGTTTCGGTTGGGATTCCGATCTGCATGAGCGTTCCTCAAGCTAGTTTTTCTTAAGTAAACATCGCGAGTCGCAATGTTTCCCCCAGGAGTATTCTTTGTTGAATTTTGGATTCTAATGGAACTTTTTTAAAATTCCACCCAATATTTATTTAATAAATACCTATATTTTGAACTGATGATTCAGATTAATGTTTACAACTTGTATAATCAGTATGTTTGTCTGCTTATAAAGAAAATTACTTCATCTTTACAAGCAATATCGGAAAGTCTGATTATTCAGAAACATTGACCGATCTACTGCTATCTTTATCGAACATTTTTTGACAACAGTCCTAACATTTAATAAATAAAAATTAGGTTTAGTCTCATCATCATTGAATAGCAAATAGCCTGTCCCTACATCTAATGCTGTATTGACAGTCATGCTATTAATTATTGATTTGAATTTGCATCATAAGCATGCAATTCATCAGAAGTATTGGCTTATTTAAACTTTTATAGCGTTTTTAGTGCGACTCTTGCGTTTCGGATACAGCCCTAATTTTGTGTGAATAAGCATATAAATTGACTTATGAATATTTGTAGGTCGCTTTGTATTATCACAGACGAGTACTATTAAAAATAAATGTAAAAATTTGAATTGGCATTTTTTCAAGTGATATTTGTATAACTTTGTCTAACCAAACCACGAAAACCGCACAAAATTAGTGCAAAATCTCGTTTATTTAATCTATCGTAATATTTTTCTGATTTAATAAAAATAAAATTTCCTGAAAATGTGCGCCCATAGCCTCTTCTGCAAGGCAATCATTTGGATTTCGGAGTGGGCATTGTTCCAAAGACAAACAACCACAACCAATACATTGATCTAATTGCTGGCGTAACTGGAGTAACATCATAATTTGCTGATCAAGTTGTCCTTGCCATTGTTGTGACATGACTTGCCAATCTTTTTTTGTCGCTACTTGTTGTTTAGGTAAAGTCATAAAGGTTTGTTTAATTTGCTGCAAACTAATTCCTACTTGTTGGGCAGCTTTAATAATCGCAATGCGTCTTAACATTGCTCTCTGATAACGACGTTGATTACCCTCGGTTCGAGTTCCCCAAATCAACTCTTTTTCTTCATAAAAACGAATGGTCGGCACACTTACGCCACTGCGTTTTGCGAGTTCACCGATACTCAACCAAGAATGTGCTTGCTCTTGTTTCAAAATATGCTTGACCTCTAGTTAACTTGAGCTTTGATACTAACATATCTCAATTAAATAGAAGGTTATGCAATGATTACAATAGATACTGGAGCCTTCAGATGTATCAACCCTGAAGCATTATATGACCCAACGCCAAATGGTTATAGCCATGTAGTAGTGATACAACCCAATATGCGAATTATTCATATTGCTGGGCAAGGTGGTGAAAATAAAAAAGGTGAACTTTCACCAAATTTCGACCAACAGCTACAACAAGTATTTTATAATATTGAAATAGCACTTAACTCAGCCCAAGCACAGTTCAACGATATTGCAGTTCTACGCGTACTCATTGTCAATCACAATGCAGAAAAACTTCAGATATTGACAGATGCCATTCTTAATATATGGAAAAAATCTCCTTTGCCAGTATGTACACTTATTCCAGTACCGTGCCTAGCACTGAAAGATATGCAAGTTGAGATTGAAGCAACTGCTTATACCGCATAAATCTGCCCAAGAGAAAATTATGTCTACCTCCCAAGATATTAGTCAAAATAAAGCTTTACTCTGGTTTATGGCGGCAGCATGCGGTTTGTGTGCAGGTGCAAACTATTATAGTCAACCGCTGATTCATTCTATCCAGCAATACTTTTCAGTCAGCCAAAGCCAAGCAGCACTGACCGTCACTTTTGCACAAGTGTCTTATGCACTTGGTTTACTGTTTATTGTTCCAATGGGAGATGTGGTTAACAAAACTAAATTTATTCCATTATTAATGGCACTATGTGCAGTTGGATTATTTATCAGTGCATTCTCTATCAATCTACCCATGCTTTGGGTGGGTACAGTTATGGCTGGATTATTCTCTGTCGCAGCACAAGTTTTGATTCCTTTAGCAACCATGACAGTTCAGCCTGAGAAAACAGGCGAAGTTGTCGGCTTTTTAATGAGTGGTTTACTGGTTGGTATTTTACTTTCTACTAGCTTGGCAGGTTTGTTTTCCAATCTGTTCCACTGGAAAGTTATCTATGTGGTGAGTGGTGTTTTGATGCTACTACTCGCGTTTGCATTAAAAAGCCGCTTACCTTATGTGATGAAAATGAAGCTGAATTATGGACAAGTTTTCATTTCGATGGGGAAACTGTTAAAACAGGAAAAGCGTCTAGTTTTAAGAGCACTCACTGGTGGCTTCGCTTTCGCAGCGGTGAGTATTTTATATTCCACGATTGCCTTACTTCTGAGCTCAGCCTATCAATTACCAGATTTATTAATTGGTATGGTGACTTTAGTCGGTATTTTTGGCGCTTTATCAACTCAATATATCGGCAAATATGCTGATCAAGGGTTTACCAATCAACTCACATGGATAGGTTGTGCTTTGTTTATTCTGAGTTGGATTTTTTTCTATTTCGGGCAAACCTACTTATTCAGCTATATTCTAGGCTTTGCATTAATTCAATTGGCTTTAGCGCTGGTACATACCAGCAATCAAAGTATTATTTTCCGATTACGTCCTGATGCAAAATCACGGATTAATGCCATTTATATGACTGCCTATTTCACTGGAGGCGCATGTGGCTCAGCACTTGGTATATTTGCATGGAATCACGGTGGCTGGACGATGACCTGTTTAGCAGGGATTAGTTTAGTATTTGCCTGCATAATCTTTAGTTTAATTGATAATCTTTTAAATCAAAAACAAAAAAGCATTTCTTGCTAAATATCTCACTGCAAATATTGCCTTCATTTTTGAAGTAATATTTGCAGGCATAGTCTTATTTTCAACCATCTTTTTAAATTGTTTATCTTTCAAAAAATAGCTAAAAATGGAGTCATAATTAATATGACAACATATTGTTGTGTTTTGTTAAAATTGTAAACATCAAAAAACCACAACAATAAAATAAGCACCTGTTTTTTATAAAATTAAATAATCTTAAAAATGTAATTTTTGATCAAATAATAAACTATTGTAAGTCATATCTCACAATCGTGTAAGCCAAAAGCGTATTTTACAAGCAATTGATTTTTTTGATAATTAGCAACGTACATACAAGCAATCTTTACTATTAAATAGAAAGCTGAATATTAATGAAGAGATCTGGAGAAAAAACAAAGCAATCTTTATTAATATAAAAATGCTTAATAATAGAAAAGTATCTCAAATAAAGTACAGCTATGTACAATCTTCCCTCTGGAAACAGAGGGAAGGTTTTCTCAAATTTTTATGATAGGAAATAGAATATGTTTACTGCAAAAAATATTTTTGTATTTTTACTATCAATATTAAGCTTATGCCTATTGCTCATTTTATTTAATTTTTTAGGTTTTAATGAGACACTCAATCTCACCATTTCAGCCAGTATTTTTGGATTATTTATAACTTGGTATTTCAAAGGTAATGAGTTTTGCTTAATCCTCTTTGCATTTTTTTATGCTTCGATGCTCATCATCAGTCAAAGTTTGGATGTGATATTGATGTTCATGACATCCACAGCAATGTATCTACTCACAATCAAAGTTATTCCTAGGTTGAGCAATATTGATAGCAAAGCACTGTTTAATCAAACTAGAACGGATTGACACCTCGGTTCAACATACCAACCTTTTTAAGACCAACGGGTATCTTACTCTGCTCTGCAATCAAAAGCTCTTGTAGAAAAGGGGTTAAACTCTGCTCATTTAAACAGCTAGGATTGAAATTATTCTCTCCTAGCTGAAGAAAAAAATATTCAATATTGGTTTCACGTTGCACATATTTCATTGACCATTTTTTAAAAGAAAATTGTTCAATGACATAACTACTAATATGTTTGACACTATGATGCCTTGAATCTGCGATTATTTTTTCGAAGATGCGCTCTACAGCATTCTTCTCCCCTTCTAAACATTGAAAGAAAGCATTATCAGCATAATACAACACACCGTAAATTTGATGACGCGTATTGAAATCTCTCGCTTCGGTGAGGATATCACGTAAATCTTGTAATAAATCATCGCCTTCATCGTTTCGCTGACTGGAATAACATAGGCGAATTTTCATAAACAATTCCGTGAAACTTATCGTTTCATCATGTATAGATTTTTTAATTTATCATATGTTTATATCAAACAATAAAAAAACAGCAAAAATTCAATTTATTTTAAGTGAATCTCAAATATTGATAAATTTTAGTTTAGATCAAAATCATTGAACCGATACTTTATAAAATATCACTTGGACTTGCTTGAAATAAACCCACAAAAAAATTGTGGATTTATTACATAGATTAATGCAGCTTTACACCCTTTCAATAACGCTCATTTTCCTTACTTAAATTGGGTCGACTGTCTCTACATATCTATAAATGCAACCATCTTTTGGATTTTCATAAAGCAGGTCAATATTGGGTAAAAGGATGTCACCTTCTACTTCAATTTGTTCAATCCGCTTAAACAAAGGAACTTCTTGATCACTCAATTCTTTAATTTTAGCGACTGCTATCTTTTCAGATTCAAATTGATCCTTCACCTTGATTTTTATATTATTCATTAGAAACTCCAGTTCTACTCATTGAAAACCATAAAGAAAGTAAAATGATGGAATTGAAAACAGTCAATTACATCGTAAAAAATTAAAACAAAACGTTAGGCCTGATTTTAATGAAGTAATTTTTGTAGAGAATATTCACATCTTTCGACATCGTCTCAAACAAAATATCCTAAACTTTTAATTAAAATTTATAACTGAGAACACCGACTTGAAATGAAACTGTAAATCCGTTGATTCCAAGTTTAGATTCAAGATGAAGTCTTTAAAAAATTGATCAGAAAATCTCAGAAACAGAATCATTCACACCAATTAATCAAAATAAGCCTCATCTATAGCAAATTCATTTGCTCATCAGTTATGTCAAGCAATATGGCAAATTCAATAATCAATTGTCGATAAAATGGTTGTAACTAAAAATATTGTTTATTGTTTTTATTAAATATAAACAAATAGTTAAATAAAATAGTAGTTTTTCAAAATTACAATCCGTAAATTAATTAAGTGATACACATCACATTTTTACTTTATAAAAGTAATCATTTATTTCTATGGAACGTTAATCATTGATGAAATGTACTGATATTATTTTTATGTTAGTATTGCGCCCCGCTGAGATGTCTAAAAATTAGCATCTTTAGTTCGTTTTTCAATCCACTCGCTTTTCTTCGACACATCACATGTCAATCGTAACTTGCAGAACAGTAATATTCTGCCATTACTTTTTTATGTACTAAATGTGAAGTAAAGATAAACTAATCAAAAGCAGTTTTAAGACTCTGATTATTGTTGTCCAACATTGAATTATAGGTATGATTTTTAATGAATACTGAACAAAACATTAAAACAACTCAAACACCAAGAATCAGTGTCGCCCCAATGATGGATTGGACTTATTTTTTTAAATAATTCATATATTACAATAATTTAAATAAAAAAATAATAATTATGGTGTAAAAATGGTGCAAAATAAAATTTAGCCTTAAAAAAGGCTTATAAATTTTTTATGACATCTCAGTTTTATCTAAATGTAAATGTTAAAATTAAAAAATTATACCCATTCTGATTGATGGTCATACCGACTTTTCTAAAATATTTGACTGTAGTAGATGAAGCACACATGAGCGCTAATTTTTTTAGTAACTATAAAGCACAAAATGAAATGGCATCTCGTGGAGCAATCTATACACGATCAGAAGTTGTAAATTTCATTTTAGATTTAGTTGGCTATACAGATGATTGTGCTTTATACCACATGAGTTTATTAGAACCATCTTTTGGAGATGGTGACTTTCTTCAAGTTGTAGTAAAACGACTAGTCAATAGTTGGAAAAAAAACAAAAGTATCAAAAACTTAAGTTTTGATACCCTTTTCAATGCAATTCGTGCAGTAGAAATCCATAAAAATACTTTTGAATCCACACGCTTTAAATTAATAGAACAACTTAAGAATGAAAATTTCACAAATAATCAAGCAATTCAATTAGTTGATAATTGGCTCATAAAAGACGATTTTCTTCTAACATCAATAAATCAGTCATTTGATTTTGTCGTTGGCAATCCTCCGTATGTTCGTCAGGAATTAATTGATAATCATCTCATCTTAAAGTACCGCTCATTATATAAAACGATCTATGATCGAGCAGACCTTTACATCCCTTTTATAGAGCGATCTCTCTCCCTTTTATCAATAAAAGGATCTTTAGGTTTCATCTGTGCTGATCGATGGATGAAAAATAAATATGGATCACCATTAAGAAAATTCATATCAGATAATTTTCATTTACAAATTTATGTTGATATGACAAATACCGATTCTTTTCATTCAGATGTTATAGCGTATCCTGCGGTTAGTATTATTACTAAGAAGCCTGGAAAATATACACGTATAGCTCATCAGCCTGAGATTTCTTCTCAAGTCTTGTCAAATTTATCTCAATTGATTCTATCAGAGAATATTCCCCAAGATTGCTCATCAGTGAGAGAGCTAGCAGGTGTTGTCAATGGGTATGAACCATGGATATTGGAATCAAAGGACCAAACCGATCTTATTCGACGTATCGAAAATAATTTTCCTCTATTAGAAGAAGTTGGTTGCAAAGTAGGTATTGGAGTAGCTACTGGCGCAGATAAAATTTTTATTGGCAAACATAATGAGCTAGACATAGAAACTGACCGAAAGATCCCTCTAGCTACTACAAAAGATATCATTTCTGGGAAAATGCATTGGATAAATCAAGTTGTGATCAATCCATTTGAAGATTCTGGAGAACTTGTAGATCTTGAAAAATACCCCAAATTGAAAAAGTATCTAGAAAATCATAGAGAAATTATAAGTGCTCGTCATTGTGCTAAGAAGAACCCTTCAAATTGGTATCGAACAATTGACCGTATAACCCCATCTTTATTATCACAAAAAAAATTGTTAATTCCAGATATTAAGGGCCAAGCACATATCGTCTACGAAGATGGAAATTTTTACCCTCATCATAATCTCTATTATGTCATATCTAAGGAATGGGATTTACATGCATTACAAGCAGTATTAATGTCGTCACTTACCAAGCTATTTATAAGCACTTATTCAACAAAAATGAAAGGTGGTTTCCTTAGGTTTCAGGCTCAATATCTACGAAGAATCCGACTTCCACTCTGGGAAACAGTAAATGAAGCTGTACGTAATGATCTAATTAAAGCCGCTAAAGAACGCGATTTATTTATGTGTAATCAAGCCACTTTCAGACTTTATCAACTAACTACTGAAGAACAGACAATCCTAGGGGGAGCTGGAAATTAAATGACTCTAAATTTAGTAAATTATGAAAAAAAAGCAGAAGATGCAGTCAAATTATTTTGGGGAAATCGTGAAGCTGCAAAGCTAAAACAAATTAATATAGGTAAGGCCGATCAAGGAGAACGTGCTAGTGTTACAGCTGGAAAAAATATGGATGGCTTCTTAGAACTAATCCTTGAAGTAATTAAGCAAAATGGCCTAGGGCATGCTGAAATTTATCAGAATAAAGCAATGCTAACATTACCTGGATATTTTCGTCCTACTAAGCTATGGGATCTACTAGTGCTTTATAAAGGAGAGCTCATTGCAGCTATTGAACTAAAAAGCCAAGTTGGACCTTCATTTGGTAACAATTTTAATAACCGCACAGAAGAATCTATAGGTACAGCACATGATTTATGGACGGCATACAGAGAAGATGCTTTTGGAAAACAACCAAGACCATTCATTGGATGGTTGATGATGGTAGAGGATGCTCCTGAGTCGCGTAAACCAGTTAAAGATAGATCTCCCCATTTTCCTATTTTTGAGGAATTTAAAAATGCCTCTTACCTCCAACGCTACAATGTTCTATGCCAACGTTTAGTACAAGAACAGCTATATACAAATGCTACAATTTTAACTTCAGAAAGATCCGCAGTTACCGATGGAAAGTATTCTGAATTATCCAATATGACAGGTTTAAAAACATTCATAACGTCATTAGCTGGTCACATCGCAACTGCTGCTGCACGATTAAACTGAGAACTAAAAATGAATTTACTTCATATTAAAAATTCTAAATACCATATAGGATCTGAATGGAGAAGATGGGATCTCCATGTACATACACCTGAAAGTCAGCTAGGCTCTTCATTTATTGGAACTACTTGGAAACAATATCTTGATACACTAGAAGCTAAAGCTCAAGAATTCGATATAGCGGTCATAGGAATTACCGACTATATGACAATTGATGGTTATAAAAAAATTTATGAAGCTATTAACGACACAGCTAACCCTAGGTTAAGCTCAGTAAGATTTATTTTACCAAATATAGAATTTCGTGCGCAGCCTTCAACAACTGATGGAAAGGCATTAAACATTCACTTACTAATAAACCCAGCAGATTCAGACCATATTGAGAAAATACAACGTGGTCTTCGAAATTTAAAAGTCTCCTACAACTCAACGCAATATGGTTGTTATAAAGATGACTTGATCGATTTCGCGAAAGCTCAAGATCCTAATATTCATGATGATCAAAAAGCTTATAAGTTTGGTATAGAACAATTCAAACCATCTTATACTGATATTTTAAAATGGATTGATAGCGATGCATGGCTTAAAAAAAACTCCTTAATTGGTATTGCAAATGGCAAAGATGGAATTAGTGGTCTACCACCAGATGGGTTCTCTTCTGTAAGAGATGAATTAGTCAGACGATCTCACTTCATCTTCTCTGGAAACCCTAATGATCGAAAATATTACTTGGGTCAAAAAAAAGGTACTAATTCTCAAGAAATTATAAGAATGTATAAAAGCTTAAAACCTTGTTTACATGGCTCAGATGCCCATACAATAGATGACCTATTTAGACCTGATCATGATAGATTATGTTGGATTAAAGCAGACCCTACTTTTGAAGGACTCAAACAAGTACTATGGGAGCCTGATTCAAGAGTAAAAATAAGTAATGTACGACCTCAACACTCTAATTTAAGTAAAATAATTACCAAGATTAGAATCAATAATCCTAACGGTTGGTTCTCTCAAGAAATATTAAATCTCAATTCTGGTCTCATTTCTGTGATAGGCGAAAAAGGAGCTGGAAAAACGGCAATTGCTGATCTTATCGCCTTTGCTGCCGGTGTTCCATTAGATACTAAATCACAAGCTTCATTTATTAATAAAGGTAAACGTCATTTATCTGATATAGAGATCGAGCTGACTTGGGGGAATGGTGAAGTTTCGACGGGCATACTTCCCAATAATGCACCGGCATTTCCTAAACCATTAGTCCGTTATTTATCTCAAGATTTTGTAGAAAGACTCTGTTCTAATGATCATCAAGGATATGAATTACAAAAGGCAATTGAAGAAGTGGTTTTCAACCATCTAGATGAAGACCTAAAAGAAGACTACTCCTCATTCGAAGAGCTTCGCTCTGCAAGAGAAGCAGCATCACAATCTAGACAGAATGAATTCCGTGGTCAAATTGTTGCATTAAATAGAGAAATTGAACGATTACATTCTACTGTAATCCAAAAAACTGAAAAGCAGTTAACATTAGAATCAATTAAAAAGCAAATTGTCGATTTCAAATCTCAATTACCAGCATTAACTCAAACTGCAGATGAGGCAATACTAAAGTTATTAGAAAAGGAACAAATCAATTTAAAAGAGCAAGAATTGTGTTTATCTAAACTGAATCGTTCAAAACGATGTATTGATGAGCTTTTAAAAACCTATAAAGATTTAAAAGAAAAGACAGATAATCAAATTGATCAATTAATAGCAGGTGCACAAGAACATGAAAATATCCAAGGTCTAGACTTCAAGAATCTGAAGCCTATTTGGAATTCAAATATTGAATTTATTCTAGAACAAAAGTCTATAGAAATTCATGAAGAAATTCAGAAAATTAAAGGCAATCAAGATAGCTATAAACCCACTGGAAATACAATCTTTGACATTCAAAAACGTATCATAGATCACCAAAAAAAGTTGAGTAACGATGAAATAAATCGCAGAAGATTACTAGATCTTCAAAAACAAATTAATGATATCGAGCAAACTGAGAAAAGGTTAGAAAAAGAGATACAAGATATAGATCACAAAATTTTACCTTCAATAACTGGGCACACTGTTGAAAGACATCGTATTTATTTGAAATATTTTGAAGCTTTAGCTGAAGATCTCAATGGTTTGAAAGAGCTTTATACACCTATGCAAATGCAGTTAGCATCGCTTGGCACAGATATGACGTTCGAACTCTCAGCTGGCTATAAAATCAATCATCAAGAATGGGTTGATAAAATAGTTAAATTTTTCGATGGTAGAAAGCCTAATGCTCTAGCAAAAAAAGAAGAAATTGAATCTTTCATTGTTGAAAAAATTATTCCAGCTTGGGAAAGCAATGATAAAAATCAAATATCTCAAGTCCTTTCTGATTTTAATCAGAAAGTTTCACCTTTTGACTTCATGCAAAATTGTGCAGCACCTAGCCTAAAGTTAATTGAACTATTTGATTGGATGTTCTCTACTGATCACATTAGTACAACATATCGAATTAAGTATGCTGGATCATATCTTGAACACCTTTCTCCTGGTACAAGAGGAATAGCTTTACTTGTCTTATATTTATTAATGGATGAAGATGATAGACGTCCTTTAATCATTGACCAACCGGAAGGAAATTTAGATAACTCATCGGTGTATGCTCAATTAGTACCATACATCAGGAAGGCAAAAGAAAATCGACAAATCATTATTGTTACTCATAATCCAAACTTAGTGATAGGCACAGATGCAGAACAAATTATTATTGCAGCATCCTCTCGCTCGCCTAGTCAGGTATACCCTTGTATCACATACTATTCTGGGTCTCTTGAGCATAATGAATTTGATGAGACTCACAAAGGTATTAGGCAAACAGTATGTACCTTACTTGAAGGTGGAGATAAAGCATTCAAGGATCGAGAAGGTAGATATTCTATTATTCAACCTACTTAATTCAGCAAAGCATTAATATCAATGGAGTTATTTGTAAATACTCCATTGAACATTACTCCAATTTATACTTACTAGTTCAAATTTGAGCTAACAGTTACACACTTTTTAGTATATCCATCATCATTAGTTCAAATCTGAACTTAAATAATTACGTCGTTGCAACTAATTTTCTTTTACTTAAATCAATAACAATAACTTTGATAGAGTCTATTCCAATCCATTCATGAGCAATACCATACCAATACTCTTGAAGGGCTGACTCTAGTTCATCCAAGCCAACATTCTTACCACTAATTTTCCATTTCTTATCTATGTCTTGGGCAACTAATAAAAATATTCCACAACCAGCAGTTGACTCACGTAAATAATCTCCCACCAATTGATTTCTCAATCTTTCACAGAGTTTTGGACCACTCCAACTTTTATCTAGAATTTTTAATTCAATTGGTACTGGACTGTTTACTGTAGGGTTATCAAGCCTAATATCAGTTCGTTGGCTATTTGCTAACTCATTTTCTTGAGAAATTGAACATTTAGATTGTGCCCTTTTTCTTAACTCACCAGCAATTAGATTTCTCATTTCTGTTTCTTGTTCAACTCTTTGCCAAGTAAGCCAAGGACTATCGTCACCATTTTCAAGCCAGTCTCTTAATTCAGTTATCCTAAGCAGTGCTAACTCAAATAATTCTTTATGTGTCTTTGGCTTGATATTACCCGAATTTTCAAATTGTAATACTTGCTCAATATTCCATGGTTCTGAATCACCACATGACAAGGCAATATTGTGAGCAGTTTTTTCCAACCAAGTACGTCTATTTCCACTTGGATGCTCTTTTAATAAATCTTTAATTGCGTAAAAACTTTCAGCACAAGGGACTTCTTTCAAATATGTAAAAATTAAATCTCTAGCATCTTGTGCCTCATCTCTAAGCCCAGGTGAATATACTCCTGAGTTAGCTCTATCTATGTCATCATCTAGCTTTATATATTTATGCATTAAAGAATATAATTTCTTTAAATATCTAATTTCTTTAACCTTATTGTTTCCTGTTTTTCCATTTATTGAATCTCTTTTACCCATCAAATGGCAAATAAAAACTTGAGATGCTTGTATAGCATCCTCAAAAGTTAACGATTCTAGCCACGTAGTTAAGGACGATATTCCTTCTTCTGGATCACAATCTACATAAACTGCATACCACCATGCTTTGTGCTCAGTTAAACTGAATTCCTTAATTTTTTGTTGGGCTAATAAGCTAAAATCTGACTCTTGAATATCAGAATTTAATAAAATCTGTACTGCATATCTGTAAGTATCTTTATGAAGTAATTTTGAGTTTTCTTTTAACCATTGAAAAATTTTATGTGCGATATCTGTATGTATCCAAGGAGCATGATAGATCAGGTCATACAAGATATGATTGTAATTTTGTTCAGTTTCAGGATTTGATGACCCTAGTTCCCATAAAACTTCTTTGTTAACGGCTTCAACAACTTCATTTGGAAAAATTTTATGAAATTTTTCTAGCCATGACGGAAAACCATTTAACTCCCATGAAAGATATCTTAAGGCATTGCTGATTTCATCTGAATTTAATCTACTATAAAATTCTGGATTCTCTTTAAATTCAAGTTCCAGTCCTATTAAACCAAAAATTAAATCACAAGGAGTACTGTTTTTCTTTAAAATTTCTTCTGAATGTAATTTAGGTTTATAAACTCGCCAAAACTTTATAGCTGAATCACGATAGGCTTGTGCTACTTCTTGCCCAAATTCAGGAATCAGGTCTTTCCAGTTTTGAAATGCATAACGGTCTGTAGATATTCTTCCATACTCACCAAGTTGATCCATTAACCAAATATGATTGTTTGTTAATTCACCATTTAAAATATTAGGTGAGTTCTTAAGTTGCTCAGGATTATTCTTTAGTCTTTGTATCCAATCTAATTTTTCTTTTTTTTCTGTTAATTCTCTTTTCTCACGTTCTGTTTTTCGCTTAATTGCATCTTCTTCAAATTTTTTTTGCATATCACTTTGAACAGGTACAGGTATTAATAAACTTGTTAACTGATCTAAAAGTTGAGAATGGCTTTCACATGCCTCTTGTATTTTGGTTAACATTTCAATCGGTTTATTCTGTTGCGAATATATTATAAATGCTCGATTTAAACAGACTAATTTATCATCTATACAATCTTTAATATCAATATAACTCAATATCCTATCAAAACTATCAATATTAAACTCCCAAAAGTGCCCTAGACATGAAATTGCCCAATCATTAGTTAATCTATTTTTTTCTTTTTGAAGTAAATATTCGCGTGCTATTTCAATTGAATTCCAATATAACTTATCATTAAGCTCTGGCCATGTAGGTATAACTTCTCTCAGTCTATTCTTTTCATTAAAATCATCAAAATCCCCTTGATACTCTAGAGCTGTAGCATTAATTAATATTTCTATTATTCTATCGTCAAGTACTAAGGGATTACGCTCTCTAATTAATTTCTCAATAATTTGAAAAGCTATTTTTAAAGTCCAAGCATATTCTTTCGATATTTGGTATTCTTTTATATTGAAAAAAGGTCCTGAATTTAATAGTTCTGCTATACCAATCAGTAAATCATATCCTAATATAGCATCAAGATTCTGTACAAATTTTTCTAAGACAGCAGTTAACCCACGATGTTCAAATCTTTTATACAAAGATGCATTTCTTAAAGACTCTATGAGTAAACTGATAAACTCTTGATTAGGATCAATTTCATCGACAAGTTCTACAATTAACTGTCTATCTAGTTTTTCTCCGGTTTGATTTAAATTAGCCCAAAGATCGACTTTTTGTTCTCTTTCCCCACATGCCATAATTGCACGTGTCGATACCCTCCTAGAGTACATATTTCTTTTAGAATCAAGAGCAATGGATGTAAGTAAAGAAAGACATTTAGTAAACCTTCCTTGCCAAACCATTCGTCCTAAAAAGAAAATAACATCTTCATTATCATAATAAGTTTTTATCAGTAATAAAACTTCATCTTCTAAATCAAAATCAGTAATTTTTGCAATAGAGTCATTATCTCTAATTGTCCGATCATCTTGGTTTTTTGCAATTCTTTCAACAAATTGTGAAAAAATTTCTTTACGAATAAGCACTGGCAACTGTGCAGGATCACCACTTTCAAAAGCAATTTCTGGTTGAAGTTTCATTACATCTTGGCAAATCCTTTCATCTAACAATATTAACCATGGAAGTATGGATCGAAGTGATGGTACTACAATTTTTTCACCAAATTGTTCACGAAAAAAAAGCCTTTCTGTTAAAAGTCGATTGTCGCCATTTAATAGTTTTGAGAACCATTGAGCTGCGAGAAACTCACGAGTATCCCTGTGTCTAAAACGTACTGCTCCATAAATAATATCGTTAAAAATTCCAGATTCTAATAATCGCAATATTTCATCATCATTCCAATCTGGAAGAATAGTTGAAGCATTTAAATTATCTTTGGCTCGTACAAATGCTGGAATACCTATATTTGTTTTACGAGTTAATATAACTGCTGCTGCAAGACGTTGTGCACCTTCAACTAACTTTTTAAAGCTTATAGGAATAGATTTTCTATTTTGCGTATGTGATTCTCTTAAGCGTTGTTCAATATTATATTGAATAATATCTGAACGAGAGCCCAATTTACCTTCATCATTCCATTTCAAAATAATATTTTCTAAATCAAAAGGTCTTCCAGCAAATTCTAATAAGTCATATCTTTTAATTTGATTAAGTATGTCTGGAATATTTTCTACCGACCTAATATCAAGAAATACCCTTATATCTTCAATACTTAAAGGCGAAAGACCAAAAACTTTTAATGCACTTTTTAATTGCTTATCATTACCTGATTCATCTTGTACTGCCTTAACACCATAAAACAGTTCCGTATCTAGAATTTCTTCATCACTTTTAAATCCCCAACTATAAGGACGACTTGAGATGTAAATATGACTTCTAAGTACAGCAGTTTTTATTTTTCTTGCAAACTTTCTTATAGCTTTATGAAATTGTTTTGGATTTTCTAAACGAGCTTCGTCTACTGAGTCTAAAAAAAACCATGCAGAATCTGTAGAGGCTAACCATTCATTGAATTGGTCTTCATCTCCAATTTCAAATTCATTGACAAAATCATTATCAATATCCTCTATTCGAATGAAAAACGCGTATTTACCGTCTGCTTTAATTCTTCTAGCACACTCTTCAAATTCTTTAGTTTTTCCTGCACCAGCTTCAGCCAAAATCACACATCTATATTCAGTTAATAAATCGTCCCAACTATTTTTTTCTGCATACTTCATGTTTAGTGAATAATCTAAATTAGATACATCTAAATTTTGATCTGACAATATTGGTGAGAATTTACGATTTAATTGAATATAGTCATTCATAATCTATTGATAAAATTATTTAAAGTTACTCTGAGTATAACTATTATTAAAAAAATAAGGGAGCCTAAGCCCCCATATTCTGAACATTGATAATTGTTTTCATTTAAAAGTTTGACGTTGGTCTGTAAACAGACTCATGATGTTTTGCCTGATTAATTCAAAGTTTGCACCGACTGCTGCAACCCTTTCTGGATATCATGTACAAAACCCTTTCCCTGATTGAGTTTAGGTTTTGATTTAGTCTGAACATGCTCATCCTGTTGATGCTTCTCTTCAAAATTCTCATCCATATAAAACTCCTCCACCAAATCCAATCCCTCTTCCGAATTCACCTCAAATCTTGCATTATCATAACCCTGCCTAGCCATTTGATCTAAAGCATGTTGATTAAAACCACTCTGCTTACTTTGCTGATCAATGTCGGTTGCCATTTGAATGGCTTGTTGCAGATTCACGCCATCTCTTAAAGTTAAATCCACGTAATACACAGGCGTTCGATAGCTTTGTGTGGTGGACTTACCTCGAAGTGTCAATTGCAGTGGTAGACATGACAGTAAGCCATTCGATGCAGCATGGTAATAACTCAGTCTCGCAGCCAAAGTTCGAATACTATTAAACCCCGCAGTTCTAAAAATGAAAGTACCCAGTTCATCACTTTCATCTAAGTTGACGTGCAAACGGCCGTAGGGTTTACAGTTGCCTCCTTGTGCCAATGGACACAAATCAGGTGACGGACATGGATGTTGCTCTACGCCTTGATTGGTTAAGCGTTGACAGATTTCACCATTACCCACACAAACAGGTCGCCCAGTTTGACGGTCAAATAAGCTGTACTCTGCCCGCAAACTGAGTTCAGGATCATTAAAGATCATCCGGACTGGTATGGTTCTGAGTTTTTGGTTGGATGCTTTGGCACGAAGTTGTTCATCAAGCGGATGCTTGACCCATCCTTCTTTGCCTTGGATTTGGCTGGTAATCGTAAACTGGTCATCCTTTTCAGGTAAACGTTTGCCGTTCTTTTCTACCACTTTACCGATACTGATGCGCCCAAGTATGGGTGGTGTAATCGCTAAACCTTTGATCATGTTAATGTCCTCTATGCTGTTGTATGGTTTGGAACTGTTTTGCGTTGTTGGTTTAAAAATGAAATCGGCATAAAACATCCCATGCGCAGAGGCATGGGATGTTTAGGCGGTCTGTTTTAATGTTGAGTGCTTGGATATTTTGCTTAGGCTAAATCGCTTTCAATCATCATTGGTATAGATGTTGAAACGCCGTGAACCTGTTTTGCTTTGTGGAAATTGATTCAAATATTCAGGATATTGCTTGAGTAAGGCCTTGCTGTCTAAGCTGATCGAGTCTTTTGACTTTTTCCACGTCACTGAGCCTGTTAAGAATGTTGCGCGTTCTGCCTGCTGCATCTTGGCTTGCAGTTGATGCTTAAGCAGATCGAATTGCTCCTGATGCTTTTCAATTTGGTTGCGCGCTTGAATCAGTTGTTCAAACTGTTGATTGGCACTTTCATCTTCGGATAGATCTGTGGTGCTGAGTGGCACATGTTCGGGATATAAAAGCTGTAAAGCTTTGGCTGCTGATTCACTGGCATCCGCTTCAGGCGGGGTATCATTTTCTACGCATTCCCAAAAGTAACGTTCGGCATTAATGATGTGTTGAATCACTGATTCAGAACGTGTCACTTTAAAAATTCGAGTTTCATGCCCACAAATTAGTACGCAAATATGCGCAGCTTTTTTACCTGTCACTGCCAATTGGTGTTGTACCTGACACAGCACGTATAAAGGCACACCATCTCGCCACAGTTTTGCGCCATATTCCCCTGCGGTTTTACACTCCAAAATCTGTACATCAGCATCACCTGCTACCGAATAATCCAAGTTGGCTAACATGAAATGTTTGTCAGCTTCGGGATGTTGTAGCACGGCATTGACTCTACGGACTTTATAATTGGTGTGCATGCTGTAGTATTCAGCGACTAAGGGTTCAAGCCGGTTACCCCAATACAAAGGTGCATGTCCTTCGCTTTCATCCTCAATGGATTGTTTCACTCGACCTGTTTTAATCATCCACAGTTCGAGCATCGACATATAGGGGTTGAGTCCACAAGCGGCAGCACAGTCACTACTGCCAATGCCTTGGCGTCGGAGGCTTAGCCATTCAGCTTGGCTCATATGTTTGGTTTCAGCCAAGCGCTTGGGACGCAATGTTCCGACACGGCTCTGTCTCTGCCCTTGTTGGGTTTTAGGATAATGCTGCTGTCGTGTTCTGCTTGGACGTTGTGGGGTTTCCGATGCTGAATCGGGTGATGTAGGCAATGGCATCGGCAAGGATGGTATGGAACTGGGGATGACGGGTGTTGAATTTGCGATATTAAAACGTTGAGGATTCATTGATTTATCCTTTTATCTATAAGTTGTGTTGAATTCGAAAGATTTAAATTGAGAGGATTAAATTGAAATGCTTGTGAACTTTAAAAATCAGCAGGCATAAAAAAAGCCACATCGTGTTGATGTGGCTATAAAGGGTTTATGCTCTGGAGATAGTGCAACATAAACTTTGCTTGATTGACAAGATTCAATTTAATCTCAAAAACTTAAAGCTAACTTAAACCAATAAACGCAGTGCTTGTTCTAGTCCACGTTGTTTTAAGCCAGCCCCTACACCGAACCACGCTGAATCCAATCGATGATCCTGACTCATGGCTCGACGCTCGTGATCAGCGAACTCTGTAATAGAACAGAGTAAGCCATAGGCAGTATCTTTGGCTGAGCTGAGTTCTGCCCCTCGTCCATGTCCGTTAAACATAGTCATGACTTTGGACATCGCACGCCCATTCGGTTCAGTTTTGTTGTCTGCTTTGGGGGTTGAGTTGTGTTGATTGGACATTGCAGCATTGCGGTAGTACTGAACAATACTGTCCTCCTGCTCTGCAATACTGAGACTGGTGTTGTTAAATACCGCATCGAAATAAGCAGCGGCTTCTTGTTGAGTGACTTTACGTTGACTGAGCTGTTTCATTTCATACATGTGCTCGTTCCATGCCCGTACTGAAATCCCCAATTGTTGTTTGATCTTCTCTGCATCAAACTTGGTGCTGTGGGGGACTTTGACTACGCCTGCACTTACGTTTTGTCCTTTCAGCGCAATGGCTAAAGTGTTATTGCACACCACACGGATCGAGGTGAATTGTGCAGTGGTGGCAAGAGTGCCATCACAAGCTGTGGCTAAGAGAATATAGCCATTGCTGACGTCTTTGCCTTTTAAAGCCGAGGTCTGCCCTGTTTTTGCCAAAGCCCAGAATTTCTTGCCACCTTTCAGTACCCCAGCGGTTTCCAGTTCAAAACCTGATTGTTCAGTGAGGTCTTTATAGAAGTGTAGAATTTCTTTGGGTTGCACTTCTTGATAGCGCTGACTGACTACGGATAATGGTGCATGGGTGTCGGAACGGTACAACACCCGTTGTTCATCATGCGGGAGGATCAGGTTTTGCCCTTTGTGGTTTTCAGCCATATAGCTGACATTGGAACTTTCAATCTGCCAGTCCATGCCTGCTTGTTTGGCCCAGACTTCGATCGGTTGGTTTGGGGTCAATTGATTGCCTAAACCATGCCAAGGGGTTTCGCCTACATAAGCCATATTTTCAATTTGATGTGCCATGGTGAGTCTTCCTAAAATAAGAGTGTGATATAAAGTTTTAAAGAATCTGTAAATTCAACGATGTAACCGTGTAAAGGCGAAGATGTGATTACTTCGCCCATGCAAAGCTATGTTGGCAATCCAAGCAGAGATAGTGCTCGGCATTGCTGTAATATTTTTCAAAGCAGTATTGGCTGACCACAACAAGGACACCGCCGACGACCACTCCAATCGCTGCACCAATAAAAGGTGAAACGCCTGCTTTTTTGGCGACCTGCATGCCGAACATCGCCATTTGTGTGGGGGAAATACAACGTTGCAGTTGCTCAAAATAATTAAAGTTGGGATTGCCTGTATCAGTCTGCTGAACATGGACAGACTGACAAAAAGGACAGCGAATAAGAGACATTTAATATTCCAAGTAGACTGAATTCAGTACAAAAGCTGAATTGTGGGCATAAAAAAACCGCATCCCTTAAGGACACGGTTTGGTTTGGTGTATAGCTTAAATTTTAATTGAGTGCTTTGGCTTAGCGTTGAACGAGGTTATTGAAAGCTATAGCTTGCAGTGCCTTGGTCAGTTTCAACATCGACACGTACCACATTGTTATAGCCACAACCTGTTAATTTCAGGCTTAAACGTAAACCCATTTTAAAATGTTGTGGGTATTCCAACGATCGGCGATAACCTTCATAACCGCATTCACCATTGTTGATCAGTACATTGGTTACATCGATGGGATCGGCACTGTTGGAACGAATGGTGAGTACACTGGCGGATTGGTTTTGTGCATACCAGTTACTGGTGTCTTTAACATCCAGTTCAACCGTAAAGGTATTCGGATCAAGACCTGAACTACATCCAACGAACATCATGCTGACTGTTGCAGTCACTGCCATGAGGATTGGTTTTAAATATTGCTTCATCACATTCATCCTGAGCAGTAGTTATAGTTGACCTTATAGTCGCCTTGATCCATGTCGGTGCTGACCATGTGAATTTCACAGTCTTTGCCGACCTTGAATTTGTAGACATAATAACGATTACCGACTTGTTCCGATTCAAGCGCACCACGTGACAAGACCTGTATTTGTTGGCTGGATTTCCCTGTGTCTTTCGCAATTTTATCGACAACATATTGCTGATATTGGCGAATATTTTTTTGCTCAAAATCAGGAAGCTCAGCATAAGCCATCATGTACTCGAGTGTTTCTGCTGCTTTTAAGTTCTGATCAAACTCAAAGCTGAGTAACTCAGGTTCATGTTTCGATGTATTTTGACTTTTGCTTCCTGTGGTCAATTCTTTAACATCAATCCCATCCACTTCCGCTGCGGGAATCTCGTTTGATGCTGCTTCTGAAGCAGCAACTTCTGATGCTTGTACGGCACTGGCATTGTTATCGACACTTGTTTGAACAGGCTTTTCTACAGCATGTTTAGGACTAAAGAAATAAAAGCCTGCAATGCTAATCAGGGTCAATGCCAAGATCGCAGCCAAGCCCAATATGGTTTTTTGGTTCATCTCACTGCTCCCAGTGTTTAGTTAGGCACTGAAACTTGACCATTCTTGGCATTGAAATAGACAAAGCGTGGACAACCACCTTGAAAATTCACGGTGAAATTGCGCCAGCCACGGTTACCAGGATTGGTTTTATACATACATTGATAGGCCCCGCCACCCAAGTTACGCGCTTGAACAAAATAGGCTTCGCTTTGTGTGGCAAACCAACCTGCATGTGTCCATGAGGCTGTAGCAAATAGGGTTGAAATCAGGGTAGTTTTTAGGAATGTGTTGATCATCATCATTTTCTCTTTTTTATAGGCATCACCTGTCTTGGTCTTGATCAGACGCGATGTTCCCCATGTCAGTTATGTTTGAATGAATTTCTCTGTTTTTTTTTGAAGTGTTATAGACGATAAAGCACACGGATCTATGACCCTCAAAACAGCATGAGAGATTCATCTTCATATCGGTAATATGTACTTGAAAAAGTTTTATTCTTAGAAAGTCATCGACACAGCGATACATGCACGACAGCACAGCACGAGGTCTAATCACCGCTATGTTGTAAATAGGGTACAAACATGAAAAAAGAGAAATATAAAAGACGGTATTGATGTAAGCGCATGGCGTACTCCTAGATGATTTAGAAGTTCTACCAAGTCACTGTCAAATGATGGTGGCAGAACGAGAAAGGGTTGACAGACCAGTCATCTAGGAACCGGCACGCACAAGGCGTCCCTCCCTCGCCCTACCGCAACGGAGGAGGAACGAACGAGTTCGCCACCAAAAAATTACTTTTTTGATGTGCTAGATGATAACGGTCTGTCAAAACCGACTGACGATGTAGGTCAGCAGGCTAAGGATAATCTGCGCAATGTAGAGCGTCAAGCAAACAGATAATACGTAAAATTTTAATGTTATATTTCATCATCTGTAATATTGAAAAGTTAGAACTTTTTCTGCATATTGATCCAACTAAAAATTATCCACTAAAGAAGGATCAACATGAGAAAAGATTTAAATCTTGAACAGCAAGAAGAAGATTACAAAGAAGCTCGCGAAAATGAGCTTCAAAAAATTGCTGAATCAAATAATGTTTCTATCAAAGAAGCTGGCCAAATCAGGGAAGATCTTCTTAACTCAGCCGAGGAATAATCAATAGTAGCCCTATCATCTAGGGCTTTTTTATACTCTTCGTTCTGAGAAAGCACATAGTGATAATGCTATTTTCAGACACTAACAAAAAGCAATCAAACCTATGAATTTAAAGTTAAAATAGTTAAGTGTGTACACCTATTGAAGCCTTATTATGCGTATTAAAGACAAACAAAAAAAGCCAGACACTGTAACAGACCTGTTTGAAGGGCTTGACGTACCTATAGCAATAAAATCCAATCTAAAATCAGCTAAAAAATTTGTCATGGCATTGTTAAAAGACATGTCAAAACAAAAAAATCCTAGTGTTCATGAATTCCACCAAATACAGACTAATTCAAAGAATATAAGAGAAATTAAAATATATGCTCAAATTGAACTTGAGTATTCAGGTAAAATTTATTCTTACAATTTTCTACGCTTGAAAGGGTCATTTATTCCTGAATACATGCTTAAGGAAATTTACGATTGTAATTTTCTTGATATAAAAATAATGAGCGTTGGTGGTGCACCTAACTCCAAGAATAAAATAAACCAGTTATTTACAGGCATAGCAATAACTATTGCTACAGTCATAGGGTCAATTATAAAAGAAGAACTGCCAATAAAGATGACTTTAGGTGAAGGGTTCCAGCTTATTCAAAAGATTATCAAAACATATGAAAATGATTATCAACAGAAAGTGCAAGAACCAATTAAAGAACTATTACGGACTATAGAATTATATTATCAACTTGATATTGATGATAAAGACATTAGTAAACCTAATTATCCCGACTCTATTCAAGATGCTAATAAACATCCTGATCAATCATATACGGAAGTAGTAGAACACTTAGAAAAAGCCATAAATCAGTGCATCACTATTGGTCTTTTTAAACAATACCAAAGATCTCCGAACTCAAATAAAAAAATAGAGAACATACCCGTTATATGTGAAGGGCATACTTTGTTAAACAATACAAAGTTACTTAAAAAACTAAATGGTTCAACTTTAAATCTAGAAGGTAATTCCAAAAAAAAACAAATCTATAATGTTTTTGATAAGAAAATCATCGATTTAATTTCTGACAACCAATATGAAAAAAAGTATAAAAATAAGACAGAGCTATATAGAGTTTTGGCGGAAGGAATTTCCGAACAGCTATATGAATATATGAAAAATCATCGGCAAGACAACAACCACAAACATGGTTTAATGCCTGACAATCTAGCAACCCGAATTCGTACCATAATTAATAAAAATGATGAATTAAAGAAAAAATTTATACAACAGTTTGAAAAATAATGATTATTCGTTTTTTTTACTTACCTCGGGCCATCCGATAATTTTGTTTACATCCATGTAAATTTACTGTCATTGGATAGTGTCCTTTCTGCTTCAAGGTAGCTATTCAATTTAATGGGCTTTTTCCCATAACTAATCCAACATTTAGGACAGTAAGTATGTACACCGCAATACTTAAAAAACCTTCGGGTTCATCACAAAGTCAAAGTTTAAAACCTCGATCAGGCCGAACCTCTGAATTAAGGATAATATTACTATTAAGTATATATTATCCCAATAGATGTACTACTTATCATCTGGGTAGTTTGTATATACCTATTCCAGTAGTGTTATACAAAACACTACTGATTATTAATCAGTATAGATTTTGCTATAAAGCTAAGGGGTACACTCATGCCTCTTAAACCTTACAAAGCGCAAACACCTGCGATTGTTTATCCTCTCATTAGTGATGGTGCATTTGAACTTCTGCCATCATCAGAGATTGAACAGACCATTTTATATCGTGACCACCGATTGAAATGTATGCTCAATATAGTGTCATTCGTCAGGGAATGTTTAAACGCAAAGCGAATTTGCAGCCAAAGTTGAACCCGATGATTTCAACGTATTTAAGGGTTTCTTTTACTACGCTCAGTGGATAAGACCATTTGTCCCTGTCTTTGATGATATTACAAGCATTGATCTTAATTACCTGAAAGACTTTATCGTCTGTGAAGAAATATTATGTTTCTTCAAAGCAAAAGAACTTTTAAATACCGAATTAGATCTGATTGGGTTATTTGAACAACCAAATTCCCAGCCTCTTGTACATATACAGCCAAGAGCAGATTTATTAAATCAATTCGTTCAACTGATTCGTGAGCAAATGGGTAGCACTATAGTAAAAAATGTTATCCGAAAACGTGAGGAAAAGGCTAAACAAAACTTAAAGTCTTGTCGTAAAGCGATAAACCAATGCTTTGCCAAATTCAGCAAACTTTTGGTTATACGTGTTGATTTTGCCTTTAAGCCACCTTTAGAGAACTTAACCCCTTATTGCCCAGATGAACTACAACACCCTTTTCATTCTGAAGATGCCTTGCAATCTTTAAAAGAGTTGATTGCACGGTTACTAAGGAACAGAAGGCACAACAAAATATTGAACCAAATCAAAGGTTATATTTTGAAGTTTGAACATGGGTTGAAAAAGGGCTTTCACGTCCATGCTCTGTTTTTTATGGATGGCAATTTACATCAAAGTGATGGGTATTTTGCACATGAAATTACCAAGTACTGGAAGAAGCTTACGAACGATCGAGGCTGCACCTATAACTGCCATATGGCAAAACACAAATACAAAACTCTATGTATAGGAATGATTGGCTACACAAATACCGCAAAACGTAAAGCGTTAGATGACTGTGTTCAATATTTCTGTAAAAAGGAACAGTACTTCATGTTTAACAAACTGAAAAGCGTTAGAACAATTCAGACCAGCCAACCACCTCAACGAGGCTCTAATGCTGGTCGTCCAAGAAAAGTAGTTAAAACAGTTAACGCAACTTTGCTGAATAACAGTGATAAAGGGGTATTCTAATGCTGACTAAAAAAGATCTTTCAGTAGCTCATACTGCATATTTTTGTAGCACTGGTGCGCGATTAGCTCTACCACATCCAAGTCCATCTGATTTTTATCAAGCAACATCAATTATTGGAAACTCATCTCTTAAAAGTTTTGAAAAGGCAGCTAAAGGCACAAATGTAGCTCTGATGCAAGCAACGCAAACTATCCCTTGGTTGAATAATACACCTTGGTTTAATGGCAATATGTCAAATATTAGCTTGAATCCATTTAATCTAAACTTAGCGAAGCTAGCTTATGAGCACGGCATAATTCAGCAAAATCAAACTTCTGTGATTAATCCATTTGATGCATTTAATTTATCTATGCATTTCCAATATCTTACACAAACTATCGATTTTGAAAATAGCCTTACAGAATGGTCTAAGCCTTTTGAATCTTCAAAGAAAAAAGTGGATACATTATTTCAAAGTATTGAAAGAAACTCTGCCGGTTTTGAAATTCAAGAGTCGAGTATTAATTATGATGCAGATCAACATAATACAATACATTTTAATAGCTTGAAGGAAGCTACTGGGGATGAACTAAAAGCACAGTTGAATCAGATCGAGCCTGATAAATGTTTAGCCATTTTGTTAAAGAAAGAACCTTGTTTAAATAAGCGTATGAATCTGCGCTATATCGTGATCTTGCAGAAAGACTACATTGATGAACCATCAGGTTTTACAGACCTAAGCTTCTTACAACGTATAAAAAATACTGTTGAGTCGAATAGTTGCTATTACTTTAACTATGATTCTGGATGCCTAAATGGGTTTCTTGCTAACAACCGTTTTAGTAAGAAAAATCCGAATTATAGGGAGCGGATCAGATGCCTAAAAAGCTATCTTATAGGTACAGATGCATTATATAGAGTAGATGGACTACAGACTTCTCTTGAGATTTTGTACTCAAAATTTGTCTAATAGGGTTGAAAATTTAATAATGGGAATGTTTCAGCTTACCACCGCTGACTACCTATTTATGAAATATCGCTCTATGACCGTTGAACTGATGACAATAGTTTCCGACTATTACCCTCATCTTAGTAAAGCTGAAGCACTGAGAAAGGCGAATAATCAAGAATTCCCTTTCTCAGTGTTTAAAATAGATCAAAGTAAACGTGCACCTTTTTTGGTGCACATTAAAGATCTGGCAGATATTTTAGACAGTAAGTATTCAGAAGCTTCTAAAGATTATGCTACGTTTCATCGATGAAGCGTAGTATCTCCTCTAACTGTATAACATTCCTTCTTGCCTTCACCGACACATAACGCTGTAAACTGCTCCAAGAGTCATGCAAACTCACCTTCTGAATCTCAGGAATAGTAAAACTCTGTTCTGCTAAGCGAGTGCAGCCTTCATGTCTCAAATCATGAAAGCGTAAATCATCAATACCTAGCATTTTACAGGCTTCTCTGAATTCTTTACCCAAACTTTTAGGATTCAAAGGTAATAGTAAGTTTTCATCATGCCCAAGCTTCAACATCCGTTCACGAACTTCTGACTGCTTTAATCTTTTAATCATTTCCTTACTAGGATCAAGGACATCAAATGATTTATGATTGCCTTTGGAGCCATTTGGATTCTTTAGATCATGCACTTTCCATGTTGAGTGATGTGAATCATAATCTCGAAGATATAATCGTGTTAATTCAGCTTCACGTCTGCATGAGAAAATAGCAAACCACATAATCAAATGCATTGGATACTTAGAACCGTAACGGTTTAGCTTCCATCGTTCTGTAAAATATTTCGTTAATGCAATCAATTCATCCGTTGAAGGGAGTCGATCTCTTTTTTGGCTTGAGGAAATTTGACGTGTTTTTCTTAACTGAGCCGTAGCCTTATCAAAGCCATTTAAATCAATATCCATTTCCCACATAACAGCAGCATGAGAAAGCACACCACGGATATGTAAAAGCTCATGTTGCTGCGTACTAGTCGCAATAGGTTCAAGTTTTAGATGAGGTACTCCTCCCTTCCTTAAAGCAACATGCTCGGCCAAATGTACTGATTTTATTTTTGTGATAATATTGCGCGCAATTGGTAGCTTCTTAATTAAGAGCAGAGAATAGCGTTTCGTCCTTCCGTACTCGCTCCCGACTTCATCCAAATATTTATCTATGGCATCTGATAAGGTCAGATCAATCAGCTTTTCTTTGCCAAGCAAAATATCAGGATTTTCTTGAATTTCGACTTCTCGTTTCTTAATCCAGTTTTCAGCTAACTTCTTTGAGTGAAATGTTTTACTTTCAGAGAAAGTAGGAAAGCCCATTCGATTGATTCGAATCGCAGCACGATAGTTAACTTTACCATCTGCACCTTTCCTTGCTGTAATTGACCCCATAATTTACACCACAACCTGTTTTTTTGATTATGGTGTAAAATTTGGTGTAAATGCAAACCGATTAACCCACCTAAACACAGGTTAAAACAGATTCGCGCAGGTTGCGAAACATAGATTAAAGGTATGATTTTTAATGACTATTAACAAAAACATTGAAAACACTCAATCTCCGCGAATCAGTGTTGCCCCGATGATGGATTGGACAACAAAAGATTATCGTTTCTTTGCGCGCTTATTTAATCCAAATGTGGTGCTATATACCGAGATGGTCACTACTGGAGCGATTATTTACGGTGGTGCTAACCGTCATTTGGACTTTAATAAAGAAGAGCATCCAATCGTGCTGCAACTTGGTGGCTCCAATCCACAAGATCTCGCCACCTGCACCAAAATGGCTGAAGATTGGGGATACAACGAAGTCAATCTAAATGTCGGGTGTCCAAGTGATCGTGTCCAAAACAATAAAATTGGTGCCTGTCTTATGGCTGAACCAAATTTAGTAGCTGAATGTATTCACAATATGCAAAAGGCAGTCTCAATTCCTGTCACGGTAAAACATCGTATTGGAATTGATGACATGCAGTCTTATGAAGAAATGCTGCATTTTGTCGATACCGTAGCAGCTACAGGTTGTACGCATTTTATCGTGCATGCGCGGATCGCAATCTTGCAAGGTTTGTCACCAAAAGAAAATCGTGAGGTTCCACCACTGCGCTATGAAGATGTATATCGTCTTAAACAAGAACGCCCACATCTCACTATTGAGATTAATGGTGGTATCAAAACTTTTGAAGAAACTCAGCAGCACTTACAGCATGTCGATGGCGTCATGATTGGACGTGAGGCGTATCATAATCCCTATTTATTGGCTGAGATGGGACAGCTATGGGATCTACAACAGCCTAATCGTTTCGAGATTATGCAACAGATGATGCCTTATATTCATCAGCGTGTGGCGGAAGGTGCTCCACTTTCTATTATCACTCGTCATATTCTTGGTTTGTTTCAAAACTTACCAGGTGCACGTAAATGGCGCCAAGCACTAAGTGGTGGCAATGCTAAAACCATCGCAGACATTGAACATGCCATTCAAAATATTCAGGCAGCAATGCAACGTACTGAAGACTATTTAACATTAACAGAGCATCAAAGTTAAATTTTCTCTGCCGTAACAGGCTTCTGTCGCCATTGAAATGTAACGCAATCTAAAATATTGAGTAACAGTTGCAATTGCCGAAACCCAAATTTTTCATTAATCACTTGAGCATAACAACGTGAATGCACAGTTATGCTTGAATATAGTTACACAACTTCACCTTGTTCAAACAATCCAATGGGAAGATTAAATCCTTATTCGATGTTTGATTAATCTACAAAAAATATAAGATATCTACAGGTTATCGATAACTAATTAATCCTATAAATTGGATATTTTACTTAAAAATAGAATATTTAGTCTTTTACTAATTTCTGCATCATGCTTTGAGTGACTTTGTTTTTCCTAACCACATTGAGTGTTAAAATCCATTATACATGCCTGAATTAGTTGCATTATCTGAAGAAAATTAAATAAATGAGTGGGACAAATCAATTTCAATTTTTTCTTTAAATAACCTTATTAAACAATAACTTATTTCAACTCAAAAGATTTTTAAAAAATCTACAAAATGACGCCAATGCGTCTATTTTTTAAACAAAATGAAATATAATCTTACAAATCATTTTATCTAAACTAATCAACCAACAAGCCACTGAAAATAAAAAGATTCTTAAATCGTATTTTGTCGTAAGTGATCTACACCACAGTCTAAATGTTATATTATTACATTACATTTCAGTTTTTTTAAGGTTTTTCGCTTACTATGGGCGCCGTAATAAATTCTGGCACACGTTCAGTTGTTTTGAAAATGCGGTAGAGATTCACAATGATTTATGATGTACCTTCAGTTGACCACAGTATGATTCACCCACCCGCGCAACAGGTGGTTATTCCTTATCGAGAGATGCCAAAAGCTCCGTCAGTACCAGCAATTGATGTGAGTAAGTTTTCTCAGAAGTTAGCCAAACGAGCAGCTTATCGTAGCTCTTCTCAATGTGCTAAATTTGTTAGAATCGCTTTACAGTCAGCGGGTGCAAATATCGTTCAACACCCTGTCGCAGCTTCGGATTGGGGGCGTACTTTACAACAAATCGGTTATCAAAAAATCAAACCTGAGTTTAATAACCCGCAACCTGGTGATATTTATATTATCCACCGTACTAAAAAACATCGTTATGGGCATATTGCTGGCTTTACCGGATCACAATGGGTCTCTGACTTCAAGCAAACCAGTTATGATGTATATAAAGACCCTAACGTTACCTATAGCTACTACCGTTTAGCGCCACAGTACCCACAAGTTTAAATTTTGGGGCTTTCAGTTAAGCCCTCATTTTATCGAGTTTTTTCAGAACTTCAGCCACAGCAACCATTGCAAAACTCGATGTCACTACAACTGCCGAGCCATAACCGCCACAGCGCAGTCCTGAGCCTGGATTAAACAAAGCACCGCTTTGTCCAGGCGCAAGATGAGGGCTCTGCCCGAGTGACGTAGTACAAACATCAGCGCTTGAAAACGGATTGTCGATGGAATAGACGCAAGTTATTCCAAATTTTTCTTTTGGCTTTTTACAAATACCTTTAGAGCGTAATTGTGTTCGCAACTTTGCCAACATCGGATCTTGCTCTGTCTTAGACAGATCTGCCACTCGAATCTTCAATGGATCAAGTTTGCCACCAGCACCGCCCGAAACAATTAACGGGATTTTATTAAAACGACAATGTAGCATCAGCGCAAATTTGGCTTTGACGTCATCAATGCAATCCAAAATAACGTTCGGAACAGGATTTAAAAGCTCTTTAACATTATCAGCTGTTAGATAATCATCAATCACATTCACTTTAATACGTGGATTGATCTGTCTGCAACGCTCTGCCATGACTTCAATTTTTTCTTGTCCTAAAGTAGAAGTCATCGCAGGCAATTGACGATTGATATTTGATGCAGCAACGACATCCATATCCACTAAAGTTAGCTCACCAATTCCTGAACGAGCGAGAGCTTCCACTGCCCAACTGCCTACACCACCGATACCAATCACCATGATATGACTAGTTTCATAATGACTAAATGAACTTTCTCCATAAATTTTAGCCACACCAGCGAAACGGCGGTCATATTCATCATTTTGGAGATCAGTCATCGTAAAAAATTCTACAGCTAAGAGTTAAGCAGCTATTTTAGCGTGTTTATCCAAATTTAGGCTACATTGATGATACTTGTGCATGCTGTCGACGACTCAAACCAATCAAGACTAAAAGCACAACAAAGGTGAGTGAAAGCGCCAATAAATTTGCATTATTCCATCCCAGACTAGTGAGGATTGGTGCAGGTAAAAAAGCACCTAAAGTGGCGAATAATGCAATCACCGTTTCATTGATTCCTTGAACACGATGCTTTTGTTGTTCTTCCAATCCAGCCAATAATGTCGAAGCACCAGAATAAGCAAAGTTCCACCCCACACCTAAAACAATCAAAGCGATATTAATAAAGATACCTGCTTGTCCCATCATCGGTATAAATGCAGACAACATTAATAAAATAAAACCCGTATAAATAATCGTATGGGTTCCCCAACGTTGAATTAGCTTTGACACAAAGAATGATGGGACAAACATTGCCAAAACATGCAACTGGATTGAAATTGATGCGTAATGAAAAGAGTGATGTTCTTTTAAATGCAAAGACGACATAATCATCATCACATTCATAATATAGTATGCAAATGCTCCACTAATAATCGCAGCAACAACCAGATGCTTTGACATTTTTACTCGATTCAGCGATTCAACCTTTGGCTGTGGAGTTTGTTGTAATTTGTGTTTTGAATTCCATAAATACAAAATCGGCGATAACAACAAAGCCAATCCGCAAAAGATCAAATAAATTGCGGTGAAATCTGGCAAGCCGTTCACTTTCTGAAATTGAATGGCTAATACAGGTGCAATTACAGCTGCCACCACGCCACCTGAAATTACCAAGGCAGTTGCCTTAGGGATTAAAGCAGATGACAAACGATCAGATGCTGCAAAACGATAAAAACTCGCTGTAGATAGAAAAAGCCCAAGCGAAAAATGTGTAAGACACAGCAGCCAAAAATCTTGTTTTAATAAAGCCTGATATCCAAAAATACCAGCCGCAAATAAGCAGAGTACGCCAAACTGAAATACAACATGACGCCCACATCGTTTCATCAAAAATGAAAAAATAAAGGTCGTCAGCAACATCGCTAAAAACTGTAAACCGTAAGGAACTGTCGCTAATACCTGCGTAGGTGCGAGCTTTAAACCGACAATAGCAGAAACAGTAACCGATAATACTGCGGCAATTAGATTAAATGCTTGTGCAATGAGTAGATAATACACATATTTAGGTAGCTGATTCAACGCCATCGTTCCATGAAAATTTATTCAGATACCATACTGCTAATCCATCTAAACTCAAATAAAAAGATGAAAATCTAAATTTCATCTTTTAGCTTCTTCATCTTGGATGATTAATACAACCTCAGGTATACCTGAGTATAAATGTTTAGCTCATAAATAGATTTAAAAAGAAATCTAACATAATAATTTAACCCAAATTATCAACTTATCGAAATTAATTAGATCGTAAATAAAGGCAGAAATTAGCAAGAATTATTGTATGATCAAAAAAATAATTCATTAGAAAATATGATTATGAATGAACAAGGTCAACAAAATATTATCTTATGTATTCCTGGTATCTGGCAAAACCATCAAGCCTTGTTGCATGCTCTTCTTACTCATGACACAGGATATATTTACGCAGGGGTGATTATTAAATCTTTAACCAGTGATTATTTTGCTGAGATTGAAGAATTTCAAAATGATCCTAAAGTAAGTCATATATTTAGACAGCAGAGTTTGAATCGTTTCTCTGAACAAGAGTTACAAGAAATTGAACAACATAATATGGTTATTTATGTGATTTGCGAAGCTGGATCAATAGCACTGGTACAACAAGCTTTATTACTGGGTCAGGCTCTACTCAAAGCAGGTGGCTTAGCGATTAAAATAGAAACATCAGGACTTACTCATCCTCGATCTGATTGGCTAAACTTCGATGCACAGAATCCGATTGATTTATATAAAGCATTCATTCCAACTGTTTCAGATCAGGAGCATGTTTATTCTTGTGGCATGCACCAATTCGGCAAAGCTGATGGCTGTATAAATTCAAAAGTAGAGCATGCATCATTTATTTTGAATCAGTTCTTACTCTATCTTCTTATAGAAAGCCCAACACTTTTAGAGAAACAAACTTTTTCTGCGGAAGAAGGTGGACAAATATTAAAACTTTACAGAAAAGAGTCGAGAGACTTCTTTGAAGAAGATTCACTATATTTTAATCAGTTGGGTGTTTGGATGTTGAAACCAACCTTTAGTTTCAAAAAATTATTTAACTTTAGCTAAATTTTTTTTGAAAAAGCCCTATAAATTTATAGGGCTTTTTTCAATCTAAGCAGCAATTAGATTCCGAAGCACATAATGCAAAATACCGCCTGCTTTGAAATATTCCACCTCATTTAAAGTATCAATACGACACAACACTTTAAATTGGTCATGGTGACCATCTTCTCGAATCACACTCACTTCTAAAGTTTGGTGTGGTTGAATATCATCAGATAAGCCATGAATAGAAAGAATTTCACGTCCCGTTAGATTTAAAGTTTGACGAGTTTGTCCATCAACAAACTGCAATGGCAATACGCCCATACCAACCAAATTCGAACGATGGATACGTTCAAAACTTTCGGCAATCACCGCTTTAATCCCAAGAAGATTAGTTCCTTTTGCAGCCCAATCACGAGATGAACCTGTACCGTACTCTTTACCCGCAATGATCACTAGAGGGGTTTTATCATGCTGATAACGCATCGATGCATCATAAATTGCCAATTTCTCATTGCTTGGGATATAAATCGTATTTCCGCCCTCTTCACCATTGAGCATTTCATTCTTGATACGAATATTAGCAAAGGTACCTCGCATCATCACTTCATGATTCCCACGTCTCGAACCATAAGAGTTGAAGTCTTTTGCATCTACGCCCTGCTCTTGCAAATAGCGTCCAGCTGGACTGTCTTTTTTAATATTTCCAGCAGGAGAAATGTGATCAGTCGTTACTGAATCTCCAAGCACTGCCAAGATACGCGCATGCTCAATATTAGAAATGGCTTGCGGTGGTTGGTTAATCTCTTCAAAAAAAGGAGGATGACGAATATAGGTCGAGTCATCTTGCCATGCATAGGTTTGACTGTCTGGAATTTGAATCCCTTGCCAAGTCTCATCTCCATCAAAGACTGCTGCGTATTCTTTATGGAACATCTCCGTATTCACTTTTTGCAGAACTTGATCAATTTCAGCCTGACTCGGCCAAATGTCTTTTAAGTAAACATCTTCGCCATTACTACCTTGCCCAATCGGCTGAGTGGTCAGATCGGTACGAATATTACCAGTTAAACCATAGGCAACCACCAATGGCGGAGAAGCAAGCCAATTTGTTTTTACTAAAGGATGGACACGACCTTCAAAGTTTCGGTTACCTGAAAGTACCGAAGCCACATTTAAATCATGGCATTGAATTGCTTCTTCAACGGGATCTGGTAAAGGTCCAGAGTTCCCAATACATGTGGTACAGCCATATCCGACAAGATTATAGCCAAGCTGATCCAAATACGGCGTTAAACCAGCAGCAGCTAAGTAATCTGTGACAACTTTAGAACCGGGTGCCAGTGAGCTTTTTACCCAAGGCTTACGCTGTAGTCCTTTTTCAATTGCTTTCTTCGCCAATAAACCCGCAGCTAACATAACACTTGGATTTGAGGTATTGGTACATGAAGTAATTGCAGAAATAACGACATCACCATCATTCAAAGGATACGATTTTCCATCAATCATACAAGAAGGGTCTTGATGCGGTAAATTTGCATTTTTTGCTTCAACTGCGGTTCCACCACCGCCTTCATTTTCTAAGTTTTCTTTTGCTTCTTTGGCAGGCTTTAACGTGAGTTCCATCAGCGTATTAAAGGTTTTTGGAACATCTGAAAGTAAAACTCGATCTTGCGGTCGTTTCGGCCCTGCCAAACTCGCTTGTACCGTACTCATATCGAGACTTAATGTATCAGTAAAAATCGGCTCATCGCCTGCATTTCTCCATAAACCTTGTTCTTTGCTATAAGCTTCAACCAAGTCAATACGGTCTTGTTGACGACCTGTGAGTCTTAGATATCCAAGTGTGACCTCGTCTATCGGAAAGAAACCACAGGTTGCACCATACTCAGGCGCCATATTGGCAATCGTCGCTCGGTCAGCTAAAGGCAAGTCAGCTAGACCATCCCCATAAAACTCAACAAATTTACCTACGACACCTTTTTGACGCAGCATTTGGGTAATGGTCAAAACTAAATCTGTAGCAGTAATGCCTTCATTCAATTTGCCATTCAATTTAAAACCAATCACTTCTGGAATCAGCATTGAAACAGGCTGACCTAACATAGCTGCTTCGGCTTCAATACCACCAACACCCCATCCCAAAACACCTAGACCATTAATCATGGTGGTATGGGAGTCTGTTCCAACCAAAGTATCTGGAAAGGCAAACTCCTCACCGTCATCTTCACCCAACCAAACCGCTTGAGCCAAATACTCTAAATTGACTTGGTGACAAATACCCGTGCCTGGTGGAACGACGCTGAAATTGTTAAATGCAGATTGCCCCCAACGGAGAAATTGATAACGTTCGCCATTACGTTGCATCTCAATTTCGACATTTTCAGCGAAAGCGTGTTCATTCGCAAAATGATCCACCATCACCGAATGATCAATCACCAAATCCACAGGAGATAATGGATTTATCAGATTAGCATCACCACCAGCTTTTTCCATCGCAGCACGCATCGCCGCCAAATCAACAACCGCAGGTACGCCTGTAAAATCTTGCATGAGCACACGCGCAGGACGATATTGTATTTCTTGGTCTGAACGTTTGTTTTTTTGCCAATCTACCACCGCCTGAATATGCTCTACTTTTACACTTTTTTGATCTTCAAAACGTAGTAGATTTTCGAGTAAAACCTTTAATGATTTAGGCAACCGATCTATATTACCCAGTGTTTTTGATGCTTGTGACAAGCTAAATATTTGATAGGATTTAGAAGCGACAGTTAGTGTTTGTAATGCATTGAAACTATTGATTTTGCTATATCTGGCCATTAGGTTGCCCTCCCAGTGTGGCGAATTTGTTTATTATGAAGTTGTCTATCTAATGTAACCTTGTTTCGAAAAGGATATGTTCCCTTTTAGTTATCTTATTTGTATAAGATTATTTTCTTATTACTCTAAAATTTTAAATCTAATGCAACAAGCGAGTTTTGCCATAGCTGGTCGGCAAGGGTTTGTTTAGGCAGCCCGACTGTTTGTGCCAAACTTTCCAACACATAAGGCAAATTAACGGGTGTATTTCGAGTGCGATGTTCTGTGAATGTTTGACAGCATAGCGGTGTCATATCAGGACAATCTGTTTCAATGACTAAATGTTCAGCCCCAATCGCCTGCACAACTTGATGTAGTTTTTTTGCATTTGGATTGGTGATTTGTCCAGTTATACCGATTTTAAAACCAAGCTTGATCAAAGCTTTGGCTTCTTCCACGCCTCCACTAAAGGCATGTGCAATACCACCGAATTTGAATTTTTGTGCTTTTAAAATGGCAAGGGTTTCTGCATGAGCTTTGCGAATATGCAATAACACAGGTTTTTGATATTGCGTTGCCAATTCAAGTTGCGTATTAAAATAGTCTTGCTGTTTGGAAAACAATTCAGGTTGCTTATGTTGTTTTAAAAAAGTATCTAAACCAATTTCCCCAACTGCAACGCAATCATATTGTTGTAAGACTTGTTCGAGCCGCTGTAAATGTGATGAGTGATGCTGCTCGATATAAAACGGGTGTAGCCCTGGCGCGAGATAAGATTGCGGAACATTTTCCCACGCATTTAATTGTTGATGCGTTTGAATCAATTCGTCAAATCGAGATTCAATAAAACCAATCAAAACTAAAGCATCGACCCCAACTCGTTTTGCTTGCATAGCCAGTTGTTGCCGATCGTGATCAAAATCGGCAACGTCAAAATGAGTATGGGTATCAAACAGTTGCATTAAGACTTACTTTTATCTGTTGTTGCAACAGTAGAGGCAGCAGGACTCTCAACTTTAGGTAAATATTCAGGTTTCAATACACCCTGCAATTGATCAAAGGGAATCACCAAACGTGGTAATCCAACGACATACGGTCCAATCTCATATTCAGCATATTGAAGAATTAAGCCCTGCTCACCTAGCAAGAAGTTATCTGTGACTGAAAATGGCCAAGCTTCTTCATATTCCGCAGCGTTATTGGCTAGTTTAGAATCAACAATCCACTTCTTAAACGCTTCATGCGCGAGCTTATCTAAATTTGCTTTTTGCTTAGGTAATAACAAATCTGTTAATTGCACTAGCTTTTGATTCTTCAAATCAAAATTGTAATAGCGTTGGGCGGTTGCACCATGTGCACCACCTAAATAACTACTGCTATTTAGTACTACCGTTGCCAATACACCTTTGGACTGTAATATTTTTGGCTTAACCATCAAACTGATTTGATGACTGCTACTTAAAGCTTTTAGCTCTTCATCAATTTTAATAAATGAATTTGCATACAGTTGAGCTTGTGTATCTAAATTTTGTTTTTGTTCATTTGCCTTTACTGCAGATGCAACATCTTTATCCGCATCAACGACTTCTAACATTTTGCTTAACTGATCTAAAATTTGCTGATCGAGTAATTGATCAATAAATGGAAAATTCGTTTCTAATCGTTCAACTGAAAATTCTGGGCAGGTATTGCCTTTACATTCTGGTAAAGTCACTGGCAATTTAATTGTTTCGCCACGTAAAACGGGTTCAGCATCTTGTTGTACAACAGGCGTATCTTGTGGTTTATCTTCTACATCTTTCGGCTCTGTCTTGGGTTGGCACGCAGCAAGGAGAATGGCGCAGGCAAGAACACTATATTTATAAAATGTTTTCATTGGAAAGTTACAACCGTTGTTATTACACACTATTTTTAAATGCTATCTAACTTCATGCAAATCCGCTATAAGCACATGCAATTTCTATACGAAACTTAGAAATATAATCTTTAAAAGCTTAAAACATCTTTTGATAAACTTCAGCCTGTAGCATTTGTTTAGTTTGTTCGGTGGTTAAATAAATATCTAACTGTGGTGCATCTTTACTAATTTCATTAGCACGGTAATGTAACCCAATGCCTTCCCCATCAAAAAACCAATCGGCTTGCCCCCAATACAATTTTTTAGGAACTTGTTTTTTTACTTCTGATGATTGTTTTTCGATCCATTGTTGATAATGTGTTTGCACAATATCATTCATAGCATTTTGCTGATTTTTTTGAATCACATCGAGTACGGTTAAATTCTTTTGTAATTTACGATCTGCTACGAAAAAATAATAACGATCTTTAACAGCAATATCCTCTTGTTTTGAATCAAGTCCAACTTGCAACAACACATATTGATTACGCTGCGAGGCAATACGTGTATTTACATGTAATTCATAGGCTTTATTTTTAGAATATTTATCTTGCCATTCATCTGACTTTTTCACATAAGCATTGATGGCTTGCTGAAGTGTCAAATCCTTATTTTGCTCAATTTGTTGTTGAATAACTTTTGCCTGATTTTTTGCAATCCAAGCATTCAGCCATTCATCTTGAGTTTTAATGGTTTGAACATCGAGTTCAATACAGTTTTTCTTTTCACAAAAGGGTAAAGCATAATTCGCTTTGGTTTCTTGCATATTTAAATAAGGAAGAACTTCTGCTTGCTCCATTTTTTCAGTCTGCTGCGCAGTTTTAGAGTCCGTTTCATTCTTTTTAGGATGATCACATGCTGTTAAAGCCATCATTCCAATCATTAAACTGATAGCAAAAATTGGTTTTACAGTGTTCATCACATCATCCTTTATTTTCTGATTATTCAATTAAAAACAGCCTCTAATTAGAAGCTGTTTTTGACTATATTAGTGTTCTCGTGTGTTACGGAACTGAATATCTGGCCAACGCTCTTGCATTAACTGTAAATTTACACGGCTCGGTGCAAGATAAGTTAAATGACCACCACCATCTACTGACAATTGATCATGTGCTTTTTTCTTAAATTCATTGAAAATCTTTTCATCATCACAATGAACCCAACGTACGGTATGCACACTCACTGGTTCATAGATACAGTCAACTTTATATTCTTCTTTCAAGCGGTAAGCGACCACATCGAACTGTAACACACCGACTGCACCGACAATCAAATCGTTACTAATCTGTGGCATAAATACCTGTGTTGCACCTTCTTCAGATAATTCTTTTAAACCTTTTTGCAATTGCTTCGATTTCAAAGGATCACGCAAACGTACACGACGGAACATTTCAGGCGCAAAGTGAGGAATACCTGTGAAATGTAATTTCTCACCGCTGGTAAAAGTATCACCAATTTGAATCGTACCGTGGTTATGTAAACCAATAATATCGCCTGGCCAAGCTTCTTCTAGTTGCTCTCGCTCACCTGCAAGGAAAGTCAAAGCATCACTAATACGCACGTCTTTACCAATACGCACGTGATTCATTTTTAGGCCTTTTTCATATTTACCTGAGCAAATACGCATAAAGGCAATACGGTCACGATGTTTCGGATCCATGTTGGCTTGAATTTTAAAAACAAAACCAGTAAAGCCCTCTTCGTTGGCATCGACGGTACGTTCTTGAGTCGGATGCGCTTTAGGTTCTGGTGCCCAATTGATAAATGCATCTAGTACGTGATCAACAGCAAAGTTACCTAATGCTGTACCAAATAAAACCGGCGTTTGCTTACCTTGTAAGAATAACTCACTGTCTAATGGCTCATTCGCCATTTGAACTAACTCAAGCGACTCTTCAAATGATGCCCAAGCTAACTCGCCGACTTTCTCACGAATATCTGGATAATCGTATCCATCACGGACTTCAATATCGGTAATGGTTGAACCAAAACCCGCTTTATAGACATACAATTTATTTTCGATGAGGTTATATACACCTGCGAAATCTCGTCCCATGCCTAAAGGCCAAGTGATTGGCACACAGCGAATCTTCAAGACACTTTCAATTTCATCAAGTAATTCTAAAGGCTCACGGATTTCACGGTCCATTTTGTTTACGAATGAAATGATCGGTGTATCGCGCATACGACACACTTCCATTAATTTAATGGTACGTTCTTCAACCCCTTTTGCACCATCGATCACCATCAGTGCAGAGTCAACCGCGGTTAGAGTACGATAAGTATCTTCCGAGAAGTCTTCATGTCCTGGAGTATCAAGTAAGTTAATGGTGTGCTTTTTATATGGAAACTGCATCACCGACGTGGTAATAGAGATACCACGTTCTTTTTCCATTTCCATCCAGTCCGATGTTGCAGCGCGGTCAGACTTACGGCTTTTTACCATACCCGCAACCTGAATGGCTTTACCCCATAACAGCAGTTTTTCTGTCATGGTGGTTTTACCCGCATCGGGGTGGGAAATGATCGCAAATGTGCGTCGTTGGGCAACTTGCGCCGCTAATTCATCTTTAAACATGAGAAAAATCTACACTAAATTGTACCCATCTGTATCTGTAAACTAAGGCAAGAATAGATGGCGTACGAAAGAATTTAAAATTGGCGGCAATTGTAGCAGATTTAGAGTTGTATAGGCATAGCTGATAATCAGTCGCTCAATTGGAATTAAGCCACTATCCAAGCCAATAGAATCACTTTCAACTAACATCAAATAACAGGATCATAATCCCTAAGTGTTTATAAAATAGATTTACTTCCACATCACTGCTCAGACAAAGTTTTCACCTTATGTTGATTATTGTCTAAAGTTTGCATGGAATCTAAAAGTACTTTTAATTTATCTATACTATCTTCAGACATATATTTTTCATCAACTTGAGATGCAATAAGTAATAAATCTTTAATTTTATTTATGTTTTTCGATTTCCTTTCAATTAATACCATTGCATAGTCTAAGGCGCTATCTCCATCACCTAAAAGAATACCTTTATTCCACCAATATTTAGCTTGTTCCATTTTATTTAAATTTTTATAAAAATTAGCAAGATTTAATATTCCAGCAATATCTCCAGATTGAGCTGACTTTTTATACCATTCAAATGCTTTATTTTTATCGACATTTACCCCAACCCCTTCATCATAAAAGTAGCCAAGAGTGTTAAAAGCGTAAATATCTCCTTTTTTTGCTGATAATTCCATAAGTTGAAATGCTGTTAGAAAATCATTGTTTTCCCATGCTTCATTAGCTTGATCAAATAATTCACTATCCATTTTATTTCCTAGTTTTTCAAACTATTGTATAGAGTTTATTATATTTTCATAATTGAAAATAATGGTTTTATTAACTGCTGGCTCCCATTTTCCTCTTTTCATCGATAGAACACACTGATAAATCATCATTACAATTCTTATTTAATCCAATAGCTTTACAGATGGGATTACATGGATCAATCTCACATGCGAGAAATAGTGGTAGTATTCCTATTGATTTTGGCCAATCTTTTGGTTTTGGCTTGATAATTTTCTTACCAGATGGATGTTACAGATAACCTCTCTCAAATCTATATCATGTTTTTTACAATTAGTTGACATTAAAACATAAATTATTTAGATTACGCCTAATAACGGCACGATATATAAATCTTGCTAAAAAGATCAATCAGACCCTACAATAGTTAGTGTCATAATTTTAGTTAAGCCATATAGATTAAGATTCTTTTTAAAATCTTCTGAATAAAGTATTCTTACTTTACAATTTTCTTTCTCTATCTCACAAAATCGGCCATAGATATCTATCCCTTTGAATGCCCCATAAATGAACAAAAAGATAAAGATAAATAACAAAAATAAGAATATCCTGATTTTAAAGGAATTAAAATTATCTTTAAAAAACTCAAATAGACTGGAGTATAAAGAGCAAAACAACATCTGAGTCAATACCAAAAAAAAGAGTGCGTAAAAATTTGTGTAAGAGGTAACTCCTACCTTTAAATAAATTAATAGATCAACTATTAATGCAATTATAAGTAATATTACTGTATTTAATCGCAACATGTTTTTCTCCAATCATTTTCAACTGAAGTGATACCATACAGATCTTCTAGCATGAATAAATCGCTTGTAATTACCCAACCAGATAAATCTCCTTTTGCTATCCACATAGTCTCTTTTGCATAAGTATATTGAAATCCTATTGTTAATTTTTCCCGTCAAATATATAAGGATCAATACTTAAAACTATTATATTCAAAAGTAATTATTCAGCTATTATAAGTATCAGGTATTTAAAAAACGACTCGAAATTCCCTAGCACCCACTTTAGCAGAGACTTATTTTTCCACTAATACACCCTATTATTGAATGTATATTAAATACGTAAAAATTACTGATGAATGGATATTAATACTTTTCAAAGCAGCTACAAAGTTCAATTCTCTATTTTTATTAGCACAAATTAGACTAAAGCGATGGTCAAATAGCAAAACATAAGCACATGATAATAATAATTTCCTCTATTCAAATTCAGGACATCACAGTCAACCAGAATGACTTTATCTTAAATAATGATTAAATTAGGATAAGTTGCTATTGATGGGCAAATCCAATCTTTTCCGCTGCTATAAGAGTAAAATATGTCAAAACAAGATTATGAAAATGGACTTAAAGTACGTACCGAAGTGATGGGTGAATCATTTGTAAAACGAGCACAGGATAATACAGTGCCTTTTACTGAACCTCTACAGAACTGGATTAATGAACATGCTTGGGGTTCTACATGGCAACGTGAAGACGTATTGCCTCGTAAATATCGCTCGCTAATTACTATTGCATTTTTGACTGCACTCAAAAGCCCAACCGAACTCAAAGGTCATATTCGTGGTGCTTTAAACAATGGGGCAAGTATTGAAGAAATTCAGGAAGTTTTATTGCATAGCCTACCGTATTGCGGTGCACCAGCTACTCAAGAAGCATTTCGAGCTGCGCTTGAAGTCATTCAAGACTACACGCCTGAAACTTAAATTAAATCTCAACTAAGCATTACTCAGGTTAAAAAAGCTAACGCCGAATCAAGAATTTTTCGGCGTTTTTGTATTCAATATCCGCTGCATTGGATATCAGCTACATGATTCATTCTGTTTAAATGCCCCAAATCAATAATCAAATGCCCCATTTACGTTACTTCTTTCTTTATTTTTAGTTTTATGCTTTGAAAATAATAAGTTAAGTCTTTAAATCCTATTTGTCTCGATTGGGCTGTATGAAAGGTTACAGTGAAATAGAAAAATACAAGCATATTTCAATTTTCTCTGACTAAATTTTCCTCAATATCAATCGAATAAAGCTTAAGCGTTATTAATACACTTTTTGCCATCATCTTTAGCGCCTGAACTTACTAAGATGTGCAAGATAATGAATGAATTTTGAGTAAAGTGGAGCAATCAATTGAGTAAAAAAATACAATTTGACCATGATGGCATACAATTCCCTCTTCAGTCTGGGAAAAAATCACCAAGTACCACCCACACTGCTAAACAAATTTTAAAGTCAGCACTACAAAGCGTAGATTCTCGTTATGTCGCACAATTGGCTAGCGAGAAAAACTGGCGAAAAAATTATCCATTTTATTTTCATGAATTGGTCAAGGTCGGGATCGAATCTGTCGATCATCCTGCACGTATTGCACAGCAAGGTTTAGAGACAGCCAAAAGTTTATTTAATTTTAATCGTGCTGAACAAAGTCAAACTTTAACTAGTGCAATGGCAAATATTAAAGATCAGCCTTTTGAGTCTTTTATATTAAAAGGCACAGGTAGCTCAACCATTGAACCTTGGTTTATTCCCTATCATGGAAAAAAATTACAAGGCGAAGCACTATTACAGCAAATTGAACTTTGGGAACAACAACAAGTCATTGAACCAAGTCATGCCAAGGCGCTCCGCTTACTCAATCAACATCCTGAATGGTTTGATTTATCAAAGCGCACTATGGTGTTGTTCGGTGCAGGTTCTGAAGCAGGTCCTTTAAGTTGGCTAGCAAAATGGCGTGCTAATATTGTAGCGATTGATCTCCCCCATCCAGCCATTTGGGAAAAAATCACCAAAGTGATTGAAAAAGGTAATGCCACCTTAATCGCACCACAAATTAAGGTCGCTGATAAGCAGCAACTCGGTGCAAATTTACTGACTCAAACACCAGAGATTGCCAATTGGTTAAACACCTTTTCTGAGACTTTAGATTTGGCAGGTATTGCATATCTAGATGGTGAAAAACATGTCCGTGTTTCGATTGCGATGATCAGTATCATGGAACAAGTGAGTCAACACAAACCTGATAGCAGTATCATGTTTATGCTCACGCCGACCGATATCTATGCCATTCCAAAAGCAGTCGTACACTCTATACAGGATAAAATTAAACAGCGTCCGATCGTAGAAAAACTACTCACTAAATCCATTCACAATATTTCTCTTACTAACTTTTTCAAACCCAATTTGAAACAGTTAATTCAATCAGATAATGGTCAACAATATGGTATTTCCGACTGTATGGTGATTGAACAAGGTCCAAACTACGCCCTCGCGAAGCGATTGCAACAATGGTTCGCTATTTCAACACGTGCGCGTGGTCAGAAGACAGTCATCAATATTGCGCCGTCTACCACAACACACTCGGTCGTTAAAAATCCAATTCTGAAAGCAGCTTTTTCGGGTGCTGATTTATTTAAGGTTGAAACTTTTAATCCTGAAACGACTAATGCCATTATGGCTGCGCTTTGGATTCATGATCTAAATAACCCAGAGAGCGCAACGAATCCAGATAAGCAGTTAGATCATCCATTAGAACTGATTATGGAAAATGCAAATCACGGTGGTTTATGGCATGTACCATATTTGGCAAGAACAGCCCTACCATTCGCAGCCGCATATGGTTGGGTGAGAGAAAAGTTTTAATTTAATACAAACAAATAAGGAGGAAATCTCTAGACTTCCTCCTTATAAATTAGACAAAACCTTTATATTTCTTCATCAATTGACGGTACTTGGCGCATCCTCTATACCGCTATTCGTGTTATGTAAACAAACAAGTTTTCCTTGCTCGCCAGCCGCTCTCCAAGCGGTATAAGGTCCATCAATTTCTGCTTTAGTATGATTTTGCAAAGCCAAAACACTATCACCAATCGCTAATAACTGTTCTCGCATTAAATTAAAATCAACAGCATCTTTGCCAAATGATGGCGCCCAAAGTGACCAAGGTCCTGAAATTGTCGCCATAGTTGGGATTAAGTTTTTATGTGAAGCATTTCCGATTCCCCCAAAATCACACTGTTTTGGTAAGCGTTTAGCATTAGGTACATCCTGGCCCGTCGATATCATCACCGCAGGTAATTTACGTCTTTGCGCAGCTTCGGTTGCAACTTTCTGCATTAACACATGATCTTCGGGTACAAACCAAGCTTGTGGTTCTGGCTTACCTGAAAATTCTAACGTTCTTCCAACACCACCATCTGTTCGTGGTTTAGCAACGATTTCGCGTGTTCCTAAATGCTCTACTGCAAAAACAAAGCTGACTTTACCTTGTTTATATTCTTGATCGAGTTGTTCCATATATCTAAAGGTTCCCTCTTTCGACATATGTAAATGACCTGTATTGAATGCAAACTCATAGGTTTTCGGGCGGCATTTTAACGGTAGTTTTGCAAAATACTGCGCCAATGCAATCATGCCACTTACACCATTTTCTTGTACCCATGTATTCCCATCTGTATTTGCGACAAATACAATTTTTTCATCACTTAAACCCGGCAGAGTGGCAATCAAATTGCGGGTAGTAGCAGTATCTCGTTCAGCCTGAACCACAATTTTTGCTTGTGTATTGCTCGATGCTAAAGCTTTGACTTCAGCAAATTCATCCACACCTAAAAATACTGCTGGAAGTCGATAATGTAATCCGTTGTGCGGATCAAAGTAGTCTTTAACCTGATCTCGAGGTACATCAAAACCAAGAATCAGACCTGCAGCTCCCACTTTTCCAGCAGCAATTAAGTCTTGATTCATTAACTCACCAGCTAAGAAAGGTTTGTCATATCGTTGTGTTTTAAGTTCATTTAGCGATGAACTTAAATATTTTGCGAACTGAAATAAAAATGCATAAGGTGGTGCAACCATATTGGCATATACAGGGTCTTGTGACGTTGGAATCGCACGCACAATAATTTTACCTTTATGTTCAGCCGTAATAGGTTGATTGCTTGTGAGAAAGACCAATTCGCCACTGTTGCCAGTTAAAGTTGTACCTAATGAATAAGGAACAGCTCCAGCAATCGGGATCTCTTTTCCATTCACGGACAATTGCCCAGAACGTAATAAACTGCGACCTTTACCATTTTCAGCCATAATCATCGGTTGCCAACGCTGAATCTCGTATTGATCTGATTTTAGCTGCATACCCGGTATTTTCTTGGCTTCAAGTTCGATCCAATTGATTAACTGTTGGTGCGCTTGACTCCCTGTTGTACGTAATTGTGCCAAGTCAGGGCCGACTTGTACCATTTTTTCTAAAGTTTTAGCGTCCGTAAATTTTTTTTCATCGATAAAACTTGGGCAACTGTCTCCAATAACAGGTGGATTAACGACAACCGTATTACGATCACTTCCACAACCCGTCACTGAACATCCAAGTAAAACCAAACCGATAGATTGCTGATAAATCTGCTTTATTTTCATATTCATTCCCTTTATTTACTCAAACTCAACACATCTTGATGTGAATAACTCGATGTTTTAAAAATCACGAGTTTTGAGTGAAAATATCCATATTCCTACCGAACTAACGTTCTTATTCATCATCAAAATCATGCTAATCCCTACAACACTACAGTGAGTCACTGTTAGCAACTAGAATTCATTGATGATTCACTAAGTCATCTTTCAAATCCTATAATGAACTCATCATTTAAAAATAACGCTTCTGAGTCACCTCATTTCTAATATGGGACAAACTGAAAAATGGTCTGTTTTAAGCATCTATAAGTTTTAGTCTTCGACCACTTTAGAATTTGCATTTTTACGATATTGAGTTGGTGTTAACTGAGTCTGCAATTTAAACCAAGAAATAAAGGAATGGCTGGTATAAAAGCCTAATGCTTTTGAAATAAATGAAACTGAATGCTGATAACTTTCCAAATAATTGACGGCTAATTCAAAACGAACCTCATCCAGTAGTTTGCTATATGAACTTTCTTCAAGCTGCAACTTCCGACTTAAAGTTCTTACATTAACACCTAATTGTTCTGCAACATTTTCGCGAGACAATCGCTCATGGTGAAGTAATAAATAAATTTGTGCCTTCACTTGTTGTGCAAAATTTTGTTCAACTCGTTGTTGCTCTAATAACTTTGACGCGAATAATCTGACACTGTCATATAAACCTGCATTTCCTGTCTTCAATGTCATGGTTAATGATTTAGGTGACAATAACAAAGCTGTTTCTGCTTGATCAAAATAGACAGGACAACCAAAAAACGTTTCATAATATGCTTGTAATTCGGGCTTAGCCAAAGAGTGCGTAAAGTGAACAGCCTTGAGAATGGAAAACTCTTCATTTCTGACTAAACGAAGTAAACTGAGCCACCACGATAAGTTATATTCATTGGCACAACGGCTAAAAATCGGATCGTTTGATCTGCATTTCCATTTCCAATAAACCACGTCAGATTCTGCTTGTAATGAAATATCACCAATACAGCCAATCAGTGGTTGAAACTCCTTTAATGTTTCAATTGCTTTATTCAAACTAGAAGCCAAAGGTACTAAATGACCTAATACACCATAAGCAGTGGAGTCCATTTTTTGGAAAAAGCTTAAAGCAATTAATGGGTCTTTACAGGTGCGATATGTATAAGCAACCACACTTTCAAAATAATGCAGCGGAATACATTGGTTTGAATCGCCAAGTTGTTCTTCTGTCAGACCGCCCTGTAGCAATAGTTCTTGCCTATTGATTCCAAAAAAACTGGCATGCTCTAAGAAATGATTTACGAGGCCTACGAGTACTCTAGTTGGACTATTCCCATCAACTTTTCTTTGTAAATCAGTAGTCATCCTTATCATCTCATCCTAGATTATCTATTGCCAAATCTTAAGATTTTAAATCCCTGTTTAAAGCTATTTAATTGAAGCAGTCCCCCATATTAAGCTTTATTTAGTCAAACGATCAAAACATAAAATTTCAAAACTGATTTTTTGACTTTTAAAGCACTTGAAAAACAAAAAAGCCATCAATCGATGGCTTTTAAATCATTGTTTATTTATGGCCCATCACCTAAACCAAAACCGCCAAATATAGGTAATTCGGTATCTTCTTCACCCAAATCAAAACCACCAAAAATTGGCGGAGGATTGCCTGTATCGGTTGGTGGATGGTTGGTAGAGCCTGAATTGTTACCATTTCCAATATTTGTTGATGGTGGAGCGCCATCTTTTGTTGATGGGAATTCATCAAGTAATAACATGGTACTTAATGGATCACATTGTGTTCTATCTTTTATACTTTCATCATCATAGCTACTACCTAGAGTTTCTGCGTAGAATTTTTTAGAATATTGCGCATGGTAGCTTGCTGTCCAATTTTGTAAAATATTCGGCAAATTAAATGTATAAAAATATGCCCGTGATTCATTGGGTTGATAAACACTCACTGTCTCATCATTTAAACAGTAGTCTGTTTGCGTGGTTTTTGTTGTTTTTGTACCTGTAAGCTGAAAAGCTGCTTTACAACTATTTGTATATTCATATATTGGAGATGAAGTTGTATTTTTGACAATGACTTGAAGTTTAAAACGGATTCGTAATGACTCTTTCATACCCACAAGATCTGTCCGATCTCCCATCATCATTGGGATATGAGGAGCATAATGACGAACAAATTGAATGGTACGTTCAACACCATCACAATTTTGCGTAACAGGATTAGGATATGCAACTGCATATACCACCCCATCCTCTTCCATTCGATCTGGTTTAACATCAGGTTTTGGCAGTGGACTTTCAGTTCCCACTGATAAGCCACCTGTACCTGTTCCCCCTAAACTGACACCAACATTAAAATTGCCATTTTCATCTTCACACCCAGTAAAAACTAAAGTCCCTAATAAAATTAAGCAAAGCTTGGAATGTAAATATGCCATTCATACTGCCCCAATAAACATTGTTATATTGAACAGATGATTTCCTATCATCTGTTTGAATTACCCCACACTATTTTATTTTAACAGATACTTAAACCAACTAAATTGCTCAGATATATCAATCTATCAATTAATTAAGCTGATTCAATCGAAAAAAAGGCTACCCCCATGCTGAAAAAAGGTAACCCAAGAAGAGCTTTAATCTAAGAGCATTTAAGCCAAAACTTTGCCAATCTAAAGCTTAAATGCTCTTATTTTGAATATTCATTCAGACCATAAATCATCTAGAATGAATAACTGATACCAACACGTCCACCGACTTCATTTCCACCAGCGAAACCTACAGCACCGCTCAAAGAAATGCGATTGGCAATAAATGAAGTCACTACACCAACTGAACCTGCTGTTTCACCTTCGTAATGACCAACACCTGCAAATAATGCAACTTGACCTGAACGAATGTTTGGAACAGCTTGTTGTGCTGCTAATGCAATCGCCACACCACGATAAGCACTTTTCTCAATATCATCTAAGCGACGACTTGCTTGATCAAGGCGACCATCTAAACGATTGACTTCACTGGTACGTGTTGCTGCTTCTACATTTATACGATTTGATAAAGCAAGGTCTGCATCAGCGCGGGCTGCCGCCTCTGCTGCATCCCCCGCGATACGCGCTTGCGCTTCAGCATTAATCGCTGCCGTGCGTGCTGCTTTTTCGGCTGCATCACTTGCAATACGAGCTGTAGCTTCAGCTTCATCACCAGCAATACGCGCTGCTTTTTCAGTTGCGTCTGCCGCAGCACGAAGTTGTGCTTCATTATCAATTGCTGCTGTACGAGCAACCACTTGATCAGCATCAGCTTGCGCTCGTTTTTGAGCTTCATCATTTAATGCATTTTGCAAAGCTGCATCACCCGCTGCACGTGCTGTAGCCTCCGCGGTAATTGCATTGACTGCCGCTGCATCTGCTGCAATACGTTGATCCTTTTCTGTTGTCAGTAAACCATCTGCGTGTGCAATCAATTCAGCACCAGAGGTCAGACTACCAACAGCATCATTGAGCTGAGATACATTAATAGCATCTTGGTCATTCACCCCGTTATTCACCTGCGTAATACGACGAATTGCACCACCAAGTAAACCACCAACACTCACTGTATTTTCATTACCGCCAGCCTGACCTTGTGTGTCAGAACCATAGCCAATCGCAACTGAATTTTTGTCATCGGCAATTGCTGTTCCAACATTTCTCGGATCTGTCATACCACCTGAACCGAGTAATACCACGTCTTCAGCCGTACCAGTTGCATGGCTACCGATCACCACGGAATTCAAACCTGAACCAGAAGATTGAGCGCCTATACGAAGTGTATTTTCACCGCCTGTTTCTGCATTAAAACCGAGCGTCGTTGCATTGTTAGCATTTGCCCATGTTTCGCTACCAATCGCAGTTGCACCATCGCCACCCGTCCAAGCAAGGTGTCCCAAAGAGCTAGCTTGGCTACCATTAACGAGACTGCCACGACCAACCGCTGTTGCATTATCACCGTTAACTGTTTGACTATTACCTACAGCTACACTATCTGTACCTCCTGCTGTAACTGTGGCACCAAGCGCAATACTATTATCTCCATTGGCATTCGCGACACGACCTACAGCAACAGAAGAATCACCAGTGGCATCATTTGCTGACCCAGCAGAAAAACTTCCTGCTCCCATGGCATTGCTGTTATAACCGATCCCAATACTGGTGTTATCAACATCATTAAGTTGACCTAAAATAATACCATTGGCTGAGGGGTCAACATTTGCATAATTTCCTTGTCCCCCCATCGCATTACTGAGACCCGTACCTGTTCCAGTTGGACCTTCCCATACGGGTGCGGCATACGCATGACTTGCCATTAAGGCAACTGCGATTACTGATAATTGAAAAGTTTTTTTCATTACATCATCCTTCTTATTGTGACTAAATCAAACCCAGTGTTAATAACCAAGTACGACTTAGTTCCCTCCGATGACATAAGCGACACCCGCACGACCACCAAATTTTCCGCCATCTGCAACACCAACTGCGCCACTTCCAGAGAAACGATCACTGAACGATGTTACGACGCCGAATGCACCTGCAGCTTCACCCTCGTAATAACCCATACCACCAAAGATTGCGACTTGCCCTGCTTGAATGCTTGGAATGGCTTGTTGAGTTGCTAAAGAGATCGCAATACCACGATTTGCAGTGGTTTCAACATGATCTAAACGGGTATTTAATTGGTCAACACGACGATCTAAACGACTTACTTCTGAAATTCGTGTTGCTGTTTCAGTATCAATGCGATTACCTAAAGCAATGTCTGCATTTGTACGCGCTTGAGCTTCAGCAGCATCACCCGCAATACGCGCATCTTTTTCTGTATTAATCGCTAGAATACGCGCTGCTTTTTCAGCTTCATCACCTGCAATACGCGCAGTCGCTTCAGCTTCATCTCCAGCAATACGTGCTGCTTTTTCAGTTGCATCTGCATTTGCGCGAATTTGAGCTTCATTATTAATTGCAGCAGTACGTGCAGCTGTTTCATCTGCATCAGCTTGTGCACGAATTTGTGCTTCGTTATCAATCTTCGCTTGCAAGTCTGCATCACCCGCTTCTCGCGCTGTTTTTTCTGCCGCTAATTTACTAGCTTGATCTGCATCACCTGCTTCACGTGCCGCTTTTTCGGTCGTAATTTTATCGTTGATCGCATCAAGGTCTGCTTGGCTTGGTGCAGTATCAACACTCGCAAGCGCATCTTTTAATTGTTTGACATTCACTGCATCATTATCGCCAATACCATCAGCAACCCAAGTCACACGGCGATCACCCATCGCCACAGTATTTTCTTCATCAGCCACAGTGTTGGCACCAATTGCAACTGAGTTTTTTGCCGTTGCTTTTGCTCCATTCCCCAGTGCAATAGCACCTTCTACACTTGCTTCAGCATTATTACCAATTGCAATTGAGTTCAAACCACTTGCAACTGAATTGCTTCCTGTTGCAATTGCATTATCAGCAGTTGCTTGCGCACCATAACCAAGGCTTGTTGCATACTGCCCTGTGGCTTGCGATGTAGAACCGACTGCGGTTGCACCTGTACCATCAACCGTAACAGAGTCTCCAAATGCACTAGCATATTGACCTTTAATATCAATATTTCCACCAACTGCTGTAGCTTGGCTATCATGAATCGTAATATTATTACCCACAGCCGTACCACCAGCACCTGTCACCTCATTATTACTACCCACAGCAACAGCATACTGATCATGGGTCGTATTGTTATTCCCGATGACGGCAGAACCAAAACCGTTTACAGTGTTCCCGGCCCCTCCCACAAAGCCTTCCCCACCGGTTCCGCTGTTTTCCGTACCTACTACTGTTGTATTCGCAGCAGCGTTATTAGTACCAACAACTGTCGTATCTGGTCCAGTCGCAGTATTTCCTGTCCCAATATTTGTTACTGCCGCATATGCATTTACAGTCAATAATGCCGTTGCAATCACTGATAATTGAAAAGTTTTTTTCATTACGTCGTCCTTTTGAAACTCATTACTTGTTGATAAAAATAGGTTTTTTAACAATATAAAAGTTGAATTTATGTATTCTGTGGTATGCGTCATTAAAATAAATATTTAATGTGTATTATGCACATATTTAAAAAACTAACATATAGTTGTTGGCTGTGCAATAGTTCATAAACTATGACTAAAATTAGATAAAATTAAGATAAACCATTTATTAATTTGAATTATTTTTATAAAATTTATAAAAAATGTTTAGTTTGAAATAAAAAATATTTTTAAATATGTTCAATATGTACATTATTTAATTTTAGTGGTACATTTCTGCCTGTTAACGCTTGAATCGACCAATGAAAAAGTATCAAAAGCCAATGATTTGATAGGAACTTAAATTATTTTTGATACATAACACTGACCAGTTCTTGAAAAGGAAATAGCAAGTAAATTTTATGCGAGCATATTCATTAGATCTTCGAAAGAAAGTCATGGCAGCATACTTACAGACCAAACATAAATCTAAAGTTTGTCAGCAATTTAATATCGCAAGATCCACCTTAGACGAATGGATTTCTTTAGAAAAAAATACAAAAGATCTCAAGCCTTTACCAGCAGTTCGCAATGGTAGACCTTTTACAATCAAAGATTTAAAAAGTTTTGAGGAGTTTGTCGACTCAACGCCTTATAAGCGCATTCAAGATTTACTTGAACCATTTGAGCAAAAATTTGGTTATAAGATTTCGTATTCAATACTTTGGCGAGGTTTAAGTAAAATTGGAAGAATAAAAAAACAGAATAGCTAAACCAATGACTTTAATTGTTTATTGATTATATTGATACACACCTAATCTAAAGCGCTTATTTGCGTCAGCATCACCCTCATCATTTTTACAATAGTCGATTGCTGCTGAAACAATTGCTTTAGACATCAAGTTCCACAGATCTACACTCAGTTGATTTAATTTCTCAATAGACTCTTGACTCAATTCATCTGCAAAAATGGCTTGCTCTAAAAAATTTGTGTTGTTGGTTAAGTTACTTATACCCGCAGACAAATGATCTGAAATGTTTTGTGTAAATAGCTGTTTACTTTCATCGGCTTGTGGATTCGGTGTAAAACTAGAATTTTGCAAAATGACTTGGTCTTCTTCTTCTACAATAATTCCCAAACGCTTTAGTTCTAATAAAATTGACTTAGGATGTTTTTCTGATGAAATTTGCTTCACCAAGCTTTCAAAACTATTTTCCTCACCTTGAAAAGGAATCTGTTGAGGTAGTTTTTGATTGATCCACATCCCCACCACACGCGCTGGAACACTAATCGGTAACTGTAAATTAAACTGATCCACAAGCGTGTATTCACCATAAGTTTGGCAAAAACTTCTTACGTCACGACGATTCAGGCCTGCCAATAAACTAATTGCAGAATCCGTTTTCTTTTGTTTGATGGCATCCAACTCTTTGAGAGCTTCGTTATAAAACAGGGCCTTGAGCGCCGTTGTAAACTCGTTATAACCGATACCCGACTTAATGAGCCAATGGATTAATTGAGGCATAATACTGACAACATGCTCTAAAGTCGTTTCAGTATCGTGAGACAAGATTGCCTCATCTGAAACAACTAAAGCTGATGTGTCTTTACTCATGCAAACTCCATTATCAAACACAATATAAAATTAACCTTTCACAAATTGTTTTAATCTCTCATCTTATTCTAGACGAATTTAGATCAATTGAGCGTCAGGATTGTAGCCTTTTTTTAATAAAACTATTAAGTTTTTTACCTTGGAATAAAATCACATTAAATAAAACAATTATTTTTCAAAAACATAGTTAATAATTAATTATTCAACACGTCTTGAAAATATATTTTTAATAAAATAAACCTTCATTTCTAATTATTTAATTTTATTTCAATGGTTCAATAATATTTTCTGATTGCCGATCATGACGGAAATCATTCCATAAAAAAACCTAGTAATTTCAACTAGGTTTAAGTCATTCATCTAAAAATTGTTTTTTTCATTTTATAAAGCACGCTGATTCACACGTTTAGATAACTCTTCAGCAGATTCTTTGCGCTCTGAATAACGATCTGTGAGGTACTGACTTTGTCCACGAGTGAGCAAGGTGAACTTATATAACTCCTCCATCACATCAACAATTCGATCATAAAATGCAGAAGCTTTCATTTTGCCATCTTCATCAAATTCTAAAAAAGCTTTTGGAATAGAGGATTGATTTGGAATCGTGATCATGCGCATCCAACGACCTAAAATACGCATTTGATTAACACTATTAAAAGATTGCGAACCACCACTCACTTGCATCAATGCCAACGTTTTTCCTTGCGTCGCTCGAATCGCGCCGCCAGCCAATGGAATCCAATCAATCTGCGATTTAAAAATTGAACTCATTGAACCATGACGTTCAGGTGAGCACCACACCATACCCTCTGACCACGCCAACAGTTCATGTAGCTCGTTGACTTTTGGATGTTGCATATCTGCATCTTCAGGTAAAGGCAAACCTTTAGGATGAAAGATTTTCACTTCAGCACCAAACTGTTCCAAAATACGCCCAGCTTCCATCACCGCCAATCGGCTGTATGAACGCTCACGGTTTGAACCATAGAGCAATAAAATACGCGGTGGATGATCTAAGGCTTTTGCCTGAACTTTTTCTAAACTTGGTTGATCGAGAAGATTCATATCTACATTTGGGAGAGTCATAGAAATTACACCTCTGCTTTAAAAAACTTTTTTCTGAGCCATAAGGACACACTCACTAAAGCGATCAAAACAGGTACTTCAACCAGTGGACCTATTACCGTGGTAAAAGCGACTGGTGAAGCTAAACCAAAAGTTGCAATCGCGACAGCAAGTGCCAATTCAAAGTTATTCCCCGCAGCAGTAAAAGAGATTGCTGCTGTCTTCGGATAATCATTGCCCATCCATTTGCTCATAAAGAAGCTAATAAAGAACATCAAGACAAAGTAAATTGTTAAAGGAATTGCGATACGCAGAACATCCATTGGCAGGCTTACAACGTCACCACCTTTGAGACTAAACATCGCCACAATCGTGAATAACAAAGCCAACAAACTCAGTGGACTGATCTTAGGTAAGAAGATATTTTGATACCAATCTAAACCTTTAGCTCGAACCAGAATGAATCGACTCATAAAGCCAAGGAAAAATGGAATACCTAAATAGATCAATACCGCATGGGTAATCGTCCAAAAATCGACATTGATCACTTGCCCAGCAACGCCAAAATACGGCGGTAAGAAGGTCAGGAATAACCAAGCATAGGTACTAAAGAATAGAATCTGGAAAATACTGTTAAATGCCACCAATGCCGCAACATATTGGTTATCACCACAGGCTAGGCCATTCCAGACTAAAACCATCGCAATACAGCGCGCCAAACCGATCAGGATTACGCCTGTCATGTATTCGGGATAACTCTGCAAAAATATAATCGCCAATGCAAACATCAAAACAGGTGCAATAAGCCAGTTCTGTACCAAAGACAAAGTTAAGGTTTTTTTGTCTTTAAACACTTGTGGTAGCGTAGCATAGTCCACTTTTGCCAAAGGTGGATACATCATCAAAATCAGGCCAATCGCAATCGGGATATTGACTGAATCCACACTCATTTTATCTAATGCCACTGAGGCTTGGGGAAAGAACACACCGATTGCAATCCCCAACGCCATGGCAATAAAAATCCATAGCGTGAGGTTACGATCTAAAAAAGATAATCTTTGTTGAGCCATGATGATCTCATTCAATATGCGAAATTTGATTGATCGCTGCAATCAACTCAGGACGAGACATATGTGCTGTATCGAGTGCAAATAAAGCATCTAAACGGCGGTTGATATGATCGACTGTCACTTGAAAAGCTTTGAGCTTTTCTTCTTTCGGCAAATCTAAATGTGATGGATCAGCCAAGCCCCAATGTGCTTTGATCGCACCACCTAAATAAAGTGGACACGCTTCTTGTGCTGCTGAATCACAAACAGTAATCACCACGTCAGGTTGATATTGTTCGCAGTCATCAATGGTTTTACTCCACAAGCCATCTGTTGAAAGACCAAGATTTTCTAGAGTTTCAATGGTCAACGGATGCACTTGTCCTGACGGCTTACTACCAGCACTGTATGCCTTCCAACCTTCAGGCGCACGACTGTTAAAAAGCACTTCAGATAAAATGCTACGGCAACTATTTCCAGTACATAAAAAAAGGAATTTCATTATTTTTTACTCACAATAACTTTTAATTTGTAGGGTTTGGCAATCTTGATTAATTACAGGATGATGTCTGACCAATGTTGTTAAAATGTCATGGCACCATGTCGGCAACTCAGGATGAATGCTGTAATACACCCATTGGCTTTGTCTTCGATCTTGAAGTAATCCAGATGAACGTAATAATGCTAGGTGACGAGAAATTTTGGGTTGGCTCAACTGCAATTTTTCAGTTAAATCGCATACGCAAAGCTCTTTATTTTCAGCAACTAGGGCTACAATACTGAGACGTGTTTCATCAGATAAACATTTAAAAAAATTGACTTGATCCATAGTTGCGCCTTATCTCATTATTGGGATATACAGATAATCAAATATAACAGTTAAATTTTTTATTTCAGTCGTTGCCCATTTTCATCAATCACTTTCTCACCATCTTCTTTGGTAAAAGCACCCTTTTGCGCTAATGGTAAAATCTCTAAAACAAGTTCAGATGGACGGCTTAATCGAGTACCAAGATCGGTTACAACAAATGGTCGATTAATCAAAACCGGATGTTCAAGCATAAATGCAAGCAACTGCTCATCAGTCCAATCCTCACGATCTAATGCTAAATCACGATAAGGAGCAACATTCTGACGAATCGCTTGTCTTACAGTTAATTTTGCATCCTGAATCAATTTAACTAATTCGTCATGCGTCGGTGGTGTAATGAGGTATTCAACAATGATGGGCTCAATACCCGTATTCCGAATGAGTGCCAAGGTATTTCGTGAGGTGCCACATTCTGGATTGTGATAAATCTTAATTTTGCTCATTTTTTAGTAACTATCTTCAAATATATATCACTTTATATATGAAAAACCATATATATGCAATATCATATATAGTGCATTTATTCAGTCTCACAAATAAGATTAAAAAAACCGCTAATTGATAGCGATATGAAACACTGTTATTAACAAATTGATCATTTTGGAAAGTAAGTTAAGCAGTTGAGTCACTGAGCTTATCAGTGTTTTCTTCTAAGATGCCGCTACAGAATGCAACCTTAGAGTTTTATCCGATGACTCAATTGCCAAAAGTGAAACAGACCTTGCTCAAATCTAAAACTGCCCAAAAAGTGTTGAATAGCCGAAAGAGTCAACGAACTCGGCATGTATTTTCAAATGCGGCAGATCGTATTTTGAGAGGTGGTCAACTTGCTTTGTCAGGTAAAACACCTTTTGATGTGATCTATGAACGTGAAATTATCAGCTTACGCCACTATAAAGATGACAGCATTGAAGTGCCGGAGAAGCCTCGTACACCATTGGTCATTGTTCCACCTCTTGCTGCTAACATGCTGATTTTCGATTTATTTCCAACACGTAGTCTTGTGCGTTATTTTCTATCACAAGGCTTTGAGGTGTATTTAATAGATTGGGGAACGCCAAGTCTTCACCAAGCAAAATATAATCTTGGTACCTATGTCAAAATATTTATGCCAGATTTTATTGAGAAAATTCGAGCACATAGTGGTCAACAACAATTATCTTTGTTTGGTTGGAGTTTAGGTGGCGTGTTATCGCTATGCTATACCTCATTATTCAAAGACCAAGATATTAAAAATTTAATTATTTTAGCTTCGCCGATCAATACGCATAAATCAGGTTATATGGGGAAGTTTTATCAACGCCTTACATTGCCTGCACAGTGGGTTCGAAACAATACCAAATTCCGTATTAATCAAATTCCAAGTCGGGTTTTTCATGTTCATGGCTGGCAGAATACGCTTGGATTTAAATTAACAGATCCTATTGGAAATTTAAAAAATTATTGGAAATTATTCAAAAACTTAGATGATCGTCAATTTATTATTAATCATGCAACTTCAAGTTCATTTGTCGATAATATGCTTGCATATCCTGGCGGCGTGATGCGAGATATTATTTTGCGTTTTTGGATTGATAACGAGCTTTCAACAGGCAGTGTTAAATTTGGTGAGCAAACAGCAAACCTAAAAGATATTCACTGCTCAGTACTTGCGATTGGTGGAGATACTGACATCATAGTCACCTCCGAAGCAGTAAGACCATTAATGGATTTGATTAGTAGTACAGACAAGCAATTTAAAATTGTTTCAGGCGGACATATGGGATTGGTTTCTGGCAGCCAAGCACCACAAGCAGTTTGGCCAGTGATTAATCAATGGTTAACAGAGCGCTCTCTTTAATTTGTAAAATCACTTTGGAAAGCACATCTCTATTTTATTCAGAAAGAGATGTGCAATATATGCACATAAACTACTCAATATCATTCAGTTAGGCGAGCTATTATGCAAAATGATGGCGGCTTAACACTAAACTTTCCACATTGACAGGCGTCCCCAACAAATAGCCTTGCAATTGATTGCATCCCAAATTAGTTAGAATATCTGCTTGTTGTTGCGTCTCTACCCCTTCAGCCGTAACGATCAAACCTAATTTTGCGGCAAGATGAATAATACTTTCTAAGATTGCCTCTTCTTTGGAGTTTGGCTGTAAATCGATTAAGAAACCTCGATCAATTTTAAGCTCATCCACAGGTAAATCTTTTAAATATAAGAAACTCGAATAGCCTGTACCAAAGTCATCAATCGCGATACGTATCCCTAATTTGCGCAAGCGCTCCAAAGTACGAATACTTGAATCAATGTGATGCATGGCAGTGGATTCAGTAATTTCTAAAATAAGGTTGTGAGGTTTAATTTGATATTTTTCTAATAATTGTTGTAGGACATCGAAGAGTTTCTTATTTTCAAATTGCAGAGCAGATAGATTAACGGCAATTGGATAAAATGGACTATGACTCAACTCCCATTTTTGGATCTGCTGACACGCCTGCTCAAGTGCCCAATATCCCATTGGGATGATTAAACCCGTTTTTTCAGCCCCCTCAATAAACATTTGCGGTGTTAAAAGCCCTAGACTCGGATGCTTCCATCGAATTAATGCCTCTACGCCACAGACTTCATAATTTGAGGTAAATTTTGGCTGATAGAATAGTACGAACTGCTGCTCTTCAACTGCTTTATATAAGTCATTAATCAATTTAGACTGACTTCGTACATCCTGCTGATTGTTTACTGAATGAAAAACTGTGTAAGTATTACGACCTTGATCTTTGGAAGCAAGCATTGCAATATCAGCATTAATCAATAAATCCTGTACATTAGTTCCATGCTCAGGATACATTGCTATTCCAAGACTGGCTGAAATGTTAATTTCTTTTGCAGCAATTAAATATGTTTCTTGAATAAAATGTAGCACTTCCTCAGCAAGCTTCATTGCTTCATTTACATCTGTATTCTCAGATAATAATACAAATTCATCACCGCCGATTCTAAACAACTTATGGCTTGAACTTAACTTATCATGCAAACGATTTGCCATTTGAATCAAAAGTTGATCACCAACATGGTGTCCAAAAGCATCATTTACCGATTTAAATCGATCTAAATCTATATATAAAAAAGCAGCTTTTTGATCGTTTAAACGATGATGGGTAAATATGACTTCAGAACTTTCAGTTAAGTGCAAACGGTTAGGTAATTTGGTTAATGAATCATGTAAAGACTGAGAAGCTAATTCCTTATTTATCTTGGTGAGTTGCTGATTACGTTCTTCCAATCTGGCTTCCAAGATGGCTACAGCAAAGCCAGCAACAAAGACTAAGCTGGTAATAAAAATAATGGTAAATAACAAAACGCTTTGTTCAGTCTGTGCTTGGCTTAAAACTCTTGCAATACTCTCATCAAAGTATGTCGCTGCCATTCCAGTATAATGCATCCCAACGATGCTAAACGCCATGAGGATTGCAACAATTGCTTTTAATGTTGTTCGATACTTCACGGCTGTTTTGTACTTGAAAACAAATAGGAAACTTAAGCCAGAACCACTAATCGCAATCAAAACAGAACAGATCACCAATAGAGGATCGTAATGCATTTGATGGTGTTGAACGGATAATGCAAGCATTCCAGTATAATGCATACCAGAAATACCAAAGCCCATAAATACTGCACCTAATATTAAGCGAGGTATAGGCAAAGTCGGTCTTGTCGTTAACCAAACAGCAAAAATAGATGCGATCGCACCAACCATATAAGACAGTACGGTTAAACTAAAATCAAAATGATAGCCTTCCGGCAAGTGGCTAGCCAGCATCCCCACAAAGTGCATTGACCATATCGCTAATCCTAAGATTAAACCACTCGTAAACAAGATGCTTTTTTCAAACTTTTTATAAGCGGCTTTGAAAACGAGTTCTTCCATCGAAACTGCAGCATAACATGTCGCTACTGCAACCAGAATGGAAACGATGACCAATGTGCTATCGTAATCAACGTGTACCATAAAGGACTTCCATGATTATTCAGTACTTTTTTTTATTTGCTGAGCGAATAGCCCAAAATCAGAACGATCCTTCACACTCAAAAAAGATACAAATCGTAAATTCATAAACTTTCCTTAACAATAACATCATCTAGCATAAGGTCAAGTCTTTTTCACTTTATAAATCAATAGAATAAAAACATATAATCATTTCAAACCAATGAAAAGTCTTGTTTTTTTTATCTCAATTTTTTACCGAAAGACTAATTTATTTTTGCCAGCTAATTTTTAGTTTTTAATCGCGTAATTTTCGTTCGTTTTTTAAATCAACTGCACGATAAAAGAATGCAGCAATTTTGTTGTTTTATTTCCGCTATAACTACTTTAATAGACATAGATATAACATATATATAATATGCTTTTTTAATTTCGATATTGTTATAACTCTGTTATTGAAACTAAAGCTCAAAACTTAACGAGTTTTTCTTATAATTTAACTAATAAAAAACCCTTGTAGAAACAAGGGTTTTTAAAGATTAAACTAAAACTTAGTTTTTCTCTTTATCTACGATTTTGTTCGCTTGAATCCAAGGCATCATCGCACGTAACTTGTTACCTGTTACTTCGATACCATGAGCAGCGTTTTGACGGCGACGAGCAGTCATAGATGGGTAGTTTAACGCACCTTCTTGAATGAACATTTTTGCATATTCACCAGATTGGATACGTTTTAATGCATTGCGCATTGCTTCACGAGACTGTTCATTGATGACTTCAGTACCAGTCACATATTCACCGTACTCAGCGTTGTTAGAAACTGAGTAGTTCATGTCCGCGATACCGCCTTCGAACATCAAGTCAACGATTAACTTAAGTTCGTGTAAGCATTCGAAATACGCCATTTCTGGTGCATAACCAGCTTCAACCAAAGTTTCGAAGCCCATTTTAACCAATTCAACCGCACCACCGCAAAGAACTGCTTGCTCACCGAATAAGTCAGTTTCAGTTTCTTCACGGAAAGAAGTTTCGATGATACCCGTACGACCACCACCTACACCTGAAGCGTAAGAAAGAGCTACGTTACGTGCATTACCAGAAGCATCTTGGTGAATTGCGATTAAGTCAGGAACACCTGAACCACGTTGATATTCAGAACGTACAGTGTGACCTGGTGCTTTTGGAGCAACCATAATTACGTCTAAGTCTTTACGTGGAACAACTTGGTTATAAAGAATTGAGAAACCATGCGCAAATGCCAAAGTCGCGCCTTCTTTAATATTCGGCTCAATTACATCACGATAAAGTTGAGATTGAAACTCATCAGGAGTCAAAATCATAACTAAGTCAGCTTGAGCAACTGCAGCAGGAACTTCTGATACTTTAAGACCAGAATTTTCAGCTTTTTTCCATGAAGTAGAACCAGCACGTAAACCAACAGTTACGTCTACACCAGAATCTTTCAAGTTAAGTGCGTGAGCATGACCTTGTGAACCATAACCAATAATTGCAACTTTCTTGCCTTGGATGATTGATAAGTCACAGTCTTTATCGTAAAAAATTTGCATCTGTTTTCTCCGCTAAAATTTTTGTCATTTCCCTTGTTGTACAAGGAGAGATCTTTATAACCCTCAATTCTTGCATGTCTATATGAAGAATTGAGGAAGTTATTAAATAGTTAGAACTTTTTCACCACGAGCAATGCCGGATACACCAGAACGCACAACTTCAAGAATCGTATTTTCAGCTAAAGCATCAATAAAACCATCAATCTTATCAGTGGTTCCTGCAATTTGAATCGTATAAGTGGTTGGTGTCACATCAACAATTTGCGCACGGAAGATGTCTGCGGTACGCTTAATTTCAGCACGGGCAGCACCTAAAGCTTTGACTTTGATCAACATCAATTCACGTTCAATATGTGAACCTTCTGAAAGATCAACCACTTTAACCACTTCAACTAATTTGTTGAGTTGCTTGGTGATTTGTTCAATTTTATGATCATCACCATAAGTGGTCAGCGTCAAACGAGATAAGGTTTCATCTTCAGTTGGTGCAACATTGAGTGTTTCAATGTTGTAGTTACGTTGAGAGAATAACCCCACCAAACGAGAAAGCGCACCTGCTTCATTTTCAACGAGTACAGAAATAATGTGTCTCATTATGTACGCTCCCCTTTGCCTAACCACATATCTTTCATTGATTGCCCAGCAATCAACATTGGATACACATGCTCTGTACGATCAACCATGACATTAATGAAAACACACTTATCATTAATCGCCATTGCTTCAGCAAGTTTAGATTCCAACTCATCTGCATGATTAATTTGAATGCCTACATGACCATAAGCTTCCATTAATTTTGCAAAATCAGGTAATGAATCTACATAAGAACTTGAATGACGTCCTTCATAATTCATATCTTGCCACTGCTTCACCATGCCTAAAGCTTGGTTATTTAAGCAAAGAATTTTCACATTCAAGCCATATTGCTTACATGTTGATAATTCTTGGATACACATCTGGATAGATGCTTCACCTGTGATACACACGACTTGTTGGTCTGGAAATGCAAGCTTCGCTGCCATTGCATACGGTAAACCCACACCCATAGTGCCTAGACCACCAGAGTTAATCCATTGGCGCGGACGTTTGTATTTGTAGTAGTTTGCACCAAACATTTGGTGCTGACCTACGTCAGAGGTAATAATCGCTTCACCATTTGTTACACGATCAAGCGCTTCTACCACTTGTTGTGGTTTCATTTCACCATTTTGAGCAGGTTCATAGCGTAAACCATGAACTTTACGCCATTCGTTAATCTGAGACCACCAGCCAGCAATCGCTTCAGGATTAGGCTTAGAAACATTCATCTGCTTCAACTGAGCTAACATTTCTTGAAGAACTGGTTCAACAGCACCCACAATTGGAATGTGCGCCATGATCGTCTTAGAAATTGTTGCTGGGTCTACATCAATATGAATCACTTTCGCATTAAGACAGAATTTTGCAGGGTTATTAGTCACGCGGTCATCAAAACGCGCACCAATTGCCAAAATCACGTCAGCATTATGCATTGCCATATTGGCTTCATAAGTACCATGCATCCCTAACATACCCACGAATTGTGGATCATTACCTGGGAAAGCACCTAAACCCATTAAAGTATTGGTTACAGGATAGCCTAATAAATGTGCAAGTTCAGTCAATAAAGCAGACGCATTACCTTGAACAACACCACCACCCGTATAAATCATTGGGCGTTTTGCAGTAATGAGTTCATCAATCGCTTTGCGGATTTGACCAGAATGACCACGAGAAGGCGGCTGATATGAGCGCATCTTCACTTTTTCAGGGTATTCGTAAGCAAATTTTTCGGCTGGATTGGTTGCATCTTTTGGAATATCAATAACCACTGGACCAGGACGGCCAGAAGACGCGATATAAAATGCTTTTTTAATAATTGCAGGAATTTCGCTTGCGTGACGCACTTGGAAACTATGCTTTACGATTGGACGAGAAATACCAACCATATCCGTTTCTTGGAATGCATCCTCTCCAATCAAATGGCTTGCAACTTGACCAGACAAAATCACCATTGGGATTGAGTCCATATAGGCTGTAGCAATTGGAGTGACGGTATTGGTAGCGCCCGGCCCAGAAGTGACCAGTACAACACCTGTCTTACCTGTTACGCGTGAGTATGCATCTGCCATGTGACCAGCAGCTTGCTCATGACGTACGAGGTAATGGTTGATTTTGTCTTGTTGAAATAGCGCATCATAAATATGTAATACAGCGCCGCCTGGATACCCAAAAACATGCTCTACGCCTTCGTCCGCAAGCGCACGAACGAGCATTTCACCACCAGATAAAAGTTCCAACGTGATTCACCCTAGTATTTTGCACAATTTATGGGAGACATAAATTGTGTTTCATTCATTAACTTTTGCACTTCTTATAAGTGTGCGTATTCTACTCGTTTTTGCTGCAATAGGAAAAATTTTCTGAGACTCATCAGCCGTATAAACTTGATGACATCTCGAATCAAAATATGCTGGGATAAGCAAATTTCAAAACAGCATTCTCTCGGCTAGAAAGAATGTCCATTGCAAGCCATGACATTTATTCGAAGGGTGATCAAATAAACGCATATAAAACTTGAGAAAGCATTCTTGTTTCTTTCATAAGCAAAGTCAAGAACTAAGAAAAGGTTTTTAACGAATATTTTTTAGCTGTTGTTTTTTTAAACACACTTCACAAAATATTTTAGTCTTTTTTACCGCCCTTTTGTCCAAAATCTATTTTCTTTTTAGGTAAAACTAGGCATCGTAATTTACTTATTTTAATCAAGATAGATTGAAAGATAGAATAGGTAAAATTCTCTTGGGGAGATCAAATATGAAAACATTTTACTTAATAACAGCGTTAACACTATTAGCTTTTTCAAATTCAACATTTGCTCAACAATACTATAAATGGGTGGATAAAAATGGTTCGACACATTACACCACCACTCCACCACCTAAAGGTGCAAAACGTTTAGATAAAGTTTCGACTTATGGTGCAAGTCAGCCTACGCAACCTCAAACGACAACGGCATCAAATCAAGCAGAACAGGCAGCTCAAGAAGCATCTCGTGCAGCAAGTGCTGCGACTGAAACGGCGGCAAGAAACTCGTCAATACCTCAATCTGAGTCAAGCTCATCCCATTCAGATCGCTAAAATACATTAAGTATATAAAACCAAGGTGGTTGTATGACCACCTTGAAGATAAAATCCTCAGCTAAAAACTGACATTCGTCCCTATTTTGCGCTATGCTGTGCGGCAATCTTAACTTTAATTTTTGTTGTATCGCATATCCCTATGACGACTTCTCACATTGACTCCGAATATCAAGCAAGTGCCATTGAGCCTCAAGTTCAACAAGACTGGGACAATCGCAAAGTTTTCAAAGTTGCAGACACTGTAGAGGGCAAGCATCGCTATATCCTATCGATGTTCCCCTATCCAAGTGGCAAACTGCATATGGGGCATGTGCGTAACTACACCATTGGTGATGTGATCAGCCGTTTTTATCGTTTAAAAGGTGAAACGGTATTACAACCAATGGGTTGGGATGCGTTTGGTTTACCTGCTGAAAATGCAGCAATAGCTCATCAAGTTGCACCTGCAAAATGGACTTTTGAAAATATTGCCTACATGCGTGACCAATTAAAAAAATTGGGCTTGTCTGTGGATTGGGATCGCGAATTTGCGACCTGTACACCAGAATACTATCACTGGGAACAATGGTTATTTGTCCAGCTCTATAAGAAAGGCTTGATCTATCGTAAGCTTTCAACCGTAAACTGGGACCCAGTTGACCAAACTGTACTTGCGAATGAACAAGTTGAAAATGGTCGTGGTTGGCGTTCAGGTGCATTGGTTGAAAAACGTGATATCCCAATGTACTACTTCCGCATTACCGACTATGCACAAGAATTATTAGACGATTTGGACACCTTGAAAGACGGCTGGCCGCAACAAGTCTTGACCATGCAACGTAATTGGATTGGTCGTTCTACAGGGATGGATATTACTTTCCCTTCTGCAAATACTGAAATTTATGCTGATAGTTTAACTGTTTATACCACACGTGCTGATACCTTAATGGGTGTGACCTATGTTGCGGTTGCAGCAGAACATCCAATGGCACTTAAAGCAGCAGAAAATAATCCTGAACTTGCGGCATTTATTGAAGAGTGCCGTATGGGTTCTGTTGCAGAAGCTGACTTGGCAGTTGCTGAAAAGAAAGGTATGGCAACTGGCTTATATGTGAAGCACCCAGTGACAGGTGAAGACCTCCCTGTTTGGATCGCAAACTATGTATTGATGTCATATGGATCAGGCGCAGTGATGGCTGTTCCTGCACATGACGAACGTGATTTTGAATTTGCTAACAAATTCAATTTAGCCATCAAGCAAGTGATTGATGCCAAAGGTGCTGATGATGCTGAATACTCTTCTGCTGAATGGCAAGAATGGTATGGCTCTAAAGAAGGCAAACTGGTTAATTCAGGCGAATTTGATGGTTTAAATTTCCAAGCCGCTTTTGATGCGTTCCTTGCTAAATTAGAACCACAAGCCTTGGCAAATTCTAAAGTTCAATTCCGTTTACGTGATTGGGGTGTTTCTCGTCAGCGTTACTGGGGTTGTCCAATTCCAATGATCAACTGTAATAGTTGTGGTCAAGTGCCAGTACCAGAAGATCAATTACCTGTGGTATTACCGACTGATGTGGTTCCAGATGGTTCTGGTAACCCATTGAACAAAATGCCTGAATTCTATGAAACCAAATGTCCAAGCTGTGGTGGCGATGCTCGTCGTGAAACAGATACCTTGGATACCTTTGTAGAATCATCTTGGTACTATGCTCGCTATGCGTCTCCAGACTTTACAGGTGGTATGGTAAAACCTGAAGCGGCACAAAGCTGGCTTCCTGTGAACCAATATATCGGTGGTGTTGAACATGCGATTCTGCACTTACTTTATGCACGTTTCTTTCACAAGTTGATGCGTGATGAAGGCGTAGTACAAGGCAATGAACCATTTACCAACTTGTTAACACAAGGCATGGTGTTGGCGGATACCTTCTATCGTGAAGCAGAAAGCGGCAAGAAAACTTGGTTCAACCCTGCTGACATCGAATTAGAGCGTGACGAGAAAGGTCGTATCCTGTCTGCAAAATACTCTGGCGATGGTCAGGAGGTTGTGATCGGCGGACAAGAAAAAATGTCGAAGTCGAAAAACAATGGTATTGATCCACAAGCGATTATTGACCAGTACGGCGCAGATACTGCACGTGTATTCATGATGTTTGCTGCGCCACCTGATCAATCATTGGAATGGTCAGATGCAGGTGTTGAGGGGGCTAACCGCTTCTTGAAACGTGTCTGGCGTTTGACTACGGGCTTCTTGGAAAAAGGCAATCAATCGACTGCAATTGATACAGCAAATCTTTCTAAAGATGCACAGGATTTACGTCGTAAAACCCATGAAACCATCCAAAAAGTCGGTGATGACATTGAACGTCGTCATGCTTTTAATACCTCTATTGCAGCATTGATGGAATTACTCAATGCCAGCAATAAGTTCGAAGCAAAAGATGACAATGATGTGGCTGTGGCACGTGAAGCAATTACCACTTTATTGACGTTACTTGCGCCATTTGCACCACATTTAAGTCAAACACTTTTGGCGCAGTTTAGTATTGATATTAATACGACGCTGTTCCCTCAAGTGGATGAGTCAGCATTAACGCGTAATACGCAAACGATTGTTGTACAAGTGAATGGTAAGCTTCGTGGTAAGTTAGATGTCGCAGTTGATATCTCTAAAGATGAGTTATTGGCATTGGCAAAAGCATTACCAGAAGTGCAACAATTCTTGACAGGTCCGACCAAGAAAGAAATTGTCGTTCCGAATAAACTTGTTAATTTAGTGGTTTAATTTTCTGCTTAGATTCCCTCTCCTGAGAGGAGAGGGCTAGGGAGAGGTTATTAGCCTCACCCTAGCCCCTCTTTAAAAAAAGAGGGGAATTAAAAGCAATAAACAAAACCTCATCAAAGCCCGCTGTTATTCAACGGGCTTTGATTCTAAAATGTGGTCAATTTATCAAGATTAAATCTTCCATATTTGTTGGAATATCATAAGGACAAAGCATGCATTTAGTTCAACGTGTTGCAGCAGTTGTATTAACTTTAGGTCTAAGTGCAGGCTTAGTCGGCTGTGGCTTTCACCTAAAAGGCACTAACCCAACCGCTGCACCATTGGTCTACAATAAACTCACCTTGGTGATGCCTGATAATACCGATGAGTTAGAAAATCAACTGAGTATTTATCTCGGCGCAACAGGGGTACAACTGAGTAACGCCAATGATGCTTATGTACTCCGTGTTTTGGATTACACCCCTCGCCGCCAGTTACTCAATGGTAAATTGACGGAAGTGTTATTACGTTTGACTGTGACTTTCCAAATTGAAGATCGTCAAGGAAAGAAAATTACAGAACCTCGTACGTTAACGGCTTCTCGTACCTATCAATACGACGTGGCAACAGTTAACACTGACAATCAACAAGAAGCTTATTTAAACCGTATTGTAACTGATGATGTCGCACAACAAATTACCCGTCAAATCGCAGCCAATCGTTTACCTAAAGCTCAGCCATAAACTTTAATTATGAAACTAGATTATGTTCAAGCCTTAAAACGCATTGAAGAAGCTCGCGGTGCATGGATCATGCATGGTCAAGAGCCGTTGCTTGAACAAAATCTGCTGGATGCGTTTCGTAAAAACTGGCAGCAGCAAGAGGTTGAGCGTCAGCGTTATGATATCAATAGCGTTAATGACTGGAAAAATGTCTTTAATGCGCTGAACAGTTTGTCATTGTTTTCACAACAACTGGCAATAGAAGTACATGGCAATATCAAACCAGATGCCAATGGCTTAAAACAACTAAAAAGCTATATCCAGCATAATGAACATAACCTCTTGCTGATTGTTTTACCGAAACAGGACAGCAATAGTTTAAAGTCGGCATTCTTTCAAGTGATCGAAGCCAATGGAGTTGTCGTTGCATTAACGGCGACATATCCACAAGATCGACAACGTATTTTAAATATTGAAGCAGAAAAGCTCGGAATCCAGTTAAATAATGATGCATGGCAATGGCTAATGCAGCATCATGAACACAACCTACTTGCAGCCAAAAACAGTTTGATGCGAGTTGCGGATACTTTTCCAGATATTCAACAGATTCAAATCGAACAGCTGTATGCTTGTTTACAAGATCAATCACGCTATACCACTTATGATTTAAGTGATGCTCTACTGGCAGGAAATTTAGCGCAATCTGTGAAAATCTATCAATATCTAATTGCTGCGGGTGAACCTGATAGCCTGATTTTATGGACGCTAAATAAAGAAATGCGTTTGCTGATGCAGTTATTTGAACAACCACACAATGCGATTCAACTCGGCATTTGGAAAACTAAAGTTTCTCAGTATCAACAAGCTTTACGTCGTTTGAATCCAAGACAATTTTTAACATGGTCTGATTTATTGTTGCGAATTGATGCAGCGATCAAAGGCATATCTAAAGAAAATTCTGAACATTTAATGCTGCAAGCTTTAGCTGAACTCTGTGGTAAAAGTTTATTCACGCCATCTGCATAGAACATTAACCTAAGGCTAAACATAAAAACGATGCCCTATGTCCTTTCATTTAACCCAAAATCAAATTGAGCAGATCAAATCCATTTTCAAAGATGCTGATAGCCTATTGATTAGTGCTGGTGCAGGTATGGGGGTTGATTCAGGCTTGCCTGATTTTCGCGGCAATCAAGGCATGTGGCAAGCTTACCCTGAACTAGGTAAACAACGAATTGATTTTACTGAAATTGCCAACCCGAATGCTTTTAAACAGCATCCTGCTTTGGCTTGGGGATTTTACGGACATCGTCTAAAACTTTATCGCCAAACAATGCCGCATCAAGGTTTTTATTTACTTAAACAACTCTCAGAACAACTGGCATTACCTTATTTTGTATTTACTTCAAATGTGGATGGACAATTTCAAAAATCAGGCTTCGATCCTGATCGAATTTATGAATGCCATGGTTCAATCCATCATCTGCAATGTCTGAAAACCTGTACACCAAACATTTGGTCTGCTGAAGAATTACAACCTAAAATTGATACGCAACAATCCAAGTGGCTAGGACAACAACCTCAATGTCCGAATTGTGGCGGGTTAGCGCGACCAAATATTTTAATGTTCAATGATATGACATGGTTAAGTCAGCAGCATGATCAGCAAGCAAAACGCTTACAAGCCTTTTTAGAGCAGCATCATCACCCTATCGTTATTGAAATCGGTGCAGGTACAGCTATTCCGACAGTACGTTATTTCAGTGAACGATTCGCACCGTATTTGATCCGAATCAATCCAAGAGAATATGGATTACCGAAGCAAAGTGGCGTCGCTTTGGCAACTCAAGCTCAAGTAGGAATACAAAGTATTTATCAGATTTTTATCGATTAACCCATTCACAAAATAGCAAACAATCCGCATTCTAGATAAAAAATATTCACGCTTTATCCTTATTTCACTTCTATACTAGGCTCAGTTTCTTCATTTTTGACCTGTCGCCATGCAAAAAAAAACGTCTAAAAAAATTCAGCCTCGCAAAATAATTATGATCGCTATCGGAGTACTGATTATTGCAGTACTTGGATGGATGTTTTTTAAACCTAAAGTAGAAACACCGCAATATATCAGTGCCGAAGTTTCTCGTGGTGATATCGAAAACTCAGTATTGGCAACGGGTGTGCTTGAAGCGACTAAAATGGTCAGTGTCGGTGCTCAGGTTTCTGGTCAAGTCAAAAAAATGTATGTGCAATTAGGCGATCAAGTTAAGCAAGGTCAATTGATCGCGCAAATTGATTCCATTCGTCAAGAGAATGATTTAAAAACGGCGGAAGCCAACATTAAAAATCAACAAGCACAACTTGCAGTACAGCAAGCAAATTTGGCGAAAGTAGAAGCTGAATATAAACGCCAACAAGCGATGTTTAGCCAAGATGCGACCTCACGAGCAGAACTTGAAACAGCTTTAGCAAACTATAAAACTGCACAAGCTCAAATCAATGCAATCAATGCGCAAATTGAGCAATCACGTTTAACACTTGCAACAGCAAAAGAAGATTTAGGCTATACCCGTATTGTTGCACCCATGAACGGTACAATTGTGGCGATTGTAACGGAAGAAGGTCAAACAGTTAACGCGAATCAAACTGCTCCGACAATCGTTAAGTTAGCAACCTTAGATACCATGACCATTAAAGCTCAAATTTCTGAAGCTGATGTCATGAAAGTTGAAAAAGGACAAACCGTTTATTTCACAACTTTAGGCAATAGTGAGAAAAAGCATTACGCAACTTTACGCCAAGTTGAACCAGCACCTGAATCGATCAATACTGAAAATTCATCAACCAACTCATCATCATCTTCAACTGCGATTTACTACAACGCTTTATTCGACGTACCGAATGAAGATGGCAAACTGCGTATTGATATGACTGCACAAGTTTATATTGTCCTAGCAGAAGCTAAAAATGCACTAACGATTCCTTCGGCAGCGATTCAAACCCAACGTGGGAATCGTAAAGAGCGTCCAAGCAATGCGAATAAGTCAACTGAACAATCAAAAACGAACGATGCTAATAATGCAGAACGACCAAAACGTCTAGACCTAAATGAGCAAGACAAAGCACTGATTGCACAAGGTAAGGCATCAACAGGTATGGTTCGTGTATTACAGGCCGATGGTACTGCACAGCCTCAACCTGTATTGATTGGCTTAAACAACCGAGTGACTGCACAAGTGCTTAAAGGTTTAAAACAAGGCGATCAAGTGGTGATTGCTGATGCATCAGATAGTTCGAATGAATCTGCAAAACGAAGTAATCAACGTGCGATGAGAATGTAATATGACTCAAGATCAAAGACACTCATCACAACCATTACTTGAGGTCACAGACCTCACCCGTGAATTTCCTGCGGGTGAAGGAACAGTACAAATCCTCAAAGGAATTAACTTAAAGATTTATGCAGGTGAACTGGTTGCCATTGTTGGGCAGTCAGGCTCTGGTAAATCAACCTTAATGAATATTTTAGGTTGTTTAGATAAACCTACCGCTGGTAGCTATTTGGTCAGTGGTCGTGAAACGCGCCAACTGGAACCTGATGAACTGGCGCAATTACGTCGCGAATATTTTGGCTTTATTTTCCAACGCTATCATTTACTGGGTGATTTAAGTGCCTCAGGTAATGTGGAAGTTCCTGCAATTTATGCAGGTGTAGAGAGCAGCCGTCGCCAAGAACGCTCTGCCGAATTGCTATCAGAATTGGGACTTGAAGAACGTTTACACCATCGACCAAGCCAACTCTCAGGTGGTCAGCAACAACGTGTTTCTATCGCTCGTGCTTTGATGAATGGCGGTGATGTCATTTTAGCCGATGAACCAACAGGCGCATTGGATAAAAATAGTGGTGTTGAAGTCATGCGTATTTTGCGTGAGCTGAATGCCAAAGGTCACACTATCATTCTAGTTACCCATGATCTTAATGTCGCTAAAAACGCAACACGCATCATTGAGATTAGTGATGGTAATATTATTTCAGACCGTGAAAACATCCCTGAGAATAATGATGCAACTCTAGAACATCAAACCCTACAACGCACAACTCAAAAGAAAACCTCGGCTTGGCGATCTTTCTTTGATCGTCTTGGTGAAGCATTTCGTATGGCATTGCTTGCCATGAATGCGCATCGAATGCGTACCTTTTTGACTATGCTTGGCATTATCATCGGGATTGCATCAGTTGTATCTGTTGTTGCACTTGGTAATGGTTCGCAGAAACAAATCTTAGAGAATATTAGTAGTTTGGGTACGAATACCATCACGGTTTATCAAGGTCGAGGATTTGGTGATAATTCAAGGGCATCACAGACCAAAACCTTAGTTCCTGCTGATGCAGATGCGCTCGCAGAACAACCTTATGTCGATGGTGTCAGCCCATCGGTCAATACCAATTTGACGTTACGATATAAAGAAACTGAGGCTTCAGCCACCATCAACGGTGTCAGTAATGATTTCTTCTATGTCCGAGGCATGACGTTTAAATCAGGGCAACCCTTTGATAAAGAAAGCGTGACTCAACGTACTCAAGACGTAGTGATTGATACCAATACGGAAAAAACCTTCTTCGCAGATGGGACTAATCCAGTTGGACAAGTGTTGTTGTTAGGCAGTGTTCCAAGCCGAATTATTGGTGTGATTGATGCGCAACAAGGCTTTATGGGAAGCTCAGACAGTTTAAATGTCTACCTTCCCTATTCCACAGTCATGAGCCGTATGTTAGGTCAATCCAATGTTCGAAGCATTATTGTGCGTATTAAGGATACCTATCCAAGCAGCGCGGCTGAGAATGCAATTTTAACTTTGCTTGAACAACGTCATGGTGCGCAAGATGTGTTTACCCAAAACTCAGACAGTATTCGTGAAACCATTCAACAGACTACGGCAACCATGACGCTATTGATCTCAGCAATCGCGGTAATTTCGCTGGTTGTTGGCGGTATTGGCGTGATGAATATTATGCTGGTATCGGTGACTGAACGTACCCAAGAAATTGGTGTTCGTATGGCAGTAGGTGCTCGACAAAGTGATATTTTGCAGCAATTCCTGATCGAAGCCATTTTGGTCTGTTTACTCGGTGGTGTACTGGGTGTGTTGCTTTCATTGGGTATTGGACAGATTATTGGGCACTTTGCCAAAGGCATTATTGAAATGAGTTATTCAACCACATCCATTGTTGCTGCCTTTGTCTGCTCAAGCTTAATCGGTATTGTATTTGGCTTCTTACCTGCAAGAAATGCAGCTCAGCTCGATCCTGTAGCGGCTTTAGCGAGAGAATAAAATCTCCTCTAGCCCCTCTTTAAAAAAGAGGAGAAGCTCCCTTTAAATGGGACTTGTGTAGCAAAGCTACTTAGGTGAGATTTCAAGAATAGATCAAGACAATCATGCTATTTCAAATTATTAAAGGAATGACAAACAATGTTATTCATACAACATAAAATCGCACTTGCACTATGTCTCAGCACATCATTAGCGGGTTGTTCGGCTGTAGTCAAAACACCTTACAATGCACCCGTCGTACAAGTACCACAGCAGTTCCAATACGATGCACAAAAAAATAAAAATGTGAATCTAACCGATCAATGGTGGACGCTATTTAATGATGCTCAGCTCAATCAATTGGTTGACCAAGTTCTAGCTAAAAATAATGATTTAATTGTTGCGGGTATCACGTTAAAACAAGCACGCTTACAAGCGGGTTTGGCTGAGAACCAACAAGGCATACGCACCAATTCGAGTGTTTCAACTGGCTATAATTATGATCTACGCTCAGGTGACGGATCGGATCGTGGTTTATCAACCAGTGTTGGTGTGAGCTATGAGCTCGACTTATTTGGTAAGCTCGCCAATCAAACTGAAGCAAGTCGTTGGGAAGCTTTAGCAAGTGCGCAAGATTTACAAGCTACTGCTCAAAGCTTAGTTGCAACAACAGCGAAACTGTACTGGCAATTGGGCTATTTAAATGAACGCTACCAAACTATTCAGCAGAACCTAGCATCTACTCAAAAAATTTATTCTTTGGTGCAATCACAGTATAAAGCCGGCGCGGTTTCAGGTTTAGATTTAACCCAAGCTGAACAATCAGTTCAAAGCCAAAAAGCCAGTCTGAGCCAAATTGAGCAACAACGAGTCGAAGCACGTACTGCCATTGCGGTATTGCTACATCAACCTATTCAGCAATTGAATATTCAAGAGCCAAAACAGCTACCACGAAATGCTTTACCGAATATCGCTGTGGGTTTACCTGCGGATATTTTATCGCGTCGCCCAGACTTACAAGCTTCAGAATTGCGCCTACGCAAAACTTTAGCCACTAAAGATGCAACTAAAGCAAGTTACTACCCATCGATTAATCTTACCGGTAGTTTAGGTTCTTCGAGTACCTCACTCACTCAATTATTGAAGAATCCTGCTTTGACATTGGGGGCGAGCCTAAGCCTGCCTTTTCTGCAATATAATGATATGAAAAAGAATATTGAAATCAGTGATCTTGAATATGAGAAAGCGATTACACAGTATCGTCAAACTTTATATCAAGCCTTTGCAGATGTTGAAAATGCTTTGTCAAATCGAACGCAACTGAATCAACAAGTTCAGTTACAGCAACGTAATGTCGAGTTAGCAGATAAAACCGAACGTTTAACTGAAGTGCGTTATCGTAATGGTGCGATTGCATTAAAGAATTTACTGGATGCACAGGAAACCACACGTAATGCACGACTCAACTTAGTTGAAACCAAGCAGAATCAATACAATGCCTATGTAACATTAATGCAAGCACTTGGCGGAAGTCCTGTGAAAGAACTGCCAAAACAATAGCTCTTGCGCTATTGTTTTGCGCACTTATTCTTTCACTAGATCTGGATTATTCTGGATCTGTTGAATACGTTTAATCTTGTCCTGATCATCAAAAACAACTTCATACGAAAGTTTCTGACCATTGAAATACATCTCAGTTGGAGAGCCAATCACTTCCCATAGACCAATGGTGGCAATATCTGCAGTCGTGTGCCATAGCGTACGGCTGATTCTAGCTGCTTTTGAATACCCTTGCTGGAAAGTATAAATCTCTTTACGTTCTCCATTTACGGTTTCGGAAGTGATAGGTGCGCCCAATTCAGGAATCACATAATTTCGATGTTTCCCCACTTCTAAAACAGCCATATTCTTTTTATGCGGTTGGTTACTTGCCATCACTGCGGCACAACCTTGAAGTGAAAGAAGAGTAACTAATCCTAAAACAACAGCTATTTTCTTCACGTTTTAATCTATCCTGAAATCTAAAATAATATGTTTATCGATATTTCCTTAAAATTTTCGATTAAACAAAAACCTGCTTTAATTAGCATATAAAGGACTGAATTACAAATGATTAATTATATTGATCAGTAAATTTCTCATCACCAAATTAAGCATTAGATCGAAGACTTAAAGAATGCTATTTCACATCGTTTTATATTGACGCAAATACTGCTGTTTTATATGCTGATCAAAATATAATTACATTGGATAGATACAAACTTGGTTATATCGCATGTCCATTTTGGTTATGCAGAAAATTTGCCGTATAACTATAGTCAGCTGTATGCACTAGAAACGAATGAGTACTTAAATGGAGAATATGTGAAAACGGATCAAGAGTTGGAGCAAGATGGGTTTACTTCATCTGGACTAACAAGATATCAAGAAACAGTTAAAGCATATGCTGACACTTTGCATAAAAAAGCTGTCACTTTTGGGGAGGCCGATAAGGCCCCTGATTTACCGCTAGAAGTGACTCATGATCATGTTCGAGCAGCAACCCACCTTATTTCGAATTCCTTTGGTAAAGACAAAGCTTCTCCTTGGTGGGTAGTTAGTCAAGTTTCAGAATACCTGCTTACAGCAACTAGTGCTTTTGCTCTTGGTAATACCGCGAAAGCATGGGGTACGCCTGTATTTGTAATTTCTGCAGTAGTTGCCGGGATTCTAATTGCGGTCCGCCTGTCAAATACCAAGTCGAAGTGAGGAAAAAATGAAGATTATTTATACAGAATCGGCAATGGAAGAGCTTGAGAGATTTCAAAAACAAAGAAAAGATGAGTTAGAATTATTTCTTAAGAATAAAAAGTATATTTTTGGTGACGATATAGTTGAGATTACTGCATCAGATATAAGAGAAGCGGATAAATTTTTTAAAGTTGTAGAGTTTTCCAAAACTAAACTACCATTAACTAATATGCTATTAAAAGCTTACTTAATAGGTGGCTTTGCAATGGTAATTTTAGGGCTTTTCTATCCTACTATTATGCAAATGCTTGATCGTAACCCGACACAGCTTGCGCTCGTTATAGGTGGCTTAACTTTATCTTTGGTATCTTTTTTCGGAAGTTATTACTTGCGATTTCGTGAAGAAAGACATATAGAGCTCGAAAACCGCTATAAAAATTTCGAGTCAAAACTAAGTACAGAAGATAAAGACAAGTAACTAATGGCTGCTACGGACTCAAAACAGTCAGCACATTTTCCGCCCGCTTCTCGACGTTAAAGTCGCCGACTGTTTTGGCCACAAAGCCATGCATTATGATTTGAAGGCTCTACAATTTTGAAGAATAAAGCCGCTATATAAGCGGCTTTATCATATGCTTTTGAATAAAAGAATTATTCATCATCCATCATTGACTGGCTCATACCAACAGTATTAAAACCGCCATCAACATACATGATTTCACCCGTAATACCTGAAGCCCACGGTGAGCAAAGGAACAATGCAGCATTGCCCACTTCTTCAATCGTCACATTACGTTGTAATGGAGCGATCTTTTCATTGGCATCTAACATTTTACGGAATGATTTAATCCCAGAAGCAGCCAAAGTGCGGATTGGACCCGCAGAGATCGCATTCACACGGATCCCCTCTTTACCTAAGCTTAATGCTAAATAACGAACACCCGCTTCCAAAGATGCTTTTGCCATACCCATCACGTTATAGTTTGGCATCACACGCTCAGAACCTTGATAAGTCAAAGTCAATAAACAACCTTGGCGTACTTGTAACAATGGTTTAGCAGCACGCGCCATCGCAACAAAACTATATGCGCTAATGTCATGTGCAATTTTAAAACCGTCACGATCAGTCACATCAGTAAAATCACCATCAAGCGTATGTGCTGGCGCAAAACCAATTGAATGCACAACACCATCCAAGCCATCCCAATGTTTTGCTAGCTCAATAAAGGTATTGTCAATTTCTTGGTCAATCGCAACATCACAAGGAAAAACCAAAGTTGAACCAAACTGAGCTGCAAAATCATCAACACGCTTTTTCAGCTTTTCATTTGGATAAGTAAACGCTAATTCTGCACCTTCACGGTGTAAAGCCGATGCGATACCAAAAGCAATTGATAATTTACTTGCTATACCGGCAATTAAAAAACGCTTACCAGCTAAAAGTCCTTGTGACATCTTATTCTCACTCGAAAAATTTTCACCACATCATGCCAATATTCCGTCTGTTGCGGAATTGCATAATCCACCTTTTTTACAATCTTGCATAAAAAAATCGCCTGATGACAGGCGATTTAAAGTTCAACTTACTCGAATTTAGTCATCGCCTTGAATTAAGCTCAATAAGCGCAAGAACGAATAGTACATCCAAACCAGTGTTGCAAGTAATGCAATCGCACACACCCATTCAAAGGCTTTTGGCGCACCTTGTGCTGTTGCATTCTCAATTAAATCAAAATCTAAAATCAGATTCAGTGATGCAATCACAGCCACAAATGCAGCAAATGCAATCCCCAACCAATTGCTTTCAAAAATATAAGGAATACTTGAACTGAAAGCCAAACTTAAAACAATTTGCACGACAAAAACTAAAGCAATCGCAATCGATGCCGAAATAACAACAGCTTTAAACTTCTCAGTGGCACGAATCACCTGAAATTTGTACAGTGCAAATAAAACCAACGTCGTAACAAAGGTAGCAAGTAACGCTTGTAACGGTACGCCAGGAAATTTCAGTTGGAAGATAAAAGAAACTCCACCTAGAAATGCACCCTCAAATAAAGCATAAGGAATCGCTAAAGCAGGTGCAGTATTTGATTTAAACGTAGTGATTAATGCAAGGATCAAGCCCCCAACTGCGCCCACAATTGTTGCAGCATAAGCAATTGAAATATTTGCAGTGATCACACAATAAAGAAAAAGTGCCATGCCCAATACCGCAGCAATGACAGTCAATAAAACTGACTTTTGAATTGCACCCTGAATCGTCATGGGTTCAGCTAAATCACTATAGGTTTCAACTCGAGTTAAAATTGGATTATTACTTTGCATATATGCTCTCTTTTTATAGTTAACAATCAAAAGCTGAGTTTAAGTTATTTTTTAATCAAGCCCAATATTTTTTTACATTCATTAAAAAAGGAGCTTGTTTCAAGCTCCTTTAATATCTATCAAGTATGACGTTTAATCATTCATGATAAAAAAGTATTGACGATAATATTTCAATTCAGCAATCGAATCACGAATGTCATCCATTGCCAAATGTGAAGCATTTTTCTTTAAACCACTCATAATTTCAGGTCTCCAACGTTTAGCCAACTCTTTGACTGAAGATACATCTAAATTACGATAATGGAAAAATTGTTCAAGCTCAGGCATTAAGCGATGCAAGAAACGGCGGTCTTGGCAAATCGAGTTACCGCACATTGGTGAAGATTTTGGATTCACCCATTTTTTTAAGAATTCGAGTGTTTGCTGTTCAGCATCTTGAGCCGTTAATTTACTACGGCGTACACGTTCAATCAGACCTGATTGACCGTGTTGCTTAGTATTCCACTCATCCATTGCATTTAAAATAACATCAGATTGATGTACTGCCAGCACAGGACCTTCAGCTAATATATTGAGATTATCATCTGTAATAATTGTTGCGATTTCAATAATCTTGTCGTTATCGGTATCGAGACCTGTCATTTCAAGGTCGATCCAAATTAATCGTGTATCTGGGGTGCTGCTCATAGATGGCAATTCTAAAGTGCTTAAAAACATCAATAGTAGCAAATTTATTACATCTTGGCTGTAATTCTATAGCGGCTTCATGCTATTTTTGCGATCTTAAACCTGTGGATTTTTTGGGACATGAATGGCTTTAATTCGTAAGCGTCGTTTAACTGAGCAACAGCAGCGTCGTATTGAGAAACAGCATAAATCTCGTCAAGACGACATTGACACATCACAAGATTTAGATGGACTGGTTGTTCAGCATTATGGTCGTCAACTCGAAGTACAAGCCTTATCTATACCTGATCAGCATCCTGAAAAACCCCAAGTGGCCGAAGGCGAACCTGAACCATTCTGGAAACCAATTGAGATCGATAGTATTTGGCGTTGCCATACGCGGACAAACTTAGAGTTATTGGTGACGGGTGATCGCGTCAAATGGCAAGCAGATCCGAATACAGGTTTAGGTATTATTACCGCGATCTACCCAAGACAGTCACTATTGACTCGTCCAGACCGCTATCACAAAGTAAAACCAGTGGCGGCAAACATTAGTTTGATCGTGATTGTTTTTGCACCATTGCCAGAACCAGCCCCGACATTAATTGATCGTTATTTAGTGGCTTGTGCGGATGCCAATATTCCTGCTTTGTTGGTGTTGAACAAATCAGACTTGCTCACTGAAAATGATCCAATTTTAACCTTACTGAGTGAATACGAGTCGCTCGGTTATGAAACGCTCATTTGTCATTCACAAGGCGACTTATCGGCGCTTTCAGATCGTTTGGATAATGAAACTGTTGCCTTCGTTGGGCAATCAGGTGTTGGTAAAAGCTCATTGATCAATACCATTGTTCCTGATGCAGCACAGAAAACCAATATCATTTCAGAGAATTCTGCACTGGGTCAGCACACCACCACTTCTACTCGTTTGATTAAATTTGGAACAAACGGTGCGTTAATCGACTCTCCTGGAATTCGTGAATTTGGACTGTGGCATCTGAGTTTAGAGAAGGTACGTACAGGTTTTCCAGACATCGAAGCACATTTAGGGCTGTGCCAGTTCCGTAATTGCACCCACACGCATGAGAAAAATTGTGCATTGAAACAAGCGGTTGATGCTGGTGAAATTTTAGCGCGACGTTTAGATAGTTATCTGCGCTTACTGGATGAAATTCAGGAAGCGCAGCAAAAAAGTTAATTTTCTTGGTCTTTTGCCCTTGAACTAACATTTTTGATCACCATTGAGATAAGTTATACTCAGGATCAATTTTGATTTTAACTTTAGGTGACTTGTGGAACGCTGGTTAGAGTTTATGGGGAATCACCCCTTCTTATTTGGTGCGCTCGGCGTGTTAATCGTGTTGTTCTTTGTTTTAGAAGGACAACGCAACGGTCGTAAAATTTCACCACAATCTCTAGGTATTTTGGTCAAGGCAAAAAATGCCATCTTGATCGATTTACGTGATGCAAAAGATTTCCGTGATGGACACATCAGCGGTAGTCGCAACATTCCATACAGCCAAATCACAAGTCATGTAGATGAATTAAAAGCAAGTGATCGTCCATTGGTATTTATTTGTAACTTAGGACAAGTTGCTGGTTCAGCATTACAAAAAATTGGTCATGCTGATAGTTATCGTTTAGATGGCGGTATCAGTAACTGGAAAGCTCAAGGCTTACCTCTAGTTAAAAGTAAAACCAAAGCTTAAGGAGAGATGAAAATGACAACTGAAAACGTCACAATCTATTCAACGCTTTCTTGCCCATATTGCGTACGTGCAAAACAATTACTTGAACGTAAAGGCGTTGCTTTCAAAGAAATTAATCTTTCCAATGAAGCGCCAGAAGTTCGTATTGCATTAATGCAACGTACCAATCATCGTACAGTGCCTCAAATTTTTATCAAAGACCAATTTATTGGTGGTTTTGACCAACTTTATGCTTTAGAGCGTGAAGGCAAACTCGATCAATTATTAGCTTAACAACACTCCAAGATTTAAGGAAAAACAATGAGCGAAGAACAAGTTCAACCACAACTCGCATTAGAACGTATTTATACTAAAGATATTTCTTTTGAAGTTCCGGGTGCGCAAGTATTTACTAAACAATGGCAGCCAGAGCTGAACATCAATTTATCTTCTGCTGCTGAGAAAATTGATCCAACTCATTATGAAGTGTCTTTAAAAGTTGTGGTTCAAGCGAACAACGAAAATGAAACTGCGTTCATCGTTGATGTAACTCAATCAGGTATTTTCTTGGTTGACGGCGTAGAAGAAGATCGTCTTCCTTACATCTTAGGCGCTTATTGCCCAAATATCTTGTTCCCATTCTTACGCGAAGCGGTAAATGATTTAGTAACTAAAGGTAGTTTCCCACAATTGTTACTTACACCGATCAACTTCGATGCTGAATTTGAAGCAAATATGCAACGCTTACAATCGGATGCTGATGCGCAAGGTCAAGCATAATCGATTTAAGATTGCTGTGAAAAGGACTGGTTACAGTCCTTTTTTATTACCTATTGATTTAAGTGACAATAGTTCGAAAGGTTAAATTAATTCGTGCTGTATTTATCTTCTTGGTTGGCGGTAAGCGGTGCAACCAGTAGCTTTGCGTCGTATCTTTCATGATCAATAAACTGCCATGCTCTAAATACAACTCAACTTTTTCTTTGGTCTGTTTATGTTTAAAAGCAAATTTACGCTCTGCTCCAAAGCTGAGTGAAGCAATTGCTCCATGCTTTTTCAGATCTGTTTCAGCATCACTATGCCAAGCCATACCCTCTTCACCGGTATGATAAAGATTGAGCAGACAAGAATTAAATGTTTCACCTGATAATCTTTCAACGATTGCTTTTAATTCAATCAATTCATCTGTCCACGGCAACGCATATTTATTGATATTGGAATAAGTATATTCAAAGCGTTGATCTCCATACCAAGCCACTTTGCGCTTAGTGATAATATTTCGACCAAAAATAATCGCCTGATCGTTTTCCCATTCGATACTGTAGAATAGCTTCTCAAAATAATGATCAGCCTCCAAATGTGAAATGATTTTCCCGTAATAATTTACCGTACCATCATAAGGTAACTGATTTTGCTTTGGGTCAGCATCAATATCAAATAATTGCATCTTTCCATTTCTTATAAGCAGTTTTCATACAGTGCCCACAAGGTCGATATCCTTGGGTTATGGCTTCGTGCTCATTTGTAAAAAATACACGATTTATTTTCAGCATGCGCTTGCCCGCGTTGCAAGTCAACGTACCATAAATTTTAAGCTTACGATTTCCAGCAAAAACAATATCTCCATTTTTTAACTTTGCCTTTAAATCGATTTGTGTGAGATCAATATGTTGCCACATCAAATTAATTCACCGCATCATGGAAAATAATCCCTAAGCTATGCCGTTCACCTTGCAAAATAGGGCTGACCCCATGTTTCATATTCACTCGATGATAGCCTCTACTTCCCCTTTCAGGTTTAAATTGAGTAGTAAAAATCAATAGATCACCTTGATTGGGTTGTAACACCATTACCTTAGACTGTGCCCGTGGATTTTGCTGCGTCATCACAAATTCACCGCCTTTAAAATTAATATCTGGTTGATCCAAAACAATCACCAATTGCATAGGAAAGTAAATTTCACCATAAATATCTTGGTGCAAAGTATTAAAACCACCTTTCTGATATTTCAAAATTAAGGATGTTGCTTTGGTCTGTTGATGTTGCTGACACAGATTCAAAAATTCAACATATGTATTTGGAAATGAATTGCCTAATCCCAAAACCTTGAACCAAGCGTTTGCCACTGGCACTAGTCTTGGATAAACCTCATTACGTATCTGTTCAATCAAGTTTGGTAAGGGATAATTAAAATATTTATATTCGCCTAAACCAAATCGATAACGCTGCATATTTACAGTTTTTCGATATAAATCTGCTTGGCAATAAGCAGCTTTCAGCTCTCCACATTGTCGCTCTGAGAGAACTTGTTCAATCATGGCGTAGCCATGTTGATGTAATTGCTCACTGATTTGATTCCAATCCGCATTTTGAATACGGTCCGTCATACACTCCATTTGTGAACATTCAACTTGAGACATAAGTTTGCACCCCCTCCCAACCAATGAGCGCGGTTTTACGAGTGATACCCCACTCATAGCCCCCTAATGCTCCCGTTGATTGAATCACACGATGACATGGAATTAAAAAGGCAATTGGATTACTGCCTATTGCTGTTCCGACAGCACGGGCAGCTTTAGGGTGATCAATCGCTTTTGCTAATTGTCCATAGGTTGAAAGATGCCCCATTGGAATTTTAAGCAGACTTTGCCAAACTTTTAATTGAAACTCAGTGCCTTTTAAATGCAATTTGATTTCATTTAAAGGAATTTGACCTTGTTGAAATAAACTTAAAGCTCTTTCTTGAAATAAGTCACTCTGCTCATTAAAAGTAGCTTTCGGAAATTGTGATTTTAACTGTGCCAAAGCATCGATTCGATTTTCTATAAATGTCAGTGCACAAATCCCCTTACCAGTAGAAGCAATCAACACCTCACCAAATAGCGTCTCAGAAAACTGATAAGAAATGATCAGTGTTTCACCACCATTTTTATATTCTGCTGGTGTCATTCCTTCAATTTGAATAAAGAGATCATGTAAGCGACTGGTACTTGAAAGCCCTGTTGCAAATGTTGCATCAAAAATACTACTCGAATCCTGTTTCAGAATCTTTTTTGCATATTCAATACTCATAAACTGCAAAAACTTTTTAGGACTCGTTCCAGCCCATTCAGTAAACAAACGTTGGAAATGCGCTGGGCTTAAATGGACAAAAGCCGCTATTTCTTCTAACTGTGGCTGTCGTTTAAAATTTTGCTGAATATAGCCAATTGCCTGTGCAATGCGCTCATAGTTTTGCTGAGAGGACATATCATCACCTCTGATCATTTATAAACTCACTGTAACAACTTCAGATTGATGTAAAAATCCGAATCATGCTCAGTTTTATTTTAGATTGAATCCCGTGCTCACAGAAAAAAGCTGCATCTATTCGATACAGCTTTTATAACGCTTAGATTCGCTTGAGATGACTTTAGCCAGTAATAAAATCCTTCATAGCAATAATTTATAAATACTGATGTTTAGTGTGAGTAGTATTTATGCCCTTGATCACGCAACTCAGCAATTTTCTTTCCTTGTTTTTTTGCCTCATCAAGCTTACCTGCTTGTACGAGCAATTTAGCTTTATCAATTTCAACAATAATTTGATCAAATAAACCCGTTGAAGTTGATACTTTTTCAGTCGTATTTGGCGCTAATTTATATTGTCTTGAATGGGTTGCCGCAGCACGCATATTATTTAAAGCAGTCGTCGCAGCTTGTGTGTTATCCGCTTGGTTAAATGCTTTGTAGTTTTTACCAAGCACTTTCATATCATCGGATAAGCCCGCAGCCATCACATGACTGGTAAATGCAAAAGAAGACAACATAATAACGGTGGCTAAAGTTTTTTTAATCATCAGAATATCCTATAAAAACTGTGGCTATGATTCGTACGCCATTAGCAGATAAATCGCCGCATGGCTCTAATTTATATACATGCTAAGTTGATTCAGCATACATAAAAAATGCAAAGCTTTGGTTGCATTTTGATAAATGAGTAACCGTAATTTGTCTTAATTTATAACGTTCAAGGCTGAGTATTGATATTTAATCATCTATAGCCTTGAATATCATAAAATCTACTGAAGATTAACCATGTCTTTTACTATTGCTTTATGATGTTGTTGAGGTTAATCAAAACAAGAAAAAACGCTATGCCAGTAACTCCCTTACATTTAGGAATAGGTGCTTGTTGTAAAGCTGTAGGACAGAAACGTTTTAGTTTTATGATTTTTGCAGGTACACAAGTTTTAATGGATATCGAACCATTGTTGGGTTTGATCTATGGCTGGCCCTACCTACATATATTCACACACAATCTTATTGGAGCAACGCTTATAGGAAGTCTAGCCTTTATTATAGGTAAACCAATAAGTCAGAGGGTATTACATACGGTTTTCAAATCTAGTGATTGGATGATTTCATGGAAAACTGCGGCCATCAGTGCTTATATCGGCAGTTATAGTCATATTTTCTTAGATGCTTTTATGCATCATGATGTCTATTTTTTCTATCCCTTGATCTTAAAAAATCCACTACAGGGTCTCGTACCCTATTCAATTATTTTTTATAGCTGTATTTTTAGTGCAGTTTTAGCTGGCTTATACTGGTTTTATCTGAATCAAAGAAAAAATAAAGGAGTGTAAAAACACTCCTTTATTTTTATAAGCGACGGCGCAAGGCATCCGCAATCGACTCAACCAATTGCTGAGAAATCTCTTGTTTAGATGCTTTTTCTAACTCGCGTTTTTCCATGTGGTAAGACTGAGCAAAAAATACAATCATTGCATTCTCATCTGAAGCAAAACCGATATCAGGACGAGATACGTCATTACACGCAATCATATCGAGTTTCTTAGCAACGAGTTTTCCTGCTGCATATTCTTCAACATTTTGCGTTTCAGCCGCAAAACCCACCATAAATGGGCGTTGCTGTTGTTGTGCAATTGTCGCAACGATGTCAGGATTTTTTACCAAGGAAACGGCTAACTCATCGCCTGCTTTTTTAATCTTATGCTCAGCAACTTGGGCAACGCGATAATCTGCAACAGCAGCTGTCGCAATAAAGATATCGCAGCCCTGTTCAAGCTGATTCATACTGACATTTAGCATTTGCATGGCTGATTTTACATTAATTCGATCTACACCATTTGGTGTATCTAAACTCACAGGTCCTGCGACCAATGTCACTTTGGCTCCTGCTGCATAACATGCTGCTGCTAAAGCAAAACCCATTTTTCCAGTACTGTGATTTGAAATATAACGTACAGGGTCAATTGCTTCACGCGTTGGACCCGCTGTAACCGTGACACGCTTACCCGCCAATAAACCAAATTTCTCGGCTATCGCACGTTGCGCTTTGTGAAAATAAGCAGCTACTTGGCGCGCAATTTCTTCTGGTTCAGGCATACGTCCTAAACCAACATCACCGCAAGCCTGTTCACCAGCATCAGGCATAATCACATGCACGCCATCTTCAACCAATGTTTGCAAATTTCGTTGCGTGGCTTTTGCCGCCCACATCTGTTGGTTCATCGCAGGTGCAACCCAAACAGGTGCTTTGGTGGCTAAATATAAAGTACTCAGTAAATCATCTGCCAACCCATTTGCAAATTTTGCTAGTGTGTCACAGCTTGCTGGCGCCACTAAGACCAGATCAGCCCAACGTGCCAACTCAATATGCCCCATGCCTGCTTCTGCTTCAGGATCAAGTAATTCAGTATGTACTGGATTTCCAGACAAGGCTTGAAAGGTTAAGGGGGTAATAAATGCTTGTGCACCATGGGTCATGACCACACGGACATCGAAACCAAAATCTTTTAAACGGCGTACCAAAATGGCACTTTTATAGGCAGCAATACCGCCTGTAACCGCTAATATAATGTTTTTATTTGGAATAACACTTAGATCAAAGCTCACAAACAGGATACCTTACTGTTGCAGTGGCGCTCACAATAGCATTAAATATCGTCATACCCAAGTAATGAGCTTGGAAAAATCACCATCATAAAAAAATTATGTGAATAAAAATGAATCAACCAATAAAACAATCCATCAAAGCATGGCCTGAACAAGAACGACCTAGAGAACGCTTATTAACTCAAGGTGCACAAAGTTTATCTGATGCAGAACTATTAGCGATTTTTCTCCGTTCAGGCTCCAAACAACATTCTGCTGTTGAGCTATCACGCATTCTCATTCAACATTTTGGTGGGCTAAATCCAATTTTTGATGCCTCATTAGAAGACTTATCTCAATTTAATGGCATCGCTTCTACTAAATATGCCCAACTGATGGCAGTCAAAGAGTTAGGTCGACGTTATTTGAATAATTATTTTCATCAACAACGACTATGCCTCGATCATTCTTCTCTGGTGCTTGATTATTTACGTTATGAACTACAAGGTGAAAAACAGGAAGTATTTGCAGTCCTCTGTTTAGATGCTGAACTCAGAAAATTACATTTCAAAAAACTCTTTTTCGGTTCACATCATTCCTGTGCTGTTTCATTAAATCAAACACTGAGATATGCCCTTCAGCATCAAGCTTGCCAAATTGTGGTTGCGCACAATCATCCCTATGGCGTTGCACAACCTTCAAATGAAGATATTTATCTCACTCAACAGCTGAAACAAGCGTGTAAATTAGTTGAAATCAGTTTAATTGATCATTTTATTATTTCACCTGAAGGCTATTTTTCCTTTTCTGAACAACAACTACTCAACCCCATTAAAACCAAGCAATCTAGTCTTGACAAAGCACAAATCTAACCTGAACATCGACAGATAAAATTAAAGATTCAAATAACATGATTGTTCGTGACCAGCCCAGTATTTTTAAAGTTTTATTTTCGTGGCGCGGGACGATTTTACCCAAAATTTTACCTTCACTTGGCTTTGTCATGCTGATCTCTGCGATTATCGGTGGAGTCGAATATGTCGGACTCTATCGTTTTCCAGAAATCCCTTTAGTTGGTTTCACTTTAATTGGTGTCGTACTGTCTATTTTCTTGGGGTTTAAAAATACGGCTTGTTACGATCGTTGGTGGGAAGCTCGAAAACTTTGGGGCGTTTTGATTGCTACATCTCGTCACTTTGATCGTGATTGTCGGGTACTATCACAATCTCGTCGTGAACGAGTGATTCAAAATGTAATTGTATTTGCCAATGTTTTACGAGATCGCTTACGTCATCAAACCGCGAATCCAACAGAGTTGACGGAAACAAGTGGTTTAAGCCAACAAGCATTGACTCAACTTTACCAGCAACATAATGCACCACAATACACTTTGAGCCTGATTCAATGGGAATTATTACAGGCAATGAAAGATGGTGAAATCTCCGACATTATTTATACACAAATGAATCGTCATGTTGCTGCTTTAAGTGAGATGCAAACAGGTTGTGATCGTATTGCCAACACACCTATTCCTTTTGCTTATTCTGTTTTGTTGAATCGTACAGTGTACTTTTTCTGTTTCATGCTACCGTTTAGCTTAGGCTCTTTATTGGGTTTAGTAACACCTCTTTTGGTGGGTATTTTGGCTTATACTTTTTTAGGATTAGATGCATTAAGTTCTGAAATCGAAGAACCTTTCGGTACACAAAGCAACGACCTCCCTTTAGATGCAATGGTGCGTTCAATTGAGATTGAATTACTCAGTACATTAGGAAAACCAACACCACCACCAATTCAAGCACAGGATCATAATTTATTGTAAATCATAATTTAAACTTGCAAAACTGAGCATACGCCATATATAGGTCATATGCTCTGTCCTAGAATTTATGATCAGATAGCCTAAAATTAACAAAACATCCTTTAAAATATTTCTCGATTAAAATATCTTCCCACGCTTTATTGAAAGAAATTAAAATATTTTAACGAAATATCATCGAAAGCGTTCCCAAATCCCTTTTTGACCTTCTTTCACTCGCGGGGTATTACCCAATTTAATCCATGGCATGTTGTCACCATGAAAATCACTACCAATCGAGACAGCCAAACCAAATTGCTCAATCATTCGATCCACCATTTGCCGAGTTGAAGCTGGCTCTATACTGGGCGGCAGCTCAACTGCATCACCGCCACATTCAGCAAAAAGTTCAATCAAATAACGGATATTCGTCGCTGATAAATCATATCGTGTCGGATGCGCTAAAACGGCGAAACCTTGGCTGGCATGAATCACATCGATGGTTTCTTTTAATCCAACCCCATCAAACTTAACAAATGCTTTTTTCCCCTCTTTTAGAAATCGATCAAAAGCTTGCTGAGGACGACTGACAATATTTTTTTCAACCAATGTTTTAGCAATATGAGTCCGAGTTACTCGATCTGCGTGACCATCCACTTGGGCGATTACATTTGGATAAATATCAAAATCGATACATTTCTCTAATAAGTGACAGATCAACTTTGCACGTTCTGCTCGTATTTTTTTCTGATTTTCAAGCATCGCTCTTATTGGAGATTCATCTTGCATATTTAGAGCGATAATATGTACACCATAACTTTTTTTAGTATTTGGTCTTGACCATTGACTAGAGATTTCCACCCCAGAAATGATTTTAACATCATGGTCTTGTGCATATTTATTTGCAGAAATCAACCCATCCATTGTGTCATGATCTGTCACAGCAAGCATATGTATTTTTAAGTCAACAGCAGCCTGTACCAGTTGCTCAGGAGAGAACGTACCGTCTGAAATGAGTGTATGTGTATGTAAATCGACACCGAACATGGTTTGTATTATGCTATCTGACCTATTTCATCATCGTACTGTAACATGAAAGCGTTGCTCGACTATCTTCCAATTATTATCTTCTTTTATTTCTATAAAACCACTGACCCCAAAGATAGTCACCACCCCTTATTGGAGCTTGTAGGAAGTGCAGGAAATACTGATCAAAATCATATTCTTGTTGCTACTTGTGCCTTACTTATTTCAACGCTCGTTGTTTATGGTTGCCTATTCTTTTTCCAAAAATTTAAATTGGAAAAAATGCAGTGGTTCATCGTTGTCATGTCGATTATTTTTGGTGGAATCACCCTCGTTTTCAGCGACGTGACTTACATCAAAATGAAAGCAGTGATTATCAATGTGGGAATTGGAATAGGTTTCTTGGTAACACCATTATTTAATAAAGAGCGTATGCCGATTATTAAAAAACTTTTAGGCTCTTTACTTGAACTGAGTCCTCAGGGTTGGATGCGTTTAAACTGGGCATGGTGTGGTCAATTCTTTTTACTTGCAGGCTTACATTTCTTCTTTGGCTTTGTCTTTATGCAAGGAAAATATTGGGGCGAATTCACGGCTTTTGGCGATATTATCGTTTCTATCAGTTACCTAGCTGCTATACTGTTCTTCTTAAGAAAGCATTTTAAAACCACTGACTAGAATTTTGATTTATTGAGCTGCTGCTATGCCCTATTTTGTGCTGACTTGTACTGATCGTGAAGGTACTTTGGAAAAACGTTTAGCGATTCGCCCACAACATATTGAACGATTACAGAAATTAGATGATGAAGGACGTTTAATTGCTGCGGGTGCTCATCCAGTTGATCCAAACAATCCTCAAGCAGGCTTTATCGGCAGTACAATCATTGTTGAATTCGATAGTCGTGAAGCACTCGATGCGTGGATTCAAGAGGAACCATTCTTGATCCAAGGGATTTATGCAAATATTGAAGTAAAACCGTTCAACAAAGCTTTTCCAAAAGGATAAGTCATGCACATTGTAGTTAAAAGCCTCTTTGCTTTATGTTTAATTAGTTCTACAGCATGGGCAGTTGAACCTACCACGCCAATCACAACGACGTCTCAAGCAGCAACACCACAACAAAAATTGACAACTGCTACGACTACAACAGTTAAGCCGTTAACCGCTGAACAAATCGCCAAAGCGAAACAACAGCAAGATGCGAAGGTAAAGGCGTTAGTGCAAGATCAAGCGAGCCGTTTAAAGCAACTCGAACGCGCCAACCTTGAAGCATTGTCTCAAAATCAAGAATTACAGTTAAAAAATGATAATTTAACTGTTCAAATTCAAGTATTACAAAGTGAGCGTAGCGCGCAAATGTTTTTATATGGCGCAATGACAATTGCTGTTGGTGTGATTCTTGGTTTTCTTATTGCCAGTTATATTCACACTAAACGTCGTCGCCAGTGGTAAAACACAAGCTTTAATTTATGCCTTACTCCTCAAAAATCCAAACAGCCGAATTAGACTGGGAATTTATCGATGGTATCGAGATTCCCATTTCTAAGCAGTTTGGTGATGTCTACTTTTCCAAAGATAACGGTCTACTCGAAACTCGTCACGTTTTTTTAAATGGAAATGATTTATCTGAGCGGCTGTCACAACTCAATGACTATCAATACTTTTGTGTTGGTGAGACAGGATTTGGTACAGGTTTAAATATTTTAACCCTGTGGCAACTTTGGCAACAGGTTCGGCCTAATAATCATAGTCATTTACATGTTGTTAGCGTTGAAAAATTCCCATTAAGCAGAACAGATCTCATTCGTGCACTCAATGTTTGGTCTGAACTAAAACCTCTATCTGATCAATTACTTGAACAATATCCTCTAGCGATCGCAGGCTGTCATCGTCTTAGCTTTCCTGACGAAAGATTCAGTATTGATTTATGGTTAGGTGATGCACAAGATATTTTTCCAAGTATCCCTAAAACACAAGCCGTTAATGCATGGTTTCTCGATGGTTTTGCGCCATCCTGTAATCCTGACATGTGGCAACAAAATGTCTTGAATCACATTGTGAAATTATCTGATTTTGGAACCACTTTCGCTTCATTTAGTGTTGCGGGTGTATTGAAACGTGGATTAAAACAACACGGTATTCAAATCAGTCGACCTCGTGGTTTCGGGCATAAACGTGAAATGCTGAAAGCCATTTGGTTAGATACCTCACCCACAACATATGACCTAGCTGATGCAGAACAAAATCATGTAAGGTCACAATCTGTCTTGAAACCAGTACAACGTCAAATTGCGATTATTGGCGCTGGAATCGCGGGTTTAAGCTCAGCATGGGCATTTGCTCAACGTGGTCATCAAGTAACGGTTTATGAGCAAAATGAGCCTCTCTCAGGCGCATCAGGTAATCCTCTAGCCTTACTTAACCCCAAGCTGTGTTCAATTGAACAGGCACACGAACATTTGATGACTTTGAGCTGGCAACATGCCTTGAATTTTTATTCAAGCTTTAAGGCTTTTCGCTCCATTCAAGTTCAGCAACTGGCATTAAAGAATGCAGAGGAATTGCTCGACTTAGTTGAACAATATCCTACAGCCGTTTTATCTGCTCAAGATCAGCAAGATACGACACCTGAAACGAGCTATCCAAGTTTAACGCTACGTCAAGCAGGTGCTGTTTCTCCGCAGCAACTACGTGATGAGATTTTGCAGCATCCAAATATCAAAATCGAAAGAGCAAAAATTTCACGTTTAAATAATGATGGAAATCAAACCGAGCTTTGGCAAGAACAACAACTCATCTCAACCGCAGATGATGTGATTGTCTGTTGCGCTAAGCAAAGCGCGGAACTATTTGAAAACTACCCTGTATTAAAACCAATTCGTGGACAAGTCAGCTGGGTTGAGAATCGCAAACAACCGTTAGCTTTGGACCAAGCATTTAGCTATGGCGGTTATTGCATGCAGCTTGACTCATCACATTTAATCCTAGGTGCTTCTTTTTATCCAAATCGAGAAGATACGGATCTATTAAAGGAAGATCATGTGCATAACTATGATCTTATCCACAGCGTCTTTCCTGAATATGCACAACAGCTTCCCTCGGTAGACTCATGGCAAGGAAGAGCATCGGTACGCGCTCAAAGCTTGGATTACTTTCCTTTAGTTGGAAAAATGCAAAATCATGAGCGAATTTATACCTTTGCAGGCTTAGGCTCTAAAGGTTTTTTATTTGCACCACTGTGCAGTGAGATTTTGGCCGCTTTGGTTTTAGGGGAACTTTGTCCAATTCCACAGCGTTTATTAGATAAACTGAATCCGCAACGTTTTCAAAAGAAAGTAAAAATTAAAAAGCCGTATTTTTCAGGTTAACTCATTATTTTCATCATTATGATTATTTTATTTTTTAATTTGCCAAAATACTGAGTATTTTGGCAAATTTTTGGGTCATTTAAGCACCTTGTTCTAAAGGCAAGCCAGCATCACGTGCTGCACGTGTGCCACCCATTAATACGACATATTCACGAGAACCATCGATACCGTCTAAAAGTTCTGCTGCTCGAGGTGCTTTACTTCCACCACCACATAAAATATAAATCGGCTGATCCGCTGCAACTTGAGTCAAACTATCCGCATTGATATCAGCAATAGGACGATTGATTGCCCCTTTGACATGAGCCTCTGCATACGCTTTGGTATCTCGGACATCCCAAATAACAGCATCCTTTGGGAACTCAAATGTTGTAATTTCTTGTTTACGGATCATTGTGCACTCCTTTGATGTAAACAACACTTGGCAAATGAAGAAAACCCCCTTAGCATCTCAGATATTCTTTCCCTTTGTAAAGGTCTAACCATGCCTTCTTTTGATATTGTTTCTGAATTAGAGTTATTTGAAGTCAATCATGCTGTACAAAATACAGAAAAAGAGATTGCAACTCGTTTTGACTTCCGCGGACAAGATGTTTCGATTGAGCTAAATGAAAAAAATAAAGAAATCAAGATCTCGACTGAAAGCGACTTCCAATGTGAACAAGTCTATTCAATGCTTGAAAATCATTTCTTTAAACGCAAAATTGATATTCAAGCCTTAGATCCACAAAAAGCAACGGCTTCGGGTAAAAATGTAGTGCAAGTGATCAAACTCAAAGACGGACTTGACTCTGATACCGCAAAAAAAATTAATAAAGCCATTAAAGAAAGTGGCATCAAAGCGCAATCTTCTATTCAAGGAGACAAAATCCGTGTCACGGATAAAAAGCGCGATACACTGCAACAAGTAATGAACTTTTTACGTGAACAGCAATTTGGTCTACCACTCCAATTTAATAACTTCAAAGACTAAGCAATAGGTTCACTATGGCAAAAGATAACCGTCTTTATACGCTGGTTAAAACCACTTCTAAATTTCCCAAAGGTATTCGTAGCACGCTGTGGAGCAAAGCTTTTGGGCGTATTGTTCCAATGGTGGGAACTGCGAATATTCGCTATTTAGAAGTTGATAAAGATCATGTGACTGTACGCATTGAAAACCAACATAATATGCAAAACCATATTAAAGGCGTTCATGCGGCAGCGATGGCGTTATTGGCTGAAACGGCAACGGGCTTTTTAACAGTTTTACATATTCCAGATGATCGAATTTTATTAATTAAATCATTACATGTAGATTATTTAAAAGTTGCACAAGGTGGTTTAACGGCAACAGCAACATTATCAGCCGATCAACAAAAGTTTATCGCTGACAATGAAAAAGGCGAGTTATTGATTCCGGTGACCGTTATTGATGATTCTGGCAATGAGCCCATCCAATGCCAAATGCTTTGGGCATGGTTACCAAAACGTAAAAAATAGTCACTGATCTAAACTTCTTTGAGATTAGTTTTCAGCCCAAGATAAATACACTTGTGTTTCTTGGGCTTTTTATTATGAAAAAAATTTATTTTATTCCAATTGTACTCTTTGCAACAGCTCTTAGCGCCTGTACCTCACTTCCCTCAAACACTCGTCACATCCATTCATCAGAACTAACAAATACAAGTAATCTCTCTGAACAAAATAAGAAAATTGTGGTTGATTTCTATGAAGGTGTTTTTTTAAAACATCAAGTTGCAGCATACGCAGATCGCTATATTGGTGATCAATATATTCAACATAATCCGAATGTACCTGATGGTAAGATGCCTTTTGTAAACTTCTTTACCCAAAAATTTAACCATAACCCTCAGGCAAAAAATGTCATCAAGAAAGCACTTGCTGAAGGAGATTTAGTCGTTCTCCACGTGCATTCTACAGAAAATGACAGTGATCGAGGCAGAGCGATTATTGATATATTCCGTGTGGAAAATGGCAAAATTGTAGAGCACTGGGATGTGATACAAAATATTCCTGAAAAGAGTCAGAACTCAAATACTATGTTCTAAATAGCACACAAAAAATAAAGCCCAAACTGATTTGGGCTTTATACTTAAAATACTTAAATAAATTTTTCAATCATCAGCATCAACTGCTGTAAATATTCCGCATCAACTTCATCGAATTGATTCAGCTCATCACTATCAATATCTAAAACTCCAACACAGTCGCCATTGCTCATTATCGGTAGCACAATCTCCGATTTTGAGGCAGAACTACAGGTAATATGTCCTAGGAACTGATCCACATCTGGCACAATAATTATTTGCTGCTGTTGCCATGCAGTACCACAGACACCACGACCTTTAGCAATACGTGTACAAGCAATTGGGCCTTGGAATGGCCCTAAAACTAATTCATTGTCTTTGACTAGATAAAAGCCAATCCAAAACCAGTCAAACTGCTGTTTCAATGCCGCGCAGATATTTGCAAGATTTGCAATCATATCTGTTTCATCTTCGATGATTGCCTGTATCTGAGGAAGAATACTTTGATATTGATCAGCTTTATGCCCTTGCTGTAAAACTAACTCTTCAGCCATTTTTTTAGTCCGAATTAATTGTGTTGATACAGGCGATTTAGAATACAACTAAGCTTATAGGCTTGCTGCAAATGTTTGCCTAATCTCTTCTGAGATCAATCGTTTCTTACCATTCACATCCACCGCAACAAAAGTAAATACTCCAGCTGTGATGCGAACAGGATCACGAGAGTTATCATGACTATTCCAAACTTCAATTTGCACTTGAACAGACGAATTACCAACTTTTAAAATTTTGGTATAACAACTAATGACATTACCGACTTTTACAGGCACAAGAAAAGTCATCTCATTAATTGCAATCGTTGCACAACGACCTTTACTAAAACGTTCAACATGAATCGCGCCAGCTAAATCCATCTGTGAAACAATCCATCCACCAAAAACATCACCGCTCCAGTTCGTGTCTGCTGGCATTGCGATATTTTGTAAAGATAAAATCCCTTCAGGATGGTTTGAACGTTCGGTCATGTTAATGTCCTTGCTGCTGTAATTGCTGATCTAACCACTGCTGTAATTCTGGTGCACGTAATGCCCCACTGATACGTGCCAACTCAGTAGTTTTATTCATTAACACCAAAGTTGGAATGCTTCGGACATTAAATGCTGCACTTAGGCGAGGATTTGCTTCAGTATCAATTTTAGCGAAAATCACATAAGGATTTTGCTTTGCAACCTGAGCAAAATGTGGTGCCATCATCTTACAAGGACCACACCATTCCGCCCATAAATCAATCAAGACAGGTAAGTCAGAATGACTCATAAAATTACTAAAATTTTGTTCGTTTAATTCAATGGCAGCTAATGGCAATAATGGTTGATGGCATTGTCCACAATTTGGATGAATTGACAGTTTTTCTTCAGGTACACGATTTTTTGCACCGCATGACGAACAGACAATAATCATTTACATCACTCCAATATGTTCATGTAAAAATTCTAATTGGGTTGTGACTGCTTTTTCAAACCAAGAACCATGATAAATATCAAAATGTTTCATTTCCCATTCATGATAGCTCACAAATGGCGCAATATTAGTGGCAGCTTCACGACTCGACGCAATCGGAATCAAAGAGTCATGCTTGGCTGCAATGAATAAAACAGGGATATTAATTTTACGTACAAACTGAATCGGACGGTATCGCATTAGATTAAAAAATACACGTGCTGGAACTTCACCACTCCAATAATAATCAGGATTTACTATTGAATGATATCCATAATAACTATCTGCCGTCTGTAAAAAGCATAATTTAAACTGATCAACCACAGGTAAAGTTTTCGGAACCAAACCCATTTTAGAACCCATATAGTCTTGGCTAGATCGTTTCAGTGCTTCTGGATAACGCTGTAAAGGATATAACTTAGCTGTCTCAGCACCATCTACATAAGGTACTTGTACCATAACAGCCTGAATGTTTTTAAGATCGGTAGCCAAACTTAATGCATAGCCACCGCTTAATGACGTTCCCCATAGAATAATTCGACGACTATCAATCAGTTTACAATTGGAAGCATGCTGAACAATCGTCTTCCAATCATCCAACTGTGAGCTTAAAGAAACTAATTCTCTCGGTTTCCCCGTACTCCCTCCCCAATACCGATAATCAAATAAAATAACGGCATAACCTGCTTGCGCGAACCGCTGAGCGTATTGAATCAATTTAAACTGACGTAAACCAGCAAAACCATGCGCCATAATAATTACAGCAGGCTTAATGTTTGATTTGGGAAGATAGAAGTCAGCCGCGATCGTTTCATCACCACTAGGAACATACAACGGCTCTACGGTATAGGTGTGCATGCGCGCTCCATTGCGTTTATCTTATTACTTATCATCACTTATTTACTAAAGACATTTAAACTCAAGTTCAAGCTTAATGCTATGATAGAGCATAAAATGTTTTGTTTGTTTTTGGAGTGACAAGATGTCAGATAATATAGGTTTTGCAGGTCAAATTGGACCAGAACATGTAGAACAAGTTGTTGAAAAAGGTTTCAAATCTATAATTAATAATCGTCCCGATATGGAAGGCGGTCCAGAGCAGCCAACTAGTGCTCAAATTGAAGAATCAGCACGTAATGCAGGACTAGATTATGTTTATCAGCCTGTTGTTGCTGGTCAAATTACTGAGTTAGATGTCCGTACTTTTGCCAATCATTATAATGAACTACCAAAACCTATTTTAATGTTCTGCCGCACAGGTAATCGCTCAAATAATTTATACCAGTTAGCAAAACAAATGGATTTATTGGATGATTAAAATTAAAAAAATATTTTTTAAAACAAATTGCAATAAAAATGCAATAAGGCTTTTATTGCAATATTATCTAATGAGTAAAGAATAAAAAATTACAAGCTTAATTTATAAATAAATGCCTAATGAATTTCATTAGGCATTTTTAAAATAGCTAACTACTTATTAAAAATTAGTTACTTATAATTATTACAAGTACTAATATCTGTACCAAATGGACTCGTCTCATCTGGTCTCCATTTTCCTTCGATATCATCAACATCAACTGCTGCAACAGGTGGTACAAGAGATAATGACATTGTGTTATCTTTCGTTGATACAGTAGTTGAAGCATTTAGGTTTACACGTAACCAATTCGAATAATTTTTACCATAACGGACTTTAAAATCAAACTTACCTTGCGCATCAGTTGTGAATGTTGCTTTAGTTCCAAGTGGAGCATTACTCATACTTAATATTGCAATGTTATTTGCATATTCATTCGAAGGGCATTCAACAAAAGTAGTAATTCGTTTTGCAACACCATTTTCATAAGTCATATAATCTCGTGACCAACGTAAAAAACTGAACCAACCAATAGTTCCATCAGTTGCTTGACCATAAGTATAGTCACGTACCCAATTAAACTTACCTTTCATAAAGCTGACTAGTTCTAAAGAAATACTAATCTCATGATTTGGAATAGGGTTTCCTGCTGTATCTACAACAGAAGCAGAAAACTCCTTATTATAAAAGGTATTAGCCGAAGGATCTGTAGCAACTAAATGGTTTTGAGATATAGTTATATAAGCTGACTGAGTAGAAACGGTTAATTTTAAATTAGGTGAATAAACAGGTTTAGGAGTTACCGCATTACCAGCTGACGCATTAATCTCTACACCACCACCTAGTGTTTGTGCGGCACCAGCTGTATAAATAACTGTAGCTCGACCCGCACTATCGGTCATAGCAGTTGGTTGAGAAATACTACCTGTAGAAGAAGTATCTTTAACAACATTAAAGGATACTTCTGTATTAGGTACAGGCGAACCATTTTTGTCTTTAACTAAAGCTATAACTTTAGTCTTAGCACCTGGAGATAAAACACTTGATTCCGATTGTATTGAAATAGTGGCTGGAACTCCTGGGCTAATTTTTTGAGTAATGTAAATAACATTCACACCAAATTGCGCAGAAACAGTAGCTATTGATGCTATAGCACCGATTAAAGTTGTTGAAGCATCACCAACCCACATTCCATTTTCTTGTCTAATATTAATAATAGAAGCTTGAGATATTACACTACCATTTGTTGTTGCAAATTTAATAGTTTTCCCGCTTAGCTCAGCTTGAGTATTAGCAGCGACTTTGAAAGTTAGTAGCTTAGGTATATCTACACCAACAGGATTTGTATCTGAAGTTAATTGTAAAACATTGTTCACTACATTGGCTGTTAAAACTACAGCATCAGTAGATAATAAGTTACTTATTGACTGATTAGCAGCATCTACAGTTATTTTACCAATTAAGCTTAGTTGGCGATTTGCTGAACTAACAACAGTAGAATATGGAACTTTAAAAATAGCTCGACCATTACTATCTGTTGTTTTTACATCTGTAATAACTTTTCCTGTTGAGTCAACTAAACTTGCTTGTGCATTATGTAAAGGATTTCCAATAGCATCAAGTGCAATTAATGTAACGTTAGCAGTTTCACCCTCTTGTAATAAACTCAAATCAGAAGAAAGAATAATAGCCGTACCATTTACAGGAATTGTTAATTCTTGTTTTGCTTGACCAGAACTTACCACAATTGTGATGGTTCTATTCATACGTTGATTAAGTGTTGAATTCACTAATGAAAGTTTTGTTGTAATTAGTCCATTCTCATCACTAGTTAGAGTGCTTTTAGTGTCTAAACTAGCACCAGCAGTTTGAGCATCTTTTATTTCTATTTTAACATTTGCTTTAGGTATAATGCCGCCAGTTTTATCTAAGGTACGAATAGTTAAAGTTAAACTATCTTCACCACCAGCATTTAAGCTACTTTTACTCTGTCCTACCGATAACAGCTCAGCAGAAACTTGATTCGGTTCTGTTGTCCCACCTGATCCCGATGTTCCCCCGCCATTTGAATTATTTGAGTTTGAGCTATCAAAATACCCTCCACCGCCTCCACAACTAGCAAGCAATATAGACAATGCAACTGCCGATAATTTGAGATTGAGTTGCTTCTTATTCATAATCATCTTTACCCCTGTCAAATCTAAAATGAATAATTAGATTTCTATTTATAAAAATATTGCTAATGTAATCATAATATTTATTTTATGTAAATATAGTTAGTCTTTAATAAAAGAATATTAAAGTGATATTAGTCAAGTTCTTCTTTAAAATAGAGATCTTGCTTAATAATTACATTAAAAAAAAACAACATGAATCCCAGTTACAAGAAAACACTATCCAACTTAACTAGGATCTATTGACATTTCATAGCGGTAGCCAACTAAATATACAGGCTAAAGCAACTGAATTTTCGTAGTTCTGCTTTAGCTTGTCATAACATGTTGCAATTCCCCTAAATTGCTTGAGTCTAGCAAAGCTATTCTCAACTAAGTGCCTGATTTTATATAAGTACCAGTCCATATAATCATTGTTCGATCGTGTATTGGATTTCTTTGGAATGTTTGTTTTAGTCGCTGTTTTTTCTATCTGCTCTCTCAATAATTCTGAGTCATATCCTTTATCTGCACAAAGTACATCGGTATCTTTTAAATCAACACTATCGACTAATGCAGGTGCAACCCTCACATCATGGGTGGTATCATCATGAATGAGAAATTGAATAGGATTTCCATTCGAATCTACGGCTAAATGGATTTTAGAGCTGTTCCCACCGATACTTCTAGAAATAGCTTGATCCTTGAGTCCTGTGGCATGTTGATGTGCTCGAATATAGCTAGCATCAATAAATACCCATTCTAGATCAGCATTTTTTGACAATAATTTAAATATTTTTAATAGCTTATTATCTTTAGACCATCTAGTGAATCGTTTAAATATGGTGTTGGACTTACCAATTGTGGACAATAGATTTCAGCTTTAACCAGTGTTGATCATTCAGCATTGTACGAGGCATAGCGAGGAGTAAATTTGGTTTGGCGATTGAATTTTACTTTCTCCCTATTTTTTTGCACAGTAAATGTCAACAGACCCTATATTTCATTCTAAATTTAATTTTTTCTTTCTATTTTCTTTTCCCCCGCGATAAAAAACACCCCTAACCGTTAGGTTAGAGGTGTTTGAATTTAAAAGCTGGCGATGACTTACTCTCACATGGCAAGTGCCACACTACCATCAGCGCGAAGAGGTTTCACTTCTGAGTTCGGGAAGGGATCAGGTGGTTCACTCTTGCTATTGTCGCCAGCAAACTGTTTTGGCTTTCGGTGGTCTTACTCTTGAACTTAATTTTAAGTTCTTTGCCACTTAGTACCGAAAGAGTTATTAACGGATTAGATCATTGGTCTGTATTGTAACTAGTTTATACACTAAATCAAGTTAAGTATTGAATTTATCTTGAATACAACAACTGTTTGGGTGTTGTATAGTCAAGCCTCACGAGCAATTAGTATTGGTCAGCTTCACACGTCACCGTGCTTCCACACCCAACCTATCAACGTCCTAGTCTCGAACGGCTCTTTAGAGGACATAAAGTCCTAGGGAAATCTTATCTTGAGGTAGGCTTCCCGCTTAGATGCTTTCAGCGGTTATCCCTTCCGAACATAGCTACCCGGCGATGCCACTGGCGTGACAACCGGTACACCAGAGGTTCGTCCACTCTGGTCCTCTCGTACTAGGAGCAGATCCTCTCAAATTTCCAGCGCCCACGGTAGATAGGGACCGAACTGTCTCACGACGTTCTAAACCCAGCTCGCGTACCTCTTTAAATGGCGAACAGCCATACCCTTGGGACCTGCTTCAGCCCCAGGATGAGATGAGCCGACATCGAGGTGCCAAACACCGCCGTCGATATGAACTCTTGGGCGGTATCAGCCTGTTATCCCCAGAGTACCTTTTATCCGTTGAGCGATGGCCCTTCCATACAGAACCACCGGATCACTAAGACCTACTTTCGTACCTGCTCGACTTGTGGGTCTCGCAGTTAAGCGCGCTTTTGCCTTTATACTCTACGCGTGATTTCCGACCACGCTGAGCGCACCTTCGTACTCCTCCGTTACTCTTTAGGAGGAGACCGCCCCAGTCAAACTACCCACCAGACATGGTCCTCGCCCCGGATTACGGGGCAGAGTTAGAACCTCAACATTACCAGGGTGGTATTTCAAGGACGGCTCCATTGGAACTAGCGTTCCAACTTCAAAGCCTCCCACCTATCCTACACAAGTAAGGTCAAAGTTCAATGTCAAGCTGCAGTAAAGGTTCACGGGGTCTTTCCGTCTAGCCGCGGGTACACTGCATCTTCACAGCGATTTCGATTTCACTGAGCCTCTGCTGGAGACAGCGCCGCCATCATTATGCCATTCGTGCAGGTCGGAACTTACCCGACAAGGAATTTCGCTACCTTAGGACCGTTATAGTTACGGCCGCCGTTTACTGGGGCTTCGATCAAGAGCTTCGCTTACGCTAACCCCATCAATTAACCTTCCAGCACCGGGCAGGCATCACACCCTATACGTCCACTTTCGTGTTTGCAGAGTGCTATGTTTTTAATAAACAGTTGCAGCGGCCTGGTTTCTGTGGCTGCCAATAGCTCAGGGAGCAAGTCCCATCACCGTCAGCAGCGTACCTTCTCCCGAAGTTACGGTACCATTTTGCCTAGTTCCTTCAGCAGAGTTCTCTCAAGCGCTTTGGTCTACTCGACCTGACCACCTGTGTCGGTTTCGGGTACGATTCCTGTGTAACTGAAGCTTAGAGACTTTTCCTGGAAGCATGGTATCAGCCACTTCACTGTACAAGTACAGCTTGCTATCAGCTCTCAGCATAGAGCACCCCGGATTTGCCTAAGATGCATGCCTACAGCCTTCCACCTGGACAACCAACGCCAGGCTGACTTAACCTTCTCCGTCCTCTCATCGCATTACACAGAAGTATTGGAATATTAACCAATTTCCCATCGACTACGCCTCTCGGCCTCGCCTTAGGGGTCGACTCACCCAGCCCCGATTAACGTTGGACTGGAACCCTTGGTCTTTCAGCGAACGGGTTTTTCACCCGTTTTGTCGTTACTCACGTCAGCATTCGCACTTCTGATACCTCCAGCATACTTCTCAATACACCTTCATCGGCTTACAGAACGCTCCCCTACCACTTACGCTAATGCGTAAATCCGCAGCTTCGGCACATAGTTTTAGCCCCGTTACATCTTCCGCGCAGGCCGACTCGACTAGTGAGCTATTACGCTTTCTTTAAAGGGTGGCTGCTTCTAAGCCAACCTCCTAGCTGTCTATGCCTTCCCACATCGTTTCCCACTTAACTATGATTTTGGGGCCTTAGCTGGCGGTCTGGATTGTTTTCCTCTTGACTACGGACGTTAGCACCCGCAGTCTGTCTCCCGGATAGTACTCATTGGTATTCGGAGTTTGCATCGGTTTGGTAAGTCGGGATGACCCCCTAGCCGAAACAGTGCTCTACCCCCAATGGTATTCGTCCGAGGCGCTACCTAAATAGCTTTCGGGGAGAACCAGCTATCACCAGGCTTGATTAGCCTTTCACCCCTATCCACAAGTCATCCCCTGGCTTTTCAACGACAGTGGGTTCGGTCCTCCAGTTAGTGTTACCCAACCTTCAACCTGCTCATGGATAGATCGCCTGGTTTCGGGTCTACACCCAGCAACTAAACGCCCTATTAAGACTCGATTTCTCTACGGCTCCCCTATGCGGTTAACCTTGCTACTGAATGTAAGTCGCTGACCCATTATACAAAAGGTACGCAGTCACCGAACAAGTCGGCTCCCACTGCTTGTATGCATGCGGTTTCAGGATCTATTTCACTCCCCTCACAGGGGTTCTTTTCGCCTTTCCCTCACGGTACTGGTTCACTATCGGTCAGTCAGGAGTATTTAGCCTTGGAGGATGGTCCCCCCATATTCAGACAAGGTTTCACGTGCCTCGCCCTACTCGTCATCATTATGTGTGCCCTTTCGTGTACGGGAATATCACCCTCTACGTTCGCACTTCCCAGAGCGTTCCACTAGAACACACATAACTTAATGGGCTGCTCCCCGTTCGCTCGCCGCTACTAAGGGAATCTCAATTGATTTCTTTTCCTAAGGGTACTGAGATGTTTCACTTCCCCTCGTTCGCTTCATAAACCTATGTATTCAGTTTATGATACCCGCCTTATAGCGGGTGGGTTCCCCCATTCAGAAATCTCCGGATCAAAGGATATTTGCCGCCTCCCCGGAGCTTTTCGCAGGCTATCACGTCTTTCATCGCCTCTGACTGCCAAGGCATCCACCACATGCACTTAATTACTTGACTATACAACCCCAAACAGTCGTTAACACATACAAGTGAGTGTTAGCGTTGCAAACTTAATTGCTACTATTCGTTGTCTGTGAACTTAATCACCATACAGCTTCAATCTAAATTCATTACCAAAACGCTTGATTCAGTGTTTTTGCTAGTTCTCAGATTAACTCTTCATCCAACTGAAATACTTACGTATTACTGTTAGTGTTGAATTAATCGAGTTTGAACAATTTATTTCAGACTCAATTTTCTAATCTGTTAATGATTAACTACCACCTCGTCGGTGCGTAGTAAACTGTGATAAATCACAGAAGTTAATAAACTCAAATCAAAATCTCTTTTGATTTATTTAGGCATTTATTAATTTCTATAATTTACTTTAGCTTTGAATTAATTTCGTTTTTACAAACTCTTTTTAATTCATGGTGGAGACTAGGAGAGTCGAACTCCTGACCTCCTGCGTGCAAAGCAGGCGCTCTACCAACTAAGCTAAGTCCCCAGCTTAAATCATAATGAACGACATATCTTTCAATCTAGCAGCTTGTGATTATTCATCACTTCGTCAGTAGTGGTGGGTCTGACAAGACTTGAACTTGTGACCCCACGCTTATCAAGCGTGTGCTCTAACCAACTGAGCTACAGACCCTCAGATACATCTTCGAAGAACAACTTGTTGTGGATTCTTACCGGCCATCAATCTTTCGTTAAGGAGGTGATCCAGCCGCAGGTTCCCCTACGGCTACCTTGTTACGACTTCACCCCAGTCATCGGCCACACCGTGGTAAGCGTCCTCCTTGCGGTTAGACTACCTACTTCTGGTGCAACAAACTCCCATGGTGTGACGGGCGGTGTGTACAAGGCCCGGGAACGTATTCACCGCGGCATTCTGATCCGCGATTACTAGCGATTCCGACTTCATGGAGTCGAGTTGCAGACTCCAATCCGGACTACGATCGGCTTTTTGAGATTAGCATCCTATCGCTAGGTAGCAACCCTTTGTACCGACCATTGTAGCACGTGTGTAGCCCTGGTCGTAAGGGCCATGATGACTTGACGTCGTCCCCGCCTTCCTCCAGTTTGTCACTGGCAGTATCCTTAAAGTTCCCGGCTTAACCCGCTGGCAAATAAGGAAAAGGGTTGCGCTCGTTGCGGGACTTAACCCAACATCTCACGACACGAGCTGACGACAGCCATGCAGCACCTGTATGTAAGTTCCCGAAGGCACCAATCCATCTCTGGAAAGTTCTTACTATGTCAAGACCAGGTAAGGTTCTTCGCGTTGCATCGAATTAAACCACATGCTCCACCGCTTGTGCGGGCCCCCGTCAATTCATTTGAGTTTTAGTCTTGCGACCGTACTCCCCAGGCGGTCTACTTATCGCGTTAGCTGCGCCACTAAAGCCTCAAAGGCCCCAACGGCTAGTAGACATCGTTTACGGCATGGACTACCAGGGTATCTAATCCTGTTTGCTCCCCATGCTTTCGTACCTCAGCGTCAGTATTAGGCCAGATGGCTGCCTTCGCCATCGGTATTCCTCCAGATCTCTACGCATTTCACCGCTACACCTGGAATTCTACCATCCTCTCCCATACTCTAGCTGACCAGTATCGAATGCAATTCCTAAGTTAAGCTCAGGGATTTCACATCCGACTTAATCAGCCGCCTACGCACGCTTTACGCCCAGTAAATCCGATTAACGCTCGCACCCTCTGTATTACCGCGGCTGCTGGCACAGAGTTAGCCGGTGCTTATTCTGCGAGTAACGTCCACTATCCAGTAGTATTAATACTAGTAGCCTCCTCCTCGCTTAAAGTGCTTTACAACCAAAAGGCCTTCTTCACACACGCGGCATGGCTGGATCAGGGTTCCCCCCATTGTCCAATATTCCCCACTGCTGCCTCCCGTAGGAGTCTGGGCCGTGTCTCAGTCCCAGTGTGGCGGATCATCCTCTCAGACCCGCTACAGATCGTCGCCTTGGTAGGCCTTTACCCCACCAACTAGCTAATCCGACTTAGGCTCATCTATTAGCGCAAGGCCCGAAGGTCCCCTGCTTTCTCCCGTAGGACGTATGCGGTATTAGCATTCCTTTCGGAATGTTGTCCCCCACTAATAGGCAGATTCCTAAGCATTACTCACCCGTCCGCCGCTAGGTTAGGTAGCAAGCTACCTTTCCCCGCTCGACTTGCATGTGTTAAGCCTGCCGCCAGCGTTCAATCTGAGCCATGATCAAACTCTTCAGTTTATAATCATTAGTAGCTTATGGCTACAAATCTTGGCTCATCAATTTTCTGACTTTAATTTCTCAAATAAACTTCGAGTAATTTCTACCATCTAATCAATGAAATATTTTCGATCGATTAACCAGTAAAAATCCACACAAGTTGTTCTTCTATTCTCTTAATGATCTTCTCAATGATTCGTCATCATCAAGCTAGGTCGGCTATATTACTCTGAATTTCTTCAAAGTCAACAGGTAATTTAGATATTTATCAAACTTATCAACCAATCCAAGAATCCAACCTTTCTAGCCAAATCCTTGTTTCTCAACAAGTTTTTATCTGCATCACCGCCGATGGATGTGCATTCTACAGCATTTCCAAACAGGCGCAACCCCTTTTCTCAATTTCTTTTTGTTTATTATCTCAAGTGATCATCTTTTGAACTAACCAGTAACTTTTAATGCTTATTCTTTCGAATTAAGAACTTTTTTTAAACAATTAAGTCCAGTAGAATATGTCTCTTGCTTCACATTTTTTGGCATTTTTGATTGAAAATACGGTTCGTTGGTAAAAAAGCACAGTTTATTTTGCTTTTAGCGTCTATAGCTATGAGTGAGCTTTGCTACGCCTTATCAAACCACAGCTATTATGAGTTGGCATTAACGATATTAAGTTATAGTAAGTGGCCTAATACATCACGCCCAGTCATTTGTGTAATTGATAACCCAGATGCCGCCAATCAATTTCAAGCGAATATCAAACAATTGGCTTATGATTATCAGGTTCAAGCGGTTAACACTAAAGATTTTTTAAAAACAGAATGTCATGTTGTTTATTTTTCAACAACTACGGCACAGCAACAACAAAATTTAATTCAATCGTATCCATCACGCTCATTATTATCATTAAGTACAAATAATCCAAATTGTGAGACTGGTAGTATTTTTTGTCTTTATAATCGAAAAACTTTTTCTACATTTAAAGTGAATTTAGATGCTTTAAGTTATTCCAAGGTTCATATCGACCCCAGAGTTTTAATCTTGGCGAAGAACACGGAGTAGTGAAAGTGATTTCAAATTTATATCAATCTACTTCTTTGCATGCTTTGTTCCGTAAATCTCAATTTACGATTTTTGCGATTACCTTTGTGATTTGTAGTTGTACATTTGCAACAATTTCAATGTTTACGATGGAAACTTATGCCAAACAAAATTTAAAACTATTAAGCCAAACTGTATTAGAGCGTGTTCAACCTGCTGTCGTTTTTAAAGATAAAGGTGCGATTGAACAAATTTTAAAAGATTATACAACTGAACATGCGATACGAAGTATTCATGTTTACGATCCTCAACAACAATTACTTTCTGAAAGTACAAAAAAGGTTGCGTATACCCCCTTTCTTCAAAATTTATTGGATGAATGGTTTTTACATGATCCAGTTAAATTGGTTGTGATGCACCACAATAAAAAAGTAGGTGATTTGGTTCTTTATGGTAGTTCTGAAAATATTTTGCATTTTTTAAAGACCATTATTATTGGTTTAGCAATTTCAATGTTTTTTATTGTGATTGCACTTTTATGGTCAATTAATTTGACCTATCGTCAGATTATGCAAGCGATTAAACCATTAACTCATATCGCTCAATTAGTAAGTGACCAAAAAGCTTATAATTTACGCTTTCCGAACAATCATATTAGAGAGTTTCAAAATTTAAATACGGTGTTTAATGAGTTGTTAGAAGAAATTCAAATTTGGAATAACAATCTACAAAAAGAAAATCGTCAACTTTCGTTCCAGGCACATCACGATCAGTTGACCAGTTTACCAAATCGTCATTTCTTCTACGAAGAGCTGCTCAATATTTTTGAAAATCCGTTATACCGTCATAATTCCGCACTGATATTCATTGATAATAATAAGTTTAAAGTAATTAATGACCAATATGGACATTTGGCTGGCGATGCTGTTTTGAAAGAAATGGCTTCGCGTTTAAAGCTTTCTGTTCGACAAGAAGATTTCATTGCTCGTTTGGGTGGTGATGAGTTTGCAATTATTTTGCATGCAATTCACCATGCTGATCATTTACAGGCAATTGCTGAAGGTTTACTTGCAAGCTGCAAAGAACCTTTGGATTTTAATGGGGATGTTATTCATTTTGGTTTTAGTTTAGGTATTGCATTTTCTCAATTTGCTGAAAATCCCGAGGATTTAGTCATGCAAGCAGATCAAGCAATGTATAAAGCTAAAAATTTAAATCCACATTGGTTTGTTTATAAACCAGAAATTTAGGATATGTTATGTACGCTCGCAGCATTAAAATTTCATTCATAGCGTTACTCTGCCTAACATTAGCTGGCTGTTTAAGTTTTGGTCCACTTAAATACCGTCAAGTAAAAATGTTGAAAAAAGAAGGTTTCGTTTTAACAGACGAGGGCTGGAGTTTGGGTTTACCTGAGCGTTTACTTTTCGATTTTAATAAATCAGATATTAAACCTGATCATGCGAAGGAAATTGCTCGCCTTGCAAAACAATTAGAGAAATATGACTTACAGAAATTAAAAGTCGTAGGTCATACCGATGATATTGGCAATCCAGAGTACAACAAAAAGCTTTCTGAAGAACGTGCTCAAAGTGTTGCTTCGATTTTCGTTAATCAAGGTTTTAAGCCAAATAATCTCACCATTATTGGTCGTGGCTCAGATCAACCATTTGTAGCCAACACCTCTGAGGAAAATCGTGCCAATAATCGTCGTGTCGCTGTGATTATTATTCCTTAATTATTATAGTTTAAAAAAGCCGACTTAGATGAGTCGGCTTTTTTATTTATTTTAATTCAATAATATCAATGGTTGGAGGAACTCTAAAACGAAATGGAACACCAACCATCCCCGTGCCTACAGTGACAAATACATCTGCATGCTCATGCGTATAAAAGCCTCTTTTATGCCCTAAAATTGAAACCCTTTTCATAACATAACTGGTAATCCACGGCAACTCGATTTGACCTCCGTGAGTATGACCAGACAGCATAAGCGGTCTCATTTTCAATTCTGGCACCATGTCTACAGTATCAGGGTTATGCGATAAGATTAGCCACGGTTTATCTTGGGGTAACTCAGGCAAAAACCGCATATTTGCTTTTCCCGCCCATAAATCACCGATACCCACCAATCGAAATTCATCAAATTCAACAATCTTACCTTCAATATCCATCACATCATTTTGGCTCAAAGCCTCACTCAGTAAAGCTTGTATCGGTGGTCCAGGATATTGTTCATCATGATTACCGTTGACTGAATAGACTGGGGCTTGGATTTGTTTGAGTACTTCAAGCTCTTGCACTAATCTATTTTCAGGCTCGTAAGTCCAGTCACCAGCAACCACAACCAAATCGGGCTTTGCTTGATTCAATTTTTCTACAATGATTTTTAACTGACGTTCATGACCTGAAAATAGCCCAACGTGCATATCTGCAATCAGCGCCACTTTTACTGATTTTCTAAATTCGTGTTTTGGATTTAAACGATATTGGTGATATTTAACATGGACTAAATGAGGTTCAATAAAACGCGCATAAATTAATAAAGTACTGAGTAAAAAGACAAATGCTGTCTGATGTAAGCTATAAAAACCAGACCATCCTGCATATAAGCTAAAAAACCAAAGTGGGATTAGAAGATAAGATAGATAAAAAGCCAATAAATGAACAAAAGCTTTGAAAGGGTGAATAGTTTCAGTTCTTGCTTGATGTATCCATGCCTGTACCAATCCCCATAATGCCAAGATCAGAAAAATAATATAAAAAACTAAAATAACACTGTCAGAATTCCACATTACCAATCTCATTCATCTCACTATAACGGTATATATCGCATCTCATATTCATAATCTTTGATGAAATGATATACTCAAGCCCAACTTTTAATCAGTAAAGATTATGACGCAATTTTCGGTTTTAAATCGCAAACATACAAAAATAAGTACATCTACTTACAATAAAAGTATGCTTACGATTTCGTTGAGTATTGCGATCACGATCTCAGGTTGTAGCACCTTACCCAAACACTCTATTGAACCGACCCAAGCGATAGCTTTAAAAGTTGATACATCAGAAACCACACTTGCGCAAATCATAGATCCTTTGCAGCAACAGAACCCTGATCTTACTGGATATTATGTCTTATTTGATCCTTTAGAAGCTTTGGCAGCTCGATTACGTTTAATTGATAAAGCCGAAAAAACATTAGATCTGCAATATTATATTTGGGATAACGATAAAGTCGGTGCTGTCGCTTTGCATGCGCTTATTCGTGCAGCAGATCGTGGCGTGAAAGTAAAGTTATTGATCGATGATAATAATGCAAAACAAACTGAAGGAATCTTTTTAGCCTTAGCACAACACCCCAATATTGAGGTAAAGCTATTCAACCCATATCGTTTTAGAAAATATCGTGGCATTGATATGGTGTTGGATTTAAAGCGTATCAATCGACGCATGCACAATAAAAGCTTTATCGCAGATCACAAAGTCGCGTTAATTGGCGGCAGAAACATGACCAATCAATACTACAATGTCAGCGATAACTATCAGTTCTCAGATGTCGATGTCATGTTGGTTGGAGCTGCCGTTAATGACATTTCTAACTCTTTTGATGACTATTGGAATCATGATTATGCTTATGAAGTTCAAGAAGTCGTAAAGCAAAAATCTCATCGCCTAAGCTATGAAAGTTTAAAACAACAATTAGATGAACATTATAAAAAAGTTACCGTTCAAAACTATTTAGATTTAACCAGTAATTCCCAAGCAATCGACTCACTCATCAACCGAGATATTGCTTTAGATTGGGTAAAAGCTGAGGTCGTGAAAGACTCACCTGATAAAATAAAATCAAAAGCAAAGAAACAAGAACATCTCAATTTCCAACTGATCAATCATTTAGAAAAACCTGAAAAAAATATTGATCTGATTTCTGCTTATTTTGTTCCCGAAAAAAAGGGCGCGAAAATTTTAAGTGAATTAGCACAAGATGGCGTTCATGTCAGAGTTTTAACCAATTCTTTCAAAGCAAATGATGTTGCCGTTGTTCATGCATTTTATGGTAAATACCGTCAAAATTTATTAGAAAATGGTGTACAACTTTATGAGTTTTTACCTGCTTTAGATAAAGATGATCTTGATAAACATACCGAAGATTTAGCTAAAAAAGCAAAAGTGAATATCAAAGGATTAAGCCGTTCTAGTTTACATGCCAAGCTTATGGCATTAGATGAAAAGCAAGTTTTTATCGGTTCATTTAATTTTGACCCACGCTCGGCGTATTTGAATACAGAAATTGGGGTGCTATTAAATAGCCCAACATTAGCAAGATCAGTGCATAGCACAATGGATCAAAACTTGAGTAAGTATGCGTATAAATTGGTTTTAAATGCCGAGAATAAAATAACTTGGCAACGGCAAACTCCTCAAGGTCCTGTGATTTATACCAAAGAACCTCGCATGAAGTGGTGGCAAAGAGCAGGAATGAAAGTTATTTCATGGCTGCCAATTGAAGGCTTTATGTAAGCTCATTTGCAGTTGGAGAAACAGCCAGCACTTTATTTTGCAACTCAAGCAAGCCTGCCCGCATTTGTCGATCAACTTCTTTGGTTAAACTATCAACCGTATGACCTTCTACAGGTATCGCAGGTAACGTCAGTAAATGCGCAGTCACTTTTGGCATTTCCAACACTCGCTGTACATGCTCTGCAAAAGTCATTTCACCAATAAAGGGTGCAATTAAATCTAACTCACCTTGTTGATTGACATAGCAAATCACACAAATCTGTACAGGGCGTTGTGCTTCAATTGCAGCACCTAAAAGCCTTCCATGTACTTTTTTAACCTTGGTACCATCAGTCGTGGTGGCTTCTGGAAAAAATAAAACAGGAATATCTTGCTTCAAAAACTCTGTAATTTGCTCACGAATTCTAATTGAATCCCCTGAACCACGCTTAATAAATAGAGTTCCGCCCCCCTTGGCAAGATTACCCAAGATTGGCCATTTTTCCACTTCAGCTTTGGCTAAAAAGAAAATTCGAGCGCCAGAACCCAGTACAGCAACATCTAGCCATGAAATATGATTACTCACCCACAAAGCAGGTTCGCGTGGAATCGTGCCATGCACTTGTACTTCAATATTAAAAACTTCGCACAATCGACGACAAAAATATTGAACATATCGCGTGTTAATTGGATTGTTTGGATCTTTATAAAGTCCATGACGATAAATGAGATAAAAGCCTTCACCAATCGTTTCTAAGCCTGATGCTAGTTTTCTTGTGTATAAACTAAACTTTGAAAATAAATTTAACTGAGTGTTATTCACTGCTGTTGTTTCTTGAGTCATAGAATTATTAAAACCATTGGGCTTGCTACCCTTAACAGATGCTTTCAGCATGAACCTACTATGGCACTTTGCGTTTGCTCAAAGTAAAGCCTGTTATAGCATGCAAATATATAGAGTTAAAAGTTTGCTTTATGACAAAAAGCGAACGTAAGCATAATATTTTTCAATTTTAAATGTTTTATTAGATCAATTATTATAAATAAATCGAATTTACAGATGAATAGGTGTCACTATGAATCAGGAAACAACGACACACGCGGTATCAAATAGAATTCCCTATCGCTACGCTTTGAAAATGTTTTTAGGGTGGTCAATTTTATATATGGGCACATTAGTAGGATTTGTTGAACTTTTACGTCGTAATATCATCTAAATGGGGTAACTCTTTTGCCCTTTGCTTTCGCTTTATTCTAGAATAGTAACTTAATACTAAGGATATGATAATAGCGTGGAAAATTTTGAGCAGCGTCACAGTGGTGAACGAGCAATATTAGTCAGTGTTTCCGTTCAACAGCTTGACGATCTTGATGCCGAAGAGTTCCGATTGCTCGCTCAATCTGCTGGTGCGGAAATCCTAGAGCATATTACTGTGCCAAGAAATAGACCTGATCCAAAATTTTTTATTGGCTCAGGAAAAGTGGATGAAATCGCTGAGCAAGTCCAATATCTTGAAGCTGAACTGGTCATTTTCGATCACTCATTATCGCCAGCGCAAGAGCGTAACTTAGAAAGAATTTTAAAATGTCGCGTAATTGATCGTACTGGATTGATTTTAGATATTTTTGCCTTACGCGCTCGAACGCATGAAGGAAAACTACAAGTTGAACTTGCTCAACTTAAGCACTTATCCACTCGTTTAATTCGAGGGTTTACAGGAAACTTAGAACAACAAAAAGGTGGTATTGGACTACGTGGTCCTGGTGAATCACAACTCGAAACTGATCGTCGACTGATTCGCGTTCGTATCACCCAACTCAAAGATAAACTCGTTAAGGTTCAACAAACCCGCTTACAAGGACGTGCTGCACGTCAGAAAGCTGCCATTCCAACCATTTCCTTAGTCGGTTATACCAATGCAGGGAAATCCACGTTATTTAACATTCTTGCGAAAAGTGATGTATACGCGGCAGATCAGTTATTTGCCACGTTAGATCCGACGCTACGTCGTCTCGAATGGGATGGTGTGGGTACTGTTGTGCTTGCCGATACCGTTGGTTTTGTTAGAAATCTACAGCATGATTTGGTTGAATCATTCAAAGCAACATTAGAAGAAACACTCGAAGCAACATTATTGCTTCATGTGATTGATGCGAGCAGTCCGAATATGTCTGAACAGATCGAGGCTGTAGAAACCGTATTGAAAGAAATTGGTGCAGAAGCTCCTATCTTACATGTTTATAATAAAATTGATATCAGCGGTGATGCTGCAAAAATCATCTATAAAACAGCAGAGTTACCTGAGCGAGTGTATGTTTCAGCCCATTCAGGTCAAGGTCTAGAATTATTAAGTGAAGCAGTACAACAATGCTTAATGGGACAGTTACAACACTTTGATTTAACACTTAAACCTGCTTACGGTAAACTACGCAATCAACTATATAGCTTAAATGTAATTGAATCAGAGCGTTATGAAGAGAATGGTGATTTACATTTGACAGTTTGTATTGCTCCACACAAATTGGAGCAAATCATTAAACAAGCTCATTTACCATTAGACGAAATTCTTGGCAATAAAGCTTCCATATTTCAACGACCTTTGGAAGAATTTGAAATACAACATTCGTCACTTTAAGCTTGATGAGTTATGGTTTAAAAAGAAGACAAGAGCATGAGTAATGATGAAAAATATTGATTGGACAGCATGGTTCTACACACTGCTATTAATCATCATCTTTAGAGAAGGTGCAGTAGCAATCACCAAAATTTTTCATCATCCTGAACTAGGAAATTTGGTTGGATTAATTAGTCTACTTGCGACTTTACTGATTTGGCGAAGATTCAAAAAGATTTCCAATCGTTTAATCGATACAAATAACAAAATCATGAAAGAAAGTGCTTTCGCCTTTTTACCTATTTGTGCAGGCTCTTTAATTATGCTGGTACATTTGGGCAAAGAGATTCCTGTATTTTTATTTGTTCTAAGCTTAAGTACATTATTGCCATTATGGATCTATGCCAAAATGGCAAAACGCTGGTTATAGGAATCTGAAATATGTTTATGATTATTTACGGATTCATGATCACACTGGTTAGCTATTTGATCGCAAAACCACTGAATAAAAAAATGCCACAAATTCCTTTAATTGTTTTCGCCATGTTTATCGTGATTGGACTATTGACAGTTTTAGGTATTCCTTATGAACGCTACATGAATAGCGTAAATAATGTTTTTAATCATTTATTGGGCTATGTCACAGTTGCATTGGCTATTCCGCTTGCTGCGATGCGTTATGACGACTTACCACTGAAATCCATGATTGGTATTTTATGTTTTGCCAGTATTAGTGCAGTTGCGCTGCCTATGGGACTTGCTTATTTATTACACATGTCTGAGCCTACAATTATGGCATTTGCAACACGTGCAGTGACTACGCCAATTGCATTGAATATCGCGACTTTATTACATGCCCCACTTATGATGGTGACACTTATTGTCATTTTATCTGGCGTGATTGGTGCTGCATTTTCGCCTTGGATCTTAAAACATATTCATGATGAACGTGCGTCTGGCTTAGCACTGGGTTTAGCTGCTCATGCGATTGGAACAGCGCAAGCATGGCAACGTGGGCCAGTTACTGGACGATATGCAGCATTCGGAATGGCGGTAAATGGTGTATTTACAGCGATATGGTTGCCTACCTTTATTTTGTCTTTATCTTAAAATTTGCCGCAAATATCACATAAAGATTGAACTAGTTGTCAGAAATCCGACATAATGGAGTTTCAAACGTTAAAAGGATTTTTTAATGATGGGCAAACAACTAATAGGTGCATTACTTTTATCTGTGGCAAGCAGTTTTACTTTTGCAGAAGATATCACAGGTCTTTGGCAAAGTATTGATGACAAAACTGGCGCACCTAAAGCATTAATTGAAATTCGCCAAGAATCGAATGGTACATATGCTGGTAAAGTCGTAAAAATTACACCTCGCGCAGGTTATACACCAAAGGAAACGTGTGTTGACTGTCCTGCTCCATATACCAATAAGCCAATTTTAGGTTTAGATGTTGTAACCGGTTTAAAACATGCGAATGGTCTAAACTACACCAATGGTCGTATTTTAGATCCAAATTCTGGAAAAATTTACAGCATGAAAGCTAAATTAAGCGCCAATGGTAAACGCATGCACTTACGTGGATACTTAGGGGTATCAGCATTAGGTCGTAATCAAATTTGGATTCGTACTGAATAAATAGTAAAACCAAATAGTGCATCCATCATCTTGATATTGTTGATCACGGTTTAATCAAAAAAGCTTCTTCATTAAATATAAAAATGAAGAAGCTTTTTATATTTTAAGATAAAAAATCCTTGAATTTTCAACAATTAAAAAAATACACAATTGTAAAATAATTATTGAATCTATTGTTAGAAATCCGAAATAATAGCAATACAATAAAAGCGGCTGAGCAGCGTCAATATGTTTATTAAATTCCTCTCTATTTTCCTTCTATTTAGTTTTAGCCATATAAGTTTTGCACAAGATATTACTGGGGTGTGGCAAAGCGTTGATGATTTAACTGGCGCACCCAAAGGACAAGTTGAAATAACTCAAGAATCAGATGGTACCTACACTGGTAAAATCACGAAAATAACCCCTCGAACAGGTTATACACCCAAAGAATTTTGCATAAATTGTCCAGCACCCTATGCCAACAAGCCAATCTTGGGTTTAAATGCCATCACTAAACTAAAGCATAAAAAAGATCTTTTATACACTGGTGGAAAAATCTTAGATCCAAATAGTGGTCGTGTTTATAGCCTTACAGCAAAACTGAGTAATAATGGGCAACGTCTACATTTACGCGGTTACGTTGGCGTTTCAGTTTTGGGGCGCAGTCAAATCTGGATTCGTGTAGATTAATTAAAACGTAAAAAACCTGCATTAAGCAGGTTTTTTTCTTACAGAGTTTGATTCAGAAATTATCGACTTTGTAATTTCGAGTAGTCTAGCAATACATTAGCAGCTTCAGTCACGAATGTTTCTTCTTCTGGTAATGCAGGGCGCAAATGTGCTTTCATTTTGGCACGGGCTTCAATCAATGCATCAATAGAAGCTTGGTAACTTTCCCAATTTGCATAAGGCGCTTGACCAGTCGCTTGACGACGCTGATTTTCAGCATCTAAAGTCTGTTTCTCTAAATCAATTAATTCAGCGCGTCGTTGATTGATATCCAAAACGACTTTCTTCTGATCAGAAGTTTTCTGAGCAATCGCTTTACGAGTTTCTAAATATTTAAACTGCGCATCTGCTGCAACACGTTGAGCAGAAAATTCAGACAATTTGGTTACATAAGGTTGTACTGAACCTTCTCGTTTAAACGGCGCTGTTGGAATGGTATCCCACTTTAAAGCATTCTTGGCTTTACGTTCGCCAAACTCCTCATTGTAGATATCAACCAGTTTAATATCTGGAATCACACCTTTATTCTGAGTACTACCACCGGTTACACGATAAAACTTACGTTGAGTAAGTGTTGCTTGGCCATGTGCTAATGAATCCAGTTGGACTTGTGCCGTTCCCTTACCTGTTGTAGTGCTACCGATAATAATACCGCGCTCATAATCTTGAATTGCAGCAGAGTAAATTTCACTTGCTGAAGCAGAAGCGAGATTGATAAGTACAGCCATTGGTCCTGCATAAATTTGCTCACCACCATCTGTATCTTCAAAAACGTTCACATTGCCGTTACCATCACGAATTTGTACCACTGGTCCAGATTTAATGACCTGACCAAGCATACGAGCAACTTCTTCTAAAGAACCACCTGGATCATTACGTAAATCGATCAAGATCCCTTCAACTTTCTTCGCTTTTAGAGATTCAAGTGCCTTAGCGGTGTCTTCAGAAACTGAACGATATTCAGTACCGGCACGGCGAGAACGATAATCAAAATAGAAAGATGGAATTTCAATTACACCAAATAAATGCTTTTTACCATCTCGCGTAATTTCAACTGTGCGTGAACGCACCCCTGCATCTTCCTCTTGAATGATGTCTCGAACTAAAGTGACATTACGCGCCTGACTCATTGCAGCGCCAGTTGCCAATAAACGTACGGTAACTTTCGTACCACGCTTACCACGAATCAATCCAACAATCTCTGAACTTGGCCAGCCAATGACATCCACCATCTTATCGCCATCTTGGGCAACACCGATAATGCGATCGCCAGATTTCACCTGACCAGATTTACTCGCAGGTCCACCTTCGACAATTGTTTCAATCTTAGTGTAGTCTTCATTACCGCGCTCAGGGCGAATAGATACGCCAATGCCCTCTAATTGCAGCGTCGTTTGGCGATTTAACTCCATCGCATCGATTGGTGGGTAATAGTTACTATGTGGATCATATGTAGCCAACATCGCATTTAATGTTTTGTCTAGCACATCATCGCTTTTAACACGACCGATCCGTTCTAACTGACGTGTATAACGCTTTGTTAATGTCTGTACTGGGGTCAAATCTTCAGGGCCTGTCAAATCTTGACCATTGGCAAGCGAAGGATTTGCTTTTAAGGCTTTCTGTTTGGCTTGCTCTTCTTCTTTACTGATCGTCAAATTGATCAATTGAGAGACTAGCATTTTCTGCCAATGATTTTGTTGCTCAGCAGCCGTTTTAAAATAAGGTGCTTTTTCACGATCAATTTCTAAATAAACATCTTTTTGATTGAGGTTTTGCGGCTTTTTCAATTCAGCCAACATGTATTCATAAAAATGTTTTAAACGTTCACGATATTGGGCGTGAATGGCATAAGGTCCTGTTAGATTCCCCGCTTTTAATGAACTACCAAAATTAGAACCATATTTTGTTTTATATTCTTGGACTTCACTATCTAAAAATAATGAATGGTCAGGATCGAGGCTATCCAAATACATATCTAAAATACGGTTAGATGTTGCGGCATCTAAACGCATATTCAAATAATGCTGACGATCAACTAATGTTGCCAACTGACGTGAGACTAAAGCTTGCTCTTGTGATGGCTTGATCACCGTTGAAACGAGCGGAGCTTCCGTCGCCGCAAATGCCTCATTGATTGTATGAGTAAAAAATAAACCACCAGTCGCAACTGCAACTGCACACGCTATCATTTGAAGTTTCATAAAATTTTGGTACTTCCTTGGATATGGCAATTATTACATGCTGGCATCATCAATATGAACAGATTTCATTCGAATTTTAACCAACGTGTAGAACTCATTGGTCGTCATAATTAAATGACCAACAAGTACTTATCATCAATATCATGTAGTTTTATCATATTCTGTACTGACAAAATGTAGCAAATCATTGCACAATTTAGCTATCGTTTTTTACATCAAAATTCAAACGGAATACCTATGATCGGCGCATTGATGCTAGACATTGCTGGCACAGAACTTAATCAAGAAGATATTGAACTATTACAAGCTCCGCAAGTCGGAGGGATGATTTTATTTGGGCGAAATATTGAATCACCTCAACAAGTTCGCGCTTTAACAGACCATATGCGTCAAGTACGTCCAGATATTTTAATCGCTGTAGACCAAGAAGGAGGTCGTGTACAACGTTTAAGACAAGGCTTTACCTTATTACCTGCGATGGGCAGACTGGGTGAACATTACTTAGAACATCCACAACAAACAATTGAATTAGCCGAACAATGTGGTTGGTTAATGGCAATCGAAGTGCTCGCTGTTGGTATCGACTTCAGTTTCGCCCCAGTTTTAGATCTGAATGATATTAGTGATGTGATTGGAGATCGTGGTTTTTCCAAAAATATTCAAGACATTATTCCACTCGCAAGCGCATTTATGCGTGGCATGAAAAAAGCAGGGATGGCAACAACAGGGAAACATTTCCCAGGACATGGCTCTGTTAAAGCGGACTCACATGTCGCTGCGGCAATTGATAGTCGTTCATATCAAGAAATTTATGATAATGATATGCAAAGTTTTATCAAGCTCATGCCACAACTGGATGCGCTGATGCCTGCACATGTGATTTATGATCAAGTCGATCCAAATCCAGCGGGCTTTTCTCCATTTTGGCTACAACAAATTTTACGTCAAGAAATGAAATTTGAAGGCGTTTTATTTTCTGATGATCTCAGCATGCAAGCGGCATGTGTTGCGGGTGGTGCAGATGCTCGCATTCAAGCCGCTTTAAATGCGGGTTGTGATATGGGCTTAGTCTGTAATGACCGCTCAGCAGCATGTCATGCTTTAGATGGCATTCAAACATTAGCACTGCCAAATCAACAACGACTTGAGCGTATGCGTGGTCATATTCCAAATATTCAAATCGGTAATACATTATCTTTAGATGAAAACTGGCAAAACGTCAGAAAAGTCATTGAAGACTTTAAGAATTCGTTTTAATTTGCTGTATAGCTATAGATGATGTAACGATTCATCTGCAATTGACCTATTTAAACCATGATAGGTCAATTTCCTCGCGCAAATGGGTTGTGCATGGGAAACACAATAAAAATTGAGTCTAGGACAGATGACACAACAACTTTCGAAACATCGCCATATTTCATTTACTGCGCACTATACAGGTTATATTTGGTATCAAATGGGGATTTCTCATCCTGCCCTAGCAACTGCAAAAGGAAAAACACTTGCAGCACTGGTACACCCAATTGAAAGTTGGGCTGAGAAATATGTTGGTGGCAGTATGCGAACAACATTAAAGCAACGACATACCATGCTAGATCAACATTTAGAAAAGCTGATTGAACAACATCCTGATTTACAAGTTCTTGAAATTGCATGTGGTCTTTCACCACGAGGTTGGTGGTTTAGACAGCATTACCCAAGCATTCTATATCGTGAATTAGATTTGCCAGATATGGCAGCAACAAAACAAGCAGCCCTACAACAAATTGAGACAGATTCAAAAGATGTGCTATCTGTTGATTTATTTACAGATGCTTTTGCCTCGGCTTTCAAGGTATTTGATCCTCAACGTCCACTGGTCATTATTAGTGAAGGTTTAATTAATTATTTTGAAAAACCTCTTTTACAGCAATTAATACAAGCAATTGCTTCATATGGTCGTAACTTTAAGGAACTTCATTATTTAACTGATATTTATCCTGAACCAACTCAAAATAAATTGGCGACCATTATTTGGAATAGCAGTCGCTTGCTTAAATGGATGTCTCGTAGTGCATTTAGTTTTCATTTTAAAACGCCTGCTGAAGTCGAAACTTTTTTTCACGGTGCAGGATTTGGACAAGTTGAAGTACTGCAACCCAAACAATTTTTTGAAAATGTTGATCTAGAAAGTAATCAAGAACACTTGGGTGATTTAGTTTGGATGATCCAAGCAACCAATAAGTAGTTTATAAAAAAGACAAAAGTGGCAATTTGCCACTTTCTTTTTAGATCAAAATATTCTCAGTCTTTAAGCTCTTTTTGACGCTCAATGAATCGAGTCAGGCGTTCAGCAATATCAAAACTACCATGTTTAAATAAAATACGAAGACCTTGTTCAGAAGCATCAAAATTTAAACATTCAATTTTAAACTCACCCTCTTCGTCAGCTAAATGTAGAGCTAGATCACGAGGATGTTGGCTAACAAAATCAAGCTGTTCCAAATTGTGGAGTTTTAAATACACACCAAAGAAAGTAATGTCTACAATCTTCACTGCGACTTCATTATCTATATGACGATGTGTGAGCTTCGTTTCAGGTTGCTGAACTAAAATTCGTTCTTCACCGCGACGCTCAATTTTTTTCATTTCTTCACGTGTCATTGGAATAATACCATCAAGATTATCGATGGATTCACCCTTTAAGAATGAAGTAAACAAATTCATCGTTTCTTTACGGCGCTGCAACTGTGGCACATGATCCGCATTTGCAATCAATGCAAATTGCATATCTTGGCACTGCAACGCAAAGTCCGCATTTTCATGTGGCAAAGTAAAACTATCGTACTGCCCTGCTGCTACAAGTGTTTTACATTGCGGTACAGGAACATCGCTTAAACGTAACAGGCGATTACAGTTAATTTCATAACGCTCACGCTCAGTCGCAGTAAATTCAGCCATTTGTCTAAAGAACAAACGTTTTGCTGTTGGTGACATACGTGTTTTATCGAGTTTGGCATGATTAACCAAATACAAAATAACAGCCTGACCAAACTCATCCATGCGATCTTCACGCATGAGATGCAGTGATTCTTCAAGTAGCATGCGCCAGCTTTTACGCGTTTTTTGCATCACGCCCATCAGCACCATACGATCGACCAATTCTGGACGTTGATGTGCAAATGAAGATGCAACCACGGAGCCTAGAGACATGCCCATCATTGAAACTTTATCAATTCCAACAATATCGAGCCATTGCCCAAGCATTTTAGATAAATCTGGTAATTCTAAAATGCCTGCAGATTCACCGGTATCAACATTTCGAATCTGTTGATTTGCTCCCATAGACGGTAAATCAATTAAAATGACAGGTCCACTCTCGAAGAGTTGCTCAACACAATACTTATAAGAGTTAAAGTTTTGAAATGCGCCCCCGACAATTACAATCGGCGTTTTGTAGATCGTTTTAGGATCAGCAATCGCCATATATTCAATTTTCCAACCATCTATCCATGTAGTACGCGCTGGTTGTTTAAAACTGTTTTTATTGTAAATGTCGAAAAAACCAAAACCTGTGTAGGTATGATTTAAATCCGAGTCCATTTGGATAATGGAATTCATATCCTTCCTCCATCCTTGTTTATTTTTTTGCTGCAAGAGTCTCATTTTTAGCGATTTCTACTTGCAAGTTAACAAATCTATAAAATTTGTATTACATTTATCCTATACAGTTTCATTCTATACAAATGCATGTTTTATACGCAATCATTTCCTTAACCACTTATCTTGTTTAAGACATTAAACTTTTGCAAAATATGTAATCAAATAATTAGATTGATCTCATTTATATAAAATTATTTGTGCGATTTAACAATTTATAATTTTGGAATTATCGGTTCAAACTATTCATTGTTCCGCATTTGGCTGTTACTATCTTTATAAATACATGCAATCATCAAAATGCTATGCAAGATTCTATTCAAAATTATATGCAACAAGTAGGTGTTCAAGCACGTCAAGCGTCTCGATTACTAACGAGTGCATCGACTCATTTGAAAAATAATGCCTTGTCTGCAATTTATACTGCTTTGGAAAATAATCAAGCACAAATTTTAGCAGCCAATCAAATTGACATGGAGAATGGGCGCCAACGTCAATTAGATACTGCTTTACTTGATCGCTTAGAACTGACCCCTGCTCGATTTAAAGGCATGTTACACGGCTTAAAAGATGTGATTGCATTGGTTGATCCAATCGGTGAAATTACTGATCTTGCTTACCGCCCTTCGGGAATTCAATTAGGCAAGATGCGTGTACCGCTTGGGGTGATTGGGATGATTTACGAGTCACGTCCAAATGTCACACTTGAAGCAGCATCTTTGGCGTTAAAATCAGGTAATGCCATCATTTTACGTGGTGGTTCAGAAGCACTTGAATCAAATAAAGCGATTGCAACAGCGATTCAGCACGGTTTACAAATTTCAGGTTTACCAGAGCATGCTGTTCAAGTCATTGATACACCAGATCGTGCTGCAGTAGGTCATCTGATTACAATGGCTGAATACGTCGATGTGATTGTGCCACGTGGTGGAAAAAGCTTGATTGAGCGAATTAGCAATGAAGCACGTATTCCTGTGATCAAGCATTTAGATGGCAACTGTCATGTTTTTGTTGAAGCACAAGCAGATTTGCAAAAAGCCTTACCAATTGCATTAAATTCAAAAACGCATCGTTATGGTGTGTGTAATGCAATGGAAACTTTGCTTGTTGATGAAGCGATTGCAGAAGAATTCCTACCAAGCATTGCTGAGTTATATGCGGAAAAACAAGTTGAACTTCGTGGTTGCCCAGAGACACAACGCATCTTAGGTGTATCAGTAAAAACAGCGACTGAAGATGATTGGTATACTGAATATTTGGGTCCTATCCTTGCAATAAAAGTAGTCACAGGAATGGATGAAGCGATTGAACATATCAATAAGTATGGTTCACACCATACCGATGCCATTATTACTGAAAACTTTAGTCTAGCGCGTGAGTTTTTAGCACGTGTTGATTCAAGCTCTGTCATGATCAATGCATCGACTCGTTTTGCTGATGGTTTTGAGTATGGATTAGGTGCAGAAATTGGTATTTCAACCGATAAAATTCATGCACGCGGCCCCGTTGGCTTAGAAGGCTTAACTTCGCAGAAATGGATTGTTTTTGGTGATGGGCAAATTCGCCAATAAATCCTTAGCTGTTTAAATTCAGAACACGATAAAGTTTAGTATATTGATCTTTATCGTGTTTTTTCATTTTTCAATACAAAAAAACTTAGTAAAATAAACAGATCCATCCATTGATAATTTTATTTACACGCTATACTCATAAGATTCAATTATAAATCAGTTGTATAGGCTAAAGTCTATCTTCGCCAATATAACAACCCATGTTAAAACATTGCGCGTGATTGCTTCACTCAACACGTTGCAGCAAGATCAAAGTGTTCGTCATAAATTCAAATTTGTTAGGTGTTCAAACGTGGCTAAATCTGTACTTGTAATTAACTGTGGTTCATCTTCAATCAAATACGCGCTTATTTCAGAACGCCGTGAAGATCGTATTTATGGCTTAGCAGAAAATTTAGGTTCTGCTGATGCACGTATTAAAGGGGTAACAGTAGGTGGCGAACCATTGGAACTTTCAATCCCTCACGCAGATCATGCTAAAGCGCTTGAAACCCTTTTAGCCCGTTTAGCAAATTACAATCCTCAGGCGATTGGACATCGAGTCGTACACGGCGGCAACTTAACCAAAGCTGAACTTTTAACACCAGAGATTGTAAAACGTATTGAAACAGCAACACCGCTTGCGCCATTGCATAATCCTGCGCATTTAATTGGGATTGAAGCAACCATGCGCTTATTTCCTGAATTACCTCAAGTTGCAGTTTTCGATACAGCGTTCCATCAAACGATGCCTGAACGTGCATACCGCTATGCCCTACCGCAAAACTTATATAAAGAACACCAAGTTCGTCGTTATGGTTTCCACGGCACAAGTCATGCTTATGTGACTGAACGCGCGAGTGAATTGGCAGGAGCAAAAAATCAGGGTGGTTGGCTCAGTGCTCATTTGGGCAATGGCAGTTCGACTTGTGCCGTTTGGAATGGTGAAAGTTTAGATACGTCAATGGGGATGACCCCACTTGAAGGTGTGGTCATGGGTACGCGTAGCGGTGATGTTGACCCTAGCTTACACTTGTTTTTAGCAAGTAATTTAGGTTGGGATATTCAAAAAATTGACAGTATGCTCAATAAAGAAAGTGGCTTATTGGGGCTATCTGGGCTATCTAATGACATGCGGACATTAGTTGAAGCTTCGCAAAATGGTCATGAAGGCGCTACGCTTGCGATCGAAGTGTTCTGCTATCGTTTAGCAAAATCTTTATCGGCATTAAGCTGCGGATTACCGCGTCTCGATGGTTTGGTATTTACTGGTGGTATCGGTGAAAATTCAGCTTATGTTCGAGAAAAAACATTAGGGTATCTACCACATTTCGGTTTGCAATTTAGTCAAGACAAAAACAATGCCTTGGCACGTGGTAGCGAAGGAAGAATAGATGCTGGAACAGGTCCTCAAATTTGGGTCATTCCGACGGATGAAGAAGGTCGCATTGCTAAAGAGACACGTCAAGTCATTGAGCAAACAGCATAATTTATAGCAAATTTAGATAAGAATTTAAGGTCATTATGAACACAATTTTGCTCATCCCTACTGGGGAAGGTGTTGGTCTAACATCTGCATGCTTAGGCATGATTTATGCGTTGGACTGTAAAGGCATCAATGCGGGCTTTCTAAAACCATTTTCTCAAATTGCTGAGACCACGGTTGATCGCACCACAACCTTATATAGTCATTTATTTAAACATAATTCGGTTGAACCCATTACTTATGAAAAATTAACTCAATTACTCGCATTAGGCGAAACAGATGAGTTACTTGAAGCAGCAGTGGCATTACATCGTCAAATTTCAGCTCATCACGATGTGATTATTGTCGAAGGACTAGTTCCAAATGGACAAGATCATTTTGCCAGTGAAATCAATGCTGCACTTGCTCAAGCCTTAGATGCACAAGTTGTTTTGGTGAGCACAGCAGATTTAACCGATCCACGCAAAACAGCTGAAAAAGTTGATGCGCATTTACGTCAGTTTGGCGGTGCAGCTTCTGCACGCACAACTGGTGTATTATTTATGCGTACCAAAGGACTCCCAGAAGGTACAGCTGAAATTCCAGTCACCCTAGACCCAAGTCTGCGTTTAGACAAACAAATTACTGACTTTGCACTAGAGTTACAACGTTATAACCGCTATATGGGCACAGATGATTTACCTATTATTGGTTTAGTACCGTTTAGTAATACGCTCAGCGTACCGCGTAGTTTAGATATTGCTTCAGTTGTAAATGGTCACTGGCTACACGAAGGTGAGGCAAAACAACGTCGTATTTTACATACCAGTTTGATCGCATCTGATATCGAGTCAGAATTGCATAAATTTGTGGCTGGTGAACTGATTATTAGTGCTTCACAACGTACAGATACATTACTTGCTGCGAGTCTTGCCAGTAGCAATGGCATACCTTTAGCGGGTCTTGTGTTAACTGAACAATCAGCTCCACCATCAAACGTTTTAGAATTTTGTCAAAGCGCAATCAAACAAGGTCTGCCAATTTTACATACTTCTTTAGATACACTAGAAACAGCTCAACGCTTGCATCACTTCGGCAATGAGATTCCAGTGGACGATACTGAACGTGCCGAACAAGTGACTCGTTTTGTATCAAGTCATATTGACAATAATTGGTTAGATCAACATACCCAAAACAATCTGAATCCACGCTTATCTCCTTCTGCATTTCGCTATGAATTGGTTCAGAAATCAATTGCGGCTAAAAAACGCATTGTTTTGCCTGAGGGCGATGAACCACGTACCGTTCAAGCCGCTGCAATTTGTCAATCACGTGGAATTGCACATTGTATTTTGCTGGCTAAACCTGAATCTGTTGCCGAAGTTGCTAAAGCGCGTGGTATTCAATTACCAAGTGATTTAGAAATTATTGATCCTGATACAATTCGTGATCAATACATCGAGCCAATGGTAGAGTTACGCAAAGGTAAATTGGATGCCTTACAAGCCAAAGCACAATTGCAAGATACAGTCGTACTCGGCACGATGATGTTAGCATTGGATCAGGTCGATGGTTTAGTTTCAGGTGCGATTCACACCACAGCAAATACTGTTCGCCCTGCATTTCAGCTCATCAAAACCTCACCAAATTACTCATTAGTTTCATCTATTTTCTTTATGTTATTACCTGATGAAGTCTATGTGTATGGTGATTGCGCGATTAACCCTGATCCGAATGCAGAACAACTTGCCGAGATTGCCATCCAATCAGCAGACTCAGCTACAGCATTTGGTCTTAATCCACGTATTGCCATGATTAGCTATTCAACTGGTACATCTGGTACAGGTGCAGATGTTGAGAAAGTTGCAGAAGCAACCAAAATCGCTCAACAACGCCGTCCTGATTTATTGATTGATGGGCCATTGCAATATGATGCCGCTTCGGTCGAAAGTGTCGGTCGTCAAAAAGCACCTGAATCTAAGGTCGCTGGTCGCGCGAATGTGTTTATTTTCCCAGACTTAAATACAGGCAACACGACCTATAAAGCAGTACAACGTGCAGCCAATGTGGTGAGCGTTGGTCCAATGCTGCAAGGTTTAAACAAACCTGTGAATGACTTGTCACGCGGTGCTTTGGTGGATGATATTGTATTTACCATTGCCTTGACTGCGATTCAGGCAAAGCAACAAGACTAAACTGATTTAGTTATACTAAAGCCATTAACTCAATCAAAAGTTAATGGCTTTTTTATTCATCAATGAATCAAGCATTTTTTGAAGAGTTCAAACGCTTTAACTGCGGAATTTTCACAAAGAAAATTGCATTACCACATAAGATCAAGATCACTCCAATCACTGCATTCATTTGCCAGTGATAATCGTCCCATACTGTCGAGATCAGCAATGCCACTAAAGGAAATAACAAGGTGCTATACGCTGCCTTACCTGCGCCAATCCGCCCGACCAAATAGAAATAAGCAGTAAAACCAATCACTGAACCAAAGATAGCGAGATACAGTAAAGCACTCACTGCACTGAATTGCATACTTGGGAAAAACTCATCTTGTCTAAACCATGAAATCAATGCCATCAACAACGAACCATACAACATGGCATAGGCATTAGTGGTAAAAATATCTAGTCCATGTTTTTGATGACGCGTACTGATCATATTGCCCAAAGAGAAACCATAGATTCCTAAAATGCACAGCCCAATCCCCAACAAAGTATTACTATTTAAAGTCGTACCCGCCACATCATGCCAAAATAAAGCAATTATTCCGAGTACACCTAATAACGCCGCAGGATAAAAGCGCGTCGACACCTGCTGAGCAAAGAAGAATTTAGCGTTAATGGTATTAAAAATCACCGCCATGGAGAAAATCACCGCTTCTAAACCGCTACTGATATATTGCACTGCATAGTAAAAACAGACAAAGTTAAATCCAAAAATACAGCAAGCTTGCAACATACAAAACAGATGATCTTTGCTAGCCAGTTTCTGTAACTTGCGACTTAAAGCAATGAAAACAAATAACACCATGGCAGAAATAAAAAAACGCCAGAACACCGCAACACTGGCTGAAATCCCACTTTGCTGTTGTAGCGTAATTGCAATCCATGTGGTTCCCCAGATCAACACAACCAAAGCATATAACAGCGCATTCATCTCTCTAAAACCATAGTCAATCAGGACTTTTATATTTTGCAGGGTTCGGTCAACTCATTGCTTGCATAATCTTGCGGTGATTATCATGAACTTGCGATTTTAATAAATTTTTTGACCAGATGACAAAACTGGCTGGAAGTCCTACACTAAACTGGATCATATTTGGCACTGCGTATAGAAGATGAAATATCAGATTCTAGATCAATTACAGCAATATAAAGCTCAATTGCTCGACTCGGTAGAACTGGGTTCGGGCATGCAGTTGGCCATGTGGCAAAACAATCAAGACCGTGTCAGTGTTTGTAGCAATCATCACACCTTGAGTATGTATATTCAAGGCGGTTATGAAAGCTATCAAAAAACCCAACAGGGCTGGCACAATGGCGGTGGCCCTGACCGTATGTGTCTGATGCCACAAGATTTCGAGTCAACTTGGGACTTGCGTGATCCGCTAACTTTTGTTCATCTTTACTACACAGAACAACATCTAAAACGTGTAGCAGAACAAGTGTGGGATCGCGAACCCAGCCAAATCATTTTAAATCCGCAAATTTTTGTGGCTGACCCGCAAATTTCCATGATCTATCGGCACTTTTTACTCAATGGTGCATGGCAAGATCGTGAAAACTATTTGCAAATGAGTACGGCGACAACGCTATTACTCAATCATCTGATCAAAAATTATAGTCATGCACAATGGCAGGCACCTGCAGTCAAAGGTGGTCTCTCCCCTTACGGACTTAAGCAGTTACTGGAATGGATTGATCAACATCTACATTTGAGTTTGGCCTTGTCTGATCTGGCTCAGCAAGCGCAACTCAGCGAGTATCATTTTGCGCATATGTTTAAACAATCGATGCAGATGCCACCGCATCAATATGTGATGCAACGTCGCCTAGAACTGGCACATCAAGCACTTGAACAAAGCACCGCGAATCTGACCGAGATTGCAGTGCAATATGGCTTTAGTTCAAGCAGCCATTTTAGCCATCGTTTTAAAAAGCAGTTTGGCTATAGCCCATCTCAACTGAGAAAAAACTAAAATCCACAACGCATCTTTTGTTGCTGCAATTTAGATCAAAGGCTCACTTTAGACCTTTAGCCAAATCTAAGCTAAAACTCCCACATTCTTTCCTTTTTATCATATAATTTAGCCCGCCAGCTAATCGCCCGCTCAAGAGAAATTTGATATGACAACGATCATCAAACAAGATGACTTGATTACATCAATCAAGGATGCCCTGCAGTTTATTTCTTACTATCACCCACAAGACTTCATCCAAGCGATGAGCCGTGCTTATGATCGTGAAGAAAACCAAGCTGCAAAAGATGCTATTGCCCAAATCCTTATCAACTCACGTATGTGTGCTGAAGGTCACCGACCAATCTGTCAGGATACAGGGATCGTTAACGTTTTCCTTGAAGTCGGCTTAGATGTTAAATTTGATTTAACCATGAGCTTGGATGATGCTGTAAACGAAGGTGTACGCCAAGGTTACCTAGAGAACTCAAACGTACTCCGTGCTTCTGTTTTAGCAGATCCAGCTTTTGGTCGTAAAAATACCAAAGACAATACACCTGCCGTGATTCATTACAAACTCGTTTCTGGTAATAAAGTTGATATTACCGTTGCAGCGAAGGGTGGCGGTTCAGAAAATAAATCTAAACTTGCGATGTTAAATCCATCTGATTCAATCGTGGATTGGGTACTTAAAACTGTTCCAACGATGGGTGCAGGTTGGTGTCCACCAGGTATGCTCGGTATTGGTATCGGTGGTACTGCTGAAAAAGCCATGATGCTTGCAAAAGAAGCACTTATGGAAGAAATCAACATGGACGAATTACTTCGTCGTGGCCCACAAAGCAAGATGGAAGAACTCCGTATCGAGATCTTCGAGAAAGTGAATGCATTGGGTATTGGTGCACAAGGTCTTGGTGGTTTAACCACAGTTCTTGATATTAAAATCAAAGACTACCCTTGTCATGCAGCAGGTAAGCCAGTCGGTATGATTCCGAACTGCGCTGCTACTCGTCACGCACACTTCCAGTTAGATGGTACAGGTGTTGCACACATTCAAGCACCGAAACTTGAAGACTATCCAGCTGTAACGTGGGATTCGTCTCAATCGAAGCGTGTCAATCTGGATACCATTACTCAAGAAGAAATGAATGCTTGGAAGCCAGGCGATACATTACTTCTTAACGGTACAATTTATACAGGTCGTGATGCTGCACACAAGCGCATGGTCGACATGTTAAATAATGGTGAAGAACTTCCAGTCGATTTAAAAGGTAAATTTATTTACTACGTGGGTCCAGTCGATCCAGTGGGTGATGAAGTGGTTGGTCCTGCTGGTCCAACAACAGCAACTCGTATGGATAAGTTCACTCGCCAAGTTTTAGAAGCGACTGGTTTATTCGGTATGATTGGTAAAGCAGACCGTGGCCCTGCTGCGATTGAAGCAATCAAAGACAATCAAGCAACTTACTTGATGGCTGTTGGCGGCGCTGCTTACCTCGTGTCTAAAGCAGTTCGTGAAGCTGAAGTCGTTGCTTTTGCAGACTTAGGTATGGAAGCAATCTACAAATTCGTAGTTGAAGATATGCCTGTTTCCGTTGCGGTTGATGTCAATGGTACGTCAATTCACGCAACAGCGCCAAAAATCTGGCAAGCTAAAATTGGTAAGATTCCAGTTGTGGATGCTGCTGCAATCTAAATAATACTCATACAATAATTATAGCCGAATCATCGTATTCGGCTATTTTTTTAGCTCAAGCTTCTGTTAAATTATAAAAAGACATAAGAATAAAAGTGCCAATTATGAATAAACGTATATACACGCTTATGATTAGTTTTTTTCTCATAGGTATGATGCAAAATGTAATCGCCTCTCCTGCGCAAACAAAATCGGTCAGAGAGTTGATCAAACTGAGTGATCTCGAAAATGTTTTGAGCACGTCACTTGATGAAATGCAGCCCACGCTTGATCTCGAAGCAGAAAATATTTTATTGCGTGTTCTCGGTAAAGAAAAGCTAAACACCACTCAAGAATATCTTGCAGTCATCGAACTTAGCCAGCTACTTAAAGACACCAGCTCAAAAGTATACGCTCGCCCTGAAACCTTACAAGCAATTGAAAAAATTTATACAGAGACTTTAACTGAAGAAGAAATACAGGCTTATTTAAAGTTTTTAAGAACGCCTGAAGGAAAATCAATCAACCAAAAGAACTTAAAAATCAGCACCCATGTTTTTCAATACATGAATAATTTAAGTCAACAAACTTTAAGTGATCCTGAACAAAGTTTACAAATAAAAGAGCAGTTTCTTACTATTATTAAACCTTTGATTCAACAACAGTAACACTGCTCATTAATCGAATTACCAAGTCAAAGGATTCCACAATTTAAATGGTTTGACTAAATGGACTTCTGATTTTTCATCATACTTGGCTGGTTTCAGTTCTTGCGGTTTAGAGCGAACTTTACCTGATGCATCTTGAGCCACAAAGTTATAACTTGACGATTTTAAGCGAGTAAAAGCGATTTCCTGATGTGCTACTTTATCTGGAGTTAGCATAAATGGACCTGTATGCTCATTCCGTGCAATCTTATTTTCTTCATCATATTTAATAAAATAGGTTTGCGCAGCATCTACAGTGAAATCTAAATATTTTGGTTTTTGAAAGTGCAATCCAGCCAAAGGACGACTCACACTCAAACGATAAGTACCTGCTGGTAGTTCCACCCAGTAATAATGATTATGCAATAAACTCGGAATACGATGGCCGTTAATAAATAAGTTTGCCGCCGCGATCTCTTGACGATTCCAACGCGTATCAGGTCGATATAAATACACGACCGCTGCTTGTTCATTTTGTGGCTTAATTGGTGCGTAATATTGACCTAGTTTTTGATTGACCCAACCACCTACAGTGAAACCACCCACATGATATTGATCAAAGATGCCAGGTTCTTTTTCTGTATCAACAGGTGGTAAAGTTGCGGTGAGTGCTGTTGGTTTTTCTTCCACTGTCTTATGACTTTGACAGCCAGCCAATACCCCTGCACAACATAATGACAATATTAAATAACGCATGACATCCCTCAAGGCGTTTTCTTCGATTTATTTTTAACAGCGCAAAACTATGCGAATTTTTTAACTTTTTAAAGATTAACATTTCAATGATTAATTGCAAATAAAAAAAGCATGAAAAGCCTAGCCTTTCATGCTTTTTTAGATGAATGAGAATTAAGCTGATTTAGAATCAACCACCTTCAAATCCTTCTTTTCAACCAATTCTGGCGTACCCACTTGTGGTAAACGTTCAGATTTAAATGTTGGTTTAGCCGTGCCGTTAATCACAGCAGCATCAACAATTACCGTACCCACATCAGTACGACTTGGTAAATCATACATCGTTTCAAGCAACACATTCTCTAAGATTGAACGTAGACCACGCGCACCGGTATTTCGCTCAAGCGCTTTCTTTGCTACGGCACGTAATGCAGATTCGTCAAAAACAAGGTCTACATTTTCCATGGTAAAGAGATATTGGTACTGGCGAGTTAATGCATTTTTAGGCTCAGTCAGAATCTGCATTAATGCATCTTCATCCAGTTCTTCTAAAGTTGCAATCACAGGCAAACGACCAATAAACTCAGGAATTAAACCAAACTTCACCAGATCTGTCGCTTCAACTTGACGGAATAATTCAGAGACTTTCTTACTGTCATCTTTATTCTTCACATCGGCAGTGAAACCAATTCCACCTTTCTCTTGGCGTTGTTGTACGATTTTTTCCAAACCAGAGAATGCACCACCACAAATAAATAAAATATTTGCAGTATCAATCTGAATGAACTCTTGCTGAGGATGCTTACGACCGCCCTGCGGTGGAATAGAAGCAACTGTACCTTCAATCATTTTTAATAATGCTTGTTGTACACCTTCACCAGAGACATCACGAGTAATCGATGGATTTTCCGATTTACGGGTAATCTTATCAATCTCATCAATGTAGATAATGCCTTTCTGCGCTTTCTCGACGTCATAGTCTGCTTTTTGCAATAACTTTTGCACGATGTTTTCAACATCTTCACCCACATAACCTGCTTCAGTTAAAGTGGTTGCATCAGCCATCGCAAATGGAACATCTAATAAACGCGCAAGGGTTTGCGCAAGTAAAGTTTTACCTGAACCTGTTGGACCAATCAGCAAGATATTACTTTTTGCGATCTCAATTTCATGATGACCGTGATTCGATTGACCGACTTTCAAACGCTTGTAATGGTTATAAACCGCTACAGATAATGTTTTCTTAGCAACATCTTGTCCAATCACATATTGGTCTAAGGCAGCACGTATTTCGTGTGGTTTCGGCAACTCTTTAGATGCCCAATCACCCGCCTCAACTTGTTGACTTGTTTGCACTAAGTCTAAGCAGACATCTACACACTCATTACAAATATATGCGTCCTCACCTGCAATCAGTTTTCCAACTTCAGATTGCGTTTTACCACAAAATGAACAATGTTTTTGTCCTTGAGGATGTTCGGACATATTTACTCCACAACTTGAATCTTAAAAATTAAGGACGTTTACTCAATACTTGGTCAACCAAGCCGTACTCTTTTGCTGCTTGAGCAGTCATAAAGTTATCACGATCTGTATCACGTGCAACTCGCTCATAGTCTTGACCACTATGCTCAGCCATTAAGCGATTTAAACGCTCTTTGATAAATAAAATTTCACGAGCATGAATTTCAATATCAGATGCTTGACCGCGGAAACCACCTAATGGTTGATGAATCATCACACGTGCATTTTCAAGACAGTAACGTTTACCTTTCGCACCAGCATTCAATAAAAATGCGCCCATAGATGCGGCCTGTCCCATACAGTAAGTCACAACATCTGGTTTAATGAACTGCATGGTGTCATAAATCGCCATACCCGCAGTCACAGAACCGCCCGGCGAATTAATATAAAGATGAATGTCTTTCTCTGGATTTTCAGCTTCTAAAAATAGCATTTGCGCAACGATTAAGTTCGCCATGTTATCTTCAACTTCACCCGTCAAGAAAATCACTCGTTCACGCAATAAACGTGAGAAAATATCAAACGAACGCTCACCACGTGAAGACTGTTCAACGACAACAGGAACTAAAGCATTTTCAATTGTTGGAACATACATATGTTTATTTATTCCTAAATTATTGTGACTCGATCATGCCAACAATATGAGGGATAATCGACTAAATTGCAAAAGGTTCAACCCTAAATATTCGAATATTTAGACTAAAATCTGGTAATTCCTAAACAAATTAACACTTTCATAACACGGATAAAAAAAGGCGCATTAAGCGCCTTTCTTCTGTACTTTTAAAAGATTAGCCACGGCGAGCTTGTTGTTCTTTCAATAAGTCTTCATAACTTACTGCAACATCACTTACTTTAGCAGCAGCTAAAATATGATCAACAACTTGATCTTCTAAAACAACAGCTTCGATTTGAGCACGTTGCTGTTTGTCATTTTTGAAATATTCAACAACTTCAGTTGGATCTTCATAAGAAGAAGCCATTTCATCGATGTAAGCTTCAACACGCGCTTGATCAACTTCAAGTTTCGCATCAGCCAATACCTTGCTTACCAACACGCCAAGTTTTACAGATTTTTCAGCTTGCTCTTTGAACAATTCATCTGGAAGCATGCTGCTATCAAATGCTCCTGCACCTTGAGCACCAAACTGCTGAGTGAATTGTTGAATCATTTGTTGACGTTGACGGTCAATTTCTTGAGCAACCATAGAAGTTGGAACTTCAATTTCGTTTGCAGCGACAAGTGCATCGAATGCAGCTTGTTTAACTTGGTTACGAAGACCAGTGCGAACTTCACGTTCCATATTCTTACGAACGTCAGCTTTTAGCTTTTCTACGCCTTCTTCTTCAGTTAAACCAAAGATTTTTAAGAATTCAGCATCAATCTCTGGAAGTTTTTGTTTTTCAACAAGTTTCACAGTGATTTTGAATTGAGCTGCTTTACCCGCTAAGTTTTCAGCTTGATAGTCTTCTGGGAAAGTAACATCAATTACTTTCTCTTCGCCTTTCTTCATGCCAATGATACCGTCTTCAAAGCCAGGAATCATACGACCTGAACCAAGAACAAGTTTAAAGTCTTCAGCCGCACCGCCTTCAAACTTTTCACCATCAACAGTACCTTCGAAATCGAAAGTTACTTGCATGTCTTTCTTCGCCATGCCTTTAGTTTCAGTCCAAGAAGCACGTTGTTTTTGCAAGTTTTCAATCATCACATCAACATCTGCATCGTTGATTTCTGATGATTTACGTTCAACTTCTAAGTCAGCAAAAGCTTTAACTTCAACTTCTGGATACACTTCTACAGTCGCTTCAAAAACTAATGCATCGTCTTTGTTTTCAACTTTATCAATGTTCGGCATACCAACTGCATTGATTTTTTCTTGCTGGATTGCTTCAAATACGGTGTCACGAATGATGTCATTCACAACTTCTTGATAAATGCTTGCACCATATTCGCGTCGCACAACATTCAAAGGCACTTTACCTGGACGGAAGCCGTTGATCTTCACAGTTTTGGCAGTGCGTTGTAAGCGAGCTTCAAATTGCTCGTTAACACGGCTCGTCGGTACAGAAACATTTAAACGACGGGCAACGCCCGAAACCGCTTCAGTCGTTACTTGCATGGCTTCCTCGATATATTAGTTAGTAATAACAATTTTTAAAGTGCCACATTATATGACAACTTTGCTGATATACAAAATCGGATGCTAAAAAAGCAAATATATTTTTAATTTTAGTGCAAAACATAGTTTTCTTAAAACAATCTTAAAACAAATGTTATCTTTTGTTGTTAATGATAAAGATTATCACTATAATTTGTATTCTTTTTGAACGTATCTCTTTTCTCGTCCAGCTTTGGAACTCTATTTATGAGTAAATTTAATTTGCATCCTCTTTCATTCGCATTACTTGGGGCGATGACCACTACAGCTTTCGCAAATACAACGACAGCATCTGAAAATACCAATACACATCAACTTGCTACAATTGTGGTATCGGCAGCTGGTTTTGAGCAAGATATCAAAAATGCACCCGCAAGTATCACAGTTATTACAGCTCAAGATTTGAAAGATAAAAGAATTAATTCCATTGCAGATGCATTAGTTGATGTAGAAGGCGTTGATATTAGTCCCACAGCTGGAAAAACAGGTGGTTTAAATATTCGTATTCGGGGGATGGATTCTGAATATACGCTGGTCTTAGTGGATGGTAGAAGACAAAATAGTAGTGGGGACATTACTCCAAATGGTTTTGCTGAATCCAATAACAGTTTTATCCCACCAATATCAGCAATTGAACGAATTGAAATTATTCGAGGACCTGCATCTACCCTTTATGGTTCTGATGCAATGGGTGGTGTAGTCAATATCATTACTAAAAAAGTAACGAATGAATGGACAGGTTCAGTAACCTTAGAAGGTACGATTCTGCCTAATTCATCTGAGTTTGGAAACCAACGGGCAGTTGATACATTTATTACTGGCCCGCTTATTAAAAATCTTCTCGGTTTACAGTTACGAGGTCGTAAAGCTGAAAGAGATCAATCCAATGTTGTTCGAAAAGATGACGAATCCAGTGATGAATCATTAAATATGGGCAACAATCCAACTAAATCGGATATTGAAACAATTGGCGCCCGCTTTACCCTGACACCAACAGATGATCATGATTTATCTATTGAATATGAACAAACTCACCAATGGTATGACAATAGTAAGGGACAACTCGGTACATTAGGTGCAAATGGCGGTTATGCTGAGGCGCAAAAGTACAATCGTGATAAATATATTCTTGCGCATACATGGAGAAGTGAGTTTGGTAATTTAGAATCAAGTATCAGTAATATTCAAACGGAAACTGTCGGCCGCCTAATTCCTTCTCGCGCACAGAACGGCTCGAAAGCCATCACGCCAAGATTATTGGAAAGCGAAGATACGACTTTTGATTCAAAATTTACCACTCAATATTTCTCTAATCACAATATCACTTTAGGTGGTCAATGGTGGGAAGCTAATATCAAAGATGGTTTACGTGCCAATAAAGAAATCTCCTTTAAACAGCTAGGTCTTTTCGCTGAAGATACATGGTCAATCACAGATAGTCTGGCACTTACACTTGGCTTACGATATGACGACCATGATACCTTCGGAGACTTCTGGACTCCTCGTGCTTATTTGGTCTGGAATGCGAATGACAACTGGACGTTCAAAGGTGGATATAACGAAGGATACAAAGCACCGAGACTTGAACGCTTAACTGATGGCATCTATAACGTTGGTGGACAAGGCAGAATCCCCCTCTTTGGAAATCCAGATTTAAAACCTGAAAAAAGTAATAACTTCGAAATTGGAACGTATTTTAGTAATGGTTCTAATTTTGATGCAAACATGACAGCATTTTACAGCCAAATTAATGACAAAATCATCACAGGTTCAATTGAAAGAACCTGTGATGCGGCAAGTAAAGATGAATTTGGTGGAAAAATTGCTTGTGAAAAATTTATGGCAAGTATTGGCACACCGTGGTTAATGGAGGATGGAGATACAGGAACTCGCACTTGGAATGTCACACGCCCAACTAATGCCGAAAAAGCTGAAATTTATGGGGTAGAAACAGGCTTTAACTGGGAATTTGTACCTGATTGGAAGTTTGGTATCAACTACACATGGACAAACACTGAGATTAAAGACAAGAGTATTGGAAATCCACCACTTAACGATACACCTGAACATATTGCCAATGCTTCACTTAAATGGCAGGCTGATGACAATATCCAACTTTGGGCTCGTGGTGAGTATCGTAGCGAAAGGGCTCGCTACCTTAAAACTTATCAAAATATGAGTACTGCAGAAAAAAATGCTTACGATGCTTTGGGTGATTACAAAGAATATGCATTATTACATGTAGGCTCTAATTTTAATATCACACCAAACTGGAACTTGGGCGTTGCTCTGTATAATGTTTTTGATAAGAATTTCAATGACTATGAGCGTGTTGGGACTAGCTATTATAACCGCTACAGTAATACCCAAGAAGGTCGTCGTGTCCAGCTTAGTACAACTTTCTCCTTTTAATTTTTCATATTATCAATACAACCATTGGTTATTAGACCATCTAATAACCAATGGTTGTAAAAAAAAGATCTTTTCCACTAAAGCTTAGATAAAAACTTCTCTGTCGATATGTATTATAACGAACTACGATCAACTAAATATCAAAAAATGATATTCAAGTTTTTTCCACCATTAAAATGCAAAACAACAAATCTAAATTAAGAGTTAATATTCAAAAAACAATCGTTTTTATAGATTAAATAAAGAAATCAACAAATTAGCATCACTATGTAACAATAAAGTGTAGAAGTTAATTTAAGTTTCCATTGTAACAATTAGAAACAATTGAAAAAAACAATTCAAAACAAATGAATATAGAAATGACAATGATTATCCTTTGCATGAATTTTTACATACTCAGGCGTGTTCAATGTCTTTTATTAAGTCACGTAAGAAAATAGTCTCTTCTGCAATCGCATCATCTCTTAGTGTTCTTGCCGTTCCAGCTATCGCACAAGAGCAACCTGTGCAACTTCCAACAATTCATGCTCAGGCTACTCAAGAAGAATCTTTTAAGGTCGACCAGTCTGCTAACGCAAAGTTTGTTGCTCCGTTAAAAGACACGCCAAAATCGATATCCATTCTTTCTCAAAAACTCATTAAAGATACTAACTCGAATACTTTACTTGAAGCGTTACGCTATGAACCAGGTATCACATTAGGCGCAGGTGAAGGTGGTACACCTTTTACAGATATGCCATATATTCGTGGTTACAGTGGTCAATCGTCTATTTATGTCGATGGTGTACGCAATACCACATCTCAAAGTCGTGATATGTTTGCGATTGAACAAGTTGAAGTCATTAAAGGTTCTTCTTCTACTCTCGGTGGTGGTGGCAGTGTCGGTGGTAGTATCAATCTTGTACCTAAAGTTGCGCATACAGGTGATGTTTATCAAGGCAGTATCCAAAGTGGTACAGACAATTATCGCCATATTCAATTGGATGCAAATAAAGACTTTGGTAATGGCGTTGCTGGTCGTGTCGTGGTCATGGGCCATGAAAATGAGAAAGCAGGTCAACATAATGGTGCAGAGTTTGCACGTGCAGGTATCGCATCAAGCCTTGCTTTCGGTCTAGATACAGCAACACGTGGAACATTCAATTATTACTATCTTCGTAGTAATGATGAACCTGATGCAGGCATTCCATTTAATAATGCAACCCGCGCCCCTTCTGGTGTTACACTCAACCCAGGAGATGGTCGACCAGCAGATGTTAAGGCAGGAACTTACTATGGCTGGAAAGATCGTGATTTTGATAAACGTCAAAATCATATCGGTACATTCAAACTGGAACATGATTTCACTGAAGATTTAACATTATCAAACGTAATGACTTACAACAAATCGAAGTCTGACTATATTTATACGAATGCTGATGACTCGAATGGTAATATTTATCGTGGAACGATTGCTCGTCGCGCTTTAAGCCGTATTGTAGATACTGATGCTTATAGCGATCAACTTTCTTTAAAAGGCAAGTTCAATACAGGTTCACTCAAACATTCATTTAATGTTGGTACAGAGTGGAGCTATCAAAATACTGATCAAGGCATGCACACCTTTACCGATGCTGCTGGCCAAACTACTTCAACTATTTTGGCATCAAATATCAGCGGTTGCGATACAACTGCTGCTATGGCAAACGGCTGGTGTACTGGCTTAAATAATCCAGGTAATGGTGTATTCACTGATACTTTAGGCAGTATTAAAGGACAATCAACGACACGCAGCCGTACAGCTTCTGTTTACGCATTAGATAGTATTGAATTTAACCCGCAATGGTTACTTAACTTAGGCGTTCGTTGGGATAAATTTGAAACTGAGAAAAAATATAATAAAGATGTTTATAAAACAGATGCAAATCGGGCATATACATCAGAGGTCTCAATCCCTAAAGGCACTAAATATGAAAGCGACTCAGATTTCTTCACGTATCAAGCTGGTCTAGTCTTTAAGCCAACTGAAGCTGGCAGCATTTACGCGAGTTTTGCAACTTCAGCAAACCCAGTTGGTGTTTTAGCTGAAGGTGATAGCAGCGATAATGCTTTAGGCACAACGGATGTTATCAATGCACTTAAGCCTGAAGAGGCTCGCACTTTTGAAATCGGTACTAAATGGGATCTATTTAATGAGCGTGCGAATTTAACTGCTGCTATTTTCCGTACGGAAAAGCAAAATACCCGTATTCAAATTGATCCAACAACGACAACCAATGCTGGTGAAAGTAAAGTAGATGGTTTTGAAGTCAGCTTAAACGGAAAAGTGACCAACAAATGGGATATTTCTGCAGGTTATAGCTATTTAGACAGCGAAATCACTAAAGCCGCTTACACAGCTGTTGCTCAAGAAGGAAAACCACTTCCATTCGTTGCAAAAAACAGCGCAACTTTATGGTCAACTTACCGCGTATTACCAAGTTTAACTCTGGGTGCTGGTGCTGAATATCGTGATCGCGTTTATGTAAATACGACTGCGCCAAAGTTTCTTCCAACTTATACAATCTATAATGCTATGGCGAAATATGATGTAAATAAGAATGTGAATGTACAACTTAACGTGAATAACATTGGTGATAAACGTTACTTCACAAGTGCGCATGCAGCACACTATGCTTTTGAAGGAAATGGTCGTAACGCAGTATTAGCAATCAACTTTAAATACTAAGCAAAAACCATAAAATATTTATGGAATTAAACTGAGTTCGTATAAAATAGCCTCACCATGAGGCTATTTTTACACATGCAGCAAATACTCAAAAGGTGTCTATTGTGATTCATCATATTCCCAATGTATTAACGAAAGAGCAAGTTATAGAGTTCCGTCGATTAATGGAAGATGCAAATTGGGTGGGAGGAAAAGTCACCGCGGGTACACTCTCCGCTTCAGTGAAACAAAATCAACAACTTTCAGAACAAGATCCACTGACCCATGCGCTTAGCGAGATTGTGATTAAAGCAATTTGGCAAAATCCATTATTTCAAGCCGCAGCACTTCCTCATAAAATCATTCCGCCCCTGTTTAACCGTTATGATGAATCTGAGAGCTTTGGTTTTCATGTTGATAACTCGATTCGTCTTATTCGAGGAACTTCAGAGCAAATCCGTACCGATTTATCATGTACCTTATTTTTAAGTGAACCTGAAGAATATCAGGGCGGTGAACTGGTCATTGAAGATACATATGGGTATCATGAAGTTAAACTATCAGCTGGTGATGCTGTGCTTTATCCCTCAACAAGCTTACATGAGGTGAGTAGTATTCAACACGGTAGTCGATTTGCTTCATTCTTTTGGGTACAAAGTCTAGTTCGGGATGATAGTAAACGTCATTTGCTTTTCACTTTAGATGAAAGTATCCGTGAGTTACGTAAAACTCATGGTGATGCTTATTCAGAAGTGATGAAACTCACCAATATTTACCATAACTTGATTCGTATGTGGTCTGAGTTATAAGTCAAACACTTTTCACAGCTTAGAGATAAATTTAACTTTTTTATCTCTAATTTATAAAATAATGGGAAATTTTCCCTATAAAAATTACAATAGTGCAAAAAACAGGGAAATATTTCCCACTCATTCAAATTAAAATGTTTTATAGACCTTTGCAGTCGTCTGTATTTTCGCCTAGACTGAATATAGTTAGATGATTAATATATCTGCAAAATTAAATATCCACTATTATGAATGGTAGATGATGAAAACAAATCGCGGCTTTACCCACCCGTCTCATACAACACATCTCGCTGCTCTTCTCCTGATTCTGCGCCTCGCGCGCGTATAAATTTTTTGCCTACTTTATTTAGGCACTCGATCCCCGAATTCGCTTTAAATTAATTCTTATAGACACCATATATATCTGTAGCACGTTGCTTTTAATTTGACTCAGCAACCATGCTACGACAAGGAGTTATCTCATGATGTTGGCTGACCCAAGCAAAAAATATCGCCGTATGTACCAACGAGTAGATTTACCAGATCGCCAATGGCCGAATAATGAAATCAACCAAGCACCGATTTGGATGAGCACCGATCTTCGTGATGGTAACCAAGCAATTTTTGAACCGATGGATATGGATCAAAAATTAAAAATGTTTCATATGTTGGTTAAAATCGGTTTTAAGCATATCGAAATCGGCTTTCCATCAGCATCTCAAATTGACTTCGATTTTACGCGTAAATTGATTGAAGAAAATTTGATTCCTGATGATGTCTATATCGAAGTTTTAGTGCAAGCACGTGATCATTTGATTGAACGTACTTTTGAAGCTTTAGTTGATGCGAAACGTGCAATTGTGCATATCTATAACTCTAACTCGCCAACCTTCCGTGAAAAAGTATTGAATGTAGATGCAAATGGTGCAAAGCAACTTGCGATTAATGCAGCAAATAAAGTCAAAGAATCTGCTGCGAAATATCCTGCAACAGACTGGATTTTCCAATACAGCCCAGAATGTTTTTCTGCAACGGAATTAGAAGTTGCCAAAGATGTCTGTGATGCGGTAACAGAAATTTGGGAAGCTTCACCGACCAATAAAGTTATCTTGAACTTACCTGCAACCGTTGAAGTGTCTACACCGAATGTCTATGCCGATCAAATCGAATGGATGCATCGTAACTTGGCGCGTCGTGATGGCGTGATTATCTCAGTTCACTGCCACAATGACCGTGGTTGTGGTATTGCTGCTTCTGAATTAGCGATTATGGCTGGAGCTGACCGTGTTGAAGGTTGTGTGTTTGGTAATGGTGAACGTACAGGTAACGTCGATGTTGCTGCGATTGCCTTGAACATGTATACCCAAGGTGTTGCACCAAACTTAGATTTCTCAAACATTAATGAAATCATTGCAACTGTCGAAGAATGTACTGGCTTACCGGTTCACCCTCGCCATCCATATGCAGGTGATTTGGTCTTTACCGCTTTCTCTGGTTCACACCAAGATGCGATCAAAAAAGGCTTTGAATTCCAGAAAAATGAAGAAATTTGGGATATGCCATACTTACCAATCGATCCGAAAGATTTGGGTCGTGACTATGATGCGGTGATTCGAGTGAATAGCCAATCTGGTAAAGGTGGTATTGCGTATTTGTTAGAATCGAATTACAACGTTGCTTTACCTCGTCGTGTACAAATCGAGTTCAGTCAGATCGTACAGCAACATACCGATGAAAATGGCACAGAGATCAGTGCACATGAAATTTGGACCTTATTCCAAAATACGTATGTCGATGTCAAGAACAGCCACTATCAAACCAAACATTACCAATTATCTGATATCAATGGCACACAAATCATTGAGTTAGATATTGAGATTGATGGTGAAATTCAACGCTTACGTGGTGAAGGTAACGGTCCAATTTCTGCAATGCTTGACGCATTACAATTACCGATCGATGTTGTAAATTATGAAGAACGCAGTATTAGTTCTGGTGCGAATGCTAAAGCGCTTGCCTTGATTGAACTTCAAGTCAAAGGCACTGGTAAAAATGCTTTCGGTGCAGGAATTCATGACAATATTGTCACCTCATCTATCGAAGCGATTATTGCATGTACCAATCGTTTAATTGAACAAGGTGTCCTCACAACTGAACAAGTTGCTGCCGCAGCCGTTTAGATAGATGAAATATCATGTAACCGTCAGTAAACCTGAGTTGCAATATCAGAAAAAATGACTTTTGAAAGGATACCTGAATTGGTATCCTTTTATTATTGATAAAAAATTTATACAAGGCGAATTATTCCAGTGTCTTTTCCATCGGATTCAGTGGGTTTAGTCACACCACAAAAATTTCAATTTGAGCAACCATTAGAACTTGAATGTGGACGAGTTTTGCCTCGTTTCGATTTGATGGTTGAAACCTATGGAACACTTAATGCTGATAAATCTAATGCGATTTTAATTTGTCATGCATTATCTGGGCATCATCATGCCGCAGGTTATCATCATCCAGATGATAAAAAAGTAGGATGGTGGGATAGCTGTATCGGTCCTGGTAAAGCGATTGATACCAATCATTTTTTTATTGTTTCACTGAATAACATTGGTGGTTGTAACGGCTCAACAGGCCCTACTTCGCCAAATCCTGAAAATGAAAATCGCCCTTATGGTCCAGATTTCCCTCTCGTCACTGTAAGAGATTGGGTGAAAACTCAAGCGATGCTTTCTGATCGACTAGGTATAGATGCATGGTATGCCATTATTGGTGGCTCATTAGGTGGTATGCAGGCACTACAATGGTCGTTGGACTATCCTGATCGCTTAAAAAAATGTGTGATCATTGCGAGCGCACCAAAATTATCAGCCCAAAACATTGCCTTCAACGAAGTTGCACGCCAATCCATTCTGTCTGATCCTGATTTTCATCATGGTCGTTATTTAGAAAATGATAGCTATCCAAAGCGTGGTTTGATTTTGGCGCGCATGGTCGGACATATCACCTATTTGTCTGAAGAAGCGATGAAACAAAAATTTGGTCGTGATTTAAAATCAGGCAAGTTTATGTATGGTTTTGATGTCGAATTCCAAGTTGAAAGTTATTTGCGTTACCAAGGCGAACAATTTAGCCGTAATTTTGATGCAAATACTTACTTGATTATGACCAAGGCATTGGATTATTTTGATCCGTCGCGTGAATATGAACACTCATTGACGAAAGCGATGAATCAGCCCAAATGTCAATTTTTGGTGATTTCATTTACGACAGATTGGCGTTTTAGTCCAAGCCGATCACAAGAAATCGTGGATGCTTTGATTGATAATCATAAGCCTGTCAGTTATTTAGATATTGATGCTGAGCAAGGTCATGACTCTTTCTTATTCCCTATTCCACTGTATGTGAAAACACTAAGAGCATTTTTAGGTGGTGTACAACAGTTGCAATCGACATCGCAGGAGCTTCACTGATGCGTATAGATCAACAACTCGCTGAAAAATGGATTACCCCGAATACAAGCGTACTCGATTTGGGTTGCGGTGATGGCGAATTACTGGCTCATATGAGTAAACAGCACAATATTCGCGCTTATGGCTTAGAAATTGATCAAGAAAAGATTGCAATTGCGATCAGTCGGGGGTTAAATATTATCCAACAGGACTTAAACTTAGGTTTAAGCCGTTTTGCTGACCAATCTTTTGATTCTGTGGTCATGGCACAAGCTTTGCAAGCTGTAGATGCACCTGATGTATTACTTCGTGATATGGTGCGGGTCGGCAAACAGGCAATTATTACTTTTCCGAACTTCGCGTATTGGAAAACACGTTCTTTTCTTGCGTTAAAAGGGAAAATGCCTGTTTCGGAAGCTTTACCCTATATGTGGTATAACACCCCGAATATTCATTTATGTACTTTCCGTGACTTTGAAGCCTTATGTGCTGAGAACGGAATTAAAATTATTAATCGACTTGCCGTTAATGGTGACCAACAAGGTAGTATGCTCAGTAAGCATATGCCGAACCTATTTGGTGAAGTCGCAATTTATCGAGTGAGCGCTCTATGAAAAAGACATTAATCAGCACATTTTTATTTGGTCTGATCAGTATACAAGCGCACGCTGACTATGTTACTCAACCGCAATCGGTTGCAACACAGGCAGCGCGATACTCAGTGATGAGTATTGATGAATTACAAAGCGCAGCAAAAGCTGGTCAAGCTGGAGCACAATTTTATCTCGCAACACGTTATCAGTATGGTAAAGATGTAGCTAAAGATGAAAAACAAGCTTTTTCTCTGTTTAAAGCAGCAGCAGATCAAGGTATTTCTGCGGCACAGCTCAATGTGGGTCGTATGTATGCAGATGGTATTGGCATTAAAAAAGATGAAGCATTAGCGCGTAAATATTTCGAGAAGGCAGCAAGCCACGGAGATAATCGTGCAAGTTTCAATCTAGCGATGATGGAAGAACAGAAAAAAAACTTTGTTGGTGCATACCAGTGGTATGAGCTTTCAACTCGTGATGGCATGCTTGATACGAAAGTCATTAGTCTTTCTGAAGGTAAGAAAACTGCGTTGGCTGCTAACCTGACTCAAGATCAAATCCGTACCGCACGTGACCGTGCTGATAAATGGATTCAAGCACAATAATCTTATTTAGATCTATTGAGTAATATAGAAACCGACTTGTGATAGCCGGTTTTTTACTTATGAATTCATTATCAACAATAAAAATGGAGATAGACATGTATCAATTTCCCCCTTTGCTAACTCAACTTCATCAGCTTGAGTTTGATTATGAAGATGGCAATGGAATTGATTTTGAACCATATGAAAACTTTTTATTAGAACAAGAAACAAATGACTGGTTAAAAGCATGGACAGGAAATCATGAAATTGATGTGACTCCTTTTTTAGTGTTTGGGCAAGATGGAACTGGAGGATATGCTGCTTTTTGGCTAGTGAATAAAGATAAGGAAATCCTTGAACAACCTATCATTTTTCTTGGATCAGAAGGCGAAATTGGTGTAGTTGCAAAAAATTTTGATGATTATTTATGGTTACTCGCGCACACACATGGGTCATTTGAAGCCACATCTTATCCAGAAAATGATAAAAAGATAAATCAAACATTTTTAGATTTTGCAAAAAAGTATTCAAAATCTGAACATAGAGTAATCATGGAAATCACTAAAGATGCAAAAAATACTTATCCTTATTTTGAAACATGGATTGAAAGTTTAATCCGTTACTAAATTGGTATACTTCACTCCATTTAATATATCGAGATTTTACAATGTCTACTCAATCATGGCTCACCCAAGGCAGCCTTGTGCTTGCAAGTAATAACAAGGGTAAAATTGCAGAATTTGATCACCTATTTCAACAGCTCAATCTACCCGTCGAGATCATTGCTCAAGGCAAACTTGATATTGAAGATGCGATTGAAGATGGTCTAAGCTTTGTAGAAAATGCAATTATCAAAGCTCGCCATGCATCTAAGCTATCAGGTAAACCTGCGATTGCAGATGACTCTGGTTTATGTGTTCCAATCTTAGAGGGTGCACCAGGCATCTACTCTGCACGCTATGCAGGTGAACATGGCAATGATGCAGCCAACAACCAAAAATTATTGGCTGATCTTGCACCTTTGCGTAAAGATGGCGAAACCATTGAAGGCATGTTTGTATGCGTATTGGCACTTGTCACACATGCAGAAGATCCTCTTCCACAAATCTTTCAAGGTATTTGGAAAGGTGAAATTTTAGAAGCAGCACGCGGCGAAAACGGATTTGGTTATGATCCTTTATTTTGGTTACCTGAGCTGAATCTTTCGAGTGCTGAGCTCAGTAAAGTTGATAAAAATAATATCAGTCATCGTGGTCAAGCCATGCAGCTCTTTAAAGCGAGCCTTGTATAAGTTGATTGATAAGCCCAAATGCAAATTTGGGCTTTTTCATATTCTCTCTCGATTTACGTCTATTCATTTGTCTTAAAATTGCAATATAAGTGTCACATCTTTGTCATGCCAAACTGTTGAGATATAACCAAAGTTTTATAGGAATAAAATTATGGCTGGTTTATCAATTTGGCATGTACTCATTTTTGCAATCGTGGTTATTTTATTATTTGGTACAGCCAAACTTAAAAACTTAGGTAAAGATGTTGGTGGTGCAGTAAAAGATTTTAAAAAATCAATGAAAGATGATGAAGCAACTGCATCTCTCAATGAACCTCGTACTATTGATGCTCAAGTAAAAAATACTGAAAGCTCAATAAAAAGCTAAGCGAGCAACCATATGTTAGATGTAGGAATGTCCGAACTATTGGTGTTCGGCATTATTGCCTTACTTGTGCTTGGACCTGATAAATTACCTGAAGCAGCTCGATTTGTCGGGAAATGGTATGGCAAAGTGAAGCGTCTTGTCAGTAATGTGCAAAACGATATTGATCGTGAATTACGTCTATCTGAATTACGCGAGCAAATGCAGCAAGAAATGCAACGTATTGCTGAACTAGAACAAAAAATGCAAGCTCAAATGTCTGAACTCGAACAACAAAAACGAGAAATGTTTGTTCAACCAAGTAAACAAGAACAAACAACAGATAACATTAGTTATCCGATTTATCACTATATGAAAGAGCATCCATCATTTGTGTATGTGGAAAAATATATTCTAAAGGCTCAGACAACTATTTTTTCTACATCAGATCATCAACCAGAATTTAAGGTGGCCGTATGAGTACATCCTCTCATTCTCAGTTACCTGCTCAATCGATTGAGGAATCAAAGCAAAAGATTGAACTTGAAGAAATGCCGATTACCAAGCATTTAATGATCTTGCGTCAGCATTTATTCAAAGTCGTTGGGATTTTGCTACTCTTATTCTTTTGTCTATTGCCGTTTGCAAATCGCACCTATCAGTTACTTTCTGAACCTTTGCGAGCTCAGCTTCCTGTTAGCTCATCAATGATCGCAACAGATGTGACTGCAACATTCATGGCACCTTTTAAGCTGAACTTTTTTGTTGCACTGATGTTAGCAATGCCTTTTATTATTTATCAAATTTGGGCATTTGCTAAACCTGCATTATATGAACGAGAAAAGACACTTGCACTTCCGTTATTACTAAGCAGTATTTTTCTATTTTATGCTGGAATTGCCTTTGCATATTTTGTTGCTTTACCTTCGATTTTACATTTTTTCATTAGTGTTTCACCTGAAACTGTAGCGCCAATGACAGATATCAATAGCTACCTAGCATTCTGCTTAAAGCTGTTTCTTGTCTTTGGTTTAACCTTCGAAATTCCAGTGATCACACTACTTTTGATTCTGATTGGAGTCGTGAGTACACAAAGTTTGATTGAGAAACGAAGATTTATCATTGTTGGATGTTTTTTCGTGGCAATGTTTATTACCCCACCTGATGCAATTTCTATGATCATGTTAGCCGTTCCGATGTGGTTATTGTTTGAGATTGGATTGTTTTTTGGCAAGATCATCGAAAAAAAAAAATAACTTAATAGTTTTGTTCTTATAAATACAAACAGGCTTCACGCCTGTTTTTTAAATTTATTACTTTAATTTTTAATTGATTTTTCACAAAGCTGTCACACAAGTGTCAATGCTTCGTCACATTTAAACATTAAGTTTGTGGGGGGAAAACTTTTAGAACAACTGTTATATTTATTAGGAAAAATTCCATGACCGAGCTATCGCCATATCATGAAGATCAAGAGTTGGATAACAACACATCGGATAATTCTCATTTCCGTGACATTTTAGAACAGCATATTAGCCGTCGTAGTCTCATCACTAAAACTGCGAGTGGTGCTGTAGCATTAACTTTAGCATCGACATTAACTGGCTGTAACGACGACGATAATAATTCGAGCAATAACGGTGGAACACCGCCAACACCTGTTGATCCAAATAAAAAACCAGAAAAACTAAACTTCTCTCCTGTTGCTAAAAATCAAAATGACATCGTAACAGTTCCTGAAGGTTATGAGGCTACTGTATTATATGCTTTAGGCGATTCAATCAATCCTACATACGGTGCATGGGATGATAACAACATTCCTTCTGGCCCAAGTTTCCAATTCCGTTCTGGCGACTGCCATGATGGTATGCACTATTTCGGCATGAATTCAACAACACAACGTTTTGATGAAAGTGTTTCAGATCGTGGCTTATTAGTCATGAACCACGAATATATCAACCCGACGTTCTTGCATCCTAAAGGTCCAACAAAAGTTGCTGGTCGTCGACCTGAAGATGAAGTTATTCGTGAAGTGAATGCTCACGGTGTTTCTGTTATCGAAATCAAAAAAGATAAAAATTCACAAAAGATAGAAGTTGTTAAGAACTCAGTTTTTAACCGCCGCATTACAGGCTCAACTATAATGGACTTTGCAGGTGCTGCTGCAGGTTCACCACTTCTCTCCACTGCTTACTCTCCAGCAGCTCGCCAAACTCGTGGTACACATAATAACTGCGGTAATGGTTATACACCTTGGGGAACATACCTAACGACTGAAGAAAACTTTATTGGTTATTTTAAGCGTTCAGGAACTGATAAATACCAACGTACTGCAACAGAAGAAATTGCACTTAAACGCTATGGTTTAGGTTTATCTATTGATTATCAATATGAAAAGAATCCAGATGGGACGCCTAAGAAGAATGAAAAAGGCGAAATTATTTATATTTTAGATGCTCAAAAAAATAAGATACCAAACTTAGATGAACAAGGGCGAATTAAATATCTAAATACAAATTCACGTTATGGTTGGGAAACTGCAGTTGGCAGTGTCGAATCTCAAGACTTATATGATCGTTGGTCAGCTGATGTAAAAGCTGATGCTGCTACAAAAGACTACCGCAATAGTCCTAATACATTTGGTTGGATGGTAGAAATTGATCCATTTGATGGCCGCCAAAATCCTGTAAAACGTACTTCATTAGGCCGTTTTGCTCATGAGGATAGTGCTTGCCGTGCAATAGCTGGACAACCATTAGCATTCTATATGGGTGATGACTCTCGTGGAGAATATATCTACAAATTCGTTTCAGAAGCAAAATGGGATATCAAAGATATCAACGGTGGTTATGCTGCTGGTGATAAATATATGAATGCGGGTAAACTTTATGTTGCCAAATTCAATAATGATGGTACTGGCCAGTGGATCGAATTAGCTTTTGGTAAAAATGGTTTGAACCAAAGCAATACAGTTTATCCATTTAGCTCTCAAGCCGATGTTGTAACTTTTGCTCGTCTTGCAGCCGATGCTGTAGGCGCAACAAAAATGGATCGTCCAGAATGGTGTACGGTTAATCCAGAAAATGGTGAAGTCTACGTTACATTAACCAACAACTCAAACCGTGGTTCAAGCTATCCAACAGATGCAGCAAACCCTCGCAGTTACGAAGACTTATATAACAATACAAAAACTCAAAAAGGCAATGTAAACGGTCATATTATTCGTTTCCGTGAAAATGCTGACTTAACTACTGCTGAGAGTTTCAAATGGGATATCTATCTATTTGGTGCTGAAGCTTCTATGGCTGCAAACATCAACCTTTCAGGTTTGACAGATAATAATGATCTTTCAAGTCCAGATGGTATGTGGTTTGACCCACGCGGTGTTCTTTGGATTCAGACAGATGACGGCGCATATACTGATGTAACGAACTGTATGATGCTCGCTGCACTTCCAGGTCAGATTGGTGATGGAGCAAAAGCAACGTCTTCAAATGGTACTGAAACCTTAGTTGGTAAGAAAGTAACAGATGAAACCTTGCGTCGTTTCCTAGTTGGACCTAAAGAATGCGAAATCACTGGTATTGCAATGACACCAGATTACAAAGCGATCTTTATCAATGTTCAGCATCCCGGTGAAGAATCTGCAGACTATGCATCTCCTTCAAGTAACTGGCCAGCAACCCAAACGAACCCAAGCAACAAAACTGCACGTCCACGTTCAGCGACTGTTGTGATCACTCGTAAAGATGGTGGTGTGATTGCAGGTTAAGCCCTGAGATCACCCCAAAAGAGCCTATCTGTAATTATAGGCTCTTTTTTATTTTAATAATGGAATAGTTAATTCAATCAAACTTCCTTGCTGGTCACCATGCTGGGTTTTCTCTAGCCAATGCCATTGTTTTGAATCAAGCCTTAAGAAATTAGAACACCGTGTTCCATAAATTGGACTTTGAATAAAAGTTGAAGAAAGCAATTCTTCCATTTCTTTACTAATCCCTGTATCAGGTAATAGATTTGGAATAATTTTTCTTTCGTCCTCTAAAATATCCCATACTGTATGGTGTAAATCTTGTTCAGGGATCTGAGATTGTTGCAACATCGGTAAAAATTCTTGGGTAAAGCGTTTACGTAAATGTTTGGTTTTTTCCCAGTCTTCAGACATCAAACCATTTGAAACGACATACACACCATTTGCCAAAACCTGCGGTGCTTCACCTCGATTGCTCATATACACCGCTTGCTCACGATCACCTACAAACAGGTTGAATCCCGCATAATCCTGTTGTTTGCATTCCAGTTGTTGAGCAAAACGTATAGGTGCTAAATCACTTTCTAAAAAATCTTGAATGAGTTTGCCACGCGAAGTTTCATATTCACTCTGATCTCGACCATTTCTAAAATTGGTTACGATTGCCCATCGTCCCGAAGCAGTCACCCCCATCCATGTTCCACCTGACTTTAAATCTTGTCCTGCTACAATCAAGCTATTCTCCCACGCATGTAAAACAGCACTAGGACGATAATAAAATTCATCACGATTTGAAATTAAACAAAGTGGCATCTCTTCAAGAACTTGCCATGCAAAAGCAACAATACACATTTATTTTGTTCTCACATCTTTACACATTGAATGTACAACATTTTTCACATCATTCCGCTACAATCTGCTCAAAACTTAATTTCAAATTCTAAATTGAGGAACAGCAATGCTGACCTATCCAAATATAGATCCAATTGCCTTGAGCTTAGGGCCAGTGAAAGTGCATTGGTACGGACTTATGTATCTCTTGGCATTTTTATGTGCTTGGGGCTTGGCCTCTTATCGCGCAAAACAGCGTGATGGTTGGACAGGAGATATGATTTCAGACCTCGTCTTTTACGGCGCACTTGGCGTGGTTTTAGGTGGGCGTGTTGGTTATGTCTTGTTTTATGAGTTTGGCAAGTTTTTGGAAAATCCACTATGGTTATTCCAAGTTTGGACAGGTGGAATGAGTTTCCACGGTGGTTTCCTCGGTGTGATTATTGCCATGCTATTTTGGTGTAAAAAATACCAAAAGACATGGTTTGAGACTTTAGACTTTATCGCGCCATGTGTACCTACAGGATTGATGTTTGGTCGTTTTGGTAATTTTATTGGCGGTGAACTTTATGGTCGTGAAGTTCAAGATCCAAACTATGCATTTGGTATGATTTTTCCAACCGATCCTTTAGGTCTAGTCCGTCACCCATCTCAAATTTATCAAGCGATTTGCGAAGGTCTGATTCTCTTCATTGTCTTATGGTGGTTCAGTTCTAAACCTCGCCCGCGTATGGCAGTATCTGCTCTGTTCTTGGTGGGTTATGGGATTGCACGTTTCTTTATGGAATTCTTCCGTCAGCCCGATGCAGATCAGGGTTTTATCTTATTCGGATGGATGACTAAAGGACAGATTCTGAGCTTCCCAATGATCATCATTGGCCTCTGGATGATTTGGTATGCCTACCGTAAAAATATCTATGATTGGCAACTCAAAAAATAATTAAAGGGAGCAAATGCTCCCTTTTTTAATACTGTTCTTTTAATTAGATAGCTTAGAAGATAGCGCTTTTACAACTTGACCTAAACGCTTGCCTTGAGCTTCACATAAGATTTTTTCATCTTGGCTCAAACTCTGATCATGACGTGGTCCACTCACATGACTCGCCCCATAAGGTGTACCGCCTGTTTTTGTATTTGACAATGCAGGTATTGAATTTGGTAAACCTAAAATCATCATCCCGTGATGAAACAAAGGTGGCAGCATGGTCAATAAGGTACTTTCCTGTCCGCCATGCATAGAACCTGAAGAAGTAAATACACAAGCAGGTTTATCATGTAAAGCACCGTTCAGCCATAAGCTTGTGGTTTGATCCCAAAAGTATTTCATCTCACTCGCCATGTTTCCAAATCGAGTTGGTGAACCAAGTGCTAAACCAGAACAGTGTGCCAAATCATCTAAGCTACAATAAATATCGCCATCACTAGGAATACTTGGTTCTACTTGCGTCACAACTGGCGCTAAATTTGGCACCGTTCTAATACGCGCCGTTATGCCAGCAGCTTCAACACCATCGGCTATTAAATGTGCCATTTGCTTAGTTGAACCATATTTACTGTAATAAAGTACAAGGACGTAAGGTTGCATCAGTTTCAAGTATTTTGTTAAAAAGAACACTATACGACATTTTTTATACTTTTCGCGGTAGTAATTCCTATGAATGCATAGGATTTTATTAAAAATAATTAGGATAGAACCCATGAGCATAAACCGTTATCTAAAAAACTTGCCTTTTTTAGAGAAAACATGGTTTCAATTTATTGTATTTGTGTTACGACGTTTTGAGGCTGACCGATGCAGAGATCAGGCTGGATCACTCACCTATACAACGTTATTTGCAGTTGTTCCAATGCTAACTGTTTTCTTGGTGATCATTTCATCAATCAAAGCCTTGGAACCAGCTCGACAACAACTCCAACAACTCATTTATAGTAATTTTTTACCAAAAAGTACCATTGCCTTTGATAAAGCACTCAATGCTTTTACAGACAAATCTAGCAATCTCACCATTATTGGTGTGTTGTTCTTATTTGTCACCACGGTGCTGATGCTGACCTCAATTGAAACGGTGTTTAACCGCATTTGGCGAGTAAAAGAAACCCGTACAGGCTTAGTCGGTTTTATGCGGTATTGGACGATTATTTCTTTAGGTCCGATTGTTTTAGGCAGTGCATTCGTCCTTTCTTCAACTGTAGCATCGATGAATATACTCAGTAATAACTTTGCTGGTTATCAATTAGATGGCTCTTTCATCTTATGGCTGATTTCCTTTCTACTCACTATAGTCGGTTTCTTTATTCTCTATTGGACAATTCCAAATCGTACTGTACCTATTTTCTCAGCTGCAATTGCTGCATGTTTTAGTGCCAGTATTTTTGAAATCTTAAAACGTTTGTTCGGCTGGATTATGAGTAACTTCACCAGCTATGAAATCGTTTATGGTGCTTTTGCCGCTGTTCCAATTTTTCTACTGTGGATTTATTTATCTTGGAATATCATTTTATTGGGGGTTGAGGTCAGTTATGCTCTCACCGCTTTTCATTCTGGCAAAGAAGAAAAGCGCCATCCAATTTTAATGCTACTTGACATGTTGGAACTGTTTTATAAGAAACAACAAATTGGTGAAAGCGTTACTGAGAAAGAATTACTTAACATTGTTGGGCGTGGTGAGTTAGGTCGATTACCTGCATTCATTTTACAGCTTGAAGCGCAGAATCTGATTAAACGAACGGATAAAGATGACTATGTGTTAGTCCGAAATTTAGCGCAAGTTGATTTTTGGAGTTTCTTTACTGCTTTACCATATCCACTGCCCCTTCGAGATGATGTAAATAATGTGCATCAAGATGATGAATGGATAGAAAGACTCGGTCCTTCATTAGTGGATAGTAATGACTATTTAGCTGCCAAGTTATCAATTCCACTTTCGACTATTTTTGAACAGAAATAAAATATCGATTGGTGATGTCATGGCTATGGCATCACCATTTATCTGAATAATTTAATTCCGCTTTGATCTTTGTTTATAATTTAACCCTATGACTTTTAATTATATTTATAACAATGAAGAATAAAATCAGCCTACTGATCATACTCATTCTTAGTTTAAATCTGTGTGCGTGTAGCTCTCCTACAGAAAGAGAATTTCACAAAACTACTGAGCTAGCTGAACAAGGACATGCCAACGCTCAAATTCGTCTTGCACAAATGTATTTTGATGGAATTAGTACTGAAATAGATCATGAACAAGCATTGATTTGGATTAAGAAGGCGGCAGATCAAGGTGATTCTCAAGCTTTTGAATGGTTAAAAGCACAAAGTGTGTCGGGAAATCAAAAAGCTTATGAACTGATTATACAAATCCTCAAGCAAGATAATCCATTAATCGCACGTTGGTTTTTCGAGAAAGCTCAAGCAGGAGATGCTTGGTCTCAATATACTGTCGGCTGGATGTATGATTTAGGCAAAGGACTTATTCAATCACCTCATGAAGCGGCAAAGTGGTATTTAGAAGCAGCAAAACAAAACTATAGCCTCGCACAACGCGTCATTGCCGATAAATACTCGATGGGTAGTGGCGTAAATCTAGATATGTCCAAATCACTTTACTGGTATGAAAAAGCAGCAGAACAAAATGATGTCGAAGCTCAATTTCGTCTAGGTATGTTCCATGCATTAAATTTTAGAAATGAACAGCACTTTAAAGCTGAAATTGCGCGTAAGTGGCTAAACAAAGCTGTGCAAAATGGTCATAAGGATGCAGCTACGATACTCAAACAATTTGAACAAGATTATGCTGAAGTTCAACAAGTAAAAGCTTTTGAATCATCAGCTCAAATGGAAAATGAACACTTAGGCAGCTACAACTAAATTATTTCTTTAACCAGCCTTGTAAACTTACCACCAAGATGCCCATTAAAACCAATGCTGTACCCATTATAAAATTGAGCTCAACTTTTTCATCGAGCAACCACATTCCAAAAGCCATTCCAAATAATGGTGTGAGAAATGAAAATACCCCTAATCTGGATGCTAAATAATTTCGTAGCAACCAAAACCACGCTAAAAAACTCGCAAATGAAACGACCAAAGTATGGAATGCCAAACTCCCTAAAACTAAAGGGGTGAAATTGATATTGGCTTGCCCCATAAAAATAGCCAGTCCAAACAACAATACAAAACTACCCGATAATTGATAAAAAAGTGTTTGTGTTACTGCCGCCTGCGCTAAAGACGATAATCGCACTGTGATTGTTGTTGCAGCCCAAGCAATCGCGGCAGCAAGTGCAAGTAAATCACCCCAAAGCATGTGCTGTTCAATCATCGATGACGCATTAGGTTTTGCTCGTATAAAAGTAACGACAATCCCAAAGAAAGCAATTGCGATACCTAACCATTGCAATACGCTTAAACGCTCTGAAGGCAATTTCCAATGAAGTCCTAATGCAACAAAAATTGGGGCTGTATAAAGCAATACCACAGCATGTGAAGCAGAGGTAAATTGTAATGCTTGAGCTAATAAAAAGAATTCTAGGGAAAATAAAAATGCGACCAAAGCACCTGCTTTCAAATTCTGTCGATTCAAAAGTTGGCTAGCTTTATCAAAGTATAATAACGGCAGCAATAAAAGTGCAGCTAAACCTGAACGTAATGCAATTTGCATCAAGGGAGAGATATCAGGAGCCGCCATTTTTAAAATGACTTGTTGTAAGCCCCAAATCATACAAAGTACGATCATTAGACTAGATGCTTTTGTATCTAGTGCCTTGCGCTCATCCATCATCAAAATCCCTAGCCCATCTTAGAGAACCAATATAGAGCTGTCAGATTTTCATGATATAGTGAAATTCAGACAATAAATGCGTGTTTTTAGGCAATTCTCACATTATGAAAAAATCAGCACAAAGGATTCAGGACTTTCAGCAAATTCCGATAAATAATGAAATTCCTGAGCTCATTTGGCTCAGTATTCGAGATGCACCTGCAGAAACATTTTATCCAGAGCATACTCATGCTTGGGGAGAATTTATCTATACCTTTGATGGTGTTTTAGAAGTTAATATCGATCAAATCCACTATTTAACCCCACCACCCTACGGAATCTGGTTACCGCCAAATTTAAAACACAGCGGTATAAATCGGAATGAGGTCACGCACTGTACGCTTTACATTCATGAAAGTCTTTGTGAAAACATGCCTCGCCAAGCAGGTATATTATTGTCTGCACCACTGGTAAGTTCATTACTTGAACACATCCGTAAAAATGCATTCGAACAAGCCGATCCTGAATATTTAAGACTTTTACAAGTTTTATTGGATTTGCTCGGTCATGCTGAATTAGTGGGCAGTTATTTGCCAACGACTCAACACCCAGCCTTAGCAAAAATACTCCATCATCTACATACTTTTCCAGCCGATAACAGCACACTGGATGAACTCGCTAAAATGATGAACATGACTGAACGCACTTTGGCACGCTACAGCCAAAAAGAATTAGGTATGTCACTACATGAATGGCGACAACGTTTAAAAGTTATGAAAGCCATGTCGATGCTGAACCAAGGGAAGACCATTGAAAGCATTGCATTAGATCTAGGTTATGCGAGTTCTTCAGCTTTTATTTACATGTTTAAACGTTGGATGAATTTAACTCCTGATCAATTCAGAAAGTTGTATCAAGGTCGTTAACAAGACGGTGTGAAATTTAGAATTTATGATTAAAAAGTGGGTGTGCTGAGGATGAAAAGAAAACGTTGATACCAGAATATCAACGTTTCAAATCATGATTTAAGCTTTTACAAAAGTATCCCAATCATATTCACCAGACTGGGTAATCAACTTCATCGTGAGCTGATCATTTGCACGTAATGCTCCAACGCCTGCTGGAGTTCCAGTCATGATCACATCACCTGCTTCCAAGCTAAAACACTGATTAATCTCAACCAGTAAAGTCCCTATATCACGAATCATATCTCGACTGAAACCATGTTGACGTTCTACACCATTGATATTCAAGATCAACTCTAACTCTTGTAAATCCCCGATTTCATCAATCTCGATCCAATCAGCTAATAGGCAAGCACCATCAAATGCTTTCGCGCGTTCCCAAGGCTCGCCTTTCGCTTTTAAGTCACCTTGCAAATCACGTAAAGTTAAATCAAGCCCAGCAGTCACTGCACCAACAGCCTCTAAAGCTTTAATTGGATCTTTCTCTTGCGATAACGGATGAGCAATTTGCAAACAAATTTCACACTCATAATGACACTCACCCAAGTCTAAATTCCAACTGATACCTTGATTTAAAGCAGCAAGACTACTTGGGGGTTTAATAAATAAAATTGCACGGTCAGGAATTGCATTTCCTAGTTCTTTGGCATGCTCAGCATAGTTTCTGCCAACACAAACAATTTTTGATGGACGTGTACTCATGAAAGCTCCTTGTTGCTTGAACCGAGATTAAATTTTATTTTTTGAAGGTATTTTCAAATTTTGTTTGATCGGCTGAACTGGTAAATGCACGCTTAGGCACAATGATGACAGTATGATTTTTCAGCTCCAACATGTAAGTCAGTTTACCAACGGCAAACGATTGTACTTCTGCATATTGTGTAATTTGTGTTTTTCCTGTCGCATATAGTTCAAAATAATCTTGGTATAGATCAATCCCCTGCTCACTTTTTCCAAATTGATAACGAGTGAACTGGCGCTTAAATAGCATCGGCAATAACCAATAACGCATTACAAGCTGCATGATGAGGAAGAACCCACCCAATGCAACGTAATAACGACCGATACCTGAGAATCCTAAATACAATCCCCATAAAATAATGGCAACACTGATGACAGGTGTTAGAAAACGGCTAAATGTCTTTTTTCCAAAAGTGACGAGAGCAAAACCATCTTGTGATTCTTCTAAATTTAGGTAATAGCGCACAGATACGGTTGGACGTTGTTCAGACATTTTTGATTTCTAACATTTGAAAAAACTGACTTATTAGAACACAAATCTTTCCAAGGAAAGTCAACTTTATAGCGTTTTAATACAAAACTTAAGTGCGTTTTTAATCGGTTTTTTTTCATTTCAACAAGTGTTTTCGTTTATTTTTCTAAACAGTTAAAAATTAAAAAACTGGATATATCTTACTCTTTTGTATTTTCATAAAAATATGAGCTTACACAATAAGACTATTTTTTATCCAAAGAAAATCTTATTAATAACCCATCATGATGAACTAAATATCGATAAAGTCAGTCGCTCTGACCTCGTCGACAATCAGAGTCAAAGGGATATAATGCTTCATTTTAATGGATTAATACTGGCAAGTATTTTACTCAGCATCACGCAGTGCTGTTTTGCTCAAATGATTTCATGGAATGACAATATTCCAAGCGCTTTGCAGCCATTTCAAAATAACCCACAAATACTTGCAAGTTATACGCAGAACAATATTTTCATTTATGGGCATCCTGCTGTTAAAACCTTAGTGCCAACCTTGAAAAATAACACTCAACCCAATGTGAGTTTCACATCAGCCGCACTGATCGTACCTGCAAACGTACAACAAGTTTCCAAAACACTGACTGATTTTAATCACTATGTTGGATTATTTCCTACACTTAAATCAGCAAAAAAACTGGAACAGTCTGAAAATATTGTACAAATGAAATATCGTGTCGCTATTCCAACACCAATTCCTGTACTTAATTTTAATGAAGATGTCACGCTACAGCATCAAATTAAAGCCAATAGTATTTCCAGTTTGGTCATCGACTCTCCGATTCCTTATGGTGTTGGTAAGTTAGAATGGTTTGCTTTAGATGAACACCGAACCTTAATTACGTTGACACAATGGGGCGATTTGAATCAGCCCAAAGGCTTTATCATTAAGAAAATTTTAAATGCGATTCCTGAAGTGAAATTGGGGATTCCAAGCAGTACCAATGCTTTTATAATGGAAGCATTGAGAAACCGTTTTGTGAAACCGAATACAATTGCACTCGATCCAGGTCGAATCCCAACACTACAATTAAGCGAAATTCAACTCGCTAAAATAGCCCAACTGTGCCAAAACACTCAGCAACCTGTGAGCTATATTCATGCGCCCACCAGCATACTTTATACACATGGTCGAGAAAACATGCGGTTTTCCACGACTTATCAATTTTACAAACATCCACCGCAGCAATTACAAAAATGGCTGACCCCACAAAGTTATCAAGAATTATTTCCTCGGCAAATTAAAAAAATCGTAATGACACCACTCAAAAATAAAACTCAAGACACTGATATTAAAGTGAATGTTGGTTTAGGTGTTATTAACATTCCTTTTGACTTTAAGTTACGATTTAATTATCCAGAAACAAACGAAAATAATTTTTATGCAAACGGCGGCGATTTACGTTTTATCAAAGGTCAGATGTTTCTCAGCCCGCAAAATCAAGGCACTTTGTTTAAAATAACTACAACGGCGAAAATAGATGAAAAAGCACCCTTTTTATTAAGAGCAATGCGGAGCTTACCTTATCACGATGTCTTACCTGCTATAGGTGGCAACACAGTATTTGTTCAAAAGATTAGAACAAAAATTTAAGACACAAAAAAACCGCATTTAAGCGGTTTTTTCCATTTTATCTTTCGATAAATCAAATTGGTGCGCTCAGAGAGATTCGAACTCCCGACCCCTTAGTTCGTAGCCAAGTGCTCTATCCAGCTGAGCTATGAGCGCTTATTTGATGGGGGCATTATACGCACTTTTATTGAATTGATAAGTTATTTTTAATAGATTAACAATCAAATGGTGATTGATTCACCACATTAAATCTCAGTCTATTTTTAAAACTCGTTAATAAATCAGATAAATATTTGATATAAAACATTTTTAACAAATATTTCTAGTGCCATGTATATTTATTTTCAAATGAATTACAAAACTTATAAACTTCTCTCAAGTATTTAGCTTTCGATTTAAAAATTTATTTTTTAATTTACTGAAATGTTAGATTATATCTTTAAAAAAAAACATTTAAGATTTTGCATAAATTTCTACTTTCCATCCAGTTTAAACTTCTCATTAATTTTTAAATTACTTTAATATTCAATAATTAAAATCATTCATTAACTTGTATTAAACAATATATACATGATGGGTTCGAATTGACAAAAAACCTATCACCTATAACATTAATAAGGATTAATGTGACATTGATCACAAAATAATCACATCACTTTAATAATTACTCAAAACAACACAACTCTTAAAAATATAGGTATCGTTATGCTTTTCAAAAGTCTTTTCTCGCCAATTAAAAGTATTACTTCAAATTTATTAGATAGTAATACATCAACATCAACAGTCGGTGGTTCAACTTTAGCTCCTCTTTCCCTGTCTTCTGTAACAAACATTATTTCACCTACTCCGGTTACAAATACAGTTACTAGCACTGTAAGTAGTGTCACAAGTGGTTCTCTAAGTCCAATCACAGGAATATTAGGGCTTGTAACAGGTAATAGCAGCCCACTATCTAGCGTAACCAGTATTGTTAGTGGCATTACTGGCGGAACAGCAAATCCTTTAGATACTGTAACGGGTATTGTCGGTAGTATTACTGGTGGCACAAGTAGCAATCCATTAGATATCGTCACTGGTATCGTAGGTGGCGTGACTGGTGGTACTGGCGGAAATCCGCTTGAAGCCGTCACTGGGATTGTCGGTGGTATCACAGGTGGTGCTGGCGGAAATCCTCTTGAGGTCATTACAGGCATCGTAGGTGGTATTACTGGCGGTGCTGGCGGCAATCCGCTTGAAGTCGTTACCGACATTATCGGTGGCGTGACTAGCGGTGCTGGCGGAAATCCACTTGAGGTCGTAACAGACATCATTGGTGGTATTACTGGTGGTGCTGGCGGAAATCCACTCGAGGTCGTTACTGACATTGTCGGCGGTATCACTGGTGGTGCTGGCGGAAATCCTCTTGAGGTCATTACAGGCATCGTAGGTGGTATTACTGGCGGTGATCTAGGAAATAATCCTGTAACTGGCGTCATTCAAACGGGCATCGATGTACTACAAGGTGTTGAAAGTCTAAAAACAGATATTATCAATACAGGCATTAATACTGTAGCAGGCACTGTTATTGGACTTATTCATCAATCTGAGCATCCAATTGGAGATTTAGCTAATCTCGGCACACTTACTTTCGAAACTTCTCGTGATACTGTAAACGGCACATTAGAAGTCATCTCTGATTTAGCAGGAGCTGATCTTAATGGCGCAATTGGCTCTGCAACTGGTGTTATTGGAACGCTTATTAATAATGGCACTACTGCATCTAACACCATCCAACACATTGTCGGTGATTTGACAGATATTGGTAGTGGCGGTCCTTTAAGTGCGATTACAGATCTTATTGGTGGCGTGACTGGTGGTACTGGCGGTAATCCACTTGAAGTCGTAACTGATATTATCGGTGGCGGTGCTGGTGGCAATCCGCTTGAAGTCGTAACTGATATTATCGGTGGCGGTGCTGGTGGCAATCCGCTTGATATCGTCACTGGCATTGTCGGTGGTATTACTGGTGGTGCTGGTGGAAACCCGCTTGAGGTCGTTACTGACATTGTCGGCGGTATTACTACTGGCGCTGGTGGTAATCCTCTTGAAGTCGTAACTGATATTATCGGTGGCGTAACTGGTGGTGCTGGCGGCAATCCTCTTGATATCGTCACTGGCATTGTCGGTGGTATTACTGGTGGTGATCTAGGAAATAATCCTGTTACTGGCGTCATTCAAACAGGTATTGATGTACTTCAAGGTGTTGAAAGTCTAAAAACAGATATTATCAACACAGGTATTAATACAGTTGGGGGTACTCTCAGTGGGATCTTACCTCAAGTTCACCCTATCGTTGACTTAACAAATCTCGGCACACTTACTTTCGAAACTTCTCGTGATACTGTAAATGGTACATTAGAAGTCATCTCTGATTTAGCAGGCGCTGATCTTAATGGTGCAATTGGCTCTGCAACAGGTGTCATTGAAACGCTTATCAATAATGGCACTACAGCATCTAATACCATCCAACACATTGTCGGTGATTTGACAGATATTGGTAGTGGTGGACCTTTAGGTGCGATTACAGATCTTATTGGTGGCGTGACTGGCGGTACTGGCGGAAATCCGCTTGATATTGTAACGGGCATCGTCGGTGGCATTACTGGTGGCGCTGGTGGTAATCCTCTTGAAGTCGTAACTGATATTATCGGTGGTATTACTGGTGGTGCTGGCGGCAATCCCCTTGAAGTCGTAACTGATATTATCAGTGGCGTAACTGGTGGTGCTGGCGGCAATCCGCTTGAAGTCGTAACTGATATTATCGGTGGCGTGACTGGCGGTACGGGTGGAAATCCATTAGATATCGTCACAGGTATTGTCGGTGGTATTACTGGTGGTGATCTAGGAAATAACCCTGTAACTGGCGTAATTCAAACAGGTATTGATGTTCTTCAAGGTGTTGAAAGTCTAAAAACAGATATTATCAACACAGGTATTAATACAGTTGGAGGTACACTCAGTGGGATCTTACCTCAAGTTCACCCTATCGTTGACTTAACAAATCTCGGTACACTTACTTTCGAAACTTCTCGTGATACTGTAAATGGTACATTAGAAGTCATCTCTGACTTAGCTGCTGCCGATCTGAGTGGCGTACTTGGATCTGCAACTGGCGTTATCGGTACACTCATCAATAATGGTTCTACAGCCGCGGATATTCTTCAACATATTGCAAATGATTTTACAACGGCAAACCCACTGGATACTGTCACAGGCTTGATTGATAGTATTACAGGTGGAGTTTCTGGCAGCCCGCTTGGCTCTATCGCTGATGTCATTAGCAATATTGGTAATGGGATTGATAGTGGTGATGTTATTTCAGGAATTGCTCAACCAATTCAAACTGTAATTGGCAGCGCTAATCTTGCAATTGATACAGTTCAAGACAACTTCTCTAGTCTAATCAATAATAGTACATTTGAGGGTATTGATGATCTTATTAACATCAATGCTGGAAACGGTGATTACAGTATCAGTGGTAGTGTAGATGGTATCTTAAACGCAATCACTGGCGCAGTATCAGTTACAAGTATTGCAGTAGGTGAAACTAACCCGACAGGTGGTTCTCTCACTGATCTAATTTCTCTACCATCACAATTGACGAGCTTAACTGACAATCTATTTGGTTCAATCAATAACTTCTAACAATCAAGTGAATATATAAAGCCGCTGATATCAGCGGCTTTATTGTTTAATTATTATCAAAAAAATCTGGGCACAAAAAAACCGCAACAAAGCGGTTTAATGTTTAAGTTGGTGCGCTCAGAGAGATTCGAACTCCCGACCCCTTAGTTCGTAGCCAAGTGCTCTATCCAGCTGAGCTATGAGCGCATTACTTATGTGCCTATTTCGGCATGTGTTACTTTTGCAATATTTACTTGGTGCGCTCAGAGAGATTCGAACTCCCGACCCCTTAGTTCGTAGCCAAGTGCTCTATCCAGCTGAGCTATGAGCGCATTAAGTAAAATGGCGGTGAGAGAGGGATTCGAACCCTCGGTACAGTTACCCGTACGCATCCTTAGCAGGGATGTGGTTTCAGCCACTCACCCATCTCACCGTAACACGAGCGCAATAATACAAACTAAAACCACATTACACAAGCAGTGTTCCTGTTTTTTTCTCTTTTTTTAGTTCAATCAAATATTTTTTAATCAATTTCTGCTTTTTTTCATCATTTTATCGTTCAACGCTTGTTAATATAGCGCTCTCTTCTTTACTAAGATCAGTTTAGTAAACAGAATCTTGCAATCTTTGACGTGCAGTCAGAGTTTGAATGACTTATGCTAAACCAATCTGCCAGATGTGAAATGAAACGATATGACTACAAATTGGGTTGATCCCGAAGCTAAAGCAGAAGCGCAACGTTACGATAATCCTATTCCTAGCCGAACACTTATTTTAACTACATTAGAACAATTACAAACTGCACAATCACATGCAGAACTCGTTGATCATTTTAATATTCCAGATCAAAAAAGTATTGATGCCTTAAACCATCGCTTAAGCGCAATGGTGCGTGATGGTCAATTGATGAAGGATGGTTTTAAATACCAACCTGCAACTGATCTGCCAAGTCATGAAGCAACGGTTTATATTAATAGTAAAGGTCTTGGTACTGCCAATATTGCAGGTCAGGATGATTTACTCCTGCCTGAACGTGAACTCCGTTTAGTTTTCAATGGCGATCGAGTTAAAGTCCGTCAAACTTCTGTTGATCGTAAAGGTAAAGCGTGGGGCTTTATAACTGAAGTGGTACAACGCCGCGTTAAACAAATTATTGGTAAAGTGGCTGAACATGAGGGTGAATACTTTATTCAACCAAGCAACCCCAATCAGCATCAACCCATCACCTTAGAAAAAGAATTAATCGAACACGCCAATGCCAAAGTAGGCGATATGCTCCGTGTTGCGATTGATGACTACCCGACCCGTGAAGAACTTGCAACAGGTCATATTGTTCAGTCTATGGCAGACAAAGCAGATACTGAAATCATTATTCCGCAAACCATTTTAGAATTTGGTTTGCCTTATGAGTTTCCAGAGGCTGTCATTAAAGAAGCTGAAAGCTTTAAAGAACCTTCGGAAAAAGATCTCAAAGGACGTGTGGATTTACGTGATCTTCCATTAGTCACCATTGATGGCGAAGATGCTCGTGACTTTGATGATGCAGTGTATGCAGAAAAACGCCCAGGCGGTGGCTACCGTGTCGTGGTTGCGATTGCAGATGTCAGCCATTATGTGCGTTTAGATTCTCCATTAAATGAAGAAGCGGAAGATCGCGGTACTTCAGTTTATTTCCCGCACTTTGTTTTGCCAATGCTGCCAGAGGCGTTGTCGAATGGCTTATGTTCTTTAAATCCACACGTTGACCGTTTATGTATGGTCTGTGATTTAAAACTTTCCCGTGCAGGTAAAGTGACAGGCTATGAATTCTATCCTGCGGTTATGCATTCAAAGGCGCGTTTAACCTATACCCAAGTGGGACAATATTTTGAGGGGACAACAGATGCAATCCCCGAAGATAAAACTATTCATAAATCATTGAATACGCTGTTCCAACTTTATCAAACACTGAAAGGCTTACGTGCTGAACGTCATGCAATGGAATTTGAAACCATTGAAACCTATATGACCTTTGATGAATTAGGTGGAATCAAAGAAATCTTGCCACGTTCGCGTAATGATGCGCATAAGCTGATTGAAGAATGCATGTTATTGGCAAACGTTGCAGCAGCTGAATATGCTCTAGAACATGATATTCCAATGCTTTATCGTGTGCATGAAGCACCAGAATTTTCACGAATTCAAAAAGTTCGTGATTTTGTAAAATTGCTCGGTCTACCATTCCCCGAACAACCAACTCAGGCTGATTATCAACGAGTGATTGAAGCGACCAAAGATCGTTTAGATGCGCCAAGTATTCATGCTGTGTTATTACGCTCTATGATGCAAGCTTACTATGGTGCGAAGAATTCTGGACATTACGGTTTAGCATATGAAGCCTATACGCACTTCACTTCGCCAATTCGTCGTTACCCAGACCTATTGCTACACCGTGCAATTAAAGCGTATTTAGATAAAAAAGTTTACCCACTTTCTGGGGCTGCTTTAGATGATGCGGGTGAACATTTTTCTCAAACTGAACGTCGTGCCGATGAAGCGTCACGTAGCGTAACGACTTGGTTGAAATGCCACTATATGCAACAGCATTTAGGTGATGAATTTGTCGGTATCATCAGTGCAGTAACAGAATTTGGTTTATTTGTTACCTTAAAAGACCTTTATGTAGATGGCATGATCCATGTGAGCCAATTGGGTGAAGACTATTTTGTCTATGATCAAGCAAGTCAGAGCTTAGTTGGACAAAATCGTGGACAGGCATTTAGCTTGGGCGATGAAGTGAAAATTCAGGTCGCTGGGGTCAACCTTGAAGAACGTAAAATCGATTTTAAACTCATTCAACAACTCACCCATCTCGGTCGTGCGATTCGTCAAAAAGCACCTCGTACTACAGCGCCTAACCACACTCAAACGACAGAAGAGGTATTTCGCAAAGCACCCGCTAAAGCGAAATTAAGTGAAGATGGTGAAAAGCCTGTGCGTAAGAAAAAGGACAAAAACAGTCCAAGTTCTTATACCAAGAAGCCTGCTAAAAAAGCTTCAGCAAAGCCTGAAAGTAAAGAAAAGGCAAAGAAAAAAGTGAAAAAGAAAAAGTCGAATGCGAAAGCAAAGAGTGAGTAACAGATAAAATATGGGGAGCTTCGGCTCTCCTATTTTTTGTTATATAATGCATAGTTAAATAATGTCAAAATACAAATAAAATCCTAATGCCTCATTATAAAATCACAAAATATTATTATCATTACTATGTGCTCGCTTGTTTATTCTTTTTAAGCATTAGTGCGGCTATTTATATATTTAAAGCTAACTTTTCACCTACATTAACAGTAAAGATTTTCGCCTTGGTAATTGCTGGCTTTTTCTATGTATTGCTCATACTTTACTTTCTCAATTTAAAAATGAATCAGGAATGGGTGATTCCACGACAATGGCGACGCGTGCAAACGCAACCTAAATTTTATGCCTTGGTTATTTTTCCTTTATTTATTATTCCTCTACTCTGGCTAAACTTAGCAGGTACAATTCCAATGTTATTGACCTATATGGTTGGACAGCCCAAAATCGTAGAAATATCAGCAACTGCCGTAAAAAAACGCTCCCGCAATACAGATTTTTATTCTTTCCAAACAGTTTATTCAGGAATCCCTATTTTTAGAATTACTTTGAATGAATATGAAGCGTATAAAAATCATCATCTCAAATTAAAGTTAAGTACTCGCCAAAGTCACTTCGGCACATATATTCTATCAATTGATGAAATTCAGATCACAACGCAAAACCTAACGAATAAATAATAATTCAACCTTGATTTATCAACCTTAAAGCCCTACATCTATAACTATGTTTAAAGATGAATATGGCAAAAATACAATGACACTACAGCAAGCGACTCTTCCCACTCCCCAGTTTGATCAAATCCAACTTACAGAATTAAAACAACAGATCGAACAAACGATTCAAAACGGTCAAAACTTCTTAAATCAACTCAGTGAAGTTCCTCAAAGTCCTGAAACCCAACTGGCAACTTTGGCGGAAATCGATCAACTTGAAAATAACATGAGTGAATCATGGGGTATTTTGTCGCATCTGAACGCAGTGATGAACAATGCCGAAACCCGTGAAGTTTACCAAGCATTACTGCCAAGTCTAAGCGAATACTACACTCAGCTTGGACAGCACACGGCGTTGTATCAAACTTACCAACATATTCATGATAGTTCTGTATTTCAAACGCTGAACGAAGCACAACAAAGTGCGATTAAACTCGCGCTACGTGATTTCAAATTGTCTGGCGTTGCACTCGAAGGCGAAGCCAAAAAACGTTATGCGGAAATCTCAGCACGTTTATCTCAACTATCTTCAGATTTCTCTAACCATGTACTCGATGCCACTCAAGCCTACTTCAAACCATTAACCGAAGAACAGCTCAAAGGCTTACCGCAAAGCAGTGTTGAATTATTAAAACAATACGGTCAACAACGTGAACTTGAACAAGCCGTAACCACGCTCGACTTCCCTGCATATTTTGCGATTATGACCTATGCTGATGATCGTGAATTAAGAGAAGAACTCTATAAGGCTTATGTCACTCGTGCCTCAGAACAGTCAGATAAAACTGAGTTCGATAATACACCTGTTATGGAAGAAATTCTGAGCCTACGCCAAGAAATGGCGCAACTGCTTGGCTTCAATAATTTTGCTGAATATTCACTTGCTAGCAAGATGGCACCTGATGTCGAAACTGTAGATAAATTCTTGGTTGATTTAGCAGAACATGCACGGACTCCAGCACTTGCTGAAATTGCAGAACTGAAAGCAATTGCACAACAAGATGGTATTAATGAACTCAAACCTTGGGATGCAACCTATTACTCTGAGAAGTTGAAACAGCAACAATTCAACTTGTCCCAAGAAGCACTTAAACCATATTTCCCCGCACCAAAGGTTGTCGATGGTTTATTCAAGATCGTACAACGCCTTTACGATATTCAAATCATCGAACGTCAAGCGCCTGTTTGGCAAAATGATGTCCATTATTTTGAAATTGAAGATCAAGGTCAAGTGGTTGGCGGCTTCTACTTCGACTTATATGCCCGCAATGGTAAACGTGGGGGTGCATGGATGAGTGGTTTCCGCTCTCGTGTGCAAACTGCAAATGGTCTTCAAAAACCAATTTGCTATATGATATGTAACTTTACCCCACCGATTGGCGATCAGCCTGCCCTACTTACCCATGATGAAGTGATTACACTATTCCATGAGTTTGGTCATGGCTTACATCATATGCTCACTGAAGTGGATAATATCTCGGTTGCAGGTACGCACGGTGTGGCTTGGGATGCTGTTGAATTACCAAGTCAGTTCATGGAGTTTTGGGCTTGGGATAATGAAAGTCTAGATGTACTCAGCGAGCACACTGAAACCAAACAAACCTTACCGCAAGAGTTGTTATCAGCGTTATTAAACGCGCGTTTCTTCCAGTCAGGTATGCAAACCTTGCGTCAGATTGAATTTGCTCTGTTTGACTTAACCATTCACCGCCAAGCGCCAGCCTTAAACAGTCAGCAAATCCAAGCCACACTGGATGATATTCGCGATAAATTTGCCGTGGTTCCTGCGGTATCTTATAACCGTTTTCAACACAGCTTCAGCCACATTTTTGCAGGTGGTTATGCTGCTGGTTATTACTCATATAAATGGGCAGAAGTTTTAGCCAGTGATGCCTTCGATCGTTTCGAAAACGAAGGTATTTTTAACACCGAGACTGGAAAAGAATTTAGAAAGTTTATTCTAGCAGTTGGCGGAAAAGATACAGCGCTTGATGCGTTTCGCAATTTCCGAAAAAGAGAACCAAAAATAGATGCATTATTACGACATCAAGGTTGGACGAACACAGATAAAACCGCTTAAACTACGTCAATATTGTTCACAGGGTGTAATTAACTGACATGAAAAGACAGTTCATCGCGGGTGCCAAATGCCCAAAATGTGGCGCTTTAGATCGTGTTGTTAAGATCATCACTGTGGATGACGAGTGGATTGAATGTATCGAATGTGCTTATAGCGAGAAGCGCCCAACCCATGTGGAAGAGTCGCAATCTGCTGAGCCAGATGAAATTGGGGTCATACAATTCAAACCTCGTCATTTTGACTAGAAAGGTTAAAAGATGATGTCATCATATCAAAATGAAAACTCAAAATTATTATGGATGATTATTGGCGGGATCAGTGTGGTAGTCGTGCTGATCTTTGCGATACAGTGGTTTTTTTCTGAAAAGCATCAAGAGACATCTATAACCTCAATACAACCAGCAATTGAAAAAACGGTAACACCGTCTGTTACAGCAACTACGGAATCTGCTGAAGTAGCGAATGAAACACCTGCGCCTATTCAGCTGGTCGAAGAGTCTATTGTTAAAGACCCTATTCCTGCAAATGACACTTTAGCCAAAGAAGAAATTACAAAACTGGATGATATTCATCAGCAACTTAAAGATCAGCAACAAGATCTAAAGCAGCAACATACCGATGTTGATACCTTACTCAAGCTCAAAGAAGATCAAGTTAAATTGCTAGAAGCACAACTTGCTGCTCAGAATAAACCTTAGTTGGTAGCGTTAATTTGAATTAAAGCTACACTTTGGAATTAGATATTTCTTCCATGTATTAAATGAAAATATATTTGATCAGAACAGTAAATAGTATTTAAAAACACTTATATTTCAAGACTAAATTTGATCTAAAAACAAATATTAGCGGATTAAGTGCTTAATCTTTCTATGTATCTAAATCGACGTGAAAATTTAAAAGTATCTCTTTTTAATTCATACTCACTCTATTTCGTATAATGAAATGATAATCTGAACATCTATGACCAATACAGCTCTTATCCATGTGGCAAGATTCCACTTAATATGAATATATTTGATAAAGATAAAAACCTTATTTTTGCAATAGGCTGTCTGACACTCTCTGCATTGTTGTTTTCTGTAATGGGTATTTGTATTCGCTATGCTTCTCATAGTGTAGATAATTTCACCATTGTTTTTTTCCGCAACCTTGTGGGTTTAGTTCTATTTTTACCTTTCATACTTAAACAAGGTATGAGCTTTGTTAAAACAGAAAAACTTTGGATGCATACATGGCGAAGTTTGATTGGTCTGGCTGCAATGTATGGTTTCTTTTATGCAATTGCCCATCTAAAACTATCAAATGCCATGGTCTTTACCTACTCATCCCCGATTTTCATTCCGCTTATTGCATGGCTATTTTTAAAGGAAAAGATCACTAAAGTTATGCTTTACGCAGCAGGCTTAGGTTTTATTGGGGTATTTTGTGTCGCAAAACCTGATCAAGGCTTATTAAACTGGGTTTCGATGGTTGGGATTGCTTCAAGTTTATTTGCTTCAATGGCATTCGTAACCGTCAGAGCGCTTACTCAAACCGAACCACCTGAACGTATTGTATTTTATTTCTGTTTTATCGGATCACTTTTGTCTGTTATTCCTATGTTTTGGGTATGGCGTCCGTATCATTTACAAGAACTCTTCTTTTTGATTGCAGCTGGTGTACTTGCAAATATTAGCCAAATTTTTATGTCACATGCTTATCGACTTGCACCTGCTGGGCAAATTGCTCCAGTCAACTATATGGCAATTATATTTGCAGGAATATGGGGTTTTTTGCTTTGGAATGAAATACCCGATTTCTACAGTTTAATTGGTTTTGTTTTTATATTGCTGGCTATTGTGCTATGTAGTCCGATCATTCAGAAAAGAAGATACAAGTAACCGTTTCTATTGCACATAAAAAAAGCACCCTCAGGTGCTTTTTTTCGATCTCAAAAATTAGTGTTTATACCAACCAAACATTTGGAAAACATAAGGCGCATATGTCACCAAGACTAATGATGTGAATAAAACAATGATAGGTAAAATCCAGCGTTCATAACGGAAGTAGAAACTTGTATATTTCTCTTTCGCTTCTTTATCAGCGGCGGTAACCTCCTCATCCCCGACGGAGAGTCGCGTCAGCAAGTGGTTCAAGGCAACAGGCGGCGTTACATAACCGAATTCGAATGCAACCAATACGATCATCCAGAAGTGGATCGGGTGGATACCATTTTCGTAGGCCACAGGTGCAACCGTTGCAGCAACTAAAATCACCGCACCAAATGGATCTGTTGTCATCCCAATAATGGCAAGTAACAGTGCAATAAAGGCAAGTGAAATATAGATATTACCCAAGTGTGTCGGTAATAACTCAACCACTTCAGCACGCTCGATTAAACCACCGACACTTGCAGATAATGCCATCAGCAGAATCAATGCACCGATATGTCCAACCGTTTCTGAGGTTGCAAAACGTAATGCACCACCAAAACCAAAGCTCTTACTGCCATGTGGATCATGTGATTTCAAGAATTCTGATTTCTTTTCATGCTCACGAACCAGTGCTTCATGCTTGGCATCAACGACTGGTGCAGGGGCAAGTTTTGCTGAAAACAACTTGTCAAACAAGATCATTGCAATCAACACCAACGGTAAAATCATCGGTGCGGTGAATTCATTGATCGACGTATCTAAAGCAAGCTTATAGAACATCACAACGGCAAAACCAATAATCACATAAGGAATCACAGGTACGCACGCACGTAACATGCCAGGAACTGCAACTTTAGGCGAGTTCACACGGAATTTTTCTTCAGCAAGAATTAAAGAAACACCAAGGAAAATGAATGCTGTTAACCAGAATACATAGATACCATGATCAAATAATTCTGTAGACGTCACATGACGGCTGTCCAGCATCGAAATCAAGATCACAAGTAAACATGGACGAATGACCACACCCAAAGAACCTGACATCGCAGATACAGCGAGTGCATATTGACGACGTGCACCAGAGTTCCAGACTTCTTTATAGATGATCGCACCGGCTGCGATAACGAAAATACCAGAAGCACCTGTATATGCTGTTGGAATCGCTGCTGCAATCAAGATTAACCACGTTAAGGTTTCAGGTGCCAAGTTCCATGGACGTAGGATGTTTAAGAATAAATCCATCACACGGGTTTGAGTGAGCAACATACCTGCCCAAATAAACAATGCAAGATTTAAGAAAATACCCGAGAACTCAACCAAGATACCTAAGTAAATCCCTTGCCCCATTGGATAATCCATGAAGAAGGTAAATGCGATCCCTGTCACGATTGACATGAATGCATATAGTGGAACACTCAACAAGGCTAGACCAAAGTTTCCTTTAGTTTGTGCAGTCTTTGGTACGAAGAGAAATTGAAATACACTGATGATCGTCAAAGAAACAAAAAGTAAGATCCATAACCATGAAATCATCAAGGTTTTATCGGTTAACTCTACCCCTGAATTGAGTAAAGATTGATATTGGCTAACCACAGAATAGCTGAGTAAACCATTACCAATCACCATTAACGCTGAATAAACTCTAAAATCAATTCTACTTTTCGGTGCACGCAAACCAATATGGTGATAACGCAAAGATGCAGTAATAGAAGCAAACAGCACCATAAATAACAGTAAAACAGTCTGGTTCTCTGAACCATACTTAAAGATACCGAAGAATGTGGTTTCTACTTGACGATAAGTACGAATACTTGGATGAGCCTCCAAATGTTTCATCGCCTTATCATAAAATTGATATTTTTCTTCACACTGCTGTTGTGCAGCTAACAATGAGGTACGCACATCAGATTCAGAGGCAGCACCAAACATACTTGCAAACTCATCCGCAGCATTGGCTTTCATCTGCGTTTGAACTTGCCCTTCAATGTCAGGATGACGGTCACAAGTAGGTTTTTCAGGTTCAGCACGTAAAAATGAATACTGCATTCCTGTGGTTTGATCACCATACAAACGCTCACCCATACGAAGCATTTGACCGTGAATCATCTCGCCTGTACCAATAAGCAGAGTCATTAGTAGCAATGCAAGAATAATGAATGTTGATATCCAATCATTCCAGATATAACCTAATCGGGCTAATCTAGACTTATTTTCTTGATCATTTTGCATGTCTTGTCCAGTTTATTGTTATCAACATCCATCCAAAGATGTTGAATCATGCGTTATCCATGGCTGATAGATAAATGAATTACCCTTTTCTGACCAATCCCTTTTAAACCGTTTAAATTTGCAACAAAGTTTTATTAAAGAAAATGACTACAATTACTTTATTGTTGGTTTTTATTATCAATACATATGTACTAAATAATATAAAATAAATTTCATAAAATTAAACTCAATAAAGACTATATTAAAGATAAACAGTTAACCAAGAAATTATTTTAAATACATATTAACATTTAATATCAAATACTTAACAACAAAACCCAATTAACTACAAGAATCCAGCTACGAATTAATTAAATGAAGAATCATGAAACTTATATTATAAATAACTTTATATAATAATATTAAAATCTTAAAACAACCTTAAAATGTAAAAATAAAAAAGCACCCGAAGGTGCTTTTTTAATATTACTTATAATTAACTATACCAACCAAACATTTTGAAGTAGTAAGGCACGTAAGCAATAATCAGAATAGCTGGTACCATAACCAGTAAAGGTAAAATCCAGCGCTCATAACGATAGTAGAAAGATAAATGTCTAACTTCAGCGTCTGCTTCAGCAACTTCTGCATCACCAATCGCCTGACGTGCTAATAAGTGATTGAGAGCTACCGGTGGTGTCACATAACCTAACTCAAAACCAATTAATGCAATCATCCAGAAGTGAATAGGATCAATGCCGTACTGATATGCAACTGGTGCGACTGTCGCAGTAATGAGAATTACTGCTCCAAATGGATCCATGATCATACCAACAAAAATCATTAAGAATACAATCAATGTAATCACAACAACGATATTATTAATATCTTGCGGGAAGGCTTCCATGATATGAATCTGCTCGAGGAAACCACCAACACTCACTGAAAGTGCCATCAGAATTACAAGCGCACCAATATGACCTACTGTTTCACTTGTAGATGCGTGTAACGCCTTTCCAAATGAGATATTACGTTCTGGTTTGCGTGGATCATCTTCTGGATTGATTCTCGGTGCAGGTTGAGTACCATCCGCAGGTAATGTATAGCTATTTAAAGTACTATCCCAATGACCAACAGGTGCAAGCGGTGCAGGTTCTTTACGCAACTTATCAAACAATACCATCATCAATAAAATCACAGGCATCATCACTGGTGCTGTAAATTCATTTAAATCTGTTGATAAAGCATGTTTATAGAACAACCAGATCAAAACAAAGATCACGATATACGGTGATACAGGTACAAATGCACGTAATGATTTTGGCAGTGCAATCTTTGGTGGTGCAATTCTAAATTTCTGCTCTGCAAAAATTAAAGCAATAATTAAAAATAAAGTAGATGTGAGTAAGAAGGTGTACATACCGTATTTATAAAGCAGATCGGTTGTAACCTCTTTGTTCAACGAAGCAACTACAACGATCAATAAACACGGACGTAAAACCACACCCATTGAACCCGATAGTGCTGTTGCAGCGAGTGCAAATTGACGACGTCCACCCGCATTCCACACTTCTTTATAAATAATTGCGCCCGCAGCAATAACGAAAATACCAGAGGCCCCAGTGTATGCTGTTGGTAATGCCGCAGCGATTAGAATTAACCACGTTAACGTTTCAGGAGCCAAATTCCATGGACGCAAGATATTCAAGAATAAATCAACAATACGTGTTTGCTTGAGCAACATACCAGCCCAAATAAACAATGCAAGATTCAAGAAAATATTCGAGAACTCAACCAACTGACCAAGATAAATACCTTGACCCATCGGATAATCCATGAAGAAAGTAAATGCAACCCCTGTGATAATTGCCATATAAGCATATAGAGGAACGCTGAGGAAGGCTAAGCCTACATTTCCACCTTCACGTGTTGGAGTTGGTGGTTTAATTAATTGGAATAAACTAATTAAAGTCAGAACCGCAAACAGAATCATCCATAACCAATAAATTACAGTCATTTCAGGTGTAATAGGAACACCAGAATTGAGTACCGATTTATATTGGCTAATGACGGAAGACGTCAACAACGCATTACCTAATAACATCGCAATGTTATAAACACGAAAATCGGTCTTGGTTGCTGGGCTACGTAAACCAATGTGATGAGCTTTCAATGTCGCACTGATGGCAGCAAATACAACCATAATCACAAGGAATAAAGCACGATTCTCCGTACCAAATTTAAAGATGCCAAAGAAGCTCGTTTCTATTTGTCGATAGGTACGAATACTCGGATTGGCTTCGATATGTTTCATCGCCTTATCGTAGAATTGGTATTTCTCATCACATTGTTGCTGAGCCGCTAGCAATGAAGTTCGAACATCTGCCTCAGAAGCTACACCAAACATACTTGCAAATTCATCGGCAGCATTGATTTTCATCTGCTCTTGAACTTGTGCATCTATATTTGGATTTCTGTCACAGGTCGGCTTTTCAGGTTCAGCACGCAGAAATGAATACTGCATTCCTGTATCAGGATCACCATACAGGCTCTCCCCCATACGCAATAATTGACCATGAATCATCTCACCTGTACCAATAACGAGCGTCATTAATAGTAAAACAAGAATAACAAAGGTCGATATCCACTCAGTCCAGATATGACTCAGTAGACCTAGTCCAGACTTTTTCTCTTGATCATTTTGCATGTCTATTCCAGTTTTTGTTATCAACATCCATCCAAAGATGTTGAATCATGCTATTTAAATGGTCGATAGATAAATGACTTACCCTCTTCGTAACCAATCCCTTTTAAACCGCTTAAAGTTGCAGCAAACTTTATCCAAGAATGACCACAATCACATTTATACTGTTTTTCTTAGTTTCCAAGTCTTAAATCGTTTTAATACCAAATATCCTAATCCGCACAACACACCTCCAATTGCACCAATCAAATGAGCTTCGGTTAATACAGGACTGCCAATCAATTGCGCAGTTCCTGTTTGCCCAAAGGTATTTTCCCAAGCTAGTTTCACGGCTATTAAGCTGAGAACCAAGATTGCAAACTTACGCTCATTTTTATACTTCAAATAAACCAAACCGACTGCGGTATATAAACCATGTAATACCCCCGATAGTCCTGCATAAGCATCAATATATGGAAGATAAAAATAGAAGATCAGACTGATAAATGGCGGTAAGATAAATAAGAGCGCCCATAAATGCCAATTACGAACATGAGGAAAAATAAAGGGCAAACATGCAAATGCCATCATGTTCAACAGAAAGTGAACCCAACCGACATGAACCCAATGTGCTGTCCACAATCTCCAAAATTCGCCAAGCAGATTAGGTCGCCAATAAATGAAATGATCAGCAAATACTTGCAAACACGCTGATATTGAAACGCATATAGCGATCAAAATGACTTTCCGTATCCATACTTGATCTTTCATTTATTTACACCTCATAAAAACAGACCTCTCACCAATTTAAATGTTTCATCGGTAAAAGGTCGTTTAATTCAGGTTACTCGGCTGGAACTTCTTCAGTTGCTGGCGCTGATGCACCATCACCACCACCATCGAATAATTCATCCAGTTCCGTTGAGCTTTCTTGTTTGTCATCCCAGAAAGACGTTAAACCTTCATCGCCTGCTCGAACACCAGTATTTTCAGTCCAATAACGATCTGCAATACCACGAACCATGAGACCAGCCATCTGATCGATCAATCTAAACTGAGGATTTGCTGGTTTATCTTCACCTGTAGCCGCAGCATATGAACGGAAAGCATCACGAAGTTTTGCATCATCTCCACTTGCTTGAGCTGCAACGGCATATAGAGCATGAGACAGACGCACACCTTTTTTCTCACCAATTTGCATTGACTGTTTCATGGTCGCATATGGTTCTGGCTTACCATCTCCTGCACCTGGTAATAAGGTCCAGATTACAGCGCGCGTTGCCATTGGCGCACCCCAGAATTTTTCATTGTCTAAACAAGCCATACCTCGTTCAACAATACCTGCAATATCTTTTGGAACGTTGATTGCACCACCTGAGTTAATGTCATTGGTCATCGCCTGTAAACCACTCACCATACCGAGCAGATAAACAGTTTGATCCAAGTCATTGCGCATAGTTGGGCATGAATCACCTAGTTTATATTTATATTTTGCTTCCCAGCGGTCTCTAAATAGTTGATAACCAGCATATTGACGTTGAGCAGCAATACCAGCCCAACGTTTTTGCTCGATACGAGCATCTTGCGCTTCAGTTACCTGCCCAGCTTTTGATGCTCGTAAATAACGTAATTCAGCCTCTAAAGCCTGATTTTCAGCACAAATCCCCGCAGACGTATAAAGCAATACTGCCATGCGCGTCGGATCAGCACCCATATCTTTTGTTGCCATAATCGCAGGAGTTAAAGCATTTCCTGAATTACAAACCATTTCAGCATCATCCATCGCTAAAATTGGTGGCACAATATGATTTTCACTGAAGCCTAATGCAACATTTGCACCTGTTTTAATGACGTATGAACACCCAGATAACATTGATGTTGTAAGTAACGCAACCGCCACACCCTGTCCAATTCTATGGAGTTTAGACATTCTTCCTGTCCTCTAATTAATTTGTTTTTCCTTTTAGATGTACCTTATCAGATGCAATACGTGAATTAAAGAGTAATTGCTCTAATTTAAGATGGACATTTTGACACAATTCACAAATAAGCGAATTGACAGAGAATTGAAAATACACAAATTTCAGGCAAAAAAAAGTAGCATTGCGACGGTTCAGCACATGCTACTTATTAACTGGTAAAAACTTAAAACTCTTTATCTTTTAGTTTTGTTGAAAATAATCCTTTAGTAATGTTCCAGCTCTTCCTACAACAATCGCCATAACGACTGCAATTACTAGAAACATCCACATTGAAATCTCCATAGAGACCTCCTACACTTTGCGTATCCACTTTTGGTGAATACTAGATTGGCGTTCATCATCATTATTCACTGGGAGTGTGTATATTGATGACACTTTCAATCTCTTTCTCTTGGTCACTACAACTTTATGTTGATGTGATTCAAGAAGTTCCCTGAGTAAAGTTCCTGCTCTTCCTACAACAATTGCAAAAATGATTGCAATCACCAGAAACGACCATGTTGGAATTTCCATCTTAGGACCTCCACCACACTTTACGTTGGTGTTTGTACTTTAGCGAAAACGTATCCAAGTTGATTGCCATATTGTCTGACAATCATGATTTTCACGATTTTTTAGAGTATTTAATCTAACAATTGAGATAAAAACTTTACTATTAATTATTAAGAATATGAAAAATATTAATTTTTAATTTTTATACAAATGTAGAATTGTCTGACAATCAAATCACTTTTGCCAGCAACTTTAGATTTTTCCATTGCAAATATGACAATTGATCCCACCAAATGATGTAAGTTTTGCAACTCGAGTCAGCAATATGAATTGAAACATAAGCTTTATGGTCAATTATTTTAGTAATATTCAAACGTTGAATTGCTAAATTCTTATCTGAAAATTCAAACGACCAGATGTGTTCATCTAAATATTCAAAACGAATGATGGACGGCTGCTTGAATAGCTTAAACCATGCGAAAGCCATGATTCCGAGACTTAACAACCACAGCATCGGATGGAGTAATTGATAGCTTAGAATTAAAATGGTAAGAAATATAAAAAACTGCAATACAATCGAAAAACGGCTGTATTGCAGCTCGAAAAGACGACTAGCCGTGGACATAATGTTTTAGTTTTAAAATAAAATCTTTTAATTCATTTCGTGGTGGTTCACCGACTTCCATGAACCAATCTAGCAAATCTGGATCTTCTTGCTCAACCAATTCAGCAAACAAAGCTTTTTCTGCTTGATCAGCGGTTAAATAGTGATTCTTCACATAAGGATCAAAATACACATCAATTTCTTTTAAACCACGACGTGCGCGATAAATTACTTTACGTTCTTCAAGAGTCATTTCATCAGACATTATGTGTTTCGCTATGCAACAGTTTCCCACATAGTGTACCCGATCCCCTGTTAAGTTCGCAGAGATTTTTCCAAGGTGACCAAATACATCAAGTAAATTGAGCATTGATCACATTGTCCAATATTTTCGATTTCTTGTATCTTGACCATGATCATCTCAAATCTATTGATTAAGGAAAAAATAACAAATGCAATCAGGTGCAATTCGTCCAATTCCAAATATGTTAGCACGAAAATTATTTACTTCTGACCATGAAGCATTTCGTGAAACTGTTCGTAAATTTTATGAAAAAGAAGTTGTTCCAAATATTGAGAAATATGAAAAACAACAACATGTTGATCGCGATTTATGGAATAAGGCAGGTGCACTTGGTTTGCTTTGTACCACGATGCCTGAAGAGTACGGTGGTTCAGGTGTCGATCGCCTATACAGCATGATCTTAATTGAAGAACAAGCTTATGCAATGGATTCAAGCACAGGCTTTTCACTACACTCAGATATCGTTGCAAATTACATCAATAACTTTGGCAATGAAGAGCAAAAACAAAAATGGTTGCCCAAAATGGCATCAGGCGAGGCTGTAACTGCAATTGCAATGACTGAACCTGGCACAGGTTCTGATTTACAAGCCGTTCGCACCACAGCCGTATTGGATGGCGATGAATATGTGATCAATGGCTCAAAAATCTTTATTACCAATGGCTATCTATGTGATATGGCAATTGTTGTCTGTAAAACAGGTAATAATGAAAAAGGCTCAGCAAACTTATCTTTAATTATCGTAGAAGCTGATCGTGCTGGTTTTAGCAAAGGAAAACCTTTAAATAAAATTGGGATGAAAGGTCAGGACACTTGTGAGTTGTTCTTTGATAATGTTCGTGTACCAAAAGAAAATTTATTGGGCATGGAAGGCATGGGCTTCATCATGCTCATGAAAGAACTTGCATGGGAACGTATGTTAGTAGCAATTATATGCCAAGCAGGTGCTGAAGCCGCGTTTGCTCATACTGTTCAATACACCAAAGATCGTAAAGCTTTTGGTAAATCTATTAGTACATTCCAAAATACACGTTTCAAACTTGCAGAGTTGCGTACAGAAATTGATTTCTGCCGTACCTATTTGGATCGTTGTATGGAGTTGCAATTAGAAGAAAATTTAGGTGTAGATGCTGCTGCCGCTGCAAAATACAAAATCTCTGATATGTTCTCTAAAGTTGTAGATGATTGTTTACAATTACATGGTGGTTACGGCTATATGCTTGAGTACCCAATCGCTCGCGCATATATCGATAATCGTGCAAATCGTATTTATGCAGGTACCAATGAGATTATGAAAGAACTGATCTCTCGTACACTTTAATCGCTTTAAACGAAGGATAGGGATTCTCGCCCTATCCTTTTTATTTTTTAATTTTTCTTTTCAACGGTTGGTATTGCTTGTGGATTCATTCTCGCCATCAATTGTTTAACTGTCGGATTATCAATATATTGCTGCATTGTTGTATTTAAAGCAGTGCGCGCATTTTGTGTCGTGAAATGCGCCACTTCACTTCCCACATCACTTGCTTTCTTAGCCCATGCCTTTCCTTCAGTGGATTGATAAAATGCTAAAGCAGCTTGTAATTCTTTTTGGCTAAAGCTTTCAACATAGCGCTGCACAATAAATTGTTTACGCTGCTCACTATTTAGGTTTTTACTTAAATCTGTATAAAAACTCTCTGGTAAGTCTTTTGGCAAACGCATCTTAATTTGTTCTAAAATCATCTTATCTGTATTCTGTAGACCTTGCTCAGTGCCATCCACAGAAACTAATTTTTGTGCGATCTGTTCTTTTTGTTTCATATCATCAGCAAATGCAAGCTGACTTAATAATAATGTCCCCAAAATCAATACTTTTTTCATTGATCAATCCTTCGTTTTAAATTTTAATACTGCTCAATATACGCGATATTATCCTGATTTAAAGAATAATTATAAATAAAAAAACCTCATGCATTAGCATGAGGTTTTGATAGAGCCTATTCGATTAAGACACTAATTTTGGCTTACGATCAGCTTGTTCGCCACGTTTGTGAAATTGTAAAACGCCATCATTGAATTTAGCATCTTTCAACTCTTTACGATCAGCTAAATAATTGTTAGTGATTTTCCAAGGTGCTTGTTTACCTTGTTTTGGCATAACATCTGCTGCACGAGCAATATATCCTGAAGACATCTTACCCATAATCGTATCTTGTTCACGCTGAGCAGGATCAGCATGTGCGATTACTTCATCATAACCATTTTTATCCATATGGTTGATCAAGCGACAGATATAATCAGCAGCAATATCAACTTTCAACGTCCATGAAGCATTGATATAACCAATGATCATCGCCATGTTTGGTACATCACTGACCATAACACCTTGATAAAGCATATGGTTTGATGTATTCATTGGTTTGCCATCAATTGAACCTTGCACACCACCTAAAATCTGGATTTCTAAGCCTGTTGCCGAAATAATAATATCAGCATCTAAATGTTTACCCGATTTTAATTGAATACCTTTCGCAGTAAATTTCTCAATTTGATCCGTTTCAACATCCGCTTTACCTTCGCGTAATGCTTTAAATAAATCACCGTCAGGTACGACACATAAACGTTGATCCCAAGGATTGTAGCTCGGCGTAAAGTGTTTCATATCCACTTTACCCTTAAGCTGCAATTCAATGCCTTTCAATAATAAACGACGTACTGTTTGAGGATATTTTTGTGCTAAAGCATAAATACCGCGTTGCATACCAATGTTACGAGCACGGGTAAACTTATAAGCTGTTTCTTCAGACATAAATTTACGCGTTTTTTCATAAATAAAGTCGATTGAAGGAATCGTCGCAATGTAAGAAGGAGAACGTTGAAGCATTGTGACATGACCAGCACCGCCTTTTACCATTGAAGGTACAAGGGTAATCGCTGTTGCACCACTGCCGATAATAACGACTTTCTTACCTGTATAGTCTAAATTCTCTGGCCAATGCTGCGGATGAATGAGTTGACCTTTGAAATCCTGTTGATTAGGAAATTTAGGTGCATAGCCCTGATCATAGTTATAATAACCAGTACAGCCCATTACAAAATTCGCTGACCAAGTTTGCTTTTTCATATTGCTGTCCTCAATCTCAACTGCCCATTTTTTCTTAGCAGAATCATAGTTCGCAGACAATACACGATGACCAAAATGAATTTTTTCTTTTAACTGATTTTCACTAATTACATCACTTAAATAGCTTTTAATCTCAGCACCGCTTGCAAGAACTTTATCTTTTGCCCATGGCTTAAAATTAAAACCAAAAGTAGACATATCTGAGTCTGAACGAATACCAGGATAACGGAATAAATCCCAAGTACCACCAAAGCTTTCACGACGCTCTAAAATTTCAAATTTGCGTTGTGGACAGTTTTTAGAGAGATGTACAGCCAACCCAATTCCAGAGATACCTGCACCAATAATGAGAACATCAACTTGCTTTTCCATTTTTTTTATACCCTGTGTAAATCATGTCTTTATTAAAGCACAAATTTGACAATACACAATGTCAAGTTTAGTCATTCATCGGTTTTTTCATATCACTTCGGGACATTTTGAGAAAAAAAGTGGTTAAAAAATCCTGAGATTTTCGCTTGGTTTTCTTGAATAACAATGCAAAGTAAACAAATAAATTTGTATATAAATTCGATGCTATTAAAAAATAATCTTATCTAATACAAGCACAGAATAACTTTCAAAAAATGTCAAAATAGAAAAACAGACTTTATTACAAGAGAGCTGATAGGTTTTCCGTTAAAACATCGTAAGTTGAACTATTAGGGGTTTAGTAAGTTAAAAAGATCTTTTATCAACTAAGGCAGTACTGCCTTTCGATGGCTGTAAATATACACCCTAGTGTAAAAAAAGCTTCATTAAAAGCTCATCCGTGTATTTAGTATCATTTTTCAAAGCATTTTTTTCCAAACCATAAACCCGAAATCCAAATTTTTGATAAAGGTTAATTGCAGGCTGATTATCATCGGCAACCGTCAGTAAAATTTGTTCTACTTGCGCTTTGCAATAAGCGATAACTGCGCGAAGCAATTCATTTGCAATCCCTTGTCTTTGAAATTCAGGTTCAATAAATACGCTAGATAGAACAAACTTATGAGAAATCTTTATTCCACTCTCTCGTGTTAAAGTCGCTAAACCTATAATTTTACCTTTATGATAGACGCCAAAAATCGTTGAACCTGATAAGCAACTTTGAAAAAAGCTTAATGGCTTTACGACTTCTGAATCATAAGTAGAGCCAAACATTTCTGGAGCTTTCACTAAAGCTGAAAGTCTAATCATTCTAAAATCATTCAGTTCAGCTGCACCTAAAATTGTAATCTCAATATCTAACATATTTCTCTATTTGATGTTTTTATAGTATTGCGACCTAATTTAGCATACTAGCCAATCGCCAAAATCAGTATTAATAAACAAATTATTATTTAGAATCTTTATGTCTCAAAAACTATTAAAAAATCTAATAAAAAAGGTCGGTTATTACACCGACCTTTTTTGGAACAACTGACTGTTCTACGCGTAGAAGTATTATTTTACTTCACGGTCAACGAGTTCAACGTAAGCCATCGGTGCAGCATCACCTGCACGGAAGCCCGCTTTAAGAACACGAAGATAACCGCCGTTACGTTCTTTGTAACGAGGGCCAAGAACGGTAAATAATTTACCAACAGTTGCTGCTGAACGAGTACGAGCAAACGCTAAACGACGGTTTGCAACAGTATCGTTTTTAGCCAAAGTGATTAAAGGCTCAGCAACACGACGAAGTTCTTTCGCCTTAGGCAAAGTTGTCTTAATTAACTCGTGCTCTACTAAAGCATTTGTTAAGTTTTGAAACAACGCCTTACGGTGGCTGCTTGTACGGCCTAATTTCACACCACTATTACGATGACGCATGGTGATAGTCCTACTTAATTAACGGCTACGATAGGCAAAACGGTCATCCATACGGAGACTAGCTGGTGGCCAATTCTCTAAACGCATGCCGAGTTGTAAACCTTTCGATGCCAAAACATCTTTGATCTCTGTTAACGATTTTTTACCTAAGTTAGGAGTTTTTAACAACTCAACTTCAGTACGTTGAACAAGATCACCAATGTAGTAAATATTTTCTGCCTTCAAACAGTTAGCAGAACGAACAGTTAGCTCGAGATCATCTACTGGACGAAGCAAAATTGGGTCAACTTCTTCGCGAGGTTCTTGAGCAACCGGAGTTTGATCTTTCTGAAGATCAACAAAAATTGCAATTTGTTGTTGCAAGATTGTTGCCGCTTTGCGGATTGCTTCTTCTGGATCAACAGTTCCGTTAGTTTCAAGATCGATCACTAACTTATCAAGATCGGTACGCTGTTCTACACGAGCATTTTCAACTGTGTAAGAAACGCGCTTGATTGGGCTATAAGAAGCATCTAACTGTAAACGACCAACAGGACGTGTTTCGCCTTCAGGGAAACGAGAGTCAGATGTTTCATAACCACGACCTTGAGCAACTTTAAGGCGCATTTTTAATGAACCAGAAGAACTCAAAGTACCGATTAAATGATCAGGGTTAACCACTTCAACATTATGAGGTAAACGAAGGTCAGCTGCTGTTACGTCACCTGCACCTTGTTTCTCTAATGTCAAATATGCTTCATTTTGATCGAACAGCTTAATAGACAATCCTTTTAGGTTCAGCAAGAGCTCGACGATGTCCTGCTGCAAGCCTTCTAAAGTACTGTACTCGTGCTCGACGCCTTCTATTTCAACTTCAACCACAGCAGCGCCAGGCAAAGAAGACAATAGAATGCGACGTAAAGCATTACCTAGAGTATGACCAAAGCCACGCTCTAAAGGTTCCAGAATCACTTTTGCCGAGGTCCCGCTCACCGCTTCGACCTTGATCGCTTGCGGAGTTAGAAACTCGTTTGCAGTACGCGTCATTTATTGCTACCTCAAGGATTATTTAGAATACAATTCTACAATCAAGCTTTCGTTGATTTCAGCAGGTAAATCAGAGCGATCTGGTGCAGCTTTAAACGTACCTTCTAACTTAGAATGATCAACTTCCATCCAAGCAGGGATACCACGTTGAGCAGCTAACTCAATTGCATTTTTAATACGCAATTGTTGTTTAGCACCTTCATGCACTGCAATTACATCACCAGCTTTTACTTGAATAGACGCAATGTTTACACGACGACCATTTAAAGTAATAGAACGGTGAGAAACTAACTGACGAGCTTCTGAACGTGTAGAACCAAAACCCATGCGATAAACTACGTTATCAAGACGGCTTTCAAGCAATTTCAACAAGTTTTCACCTGTTGCGCCTTTAACACGAGCTGCTTCTTTATAGTAGTTACTAAATTGACGCTCTAACACACCGTACATACGACGTACTTTTTGTTTTTCACGTAATTGTAGTGAATACTCAGATTGCTTACCACCACGAGCCTGACCATGTTGACCAGGTGCTTTATTGTGTTTTTTGGTTTTAACATCAAACGGTTTAACGCCTGATTTAAGTTGCAGGTCTGTCCCTTCGCGGCGAGAGAGTTTGCATTTTGGACCAATATAACGAGCCATGAATGTTTCTCCTTACACGCGACGTTTTTTAGGTGGACGGCAACCGTTGTGAGGAATTGGAGTCACATCGGTAATGCTGTTAATCTTATAACCCACTGCGCCTAATGCACGAACCGCAGACTCACGACCTGGACCAGGACCTTTTACAAGGACGTCTAGGTTTTTCAAACCGTAATCCAAAGCTGCTTTACCAGCAACTTCAGCAGCTACCTGAGCAGCAAACGGAGTTGATTTACGTGAACCACGGAAGCCTTGTCCACCTGAGGTAGCCCAAGCCAATGCATTACCTTGACGATCGGTAATCGTAACAATGGTGTTATTAAAAGACGCGTGAATGTGTGCAACACCTTCAGAGACGGTACGAGTGACCTTCTTGCGTGTGCGAGTATCTTTAGCCATCTTTTAGCTTCCAGAAATCTTACTTTTTAATCGGTTTGCGCGGACCTTTACGGGTACGTGCGTTAGTTTTGGTGCGTTGTCCGCGAACAGGCAAGCTGCGACGATGACGAAGACCGCGGTAGCAGCCTAAATCCATTAAACGTTTAATGTTCATGGAAATTTCGCGACGTAAATCACCTTCGGTCGGAACCTTAGCAACTTCTGCACGAATCGCATCAAGCTGAGCATCATCTAATTCACGAATTTTAGTGGTTTCAGAAATACCAACAGCAGCTAAGATGTTCTTAGACGTGTGGCGACCTACACCAAAAATATACGTGAGAGAGATAACAGCATGCTTGTTATCCGGAATGTTTACACCGGCAATACGAGCCATTCAATTTTCTCCAAAAAGGCAGTCAAGATAATCAACCGCCCCACAAAAATCTTGAGGGGCGGATAATAACCTAATTAGCCTACTGAAATCAACAGGTCTTAATTAAATTAACCTTGACGCTGCTTATGACGAGGTTCTGCGCTACAAATTACGCGAATAACCCCATTACGACGGATAACTTTACAGCTACCACAAATTTTCTTTACAGAAGCTTGTACTTTCATGATGAAACCTCTAAGTGCGCTTATCCCTTAGGATGAGCAGTCGTTTTTCTCATTAACGTTTGATTATCATATTGATGCGAAGTAAGGTGCGCTTGTAACTGCGCCATAAAGTCCATTACCACTACAACTACAATTAGCAATGATGTTCCACCCAAATGGAATGGAATACCAAAAGAACTCTGTAGCACCATAGGCATTAAACACACTACGGTAATGTAAATTGCACCAATAAATGTCAAACGGTTAAGAATATGATCTAAATAACGAGCCGTTTGCTCACCTGGGCGGATACCAGGTACATATGCCCCACTACGTTTTAAATTTTCTGAAACTTCTTTTGGACTAAATACAAGCGCCGTGTAGAAATAACAGAAGAAAATAATTAACGCACCAAAAAGCATTAAATACAACGGCTGTCCAGGCGATAACACCAATGCCAAATCTTGCAAGCTACGCTTAACAATCCCTGCATTTGGATCAGCACTTCCTAACCATTGTCCCAAGCTCGCTGGAAATAATAACAAAGAGCTTGCAAAAATTGCTGGAATCACGCCTGCCATATTAATTTTTAATGGTAAGTGTGTTTGCTGTGCAGTAAATACGCGACGACCCTGCTGTTTTTGAGCATAGTTTACTGGAATACGACGTTGTGCTTTTTCAATAAACACAATCGCTGCTAAAACTGCTAACGATAATAAACCGAATACAGCTAAACCAATTAAACTACCTTGACCATTTTGTACAGATGAAAAAGACTGAATTACTAAACTTGGTAACCCAGCAACAATACCTGCAAAAATAATCATGGAAATACCATTACCAACACCACGTTCGGTAATCTGTTCTCCCAACCACATCAAAAACATTGTTCCTGCAACTAAAGAAGTCAAAGCTGGAACATAGAATGCCAAGCCTGAAGTCAAAGTAATACCTTGACTGATCAGACCTGCACACATCCCTACACCTTGCACAAGTGCAAGAAATAGAGTGCCATAACGTGTATATTGATTGATCTTACGTTTGCCTTGCTCGCCTTCTTTCTTCAAAGCTTCAAGCGATGGAACAACCGTAGACATCAGCTGCACAATAATCGATGCAGAAATGTACGGCATAATCCCCAATGCAAGAATCGACATGCGTTCTAATGCACCGCCTGAGAACATGTTAAATAAACCTAAGAAGGTACCTTCATTAGCTTTAAAAAACTGTGCAAGCGCCACATTATCAATACCCGGCAACGGAATATGCGCTCCTAGTCGAAAGACCAACAACGCGCCAATCAAAAACATTAATCGACGAATAATTTCACGATATTTCACATGAAACGGTTGGCCTTTCATCATGTTTACATGACCAGTAGAACTAGGAGTCATAGACACTCGAGATTACTCCTCGACTTTACCGCCAGCAGCTTCAACAGCAGCTTTAGCGCCTTTAGTCAACACGACACCTTGTACAGTGAACGCGCGAGTGATTTCACCAGAAAGTACGATGCGAGCACGAATTTGATCGCGACGAACAACATTCGCAGCTTTCAAAGTTTCAAGGCTAATAACATCACCTTCAACTTTATTCAACTCAGACAAACGCACTTCAGCAGTTTTCAAAGCGATTTGGCTAGTGAAACCGAATTTAGGCAAACGACGATATAATGCAGTTTGACCGCCTTCAAAGCCTGGACGAGTACCACCACTTTTACGTGAGTTTTGACCTTTGACACCACGGCCACCAGTCTTACCAACGCCAGAACCGATACCACGGCCTAAACGACGATTTTCACGTTTAGCACCTTCTGCAGGTGCAAGTTCATTTAAACGCAGAGTCATGGCTTATTCCTCTACACTAACCATATAGTAAACTTTGTTGACCATACCACGGTTAGAAGGCGTATCTTGCACTTCTACAGTATGACCAATACGACGCAGACCAAGACCTTGTAAGCAAAGTTTATGATTTTTTAAACGATGCGAAGAAGATTTAGTCTGGGTAACTTTAATCGTTTTCATGATTGATTACCCTTGAATTTGTTCTACTGAAAGACCACGTTTTGCAGCGACTTTCTCAGGAGAAGTCATATCACGCAAACCTTTGAAAGTTGCGTTTACTACGTTAGCAGCATTAGTAGAACCATAACATTTAGCAAGTACGTTATGTACACCAGCAGCTTCAAGAACAGCACGCATTGCGCCACCAGCAATTACGCCAGTACCTTCTGAAGCAGGTTGCATATACACACGGCTTGCACCATGACGAGCATTCACAGGGTGTTGTAAAGTAGTCCCCGCAAGGTCTACAGTAATCATGTTGCGACGTGCTGCTTCAAGTGCTTTAGAAATAGCAGCTGGAACTTCACGTGCTTTACCACGACCAAAACCTACACGACCATTACCATCACCCACAACAGTTAATGCTGTGAAAGAGAAGATACGACCACCCTTAACAACTTTGGCTACACGATCAACGGCAACCAGCTTTTCAACGAGACCTTCGTTTTGTTCAACTTTCGCCATGATTAGAACTCCAAGCCGCCTTCACGAGCAGCATCAGCCAAGGCTTTGATACGACCATGATATTTAAAACCAGAACGGTCAAATGCAACTTTAGTAACACCAGCTGCTTTAGCACGTTCTGCGATTAAAGCACCAACTTTAGTTGCTGCATCGATATTACCAGTCGCACCACTACGCAATGATGTATCCAAAGTTGAAGCTTGCGCTAAAACTTTGCCACCATCTGCTGAAATGACTTGAGCATAGATGTGACGCGGAGTGCGGTTTACACACAAACGAGTCGCACCCAATGCACGAATGTGCAAGCGTGTGCTTTTCGCACGACGCAAACGGGTTTGTTTCTTTTCGTTCATAAGAACCTCGCGCCTTATTTCTTCTTAGCTTCTTTACGAAGAATAACTTCATCCGAATAACGAACACCTTTACCTTTATACGGTTCAGGAGAACGATATGCACGGATTTCCGCTGCTACTTGACCTAACAACTGCTTGTTTGCTGATTTCAAAATGATTTCAGTAGCAGTTGGAGTTTCCGCTGTTACACCTTCTGGTAAAGCGTAGTCAATCGGGTGTGAGTAACCTAAAGCGAGGTTAACAACAGAACCTTTAACCGCAGCTTTATAACCAACACCAACGAGTTGCAACTTGCGTTCGAAGCCTTCACTGACACCTTTTACAAGGTTGTTCAATACAGCGCGAGCAGTACCAGCTTGCATCCAAGCGTCTTTCGACTCTTTTACTGGAGCAAGTTGAAGTGTACTATCATCCTGTTTAAGCTCGACCAGCGCATGCAGGTTGAAAGACAATGTACCTTTGCTGCCTTTCACTTCGACCTGCCGGCCGTTCTTAGTAACTGTTACACCATTAGGTACAGTTACTGGGGCTTTAGCCACACGAGACATGAGGAATCACCTATTAAGAAACAAAAGCAATAACTTCACCACCGATGCCCGCAGCACGTGCAGCGCGATCAGTCATGATGCCTTTGCTTGTAGAAACAATTGCAATACCCAAACCTTGCTTAACGCTCGGTAATTTATCTTTACCACGGTATTGACGTAGACCTGGACGGCTTACGCGCTTAACCGTTTCGATAACTGGTTTGCCTTCGAAATATTTTAACGTAATAGTCAAAGTAGATTTTGTCTCTTCTTGAGCCACTTCTACATTTGAAATATAACCTTCTTGTTGAAGTACGTTTGCAATAGAAACTTTCAACTTAGAAGACGGCATAGAAACGGTTTGTTTCTTTGCCATTTGTGCGTTACGAACACGTGTTAACATGTCGGCAACGGTATCTTGCATACTCATTTAGTCGCTCCTTACCAGCTTGCTTTAACAACGCCTGGTACATCACCCTGCATTACTGTATCGCGTAATTTGTTACGGCTTAAACCGAACTTACGGAAGTAACCATGAGGACGACCAGTTAAACCACAGCGGTTACGAAGACGTACTGGAGATGCATTACGTGGTAATGCTTGTAATTTTAGCGTCGCGGCGAAACGTTCTTCGTCAGTTGCATTTACATTTGCAATCGTTGCTTTTAATTCAGCACGTTTTGCAGCGTATTTTGCTACTGTCTTTTCGCGTTTCAATTCGCGATTAATCATACCTTTCTTAGCCATATCGACCTCTTATTTGAACGGGAAGCCGAATGCACGCATAAGCGCACGGCCTTCGTCATCGCTACGAGCAGTGGTCGTAATAGTGATATCTAAACCACGGATACGATCAATTTTATCAAAATCGATTTCAGGGAAAACGATCTGCTCTTTTAAACCCATAGAGTAGTTACCACGACCATCAAATGATTTCGCTGAGAAACCACGGAAGTCACGGATACGAGGGATTGCGATCGAGATCAAACGATCCAAGAATTCGTACATTTGGTCGCCGCGTAAAGTAACTTTACAACCGATCGGCCAACCATCACGGATTTTGAAACCAGCAATTGATTTACGAGCAAGAGTCACAACTGGTTTTTGACCAGCAATGAGTTGCATATCAGCAACAGCACCATCTAATAATTTCTTATCAGTTGCAGCTGCGCCCACACCCATATTCAGTGTGATTTTAGTAATGCGTGGAATTTCCATCACATTCTTAATGCTAAGTTCTTCTTTTAACTTCGCTTTAAGTTCTTCATTGTAACGTGCTTTAAGTCTGGCCATCGCCTATTCAACCTATTACTTCGCTACCGCCACTGATTCACCATTTGATTTATAAACACGAGTTTTCGCGCCATCAATCACTTGGTAACCAATACGGTCAGCCTTTTGGGTTGTAGCATTAAAAATTGCCACGTTTGAAATATGAAGCGTAGCTTCTTGAGTAACGATGCCGCCTTCAGCGCCAGTTACACGGTTCGGCTTTTGATGCTTCTTCACTAAGTTAAGACCTTCGACCTTAACTCGATCTTCAGAAATTGACAAAACAACACCTTGTTTGCCTTTTTCTTTACCTGCGATCACAATTACTTGATCGCCTTTTTTAATCTTAGCCATGATTGCCTCTTATAGAACTTCAGGAGCCAATGAAATGATTTTCATGAACTGTTCAGTACGAAGTTCACGAGTCACTGGTCCGAAGATACGAGTCGCAATCGGAGCTTTATTGTTGTTCAAAATAACAGCTGCGTTATCGTCGAAACGAATAACTGAACCGTCTGGACGACGGATGCCGAATTTTGTACGAACAACTACAGCATTCATCACGTCACCTTTTTTAACACGTGCGCGTGGGATTGCTTCTTTTACAGTAACTTTAATAATGTCGCCAACTGAAGCATAACGACGGTGTGAACCACCTAGTACTTTAATACATTGTACGCGGCGTGCACCACTGTTGTCTGCTACGTCGAGCATACTTTCGGTTTGAATCATTGCCCTACTCCAAAACCGAGCATCACCGGTCACAATTTCGAAAGGCTCAAAGAGTACTCGAAATTGTCCGATGATGCAACAAGAACGTCTAATTACTCAGCAGCAGCTTCAACTACTTCCACTAAAGTCCAAGCTTTAGTTTTAGAAATTGGGCGGCTTTCTTTGATGGTTACCAAGTCGCCGGTTTTAGCAACATTGTTCTCATCATGAGCGTGTAATTTAGTTGAACGGCGGATTGATTTGCCATACAACGGGTGTTGAACGCGGCGTTCAATAAGCACAACAATAGACTTGTCCATTTTGTCGCTTACGACTTTGCCGGTTAACGTGCGGACTGTTTTTTCACTCATTGTCCGTTCCCCTGTTTTTCGGTAAGGAGTGTCTTGATACGAGCAATTGTCTTACGAGCAATTTGCACTTCATGCGATTTGCCTAATTGACCAGTTGCTTTTGCCATACGAAGACGGAATTGGTTAAGCTGTTGCTCATCAAGCAAAGCTTTCAACTCTTCTACCGATTTTTCACGTAGATCTTTAGTTTTCATTACATTACCGTCCGAGTCACGATAGTGGTTTTAAACGGAAGTTTAGCAGCAGCTAAAGCAAATGCTTCGCGCGCCAACTCATCGCTCACACCTTCAATTTCGTACAGGATCTTACCTGGCTGAATCTGGCAAACCCAGTATTCCACACTACCTTTACCTTTACCCATACGAACTTCTAATGGTTTTTCGGTAATTGGTTTGTCTGGGAATACGCGGATAAAGATTTTACCACCACGTTTAATACGACGGCTAATGGTACGACGTGCAGCTTCGATCTGACGCGCAGTCATACGACCACGTTCAGTCGCTTTAATCGCAATCGAACCAAATGATACTGTACTACCACGGTGCGCTAGACCAGTGTTACGGCCTTTGTGCACTTTACGGAATTTGGTACGTTTAGGTTGCAACATGGATTATTCTCCCTTGTCAGCAGCACGGTCACCGCGACGACCACGACGCTCTTGACCTTCACCACGACCACGACCACGTTTAGCTGGACGATCTTCAGCAGGAGCAGGGTTCATGACTTGTTTCATGCCACCTAAGATCTCACCACGGAAAATCCAAACTTTAACACCGATCGTACCGTAAGTTGTTTCAGCACGCATAGTTGCATAGTCGATGTCCGCACGAAGCGTATGCAAAGGTACACGACCTTCACGATACCATTCTGTACGAGCAATCTCTGCACCGCCTAAACGACCAGAAACCTCAACTTTGATACCCTTAGCACCAGCACGCATTGTGTTTTGTACCGCACGCTTCATAGCACGACGGAACATTACACGCTTTTCTAATTGAGAAGCGATTGCTTCAGCAACTAGACGCGCGTCTAAGTCAGGGCGATCAATTTCATTGATGCTAACTTGCGCTGGAACACCCATAATATTGGTGAGTTCGCGCTGTAATTTCTCAATGTCTTCGCCTTTCTTACCAATAACGATACCTGGACGAGCAGTGCTAATTGTTACTTTAGCAGCACCTGTAGGACGTTCGATAAGAATATTGCTCACCATCGCATTCTTAAGTTTTTTCAATAAAAACTCACGAACTTGAAGATCTTTAAGCAAATATTCAGCGTATTGTTTCGGACTCGCATACCAGTTAGCGTTATGACGTTTCACAACACCTAGGCGGATACCGATTGGATGAACCTTCTGACCCATATCAAACCCCTACCTTAACGGTGATGTGACAAGTACGCTTAGTAATACGATCTGCACGGCCTTTAGCGCGTGGCATAATACGTTTAAGGCTTACACCTTCATCAACGTAAATCGTAGTTACTTTAAGGTCATCAACATCTAAGCTGTTATTGTGTTCAGCATTTGCGATAGCAGACTCTAGTGCTTTTTTAACAAGCACAGCTGCTTTCTTATTACTGAAATTCAAAATATCAAGCGCGCGCGCAATCGATTTACCACGGATCAAATCAGCAACTAAACGTGCTTTTTGTGCCGAGATAGCGGCACCGCGTAATTTTGCAGTTACTTCCATCATAGCACCTATTAACGTTTAGACTTCTTATCAACACCGTGACCACGATAGGTACGAGTTGGTGCGAATTCACCAAGCTTATGTCCAACCATGTGCTCAGTAATGATTACTGGAACGTGGTTACGACCATTGTGAACAGAAATTGTTAAACCAACAAAATCTGGCAGGATCATTGAACGACGAGACCATGTCTTGATCGGCTTACGGTTGTTAGCAGCAACAGCAGCTTCAACCTTAGCGAACAAGTGCGCGTCGACGAATGGACCTTTTTTTAATGAACGAGGCATTATTCAGATTCCTTTACTTGACGCGACGGTCGCGAATAATCATCTTAGTCGTACGCTTATTGGTACGTGTCTTGTACCCTTTAGCCTTTTGACCCCATGGACTTACAGGTTGGATACCTTTACTACGTCCTTCACCACCACCGTGTGGATGGTCAACTGGGTTCATCGCCATACCACGAACGGTAGGACGAACACCACGCCAGCGCGCAGCACCAGCTTTACCCAATGAACGAAGGTTGCTTTCTTGGTTAGATACTTCACCAATTACAGCACGGCATTCAACGTGTACTTTACGCATTTCACCTGAACGTAAGCGAATGATTGCGTAAGAACCATCACGACCTAACAACTGAACCGAAGTACCAGCAGAACGTGCGATTTGAGCACCTTTACCGATTTTAAGTTCAATGTTATGAAGCGTAGAACCGATAGGCATGTTACGAAGTGGTAAACAGTTACCTGGACGAATTGGAGCATCGTTACCAGATTGAACTTTATCACCCGCACGTAAACCTTTAGGCGCAATAATATAACGACGCTCACCATCAGCATACAATACAAGTGCAATATGTGCTGTACGGTTAGGATCGTATTCAATACGCTCTACAGTCGCTGGAATACCATCTTTATTACGCTTAAAGTCAACGATACGGTAGTTTTGTTTATGACCACCACCTACGTGACGCGTAGTAATGTGACCGTTATTATTACGACCACCAGTACGTTTTTTAGCTTCTACCAACGGAGCATAAGGCGCGCCTTTGTGAAGATGGTCATGAACCACTTTCTCTACAAAGCGACGTCCTGGAGACGTTGGCTTACATTTTTGAATTGGCATAATTCTCGTCCTTATTCCGCTGCGTTTTCAGCGGTATCGCCCAAGTCAGCCATTTCAACATCTTGGCCAGCTTTCAGGGTGACGTATGCTTTTTTCACATCAGAACGACGTCCTAATGTTTTACCAAAGCGCTTAGTTTTACCTTTAGTGATCGTTGTATTTACTTTAACAACTTCAACACCAAAGAGTTTTTCAACTGCTTTTTTGATTTCAAGTTTAGTAGCATTAATATCTACTTTAAAAACTTGAACACCAGCAGTATCACCTAAAACTTGTGCTTTTTCTGAGAATACTGGTCCTTGAAGGACTTGATAGATACGTTCGTTGTTCATCCGAGTTCTACCTCAATTTTCTTAGCAGCAGCAACAGACATTACAACTTTGTCGAATGCGATCAAGCTAACTGGATCAATAGCAGTTGCATCTACCACATCTACGTGTGGAAGGTTGCGCGCTGCAAGATACAAGTTCTCATCAACAGCATCTGTAATAATCAAAGCACGAGTTGCATTCAAGTCTGTAAGTTTTGCAAGCAAGTCTTTAGTTTTTGGAGCTGCAACAGCAAACTCTTCAACTAATACAAGACGATCTTGGCGAACAAGTTCAGCTAAGATACATTGCATTGCACCGCGATACATTTTACGGTTTACTTTTTGAGACCAATCTTGTGGGCGAGCAGCAAAAGTTTTACCACCACCTACCCAGATTGGGCTACGAATAGAACCCGCACGAGCGCGACCAGTACCTTTTTGACGGAATGGTTTTTTACCACCGCCAGAAACATCTGCACGTGATTTGTGAGCACGAGTACCTTGACGACCACCAGCTAAATAAGCTGTAACAACTTGGTGTACAAGAGCTTCGTTAAATTCACGTCCGAAAGCAACTTCAGACAATTCAACAGCAGAGCCGGAAACAGTTTTTAAATTCACAGTATTTCCCCTCAGGCCTTAATGGTAGGACGCACAATAACGTCACCGCCAGTTGAACCAGGAATAGCACCTTTAACAACTAAAACAGAACGTTCAGCGTCAATAGATACAATTTCAAGACCTTGAACTGTTACGCGTTCATCACCTAAGTGACCAGCCATTTTTTTGCCTTTGAACACGCGACCAGGAGTTTGGTTTTGACCTGTAGAACCTAATACACGGTGAGATACAGAGTTACCATGTGTAGCATCTTGCGTACGGAAGTTCCAACGCTTAACACCACCTTGGAAACCTTTACCTTTAGACTGACCAGTTACGTCAACAATTTGACCCACTGTGAACATGTCAACACCGATAGAAGCACCAACTTCACGACCTTCAAGCTCAGCTTCAGTAACACGGAACTCTTTAACCAAACGACCAGCTGCAACACCTGCTTTCGCAAAGTGACCTTTCTGAGCGTTAGTTACGCGTGATTCACGACGTTCACCAGTAGTTACTTGAATTGCTTGATAACCATCAGTTTCAAGTGTTTTGATTTGCGTAATGCGGTTTGGATCGACTTCGATAACTGTAACAGGTACAGATACACCAGCATCTGTAAAGATGCGAGTCATACCACATTTGCGACCGACTAAACCAATAGCCATGTGCATAAACCTCTAAAAAAGCGGCCTAATTAACTTAAATCGTTAATTAACCGAAAGCCTTAACCCAAAGCGATCTGAACATCTACACCAGCAGCAAGATCTAACTTCATCAATGCATCAACAGTTTTATCTGTTGGTTGAACGATATCGATCAAGCGTTTATAAGTGCGGATTTCATACTGGTCACGAGCGTCTTTGTTGACGTGTGGTGAAGTAAGAACGTTGAAGCGTTCGATGCGAGTAGGCATCGGGATTGGACCACACACTTGTGCGCCAGTACGCTTAGCGGTTTCTACGATCTCTTGAGCAGATTGATCAATCAGGCGATGATCAAAAGACTTCAAACGGATACGAATTCTCTGGTTAGACATACCAGTAAACTCCAAGCCAAATATATAAAGAATCACCCATGACGCACCTCACCTTTTCGGCAAGTGTCAAGGGCAGTGAAAATCACTAAGGTCATGATCGATGCCACGACTGTAATGCATTTACTACTTTCTTCGTAGTAAACGCCCTCCATTTGAGGGTCGCTCATTATAACGATTGTTTAAGTCTTATGCAATTCTTGATTTTATTTTTTTGTTTTTATCTTTGCTCAAGCATTCACCACATATTCGATCGCTCGATTTAACAGTTGATTGCCCTGCTCAAATTTAGCTTGTATTGATTTTTTTAGATCTGATATGGGTTGTACATACTGACCATTGAAAACGGCCATATCTTCTTCATTTTCGATTAAAAGCTGCAAAGCATGCGGTGTGATTTCTGGGTGAAATTGAAAGCCTAAAACATTTCGACCGATTTGATAAAGTTGATTTCTACAAACATCGTTTTCCGCTAAGCGAACACCCCCTCTTGGAATTTCAAAAGTTTCACTATGCCATTGCATAATATTTATTTTTTCTGGAATCTGAAAATAATTCTCAGGGATATGTGAAGCTCGTCCTACATCCATCCACCCAAGTTCTTGGTAAGTATTACGGCTTACTGCTGCTCCTAATGCATTAGCAATTAACTGACCACCCAGACATAAACCAATTGCAGGTTTTCCTGCCGCCAAATAACGACGCAACCATCGTTTTTCTAACTTTAACCAAGGATAATTTGCTTCATCATTCACACTCATGGTGCCACCCATAATAATCAGCAGATCTACTTCATCTACTCTTGGAAGCGCCTCCAATTCGAGCGGCAAATCAACAGGTAATGCAAAAAACTCTGTTGCCGTTATTTTTGCTTTATGAGCCTTTAAAAAATTATAACAACTTCCAAAACCCTCACCGGCAATGTGCTGAAAATAATGCACTCTTAAATGCGACTTCATGCGCTAAAACCTATTATCGTTAGAATGATATCTAGTCTTTGCAAAAATAAAGCCAGTTTTTTATTTTTTATTTTATCTGTAACGATTCTGTACAAAACATCCAAATAACTAGCAGCTTTTGTGATTTTCTCTTAACCTAAATTATTATTTCAATTTAATTTTGCCCCATGACAGCACATAAAAAAACTCAAACTCAATTGATCCATGCACCACGAAAAGCACCTCAATACATCGAAACAGTACAACCTCCCTTATTCCGTGCATCAACAATCATTTTCAAATCAACATCGCACCTTTTTGATCGTCATTGGACTGATGCTTATGATTATAGTTATGGTACACATGGCACGCCCACCACTTTTACCTTAGCCGATAATATTGCTCAAATTGAAGGAGGAACATATTGCTTACTTGCACCAAGTGGTTTATCTGCGATTACTTTAGTGAATAGTGCAGTATTAAACTCAGGAGATGAAGTCTGGGTAGCGGACAATATTTATGGACCCAACCTTGAACATTTAAACAATTTACAAGCTCGGTATGGCATTCAAGTTAAAATTTATAATCCGATTGATGCCAACAGTTTTCAACCTACAGAAAAAGCGAAACTGATTTGGTTAGAAGCAGCAGGATCTGTCACGCTAGAGTTTCCTGATTTAAAAAACTTAGTTAAAAAAGCACAACAAGCCAATATGCTCACTGCACTAGATAATACATGGGGTGCAGGACTGGCTTTCAATGCATTTGATTTTTCTAATGAACATCTCAGCGTTGATATAACCGTACATGCACTGACCAAGTATCCAAGCGGAGGCGGCGATATTCTGATGGGCTCAGTGGTTACTCGCGATCAACAACTCCATCACAAGCTATATCGCATGCATGCGATTCAAGGCATTTCAGTTTCGGGTGATGATACTGCACAAATCCAACGCAGTTTGGCGCATATGTCACTGCGCTATGATCAACAATCCAAAAGCGCAGTCACTCTACTGGATTGGTTACAACAACAACCGCATTTCAGCCAAGTCTTACATCCAAGCCATGCAGATTCCGCAGGTCACTCATTTTGGTCAGAAATTTGTACCACTGGAAAAAGTGCAGGCTTAGTCAGTGTTATTTTCAAACCCGAATATGATCTCGCTGCGATTCAAAAATTCTGCGACAGCCTCAGCCTTTTTAAATTGGGATTCAGCTGGGGCGGCCCAATCAGCCTAGCAATGCTGTATGACCTCAAACAAATGCGCTCACTGGAAAATACACATTTACAACAAGGATTATTGGTTCGCTTCTGCATAGGACTAGAACATCCAGAAGATTTAATTCAAGATATTCAAAACGCATTAAAACAGATCGAATGAAACTAAAATAGGTGAAGAATGAGTACACCAATTATTATTGCAAAAAAAACCACAGACACAACACAAGATATTGTTTTACATTCACAATTTGCAAATAGACATGGCTTGATTGCTGGTGCAACTGGTACGGGTAAAACAGTTACCCTAAAAGTACTAGCAGAAAGCTTTTCTCGGCTTGGCGTGCCAGTATTTCTAGCCGATGCTAAAGGTGATGTCTCTAGTCTCGCCAAACCCGGTGCCAACAACCCCAAATTTGATGAACGCCTGAAAAGCCTGCAATTAGACGCGATTCCTTTTGCAGCGTCTCCTGTGATTTTTTGGGATTTATTTGGTGAGCAAGGTCACCCTATTCGCACTACGATTTCTGAAATTGGTCCTTTATTATTAGCCCAAATGCTCAATCTGAATGACACACAAGAAGGCGTGCTTTCAGCAGTATTCCGTGTTGCCGATGATCAAGGTTTATTATTAATTGACTTTAAAGATTTAAAAGCAATGCTGACCTATGTCAGCGAAAATGCTTCTGATTTAAAGGCAGAATATGGCAACCTCTCTCCTGCCAGCCTTGGAGCAATTCAACGCAATTTATTGGCATTGGCAGATCAAGGTGGTGAACAGTTCTTCGGTGAACCAAGTCTTAATATTCTTGATTTCATTCAGACTGACACCAATGGTCATGGCTATATTAACATCTTAGCTGCTGACAAATTGATGAATACGCCAAAGTTATATGCAACATTCTTACTTTGGATGATGTCAGAACTATTTGAACAGTTACCTGAAGTCGGCGATATGGATAAGCCAAAGTTGGTATTCTTCTTCGATGAAGCGCATTTACTATTTGATAATGCCAGCCCTGCTTTGCAACAAAAGATTGAACAAGTGGTTCGGTTGATTCGCTCGAAAGGTGTCGGAATCTATTTCATCACCCAGAATCCACTCGATCTTCCCGAAAGCGTACTAGGACAATTGGGGAATCGTGTGCAACATGCACTACGTGCATTTACACCAAAAGATCAAAAGGCAGTTAAAACCGCAGCGGATACTTTCCGTGCCAATCCAGAATTTAAAGTCGACCAAGCCATTACCGAACTTGCCGTCGGTGAAGCTTTGATTAGTTGCCTAGACGAACAAGGGACACCACAAATTGTAGAGCGTGGTTGGGTCATGCCTCCTTATTCATCTTTTACGCCAATCACACCACAAGAGCGTCAAGTCTTAATTGCGCAAAGCATAGTTGCTGGTGTCTATGATCAAGCTGTTGATCGAGATAGCGCCTATGAACGCCTTCAACAAAAAGTATTGCAGCAGTCTCAACAAAAACAAGCGGATGAGTTAGCAAAACAACAAAGTAAAGAACAAGACGCTTTAGCCAAGCAACAGGCGAAAGAACAAGAGCGATTTGCTAAAGAGCAACAAAAAGCAGCAGAAAAAGCGCAGCGAGATCGAGAGAAACTAACGCAGGATATTGTGGGAACTTTTGCTAAGAGCGCTGCACGCAGCTTAGGTGGCAGTACTGGGCAAAAAATTGTGCGTGGCTTACTCGGTTCATTATTCGGTAAAAAATAACCTCATGCTTCTTTGTAAATTAAGGGATAATAAATTATCCCTTAATTTTTTTATGGTTTTTATTTAAATATGCATTGCAAATACACCCTATAAGATGTATTTTAAATACATCTTATAAATGATAGCCAAGAGAGATCAAGCATGACTCCACAGCAAATTGACCTAGTAAAAGCCACTGTTCCTGTATTGCGTGAAAATGGTGTTGCACTTACTGGTTATTTTTATAACCGCATGTTAGGTAATAACCCTGAATTAAAAGAAACTTTTAACATGGGTCATCAACGCAGTGGTGCTCAAGCTCAAGCGCTTGCGGGGGCGGTGTTGGCGTATGCAGAAAATATCGAAGACCCTTCTGTGCTTTTGCCTGTGGTTGAAATGATTGCGCATAAGCATGTGAGCTTAAATATTCAATCCCCAGATTACGGCATCGTTGGTGAAAACCTCTTACACTCGATTAGTGAGGTCTTGAACATTTCAATGGAAGATCCATTGATTGGCGCATGGGCTGCCGCTTATGGTCAATTAGCAGACCTATTTATCAGCACTGAAAAAGCTATTTATGATCAACACCAACAAACTCAAGGGAGTTGGCTAGGTTGGCGTAATTTCAAAATTGCCAAGAAGGTCATAGAAAGTGATGAGATTACCTCGTTCTATCTAGCCCCTATTGATGGTGGCGACTTACCGAAATATGAAGCAGGTCAATACATATCAATTCGTGTATTTGTTGAGGAACTTGGTTTAAGACAGCCACGCCAATATACACTTTCGACTTGTCCACAGTCAGATTACCTGCGTATCTCGGTAAAACGCGAAGATGAAAAAGGCGAGTTAGCGAGTGGTTGGGTATCTAGCACTCTACATGGCTTAGCTGAAGGCTCTGAAATTGAAGTGTCTGCACCAACAGGTAATTTCTATTTGATCGATAGCAGTAAGCGTAATGTCTTTATCAGTGGTGGTGTAGGATTAACACCAATGATTGCAATGCTGAACCAGTTAGTAACTTTGGATATGCCACAACCTGTTAGCTTTATTCATGCTTGTCGTAGCAGCCAAGTGCATGCCATGAAAAAGCATATTCATGAGCTAAAAGCAAAATATCCACGTCTGAGTACATTCACTGCTTATGAGTTCCCTCATGCAGAAGATGTATTAGGCGAAGACTACGATATTGCTGGACGTTTAGATTTAAGCAGCATCGATGCCGCACTATTACCTGCCCATGCTGACTATTATTTATGTGGTCCAATGCCATTTATGGCAGAACAGCATAAAGCCTTAGTTGCTCGTGGTATTCCTGCTGAAAATATTCATAGCGAAGCATTTGGTACAGGTGGCGTAAAACTCAGCTAATCAGCGCTGCGTTTTGCATAGGGCTAGTCTATGTTAGACTAGCCCTTTCTATTTATAGCAATAGATTGAGTGAAACCCATGCAACTCAATAAGTTTACTGATTATGCGCTCAGAATTCTAATGTATGTCGCTCGTCCGAGTGATGTACCCTATACGATTGCAGATATCGCTCAAGACTTGCATGTCTCCCAAAACCACTTAGTGAAAATTGTTCATTTCATGGGCAAACAACAATGGATTGTGACCATTCGAGGGAAAGGTGGCGGTCTTCGTTTAAATCCAGAGGCCAAAAAACTGAAATTAGGTGAAATTGTTCGTATCTTACAAGGCAACCATCAAATTGTAGAATGCAATACCCCCCCTTGTGTTTTGCGTTCGCACTGTGGTCTGAAAGGACTTTTAGATCAGGCTTTAGAATGCTTTTATCAAAGTCTTGACCAATATACACTTGGTGAAGTAGTACAGCATGGTATTTTGCCTTCATCTACACACTCAAATATTAATTTTTTAGAAATCGTTCAGAAAGCTTAAAGATCGCATACAGATGAGGATTCGCACGAACGCCTCACATCCTTTATAATGGTCGTTGCTATTTCTATTCAAAAGTAAGCTTCTATGCGTCGCAGTGAAAAATCGAAAGACACCAAAGCCAAACTCGCACCTAAAGAAAAGATCAGTTATGAAAAAAAGACCGATCCTGCATTAACCGCATATGCAGTACAGTCTTTAAATTGGCTACGCCAAGCTGAGTTTCTGATGAGTGCGCCAAAACTGGCTTTGTGCGTAGAAGATACTGGCTATGAAATTGCTTTTGCAGGTCGTTCTAATGCAGGGAAATCAAGTGCTATCAATGCCTTGACCAATCAAAAACAATTGGCACGTGCATCAAAAAGACCTGGTCGTACACAAATGATCAACTTTTTTAGCTTGGGCAACCCCGATCAACGCTTAGTCGATTTACCTGGCTACGGTTACGCCGCTGTACCTGAAGCAATGAAAATTGTATGGCAAAAAGAGCTAGAAAATTATTTGATTCATCGTCAAAGCTTACAAGGCTTAGTGCTATTGATGGATATTCGCCATCCTTTACAACATTTTGACTTGATGATGTTGGAATGGGCCCATTCTCGTCATTTATTTGTGCATATTCTTTTAACCAAAGCAGATAAACTCAATCGTGGCCCTGCCAATAAAACATTACTTGATGTCAAACAACAATTGAAAAAAATGAAACTCGATTTTTCAATTCAACTGTTTTCTTCATTGAATAAAATTGGTTTAGAAGAATTAGCAAGTGTTATGGGTGGTCGCCTGAATTTCACACTCGATCAACCAAGTGAATTTGATTTAACGCAGATCCCAGAAGCATCAGAAACTGACACTGAAGAATAAATAATGCATTTTTTGCAACTTGATGCATAAAATAATTTTTAATTGTCCCGAATTGCTAAACACAAACACTAGGTAGTTTACATATACTGCTTAGTGTTGGTTCATTGCACTATCGATTAGGACTAAACGATGAAATTACTATCATTTGTGAAGAACAAAGTTCTTGGTTCTTCGATTGACTATAAAATCCTCCCACGCAAAGTAAAATTTGACTGGGAAAAAACGCCAGTAGATTGGATTCCAAACCAACCTTTTGCCAGCTATTTTATTAATGAAATTAACAATATTTTACCTGCTGGTGAATTTTGGTTTTGCCGTTTGTACAACAAAGTTCTGCCTGAAATTACCGATGAAAAATTAAAAGAAGATGTTCAAGCTTTTATTCGTCAGGAAGCAATGCATGCGGTAGCACACACTTCTGCAAACAAAGAGTATCTAAGTCAACGTAATATCGATATTCAACGTAATCTCGATATTATGGATTTCTTGTTTACTAAAGCACTGGCTGATAAACCTTTTGATAAAGAAGTTCCTAAATTTTTAGAACATCAATGGGATTTGTTTCGCCTAGGTGTGATTGCAACCGTAGAACACATGACCTGTGTGCTTGGTAAATATGCGCTATACAATAAACGCTGGGAAGAACTCGGCGCAGATCCTGAAATGATTGATCTAATTAAATGGCATGGCTCTGAAGAAATCGAACATCGTACCGTTGCATTTGATCTTTATCGTCATTTAGGTGGTAGCTATATCGCACGTTACTACCTGAGCGTTGCGGTAATCGTTCTAGTACTTGGCTTATGGGTTGATGGCGCTGCTCACATAATGAGTCAAGACCCTCGTTTCGCAGATAAAAAACCAAGTGTACTCAAACCATGGGTATGGTTGGAATGGTATAAGCAAGGACGCAAAGACGATCAAGTTCTACCAAATCCAATTTGGTTGGTAGCACAGCAAATTGACTACTTAATGCCTTGGTATGATCCTGTGAAAGAAGGTAATACCCAAGACGCGGTGAACTATTTGAATAATTCACCTGCCGCTAAACGCGCATTACAGCCAGCAGCATAACTGAAATTTGCAACAAAAAAGCAGGAGTTCATTCCTGCTTTTTTGTTTTTTAAATTGGTATATTAATCAGCTCAACTCAGTTTCTGCTTTTTTAGCATAACGATCAACCACTACACTAATCATCATATCCCCTTGGACATTGACCACGGTACGTACCGTATCCAATAACCGATCAATCGGCAGTAAAATTGCAATCGCTTCCGCAGGTAAACCAACAGATTGTAAAACCATAATCATGGTCACCATACCTGCACTTGGAATACCCGGCGCTCCCAGTGATGCGATCATTGCTGTTAAACACACAATAATTTGCTGTGTCAGACTTAATTCCAGGCCCATCAAATTCGCAATAAACAAAGCTGCGGCTGCTTCATACAGCGCAGTACCATCCATATTCAATTGCGTGCCCAAAGGTATAACAAAACCTGCTGTTTGAGGACGCACCCCTAAATTTTCTTGAGCACACTTCATACTTAATGGCATCGTGGCTGAACTTGAACTGGTTGCAAAAGCTGTCACCAATGCAGTTCTCGCCCCTCGAAAGAACGTAATCGGATTCATTCTTCCAAATACCCATAGCAATGCAGGTAGAACCACAACACCATGAAAAATAGTTGTTCCTGTAACGACCACTGCAAATTCTGCCAATCGACTTAAAACCGAGAGATCCTCAGTCGCAATGAGCTTAGCCAATAAAGCAAAAATACCAATAGGTGCGAGTTTCATTACCCAACCGACTAGCATCATCATAATTTCAAAAAATTGCTGACTAATTTGGCGTACCACATTAAAGCGCTCACCGCCTTTGACCAATGCAACACCTAAAAAGAGTGCAAATACAACAACGGCGAGGACATTCCCCTCACTAAAGGCTTTAAATGGATTAATCAGTGTATTTTGAATAAAATTGGTTAAAAAGCTTGAAGGCGTGAGTGTATCTGGCGATTGATGACTTTGCATGTCGGCTTGAAAGATACTGATATCAACACCCTTTCCCACCTCAAAAATATGAGCACAAGTAAGTCCTATAATCAGCGCTAAAGTCGTGGTTGTAACACAACTCAGAGCTGTAATTTTCCAAACCCGTCCAAATTGCCCGCCCGCTTGTAAATTTGAAACACCCACGACAATCGAGCTAAAGATAAGTGGGATTAAAAGCATTTTTAACAAGCCGATAAAAATACTACTTAAAATACCTAAACCATATAAGCTATTTGCGGCAAAAATTGTTTCAGGGTAAGCGGTCAATAAAAGTCCGAATGCAAGCCCCAATACTGCGGCAATTAAAATCTGAGTATTTAAATTCATACTGATTAATAAAAGTTTTCTCTTAGCAGTACTATCGCATGTGAGTTTTTAAGAATCGAGCAATTTTTTGTCACAACCTTATAATAAAAACATCATGATTTACTTAGCTAGCGTATGTTCAACGGAGATATTTTTGAAAGATAATCTGCGCAGTTTCTTCATTTGCTGGCACACCATCAAAGCTGGCACCATTAACGACTAAGCCACAGGTCGAAGCATAAAGAACATTTTGTGCTGAACTCAATGCAATTACTCTATGAATAACATCAGCCCAATCCTTAAATAGCCCAACATTTATACGCTCTTTAACAATTTTGTCGGCTGTTTCCTCACGAATACTACACACTTTTGCTAACTCAGCGGCTGAGGCACTATTAATTTCCACTAAACGTAATTCATAACGTAAAGCTCGCTTAGCATCTTTCTCTGCTTGCCTTGCTTCACGTTGTTTAGCATTTCGAACATCGTGTGCCTCATCTTCAGCTTTTTTTCGTGCTAACGCTTCTGGAGACCTCGCGATCTCTCTTTGTGCTTTAGCTTCTTGCATGGCACGATATGAGTTTATATCAATACATTTATATTGTTGATTAATCGCATAGCCATCTTCCAATGCCTGATTGCGCTGTTCTATTGTAAGCAAGGGGACGCCATAACAGGCTTGTTGATATTCTTGTGAGGTAGATGCATCATCTGAACAACTGGATAGCGCCAATCCTAGGCTGGCGGTCATCATCAATAGGTGAGTTGGCGACAATCTTAACTTTGAACTTTTCAGCACAGCAAACTCACCTATTGACCATTTTATTTAATTATTTTTCATTACTGCGTTTCTATTTCTCTGAGCCGAATCAAACCTTCTTGAACGGTGCTGCAAACCAGCTGGCCATTTTGCCACATTTTGCCAAAGTTCAAACCGCGCGAACTTGCGCTAATGGTTGCTTCCATATCGTATAACATCCATTCATCTGCACGCAGCGGGCGATGGAAATAAATCGTATGATCAATACTTGCGCACTGTAAATTAGGTGATATCCACGATAGTCCATGTGGACGTAAAGCTGTCGTCATCAAGGTAAAATCAGAATAAAATGCAACAATTGCCTGATGTAGCGATATTTCATCAATATTCTGCGGGATTTGATCATGCGTACGAATGTAGTGCGCATAAAATGGTGCTTCAGGTTGTGGTTGAAACGGATTTACCGCCTGAATTGGTCGAATTTCCACATGACGTTCACGCATAAAACTGGCACGAACATTTTCTGGAACGAAGTTAATAATACTTTCTTTTAATTCTTTTTCAGATTTTAAGTTTTCAGGAGCAGGATATTCTGGCTCTTTGTGTTGATAATTTAAGCCTTCTTCTGGATTGGCAAAAGATACCATCGCCGAAAAAATAATTCGACCATGTTGAATCGCACGAACCTGACGACTAGCAAAGCTTTTACCATCTCTTAAAGAATCAACTTCATAAATGATTGGCGCATCAACATCACCACCATACAAAAAATAAGCATGTAAAGAATGTGCAGGACGATTCGTTGTATATGAGGCTGCTCGTAATGCTTGTCCTAAAACTTGTCCGCCGAATACACGCTTACCGACCAAGTTACGGCTATTACCTCTGAAAATATTGTTTTCTATTCTTTCTAAGGTCAAAAGTTCGACAAGTTCTTGAGTCAAAGCATTCATGTAATAACCATCCAGCAGCAATGAGGAGAGATTCACTTGAGCAAACGAAAATTTACTCAAAGTACGCAGCGAAGTCAGGGCAATAATATTGACAGACAGAAACAGCCTGAATTGATTGTGCCACAAATTCCAATAAATATGCTCAGGATAAAATGATTCGTCCGTCACATTAATTTATATATATACCCGCTAAAAATACGATTTTTAACGATAAAATCTACCAAATACGCTATATTTTGTCAGAAAATAACATACCGTTTCATGTCAGAATACAGCAGAATGTCGTGTTCATCATGACTATACGTCAGGATTATTATTTAGGAGTTTGTAATGTCCAAGACTGGATTTGGTCAAATGTATCGTCAACTTTCGAGTAAGTTACTTGACCTTGTGGTAACCCCACATGTTCTTGGTGAAGTTCCTACAGAATCCACCGCAGTAGAGCAGAATACAACAGATTCAAATAAATTGATTTGCTATGTATTACAAAATTACTCTCGAAGTAATGCGCTTGTGGTTGATGGAGAAACCCGTCGTCTTCATTTAAAGCCGGCTTTAGACCCAATGAGTTTTGGTACTTATCAAGAAAAAAACTCAGTTCTATTTTTACATCAAAACGAAAATAATTTTTTTAATACACAAACTTTTCCCCCTCGTCTTTTACAGCTCATTGAAGCATTAGAACAAAATCCTGAAGTGGAAGTTGAACTGGTGCCTGTGACCGTTCTTTGGGGACGTTCACCTGATAAAGAGGACTCATGGTTTAAGCTTTTATTCTCTGATACATGGGCAACGCCTGGCACTGTAAAACAATTAGTGAATATTGGACTACATGGTCGCCAATCTTATTTAGAATTTCACGAAGCTCAGTCATTACGTGAATTGGTAGATTATGCCAAGACCAACCACCCTAATATCTCACCAGCAACCTACATTGCCAGCTCACTCGATACTTATTTAGACCAACAACGTGAAGTCGTTTTGGGACCAGATTTATCAGATCGTCGCAACGTCATGCAGTCAGTGGTGAAAGCTCGCGATGTACAAGATGCTATCCGTCGTGAAAGCATACAAAATAAAATTAGCATGTTAGAAGCTGAACGCCGTGCCATTGGTTATGTCAATGAGATCGTTTCAGACTATTCTGCTTCAGCAGTACGTTTTGCTGATATGGCATTAACACGATTATGGACACAGTTATATGATGGTGTAGAAGTACATAACTTTAGTACTGTCCGCGAGCTTGCCAAAGACTACGAAATTATTTATACACCTTGCCACCGTAGCCATATCGACTATTTATTATTGTCTTATGTGATTTATAAACGCGGGTTGATGATTCCCTATATTGCTGCGGGTGATAACCTGAACTTACCATTTGTGGGTCAGCTATTACGTGGTGGTGGTGCTTTCTTTATCCGCCGCTCATTCCGCGGCAATGCACTTTATACCTCTGTCTTCAAAGAATATTTGTATAGTATTTTATCGCGTAACACCCCGATTGAATATTTCATCGAAGGTGGACGCTCACGTACTGGCCGTCTTTTACCACCTAAAACAGGCATGTTGGCAATGACCATACATGGGCATTTACGTGGGCGAGCAAAGCCAATCGTATTCTTACCGACCTATATTGGTTATGAACGCCTCATGGAAGGTTCGACTTATGTCGGTGAAATGCAAGGTAAGCCTAAAGAAGCAGAGTCTATTTTCGGCATCGTCAAAACTTTACGCAAAATCGAACGTATTTTCGGTAAAGTCCATGTAAATTTTGGCGAACCTGTTTTCCTTGATGATATTTTGAAGCAACACAATGCTGATAAAATTCACATCGAAAAAAATGATGCGCCTATTCCAGCTGAAATTTCGAAAGTCGTATCAAGCTCTGCCCATCTGATTTTAGAAAATATAAACCGAGCAGTGGTGATTAATCCTGTATCGTTACTTTCTTTAATTTTACTAGCGACACCAAAACACACGCTCGATGAAGAAATTTGTGCGAAGCAGCTAGATATCTATCGTGATCTTGTAACGCAACATCCTTATGATGAGCGTACAGAAGTTACATCTTTATCTGGTAAAGAAATTATCGCTTACGGTTTAAAGCTTAAACTGATTAAACGTGTACAACATGTACTAGGCGATATTATTGCAATTGAAGATAATCAAGCAGTCTTGCTCACTTATTTCCGCAACAATATCTTGCATGCTTTTGTTCTGCCTTCATTGGTAGCTTCACTGGTTGAGCATAACGGTAAAATCCATAAAACAGATTTGAGTAACGTTATTCGCACCTTATATCCATTTTTAAGAGCTGAGCTCTTTATGAAATGGCAACCTTCTGAATTACAACAGCATATTAATACCTACATTGATGCACTTGTGAATATCGGCTTAATTTTCCAAGATCATGATGGTAATTTATTCAGCCCAACACCAAATAGTGAAGAGCATCAGAAGCTTTTAACCTTGGCGATGCCAGTCAAACAAAGCTTAGAGCGTTATTACATGACGCTTGCACTCATTACGCAGCGTGGTTCTGGCAATATTTCAACCAAACAAGTTGAAGAGTTGAGCCACTTATTAGGTCAACGCTTATCTGTACTTTATGAGTTTAATTCACCTGAATTCTTCGATAAGTCATTATTCCAGAGCTTTATTAAAGTTCTCACACAGCAAAACTATATCCGTAATAATGAACAGGGTTTCATTGAATATGATGACAACTTTAGTGAAATGGCGGCGGGTGCTCAGTTGGTACTTGATGAAACAACATTACAAATGTTGCAACACATCACGACGTTCAGCGATGAGGAACTTGCAACTGCTTTAGAGGCGATGGCATCTCAACAAGCCAAACGCCGCTTAAAGCGTAAAAAGGCTTAATAAAAAAGGCAACTTCGGTTGCCTTTTTTGTATTTACATTCTCACTATCGACGACACTCAAAATATTTTGGATCATCTAAACATCTCAACCGTTTAATCAATTCCGCAAAATAAGCATCATAATAACCAGAGTCGATATAACGGTTACGAATTTTTGCGACTAAAGCTTCATATCCTTGCTTTTCAAAACCAGAAATATCTGCCCAATAATAAGCAGGTAAATGATTTTCCCATTGAATCGCCTGTGCTGCTAAACCATTACTATTTTTCACAAACCACGTTCTAATCTGATGTCCAAAACCATTTGGATAAGCTTGAGGACGAATCACGATATTAACGGCGAAATAGGCCACCGGAAAATTGACAACTTGAGTTGACTCACCAAACTCCTTTTTTAAGTTATATGGCAATACACCATAAGCAGGTGCGGCTAAAATATCGATTTTCTTTTGCTTAAAAGAATCAACTGCCGTAGAAAAATCAACATACACAGCTTTTGCAGCCACACTTTGAACTAGGGCTTGTTGTGGGGGATTATCCTCTAGAATACCTATTCGTTTATTCTTGAGTTGCGATACCTTATTGATCTGTTGCGTATTCATAATCATGTATGCCGTGCCAATTGGAATCATCCCAACCACTTCATATTCCTGACTAATTAAGCGTTTCTCAACATTAGTATTGGTAAAAAGCTGCAAAAATAGTCGTGCAACACGGTTATTCGAAATCAAACCTATTCCACCCGTACTCCCCATAAAGTGGTTATAACGGTAGGTATTAAAATTGGATGCGGCTAATCCAGAACATTTTTTTTGATCAAATGCACGAATGGCTTCTTTTTCATTTTTGAAAAATTGAAATTTAAGTTGAACTTGATTTTGTAATGCATGCAAACGAATATCTTGCAGACGACGACTAATATCACCTTGTGAACTCAATGGATCAAATACACACCACGTTTGTTCTCCAGCCCATGTTACAGTTGTTATAAAACTCAGTAATAGTACGTAAATTATTTTTCTCATAGACAACCCTTGATGCCTCAGTGCAAATCATGTGCACAATCTGGCAGTTCCTTAACGGAATCTGTTGGTATTTAAACATCAAAATCCATACCAACTATTTAAACTTTATTGCAGTTTAATCTAATTATTTTTCATTACTATGTACGGCGAGCCCTGCTGCATAGTCATTAAAGCAAATCAAATGGTCAAATCTAAAACCTGTACTCAGCAATCGAGTCGCATAAATCTGTTTGCCTGTACGCTGTCGAGATGCCAATTGCAGAAGTGGCAACTTCAATTGTTGTTGAAACCACAAAAGAATTTCATGCATAGGTAACGGTGCATTATTACTTACAATATAACTTTTTTGCGCTTTTTCCAACTCAGGCAATAACGCTAGAAATTTTGCAAGATCATCAATATGGATACGATTACTAAAATGAATGGCGGGATAATTTTGAGTTTGTTCGGCAAGTTTTTTTAATCTTAGAATTGAAGTGCCATAAATTCCCGTCGGTCTGATGATAATCGTTTGCTCAGGATAATATGACTGCCAAAGTAACTCCATTTTTCGAAGTATATGACCTTGTTCATCGATTGGTTTGATTACTGATTCATCATCAATCCGCTCTCCAGCATTTTCACCATACACCCGAGTCGAAGAAACAACAATAATCCGCCTTACAGGGTGTAGTTTTAAAGCTTTAACAATAGGCTCAATACCATCTAAATAGGTGTGCTGATAAGCATCTATACCACTTTGTTTTGGGGCTAAAATGACATAAACCACGTCAATAGGATTTAATTTCGATAAATCAAGCTTGTGAATATCCTGCATATAATGAGTCGCGTAACAATCTGTTTTTTCGCTACGACTTATTGTGCTAATGTGGTGTCCTTGCTCAAATAAATGTTTAGCAACTCGTTGAGATGTTTTACCATAACCAATAAATAAAATATGCATTCATATTCCTGATCACAAATGACTTCAGTCCAGCAATTACAAGGCGTTGGCGCAGCCGCAACGACTTTATTAGAAAAGCTTCATATTTTTAGCACGGATGATTTGTTATTTCATCTCCCTCGTGACTATGAAGATCGTAGCACTATTATTCCAATGAATCAGTTGGTTGTTGGACGAAGCTATCTGATCGAAGGAGAAGTACGATCAGTCGATTTTCCTCCTGGTAAAAAGAAATCGCTTGCAGCTTTGTTACAAGATGATTTTGGCAAAGTCACCTTACGTTTTTATCATATTTATAAAGGTTTAACAGATCGTATCAAAATCGGACAACAGCTTCGAATCTTTGGTGAAGTTCGCGTTGGCGCACGTGGTTTAGAACTGTATCATCCTGAAATCCAAGTGATCCAACAACATACGCCTTTACCGAAAACTCAACTGACCGCAATTTACCCAAGCACAGAAGGTCTTACCCAACCTAAATTACGTGAATATGTTCGCCAAGCCCTTCAGCATCATAGTGATGATTTACCTGAATTATTACCGAGCAAATATAGTAATGGTTATGAATTAAAAGAAGCGCTGCATTACATCCACGAACCACCTGTCGATGCAAATATGCTACAGCTCAATCAAGGTTCACATCCTGCTCAGCAGCGTTTGATTTTTGAAGAATTGGTTGCGCATCAAATTAGTTTATTAACACGTCGTGCTTACATTCGCCAAATTGCAGCACCCAAATTTACAAGCAGTAAAATCTTAGCCAAAGCATTACTTGATGCTTTGCCTTTTCAAATGACTCATGCACAAAAACGAGTATCTAAAGAAATATTAAACGATCTGAAACAAGATCAACCCATGTTGCGTTTAGTTCAAGGTGATGTCGGTGCAGGTAAAACCTTGGTTGCAGCAGTTGCAGCCTGTCATGCGCTTGAAGCCGACTGGCAAGTCGCTCTGATGGCACCGACTGAAATCCTAGCAGAACAACATTATCTCAATTTTAAACGTTGGTTTGAGCCACTAGGGATTGAGGTTGCTTGGCTGTCTGGCAGGCAACAAGGCAAAGCGCGTGCGCAGGCGGAACAATTAATTAAACAGGGTCATGCTCAACTGATTGTTGGAACACACGCCCTCTTTCAAGACAATGTTGAATTCTCAAAACTTGGTTTGGTTATTATTGATGAACAACATCGTTTTGGCGTTGATCAGCGCCTTGCCCTCAGAAATAAAGGGGTAGATCAATTTACTCCACACCAACTGGTGATGACCGCAACGCCTATCCCTCGCACCCTCGCGATGAGTGCATATGGTGACTTAGATACATCCATTATTGATGAACTTCCTCCAGGACGTACCCCGATTCAAACGGTGACTATTCCATTAGATCGTCGTGAACAAGTTCTACAACGTATCGCAACCAACTGCAGAGAAGGTAAACAGGCGTATTGGGTATGCACACTCGTAGAGCAGTCCGAAACCTTAGATGCTCAAGCTGCTGAAGCCACCTATCAGGAAATTAAAGAGCGCTTTCCAGATATCAATATTGGTCTAGTGCATGGCAAAATGAAGGCAGATGAAAAGCAAGCAGTGATGCAAGCGTTTAAAGATAATCAATTACAGCTCTTAATTGCTACGACAGTAATTGAGGTTGGCGTAGACGTTCCAAATGCATCCATCATGGTGATTGAAAATGCAGAACGTTTAGGGCTTTCGCAACTACATCAGTTACGTGGTCGCGTTGGTCGAGGTGCAACTGCTAGCTTTTGTGCTCTACTATACAAAGTACCTTTATCTCAGAATGGTCAGGAACGGCTTTCTATTTTACGTGAAAGTAATGATGGCTTCGTGATTGCTGAAAAAGATCTAGAAATACGTGGTCCGGGCGAACTCTTGGGCACCAAACAAACTGGTGATATGGGTTTTCGTGTAGCTCGTTTAGAACGTGATGACCATTTGCTCACTCAAGCACATTATGTCGCTGAACAAATTCTCAAAGATTATCCTCAACATGCCGATGGTTTGTTAAAGCGCTGGTTACCTGAAGCACCAAGGTATGCTTATGTTTAAAAACCTAAGGATGGGTACTCGTCAGCTTTTTGATTACTTCACCCCGTGTAATCTTTGCGACATTGGGATGAAGAAACACCATGGGATTTGCCAAAGTTGCTGGCAGCAATTGCCGTGGTTAAAGCAATCTATCCAACGCAATCAACAACAGATTTTGGTTGCATGTCATTATGAACATCCAATTGATCGCATTATTCAGCAATTTAAATACGAGCAAAAACTTCATCACCAAAGGCTATTGAGTGGACTTTTATTGCAACTCAAACTTCCAAAAGTTCATGCGATTGTACCCATGCCTATCTCAACTGATCGCTTAGTAGAAAGAGGATTTAATCAAAGCTTATTACTTGCTCAAGAACTGAGTAAAAATTTGCATATTCCTATTTGGCAACCCGTACAGCGTTTAGCACAGCACTCGCAAAAAGGCTTATCCCGCGTAGAGAGATTAGAAAATATCGAACAACAATTTATAGCTGATTCAACACAGAAAATACGTTACCGCAAAGTACTGATCGTAGATGATGTTATTACTACGGGTAGTTCGATTAGCGCTCTGTCGCAAGTCTTAGAACAGCTCGGTTGCCAACAAATTTATAGTTTATGTTTAGCAGCCGCTCGCAATCAAAAGTGATTTAATTCACTAAATTTTGCTGACACCACGGAATAACAACATCTCTGGTTAATGGTGCGAGTAGAGTCGATTGATCATCTAAATCAATCCATTTCATTTCAGCAATTTCAGCGGCAATTTGCGGTGTTTGCTTTAATTCAATTACATAGACATAACTGATCAACACATGATTCGGCTCATTAGCAGCTGCCGTTTCAAACTGACCGACGAACTGCTTCAACTCACTACGACAACCAATTTCTTCTAATATTTCGCGTTGAATCGTGATCTCAGGTGCTTCATCTGCCTCTAGTTTTCCACCGACCTGCATAAATGCATGCGTATTCTTTTTACGGACCAACAGCAATTGATCCTGTTCATTTAAAATAATTGCCGCAGCGACAGTAATTGTATTCAAGCAGTTAGCCTCTCCGTTATAGCGAGCAATAGTCTATTATGATTCTGCAACTTGATACATGAGTATCGTATTAAACGTTCGTAAAAATACACTGCTCAATCTAAAAGCTTCAGAAGAATAGACAGATCAATCACATGTATTTGCTTAAAAAACAGCCCGAAGTATTTTGCTATTTTTATTTAACTGAAGATGATTACAGTCACCATTACTGAAAACACATATAGAATTCATACAATTAAAAGCATTTTATATAACTGTCATGCTGATAAAGTAGTCTAAGCAATAAGATTTTTAACAAATTAACGTTTAGGCAAGTGTTTTTCCTTTCATCCTTGTCTAAAATACACGCTGGTTTTCGTTAGAATACGCAAAACCCGACATCGACTGCGCGAGGAAAAAAGACATGCTTGAAGCCTTTTATGCCACAGAGCGCGGTAGTCTAGAAGATGCAACCATCAATGGAAGTTTTGATCTACACCCTGAATTGGTCTGGATTGATCTGATTGCTCCATCTCAAGAAGAGCAACAATGGGTAATCGATGCTTATGATCGGAACTTACCTACTCTCAAATCATTAGAAGACATTTCCTCATCAGCACGCTTTTATCGTGATGACGATGGTATTTTGCATATTAGCACCTATTTTTTAACGAAAAATAAGAGTTATCAAGTCGACGGTGATGTAGAAGATTCGACTCATATGTTAGCGATGGTTCAAACCGTAGCTTTTATTTTGCATAAAGATCGCTTGTTCACCATGCGTGGTGAGAAACTTGTCGCTTTTCGCGCCTTTCGTGCTCGCGCTCGTCGTAATGACTACGATATGGACTATAAAGATCCAACGTGGATTTTACTTGGACTACTTGAGGCAAAACTTGATGAGCTTGCGGATATCTTAGAAGATATCCACAAAGACTTAGAAGGATATTCGACTGAAGTCCTTAACAACCATCATCGAGAAAAAATCTTAGATCTCGATGACATGATTACACGCTTAGCTCAGCAAGAAGATATGCTCGGAAAAGCACAACTTTGTTTGATTGATTTACGACGTGTGCTGACTTTTTTGGCTCGTCCTCGCGCTTTAGGCAGTCATATTTATGATGCTGACATTCGCGAGTTAAGTGAGGATGTTCGTTCACTTGTCGAGCATGATGCATTCCTCTTCCAAAAAGTTCGATTCTTACTCGATACAACGTCTGGATTCATTAATACAGAACAGAATGATACGATCCGTCGATTCTCAATTTTACCAAGCATGCTTGCACCACCCATGTTGATTGCCAGTATTTATGGCATGAACACGGATGTGCTTCCATTTGCGCATGGTAGTTTAAGTTTTTGGATCGTTGCGGCTATACTCATGGCATTTCTAGTCTTACCGATGTTCTATTTCCGCTGGAAGAAATGGATTTAATGTTTTTATCTCTAGAATATTTTGGCTAAGGTCAAAATGTTCTAGCTCTTTTATGATAAATCAAATGCGACAAGATCTTTTTCATTTTCAATAAAATAATCAATTAAGGCATCATATCCTTTAGTTTCCCATTGCTGATATTCTTTCGTACTTAGGAAAACAACAAGGATAAAATTATAATTTACCTCATTAATTTCGAGTTGAGTGGGTAAAAAATTTAAAATATCCGATGTAATAATTGGTAATAAGATTATTCCTCTTACATCATTTTCGATAAGGCGAGTGTCATCAAACAACTGAACACAACCAATACCTATTTGCTCATGTCCTTCAATATCTTCAAGTGTCGCAAATAGCTGCCTGATTAAATTAGCATCACCATCAGAAACCGTAATATAAATATAACGTGTATTCGTAGGTATTGAAAAAATAACATGTAAATTTACATCATCACGCAATGTGCTTACGGCTTGATGTCTTTTTGTCCCATTCTCTTTTTCAAAATAATAAAGATTACAATCATCATTAAATATGTCATTACTGATTACCGTATTGACTATGACGGAACATATTTGCTGTATCTCAGGTGTATATTTCATTCTTCACCTTAAAACCAAACCATAAAACAAAAAAAGAGAGTTAGGTAACTCTCTTTTCTCGATGAATAAGATAATATCAAATCAATTTCAAATCATCTTGCAGATGACAAGATTGGATAATCTTCAGCATTTTCTCAGGTACATTTTTAAAATGCAGACCTTTATTCTCAGGTGTTTGGCGTAACCATTGCACCAATACAGCCAAAGATAAAGTATTACCATGTTCAAGCTGAGCAAGATCAACAACCAAAGGAAAATTCTTGTGCTGTTGAATATGCTTTAAGCCAGTTTGATACATCTGCTCTGCATTTTCAAAATTAATTGTTTTTGAAACAACTAATTGTTGATCAATATACTGAATCACCAAAGATCACCTATTTATTTTTTGCTAACAGCAGCATCTGCATCAGGCTTAAATGTTGCAATCGCTTTATTAATATCGCCACCATTACGCTGAACGGTTGCAGCAAACTGATTACGGAATTGCAAACCTAAATCAATTCCTGAAACATTGATATTACGAACTTTCCACTGATCACCTTTATCAATCAACTGGAAAGATACAGGGATTTTCTCGCCTTTATGCAAGAAATCCAAAGTTACAACAGGGTTCTTACTGTTTGAAGCTCGATATGGACGCATGGTGTAGCTTTCATTGGTATATTTAGCGAAAGCACTACCATAGTTTTCAATAATCACTGCACGAAAGTTTTGCTCAAACTGCGCACGTTGTGCAGCATTGGTATATTGATTATTCGCATAAGTACCCAGAACAATTCTCGTGAATGCTTGAGAATCAACATACGGATCTAGATTTTGGCGAATGATTGTTTTCACTAAAGCTGGATTGTTTTGCAATTTAGCATGGTCCGCTTTTAAACGAGTAATCAAGCCGTCAGCAACACGCTTTACAAAATCAGGTGGGGTTTCTGTAGGCGCAGCAAATGCCGCCGTTGCAAGCATGCTTGATAATACGCTTGCCGTTAACGTTTGTTTCAATAATGTATTCACTTCAATCTCCTAACCTGAATTACTCAACAAAAGAAGCTTCTGCTTCTGTAGCAGCGGGCTGTGATGCAGAACTACTAGATGATGTTGAGTCTGATGTGGTCTTGCCAGCACCACCAGTAATAAACTTACTGATTAAATCTTCTAAATCCATCGTACCCTGGGTATTTGAAACAACATCTCCACGTTTCAAATAGTTCACGCCCCCACCTGGTACAACTTTCAAATATTTCTCACCTAACAAACCGTTGGTTGCAACCATAATATAAGCATCCTCATCCAAACTGGTGATGGAGGTCATGTTACGAATAAGTTGCTGTTCCATTTCTTTTTGTTTCGCTACATCAGCTTGTTGATAATCAGAGCTGTAATGCAATTCTTCCAACGCATTTTTCTGAACTTGCTTTAATTGTTCAGCGTCAAAGCTGGTTAATTTACCATCTAAGTCAAATTTAACTGTTGCCAAACGTGTGACTGGATCCAAAGAAATTGATTCAACACGACCAATCGTTACACCACTCATGGTGACTTTGGCACGTGGTTTTAAGCCATTTACGTTATCAAACTGGGCTGTCATGCTGTAACTATCTTTTAAGTTAGTCCCAACTAAGCCACTGACTGTCATTGCAAGAAAAAATAGAGCAATACCAAAGATAATGACAAAGATACCTACGGCCAGCTCACTAGTACGTGATTTCATTAAATCCCTCCGAACATGACCGCAGTCAACACGAAATCAAAACCTAAGACACAAAGTGAAGAATATACGACCGTTCTGGTCATAGATGTCGCGATACCTTCTGGTGTTGGGTCACAAGCATAACCTTGATATACCGCCACCCATGTACAAATCACAGCAAATACAATACTTTTGATAATGGTGCCATTAAAAATATCATGCCAGAACTGTACGCTACTTTGCATACCGCTCCAAAACGAACCCTCATCAGCACCTAAAAAATCCACACCTACCAACTTACCGCCAATAATACCTATCGACGCAAATATCACCGTAAGCATGGGTAAGCTAACAATACCCGCCCACAAACGTGGTGCTACAATTTGTCTGAGTGGGTCTACCCCAATCATTTCCATACTTGCAAGTTGTTCACTTTGTTTCATTGAGCCAATTTCAGCAGTCAATGCTGAACCAGCACGCCCAGCAAATAATAAGGCTGCAACGACAGAAGCAAGTTCACGAAGTAAAGTCAGTGAAATGGCTGTACCGAGCATTGCTTCACTACCAAATGTGACGAGAATGCTGTACATCTGTAGACCAAGAACTGCGCCTATAAATAAACCAGAAACAGCAATAATCAGCAGGGACATCACCCCGACTCGATACATTTGGTAAATAAAACGCTGAAAGCCACCTTTCGATGGCATGGCAAATAAAACTTGCAGCAGCATTAGCGCAGCAGCACCAATTCCCTTTATCCGCTCAATAACGAGTCTACCTAACCAGGCAATCGCATTCATGGACGAACCTCGTTATCTAAATATGCTTGTTGAGTAAATTGATATTCAACAGGGCCATCAGCCGAGCCCGTTAAAAACTGACGCACAAATGGCGAAGCATGATTTTTTAGCTGTTCTGGTGAACCTTCGCCCTGAATTTTACCTTCTGCGACCACATAAATATAATCGGCAATCGACAAGGTTTCTGCCACGTCATGCGACACAATAATTGTTGTTAAATCGAGTGCTTCTCTCAAAGAGCGAATTAAACGTGTCAACACCCCCATCACGATCGGGTCTTGCCCCGCAAAAGGTTCATCATACATAATCAATTCAGGATCAAGTGCAATGGCACGTGCAAGCGCAACACGACGGTTCATACCTCCAGAAAGTTCTGATGGCATTAATTGTTCAGCGCCACGTAATCCGACTGATTCAAGCTTTAATGCAACCAGTTCTGCGATTAGATTTTCTGGCAAATTGGTATGTGCCCGAATAGGAAAGGCTACATTTTCATACGCAGACATATCTGTAAAAAGAGCACCACTTTGAAATAACATGCCCATTCGCGCACGTGCTGCAAAAAGTTCATGACGGGACATCGCAGCAATATTTTTACCATCTAGTAAAATTTCACCACGATCAGGTACTAACTGTCCACCGATTAGGCGCAGTAGCGTTGTCTTACCAGTACCAGAAGGTCCCATAATTGCTGTTATTTGACCACGTCGAATTTTAAGGCTGATATCGTCATAAATGACACGTTCTCCTCGATTAAAGCTCAAGTGTTTCACTTCAATTAAGGCTTCAGTATCGAGAGGAGATTTATTATTCATAATGGCATTCATTCCTGCACTTTTTATGCACGCATACTATACACTGAAAGAATAAGCGCTTGTTTTTATTTTGATATGCTACGTATGAAGATTATTAATTTATGTAGTTGTTCTTTGTACTTACTTCATTGACACCATGATGAGAATTCACATTGAAAGATTGAGGATTAGTTTCATCAAAAATTGCAAACGCAAAAAACAGACCATTACACAGCATTAAGATCACAAATAAACACGGCAACCCTTCGCTACACACAAACGACCACATTTGATTGAAAAGACTTTTATTTTGATTAACTCTATTCATTTCCAAACTAAAACTTGAACCAGTATACATTTTTGCTATTTTACATGACTACCCCCAAATAAAAAAGCCAGTTTTTCAACTGGCTTCTTCTTTTTATCGGTTTTTATCGATTAAAAGTCGTTTTTCCGACGATAATCACTCGCTACCAAACTTACGTTTTGGGCGGTCATCACCGAAGCTACGCTTTGGACGATCTTCACCACCGAAGCTACGCTTTGGACGGTCTTCACCACCGAAACTACGTTTTGGACGGTCGCTGAAACCACCTTCACGGCGTGCTGGACGATCACCAAAATCACGCTTTGGACGGTCACCAAAACCACCTTCACGTTGTGGCGCTGGACGATCACCAAAATCACGTTTTGGACGATCACCGAAACTGCCTTCGCGACGTGGTTTATAGTCTACACGATTACCACGGTTGTCATCATTCGATTCAAAACGCGGTTTATCATTGAAGCCACCTTCACGACGTGGACGATCTGAATTAAATTCGCGGCGCGGACGATCTTCACCACCAAATGATGGACGTTCGCCACGTGGTTTGTCATCAAAGCTACGACGTGGACGGTCTTCAAAACCACCTTCACGACGTGGACGATCTGAATTAAATTCGCGACGCGGACGATCTTCACCACCAAATGATGGACGTTCGCCACGTGGTTTGTCATCAAAGCTACGACGTGGACGGTCTTCAAAACCACCTTCACGACGTGGACGATCTGAATTAAATTCGCGACGTGGACGATCTTCACCACCAAATGATGGACGTTCGCCACGTGGTTTGTCATCGAAGCTACGACGTGGACGGTCATCACCACCTTCACGGCGTTTGAAATTGCTTTCGCCTTCAAAACGACGACCACCGCCGAAACCGCCACGACCACCGCCGTCACGACCACCGCGACCACGACCACCACCATCACGGCCACGACCGCCACTATCACGACCTGAACGAGCAGGAGGTGGAGATGGCTCTAAACCTTCAATTTCAGATACGCTTAAACGAGCATCTAAATAATCTTCTAAAGCACGAATTTTACCGCGTTCACGGTAAGTCGCTAATGTAATCGCTTGACCTGTACGACCCGCACGACCTGTACGACCAATACGGTGTACATAGTCTTCATTCTTCATCGGTAAACCGAAGTTAATCACGTGAGAAATTGTTGGTACGTCTAAACCACGCGCTGCAACGTCAGTTGCAACCAAGATTTTTGCACGACCTTCACGAATACTACGTAAACGACGGTTACGAACGGTTTGTGGCATTGCACCATGTAATGCAACCACTGAATGACCAGCTTCAGCTAATTCTTCAGCAAGCATGTCTGTGTCTTCTTGTGTGCTTGCGAATACTACAGCTTGATCTACTGACTCATCAGATAACCAGTGAGTAAGTAATTTTTTCTTGTGTTCAAAACCATCAGTCCAATGTAATGTCTGAGTTACATCAGTGTTAGTACTGTGGCCAGTTTCAATTGCGATACGTTGTGGATCATTCATCATGCGCTCAGCAAGACGAATAATACGATCAGCAAAAGTCGCAGAGAACATTAATGTTTGTTTACGATTTGCAGCTAATTCACCAATCGCTTCTAGATCTTCAGAGAAACCTAGATCAAGCATACGGTCAGCTTCATCAACAATAAGTGATTCAACTTTGTCTAACTTGATTTGACGGCGGTTTACAAGGTCAAGTAAACGACCTGGAGTCGCAACGACAACTTGTGCACCTTTAAGCTGTTGGATTTGTTTACCAAAAGGCATACCACCCATAATTGCAGCGATACGAACACCTTTCATGTGGCGTACAAAACCAATCGCGTCTTGGCTTACTTGTTGAGCCAATTCACGTGTAGGAGAAATAACTAAGATTGTAGGCTGAGTAACTGCTTTCATACGATCTTTAAAAGATACGAAAGCTTCTTCGCCAGCTAAAGAGTTTAAAGTTGGCAATAAAAATGCAGCAGTTTTACCTGAACCAGTTTGGCTCGATACTAATAAATCTTTCCCTTCTAACGCAGCAGGGATCGCTTGTTCTTGTACAGGAGTTGGTGTGGTAAAACCTAAACCTTCAAGCGCTTGTTGTAAGGTTTCGTGTAGAGAAAATTCGGCAAAAGTTTTGCTCATAGAGAGTTTCACCCTAATGGGTGCTCCATTTTAATAAATACAAAAAATAGACATCGGCAACAAGCGGCAAAGCGACTCAAGCTGAAAAATAGATGAAGTTCAGCGGCGATCCGAATAACGACGATGTGGACTAAACGCACGCTTGATTACTGCTTCAACCTGAAGAATCGCTAAGCGATTTGGGCGCAAGATGTGGTCCTCTCTACGGACAGCGTGCGCTAATATGAATAGAAATGAGTGTTCAGGTAATGAACTGGAATTTAAGTGCGTGGGCGGATTATAGCAGAAAGTTTAAGAAAGTCACGTCTTTTAGTTATTTTTTCGATTCAATTACTTTTTTCTGCTTATTAAATCAATCATAAAAGTAGGAGATAGAAATAATTAAAAATCAATCACAATCCACTATAAATATAATTATCAGCCACTTAATTTTAAATACAACATCAAAAAATTTAAATATTAGATTATTTTCGCCCCAGCCAAAGACTATTATTTTTTCTTCTCTAATAGCAAATCGCCAAATATCTTTATAAAATTATCAGCAACTATATCAGGAGATCTGTCCGTAAGGACCGCTCTGCATTTGAATCCAGTGTAAATCTTAAATCTTGCTCTAATTTTTAACTCTTCACTTTCAATGACTGGATTTAAATAAGTCCTATTCATTTGCCTTGATAATATAGTTTGTACACACATTTCCAAATCTAATGATGGTAATACTAAAAAAGTAAAAATATGGTTTTCTATTTCACCCTTTAACTCATGATAATTTTGATCGAGATTCTCTGGATATGTCATAAATCCTGAAGAGCAAACTATGATCGTTATCTTATTTATATCAAATTGTGCTTGAAGCTCTTTAAATAGCTGAATATTACGTAATGCATATTTTCGATAACCGTTCATATGAATGTATTGAGAAATATCACCTTCAGTTTGCATAAAGTAGTAATCTAAATCGCAACAGATAAATTTAAATTTCTTAGAAATTAAATTTGCTATTGTTGTTTTTCCTGCTCCACCAGGGCCAATAAAATAGATTAGCAATTGTTTTTCCTTATTTTCAATGATGCATAAAAAAACCCTCAAATATTGAGGGCTTTTTTAAAATTCAGCAAATTATTTTGCAGCTTCGCCCCAAGCTGGAACAACTGTTTGCATCAATGGTTTTAACATTTTAAGTGAACAAGCAAGGACTTGACCATTTTCCATTGAATCATTACCACCACGAGCATCAACGACGACACCACCCGCTTCTTTCACAATCAACTCACCTGCTGCAATATCCCAAGGCTTTAAACCAAGCTCAAAGAAAGCATCAAAGCGACCCGCCGCAACATAAGCCAAATCTAATGCAGCAGAGCCTGTACGACGGAATTGAGCGCCTGATTTAGTCACAGCCAGCAAAGAAGCGAAATGTTGTTCTGCATAAGAAACGATTTCACCATTACGTTTCGCACGGTAAGGATGACCCACTGCGAGGAAAGTATTTTCTAAACTGTCTTTTACATTCGCACGAATACGGCGTTGGTTCATTACTGCACCACGACCGCGGCTTGCAGAGAATAATTCATCACGGACTGGATCATAAATCACACCGTGTTGAGTTATGCCTTTATGTTGCACAGCAATAGAAATACAGAAATGAGGAACAGCGTGAATAAAGTTTTGTGTACCATCCAAAGGATCAATCACCCAACACCAATCAGCATCGTGACCTTTACCTTCTTGTAACCCAAACTCTTCACCTAGGAAGCTATGATTTTTATAGCTTTTGCGAAGTGTATCTATTGTAAGTTGTTCGATGTAACGATCTACACGTGTTACTGGACCATCAATGCCTTTTTCTTCAACTTGTAAATCGAGTTTATGACGATTTTGATGTGCCTTTAAAAGCTCTTGACCAACTGTTTGAGCCGCACGCGCAGCCATAACCACCATAGGTTCCATTGAACACCCACTACAAATTTGAAGATTTTGACAAAGAATAATGCATAAAAGCCCGCATATTCTAGCAAATATACGGGCTTTTAGGTGAAAAATGTTTACGAAAAATTATCTACGTATTTACAGAAGCTTATGTATCACAACCAAGCTTTCTCAATTGAAGCAAAAATCCCTTGTCCATCCAAACCACAATCTGCAAGCATTTGCTGATGTGTCGCTTGATGTAAGAACGTATCAGGCAAACCGAGATTCACAACTGGCTTTAAAATTCGAGCATGTGCTAAGAACTCATTTACTGCACTACCTGCTCCAGCCATGACCGCATGCTCTTCTACAGTAACAAACAGTTGAGTACGAGGCGTTAAATCACGAATGATTTTTTCATCCAAAGGCTTCACAAAACGCATATTCACCACACGTACACCGATCAAGTGTTTATGAGCGAATAGTTTTGCTGCTTCAACTGAGGCTGCCACTCGACTACCAAAAGCTAAAATACTGATCTGCTGATCTGCATCTACATTAAATTCTGCAACAATTTCAGCTTTACCAATTTCTAAAGCAGTCATTTGCTGTTGAATTTCTACACCTGTTCCTGCACCACGCGGATAACGTACCGCGGTTGGTCCTTCGTAGAGATAAGCTGTGTGCAACATCTGACGACATTCATTTTCGTCCTTTGGTGCCATGATGACCATATTAGGAACTGTACGCATATAGGCATAATCATACGCACCAGCATGCGTTGGACCATCTTCACCCACTAAACCAGCACGATCAATACCAAAAGTAACATCTAAATTTTGCAATGCGACATCATGGATTAATTGATCATAACCACGTTGTAAGAAGGTTGAATAAATCGCAACAACAGGTTTTAAGCCTTCACATGCCATACCTGCTGCTAAAGTCACTGCATGTTGTTCGGCAATAGCAACATCAAAGAAACGCTCAGGATATTGTTGTGCGAACTTCACCATGCCAGAACCTTCGCACATTGCAGGTGTGATCGCTAATAGACGTGAGTCTTGAGCTGCTTGATCACATAACCATTGCCCAAAAACATCTGAATATTTGGGTGGTGATTTTTTGACTGGTGCTGAAGCTGTAGGAGTAATCTTAGTAATCGCATGATAGGTAATTGGATCTGCTTCCGCTGGTGCAAAGCCTTTACCTTTTTTAGTGTAAATGTGAACTAATCGCGGACCTTTGCGTTTTTTGAGTGCATGGAAAACTTGAGCTAACTGTTCCACATCATGACCATCAAATGGTCCAAAATAATCAAAACCAATCGCTTTAAATAAATTATCGGCCGCATCCGTCGCAGATTGATGCAAGCGCGAATTATAAGTCCATTTGGGATGTGGTTGAACATAAGCTTCGCCATGTTCATTGACATTAATAAACTGACCTGTTTCCCAAATCGCTGCTAAGTGTTTTGCAAAACCACCTGTGCTACATGAGATCGACATATCATTATCATTGAGAACAACAATTAAATCAGCATCATGTGCAACAGCGTCATTCATCGCTTCAAATGCCATACCCGCTGTCATTGCGCCATCACCGACAATCGCAACAACATCGCATGGATCTTTTTGATAGCGACGTGCCAAAGCCATCCCCAAACCTGCTGAAATTGCAGTTGATGAATGCCCTACCCCAAAGGTATCAAACTCTGATTCATCACGAGCGGGGAAAGCGGCTAAACCATTTTTTGTACGAATTGTGGTAATCGTTTCACGGCGACCTGTTAATACTTTATGCGGATAGGCTTGATGACCTACATCCCAAACCAAGCGGTCTTCAGGAGTATTAAAGCAATAGTGCAGCGCAACAGTCAGTTCGATGACTCCAAGATTTGCACCAAAGTGACCACCGCTTTGTCCTGCTGCATACAAAATGTATTGACGCAACTCATCAGCCACTTGTACGAGTTGGCTTTGCTCGAGCTGACGTAATTGTTGTGGATGATCAATTCCATCTAACAATGGCGTAACAGGGCGTTGAGTTGGAATTTCGGTATACAACATAATGTGGCAAAGCCTTTTTAAGCCTGGCAAATCCGAAGCTGGGTTAAATGGGGGCAATCATACAATTAAATATGATCTACCTTCAATCAGCCACATGTGCGAATGATGTAGTGCTGAACATTCTCAAACCAATCATAACTGACTGGCTCGCAGATTATCCTGAATTATGTCACTGTTTATCAACCATTATTGTGTGCTTTCTATGAAAAAGAAAAACTTATGTGAAAAATCAGAAATTCCAATTCACTCAATCTTCACACATTAAGCTATACTTTGACTGTTTTTATTATAATAGAGAGTTATCTGTGCCGATTGAATTTATTGCAACATCAAAGCTACCTACTGCTTTCGGTGACTTCAATATTTCCGTGTTTCAAGACCCTGAGACGGGTGAAGAACACGTGGCACTTTCTAAAGGTTTAGAAACTGCTCCCAATAAACCAGTATTAGTTCGTATTCATTCTGAATGCTTAACTGGTGATGCGTTCGCCTCACTCAAATGCGATTGTGGTCCTCAATTACAAGCAACTCAACGCCTAATTAATGAGGCTGGACAAGGTGTGATTTTGTATTTACGTCAAGAGGGTCGTGGCATTGGATTAACCAACAAAATCCGTGCTTATGCTTTACAGGATCAAGGGCATGATACGGTTGATGCAAATCTTATGTTGAATCTTCCTGCTGATGCGCGTCGTTATGATATGTGCAGCATTATGCTCGATCATCTTGAAATTAAAGAAGTGAAATTAATCACCAATAATCCTTTGAAACTTAAAGCATTAACCGATCTTGGAATTAATGTGATTGAGCGTGTACCTCTCACAGTTGGTCGTAATCCATTTAATGAACAATATTTAAAGACCAAAAGTGAACGAATGAATCATCTTTATCAAAAAGATGACTTTTAATTCATTTCAAAGGTGTTCAAAAATAAAGCATTTAAGGGATTTTTAATTAGAAAAATTAAAAATCCCTTATTTTTTTTATGGATTTATGTTTTGATATAAGCAATCCCTAGATCACTTTCAGAGGATCATCATGCAACATCCAACTTCAGTTGATATTCAACGTGTTCGTGAGTTTTTACTCGATCTACAAGCACGGATTTGTGCAGGACTAGAGCAACAGGAACTTGCAGGCGGTGGCACCGCTGAGTTTATCATTGATGATTGGCAACGAACTGAAGGTGGCGGTGGTCGCTCCCGTGTTTTGCAAAATGGTGAAGTGATTGAAAAGGGTGGGGTCATGTTCTCCCACATTAATATCAGCAAACTTCCTGCATCTGCTACAGAACGTCATCCACAGATTGCAGGTGCAAAAGCACAAGCATTGGGTGTTTCTTTAGTGATTCACCCGAAAAATCCAAATATCCCAACTTCTCATGCTAATGTTCGTTTATTTATCGCAGAACCAGAAGGTCAAGATCCTGTGTGGTGGTTTGGTGGTGGCTTTGACTTAACCCCATTTTATCCAGATGATGAAGATGTTCAGAATTGGCACCAAACAGCGTACGATTTATGTCAACCTTTTGGTGAATATGTCTATGCAGAACATAAACAATGGTGTGATGATTACTTCTACTTAAAACATCGTGATGAACAACGTGGTGTTGGTGGTTTATTCTTTGATGATTTGAACCAATGGGACTTCGAGACTTGCTTTAAATATATTCAAGCCGTTGGTAATGGTTACTTAGCAGCGATCTTGCCAATTTTTGAGAAGCACCGTGAGCAGCCCTATACCGAAGCTCAACGGGAGTTCCAACTTTATCGTCGTGGTCGTTATGTAGAATACAACTTGGTTTATGACCGTGGCACCTTGTTCGGTTTACAAACAGGTGGGCGTATTGAGTCAATTCTTGTGAGTTTACCGAATTTAGCAGGCTGGTCGTATCGTCCAGAATGGGAAGCTGACTCGCCTGAGAAGCGACTCACGGATTATTATTTAAAACCAAGAGATTGGTTAGGTTTAGAGAATTAAATGAAATTATTCATCCCTGATATAAAGCTCAGGGATGAAATCTTATCTGAAAACATTAAAATAAAAATATTGTGGTATTTGGGATGGGTTGTTGAATTAGGTCTAATCTAAAATTTTGCATCAGCTCTCGACTTAAAGGTTTAGGTCTATCCTTTAATGTCAGAAGTAATCGTAGAAATTGCCCATGCGTGAAAATCACTAAATTCTTTTCCGCATACTCCTTTTCTAATTGTCTTAATTTTTTATGAAATAGTTGTACACGAATGTATAAGTCAGTAAAAGACTCCGCATCATCGCCATCCCGATAATCGCAGTCCATCTTTTCCCAATATGCTTTTACCCACTCTTTTCGATCATCTAAATTGGTATTTGCACACTTACGTTCAGAAAGATAACTAAACTCATGAATGTTTCCATCTATCTCCGCAGTGATCCTATATTTTTGTAAAATAGGTTCAGCAGTCTGATATGTACGTAAATATTTAGAAATAATCACATAGTCAATTTGAGGCAAGCTCACACAAAGTTGCTTAGCTTGTCATTTGCCATTTTCACTAAGAGCAATAGAAGCATGAGATAAAGTGCGCCCATTGATATTGGCCTCGCTTTCAGCATGCCGAATTAAAAATATACTCATAGTTTTATTTAAAGTTGTATCTTGATTTTCATTCATCAAAACATGTTGTAAAAACTAAATCACCACATCGTCTTGTTATAGATGTAAATCAATATTGCAGCATCCCTTTCAACTTTATAAACTTCTACTAACCTTTACCATACTGATCACTCATGACCAAACAATTTGCTGTAATTGGAAACCCGATTGAACAATCTCGCTCACCAGAGTTACATCACGCATTCGCAGCAAAAGCAGGAGTCGATCTAAACTATAAAAAAATTCTTGCGCCCTTAGATGGATTTGAAAGCACAGTAAAAGATTTCTTTGCACAAAACGGTGCGGGCATGAATGTCACTGTGCCTTTTAAAGAACAAGCATTCGCCCTTTGCGATCAATTGACTGAACGCGCTAAGATTGCAAAAGCAGTGAATACCTTATGGATGCAAGATGGCAAGCTCCACGGTGACAATACTGATGGTCAGGGCTTGGTTACAGCAATTCAAGCCTTAAATTGGAGTTTAGAAAATAGTCGTATTTTAATTTTAGGTGCAGGTGGTGCAACACGCGGTGTGATTTATCCACTGGTTCAAGCTGGCACAAAACAAATTGTGATTGCTAACCGAACACTCACTCGCGCTGAGCAACTCGTTGAGGATTTAAAAGATGCTGTTGCCCAGACTGAGCTAAAAGCCATTCGCTTAGATGAATTGACAGGTGAATTTGATTTTGTGATTAACGCAACTTCAGCAAGTTTAAGCGGTGAAGCATTACAATTACCTGAAAACTTAATCTTTCATCATGCCTATGAAATGGCTTATGGAAAACCCTCTAGCTTTTTGGAGCAAGCCCAAGAGCGTCAAGTTCCCTCAACTGATGGTTTTGGCATGTTAGTGGGGCAAGCTATTGAAGCTTTCTCTATTTGGAATGGTGTTAAACCCGAATTAAAAGATTTTTTATAAATCAACGTATGTAAAAAAGAACCTGCATAAATCAGGTTATTTTTTACATAATTAACAATTATTTAGTGCTTAACATTTTCAAATAAACGTCTTTAAAAATTTCATAATCAATAAATTCATTATGCTCAATCTTTAATGATTTTATGCTCTTTTCAGACAACTTATTTTTACGCGCATCAACATACACCTGTCCTAAAATATTTGCTGTTTGGGCAAGTAGAAGCTTTTCTTCACTTGAAACCCCATTTTCCAGTTCAAATTGAATCTGATATTGCTGTGCAAATAACTGTTGTGGCTGCTTATATTGAGCTTGCAATTTTTTCCAAGCTTGACGATCTTTATCACCGCGCATTGCTTCATTAACGATACGATTAACAGCTTGACCCAATTTATCATCAAACTGATCTTCCTCTTGAAGATGGTGTTTATTTTGTAACGCTTCTATTGTTTGTAGTGCTTTACCTTCTGGATTATAAACCTCTTCATTGCCATACCAATACGCAAAGACAGCAGCAATTTCCTGTAATTCCTGACTCGTATAGCGCTGTACAATTTCAGGCTTAGTTTCAATCAATTTCGCGATAAATACTGCTTTATACGTTTGCTCATAGGCTTTCGTTGCATCAAATCGTTGTTCAGCAATCACTTTCAATTGGTCATCTAATGATAGTGTATATGCTTCTGCTGAACGTTCTTGAACATTCGTTTGCCCTAACTTTTCAGAGAAACTACCAATCGCCTGCTCTAACATAGAACCTTTGCTTGCTTCTGCCCATGTTTTAGCACGCTTCAATTGAGCTTGGTCAATTGGAGTTGCTTTACCATAATTAGAAATCAGCATGTCTGCTTTGACGTTAAAGCGAGATTTCATCTCAGGTAATGCATAATTCAAATCATAATCGATTTTAACCGCACGTCCTTGAGTATCTAACCCAACATCCATAATAAAAGGATTACGTTTATCTACAGGTGGGAGTGCTTTTGCAATCTCAGCCTGATGCTTGATCCATAACGCTTTAAATGCTTGATCATCAATAAATTGATTTTTATCGTACACAACAAATTCTTTTTCTATAGCTTTTAGCTTTTCTATGTATGAAAGAAAACCTGATTCAGTTTTCTTATCACCAAATACATCTACACCATAAAGGCTTTGACAATATTGTGCGTCACCATAGGTTGCCTTAGACGCATTTTGCAATGTTAAACATTGGTCTTCTGATAAACCATCTTGCTCATCATCAACTGAAGTTGAATCAGCCACAGCATTTTCTGCGGCATCATCCGCGGCTTGTTGTGCCTCATCAGCGGCATCTTCAGCAGCCTCAACCGCTGAAGTATCCGCTTCAGCATCAACACCAAAGTGCTGATTGACTAATCGATAAAGTTGTTGGCTGACGACACTTGGGTCTTCTGCTGATTGTTTATTATTTAATGGCGTTTTTGTAGTATCAGCAGGCGTTTTGTTGGCATCATCTAGAATTAACTTTTCTAAATTTGCTTCTTTAATATTTAATATGCTTTGCATCAAATATTTTTCATTAACCTTACTATACAAATTTGCTTGTAAGATCAGCTCCTCAATTGAGGTTTTTAAACGAATTTTTTCAACAACACCGGCAGCCTGATCCGCAGATGTAATTGATAAAGCTTGGATATTATTCGCATCGGCTAATCGATAATAAACCGCGCTAGATGCTTTTACATATTCAGCAAATTTTTTGTAATCGACTTGTTTGAACAAATCCTGATATTTGGAAAAATCCAAGTAAGCCAAATTATTTTGATTTTCTTTATTGACCAAATAAGGCATTAAAGCGAAGTAATTGATATAGAATTTATAACTACTCAGATCTAGTACCATCGGTACTTTCGCTTGAACCAACAGTGTTGGCTTTTCATAACGCGCGGTTAGATTAAATGAACCCATTTTTTGGCGATAATGAACTGAGCCATCATATTCAAACTGCATATCATTTAAAATATTGGTCATGATACGAGCGAATTTATCTGCTTTAGTGCCGAAAGCACTCTTAGGCTGCTCAGCTAAAGCGGTATATAAAGCTTTCTTTTGCTGACTATTCAAATTGACTTTTTGATCACGCAAATATTGATCCGCTTTTTGTTGTACTGCGGCATCTAATACTTTGTTATCAGTCGCTGATTTCTGTTTTTCGTCCAGATCGACATGTACATTAAATTTTCCCCGATAATCATAACTCGGATATTCGTACATCGCATTGAGGCTATTAATCGCCTTCTGATCTAAGTTAGCAGAGCCTGAATTGGTTTTAATGACATGCTGTGAACATGCAGAAAGACTAAGACCCAAGATACATAATGTTAAATATTTTAAACGCATAGCTTTACCAAACACCCTTATATCGTTATATTTTCAACTATAAAATAGATTATTTTTCACATATACTGTATGCGAAGACTCTAGCAGAAAAATGATTTTCTTAAGTAAAACTTTTTTTGAAAATTCGCTTTTCTGACATTTTTTTCCCTCGGGTTTATCAATGTATTTTTTATCACTAGTATGAATAATCAAAGTATCGAAACAGATAATCCAAAATGATTCAAATACAGGATTAAGATTATGCCAGCATATAAAGCCCCGCTCCGTGATATTCGTTTCTTAATGAACGAAATGTTAGATTATCCAGCACATTACCAAACTTTGACAAGTGGTCAAAATGCGGATGCTGAAACCGTTGATATGATTCTTGAAGGTGCAGCTGATTATTGCGAAAACGTACTTTCTCCGCTGAACCAATCAGGTGATGAAGAAGGTTGTACTTTCAACAATGGTGAAGTCACTACACCGAAAGGTTTTAAAGATGCTTATGACCAGTTCGTAATGGGTGGTTGGCAAGGTCTTTCTTATCCTGAAGAGTTTGGTGGTCAAGGCTTACCAATGTCTTTGAACCTCATCAAATCAGAAATGATGGGTACTGCAAACTGGTCGTTTACAATGTATCCAGGTTTAAGTACAGGCTGTATGAACACCATCATGCAATTTGGTACTGATGAGCAAAAAAATACCTACATGCCTAAATTGGTTGAAGGTACTTGGTCTGGCACAATGTGTTTAACAGAACCACAATGTGGTACAGACTTAGGTCAAGTAAAAACTAAAGCTGAACCTGCTGCTGATGGTACTTATAAAATCTCTGGTACGAAAATCTTCATCTCTGCGGGTGAACACGATTTAACAGACAATATCATTCATATCGTACTTGCGCGTCTTCCAGATGCCCCTGCTGGTACACGTGGTATTTCTTTATTCATCGTACCTAAATTCATCCCAACTGCTGATGGCGGTGTTGGTGAGCGTAATACAGTTTCTTGTGGTTCTATCGAACACAAGATGGGGATTAAAGCGTCTGCAACAGCGGTATTAAACTTTGATAATGCAACTGGTTACCTGATCGGTGAAATTAACAAAGGCTTACATGCAATGTTTACGTTCATGAACACTGCACGTATTGGTACAGCAGTTCAAGGTATTGCACATGCGGAACTTTCTTTCCAAGGTGCGTTACCTTATGCGAAAGACCGCATGTCGATGCGTGCCCTTTCTGGTAAGAAAGAGCCTGAGCGTGTAGGTGATGCGATTATTCACCATGCTGACGTTCGTCGTATGTTATTAACTCAAAAAGCGGTTGCAGAAGGCGGTCGCGCAATGATCTATCATGCTGCTAAACTTGCAGACAAAATGACAGATGCATTGGTAAATGGCGATCAAGCTGCTTATGAAGCTGCCGACGACAAACTTGGTTTCTATACGCCGATTTTAAAAGGTTTCTTGACTGAATTAGGTTTGGAGGCAGCAAATCACGGTATGCAAGTTTACGGTGGTCATGGCTATATCCGTGAATGGGGTATGGAACAAATCGCACGTGATGCACGTATCTCAACATTGTATGAAGGTACAACAGGTATCCAAGCACTTGACTTATTAGGTCGTAAAGTTCTTTTAAGCTCAAAAGGTAAAGTCGTTCGTGACTATACTGCTGAAATCTTGAAATTCTGTGCTACTCATGCGCGTAACAAGTATTTACGTCGTTTCGCTTGGGACTTAACGAAGCTTTGCGCTCAATGGAATACTTTAACTGTTCGCATCATGCTTGCAGCTCGTAAAGACCGTGACATCGTATCTTCTGCTTCCAATGATTTCTTGATGTTCTCTGGTTATGTAATGATGGCTTATTTCTGGGCTCAACAAGCAGTGATTGCTTCTGAGAAACTAGAAACTGGTAACGGAATTGAAACACCAGAATTCTATAAAGCAAAAATCAAAGTTGCAGATTTCTACTTTGACCGCTTATTGCCACGCGCTCAAGGTCATGCAGAATCAATGGTAACCACGTCTCGTACCTTGACTTCTCTTGCTCCAGAACACTTCAGCTTCGATTACTAATTGAATCGGAACTGATCAATAAAAAGAGCGCTTGAAGCGCTCTTTTTATTTAATATTGGTTTTTAGTGTTTAACTTTTTCAAACACATAAGCCTGTTCAGGGAAAGGATATTCTTGAAAGAACTTGCGATTGCGTCCATGATCACCATTCCAAATTTGATCTAAATCTAAAACTAAATCTTGTTTTGAATTAATTTTATAATACAAATTCACATCGGCAGCTTCACAACGAACCAAAATTTCCTTACCAGCCTTTTGCACTCGCCATTGTACTTGTTTACAGGTCTGTTCTATTTTCGCAATATTCGTTGAAGCGTCTGAACCCAAACGCCCAAAACTGGTATTGGTCCAATAAACGGAGCCATCTTCTAATAAATTAAGAATATACTCAGCTTCTTTTTCATTTTTAACACAACCTGCAAAAGCATCAGTACACGGAATCCGCGCATGATAACGACCAGCATATTGCATATCTTTGTCCGTCGGCTTGTCTAAAGACTTTGAAGCGACATGAGGAATGGTCGCTTGTCCTGCGACTTCAGTTAAAGAAATTCCTTCACTAGATACGTTTTGATCATCTTCGAAAATAATTGCAGCAGAACTTTCCTCACTACTCCGTTGTGTTTGAGTCTGTTTTTTCATTGATTCAGGATGATGGCTATCGCAAGCACTTAACCCTAGCGTGAATAGAACGCCTACACTTACATTTTGTAAGAATAACCTGAACTGCATATTCATAATTCTCTAACATCAACATCGATATGGCTTTCTAAGCTGACTCAATCACCCTAATTTATTGAAAATATAGAGATCAATCAAATAAGCGTCCATTCCCAAAAAGGATAAGCAGCAACAAACTTTCAGATGGAAATAGCCAATGACAAAGCAGATTGCTTTAAGTCGGTGCATTTTAGGCGATAGTGTCGGTTTTTCCATCAACAAATTACACACCGTAACGATTTTGTTATCTGTTTAAACTTTAAAAAAAAGAATTTACCCCTATTTCTTTAATAACAGCAGCTTATATATTTTTATTTTACTGTTGTAACTTATTTATTTTAGGAGAATGTCTCGATGACCAATTCTGGTTTATATCGCTCTAGCCAACGAAGCATGATCGCTGGTGTTCTAGGTGGTATTGCGGAACGTTTTGGTTGGAATGCAAATTTATTACGCCTGATCTTTGTGGTGATCTCGCTCATGAGTGCTGCCTTTCCTGGTATCTTAGTTTATCTAGTTTTATGGTTAGTCATACCGAAAAAACAGATTGATCAAATAGAACGGGTACAAGGTTACAACCAATCCATCAAAACCATTAATGATCACGAGACAACAAAGCGTTAATTAAGGTTTTCTGTATATTTATGTTTTGGTCGCTACGGTTGAGTTTCCCCCAATCCAACCGTAGCTTTTTTTATTGTAAAAATTAAAGCCTAATTTAATTGTCGATTTAATTGCTGTTGTAAAGCAGCAATCATATCTGCTCGACTAATAATACCGATCAAGCGTTGCTGATCAACCACGGGAATATAATTAAAGGACTTTTCGACAAAATATGGAACTAAATCTTGTATGGGTTGTAAAGGATCAACCGTTACCACACGATGACTCATAATTTGTCGAACATAATGCTGCCATGAATTACGCGGGTCAGTTGCTCCCTTAAACCATTCCACAACTTCATATAAAGCAAGAGTTCCTACTAATCTATCGTCATGATCTACCACAGGTAAACTCATTAAATTCACTGCCTTAAATTTATCTAATGCCTGATGAATATCGTCATTTTCATGCAATTTCATCACATCTCGGCTCATGATATCTTGGCACACAAATGAATTCACTATTCGTTCATTCGCACGTTGTTGCGCCTCTAAAATAATTTTTTCTAAATCATACTGACTGATATCAAGCAACTCAGTGCGGTGATCTAATGCATATTCAATATCTTTAGGCTGAATCGACACTTTTTGGGTAGGTGTCGGATCTTTTGACCTTTCATTCACATGGGCAGTCATTGGATAATGCCTACCCACTAAACGGTTAAAAAATACAGCAAAAACTAATAATAAGATCGAATTTAATAAAACAGGATAAACAATAAAGTGAAAACCGAGTCGATGTACAGCATCGCCACCTAACACCGCAGTGATTGCAACAGCCCCACTCGGTGGATGTAATGAGTCGGTGGTCATCATCATAAAGATCGCAAGCCCCACCGCCACACTAAACGCTGTTGTTAAGTCAGGTAAGATTTGCGCACAGCTGACCCCGATCAACCCCGCAATTATATTGCCTATCACCACATTCCACGGTTGCGCTAAAGGGCTATTTGGAACTGCAAACAATAAAACGGAGGATGCACCCATCGGTGCGATATACCAAGCATTTATACCACCTAATACATACCAACTGATTAAAGAGGAAATCGCTAAACCGCAGAGTGCACCAACGCCTGAAAAAAATCGTTCTTTCAGTGGAAGCACTTTATAATTCGGTTTCAGAAAATTTAACCAGTCAGATTGGGGATAGCTCACAATGCACCTTACTGAAATTGTATTGTTTCTCATTCATCGCGCAGTATACGCGCATCTTAATTTAAAGATGTATTTAAATTATAGTTTTAGGTTATGAGTAAAGCTATTGAGCATATTTAAATCAATTTAGATATTCTTGAAGTTGCTCTAAGCGTTCTGCATATTTTTGCATAGGACAAAACTCATACATCGGTGAGCCAATATAAGCTCCTGCATTACGGCATTCCTGATCTACAAAATTCTTCCAAAGTTGTTGTGATTTCATAATATCGCTATAACGTTCTGGCTGTTTATATTGTTTGCTTTGAGCTTTGATTTGATCTAATAATTTGACAATCTGCTTGGTATATAATGTCTTAGTCCTTGTACTACAAATTTCTACCACCGCATTGTTGATATTACCCAACTTTAGCTCTTGAATGGTTTCATCAACACATTGACTATAGGGATCAATCGCTTGCTGCTGCGACGCAGCAAAACTATTCATACTTAGGAAAGCAGTGAGCAACCATATAACTTTAAAATTGTTTTTTACCATTTTTATGTTCTTCATTTTAAGTCACCAATAATAACGAGCAGTTAATACAAAGCTTAATTTTCAGACCTTAGCTTTACGTATATGTCATATTTTATGGCAAGACATCACTCCTATTAAATAATATCTTACATAGATGGTAGAACTTAATATTTACTTTGCCCTCATTAAACTTTTATGGTTAGGCGGTCACCCAATGATTAGACGACAACAACAACTTAAATAATAAGGATATTTTATGAATGTTCCTCACCTTGAAACCCCAACCAATGCCATGCCAAAAGGTTTACTACGGGGTTGGATTATTATTGTCATTGCAGCTTTGCTGTCCTTCGGTTTATATGAAATCTTACCTTACGATCAAAATGCCAATAAAGGACTAAGCTTATTAGTGTTTATTGGTATTCTTTGGCTGACTGAAGCTATTCATATCACCATCACCGCACTCTTGATTCCTATTATCGCCGTGTTGGTAGGTATGCCCAGTGCCGGGACAAATGATGAGCTCAAACCTATTACGACCACTAAAGCACTGAGTACTTTTGCTGACCCTATTATCTTCCTCTTCTTCGGTGGATTTGCACTGGCAACAGCACTACATGTACAAAAGCTTGATCGAAAGATTGCAATGTGGATTATCGCACTCTCCAAAGGTCATCTAGGTATAGCAGTTTTATCGATCTGTTTAGTCACTGCAATTTTGTCGATGTGGATTTCCAATACAGCCACAGCAGCGATGATGTTACCACTGGCTTTAGGTTTACTTTCACATTTTGATGCAGCAAAGGAGCGTAAGACGTTTGTCTTCATCTTACTCGGTATTGCTTATTCAGCAAGCATTGGTGGTTTAGGCACATTGGTCGGCTCACCCCCAAATGCGATTGCAGCGAAGGCTTTAGGTTATGATTTTGCCGACTGGATGAAAGTCGGTTTACCGATGATGCTCATCATTTTTCCTGCAATGCTGGTGAGTCTATATATTGTTCTACGTCCAAAACTTAATCATCGTGTTGAATTTAAAACTGAAAGCATCCCTTGGAATCGTGATCGCATTCTGACCATGCTTGTATTCTTAGTCACTGCTTTTGCTTGGATTTTTGGTAAGGCGATCAGTGAGCAATTTGGAATTAGTCAACCAGACACATGGATTGCAGTACTTGCTGCCTGTATGGTGGTTATTTTAGGTATCGCGACATGGAAAGATATCTCAGATAATACCGATTGGGGTGTTTTGATGCTGTTCGGTGGTGGCTTAACTTTAAGTGCGATTCTAAAAGATTCAGGCTCCTCCTTAGTTCTTGGACAAACACTAGCCAATGCCTTTGGTGATGCGTCTCCATTTCTAGTGATTGTAATAGTTGCAGCATTTATTATTTTCTTAACCGAATTTACCAGTAATACAGCTTCAGCTGCACTTTTAGTTCCTGTATTTGCTGCAATCGCAGATCAAATGGGTTTACCTAAAGAAATATTGGTTGTTGTGATCGGGATCGGTGCTTCGTGTGCATTTATGCTTCCTGTTGCAACGCCGCCAAATGCGATCGTATTTGGAACAGGACACATCCAACAAAGTGAAATGATGCGAGTAGGCTTTATATTAAATATTCTCTGTGTGGCACTGGTTTCAGTTTTTATCTATTTGTTCTTCATTTAGCAGCTATTGCTTTAGCTTGATCATCATTGTGCTAAACCGAACATTCATAAAAAAGCAAACAGTCAGTTAAACTGTTTGCTTTTTTTCTGCTTCAATCTGCAATCAAGACGCTTTTACACCCAACCACGTAAAGGTATTTGGCACATCACTGAGTTGAATGGTTTGCTTGATTTTCAAATTCTTCAAATCTAATTCAACAATGCTTTTCGCTTGCGTATCATTAATAAAAATCGTACCTGCACTCGCATTTACGACTAAACGGCTTTTTGCGAGCTCAGTTGTATCTAAATTTTGAATGACTTTGATTTGTCCAAGACGTTTCCAATTTTGGCTATCAATCACATGTATCACACCAACACTATCTAAAATCGCTAAATATTGACCTGATGCATCGACCACTTGTTGCAAGCGTTTAACTGGGGTTATGCCATCGAGTTCTTTAGCCGCTGAAGACCAATCTAAGCTGATTGCATTTAAGTTTTTTGGATCAACTACAAATAAAGCATGTGTACCTGAAGCAAAAGCAGCAAATTTATCTAGCTTTTCATGTCCTGTAATCGTGCTAATGCGTATTAAATTATCATTTTGATCTGTTATTTTAATTTTTTTATCTACGAAAGAATCCTTGTTTTGCTCAACGACCAATACGCCATCCTCACAACCAAAAGCAGCATATTGTTGAATTGATGCTGCCCCATGTAAACGATTACAAAGGTTGGTTAAAGTCTGCTCTTCGTGAAAATGATCGCCGTGCACATGATAGCTTTTCACAACACTTAATGTTTCTGATGCTTTAGACATATACGTACTTAACACGTACTCGCCACGCGGTTCAGCCACACCATGATGCTTTTTAGGTAAATTTTGAGTTGCAACACTTTGCTGTGCAATGGTTGCATCATCAAACACGTCAAATTTTGAACTATCAGCTTCGCTTCCATCATAAAACAATGCTGCCGTACCATTAAAACTACGATAATGCGCGGGGATTGCGCCTTTTAATTGATACGCCAATAAATAAGGTGCATTGCGTTGCAAGCTGCCATTTTTATTAAAAATTCCACCATCAGCAAATTGCACGATGCCTTCATTTCGACTCAGCATCACCGCATATCGTGATTGAGGGCTGCTATACATGGCAGAAGGAACATAATTCAACGCAGTAGTATTGATCGTCTTTTGCTCTTTTAAATCATACACGGTGAGTAAAGGTCGTATCGTATCTGCATTGGCAATTGCCAAACGCCCTGCATCAGCTTCAATGGGTTGCTGCGGTTTTGGCGACACAACTGATGATGAGTTTGAAGAATCTCCCCCTCCACATGCTGATAGCAACACGCTACTCATTAAAATCGTTAAGACATAACTTTGTTTTAGACTTTTCACCTTATTTGCCTCTATTGGACTGATTATCTACCTAGTTGTTACGTTATAACATAACATATACAAATAATTAATCATTTTTTAAGCTTTCATAAGTTGAGCCAATTTTTTAGAAGCAATCAGTAAATTAGTTAGACATATTTTTCGTTGAGATAACGCCAATAGCGTTTAGGTAAATATTGCACATGTAATTTCACATTCTGACGTTCTTTAATGTTGATACTATTGAAATAATCTTTCCAAAGCTGATCGTATAATTCTTCTTGTGCATCTAATTCTAATTGGAAATTTTGACTGGCACCATTTTCGATATTACGGTCAATCTGATTGGCTTCTAAAGAAACCTCGTGAATGTCTTTCAAATCATAATACAGACCATATTTGCGTTGTTCGTCATAAATCAGCCAACGTTGATCTTGATAACGACGCTTAAAATGCGGCTGTATTAAAGGTAATACATTAAAATCTGGTCGAACTAAACTTAAAAATAAACCATCTGTGGTTTTCTTAAACCGCACAAAAGCTTCCATACGATGCTTTTCGCGCCCGACCTTTTTCGTCCATTGTGAAATCGCTAAAACACTGGGATGAGAGTAATTTTTTTCGACTGAATGTTGATGTCTAAAGACATAGATACAATAATTGAATAAATGCTGATAGGCATCCAAAGACTCAGATAAATAGGCAAAATAAAATTGTCTCAAAGATGAATGCGACAATTTCTGCTGTAAGGCTGACCAGACACGACCTGCATGTTGCTCATGATTTGGAATCTCAACCACCGTGGCAAATAAGCCATGCTGCGCGCCTTGGTTTAAACACAGTTGAACGTGGAATTCTTTAAATTGAAAAGCACGAAATACGCAGTTGAGCAAACCGACCATTGAACCATCAAAGTAATAATAAACCACAGCATCACTGAGCATATTTAGAATCCTAAACTCAATTGTGGTGACAGTTGTTTTACGTACTTAGATGAACCCTGCGTTAATATCTGTTGCCGAATATCAAGCGTGGAAAGCTCTTTTTGAAACCGTGGACTATCTTCACAACGAATAAAGAACTTAGCACGTGAATACGCCACGCCTAATCGTTTCAGCAAATCAATATGCACTTTTCCAAAACGTCGTGCTTGTACGATTTTCTTGGCAGACTTCACCCCAATCCCCGGCACACGCAAAATCATTTGATAATCCGCACGATTTAAATCCACTGGAAATTGTTCAGGATGACGCAATGCCCAGCTCAATTTTGGGTCAACATCTAAATCTAAATGTGGGTGTTTTTCATTGACGATTTCGTTGACTTCAAAACCATAAAACCGCATCAACCAATCACTTTGATAAAGCCGATTTTCCCTTAATAATGGAGGCGCTGAACCGACTGCTGGTAAATAGTTATTTTCGGTGTTGATTGGTATATAACCTGAGAAATAGACACGTTTGAGTTTAAATTCTTTGTAATGTCGATCTGCCATCACCAGCACATCTTGATCAGTTTCCTGATGTGCGCCCACCACCATTTGTGTGGTCTGCCCTGCGGGTACATATTTCGGCACATGCTTGATAATTTGACGTTCATCTTTAAGTTGAATCAGTCGATCTCGTACTAAACCTAAATCCTTTTGTACTTCTTGATGTGATTTTTCAGGGGCAAACGCTTTTAATCCGACCTCAGTTGGCATTTCTAAATTGATGCTCATCCGATCTGCATAAAGCCCTGCTTCGTGAATTAGCTCAGGCGATGCCCCAGGAATGGTTTTGAGATGAATATAGCCATTAAAATTTTCTTCTAGACGCAATTTTTTCACCACTTGCAGCATCCGCTCCATGGTGTGATCAGCAGATTTGAATATGCCTGAGCTAAGAAACAATCCCTCTATATAATTACGACGATAGAAATTAATAGTGAGATCAACCACTTCCTGCACTGTAAACGCGGCCCGTTTGACATCATTGGAACGGCGTGACACGCAATAGGCACAGTCAAAAATACAGACATTACTGAACAGAATTTTCAGTAATGAAACGCAGCGACCATCTTCTGTATAGCTATGGCAAATGCCTGAACGACTGGCATCACCTAGCCCCTTATCTTTATTTTTACGATCACTACCACTAGAGGAACAGGACACATCATATTTAGCTGCATCCGCAAGAATTTGTAATTTTTCACGAATACGATCAGACATAGCAAACACCTCAGTGACAACATCATTTCAAAGCTAACATTTCATGATTTGAAAATTAAGATTGATAAAGATGTTATGCGTCATGAGGTGACGTTTGAATGATTGGATAAAGTCTTTTCGAGACAGGCGAAAATCCTTATACTCATTTTCAGTCCAAACTACTTAAATTATATTGATGAGCTGTAATTACTTAGAAAAAATTAAAAGTGCTATTGGATTTTCTCAAGAATTAGGACTAAAAAATCTTGTGCTAACACCTATAGAAGACCAGTACACAAACAAAGAAGAGCTAGAAAATTTATTAAAAATTGTAAATGGTCATTTATTTGATTTCATTGAACAAAGATTCGCCGTGTATCCTTATTGGGGAGATATGTGCTTAGATTTGAATGCTCATGCATTTATGTATTTACACGCTCTTGGCTACAATGTAGACATGGTATTTGGAAACGTCAATGTTAATAATTCACCTGAAGATGAATTCAACGTTACTAAAGAATCATTAAAAGATGAATACATAAATAGAATAACTCAAGGCAACCAAGATTTACATGCGTGGGTGAATGTCGGTGGCGAGATCATTTTAGATTTTGCACTAATGCCGAGACTGATTAAGAATTACGATTATCCGCGTGAATTTGGAGATGTAATATGCTTTACGACAGATATCTTAGAAAAAAACTATAAATTGATTTACAAACCAATATTAGTTGGTTCAGATTTTTTTGCGACTACAAATAGCTATAATCCACTAAAAGAATCCTTAAAATTAAAAGCAATTCTAAAATCACAATTTAGGTAAAGCCTTTGCCACTCACCATCAAAATCCTTATACTTAAGCACAATTTTTGTTTGATTCCAGTGGATGCACCATGAGTCGTGCTATATCGCATATTGATACATTTCAGGGCTTAATTCTTGCCCTACAAAACTATTGGGCGGAGCAAGGCTGCGTCATATTACAACCATATGATATGGAAATGGGTGCAGGTACATTCCACACTGCAACTTTCTTACGCGCATTAGGTCCAGAAACTTGGAATGCGGCGTATGTTCAACCTTCACGTCGTCCGAAAGATGGTCGTTATGGTGAGAACCCAAACCGCTTACAACACTACTATCAGTTTCAAGTGGTACTTAAGCCAAACCCAGACAATATCCAACAACTTTATCTTGATTCATTAAAAGCGATCGGCATCGACACACTAACGCACGATATTCGTTTCGTAGAAGATAACTGGGAATCTCCAACACTTGGTGCTTGGGGCTTAGGTTGGGAAGTTTGGCTCAATGGTATGGAAGTGACTCAATTCACTTACTTCCAACAAGTCGGCGGTGTTGAGTGCTACCCTGTGACTGGCGAAATTACTTACGGTTTAGAACGTCTTGCGATGTATCTTCAAGGTGTAGACTCAGTTTACGATCTTGTTTGGACTAAAGGTCAATTCGGTACTGTGACATACGGCGATGTATTCCATCAAAATGAAGTTGAGCAATCGACTTATAACTTTGAATATGCCAACGTTGAAAAAATGTTTGAATTATTCGATTTCTATGAAGCCGAAGCAACTCGCTTAATGGAAGCTGAGTTACCACTCCCTGCTTATGAGCAAGTGATTAAAGCATCGCATAGCTTTAACTTGTTGGATGCGCGTGGTGCGATTTCAGTGACTGAGCGTCAACGTTATATTTTACGTGTTCGTACATTGGCACGCTCTATTGCACAAAGTTATGTGGCTGCACGAGCGAAGCTCGGTTTCCCAATGGCAGAACCACATTTGCGTGATGAAGTATTGGCTCAACTGAAAGCACAAGTTGAAGCAGAAGCAGCACAAAACAAAGCCAATGCATAAATGGGAAAAAATCTGATTTAGGAAAATAAAATGCCAAGTGTTGTGATTGAAGTAAGACGTGAATATTCAACTGAACAAGAAATAGCAATCATTGATGCTGTTCAGTCTGCTTTAGTCCAACATTTTCAAATTCCTGAAAAAGACAAACATATCCGTTTTTTCGCTCATTTACCGCATCGTTTTGCTTGTCCACCACATCAAGATCAACCTGAGTTTTATACTCAAATTAGTATTGATGCATTTGCTGGACGTTCTGTGGATGCAAAGCGAAATCTTTATCAAGGAATTGTAAATAACCTTGAAGTGCTCGGCATTCCACCAAAATACGTGACAATTATTATTCGAGATATTCCCTTAGAAAATTGGGGTATCCGTGGCGGTCAAGCAGCGTGTGATGTTGCATTGGGATTTAAGGTAGATGTTTAGATCATCTTGCTTATGACAGATAAATATTTTTAGAAGACATTTGAAATGACACATACCGTACTATTTGAATTGGGCTGTGAAGAACTTCCACCCAAAAGCTTAAAAACTTTACGTGATGCTTTAAAAGCAGAAACGGAAAAAGGCTTAAAAGATGCAGGCTTAAATTTTGCCGCTATAGAAGCTTATGCTGCGCCACGTCGTTTGGCACTCAAAATTATTGATATTGATGCGGCTCAAGCAGACACACAAAAACGTTTTGATGGCCCTGCTGTTCAAGCCGCTTATGATGCAGAAGGCAAACCAACTAAAGCACTTGAAGGCTTTATGCGCGGTCAAGGTATTACGGTTGATCAACTTTCGACTTTTCAAGCGGGTAAAGTTGAAAAAGTTTGCTTCTTGAAAGATGTGAAAGGTCAAAGCCTTGATGCTTTACTGCCACAAATTTTACAAGCTGCATTGGATAACTTGCCAATTGCAAAACGTATGCGTTCAGCGGCAAGCCGTACTGAATTCGTACGTCCAGTAAAATGGGTGGTATTGCTGAAAGATGATCAGGTGGTTGAAGCAACTATTCAAGATCACAAAGCAGCTAATGTGACGTATGGTCACCGTTTCCATGCACCTGAAGCTGTGACTTTGGCGCATGCAAATGACTACTTGGCAACGTTAGAAAAAGCATATGTGGTTGCGAATTTTGAAAAGCGTCAAGCAACCATTCAAGATCAAGTGAAAAAGTTAGCTGATGAAGTCAATGCGACTGCGATTGTGCCAGCAAACTTACTTGATGAAGTGACTAGCTTGGTTGAATGGCCTGTTGCGTTACGTGCGACTTTTGAAGAGCGTTATTTAGCAGTTCCTCAAGAAGCGTTGATTACCACCATGCAGGATAACCAGAAGTATTTCTGTTTGATCAATGCTGAAGGTAAATTACAGCCTTACTTCATTACCATTTCAAATATTGAGTCGAAAGATCCGATTCAAATTATTGAAGGAAATGAAAAAGTTGTACGCCCTCGTTTGTCAGATGCAGAATTCTTCTTCTTACAAGATCAAAAGCAACCGCTTGCATCTCGTAAAGAAAAACTTGCGAATATGGTATTCCAAGCACAATTAGGTACGCTTTGGAACAAATCAGAGCGTATTGCTAAATTAGCCGTTGCCTTGTCACCAATTACAGGTGCAAATGCAGCCGATGTTGAAAAAGCAGCACTACTTGCTAAGTGTGATTTGACTTCTGAACTTGTGGGTGAATTCCCTGAACTTCAAGGGATTGCAGGCACATATTATGCTCGCCTTGAAGGTGAGAATCATGAAGTTGCTGAAGCTTTAGGTGAGCAATACTTACCTAAGTTTGCGGGTGACGTACTACCACAAACCAAGACAGGTACCACGATTGCGCTTGCAGATCGTTTAGATACGCTTGTTGGTATTTTTGGTATTGGTCAAGCGCCTACAGGTTCTAAAGACCCATTTGCATTACGTCGTTCTGCAATCGGTATCTTACGTTTGATCATTGAAAATGAACTTGATGTGACGATTGAAGAACTGGTTAACTTTGCGCTTCAAGGTTATGGCGACGTGGTTAAAGATCATGATAAGACGCGTGCTGATGCCGTTGCGTTCCTTGAAGGTCGTTACCGTGCTAAATATGAAGATCAAGGCGTAGCGGTTGATGTGATTCAAGCCGTTCAAGCACTTGCTCCAAAATCTCCTCTTGATTTTGATAAGCGTGTGACTGCGGTCAATCATTTCCGCACCTTGCCAGAAGCGGCTGCATTGGCTGCGGCAAATAAGCGTGTTGCCAATATTCTTGCTAAAGAAGCGACACCAGAAGGTGCTGTAGTTGAAGCGAATCTAGTCGAAGCTGCTGAAAAAGCGCTTTATGCAGAACTTCAAGCACTCACGCCAGTGGTTCAGCCTTTACTTGCTACACGTAACTACACAGAAGCATTATCTAAGCTTGCTGCTCTTCGCGCGCCGATTGATGCATTCTTTGAAGGTGTAATGGTCATGGCTGATGATGCAGAGTTGAAAGCAAACCGTTTACGTTTATTGGCTCAGTTGCGTGATTTATTCACAGCGATTGCAGATGTAAGTGTATTGCAGGGTTAAGTATTTAAAATACTTGATCTTTAAAATAAACCCCGCTATATATTTAGTGGGGTTTATTTATTGGGCTCGTAAATGAGATTAGTTAAAGTACAAGTACAAAATTATAGAAGTATTATTGATAGTGGTGAGTTTGATATAGAACAAATCAAAACCGTCTTTGTTGGTATTAATGAGGCTGGAAAAACAGCCCTTCTAAAAGCTATTAACCATATAAATCCTGGCAGTGATATTGAAAAAGTTAATATTCTAAGAGACTTTCCTCGCTCTAAGTATTCTGAATATGTACAGAATAAATCAACAGATGAAATCAACAAAACTCCCTTAGTAAAAGGTTGGTTTAGCCTAGAGCAAAGTGATATAGATGAAATTGAAAAACTACCTTACTTTAATCACAATTCAATTGATTTAGAAAAATGTTTATACCTTAGAGATCAAAGGTATAGCCATTGTTTCCATGAGGTAACAGAATTTAAAAAAACTATATATGGTGATATAAGAAAATCTACTCTCAGACTCATAGATGCTTTAAGCTCGAACTCTTCAGCACAAGAAATAATTGGAGAGCTAAACAACTTCTTAGAAACAAATAAACATGACTTCTTAATACTATCAGCTGAAAATTCAAAAAAATATATACAATTAGTTGAAAAAGCAGAAATTAAAATTGATGAAGATAATGAAAAAGAAATTCAAAGAATTGTTGATCTAAGGAATTTAGCTAGTAAAAATATATTCCATGATGAGCTAATAAATTTTTTAGCTAATAGACTCCCAAAATTCATTTATTTTAATAACTATATAAAGGTTAAACCTCTCATACACTTACAACAATTAGCAGATCGACAAGATCAAAAAACAATTGATGATAAATATTACGATTATGGTAATTTATCTTTATTAAAATTTCTTGGCTATACCCCAAGAGAATTATCAAACTTAGGTATCGAAAATAATAGTACTGATACCGATACTTTTAGGGCTAAGCGTGATGAGCGTCAATATAAACTCAATGCTTCTAGCATTAGACTCACAGATTCAATTAAAGAAATTTGGAATCCAAATAATTCAAAAGATGAAGCTTCACAACTTCGTGTTATAGCTGATGGACAATATTTGAAAGTTGCTGTAATTGATCAGTTAGGAGCAGAAATCGAACTTGATCAACGCTCTGAAGGTTTTCAATGGATGGTTTCTTTTTTTATTGTTTTTGAATCTCAAGCTGACAGTGATTATAAAAATTGTATTCTTTTATTAGATGAACCAGCGACGAGCTTACATGCATTAAAGCAAAAAGAGTTTATAAGAACTATTAGTAAGTTAGCTGAAAAAAATCAAACTATCTATACAACACATTCCCCTTTTATGATTTCCCAAGATGAGTTAGATTTAGTAAGAATTGTTGAACTGACCGATAGATCTACAGGTACATTAGTTAATAATAAGATCGTTTCTAATGATCCAGCAGCACTGTTTCCACTACAAGAAGCATTAGGGTACAACCTCGCTCAAAGTATGTTTACTGCAAAGAAAAATGTACTTTTAGAAGGTCTTACAGATTTATGGTACCTAGAAGGGATTAATTCATTATTTGATAAGAACCTTGATCCTAGCATTGCTTTATTACCTGTAGGAACTTCTGCAAAAATTTCTTACTATGCCTCTATGCTTAGCAACAATGACTTAAAAACTTTAGCCCTTCTAGACTCTGATGTAGCTGGAGATAAAGCAGCAGAACAAGATACTGTTATCTACTCATTAGGTGCTAAAAATATACTTAGAACCAAAGAGTTTTTATCTGAAGAAATTAAAAATTCAGAGATTGAAGATATTATTCGAGAAACTTTAGTCAATATTTTTAAGGATCAATATCAAATAGATATTTTAGACGAGGAAATAACGTCAGATAAACCAATCATTGATATTTTCAAAAAAGCTAAGAAAGATTTCTCAAAAGCTCAGTTGGCAAAAGCCTTTTTAAGTTGGGCAAAAAACCATTCCTCAGCAGATTTATCAACTGCTGAGCAAGTAAATTGTAAACATCTAATTGACACTATTAATAAAAAGCTAAAATAGTAATAGGGCTCCTGATATCAGGAGCCTTTGCATAACTATAATTTAACAGGACTTAACAGAACTGTATCAATTTCACATCACCTACATTCTTTTCTTGAACTTGGCGATAAGCTATAAAACTTGAATTGCAGCAATATTGCCAAAAGGATAAAAGATGATGAAAAAAGTACCTGCACTGTGTTTAGCGACTGCACTGATCGCATCGTCTTCTCTCTGGGCAGCCGAAACAAATACAACTACGGCGAATACAAACACTGCAACGGCTGAAAAAACACTTCCTTATGGTGACAACCCTAGCCTTGGTCGAGTATTGCTCTATAAAACAGGAAAAGGACTACAAAACTTAGGTGGCTCGATTCAAGGTGCATCTGAAAACACCTCTCAAAAAATTGGTGAGAAATGGCAAGACACCAAGAAATATACCGAAGAGCAATCTGAGGTTGTTCAAGCCCAAACTGAAAAAGCTAAACAGTACACTGCAAAAAAATGGCAAGATACTAAAGATGCTGTAGTTGGTACCAACGAAGGTAATGTCCCAATTGAACGAGCTGAACTCAGTCAGCCCTCGAAAAACTAAATTTACGACCTCTACTAAGTAGAGGTTTTTTTATAGCGAAGTATTGAATCAAACCAAGATGAACTTGCTCACTACACTATACGGTTTGACGAAAATAGCTTTGATATGACTTATAAATAATCGAGCCTAAATTTACAGTGTTGTCTCAAAACCTTGGTTGAATTTCACGAATTAAGTCGACAAACTGAAAAGAATTTAATTGAACTGGAATCCGTAAATGAGCTTAACACCATTAAAAGTTGCTTTATTATCAATTGTTAGCAGTTTTACTTTTTCTGCATGTTCTACCTATCAAGCGAAAAGTGTATCTTCTCCTCAAGTTTTAGAACAAGTTAAAAATATCGAAGCAACACCATCAACCAAGAACAATAAGGCTCAACTGATTAAACAATCCAATAATTGCTTAATTGAGTTCACTGGATATTTTGATGGTGGACAAGCTGTAGAACATTGGATTTTCAATCAACATGGACTGATCTCAGCAAACTCAAGTACACAACAATACAAAGATGCCGAAGTTGAAGCTGAAGCTGAAACATCAACTGCATTTGATACACAAGACACTGTAGTACAAGCCAACTTTAAGAAACTGCAAAGTAATTTTAAGCACAAAAACTTAGCAAAATGTATTGAATCAACTTAAATAAAAACTCGTTGCAACAGTGTTCATTTGCAACGAGTTATGGCTTTTCAAATATTTTTTGGATCAATTTAAACTATAAAAAATTAATCTTAATTTGATGTGAGCCCATTGGTTGCAGCCAATAGATCTATACGTGGGAATACTAAGCCAGTGCGAGTATCAGTGACTAATTTACCCGTTGCTCTTAAACGATTAACTGTTTGATCAATGGTTTCTGTTGGACTCACGCCATTGGCACGGAGTAAAGCAATTGCCCCCGCAACATGTGGTGCAGCTTGCGAAGTTCCACCTTGCGTATAACCACCCGCTGTAATCATTGCACCAGGTGCAAGTAAAGTCACAAGTGAACCACCATTACTAAAGCAAGTCACTTTATCTGCAGCAGTGGTTGGATCAGAGCATTTTAACGGATTACCCCAAGACGCACTGCCGATATTACTGTCATACACAGCACCTACACGTACAGCACCTGCCACACAAGCAGGTGACGAAATCCCATCCGAAAATGCATCATTACCTGAAGCAACCACAGGCACGACACCCGCGGCACGTGCATTTGCAAAAGCAGTACTATAGCTACTGTTACTACATTCGGAAGTATATTTCACACCTGGTACACCCAAGCTTAAATTCACTGATTTAATGTTATATGTTTGCGCATTATTTACAGTCCAATTTAAGCCCGCCAAAATATCACTGTCATAAGCAGTACTGCCCCACTGACCATTCACGCGAACACGGCGGAAGGTATCAATGCCAATAATTTTGGTTTTCGTGGCAACTTTAGACACGATGCCTGAGACATTACTCCCATGACCATTATCATCTAAATTGCCATCATCGGGCGCACTATCGAAAGCATAGACAACGCGACAGCTTGCAGCAGGTGTATTGATTGCAGTACATCCAAAATCACTATGCTTATAATTCACACCTGTATCAATCACCACAACGCTTGATCCTTCACCTGTAAAACCATTGCTTACAGTCTGAGGTTGATTGATCAAAGGGAGACTTTCCATTGTGTTGGTAGTATTTTTTCGATTCGGATAGACGCCTTTTACAGATGGATCATTGAGCACTTTTGCTAAAGTTTCTCGATTTTGAATTCGGTATAAGCCCAATGGCAAGCCATTAAATTCACGCAAAGTTTGGAAACCTGATTCTTGTGAAAATTTATTTTTAAATCGGGTTTTCCCATCTGCAATATATGATCTTTTTTCTAAACCTAAGGGAATACTGGCAGAGTTCATATCATATTCGATCAGTAAATCATTCGACTCATTGCTGACCAATGCATTAACATCAATTTTTCCTTGCGCAACTTTACTTATCGCACTTGAACTCAGTCGTTGTTTTAATTGAGTTGCGTTGAGTGAAGCAGCAGAAGCTGACGTGGTATATAAAGCACATAAACTTAGCAAAAATAACGTTTTATTTATCAATTTCAATCTCCATTGTTCTTGGGTAAAGAACTTTTGAATCACTAAAACTCTCGGATAAAGAGCATTTGATTATTAAAGTGTTTTGATTTCATTTGCAGGATCTTTGTCAGGATCTATCGGTTGTATCGAAGGATCACTTTTGGTGTCATAAAACGGAACCTCCTCTTTTGTTTTTCTAGTTTGATTTAACAATGTTGCTGTTGTGACTTGTTTTTTTTGCGCCTCCTCTTGGTTGAAGTGTTGCGATGTGGTTTCAAGATGGTCATCTTTGATCTGATGAATATACAGATCATCGGAAGAAGTTAAGGGATCTGAGGGCTGGAAATACATCACCAATACCCCCAAACCAATCAATACAAGTAAAAAAGCCGCTATCATTTTCATTTAATTTCTCCGATGCTTTTTACTAACAATCACAAAGTTATTTACTCAAACGAGCTAAAAAATCAAAATTATTACTTTAATATTCACATTTATTTTCATATCAATAAAATAAAACCTCGAAGATGGAAAATCTAAAAAAGTATCATGATCTTTCATTCATAATGATTTACTCATCTCATCAAATGTTGGAAATACAAAATTCTGTATCCACCTGACACAACATATAAATCAAAATAATGTAGAGTATTTTTTATACCAAGCAATAAAAATGCCAGTTTTCTATTAAAAAAAGCCAATTTAAATAATGCTTATTTATTCAATAGTTATGTTTTTAATTTTATTTGCTTTCATCAATTTTAATTTGAATTTTTATAAATTAAAAATCACTTATAAAGGTATATTTTTCACATAGTTATTAAAGTACTTTATCTTCACAATTTATATCTGATGTGTTTTTCAGTTGTAATCTACATGTAACGTTTTGCTGAAATCCATAGCTTTCCCCTTTTTCATCGATATGATGCATTTGCGTTCATGAAGTGCCCCAACATGGCACATCTTTAAAGGAAATCGCAATGAAAAAAATGATCAAAACAGCTATCGTGACAACAACGCTTCTGGCATCTGCTTCAATTTTTGCACAAAATGTCGGGGTAAATGCCAATGGCTCAGCACAAGTCAATGTTCAATCTGGCGGTTTGATTAAAGGCGTCACTGGACTTGCTAAAAACACTGCTCAAGGCGTCGGAAACGTAGCTCACGGTGTTGGTCATGTCGCACATGATGTCGGTCACAGCGCTGTAAATACAGGTGTCAATGTGACTCAAAAAACCGTTACTGCTGTCGGTAATGTCGGTTCACATGTGGTTAATAAAACAGGTGAAACCTTAAAAAACACCAAAAACTATACGGTAGACAAAGCTGGAGATGCCCAAGCTTTTGCTACTGAAAAAAGAGCTGATGCAAAGAAACGTTATCAACAAAGTCAAAATGATCCGAAATCAATCGGTGTAAATACCCAAGCGGGTGTACAACTTGGCAACTCATCAGTTCAAACCCAAACAGGTTTAAATGCTAATAATAAGCAAGCTCAAGCTGGTGCAAATGTTGGAGTGAAAGTATTGGGTGTAAATGCGAATGTAAATACCAATGCAAAAATTGGCGCTAACTAACTGTTCATCAAACTGTTTTATAAAAAAGCCCTTTGATATTTCAAAGGGCTTTTTTATTTAGCCTACATTTAAATGAGTACGCTCATCTGGACTATGTTCGATAAAATGCGTAAATCCTGATTCATCGCAACTCAGCGTCAATTGCTTATAACTTAAACTGCAATATTCAGCATAATGCTTAAAGAGCAATAGAGATTGATCTAAAGCCAATGCTTCACCCTGCTTCACTAATTTATGAATGCCACGATCATTCATGGTCAGCACATAAATTTCATGGTTGAGTTCAAGCTCAAGCACAGCATTTAATTTCGGCGTTAAAGGCAACAGATAATGGAAATTTGCATTGATTGTTTCTAAATCATAAGTCTCAAGCTTTAGACTCACTAAGTTAAACACCAAAAAAGTATCATTGCCTGTTTTGATTGCAGGAGAAACTGAATGGGTCTGCTGTACAAAATGCGGATGTGCACCTAGCTTACGCAAATTCTGTTCAGTACCTTGTTTTAACTTGAATAATTGCTGAACGAGTTTTTGCTTCATATGTGCATCAAAATAACGCTCATCGAGTTCAAAATCATTATTTTGCAATATTTTCAGTAAAGCTTGATGATGCCTCGGCAGTAAAGCATCTAGTACATGACGATAATAAAATTTACTCTGTTTTTTAACTTCACGAACACGTTTATTGAAATAAGTAATTTCAAAAGGCTTTTCAACAAAATCATTTAAAAGCTCTGAGCTTGCCAAAACAGACAATGCTTCATGCCCCGTGAAAGGCAAATGAATCACATGCATTTTAGGCAATAAAGGCTGGATCTTTAGAAAGTGCTCTTTATCTTCCGCATAGTATGGATCATAGACGATGATATATTCACGTGATGAATCAACTTCATCTGATTGAATCTGCATATCCTGATGAATATTGGCATCAAAAAATTCGGCGTAACGGCGATCTTCAACCACATTTGGATCAATCGAGTATTGCGGAACAAAAGCCACAATTTTTTGCATATTCAATAAATTTGAATACTTGATAGCAGCATAGCCGCCCATGGAGCCGCCATAGCCGACAATGCCTTTAAATTGCTGCAAAATCGGTTGAATCTGCTGCTGCATCTGCAACATGCTACTTTTTGGAAACCAAGACTTTTGCTTCGGCATAATGCCGATCACATTGTACTGATATTTGATCAGCGATTTTTCAGCATTAATCGACATGCCTTTGGCACGGCTAATCAAATCACCGAATGAAATCACCAAAGTGTCACTTGAACCTTTTAAGAAAATAACGCGGATATGTTCATCTTCAAATATTATTTGCTTGTCCATGCTCACACTAAAAATTGTTCCTGAGCTTGTATCAAAAAGTCACCAAATGATGCTTTTGCCAAACCATAATTGCGGAGTATCTTATTTTATAGAGATAAGACAGATTAAAAAGCGCAAAAAATGACACAATCCCTACATCCTACTGCCAAAAAAGGCTTTAGCTTAGGGGCTAAACTCTATCAACAGGTTCGCCCCAGTTACCCACAAGAAACAGCTATTTGGCTGCAAGATCAGCTCCAAATAGGAGAAAATTCAACTGTTGTTGACCTCGGTTGTGGGACTGGCAAATTCTTACCTTTTTTAATTCAGACGCAAGCCAAAGTGATCGCGGTCGACCCCGTCATTGAAATGTTACAACAACTGCAAATAAACTATCCCACAATAACGTCAGTTCAAGCATCGAGTGAACAGCTACCTTTAAACACGGACACAATTGATGCCATTGTATGTGCTCAATCCTTTCATTGGTTCGCAAATCTTGATGCATTAAAAGAAATCCACCGTGTCCTCAGCCCAACAGGTCATCTGGGATTAATTTGGAATCAACGTGATATTCAAGTCGATTGGGTTAAGGCCCTTGCAGATGAAATAGCGCCTTTGGAAGGTGATACACCGCGTTATCATAGTGAGCAATGGAAAAAAGTTTTTGAGGATCAGTCTTTATTTAAATTTGAGCGCTTGAATACATTCCAACAAATCCATCAAGGTACCGTAGAGCAAGTGGTCAGTAAGCGTTTACTATCGACCAGTTTTATTGCAGCGATGAGCGTTGCAGAGCAGCAAAAGCTAAAAGCGCGATTTGAACAAATAGTATTTGATTTTACAGGCTTAACTGCGCAAGATCAGATAGGTTTTCCTTATATCACTTATGCTTATCATTTTCAGAAAATGCCCATTGAAGGATTAAAACGAGTTTATTTATGAACGTAAAATTTAAAACAACATTTGCGATTGGTTGTATCCTTAGTTCAACATTATTACTGACTGCATGTAATAAAGATAAAGAACCCGCAGCCAAGAATGAAAGCCAAACCAACTCGAGCACGGATGCAATTGGTCAACTGAATCAAACACCAATTAAGCAGTTTCCAAGCACACCTGATGATGGACATGATATTGCGATTTTAGATGACTATGACACTCGTTTTACCGAAATGAGTGACAGTATGGAAATTGAATTGGCGAAGATGAAACAAGCCAATACGCTCACACCAGAATTTGAACAACAACGCCAAAAAGATAATATTAAATCTGCTCTCACCATGCTCAAACAACTTGAACTGAAAACTGAGCAAGGTCGTTATATTCAAGGGTTATTATATGATTACTGGGAACAGCAAGCCAAAAATTTAGACCAAGCAACTTTGGCAAATAACAATCAACAGGTAGATGCCAATAAACAAGTCAATCATCTTAATGAATATTTACATGCACAAAGTCAATTGCATCACTGGAAAAGTGCCCAAACACCTGAAACAAAAATGCAAACTGAATAAATATTTGCTGTAAAAAAGGGTCTGTTCAGACCCTTTTATCATTAAGAATTTTAAATTTACTCAATAAAATTTAAATCTTCTGTTTTTCAATCCATTCAATTGAATTGACTCGAAATAATTCACAAGCTCCATCACCGACTCCACCAGGAGTGAGGGAAGATGTCCAAACCAAATCCTTATCGCGCACTTCAACCAACTCTCCTTTTAAGTTGACCAAATCACCGCGTTTCACCTGTTTGATTTGTTTTGCAATTTCAGGGTTAGCAGGAATGATGTGCATATTTGACACCAGCTTTAATGCTTGATCGGGTGGAACAGGTAATTTTTTCATATTCCAATTTAAATAACGATCATATTGACGCACTGAAATTGTCCGTGCGATATCTGGTTCTGCAAATAGACCTAGACTCACCGCATAATCAATAGGTGAAAATTTTGCTTGTTCATCATCATGATAGACTTTTGAACCTAAAATACGAAAATTACCATCAAAAGGTTTTAATACCGAGATAGACTGATACTTCACAACAGGGGATAAACCATTGGCAATATTGTATTCAACTGTCGAAGTTGATGCATGGGTCTGCCCGATTGCAACCACCATACATAAACTCATCCATAGACGTTTATTCATGGTTTTATCATCCTCAAACGACCAGTAAAATTTTGAGCAACTGCTTCATTTCATAGTATGCTGAGACGATGAAAAAAAGTGCTTTTTTTAGTAACAATCAAACTCAGTTTGGTCATATTTTTGTGCTATTAGTTTTTATACTTTCTTTTGAATATTGAATGGATGCCTATGCTTTACCAATTTTATCAACGTCGTATTTTTCCGCATTTACTTAATCAAGTCATGCAAACAGCAAGTTTGATGGATCGACGTCGAGAGTTATTGCTACCAATTGAAGGTGAGGTGCTCGAAATTGGTTTTGGAACAGGCTTAAATGTGCCTTTTTATGGCAATGTAGATAGCTTATACGCACTTGAGCCTAATCCAGATATTTATCAATTGGCTGTGGAACGTGTTCAACATGCTCCTTTCTATATCAAACATGTGCAATCCAGCGCTGAGAAACTGCCTTTTGCAGATGCATCTTTAGATCATATCGTTTCGACATGGACGCTATGTAGTATTCCTCAACTAGATCAAGCATTGGCTGAAATCCATCGGGTGTTAAAACCAACAGGCACTTTTCACCTACTTGAGCATGTTAAGCATCCAGACTCAGTTAAAATACAATCATTACAAACGTTATTGACGCCAATTCAAAAAAGAATAGGTGATGGTTGTCATTTAAACCGTGATATTGAACGTCATGTTTTACAGGCAAATTTTCAGTTCATCGTGAAAGACTATTTTGATGCGGAAGGTATTCCTGCTATTGCACAAAAAATGTTATTGGCAAGAGTACAAAAACGCGAGATGACAGCTTAAAGTGAGCTGTCAAAATCAATTTTTAGCGTTTCAAAGCGGACTCGACCTTGCTGTATCGCTTGAGCAATCGCCTGTTGCCCTTTGCTTAAGCGCGCTCCTCCACTTTTAATATCTAATAAAATGACTTCTATATCTTCAGCACGACCATCCCCATCACGAAAATCGGTATAACCATCAAACACGACATAATCGACAGGATCGCCAAGAAATTTGGCATCACTAGGCAGATATTGAAATTCAGGTAAGATCGGCGCAAATTGCTCAGCCATTTTTCCTTTTAAGACTGCACGACTGGTATTCACACTACGTTTTTGTGCATCTAATAATGCTTGTTTATGTTCGAGTTCTAATTCAGCAATATATTTTTCATATTCAGCTTGAATACGACCATTTCGACTGCTCGACAAAATAATCGTGGTGATCACAACACCAATACATCCACCAATTAACATGGCAAGCCAAACTGACATATAACATTCCTTATTCGTTAACGCTGCTATTTAACTGCAACATTAAACTTTTGTCATGTGTAACACACTCTTATAAAAAAGATGCTAAGGTATAGTTGAATATAAAATCCACGTTTAAAAAATCTAATTCCATGAAGACAATATTAGTTGCAAATCAGAAAGGCGGTTGTGGTAAAACCATGACGGCAATTACACTCGCAGCAGCTTTATCACAGAAAGGCTATAAAGTTGCACTTGCAGATGCAGACAACCAAAAATCATCATTACAATGGCTCAAGCAACGTCCAGACACTGTCACCAATATCCAAAGTCTTGACTGGCGACATGAAAAATCAATTGGTGAAGCACCTAAAAATCTCGATTATTTAATTATTGACGCGCCAGGTGCATTATCAGGTGAACATGCTGAACAACTGGTCAGTGAAGCGCATGCAATCGTTACGCCATTACAACCTTCATTTTTTGATATAGATAGTACACGTCGTTTCTTAAAACACTTACAAGACATCAAACGTATTCGTAAGGGTAAAGTACAAATCTTGTTGATTGCAAACCGAGTCAAATCCAATAGTGCGAGTTCTAAGGATATTCAGGACTTTTTTAACAAAATAGAACAAGAACCTGTCGCATGGATTTCTGAACGCAGTGCATATGGCACATTAGCCATGCAAGGGCTCAGTGTCTTTGATAAAACTCAGAAAAATTTTGTGTCGATCCAAACACAATGGCAACCTGTATTAAATCAGTTAGTCGACGATCCCAGCGAATGGTTCTAAACAGTATGATCAGTGCTAATCTTTTGATAATTAATATTGAAATCGTATGGTGAAAATTTCACTGAACGTGTTTTTCAGTTAATATGTTTTCAATTATTTTTTGGCACTAGAGAAAACTATGGTGCAACAATACGCTCCAACTTTACAACGCGTTTTATTGTTTGGACTGTTTTTTGTTTTAATGTTTTTGGGATTTAGTATTCTCAAATACTTCATTGTGCCTGTTCTTTGGGCAGCTATTATTGCCTATATGACTTGGCCTGTATATCTATGGGTACAACGTCGTTTTTTTGGTGAAAATCGCCCGACTTTAAATGCAACAATCATGATTACCTTAGTCATTCTGGTGATCGGTATTCCCTTTGTTTGTGCTATTTTTATGCTACAACTCGAAGGTCGGAATTTATATTTCAATTTACAAAAACAATTATTCTCAGGTCACATCCAAGTGCCTGACTTTATTAAAAATCTCCCTATTATCGGTAAAGACATCAGTCGTACCGTCAATGAGTTAAGTGCAGACCCGAATAGCATTGCAAAAAATGTTGCTGAGTGGATTCAAGGACATCTTAGTTATGGTCGTTTTGTCTTAAGCGAAATTAGCCGTAATTTGGTGAAACTTACTTTTGCCATCATGACGTTGTTCTTTTTTTATCGTGATGGGCAACTGATTTTGGCGCAAGTCAGTCGTGCTTTAGAAATGGTGATCGGTCCTCGTGTCCATCATTATCTTGATACGATTTCTGAAACAACACGTGCTGTGGTTTATGGGGTGGGTTTAACTGCGGTTGCTCAAGCTATATTGGCTGGTTTAAGTTATTTTGTTGCGGGTGTTCCTAACCCAATGCTACTCACCATTGTCACCTTTATTTTGGCATTGATCCCTTTTGGCACACCAATCTCATATCTAGGTGTTGGCCTGTGGCTATTTGCTCAAGGACAAACCGTAGAAGCTATTGGTGTTATCGTTTGGGGATTACTAATCGTGAGTAGTTCGGATAACGTGATTCGTCCTTTAGTCATCTCAGGTGCAACGCAAATTCCATTCATTTTGATTATGTTTGGTGTATTGGGTGGTATTGCCAGTTTTGGTTTAGTCGGTCTGTTTATTGGTCCAGTCATTTTGGCGATTTTATTGGCAATCTGGCGTGAATGGTTACATGAAAACATTCCCGAACCTGTTGCTGAAATCGAAGCACCAATAGAAACAAAATAAAGCTTAGTCGATACCACTTATCATCTGTTGATGAATCTGACTTGCGAGTTATCACATTCTTTGCTTGAATCGAATAGATAAAGACAATAGATAAGGATAATTCGCAATGCTTTCAAGCTTCAAACGGTGTTCGATTCTTTCCACAATCATGATGAGTATCAGTGCATGCTCATCTATTCCTCTCGACAATAATGCCGCGAAAATTCAGAAACAGCCTACTAGCTCCGATCATAAATATTTAATCCCGATCTATCTGGTTAGCGCCGATGGTATAGGTGCTTCGATTGGCACAGTATCCTTCCAAGATAGTCCAAATGGACTGATTATCACCCCTGCTTTATGGAAACTTTCATCGGGTGAACATGGTTTTCATATTCACGAGAAACCATCATGTGAAGCTGCAATGAAAGATGGAAAAATGGGCGCAGCACTGGCAGCGGGCGGTCATTACAATCCTGACAATATTGCCCATCACGGCACACCAAAAAATGGTCATTTAGGTGACTTACCTGCACTCACTGTCAATGAAAAAGGTTTTGCGACTCAAGCTGTTATTGCACCTCGATTAAAACTATCAGATATTCAGGGACGTGCAATTATGATTCATGCAGGTGGAGATAATTATTCAGACACACCGAAACCACTCGGTGGCGGTGGGGAAAGAATTGCCTGCGGTGTAATCAAATAAAGAGTGTGGGTATCTCAAAAGATATCCACAATTTATGACTTTATTCAATTAATTTATCTATAGTAATGAATATAAATAGATGATGAGCACGAATCTTGCTTAGTTTTATTAAGTGAAAAATCAACAGAAATGGTTTCGAAAATTGGCTCAATATCTTGATCAGCACATCATTTTACCTACACTATAAGGCTATATGATGATTAAAACACTCGTTGAAGTAATACAATCGTGAATAGTCTTTATCATCTTTTCAATCGAGTTCGATCGAACTCCATTCTATTGTATTGCCTACAAATTTTGATTGTGTTGACAGGCACCACATTGGTGTTGCATGGATTGGGACTCGGTCAATTCATTATTCCTGTCACGTTAGGCGCAATCGCGGCTGCCCTTACAGACTTCGATGATCGTCTGAGTATTCGGCTACGCAATTTGGTCTATGTCTGTGTGCTGTTCTTTACTGTTAGCACCATTTTAGAATTTTTAGCACCTTATAAATTTTGGTTTATCGTTTACCTTAGCCTGTCCAGTGCAGCACTGATTCTCATGGGTGCTTTAGGTCAACGTTATGCGACGATTTCATTTGGTACGATTCTCCTTTCGATTTACACCATGTTTGGTCTAGGTGAATATGCCAATTGGTATCAGCAACCCAGTTATTTTGTTATCGGTGCTGTTTGGTACGGATTGACCTCGATCTTATTTTTTATGATTCGACCAACTCTACCCTTGCAGGAGAAGATTTCAACGATTTTCAAAGAAATGGGTGAGCTGCTACAGAGCAAAGCCAAACTGTTTGATCCTGATAATGTCGACAATGTTGAAGCACTGTTGTTTGAACTCTCACAAAAAAATGCCCAAGTGGTGAATAGTCTAAATCAAGCAAAACAATCCTTACTTTCTCGGCTTAAATCATCCCGCATCAATAACAGCAGCATCTATTGGCTAAACTTATATTATTTTGCGCAAGATATTCATGAACAAGTCACCTCTAATTATTTGCACTATGAAAAAATCCATCAAAACTTTAGCCGTAGCGATTTAATTTTTCGTATTCAAAAAAATATGTTTCTACAAGCAACTGCCTGCAAAAAACTGAGTCAGGCTTTGCTGCATAAAAGTACTTATCAAAATAGCCCACTCGCTGATGCTGCGCTTGCTCAATTAGAAGCATCCATGCAAGACTGGATTGCTCAACATCCACATAATCTTGAAGTTAAAAACCTAGAACTGATTCTGAATAACTTAAAAAGTATTCATGAACAATTTGCTCAACTGCAATTTCAACAAAACATCGAAATAAGATCAACACAACATCAACAAGCTCATCTCAATTTACTGGATGAGGATATTCAGGGCTTTCAGGATTTATTGTTAAAACTAAAACAGCATCTAAGTCCTCAGTCGGCATTATTTCGTCACGCAATTCGCTTAGCTATTGTGTTTGCCGTAGGTTATGCCGTGTCCTTGATGCCTTTTGCTAAAAATGGCTATTGGATTTTATTGACCAGTTTATTCGTTTGTCAGATCACTTACTTTGCCACCAAAAGCCGCTTAAAACTTAGAACCATTGGCACGTTGTTAGGTGTACTTTTAGGTGTACCCGTTCTTTATTTTGTACCTAGTATCGAAGGACAATTGGTCATTACCGTAATTTGCGGGGTGTATTTTTTCTATTTGCGTCAAAAAAAGTATGCCCTCGCAACAGTGATGGCAACGCTGATGGTGTTGTTAATTTTCAATTTAAAAGGCGCAGGTTTCAGTATTATTTTGCCGCGTATCATCGATACGTTAATCGGCTGTGCAATCGCTTGGCTAGCGGTTAACTTCATATGGCCAGATTGGAATTTCCGAAATATTCCTGAAAATATCATCAAAAGCAGTCAAGCAACGCTCAATTATTTGCATGCAGTCGTCCAGCAATATCATCAAGGTCGCTCCAACGATCTTGAGTATCGAAAAGCTCGTCGCGCCGCCCATAATGCTCAGATTGAATTATCTAATATGATTTCTAGTCTGAGTACAGAACCTGAACCAAACCAAGAACTCATTCACTATGCATTTCGCTATTTGGTCTATAGTCATAGTCAGTTGAGTTATGTATCCGCGCTGGGTCATCAACGCGAACAAATTCAAGATCAAGATATTTTGAAGCTATTAGACCAGAGTGAAATATTACTTAATCAAACATTGATCGAAAGACAAGCACTTCCAGAAAAGCACATCGAAGAGATGTTTAACGAAATTGATCGTTTAAATTCAATGGCTCAAGTCTCAGAACAACAGCAACTATTGTTAAAACAAATGACGCTATTGCTTGAGACTCTGCCCGAATTGGTGATGTTAAAAAATAAACTACTTGAACTAGAAATTAAGTAGTGAGTTTAGTATAACGCGAGTTAATGAATGCCTTGTTGCAGCCTTGTTTGCATATATTGTTTAAGTACCATTCGAGGTATGCCAAACCAAAAAGCTATCAGGGCAAAACTCGTCAATACAAATGCCCAAATATGAAAATAGGTATATAGCAGACGAACCACTTCAATAATTGAGAAGAAGCTCACCATCATCAATATTGAAACCGCAGCTGCGACCGTTCCTTTCGATACTTCAGAAGACATCAATGCAAAACGATAAATCACTGAAAAACTAATTCCCTCACCAAAACTGATTAATGTCATACCGATCAGCAAACAAGGTACTAAATAGGTTTGCCAAATCACGCCAAGCATCAAAAATAAAGTACCTACTAGCATAATCGGCAAACCCATTAAAATGGTTTTACCAAGTGCATAACGATCCATAATTTTGATCAGAACGATATTGCCTATAATCAAACCAAAAAACACAGGAAACTGCGCCAAGCCATATTGCACACTACTCAGTTTTAGCTCATCTACGAGGATAATCGGTGACAAAGCAATCCACAGCATCAGTGGCATTCCTACAATCGGTAATGCAACACTTAAACCTAAAAACTGGCGATTACTAAAGACTTGTTTGAAATCATCCCAAATATAACCAAAGGGTTGTTTCGCTTGTTTACGACTTTCTTGCGAGGCTGGCATAAATTTATTTAAGCCGAACCAACTGAGAAAAGAAATAAAAGCAATCGCTACAAAGCCCCAGTGCCATGACACATAATCAATCAGGAACGCGCCTAATACAGGTCCAAGCAAAGGCGCAAGCAAGGAAATATTTGCCATCAATGCCATGACTTTAATGGCATCACGCTCTTCAAAAGTTTCTTGAATTGCCGCATATCCAACGGCTGAGATCACACTTAGACCAATACCTTGCAAGAAGCGCAAGGTCAGGAATTGTTGAATATTATGGGTCAATAAAATCAACAAACAGCAAATCGTAAAAAAAGCGACACCAGCCAATAAGACTTTTTTACGTCCAAGCCGATCTGAAAGTGGCCCCAGTAACCAAGCGACACTGGCACCACCCAATAAATAAAATGACATTGAAGATGGCGCCCACGTTGCGCTGACTGCAAATTGCTCTGTGATCGCCAACATCGCTGGCTGAATCAAGTCATTACCGATATAAACTGAAAACTCAAATAGCACTAAAGCCAATGGAAACATGAGCGTTATACGGTTTAACGTCATGCTTTGATTATTCGTCATCATGTTTTATTCACAAAAATAACCAATTCGTGTGCCGTCTATTTTCCTGAAAAAAAGGAAATAGATTCTGCACCACATCATTTTATGGTTTTGATTTAAATTAAATTTTGATTTCCATGCAGTGAGAGCGCATGTAAAAGTGTGAAAACACCGTATTCACAAGGTGTATTTAGAAAACAATTTATTTACGTGAGATTGGTAAAAAGTTTTACCTATTGGCAAAATTGCCAAGCGCAACTTTAGCACTTTTTAAAAATGACCGCAATTTAAGCAAAGCAAATCAATTGTATGGATATGTGAATAACCCAAAAGTTATCCACATTTTTGTCTGAGTTTTATTCAGAAAAAAATTATAGCTCAGCTTTAAGAGCACAATTCAAACTGAAAAGTATTGGTATTTTCCCCTCTTGCGCATTGATAACTTTGTTTTTTATTTACTACTTTCCAAATCTCTTGATCACGCTTCAACTGATATTCAGTGCGAATGGCAGCGACAGAATCATCTAACTGCGCTTGTTCAACGGTAATCTCAGCATCAGTAGGATTTTCAGCGCTATTAAATTGTTGATCAATTTTCAGATTAGTTTCATCATGAAATAAATTCGGTTGATCAAGTAATACCACATGCATCGCTGTACTTTTTTGCACAGCAGCTTGTTGTTGTGACTGAGCAACAGGCTGATTACACGCCGTTAAAACAAGTCCGCATCCTAAAATCATCCAAAGTTTATGCATTTTGTACCTTTCCTATTTACAACATGCAACTATGCTACTATGCAAAATTGAATTTCAAAGCAATAAAATGTATGGGACTTATGTGAGATTTGTTGTATTTATCAATCATTTGACCAGCATCATAAGTAACCCAAAGCACAAATTTTAAAACATTTATACCACTACATATTGAGCATGAACTCATGTCAGATTTAGCAAATAAACTAACGTTTATTTTAATATTAAGTACTGCGATTGTCGGCTGTTCAAAAAAAGAAGAAGGCATGGCAAGCGATGCATCTGTAGCAGCGGAAAGCGCGACACCCAATAATGAATCAATTCAAGCAAATGCAGCGAAAAACCCTGAACAGCTTTTGAGCACACAACAAAGTGCACTCGAACAAAATCGTCAATTGATTAAAAGTGCTGAATTACGCTTTGAAGTAAAGGATGTATTGAAAACCACATCTACACTTGAACAGCAGTTATTGCAATACAACGGCTATATTGAAAATAAGCAAATTGATTATCAAGTGAGTGACCGTTCTCAACATGATCGCATTGATGGTACGGTGGATATTTATGAAAAAATCATACCAACAGTACAACTGACGGTACGTATTCCAAATGCTCAGGTCACAAGTTTCTTAAACAATATGCTGCCTTTAATGTTGAATTTTAATACGCAGAGTTATGAAGCAAAACGCTATGAGTTAAAGCTATTAGAAGAAAAACTCAATACCGCAAATCAAAGTAATAGCGCATCAAATACAGTCAATAATCAACTGCAACAACTGACTGATATGGAAGTGAAAGATCGTCTAGCATATAGCACCATTCGTTTAGAGTTTTTCCAACAGCCTAAAGTTCGTAAAAGCCAAGACTTAAATATTCATCGCATTGCAACATTAGACAGTGACCCATTACTCACTCGAATCGCTCAAGCCTTCAAAGTTGGACTATCGTATTTTAAAGAATCCATCATATGGTTGCTTCAATTCTGGGCATTTTTCCTTGTGATTATTGCAGTTTGGTTTATTCGTAAAGCCTATAAATCTAGAAAACAAAACTGCTAATTATTGATTTTTGATCAATAGTATTTTGCTTATTTACGCATTTTTACTCATGAATAGATTCTCTAAAATGCACTCAAGTTTTAGAAATCTATTTTTGAGTTTAATTTTATGAGCAATATTTTAATCATTAATGGCGCAAAACAATTCGCTCATTCAAATGGTGAATTGAATGACACCTTGACAGACTTTTCAGAATCGCATTTAAAAGCCTTAGGTCATACAGTACAAGTAACACGTACCGACAGTGACTATGATATTCAAGCTGAAATTGAAAAATATCTATGGGCAGATGTGGTGATCTATCAAATGCCAGGTTGGTGGATGGGTGCACCATGGACAATGAAAAAATACATTGATGATATCTTTACAATTGGTCATGGTTCACTCTATGCCAGTGATGGACGTAGCCGTTCTGATGCTTCTAAAAAGTATGGTTCAGGTGGTTTGATTCAAGGTAAAAAATACATGTTGTCGCTCACATGGAATGCACCAATGGAAGCGTTCACTGATCCAGATCAATTCTTTCACGGCGTGGGTGTAGATGGCGTGTATTTAGCTTTCCATAAAGCCAATCAATTCTTGGGTATGGAATCATTACCTACATTTATCGTGAATGATGTAATCAAAATGCCAAATGTCCCAAGCTATATCGAAGATTATAAAGCTCATTTAGATCAGCATTTTGCGACTGCCCATTAAGAGAGAAATCCTATGTTGACAATTATTGCAGAAATTCAGACACATGCAGGTGCAGAACACCGCCAAGCAGTCTTAGATGCTTTCCAAAAAATCATTCCAACTGTATTGGCAGAAGAAGGTTGTCACGGTTATGCCCCATTGATTGATCATCTACCAGCGATTGCGATGCAGACGCAAGATGAAAATAGCATTGTGATGTTAGAACAATGGGAAAGTACCGCTCACCTTGAAGCACATATGCAAACGGCACATATGCTGAAGCATTTTGAAGCGACCAAAGCGCATGTGTCTGATGTGAAAGTGCGTATTTTGGAAAATGGGATTTAGAACAAAGATTGGTTATTTATCAAATCCTCATAAAATATATGATACTCGGTAATGTCATCTGCAACCTGCGTGATTTCAAGAAGATACTGTTTCTGCGATAAATTTTAATTAATACAAGAAGTGAACAGGTTTTGCAGATGACAATGCCTTTGGTTACTTTGGGCAAAACCAAAGTAACTCCAGCCGAAGGCTAATCTTGAATATGAATGAGAACACAATACGACTCCGTCAAGACAAAGAAAAATATAAGCAAATGATTTTACTGATAATAATACTGCTTCAAATGTCGGCTATATTCTGTTAAATAACATTCTAAGCCCTCTCGACGATCAGCTTTTTGCATTTCTCTAGCAGCTAATTGCTCAATTTTGGTTTCCAATAAATTCAGAATCGCTTCTTGTTCCACTTCAGGAAGTTGGGCTTTTTCTTTCTGCTGTTTCTTAATTTCCAAATAATCTTCTGCCCAATGACGTAATGGATCATTTGAATCAACTTGTGCAAATAAATCAGTGATCAATAATTCAGGCATTACTTCTTGGGTTGCTAACTCTGCCGACATCAAACCACGAATCGAATAAAATACTTTTTTATAAGTAAAATTATCTGCGGTTTGCATCACTTTCATGCCACCTTTCGCCAGCGATAAGTAGTGGTGATATAGCGCACTATAGTCGATTCGCTCAAGTAATCCATCACGAAAAGTTTGCCATTCTGGAAAAGCATTAAAATATACAATATGTGCTCTGACCCATTCCAATACTGTTGGGTTACTTTTTGCCAATAAGCCAAACATTTTGTCGAGATCATAAGAAACGAAGTCAAAATCACCATCCATGATTTCGATTAAATCACGGTACTTTTTATAATCAAAATATTGGTCTTTACTCGGCAAATGAAAACCACGTACATCATAGTCGCTGTCAGGGCTAGCCATACCCCATAAACGACTACCACTTTCAATATAAAACAATGGAAGGTCTTGGCGTTGTTGAAATAGTTTTTCAATTTCGTGATGGATGTTCATATTTCTCTCTAAGATTCGATTAAACGAGAATTTTATTATTTATAACCTATGAATTTGATTCTCTACCCTTAATTTGTCGAATAAAAAATAGTATTTCTAATTTAATAGCTAAGTTAACCTATAACACATCAGTAAAATAGATAAGTCCTATCCGCTCATTTTTTAAGTTATGAAGCTCGTAATTCTTAAAGAAATTTAATTCTCCGTCATAACAAAGAAAATTTATTTCACAATGAATAAGCTCTCCTAATATCCATGAAGAGAAATCTTTGAATATAAATGAACAGGAGTAAAATAGATTTCCAATTTTTACTCTCAACATAATACGCAGACACTTTACATTATGTTCATTATAAAAATGATCAATATAGTCTCCATATACTTGATCACTATCTAGATAAATATAGGCTTGAGTTTTCATATTGGTTTTATAAAAAAGCGCATCTTACGATACGCTTTTAGCAGAAATTCTTTTACCTAATCAAGCATTAAAGATCAAATAATTTTCCTGGGTTCATAATTCCGTTCGGATCAAACGCCAATTTCAATGCTTTCATATATTCAATTTCTTCAGGCGAACGTGAATATTCTAAATATGGCTTTTTAGTCATCCCCACACCATGTTCGGCAGAGATCGAACCATCATATTTTTTCACAGTCTCAAACACATATTTATTCACCACCTGACACTTCGCAAAGAATTCGTCTTTAGTTAAGTTTTCAGGTTTTAAAATATTTAAGTGCAAGTTACCATCACCAATATGACCGAACCAGCAGATTTCAAAGTCTGGATAGTTGTTTGCAACGATCGCATCAATTTCTGAGATAAACGCTGGCACATGCGTAATTAAAACTGAAATATCATTCTTATAAGGAATATACGGCGCAATAGATTCCGAAATATCTTCACGTAAACGCCATAAGCTCTGCGCTTGTTCTAAGCTTTGGCTCATTACACCATCAATCACCCAACCTTGTTCCATACAATGCTCAAAAATCTGCATTGCTTTGTCCATGATCGGCTCATACGGCGCTTCAAATTCGAGTAACACATAGAATGGGCAAGTTGTTTCAAATGGACGTTGTACATGCCCACGATTCAAGACTTTTTGCATTGCCACTTCACCAAAGAACTCGAATGCAGTTAAGTCGATTTCTTTTTGGAAAGCATGTAATACAGGCATCACCGCTTCAAAGTCAGGCGTACCCAATACCATGACTTGTAAGTTTTGTGGTTGACGCTCAAGTTTAATCTCAGCTTCTGTCACTAAACCTAATGTGCCTTCACCACCGATAAACAAATGCTGCAATGCATAACCCGTCGCATTTTTAATCATGCCTTTGTTTAAACGTAAAATGTCGCCTTTACCCGTCACAACCGTTAAGCCAAGCACCCAGTTACGTGTCATGCCGTATTTGATCACTTTAATACCGCCTGCATTGGTTCCGATATTCCCACCAATCTGACTAGAACCTGTCGATGCAAAATCAACTGGGTAATACATGCCTTGTTGTTCGGCATAATTTTGCAATTGTTCAGTCACCACACCTGCTTGAACGCGAACCATACGATCGGCTGGCAAAAACTCCAAGATCTGATTCATCTTGTCGAAACTAATTACGATTTCGCCATTATTCGCCACAGCACCAGCCGATAAACCTGTACGACCACCCGATGGCGTAATCGCAACATTGAATTGATTGGCAAGTTTTACAATCGACTGCACTTGTTCAGTGCTTGAAGGGAAAACGATGACTGATGGGTTCGGATCAAAATGTTTAGTATGATCTCGTCCCCAATTTTCTAAACTGTCAGCATCGGTTTTAATACGGCTTTCACCCACAATTGCGGTTAATTGGGTTAATAACTCAGGTGTCAAATCGACTGAAGCATTCATCGTTTACAGGCCTAGCAAGAAGTAGATATTGAGCTTTTGGATAACAACATAATATTTTTCAATCCCTTAGTAATATCGACATCGAAATATCCAAAATATAGAAACGCTGGCGAACACACCAAACTTGATCATGCTCAAGCTTGATTATCGTATTTGTTTATTTTACATGTAAGCACACGAGGGATAAAGCATCGGATGCAAGATACTTCATTTTCCGAAGCCCTATAAGCAATAAAATTCAGCAATAACTGAAAAAATATCAACAATTCTGCTGAGCTAATTTTAAACGAAATATCTATAACTCAAAGCTGTATGCTATGATACCGCAACTAAATTTTGGCCTTTGTAGCGGAGCCGTAATGAGCCAACATCTATCACTACCGAAAGATAAAATCCGTTTCCTTTTGTTAGAAGGTGTGCATCAAAATGCCATCGATACCTTAAATGCGGCGGGTTATACCAACATCGATTATCACAAAACTGCGCTTGAAGGCGAAGCTTTGAAAGAAGCAGTCAAAGATGCGCACTTTATTGGTATTCGTTCGCGTACTCAATTGACTGAAGAAATCTTTGAAGCAGCGAATAAATTGATTGCAGTTGGTTGTTTCTGTATCGGTACTAACCAAGTCGATTTAAAAGCGGCGATGTCTCGTGGTATCCCAGTTTTTAACGCGCCTTATTCAAATACACGTTCTGTAGCAGAATTGGTTCTTGCTGAAGCAATTTTATTACTTCGTCGTGTACCTGAAAAATCAAAAGATACACATGCAGGTGGTTGGAACAAATCGGCTGTTGGTTCTTTTGAAACGCGTGGTAAGACTTTAGGTATTATTGGCTACGGTTCAATTGGTTCACAACTTTCAGTTTTAGCTGAAAGCTTGGGTATGAAAGTTTGCTATTACGATGCGGTAACTAAATTACCTTTAGGTAATGCACGTCAAGTCGGTTCATTAGACGAACTTTTAGCAACTGCGGATGTGGTTTCTCTCCACGTTCCAGATGTTCCTTCTACTCGTAATTTCTTCAAAAAAGAACAATTCGCGAAAATGAAAGAGGGTTCGATCTTCATTAATGCTGCACGCGGTACATGTGTGATTATTGAAGATTTAGCAGATGCGATTAAATCTGGTCACATTGCTGGCGCAGCGGTTGACGTATTCCCGAAAGAGCCAAAAGCCAATGGTGAAGAATTCGTTTCTCCACTTCGTGGCTTAGACAACGTGATTTTAACACCGCACGTAGGTGGTTCTACGATGGAAGCGCAAGCAAACATTGGTTTAGAAGTTGCTGAAAAATTCGTTGCGTATTCAGATAAAGGTATGACGCTTTCAGCGGTGAACTTCCCAGAAATCGCGTTACCACTTTCTGATGGTCAGCATCGTTTACTGCACATTCACAAAAACGTACCGGGTGTATTGTCTAAGATCAATACATTATTCGCTGAACAAGGCATCAACATCTCTGGTCAATCATTGATGACTAAAGGTGATATCGGTTACTTAGTGATGGATGTGGATGCATCTGCATCTCAAGAAGCTTTGGATACCTTGAACCATGTTGAAGGTACAATCCGAGTTCGCGTATTGTTCTAATTATATAATTCAGAACAATCTAAAAAAGCCACAGTAAATGCTGTGGCTTTTTTATGGGTGATTGAATTATTATGTGAATATTATACTGAATGTTAAAAAAATAAGATGTCTGCCTCAATGTTGAAAACACCACTTCATGCCGTATTGCTGTTGATGCTTGCAATGATTTGCGTTCAAGGCAGTGGTTCTTTAGCCAAAATTCTATTTCAAAGTTTTCCAGTACTGACCGTTTCTGCCATGCGCTTGTTTTTTGGTGCGATTATTTTGGCAGTTATCTTTAAAATTTGGACCATCAATTTTAAAGTTGTGCGCTGGAAAGCCATTTGTACTTATGGAATTGCGCTTGCAGGCATGAATGCGCTGTTCTATTTATCGCTTGAAAGATTACCCTTAGGACTTGCCGTTGCTTTTGAGTTTATCGGACCATTGAGCGTAGCGCTTTATTATGCGCGTCAAAAATATGATTTTATTTGGGTTGGCTGTGCAATTTTAGGCTTAATTCTGCTGTTTCCATTACAACAAGCTCAACACGGACTCGATTTATTGGGGGTCTTTTTTGCGATAAGCGCTGGTGCATGTTGGGCAGTGTATATTATTGCAGGACAGAAGCCATCAGGCATATCGGGTAATCATACTGTATGTTTGGGTATGAGTATCGGCATGCTATGTCTCATTCCTTTTACTGTATATTCAGGTGCAATTGATCGCGTATTTGAATTACCTAATCTCTATTATTTTATTGGACTGGCGATCTTAGCCAGTGCTTTGCCGTTTACCCTAGAAATGATCGCATTAAGAAGTCTAACGCCCTTGAGCTTTGGTACTTTAATGAGCCTTGAACCTGCTGTAGCAGCCCTATCAGGATTTATCTTTTTGGGTGAAACCTTATTGTGGAATCAATGGCTTGCACTTGGCACGATTATCATTGCATCGATTGGTTGTACCGTTACCACGCAACGTGCCCGACTGCAAAACGAGCGTACATAAAATGAAAAATCACCAATCTACGCTCTCCACTTCAACTTATAATTTTGAAACCTATTGTTTAGGTTTTTTTACTTTGATTTTGTAGAATCGCCATGAAAAATATTCAGTTGATCGCAGTGCTATACATGGTTCTATCCATGGTGTCATATCAAATCAGCGCTTCGTTTGCCAAACAACTTATTGCAACTCTCGACCCACTCACTGTCACCATTTTAAGACTCTGTTTTGCGACAATTTTAGTTGCAATCATGTTCCGTTCTTGGACGATATTGTCTAAGCTCAAATCTCTTAAATGGCGAGACTTATTGCTATATAGTGCGTCTTTGGGCTGTATGAATATTTTATTTTATACGTCTTTAGGTAAGTTACCTCAAGGTATTGCAGTGGGTCTTGAATTTATTGGTCCTTTGGGATTAGCGCTGCTATCAATCAAACAGCGCAGTGATTATATTTGGGTGGTTTTTGCCATTCTTGGAATCGCACTCATGGTTCCTTGGCACGATGCGAACTCGGAAAATTTCTCTTATTTTGGAGCAGCTTGCGCTTTAAGTGCAGGACTGTTTTGGGCTTTGTATATTTATTTTGGGCATCGTGTTGTGCAACAAAATATCGGAATGCATGCACTCACAATTGCGATTGGTTTGTCAGCACTGACATTATTACCATTCGGACTCTGGAATAACACACCTGCTTTGCTAGATACCCAATATTGGGGCAAAGCCTTAGTGATTGCCGTTTTAGCCACTGCTATTCCCTATGCACTCGATCTCATGGCTTTAAAACGTTTAAGCAAACTCAGTTATGGAACACTGACCAGTCTTGCACCAGCTTTGGCAGCTTTGGCTGGATTACTGATCTTGCATGAACAAATCAGCATGATTCAGTGGTTTGCACTTTTCTGTATCATGATCGCATCGATTGGAGTGACCTTACGTGGTGAAAAAACACAAACACCGTAAGTACACTCCGCTCTGCTCATTATTGTTATAACGAAAAATTAGGTATCTGCATTTTTATATTTCTGATATTCGGCTAAATACTTTTTACCTAATTTTTCCTTTTCACTCTCCTCTAAAATTTTTCCAGCTTGTTGGAAAAACTTATGTTCCTCTTCCTTTAGGTGATGATGAACCTTTTCACTTAATTGTTTAGCAGTTGCAATCCAACTTGGACTACTCATATCCGTTTCTTCAAGTTGCTCGACCAATTCATCCATTTCATGGTGTTCAGCCAAGGCATGTCGAGTGATATCCAAACCTACATCATTAAACATTAAAGGAATATATAAATAGCGATCTTCAGCCACGGAATGTGCATAAAGTTCATTTTTTAATAAATCAAATAATTCTTTTCTGTCTTCACTTGCCCCACTCGTTTCAATCAAGCTATTCGCTAAACTACGTTGTAACTCATGACTTTCTCGGAGTGCTTCAAATATATTCATTATTCACCTCTATGATTGGCTAATCGCCACAATACAGAATTAAAAAACATCCTCGTATTGTGGAATGTGGCTAGATACCCATCATAGAAAGTGTATTTTTTTCAAACAGCATCAATTAGGTTTGTTTTTGTATTGAAAATTTATCTTTAAATTCAAGCAGCCACAATAATTTGATATCCCAGACGGCAAATCAGAATACTCACTAAAATTAAAAATAAAATTCGAATAAAACCACTACCATATTTCAAAGCGAGACGTACGCCTAATAATGAACCTGCAATATTTGCAACTGCCATCATCAAACCAAGTGAGAAAAGCACATGGCCTGTGGGAATAAAGAAACTCAGCGCCGCAAGATTGGTCATGAAATTGCCAATTTTTGATAATGCAGATGCATGCAAGAAATCAACTTGCAGAAAACGAATAAAAAAGAAAATAAAGAAACTGCCTGTACCCGGTCCAAAGATACCATCATAAAACCCGATCGCAAGACTACCAATTGCAGCAAAGATCAAAAGTTTTGGCGTAATTCGTTGATCCACATGAACTTGCCCAAATTGCTTTTTCATGAAGGTATAAATCGCAATCACGATCAGCATAACCAATACGAAAGGTCTTAAAATATGTGTCGGAATCATAGAGACACATGCAGCACCTGCGAATGAGCTGATAAAAGCAAAAATGGCAATTACAACGAGTAATGGCCATTTTAATTTTACTCGTCGCACAAATGAAAACGCTGCTGAAGCGGTTCCACAGATTGAAGCAACTTTGTTAGTTCCAAACAACGTTGCCGGTGATGTATTCGGTAATGCCCCCATTAATGCGGGAATTTGGATAAGACCACCACCACCAACTGCCGCATCAATGGTTCCCGCACAAAAAGCAAAGAACATAAGACTCAGAATCAGTTCCCATTCCATCGACAATGACCCTATAAATTGAGTAAGCGTTTTGGAACAAGACGTTTTTTATCTGTAATTTCAGCTAAACCTAAACAACGTTCACCATCAAAAACCAAAACTTCAGCCGCTGCCTCATGATCAATATTACTTTCCTGACCATTGCCAAAATACTTTTCACGCCCCTCAGGTAATTGAACTCTTGGAAAATGTTCCACGGGTGCATAGACCGACAGCAATAAAGCATCGCGTTGTTCTAGTGAAAGGCTTTCAAGATATTCAATGGTATAACTTGGATTAATCTCAAAGTGTCCCGTTTGGGTACGATGTAATTTTGTCAAATGTCCACCGCAGCCCAAAGCTTCACCAATATCTTCCCCTAATACACGGATATAAGTTCCCTTTGAACAAGTCACATCTAAAGTAAGACTATCTTCAGTAAAACTAAGCAATGTTAAGTTATAAATCGTTACTGGGCGTGCTTCACGTTCAATTTCAATTCCCTTTCGAGCTAACTCATAGAGAGGACGACCATCACGTTTTAAAGCAGAATACATTGGGGGAATTTGCTGAATATCACCTCGAAATTTTTCTAATACGTGTTCAATGCTTTCTGTTGTTAAGTGAGGTACTGGTCTTTGTTGTAAAATCTTACCTTCTACATCACCTGTGGCTGTGGTTTGCCCAAGCTTTACCGTCGTTTGATAGCGTTTGGTTGAATCAAGTAAATAATGTGAAAACTTAGTCGCCTCACCCAAGCAAATTGGTAATAAGCCTGTTGCCAAGGGATCCAATGCACCCGTATGTCCAGCTTTTTGTGCGTTGAAAAGTCGACGTACTTTCTGAAGCGCGGAATTAGAACTTAAACCCAAAGGTTTATTCAATAAGAAAACGCCGCTTAAGTGACGATAAGAACTTTTTTTCATAAATAAAAAGCCAGACAATAAAGGCGTATTTTATCAAAAAACCAGCTCTAAAATTTTAATAAAAGCAGTATTTTTACAGCAAAGAGCAAGATTAAAGTTCGATCTAAATCGATCACAGGTTCGCAATTAATTACTTTTAAAATATAATTTTTTATTTTGATACGACCATAAAAAAATGCGCCTAATAGCGCATTTTTTTGCTTTAAAACAAAGTTAAAATTAACCTTGTTTACGAGCTGGTAATTTTTCACGAATACGTGCAGCTTTACCAGACAACTCGCGTAGGTAGTAAAGTTTAGCACGACGAACGTCACCACGACGTTTCACTTCGATTTTAGCAACAACTGGAGAGTGAGTTTGGAAAACACGCTCAACACCAACGCCGCTAGAAATTTTACGAACTGTGAAAGCAGAGTTTAAACCACGGTTTTTCTTCGCGATTACAACACCTTCAAATGCCTGAAGACGCTCACGCTCACCCTCTTTTACTTTAACCTGAACGATAACTGTATCGCCTGGTGCAAAAGCAGGAATGTCTGATTTTAACTGTGCATTTTCAACAGCTTGAACTAAAGGATGCTTACCACTCATGTGGAGTCTCCAAATGTGCGGGAGAGAAGAGGTCTCTTACACCGCTGGGAATAGAGGCTAAAGCGCATATCTCCCGTTTAACTTTCCCCTTAGAACACATGTTCCAAGGAGCCTATTATTCAACTTAAACAAAGTTTAAGTAGCAACTCGAAGCTAAGCTTCTCGTTTGTTACAAGAATAAAAGCAGTGCTATATTGAATAGCACGTCCAAGTCATACTTGGATTTACCTTTATCCTTGCGAATTTTTTAACCATTTTATTTGCTGCTTGGTCAATTCCACTTTTTCTACCAACTCTGGTCGGCGATCTAAAGTACGTTGATAACGCTGCAAAAAACGCCATTTTTCTATATTGGCATGATGTCCTGATTTAAGTACCTCAGGCACATCCAACCCTTCAAAATGGTCAGGTTTTGTATATTGTGGACAATCTAACAAACCATCCACAAAAGAATCTTGTATCGCGGATTGCTCATCAGACATGACATTTGGCAATCGACGAATAATACTATCAAGCAACACCATCGCAGGAAGTTCACCACCTGATAAAACGTAATCCCCTATTGACCATTCTTGATCAACATAATGCTGGATTAAACGCTCATCCACCCCCTCATAACGTCCACACAATACAACCAAACCATCATATTCAACGAATTGTTGTACCGCCTGTTCACTTAGGGTTTTGCCTTGCGGTGACATATACACCACTGGCACATGAACACAGCCTGCTTGCGAAGCAAGTTGTTTAGCATGGCTAATTGCTTTCGCCAAAGGCTCAGCCATCATCACCATACCTGGACCACCACCAAATGGACGCTCATCCACTCGTTTGTAGTTGCCCTCAGCAAAATCTCGTGGGTTTATGCAAGTTAATTGCACGATGTCACGTTTCGCTGCACGTCCGCTAATCCCGTATGCTGTAATCGCTTCGAACATCTCAGGAAATAATGTGATGACTGCAAAAAACACCGCAGACTCCTCTCATTTCCTGCTGCGCTACTTCCCCTCGAAAGGATTAGTAATCTACGCCCCAATTGACGTAAATGCGACCAGCTTCAAGATCAACACGTTGTACCACATCTTTATGCCAAGGAATCATTCGCTCTTCAGCATCAACACTGTCAGCAGTCGCTTTGACGACCATGACATCATTGGCACCTGTTTCAAACAATTCAAAGATTTGACCTAGATTAACTTCTTGCTCATCATCATTAAGACCTAACACAGTTAAGCCTTTCAGATCAGACCAGTAATACTCGTCTACATCTGCTTTGGGAAGTTGAGATTTAGCAATCCAAATATTAGCGCCAACCAAGTTTTCCGCTCCAGTGCGATCATTCACATCTTTCAGCGCAACAACCAAGCCTTTGCCATGTGGCTTCCAACGTTTTACATCTATTGTTTGCCAACCTGCCTTAGTCTCAATGTACCAAGGTAGGTAGTCAAACATATTGCTCATAGGTTCAGTATTAGAATAAACCCAGAGCCACCCATTCAATCCATAAGCTGAACGTAACTGTCCAATCTGAATCCGATCTTCGGGAACATTCTGTATTGATGTCATGGGTTATCTACTACCCTTAAGCAGTAGCTGCAGCTTTTTTAGCTTGAGCAGCTAAAGAAGCAACACGTTCAGAAGGTTGAGCACCTTGAGCAACCCAGTGAGCAAAACGTTCAGCATCTAAGCGAACTTTTTCAGCTTTACCTTGTGCAGTTGGGTTAAAGAAACCAATACGCTCGATGAAACGACCATCACGTGCATTACGGCTATCAGTAACGATGATTTGATAGAATGGACGTTTTTTTGCACCACCGCGCGCTAAACGAATAACAACCATGAGAACAACCTTATAGTTTTTACGGATTATCCCTGCACCGACCATCGGCAGCATTTCAAACCCCTTTAATAGAGGGCGACATTCTACGTTATTTTTAGCTTGAAAGAAAGATTAAATTTAGATTTATCCACAGCTTTGAATTTGCTTTTGAAATATTACTTTTACCAATCCTCTGAATGAGAACCGCAACTTGAATTAGTAATACTTGCCGCTGTTTTGGTCTTACATTTTTTACCTGTGCTAGTGAACAATAGAGAATCATTTCTAGGATTTTGACTAACTGCTTTGAGTGACCATGTTTGAGAAGCGACATTTAATGATAAGGTGAATTTTTGGCTTCCATTGGTTGCATTTAAAGGTAAAAGCAGCATGGTATCGGTCGCATTTAGAACAGCATAATATGCGCCTTGGTTTGTTGCTGTTCCTTTTAAAACAAAACCATCATAACTAAAATTACGTGATCGATGCTTCTCTAACAAAGCACCAATTTTCAACATCTCTTGCTGGGCAGTTGATAAATCTGCTCGACGAATATAAGCATCATAACTGGGGATTGCAATCGCAGCGAGAATCGCCACAATCATGACCACAACCATCAGTTCAATTAAGGTAAATCCTGAGACACGATTAAATCGAGCAACGCACGATCGTGTCGCAAGACGAGAAGTTATGCTTCGAGTGCGAAGATTAAAAATATAAGACGGAGAGCTATGCTCGTAGTGGCAGGAATGAAATCCTTGCGAAGCAATTCTTCTCACACTCAATCTTGCCCCAAGACGAGAAACTATGCTTCGAGTAGCAGGATAAAGTCGGGTAGCACTCGACTCTACCATCTTAGCGTGATGGGATAAGTTATCTCCCATCACATATTCATATTTCAGTTGCTGAATTTTATTTTTATTCATTATTTTCATACCATGTTAATGGCACGAGTTGACGGCGCATTTTATTTATAGGTAACTCACCCACGTCATTAGTCGCCCAGTTACGAATTAAGCCACGTGACTGTAGTTTTGAATTTGGGTCAGTTATACCCGCTCCAATATTAATCGGGACGATACCTTTTCCAGCAACAAAACTATTTACTTGTCCTGACTGTAACTGTTGCTCACATATCCCAAAGGGTAAGCAATAACGGTGTATTTTGGTTTCACCTCTAACTTGGACTGGGCAGGTTGGCTGCTGACCTGGATTATAAACACTGACATAAAGATTTTTATTTACAACTGCCATCTCATCTAAAATTTTCTTACCTTGTGCTGCATCAGGATCTTTACCCACACTTGCATTCGGATTAAATGAAATGACCCAACCATTTGGCATGAGTGACTTCACTTGATCAATAGTCTTATTTCTAACTTCATCAGCAGTGAATATGCCACGTAACGCATTACTAGAACTGAGATCAATATCTTTAGTGAGCGGTGTAAATGTTGAGCTATATAGATCTGTACGGGTCACGTCACGATCAAATAAGTTATATATTTCCCCTGAACGTTCATCGCTCACAGGTAGACTTCGGTTACCTGAAGCAATACTCAAAACAGCTAAAGGCTCTTCGTAACCATAAATACTAAAACTTGGTGCATCATAGAATCTTGGACTACTTCCATCTGCCTTGTGTAAATTAAGTAATCGTGTTGTATACTGAGCAAAACTTCCTGAACTAGCATTCATGTCTGGATTCAAATCAATACGCCAGACCTGCCCACCTAAATCACCGAAATAAAGATGATCCATCAAACCATCACCATTCCGATCAAGTACATTAATTCTACTCACCACACTGTATTGCATCGTTGCAACTTTTAAAGCATGTTCTTTATTGCCATCGTTTTTTGTTGTTGCATTCGCACTTGTCCACCAAAGTAAGTCACCATTATCTGCATCAAACATATAGATGCCTGCACCTTTGGATAAACTTGGATTATAGTCTTTGCTCTCATATCCAAGATCATATCCACCACCTACGAACATGACGTGTTTCCGTTGACCTTTCCAATTTACGTATGCAATTGTTGGCTTAGACCAACTTTGCCCCATGAAACTTAATGGACTATTTGCAACAGCTTGATCAGGATTAATGTGGAATTTTAATTTTGGTGAGTCTAAATCAGCAAGATCTAAGGCATAGTAACCACGGCCTCCCATTCGCAAGCCACCATAAAGTACTTGCTTGCCCTTAATCCTGTTATTTGAAGAACCTATTTGCCCTACAGTTGCAACGATTTTCCCATCGTTCATCCCATAAACGTATTCTGTATATGCAGTCCAAGCGCCATCGACACCATAGGGCATATTACGATAACTTCCTTGACGTTGATTGGTGAATGCTTTTCTTTGTTCCGCATTTTCAAGCATTTCATTGGGTACAAAAGCGAATTTTTCCTTACCATCATCAGCATCTACGACATGCAATAAGCCTTGAGTAGAACCAAAAATAATATAGTCATCTCGATCTATAACACCATTATTATTAAATTTTGCGTATTGGGTAATTTTCACAGGTGTTGAGTGCAATGGCATTCCTAACTGCCATAATGGCTCGCTTCCCTTAAGATCCTTTGCTTCAATATTTTCGGGTTCAACTTTGTAACCTATTAGGTTAATCAAATACCCTCCCAAATTATCTTTTAATGTGCTATTTGATTGACATCTTAGACTATTAACATCGGCTAAATAATCAAACCTAATTTCTTTTAAAGCATCATTTTCTACAAATCTATAAATATTATTTTCTTTTTTACAATCTCGATTAATCCATAATTTTCGAGTTGAATCTTTATCTTTTTCTCTTAATTTTTTTAATTGATCAGCGACTCCTCCCTGCAAAACTTCAGAACCGTCTTCCTTTTCCTCCTTATTACTGTTCCACTGATCTTTAAAATCTATACTGCCTTTAAGTCTAATAACTTGCTCACCATTCGACTTTCCTTCTGTTAAAACAGAATATTTTTTTAAATTGCCAAACCAATTCTGCTGATTGGATGGCAAGAACATGCTGTTATACACATTATTGTCTAATTCATATGGCGTTAATGGATCAGAAGGTATAGTAGCAACACCTAAAAATGAATTTGTTTTTTCTTCAAGAAGCTGTTGACTAAAATCTAAGATACTTTGGGAAATACTTCCATGGCTTGCTTCCGTATACCAACCACCTTTTCCTTCATTACCCCAATTTACTAAATTTTCTATGTCAGATTCATTTACCGGTGATGTAGGTAAAAGGATATCCACTAGATTTAAAAGTGGTTTTAAATCGACAACTATACTAACCACACTTAGTGCCGTTTTTAACAATCCTTTAACGGTATTAAGCAATGTATTAACGATGCTGCCGTCAATACCCACACCAACAACTTTATCATCCTCTAATCGTACATAATTAAACTCTTTACCTACTCCAGCTACAGCTGTTTTTATTTCTACGTTTGTTTTATAGCTAGAGTTTTTATCTAATAACGCTTTCGAATAATTTGCAATACAGGACCATGTCGCAGTACTTGTTCCTTTCATTGACCAAGATGCTGGTGAATTATTGCAAAAGTCTGAAATATTGTTTGTAGAATTTTTACCAAGTGATTTTTGCATTACTCGCTGTACTCCAAGAATATCACTTGAACCGAGCTTTGGAATATTTCCAGTCAAGACAAAAATACCTTGCCCAAGACATTGAGTTTTATCACCACTATTGATTTGTCTACGAATATTTTCAGGATTAACATAGTTATCACCATAAATAGACACACTATTTCCCCGATAATTAAATCCAGAATATATCGAATCACCAAAATTGTAATAACGAACAATCTTATTTAGACCCAACAACCCTGTACTAATCTCCTCATATCTAGAGTAACTAGGCAAGTTATAACGTTTATTTTGAGGCGTACATAAGAATCCATTGCATGGCTCTTTTTCATATTGCGAGCAATTATTATCCGCACTTCGAATTAAACATTTATATGCATAGTTTGTATTTATCGGAGACTCAAATTCTGAAAGTTTTTCGCCAGTTCCCTTTGTATTGTATCCTAGTAGATAAGCACCTGTTTCTGCATAAGCAGTTGCAGTCGGCGTTTCTACATTACTTAATAATGACAAGACGGCTGCTGGCAATCCAGCGATAAGATCTAAAACATTCGTTAATAATCCTACAATATTTAACCCGTCTAAAAGACTATTCAAAACTCCGATTACACTATCTAAAATATTTCCCAAAGGATCATCACTTGGGAATAAATCATTGATTGCGGTCTGTAATGCTTCTTTTTGACCAGAATCACTTAATGCTTTTGCTGGTACAATGATCATTCCTGCTTGATCATTAATCCCTGAACTATTTTTAGCTGGAAAAACAGATAATCCTATTACAACATTTTCAGACAATGCTTCAATATTTTTACTGGAATTGCCATTAATTACATCTTGAACTGCTATTTTGATACGAGATAAACGACTGTAACAACGATAGCCCTCACCTAAACTAATATTTACTTTTAATCGCCCGCTATCAGGTTTAGGTTCACTAGATGGTAAATCTGAAAATGATGAACAACTCGCCCTCATATAATCCAATGAACTTTTCAAACCTAATAAGCTGTTCTTTCCAGAGCCAGTAACGGAATCGACTGTACCAAGTAAATCTAAAACCGATTTAGGAAAAATCACATCACAATATACTTCGCCACCTGCCTGTGGAGTTAAGCGAACATCCACAGCAGGTAAAGCACCAACCACTCCAAAAATTTTACTACTAATGCAAAGTGGATAATCTCTTAGTAAATCCAAAGCGGGTGAACCCATGGTTTGAGATGTATCAACCATCAACATAATCGTTTTTTTACCAGCATCATTTCCTTGTCGATAAATCTCAATGTCACTTGCATGTATAACAGAGGAGGCTATAGAGCATCCTGAAAAAATGAGACCTGAAAAAAATTTCAATCTTGCGTATTTTTTAGCCACTGAAAAACCAAAATTTTTAATTATTAATTCTTGTTTCAATTTAATTTTTTTGTTATTCATTTGATTGATCTCCCTTATGAACCTGATGGTTCAAAGTCAGATAAGAAGCGATATTCTGCTACCTGTGTACTGAATAAAATATTTTTATCTTTGAGGCATTGAGTCAGAGAAATTTGCCCTTTCTCTAAAGCGTTTGCAGGTGGATCTATACTTTTATTTAAACACCCGATCTTGATATCAAATAAATCATTATTAGGATTTGAAAGTAATCCTTTCATAACTGATGTTACGTACACTTTTAAAAGTATGTTGTTTTCAGTTTTTGCAGTAATTACATCTGTCCCTCTAGCGAATTCTGAGAAAGGCGTTGCTTGAGAGACAGCTCGTTTAACATGGACTTGCGTAATGACCTGAGAACGTCCAGCAGAAATATCATTTGCATGGCATGCGCCACCATTCGTTGCCATAAGTTGAATTTGCATTGTACTATCTTGCCAGTACAGCCAACTCGCATTGGACAAATCAAATGGAGAGTTATCTTTAAAACAAAAGATAAGTTCTTTATTCCAGTTATCATTATTTTTAAAGAATCCAACTATTCCATTTGCTGCTGCAATTCTCTGAGTTGTTTCAGGTCTTTGAAAAGCTATCAATGCAGCATCCGAGTTCTTTAAAAGCAATGCTTGCATCTGATTATTACTCACTAACTTTAGTGAACTCATACTTTCACGAATAGCTAGTGTTCCAACAATTGTGACAAGTAATAATATAATTAAAACCACGATAATAGTTGAACCACGTTCATATCGGATCATCTTCACAACCCTCCAGTACATGTTGTGGTCTTACTACTATCACACCCCTCAGCGACCCAACCCATAGCATTTCTGAGTGAAACTGTCTGCTCAACAACTTGACGTAATCGCGCATCCTGATATGCAGCATTCAATTTCAATTTCATACCTAACATTTGAAACTCATCTTTATTCTTATTTCTTATAGACATGTGGTTACCAGCATTATCTTGCGACTGAACTAAGACACCCAATTGAATTGAATTAATATGAGGGCGAGTAATTTGAACTATTCCATTTATATTTTTCTTTTTTGCCGTTAAATTCATATAGTTTTCAACATCAACATATGCGAGGCTACTATCATTCTTATTTAGATCACCATCAATATAGCCAAGCTTTACCTTGAAAAAATCAACATTAGGTAAAATGATTTGGCTTTTTTTCCAATTTAACTTTAGTGCTGCATCAGTTTCTTTAAGAGCATTGAGTTGTTGTTGAGTATATTGTGCTGCCTGACATCTTAAAGACTGCCTTAAATCAGTTAAACTCGGACCAACATAATAACGTTGTATAACAAACGTATCTTTTGTTAAATGGATACCAGAGCAGTCAAAACTATTGTGAGGTGCTCTATAACGGATTATTAACTGATCATTACTATGTGCAGCAACATGTGCTGTGCCAAAAGTGGATAGTTTGTTATCTTTAAAACAATCATTACAATTTAAATTTATTTTTTTGCCCACGTTTAGATCAGTGAGTAAAATTCCAGCATAAGAAATTTGATCATTGACTGCAGGCAGTGGAGAGCTGAGATTAGCCTTACGAATATCGTCAATTATAAAATTCAAACCAAAGCTTGCATTATTCTGAATATTTGCCATTGCTTTTTGTAATTTATAACTTGTAATTCCTGTAATAAAGAGTTGAATTCCAGCCGCTACGATTATCAGTCCAAGAACTATCGAAATCATAAGTTCTACTAATGTATAACCCTGTTGATTTTGTTTTAATTTTTGAAAGCTTTTTTTCATTTTAATACGCCTCCAAAAATAAACAGTGTGAACCTTGAACGTATACTCCATCTTTAATGCAGTTTTCTAAGCCTCTCTCACCACTTAATGAGGTTTCCTCCCACGCTACATAAATACATTGCCGAGTATTTCCAACAGGACATTTATCAATAGATAAATTCATTCCATGACGTTGCGCATGAAGAGCTACATTTTGTAAATCTTGATTAGCAGTATTTTTAGGATTTGCTGGCGAATTATCTTTGGATATCGTAGATAAAGTTACACTCCCAACGGCATAATGACCATCTATTAAAGCTTGTGGGTTAGCCCTCATTCTTTCTGCTAAATCTTGAGCAATAGTGAGTGCCAAAACTTGATTATTTGCTTCTAAGCTCGCATCAACCGCTCTTAATTGCAATATTGAGAAACCCAACACGCCAATTGCCAATAGAAACAATCCAACTAAAACCTCTACTAGCCCAGTCCCTCTATGATTTGAAATATTCATAAACAGGCTCCTTCATTTATCACTGTATCCCCTGTAATACCAACGTTGATACAATAAGAAAGAGCTTGTCTAGATAGAATAAAATTTACAGAAGTAGCGATACTGCCGTTACTACGAAACTGAATACTCTTTGCGGAAAGAGTTTCTGCAGTTACTTCATGATCCAAATTAACTTTAAATATTCGATCTTGATCCGTTTCATTTATTGATACAGCCGTTGAACAATCACGTATTGAAAGAACATCTAAACATACACCTGTAGTTTTACGTATTAGTACAGCTCTACTTCTTGCTTGAGAAATTTGTATAACTAGTTCGTTTACTGAGGACTCTAACTTTTTACGGTTATACATAACAGAAAATGAAGGCATTGTAATAACAGCTATAATTGCTATAACTAGAATAGTTACCATCAACTCAATCAGAGTAAATCCATCAATATTGATATGCTGCATATAGACCTCCATATGCACATTAATTATTGTTATATTTATTTTCTTTTTACTAGTTCTCACTTTCTTATTAAAATAAGAAAAAATCCATACCATATAGATAAATGGTCTTTTTTTTCAGACAATGTGCTTATTATTTATTTTACTTAAATAGATATTTAAAAATTATTTAATATTTTATTTATTTCACACTAAAAATTAAATACACCAACACTAAATAAAGTTTAAATTAATTATTTTAATAACAGATTTTAGTTAACATGAAGTTCAAATTTTAAAATCCGAACTTCATATCATATAAATAATTACTATAATTTAAATTAATAGCCATCCCAATTCGAAGCTGTTGATAGAGAGCATGCTGTAGCACCCTTAGCCCAGAACTTCTGACCCTGATCATTTAAACAGATCACTCCATTAGACGCTTGTGTTGTACCAGTTTTTGGTGTTGCTATGAGCAACCAAGTTCTGACTTTTGCACTAGCATTTGTAAGCAAAACGCCATCCACATCAGTTAAAGTAATATCGTACAAAGGATCTGTTCTTGGAATTGTTGCTGCACCATAAATGTTAATAACTGTTCTTCCAGCATAATTATTATTTGCCATTTTATAATTAGCCATAGTGCGAGCAATTTGCATCATTTCTGCTTGAGCATCAGTACGTTGAACTCGCACCTTGTATGACGTATAAGATGGGTAAGCAATAGCTGCCAATATTCCTACAATGCCAACAACAATCATGAGTTCAATTAAAGTAAAACCTTTATTCTTTATTACCACGACTCTTCTCCAACACCGCACTCCCAGCGTTTATTCGTTGTATTAAACTTAATATTTACCTTTGTTTTATTTTTGCACTCAAGTCCTTCACTGGTCATTAACAAATCATAATTTCTGACATTATTTGTTTTTGCAACCATAACCCAACTACGCGCCCGAATTACTGCTGGCACTGTAGCATCCGTCAAAAGTCTTGTAGAACCATCACCATCATATATTGTAATTGTATATTTAATTGCTGAACCTACGGCACCTCTTGGTAAAGTGACATAATCCATAGGTCCAACAACATTATAAATAAAATTAGGATCAAAACCTCTATAGGTAAAATTCTTAGCCTTATGACGTTCTAACTGCTCAGCAATTTTCTGCATTTCCTGTTGAACAGTCGATACATCAGCACGTCTCACATATTCTTGATAACTTGGAATAGCTATAGCTGTAAAAATTGCGACTATGACTAGGACAACCATTAATTCAATTAAAGTAAACCCGGTCGAGCCACCTCTTGTTCTACTTAAACTATAAGTAGAACAAGTGAGACAAGTGGATATTTTATTTATTTTATCCATTTTTCATACCAACGAGTTGGGTTAATAATTGATTTGCAACTCCATTTACCTGGACCTTCTGCTAAAGCTTTATTTTGGCAGTTTCCACCACCATCTACAGGAACCAATGCTACGCCACGAATACCAGCACCAATAGGATTAGCATTACATTCCGATACACCTGCAGGGCAGCCCGTGGTAGTTGTTTGAAAACCAGTGTACTGCTCCTTACCTCCAGATCCACTATCAGCAGTTCCATCCTGTTTTAAATATACACCAAATGGAATGCTATATAATTGTCGATCTGTTTCCCCAACAACCCTTGGTAAACAAGGATTTTGTGGTGCAATACCTGTTCCTTGTGGGTCATATACAGGAACTATCAGATTACCAGTAATTGCTATTGGCTCTTCAAATGCTTTCATACCACCAGCAACACGGAATCCAGTTGTTGATGTCTCTGTACCATCGCTTTTACTTGATAAAGAACGATACCATCCATCCTTAGGTGAAGCACCAAAAAATACATTTGGAATATTTCCAGTCAATTTTTGTGGATCTTTTTGGAAGTTCGCCAAAGTTTTATCTTTAGACACCAATGTTGGAGTACCTGTAATCAAATTAGACTTAATAAAGTCTCGATCAATCACACCATAAACATTATTAACCAAACGATCTGATAAAGCATTTGCAGGTAGCATACCATCACGACCAATTATTGGATAAACATCTAATGGAGTACTACGATTTCCTGATGCTAAACCGACCAATATGAAAGTGGTAGCATCGTGGTCATGAATAGTTACTGTCGGCGCCTCATAAAAACGAGGATTTTTACCCAGACCTAATGCAGTTCCTGATGTATTAGTTGCTAAATTAGCCAATCGAACCACTCGCTTACCAAAGTTTGCAGCAGTCGTTCCTATCGTATTATTAAGATCAGCACGAAAAACTTGTCCACCCAAATCACCAAAATATAAATGATCCGTCAAACCATCTCCATCACGATCTATAGCACTAATACGGCTGACAACACTATGCTTCATATCTGCATTAATCGTTTTTGCATTTGATGCACTACTTGCTGACCAAATAAGCGCACCAGTTTTGGCATCAATGACATAAACTGCATTACCTTTTGCAGATGAAACATTATCACAAGACGCATCAGGATACTCTGTCGGCACCTGTACGCCATTTACTGTTGTATAAGAAAAGACTTTACCAAATTCAAAACTTGGATTTTCATAACATTGGTCATAGCCCCCACCCACAATCATTACACGGGTGATTTTATTGTTATAACGCACGTTAGTCAGTACGGGCTTGGACCAAGATTGCCCCATACGATTAAAGTCAGTTTGATCTGGGCCCACTCTAAATAAGAATTTAGGAGCTAGAGGATCTAATAAATCTAAACCATAGTAGCTACTTCCCCCCATTCGCAAACCACCGTAAACATTCATTTGACGTGCTTTGACCGCGCTACTTTCCGTTGGTGAGCTTCCTTTTTGAGTTTTATAGGCTGGATCTGCAACCCAAGCACCATCTAAGCCATGCACTGGAGCATTACTGTCATCTTGCCCCTTAACTAATGCTTTAGAAGCGACATTATTTTTTAATAATTCCGCAGGCACGAACACCATCTGCTCTACACCTGTTTCATTATTTACCACATGCAAACCACCATCCATCGTTCCATATAATACAGATTGATCACGGACATTCGTTAATTTCCCTGATGAATCTAAAGTACCTGAATACGTTAATTGGATTGGGAAAGAATGGATACTCCCCCCCATCGCTAAATTAGGTGTGATTGGCGTGGATAAAGACGCCGGTAAAGCTGTAGCCGCCTCATCTAAAGGCACAGCAAAACCAAGATAATTAAGAAGTTTTTGTTTAATTACTAATGGAAAGTCTTTTAATGTAGTTTGTGTAGTAAATTTACCTAAAACATAGGATGCCACACCAGTATTAGGCGTTGGTCCCTCAGGGATTCTTAACAAACTAGCCCCATTAGCGGCACCTGTTAAAGTTGATCCGCCAGTAGAAGAAACATCAGTAAATAGCTTCCGTAAAGCATCTGGAGTTGCAGTTAAAGCATACTCTTTAGGTTTTTTTGTTAAGTCTTGATTTTGTCCTAAGATTGGCATTGGAACTCTAGAATAAGCTCCACCTAAAGTAATAATTCCACCATCATCATAACTGGTATTTTTATATACACTTGCACTATTCCATAGGTCTTTGGTATTGGTATTGAATGCACCATTTTTATCATAGACCAAAGTAGTCCCATTAGCTGAAGTAAACTTACCCTCGTTCGTTCCAGTTAATGCTACTTTATATTTTTTCAGATTTCCTGTCCAAACCGCTTTATTACTTTGTGGATTTGGTTCAAGTCCACGTAAATAACCATAAGGCTGTAAACCAGAAGGATTCAAATCATCAAGTGGAACAGAGATTGCACCTGTAGTCAGAGGCTCTAAAGGAGCAGCACCTAAGTTATTGATAAATGCAATTACACTATCGGTAACACCCTGTGCTGTTTTTGTTGTAAAGAACCCGCCGTTTCCAAAACCAGGACTATTTACAGCATAAGTGCCTTGACCTGGGGAGCAAGAATCATTACCAGCACGATCACTTTGAGTACGAGAACTTAATTTACAAGCTTGTTGTACATGAGTTGCCGTTAAACTATTAAAATCACTACCAAAACCAACAAAAGCAGTTTGAATTGAAACACCAGCAGGATTCGTAGCTTTATCGAATAATTTCTTTGCGAGCTCACCCATACAATTCCACGAAGCAGCATCACCAGTACTCAAACCGCCACTACTTGGACAAGTAAAACTAGCACCATCCAACGCTGCAGACATAATGGATTTAGACCGCGCATTTGTTGAATTATTGGCTTCACCATCTGATAAGATATAAACCCCTTGCCCATCACAACTCACTCGATCAGCGACAGATGGTAAGGGTGAAATATATTTTAGACCATCTTTAGAATCAGCAACGGATTTATCAAATCCACTATCGGCATTTGGACCAAGTTGCATTTCTAAAGTATATGAATATAAAACGCCAGAAACGGTTTCTGTACCATCTCCATAGAAATCTGATGGCTCTGTACTACCTAAATTCTGCCAATAGGATGAACTCGTACTAGTTCGATAACTATTAGAACCAGAGCCACAATACTGTACACCATTATTAAAATCTGTTGTCCGCCAACTAATACATTTATAATAGTTTATAGTAGTTTCTGTTCTATAAGTGGCTGAGATATAGGACCCACTAAAATTACTCCGCTGATAGCATCTATTACTATTTTGATTGCTATAAGTTCTAAGATAAGGATATGAAGGGTTATCACATTGATCTCTATAAGTATCTGTAGTAGTAATTTTTTTATATAAATCCTTTTGTATTTCTGCTTCACTTCGAGTGGAAGTTCCCATCAAATAAGCCGCGGCTTCAGCATAAGCATGTGCTGTTGGTGTTCCCCCTGATGCTGTTAAACCGCTTACTGCATTTTTTAAAGCGGTACGTTGCGCTGAGCCTACTGCACCTAATTTCTCTGCTTTAACTAGAATACGGCTAGACTTTCCATCACCGCCAACAGAATAGTGTCCCAAACCAACACGAACATCATCTAATATGGGATTATTACTATTGAGGAAAGCATTCATCCCTGTTTTTAAACTCGCTAAGCGATCCTCACCATAATTGTTTTGGCTAGGACTCATTGATCCTGATGTATCTAGCATCATAACAATCGTTTTTTTTCCAGCCGTTGGCACTGCATATATCTGTAAATCACTCGCTTGCACCACAGATGAGGCAACCAACATAGTTCCTACAAATGCCCACATAAAGGAAACGCCATGCTGAATATGGTGAGCATGATTCTTTGAAGTTAACCTGTTTTTGAATTTTTTCATTATCATTCTCCCCTATTCTTATGATGTTGGTGCTGCAATTTCTACATCTTGGCGACGTAAAATGATTTCTTGTACCTGAACATTAACTGGAATGCCATAACCCGTTAAACAGTCCGCGACTGTCTTTTTACCTGTAGTTCCAGCGACATCTTGATCCAGAGCATCATTAATATAACCAACAGCAGTAGCATCACCTATGCAATCTCGTTGAACATCTGCCAAACTAGCACTTGAATAATTAGGTAAAATGGAAGTTGTTGTTACCCTTACTCGAGAACTTTCCCCTTTACTGTTTTGTACAATTGAACCTGCACTTTGGTCTCCTCCTCGCTCCAAATATGCTCCTGGGGCAAGATTTTCAGCATCTGTAGGAATTCTAACCGCAACTTGAGTTACCACAGCTTCACGTGCACTACCAAAATCTTGCTGTAAATTACAGAAACCACTTCTATTCGTTAATGTTGAATCAATAGTGGCTTTCGTATCTTTAGGATCATTTCTCTGAGGTGGGATCAAAACAGTTGCATCCAATGCTGCTGCTACTTGCTGCTCGGAAGTCGGTTTATAACAAAATACAAACTCCTTGCCTGGTGCGTTTCGTTGCTCCATAATTGCAGCACCGATTACTACATCGGCTGCTTTTAGAACATCATAACTCGACAGATTCAGAAATTGATTTGTGGGCGTATCACCAGTTTGCAGTAGTAACTGTCCAATTTGGCTATTTGTAGCAATATTTAGTGAGGTAATTGCTGTACGAACAGCAATGATTCCGATCACAGTTATTAACAGCAATAAAATCAAAACAACAATTAAAGTCGCACCACGTTGCTGATGACGGATTTTTTGTATTTTCATCATATTCTTTCTCCCAAGCCATTTCGAATAGCAACTGTAGTGCTATAGACACGACGTGCGAATCTATTATCTTTATCTGTCAACTCAACACTTTGATTTAAAATATCAATTTTCTTGGTTAAATCGATTGAATTATTTTTTGTATTGTCTGTTGATCTAACTAAAACAGCCAATTTAACTGAAACAATTCGAGGCGGCACTGTTGCTGGAACAGCAGCACGGGCTGTAGCTGCAAGTGTTCTATATTGATTAATTGTATAATAGGCAAGATTACCATTCTCAGCCCGCACCCCGAGTTGAACAGCAAAGTGATCGACTCTTGGCATAATTAATTCACCAGCATCACCAAAACCAGAAATTATTGTTGGTGGCAACACTGGCGTCACTCCAGCGGCAGTTGGTGAATTAGCGTCACAAGCCAGTCCATAATTGGTTCCCGAAGTCGCTGTTGCAGGATCTCTACGTACAAAATAACGTTGAATAACGTAATCACCCTCTTGTACATTCTCACCCTGACAATTGACCATAGCATTAGGTGCAACAAACTGAATTGTTAATTGATCACTTGAAACATCAACATTCGAAAAACCGCGCCATTCATTATTGACTGTGCTTACAGTTTCACCAGTTCCTGTACTGTGGCTAAGTAGGCCATTTGAAATATAAGGGGCTGCTGTTGGAATTGGCAAATTAACATTACTTGTCACCGTGGCTGATCGAGCAGTTAGAACAATTCCGCCCCAAGGAGTTTGTTCATTTAATGCAGGATTATTAATGTTGGAATAATTGGCAAGTCGAATATCTCTTGCCAAATAATCTAGACCAAAAACTCCACTGTTTTGAAGTTCAGCATTTGCTTCTTGCATACGTGAAGTCAACAAACCTCCCGTAAAGAGCTGAATTGCTGCTGCGGTAATAAGCAAGCCAAGCGCCAAGGCCACCATTAATTCAATCAGCGTGAAACCTTTTTGTTGTCTTCTTTTTGTTGAAATTTGATGTAGGGCTTTCATTAATAAGCCTCCATCATTAAACATTTTGAACCACTCACGTATACACCATTAGTACGCATGCATGCACTAACATCTGCTGCTGTGTTTGTTGCGGTTAGAGTCGTATCGCCCCAGGCAGCAAATAGGCATTGCCTAGGAATAGGGGCAGAAGAGACTCCAGGACAATTATCGATTGTTATATTCATACCAATATCAAAGGCAGTTTTAGCTGCAATAAAAGCATCGTATGTAGCCATTTGCGCTGGTGTACAATTTACAGTTGGGTTAAAGCAAATTTTAGAAGGTGTATTCGGTGCAGAAGTAATATTTGTATAATTTCTTACCGCCGCTGGGTAACTACTTTGAGCAGTCGAATTAGCTCGCATATTTTCTGTAAGACCACGTAAAATCATAATTCCTTGAGAACGCATCAGTGCTTCGCTCGAAGCATCAACCGCTCTTAATTGTAAAATTGTATAACCCAACACCCCAACTGCAAGTAGCAATAAAGCAACTAGGACTTCAATAAGTCCTACACCTTTTTGGTGTTTATAAGTATTCATTAACAAGTCCCCGACGTTTTCTGAATATTCCCTAACCGTGTTACTTGTACGGTTCTTTGCTCACCAGACTTACAGAAAATAAATGTTTGTGTTGCAGTTACACTACCTATTTCATTAAATAACACCGCGTTTGAACTCGTAGACTCAACTGTAATTCTTGGATCAATCTGGACGGAAATAACTCGACTTTTTAAAATTTCATCTTTTTGAGCAGTTGTTAAATTGGGTAAAGGGGGTGATCCACTAGTTGCTGTATATTCAGGTATAGTCGCACTTGCACATTCATCTTTAGTAAAATCATTATCTGTATTAGTTTTATTTAGACACAATGCTACAGTCGTTTTCATCATAGCTGCTTGTGATTTTGCTTGATTAATCGCAATAGCTAATTCGCGTGTTGACGAGTTTAGCTTTTGTGTTGTCATCATATTCCCAAAAGCTGGTACAGCCATCATTGCAATAACTGCAAATATAGCTATCGTTACCATTAACTCAACTAAGGTGAATCCTCGACTTTTCCCCATCGCTTAACACCTAAAAATTTTTTACTTATATTAATATTAAACCGATATTGTACAGAACCAATACAAAGCAGATAAGAAACATAAAAAAACGGATGGAGCGCAATCCATCCGTTTCTATTTCACATTTTTCTAATAAAATTAGGCTTGTATCACCTGTATTCTGAGCTCTTTAGGTAAGCTGAAAGTGATGTTTTCTTCTGTTCCTTGCAACTCTTTAGGTGGTGTTGCCCCCCAGTCTTGCAAGCGTTGAATTACTTGTTTTATTAAAATTTCGGGTGCGGATGCTCCAGCAGTTACACCTATTTTAGCATCAGTATTAAACCATTCTTTTTCAAGCTGATCTGCATTATCAACCAAATAAGCCGATTTACCCATACGTTCTGCTAACTCACGCAAACGATTTGAATTTGACGAGTTTGGTGAACCAACCACCAAAACCACATCACATTGCTCCGCTAAATCACGTACCGCATCTTGGCGGTTCTGAGTCGCATAGCAAATATCATCTTTACGTGGACCTTGAATCATTGGAAATTTAGCTCTCAACGCATCAATGACTTTAGCCGTATCATCAATTGAAAGTGTTGTTTGAGTGACAAAAGCTACTTTTTCAGGATGTTTCACCATTAAAGCATCGACATCTTGTTCATCTTCAACCAGATAAATCTCACCACCTCTAGACTTATCATATTGCCCCATCGTCCCTTCAACTTCAGGATGGCCTTCATGACCAATTAAAATTGCTTCAGTGCCTTCACGCGCATATTTGGTGACTTCAATATGAACTTTAGTTACTAATGGACAAGTTGCATCAAAGACTTTTAAACCACGTCGTTCAGCCTCTTGTTGTACTGCTTTTGACACACCATGAGCACTAAAAATGACAATTGAATCATCAGGAACTTGATCTAATTCATCGACAAATACCGCACCTCGCTGACGTAGATCATCAACCACAAACTTATTATGTACGACTTCATGGCGAACATATATGGGTGGATTAAAACATTCTAATGCTCGATTGACGATCGCTATAGCACGGTCAACACCAGCACAAAAACCTCGTGGATTGGCCAACACGATTTCCATAACATCCTCTCTCATGATCTGAATATTTATACCAAGCTATTTCGTTTGGCGGCACGCTACACTACAATAGCCAAGATATTTTATCATATCAGGAAAAATATCATGTCGGGTCTATTGTTTGTCGTTTCTGCGGCATCAGGAACAGGCAAAACATCTTTAGTCAAAGCCCTACTCGATCGCGTCAGCAACTTACATGTTTCTGTTTCTCATACCACTCGTGGACAACGCCCCGGTGAACTTGATGGTGTGCACTATCATTTTACCAGTAAAGAATCTTTTCTATCTCAAGTTGAACAGGGTGGTTTTATTGAATACGCTGAAGTATTTGGTAATTACTATGGAACTTCTCAAGCAAAAGTTAAAGAACAATTACAGCAAGGTCATGATGTTTTATTAGAAATTGACTGGCAAGGAGCTGATCAAGTCCGCAGACTTTTTCCTGAATCAAAACAAATATTTATCCTACCACCAACACAGTATGATTTAAGACAGCGTCTTTCTAATCGTGGTACTGACTCTGTTGAAGTGATTGAACATCGTTTGAGCTGTGCTGTTGAGGACATGCGTCATTTTGCAAACTTTGATTACATTATTATCAATGATGATTTCAATAAAGCCGTGCATGAGTTAGAAGCAATCATTACCGCTAATCGTTTAGCTACTCTACAACAAAGCGCTCGTCATCAGCAGTTAATTGAAAAGTTAATTACTCTACATCGCGAATAACTTGAGTCTTATAGAAAAGCCTTTTATACTATTTAGTCTTTCAAATGTGATGTTCAAACGAGACAACTTATGGCACGTGTAACCGTTGAAGATTGTTTAGACCATGTAGATAACCGTTTTGAGTTAGTACTGGTGGCGAGTAAACGTGCACGTCAATTGGCACGTCAAGGTATGGAACCAACTGTAGAATGGGACAACGATAAACCAACCGTTGTTTCTTTACGCGAAATTGCAGCGGGTCATGTCACTAAAGAAATTTTGAAACAACGTGATCAAGATTATCAAACATCAAATCTTGATATGGTGTTATCAACTAATTCATTAAATTTAGAAGGTTTTACTTTTTAAGTAAAATTTGCTTTGCTTAGAAGCCCATTGTGAAGACACTGGGCTTTTTTGTTTAATGAAAATTCTGTCATATATTGGTAAAAACAATATGTTTCATTGAAAAAATTTAAGAGTTTTTATAACGAACAAATTGACAAGTTTATCAATATGCTTTTCATTAGAAGCTAAGCTTATTCATTATTGAATTCATGTTAAAAAAGGTGTTTTTTATGCCAGGCGAAGAGGTCAGCCAAGCCAAGCAACAACTCAAAGTCATCATTGAAGCCTATCTAAAAGATAGTGCCGTTCAACGAGTTCTTGCTGCCTGTGATTTTGCTGATTTAGCACATAGCGGTATCACACGTAAAAGTGGTGAGCCCTACGTTCTTCACCCTATCGCAGTGAGTTGTATCTTAGCGCACATGCGTTTAGATGCTGACACGCTTATGGCAGCGTTATTACATGATGTAATTGAAGACACTGAATTTACCAAAGATGAAATTGGGCAAAAATTTGGTATTGTTGTCGCCGAACTTGTTGACGGCGTAACCAAGCTCAGCCATTCAAGTGATAAAGAATATAACAAGGCTGCATCTTTTAGAAAAATCTTACAAGCAACCTTACAAGATCCTCGTGTCATTATTATTAAACTCGCTGATCGCTATCATAATATGACCACCTTAGGCGCATTACGTCCTGATAAGCGCGCACGTATTGCCCAAGAAACCTTTGATATTTTCGTACCAATGGCACGTTTGGTCGGCATGAATGAGATGGCGGATAATTTAGAACATCTCTGTTATCAAAATCTTGATTTAGATATGTTTAATGATGTGCAAACCGCATTGCTAGAAACAAAACCTAAACGCTGTGAATATCAAGCAGTTTGGGAGCAAAAACTTTCTGATTTATTGAAAGCATATGATTTGAAAGGCCGTATTAAGAAGAAAAATAATAATATTGAATTACTACGTCATTTCGTAAAAAGTGAAATTGATTTAAATGAACTCAGTCATAGCCATGCCTTTGAAATTATTTTAAATAGTATTGCAGACTGTGATCGTCTCGTTGAAGCATTAAAAGATAATTTCCAAGTTTTACAATATAACGATTATATTCGCCGCCCATTACCGGGTGGTAATCAATCTTTAATGATTAAGCTCAAAGGTGAGAAAACAACATTATCACTCACTATTCAAACCGAGCTGATGCGTAAAGCTGCACGATTTGGCGTGGTGCTTGGAGAAAATGCGCCTCAAGCCTGTCGTTCTGCAATTCAAGCTTCTATGCAGAACTTGAATACCCTGATTGATGGTGAATGTGCAAAAACCACTTTTAGCGATTTGCTTGATTATTTACATCAGGAAAAAATTTGGGTCTACACCCCTCACGGACAACTACATGAATTGCCACAAGGTGCAACTGTTGTAGATTTTGCCTATTCTGCCAGCTTGTTTTTAGGTAACCATGCTGTTGGTGCAAAAGTTGATGGCGAAATTCGTCCACTATCAACACCTTTACACAGTGGGCAGGTGATTGAAATTATCACCGATGTTCTTGCTACTCCAAATCCTGATTGGTTAAGCTTTATTAATACTCAAAAAGCTCGTCGCGCCTTACAAAATATGCTACGCGAACAAGATATTGATGAACAACGCTTAGTGGGACAACAAGCATTAAATCGCGCACTTAAACTTTTCAATCGTTCGATAGATGATTTATCTCCAATTGATTGGATGAATGTGTTGCAATGGCGACATTTGAGTAGCAAAGATACGTTATTTGAACAAATTGCGGTTGGAGATTTACTCCCACAATTGGTTGCGAATCATTTGTTTGCGCAAGATTATCATACCCAGCATCATGAGACTTCAGATCGTTTAATCATCGGCACAGATGGTGTAGATGTAAAATACGCGCATTGCTGTAATCCAGTTTTAGGTGATCCGATCCAAGGTCATTTATCACGTCGTGGTTTGATTGTACATCGCTCTAAATGCCGCAACCTTTTGCACGAACAACATTTACACCCAGAAAATATTATGCCGTTACACTGGCAATCAGAAGAAATTGACGATGTTCGCTTCAGTGCCTATTTATGTATTCATATGACAATGGATGATGAACAAATTTCTGAGTTAATTTATCAATGTCGTAAAGCGAAAACTGGCGTAGAAATGGTTCATTCGCAAGACCAAAAAACCTATGTCAATATAGTGGTGAGTAATCGTAATCAAATTGCCCAAATTATCCGTGATTTACGTATGCACTTTGGTTTCCCTAGAATTGAGCGTTTGAATATGCCAATTGTTCAACCTGAAATTGCCAAAGTTGGTTAAAAGAAAGTATTTGTATTTCTTATCAATTCTAAATAAAAAATAAAATCCTAGAATATTATTCAACAATGGCGACTAACCAGTATTCGGTCATTCAGTAATTATACTTTTGTGTTAAAGTCACATTGTTTAAGATAGAAACAACGACATAGGAGAGCTTAATGTCACGTCAAGTTATTCATACTGAACACGCCCCTGCCGCTATCGGAACATATTCTCAAGCAATTCTTGTTGGCAATACGCTCTATCTTTCTGGTCAAATTGGTTTAGATCCTTATAGTATGGAACTTGTAGACGGCATCGAAGCACAAATTCGACGTGTATTTGATAACTTGAAAGCGGTATGTACTGCCGCTGGCGGAAGTTTGGCTGATATTGCGAAACTGAATATTTTCCTAACAGATTTATCGCACTTTCAATTAGTGAATCAAATTATGGGGGAATATTTTGCTCAGCCTTATCCTGCACGCGCGGCATTGGGTGTAGCAAGTCTCCCTAAAAATGCATTGGTTGAAATGGATGGCATTGTTATTATTTCTTAAATAATATTTATATTTTTCAATTAGATAAAAAAATTAGAAAAGACTGCCGATCAGGCGGTCTTTTTTTATTCAAATTCTCAATAAGAATTTATTCGTTAATAGAATGAAATTCATTGACAAACGATAATAATTATCAATAATATCAATTATCGCATTAGTATTTGTGGATCACTCCCATGTATGTTTGTTTATGTCGTGGAATCACCGATCAAGATATCAAAGACGCCGTTGCTAATGGCGCAGAAAGCTATCGTGAAATTCGTGATTTGCTTGACCTAGGCACTTGCTGTGGACGTTGTGCTCCAGAAGCTCGCGCAATTATCAGCGATGAACTGGCTGAAATTGCCGCACGTATTTCTATTGCTGCATAATTGATTTCTTTCAAAGTTTAATCAATTATTTACGACTCCACCGCTTCTTGCAGAACAATAAACCGTCCTGATTTAAGCGGTTTTTTTATATAAATCATAATCATATTAGGATGTTTTTGATTGTGATTTTCATTTGCCGTTCTATAAATTACTCGCCAGATCACTATTTGTTTATTACTATAATAAAAATTGCCTTAGTTTTAGGGCATCGTTTGGTGTTATGGAGTAAGCGCAATGAAAGGTAATCGCGAAGTTATTAATCAATTAAATCAAGTGCTTTACCACCACTTAACTGCTATCAATCAGTACTTTTTACATTCTCGCATGTTTAATGACTGGGGAATTGAACAACTTGGCTCTGCTGAATACAAAGAATCTATTCGCCAAATGAAACATGCCGATAAAATTATTGAACGTGTTTTATTCTTAGAAGGTCTACCCAATTTACAACATTTAGGTAAGCTCTATATCGGTCAACATACTGAAGAAGTTTTAACTTGTGATATTCGCAAAGTTAAAGAGAATATTGAAACACTCAAGCAAGCTGTTGAATTATCAGAAGCTGAACAAGATTATGTGACGCGCGATCTAGTTCAGGAAATTCTAGAAAAAGAAGAAGAGTACTGGGATTGGCTCGATACTCAACTTGATTTGATTGGAAATGTTGGTATTGAAAACTATATTCAAAGCCAAATCTAACTTAGACATTCTTATTTAGATTGAATCTCAAAAAATAAAAGCCCTGATTAGGGCTTTTATTTTACTTACTTTTATTATTCAGCTCGATAATCTCAGCCAAACTCAGCTTCTGCTTATATAATCGATTTAATACAACCAATTGCTGCTCAGCAGCATTAATTTTTTGATTGTATACCAACAATTGAGCATACTTTTTCAGGTTATAAGGTGTAGCCTTATTCTTGACCATTTCACCTAAAAGCTCTAAATCAGTCTCAGAGAACTTCGTTTTTGGATTCAAAGCAATCCAATCTAAACGTTGCTGAAATTGTGTCAGCAATAAAATTTTCGAACTACCCAAAATCTCTTCTGAAGGCGTTTTTCCCTTGAAGACTAAACGACTATTTTCCTGAAAAAGCTTATAGTCTCTCCAAACTAATAATAAAACCACTATTGAAACTAACCAAAGACAACGAGTGACATTCTTATTGACGTTTATTGCCTTTAAATTTGGCGTTTGCGCCTGAATGAGACCTAATAAAAAACCCATAGGTAAAAGAAAATAGGCGTAGCGTTGAGGAAACTCTAGCATCGCATGAATAAGGATAGTGCAAACCATCAGAATCGCGATAATAGAGGTTATATCTTTAGCCTGCTTATTTAACCAGAAAAACCATAATGCGATATAAGCAATGAATAAGGTCGCAAGAGGAATACCATTCCAAACTAATAAATCCAAAAAGACATTATGAGCGCTATTAAACCAAACTTGAACCGTATTGAAATGAATACTCTCAACTACTGCTATGCTGGTTTGATTCCATCCATAACCAAACCAAGGACGCTCAGCGATTGCATGGAGAATTTGTATCCACATTCCAATTCGCTCATGCCCAGAGCCAGCACGCTCAACAATAGAAGCTGTATGGGAAATCTCTGAGCCAGCACTATATGACATCAACTCAGCAATGAGAGGTAATAAATAACCTGCCAATATAAAATATGCTAGTGACCACATGAGCAATTTTGGAAAATTAAATCTTGGTTGCAACTTATATTGTTTATAAATCCAATAGAAAAAAATAAAAATACAAACAATCCAAGCTGTTCTTGATTGTGTTAAACATACTGCAAAAAGTACCAATACACTTGATGGAATGAGCATCCATAGCGAGGCTTTATGCTTTTCATATAGATACAACGCGCCCAACAATCCCATAATTAGGAAAGTTGAAAGATTATTGGGCTGTCCGAAATTGGCATAAGGTCTACTGCCTTTTAAAGCCATTACCCATCCAAAATGTGACTCCCAATTTAACCACTGTATCACCGCAAACAAACCACTTATGAAAGCCACACATAAAACCGTATAGCTCAATCCCGTCATAATTCGTTCACGTTTTTCATTATTAGAAGCAACGTTATATCCGCTTATGATCATTAACCAAAAAACTAAAAGATATGAAAAGCTAAGAAACGCAACACTAAAATCAGTGATTAATCCAAAACTGAACTGAATCAATGGAATGAGTAGAAAAGGAATCAGCCAAATCTGAGGTCTTGCAAGCTTTATATTTTGATTCAGAAATAATCCTAGTATTGCTAGCGCAGCAGCAAAGCTCGATAGCTCACTCGAAAAAGTCACCCACGGATAGGTATGAAACGGTGATAGCCAAGCAAAACTGATAAAAATAATGGCGAAGAAAAAGCATAATGCTTGCATATTTGCGAATTAAAAAAAGAGCTTGGTTGTATTATACAACGAAGCTCTTTTAAACAAATTTGTTCTTTAACAGAAGTAAACTATTTCCAAGGACGCAAGTCTACAATTTTAACAACCTCACCTTTTTCCTTATTGACGAGGACAGTCATGTCTACTGCATTAGCTTTGAGTGGGACATAACCTGTGGCTTGAGGGTATATAGACAAAGTAGACTTGACTAAGGATTTATCGTTATATTTATACAACTCTTTAAGATGAATAGCTTTCTGTTGTAATCGATTGGTTTGATTCGATAAAGGCGAATACAAATTAGGCCGCTGAGCAATATCTATACCAGAAAAAACAGACTCAAAGGTTATTTTATTATTTTCTTCAACATTTTTTGGCGCACTCGCTGAAACCCATTGAGGATAAAACCAAGATGGATTTTGATACTGTTGCTGTGCTTTTGCAATATTTCGATTATCTATTTCATTGACTCGAACATTATCAAAACGATCAACATTAAATACCAACCATACGGGGCGTCCTTGAGAGATAGTCCATAAACCGTAACTAAGTGCAGACACTTGCAAGATAACAATAATTGTTAAATCGAAAACTAATGTTTTTTTACCTTCTTTATATACTAGCAGCGTTAACAAGGGCCCTAGAATCACATCTATCGCCAACATCATTAAGAATATATGGGTAACACCTACAGCCTTTGCTAAAGGTGCTGGGTACCAAATAAAAAAAACAAGAGCGATAACTAGTAATGCAATACCTATTGAAATCAATCCGTGAATTAAAAATGCTTTTATACGCGAAGACATAATTATTCTTAATACTCCATTTCTTAAACCACAATATTCTATTCATTAAAGCATATAGCGACAATTACTCGGAATATACTTATATGCATTAATTGAACGCACCCCACACCCCCAAACAATAGGCTGACCAGGCACAACTGCAGCACTTGGTCGAGCTGATCCACTGACACTTCCAGAGCCTGGAGTAAGTACGATATTTGAACTTAGATTGGTGTTTATGACACCATTGTATTGAATTTCTATGCTTCCTTCATCCATAACTGGTGTAGCTAGATTTGCAATTCCAGAAATACTTATACTTGCGACATTTTCAGTTGGGGTAAACTGATAAGAGTACGAACCAGCTAGATTAGGACCAGTGCCACTGTATGAAACTATATTACCACTGATCATATAACCTAATGTCTCTACTACTGCTAGTTTTGCTTCGCTAGCAAGCACCAAACCTTCCGAAACTTTCGTTCTAACCGTGTAGTTTTGATAAGCAGGAATAGCAATAGCTGCAAGAATACCAATTATTGCAACTACTAGCATTAACTCAATCAAGGTAAATCCTTTTATATTTTTCATTATTCAACCACTTTTCAACCATTAAGTGATTTATATAACTACAAATTTGATGCCAACTTTATTTTCAATATATAACAATAACTTAAAACATATAAAAAAATTATATTAACAAAATTTGTCAAAAACTCACAATAAAATTACTTATATTACAACTTTCAAGATAATAAAAAACGCATCCGAAGATGCGCTTTTTATTATAAAAATTAGTTAATTAGTTTGCATAACGGCAGTTAGCAGGTACATATTTGAATGCTGCCTCAGCACCAGATGCTAAAGTACAACCCCAAACAATTGGCTGACCTTGAACCAACGCTGTAGGTGGTAAACCAGTTGTTGCACTAGCTACCGCTCCACTACCTGGAACTAAACGAATAGTCGAAGCTAATGAAGTAGCTAATTGACCAGCATAAGTAATTGTAATAACACCAGATGTATTTAAAACTGGAGCTGTTACATTGGTAATTTCAGCAATTGCAATTGAAGCAACATTCTCACCTGCAGTATATTCATAACCATAAGAACCAGCAACTGAAGCACCTGTACCAGCATAAGCAGCAACAGTACCAGAGTTACGAGTTGAGAAAGTTTCCGCAACAGCTGTTTTCGCAGCATTTGCTAAAGTTAGACCTTCGGTTACTTTTGTACGTACTGTATAACTTTGGTAAGCAGGAATCGCAATTGCAGCCAAAATACCGATAATCGCTACAACGATCATCAATTCGATTAGAGTAAAACCCTTTTGCATTGATTTCATAACATTTCTCCAATGTATAAATTTTTTATAAGCTTTTTTCAGCTACTTAGTATTTAGCATGTTTTATGCCAGTCCTTAGCTTAGCCAATTTTAACTCAAAAAAACAGAGACTTAAACAATATTCCTTTTGATTATTCTTAGCGCAATTTAGACGCTTAATGAAAAAAAATGACAATAAATGTCATATTTCACACTAAATTATTAACCTCCCCATCCATTAACTTTGATTATTTTCTAAGACTAGTCAAATTGAGCGAAATCGATCACACAAAAAAATATTATTTTTTATTTACCACTCATCGGATTGATTACAACATAAATGGGCTTTTAAACAAAATAAGTGATCTATATACAACTAAAAAAAAACCAAATGCCTAAAGTACATTCAACATCACTTTAGTTGAGAATAATAGGCTCATTTGGCAGTTCATTTTGATCGTTAATATCTAACTTTACATAGTACTGATCTAAAATCTGTCCAATTTCGATGACACCTTTTGTCACCGCTGGTAGATATTGCTTTTGAGCAAGCAGCAAGACCATGCTCTGGCAAATCTCGTTCCAAATTTCAGTCTGTGTCGCGTTTTTTAAGCCACGATCAATGATGATTTCGACTTTACGCTCACATAGGTTCAGATAAAGTAGCACTCCACTATTAAGCTCGGTATCCCACACTCCTAATTCAGCAAACAATTGTTGTGCGCGTAATCTAGTATTTTGCTGATAAGCCTGTGAGCAAGGTATATGTCCCTCAATCACCACCTGTATTTCACCTACATGCCCTTTTTCAGCTTGCTGCACAGCTTGGGCAATTTGTTGTCGATCTTGTTTAGTAAAATATCGATGTGTCGATGAAATATAAAAGAAATGCTTAAACCAGCGTTTTAAACTTGGTTGTACATAGTCATCCAGTTTCGGCTGAGTAATGATTTCTGTTGTATCTGTCTTAGTTACCATGATCCTGATGCGCCTCCCCCGCCAAAACTACCGCCGCCGCCGCTATAACCACCGCCACTGCCGCCGCCAAAACCACCTCCACCGCCACCGCGACCACCGCCCGATAGAAAGGTTTGGAAAATAAGTTGAGCAAGTGAAGTGATCAGTAAAAAGAAAATACCGACTCCAAGCAATAAGCTCATGAGAAAACCTGCACCGTTAACTAAACCAGCAACTGTAGCAGCCACAGCAGCCGTTGATGCACTTAATCGCTTGCCAACGATAAATGATCCGACTACACCTGCAATCAAGATAAATATTGCCATCATAAGGGTACTATCTTTTGCTTGTTGAGCTTGTATCGCTTGTTCATGGCGCTCTTTGAGTTCTTGAGCAGATTGTTGTGCGATTTCTGGATCTAAATTAACAATTCGGGTGACTTCATCCAGACCTGCCGAAATGCCTTGTGCATACTGCCCTTGTTTAAAATAAGGGGTGATCTGATTTCGGATAATTCGGCTCAATACCACATCAGGTAATACACCCTCTAAACCATAACCTGTAAGTATTTGAATGTTGCGATCATTCACCGCAATTGCTATTAATAAGCCATTATCACGTTTGGCAGAACCTAACTGCCACTTCTCTCCTGTACGCAGTGCAAAATCAAAAATCGCTTCCTGCCCAGTCGTTGGAACAATAATCACACCGATTTGAGCTTTGCCTTGCTGATACAGACTGAGAATTTTCTTATTGAGTTGCTGTATTTCAGCATCACTTAGCACTTTTGCTTGATCAATCACAGGCTGATTTAGAGTTGGTAAACCACGAATTGATTCACCTTCCTGCATATCATTGATGACCGTGGGCAATACAGGTGTTTCAGCAGGCTTTTGCGATGGTACAGTAGAAGTATTTTTTTGCTGATCTTGAATGATTTTCGCTGCGACAATTACGTCACTTTGATCTGTTGCTGTTGCAACCTCAGCCCGAACGGTATGCTGAAAACAAAGCAGCGCAAAAAAAATAATCAAAACATATTTTATTTTTTGCGTTAATTTTATCAACATACCGAACTCCCTATCTTTTAAAAACAGTTTCAACTATTAGTTAAATGAAACTGTTGGGGCTAGTTGTGCTGATTGCTCTGCTTTAAAGTTCTCTTTGGTTTTCATCCCAATGACTTTTGCTGTCATCACTTGAGGGAACTGACGAACGTAAGAATTATAATCTTGGACAGTCGTGATATAACGATTGCGTGCCACAGCAATGCGATTTTCAGTTCCTTCTAATTGAGCTTGTAAATCCCGAAAGTTTTCATTGGCTTTGAGATCAGGATAGTTTTCTGAAACAGCAATCAAACGAGATAGCGCACCTGTTAATTGGCTTTGCGCTTGTTGATATTTCTCAAACAAAGCTGGATCTTCCAATACTTCTTTATCGACTTTTAAACCTGCTACATTTGAACGTGCTTGGGTCACCTCTGTAAGCACTTGTTCTTCATGTTTAGCATAACCTTTCACCACATTAACAAGATTTGGAACAAGGTCAGCACGGCGCTGATATTGGTTCTGTACTTCTGACCAAGAAGCACTGACTGCCTCATCTTTGACTTGTAAGGTGTTATAACCGCAACCTGTAAATAGCAGTGTACTTGCTAATACTGTTGCAAGAGCGGTGTGTTTGATCATTTTCATAAAAATTTATCCTCAAGTTTTTCTTTATATTTTTTGCGATAATTCATTGTAATGAGATTTTTTGCAGGCTGTGTAACATTTATTTAAGTTGATTTATATTTAGATTAAATAAAAAAGGCATTACCCAATCATGTTGATGTAATGCCGCGCTAAGCTTTTTTGATATTTTAAAAGTTTATTAGCTATAAATTTTAGAAGCAGTCTCTTCTTGAAAACTAATCATGCCATATTCATCAGCCATTCGCGCTTTCCAATAATTGACCAATTTCGTGTAATCATGTTTGGCGGGGTGAAAATCTGCTTGGTAATAAGACAAATATTCTGGAATTAATTGCAAAAGCATTTTACTCACCAGATACACACCAAATAGATTACCACCTAACTTCGGAATACTTTTCCACTTATCTTGCCAAATTAAACGCGAGGTTGCGTAGAAAGTTAAACTCGCAAATCCAGTCGTCACACTGCGCATCAACAAACGGCGAATGCGATCATCTCCATATACTTCTTGATAAACATCAAACGCCACTGAACGATGTTCGATTTCTTCGATCGCATGCCAAACCCAAAGTTTCATCGCATCTTCGTCGAGTGTACTTAAAATTTCTGGATGTTTAAGAATATAACCACCAAGCATCGCGGTAAAATGTTCAAATGCACAGGTTAAAGCGAGCTGTAATTTCGGATGCGCTTTTCTTAAAGTGTCGTCCTGCTTTGCCAACCACGCTTGAAAACGATCAAGCTGATAATCATCCCTACGCCAAGCATCATTAAATTCAGTATGCGCTTTAGAATGCATCGCTTCTTGCCCAATAAATGCTGCGATCTGCGCTTGTAATTTGGGATCAGTTACTTTGTCTCGCACATTACGTACGCTATTTACAAAAAATTGCTCACCTATTGGAAAGGTTGAAGACAGCGCAGTCAGCAAATGCGACATAAATGGGGAGTTTGCAAAATAATGCCGTTTAATTTTTTTAGGGTTAAATTGCAAGCGTCGTACAGTGATACCCAAAGCTTTGGGACGATTTAAATAGTTTTTTTCCACATTCACATTTGCAAGAGACATCTTCATTCCCTACATCATTTTCTATACTGTTTTAGAGTATTACGCTGAGAAAACCATATGGACAGGGCAAAAATGCTTAGATCGTTTGCCAAAACTACCAAAAAGATAAGATGTAAAAAAAGCCTGCATATCGCAGACTTCCTTTTTACAAGCTTTACAGTGTATTTCGTTTACACACCTAGATAGTCCAAAATACCTTCTGCTGCTTGGCGACCTTCCCAAATAGCGGTAACTACAAGGTCAGAACCACGCACCATATCTCCACCTGCGAAGATTTTTGGATTAGACGTTTGGAATTTAAATTCTTGTTGTTCAGCCGCAACAACACGACCTGAACCATCTAATCCAACATTCGCAGAACCAAACCAATCAGCTGGGCTTGGACGGAAACCGAATGCAAGCAATACTGCATCTGCTGGTAAGATTTCTTCAGAACCAGGAATCGGCTCAGGACTACGACGACCACGACTATCAGGCTCACCCATTTGGGTAGTCACCACTTTAACACCAGTCACTTTACCATTTTCACCAACAATTTCGATCGGTTGGCGATTGAACAGGAATTTTACACCCTCTTCATAGGCATTCTTCACTTCACGGGCGGAACCTGGCATGTTGCTCTCATCACGACGATAAGCACAAGTCACATCATGCGCACCTTGACGTAATGAAGTACGGTTACAGTCCATCGCGGTATCACCACCACCAAGAACAATCACCTTTTTACCATCGACACTAATGTATTCGCTTGGGTCTTTTTCCCAACCTTGGCAACGATTGACGTTGGCAATTAAGAAATCTAAAGCATCATAAACGCCATCTAAATCTTCACCTGCGAAACCGCCTTTCATATAGGTATAAGTACCCATACCCATAAATACAGCATCGTATTCAGCTAATAATTGTTCAATCGTAACATCAACGCCAATTTCAGTATTTAAACGGAATTCAATCCCCATATCCGTGAAAATTTCACGACGACGCTTCATTACATCTTTTTCCATTTTAAATTCTGGAATACCAAATGTAAGAAGACCACCGATTTCTGGACGTTTATCAAATACGACTGGTTTTACACCACCACGCGCAAGAATATCTGCACAACCTAAACCAGCAGGGCCTGCACCAATAATCGCAACTTTTTTATCGGTCCATTTCACGCCAGACATATCTGGACGCCAACCTAAAGCGAAAGCAGTATCATTGATATATTTTTCAGCATTACCAATCGTCACCGCACCAAAACCATCATTTAAGGTACATGCACCTTCACATAAACGGTCTTGTGGGCAAACGCGACCACAGACTTCTGGCAAGGTGTTGGTTTGATGGCAAAGTTCAGCTGCTTGGAAAATTTGACCTTCCGCAATCAGCTTTAACCAGTTTGGAATGTAGTTATGTACAGGACATTTCCATTCACAATATGGGTTACCACAGCCTAAACAACGATGGGTCTGATTTGCAGCCACTTCCGCAGTAAAGGGTTTATAAATTTCCACAAACTCTGCTTTGCGGACAGTAATATCTTTTTTCTCTGGATCTTGGCGTGCTACATCCAGAAATTGAAAGTCATTATTGAGGCGTTCTGCCATGTCTCTCTCCGTGGGTAGGCGCAGCGATGTCCTTCATCTCTGCACCTGCCTATGTCTTTGCAGTCGTGGAATTATTGTGGGTCAGCTTGAGTTGTTTTCAAAAGCGTTTGCAAATTAGCAGCTTTCGGTTTTACAAGCCAGAACTTACGACTATAGAAGTCGAACTCGTTACGGATTTTATATGCCCAAGCACTTCCTGTTTCTTGAATGTGTTCATCAAGAATACGAAGCAGGTTTTCTTTATGATCTTCCATCGCTTCTGTCGAGATTCGATTTAAATCAATGAGCTCATGGTTATAGTAGTCAACAAAATCGTTATCAAGGTCAAGCACATAAGCAAAACCACCAGTCATGCCCGCACCAAAATTATGACCTACTTTACCAAGTACTGTTACCACACCACCTGTCATATATTCACAACAATGGTCGCCGGCACCCTCAATGACCGCAAATGCACCTGAGTTACGAACTGCAAAACGTTCGCCCGCAGTACCCGCAGCAAATACTTTACCGCCAGTCGCACCATACAAACAGGTGTTGCCAATAATTGCTGTATTTTGCGTTTGGAAAGGCGAACCTTTTGGTGGGAAGATCGATACGCGACCCCCTGCCATACCTTTACCGACATAGTCGTTGGCATCACCCTCAAGTTTGATATGCAAACCACCCGCATTCCAAACACCAAGCGATTGACCTGCTGTACCGACAAGATTCATCACAACTGGGCTATTTTCCATACCCAAGTTACCGTAGCGACGTGCGATTTCACCTGAAATACGCGCTCCAATCGAACGGTCACAGTTACCCACCGTGAAGTTAAACGAACCGCCTGTACCTGCTTCAATAGCTGGCAACATTTCAGCGACCATCTTCTCAGCCAATACACCTTTATCAAACGGCGCATTACCTTGAACTTGGCAATACTGCGCTTTACCTTCAGCAGAAGGATGAGAGGTTAATAAAGCACTGAGATCAAGATGCGCATGCTTGTCTGTTTCACCCGGTAGAACTTCAAGCAAATCAACACGACCAATCAAGTCTTTAAGTGATGCAACACCTAATGCAGCTAACAATTCACGCGTTTCTTCAGCAATAAATTTGAAGAAGTTGATTAGCATTTCTGGCTCGCCAATATAATGCTCTTGACGCAAATGATCTTGCTGCGTTGCAACACCTGTCGCACAGTTATTCAGGTGGCAAATACGCAGGTATTTACAACCTAATGCGATCATTGGTGTAGAACCGAAACCAAAGCTTTCAGCACCTAAAATTGCTGCTTTGATTACATCCAGACCTGTTTTTAAACCACCATCAGTTTGTACGCGAACCTTACCACGCAAATCATTGACACGTAGTGCTTGATGCGCCTCACTTAAACCTAATTCCCATGGCGAACCTGCATGGTGAATTGATGAAAGTGGAGATGCCGCTGTACCACCGTCATACCCTGAAATGGTAATGAAGTCTGCATACGCTTTTGCAACACCTGCCGCAATCGTTCCGACACCCGGCTCAGATACTAATTTCACTGAAACCATTGCTTGAGGATTGACTTGTTTCAAGTCAAAAATCAATTGTGACAAATCTTCGATTGAGTAAATGTCATGGTGTGGCGGTGGAGAAATCAGCGTCACACCTGGTACTGAGTAACGTAAACGTGCAATTAAGCCATTCACTTTACCACCTGGTAACTGACCACCTTCACCTGGTTTTGCGCCTTGTGCAACTTTGATCTGCAATACCTCAGCAGAGGTTAAGTACGCAGGAGTTACACCAAAACGACCTGAAGCGATCTGTTTAATTTTCGAGTTACGGATCGTGCCATAACGTGCAGGGTCTTCACCGCCCTCACCTGAGTTCGAACGACCACCAATTGTGTTCATTGCAATGGCAATAGCTTCGTGTGCTTCTGGAGACAATGCTCCCAGAGACATACCCGCAGAGTCGAACCGAGGAAGAATATCTTCAATGCTTTCAACTTGATCAATAGCAATTGAATTTGTCGTTTTTAACTTAAATAAGTCACGAATCGTAGCGATTGGACGGTTATTAACAAGCTCAGCATATTCTTTAAAGTCTTGGTATTGACCTGAACGTACCGCCTTATGCAGTGAATTAATCACGTCTGGGTTGAACGCATGGTACTCTTTACCAAATACAAATTTGAGTAAACCACCCTGATCAATTGGCTTACGATGTTGCCAAGCAGTCGTTGCCAATTTCTTTTGGTCATTTTCTAAATCAACAAAAGTTGCACCTTGGATACGGCTTGGTACGCCAAGGAAGCATTTATCAACCACTTCAGAAGATAAACCGACCGCTTCAAATAATTGACCGCCACGATAAGAAGCAACTGTAGAAATACCCATTTTAGAAAGAACTTTGAGCAAGCCTTTCTCGATACCTTTACGGAAGTTCGCTTGTGCGTGAATTGGATCACCCAACAATTCGCCTTTAGCAACCAAATCATTGATGACATCATAAGCTAAGTACGGATAAACCGCTGTCGCACCAAAACCAAGTAATACTGCAAATTGATGTGGATCACGAGCAAAACCAGTTTCAACTAAAATGTTCGCATCAGTACGCAAACCAGTTTTAATTAAATGATGGTGAACTGCACCTGTTGCCAATGCTGCATTTGCAGGCAAGTAACCTTCACGGAAATTTTTATCCGTTAATACAATGAGTGTTTTACCATCACGAACAGCTTGAGCAGCCTCTTCACAAATACGCGCAATTGCTGCTTGTAAGCCTTCGGCTTCTGCATAGTTCAAATCGATATCGACAACGCCATAACCTTCACGTTCTTTTTCAACATCACGAAGTTGCTGCATTTTTGAGTTTGACAATACAGGACTTGAAATAATGATGCGGTCAGCGTGCTCAGGACCTTGTTCGAATACGTTTTGTTCACGACCTAAACACGTTTCCAAAGACATCACGATCGATTCACGTAATGGATCGATTGGTGGATTTGTGACTTGTGCAAACTGTTGGCGGAAATAGTCAGACACATGACGTACTTGACGCGACAATACAGCCATTGGCGTATCATCACCCATTGACCCGACAGCTTCCTGACCACTTTCTGCAATTGGACGCAAAATTTGATCACGCTCTTCAAATGTCACCATAAACATTTTCTGCGCTGCTTTTAATGCATCACCTGTTAAGCCTTGATCAATTAATTCCTCTTCAAGCTGCGGATTTGCCTGTAGGCGAATCGCATGATCACGTAACCATTCACGATATGGGCGCATATTTTTAAGATGATTGCTGACATCTTTAGTCTCAAGCACTTTACCAGTCAAAGTGTCGACGACTAAAATTTGACCAGGACCTACACGACCTTTAGATACCACATCTTCAGGTTCATAGCCCCACACACCAATTTCAGATGCCAGTGTGATGTAATCATTTTTGGTAATAACCCAACGTGCTGGACGCAAACCATTACGGTCAAGCATACAAATCGCATGACGACCATCTTGGATAACTAATCCCGCAGGGCCATCCCAAGCTTCCATATGCTTAGAGTTAAACTCATAGAACGCACGTAAATCCGCATCTAAAGTTTCAACGTTTTGCCATGCAGGTGGAACAAGCATACGCAACGCGCGGAATAAATCCATGCCACCACCGACAAGAATTTCAAGCATATTATCTAAGCTTGATGAGTCTGAACCTGTACGGTTCACAATCGGTGTTAATTCAGTTAACCCTGGCAATAATGGGTTTTCAAATTTTGGAGTACGCGCCAATGCCCAATTACGGTTTGCAGTAATGGTATTGATTTCACCATTATGAGCAAGGTAACGAAATGGCTGAGCCAATGGCCAGCGCGGCAATGTATTTGTTGAAAAGCGTTGATGAAACACCACAATGTGTGATTTCAAACGTTCGTCTGCTAAATCGGTATAGAAATCAGCAATTGCTGCTGGCATCATCAAACCTTTATAGCTGATCACTGTAGTCGCTAAAGTAGTGACATAGAATAGTGGATCATTTTGTAATTGTTGTTCTGCACGACGACGAGCTAAAAAGAGTTTACGATTAAACTCAACTTCAGTTAAACCCATTGGGCAGTTAACCAAAATCTGTTCAAACACAGGTAAAGATTGCAATGCAATTTCACCTAAAGCGTCATTATTTGTTGGTACAACACGCCATGCCGCAACAGTCAGACCGGCAGCTTCCATTTCTTTATTGAGGATGTTTTTTGCATTCTGAGCTAAAGCAGGGTCAATATTTAAGAATACTGTACCAGCCGCAAAAATCTCAGTCAGATTGGTTCCAAGTTTTTGAGCTTCTTCGCGGAAAAACTGTTTAGGCATAGCCAACAACAATCCGCACCCATCTCCTGTTTTACCATCCGCGGCAATACCACCACGGTGCGTCATGCAACTTAAACTGTGAATCGCAGTTTCGACCAGATGATGGCTTGATTCACCCTTCATATGGGCAATCAGACCAAAACCACAGTTATCCTTAAACTCATCAGGTTGATATAAACCTTGAGCGGGAGCTACAGTATTAGGCGATGGCATGTGCATAGCGTACCCTTCTTTCAACATGGCTCTTTCGAGCAACAAACAATCAATTCATTTTCTGCGATATTGCCGACCAACTCATATAAAGTTCAATGCTTCGCGAAAACATTTTTACTGGCGGATTTGCAATATACGCCTTTCTTTTCCAAGAATCAGCGCATTTACCATATAAAGTGTTTTCAGTTATTACACCTTCACAAATGTTTGTAAAGCATAAAAACTTTCCATTTCACTAAATTTATGAATCATTTAGCACAAAAAAGGGCAATAAGCAGACAAATTAGCACCACAACTAAGCAAAAAACATACCAAGTTATTATTTTTTTACTAAATCATTAAAAAAGTTAAAATAATATTAAAAAAAAGAGGGGTAGAAATTATTAAAATGCAATGAAACGCACCAAAAAAAAGCCAATAGCTTCAAATAAGAACTAAAATTGACCAATAATGGTGCATTTTAATTAAACGGATCACTCACTTCTCGGCGTGAAGAATCTGAACTTTCTTTTAATTTTTCTGCATTTTGCGCACTAGATGGCTCATTGCGTGGCAATTCCGTTTGACTACGCTTCACATTGACAATATTACCCTCAGCATCTCTTTGTGTAACTGTTGTTCGCACCGAAGTAGAGGCATCTCGCGCCATCTCTGGAGCTATGGTCTTTTGAGTCTGATTTCCTAGTAGCAAGGTCTCATCAATCTTAGGAAGTGCAGCTGGCTTTAACTGAATTGCATACAATTGATTTGCAGCTGACTTCATTTCATCAGCACCTAAATCATTTACAAACTCAGAATATACTGACAACTGCTGTGCTTTGGGCTGAATGGTCTGAGGAAGCTGTAATGCTAACTGATTAAAACGGCGTTTAGCCTCTTCGTCATTAGAGAATACGCCATAGGATAAAACATATTGTTCAGCTTGATCTTCACCACTCAAGCGAAAATATAAAAACTGTTTTCGATCTGCTCGATTGAGTAAAAAGTTTTTGACAATTGCTTCGTCAGAACTACGAAATATTTCCATCGTCCATTGACGTTGATTCTCTTTAATAAACTTTGTTCCACGAAACTCAGGCGCATGCTCGTTAGAAACCACAACACGTGTGCTTAAATCTAAAGGTTGCACCTCATCTGACAATGCACCTAAATGAGTCATCGCTGTAACCTTTTCAGGTTGAATTTGTACCTGAACCTCAGATTTTGACTGAGGTTCAACCTCAGTCAAAGCATCACTGTCCGTCACAGCCCAAAACACCAATGCAGCGACTAAGCAAGCAATAGCAAATACTAACCAGCTATATTGTTGTATATTTTGCCAAATTGATCGTGACGCAGTCATGCCCTTTCCAACACTTTATTTATGCAGATTGATTTTCAAGAATAGATTGTTTCATTAACTCAAGATCAAAGTCTTTGGTAATTACTGCTTGACCTAACTTTTTCAGTAATACCAATCGTAATTGACCATTTAAGACTTTTTTATCATGTGACATATAAGCCAAAAATTCATCTAATGGAATTTCGGGACATGATATCGGTAAATGAGCACGTTGAATGATTTTTTTTGTACGTTCAACATCATCTGAAGAAATCCACCCCAATCGATAGGATAAATCAGCAGCCATCACCATCCCTGTTGCAACGGCCTCACCATGCAACCAAGTGCCATAGCCAAGATACGATTCAATCGCATGACCAAAGGTATGACCTAAATTTAATAAGGCTCTTTCACCTTGTTCTTTTTCATCATTTGCAACTATTCTTGCTTTGTGCGCACATGAGCGATATACCGCCTCTGCAAGCAAATTAGCATCTCGGGCAACTAAAGAGTCAATGTTTTGTTCCAACCAAACCAAAAAATCCACATCACCTAATAAGGCGTATTTAATTACTTCTGCCAAACCTGCAGATAACTCTCGATCTGGTAAGGTATCGAGTTGTGCCATATCAGCCAGCACCACTTGTGGTTGCTGAAAAGCACCCAGCATATTTTTGCCCAAAGGGTGGTTGATTCCCGTTTTCCCACCCACACTCGAATCCACCTGTGACAATAATGTTGTCGGGATCTGAACGAAGTTCACTCCCCGCTGAAAACATGCTGATGCAAAACCAGCCATATCACCCACTACACCACCACCCAATGCCAACACGGTACAATCCCGATTAAAACCAGCTTCAAGCAATGCATCAAAAATTAAGTTCAGATGTTGGATATCTTTATATTTTTCCCCATCTGGCAAAATACATTGTGCAATTTGCTTATCCAATTGGGTTAATGCATCCACATAATGTTGTAAATATAAGGGAGCAACCGTCGAATTTGAAACCAACATTACTTGTCGACCAAACAAATAAGGCTTTAATAATTTTTTTGGATCTAAATGACTTCCAATAAAAATTGGATAACGACGATCGCCCAACTCAACATGTAATGTTTGCATAACCCAAAAACCACTAAACTTGTTTAGATAAAATAACTTGTAAGATACGTTGTGCTAGATCTCGAGCAGCACCTTGATTTGTTTCGATAATATAATGTGCAACTTCACGATACAATGGATCACGTGCCTCCAATAAGTCACGTAATTTTCGCTCTGGATTTTCTACTTGTAATAATGGACGATTTTTATCGCGATAGGTTCGCTGTAATTGTAGTTCTACAGGCGTATATAGATAGACCACAATACCGCGTTGTTTTAAAAAGTTTCGATTTTCAGCTTGTGTAACCGCACCACCACCAGTGGCTAAAACTAGCATAGGACGATTCGTTAATTCATTCAGTACATTCGTCTCTCTGAGACGAAATCCCATTTCACCTTCTTTTTCAAAAATCCATGGAATAGTAGCACCTGTTTTTCGCTCGATTTCATGATCACTATCAATAAAATCTCGACCTAACAATTCTGCTAAATGTCGACCAACCGTTGTTTTACCTGCCCCCATTGGCCCTACCAAATATATATTTGGTAGGGATTCAAACGCTTTGCTTGGCAACGCGCCACCTATATTAATTGCGATTATTGAAAATATATTAATGATTTCTCGTCAAAGTGTCATTAACAATTCTCGGTGTCACAAAAATTAAAAGTTCACGTTTGCTATCTTTCTTTGTATCGCGGCGGAACAATTTCCCTAGGTAAGGAATATCACCCAAGAAAGGAACTTTAGTTTGCGAGTTGAGATTTTCTTGCTCAAAAATCCCACCTAACACAACAGTTTCACCGTTATCAACCAATACATTGGTATCAATTGAATTTTTATTAATCGTTAACTGACCTGTAGGTGTCGGTTGTCCTGGTGCATCTTTGGTGATATTCAACTTCATCATCACCTTACCTTCAGGGGTAATACTTGGAGTGACATCCAAGCTTAAAGTTGCATTAATAAACTCAGTTTTTGGCACTGCATTTGCGCCGCCACCCGAGGAAGATGCATAGGGAATTTGTGTACCAGACTCAATTTTTGCAGATTGCTTATCAGCAGTCATAACTTTTGGTGTTGAAATCACCTCGCCATAACCATCAGCTTGAACTGCTGAAAGCTCTAAATCCAACATAAAATCAGACAAACTAATCAAACCAAAAGCAATACGACTTGCACCAGGAGTCACAGCACCTAAATCTATATTTAAATTGTCTGGGCGTTCAATCTCATACTTCCATCCCCCAGTATCACTATCTTTTTCTGGTTTTCTCAAATTCCAAAGTGTCGTATCACTTCCGCCGACTAACAGATCATTATTTCTGGTGATTCCTTGCGACAAAATACCCCATTTAACTCCCATTTCTTTGGTAAAATCTGTACTAGCACTTACGATTCGAGCTTCAATCATCACTTGCTTTACGGAAACATCCAGTAAATCTACCATTTTTCTAATTTTATCAATATTTTGAGCAGTATCATTTACAATTAAAGTATTTGTTCTTGTGTCCGCGACAGCACTACCCCGAGGGCTTAATAAACTTTCCAAGGCAAGAGAATCTGAGTTTGATGTCCGATTTGCCATCGCGCCTTTACCATCACGAGAATCTTCAATCAACTTCAAGATATCAACTGCTTTCGCATAACTAAGTTTAATATACTCAGATTGAATTGGAGATAATTTAATACTCTGTGCAATGGCTTTGGCTTCTTCTTCTTCTGATTTAATTAGCTCAGAAACAGGAGCAATCCAAATTACGCTTCCATTACGACGTTTATCTAGATTCTTGGTTTTAAGCACGATATCTAATGCTTGATCCCAAGGCACATCTTTTAAACGCAAAGTAATATTACCTTGTACAGTGTCAGCAGCCACCATGTTGATGCCAGTAAAATCCGCAAGCAATTGAAGGACTCGACGAACTTCAATATCCTGAAAATCTAGGGAAATCTTGTTTCCAGTATAGATTTGCGATTTTGCTTTTGCAGGTGACTTATCTTCAGGGCGTTTTAGGCTAATGGTTAATTTATTTTCAGCCTGATAAGCCATATATTCATAGCTACCTGCAGACTGAATAGTAATAACGCCATTACCTTTATCATTATAAGCATCAATACTGGCAACAGGCGTTGCAAAATCATTGGTATTCAAACGACGTGCAAGATGGGTCGGAATCTTATTCCCCATGGTCCGAACAACAATCTTACTACCTTGCTGTTGTACATCAACTGGCGTGTTGCCGCCCAATAAATCAATAACAACTAAACCTTCACCTTGATTTCCTCGCTGAAAACCAATATTAGAAACTCCTTGCTGAGGCTGTCGTGCAATTGTCTGAGTTGCACTTGTTGCTGAAGGTCGAGCTGAATTAATTTTTAAAACAAAGGTATTTCCTTCGACACGTGTTGTAAAGGCGCCCGCATCTTTCAAATTCACAATAACACGTGAGCGTTGATCATCAGCAGCTACCTCGACAGAACTCGCTTCTGCCGTAGATACAGGGATTGAACTTTGTTTCAATGTCTGCTGTGCTTTATCAAAATCTAAAATTAAGCGTGCAGGTTGTTCCAGTTGATAAGCTTGTGGCTGCGGAGGCAAGCCATTAAACATGACTCGAATTTCCGTTCCTTGCTCAGCTAAATTCATAGGTACAATATTCGTCATACTGACCTGTGCGGATGCTATTTGCATCATAGCAATAGCGACAGCACCCATAGAAAATTGACGGAATGCATGATTCATGGTCTTCGCTTCCCCAAATAAAGAATCTTTAAACTGTTTTTTCATTGTTATTCCCTTAATCTTACGGTGCTGGCCCGATTAAAACGAGTGTTCTTGGTCTCTCCACATAACCTTCTCGCCCATCTGGAACAATTTCAACCAAATCTATCTGAGTCGGGCTGATTTTAATAATTCGCCCTTGATTCATCCCCAAATAACTTCCGACCTGTACACGCTCAATTTGTCGATCAGGTGTTTGAATTAATGCAATCGTGTCATTTCCTTTACCACGCATACTACCTTTCATATTTAATGATTCAAGAGCGTAGCTTTCAAGTGGCTGTGGTTGACGATTAAAATTCGGATAAACACGTTTTCCTGCCATGATTTTCAATTCTGCGGCTAAAGAACTTGGCATAAATGGGCTTTTTAACTGATGAGCAGAATAATTAAATAACGGTACAGGGGTGAAAATTGGCGCAGGCTCAATCGGTAATGGCGGTTGATTACGAATGTCAGCCATTTGTTGATTGACCGCATCAATACGCGAGTCACAACCAACCAAACCAATCCCAACGAACAAAGTAAGTAATAATTTATTTTTATTCATTACTATTTTCCTCCTTGAGCAGGTGGATTTGTAGCAGGTTGAGCTGCAACATCAGCATTCGCTTGTTCATCAGCACCAACATAACGATAGGTTTTAGCTTTTATTGAATAATTCACAACTGGAATATCAGACTTTTTCTCTTTATCAGCAGATGCTTCAACAGTAAAGTCATGCAAAGTTACGATACGCGGTAATGCTGCAATCCCTGTCACAAAAGCACCAAAAGCATGATAATCACCTGTAGCATCAATACTAATCGGCTGCTCAATAAAAAACTCTTGCTTCACTTCATTTTCTAAGCGGATATTCTTAAATTTCAGTCCAGAATTAACACCTGTCAAATTAATGTCTTCGACTAAACTCGGAATCTCAGTTTCTTTAGGCAGCTGTTCGAGTTGCTGATTAAAGTTCGCTTCCATCTCTTGCAATTGTGCTTGATATTGTTGCAAATTACGCAACTTAGATTCTTTTTCACGAAACTCGTTGAGTAAACTTTGTTCTTTCGCTTGTGCGTTAGCAATTGATTCTAATTGCGACTTAATCACTACAAAATAACCGAGAGCGCCAACAGCTAAGAAAATAAAAATCCAAGTGGTAATCTTGACAGATAAAGGCCAACTGCCATAATTATTCATATCCAAAGTATTAAACTGTTGGAAGAACTGCTCCACCGTCATTTTCTTTTTCTTTGCAGCAACGGTGTCTTGATTTAAATCATCTGATTTATCTAGGTTCATTTCGCCACCCCTACTGTTCCTGATGCAACGGCTTCTAATGCAGGATCAGCTTGTTCCGTCGTACCGATCTCACCTAAATCTACAGTGACAACAAAGCTTCCATAGTTTTCTTCGACGCGAGGAACCAGTGAGCTTGCGGTTTTATCTTTTTTCTCTTCCGCCGCTAAAAACGAGTTCATAAACGCATTACGATACCAAGGCGAAGCCTCTAAATTACGTAGTAATTCAGCGACTGTATTTGGACTTTCCGCTTTTCCTTCAATCGAAAATTTATCACCTGTCCGACTAAATTTTGTAATGTACATTGTTGGTGGTGTTACTCGAACCAACTCATCTACCAAACGAACAGTAACAGGACGTTGACCTTGTAAACCTTGGATTAATTTCATTCGCTCGATAATTGCATTACGACGTTCTTGCAAACCATCAAGCGCTTTTAATTGTGTATCTAAGTTTTGATTTGTACTTACAATCAGTTGATTCGCCTGCTCTTGATCATTCAACTTATGATCAAAATACATCCATCCAGAAAATACAGATGCAACCCCTAATGCAGCGACCCCAACACAAAATGCGACAAACTGTTTCTTTCTTTGTTCTCTTAGCTCATCACGCCAAGGGAGTAAATTAATCTTTGCCATTAATCAAAACTCCTCAATGCTAAACCACATGCCACCATTAATGATGAGGCATCGTTTTCTATTTTTTTAATATCAATTTGCGGAGAAAAGCCCATTTGTAAAAATGGATTGGCAATCGTTACACGGTAACCGAGTTTTTGTTGTAATAACTTCGCTAAACCAGGAATATTTGCATTACCACCAGCCAGCAAAATATGATCAATTTCATTAAATTGTGACGAGGAGAAGAAGAACTGTAGTGAACGTGCTGCTTGTTGTACAACAGCATCTAAAAACGGTTCAAGAACTTCGGTATCATAATCATCTGGAAGCGTTCGTTCTTTTTTCGCTCGACCCGCCTCTTCAAAAGACAAACCATATCGAGTTTGAACATCTTGGGTCAATTGTCGCCCACCGAAGACTTGTTCTCGCGTATAAATGATTTTACCTTTCTGCATCACAGATAGCGTTGTCATGGTATGACCAATGTCTAGAATACCAACAGTATTGGCACCCATTGGAAGTGTGTCTGAAAACACACTAAATGCACGCTCCATGGCATAACTTTCAACATCAGCAATTTTAGCAGTCAATCCCGCAAGTTCTAAAACTTCTACTCGTGTATCAACATTTTCGGTGCGCGTTGCCACCAAAAGGACATTCACTCGGTTTGGATTGGCCAATTTGTCAGATAAGACTTCAAAATCAAGACTAACTTCATCTAATGGGAACGGAATGTATTGCTCGGCATCCATGCGAATTTGAACTTCTCGTTCATCTGCTGTCATGTCAGCATCCATCTCAATGGTTTTATGAATCACCATTGAGGTAGGTACCGCAATTGCCACATTCATGGTATGCGGATTCGCAAGATTCACCACTCTTTCAAGGGCATCACCTACTGCTTCTGGATTTAAAATGCTTTTTTCGACAACACTGTTTTCAGGCAGCGGCATCACAGCATAACTTTCAACCCAATATCTACCGTTCTTTACAGAGAGCTCCAATAATTTAACAGTTGTCGAACTAATATCGACCCCCACTAACCCCTTATTTGGTTTACGATATAACCTGAGCACAGTACTTTCCTATTTATTTTTTTATCCCCAAAAATACAACCCACTAATTTGTTTTGGTCTTTAATTAATACGGATACAATATCTCATCTAACAATCCGTATGTCTAAAGGATATACTGACCACAATTAGTTTGCCATTCGCTCTTATTAAAACTTACTTATTATGAAAAAGCTATCCAGTTCTGGTATTGTTCGCCCATTTTTTTTGATCATTATTATTATCTTAGTCTCACTTCCAATGGGATTTTATGGCATGTATCTCTATCTCGCGCCATCACTGCCAGATATGAGCTCATTAAAAAAGGCGCCTTTATTAAAACCATTACAGGTATACACGGCTGATGAGAAGTTAATTGCAGAGTATGGGGGCAAACTTTCTATTCCTGTCACCTATGAGCAAATTCCACCAACATTTATTCATGCATTCTTAGCAGCTGAAGATTCTTCCTTTTTTGAGCATAATGGCATTAGCTTTAAAGGACTCGGGCGGGCTATTACCGAATCAGTAACAGGTTCTGATGTCCAAACTGGGGGCTCAACCATTACCATGCAGGTGGCAAAAAACTATTATTTAAGCCCAGAACGTACATTACGACGCAAACTCACTGAAGTATTTCTTGCTCGAAAAATTGAACAAAATCTAACAAAACAAGAAATTCTAAGCTCATATGTAAATAAAATCTTTTTAGGTAAAAATGCTTACGGAATTGCGGCAGCTGCGCGGATTTATTACAACAAAAACATTAACCAGCTTACGATCGCGCAAATGGCAATGATCGCAGGTCTCCCTAAAGCACCCTCAAAATATAATCCTGTCGTCAATCCAGAAAGAGCGCTGGAACGACGAAATTGGATTTTAGGTCGCATGTTACAACTGGGCTATATTAATCAAGGGCAATACCAAAAAGCAGTCGCTGAACCTATTAATTTAAATATGATTGATCGCTCAGTCAGCAATGTATTTCCTTATGTAGGTGAGATGGTTCGCTCTGAACTGGTTCAACATTTCGGTGAGCAAGCGATTGATTCTGGGTATAAAGTCTATACGACTATCGATAGTAATCGTCAACGTTATGCAGAAAAGTCTATACAGGATGGACTTGAAGCCTATGATCGTCGTCATGGTTGGCGTGGTCCTGAAGCACATGACAAACCCTTGAATGAGTTTATGGCGTATGCGAATACCTACCCTGCACAAGTGGTAAAAGTAAATAAAAATTCTTTTGATGCACTCATGCAGGATGGTTCAACTGTTACTGTAAATTGGTCTGGCATGTCATGGGTTCGACCTTATCGCAATGCCAATAGTGTGGGTGGCGGTCCATCAAATGCATCCCAAATTGTTAAAGTAAAAGATATTATTCGCTTACGCCCAAATGAAAACAAAACAGTATGGTCTTTAGTTCAGGTTCCTAAAGTTCAAGGACAATTGATTGCCTTAAATCCAAATGATGGTGCTATAGAGGCCGTCGTCGGTGGTTATAATTTTTATCAATCTAAATTTAACCGTGCTATTCAAGGATGGAGACAACCTGGCTCAACCATTAAACCTTTCGTTTACGCATTGGCTTTAGAGCGTGGCATGACACCCTATAGCATGGTCAATGACAGTCCGATTACCATTGGAAAATGGTCACCAAGAAACTCAGATGGCCGCTATCTTGGCATGATCCCTTTGCGAAGAGCTTTGTATTTATCTCGAAATACGGTTTCTGTTCGCTTACTACAAAATGTTGGAATCGAACGTACACGCCAGTTATTTATGGACTTTGGTTTACAAGATGAACAAATTCCACGTAACTACACAATTGCGCTAGGTACACCACAAGTACTTCCTATTCAGATGGCAACGGGTTATGCCACTTTCGCAAATGGTGGTTATCGCATTCAGCCACATTTTATTAAACGAATTGAAGACGCGGCTGGCAAAGTCATTTATGAAGCAAAACCTGACTATGCATGTATTCCTTGCATAAGTAATCCAGATGCTAATTCACAAGCATCTTCAGAATCAGAGCAAGGTACTGTACAAGAAATTACCAATCAAACATTAGAGGGGCAAGCAGCTGTTTCAGAGCCTACAATTACAACCTCTAGCATCGAGAATACCAATAAAACAAATAGCGACTATCGCCAAGCGCAACGCATTCTTAAATCAAGTTCCGCTTACGATATGGCAAATATTTTACGTGACGTGATTCAACATGGTACAGGTCGTGCAGCACTTAAAATCGGTCGTGATGATTTAGGTGGTAAAACAGGTACAACCAACGATGCAAAAGATGCATGGTTCGCTGGATTTAATGGAAAATTGGTTGCCGTTGCCTGGGTTGGATTTGATCAGCCTAGAACATTAGGTCGCAGAGAATATGGTGGTGTTGCTGCGCTCCCAATTTGGACAAATTTCATGGCGAGCTCACTCAAAGATACGCCTTCGGCATGGGTTCGCTTGGATAAAGATGCTAAAGATCCAATTTCTCGTGATCAAGTGCAAGTCCAACAAAATGAAGATAAAAAAGAATATCGTGCTTCACCACCATTGGCTCGCCCACTCTATCGTCCAGCTCCACCAATAGCACCACGCTCAACTGAAAATGACTTTTCAGATCTACCTGGCACAACGCCTTCTGCTAATGAAGAAATTATTGTCCCATCAAGAACCCAACCACCAACGATGGGATCTGGTGCTCAACCAACCAAATCCCAAAAAGAAAGAGATGGAATTGAAAATCTAATCAACGAAATCCAGTAACACAAAAAAGCCATCAATTTGATGGCTTTTTTCTTTTTTCAAATACATAAATCTGAAATGCAGCAGTCACAGCAAATTGCTGCTTTTGCTCCAGTGCTTGTCTTTTTTCTAAACTGGCTTTGTAAGCATACGGTGTCATTGCAATCAAATTATTTAAGGCTTGATGATCTAATAACAATTCCGCTTCGACCAGCTTGGATTGTTTGATTTCGAATTGGGCATCAAGCTGTTCTACAAACTTCTGTGGTTCATGTAAATTTACCTGTTCAAATAGCGCTTCACGAAGATGGAATAAATGTGTTGGTGCTGGTGTTACCACAATTAAATGACCATTTTTCTTTAGCACTCTGATAATTTCATCTTGCGGGATAGGGCTAAATAAACTGGTGCATACATCGATTGAATGATCTTGAACAGGTAGAGTTGCTCCTGTTGCCACAATCCATGTCACCTTTGAATTCAGCTTTGCTGCTCTTTGAACTGCTGTTTTTGCAATATCTACTCCAATACAATACTGGGTATGCTGCTGCATCGCATTGGTATAATAGCCCTCACCACAGCCAATATCTAAAACGGCATGAGGCTTTAACTCTTGTAGCAATTCAACGATCGCATGTTGTAAAGGCTGATAAAATCCTGCTTGTAAAAATTCACGCCTTGCCAGCACAGACTCTGCCGTATCGCCAGGGTTCTTACTGTGTTTATGTTGAACGACATGTAAATTGACATAACCTTGTTTGGCAACATCATAATGATGCCCTTTTTCACATCGCCACGAATTTTCAATTAGATTCAATGTCTGGCGACAAACAGGACACATCAATAAACTCATCTATTTTCTCCAAACAAAAAAAGCTGGTGATCACCAGCTTCTTTTTATGAATCTTGGTTTAACGTAATTTTAAGGTCATTAACCCCAATACAACGAGGAAAATGGTAATAATCCAGAAACGAATAACGACTTGGGTTTCTTTCCATCCCTGTTTTTCGTAATGATGATGTAGCGGTGCCATTAAAAAGACACGCTTATTACGCATCCGCAATGAACCAATCTGTAAGAACACAGAAATTGCTTCCATCACAAATACACCGCCCATAATTGCAAAAACAATTTCTTGGCGAACCATCACAGCAATCGTGCCCAGCATAGCACCTAAAGCCAATGCGCCGACGTCGCCCATAAAGACTTGTGCTGGATGTGCATTGTACCAAAGGAATGCCAAACCTGCGCCAACCATTGCTGAACAGATAACAACCAGTTCAGAAGTGTATTTCACGTAAGGAATATGCAAATAATTGGCAAATCGAATATCACCTGAAAGGTAAGCAAATACACCTAACCCAGCTGCAACCATGACAATTGGCATGATGGCCAGTCCATCTAGCCCATCCGTCAGATTGACAGCATTAGATGCACCGTTAATCACTAGATACGTAAAAACAATAAATGCAAGTCCGAATGGAACAACAGAAAGTGGTATCGATAAATTTTTAAAGAACGGGATGAGCAAATCCAACATATTGGCCGTATGAACCATACTATCTTGCTGTTTTGCAATAACATATAGCGCAACACCTGCGCCTAAAGATGCTACAGATGTCCAGAAAAATTTCTTACGTGCGGGTAAACCTGCGTTGTCCTTATATCGTACTTTAATCCAATCATCTGCCCAACCAACTGCACCGAATACAACCATTACCCCCAACACGATCCACACATAAGGGTTAGATAAATCAGCCCATAACAATGTACTAATCCCGATCGAGAGTAAAATTAAAATCCCTCCCATCGTTGGCGTACCCATTTTTTTGGCATGATTCTCTGGTGCAAATGAACTGACTGCTTGACCGTATTTCAGGGCTTGTAACTTACGAATCATCACTGGTCCTAACACCAGTCCAATCGCTAAAGCCGTCAATAGACTGAGTAAAGAGCGCAGTGTTAAATAACGAACAACTTGAAATGAGCTGTTATAGCCTGCCAATTGTTCAAATAACCATAACAACATTTAAATTTTCTCCATCAAATCAGCCATCAACGTTTCCATATGGGTATAGCGAGAACCTTTAAATAGGAAACTCATGTGCTGTGGTTGATGTGTTTCTACTAAACTAAACAAAAACGACAAAGCTTGTTCCTGATTAAGAAAAGCCTGTAATTTTTTGCCGTACTGCGTGCTTCTCGCACCTTCTTGTGTTGCTGGTGAAAATTCACCTACTGCAACTACAAAATGAATACCCTGAAGCGAAACTAAATCTCGACCCAACAAATAATGTTGTTGTGCAGCCGTATCCCCAAGCTCACCAATATCCCCAATGATCATGACTTTAATCCCCGCTTGCTGCGCGAGCACTTCAGCTGCGGCACGCATTGAAGTGGGATTGGCATTATAAGTATCATCAATAAACAGATGATTTGAGTGTTGAATAAAATTCAAACGCCCCTTAGCACCCTGAGCTTGTTCTAAACCATGAATAATGTCATCCAGCGCAATTCCAATTGCTAAGGCAAACGCTGTCGCCGCTGTCGCATTCTGCACATTGTGCACACCTGCAAACGGAAGATCTACTGTACGCATACCTTGCGGAGTGTGTAAATTAAATTTTGCTGACTGAGGATGCAATTCAACATCTGTCGCAAACACATCCCCACCATCACCGAAACTTAAAATTGAATGGCTTTGAGCATTTTCACGAATAACTGTGCTGAAATCATCGTCCGCAGGAACAATTGCAGTACCTTGTGACAGTATATGTGCATAAATTTCTGACTTGGCGCGGCAAATACCTTCACGCCCACCAAACTCACCTAAATGTGCAGTACCAATATTCAAAATACCTGCAACATGTGGTTGAACTAAATGAGAGGTATAGTCAATTTCACATTGATGACTTGCTCCCAACTCCATAACGGCAAACTGATGTTCTGAACGTAGCTCAAGTAACATCATCGGCACACCTAAATCATTATTTAAGTTACCACGCGTAATTAACGTCGGAGCTAAACGAGACAAGATACTGCCCAACATTTCTTTGGTGGTGGTTTTACCACTGCTACCTGTGAGAGCAATCACTTTGAGCTGTGAATTTTGCTGACGACGATAAGCCCCTAGATGCCCCAAAGCCAAACGAGTATCTTTCACGATCAGTTGCGCAATATCAGCATCGATTGGACGCTCGACAATCGCAATTTGACATCCTTGTATCGCCACTTGTGCTACAAAGTTATGTGCATCAAAGCGCTCACCTTGCAAAGCAAGAAAAACATCTCCAGCTTCGGCATGACGCGAGTCAGTCAAAATACGCTTAATTTCACCTTGTGGAATATTCTGTTGATACCACTGCCCTTGAGTCGCTTGCTGTAATTGTTCTGCTGTCCAAGGTTCTAATGGAACGGTACTGGTGGTTGAAGTATGCATACGCTTTATTTACCTTTTAACCTTATTGCGCAGGATAAGCTGAATCTACAGAGTGCGGCTGTGCATCAATTGCAGACTGCACCTCAACCACATCATCAAACCAATGCCGAACCCCATCAATTTCCTGATAATTTTCATGCCCCTTACCAGCAATCACCACAATATCACCCGCTTGAGCTTGCGCTACCACAAATTTAATAGCTTCACGGCGATCACGAATTTCATGCACAACATGATCAATAAAACAGATACCATTTTTCATATCTGCAAAAATCTGTTCAGGATTTTCAGTTCGTGGATTATCCGAGGTCAGAACAACAGGATTGGCATGATCTAGTGCTGCTTGAGTCATGAGTGGACGTTTGCCACGATCACGATCACCACCACAACCAAATACTGCCCATAACTGCCCATTGACATGACGTTTCAATGTTGTCAGCACTTGAACCAAGGCATCAGGTGTATGTGCATAATCCACGACAAATAATCGTTCAGCATCTTGAATCACCTGCATTCGACCGGGTGCACCTTTCAATTGCGGAACAAACTCGACTAAATCAGCCAAGGCAAAACCGGTATATTCTGCTGCAATCAAACTTGCCAATAAGTTCTCTACATTAAAATGTCCCAATAAAGGACTTTGTACTGCATAAGAACCTGTTGGGCTAATCAGCGTGAAACTTGCTCCACTCAAGCGATATTGCAAATCTGAGATATGATAATCCGCACTCGCCTTCGTCAATGAATAAGTTAAAATTTTAGGTTGTGAAGGATTCGTTTGAGCCGCATTCAACATCAGATGCGCATGCGCATCATCCAAATTGATTACTACAACCTTTAAAGTGGTGAATTTGAATAATAAGGCTTTGGCTTCAGCATAAGCTTCTAAAGTACCGTGATAATCTAGATGATCACGACTTAAATTACTGTACACTGCAATTTCAAGCGCACAACCATTAAGGCGCCCTTGTTCCAAACCATGTGAACTGGCTTCTAATGCGACAAAACTTGCGCCTTGTTTAGCATAGTCATGTAAGGCATGCTGTAATTGCAGCGCATCCAAAGTAGTATGCGTAGATGGCATTAAATTCGGTAAAATACCGTTACCTGTAGTCCCCATCACTGCACAGCCTTTGCCTTGTGAGCTAATCAGCTCCGCAATCAGACGTGAAATTGTGGTTTTTCCATTGGTTCCTGTCACCGCAATACCACGTAATGGCTGAACAGGATCGGTCCCTTGTAAATATTGCTTTTGCCATTCGCCCATTTGATAACGGACATCAGCACAAACCCATTCATTTGCGAGACCTAATGGCGTTTCACTAATCACCGCCAACGCACCCGCCTTCAAAGCATCTTCAACAAATTGGCGTGTTTTTTCTGCTTGACTATAACTATTTAAAGCAATAAAAATTTGCCCTTGTTCAACTTTACGGCTATCCAAACAAAAGCCATGAAAAGGCTGTGTATACCAAGCCGTATCTATGCTGATCGGATGTATCTGTTGAAAACTAATCGACATAATTTACCTACGGTTTGGATTGTATAGAAGTATCTAATGGTCTATCTAACGGAACATTCAACAAGCGCAATGATTCTTGCATGATACGTGCAAACACTGGTGCAGCAACGAGACCACCGTAATAACGACCTTGTGGATTTTCAACAACAATAATTATGGCTAAACGGGGATCACTGATCGGTGCAACACCAGCAAACAGTGCACGATATTCATTACTCGAATATCCTTTACGATCAGCACGTAATTTATGTGCTGTACCCGTCTTACCACCTACACGATAACCAGGAATGACTGCTTGTTTCGCTGTTCCTCCAGGCATGGTCACTTGCTCTAGCATTAATAAAACTTCGTCAGCAATCTTTGGACTCAGCACCTGTTTTCCTTCAGGTGCTTTATCTAATTTGCGCAAGCTGAGTGGCATTTCAACACCGTGATTTGCCAACATCGCATAGCCCTGTGCAAGCTGTAAAATCGTTGCGTTAAGACCATAACCATATGCCATCGTACCCAATTGTGAGGGATTTAATTTATCACCAGAGTACAATAAACCAGCACTTTCGCCTGGAAATTTCACGTCTGAACGATGACCAAAACCGACACGCCTAAAGAATGAAGGAACCGTATCTTTAGGCAAAGACAAAGCAAGTTTTGCTGAACCGACGTTAGATGACTTAACAATAACGCCTGTCAGGGTGAGCGCACCATAATTATGTGTATCGCGAATCGTATGCCATCCAAGCTTCATGGAACCTGGTGAGGTATTGACAATAGTATTCGGTGTATATTTACCACTTTCCAAGGCAGCAGCCACAGTAAATGGCTTCATGGTTGAACCTGGCTCAAACATATCAATTGCGCCACGATTACGCATCGCATCTTTATTACTAAGACCATTTTTATCATTTGGGTTATACGATGGCCAACTGGTCATCGCTAAAATTTCACCAGTTTTCACATCAACCGTAATCGCTGTAGCAGAACGTGCATTATTCGCAACACCAGCGGCAGTAAGCTCACGATACATAATGTATTGCAAACGAGAGTCGATACTTAGGGTAATATTTTCGCCAGACTCGACTTCTTTGATTACTTCAGAAACTTTTAAACGGTTGCCTTTTTTATCACGAATAATTTTCTGCTCACCATCCATCCCTGACAACTGTTTATTCAGCTGCATTTCCAAACCTTCGATGCCTGTACCTTCACTATTGGTTAATCCAATAATTTGAGCATTCGGCTGAGGTTGCGGATAGTAACGCTTATAACTTTTCTCAGCATAGACGCCTTGAAAGTTTCGCTTGGTAATTAAATCTGCTTGCTGTGGTGGAATTTCTTTCTGTAATACCAAATAACGTGAGCGCGGACGATCATTCATTTGTTTTTTTAAACTTTGACGATCAATACCAACTGCATCGGCTAACTCGTCTAAATTTAGATTTTTATCAGGCAATTGACGCTTAAGTTTACGATTGGTGGGATCTTTTTTGAGTTCTGCGGTGATCTCATCGTATAAATGTTTGGTTTCCCAATAATCTCTTGGATCAATCACAATTTTCATGATTGGCGTACTAATCGCTAAAGGCACGCCATGCCGATCACTAATCACACCGCGCATTGCTTCAAGGCGTTCTGTACGCAAAATATTGGCATTGGCTTTATTTTGCAAAAAGTCTTTATTCACAACTTGCACATAAAAAGCACGAGCAACCAGCACAACAAAACAAAGAAGCACCGTTCCCCAAAGTAGGTAAAAGCGCCACATATCCAAGGCAAGGGTTGGCTTTTCCGAAATGGACTGCTGTTTTTTTCGTATTGGTTTAGTTCTCTTATCAGCCATACAGCATGCCTTATTTATCTTGCTTTGAAGTCATAGGTAAAGAAATCACAACGGTTTGCGCAGCAGGTGGTGAAAACATCCGCAATTGCGTGACGGCGCGTGACCCAATCTGAGCAGTTGCACCAAACGTCTGTTGCTCGATCAATAAACGCCCCCACTCTGCATTTAAATCATCTCTTTCACGCATATATCCACTTAAATCACGATAGTCATGGCGATATTCAAACACCTGAAAAACCACCATCATCGCGCTGACAAACACCAGTGCAAGCAGTACAGCATAAACAATAACTTTTTTCAGTCCCTTTTTGCTGTTGGGTAAAACGTCGTCATCATTTTTATTGTTCATTATTTGCCTTTTTGCTCTAAACGTTCCGCAACTCGTAACCAAGCACTACGTGAACGTGGATTTGCTTTAACTTCTGCTTCACTCGCACGAATACGAGACACTTTCTTTAAACGTCGAGTATCCACCTGTGCTTGTGGCATTCCCCAACCATGATCTTCAGCTAAGCTAGATTCTTTTTGAATGAACTGTTTGATCAAACGATCTTCCAATGAGTGGAAGCTAATCACCGCCAATTGTCCTGTAGGCTTTAATAGCTCTACAGCTTGAGGCAAAAAAACCTCGATATCATCAAGTTCTTTGTTAATGGCGATACGAATTGCCTGAAAAGTACGCGTTGCAGGATGTTTATGTTTTTCCCATTTTGGATGGGCTACTTTTACAATTTCAGCAAGCTGCGCAGTAGTGGTGATTTCTCCAGCAAGCTTAATCGCTTTGGCAATACGACGGCTATAACGCTCTTCCCCGTATTGATAAATAATATTCGCTAATTTTTCTTCTTCAATTTTGATTAACCACTCTGCTGCCGTTAAACCTTGCGAGTTATCCATCCTCATATCCAATGGACCATCATGCATAAAACTAAAACCACGTTCTGCTTGATCAAGCTGCGGTGAAGACACGCCCAAGTCAGCCATAATACCATCGACTTCAGTGATACCAATCTGATTCAATTCAGTCTGGATATCTGCAAAACTCGCATGAATAATTTTAAAACGTGGATCTTCTTGTTCTAATTCCGCAGCCACTTCGAGCGCTTGTGGATCTTTATCAAATGCATATACACGTGCGTTATCATCTAATTTTGAAAGCAATAACTTGGTATGCCCACCTCGACCGAAGGTCGCATCGACATAGAGACCAGTATCGCGACCTGCCAATACGCCATCAACGGTTTCATGAAGTAAGACAGAAATATGCGACATAAGAAATGAATCAACAGCTAAAAATGTAACTGCACATTATCACCTTGTTTTATGCCAGTACCAAACGACTTTTTGTAGAGAATTCTTAACTTCTCATAGATAAAACCGTTTTATTTTCATTTTTCATCCAATAAAAAAGCAAATACACGAAGTATTTGCTTTTTAATCTCACAACGTCGCCGTTATCGCTTTTTTTATCTAAGGTTTTTCAGCATAAATCTGATCAAAGATCGCACCATTCACAAAGTGAGTTTTTTGTGCTTTTGCCCAACCTCCAAACACATCATTAATCTTGAACAATTTAATTTTTGGAAATTGTTTTTCATATTTCGCAGCAACTTGAGGATTTCGCGGACGGAAATAATGTTTGGCCGCCAACTCTTGACCAAGCGGTGAATACAAGAAGTTTAAATAGCCACGAGCCAAATTACGATTACCGTTTTTATCAACCGTTTTATCAACGATAGCAACTGATGGCTCAGCCAATATCGAAATAGAAGGATAAACAATATCGAACTTGTCTTTGCCTAAACCTTGCGTCGCTAAAAGCGCTTCATTTTCCCAAGAAAGTAATACATCACCGATGCCACGTTCAGCAAAGGTCGTTAATGAGCCTCGGGCACCCGAATCCAATACTTTGACATTTTGGTAAAGCTTTTTCACCAATTCTCGTGCCTTGGTATCATTGCCTCCTGGTTGTTTTAAAGCATATCCCCAAGCAGACAAATAAATCCAACGTGGCGCACCACCTGTTTTTGGATTTGGTGTAATAATTTCCACACCTTCTTTGGTTAAATCATTCCAGTCACGAATATTCTTTGGATTACCTTTGCGGACAAGGAAGACAACCGTAGATGTATAAGGTGCTGAGTTATCTTTAAATTGTTTTTGCCAATCTTTTCGAATAAGACCAGCATTGGCGATTTCATCGATATCATTTGCCAAAGCTAAAGTTACAACATCAGCCTGCAAACCGTCGATCACCGATCGTGCTTGCTTCCCTGAACCGCCATGCGATTGTTTAAAATCAACCTCTTGTCCTGTCCGTTGTTTCCAATATTGACCAAATGCTTGGTTGTATTCTTGATAAAACTCTCGAGTTGGATCGTAAGAGACATTTAAAAAAGTCGTAGCCGCCTGTGCTACACCATTTAACCCCAAAGCCAATAAAGCAGCCGCAATTACAGTTTTCATTTAATTTTGCTCATTTGTTACTCATACAACCCACTATATTTATTTAAAATTAATTTACAATCATGCACTTATATTAATATTGTTTTTACTATTCGCTTTTTAAGATATGCAAATATCATGCTTTTATTGCATAAAAAATGCTAAAGCTTATATTTCTTAGTCAAAAATAAGAGAAAACATCAAACTCCACTTTTTCTACACATTTGCTTGCTAAATTCAACTTGCATACAAAGTAGCCAAACAGTTATAAATAGTGAGTATTTATAGCTCAAAAACTTATGATTTTTGTAAAAAGTGTGACGTAGTTCTACTTTTTTATTAAGATTTATGTTTGAATCGTATTATTAAAGCAATAGTATGTTTGCTTAGTTAGTCTTGTAGACTCAGGGTCATAAAGGGGAATGTTGGCAATGCGAGCATTAAAATTGAAAAAAACATTATATTTAAGCTTATTTCTTGTATGTTCTGTACAAGTTGGACACGCTGCTGCGATTAAAGAAAGCAGTAATATCAAATCATTTGATAAATCTTCACCGAATTTGATTGTAAAAGCACTTGATCAACAAAAGCGTAACACTGCAATGTTGCCATCAAATGATGATGAATTGAAAATGCTGAATACGATTCGCACGAATCCCACACAAAACTTTTTTGCAAGTCAACACGAGCGTTTTTCACGTTTCGTGCAAACGATATTCCAACCTCATACTTCTTAAATTTAAATATGTATCCCCTCTCATGTTTAAATGAAGCCTAGTCATGCTGTGATTAGGCTTTTTCGTTATAATAAACCCAATTCTTATTTGCTCCCCTCATAATCTATGAAAGTTCGTACTCGTATTGCACCGTCTCCTACAGGTTTTCCACATGTAGGAACTGCCTATATCGCTTTGTTTAACTTATGCTTTGCTAAGCAACACGGCGGTGAATTTATTTTACGTATTGAAGATACAGATCAGCTCCGTTCAACTCCAGAATCTGAAAAAATGATTTTAGATTCTTTACGTTGGTTAGGTCTCAATTGGTCTGAAGGTCCTGATGTCGGTGGTCCGCATGCACCTTATCGTCAATCAGAACGTATGGGCATTTATAAACAATACGCACTTGAATTGGTTGAAAAAGGTCATGCTTTTTATTGCTTTGCAACTGCTGAAGAACTTGACCAAATGCGTGCTGAACAACAAGCACGTGGCGAAACACCCAAATATGATGGTCGTGGCTTAAAACTTTCTCAAGAAGAAGTACAACAGCGTCTTGCTGCGGGTGAACCACACGTCATTCGCATGAAAGTACCGGAAGATGGTGTCTGTAAAATAAATGATTTACTCCGCGGCGAAGTTGAAATTCCATGGGTTCAAGTGGACATGCAAGTTCTTTTAAAGACTGATGGTCTACCAACGTATCATTTAGCCAACGTAGTCGATGACCATTTAATGGAAATCACTCATGTATTGCGTGGGGAAGAATGGTTGCCATCTGCACCAAAACACCAGTTACTTTACCAATACTTTGATTGGGATATGCCAACACTGTGCCATATGCCTTTATTGCGTAACCCAGATAAGTCAAAATTATCAAAACGTAAAAACCCAACTTCGATCAATTATTATCGTGATATTGGGGTGCTGCCTGAAGCATTGTTGAACTATTTGGGTCGTATGGGTTGGTCAATGCCTGACGAACGTGAAATCTTTACTTTACAGGACATGATTGAAAACTTTGATGTACAACGTGTTTCGCTAGGTGGACCTATTTTTGATGTTGAAAAACTTAATTGGCTCAATGGTCAATGGATTAAAGGCTTAACACCGGGACAACTTTTAGACCGTTTATTGACGTGGAAAAGTGACCGACAAACGCTTGAAGATATTGCAGCTGCCATTCAACCAAGGATTAATCTACTGTCTGAAGCAGTCAATTGGGCGGGCTTCTATTTCAACCATATGCCACAAATCAGCAAAGAGCAATTTGAAAGCAAAAAATTGACTGATGAGCAAGTTCGTCAAAGCTTGCAATTTGCGATTTGGCGCTTAGAAAGTCAGTTTACTTGGAACAACGACACCGTGAGCCAAACGCTGATGGATTTGGCTAACCAAATGGAAATCAAGCTGCGTGACTTTATGCCAGCGTTCTTTATTGCGATTGCAGGCTCAACCAGTTCAACACCAGTCATGCAATCGATGGTGACTTTAGGACCAGATTTAACCTTTGCTCGCTTACGTCACGCACTCGAGCTTGTGGGCACACCAAGCAAGAAAGAACTGAAAATTTGGGAAAAGTTAAACGAATCACTTAAATTGCCGAAAAATGATGCAAATAGTGAGACTTAATTCAGTTTAATCATTGACGTGTGAGTGCAATCCCCCTAATATTGCGCTCACACAAACTGGGGTCATAGCTCAGTTGGTAGAGCGCTACAATGGCATTGTAGAGGTCAGCAGTTCGATCCTGCTTGGCTCCACCAAACTTTTTGTGTTGCCTCACCTGTCCCTATCGTCTAGAGGCCTAGGACATCGCCCTTTCACGGCGGTAACCGGGGTTCGAATCCCCGTAGGGACGCCATATTCTTTATCTAATAACAATGAATAATTATATTTTTCTCTCAATCTTTCTCTTAATCAGATTGCACATTTCATAATTTTCCATAAAATAGCCGCTTCTCTATGCTTGGACAAATTGTCGTATGCAATCTTCCAACTCAAATGCGCATTCAGAATCTAAAACCTTAAAACGTGCAATGAGTACTCGCCATTTAGTTATGCTTTCCTTAGGCGGTGCAATTGGTACAGGTTTATTTTTAGGTTCTGGTGAAGTGATCGCACAAACAGGTCCTATTGGTGCAATTCTTGCCTATATCTTAGGCGGTCTGATTGCATATATGGTGATGCTTTGTTTAGGTGAACTCGCAGTCCATATGCCTGTCGCTGGATCTTTCGGTGCATACGCTCAAAAATACATTGGTCCAGGTACAGGTTACATGATTTCTTGGGTGTACTGGCTGACATGGACAGCGACACTAGGAACAGAATTCACCGCAGCCGCGTTACTAATGCAAGAATGGTTCCCTCATATTTCGATGTGGATATGGACCATCATTTTTGCGATCACAATATTAGGGCTTAATCTTAGCTCAACGCGAATGTTCGCTGAGTCTGAGTTTTGGCTTGCACTGGTCAAAGTGATCACCGTCATTGCCTTTATCATTTTAGGCTTAATGGCTATTTTTGGATTTATTCCATTCCACGGTTACGAATCGGCACCGCTTTTTCACAATCTCACTGCACATGGTTGGTTCCCACAAGGTTTGGTTCCAATTTTTACGACAATGTTGATTGTAAACTTTGCTTTCTCAGGAACTGAATTGATTGGGGTTGCCGCTGGTGAAACCAAAGATCCTGCTGAAAATGTACCAAAAGCCATCAATGCAGCGATTTGGCGGTTATTAATTTTCTTTGTTGGTACCATCATCGTGATTAGTGCCCTGCTTCCTTTCCAAGTTGCTGGCTTAGGTGGTGAAGGGGTCAGTAGCAGTCCTTTTGTTACTGTATTTAATTACATTGGTATTCCATATGCCGATGATATTATCCGTTTCGTGATTATTACTGCATTGTTGTCTGCGGCAAATTCAGGTCTTTATGCTGCATCACGTATGATGTGGTCATTGTCAGATCAGCGTCAACTGCCAAGTCTATTCTCTAGACTCTCTAAAAGTGGCACACCAATCATTGCGCTTGTGGTAACAATGTTCGGTGCTATTCCTGGGTTACTCTCAGAGCACTTCGCTCCTGAAACAATTTTTAAGAACTTATTAGGTGTTGCCGCATTCACGATGGTTATCGTGTGGATGAGTATTTGTTGGAGTCAATTTAATTTTAGACGCCAATGGTACAAGGCTGGGCATACCGCAAAAGATTTAAAATTTGCTGCACCTCTTTATCCAATTGTGCCGATCTTAGGTTTTGTATTCTGTTTTATTACGGGTTTAAGTATGGCAGCAGATCCTGAGATGCAAGCTGGCTTTATTGGATGTTTGCTGTTTATTGCAGGCTGTTATTTAAGTCACTATGTTTTATATCGAAATCGCAAATAATAGTGCTTCATAAAAAATGCAGCGTTAGCTGCATTTTTTATCTCAACAAAAAACATTTTCAACATGATTTTAAACTTAAATCCTTATTTTTGATTATTTATTCTTCGATATGTTTTATTTTTAAACACTTACCCAGTTTTTTTAGATTTTCTATAGAAAAGTGTTTGACACCCTATCTAATTCACCCTAATATACGCCCACCTCTGAAACGTCCCTATCGTCTAGAGGCCTAGGACATCGCCCTTTCACGGCGGTAACCGGGGTTCGAATCCCCGTAGGGACGCCAATATTTATTATTGTTTTCAGATGTATGCCTCATATAAGTCCCTATCGTCTAGAGGCCTAGGACATCGCCCTTTCACGGCGGTAACCGGGGTTCGAATCCCCGTAGGGACGCCAAATTCTAAAAAGCCACTGCAATGACAGTGGCTTTTTTATTGCTTATTCGCTTCCAATACCAACTTGAACTTCTAGGCGTCCAGACTGTACCCGCAAGCCACGGATCTCAAATTGATCCACCAATTGCTGAACCAATTCACGACTTTCTTGCAGAATATTCAATCCAGGCAAAATACTAAAATCTGTCAGACTTAAAAGTTTATCGACCATCCATGAACGGTTATTAATAAAATCAATAAAGCCTGCTTCTTCGAGGTCGATATACCAGAGGCGATGTCCTTCTTTTTGAATCCCAGGGACATCACGAATCAAATGATTAATCAAAAATGGAATCGGTAATGAATTAATCACTTCGAAACTGACATTTCCAACACGACGCGCAGCCCAATTGGTTAAGGTTCCACCGTGACGAATTTGTAGATCAAGATGCTCATCGACCTGACGTAAACGCAGATATTTTTCCTGCCCAATACGACACTCTAAAACATTAAATTCAAGTGAAAGACGATATAAAAACCGACGATAATGTCCATCTAATTCGATATGAAATCGATCATTACCACATTCAACTTTAATATCATCAATTTCAGAGCGATCCATGCGCTTACGAATTTGATTATTCAATAAGATTTCAGGCAAATATAAGGTTAGGCTACTTTTCCCCAAAGAAGCACGCGCCATAGCCAATGAAACTTGTCTCGCCGCTTCACTGGTCTCAGAAACCATATCTCGAACGGTATTTCGCATCCCCTCCACACCACGTTTGGTATGATGAGTCACCTGATCTAGAGCGTCTAAAGCTGCATCTGCCACACCTGCAATATTACGCGAGGTATCACTGGCAAACTCAACGGCATCTTGCGCGTGTTGCAGCGTTTTATTAATTAAACGGCGTGATAACGATGGTTTATCATCAGACGATTCTATGTCAGCTGGCATAATATCGAACATTGCCTTTTTATCATCTTGTCGATTCAAGATGCTCTCCCTCTTTCTCTTTCCTTACTTGCTCATGTTGATGTATGAGCTAAATCTACTTTCTGAACTTATTAGACATTTTTAACTAGATTAGCATGCTCTCTACAGCAATTTGCGTCTTTTTGTTGCTCACTCTCAAATTAATCAAACCCTAGCTTGATTGAATTTCACTCAAAAAATGTTACTTTTCATCTTCTTTATAATCCGATATTTCTTTCGAATCAAAACTTATTAAGATTTGATTATTTCGAATAGTTTTGTATTGCATTAGCGTATTCTGTAATGCATTGATTTTGTCTTGAGCCATTTCAGACTCAAAACCAGCAACTTCTCGTAATGCTACCCATGCCGCATTTACCCGATCAAAGTCATTTCCTTTTTCTAATTTTATTTTCATCCAGTTCGATAAATCTTGAGCTCTTTGTTGTATTTCATATTGATAGATGAATAATTGACTCGTAAATGCAATATTATCCAATTGAAGCAATATCAGTTTCATTTGCTGAAAAAGTGCAGTTTGTTGATACAAATAAGGTTGTAGACATTCTTGATAAAACCAAGATGTAAACGCCGTCATTTCAGTAACAACCATATCTCTTTGCGCATACAACATATTTCTCTCTGAATGAAATTTGTCTAAACTTTCTTCCCCCAAATAATTCAGTAATCCATGTTCGAGTATCAGTTGAAACTCCGCTAAATTTAATGGTTTTTTAGTTTGGAAATGCGTATTTGGCAATGTTTCAAACCAAGCTTTAGACTGACTTGGTGTGATCAATCGTTTTAAAAGTTCTGGTTCAGTTTGCACAGACAGCCAAAATTGTTGTAATGCTGGTTCAAATTCAATGGCTGTCGTCAATTCATTATTTTTCAGAAGCGTTTGCACAGCAGTTCGAATTGCTTCGTTCTGAGCAAGATGTTCTAAAATAATTTCACTATGCAATAATTTAGGTGCGTTAGCTATTACCTCTTTGCTAAAAGGCAAGTCAAACTCTTTCACTTTTAAAATATGATTTAAACTTTTCCCAAGCGAATTTAATCCTCGCCCAACATCAGCCAAAATATTGGTTTGTACCGCCCGTGTTTTTAAAATACTATCCGGCAGTAATGATTTAACACCAGCTTGTAATAGCTTTGCATAAGCTTTCTGATCAATTGGTTTCAAATACTGAATGAGCAAATGGATTGCATACTCCACATCACTCATCTGTGGCTTATATTCAAGCTGATTGCGGTGAATTAAACTTTCAATATAACCGAAAAATGCAACTTCATTGACTTGAGAGGATTGCTGAGCTGCCCATTCATACCATTCAATTGCTTTCGTGTATTCAGAAGCACCCGCATAAGATTTCGCAAGTGCATTTGCATGCTGAGCACTAGGATACTGCTGCTGAAAATGATGAAGTAGCTCAATTTTAGGCTGTTGGTCTAGACATTGATCCAACTGGCGCAAGTAACCATTGATTTGTTGCTGACTCGGTTTCAGTACAACGAAATTGAGTTGATACATCAAACATTGCTCATACCACGCATACTTTCGCGCATGAAACTCATAAGCAGGAATAAAATCAGTTTCAATTAGTTCAATCAATTGTTTTGAATAATGAATATCCTCATCGTCCGCATGCTTAAATTTCCACTGTTTGGGTAATGAAACTTTAAATAATCGCAGCAAGAAATTGGCACTTAGGTCAGGGCTTTCCATTGTCACCAACATCAGTTTATCTTGTGTCGATAAATGCTCTTTTCCCTTCTGTATACGTGACAACCGTAATTTTAAAATTTTGGTAACTAACATACGGTTCCTTGCGCGATATTCAGCAGATGTACGCATCAAATTATCATGACTGATCATCTTTACGCGACTAGGTTTAGACGAGCTGTATCGGCTTTATTAACAGCCTATACAGCCTATGAATAAGTTCATTGATGCTTTTAAATCTTTCAAAATTTTAGCTTTTGCAAAAATTTCGCTAAAATAGCCAAAACACAATAGGAACCATCCATGCAATACCGTTGCCCTAAATGCCAAAGTGTGAAAATTATGCCTGCAAGCCAAGGCGCAAATAGCCCGCGACCAAATGTACCTAAAAGTTTAGTGCTCTTAGTTCCTGCTATTTTTATTCTATTGGTCTTGGTCTTGATTAGTGTTGCCTTGTGGATTTTTGGGAATGGTGCTGGTCAAGGTCTGCAAATCGCAACGATTGTTGTATTTGTTGTCTGTATCATTGCAGCTGTTCTATTTTGGCGTGATCTACCAGACTTTAAAATTTCCATGCAAGCTTTTATGCAAGCACAAAAGCATTGGAAATGCCGTGATTGTAATCATGAATGGCAGAATTAATTGATAAAAGTACAAAAGATCACATCAGCTTAATGCTGATGTGATGCATGATTATGTTCTGTTTCTCGTTCATGTTGATGGGTATGTTGACAGTTCATTTCCGCATCATCTTCGATCTGGAGTGTTACCTCAGCAATACCATGTTCATGCGACAACATTTCTGTAGCCGCTTGATGTAGTTGTTTTCGATCTGCGTTAGGTGCAAATAAATGAACGGTTAGGTGAATATTTTTTGAAGTAATCGCCCATACCTTGAGTTGATGAATATTCTCAACACCTTGCAGTGACAATAAATCATTACGCAATTTTTCAATATCCACTTCTTCAGGTACACCCTCCAAAAGAATATTGATACTTTGTCGAAGCAAAATCCATGTTCTCGGTAATACCCAAAAGCCAATCGCTACAGCAATAATCGTATCAACCCAATACCAGTTGGTATAATAAATAACGATTGCACCAATAATCACACCGACAGACCCAAGCGCATCACTGAGCACTTCCAAATAAGCGCCTTTCATATTTAAGCTTTCGGCCGCACTCGACATTAAAATCTTCATCGAAATAAGATTAATGACGAGACCCAAAGAAGCAACAATCAGCATTCCTACACTTTGAATTTCTGGAGGTTGCGTAAAACGTTGGTACGCCTCATAAAGAATATACATCGCAACGAAAAACAGCATTGAAGCATTAAATAATGCTGCCAAAATTTCAAAACGCTGATAACCAAATGTGCGTTTGTTATCCGCTGGGCGTTTAGCAATCTTGATCGCAGCTAATGCAATCGCTAAAGCTGCTGCATCGGTGAACATATGCGCGGCATCTGATAACAGTGCCAAACTTTGTGTCATTAAACCTGCGATGACTTCAACGATTAAAAATGTTGATGTGAGCACCAGTGCAATCGTCAATTTTTTTGCGTTGCCTTCTGTGACCACAGCATGACTATGATCATGCCCTTGATGTCCACTCATGTTGGACTCCTTATCATTATCAGCATAAAACCCATCAGGTTTTACAAGTCAGCCAAAGTTGGGATACCTTGGCTGGTTCAGATTCTTCTTAGTAAAATGTCTTACTACGAAGATAGCATAGATAGATTAAATGGTGCTTTCCTGACTTTTGTTGTTTTTCAACTCATTCATCCAACGATAAACAATGGGCAAAATGAGTAAAGTCAGTAAAGTTGATGAAATAATCCCACCAATCACTACAGTTGCTAATGGACGTTGTACTTCTGCACCTGTACCAGTCGCAATTGCCATTGGAATAAAGCCAAGCGAAGCGACAAAAGCAGTCATTAATACAGGACGTAATCTCAGAATTGCGCCCTGCCACGTGGCTTTATGCACATCAAACTGCTCTCGGAGTTCTTTAATAAAGCTCAACATCACCAAACCATTCAACACGGCGACACCTGAAAGGGCGATAAAACCCACGGCTGCCGACATTGATAAAGGAATGTCTCGAAGCCAAAGTGCAACCAAACCACCAGACAATGCAAATGGCACACCGCTAAACACTAACAAGCTTTCTTTAAAGTTATGGAACACGGCCATCAGTAAAACAAAGATGGTAATTAAAGCGAGTGGAATCACGATCTGCATACGTGCCGCAGCAGAAGCCAAGTTCTCAAACTGCCCACCGTATTCCAACCAATATCCCGCAGGTAAAGGTTGTTGTTTAAGACTTGCTTGCAATTCTTGGACAAATGAACCTAGATCACGCCCTTCTACATTGGCGGTCACAATAACTCGACGTTTACCATTTTCACGTCCGACCTGATTCATTCCTGAAATGGTTTCAACCTTAGCGATATCTTGTAATTGAATCAGACCACCATTCGGTAGTTGGATAGGAAGCTGAGCTAAATTTTGCGCGGTACGTTGACTGTCCGGTAAACGAATCTCAAAATCAAAACGACGGTCACCTTGTAAAATTTGCCCAACATTCTGACCACCGACACTCGCTGCAACGACATCTTGAATCGATTTCACAGACAAGCCATATTGCGCTGCGAGTGCATTATTGATATCCACATTTAACACAGGTAAACCACTGGTTTGTTCAACTTTGACCGCTGTTGCACCAGAGATCTTTTGTACTTTCTGAGCGATCACTTGTGCTTGAGTATTTAGCACATCCATATCATCACCAAAAACTTTGATGCCGACATCGCTACGTACACCCGAAATTAATTCATTAAAACGAAGTTCAATTGGTTGTGAAAATTCACTATTATTTCCTGGGATGGTTTCCAGAAATGCCTGCATCCGCGTCCGTAATTCATCAATGGTTTCTTTTGGATCTTCCCATTGATCTCGTGGTTTTAACAGAATCACTGCATCGGAAATATTGGGTGGCATCACATCAGTTGCAACTTCAGCCGTACCTGTTCGAGCAAACACAGCTTTAACTTCAGAGAAATTCTTTAAGATCAGTTTTTCTGTATTTTCCTGCATTCTTAAAGATTGTTCCAAACCTGTACTTGGAGAGCGCATTTGCTGTAGGGCAAAATCTCCCTCACTCAATTGCGGTGCAAACTCACTACCAATTTGCGTGGTCAACACACCCGTTAAAACTAAAATACTTACTGCTAAAGCAACTACCACCATCTTAAATTGGTAAGCCCAATCTAGGATTTGTTGATATTTTCTTTTCAGCGCTTGCATCCAACGAGATTCTTTTTCTTTCACCTCACCTGTAATAAATAATGCGACTGCCGCAGGGACAAAAGTCACCGATAAAATCATTGCGCCAAGCAGTGCCATCACCACGGTCATCGCCATTGGATGGAAAATTTTTGCTTCTACACCTGTTAAAGCAAAAATCGGCAAGTACACCACCATAATAATCGCCTGCCCAAACAGGAGTGGTTTTCGTGCCTGTCTAGCTGCAAGAAAAACTTCTTTAAAACGTTCTTGTCTTGTTAATAATCGCCCTGCATGATGTTGGGCTTCTGCGAGCCGTCGAATACAGTTTTCGACAATTACTACCGCACCATCGACAATAATCCCGAAGTCTAATGCACCTAGACTCATCAAATTGGCACTAATATTTTGCTCAGCCATTCCAGTTAAGGTAAACAACATCGAAAGCGGAATGACACAGGCAGTAATTAAAGCCGCACGAAAATTACCTAAGAAAACAAAGAGAATTACGATGACGAGGATCGCACCCTCAACTAAGTTCTTTTGAACAGTTTTAATGGCTTTATTAACTAGACTGGTACGATCATAAACCGTTTCAATTTCAACCCCTTTCGGTAAAGTCGGCTGAATTTCTTGGATTTTTGCATCTACCGCTTGGGCAACGGTACGGCTATTTTCGCCCATCATCATCATGGCGATACCCAATACCGTTTCTTCGCCATTATAAGTTGCAGCGCCAGTACGTAGATCATGCCCAATCGCAACCGTTGCAATATCGGCTACACGAATAGGTAAACCATTTTTGACACTTACGGTAATATTTTGAATATCTTCAACAGTGCTCAACATGCCTGGAACACGGACAGTAAGCTGCTGACCATTTTCTTCAATAAAACCTGCACCGCGGTTTTCATTATTTTCCTGTAGTGCTGTTTGAAATTCAGTCAGTGAAATTTGAAGCTGCTGCAAACGTTTTAAATCAGGAGAAACGATATAGGTTTTGTTATAGCCGCCAATACTATTGATTTCGGCTACACCTTTCACTCGCTGCAATTGTGGGCGTACAATCCAATCTTGAATTTCACGCAAATCCATTGCGGTATAAGGTGTACCATCTTCTTTTTTCGCATCAGGTTTGGCTTTAATCACCCACTGATAAATTTCGCCTAAACCTGTAGAAACAGGTGACATCAGTGGATCAACCGCATCTGGCAATTGCCCATCAGCTTCCTGCAAGCGTTGATTAATCAGCTGCCTCGCCCAGTAAATATCAGTACCATCTTTAAAAATAATGGTGACTTGCGATAAGCCGTAACGAGAAATCGAACGGGTTTGCTCTAAATTGGGAATCCCTGCCATCGCAGTTTCAATCGGATACGTAATCCGCTGTTCAACTTCTAAAGCAGTATAACCATTGGCTTGAGTATTAATTTGCACTTGGGTATTGGTGATATCGGGAACGGCATCAATCGGCAGTTTTTGATAACTCCACACCCCGACCGCAATCCATGTCATCGCAAACAGCATCACCCAAATCGCATTATGGATCGCAAATTGAATAATGCGATCAAACAAACCCTCAGGCTTTGGTAATTGAGAGGAATTAGTGTCCATGCGCAGCCTCTCCTTTTTCAAGCTCTGATTTCAGCAAGAAGCTACCTTCAGCGACATAAGATTGACCTGCCGTTAAACCTTGAGTGATTTCAACCCATTGCCCATCCTGCGTACGCTGCCCGATTTGTACAGGGACTGCGATAAAGTCAAAGCCTTTATTTTGATTGGCTTTAGCAACAAAAACGTTATCTTTACCTTCAACCTGTTGAATCGCCTGTGCATTTACACGGATAGCTGACTGTTTTGAGCCTGCTTGCAGTTCTACATTCACCATCAAATTTGGACGTAATTCGGCTGCATTTGACAGAACTTTAGCGCGCACTTGTAAACGCCCTGTTTGTGCATCGGCTTCAGTGGTGAGACTTTGAACTTGTGCGTTAAATTGATTACCTGTTTGCAGGGATTTGAAGCGGATTTGTTGATTTGGCTGAACATTGACGTTAGCGATTGTCGGCATAACAAACTCTAACCAAAGCTGATCAAGTTGATCTATGGTGAACAACTGATCGGCAAGCTGAACATTTTCTCCAATCACAATATCTTTGTTGCTGATCACACCATTCATTGGTGCTGTGAGGGTATACCGTCCATTAGAATTTGAACCTGCGCCGAAAGCGGTTAACCGTGAGCGAGCAGCTTGTACCTGAATTTGCGCTTGACGATAAGTATTATAAGCACGCTGATAATCTTGTTTTGCAGAAATGCCCTGTGACCACAAACTGCGTTCACGTTCATAATCTTGTTTCGCCAAATCCAAATTTGTTTGCGCAATTTGTAGATTGGCTTGTTGATCGACGAGATCTGGAACCAACAAATTGGCTAAAGCCTGACCTCGTTTGACTTGCTGACCCAGTTCAACAAAAACTGACTCCACACGCCCCGCAAAACTCGGCGAAACGTGTGCTTGACGATCTGTATTGACCACCAATTTGGCTGGAAATGTTTGAACTTGATTGACTTCACCTAATGCAACTTGCGCAAGTTTGACATTTTGCTGTTGCATTTGCTCATTGGTCAGGGTGAGTTTTCCCTCTTCTTCACCCTGCTCTTTTTCACCTTCATGCCCTTCTTTTTCATTTTCCTGATGAGCGTGCTCTTGCTCAGCATTCTCGGTATTTTCAGCTTTTGAACCCCATAACAAAGCACCTGCGAGAATCCCCGTGACAACAATAATGATGCTAATCCAAACCCATTGAGAACGTTTCTTTAATGTGTTGCCCATGTTTATTCTCCTAATTGGTTCGGAAATGAATTACTTTGTTGCCAAACACGTTGATTCAATTGCATCAATGCATCTTTAGCAGTGATTTGATCGACAGGAAGACCCATAAGTGCACTTTGAACTTCTACACTCAGCTGCCATGCCTGTTTAAGGAGTTGTACTTTACGTAAGCGAACGTCTTGTAATTGAGTAGTGGCTTGCTGCACGTCAGTCACAGCAAATTTACCGAGACGAAAACCTTCTAAGGTTTTTTGCTGAACTTGGATTGCCAAGGGCACTTGCTGATCATTTAACTGTTTAAATTGCGTTTGTAAGCCACGTATTTCTGCAAGGCGAACGTCGATATCCATCTGATTTTGCTGACGGTAAAAGCGTTGCTGTTGTTGAATCAGTGTTTGTTTGGCTTCAGCGATTTGAATGCCATATTTTTGTGGATTAAAAATATTAAGAGGAATTTCAACGCCTAAACGAATTTGATTTTCAGTATTTTGATCTGCTGATCGGGTCCGATTTACCCCTAAAGTCATAATGGGCTGAGGACGAGATTTTGCTCTGAGCTGCTCGATATTAGCCTGTTGACGTTGCGTTTCTAATTGCAAACTGCGTTCAAACAAATTTTCAATTTGTTGTTGATCCGTTTTGACTTGTGTTGCACGAGACCAAAGCTCATTCGCACTTGGAGCAATCACAAATTGATTGCTATCACTACCTACAAAACCTGCTAACTGCTTTTGTGCAACCTGTAATTGCAAATCTGCTTGCTGAAAAATGCGTTGATTTTCTAAATGAGCCATACGCACACGCTCAACGTCAACTTGAGCAATACTGCCAGCTTGATAACGTTTTACAGTGGCATCTAAATTTTGTTGACTCACTTGCAACTGTTCTGCGATCAATGACTTTTCCAATTGGAATAAAGCCACTTGTGACCATGCGTATTGCACAATCAAATCAAGTTCCGCATTGTAACGTTGCTGTTCAAGGTCAACTTGTGTTGAGGAAAGTTGAGCAACTTTTTGTGCTGCTCGACGCTGACCAAAAAGATCCAAAGCTTGCGAAACACCAATTGCTAACTCTTGATCTTTGTTACTTTGTAAGCCTGTTTGTTCAACAGAAATACTTGGATTCGCCCACAAAGCGCTTTGTTTAAGCTGCGCACTCGCCATTTGTTGCTGTGTTTGCCAACTTGACTGATTCGCTTGATAGCTACGAATCTGTTCGAGAATTTGCTCAAAGTTAGCATTTGATTGCACTACGCGTGCTGCGTTTTTATTTGCATTCAATAACGACTCAGCAGAAACAGATTGACCAACAGCCATCACAGTTAAAGCTGTAGCCAATATCGACCATTTGAATGCTGACAATGAAACTTGATTTTTTAGCGCCTGAGTGCGCTGATTTAAACTTAAAGACATTTTAAGCCCCGCAAATAAATGAAGATTGCGGTGGGCTATTTTTCGGCTACCCCACCTATAGCGGGGTGTAGAGCGGCGGTGGATTTATTCCAGATAAATGCGGGGATTGATAAAAATTCGACCAATAATATTGTTGTTCTGACTGCTGAACTCGTAAAACAGGTGTATCAAGCAGTTGTTGTTCTTCAGTAACAACCACATGAAAACATGATGGTAAATGATCGTGATGATCTTGCAAGCTCAAAGGCATTGGTAAATCAGTCGTATCCTGATTAATCGAATGGATATGCTGTTTCGTTACAACCTCAGCATTCGCAGGAAGATGATGACCAAAATGACTATCTAAGATTGACTGTTGACTAATATTTTCATGTCCACAATACGCGGCAGCCACATTCCAAAGACTTTGGAATATGAACAAACTCAGCAAGACGGAAATGAAAAGACTAGAACGGCGCAAAAGTTTCTCTTTAGACAAAAATTGCTCAAATGGACTATAGCAAGTAAGTTCGATGTAATAAAATTACATTTAGCAAGATAAAAATAGAAAACAAAGTAAATCTGACTGCTTTAAAAAATAATTTAACTCATCAATATATTTATCTTCATGAATAGGAAACTGATTATTTAAATAATCAGTTTCCTAAAAAATTATTTACATTCACAACTTAAGTTAGAATGATGATGCTGCTTTGTAGTCTTGGTTTTCATTTCTTGCTGAGACTGAATATTTTTTTCTAGAAAAATTAATCCGCCATCTGCATTTGCGAGGGTTGCAGAAAATAATAAAACTACTAAGCCTAATTTTACATTTAATTGAATAGACATACTCATTACCTCATTTAAATATTTCAGATTTATTTAAGGATTTAATCCAAAAATAAAATTAATTTGACTTATGCTTTCATCAACCGACCTTAGTACTCATTAAAAGGTCTAAAAAACATAAGGATTTCTTTGCTACTAAAACCAACTGAACAATGAAGGAAGCACACCATGTAAACGTAGCTCTTCAAAAAGCTGAACTAAAGCTGCAACCCAGATAAACCAAACCACTTGCCCCAAAAAAATACGGAAATGTTTTGGAGATACTTGATAAAAATCAGGCTCTTTAAAGTTTTTGAAGCTTGGTAAAAAGCGAGGGGTTGTGCTTACATAATCTGAATATCTTGTTCCATATTTTTTACTCAAGAACACTTCTTCTTGACGCATAACATAATGGTAATAACCAAGAAAATAGATCGTAAATAAGATTGGGAAGACAAACGTCTCTGTCAGAAACATGATGCCAACGCCGCCTAAATAACTAAATAGATATAGTGGATTTCTACAAAGAGAATATGGACCTTCGGTCACTAATTTTGCATTCTTAAATCCTGAAATATAAAGACTGCACCATATTCTCCCCATCACACCAATGCCTACAAACAGCCATCCGAAGAACCATAAAATATGTTCTATAAATGAAGACTGGAAATGCCATTCACTAAAACTCAAAGCAAGAATAATCGCCAATGTAAATCCAATAACTCTTGAACTTACAGTCCGAACACGTGGGGAAAATAAAATATTCATTTTATAGACCTCAATGACTGCAAATCATTAAAGATGAAATAGGAACTTCATTAAAATGATATTTTTGCTGATGAGGAATGGAGGATGAATACTGGAACAAATTGGATTTATGAATGAAGGAAACGTTCCGTAAAGATTTACAAAATCTTGATAAAACTGTAGATAGCATCGTCTTATCAGCATAATGATGAGCACGTTTCAGTGAGTAATCTACAGAGAAGATCGTTGTACTGTATTTACAAGTATAATTAAGCATAGAATAACCCTTTGAAATAGATATATTTCTAGTGGGTTATTTTTTGGCTACCCCACTAATAGCGGGATTGATTCAGGTGGTGGATTAAATTCAGATAAATAAGGGGATTGGTAGAAATTTACCCAATAATATTTTTGTTTTAATTCATGTGCTCTGAAAATTGGCTCATTTAGTTGTTGTTCTGAAGCTAAAACGACTACATTCGTACAGGTTGGCAGATGATCATGATGATCTGTGACATTAATAGATTTCGATGTATCTGAAACCTTTAAATCAACCTCAGCATCACTGCTATTTTTGGTTGAGCTTTCAGAAAAATGATGACCAAAATGCGAATCTGAGATAATTTGTTCAGTTGGATTTTCGTGCGTGCAATAAGCTGCAGCCACATTCCAAATGCTTTGGAATATGAACAAACTCAATAAGACTGTCATAAATACAGCAGAACGTCGCACGTTTGATCAACTGTTCAAAATTTATTGAAGCATAGCAACGAAAGCTTATGTAATAAAATTACATTATTAAGTGAGATTGTTTTAATTACGTAGCCAATCTTACAAGTCCATTTTTTGTACTTCAAATGATAATCTAAGCAATAAAAAAACCAGCTCGAAAGCTGGTTTTTTATCATTCAGGTATTAACCCGTAATTTTCTTATATTTTGAACGCTTCGCTGTTGCAGTATCGCCTAAACGTGACTGACGGTATGCTTCATATTCCGCATAGTTACCTTCGTAGAACTCAGGCTGTTCATTTTCAAATGACAAGATATGCGTTGCAATACGGTCAAGGAACCAACGGTCATGCGATACAACCATTACCGTACCAGGGAATACAAGAATTGCATCCTCAAGCGCACGTAAAGTTTCAATATCCAAATCGTTTGATGGCTCATCCAGTAAGATAACGTTTGCACCTAACTGTAAGATCTTCGCAAGTTGTAAACGGTTACGTTCACCACCTGACAATTCACCAACACGTTTTTGCTGATCTTGACCTTTAAAGTTAAAGCGACCGATATAAGCACGTGATGCAATTTCATAATCGCCGATTCTTAAGATATCTAAACCACCAGAAACTTCTTCCCAAACGGTTTTATTGTTATCCAAAGTATCACGAATCTGACCAACATAAGCCACTTTAACCGATTCGCCTAAAGTCACAGTACCCGTATCTGGTTGTTGTTCGCCTGTCATCATACGGAATAGCGTGGTTTTACCCGCACCGTTTGGACCTACGATACCGACAATGGCTGTAGGCGGTACAGTAAAGGTTAAGTCTTTATAAAGTACACGACCATCAAATGATTTACTGATGCCTTCAACTTCTACGACCTTATTACCTAGACGTGGACCAGGTGGAATGTAGATTTCAGAGGTTTCATTACGTTGTTGGAACTCACGCGAGTTAAGTTCTTCAAAACGCTCCATACGCGCTTTGTTTTTCTTTTGCTGACCTTTGGCATTTGAACGAACCCATTCCAGTTCTTTTTTCAATGCTTTAGCAAAAGATTCTTCTTGCTTGTTTTCTTGCTCTAGACGCGCATTCTTCTGTTCTAACCAAGAAGAGTAGTTACCTTGATAAGGAATACCCATGCCACGGTCAAGCTCAAGAATCCACTCAGCCACGTTATCTAAGAAATAACGGTCATGCGTAATCGCAACGATGGTGCCTGGGAAATCTTTTAAGAAGCGCTCTAACCAAGACACTGATTCAGCATCTAAATGGTTCGTCGGTTCGTCAAGAAGCAACATATCTGGCTTAGAAAGCAATAAACGACATAAGGCAACACGACGACGCTCACCACCAGATAGCAATGATACATCTGCATCCCAAGCCGGTAGATTTAATGCACCTGCTGCTTGTTCCATTTGGTTATTAAGGTTGTGTGCATCCCAAGCATGGATGATTGATTCTAATTTTTCTTGCTCTTTTGCAAGTGCATCAAAATCTGCATCTTCCGCTGCATATTCAGCAAAAACTTCATCTAAACGAGCAAGCGCATCAAGCGGCTCACGTAGACCATCTTCAACGTTACCACGAACGTCTTTGCTTGGATCTAATGGCGGTTCTTGTTCTAAGTAGCCGATTTTGATTCCTGGTTGTGCACGCGCTTCACCTGAGAAATCTTTATCTACGCCAGCCATAATACGGAGTAAGGTAGATTTACCAGCACCGTTCAAACCAAGCACACCAATTTTTGCACCTGGGAAAAATGATAAAGAGATGTCTTTTAAGATTTCGCGCTTCGGCGGAACCATTTTAGACACTCGATTCATCGTATAAATATATTGGGCCACGCAGGACTCCTCAATTGAAAAACCAATAAATCGCAAAAAGCGAAAAATAATCGCACGTATTATACGCTGAAAACCCGATTAACATGAAGTTAAGATCATATTTGTTTAGCTTAATCAAAGGATTTTCTTTTTCAATGGTTTAGCGTATGCAGAAAAATTCCATAACAAAAAATAGAAACAATTCCGCTTTTTCTGTATATGAATAAAAACGCAATAAATCGCATAAATTATGCACCATTATGGATAACTTTTAAGCTACACTCGACTACGATTTAACTCACGTAGATGATGTAAACATGACCTATAAAGATGAAACTTTAGCTATTCATGCGGGATATTCACCAGAAGCCACCACCAAAGCAGTGGCTGTACCTATTTATCAAACCACGTCTTATGCCTTTGATAATACGCAACATGGCGCAGATTTGTTTGATCTCAAAGTTCAGGGGAATATTTATACGCGTATCATGAATCCAACCACAGCAGTGCTCGAACAACGCATAGCAGCACTTGAAGGTGGTATTGGTGGATTGGCTTTAGCATCAGGGATGGCAGCGATCACCTACTCGATTCAAACCATTGCTGAGGCAGGCGATAATATCGCTTCTGTTTCAACTTTATATGGGGGCACCTATAACTTATTTGCCCACACACTGCCGAAACAAGGCATCGAAGTTCGTTTTTTTGATTATCAAAATCCAGAAGCACTACGCTCAATTATCGATGACAAAACCAAATTGGTTTTTGTCGAGTCGATCGGCAACCCTCTAGGCAATATTATCGACTTAGAAGCGATCTCAAAAATTGCACATGAATATGGTGTACCTGTGATTGTCGATAATACCGTGGCAACCCCTGCATTGCTTAAACCATTTGAATTTGGGGCAGATATTGTCATTCACTCCCTCACTAAATACATCGGCGGACATGGCAATAGTATTGGCGGTATTATCGTCGATAGTGGCAAGTTTCCTTGGGGTAAATATCCAGAACGTTTTAAAGCATTAAATACACCCGATCCGAGTTATCACGGCGTAAATTATGTTGAGGTTCTTGGTGAAGCGGCATATATCGCTCGTGCTCGTGTGGTGCCATTACGTAATACTGGCGCGGCGATTAGTCCTCTGAGCGTGTTCCTCATTTTACAAGGTTTGGAAACTTTAAATCTGCGAATGGAACGTCATACTGAAAATGCCATCAAAATTGCAGAATACTTAAAGCAACATCCAAAAGTAAAATGGGTGAATTATGCAGGACTCAAAGATCATCCACAGCATGATTTAGCTCAAAAATATGTGAAAGGTAAACCTTCTGCAATCCTCTCCTTTGGTGTTCAAGATGGAATCGAAGGGGGAACACGCTTTATTGATGCATTACAACTGTTTACTCGCTTGGTGAACATTGGCGATGCGAAAAGCTTAGCTTGTCATCCTGCAACAACAACGCATCGTCAACTTAATGCCGAAGAGCTAAAATCAGCAGGTGTAAGCGAAGACCTAGTCCGCTTGTCTATTGGGATTGAGCATATTGACGACTTAATTGCTGACCTTGAGCAAGCCCTCGCTCAAGTTTAAATTCAATAAAATCAGAAAGCCTCTCATGTAGAGGCTTTTTTTTATTCAAAAAGATATAAATATTATTGCATTTTCAACTATTACAATATCTTATTTTAGAGTATTTGCTCTAAAAATATTATTATATTTCAAATATTTACACTAGACAAACAAAAAAAATCGGTTAATATTAGTACAAAATAAAGTGCAGTGTTTAAGCGGAATAAGAAGGCATTGCAAACAACAGCTTGATTAATGTAGGTAACTTACATGAACGCAAAACTCAAAAAACTTTTTCAACAAAAAGTCGACGGGAAAACTATCATTGTCACTGGTGCTTCAAGTGGTATTGGTTTAACGGTTTCAAAATACCTTGCTCAAGCAGGTGCACATGTCTTATTACTCGCTCGTACTAAAGAGAAGTTAGATGAGGTTAAAGCTGAGATTGAAGCTGAGGGTGGAAAAGCAACAGTATTTCCATGTGATCTCAATGATATGGAATCGATTGATGCAGTTTCGAAAGAAATTTTAGCTGCTGTTGATCATATTGATATTCTTGTGAACAATGCTGGACGTTCAATTCGTCGTGCCGTACATGAGTCAGTTGATCGTTTCCATGACTTTGAACGTACTATGCAACTCAATTATTTTGGTGCTGTTCGTTTAGTCTTGAATATTTTACCGCACATGATGCAACGTAAAGATGGTCAAATCATTAACATCAGTTCGATTGGCGTACTTGCAAATGCAACACGTTTTTCAGCTTATGTTGCATCTAAAGCTGCACTAGATGCATTTAGTCGTTGTTTATCTGCTGAAGTGCACTCGCATAAAATTGCGATCACTTCGATTTATATGCCTTTGGTACGCACACCTATGATTGCACCAACCAAGATTTATAAATACGTACCAACGCTTTCACCTGAACAAGCCGCAGATTTAATTGCGTATGCGATTGTGAAACGTCCGAAAAAAATCGCTACCAATTTAGGTCGCCTTGCATCGATCACTTATGCAATTGCACCAGATGTAAATAACATTTTGATGTCAATTGGCTTCAACTTATTCCCAAGTTCAACAGCTTCAGTCGGTGAACAAGAGAAGTTGAATATCATGCAACGCGCTTATGCACGTTTATTCCCAGGCGAACACTGGTAATCAACTCAATCTGTTAAAAAACCTCTCGCCATGGGAGGTTTTTTTATGAAATAAATTATCTTTTAAAAGCGCATAAACTAATCAAAAAATGAATGTGAATAAGTTTAGAGTTATCCACAGCCTGCTGATTTAAACCGCAATTATGTGTGTTGGAATATCCACAGACTGGTTTTTTCTAAGGATTTCTTCAAATCTGATTCTTGGATATGCCAGTGCTGGGTATACTGTTTTAACTGAGAAATATTTAATGGTTCTGTTCGAATAAAATTCAGCATTTCTACAGACATTTCTAATTTCTGCGCCAGCCATTTCCATTTCAAAATCATTCTTAATAAATCTAACGAAACATATCGAGTTGGAGCTTTTTGACCCACTTGTGCAGCCATAATATTAAACATATCTGAAAGCGTTAAACGCTGTTCATGAGCAACCAATAATTCAGATCGAGCCAAACCAGTTTCAGTCGCTGCATAACCTATTACTTTCACTAAATAATCAATACTAACCAAAGGCAAATAATGTTGTGCTGTTGCCGGTATTGCACCCATTTTCTTTCGTTTTAATAGACTAATCATATGTGCAATCGGTTGATTAACGGGTATTTCCCCAGTAACTTCATCACTAATCACTGTTGCTGGATGAATAACAGTCCAGTCTAAACCCAAGCTTTGCGCTTGTTTAATCCATGCATAATGCACCTCGACTTTAGACGCTTCATAAGCACCTAATTGCTGATAAACCCTTTGCCAATTGGTTTGTTCAGGTTGATCAATACATACGCCAGCTTGGCGTAAATGATCTTGTAATGTCAGCATATAACCTGAAACATGAACTGCACGATCTAGACGACAATGCTCACTGATACATTTTAAAAGATTTAGTGCACCCTCAACATTAACCTGTTGCGCTTGTTGCATTGTCAGATTCCATGCAAAAAGTGCACTGCTGTTGTATAAAATATTCACTTTAGCAAGTTCAATCCAATTTTTTTGGCTAATCGCAAGATTTGGCTGTGTAATATCCCCTTGAATAAACGTTAATTCAGTGACTGAAACTTGTTTATCTTTCAACCAATTTTCCAACTGATGTTGTTGCGCTTGTTTATCACGTACTAAGGCATAAACCTGATGTCCTTGCGTGAGCAACTCAGCAATTAAAAAGCGTCCAATAAAACCTGTTGCGCCTGCAACAAATGCAATCTGTGGTGAATAATTTAAAGCAATCTCTTTATTGTCCATTATTAAGCACTCTTTATTCGCAAGATAGGCATAGGCTAAAGGATGGAGTACACTCAATGGTCAAGCATTATTTTAAAATAATAAAAGGTCAGCTATGTTAATTGGAACACTCGCAAAACAAGCAGATATCAGTCGCGATACCATTCGTTTTTACGAAAAAATTAATATTATTCAATCAAATACACGCACTAATGGCTATAAAGATTATCCTGAACAAACACTACAACAACTACAACTCATCCGTACCGCTAAAAATCTAGGTTTCTCTTTAAGTGAAATTAAACAAATTTTAGATATGACCGCACAGGATGAAATTCCTGCGTCACAAGTACAAAATATCTTCTTTGAAAAGCTCGCAATGATTGATGAAAAAATTAATCAATTAAATCAAATTAGAAGCATGTTAAGTCGGTTTACCCAAGGTGAGGCATGTCCATTAAGAAAGGATTGTCCTATTCCACAATTAAATTAATTGATTTTCATAAAATTAACTTTTCTCAATTGACTATATTGCCCACAACATTGTTTTTTAAACCGTTCTTAACAAATACATCCTATTCTCGCCATCTAAAAATACAGTCATAAAAAGCATACAAAATAGTGTCATTTTCATGCTTTTTTAGCGTTATATAACATTCTGTAAAGATTCACACACAGAATCTTGCTTGGTTGAGAAAGGAACATATATGAGTCAGACATATAGCAGGGAAGAAAAAAAGAGCCGTATCAAAGGTATTGTTGGTGCGGCATCAGGGAATTTAGTTGAATGGTTCGATTTTTATATTTATGCCGTTTTTGCTGCTTATTTTACTCATGCATTGACCGCTCCAGATATGGATTCAACCACCAAAGCCATTTATGTATGGGGAGTGTTTGGCGCGAGCTTCTTCATGCGACCCATTGGTAGTTGGTTATTCGGACGCATTGCCGACCGCCAAGGTCGTAAACAATCCATGGTTATTTCGATTTGCTTAATGGCACTCAGCTCATTCCTATTTGCAGCATTGCCGACCTATGATCAAGTTGGAATGTGGGCACCATTTTTACTGTTAATGGTTCGTTTACTACAAGGTCTATCCGTTGGTGGTGAATATGGCGCGGTTGCCACCTATATGAGCGAACTTGGATTAAAAGGACAACGCGGTTTCTTCGCATCATTTCAATATGTGACCTTATCAGGCGGACAACTTCTTGCCAGTTTACTTGGGGTGATTTTGCTTGGTTTTATGACGGAGCAACAATTAAATGATGGCGGTTGGCGTATTCCATTTGTGATCGGTGGTGTCGCTGCTTTGCTTTCTCTTGCTGCGCGAAGTCGCTTAGAGGAAACTCTTTCTCATGAAGATGCGGAACGTGAAGAGTCAGGTAGTTTAATTGCATTATTGAAGCAACACTGGAAAACCTTTCTATTGGTGGTGGGATACACCTCAGCAGGTTCACTCACCTTTTACGTGGTAACAGTTTATTCAAAAACCTATCTCACCAATATCGGCATGGATGGTAAAACCGTAGGCTTTATCATGACCACGGCGTTATTTGTGTTTATGATCGCGCAACCTTTGTTTGGGATGTTATCGGATCGAATCGGTCGTCGTGCTTCAATGCTAGCGTTCAGCTTACTCAGCGCAATCTTTATTTACCCAGTCATGGTTACGGGAATGCGGAGTTTTGCCGATTCACCTGTCATCATCACCTTATTACTCATTTTCTTGATGATGTTGCTGAGTTTCTACACCTCAATCAGTGGTTTGGTCAAAGCTGAAATGTTCCCTCCTCATGTCCGCGCCTTAGGTGTCGGTTTCTCCTATGCGGTGGGTAATGCCCTATTTGGCGGTTCAGCGCCATCAGTTGCCCTGATATTTAAAGATGCAGGCATTGAAAATATCTTCTTTATCTATGTCATTTTCATGCTAATGATCTGTTTCTTGTGTAGCTTGGCGTTACCGAAAAAACCTGAATATTTGGAGCATGATCACTGATAAAGTGAATGATTCATTTAAACCACTTTTGTTCTCGCAAAAGTGGTTTTTTTATTTCTGACCGTTTAATCAAGATAAGGATTCAAACGAACCAATTGCTTAAACCCACTCTTTACCACCATTGCTGTTCGAGATTTTGGGCGAATACGTGCCTCTTCTTGAGTAAATTCAATCATGTGCTGGTTAAAGTCTAAACGTGGATATTGCGCATATAATTGTTGTCTAAATAATGTAGAAAATTCAAAACCACGGCTGCCAATGACATCACAACTGGCTGCTTGCTGTAGCAAATGTGCCTCAACACCCTCATCAACCGCAACATAAGGATTCATGTGCATACTGATCACATCAAACAATTGATCTGCCCGTGGTAGTTGCCATCCTTGCGCTAAAGACCAGTTTTGAGCAGCATAAGCCCCCTGTCCTGCAAAGCAACGACAATTTTCGTGATGCTGATAATGTTGCTCAGTCATGCCTAAATCATGGAGTAAACAGGATACCGCCAATAATTCAGCATCAGGTTTTAGATTCTGCATTGTGGAAAATGCAACGGCATAAGACCAAGTTCTTAAACAATGATTCTGCAAACTTACTGAACTACAGGACCGCATCTTTTCAATCGCCTGTTTGACATCATAACTATCAGGCAAATGTAAATCATCCATACTCAAAAACTGATGATTCTGCTTAGAGCGACCTGCTAAAGCATACATTTTTATACTTTGTTTGAGCACAGGGAATAGGCTATGACTCAATAAGGTCATACGATCTTTTAAAGATAAATCTCCTGAAGTTTGAGCCATCCATGCTTGTCGACCAATCTGCATTTTTATCCACCTATAGAAATTAGAGTAATTACTCTAATTTTTAGTTTTACTGTAAATTTATGCTAATGTCAAAGTGAGCTAAGATATTGTTCTGATAGAAGCTAAAGTAGTTTTTTTAAATGTTGCTCTAACCAGTCAATAAAGTCTTGAAAATACTTTGGGCGATATTGTCGATCCGTCAGCAAAATATTTACAGGTAATTCCAAGCATGGAATATCTGAGAATAATCGCTGGAGCTGCCCTTGCTCTACATAAGTTTTCGCGTCAAATTCAGGAATTTGAATTAAACCTATACCTGCTAAACCTGCTTGGATATAAGCTTCCGTATTTTCAACCAGTAAACGATAAGGCATGTTGACACGATGATTCTGAAAGCTTAATTCACTTAATTCTCGATAATGCTTTGCTACATGATAATCCACAGCAAAATGCCGTTCTAACTCATCAAAATGCGTTGGTTCACCATATTCCGCCAAATATTTTGGCGATGCTAAAGTCCATATTTGCGTCTGTTTAATTGGTCGAATCAGTAAGTATTCATCATGAACCTGCCCAACCCGCACCACACAGTCTAGTTGTTGTTCAATCAAATTTGAAAAATCATCACTGCCATTAATCAACACTTTGACTTTAGGATAGCGTTGATAAAATGCGGATAGATGAGGAATCAACACTTGTGTTGCCAAGCGTTTCGGCATACCAATACTGATCTTGCCCTCTTGACTACGTACCTGTGTTTTAAAACGATTTAGCTCTTTAAGCTGAGCAACCAGACGTATTGCCTCCTCATAAAACAAACTGCCTTCATGCGTTAACGCAACTTTACGCGTAGTGCGATAAAACAGTAAAACTTCATATTCTTTTTCCAAAGCCTGAATCGCATAAGTCACATTGGAACGAGGCAAACCCAGTTGCAGTGCGGCTTGGGCAAAAGACTGTTTTTCAGCGACCAGACAAAAAATCTTTAACCGCTCAATTTTATCCATTTTATTATTCAACTTTTTTGCACAATTAGTTCAATACTAACAACTATTTCAAACAAATAAATTCAATTAGGATGTTTTCTATGCAAAAACAACATGAGGAATAAAGCAATGTCACAACATAATCTAAAAGGAAAAACGGTATTGATTACCGGCGGTGCAAAAAACTTAGGTGGATTAATTTCACGTAAATTTGCTGAACAAGGGGCAAATTTATTGATTCATTACAACAGTGCCGCAACACAATCAGATGCTGAAGAAACTTTACAAGCGGTACAAGCACTGGGGATTAAAGCAATTTTGGTACAAGCAGATTTAGCCAATATCCAGAACATTGAAGACTTATTTATTCAAGCCAAAACAGAATTTGGCGGTGTGGATATCGCAATTAATACCGTCGGGCGCGTGCTCAAAAAACCGTATTTAGATACCACTGAACAAGAGTTTGATGGCATGAATGACATCAATAATAAAATTGCCTATTTCTTTATTCAATCGGCAGGTCGTCATCTTAATCCAAATGGAAAAATCTGTACCATTGTCACCAGTTTACTTGCTGCATATACAGGACTTTATTCCACTTATGAGGGTTTAAAAGCCCCTGTGGAACACTACACGCGTGCTGCATCAAAAGAGTTTGGTAAACGTGGTATTTCTGTCACTGCTGTCGCACCTGGTCCAATGGATACACCATTTTTCTATGGTCAAGAAGCACCAGAAGCGGTGGCATATCATAAATCAGCATCAGCATTGGGCGGCTTAACCAAGATCGAAGATATTGAACCCTTAGTACGTTTCTTAGTGACTGATGGTTGGTGGATTACAGGACAAACGATTTTCGCCAATGGTGGATACACCACTCGCTAAGGTATTCATAATCAAGATTGGGTGCATGATCTGTACACCCAATCTTTTAATTCAACCAAAACACCAATCCATAAAAACATGCCAAACTCAAAACAATCGTCAACAAGGTATGACGGACTTTATACGCAATCAAAATCGTTAAAATAGTGGCAAGAAAATAAGGATTAAGTAATGTTTCACGAAATACACCATGTTCATCCATAAAAACAATCGGTGTTGCAATAGCCGTCAATAAACACGGTGCAGAATATTGCAAAGATTGTTGAAACCATTTGGGTAAACGCAAAGGCAGATTCGGTTCAAGAAGAATATAGCGATTCATAAACACCACAATTGCGAGAATAATCAGGAGAAACCAAGTCATGCTGTGCGCTCCCTAAAATTCTGCAAGCAAGTTGCCGCAAACATTCCAATCACACCTGCCATGATCGCAGCACTTTTAAGACCTAAGCTTAGAAAAACAACAGTGAGAATCACTGAAACCAATACCCCAACCAAAGTATTTAAGTTTTTAATAAATGGAACCACGATTGCGATAAATGTCGCAACAATTGAAAAATCGAGATGATATTGATCTAAATTAGGAACTGCGGCAGCAAGAAAGACTCCACAAGCACTAAACAGAACCCAACATATATAAAAGCAAAGTCCTGCACCTAACAGATAGTGAATATAATGTTGTTGCTTTTTAATACTAACTGCAAACAATTCATCAGTTAATAAAAAGCCCAATATCAAACGATCTTTTAAAGGTTGCTTAGAAATATCTTCACGTAAATACAGTGCATATAAATAATGCTGCGTGGTAATCAGAAAAACGGAAATGATGATAGTAATTGCGGGCGTTCCTGCCATGACTAAACCTAAAGTCATTAATTGTGCTGCACCAGCAAAGACTAGTGCAGACATTCCAATCGCTTGTAAAGTCGTTAGTCCTGCTTGAATCGCCATAGAGCCTGCGAGTAAACCCCACGGCAACACTGCAAAACACAATGGCAGTATTTTGATCACCCCGTTCAAAAATGCCCGTGATTCGGTCATCGGAATGTCGTCTATGCTTTCACCTAACATTAGCATCACAATTATTCATTAACGAGAATAGACTATGCCAAAAATGCTTCCATGAAGCTTGTACAAAATTGCTGTTTTATTTGAGAGAGGCGGTGTAACCACCTGGTGTAATTCCAAAAGTTTGGCGAAAATGTCGATTAAAATGACTTTGATCTGAGAAACCACATTGCTGTGACACCTCTGATAAATTCAGACCTTGTCTTAATAATTTTTGTGACTTCTGTAGACGTGCTTGAATGAGCCATGCATGCGGTGAGAGTCCAACATGCTTTTTAAATTGACGTAAAAAATGCCACTGACTGAGATTTGCCATTTCCGCCAATTCAATAAGTGAAAACTCTTGCTCAGGTATACTCGCCATTAATTCTTTAATATTTAAAATGCGTTGTTTGGCATTACTCTGATCATTGGCTTGAGGCTTGGTTTGACTATATTTTGAGATTAGCCAAGCAATTGTCGATAAAAATAAAGTTTGTTTAAGTAACTTATTATTTGGTTGCTCAAGTAAATCAAAAAGTAATCGTAATTGTTGTGCCAAACCTTCATCATGCAACACTGCTTCTCTAAACCACGGTGCTGTACCGTGTACAGTAGTGAGATCACGGGTTAATTCATGGAAAATTTCGGGAGTCGGATAAATCGCGCGGTAACGCCAACCTGTTTCCACGGCTGATGAGCCTGTATGCACTTCATCGGCATTCACTAAAATAATATCGCCTTGCGGTGCAACATGATTCCCACCTGTGCGATAGAACCGTTGTGCTCCTTCTTCGATGACACCGATACAAAATCCTTCATGAACATGTCGTGAAAACTCCTGTTGAAAGTAACTGGCTTTCAACATTTCTAAACCACCCAATTCTTCTAGGTGTAAGTAATCGACTTGTTCTCGAGGTCTGCGCGACATCACGACCTCCTAAGGCATGTATGCATCATTTCAGGTTAACGCGATTTAGATAGATTTATAGAACAAAATTGCTGTTTGATAAAATTATTTCACTTGGGATTTCAATAAAATATTTTTTAATCCTCCTATCAACTCTAAATAAATATCGCCTTTAATATTGTATTAATCCTGAGAATATAATTAGATAAATATTCAGTTGAAATAAATATTTTTCCAAAGAAATATTATATTCTTAAAAATAACTTTAACTTATGATAAAAATCATTTTAAAATACTTCCATAATTTATGTCATAAATTGTAATAAAACCAATAGCTAATAATGATTGTGAGATTTCTATGTTTAATCCTTTACACCCCCAAAAATTAATACCATTAAGCCATGCGATTGCTCTTAGTCTTTCTATGTTGGGCACCAGTACCCTACCAAGTTATGTGCATGCCTCTGCACCTGTTGAAGAAACAACAACTAATACGACAGCTCAAAATACTGTTGAAAATCCAATGGCTAAATTAGATTGGCATTTAGGGCCTAAAAAAGAAAATGTTGCTAATGTTGCGACTTTAAATACGCTCAAAGATGAAGGTTTTTTAGATCCGAAGAATGCAGATAAATTTCTGGAATTAACTGGTAATTTAACTACAGGTAATACAAATATTTTAGTTGCACCTGATGATTCATGGTGGGCAACTTTTGATTTTGAACCATCTGGTTATGTCAAAGATGATGAGAAAATCGATGCTGATGCCTTATTAAAACAACTTAAAGATTCTGATGAGCCTTCAAATGAAGAGCGTGCTCGTTTAGGTTATCCAAAACTGTATACTGTTGGTTGGGTCGTTCCGCCGCATTATGATAATCAGACTAAACGCTTAGAATGGGCACTCAAAATCCGTGATCAGGATAATAACGAAGCGATTAACTATACCATTCGTATTCTAGGTCGTACGGGTGTGACCAGTGCAACATTAGTTTCGGATGAAGAACATTTAACTCAGAACATTAATGCGTTTAAAGGTAGTCTAAAAGGCTTTGATTATAACTTTGGCGAAAAATATGCAGAATATCGTGAGGGCGATAAAGTCGCTGAATATGGTCTAGCAGCATTAATTGCTGGCGGTGCAGCAGTTGTGGCAACCAAAAAAGGCTTCTGGGCTGCTATTGCTGCCTTCTTTGCAGCTACATGGAAATTCATTGCAGTAGGAGCAATTGCTGCGGCTGGATGGCTTCGTTCTTTATTCAAGAAGAACAAATCATAAATGTATTTGCCTTTCGAGGTATTACTCGTAATAGGAATAGTCGGGTTCTATATTTATGACTCGACTCATCTCTATTTTTATAATGAGTTTAATATTTACAAAGGTTTTAAAACCACCTTTAAGTCACAATTGATTTCACGAAAATTCAATTTTTATCGTCAGTACTTGGTTATTCTTAACTTACTTTTGCCACATCAACTTATTTTCAAATGTGCATGGAGGTTTAAAGATACGCATTCAACAATTCATGCAATTGAGATTGAACATATTAGAAAAATTAGTCTAATATTAAAGCCCCTACAGGTTATTAATATTTTAATTTTCTTACTTACTCTCGCTATTCTGCCATTTTTACTGATCTATAAAGCAAATTATGTAGCAATTTCAATTACACTTGTGATGATATATGGCTTAAACCTGTTTTCAATTTTTTTTGTAATGTTCAAACGGAAAAACTTGCAATTATCTTGGTTCAAAACCACTCAACTCTTATTAGATGTGTTGTTATGCCCTCCTTTTGCGGTGAATCTATTAAGAAAAATTAGTCTAAACTATCAAATCAAAACCGAAGGAATTCTGCTTGCCTCTCAAATATTTGATCAGAAGCATTATCAACATTTACTTGATGAAGTTCTTCTAGATATTCAAACATTAAAAACAGCATCTAATGAAAAACATGTTATTCAACTTGAATTACGCGAACAACAACTCCAAAGCTTAAAATACAAAATAGAGAACAAATAAAACATCTCGAAGACAAGTGAATATAAAATCATACGCACAAAATAAAAGCCTCCGAAGAGGCTTTTATTTATTTGATCAGTTACTTAGAACCTTTAATCCCTGCTTGTAATAACAATGCACCTAAACCACCGATTTTTTGCTCTTGTGCTTTTTCAGTTTTTGGCTTGTTATTTTGCGGACGCTTAAAGTCACCTTCTTTACGTGGTGGACGTTGACCTTGAGGCTTACGCTCTGAACGTTCAGTTCGCTCTTGCTGTGGACGCTGTTGTTGACGTGGCGCTTTAGCAGGTGCAGAACCTTCTGCACGCATACTCAAGTTCACACGATTACGTTCAACATCAACTTGCATCACACGCACTTGCACAATTTGACCTGGTTTAACCACTTTATGTGGATCAGAAACAAATTCATTTGCAAGTTCAGAGATATGCACTAAACCATCTTGATGTACACCTACATCTACGAACGCGCCGAAGTTAGTCACATTGGTCACCACACCTTCGAGCTGCATGCCTTCAGTGAGTTGTGCAACTTCCGTAATATCTTCACGAAACTTAGCAGTACGGAACTCTGGACGTGGATCACGTGCAGGCTTTTCAAGTTCAGCTAAAATATCTTGAATCGTCGGCAAACCAAATTTGTCATCGACAAACTCATCTGCTTTGACTTGGCGGATAATTTCAGTATTACCAATAATGTCTTTTACCGTCGTTGCTTTTGCCGCAACAATCTTTTCAACCACGCCATAACTTTCTGGGTGAACTGCTGATGCATCCAATGGCTCAGAACCATTTTGAACACGTAGGAAGCCTGCTGATTGCTCAAAAGTACGCTCGCCTAAACGTGGCACCTTTTTCAAGGCTTGACGGTTGTCGAAACGACCATGTTCTTTACGATATTCAACGATTTGCTGTGCAATGGATTTATTTAAACCTGCAATATACGCCAAGATCGCTGGAGATGCGGTATTCACATCCACCCCTACAGCGTTTACACAGTCTTCAACCACGGCATCCAGGGTTTTAGCCAAACCAGTTTGATTCACATCATGCTGATATTGACCCACACCAATTGATTTCGGATCAATTTTAACAAGCTCAGCCAATGGATCTTGTAAACGGCGTGCAATTGAAACCGCACCGCGAATTGAAACATCAAGCTCTGGCAGCTCTTGAGAAGCGAGTTCACTTGCCGAATAAACAGAGGCTCCTGCTTCACTTACAGTAATACGAGTCAGATTTAAATCTGTATTGGCAGCCATCATTTCAGCTACAACGGCTTCGGTTTCACGACTTGCAGTTCCATTACCAATCGCAATAAGTTCCACGTGGAACTCTCGACATAAACGAGCTAACTCAGCAATTGAACCGTCTTTATCTTCTTTCGGCGCAAACGGGTAAATCGTACTATGCGCAAGAACATCACCTGCGTCACTCACCACAGCAAGCTTCACGCCAGTACGGATACCAGGATCAACACCTAAAGTGGTACGCCCACCCGCAGGTGCAGACAATAATAAGTGACGTAGATTTTCAGCAAAGACATCCATCGCTTCAGCTTCAGCAGCTAAGCGTTTATCAGTCAATAATGAATGTTCGATTTGCGGACGAATCTTACCAAGCCAAAATAATTTTGCAGTTTGTTTTAAATATTCCTGACGGCTTTGTGGTTGAATTTGTTCAAGATTATATTCAGTTTCGATGCGTACCAATGGCGCATCATCTTCACCATCTACTTTTAAACCCAGTACATTTTCTTGACGACCACGTAACATCGCCAATAAACGATGAGAAGGTAACTTGTTTAAATTTTCTGAAAATTCAAAATAATCACGGAATTTTTTGCCAACTTCTTTTTTCTCTTCAGAAGCAACTGTACTTTTCAATAATGCTGTTTTAGCAAAAGTTTGTTTTAATTCAGTGGTGAGCGCAATGTTTTGTGCCCAATCATCAATCAAAATATGCTGAATTGCATCGAGTTGACTTTCAATGTCTGGATAGTCTTCATGACTAAAATCAGCCAACGCTTCTGCTGGATCAATTTGATCGTTAATGATTTTCTCAGCAATCGGACCTAAACCCGCTTCTCTTGCTTTAAAAGATTTACTAGTACGTTTTGGGCGATAAGGCGCATAAATTTCTTCTAACGCATTCTTTGTTTCAGCCGCATTTACACGTGCCAATAAATCATCGTTTAATTTATCTTGTTCTTGTAAAGACTGGATTACTTTCTCACGACGCTCGTATAAATCACGCAAGTAAGTTAAACGTGTATCGAGTTGACGTAATTGCGTATCATCTAAGCCTTGTGTGACCTCTTTACGGTAACGAGCGATAAAAGGAACACTAGCGCCTTCATCAATTAAACGAATAGCAGCTTCTACTTGGTTTGGACGTACGGCGAGTTCATTTGCCAACTGCTGAACTAAGTCAGTCATCGTGATTGATTCCACTAGGGTTAAGTCTAAAAGCACTGATTATAAAGTCCATGACTATAAAATCCACTATTGTTTTTTTGAATATTATTTCAATAGATAATGCTAATTCACCAATGTTTCTAAAATACCAACAGTTTTTTAGCTAAATATTGAAAAAATAGATTGATTGTCATGATTTTACCTGTATACATTTGGTATCTATCTCTTGATTTTATTGGCAATATTTGTTGCTTTATAACATAGCCAAAACCGTGCAATGAACCTTATACTCCCGATCATTGCATAAGACGATGACAATAAACGATAAAGGAGCACACATCATGAGTTTAGTTGTACCTGCCGAATCGACGGAAACCGTACACCATGAAACAGATCGAGTCGAACGTATCTTAGTCGTCGATGATGATGTGCGTTTACGTACGCTTTTACAGCGCTTCCTTGAAGATAAAGGCTTTGTGGTCAAAACTGCCCATGATGCTACGCAAATGGATCGTCTGCTTCAACGTGAGCTATTCTCACTGATCGTTCTTGATTTCATGTTGCCTGTCGAAGATGGTTTAAGTATTTGTCGTCGTTTACGTCAGTCGAATATCGACACACCTATTATTATGCTTACTGCTCGTGGCAGCGATTCTGATCGTATTGCAGGCTTAGAAGCGGGTGCAGATGACTATCTACCAAAACCATTCAACCCAAATGAACTTTTAGCGCGTATTCGTGCTGTATTACGCCGCCAAGTCCGCGAAGTGCCTGGCGCTCCAAGCCAACAAGTTGAAGTGGTCAGTTTTGGTCCATGGGCATTAGATCTTTCTACACGTACTTTAACTCGTGAAGGTCAAGTGGTCACGTTAACCACAGGTGAGTTTGCGGTACTAAAAGCACTCGTTCAACATCCTCGTGAACCATTAACTCGCGATAAACTAATGAACTTAGCGCGTGGTCGTGAATGGGGTGCAATGGAGCGCTCAATTGATGTTCAAGTGTCTCGCTTACGTCGTTTAATTGAAGATAATCCAGCCCGTGCTCGCTACATTCAAACGGTTTGGGGTGTAGGCTACGTTTTTGTTCCAGATGGTGCTGAATAAGCTTAGGAAGCAAATTCTTGAAACTTGAACCAATCGATCCGCAAGCATTTACTGATTTCGTGGCTTATTCAGAACGGCCACGAACCAAATGGGAACGTTTTTTAGATAAAATTAAGCCGCGTTCAGCCGCTATGCGTACCACGATTTTGGTACTTTTTACGGTATTTTTTAGTCTTTTCATGTCCTTGTGGTTCTTTTGGCGAACTTTATATTTACCAGAATTACAACAACATGCGCGTTATCTCGCCATCGAATTAGAGTTAGTCAATAATCCTGATATTCGGATTCTGCATCGTGATACTGAAGTCGATGTCGATACTTGGCTTAAAAATCGTATTGGTATCGAGTACGTCACTGATCCTAAAGAATTCCCAGTCGTCGAAGATAAGTTCTTAGCGGAACTGTTTACCAATCAGATCGAGGCAAAACTAGCTAAAGAACTAGGTGTCGATAACGTTACCGTTTATTTTAAATTTAAACCCATCCCTCGAATTTGGATTCAAACACCAGAGATGAATGGTAATTGGGTGCGAGAACCGTTAAAAACCTATACCAATTACAGTGTTGAATTGATCTCTGCTTGGTTATTTGGTGTCCCAATTTTTTCATCCATTATTATTCTCATTTTAGTTCGACAAATGAATCGACCATTGCGTCGTTTACAGAATGCCGCCAGCAGTTATAGTAAATCAGGAAAAGCGCCTTATTTAGATACTAATCATGGTCCTTTTGAAATTCGTCAAGTTAACCAAGCCTTTAACCATATGGTCTATACACTTGAACAAACCGAACGTGATCGACAAATCATGTTGGCTGGGATTTCACATGATTTGCGCACACCTTTAACACGCATTCGACTCACCGCAGAAATGCTACCTGATGAGTTTTTCCGCGAAGGTCTGATCTATGATGTCGATGATATGGATGCGATTCTAAATCAATTCATTTCTTATATGCGTGATGGTTCTGATGAGGAATTAACGGATACCAACATCAATACGTTATTACAAGAATTAGTCATACAGTTCAAGCCACTGGATATACGTTTTGCAATGCAAGAGCTACCTATCATTCAAGCTCGAAGCTTATCTTTAAAACGTTTAATCGCAAATCTGATTAACAATGCGAAACGATATGGAGCCGAACCGATTGAGCTTTCAGCCAGTCATGTCGATGAACATATATTGATTACAGTTGCTGACCACGGCGAAGGCATTCCACCTGATCAAGTCGAGGAACTCATGCAGCCCTTTGTTCGTGGTAATTCAGCACGGACTGTTCAAGGAAGTGGTTTAGGACTCGCTATTGTGAAGCGAATTGTGGAGATCCATCAAGGACAAATCAATATTCGCAACCGAGAACAAGGTGGTTTAGAGGTCGTAATCTCTCTGCCAATTACGACAACCACAGAAGAAGAACCTCCAAATAATACACTTGATAAAATCAGACAGACTCTAACTGGGCATTTTTAAAACAAAAAGTGGCAGATTAAAATGCCACTTTTTCTACTGTAAAAATATCACGGATTTCACATATTAGACCTTAGCCGTAATCCAATTCCCTTTTCACTTTTTAACGTTAAAATCCATATCTATTAAAAAGTATATTGAGAATGGATCATGTCTTTAAGTCGTATTCGCCTTGCTTCCCTACATGACAAAGTAATGAGTGCTGAACAAGCAGCGCGCTTTATTGAAAATGATATGACGGTTGGTATGAGTGGTTTTACTCGTGCTGGAGAAGCGAAAGCTGTTCCACAAGCACTGGTTGAACAAGCCAAAAAAAATCCGTTAAAAATCACGTTAATTACAGGTGCAAGTCTAGGTAACGACTTAGACAAACAGCTCACTGAAGCAGGCGTTCTTGCGCGTCGCATGCCATTCCAAGTTGATAATACTTTGCGTCGTGCCATCAATAATGGCGAAGTGATGTTTATCGACCAGCATTTGTCTGAAACTGTCGAACAAATGCGTAATCAGCAACTCAAACGCCCTGATGTTGCGGTAATTGAAGCCGTTGCAATCACAGAAGATGGTCACATTGTTCCAACGACGTCTGTAGGTAACTCTGCAAGTTTTGCCATTTTCGCGGAAAAAGTAATTGTTGAAATCAACACCTCTCTCAGTGAAAACTTTGAAGGCTTACACGATATTTATATTCCAACCTATCGTCCAACACGCACCCCATTGCCTTTGACCCAAGTAGATAATCGCATTGGCTCAACCGCAATTCCAATTGATCCCGCGAAAATCGTAGGTATCGTGCTTAATGATACTGCTGACTCTCCATCAACTGTGACACCGCCAGATGATGAAACTCAAGGGATTGCAAATCATTTGATTGCATTTTTTGAGAAAGAAGTTGCTGCTGGTCGTTTAGCAAAAAACTTAGGTCCGCTGCAAGCAGGTATCGGTTCAATTGCCAATGCAGTTCTAACAGGTCTGAAAGATTCAAACTTTGAAGATCTGGTGATGTATTCTGAAGTATTACAAGACTGTACCTTTGAATTAATCGATGCAGGTAAAATGAAATTCGCGTCTGGCAGTTCAATTACACTTTCTGCTCAATGTGGCGAGCGTGTATTTGGCAATCTAGAACACTACAAAGATAAATTGGTTTTACGCCCACAAGAAATTTCAAATCACCCTGAAATTGTGCGCCGTTTGGGTATTATCGGAATTAATACTGCACTTGAGTTTGATATTTACGGTAACGTCAATTCAACTCATGTTTGTGGTACCAAAATGATGAATGGTATTGGTGGCTCAGGTGACTTTGCTCGCAATGCACATTTGGCCATTTTCGTGACCAAATCAATTGCCAAAGGTGGTGATATTTCATCAATCGTACCGATGGTCAGCCATGTTGACCACAATGAGCATGATGTTGATATTTTAGTAACAGAAGTCGGTTTAGCAGATTTACGTGGTTTAGCACCTCGTGAACGCGCACGTGTGATCATCGACAACTGTGTACATCCTCTCTACAAAGTGGCATTAAACGATTACTTTGATCGCTCTTGTGAGCGCGGTGGTCATACACCTCACATTCTTCGTGAAGCATTGTCATGGCATGCCAATTTTGAAGAAACAGGTCATATGTTAGCTGCTGAAAAGCTCGCAAAAACTGCTTAATTCATTATTGTAAAAATAAAAAAAGCTGAATCTAAAAAATTCAGCTTTTTTTTAAATTAGAATTTCAAACCATAAGATAATCCGAGAATATGCTGATCCATTTCTAGGTTAGCTTCACCACCTCCGAAAGCTGTAGGAATTGATTGATTACCTTTTACCTTTTTCTTAAAGCCATAAGTATAAGCAACACTCAACTCCTGTCTCTGATCCACACTCCATGTTGCACCCAAGCTTAAATGATCTTGAATGACACCAGGTGCTAAGATATTTAGAAAAGTTTGATCATTGGGAATGGGTTGATCATTATGGCTATATCCTGCTCTCAAGGTTAATTGTGGATCAACTTGATACGTTGCCCCCAATTTATAGATATTAATATCTTTCCAGCCAAAGCCCTGCCCCTTTTCCGTTCCAAAAGCATTACCTGCCATCACTGACGCTAAACTAAAAGGATGACCAACTGAATCAACATCCGAATAATTAATTCGTTGAGCATCTGCTAATATTTTCAAAGCTGGTGTGATCTGAAAACTTGCGCCAATAGCATAACTTTCTGGAACATCAAAACTACCCGCTTGCGCAAATAAACCACGGTACTTATCAAATTTATCCGCTTCAATTTTTGAAGAGTAATTTGCTCCTACCGTTACAACATCATTTAATTTGGCACTCCACCCGACCCGCACACCAATGCCAGTAGCTGAATCTTTACCTTGGTTACTTAGTTTTTGTGCATCACTTGAAAACGGCGCGAAACCAGAAATACCTTTCGCTTCAAAGCGTTGGTAAAGAATATTCGTTGCAATACCAATGGATTGATTTTCGCTATAACGCCATGCGACCGCAGGTGAAATAAAGACTTGAGCTAAATCAATACCTGCTTCCCCTGCATTACCAAATGCTGCATAAGGGTTGCGTTTATAAGTCGTGTTCATTCCCCCATTGCCATAAATCGCTAAGCCTAGAGCAACGGTATCATTTACTTTCTTATTGATCGCAAATTCAGGCAGTACAAAGTATTCAAGACCATTACCACTGTATTGTCCGTTGGCACCTGCTAAGTTTCCTTCTATTTCCGCAGAGCGTTTAGGATTAAATAAAGTTGCTCCCACATCAACTCGGCTGTCAATCCAACTTAAACCAGATGGATTACTTGCGATGGTGAGCGCGTCGTTAAAGGAAGCTGTAGAAGCGCCTGCATTACCTTGAGATTTAATCCCATAACCATGCATAAAATAGCCTGTAGTTGCAAATACATGCTGCGTGAGGGTCGATAAAATAATCACGGGCAGTGCCACCCCAATAAATTTTTGCATAACTTATCTTCAATAAAAATAATATATGCACAAGCATATTGTTTTTCTTTTATTCTTATAACCAAATAAAACTGAGAAACATATTCTTATTATTCATAAAGAATCTTTTTTAAGTGCAGTTTTACTTTTAAATAAATTGGGTTAAATTTTTCCATAAAAAAAACCCCAAACTTGCGTTTGGGGTTTTTGAATATGGTGGCGGGACCCAGGATCGAACTGGGGACACACGGATTTTCAATCCGTTGCTCTACCGACTGAGCTATCGCGCCAATGGGGTGTATTAAGCCGTATCTCAGCGCAATAGTCAATAATTATCATGAGCTTTTGATTTAACTGCCCATTTTTCACGCAACAAACTTTAAGACAAAAAAAATCCCTGATGGGATCAGGGATTGAAAATACAAATTTATGGTGGCGGGACCCAGGATCGAACTGGGGACACACGGATTTTCAATCCGTTGCTCTACCGACTGAGCTATCGCGCCAAAGTGGGCGTATTAAACAATGTTTGTCAAAACACGTCAAGCAAATTTGCGTTTTTTTCTAACAAGCGATTAATTTTGCTACACATCCTCAAAATTCGGTGTTTTTAGATTTTACCTAAGTGCGATAAACAACGATGAATCGCACCACAACCTGGCTCAAATTGCTTTACGCCATGCTCTTCTTCCATTCGACACACTTCTTCAACTAAACGCTCAGCCACACCACGACCACGGTTAGAAGGATGCACCACAATATATTCCAAAACGCGGCTTTCACCTTGTCCTGTTACCCAAATTGCACCTATAATTTTGGTGTTAAATTCAGCGGTATAAACTGTGGTATATTGCTGTAGATCTTGTTCAAGTTGCTGCATAGCATCTTGCCCATCGCCAAACTCTGGGCTGGTATCGTAAAGTCGCTCTAGCTGGGTACGAATCCCTAGATTATCTAGAGAACTGTAAGCATGTACGCTAATAGGCATTGATTAACCCTCCTGAGCAAACTATGATGCTGTCACTTTTTCGTCACAGCGAAATATTGGTTTTTAATTCAATCATTTTTGACGTTTTTTGAGGAACGTGTCCATGACGCAACGTATCAGTGAAGTGGTAAGAAATACCAACGAAACAAAAATTCGAGTTCGTCTCAATCTCGATGGTACTGGTCAAGGCACACTCAACACTGGAGTTCCATTTTTAGACCATATGATTGATCAAATCAAGCGCCATGGTCTATTTGATATCGATATTCATTGCGACGGTGATCTAGAAATTGATGATCATCACACCGTTGAAGATTGTGGAATCACCTTAGGGCAAGCTTTTGCGCAAGCTTTGGGTGATAAAAAAGGCTTACGTCGCTATGGTCATTTTTATGCACCACTTGATGAAGCACTTTCTCGTGTTGTAGTAGACCTATCTGGTCGTCCGGGTTTATTTATGGATATTCCATTTACTCGTGCGCGTATCGGAACTTTTGATGTGGACTTGTTTTCGGAATTTTTCCAAGGTTTCGTCAATCATGCATTAATGACATTGCATATTGACAATCTCAAAGGCAAAAATAGTCATCACCAGATTGAAAGCGTGTTCAAAGCAATGGCACGTGCTTTGCGTATGGCATGTGAAATTGATCCACGTGCAGAAAACAGTATTGCTTCAACCAAAGGTAGTTTGTAATGACCCGTATTGCTTTACTCGATTATGGTATGGGTAATTTGCACTCTGCGGCGAAAGCCTTAGAACACGTTGGTGCTACTGTTGATGTGACGAATGATCCTAAATTAATTGCCAAAGCGGATAAAATTGTTTTCCCTGGTGTGGGTGCAATGCGTGATTGCATGCAAGGTATGCATGAAGCAGGCATTGATGAGGTCGTCCGTCAAGCTGCCTTCAACAAACCTGTTTTAGCGATTTGTGTCGGTATGCAAGCCCTACTACAAAGCTCTGAAGAAAATGGTGGTGTCGATGCTTTGGGAATTTTTGATGGTGTTGTTAAACACTTCCCAGAAATTTCAAATTTGAAAGTACCACACATGGGCTGGAATCAAGTGCATCAACTTGATCCAAGTCATCCAATGTGGAACAACATTGAACAAGATGCGCGTTTCTATTTTGTACATAGTTACTATGTAGAACCAAAAGATGCTGCTATTACTGCGGCAACTTGTGATTATGGCGTGAATTTTTGCACTGCGATTCATAAAGACAATTTGTTTGCAACGCAGTTCCATCCTGAAAAAAGTCATACCGCTGGGTTACAGCTGTTAAAGAACTTTGTGGAATGGAAAATTTAATCACTTGAATGAATTTAATTTCTGAAAATAAAGCCAATTTAAAATTGGCTTTATTTTTATTTATTTCTAATTACTTTTTGCATATCATGCAAACGTTTTGAATAAAAATCAAACAGCACATCGTTTCAAAATTAATTTTAAAAATCAGTGACTACAGGAAAATAATATGTCATCTCATTTTCAAACCAATGATTCAGGTTTTAGTGCAAATGGTCGTTTCGGCAGACTGTCTTACTTAGGCTGGAATATGTTACTTATGGTCTTCGTATTCATTTTAGGTATTATCGCAGCATTTCTAGTCCCTACTTTTAGCAGCTCATCAACAGGCTCATCGTTGTATGTATTCGGTGGACTCTTTATCATTGTTTATATTGCAATGATCTACTTTAGCTTCGTTTTTTCAATTCGTCGTTTGCATGACCGCAATCAAACTGGTTGGTTATCACTTGTAATGCTTGTTCCATTGATCAACTTTTTATTTGTTATTTATTTAAGTTGTGCAAAAGGTGATGAAAACACAAATAATTATGGGTTGCCTCGTATTACTCAAGGTTGGGAAAAGGTTTTAGCTTGGATTTATATTATCGTCTTCCCAATCAGTATTTTAGCAATTGCAGCAACAGCAATTCCTGCATATCAAAGCTATATAGAGAAAAGTCAGCAAATGCAAATTGAACAGCAGCTTAATCAAGCTGAGTAAGTTCTAATAAAAGCCAAGCTTCCAAACTTGGCTTTTTCATTTCAATAAAAACGTTTAAGCTCAAACCAAAGTTTTGAGTTTCGTTATAATGGAAATGCCACAGCAAACAACGCTTTTAAGCAAAGAACACATCCGTGCATTACCCGCATTTCGAAACTTAGATACCGATAAGATTTTAGTGATTCAAACACCACAACAATGCTTATCTATTCAAAATGAACTCTATCAAACACCTATTTTTGGTTTTGATACTGAGTCTAAACCTACTTTCAAGGTCGGAGAAAAATCGACTGGACCGCATCTTATTCAGCTTGCAACACTTGAAAAAGCTTATTTATTTCAAGTTACTCCAGAAATCTTAGTATTTTTAAAGCCTATTTTAGAAAATGAACACCAACTTAAAGTTGGTTTTGGCTTGAAAAATGATCTGATTAGTTTCCGCCGTAAAGGGATTGAACCAAAATCACTGATTGAACTTTCCAAAAGTTTTTCGAGTTTTGGTTACAACGCTCAAGTCGGTGTACAAACTGCAATTGCTCTACTCTTTCAACGCTATTTTATTAAAAGTAAAAAGGTCAGCACTTCAAACTGGTCTATCAAACAGCTCAGTCCTCAACAAATCAATTATGCTGCCGCAGATGCTTATGCCGCATTGTTGATATGCCAACAGCTATATCATCAGAAAATATTGTCCACTCAAACTCAACAACAAATTGCAAGAATACTTGAAGGTTCAACAGACAAGGCTTAGCGATTGATCAATACTTTGCTAATATGTAGCCAATTTAAACTTTATGATGATGCAAGGAGCGAAAGCATGCTAATCATCCCTGCAATTGACCTGAAAGATGGCAAATGTGTCCGTTTAAAACAAGGTCGTATGGAAGACGATACCGTTTTCTCTGATGATCCAGTGGCAACTGCTCAACATTGGGTTGATGAAGGCGCACGTCGTTTACATTTAGTTGATTTGAATGGTGCTTTCGCAGGTACACCAATTCATAAACCCGTGGTTGAAGCAATTGCTCGCGCGCAACCAGAGCTTCCAATCCAAATTGGCGGCGGTATCCGTTCGCTTGAAACCATTGAACATTATTTAGAAGCAGGCGTATCTTTTGTTATTATCGGCACCAAAGCCGTACAAGAACCTGAATTTGTTGAAGAAGCATGTAAGCGTTTTGCAGGTCACATCATTGTCGGTATCGATGCCATCAATGGCATGGTTGCAACTGATGGTTGGGCCAATGTCACTGACGTTAAAGCAACTGATCTTGCTAAACGGTTTGCTGATGCAGGTGTATCTAGCATTGTATACACTGATATTGCACGTGATGGCATGATGCAAGGTGTCAATGTTGAACAAACTGTTCAGTTAGCACAATACTCTGGCTTGCCTGTGATCGCATCTGGTGGTGTGACCAACCTTGATGATGTTCGTAACTTAAAAGGTCAAAAAGGCATTTTAGGTGCAATTACTGGTCGTGCAATTTATGAAGGCACATTGAGCCTTCGCGAAGCACAACTATTGTTAGATGAACAATCACTTTAATCATTCGCAGCTCTAGCGATTTAAATAATGGCTAGAGCTTTTTTAGCTTAAATGTTATCCTTACCTCGATTTTCCTATCGACTCTCAATTTTATAATGACACTTACGCCACCCTAGTTTTTACAGTCCCCTCGTGTAAATAACTCATCACTGTCTAGTGATGTGGTGTAGTCGTGTGTTTTTATATATCACATCACTAGCCTTTAAAATTTTTTTCAAAAAATAGGCTATTTCTATGTTTTCCAATATACGAGAACAATGGTTCTCTAACATCCGGGCCGATGTATTGGCTGGTCTCGTGGTGGGATTGGCGCTGATTCCCGAAGCAATTGCATTTTCAATTATCGCGGGAGTTGACCCTAAAGTCGGTTTATATGCTTCATTTTGTATTGCAGTCGTTATTTCATTTGTTGGCGGTCGTCCTGCAATGATTTCAGCAGCGACGGGTGCAATGGCTTTGGTGATGGCGAGTCTGGTAAAGGAGCACGGCTTACAATATCTACTTGCTGCAACGCTTTTAACAGGCGTATTGCAAATTTTGGCAGGTTATCTAAAACTCGCAAAACTCATGCGCTTTGTCTCAAAATCTGTGGTGATCGGCTTTGTTAATGCGCTCGCTATCCTCATTTTTATGGCGCAATTGCCTGAATTGGTTCATGTGACATGGCATGTGTATGCACTGGTTGGATTAGGCTTGGCAATCATCTATTTATTTCCACTCCTGCCTAAAATTGGAAAAATCCTGCCGTCTCCCTTGGTCTGTATCATCGTTATTAGCCTGATCGCGGTAGGTTTAGGTATTGATATTCGTACCGTAGGCGACATGGGTGCATTACCAGATACATTGCCTGTATTTTTACTGCCTGATATTCCTTTAAATCTTGAAACCTTAACAATAATCTTACCTTATTCAATTGCATTAGCGGCAGTCGGCCTACTTGAGTCAATGATGACAGCCACCATTATTGATGAAATGACGGATACGCCAAGTGATAAATTCCAAGAATGCAAAGGTCAAGGCATTGCCAATATCGCATCTGGTTTCATGGGCGGCATGGCGGGCTGCGCCATGATTGGTCAGTCAATGATTAATGTGAAATCTGGTGGTCTGACTCGTTTATCAACTTTTTCAGCAGGCGTATTTTTGCTGATTTTAGTTGTCTTTATTAGTGACTGGTTAAAAGTCATCCCTATGGCGGCTTTGGTTGCTGTGATGATTATGGTTTCGATTAGCACCTTTGAATGGAAATCCTTGACCAACTTTAAAGCCAATCCCAAAACGAGCAATGTGGTTATGCTTGCCACTGTTATTGTCGTGGTTGCAACCCATAACTTGGCACTTGGAGTACTCACAGGTGTATTACTTTCTGCTTTATTCCTCGCTAATAAATTAGAGAACGACATTCGTGTTGAAAGCTATTTTGAAAATAACGCCCGTGTTTATGATCTGAAAGGACAAATCTTTTTTAGTTCATCAGAAAAATTCATGCAAGGTTTTAATTTTCAAGAATCTGTGTCCGAAGTGATCATTGATTTAACTCATTCACATATTTGGGATGTGACTTCGGTAGCAATGCTCGATTCTGTCGTGAATAAATTTCAAAGAAATGGGATCAACGTCACTGTACGTGGGTTGAATGAAGCCAGTTCAATCATGATTGATAAATATGGAACGCATAGTAAACATCAGTTTGATGCGATTTAGTTCAATAGACTGAAAGAATTAAGCAGATAAAAGAGCCAGACATTAATGTTTGGCTCTTTTGACATCAATAAATCACATTACGAATAAAACGAAGTATGCCTGTACCTTGATTGCTATAGCGATAAGCTGAAGAACTATCAAATAAAAATGATGTACCCGCTACAACCAAATGTGTTCCAGAAATTAATTCAAGACTGAGTTCACCTTCAATCACATAGATCAATTCCTGCCATCCTTGTTGATCAGGCTCAGCAACATAAGTCTCTCCACTAGCCAATGACCATGTCCATAATTCGACTTGGCTACGTGCAACTACGGATGCATGTAAAGTCGCTTGGCTTTCAATATGATCCCCCTGCCATGCCAAAGTCCTTACGATGGCAGAATCTGCAAGCTCTGGTACAGTGACAAGCTGCTTAAAATTCACACTCAAAGCATGGGCAATTGCATCAAGTTTGGTCAGACTAATATTCACCATCCCTGTTTCTAAAGACGCGATGGTTCGTCGACTCACGCCAGCCCGTTCTGCAAGCTCTTGCTGACTCAATTGGTGTTGGTTTCGATAAAATCGAATATTCTGCCCTACGTATTGCAGCACCGCATCAGGTTGATTCATGCAGCTTCACTCTCTTTTGGTAGTGCGCAATATATTGCACAAACGCATAAATTAATGCAACATGTGCAGTATATTGCACTCTAATTTGGAATTTGGTTTTGACAGCGTTCTCTCAATCGCCTAGAGCAGCACAATTTGCATTGATTTTTATTACCATGATTTGGGGCGGAACTTTTTTGGCAGTTCAATATGCACTTAATTTTAGTAGTCCGATGTTCTTTGTCGGTTGCCGTTTTGCCGTCGCAGCTTTGGCAATTTTTTTAATCTCAATTCAATCTATTCGTGGATTAACTTTAAAAGAAGTCATGGCAGGGACAGGAATCGGTGTAGTGATAGCGATTGGTTATGGAACTCAAACGATTGCTTTACAAAGCATTCTGAGCAGTGAATCTGCATTTCTGACCGCCCTTTATGTTCCTCTCGTCCCGATTTTAATGTGGGTTATTTTTCAGAAGCGCCCTTCTTTAATGACATGGATCGGCACAACACTGGCTTTTATTGGTTTAGTTCTTCTGACTGGCAATGGTATTTCCAAAATCAGTTTAAGCTACGGACAAACGCTGACGTTAATTTGTGCTTTTGTGATCGCGCTAGAGATTATTTTAATTGGCTATTTTGCAGGAAAAGTGAATTTAAGACGAGTCACAGTCATTCAATTAGCAGTTGCTTCTTTATTATCATTTTGCAGTATGCCCTTAGTCGGTGAACATTCGATACCTGCATTTTCATGGCAATTACTTGTTGTTGCGCTTGGTTTAGGTCTGGCGAGTGCACTGATTCAATTTGTGATGAATTGGGCACAGAGAATGGTCGATCCGACCCGAGCAGCAATTATTTATGCAGGCGAACCTGTTTGGGCGGGTGTATTTGGACGCATTGCAGGTGAACGATTGCCTTTATTAGCTTTATTGGGTGGATGTCTTGTTGTGCTTGGCGTTTTAGTGAGTGAGCTGAAACTAAAAATACTCAACTACTCACAAAAGAATAAAGATGCTTAAATTAATCTTTTTTTATTGAAGGCTCTTTCTTCTTCAATAATATTTGTGTTTGATAATACTCAACTTTTGGCATTGGGTCATAGAATGGATGTAACAATGCTTTCCATTCTTGATATGCCTCAGACTTTCTAAAGCCTTCTGTATGATCTTCGATACAATCCCAAAATATCATCAGAATATAGCGATGATCATCTTGGACATTTTTGATCAGTTGAACGGCATTCAACCCTGCCATCGGGTAAATAATTGATTTGGCTTTTTGAAATGCTTCTTCAAACGCATGATTTCGATTAGGTTTAATATTTAAATGCACATGCTCAATAATCATGAATTAACCTATTTAAATCAATTGTAGATATTTTATATTTTTAAATATAAATCAAATAATTATTTAATAAAATCAAATGACTTTAAAATTTTATTTAGAAAGCAGATGAGGCGTTCATCTGCTTTCTGGTCGTCTTATTGATACATGGGTTTATTGTCATTGAGAGCAATCAAACCACGAATCGCACGATAAACAATCCAAATCCATGCAATAAAGATGACTGCAACACAGAAAACGGTTCCCGATAATGCAACACCCGCAAAGGCATTCGGATTATCTCCAGTAAAGAACAAAAAGAAAAATGGAATAAAGGCAATAATATTCCAAGCGAGATACCACCAAAAGGTACGAATTTGCCAAGTAAAATGACTTTCAAAAATCGATCCTTGTACATCACTGCGTTTTACATAGTTGATAATCAACGCAATGATTGCCAATAGACCACCGGAAAAAATCGCAATGATATAAAGCACATACAGTACCAAAGTCAAAGTACGATTTGGATCTTGATCAACGGAATAATTCATTTTTATTTAATCTCCAGAAACAAACTCCCTCAATCAATAAAACACATTGAGCGGAGAAATTAACCAACATATCAATAATATATGGAAGACTATGGTACAGAAATAAATCTTACGAAACGGTTGTTTTTGTGTTTTATGTCGCAGTTTTTGCTGAGCAAGCCAACCACCGCACCATCCACCCAAAGAATCTACAATATGCAAAGTCTGCTCTGGAATGCGTCGATTTCCCAATTGTGCTGCCTCTTTGTCTTGAGCATACAGCCAATAACTCAAAACATTCATTAAACTCACAAATAACAAGGTATAAGGAGGTAATAGCTTGCTAAAACCAGCAATCAGCATAAAAACTGCATAAATCGCAATCCCAATTTTCATTGCAGACCAGCTTTTGGCTTGCTTGGGAGTTGCTGGTTTCGCTTTATGCTCAATGACTTGGGATGCTTTTAAATAGCTTGCTTGCTGTGCACGATAACGACCACGCTCATCCAAAATGACCAAATACTCTAAAGCACAACCGACGATAGGACGAGGTCCCGTACGAGCAAAGTCTTTGATATGGATAAAAACACGCTCCTTATACATATCATTGGGTTGAATAAAGCCATAACCTTTATCATCAAACCATTCTACTAAACGACCTTGATCTCGCATCTCTTTTCCTTAAGCTGTGATTCGTTGTAAACGATCTTGTAGCATCATTCGCATTTCTAACGGATCTTTCTGTGAAATATCCTCACCAGTGCGACCTTGTTCTGCATTTTTCTGAGCGACTTGCAAACGCATACTCCAAAAGCGACACGCAGCCATTGCTAAGAAGATATTTAAACAAGCCAATTCATCATCCGTTAACTGACGAATATTTTGGTATGCAGCAAGAAAAGCATTGGCTTTGGCTTGATCTAAATGGGCTTGTGGATAAGCGGTACAAAAGTCATTGATACTAATCGCAATATCAAATAAAAACTCATCTTGATTTAACTCATAAAAATCAAGAATACCTTGTAATTGATCGCCCTCAAACAGCGTATTGTCTCTAAATAAATCAGAATGAATAAAGCCTATTGGACGATTTGGATGCTGTTGCGTAATGTGTGCAAACTGTTGAAACACTTGATCCAATAAAGATTGATCATCTTCATTCATGTTTGGTCTGAGTTGCTCTGCTACATCTGACCAGTACTGATGATTACGATTAAAATCACGCTCTAAAGGAAAATCTCTTAAAGCCAAATGCATTTTTGCTTGTGCTTGAGCAATTGCTTGTATTTGTACTAATGTTGCCTCTTCAGGATGCCCACCCATTAACCGAGGCGCGATTTGTGCGGGTTTATCAGCTATTGTATGAATTGCCTGACCACGATGCTTTAGCGGCACTGCCACAGGCACATCTGCTTCACCTAAGCAATCCAGCACAGGTACCAATTCACCTGCCCCTTCCGCATCTAACTCCTCAAACACCGTTAACACATATTGTTTCTGTGATTGATCCACCAAAAAATAGTTGGTGTTTTGGATACCACCTTGGATTGGAATTAGATCAATCACTGCCAAACCATAAGGCTCAGCAAAGGCTTGAACTTCTTCTAAACTCAACGGGGTATAAACCGACATGGAAAACCTGCAAAAAATAGCTGTGAAGTTTGATAGAATACCTGTTCCCTCCATGAAGGTGTAGCACCCCTTTCTTTATTGGCGATTTTTTGGAATATTTTATGCTCGCAAAACGTATTATCCCTTGCTTAGATGTTGATAATGGTCGAGTCGTCAAAGGCGTTCAATTCCTTGATATTCGTGACGCAGGTGACCCAGTAGAAGTTGCCCGTCGTTATAACGAACAAGGTGCCGATGAAATTACCTTTTTAGATATTACTGCTACCCATCATGGACGCGACACCACTTACCGTACTGTTGAGCGTATGGCGGAAAGCGTTTTCGTTCCTCTCACCGTTGGTGGTGGTGTGCGTAAAGTTGAAGATATTCGTTTATTATTGAATGCAGGCGCAGACAAAGTTAGCATCAACTCAGCAGCGGTATTTACCCCCGAGTTTGTTCAGGAAGCGTCTCAACGCTTTGGTGCACAATGTATCGTAGTTGCAATCGATGCGAAAAAAACCGGCGAAAACAAGTGGGAAATTTTCACGCACGGCGGTCGTAAACCAACAGGCATTGATGCAATTGAATGGGCTGTCAAAATGGCAGACTTTGGTGCAGGTGAACTGTTGATTACCAGTATGGATGCCGATGGAACCAAAGCAGGTTATGACATTGCCTTGATGCGTCAGATCAATGACCATGTCAATATCCCGACCATTGCTTCAGGTGGCGTTGGTAATTTACAACATTTGGCTGATGGGATTTTAAAAGGTGGGGCAGATGCTGTACTTGCAGCTTCTATTTTCCATTTTGGCCAACATAGCATTCCAGAAGCTAAACAGTATCTTGCTGCACAAGGCATTGAAATGCGTCTCTAATTCCTAATCGAATCCAGTTAACCTCTCACTTGAGAGGTTTTTTTATTTAAAGATTTCATTTATGAAGACAAAAAAATACCTTGCTAGGCAAGGTATGGAAACTGCGTTTATACAACGCTAGAGGGTAAAAATGAATTTTGAGCATCAAAAATGCTTGAACCAAAATAGCCATAAAGTGATCAAAAATATTGACATTAAAAACCGATTTTATTGACAATTCACGACATAGCTTTTGATACATCGTCGTAAATTGTCAAAACAGTTGTACTTTATGGACACACTTCACATTTAAGCTTTTATGCAACCGACTCTTGTTGCTGTTCGTCTTCTACTTGTGCTGCCACAAGTTTAGGCTTTTGCTCAACCCACTTTGCAGGAAAGACTGATTCAATCGCTTGCGTCAAAACTTTAGATAAAGCTGTAGGTAAAGGAAGACCTAGTGGATTGGCTTCTTTTAAATCAGCCGAAGATACAACGCGTGTACCCATGACATAATCAAACCATGGTCGGGTCACACACCAGTTGGCATCTTGATTCGAATTCATATGATGATCATAGTGCCAAGGAATAGTACGTCTCGCCCAATCAGGCTCAAGATGTGCACGGCGGTGTACATAATAATAATTGCCCGCACTATACAGTGCCGCCAAAGACATCCCTTTTGAGATTGGATAAAACGCCACACTTGCAACACCTGCCACGACAGCTAATGACATGATTTCATTACGCGTACGCCAGTGTTCCACCCCTTCAACATAACAGTCATCAGAGAATTCTTGTTTACGAACTTCGCGGTGATGTGCCCAATGAGATTCCATGCTTTTTGGCACAGGACTGTAACGAGGTTGTCCTGGACGATGAACACCATGCAAAATGTATTTATGTGCAAACCATTCAAATGCATTCGCTACAGCTAAACCTGCGATAAAACCCTTCAACATGGTTCTCTCCAAAAGTATCCTTATTTTTATTTAAGATATAAATTTTTGTAGGCGAAGTATTGACGATACGATATATTTATATTGACAAAACACGACAAGAATAGGAAATAGACAGGATGTCTCAACTCAAGAACTATATTGGCTCTGTTTTTGGTGGTTTGGGGCATTTATTAAAAGCTTACTGTGAAGCTGAGCATATTGCTGTTCCTGAACAATTACAGCTCGTTCAAAACCAAGAGCGCTTTGACTATGTCATTTGGCGCGATCTGCTTGAAGACCTCAATCGGTTACATCCTAAAACGGGTTTGGGTTTAGAAATTGCAGAATATGTACAACCTAAACATTTAGGAATTATTGCTTACCTCGCACTATCTTGTGAAAATTTAGGCGAAGCTTTGGCTCGTTATCATGATTTTCATCGCTTGATTTATGATGGAAGCCCTTTAGTTGTTGAATTTAACGAACCATATGTTTCGATCCGCTGGGAAGCACCTGAACCCCACCCCACACAACTCACTGATGAAATTGCGATTGCGCTCATGGTGCAGTTCCTTAAGTTATTTATGTCTGGCGAGACCATTCATTTACACGAAGTTCATTTCGTCAATATCGCGCCGAAAAATATTAGTGTTTATGAGCAATATTTCCATTGCAAAGTTCGTTTTGAACAACCGAAAACTCAGCTTTTATTACCTGTAGCAGAAGCTTTTAAACCATTAAAAACAGGTGATCACACGCTACAGCAATTGTTATTACAACAAGCACAAGCCCTATTAGATAAGCTTCCAAATTCGACCCAGCTCGACCAGCGTTTACAGCATGCGATTTTGACTGGGCTACAAAAGAACCAATATCAAATCGACTTCATAGCAGAAAAACTAGGACTTTCGGTTCGGCAGTTACAGCGTCATCTTCAACAACAAAACACCACCTTTCAGGAACGCGTACAACAAGTGCGTTTTATGTTAGCAACCGAATATCTAAAAGATCCGCATCTAAGCCTACAAGAAATTGCCCTATTACTGTGTTATTCAGAACAGAGTGCTTTTCAGCGTGCCTTCAAACTTTGGACCAATTTAACCCCTCAACAATGGCGAAAGAACAACACAATTTACAATTCTTAATAAAACTAAAGTCAAACTTACTGTTTCACAACTGTTGATTATCTTTACAGCATTTATACAAGATTATAGATCCTGTGTGAACTAATTCACATTTTTTTCACAGGTCATCAGAAAATCCATAATAAATTTTTTGGATATTTTTAGTTTTTTATAAATGTTTTGGTGATAAAAATGAATAAATATTTAGCAGAGTTTCTAGGTACCTTTTGGCTTGTCTTTGGTGGTTGTGGTAGTGCAGTACTTGCCGCTGCTTTTCCAGAACTTGGGATTGGTTTCTTAGGTGTTGCATTTGCATTTGGTTTAACCGTACTAACGGGTGCCTACGCATTCGGTCATATTTCTGGCGCACATTTTAACCCCGCAGTCAGTGTAGGCTTATGGGTATGTGGTCGTTTAGAAGCAAAAGATTTAGCCCCATATATTATTTCTCAAGTGATCGGTGCAACTTTTGCGGCATTTGTTCTCTATATTATTGTACAGGGTCAAGCAGGATTTACAGGAACAGGGGGATTTGCTACGAATGGTTATGGTGAGCTTTCGCCCAATCATTTTTCCATCGCTTCTGCATTTTTAATTGAAGTTGTACTCACAGCCATATTCTTGATAATTATCTTATTATCAACGCATAGAAATGCACCCGCTGGTTTTGCTCCGATTGCTATTGGTTTAACACTCACTGTTATTCACTTAATCAGTATTCCTGTCACCAATACCTCCGTAAACCCTGCGCGTAGTACTGGTGTTGCCTTTTTTGCAGAGACCGCAGCACTAAGCCAATTATGGCTATTTTGGGTTGCTCCCATTTTAGGTGCTGTCATTGGTGCGATTATTTATAAAGTCGTCGCAACTGAAAAAGACTAAACGTTTAAAATAAAAAACAGCCTTCCATGGGCTGTTTTTTTATGAATTATAGAAATGGATTTTCAATTTCCTGTTCAGGCTTTCGTTCGATCTGTTTAGGTAATTCTTCTTTTTCTAAAGCGATCACCACGTCATTGATAAACTGCTGTAAAGCTTTTGCTGATTTCAAACCTGCTTGATCTTTAGTGATTTGTAAATTGCCATATAAACTCACACAATCAAGCTGATTTTCCAACGTCAAATCATATATTGCTGAGGACTCGTTGCCATTTTCAAAAGGTTTAAACATTTTTTCCTCTAATTGTTCTTGTATTCATCACAACATGAGCCAAACATGATCACTTTGCAAGGTACTCTACATTATCTCAACATTTGTAAAAAATACTGGACCAAAGCATCAACCAATTGCTTAATTAAAGCCTGCTTAGTTTCTTCATCAATTTGTGGAAATTTGCTTTCTGTTGGCTGTGATTGTCCTGAACTAAATTGTTTTTGTTGCGTTTGAATCGCTTCATTTGTGGCTTCTTCAGCACACTGACTCTGACCATCCCAATGCGAATAGCTAATGTCTTTATTTGCTTTCACATGTTGTGCGGATAATGGTAGATGATAGATATTACGCTTCTGTTGTTCAGTGAGTTGTGGGAACAAGTTAATTCCTAACTTTTCCTCTAAATAACACACACTGACGACTTTAACTTGCTGCGAATTATCATTCGGCGCGTAATAAGCACCAATAATCCCCTGCTTAGGGAGATAAACTGCTTTGTAGACGGCTGTTGGAACAATCACGCCACTGCCAATCGTTTTTAATCGTTTACCTTCAAAAATAGGACCCGTTAGCACATAAGCATCTTTATGATGTTTCGTCACTACTGCTCGAACAGCTTCTTCTAATTTACGCCATACTTCCTGATTATTTTTAGGAGCTTGTGGAACCATATTGGCCAGAGAAAAACTATCATATTGCGCTGCGGTATTGTTCATATCACCATTCGGTGCCATATGCCCGCGATCATATCCAGAGCCACGATAATCTGATAATAATGCTCGATGCGCTTGCTGTACGCGAGTTTCCTCATGGAAATTATCTTCGCGTTTAATCTTTATGCTTAAACGTTCAGGTGTTAGATATTCTGCCGTCCATAAAGGTGTTTTTGATACACCTGAATACATCACGTTAAAATCGTTAAAACATAAGGCATAGTTATTATTTTTTAGACTTTCTTTATTCAATAATGGCGGAACATCACGATAAAACTGTTTTAAGCAACCGCTATTACTTGATTGTAATGGAATGAATTTAGAGATTTTTTCATTACCAAATGCGATCGCAAAACTTCCTGTCGCAATCAAAGCTAAAATAATTTTCCCAAAATTTTGGCTTAAAAGAGTAAAAGGAGACTTACTCTTTCTGGTTGTTCTCTTCGCCATAACTACATCAAAATCAATATGAACGCGCAGCTTAACAACTCAAAAGTCCACTGTATATTGCGTTTCAGCCTAGAACGACATTTTATGTCGCAATTCTGTTCAATTAAACACCCACTCGTAAAAATGGCGCTCTAGAGCGCCATTTAGAATGATGTGTGCTACTGCTAAATTTCTATTTGACTACCCAATTCCACGACACGGTTGGTTGGAATTTGATAGAAATCGCTGACAGGACTGGTATTCCGCTGCATCGAAATAAATAGTTTTTCACGCCACGGCGACATCCCATCACCCACTGTATGCACAATACGGTCTCTTGAAATAAAGAAACTCATTTGCATCATATCAAATTCAAAATCTAACTCTTTATAAGCTTGTTCCAAAGCATTAGGAATATTCGGTTGATCCTTGAAACCATAGTAGACAAAGATGCGATAGAAATGATCCTCAAGTTTCTCTACTTTTAAACGGTCAGCCGCAGCGACATAAGGAATATCTTGCGTATATACCGTGAGCATCACATTACGATCATGCAGCACTTTATTATGTTTAATATTATGCAACATCGCATGCGGAACAATATTTGGAGTACCTGTTAAAAAGATGGCTTCACCAGGAACAAAATGTGTCTCTTTGCTCATGCCAATGCTTTTTATGAATAACTCGATCGGTAATGCATTGGTTTCCATACGGTTATATACAATTTCACGCCCACGTTTCCATGTCATCAAAATCGTATAAACCACGACACCAATTAAAATTGGCACCCATCCACCTGCTAAAATTTTCAGCGATGTTGATGCAACAAAAACTAAATCAAGAAATAAGAATGGTATCGTAAATAATGCGACTTTCCACCACGCCCAACGCCAAACCCCATAAGCCAATGTTGAGATTAAAATCGTACCGCATAACATGGTCATCGTAACCGCGACACCATATGCACTCGCAAGCTCGGCACTACTTTCAAAAAGTAAAATCAGAATCACCACAGAGATAAATAATACCCAATTAATAAAAGGTAAATAAATCTGCCCTTGCTCTACGTCTGATGTATGGTGAACTGTCAATCGGGGTAAATAGCGCAATTGAATTGCCTGATTAGCAACTGAAAATACGCCTGTAATCACGGCTTGCGAGGCAATCACTGCCGCAGCTGTAGCCAATCCAATCATTGGAAACAAAGCCCATTCTGGAACTAAGATATAGAATGGATTTTCAATCGCTTGAGGATTACGCAATAACAATGCACCCTGACCTGCATAATTCAACAATAGACATGGCAATACAATAATGAACCACGCCAATTTAATTGGCATACGTCCAAAGTGCCCCATATCAGCATATAGCGCCTCACCACCTGTCATCGTCAGTACAACAGCACCCATGGTGATAAAAGCAATGGCTGGTTGTTCAAACACGAAATTCAGTGCCCAGTAAGGATTAATCATCATCAATACGTATGGTGTTTGGATAATACTCCACAGACCAATCAAGCCGATAGAAATAAACCAAAGCAAGGTAATTGGACCAAAGAATTTCCCCATTGTCGCTGTACCATGTCGCTGTACCATAAACAATGCGGTTAAAATTCCTAAGGCAATTGGAACCAACCATTGATCTAAAGCCGGTGTAATTAGACTCAAACCTTCAATCGCAGAAAGTACAGAAATTGCAGGTGTAATGATGCCATCGCCAAAAAATAAGGATGCGCCAATAAATCCAAGTGCAATCAGATAGATCTTATTTTTATCTGAAAAAACTGTAGAACGGAGATTTAACGCCAACAGCGATATGATCCCCCCTTCACCATTGTTATCAGCTCGCATAATGACGGAAACATATTTATAGCTGATACTTAAATTCATACACCAAAAAATCAGTGACAATATACCTAAAACAGATGCTTCGTTAATTGGCATATGCCCCGTTCTGAAACACTCACGTATGGCATACAATGGACTTGTTCCAATGTCTCCAAAGACCACCCCTAAGGCTGCCAGTGTCATGACTGGCAATGCGGCTTTTTTTGCAGTGCTTTGCATATGTTGTCTTCAAAATAGAACGTTATATGCCGCAATATTATCACTAGCTAGAAAGTTTTTCTGCAAATCTGTTTGACTACAACTTGGCATGATGCTTTTTTTTAGTTACTATCGCACACCTTGGTGAGGTGTCCGAGTGGCTGAAGGAGCACGCCTGGAAAGTGTGTAAACGTTTATAGCGTTTCGAGGGTTCGAATCCCTCTCTCACCGCCAAATATACTTTCTATGATATCCCATAGAGTCCTAAAAGCTTAAATCTAAAGGGTTTAAGCTTTTTTTATTGCCTTATGCTTTCCAAGAAATACTATTGAATCCTAAGATAGTTGGGGGTATAACTGGGGGTAAAATAATTTACTCCTATTTTTTACCCCCAAATTTCTACGGAATGAACGGCAATGCTTACAGATGCGCAAGTCAGAAAGATCAAACCACTAGAAAAAAAGACCAAATATGCTGATGAAAAAGGCATGTATTTAGAAGTTACACCATCAGGTGGTATGCATTGGCGTATGAAATTTCGTCTAAATGGGAAAGAAAATATTTTTAGTATTGGCACATATCCTGAGACTACACTGGCTCAAGCAAGAAGAATTCGTGATGAAACTCGCTTACAGATAAAAGATGGCGTTAATCCTAATGAAGCAAAAAAACAAAAAAAATTACATGCAGATGAAAGTACACTCTTTAAAGTACTAGCAATGCAATGGATGCAAGATCGTAAAGATGCGATTACTGAAGGTACTTACTTACGTGATTTATCTGTTTTTGAAAAAGATCTGTTCCCTGCTTTAGGTGATACACCTATAGACCAAATCAAAGGTAAAGATATTCTTGCTTGTGCTAAAAAAATTGAAGAGCGTGGCGCATTGGAAATGGCCAAGCGTTCTATTCCTTTGACTGGTCGAATTTTTCGCTATGCAATACGTAAAGGAATTATTGAGAATGATCCGACCCCTCATCTACAAGAGGCATTAAAGCCACGAAAAGTAAAACATATGGCTCGTCTGGATATTTCTGAGTTTCCGCCATTCCTTGAGCGTATGGATCATTATCACGGTAGTATTTTAGTTAAAACTGCACTACAACTAATGACTTTAACATTTGTGAGAACTGCGGAACTAATAAACATGGAGTGGAATGAGATTGATTTTGATAATCATTTATGGAGAATTCCTGCTTATAAAATGAAAATGGCATTACCTCATATTGTTCCTTTATCAAAACAAGCTGTTGAGTTAATTGAGGGGCTAAGACCAATAACAGGTAACAAGCAATTCGTTTTTTATAATCACAGTAAAGCCAAACCGTTAAGTAATAATGCTCTTTTAAGTGCAATTCGAACAATGGGTTATATGGGGAAAATGACGGGACATGGTTTTCGAGGACTTGCGTCTACAACCTTACATGAACAAGGTTATATGCATGATGCGATTGAAATTCAATTAGCGCACACCGTTGGGAACTCGGTTTCTCAGGCTTATAACCATGCTCAGCATTTAGATTACCGAGTAAAAATGATGCAGGAATGGTCTAATTTTATTGATAATTTGAGAGAAAAATAGTCAATTTAGAAAAGCTCATCGTAAATCTAATAGGTGGAAATATGATAGCTTGAGCTTATCATCTTAAACCCTAGATAGTTACAAGCTTTAGCTTAGAAAGGTATTTCAGCTATGAACCAAACTTGATATATTCTAAATCATTATCAAGTTTTCAACAAAAGGCTCCTATCATGAGCCACTTTAATTTTGGTTTTTATTTTTAGTAGAAATTTATCATGACTTTGGATATTAAAGGCGGTTTAAAAAACACACTTCCTAGTGCCAATAAATATGTTGTGGTAGAAGAACTACTATCTAATGCTATTGATTCCTACCTAATTCGTCGAAAAGAGGATGCGAGCACCCCCAAACTAACTATCACATTTGAAATAGAATTTTATCAAAAAACTTTATTTACTGATGGCGAATATGATTTGGCTATTTCTTGCTTAGAAAATGGAGCAGGATTTTGTAATGAGCAGGTCAAAGCCTTTGTAACTAAGGATTCGACTTATAAAGATTATCTCCATATAGAAGGACTAGGAAAATGTAAAGGTGCAGGTAGAATTCAATTTTTTCACTACTTTGAAATACTTAATATTGATAGTGTCTACTTAGATAAAGATAAGCTAAAACGCAGAATACTTTCTATAAAACCAGAGACCAGAGAAATTTCAGAGTCTCATTTTTCTCAATATGAACTTGAATCTACGGATATAAACACAAAAGTAACACTCAAAGGTATTAAAAAAAACTCATTTAAAAATCAAAATGATATATTAACGATTCGTAATGATTTTTCAGCACTCAAATTAAAAAAATATGTTTTAACAACATTCTTACAGCGCTTAATACTCTTAAAAGAATTAATTGGAGAGTTTTCAATTAATTTTCATGATAACGATAATGGCGAACGAACTTCATCTACTATTTCTTCAGATGATTTACCGTTACCAGTGGATAATAAGACCCTAGTATTAAGATGTTCACATAGCAATTTATCTAAGCCGTCATACGATCTAAAAATTACAAGATATTCTATTACGCCGTCTGAGAATAGCAGCGAACAACATGAAATTGCACTTTGTGCTAATTCTGCAATAGTTTGCTCTCTAGCAAAGAAATTTTTCCGTACGACTTCTGATCTCAAAAAGCCTATTGATGGTTACTTTGAATTAATACTTGTAGAAAGTGAATTTCTTGAAAGCAAAGTGAATCAGCAAAGAGATGCTTTTAATATTCCCAAAGAATGTTCTAGTGGTGAAGATCTTATTGATGAAATTTCAATGCAGGATATTATCGAAGCTTTAGAAGATTATGTTTATTTAATTATAACTCCGAAAGATTTTGATAAAGAAGCTTTAATCAACTCTACTCAAGAAAGATTTGGCATATCTCGAACCATGCTTGAGGATACCAATATCAAAATTCACTTCAGCGATACAGAAGAGAATATCGCTAAGCGTGTTTTAAAGAAGCTTCAGGAAGACATTGTTAAAGATACGTCAAACCTCTTTGATATTAAACAAAGAGTACTACTCCTAGATCCTCGTAGCGAAGATTTCAGAACACAAATTAACGACCTTTCTTGGAAATACACAAGTTCGCTCAAAAAAATGGACATGGCTAATTTATCTCAACTGATAGTTCGTCGCTCTTCAATGATTGAAGTGTTAAGAAAAGCTGTGAGACTTATGCTTGCATGCCAAGAGCAATCTTCTGTTGTACGTCGTGAGGATGAAAAAATAATCCACAATGTATTTTTCCCCACAGGAAAAAACAATACAGAAAGTATTGATCATGATATTTGGATATTAAACGAGGAATATCATTATTTTGAACATATAGCTTCAGACAGACCCCTATCATCTTTCGTATGGAAAGATCAGAAAAAACTGTTTGAATCGGATATTGATGAAAGCTTAGAAGCATTATTCAAAAAAAATAATAATGATCATTCTAAAAAACGTCCAGATATTGCAATTTTTAATGAAGAAGGCTCAGCAATTATTATTGAATTTAAGGCACCTAAAGTACCTCTTCAAGATCATATTCCTGATTTAGTACAGTATTCGAGACTCCTAGCAGCAAAATCTGGTGGAAAAATAAAAAAATTCTATGGTTATCTAATTGGCACTGAATTAGATGAGTCAAGAATGCCAACTAACTATGAAAAATTCCCTAGTGGTCTAGGTTACTTTAATACTAGTGTTATATCCGATCCTGCAACAAGAATCCCCTATGGCGAGCTATATACTGAAATTCTTTTCTATGATCAGTTTATAGATAGGGCAGAAAAGAGGCTTAATATTTATAAGAAAAAATTAAACATTGAATTTTAATGTCAACATAGCGGATTAAGCAAAACAGTATTAATACTCTGGTTTAAGTTAACGAACAGTTCTACTTTATCTAGAGTATACCTGTACCAGTCTGATGCTTTAACAAAGCTGCCAATTGTGAACCTGATTTTAGTTTCTCTGTGTAAGGGCAACCTTGGTCATTAGGTGCCCAATGTGGACATCTTAGATAATATTGATCTAACAACCCAATACCATTCTTTTTCTTTTGTAAAATCATCGGCTCAGCATGCATTGGGCAACAAACAATGTTAATACCTTGCTTTTTATTTCTTAGATCAGATTGTAAATCATCCATACGCTCTATAATACTTTCAGAAGTACTATGATCGTGAAGAATAATATTAAAATCTTGGGCAGGAAGGCTAAACTCAGGTGCAGATGTATCTGTCATTAATGCCAAATCTTGTTGAGATAAATTTTCACGATACTCACACAAATGAATCAGCTGATTATTAAAATACCAACCTGTACATCCCCAATAAAAGTCTTGTGGTTTTACATGAACTAAATTGCGTGCCCACTGCAGTTTCATAGGTCTTTGACATTTAGAACATGACTTGGCCATTGTATCAGCAAAGGCATTCCACTGAAGAACATGTGTTGTTTCTAAACCAATTTCAACTTTGTGGATATTCTCTTCATTTTGTTGGAATTTATCAGCAGCAATGATTTGACTATCATTTTTAATCCTTTGTTTAAGAAAATTTCTTTCCTCATCAAGTTCATATAACCTTTTACGTTGTTGTTCAGTAATACGTCCATTTTCATTTAGCTTTCGACGTAAAAATTGAATTTCTTGATTAAGCTCATGTATTTTTTCTTGTTTTTATTTCTCTCATCATAAACAGTCTTTGTGATAATTTCTTTCGCAGAAAAATAGGTCTTCACAGTAGAAACCACTTCAGAAACCGCGTTCACAGCCACACTGAATAAAGATCCAATGCCAGAAAACAACATATCAAAAAAGCCCATAACTACCCCATGCAAGGGAGTCTATGACTCAGCCATAGACTCCCTTTTACTTACTTAACTAGGCTCATCAAACTGCTAAAGCTATCAATCACGGCATACTTTACGTCATCACCTAAAGACTGATTTTCTTCATTCAACGTTGCAAAGAATTTCTTAGCACTATCAATTTTACGTTTTTCTTTATCACGTAGGTCAGCATCATTCATAGAACCTTTTGTTTCTGCGACAAAATAAACTTGGCGTACTTTATCTTTATCAAAAGCAATTGCCCAGTCAGGGTTATAGTTCCCAAATGGCGTAGGAATTTGAAAACGATCTGGAAGTTTTGCGTAAACAATCACTTCATCAGCCCCATCCAACTCTTCTACAAACTTGCGTTCATTATCAGAATCAGTTACTACATAATCCCAAATGTGGCGGTCTGCTTTAAAGGACTTTAATGGAATATTTTCATTACTTACAAAAATATCATTTTCAGGATAACCCTCTTTTAATGGATTGTATTTTAAACCCTGAATCACCATGGATGCTTGTTGCTCATTGATAATTCTACTCATTTCACGAATAAACGCTTCAGGGTTTAATTTAAATTGAGCAAAAACAGAGGCATTAATCCCTTTGAGAATCTGTGCTACAGTCTTTCGGGTCAAGTTGGTATCTTCCGCAATATTACCAACCAAGTCATATTGCACCTGAGAGTGAATCGATAAAGTACTATTTTCAGTTTTAGAGGTCATTTTTCCAAAAGCTTCTTTTGACTTCAATTCATCAAAACTCACCTCATCTTTCATTGAAGATTCAGCAAGCTTGTAAGTTAAAGTTTCTACAAACTTGTTGTTACGCTCTTTTGCTGTACGCTCAACACAACTAATACTGTCACTAATCAACTTGTTAGAATCAATCTGAATTTGATAAATCGCTTTACGATTAATTTTTTTCCATAAATCCTGAAATTCTTTACGCTCAAGATTTTTAGAGTTGATGTGGTTAGTCAAACGCTTATTAGCATCCTCAGTCATACCATCAGTCGCTTTAGGATCAAAAATACTATCAATTAGCTTTGTAATTTGAGCTGTATAGGGTTGCAACTCATCAGGGAGTGTAACCAGCTCACCATTGGCTTTGTCTTGATGATATTTAGGTGCAATATGATCATTATCATCGATATAGTCATTTCGTGTCAGATACTTATGAATCTGTTTTGCCATAACTTTCGTCACTTCAAGTTTTGAACCATCTGAAAGTGTGAATACCTTGCCTTCAAAGTACTCAGGCGTTGCTTGTGTTGGGCGACTCGCCAATGTATTTACAATCTCTGTCTGCAATTTAGCAACAAAGTCTTTGTAACTTTCATTGGTGACAACAGTCAGATTATTTAAACGATGAACTTCACCTAATGCACCAAAATAGTTGGCATCCATACGTTCGCCATTTTTATTCACCGCTAAGCGTAGACCACGCCCTACTTCTTGACGACGTGAAATCGTATTATCTGAATGCTTCAATGTACAAATCACGAAAACGTTTGGATTGTCCCAACCTTCTCGTAAAGCAGAATGTGAAAAAATAAAACGTGTTGGTTCTTCAAAAGAAAGTAAGCGCTCTTTATCTTTTAAAATGAGATCGTAGGCATCGATATCATCCGCTTGTTGCACGGATACGCCCAATTCTTCATCTTTGACTTTCTTTAATGCAGGATCAGTTAATTTTTTTGATTTTTTATCGATCGAAAAATAGCCATTATGTGTTGTACCTATGTCAATAGACTTTAGATATTCTTGATATGGATCATTTTCTATATTGAGATCCAAAAAATCATTTAAAACAAATTGATATTGTTCTTTAAAGATTTGAGTGTATTCACCATCAACGGGATTGTTATCTTCATCATACTGACGGTATTTTGCCACTTCATCGATAAAGAAAAGACTCAAAACTTTAATACCTTGATTGTAAAGCTGACGTTCTTTTTGAAGATGTGCACGAATTGTTTCACGGATTTGAATCGTGCGCATAACTTGTTCATCAACATGTCCAACGGCTTCGCCTACATGGATTTTTTTCCCATTTTCAAAAGTAACAGAGTTATCCCGTGCATCAATATCGATGACAACGTAACGGTCATGGTATTGCTCAGCCTGTCCAGAGATATTATAAAGATTATCACCCTTTTTAATCTGTCGAATTAAACGCCTAAATCCATTTTTTTCTGCAATCTCTAATTCAAGACGTGCAATTGGTGCAGATTTTGAGACAAGGATATCTTGCAGATACAAGTAACCATGTGTACCTGTTAAACCTTGGACTTGGATACCTTTAACCGTGATTTTCTTTACTAATTTTTGGTTATAAGCATCTAAAGCATCTAAACGGTACACTAAATTGTAGTCACGTTTATGCGTCGCAGAATAACGTAGAATAAATAATGGCTTGAAGTTTGCTAAAGATTGTAAGGTTTTTTCCGCACCCATTTTTTGAGGTTCATCCAAAATTAGAATTGGACGGTTACGACTAATCACATCAATCGGTCTACGAGATTGAAATTCATCGAGTTCATCATAAATACGACGGTTATCTTTACCAGTGGCATTAAACGCTTGCACGTTAATGACCATGACATTAATACCTGCATTTGAGCTAAAGCTTTCTAAGTGATGTAAGGCTTTGGAATCATAGATAAAGAAGCGGGCTTTTTTACCATATTGATCTTTTTCCATAAAGTGGTCTGCTGTCATCTGTAAGGTTTTATAAACACCTTCACGAATGGCAACACTTGGCACCACAATAATAAACTTTGACCAGCCATACTGCTTATGCAGTTCAAACATGGTACGGATATAACAATAGGTTTTCCCTGTACCAGTTTCCATTTCAATATTTAGATTGAGTGGACTACCAGTGAGGTTTTTACCTTTAACATCATCAGTAATTAAACCTGATGATGGCTCTAAAATATTCGCCATTTGTACATTTTGAATATTTTTAAGCACTGCATCTAGGTTAAAAATTTGAGCATTTTCAAAACCAACGTCAGCCACTACTTTTTTAGGTTTACCACGCTGTAAGTCTAATGTCTCTTCAAGCATGTCTGCTTGTGCTGTTGGTTTTTTAGTTTTTACTGCACCTTGGTCGATCATATAACGATGACCTTCCAACTTGGGTTGTCCAATAAAACATTCTACCACTGCCTTTACAGCATCTTTCTGATAATCAAGTGTTTTAAAATGGATTTTCATCTATTCAATCCTCTTAAATAAACTTAACTTCAGTTTCAGGCGACAACTGTTTAAAGCGTTCTTTGATATTAGTTTTGTCATGGTCGAGCTGAATTGCACGTTCTGCCGAGACTACTCGTAAAGGTTTGTCTTGAGCAATCTCATCCACCATGGCAAAGTTAATTTCGTCAAAACATGCCACAAGGCTATTGCCTGCGACATAAAAGACTTCTTTGCCTTGAATAATTTTTTGTTCTATGGGTAATGAAAGTTCTAAACCCCAATCTAGCATCACTTGGAACAACAAGTCTTCAGAGGTACTGTCTTCTTTAATATGATCTGCTAAATCTAAAATGTCCGCTTGTGTATAAGCATCTGGTGTGTAATACACATCCTTCATATTGGTAGAGTCGATTTTTAGAACACGGAAGCCTATATCTAAGTTTTCAATGCCTTCTTTTTCTGCATTTTCAGTTAGGATTTTTTGACCTGCACGACAAATACGTTCTTTAGATATTTCAGCAATATTTTTATAACCAGCCTTGAATGCTTCAGATTTTTCATCCGTTGGTTCGGGTAACTGCACCATAATAAATTTACGATGACCTTGATCTTCTGCATTTAATTGCATTACAGCATGGGCTGTAGTTGAGGAACCTGCAAAAAAATCTAAAATTGTTATATCTTTATCTTGGTTTATAATTTTAATTAAATATTTAATCAAACCAACCGGTTTTGAAAAGTCAAAAGGTATTCCTATTTTCTTTATTAAATCAGCACCTTGCCTATTAATAAATTGATCAATATAATTTCGAGGAGCCGCTCCTTTTTCTTGTCTATCAGTTAAATAGCTTTTAGTGTATAAATTCCATTTTGATTTATTTCCAATCTCATCAAATAGAGGAGAACTTTTTGTTTCTTTAAAAACAATCTCGTTTCGATCTTTCATTCCTAAAAAAGTTTCCTCTACCACTCTCCAACGCTTTCCTTCAGGTGGAATACATTTTGTCCCATCAGGACACTCAATAAAATAACGAGCATTTCTTGAGCGCTCTAGCGTTAAAGATGATTGATATAATGCTACATCATCACGATATAGTTCTCCTTTCCTTGGGCCAACATTTTCAACTTTTTTGAATAGATCAACTTTAACTTCATCATTGAAAGAACGACTTAAACTTTCATTTTTTGCATAACAAATCAAATAATCTGTTGAAGGTGCAAAAAACTTGCCTGCATCACTAGCAGTTTTTGCGACACGAGAAATAATGGCGAGCTTATTACTGTCGCCAAAAACTTCAGATAACATTTTTTCTGCGTTACTAACTTCTTCTTGACCAATTTGAAAAAAAATAATTCCATCATCACTCAAAAGGTTTCTGGCTAATTTTAAACGGCTATACATCATACTGAGCCAATCAGAATGAAAGCGTCCATTGCTATCAGTATTTGCAACTAACTTGTTACCTTCATCATCTGTTTGGTTAGAACGTTCAAAAAAAGCATCTGTACTTTCTGCAAAATCATCTTCGTAAATAAAATCATTGCCCGTGTTATAGGGCGGGTCGATGTAAATCATTTTGACCTTCCCCAAATAGTTCTCTTGCAACAGTTTTAAAGCTTCTAAGTTGTCACCCTCAATAAACAAGTTTTCTGTGCTATCAAAATTAACACTTTCCTCACGGCATGGACGCAAGGTTTTCGCAATAGGTGCATTGGCAGTCAAAATAGATTCTTTCTTTCCCACCCAATCCAAACGGTAACGTTCTTGCTCCCCCTCAACCAAAACATGGGAAAGTTCTTGTTTGAGCAAATCAAAATCAATGGTTTTTTTCACTTCGCTATTTTCACCTTGTGCTTCTGTGACACAATTCGGGAATAAGGCTGCTATCTTTTCAATATTGCTATCCACAAGGTTAGGGCTGTGCATTTTTAGTTGGTCTTGGTTTGGCATTTATACAATCTCAATCATTTAATCTTAAAAATCTAAATTTTCCATATCCCAGTTTTTACCGAAATATGGACGTAATTGTTCGAGTGCTGTCGGCAATTCATCGGTACAGGTCACTCCTAAATAATTGGCTGCTCGCGTTGCACCGACATATAAGAACTTCTGATATAAATCAGGATGCTGTTGTAGTAGTTGATCTACCCCAACAAAGAAAACCGCTTCAAATTCTAAGCCCTTAATATACTCAATGCTACAAACACGTACATCCGTTGCATTGCCTACACTTTGACCTTGCAAACATGCAATGGCTTTTAAATTAAACTCATCTAAATATTCTGTGAGTTTTTTCGCCATATGTTGTACATCAGCTTCATCTTTTACTAAGACAACAATAGAAGGTAAAAGTTGCTCTTCTGCATGATTTGTATTGACTAGACGTTCAATTTCACTAATACGCAGGGTAATCCAGTGAGCAATATCATTTAAGTCTTCATGATATTCTGCTATAACAGGGGCTAAACCTGCAAAATCCGTAAACTTTGGTAATTCAGAACGTGCGGCCAAATCACTTTCATCCATTAAGTCCAAAATTGCATGTGTAAATTCATTTAATTTAGGGCTCTGACGATAAATGATATTAATACGTTCAATTTCTAACTTTTGAGAAATCCATTCAATGAGTTCTAAATCCTTGATCCCATGTGAAGTTAAACGCTGATTAAAGTCACCACAAGCAAAAAAAGAATTGAGTAATGGATTGGTCATAGCTTGCATACATGCCAATTGTAATGCAGAAAAGTCAGTGGCTTCATCTACCATGATTTGATCTTTTAACAGAGTATCTCTTAAACTTTTTAACTCTTGGAATGCAATTTCATCAATATTTCTAATGATATAAGACTCGGTGAGTAAATCTTTAATATTGCGAAGTATCACCAACAAAATTAAATCCAGCTCTGCTTGTGAAATTTTCTTCGCATCAAACTTCTGAACTGAAAAAAAATGTTGATAATGTTCTTCTTTTCTAAACTTTTTAAATAGACTTGTTGGCTTTTTATATAAACGTTTCCAGCAATTTAGGTTATGACGTAAACCATTTTGCAAAGCAATACCACGTCCTAATTGGCTGAGTCTTTCATCAGAAGGTAATTTCCCATCTAACCACTCAAGCAACTTAGCATCTTTACTGTTTTTTTTCAGTGTTTTCTTTAGGTAGCGATTACGCGCAAGCTTCTTTAGAAACTTTAGATATTCGGCTAAAGCTTTGGCTTGTTGAGTATGATTGACTGGTGCATCAATCTCATCATCGTCATAATCAGCTTCATCATCCTCATCTTCTTCCACATTCTTTAAGCTTTCTAAAAAGCGTGCAAGTTCTTCAAGAATATTTTCATGTTTATTAATCAGTAGGTTTTTTTCTTCCTGAATAATTTTTTCACTGATTTTTTTCTCACCTTCAATCATTTTTTTAATTTGATTTTCAAGCTCAAAAAGCTGTCTATATTTGCTCTTGACTGAATTCTCACTCGTAATAATCACACTAATTTTTTCAATGAGTTTTTCATCATTAAGACCAGAGGCCTGCTTTAAGATTTTTAGACCGTTGTTTAGCTCTGTATTTAAAGACAATTCAATAAAATTTTGGAAACTTGAATAGAAGCGACGTGGATCATCTATATATTCTTGTTTCACAAATTCTTCATTTTGCACTAAAGTCAACCCTGAAGTATTGATGGGACTTTTGAGAATACCTAAAGTTTTACGTGCAATATTACGAGCGCAATCAGACCAAGTAATTAAATTATCTTTAATTGCAATACCTTCATAATTAAAGGCTTTTAATAAATATTCTTTTAAAAGATCTGAAGGGGTAAACATTAACCAATCATTAAACCCTTTACCATCTTTACCTAAATTTTTCAATAATTGTAATTCTGATTCTTGAAATGAACCTTCCGAAATATCTAACTTTTGCCCTAATCGCTTAATTAAAGTTGTCGTTTTTCCTGTGCCTGGTGGGCCTAAAATAATGCGTTGTGAATTGATAGGCAAACGAAAAATATTATCTTGATATTCATCTAACGCAGCTTGGCTACGCAATGACATCCCTGAGCGTATGTTGCGGGTTAGTGTTTTTAATTTGCCAGATAAAGTTTGCTCTTGTTCATGTAATTGTTTGAGATAAGCTTCAACATCAATCCCTTTATCTTCAAGACTCTCTAACAATTGACGAAAAGAGTCTAAATTTACTTTTTCATTCTCTGTTAGAACTTCTACTTCTAAACAATCCCATACCTCTTCAATCATACGAGGCGTGAATTTAATTTTTCGACCTACATAGTACTCTTGTTTACCAAACACAATGTCTGATCCACAATTTAAAGCTGCTAAACGACCTAGTGGCGCACGATAGCTAATAAAATCAATTTTTTTCTCACGCCAATCATTTAAGCCCGTAGGTGGTGCAACCTTTGAAATATACACACTGCGACAATAATTGTGATCTACATCTTCTAAGTCCACACGCATAAACACTGGTTCTTTAAATAGCTCAAGACTATCTTTTTGTACAAAATTTGAGGCATTTTCTAATATTAGAAATGCATTGTCAGTAAATGAATTTGCAGTAATCACTGAACCAGAAAAACCAGATTGCTCTAATATATTTTTTGCTTTCAGTGAGATATCAGAAACAATATCTAATGTCTGCCGAGCAATTATATTAATTTCCTGATTTGACATGTTATCCCTCTTATTTCAATAAGCTTTTTATCTGTTTCAACTGAATGTTTAGCTCAGCTATTTTCTGATTAATTTCAACCTTACGATTAAACTGTTTTTCATTTCTCAACTTGGATTTCAACTGATCAAACTGTTTTAACAAGCTTTCAAGTTGTTGGGCTTTCTGTAATTTAATTTCAAGGGAAATAGATTCCCGATCTTGGTGCTGTTCTCCACTTACTGCTAGTGGTAATAACTGTTCGATAAAATGTTCATATAGATCAGACAATTTTAGGTAAAGAGGTAATTCAGCACGGTTATGGTCTTCTAACCACTCAGAAGCATAATATTGACCTATCACAGCTTTGCTTTTATCTGCTTGATTCAACCGTTTATACGTTGCAACGACTTTAACTTTATCCTGATAAACCACTTCAAAAATAATAGGCGTTAAAATGAGTTTGTCGATAAAAGATAGGATTGAAATATCTAAATTTTCCACACGACTTTTCACTCGAAAAATTTGAATTTCTTTCAAGTCATCTTGATCTTCAAGGTGAATCGTAGAAGCTGCCAATTTATAAACCCAACGAACACTCTCGACCTGATTCACAAATAATTGCTCAATTTTACCGTTAGCTTTACCTTGTTCGTAGAACTTGTTTTTCGGAATTATGCGGTCAACTTTTGCTTGTTGTGGAAATTGATATAGCTTCATGACTAAGTATCTTCAATCACAATAAAACTAATAAGTTCAAAATCATTTAAGCCTGAAACAACATCAACCAATGCCGAAGTTGTCAAACCCAAAAACAGACTATCAATATCCTTTTCAACTTTTATATTTTGAATGCTATGGATCACGGTATCCAACAATGCTGAATATTGACTCATATCTCGTCCATCGTTGGTTTCTTGATTAAATTTTTCATACGCTTCTGGTATTGGATCAACTTTTCCACGACATGCTTTCCTTGCGATATCCAATAAATATTTGGCTTGAGTGTAGTCATAAACCACTTCTCCATTTTTATTAATATAAATCAAATAGTACGGATATAAGCGATTACTTTGGCTCGTATGCGACTCAGGATGTCGTGCTCTTAAAGTGAAAATGACGCCTGTATTCAGACCTTGTTCTGGCTGGACAGGCACAACAGTATGAAGACCATTTGGCAATCGTTTCAATTCAGGATGTTGTTCCAAATAGCCAAGCAAATCCATACGGAAATCATTTAGACCTAAATCTGTAATTGATACACCTGTATTCGCATCCTCTAAATCCAGCACTTCATTTTGTAATTTTTGTAGTTGTTCTTTACGATATGCCATATCGTTGGCTTGAGCACTCAGAACATTATCATCCCCTGTGCTCGTCATATCGACAATGACCATCCGATTTTCAACACGTTCTCGTAGGTTGATATATTCATCTAAACTAATGTCAGGCCAGTAATTCACAAGTTGAATTACGTCATTGGACGAGCCTATACGATCCACACGACCAAACCGCTGAATGATACGTACAGGATTCCAATGAATATCGAAATTAATCAAATAATCACAATCCTGTAAGTTTTGTCCCTCAGAAATACAGTCTGTAGCAATTAAAATATCAATTTCTCTTGCTTCATTTGGGAATATATCTTGTTTTTGTTTTGATTTTGGCGAAAACAACGTCAGTAAACCTTGCATATCGTAGGCTTTACGGCTGCCTAGCATTGTTTTAATGGTTGAATTGTTTTTTGAGCCAGTAATACAAGCGCTGTGTAATTGATGCTGTTCATGTAAATAGGGTGCTAGATGTTCGTAAATATAATGCGCAGTATCAGCAAACGCAGTAAAAATGATCACTTTGTAGTTTGAAGGATTAATTGGCTGTTGGACCTTCTCAATCACTTGCTGTTTTAAATGTTGTAGTTTGGCATCGTGGGCTGCATCGATTACTTTAATTGAACGCAATAAACCGAGGATCAGTTGATGATCACCTTCAAGATCAACTTTCCAAGTCATGAGATCCAAATCACCTAGATGGATCTTGAGTTTTTTCCCAATTAAATCTTCACTACTTATCCCTTCATCATTTTCATCTTCATCATATCCAAAATCAGTTGAAATACTGATTTCATCCGAAGATTGCCGCGCTTCAAAATCAGCAATTTGTGATAGGACTTTCTCAATATTATTTTTTAGCACAGTCAGTGTTAAACGAAAGGCATGTACTGAGCTTTCAAGCCGTTTCAGCAAATTCACCGTCATTAAGGCTTGTAGACTTTTTTCCCGATCCTTTTGCTTAAATTTTTTCCCATCTCCTACTTGAGTATCAAATAGCTCTTCATATTTTTTTAATGCGCTTGGAAAAATGTAACTCACTGGCGCATAGACAGACATCTTAATTAATGACAGATCGGCATATATTTCATTCAGAGATACAGTATTGTGCTCAGTCGACAACGCACAGCGAAAAGAAATTGGCTTGAGTCGCTGAGGAAACTGACCAATATCTTTAGTATCATAAAAAGTTTGGATGTGCTTCCTAGAACGGGCAATCGTGACACTATCTAACAACTTAAAGAAATCAAAATCTAATAAATTTAAAATGGCTTGTGTATTGCGTTGCTTTGGATCAAGTTTTGCCCATGTATTAAAACTTGCTTGCGCACGACTAAAAATTGTTGAAATATCCCTCTCGGTATCCAACTTTTGTTCAAGCAATGAGGCATTACCCTCATATGCCAATGCCAACTGATTTTTTAAATCATTAAAACGATTATTGACTGGAGTCGCAGAAAGCATCAAAACCTTAGTTTTCACACCTTGACGAATAATTTTATTCATCAATTTATCGTAACGAGTTTCTTTATCTTTATAAGTATCGCGGTTTCTAAAATTATGTGATTCATCAATTACAACAAGATCATAATTGCCCCAATTGATCTTTGCTAAATCAATCCCGAGTGTTTCACCACTACTACGTGATAAATCAGTATGATAAAGAACATCATAGTTAAAACGATCCTTAGCAAAAATATTGGTTACTAAGTTCGCATTATAATTGGTCCAGTTAGCGCTTAATTTTTTAGGGCAAAGTACCAAAACACTTTTATTTCTTAGTTCATAATACTTAATCACAGCCAATGCAGTAAAAGTTTTACCCAATCCCACACTGTCTGCCAAGATACAGCCATTATAACTTTCAAGCTTATTAATGATCCCTACAGCTGCATCTTTCTGAAAATTGAACAGCCTATTCCATACCAAAGTATCTTGATAACCCGTGAGATCATTTGGCATCACATCCTCATTTAAATCTTCCAAAAAATCCTTAAAGATGTTGTAAAGCATTAAGATATAAATACGTTCAGGAGAATTCTCTTGATAGACAGATTCTATATGCTGAATAATTTCACTGGTGACATCATCAACCTTTGAAGCATCATTCCAAATTTGGTTAAATAATTGAATGTAAGTTTGTACTGTAGCAGTCTCATCAAAGCAATTTACGATATTCGAGATGGCATTTCCCTTCTCAAAGCCAAGCCCCATTGGAGTAAATCCCTGAATGGGCATATATGTTAGGGAATGTCCAGGTTTTTGGATGTTGATAAATTCCTGCATTGGCGCATTGCTATTATTGGATTTAAATTTCGCTTTTCGCCGTATCCAATCAGCACATTCTTTAGCAATCGCCTTTTGTGATAATTTATTCCTTAAATGAATTTCAAACTCTGTTCCGTACAAACTACTTTCACGATCTTGCTGAGGGATCACAAACTCACGTTTTTCTTTTTTAAATTTGTCTGTAACGTTATCCGCAACAAAGGTTGGCGAAGTAAAAATGAATTGTAATTCTTCAATTTTTTCAAGCTCCTTCTTCAATGCAGCAAAGGCATAAATTGAAAAATAAGACGCCGCTATCTTTAAACGTGATTTGCTGTTGAGATTTTCCTCAATCTCATTACCTAATGTGTTATTAATGTTATCAATCAGTTTCATAGAGAAGTAATAATAAATATATCATTCACTATAATAACTGAAATATTTCTTCTTTTTCGCAATCTTCCCCACACATACCAAATTCTTATTTATTTCATAAATTCAATAGTTTTTCAGGTCTATACCAATCACATTCAGCTGCCTGATTGGACCCACATTTAAATTTTTTGGCTTTGCAAAAAATAGGCTGATTATTTGCATAATCCCAGTTATTCCCACTATATTTGCATAAAAAACAATTCTTGATCGGTACTTTGTTCTGAGCTGCCAGCTTTAGCTGGTCCAGAAAGATATCACCATGAGCATAGCCCACATATACAGTAGAGTTAACGAACTCTAAATCTGTTTCAATGATATTGCTATAAATAATTTTATCCCTATACTTCATAAGCTTTGCTTCAATATCTGACAAATAGGAGAGCTCTAAAAAGGACTTACCTGAGTCCCAAACATAGAAACCAAAAAATTGCTTACGTAAACATTTGCACTCAGAATCCGTAATTGAGGCACTACCCTGATTAAAGCCCAAAAACAATGCACCATGAGGTTCTAAATTTGCTTGATATATTTGATCTATATCTTCCTCAGAATCAATTCTTATTTCTATAATACGTTTTCCTGAGCTTTGTTTTTTCTCACTCAAAAAGTGTGTTACAGCAATTTCGATATAAATATTGTCTTCTGGAAAATTTGCTCTAGAAAGTAACAAATCTGGAATAAAATTTTCTTCTCTCTTCTCAACTTCAATAATTGAGAAATATTCAGTCAGATCAAACTTCTTTTCAATAAATCCAAGATCACAATTCTTACGAATACTTCTTCTGAATTTATTGCATTTCTTAGAAATATGAAAGGTAATATAAAAGGGTTCATTTTCTTCTAAGCATTTTTGGTAGACCTCAAAAAAAACCTGTTTCCCCAAACGATGTAAATATGTTTCACCATTGCACTCTTGAATACTTTTATGTGCAAAATGTGGTTGTTTTATTTTTCCATTCACTTTAGCTATTAAAATATTATCACAGCCTAAACATATGAAATCTGACTGTTGCTCTTTACCAACCAAATCAATAGCTTTGATTACTTGCCCCAATTGATCTTTAGCATATTGATAACGTGCCATATTCTTCCAATTATTGTTTTATATCAATAATAACCAAAAAAATAAGGGAGCAAAAGCTCCCCTTACTCTCGCTCTTCCATCTTAGACTCAATCCATCGATGAATTTCCCAAGCTGACCAACCGATACGCATTTCTGTTAACCGTATAGGCTGAGGAAATGTCGGATCATAATACTTTGATTTCTTATTAATCATCTCATAGATTTTTGATTTACTCAGAGCAGTAAATTCAACGACATGCTTGATGTTAATGATTTGATTCATCTGAAAAGTTTGACCTGTGAACGCATTCATGATGTTTCTCTCCTGATCATTGATGCGAGCGGCAATTCGCTCAAATGATAGAGCGCTCCGTAAGAAAAAACTTGGCACCCCGTTCAATCAATTCAAAGCCTGCACCGACTGCTGCAAGCCTTTTTGGATATCCTGCACATGGCTCAGGTCATGGGGTGACTGAGATGGTTCCTGTTTAGATTCATCCGTGTAAAACTCCTCAACAATATCTAGCCCCTCCTCACCACCCACCTCAAAACTGGCATTGCCATAGCCTTGTCGTGCTACATGATCTAAAGCCTCCTGATAAAACCCTGCCGCCTTGCTTTGTTCATCTATCTGTTTGGCTGAAGTAATTGCTTCCTGCAAATTAACCCCATCACGTAAAGTTAAATCCACGTAATAGATTGGGGTACGGTAGCTTTGGGTTGTACTTTTACCTCTAAGCGTTAGTTGCAAAGGTAAACATGAAAGTAGATCACCTGATGCTGCATGGTAATAACTTAATCGTGCAGCTAAGGTACGAATGCTATTAAAACCTGTAGTTCTAAAGATGAATGTACCAAACTCATCCGACTCATCTAAATTCACGTAAAGCCTCCCATAAGGTTTACACAGTCCACCCTGAGCCAATGGACATAAATCAGGTGATGGACATGGATGTTGCTCAATACCGTTTTGTCCTAGTCGCTGACAAGTTTCGCCATTTCCTGAACAGATTAAACGCCCAGTTTGTCGGTCAAATAAGCTGTATTCTGCCCGTAGGTTCAGTTCAGGATCATTGAAGATCATTCTTACAGGTATAGTTCTTAGTTTTTGATTCTGATTCGGTGCTTTAGCACGGAGTTGTTCATCCAGTGGATGTTTAACCCAGCCATCTTTGTTTTGGATTTGGCTGGTAATGGTAAATTGATCATCCTTTTCAGGCAGTCTTTTGCCATTCTTTTCGACAATTTTGCCAATGCTGATACGACCGAGTACAGGTGGTGTGATTGCGAGACCTTTAATCATGTTGAATTCCTCTTTGGTAATTTTTGACTGATGCCCCTTTTATATGAGTAAGAAGCAATCTTTTTTTTGAAATGCATATAAATCTCGCAAGGCAGTCCATTTGCTCTCTATAGGTACGTTTCCTCAACGTGCTTATAGGGAGCGGGGGCTGTTTTGCGCTTTTTTGATGGATTGGGGATTTGATGGATCGGATAGATTTCTGTGTGAATATTTGGAGATTCTACTTAGGCTAATTTATTTGGACTGATCATCATCTGCATAAATCTGAAAGCGCCGTGTGCCCTGCTTGTTTTGTGGGAACTGTTGTAAAAACTCAGGATGCTGTTGCAATAGCGCTTTACTGTCTAAACTGACTGAGTCTTTTGATCTTTTCCAAGTGACTGATCCCGTTTTAAAAGTTGCCCGTTCAGCATCTTGCATCTTGGCTTGGATTTGATGTTTCAGTTGATCAAAGCTCGCTTGATGCTGCTCAATCAAATGACGTTGTTTTAGCAATTGCTCAAAGTCTTGATTGGCATTTTGGTCTTCAGATAAATCCGTACTGCTCAGCGGTACATGAACTGGATATAACAGTTGTAAGGCTTTGGCTGCTGATTCACTGGCATCCACATCAGGCGGAATATCTTTTTCCACACATTCCCAGAAGTAACGTTCAGCATCTACAATGTATTTGATCACCGTTTCACTACGCGTCACTTTAAAGATTCGGGTTTCATGTCCACAGATCAAGGCACAGATATGCGCTGCCTGTTTGCCTGTCACTGCCAGTTGGTGTTGTACCTGACACAACACATATAAAGGCACACCATCTCGCCATAGCTTTGCACCATATTCCCCTACGGTTTTGCACTCTAAGATTTGAACTTCCTCATTACCCACCACGGCATAATCAAGATTAGCCAACATAAAGTGTTTGTCTTCATCAGGATGCTGAAGTACGGCATTGACTCGACGGACTTTATGGTTGGTGTGCATGCTGTAGTATTGCGCCACTAATGGCTCAAGCTGCTTACCCCAATAAAGCGGTGCATGTCCTGCACTTTCGTCTTCAATGTTTTGTTGTATTCGACCTGTTTTGATCATCCACAGCTCTAACATCGACATATAGGGATTGAGTCCACATGCGGTTGCAGCATCACTGCTGCCGATGCCTTGCTTTCTAACTTCTAGCCATTGTTGGTAATTCAACTGTTTAGTGTTGGCCAGTCGTTTTGCTGAAGGTAATTGAGTGGTTTTCTTTGGTGTTTTCTTAGTTCGTGTTCCGACTTCAGCTTTATGTTCTGTCTCGATCTTGATGGGATAAGGTTGTAAGGGTGGATGATTAAGCGTGTTTTGAATTTGCGTATGACTATTCATTGTAAATGTTCCTGTATAGCGAAAATCTTAAAGCTAAATTTTGGGCATAAAAAAAGCCACGTCGGGGGTGACGTGGCGAAAGGGTTCTGCGGTTTAAGTTTTACCTGATGATTAAAATAAGATAGTTTTCTTAAATAAAACTGAATAATGACAAGGTTTATTAAGTCACCATTCTTAATGCCTGTTCTAAACCGCGTTGTTTAATAGCAGCCCCTGCACCAAACCAAGCTGAATCAAGACGATGATCGGTACTCATCGCTCGACGCTCATGGTCACAGAACTCGGTAATCGAACACAGTAATCCATACGCCGTATCCTTGGCTGAACTCAGTTCTGCCCCACGTCCATGTCCGTTAAACATGGTCATGACTTTCGACATTGCTCGTCCATTGGGTTCAGTTTTGGATGAATTTGTTTGATTTGGCATGGCTGCATTGCGGTAGAACTGGATAATGCTTTCATCCTGCTCAACCATACTCAGATTGGTATTGTTGAATACAGCATCAAAGTAAGCAGCCGCTTCTTGCTGTGTGACTTTACGCTGACTCAGTTGTTTCATTTCATACATGTGTTCATCCCATGCACGAACTGAAATTCCCAATTGCTGTTTGACTTTCTCAGCATCGAAACGCGTACTGTGTGGAACTTTAACCACGCCCGCATTGTTCGATGAGTTGTTGTGTGATTTCAATGCAATCGCTAAAGTGTTGTTACACACCACTCGTATTGAAGTGAATTGTGCGGTAGTAGCGAGTGTGCCATCACAAGCAGTTGCTAAAAGAATATAGCCATTACTGACATCTTTACCTTTTAAAGCTGAGGTCTGTCCAGTTTTAGCCAATGCCCAGAACTTCTTGCCACCTTTGAGCACCCCTGCTGTTTCCAGTTCAAAGCCTGATTGTTCAGTCAGATCACGATAGAAGTGTAGAATTTCCATCGGTTGTACCTCCTGAAAGCGTTGGCTCACAACTGATAACGGTGCATGAGTATCAGAACGATAAAGTACCCGCTGTTCTTCAAAGGGCATAATCATGTTTTGACCACGTTGGTTTTGCGCCATATAACTGACATCGGAAGATTCAATCCGCCAATCCATACCAGCTTGCAGTGCCCAAACCTCTAAAGGTTGATTTGGTGTCAGTTGATTGCCTAAACCATGCCAAGGGGTTTGTCCAACAAATGCCATTGTTTCAACTAAATGTGCCATAAGATGTGTCCTTTATTCTGATTTGAATGATGTCTTGCTCAGTATTTATGTGTGCTAATGCTTGATCGTGTTTGATCAGCCAGTACTAAAATCACGCCACCTAATGCAGCACCTGCCACGCCACCAAGCATCGGTGAAAAGCCGATGGACTTGGCAAGGTTCATACCCAGCACCGCCAAAGTCGTCGGTGCGCTAGTAAGGCTGAGTTGCGGTGGTTGTGGTTCTCTAAATCGAGGGCTATACGGTTCTTCTTCTGCGTCCAAATACGACATGGAACTTCTCCAATGTTTAAGAAATGACTGTTTAAAACGCCTTGATTGAGATCATCAATTGAGTGCTTGGCGTTGCTTCATTTCCGTAATATGTATTTGAAATAATTTGGAATCGTATAGCTGTTCATTTTTTACTGAGTTGTACAAATCAGCAGGACAAATCGAATTGACCTATGAAATCGTTATGATTATGATGAGCTTGCTGACCCTCATGGTCAGTCGGTTTTAGCAGACCGATTCATACAGCGCATCAGGGTTTATTCTTCTGAGTATTCTCTACATGCGTAAAACCTTCTCGTCCCCCTTTGCGGTAGAACGGGAGGGGGACGCGTTCGCGCGTGCTGGTTCTGTATGTCCAGTCTGCTAACCCCTTTTCGTTCTGCCACCATTATTTAGCAGTGATGCGGTAGAACTCCATATACATACAGGAGTCAATCATGACTGTTTTCTTTATTTCTCAGTATTCCCCACCCTTGCCTTTTTATTCTGGCGTGTCCTTTGATCGACTCGATCTTTTGACTCGGTAAATTCATTTCGTCATACAGCCGCTTTGTTGTTATTTGGGCATGTCTCTACTGCCAATCTTCAATGATGTATATGCATCGTTGATAACTGACTACGCCTAATTATCTGCAATTCAGTCTGTACGCATTCTAAAAAACCATAAACAACAAGAATCAGGAATACATTTGAATGAACAATCGAATCCACGCATTTATAAAATGCAGTGCTGTTGCAGCCTGCCTATCATTGACTAGCCTGAGCCATGCCGATGTAAAAAGCATGAATCAGTTTTATAACAATCCAACCAGCGCACCCAAAGTGACACGTTGTAAAGGTGATGTGTATTGCAACGCCTTTTATGCACTGTCTAAACAATGGCAAGTCATTCCCAAACACTACCAATTAAGTGGTTATCAACTCATAAGCTTTATTGAAGACAATGATGGTGAAGGTTTAAGCCGTGGCTTTACCCCACCGCAACAAGATCGTGCTTATCAAATTCTAGAAGCGGGTGAAAAAGTCTTTAATGAAAAAGCCCGTAATGATGCTGATCGACTCGTGTATGTCAAAGGACTCGCGGTACTTCACTACATCGATCGTGGTCCAAACAGCAAATAATAAAAAGGAAGCTATTCATGAATTATTCAATTAAAACTTTGCTGCAAGGTACTGCGGTCGCAAGTTGCATGTTATTCACAAGTGTAAGTCATGCAGATATGAGTCAAGTCATGGCACTGATCAACGATCCTGCCACTGCACCAGCGGTGCGTCGTTGTGACAACAATCCAAACTGCAATGCCTTTGTCGCAATCAGTAAGCAGTGGCAAGTGATTCCGAAAGACGATCCATTACGCTATTTCATTTACAGTGGTGATTTAAATGCATTGATCATCGAAGGCAAAGATTTGCATGATCCTAAATTACAAGAAATCGATGATTTGGCGTATCAGATCTTTGACTACAATGCGGAGAATTTTAATGACAGGTGGCTGTACATCAAAGGCTTAACTGTACTGAAGTACGTTCAGCGTATCCAATCAGCACAGTAATCAGCCTCTGACTTGATACCGCCATTATTGATTTAAAAGGACTCCACGCCATGAAGAGACTCATTCTCGCGGCTGTAATTATAGCTAGCCTCACTGCATGTAATAAAAAGCCTGTTGAAGAATCTGCTGCTGCAAGCGATGTCGCCAACACTGATTTATCAGAACTAAAAACACAAGAAAGTAGCAATCAACCCGACTGGCCCTTGGATGCAGCCAAAGAGCAAAAGGCTGAAGCGGCTACAATTGCTCATGATCAATATGATCCAGACAGTATTTATACAGGCGCGGATAATATTGCCATTCCAACGCCACAACTTAAAAAGAGACTGCGCCCAGGCGAATCCGTTGAGGTGAAGTTCCGACCTGTAGATTCATATCCAATTTTTAAAGTCATCGCCAGTACAGCCAACAATACCACTCGCTTAAGAGTCGTTTCTGAAGTTGAAGACGTGATCGACAAAGTTGAAATGAATCATGGTGAATGCACCATTCAGCGAATTGAACCAAATACAGTGAAGTTTCCTAAATTGATGTACTACGGTGCAGTCTTCGATCTAGTACTCAACCACTGTACTTCAGAACAAATTCAGCAGGTTGATCTTTACACCACGCGTGGCAAATTGGCTTACACGCCGATTGTTGAAGAATAGCTGATACAGGAATCAATCATGAAAACACGTTTACTGATTTTAATGTGCAGCTCAATCGTATTATTCGGCTGTAACAAGAACAATGCACCTCAATCTAACCAAAATTCAGCTGAAAGTACTTTAGCTGCAAGTGAAACAGCTCAGATTGATGCCGATCGTCAGCAACTCATGGATGAACTTACCGAATATAAAGACAATCCAAATCTACCGCCTGTACAACAGAAATTAGCCAATGCCTATTATGAGATGCTCAAAACAGGTGGTGGTGACTTAGAAGAGATTCGTGCTTTTATTAGCGAACTTCAAGAAGTTGAACAGGCTGCGGTCGAACAAGCAGCACAACAAACTCCATCTGCCAATGAACAATTTGAAATTCGACTCACTGCAAAGCCGTTGCCTGATGCTACGGCACATTATGCGGCAACCATTATTAATCGACTTGAGGTGGTCTCTCTCAATGACGCGAGTACATCAATCACGTCGGTGAAAGTCAATCGAGGCAATTGCCCTGTAGGTGGTGGTGAAAATTACAAGAATATGCAGTACGGCACTGTTGCTGAAATCATTATTCGCTGTGATGCCAGTCAAGTTCGTGAAGTCACACTAACCACAGCTAGTGGTGAATATACTTTTAATATGAATGGACAATAATCAGTAAGAGAAGTACTGGCTTGTCGTACTTCTCTGTATTACATTTCAATCATCGTAATGATTTTAAGGTACGTAAATGTCTTGAATTGAGTAATCAAATACGCCATCTGTTTCAAATACCCTGATAGACAGAATTAAATCGCTACGCCCTTCTCGTTCTGTAAACAAATCAAGAATGACATCCCAACAAAATCCCATCCATAATGCTTGTGAAGTCTTCCAAGTTTCATCAGGTAAACTCACCAATGTTTCACCATAATCAGTAATATTTTCTGCAATTTCTTGAAGATGCTCTAATTCAATATTTTGAACACCTTCAATACGACTAATAGCTGATAAATCATTATTTTTAAAGGCTTCCACAATTCTAATAAGCGTCTCTCTCCAAACAGTAGGCACTTGAGAAGCTGTTTCTTTATCATATACAACAGGTACATCAGTGATCATTCAGGATTCTCTTTTTTAATTATTAGGCGATAGCAATCAGTTAGATAAGTACACCATTAATTTTCTTTTAAATAAAGTATATCTAAACTGCTGCTAACGTCTTACAAGTTTAACTGATCAATTCAATCTTGTTGATACGCCTATTTGCTTTCTCAAACTGAGCAACACCAAACGTGCGCATACCACGTATTTTAGACCTCAAATACTGAGACTCCTTTTCAGGATTGACCAAGTACTTAGCTGCATTAATCGCATTACCAATCTGCTGAGGATTGTCACGATGAATCATACCGATACCCAGTGTGCCCTCTCGCTCAAACTTCTTAATGTATTCAGTATCATGGCAATTAAAGTACATGCCTGTACTCCCTGTGATTTCCAACCAAGCATCACCAATTAACTTGGCTAAACCAAAACCTTGTTGATGTTTATGCCCATCATAGATCAGTAAGACATGTGCATGTAAACCCTTGGTAGTTCCTTCTTCCAGTGCCCATGCATAACCCTGTAGGTCACTAAAACACCCATCCTGATTAGCTAAACGACTTCTGAAAGCTTCCATGTGTTTCTGAAAGAGATTAACGTCAACTTGATACTGCTGTTCTTTCAAATAGCCCAGATCAACACGAACAAACAACAACTTGGAATAGTGATCAGTTAAATCGGTTAGGTATTGCTGTATACGTTTCTGATTTCTTTTTTCTTGATTCTGATGCCGACTAATGTATTCCTGCATATCATTCAGACTTTCACGAATTATGATTCTGAGGTATGACATATCTTCATGATCAAAATTAAGAATCTGATCATAGGATTGAGACATTAGGATTGTATCTATTGTAGCAATGACATTCATAAAGCCTTGAATACTTGGTACATAGCTTAAGTCATTCCGATAGAACACTTTAAATGTAGGTACTAAATCAACCAAAGCATACTTTAAGTCCTCATTATCAATCTGGTCGTTATAGACTTGATGCACTAAATGACCAACAGCTGTTAATACGCTAGATGGGTTGAGTGGTACTTTATCGAAATTTATCATGAACTTCACTACGAGAATTGAATCATAGTAAATAGACTCGTGTGATAATTTACTTATGTCAGATGTATATGAATAAAGATCATAGTAGAGATATGATCTTAGTCTATTGATTAACAATAATAATCTTAGATACATACTAAGGATATATATAGACTTATAAATGAATATTAGATTAGTTATATGTTCATTTCATAATATTAATAACCTGTTCATTTGAGCACATAGACCCACGATGTCGTGGCGGCAGCCCCATCACCGAATCCACCTTAGCTAAGACAAAATGGGAAATTATCCAGTAAGCTAGAGTTACGTATCTCTCAGCTACTTTGACTTGATTACTGAACCTTTAGAAAACAACTTTTTCTTTTGAATGTTAGATGCAAGAAAATAATGCCTAAAGGTAAAATAAGGGACAATATTATGATAAATATCTTGCTTGAGTCTGTGATCAGATGCCTCCACTGCAACGAAATATTGCTTTAATGAAGATGTTGCAAGAGATAAGACCGCATCCTGTTTAACACAAGGGTTACCATCTTGAATATGCCACTGTGGTTTTTGTAATTTACTTTCAATAAATTCTTTCCACTGGTTATCTAGCTGGAAGATGAAATCTTTACCCCCATAACTTTTATGGTATTGCAAGATAAAAATTACATCTACAACTGGCAACCCATCACTATCTAGCAACCAAACCAAGAAATATCCTTTCAAGCCTTTTAAAATAGCCTTTGAACGATAGATTCGTAAGAAATCAGTGAGGTTTTTAGAGAAAAAATCTAAATTAGTTATGGTCGTACAATAAAACTGAGCACGAGTGATAAAACTGTCTTCTTTAAATAGGTTCTTTACATACTTCTGCGTATTTAAAGTCTGGTTGATGAAGTATGAAATATTCTTATCTACGGTTGGAGAAGTGTTTTTCAGGATTTGATCACTTGGACCATACTCTATTGTTCGAACAGCAAATACTCCCTTTTCATCTCTAAAAACACTTTTTTTCAGAATGTCATTAAAAAATGCCAATTTTTTCAAATTAAGTAAAATACTATGAGCTTCGTCTTGACCAACTATATTTTTACTGATGAGAATCGTATTCCATAAATCACTGTAGAAAAGTTGATTCAGCACCCCACCTCGCATGTTGTTATAAAAATCTATACTTCCAATTGAAACAGTCTTTTGTTTAAAATATTTATATAAAAATAAAAGTTGATTACCTAAACGGGTCACTCTGATTTGATTTTTCTTTTTCGTCGTTGCTGCGACATCAAATCTAAAAAAGGGTTCATTAGAGTGCTTAAGTGAATCGGTAAAAATTTCCAAATACTGCAAAACACGCTTAGCATCTAAATCAAAATTTGGGATATTGATCTCATTAACAAAGACCTTAAGATATTGATGCTTTTGTATTAAGACTTCTGGTAAATGCTCGACTTTCCAAACAGCTTTGGAATCGCTACTATAATTTTGTAGAGCATGATATTGAATCAATTGTTCTTGATCTTTATTGCTCCCTATAAATTGAAGATCAATATTCCATTCATGACTATGTATGTGATTAATCTTTAAAGCATACTGATCCTGAACAATAGGATTTAAACCAATATAGAAATCATATAAGTAATAGTATCCTACGTGCCAATGGCAAAAAGCTTGTAATTTTTCTAGAGTGTCGATTGTACCTGATGTTTTCATACCAGCCACAGAATCTATAGGTATACTCCTATCATGCATTTCTGCAAGGGTATTGGCGATCACTGGTTTTAATTGATTTTCTATAACTTGTTTTGTTATACCAGCTTCCTTTGGATAGACCAAAATACAGCTATAATTCAGACCATATTGCCCATCATCTTCAAGCTTAAAAAACCCTTTTACCAATCGCTGATCATCATGCAAGCTTAATTGAACTCTTTCCAGAATAGGCTTAATATTATTGATGAATCGATCATAACCTACCTCCCCGCGATCATCATTCGGGAAATGAATTTCTATGTTCAACACTTCCAGCAGAGCATAGCGATGAAACAATTTTTCCATCTCTACATAAGCTTTTTCGATATTCAGGATTACTGTATTTTCCCTTGTTTTCCCAGCATGATTAAAGCTGTTATTCATTTCCATAGAAAATGATGATTGCAATAAATCAGAAAGATGCTCCAAAGAAAAATTACCATCCTGATAAATTCGATACTTTTTAAAATATTCTCTCAGAAATTCATAACCGTCATATCGAATTGAATCAACAAGGTTGTTTTGCCGACAAAAAAAGTGATTTATCACATTTTTCTCATCGGAGGAAAATGACTTAAATGCATCAACCCATCCATTTCTACCAACCCAATATTCCAACCTAAGATCGTAAAATTTTTCTATCTCTCGAATTTTTTCTATAAATTTTATCTGTTCAATCGGAAGCGAGTACTGCTCCCATAAACTTTCCCGTACACCCACAAGATGTGTATTATATTTATATCTCAATAATGAAAAAAAAGAATAATCGCTAATAATTTTATTTTTATCTAAAATCATATCAAGATCCATATATTTTATAGTGTATAAATTATAAATAAAAACTATTATTCATGATATAAAAATTATTAATTAAGTACTTAAATCTATTAATTAAGCTTTTATTAAATATAAATCAAAACCAAAGATAGATCGATTTTCAGTCAATTTTTACTATTTCATCTACACGAACTGAAAATATCCCACTTGAATAAAAATTATGAGTCCAAGATATAAAAAATATGTCATTAAAAAATATGGTGCATGAAAGACAGATAACCTTTCTCAACCAAGAAAAATTACTTTCTTTTTACTTTAATTTTTTATATTAATTTATTCACGAATTAAAATTATCTAGACAAGTACTCAAAGCAATGTTTTCTGTACAATAGAGATTTTGAGCTAACTAAATAGCTTAAGACTTTGTTGGGTATACAAGGAACATTTATAAGAATTTCTTATTTAAATTTTAATGATTAGTTATTTTACATGTATGTTTATAAAATTAAAAAATGTATTGAAAGAAAGACCCTATAACAACACCTCACTTTTACAGATTAATATTTAGCCGTTTTATTGGTTTTTTGGTATGTCATTTTACTATTTCACAACAGCAGAGACACTGATCCTCCCATTGCTCCTTAAACGATTTTCAGGAAAATAAACCTCCTGACAAGGCTTGCCTCATAGAGCTAATAATAAACAGCAATTCATTTACACCTAGCATCCTAATCACACTTAGAACATCGACACATCCTAACTCTTATGTCGATGTTTTTTATTTTTATCGACATGACGCCCTATTCATGTTTATGCTATCGACATAACTTATTCTCATGTCGATTTTTTCAATTCGCATCGACATAACAATAAATAATGGAAGAAATACGATGACCCAATGGCAAGCAACTGAACCGTATAACGATCTGCCCCCTTTACCGCCAGAACAGGATGTAGAGACCAAGACAGTACTCAAGTTATGTATTGAAGCTAGAGCAGCCTTGGCTGAATTAAAGCAGGCTGGTGAACTCATTCCGAATCAAACAATCCTAATTAATATCATCCCATTGTTAGAGGCAAAGGACAGTTCTGAAATTGAGAATATTATCACCACAACAGATAAGCTATTCCAACATGCACAAGGCCCTGACGATCAAGCAGATCATGCCACTAAAGAAGCTCTAAGATACAGAACAGCACTATATCAAGGCGTACAGTCCATTCAGGAACGCCCTTTAAATACACGTACCGCTATCGGGATATGTCAGACGATTAAAGGTGTGGATTTGGATATCCGTGCAACTACAGGCACAGCGTTAAAAAATAGCTATACAGGAGCAGTCATCTACACACCACCTGATAGGCAGGAAACGATCCGTAACTTATTATCCAACTTAGATCAGTTCCTACATTACAATGAAGACATAGATCCGTTAATCAAGATGGCAGTGGCTCATTACCAATTTGAAGCGATTCACCCTTTTGTTGACGGTAATGGACGTACAGGGCGGATTCTTAATATTTTGTATTTGATGGATCAACAACTACTGACTTTGCCTATTCTTTATCTGAGTCGTTTTATCATTCAAAATAAAGCTAAATACTACGAACTGCTATTAAGTGTGACTACACAAGAAAATTGGCAAGAATGGATTTTATTCATGCTACAAGCAGTGAAAAATAGTAGTGAGTGGACAATCGCCAAAATCAAAGCAATCCGAAACTTGCATGAACATAGCATCGAATACATTAAAAACCATGCTGAAAAGATTTACTCAAGAGAATTGGTCGATGTGATTTTTGAACAACCCTATTGCCGTATTTCTAACCTAGTCGAAAAAGACATAGCTAAAAGACAGGCTGCATCCACCTATCTAAAAAAATTAGTTGAGTTAGGGGTACTGGAAGAAATCGCTGTCGGCAAAGAAAAATTATTTCTACATCCAAAGTTGTTGCATCTGCTAACGAGTGATGAAAACCAGTTTAGCCTTTACAGTGATCAATAAGCGAAACCTCTGATGTTTTATCTTAATAGCAGTAAAATGAATCAAGGCTTCCATGTTATAGTAAGAACAATAGCTATATAGCTAAAGAAGTACCCTCATACAGTTGGGGGTAAAACTGGGGGTAAAACATAAAAAACGTTTTCTAATTTTAATTAATTATCATACATTTAAATTAAAAAGCTTACTCCCTCTCTCACCGCCAAATTTAATTTCTATGATGTCTCATAGAGTCTTAAAAGCTTAAATCTAAAAGGTTTAGGCTTTTTTGTTGTCTTATGTTTTCTAATTTCCTCTATTAAATCCTGAATTAGTTAGGGGTAAAATAATTTACCCTTATTTTTTACTCCCCAATTTCGATAAAATTAGCTTCAAACCTTAAGTTGAAGGCTATTAAAAAAACATTGATTGATTGGAATTTACTACGATCAATTCGAGTAGAATTGATAAAAAATCAACAATCAAATTAAATTTATCTATTTGCTCAATTTTTCGCTTGTTTTTTAAATTAGATTCTGTAGAATTCTCGCCACGTTGCCGGCATAGCTCAGTTGGTAGAGCAACTGACTTGTAATCAGTAGGTCCACAGTTCGAATCCGTGTGCCGGCACCATCAAATTCAAAAAAGGTTTAAACTTTCAGGTTTAAGCCTTTTTTATTGCCTAGTTTTCACTGCACTAATTTGAATATACCGAACTAAACCATCGTGGTAGAGTTTTCGGCATAGCTTCGCTGTCATTTCGATTTTTATTTGTGCCAAATCAAAACGTTTCTGCTCAGTTGTTCTGTTTTCAATATATGTCGCAAAACCATTTAAAACAGATTCGGAAAAATCTTGAATTTCAACCTCACCATATCCTTGTTCAGATAGGGTTCGCGCGAGTTGTTGCTCATTCATTAAATTTTGCCAATTCACATCAGCACTTTTGAGCAAATAACGGTATTGTTGTTTTTTAAAATTAGAACAATCTCGCCAAGTATCTGACCACATTAAATAATGAAATACTAAATGGCCTTTTGAATTTAAAACTGGAGATACTGAACTGAGAAATGAATTTAATTCACTGTGATATGCCGCATCGACACATAGTACTGCATCAAATGAATTTAAAAGTTTCAGTGCTTTTAAATTTAAAAAAGATTCGCAATAACTATGTATCTCAGGTAATTGTGTTTGAATCCGTTTTACACAATTCGGTTGTAATTCAACCGCACTGAGCTGTTCGATAGAATAGTGATCCATCCAATGTAATAAGCTGGCACCTTGACCACAACCAAGATCTAAAACACGATCATTTTTTTTTAATTGCGCTGAAATTGCAATTTGATCTGCAAGACTTTGGCAGGCCAAACGATAATCATGATGTTGGTCTTGCCAATATCCTAAATTACTCCAAGCAAGTAAAGCATAATCGCCGAGACGTGTTGCATCAATTGCATACTTATGTCCGAAAACTTTTTCAATCCATCCTTGCTTGGGGTTAGGCATTTTTAATAGCCAAGTTCAGGAGCGACATTTACTTTTGGTTTTAGTCCCACAAATGGCACTGAAGCTCCTAAAATTTCAGAGATGTGCATTGCCGAAGTTACCGCTGATTCTAAAATTGGCAAACCATCACACGACCATGAACCACAATAGAACACCTTACGATTTTGTTCCAAATGTCGTTCTTGTATTTTCTTATTCAACGCAACAGTTTCGATATCAACCACTGCCCGAGTAAGGTTAACTTTAGAAATAATTTTCTTTGGATCAATATCAATTACAGGACACCATGTTTGAAATACGGCATTTTTACCGACCAATGAAGGTTCTACAGCATTAATCCACACCGTAAACTGTTGTCGTGTGAATTTACGATCCATCATATAACTGAGTACCGCCCAGTCTTTACGGCGTTGCGGCATCACGATTGGATCGGTATGAATGACTAAATCACCTTGTTCAAATCTAAATTTCTTTAACAAGGCAATATCTTCAGCGAACTGAGGCTGTTTTAAGAAATTTTCAATTGCAGGAGTCGGTGTCGCTATCACGACTCGATCAAACAACTGACTCTCACCTTGTTCATTGGCAACTAAAATTTTATCGCCTTGTTCTTCGACTTTTTGAACAGGTGAGCCACTATGAATTTCAATACCTTCAATCAAACGATTGACTAAAGCTGGTGTACCGCCTTTCATACGAAGTAGCGCTTCACCTTCAGTTAACTGGCGTATAAATTCTAATAATGGTTTTGCTGGCCACTCACCGATGGTTTTAGGATGACACGTGCAAATAGTATAGAGCACAGGCATCACCGTTCCATGCCAAAATACTTCCTCAATATGATATTGATTCATAAACTCAGCCAAGGTGATATCTTGATTGTCTGATTTAAAGAATTGATGCACAGCCGTTTTGAGTTGCAACATCCCTTTGACTAGACGCCAACCATATTGTTGAATGCCTTTGCGATTATTAATAATCGGAAAATTACCAATACGACTACGCGACGTAGTTAACCATGTATCTGTTTTATCTTCAAATAACCAACTGCATGCCATGAAGGTACGCACTGGAAAAGTTTCTATGCCTAAATAACTGGCCAAACTGAGCGTATTTTTCCAAAGTTTAGGGTTCATCACACGTAAAGGTGCATCAATTATGCCACCATCAAAGTCGATACTGTGACTATCCATGCCTCGTCCAGCGAGTGCTTCGAATATCGTTACTTTATGTCCTGCATCATGTAGGATTCTGGCTGAGGCAAGTCCTGCCATTCCACTGCCGATAATTGCAATATCCAAAATTATGTCCCATCAGTTGATGATTTTTCTTGATTATGACTGATAGTTAACTCAAACACCGTATTAAAAAATACCAGATTCAGCATTTAAGTCAGACTTTTGTCGTAACACCCCTGTTCATTTATTGTTACATTTTATCACAACTTGTTTTTCCAGCTTAACTCAATGAAATTATTATATTTAGTATCGTAAATCTAACAATACTATACAGAACATTCTATATTTTTTCATTTTTAGGATGTTAAGGGCTTTGCAAAGTAAAGAAATCGCGCTATTCTGATTACACAACAATGAGAACCGAGTCACATAATAAACTGTATAATAATAAGTGACCTAATATTAAAAAAATCAATAGAGGAACCTTACAGCGAAACCCCATAACTCTAAAGGAGTTATGGGGTTTCTTATATAAATAAATGATTTTTAATGAATTAGTCTTGCATTACACCAAACTTACCACTATTGAAATCATGTACTGCTTCAACAATTTCAGCTTTGCTATTCATTACAAACGGTCCATAACCTTCGATTGGTTCATTTAAAGGCTGACCAGTTAAAATCAGGAATTTACTGTCTTGTTCAGCTTTAACATTAAAGTCAATTTCTTCACGACTTAACACCACCAAACTTGGAGCTTCTATCCGCTGGTTATCATTCAAAATCACCTCACCAGAGAGCACGATCACTAATGTGGTATGTCCTTCAGTCACATAAAATGTGTGGGCCTGACCTGCCACAATTTTGCCATCCCAAACATTGACTGGACTAAACGTTGTAGCTGCACCCGCTGTATCTTGATATTGACCAGCAATCACACGTAATTCACTACCAACATCATCTAAGTCAATGCTTTGAATTTGAGTTGATTCAATTGCTTGATATTTTGCAGGCGTCATTTTTGAATGCGCTGGCAAATTGACCCAGAGTTGAACCATTTCAAACAAACCACCATCATGAGCAAACTCAGGCGAATGAAATTCTTGGTGCAAAATACCACCACCCGCAGTCATCCATTGCACATCACCTGCTTTAATCGTACCACCGCCACCCGCTGAGTCTTTGTGTGTTACTTCACCTTGATAAGCAATTGTAACTGTCTCAAAACCACGATGTGGATGTGTTCCAACGCCATGTTGCGCATTGGTTGGCTCAAAGCGATAAGGCGCTGCATAATCCAACAATAAAAATGGACTAATTGTTTGCCCTAAACGATCATAAGAGAATAAGTTATAAACAGGAAAACCATCGCCAACCCAATGCATGTGTTTGTTTTGGTACACACCAACAACTTTCTTCATTTTGTTTCTCCTCTACGGTAGAAATTCTTTTCTTGAGCTTATTCTACGCTTCGGTAAGCAACACTTATAGAGATGGATTGGCAACACATTATTCTATATATAGGACAATGAAGCATTTTTAATACAACTAAAATCTATAATTTGGCTATCATCCTATTTTTAATATTGTTTATCTCATTTTTTGTACTTCTGACCTTTAAATTTTTTCATTAGCATTATTTCAAATAACACTTCCCATGAAGTAACGATCAATAAATTTTTTCCACAAATCACAAGGATATATTCATGGCTCAAAATTACATTCGCTTAGACAAACACAATGCCGCTGTTTTACTGGTTGATCATCAAACTGGATTGCTTTCTTTGGTTCGCGACATTGATCCAGATAAATTTAAAAATAATGTGTTAGCGCTTGCAGATGCTGCCAAATATTTCAATTTACCAACCATATTAACAACCAGTTTTGAAAATGGCCCGAATGGTCCTTTAGTTACTGAACTTAAAGAAATTTTTCCTGATGCGCCTTATATTGCACGTCCAGGTCAAATTAATGCATGGGACAATGAAGACTTCGTTAAAGCGGTTAAAGCAACTGGCAAAAAACAATTGATTATTGCAGGTGTTGTGACTGAAGTTTGTGTGGCTTTCCCAACGCTATCAGCACTTGCTGAAGAATTTGAAGTTTTTGTAATCACCGATGCTTCAGGTACATTTAATGCGTTAACCCGTGATGCAGCTTGGGATCGCATGTCTCAAGCAGGCGCTCAATTAATGACGTGGTTTGGTATGGCGTGTGAGTTACATCGTGACTGGCGTAATGATATTGAAGGCTTAGGAGCATTATTCTCGAACCACATTCCAGATTATCGCAACTTAATCAACAGCTATAATCAAAACACTGCACAAAAATAAATCGTTCACTGAAGATTAGAAGAGTTAATGCTATTCTAATCTTCATCTGAATATAGGACTAAAGCTGCCTTGATGAACTCATTTGATGATTTTCATTATTTTTATCTTGTGGTGAAACACGGCGGTTTTAGTGCTGCCAGTGAAGCAGAAAGTATCAGTAAATCTAAATTGAGCCGTCGTATTATTGAGCTTGAAAATAAATTTAATGTGAATCTCATCCAACGAACCACACGGCATTTTAAAGTAACTGAACTGGGACAAGAGTTCTATGACGAATGTTGTAAAGTGATTGCTCAAGTTGAATGTGCAGAAAATGTATTACTGAAACAGAAAAGCGAACCACAAGGTTTAGTCAAAATCAGTTGCCCACCATTGATGATGCACTTCCAAATTCGCAAATTATTAAATCAATTTTTAAAAACTTACCCTAAAGTTGAAATTGCCTTGGAGTTGACCAGTCGTCGTGTTGACGTGTTACATGATGATATTGATATTGCAATACGTACCAGTTTTGAACCCAACGAAGACTCTAGTTTAATCATACGCGATGTGATTCAAACTGAACATTGTTTGGTCGCTGCACCTGAACTTTTACAGGGTAAACAAATCACACACTACTCTGAATTATCAGGTTATCCAAGTGTAGCTTTAGGGATTCAAAAAAACCAATATATATGGCATTTATGTGGTGTCAATCATGATGAAACGGTCGATGTGCCTTATTCGCCGCGAGTACGAAGCAACGATTTGGCTGGTGTTTATTATGCTGTCAGTGATGGTTTGGGTATCGCAGATTTGCCCTATTTAACGGTTCAAGCTGACATTGAAAAAGGAAAGCTGATCCATATTTTACCCGAATGGAAGTCTAATCGAGGTACAGTGCAATTAGTCTATGCCTCGCGCAAAGGACAGCGTCTAGTGGTTGAAAAATTGCTTGAAATGCTGATTGAAAATTTAAGACGTTTGCCTGAAAGCCATCACGGCTATAGCCCGACCTAACAAATAAAAAACGATCATGAATGGGCATGATCGTTTTTTATTAAACAGATTTGAGTGTTCAACCACCCAAGATTTACTCAGATAAATCCATACACAAGTACTTCATTTCGAGATATTCATCGATACCAAACTTTGAGCCTTCACGGCCTAAGCCTGATTGTTTAACACCGCCGAATGGCGCAACTTCATTTGAAATTGCTCCCGTGTTAATTCCAACCATGCCGTATTCAAGCGCCTCGCCCACTCGCCATTGACGAGCTGCGCTTTGAGTAAACACATACGCCGCCAAACCAAATTCAGTGTCATTTGCCATTGCCACTGCGTCATCTTCAGTTTTGAAACGGAATAACGGCGCAAGTGGACCAAAGGTTTCCTCTTTTGACACTTTCATATCTTGAGTAACATTGGTGAGTACTGTTGGTTCAAAGAAAGTACCACCTAACACTGAACGCTGACCACCAATACGGACTGTCGCGCCTTTTGCAGTCGCATCAGCAATATGTGACTGAACTTTGGCAATTGCATCTTCATCAATCAATGGACCTTGGGTTGATGTTTCCTGACGACCATCACCGACTTGTAGCTTAGACACAGCTTCGACTAAACGATCTGCCAAAGCATCATAGATACCATCTTGCACATAAATTCGATTCGCACAGACGCAAGTCTGACCACTATTGCGATATTTGCTCGCCATAATGCCCTGAACGGCTTGATCGAGATTGGCATCATCAAACACCAACACAGGTGCATTACCACCCAATTCGAGCGATAGTTTCTTAATCGTCGGCGCACATTGCTGCATTAAAATGCGACCCACTTGGGTTGAACCTGTAAAGCTCAGCTTGCGCACAATATCGCTCTCGCACAGCGTTTTACCGACTTCAATCGCATCACCGCTAATATTTAACAAAATATCGGCAGGCAAACCTGCTTTTAAAGCCAACACTTCTAGTGCATACGCGGTCAAAGGCGTTTGTTCTGCTGGTTTGACCAACATCGAACAACCCGCAGCTATTGCTGGCGCAGCTTTGCGTGTGATCATCGCCGCAGGGAAATTCCACGGCGTAATTGCAGCTGTTACCCCGATCGCTTGTTTAATCACAAGCAAACGTTGGTTTGGCAATGTTGGCGTTAATACCTCACCATCAATACGACGAGCCTGTTCTGCAAACCAACGAATGAATGAAGCAGCATAACCAATCTCACCACGTGCTTCAGCCAATGGTTTACCTTGCTCAGCAGTTAAAATCTGTGCGAGATTTTCTTTATGCTCAAGCATCAATTGATACCATGCCAACAACACATCAGCACGAACTAAAGCAGTTTGCTTTTTCCATGTAGCTTGCGCTTGGGCTGAACGCTGAATCGCTGCTTCAACACCAGCACGGTCATAACTTTTCACCCATGCCAGTATTTCACCTGTCGCAGCATCTTTCACTTCGATATCGTTATGCGCGGCTGGTGCAGCTAGTGAAATATCGGGGTGCTGTAATAAATACTGCAAATCGTTTTGAATCATGCAGATTGCTCCACTGCTTGTGCACTGTCTGCTGTTAATGCTGCAAAACCTTGTTTTAAAATATCGAGACCTTGACGGAATTGCTCAGCAGGAATGGTTAACGGATATAGGAAACGAATGACATTACCGTATTTACCACAAGTGAGAATCAATAAACCATGTTCCATGGCATAACTTTGTACTGCTTTTGCTTGTTCAGCTGTTTCTAGCTCGGCAGCAACCATTGAACCCAAAGCACGAATTTGAGTGACAACATCGCCTGAAGTTTCTTGAATTTCTTTTAAAACAGTAACCAACTCTGCACCCAGCTCATTGGCACGCTCACATAAGTTTTCTTCTTCGATTGCATCAATTACCGCATGAGCAGCAGCAACTGCGATTGGACTACCTGCATAGGTACCTCCCAAACCGCCTGGGTTTGGTGCATCCATCACTTCGGCACGTCCCACTACACCTGAGATTGGGAAGCCTCCACCCAAGCTTTTCGCCATCGTGATTAAATCTGCTTTGGTTTCATAATGATTCATGGCAAATAATTTGCCTGTACGGGCAAAACCAGATTGCACTTCATCAGCGACCAATAAAATACCGTGCTTATCACACAAAGCACGTAAGCGTTTTAAGAATTCGGCAGGTACAACGTTGAAACCGCCTTCACCTTGTACAGGTTCAAGCACAATTGCCGCGACATCATGTGGGGCAATATCTTCGCTAAAAATATCTTCAACACTTTCAATCGCTGCTGCAACTGAAATACCTTTTTCTGGCACAGGATAACGCGCATGGAATACACCTGCAGGCATCACACCAAAGTCACGTTTATAAGGTGCTGTTTTACCTGTCATTGCCATAGTCATAAATGAGCGACCATGGAAACCATTACCAAAAGTAATGATGCCGTGACGACCTGTATATGAACGTGCAATCTTCACTGCATTTTCAACTGCTTCTGCGCCTGTAGTGAAAAATGCTGTTTTCGCTGCACCTGCGATTGGCGCACGCTGATTAATGCGTTCAGCCAAAGCAACATAACTTTCATAAGGTGTCACTTGATAAGCCGTATGGGTAAATTTAGTCAGTTGCTCTGTTACCGCAGCGATCACTTTCGGATGACGATGCCCAGTATTGAGTACTGCAATACCACCTGCAAAATCGATATATTGCTTGCCTTCCTTGTCCCAAATGGTTGCATTTTCGGCTTTTTCTGCATACCACTGACACATCACACCTACGCCACGTGGGGTTGCTTGCTGTTTACGAACATTAAGTGCAGAATGTTGAGTGTCCATTTTATTCCCTCATATTTCATCATCAGTTACAGCTTTAGTCTTACATCCCAAGGGTCGATTTTTAGGATGCGATACAATGACTGCCTATAGCTGTAATTTCGCTCGTCTGAAGGCAAGTGACGAGAGCCATTTTTAAAGTCTAGGAGAGAGCCAATTGCGTAGTTTACTTGGAGATCATTTGCTACAAAGACTCCAACAGGACACTGAGGGAAAACTACATCAGCGCCTTTTCCGCTGTTTACGCGCTGCCATTATTGATGGCGTGGTTCAACCGATGACACGGTTGCCTGCTTCGCGGGATTTAGCCAGCGAAATTCACGTCTCACGAAATACCGTTTTAACGGCGTATGAACAATTACAAGCAGAAGGTTATTTAGAAGCGCGGACAGGGCATGGCACATGGGTCGCAGAAAAACTGCCTGAAAGTTTCTTAAATACCAAGAATAAAAAGAAAGCTCCTGAGCTGACAAAAGTTCAAAGCTCATACGTGCTATCACAACGCGGCTCAAACTTATTGGGTTATGCCGCTGCATCACCGCATCAATGGGGAGCCTTTGTACCTGGTGCACCAGATGTAACCGAATTTCCTCATCATATTTTTAGTCGTATACAAGCGCGTTTAAGTCGCGAACCTGATGTCAATCGACTCATTTATAGCAATGCAGGTGGCTGCATTGAACTACGCAGTGCCTTGGCTGATTATTTACGTGTCGCTCGTTCAGTACAATGTGATGCAGACCAAATAATTATTACTGAGGGGATTCATCAAGCGATTGATTTAGTATCTCGCGCGCTCAGCGATATTGGTGATCATATTTGGATTGAAGATCCGGCTTATTGGGGGATGAGGAATACGTTGCGAATTAATGGCGTACACATTCAACCCATGCCTGTAGATGTGGAAGGTATTATTCCTGAACAACAGCCCAAACAGCCCCCTAAATTAATTTTTGTGACCCCATCTCACCAATATCCATTGGGTTCACATTTAAGTTTAGATCGACGTAGACAACTCATCCAGATTGCGCGTCAGCACAATAGCTGGATTGTGGAAGATGATTATGACAGCGAATTTCGTTTTTCAGGTCAGCCTTATCCTTCACTACAAGGCTTAGAGAACAATGCGCCTGTGCTCTACATGGGCACTTTTAGTAAAACGATTTATCCATCTTTACGCATTGGTTATTTAGTTGTACCTAAACCGCTGTTCTCACCTTTACGTATCGTTGCCGCTGAACTGTATCGTGGCGGACATTTACTCGAGCAAAAAGCACTCGCTGAATTTATTCGTGAAGGTCATTACGAAGCACATATTCGACGTATGCGCTTGCTGTATGGCAAACGTCGGGATTATTTGGTCAGTTTAATTCAACGTTATCTTGGATCTGAGTTTATTCATGAATACGATGAAGCGGCGGGTTTACATTTGGTTTTAAAATTACCAGATCATTGTGATGATGTTGCTATCGCGGCAACTGCACTGGAACGTGGCGTCAAAGTACGTCCACTTTCTCAATACTATATGCAGTCACATGCACATGCCCAACGCGGTTTGCTGATGGGCTTTGCTTGTGTCAATGAAAAAGATATGGTGATGGCATTTGGTGTGTTATTACAATGCTTACGAGAAGCAAAAGTTCCTACACTCAATTAATCATCAATCAACTCTAAATTTTAATAAAAAAGAGCCTCTATAATAAAGAGGCTCTTTTATTTTCAAAAATTAAACTAATTTTTCTTCATGTACTTGGCTTAAGTGCGACGCTCGACGTTCTTCTCCCCAACGCAATTTTTGTGAGACAAAACCAAAGAATACGATAATGCCAAACAGTGCTGTGGTATAGATGACTTCTTTGAAATAAGTACCTTCAATCAACATGGTGAGAATTGCACCGATGATCGCAAAGATCACCAGATAAGTTATATAAGGAAATAACCACATTTTAAACTCAATAGGCGTGCCTTCTGCTTCAAGCTTTTTACGCATACGCAGCTGAGAATATGCAATCGTCAAGTACACATACAGTGTTGCAGCACCTGTGGTTAACATGAAAAAATCGTAGACATTCATACTTTCCGTAGCCGTTAAAATCACAGCAATCACTGAGAAAAAGCACGACACAATCACCCCAACCCAAGGGCTGCTCTTACTATTCACAGAGCCAAAACTTTTCGGTGCATCACCGCGTTTTGACAATGAAAATAACATACGAGAACAGGTATACAATGCTGAGTTAAAACAACTGCATACTGAAGTTAAAACCACGAAGTTCACGATATGACGCGCTTCTGGAATACCCAGTGCATTTAAGGTCACACTATAGGTTCCCCAAGTTGAGTCTTTTAATAATTCGTTATTATGTGGAATCAAACAAACCGCAACAAACATTGAACCGACGTAAAATAGTACAATCCGCCACACCACTGAGTTAGAGGCTTTACGAATTTCTTTAGAAGGATTTTCAGACTCTGCCGCCGCGACGGTGACAATCTCCGCTCCGATATAAGCAAACATGACTCCAAGTAACGCCGTAATCACGGATGATGCACCATTGGGCATAAAGCCTTGCGCAGTTAAATTACTGACACCAGAAGCAGATGCATCTCCCCATGGCCATAAGTGCATAATGGCTAAACTACCGATCACAAGGAATATCACAATCGCAATCACTTTGATGAGTGCAAACCAAAACTCAAACTCACCATAATTTTTTACGTTTTGTAAATTTACAGCGACTAATCCAACAATCACTAGAACCATGTAGGCCCAAATTGGAATAAACGGAAACCAACTATTTAAAATTTTTCCAGCCACATAGGCTTCCCATCCCATCAGCATCGCTAAGGTACACCAATATAGCCAACCGATGGAAAAACCGGCCCAACGACCAATCGCACGATCGGCATAAGTTGAAAATGAACCACTGTCAGGATTTAAAACCGCCATTTCACCTAACATGCGCATAATGAACCAAACCAGTAATCCACCTAAAGCATAAGTGAGAAACACCACTGGTCCTGTGTTGTAAATAATGCTGCCTGAACCGACAAATAAAGAACCACCGATCACACCAGCAATTGAAATCATGGTGAGATGGCGTGATTGAAGTCCATGTTTTAAATTTTGGGAGAGATTGGCTTCAGAACCATGTTGATGTGCTGCCATATCATTTTCCTTAACCTATGAAGATATAAACAACTCAAGACTTCAAATGCTCGATATTGTTTGAATATCTCCTAAAAATTGTGTCACTCAATCCATCTCTCATCATGAAAGAAATATAGCTCAAGCGACGCTTCCGTATGCATACTTCCTATAGCTTTAATTTGTCGTTTTGGCTCTGAAGAAACGAGAGCCATTTTTATAATAAAAGAGAGAGCCAATTGAAAAAATTATGCACAAAAATGGAGAACTTTACTTTTAAAGGAAAAGCCCATATTTAAAAATTCTGTATTTATTATTTATTGAATAAAATATAAATCAAATACTTAAATAAAAACTATGATTTATTTTTTACTCATTCATTGAAATGTTCTTGCTGACTTTGCTCCAATTTTTTTTCTAGAAACCATTAAAAAAGCCCTATCTTAGTTTTAAGAGAGGGCTTTTTTATCACCTAAACCAACCAGTTAGAACGGTAAATCATCATCTAAATCAGCAGGCGCAGCAGCAGGTTGTGGTGCAGCTTTTGGTGTATTAAAACCATTACCCGCTTGTGGATTGCCAGTATAATTGCCTTGATTGCCACCTTGACCATAACCATTTTGGTTATTGTTATAACCTGTATTTTGGTAACCACCACCTTGGTTATTATTGTTAAAACGTGGTTGGTTAAAGTCACCACCACCTTGTTGTTCACCTTGCTGACGTGAGTCAAGCATTTGCATTTGATCGCCACGAATTTCAGTACTGTAACGCTCTTGACCATTTTGGTCTGTCCACTGACGTGTACGCAATGAACCTTCAATATAAACTTTTGAGCCTTTACGTAAATATTGCTGAGCAATTTCCCCTAAGCGATTGTGCAATACAATACGATGCCATTCTGTTTGTTCTTTTCGCTCACCAGTATTTTTATCTGTCCACGATTCACTTGTTGCAATCGAAAACTGAGTCAGAGATCCACCATTCGGAAAGGTTTTTGTTTCTGGATCTTTACCCAAAGTACCGACTAAAATAACTTTATTCACACCACGCATTAGCTGTCATCATCCTATCTATTTCTATGTTTTACTTTATAAGAGTTATGCTTAAATGGCTACCTCTTTGCCAATCAAGTGCGTTAAATCTTGTCGCCCAGCATCATCAATCCGCTGTTTATCGACTTTAATATAAGCAACTTGTTGTTCGGGCATCACCACAACTTCTTCAATACCACGAATTGCCAGTAATTTTGAAGTCCATTCATCTGTTTGTGTCATATGAGGTAAAGGCAACACAATTGAAGACAAATATCTTGGCTGAGCCAAGCCAAAACTAACCAGCAACCAGAGTATAGCAATCCCAGATAATACACTCCAGCCAAGCGCAGTATTCTGTAACATCAAAAGCTGACCGCCTAATGTTCCACCAAAAAATGCGCCTAAAAATTGACTACTCGCATTCACACCCATTGCTGTCGCTTTCGATTGAATCGGTGCAACTTTTGATAACCAAGAAGGCAATAATGCTTCCATCACGTTAAATGCAATAAAGAAAATACCTAAACCTGTCAGCAACACATATTTGGATTCATAGCCAAAAATCAGGATCAGTAAACCGCCAATAATGCCGGCAATTGCTGAAAGAAAAATGCCACGCATCTTGCGGTATTTTTCAGCAATGATAATACTTGGAAATGCAAAAAAGAGACTGAGCACCAATAAAGGTAAATAAATTAAACCATGCTTAGCCAATGGGATCTGTGCATATTCAATCAGTTGTGATGGAATATAGATAAACATTGCGGTCAATAATAAATGCAATGCAAAAACAGAAATATGTAATCGATTTAAATCGCCCATTTGAATCACTTGTTTCAGTTGATTCAAATAACCCTGTTGAAAATTACGATGATGTCGAGTGACTTTAGGTACTAAGAGCAACATTGAAATTGCAGCTAAACCCATAATGGTCGTGACAAAGAATAAACCTGAAATACCCACTAGACTGGTGAGCCACGGTCCTAAACTAAATGCCACGACGAAGGACAAACCAATACTCATGCCCATGGCAGCCATGGCTTTGGTTCGCTGCTCTTCTCGAGTGACATCAGCAAGTAACGCCATCACTACGGCTGAAACTGCCCCTGCTCCTGCAATTGCACGACCTATGATGACGCCATAAATGGTATCGGCAAATCCAGCAATTGCCCCACCAACAGCGAACAGAATTAAACCCAATATGATCAGTGGTTTTCGACTAAAGCGATCAGCTAAGAGACTAAACGGAATTTGTAATATTGCCTGAGTCAGACCATACACCCCGACAGCCAAACCAATCAACGCAGGTGTTGCATACGCATAGGATTGTCCTGCTACAGAAAAAACAGGAATAATCATGAACAACCCCAACATGCGTAAGGCAAAAATGCTACTTAAGGCAAAAGTTGAACGACGTTCTAAAGCATTCATTATTGATAAGACACTATAACTGACTCAACGGATTATAAGTCATTCACTCATAAAGGTTGTAAGTAGATGATAAAAACTTAAGATATTTGCAAGAAAAAATAAAGGAGCGATTCCGCTCCTTTATTTAACATAGCTGATTAAGCTGAAAATAAGCTTAAGATACGTGTTGCTGTCTTTTACTGTATTGAATCGAGGCAATCACTGCCCAAACAATAAAGGCAACACCAATAAGACCAGTAACCACTTCAGGTACATGTAAGCCTGTACCACTTGCAATCATAATGAATGCCAAAGCACCAATTGCATAATGCGCGCCATGCTCAAGGAAGATGTATGCATCCAAAGTGCCTTTTTCTACCAAATAAATTGTCATTGAACGGACGAAGATCGCACCAATAGCCAGACCTAACATGATGATGACGACATCACTAGTAATTGCAAATGCGCCAATCACACCATCAAAGCTGAATGATGCATCAAGAACTTCAAGATACAAGAAACCACCGAAACCAGCTTTCACAACACCTGATGCTGCACCGTTTGCATCATGAGTCACCGCATTACCTTGTTCATCAATTTCAGGTTCACCGCCAAGCATATGACTCAGCACTTGCACACCGATATACACCACAATGCCCCAAATACCAGCCATCGTGACAACAAGACGCTTACTTTCATCTACATTCGATGCCATGATGATCATTGCGACCAAAGCAATAAATACCGACATTGCAGGTACACTAGCTAAATTTGCAAGTTTAGATTCAAGCCAACGGAACCAATGTGTTTCTTTACCATCATCAAAGAAGAAGTTTAAAAACACCATAAGTAAGAATGTACCACCGAAGGCTGCAATTTCAGCATGATGTTCCATCAAACGTTCTGAATAGGATTTTGGATCATTGAGCGCTAGTTTCACCACTTCCATCATCCCCATATCGGCAGTCACAGCGACAATCACGACTGGGAAAATCAAACGCATACCAAACACGGCGATTAAAATACCCACCGTTAAAAAGATCATTTTCCAAAAATGATCCCAATTACGCAGTACTGAAGCGTTTACGACAGCGTTATCAAAAGAAAGGGAAACCTCCATCACAGCTAAAATTGCAGTAATGGTTAATGCTTTAAGCATTGTAGCGACACCTGCTTCTGGGCCATGCGAATAGCCCCAGTAAGCAGATAGTGCTAAACACACTATGGTGAAGAATATGGAGAAACGGAAATGCTTCATGAGCAACCTTTTTACGAAATCGTTAGGGTATAAAAATGTGTCTATTGTAGGCGAGTTTTAGATGAAAGATAGAAAAGATTGTTGCTGTTATTTTGAGATCAAACTCTATTAAAACTGAGTTCTGCTATAGTCTCTTGATGTTTTTCTTTTATCAGTTTCTAACAGGTTCAATTCATGACATTTTCTCAAGATGTTTGGCAACGTAATCAAAATTTATATCAAAAAATCTTAGCTTTGCCGTTTAACCAAGAACTTGCAGCAGGTACATTAAACCGTGAAGCCTTTTGTCATTATGTGATTCAAGATGCGCACTATTTACTGGCTTATGGTCGTGCACTTGCTGTAGCTGCGGCAAAAGCCTATGAAGCAGATGATGTAATTCAATTTTCCGAAGCTGCAAAAATTGCCATTATTGTAGAACGTAGTCTACATAGCGATTTTATGCAGGAATTTGATATCAGCAAAACTGAGTTTGAAAATACACCTTTGACGCTCGCTTGCCATCATTACACTTCTTTTTTAACAGCAACAGCTTGGTCAGAAAGCTACCCTGTAATTTTGGCAGCACTACTGCCTTGTTTTTGGATTTATGCAGAAGTGGGTAAAGACATTGTTAGTCAATCTGTTGCAAATAATCCATACCAAGCATGGATTGATACTTATGCAGGTGAAGAATTTAATACGGCAGTGCGCAATGTGATTACAACTGTAGATAAAGTGGCAGCACGTTGTGATCAAGACACTTTGGCGAAAATGCATGCTGCATACACTATGGGTGCAAAACTGGAATGGTTATTTTGGGATAGCGCTTATCAGCAACGCCAATGGTTAGGTTTAGACCAAGCTTAATCGTCTATCTGATCTTCATTTACATTTTCATAGACATAAAAAAGCCCCTCATGGGGGCTTAGTCGTATATCGTATTGTCCGATATACTGTATGAGGCTCATCTCAAACTGAGTGCATTAAAACACAAATCAGAATGAGTGAATACCTTTATGAGCTAAAAAAGTTGACTGCAATTAAAGCAAGCAATGCAGGTACAGATTGGATATAAATAATTTTTTTACTCGCCGTCAAACCACCATAAATACCTGCGATCAACACACAAGCTAAAAAGAAATTTGCCAAAGCCACAGCATAGGTTTCAGGTGCAACTAATGCCCAAAATAAGCCTGCTGCAAGAAAACCATTATAAAGACCTTGGTTCTGCGCCAAAACTTTGGTGAGCTGAGCTTTTTCAGGGGTATTCGCAAATGCTTTTAAACCTGCTGGTTTATCCCATAAAAACATTTCTAACACTAAGATATAAACATGCAAGACAGCAATTAATCCTACAAGCAGTTGTCCAATCATATAATTTTCCTTTTTATTTTATGACTTAATATCAGTAGACCAGCCTCACGACTGGTCATCTATTTCCCAAGTTAAGGCTTTAACAACACTTTACCCTGACGTGCAGCTTGAGTGGCTTTGAGTGCAGCCGTTTTAATCTCATTAAAACTGAAAATGCCTTCTACAGGTAAAATCAGTTTCTTTTGTGTCGCAAGCGTTAATAACTCAATAAATAATGCCTTCTTACGCTCGGCTGGCATTTCTTTATTAACCACACTTGCCCAAAAACCTTTCACCGTCGCTTGTTTGAAAATTAAATCACCCGATGAAATCTGCATGGTTTCGCCCGTCATGCTGCCAAATGAAACCAATACGCTATTTTCACTCAGTAGATTCAGCATTTCACCACTCGCCGTTCCACCAATTGAATCCACGCCTGCAATCAATGGCTGATCAACATGAATGGCTTTCACTTGTTGCTTCCAATCCGCTTGATCCGTTGCAACTACATGCTGAATGCCTAAAGCCTGCATTTCGGCAATTGCATCGGTACGACGCACAAGATTAATCACTTGCAAACCACGCGCCTGAGCAATCATCGCTACGGTTTTACCCACCGCACCATTGGCTGTGTTTTGAATCAGCCATTTCCCTGCTTGAACATTTACAAAGTCGAGTAACATCAAAGCACTGATCGGCATCCCGATCAATTGAGCTGCTGTTTCATCATCAATCGCATCATTTAAAGGAATGATGCTTTGCGCAGGCGCAATAAAATATTCTGCCCAACTACCATGTACGCCAGCAACAGCAACCCGTTGTCCTAATTTACTTTCATCAACACCTTCACCCACCGCATCGACGATACCTACCGCTTCACTCCCGCCAATTGCAGGCAACGTTGGTTTATAACCATAACTTCCCCTCACCGTCCATACATCATGATTATGGATTGGGGACATAATCGTTTTAATACGGACTTCACCTGCTTTAGGCTCAGGTTTAGGCATATCACCGAATTCTAAAACATCTACGGGTTCGCCAAATTGATGATGAATAATACTTTGCATGATTTATTCCTGTATCGGTTGTAACAGCTGTTTCGTAGTTTCCAAAGCTAGATGCAATGGTGCTTTGTCTTGTGCCAATTTGGTCATCAATGCCGCACCTAACCAAAGCTGATACATCACTTGAGCTGTTTTAAATGGGTCAAGATGTGTTGGAATCGAACCTTGCTGCTGCCCTTCTTGTAATAGCAGCGCTATGCGTTGCGTGAGTCGATGCACACCTAAATTCAAAATCTGTCGCATGTCTTCTGATAAATCAGAGACTTCAGCCGCGAGTTTCACAATTAAGCAGTTTTCTGCCCAACTGCCATAAATTGGATCGTCAATCCACGCCTGCCACAAAGCCATCAATCGTGCATACGCACTTTGTTCAGTGTGCTGCCAAAGCTGCTCAACTCGTACTTTATAGTCAGCCATATACTGTTCTAATAAAGCACAACCAAACGCCTCTTTAGACGTAAAATAGTGGTAGAACGAACCTTTTGGTACGTCACAGGCTTTCAAAATTTCTTGTAAGCCAACCCCCACAAAACCTTTACGCAATACCAATTCAAAACTGGTATCCAAGATATGTTGTCGGGTCGCTTCACTTTTCATTGATCGTTTCATAGACACACTGTATTTTAATATTAGACCAGTCGTCTAGTAAAATTATGTATTTTTATTTAGCAACAGCTTTACAGTAGTAAAATGAGAAAATGAATGATAAAAATACAACTCGGTTAAGACTGATGATGTTTGAAAATGTGGTCTAACCGTCACAATTTGTCGTTTTAAATATTTTTATACCACTTGAACAATTTTAAGGCGCTATCATATAAGACCTGTTAAACATCATGATGCTACTCAGCAATTATTTTAAATTTATGTGTATTGATTCCTTTCTCATCGCATTCAAATTAAATAATCGATGCTGCATGACATCAATGTTCAACCTGTTTTGATCTTCTATTTGCATATTATTGAGATGTTTTCATGAGCCAAAGTCATATCCGTATTCGAGGCGCACGTACCCATAATTTAAAGAATGTGTCACTCGATATTCCACGTGACAAATTTGTGGTGATCACAGGGCTTTCAGGTTCAGGAAAATCATCCCTTGCATTTGACACTTTATATGCTGAAGGTCAGCGTCGCTATGTCGAATCACTTTCCGCTTATGCACGCCAATTCCTTTCGCAAATGGAAAAACCTGAAGTTGACTCAATCGAAGGTTTATCACCTGCAATTGCAATTGAACAGAAATCAACCAGCCACAATCCACGCTCAACTGTCGGTACAATTACCGAAATTTATGACTATTTACGTTTATTGTATGCACGTGTAGGAACGCCATATTGCCCTGAACATGACTTGCCGATGGTCGCGCAAACAGTCTCGGAAATGGTTGATGCAGTAAAAGCGCTCGATGAAGGTACAGCGCTGATGTTACTTGCGCCTGTGGTACGTGAACGCAAAGGCGAATACAGCAATTTATTTGAACAATTACAAGGTCAAGGTTTCGTACGTGCGCGTGTCGATGGTGAAATCATTGATATCGATACGCCACCTGAATTAGATAAAAAGAAAAAACACACCATTGAAGTCGTAATCGATCGCTTTAAAGTCCGTGATGATCTCGGTAATCGTATCGCTGAATCTTTTGAAACAGCATTACGCTTAGGTGGTGACATTGCAATTTTATCGTGGATGAATGGTGAACACCCTGAACGTGTCTTTTCAGCTAAACACTCATGCCCTGAATGTGATCGTGCCGTGGCGGAACTTGAGCCACGTTTGTTTTCATTCAACAATCCCTTCGGTGCCTGCCCTGTTTGTGACGGTTTAGGAACGCGTAGCCATTTCAGTGCGGAAAAACTTATTCCAAATCCTGAAGTATCCATTAGTCAAGGTGCGATTCGTGGTTGGGACAGACAACGTCCTTATTACTATACGATGTTGCAAAAAGTCGCCGATCATTTTGAGATTTCATTAGATATCCCTTGGAATGAATTGGATAAAGAGACACAAAAGAAATTCTTACAAGGTACAGGCAAAGAGAAAATCGACCTCAGTTATATCGATGAACGTGGTCGCAAACACAGTCGTGTACAAGCCTTTGAAGGCGTATTACCGCACTTAGAACGTCGTTATCGTGAAACTGAATCGAATTATGTCCGTGATGATCTCGCACAATATTTATCAAATGCGGCATGTGATGCCTGTGATGGTTCACGTCTCAATGAAATCTCACGTCATGTTCGTGTCAAAGATAAGACCATTGCACAAATCACCAAGATGTCGATTGGTGATGCTGAAAACTATTATCAAGATCTCAATCTTGAAGGTGCTAAAGGTGAAATCGCCGATAAAATCTTTAAAGAGATTCGCGAACGTTTACACTTTCTCGTCAGTGTCGGTTTAAATTATCTCAGTCTCGCTCGTTCGGCAGAAACTTTGTCAGGCGGTGAAGCTCAGCGTATTCGTCTCGCTTCGCAAATCGGTGCAGGCTTGATGGGTGTGATGTATGTGCTTGATGAACCCTCGATCGGTTTGCATCAACGTGATAATGATCGCTTATTACAAACATTGATTCGCTTACGTGATCTTGGTAATACCGTACTTGTGGTTGAGCATGATGAAGATGCGATTCGTGCTGCGGATCATATTATTGATATCGGACCTGGCGCAGGGATTCATGGCGGTGTCATTATCGGTGAAGGTAGCTATGACGAGATTGCGGGGAATAAAGACTCGCTTACAGGTCAATATCTTTCAGGCAGTCTAAAAATTGCGATACCTGCGCAACGTACCCAATCGCCACGCCCAGATGAATTCATCAAACTCTCTGGTGCAAGTGGTCATAATCTACAGAATGTCGATCTCACCATTCCGCTCGGCATTATGACCTGTGTGACGGGCGTTTCAGGTTCAGGAAAATCAACCTTAATTAATCGTACTTTATTACCATTAGCTGCCACTCAACTCAATGGTGCAACAACGCTGACCGCAGAAAAGTTTGATTCGATTGATGGCTTACAGCATCTCGATAAAGTGGTTGATATTGACCAAAGTCCAATTGGTCGTACCCCACGTTCAAATCCTGCCACCTATACAGGTTTATTTACGCCGATTCGTGAGTTATTTGCGCAAACACCTGAAGCCAAAGCGCGTGGTTATAGCGCAGGTCGTTTCTCGTTTAACGTGAAAGGCGGTCGTTGTGAAGCCTGTGAAGGCGACGGCATGATTAAAGTCGCGATGCACTTCTTACCTGATATGTATGTGCCTTGTGATGCTTGTCATGGCAAGCGTTATAACCGTGAAACTTTAGAGGTGGGTTATAAAGGCAAGAACATTTCAGATGTGTTAGAAATGACCGTTGAAGATGCAGCGGAATTCTTTAGTGCGATTCCAGTGATTCATCGCCGTTTAGATACCTTAATGCAAGTGGGTCTGGGTTATATTCGCCTAGGTCAAGCTGCAACCACGCTTTCAGGTGGTGAAGCGCAACGGGTTAAATTAGCGCGTGAGTTAGCAAAACGTGATACAGGTAAAACCTTATATATCTTGGATGAGCCAACCACAGGTCTACATTTCCATGATATTGCCAAGTTACTCGACATTTTGTATGAGCTACGCAATAAGGGTAATACCATTGTGGTGATTGAGCATAATTTGGATGTGATCAAAACCGCTGATTGGGTAATTGACCTTGGTCCTGAAGGTGGTTCTGGTGGTGGTCAAATTATTGCTGAAGGCACACCTGAGCAAGTCGCTGAAGTCGAAATTTCACACACAGGTAAGTTCTTAAAACCGATGTTGAAGTGATATAAAAGGAGTCTTACGACTCCTTTTCTTCATCTGTTAACTTAGCAATAAGATAATTCACATATATCTTTTGAAAGCTTGAAATCTGCGCTCTTTCATTCAGCATCTCGATTACAAACTTTTTTTGCTGGTTAGGTAGTCGAGAGATGAGGTGATGAACTCTAGTATTCAGGAACCGACTGTCTTTTTGAAAATCTTTAAAAATAAATTGATTTAGGCTATTTTTATCAGCATTTCTAATACTTTCTAAATCTAAATCTGAATACGAGCTATCTATATAAACATTATAAATAGCGTCTTTTAAAGTGGGCAGATTTGGATTTAGTTTCAAGAATTCTTGAATAATACTTTGAAATCCATGAACTCCAAATAACTCACTTCCCTTAAAGGCATTTCTATCTTTAGATAATTTTTCCTTAATCCAACTGATAATCTTTGATTCAAGCAACTTAGCTTTTTCAAACTCTCCGAAGTCTTCCAACGTACTAATACAAGCTCTAAGGTCACGTAAAGAACTAACACCAATACTTTGGCAAGAAATTGAATATAACCGATCTATAAAATTATCACTTGCCTGATAATTATCACGCTCATCAAAAAGAGCTGAAAGTTTGTCCTGTAATTTATTATTGGCATCACTTATCACCTCGGATTGGGCTAACTTTATTAAGGCCTCATTTGAAAAATCATCTTTCTGGTCAAACCACTTTTTAAATTCAATCAGCCAAAGATCGTTTTTTATGAAAAAAGTTGAAACTTCGTTTAAATTTTTATAAGTTTGCTTTTTTTGATCTGACCAATTTTCTCTTTGCTGCTCTGTAAAACATTGGCAGTCCTCCCATCCATACTCTAACTTACTGAAATCACAAATTAAGTAACCTTGAAGAATTCTTATTAATATAATTTCTTTAGTCGAATCAGCTACTGTTTCTGGCAGCTTACTTCTAAACTCTCGATATAACTTAATTACTTTTTGAAAGAATCGAAAATTATGAATTTCTAATTTATTAGCAAACTCCACCATCAAATCAACAAGCTGATCATCAATGTCTTTGGTATTTTCTCGAATCAAAGGCTCAACAGAATTGATAATAATCGTTTCATCAACTAGTTTTTCCTTATAGTCCGCATACTTCTGCTTATTGTCACCTTCTGCTTTATCTTCATCTAAAATCAAAATGATCTGACAATTTTTTTCTAATTTTAAATAATTTGCTAAACCCATAACGTCTTTTATATCTAATTTATTAGACATACGCTCGAAGTCATCAAAGCAGATGATGGCATCTTTGACCTGATTAAACATAAGGCTATCAAAAATTTTAGTAGAAGCGTTTAATCCAAATTGTGAAACTCTGGTATCTTTTAAAATCGATGGTAACCCCCGAATCCATCGAGGAATCTCTAAAGCTGAATGGTTATTCTCAATATTGCTATAAATATGCGTTTTTAAATCACTCAGCGACTCAAGACCAAATAATGAGACATAGACGTACTTCTTTTTAAAATTATATCCACCTATACATCTTTTCCAAAAGAAAGTCTTACCAACACCCCAAGGCCCAGTAATCGCAATTGCTGTGCCGATCTCTTCATTTCTAATATTGTGTTCTAGTCGCTCTTTTAATCTTTTTTCTTTCTCTAATATGTCCATCAGATCATAATGCTTTAAATATAAAATTTTATAATAATTCAATAATTGAGCGAATCAAGTCTCAACTATATTCTTCCCTTTTACTTTCGCTTTTAACAACGACTGATCGGCTTTTTCCAATAATTCCAACCAACTTTCAGCACCAATCGCAACACCAATACTGACCGAAACCTGAATCAATTCATCAACATTCGAGGTCATAATATTTTGCTTTAAAATTCCTGAACGAATATTTTCAGCTATGGCTTTTGCAGCACCCATTTCAATACTTTCAATGACCACTAAAAACTCATCACCGCCATAACGCACAATCAAATCAGAAACTCTTACATGATGCTTAAGCTGATCTGCAATCATCGTAATCACTTCATCACCTACAATATGCCCATATCGATCATTCACAAATTTAAAATTATCAATATCAATTGCGAATACGCAGGTCTGAGATAGCGCATTTGGTTTAGCGATTAAATGATTAACATACTCTTCCAAAGCCAAGCGATTAGATACCCCCGTAAGCATGTCGGTATTTGCAATTTTTTTTAATTGCGACTCCATCATATCCCGCTGCTTCAACATAAGCTTTAAGTTATCAATTGCGCCAAACAGCGATAAAAACTCTTGCTTAGGTTGTTTGGTAATTAGTTCAGAACTGTCCGATAATTCTAAAATCATGTCTCTGGCATTAATCAAAGGTGTAAAAACCTTTCGTTTGGTATAAATCATCGTAAAAAGTGCAATCAGCAAAGACAAGCTAGAAATAGACAAGGTGAACATAAACTGCTGTTTGGCTTTTCTATTCTGCTGTGTAGCAATACGAATACTATGATCTAAAATATAATTTTGCAGATCCATGACTGTTGTAAATTTACCAACGATACGCTCTGTAAGTTGCGTGCCTGTTAAAAAATACGCCTGACCCGCTTTACTTTCATCTAATAATTGACGAACTAAGGGTAATCCTTTGTCAAGAAATTCGCTTTTGACCCTTTGATGTAAACGAATATATTCAGGTGTTTTGGTGTACTGTGGTTGGATCGCATCAACTAATGACCAAAGATAATGTGATTGATGCTCAGTTTGTAAAGAACGTGCTCGATTCACATCTGAAATAGTTTCTGAAAAAGTAATTGGTGCCATGACATTGGACGCAACACGTCCAGCTTGATCACGCATATCGGTTAAAATTAAGATGGAAATAAAATAATTTGACATTCTGCTGTCTTGGCTTTTTGATTGAGCCATTAACTCATTTAAAAAGTTACGGCTTTCATCCCATACAGCAAACATCTCTAAAATGGCATGATCAAGCTGAGCAGATGTCCGCTCGGAATGAGTTATTTCAGCATATGCATCGACAATTTTACGTGAGTTTTCCAGTTTAAATTTTAAGTCGGTTTGCAATTTTTGCGCTAAGGATTTAAAACCTGCTTGATCTAATGTAGTGATCGTTTCATTAATTTGACCATCCACGACTTGTCTAAATTCAGCTAATTCTTTTTTATTTTTTTCAATTTCTTCAGGTGTACTCGACATGACTTTATTTGAAGGAGCACGCTCTCTCGAAATTTTATTCGCAGTTTTCACTAAAGCACGTAGACTTGTAATCTCAGTAAGCACCTGATTTGTTTTATTATATTCTTTATAGCTATTCAATATCAAAGGAATAGAAATATATAAAATCGATAAAATTATGATAGCCATACAGAAAAAAAGTCGAAGACTGATTTGTTCTGAACGTAATTTGACACGCTTTAACTTACGTCCCATTCAACCACCTTGTTTTTTTTCAAAAGCCATCCCGAATAAATTTTAAACAATGAATAATTTTACCTGATTTTCAAAATATACTGGCATTATTAATCTCATTTTTCTATGCATTTAAATATATACAACAACATCATATTCTTTTTATTATTTAATTTTTCTCTAAATTTAATTTCAATTTAAATAAGCAATAAATTTGATCAAACACCATCAAAATAAAAAGGATAATTCAATTTAAAACAATGCATTAAGAAAACACTTAACGTGCAAATAATGATCACTATATATGGTTTAATTTATATGTTTAAAACATATGAAAAATTAAAAGCACAATATCAATTTTTTAATTTTAATTAAAAATTCATCATCGGAGATTTAAATCTTTAACATAAAAATAAACAATTTCACAAACTGAACACGCTACGAGATACTTTTATTAGATAGATACTGCGAATTTAGTTCAGTGATTCCTCAGGATGTTTTCTCCCTCCATTAAAAACATCCTTTTCGATCCCAGCCTTTTCAAATCAGGTTGGGATTTTTTTATTCATAGATATAGACAATCTAAACTTAGTCATATCAACAATTAGATTTACCGTTGGTTTTGATACAATAGTGAAGTTCTTGATATTGCAATAATGATGATAAAGTCAAAATTCAGACAAAAAAAAGCTCAACCTTGGGGAAAGCTGAGCTAGTAAAAAGAGATGTGAATACACATCGAATACTAAGAAATGTTATGAGATATAATGCAAATTAAATACCTCTTAGTGCTCATTATGAGAACTATGTCTCAAAAAGTAAAGTTGATTAAATAGATCGGATTTGTTTTTATTATCGCTTTTGCGAATGAATAATTTGTAGTCATAATGCGATCAGAGACTAAATTTACACATCAATTAATTGATATTCATCTAATAATCAGGATAAATAATGAAATATGTCACACTAATTAATAGTCAATATGACAAAATTAAGAAACACTAAAATGAAAAAAACGATTACAAAAATCGGTTTATCCAATAACAAAAGACTACATATTCCACTTCCTGAATCATTTAAAGGCTATTAAAAATCAATATATGTTATTGTAAAAAATCAGTTTAATTTCAGGTTGACAATAAAAAGTACAATTGTATATTTTTTAATCTAAAAATTCACATTTACATTCATTCGTCGGGAGATTCAATTTATTACATTGACTTCATATTTTGTTACAATACAATGACTCCAACTTTACCCATTACTGTTAATGCTGGAAATTGTTATGAAAAAACTCGGTTTAGCCACTGCTTTATTATTAGCCATGACCGGTGCTCATGCTTACCAAGTAGAAATTCAAGGTCAGTCTGAAGCTCTAGATTCTAACGATGAAAAAAGAGATTTTAATAACTACACAGTTGGCGGACAAGCAACTTACTACTTCAAAAATGTAGATGCTTCTAAAGGTCCTTTAGCAGAAGCTGCTTTCGTTAACCAAGCGTCAAATGTATCTTTAGGTTATAACTTTGCTAATCTTGACGAAGTTAAATCTCAAAACGTAGGTGTTAAAGCTGAAGCTTATGTACAAACTCCATATACACCAGCATATGCAAGCTTAAGCTATAGCGCTACTGACAACGATGGTAAATATGGTCTTAGCGATGACCGTGGTCAGCGTTGGGCTGTTGAATTTGGTACTGTAATCGCTCCAAATTTCCTTGTTGCTGTTGGTTATACAAGCGTTGTTGAGCAAACATCTTTTGATACATTCAAAATCTTAAACAGTGGTTTTGCTAAAGCAGTTGGTGAAACAGCTACTATCGCTGATGACCAAGATGCAATCACTGCTCGCACTAAATACGTTGGTGCGATCGATGGTACTCCAATGTCAATCGGTTTCGAGACAGGTATCGTTTACGGTGAAGACACTGCATACGAGTTAAAAACTGATTTGTACTTGAACTCTCAACTTAGCGCAGGCGTTTCTTACGCTGAATCTAGCTTTGCTGGTTCACCAGATTCAGCTTGGGGTGTTAACGTAAATTACTTCATCACTCCAGCGATTGCTGTTGGTGCAAGCTACGTAAATGCTAATGCTGTAGGTTCTGATGAAGATATGCAAACTGTAGGCTTAAACGCTAAAGTACGCTTCTAATCTTGTTATCAATGTTCTAATCAGGCATTGATGCATAAAAAACCAGCTCATGTGAGCTGGTTTTTTTATTGTGTTTAAATAACTGAATGACTTGTTCTTTTTTACATCTTTTTATCTTCAATATTTAACGCACTGATTGCTAAAACAGCCTGTGTACGATTTTGCACACCTAGCTTACGGAAAATAGCCGTTACATGCGCTTTAATAGTCGCTTCAGACACATCTAATTCATAAGCAATCTGTTTGTTCAATAAGCCTTCTGCCACCATCATCAGAACACGAAACTGCTGTGGAGTGAGTGATTGCAAACGCTCTGCTAATGCTGTTTCGTCAGCCGCTCTAGGATCAAAACCAGAGTGTGTTGGTAAATTCGGTGGTAACCAAATCTCACCTTCTAAAACAAGTTTAATCGCTTCACCAATATGACTTGGGTGAGATGACTTTGGAATATATCCCATTGCACCATGTGCAATCGCTCGCTGAATAATCGACACTTCTTCATGCGCCGAAACTACGATGATCGGTATTGCTGGATATTGTGCTCGCACATAAACCAAAGCAGAAAAACCAGATGCACCAGGTAGATTTAAATCGAGTAAAACTAAATCAGGTTCAGAACCATGTTCCAATTTTTCATAGAACTCATCAACATCCGCAGTTTCCTGAATCTGAGCTTGAGGAATGCTATAACGAACCGCTTGAATCAAAGCATGTCTAAATAAAGGGTGGTCATCTACAATTAAAATATTCATAAGCGTTTTACGCAGTCTGCAAGTACGTCACTGTACGGTGTTTATTCAAATTTAATCTATCTTAGCCTATTTTGAAATAAACTGTTGGTCTGAGATCAAAACTTGTTTATTTCAAATCACTGGAAAACAAATCAGATATTGATATAAATCACACAACCTAGGTCAATCAAGAAATACTATACAGAAATAACCATTAGAAACAGAGCATTAAATTGATTTAATTTTTCTTAACTTTATGTTTCTAGATATATCTATAAAACAGATAAGCTTGCAGCATTTCCTTATTTTACAGTACATACCCTCATGTAGATAAATAAATAGCAATTCGAAATGATCTTTTTAGGCAGTTGCTATGTCCAATTACAATATCCCATCTACTCCTCTTAATATTGTTGCAGTATCAGGTGGTTTAAATAGTCCTTCAAAAACAGAAAGTCTGGTTCAAGCCATTCTTGACGAGCTTTCAGAAGCAATCAATATTAAAGTTCATTTTGTAAAGCTTAGTGAAATCGGACCGTTGTTAGGCGGAGCAATTTACCGTAACCAGTTACCACAACGGGTACAGGATGATTTGGCTGCTGTAGAAGCAGCAGATGCGCTTATTGTTGGTACACCTGTGTATCGAGCTTCATTTACAGGTTTATTCAAGCACTTTTTTGACTTCGTAGAGCAAACCGCTTTGGTTGACGTGCCGGTGTTATTAGCTGCTTCAGGTGGCAGTGATCGTCATGCCCTTGTACTGGAGCATCAATTACGCCCCTTGTTTAGCTTCTTCCAAGCACAAACCTTACCAATTGGTGTTTATGCGACTGATCGAGACTTTACGCCTGAATATACGGTAAAAAGTGAGCAATTATCAGACCGAGTGACTTTAGCTGTCGCTCGGGCATTACCAATTTTGGAATGGGCACCTGCCAAAGGTCAACGAGCAGCAGCGATCAAAACCAAAACTGAACAAGCCAATCAGAACTTGGGTATTAACAAACAAATTGAACAAGCTGAGGTATTACCTTCAGCAGCCGTTCCTAGTCTAGATGCTGCTGAGTCTCGCCTACATCCTAAGTCAGGCAAAAAATTAACCCATGTCGCATAAATCAACTCTTTAGAGAGGATACAAAAATGACAATCGCAGAATCAGCAATTAAATTTGCTTATTGGGTTCCCAATGTTAGTGGTGGTCTGGTTGTCAGTACGATTGAACAACGCACCGATTGGAGCTATGACTATAATATACGTTTAGCCCAAGCAGCTGAAAAAAATGGCTTTGAGTATGCACTTACTCAAATCCGCTTTACCGCAGGCTATGGTGCAGATAATCAACATGAATCAGTCAGTTTCAGCCATGCTTTACTGGCAAAAACTGAAAAACTCAAAGTGATTGCAGCCATATTACCAGGACCTTGGAAGCCTGTACTTGCAGCAAAACAACTGGCAACCATTGATTATCTAACTCAAGGACGTGTTGCAATCAATGTGGTCAGCGGCTGGTTTCGTGGTGAGTTTGATGCGATTGGTGAACCTTGGCCTGAACACGATGAACGCTATGTAAGATCAGAAGAGTTTATTCGCACTTTAAAGGGGATTTGGAGCACTGATAATTATAGTTTCGATGGAAAATATTACCAATTTCAGAATTACACGCTTAAACCTAAACCTGTGCAAAAACCCTATATCGAAGTATTCCAAGGCGGTAGTTCACGTGCTGCACGTGATATGGCAGCGCGTGTATCTGATTGGTATTTTACCAATGGCAACAGTGTCGAAGAAATCAAAAAACAAGTGGATGATGTCCGAAGTAAAGCCAAACAAGCCAATCGACAAGTCAAGGTTGGAGTAAATGCCTTTATTATCGCCCGTGATACAGAGGAAGAAGCTAAAGCCGTGTTAAATGACATCATTGCACACGCCAATGTTGAAGCGGTGAATGCCTTCGGTGATGCTACTCGTGAGGCAGGTGCAGCCGCTCCAGAAAAAGAAGGTAACTGGGCAAAATCAACATTCGACGATTTAGTACAATATAACGATGGTTTTAAAACCAATTTGATCGGTACTCCGCAACAAATCGCTGAACGAATTGTGGCGTTGAAAAATGTCGGAGTTGACCTCATTCTGTCAGGCTTCCTACATTTCATTGAAGAAGTTGAATATTTTGGAGCAAAAGTATTACCGTTGGTTCGTCAGTTAGAACAACAGCAGGAAATTCAACTGGAGGCTAAATCGGCATAACCTTGGCATTGAATAAGAAGAAAAATAAAAACGATTGAATCTTTCCCTCATGACTCGGCTTGAGGGATTTTATTTTAAGTCAATTCAATTTCTCGGATGACCGTTTCAACCGAATAACGACACCACTGTGACAACTTCTCAATAAACGCATTCAATTGGGGTGGATTAAAATGACTGACGATCATGTAACAACCATTTCCTAAAGTCTTAAAACATTCATCTATCTGTTCATATTGTATAACCAGCCGCTCAATTTCAATGAATGCTTGTTGTTCATTTAAAAATAATTGAATGAATTGTTTATGTTCATATCGCATGGCAATAGTGTAATTTTTAATAATGCCCGCATCGATTAATTGGTTAATACGTGCACCAACCGCCTGCCCTGTACGATGTACGCTTTGTCCAATTTCTTTGTGGCTTAGACGTGAGTCTTGTTTGAGTATTTCAATAATTTTTAAATCAATCGGATCAAGTTCAATATTCATTTTTTCATTACGAAAGAAAACAGGCAACAATGCTTTCATCTGACTATATCTGATTTTTGCTCTACTCCCTATGCTTGTTTAATCCCCACTTTGGAAACACAACCATGAAACAAGCATTGCTGATTATTGATGTTCAAAATGATTATTTTAAAAATGGCAAAATGGAATTGGTCAATCCAGACCTTGCTCTAGCGCAAACCAATCTATTAGAAGATCATTTTATTCAAAACAATTTACCCATTATTTACATTCAACACATAAACCCTGCCTCTGCCAGTTTCTTTCAGGAAAATACAGTGGGTGTTGTATTACATCCGCAGCTTCAAGTGAAAGACTCGTCGATAATTGTTGAAAAACATTTTCCAAATAGTTTTTTAGAAACCAAACTTCAAGAAATATTAAAACAGCATCAAGTTGAGCAACTGGTGATTACAGGCATGATGACCCATGTCTGTATCGATTCAAGTACGCGCGCAGCCAAAGAGCTTGGCTATCAACCGATTGTAATTGCCGATGCGACTGCAACTCGTGATCTTGAACATGATGGCAAAATTGTTAAAGCAGCCGCTGTTCAAACCGCATTTTTGTCTGCTCTTGGCTTTTTCTCTACAGTGCAAAACACCGCTGACTACTTAGACCGCCATTAAGCTGTTTCCATAAAAAGAGCGCTACATGAAGCGCTCTTTTAGATTTTTAGCATTATCTATTTGGATAAACCGTTGCAATTAAATGTTCAACCACTGCTGGCTCAGCCAACGTAGAAGTATCACCTAAACTATCCAATTCATTTGCTGCTATCTTTCTCAAGATACGACGCATGATTTTACCTGAGCGTGTTTTAGGTAAAGCAGGTGCCCAGTGCAAGGCATCTGGCGTTGCCACAGGACCAAGTACTTTACGTACCCAATCGACTAATTCCTTTCTCAGTGCTTCAGATTCAGCGACATCGGCTTGCAGCGTTACAAAGGTACAAATACCTTGCCCTTTAATGTCATGTGGCATGCCCACAACAGCGGCTTCCGCGACTGCTTCGTGTGCAACTAAAGCACTTTCGATTTCTGCTGTACCTAAACGATGTCCTGAAACGTTGAGCACATCATCGACACGTCCAGTAATCCAATAATAGCCATCCGCATCACGACGCGCACCATCACCTGTGAAATAACAATTTTTAAAGGTTGAAAAATATGCCTCAATAAAGCGCTCTGGATCACCCCAAATTGTGCGCATTTGACCCGGCCAAGAGTCTTTAATCACCAAATTACCTTCAGTCGCACCTTCAAGTTGATTGCCTTCACCATCCACTAAAGCAGGTTGAACGCCAAAGAACGGACGTGTTGCCGAACCTGGTTTGAGCGCTGTTGCACCAGGTAATGGAGAAATTAAAATACCACCAGTTTCAGTTTGCCACCACGTATCCACAATTGGACAACGACCTTCACCCACCACTTCGTGATACCAGTTCCATGCTTCAGGATTGATTGGCTCACCCACTGAACCAAGTAAACGTAAGCTACTACGATCACTTTCACGGACATAGGCATCGCCTTCACGCATCATGGCACGAATTGCGGTAGGTGCGGTATATAAAATCGTGATGTTATGCTTATCAATCACATGACCAATACGTGCCCATGTTGGGTATTGTGGAATCCCCTCAAACATAACAGTCGTTGTTGCATTACTGAGTGGACCATATAACAAATAGCTATGCCCTGTGATCCATCCTACATCTGCGGTACACCAATACACATCATCTTCTTTGAGGTCGAAGACTTCTCTAAAGGTGGTATTCACATAAACTAGATAACCACCAGTGGTATGTAATACCCCTTTTGGTTTACCAGTAGAACCAGAGGTATATAAAATGAATAGCGGATCTTCTGCTTTCATCGGTTCAGGTGGGCAATGCTCATCCACTTCCATAATCGCAAGGTGATACCAAACGTCACGTTCTGCATTGAATTGAATTGGGTTACCTGTACGATGCACCACAATTACATTTTCAACACTACTGGTGCCGTCAATTTCTAAAGCAGCATCAACATTTTCTTTCAGTGCAATCAGCTTACCACCACGCATGCCTGCATCGGCTGTAATCACTAATTTCGCCTGACTATCCTCAATACGACTCGCCAGTGAATCAGGTGAGAAACCACCAAAAACCACACAATGCACTGCACCAATACGAGCACAAGCTAACATCGCAATTGCAGCTTCTGGCACCATTGGCATATATAAAACGACGCGATCGCCCTTGCGTATCCCTTGTTTTTTTAGCACATTGGCAAAACGACAGACCTCATCATGTAATTCAGCAAATGAAATAATTTTATGTCTTGAAGGATGGTCGCCTTCCCAAATAATCGCAGGTTTAAGGGGATTAGTTTTTAAATGACGATCCAAACAATTTGCCGAGACATTTAATTCGCCATCAGCAAACCATTCAATTTTAAAGTTGTCTGGTTGAAAACTGGTATTTTTCACTTGTGTAAAAGGTTTAATCCAATCAACCTTTTTCGCTTCTTCCGCCCAAAATGCTTCAGGCTGTTCAATCGAATGCTGGTAACGTTTGAAATAGTCTGCTTCCGAGATTCTTGCCGTTTGTTTAAATTTCTCAGGCACTGGGTAGATTTCTTTCATAGCTCACTTCCTTGGTTTTTTATTTCATACCCTAGATATACACATCTAATTGATTGGTATGTTTTGTTTTCTCTTGCAGTATTGTCACCATTTACAAGAGCAAACAATGCGGCTTTGGTCGTAGGACTGTTATGATTTTACAACCAAGATAAATTTCAAAAATTTACTCAAAATAATTTAAAATTTAACAGCTTGTCTATGCTTTTTGTTTTTAAAATAAGTGAATATTTTGATCAATCTGTAAAGCTTAAAAGATTTAATAAACAGAACAACAGGAAAAATTATGTTTAATCCCGAAACCACCTCCCAAACACCACGCAAAGATCATCCTTTATCTGCTCAAGGTCGTTTTAATCGTCTGAGTTATTTGGGTTGGTATGGCCTACTCAGTCTCAGTTGTATGCTGGCTTTTATATTAATCATTACGCTTGCTGGCAGTTTTAGTGTCAATAATGTAAATGTACATGAGCCATTTTTTTCGACATTTTCAGGGATTGGGGGTTTCGGCATGTTTGCAATATGGTTTGCTGCTTTTTATTTTCAAATTGTATTTCTAATTCGTCGTTTACATGACTTAAATAAAACAGGATGGCTCAGTTTGCTACTGCTGGTTCCATTCATTCAAATCTTTTTTACTTTATATGTCTTACTTGCACCAGGTACACCTCATCGTAATGATTATGGTGATATCCGCCCTTCAAGCACATGGGAAAAAATCATCGCATGGATCATGATCATGCTCAGTTTATTCATGATATTTGGTGTGTTTATTTTTGCGTATTATTTTGCAAGCCCTGAATTTTGGGACACACCAACTCAAATTATTCAAAACACGACAGAATATTTTTAATGTTCTATGCTCTATAGATAGAGGATATGTCGTTACTGAATTTAGCATGCGCAATCATCATAAATTTATTATGATTGCGTTCCTCACAATACATTACTTTGCGAAATAGAGATTTTCCTGTGGCAGACGAACAGACAACGTTAACGAATATAGCGAAAGATACTGGTGAGCTTATTCATCAAGCGGGTGCAAAAACAACGCAAACGGTGATTACCCATACAGAGAAATACCAAGACGCATATACTGCAATTGATAAAATGGTGAATGCGTTCTGGGATCGTCTTCCCTATATTGGTCTAGCTCTTATTGTCTTTGTAATCTTCTGGTTACTTACTAAATTATTTAAAGTTTTTGTCAATAAAACATTGAGTAATCGTTCTTATACACGACAAAACTTAGTTTTAGTGCTCCATCGTGTCGGTGGTACTTTTATTTTATTTTTTGGCTTCCTAATCGCATTAGTTATTGCAATTCCAGGTTTTACCCCTAGTCAATTAATCGGTGCATTGGGAATTGGTTCAGTTGCCATTGGTTTTGCATTCAAAGATATTTTTCAAAACTTACTTTCAGGTGTACTCATTTTATTGGGTGAACCATTCCGTATTGGCGATGCCATTATTGTCAATGGTATGGAAGGTGTTGTGGAAGATATTCAAATTCGTGCAACATTCTTACGCTCATATGATGGTCGTCGTATCGTCATTCCTAATGCGACTGTTTATACGAGTCCAATTACGGTTAACACAGCTTATCAACAACGTCGCTGTGAATTCATTGTCGGTATTGGATATGATGACGATGAGCAAAAAGCCAAGCAAATTGTTTTAGATATTTTAAATAATGATCGTAATGTATTAAGTCAACCAGCTTTCTCAGTCAATGTCACAGCTTTAGCTGATTTCTCAGTGAATCTAACGGTACGTTGGTGGATCAATACCACAGAAACTGATATTTTATCTTCCACCAGTTCAATTCAAGCTCAAGTGAAGCAAGCATTTAACGCTCAAGAAATTAATATTCCCTACCCAATTCAAGAGCTTAAAATGCAGTCTACTCCTATTGCTCAACTTCCTACTGCAATAAAGACTTCAGACAAACAATCGACCTAAAATATGCGATAAGGCTGTTTCTGTTCTTAAAATTCGGTTGCCTAAGCTCATTGCTTGGCAGCCATTTTTTTTGAGTAACTCAATCTCATAAGGAATAAAACCACCTTCTGGTCCCACCACTAAATTACATCCATTTTGTATCACAGATGGCATCTTTAGCTCAGCATAAGGATGCGCAACATAAGCGGGTTTTTCGTTAGTAATCAAGGTCGGTAAAACATCTTCTACAAAAGGTTTAAAACGCTTGTACAGTTGAATTTTGGGTGGAATAGTATCGCCTGCTTGCTCTAAACCAAGCGTCACATAACTCTCAAGCTGTTGTAAAAATGGACTTTGCCAATAGCTTTTATCTACGCGATAACTATGTATTAAACTGATCTGCTCGACGCCAAGCGTCACTGCGTCCATGATCATACGACGCAATACTTTTGGACGAGGTAACGCTAAAATTAAATGCACAGGTAACTTTTCAGGCACAGTTTCAGTCTGAATGGGTTTAAGCTTGATTTGTTGCTCTGAAATACTTAAAACTTCTGTCAGATAACGCTGACCATGACGAATACCAACTTTTAAAGTATCACCAACATTTAATTGAAGATGTTGTTTTAAATGTTGAATTTGACGAGCATCCTCAATTGACCATACGTCCAATGCAATATTTTGATCAGATTCAAGTAAAACAATATTCATGATAAATTTTTTTGTTCTAAATAATGGTCAATCAATTGAATATGCTTTTGTAGTGAGCCTTTATTCCGTTGTAGAACCAATTCCGCTTGTCTAATCAATTGCTGACTCTGGCTTAGATCATCTAAGCAACTTAAAAGTTGCTGTGCCACTTGTTCAGCATTTTCACCCACAAGTATTCCGTGTTCAGCCACGAACTCCTCTACGATACTTTGAAAATTAAAATAACGTGGACCAATGACAGTCGGCACATCTAAAACCATCGGCTCTAAAATATTGTGCCCCCCACCCGGTTCATTCAATGAACCACCCACAAAACAAGCTTGACTGAGCGCATACCACAACCACATTTCGCCCATACTATCTGCAAGAAAAACCTGTGTATTAACTTGAATTGGTTGTTTAAGACTACGGCGTTGTGTATTTAAATTTAAATTTTGGCAGACTTTATAGACCTCATCAAAACGTTCAGGATGGCGTGGCACAACGATACACAGTAGCTTTGGGTTTGAATTTAAATATGACTGTAATTGTTTCAGTAAACTTTCTTCTTCCGGCGAATGGGTACTTGCAAGTACGATGATCTGACGATCTGCCAATTGCCAATCTAGTTTCAATTGTTGTGCTTGTTCGATGAAAGAGATCGGTGCCGTAATATCAAATTTAATATTACCAACTACCATACTCCTGTTTGGATCAAGACCTAAATCAATATAACGCTGTTGAGTTGCGACATCTTGCGCTAACATCCATGTCAATTGCTGCAACATGGGCTGGGTTAAGCGGCGAACTTTGCCATAACCTTTGGCAGATTTTTCTGAAAGACGAGCATTCAATAAGATACATGGAATTTGTTGCTGCTTGGCCTCTGCTATTAAATTGGGCCAAATTTCAGTTTCAACAAGTGCAAGAAGCTTAGGCTGATAAAGATCAAAAAATTGCTTGAGTAAAGGTTTTTGATCAACAGGCAAATACACAGCCTGAAATAAATTCAAATATTGTTCTTTTAGAAATAACGACTTTGCACGTGCTTGACCTGTCTTGGTAGTATTGGTCACTAAAACAGGATGCCCTAATTTTAAATAATGTTCGATTAGAGGCTGAGCAGCATTGGTTTCTCCGACCGATACCACATGAAACCAAATTGTATTTAAATTTTTAGGCGCTTGAAACGGTCCAAAACGTTCTAGACATTCTTGTTGAAATAGCGCTTCACTTTCAGCCCGTTGTTTAATTTTCCAACGGTATAAAGGCTTGATACATTTCAGTAAAAAGTTATACCAAAAGGGCGTTTGTCGTACTGCGTTGCTTTGCGCCATCCTAGACCATATTTCAGAGTTTAATTTAAGCTCATTATGCGCAATTTCAAAAAAAAACTCATGCCATTTTAGTAAATCGCATGAGTGATTCTGAATGTTAAATACTGATTATGCTTCTAACTTTTCAAATACAGAGTAATCCGTATATCCCTCTGCACCATCAGCATATAAAGTTTGAAAATTTACCTGATTTAAAGGTAGATCATGTTCTAAACGTTCTAATAGGTCAGGGTTTGCGATATAAGCCAAACCAAATGAGACTGCATCCGATTGATTTTCCTCTAAAATCTTTTTAGCAGAATCGGGAGTTAATTTCTCATTGGCAATCCACGCTCCTTTAAATTTCGGACGTAGTTTTGGCTGTAAGCTATCTTCTGCTGCATATTCACGTGTGAAAATAAAAGCAATGTTACGTTGATCAAGCTGTTCAACCACATAACCAAAGGTCGCTAATGGATTGTCATCACCCATATCATGAGAATCAGCACGTGGCGCTAAATGTACACCGACGCGACCTGCGCCCCACACTTCGATAAAGGTATCGACCACTTGTAACAATAGACGCGCACGATTTTCAATCGAACCACCATATTCATCATCACGAATATTGGTTTTACTTTGCAAGAATTGATCGATTAAATAACCATTCGCAGCATGAAGTTCAACTCCATCAAAGCCAGCTGCTTTTGCTTGTTCCGCCGCATTTTTATATTGTGCTACGATTTCTTGAATTTCTTCATGGGATAAAGCACGAGGTGTTACAAACGGACGCTTTGGACGAAGCAAACTGACTTCACCAGCGGGTTGAATAGCACTTGGAGCAACAGGTATATCACCATCTAAAAGATCGGGATGTGAAATACGACCTACATGCCACAATTGAACCACAATTTTTGAACCTTGCGCATGCACCGCTTTGACGATTTTATTCCATGCTTGAGCTTGTTCTTGTGACCATAAGCCTGGCGTATTCGCATAGCCCGCTGCTTTAGGGCTAATCACAGTTGCTTCAGTAATAATCAGACCAGCGTTGGCACGTTGCTGATAATATTCCACCATTAAATCGTTTGGAATACGCTCCGCGCCACTACGCGCACGGGTTAAAGGTGCTAAAACCAAACGATTTTTAATCGTAAAATCACCTACTTGTAACGCAGAATTTAATTCAGCCATGATCGCCTCAACTTCACTTTTTGATGAGCTTTGAAAAAACTCTTTTTAAAGTGATTTTTTTAAATGTTCGATGTATTGCTGAATCAAAGCTTCGTTACGGGTGAAATATGACCATTGCCCATATTTTTCAACCTTAATCAAACCCGCTTGCTGTAAGACAGACAAATGATTTGACATGGTCGATTGTGCAACTTTTCCTAAGCGTTCAATGTGACCTGCACATACGCCTCGTTCAAAACTGCCACCACATTCCTGTACCGGTAAAAATTGCTCTGGTTGTTTTAACCATTGCAAAATTTCTCGACGTAATGGATTGGCTAAGGCTTTGCTTATAACATCAATATCCATAGACTCACCACATTTTCAACAGGCAAAACTTCGTTCAGCACCTAAAATCAGTATATCGAATTTAATAAATATTAATATCTATTTTTTCCGATATTAATATCTATTTTTTCCGATTAACTAAAAATTGCTGAACGAAAATGCCGTTTTAAAGTTATAGACCTTGTTTCAAACTTGCTTCAATGAACCGATCTAAATCACCATCTAAGACTGCTTTAGTGTTTGAATTTTCAACACCTGTACGCAAATCTTTGATACGAGAATCATCTAATACATAAGAGCGAATCTGACTTCCCCAACCAATATCTGACTTCGAATCTTCAAGCGCTTGTGCGGCTTCATTACGTTTACTCATCTCTAACTCATAGAGTTTGGCACGTAATTGCTTCCATGCATGGTCACGGTTGGCATGTTGTGAACGTTGGTTCTGACACGCGACCACAATACCTGTAGGCGCATGCGTTAAACGCACTGCCGAATCCGTTTTGTTAATATGCTGACCACCTGCACCTGAAGCGCGATAAGTATCAGTACGAACATCTGATGGATTAATATCAATTTCAATATTGTCATCAATCTCTGGAGAGATAAACACGGCTGAAAATGATGTATGACGGTTGTTATTACTATCAAACGGCGACTTACGAACTAGACGATGCACACCACTTTCGGTACGTAACCAACCATAAGCAAACTCACCATCAACACGGATCGTTGCAGATTTAATACCAGCAACATCACCGTCAGAGACTTCCATCAATTCGCCTTTGAAGCCATGACGTTCAATCCAACGTAAATACATACGTAACAGCATTGACGCCCAATCTTGCGCTTCTGTACCACCAGAACCAGATTGGATTTCAAGGAAGCAAGGATTCGGGTCCATTGGATTGCTAAACATACGGCGGAATTCAAGATTTCCAAGCGCTTCTTCAGCACTATCTAACTCAGCTTGAACATCTTCAAGCAAACTTTCATCATCTGCTTCAACAGCTAAATCCAGCATAGCTTTTGCATCATCGAGCTGCTCAGCAAGACGATCAAATACACCCAATGTATTTTCTAAACTGCCTTTTTCTTTAGCGATGGCTTGAGCACGACTTTGATCATTCCAAATTGCAGGATCTTCGAGTTCTCTTAAAACTTCTTCTAAACGCTCTGCCTTTAGATCGTAGTCAAAGATACCCCCGTAGTGTTTGACTACGATCAGATAAATCTTTTAATTGGACTAAATACGGATTAATTTCCACGCCTACTTTCTCTCAATTTTTTCACTCAATTTGTTATTTTAACATAAGTGTTTTAAGTGACACAGCCTTCTGTTTTCCAATAGATTTACTAATAAAAAAACTCTCAAACGATCAGTATTTCTTATTAAAATTTTAATTTTGTAATGACACATTTAGCGACAAAAGTGTCCATAAATTACATAAAGATACCAGAACACACAATCTATCCTATGTTTTAATAAATCAAAACATTTATAAATAAATTTTATTTATCAAATAGATATAATTTATATTTTACAAGTTGATTACATTCGTACAGTCCGATTACTTTCCTGTGATTGACGACCACAATATTTTAACTAGACTGAGAGTTGTAACAAAACATGTAATCAACATTCATTTGGTTCATTATCTCAAAAGGGGCATAACCATGAAAAAATTAGCAATTGCATCAGCACTTTTATCTGCACTTGCAGTAACAGGAACTGCTCATGCTTATCAAGCTGAAGTAGGTGGTTCATATACTTATACTGATTGGGATGATTTCGATGGAACTCATAGTTTTGGTGTAGATGGTAAATATTATTTCAACCCAGTTCAAACACGTAATGCACCACTTGCTGAAGCAGCATTTTTAAACCGTGCTAGTAATGTGAACGCAAAAGTTAATTACGCAAATAATAATGGTGTAAAAGATTCACAATATGGCGTAGGGGTAGAATACTTCGTGCCGAATAGTGATTTTTACTTAAGTGGTAATATTGGTCGTAACGAGTTCGAAGTAGACAATTCTTTTGTTGATCAAAAAGTAACAACTTATGGTGCAGAAGTCGGTTATTTACCAGCACCTGGTTTATTACTTGCACTTGGTGTGAAAGGTTACGATGAGAAAGATGGTAAAGACGGAGCAGATCCAACAGTTCGTGCTAAGTACGTAACTCAAGTGGGTGGTAATGACATCAACTTAGAAGCTTATGGTGCTTTCGGTGATCTTGATGAATACCGAGTAAAAGGTGATTACTACCTTGATAAAACCTTGAGTGTTGGTGCGGATTATTATAACAACGACTTAACAAACCGTGATGAATGGGGTATTTCTGCGAAGAAATTCCTTAATCAACAGGTAAGCTTAGAAGGTCGTGTTGGTTTAGGTGATGACTATAATACCTACGGTATCCGTGGTGCTTACCGCTTCTAATTTAAACTCTCTCTAAAAAGAGAAATAATTCAAAAATACCCTGTAAATATTTACAGGGTATTTTTATTTTAAATTCTAAAAAATTTTATAAATAACTATTTCTTATTAATAAATATGAATTAATTTTACTGATTAATTAACATTTGACCTTTCTATTTTTTTCATTACACTACCCATGTAACAAAATATTAATAAATAGCTTATTTTAATAAGGGGTCCACAATGAAAAAATTAGCTTTAGTCTCTGCTCTGTTATCTTCAATCATTGGCTTAAATGCGCATGCATATCAAACTGAATCATTTGGTGCTTATGAACATATCGACATGGATGGTGCTAAAAGTAACAGCGCAGCAATCAGCGGTAAATATTATTTTAAGTCTGTACAAACTCGCAGCGCTCCACTTGCAGAAGCTGCTTTTCTAGACAAAGCATCAAGCATTGGTGGTGGCTATTCTTATAGTAAAATAAAAGATGATGAAGATTTAGTCGACTTTCAGTTTAATGCACTTGGTCTAGAAAGTGAGATTTTCATTCCCGATTCTCAGTTTTATGTTTCTGGCGCATTACACCGTACTAATGTTAAAGCAACTGTTCATGGCTTAGGTTCTGAATCAGACAATGGTAATGGTTATGAGTTTGAAGCTGGTTTCCTACCAATCAATGGCTTATTACTTGCTGTCGGTGTTGCTGATTTTTCCGAAAGTATGAACCCTGTTAAAATTGCAAAATATGGTTTTGTGACTAATTTTAGCAATGCTGCAGTTGTTTCAGGTGAAAATGATGATACCGCTGTATCTCTTCGTGCAAAGTATGTCTCTGAAATTGCTGGCTACTATACAAACTTAGAAGCACAAACTTATATTGGCGATGAAACAAGTTATCGTTTAGGCGCAGATCTATATCTTGATCCAACATTGAGTATTGGTCTCTCATTCGCTGATTCAACAGCAGATGATTCAGACACTATCTTTAATATTCGCGCACAAAAATTCATTACTCCACAATTTGCTTTAGGCGTGGGCTATACAACTCTTGATGATGCTGATTCTTATGGCATCAATGGCACACTTCGCTTCTAAATCATACAGTTTTATAAAAAAATCCGCCCTTCTGAGCGGACTTTTTTATTGCGTTAAATGCGCGATTTGTAGTTGTAAACTGGTATTTCCATTAAAGACATTACGTTCTAAGGTATAAACCAAATCAACATAAGCTAACATTGGATTAAATTCAAAACGATCTATTGCATTAAAGGCAATCGCATCGATCGAATGATTTCCTGATGCAAGCTTAAGTTTTAAATGTTGGTCTTTAAGCCACCGATAATCAATTATTTGGAAGCGACCTTCAAACTGAGGAAGTGGAAATTTTTGCCCCCACGGACCAAGTTGGTCAATCCAGTCTAACGTATTTAAATTCAAATCAGTGGCAACAAGCTCACCATCCGTCCATAAGATCGGCTGAAATAAATCCTCATCCATTTGTGCTATTGCTTCGATAAAAACAGATTTAAATGTATCAAAATGTTCTTTTTTGAGAGTCAAACCTGCTGCTGCTGCATGTCCACCAAAATGGCTGACTAAATGCGGATATTGCTCAGCAACTTGCTCAATCATGTCGCGGATATGAATACCTTCAATTGAACGTGCCGAACCCTTAATATGTATACCATCTTCATCAGGTGCAAAAACCAAACTAGGACGATGAAACTGTTCCTTTAAACGACCTGCAACAATACCAATCACACCTTGATGCCATTGCTGATCAAACATCACCAGTGCAGCAGGTAATTGCTCTGTTTCTAAGTGAATATGCTGCAAAGCACTCATTGCTTGCTGCTTCATCTCCGTTTCAACCTGACGGCGCTCAATATTCAACTGATTGAGTTGCTGCGCAATGGGGTACGCTGTTTCTAAATCTGGAGCAAGCAAACACTCGATACCTATACGCATGCTTTCCATACGTCCAGCTGCATTAATTCTAGGAGCAATCACAAACCCTAAGTCTTGTGCTCGAAGCGTTGCTGCATCACGTTTCGCAATGTCTAATAATGCGAGGATTCCTGCACGACATTGATATTGCTGAATCCGTTTTAAACCCGTATCAATCAGAATACGATTGTTATAGTCCAAAGTTGCAACATCGGCATAGGTTCCTAAAGCGACTAAATCTAAATATTGCGTCACTTTACACGTGCTTTTAGCTTGCTGACTCCGATAACTAGCGAGTTTTGCTAACACATAAAAGGCAACACCAACTCCTGCTAAAGCCTTACTCGGAAAGTCACAACCCAGTTGGTTTGGATTCACCACAGCTTCAGCAGCAGGTGTAGATTTTGTCGTTAAATGATGATCAGTAATAATGACTTGCATACCTAAAGCATGAGCCGTTTCGACCCCTGCATGGCTAGAAATTCCATTATCGACTGTAATTAAAAGATCAGGCTGATAGGTTTGTTTTGCCAAATCAGCAATTGCAGGAGTTAATCCATATCCATATTTAAAACGATCAGGAACTAAATACTCGACCCGTGCACCCATTTCTTTTAGGACTAATATCATCAGTGCAGTACTGGTAGCTCCATCTGCATCATAATCACCGATAATCACGATTTGTTTTTGTTGATCAATTGCTTGATCAATCAGCTCAACCGCGACATCTATTCCTTTCAAGTTTGGCGCTAATAAATTTTTAAGCTTTAACTCCAGTTCTTGCTCTGACTGAACTCCTCGCCTTGCTAAGATTTCTGCAATAAATGTAGGCACGCCCTGAAACTGTTCAGGGCGTGTAAGCAATGGTTTTTTTTTAATTTGTATCTGCGTCATTTATGGCATCAAACGTTGTATAGACCAAAGTCCATTTTGTTTTTCATAACTCAAGCGATCATGTAAACGATTTGGTCGTCCTTGCCAAAACTCGTAGTAATCTGCTTCAAGACGGTAGCCACCCCAAAACTCAGGCTTGTCTAATTCATCAGTCTGTGCTTGATTTTGCAAATTTTGAAAGCGTTGTTGCAATAGCTCACGACTCTCAATCACACCACTTTGTGGGGTACTAATATGTGCCGCAATCTGACTATCGCGCGGGCGTTTATGATAATAATCCATCGACTCTTGTTCGGATATTTTGACGACCTGACCGCCAATACGTACCTGACGCTCTAAACTTGGCCAGTAAAATAGCAACTCTGCAACAGGATTTTGAAGTAAATCTAATCCCTTCTGGCTGTCATAGTTGGTATAAAAATCATATCCAGCTTCTGTCGCACCACGTAGCAAAACTGTACGCACATGCGGACGACCTTGCGTATTAGCAGTGGCTAAAGACATCGCATACGGTTCATGCAGATTTGCAGTAAGCGCATGATTAAACCAATTTAAAAATTGTAGATGTGGATTATCACTGACCTGCGCCTCGTGTAATTCACCTTGTTCATAACTCAAACGTAATTCACTTAGGTCTTTAATGACATCACTCATGATTCATCCTCACCTAAGCAACTTGAGCTTGCGAACGCACGGCATCAGCCAATCGGTTTGCTAACGCTTCAACTTCTGATAAGTCATCACCTTCCACCATTACACGAATCACTGGTTCTGTGCCTGATTTACGAATTAATAAGCGTCCGCGACCTTTCAACTGTTGTTCTGCTTTTTCAAACTCTTCAACTAAAGAAGGAATTGAGTATGGATCAATCATTTGTTGTAAACGGACATTCACCAACACTTGCGGGAATAACACAAAACCATCTACTAATTCATGTAAGGCTTTACCTTGCTCGACCATCACGGTTAGGACTTGTAGAGCCGCAATAATGGCATCACCCGTCGTGCTTTTATCTAAAGTGAGAATATGCCCAGACGGCTCTCCACCAATAGACCAATGGTTTTCTTCAAGTGCTTGTAATACATAGCGATCGCCAACTTTAGCACGGACAAAACCAACATTTGCCTTTTCCAGAGCCAACTCTAGTGCCATATTACTCATGACGGTTCCCACAACCCCTGTAGGTTTTTGATTCGCCTGAGTCGCAAGAATATAAAGAATGTGATCGCCATCGATCAACTGACCATGCTTGTCAACCATTACAACACGATCCGCATCGCCATCAAAAGCAATACCAAGATCAGCCTGATGCTCAATCACAGCTTTTTGTAAAAACTCTGGGTGAGTAGAGCCACAGTTTTCATTGATATTTAAACCATCTGGCTCGTTAAATAATGGGATGACTTTCGCACCTAACTCACGGAAGACTGATGGCCCCACGCTATACGCAGCACCATTGGCACAATCCACCACGATTTTTAAATTACGTAAGTCAAAGTGATATGGGAATGTAGATTTACAGAATTCAATATAGCGACCATTCGCATCTTTTACGCGGACACTCTTACCTAAATTTGCGGTGTCCTCAATGACCAAATCTTGTTCAAGCTCTTGATTAATTTGATCTTGCAAATAATCTGGTAGTTTTTTCCCTTCGCTTGAAAAGAATTTAATACCATTATCGAAATAAGGATTATGTGAAGCGGAAATTACAATTCCAGCATGCGCATGCAAAGCACGTGTTAAATGTGCAATCGCAGGTGTAGGTAACGGGCCTAATAGATGAACATAAACACCAGCCGCATTTAGACCTGCTTGTAATGCTGCTTCCAAAATATAACCTGATAAGCGTGTGTCTTTCCCCAATACCACAATCGGTTTATTTTTCGGACTGTTTCTTTTTAGAACTTTGCCAGCTGCGAAACCTAGTTTTAATGCAAATTCAGGTGTAATTGGCATTTGTCCAAACTTGCCACGAATTCCATCAGTTCCAAAATAGCTCATTATTTACTCACTTTCTTATCTTTATATGACTTTAAGCCATATCATTTTTCATATGATTCACTTTACACCAAAACAAAAAAACCGTCAGTGGACTGACGGTTTTTCTATCGGCAAAATTACCAAAAATCAACCAACACGATAGTTAGGCGCTTCTTTAGTAATCGTTACGTCATGAACATGTGATTCAGACATACCTGCTGAAGTAATTTTTACAAATTTCGCATTTTGACGAAGATTTTCAATCGCAGCTGAACCTGTATAACCCATAGATGAACGTAAACCGCCCATCATTTGATGCACGATGTTACCCATTGGACCTTTATAAGGAACACGACCTTCGATGCCTTCTGGTACTAACTTCTCAGCACTTGCTTTTGAGTCTTGGAAATAACGGTCAGCAGAACCCGTCGCACCTGCCATTGCACCCAATGAACCCATACCGCGATACGCTTTATAGTAGCGACCTTGGAAAAATTCAACTTCGCCTGGTGCTTCTTCAGTACCAGCAAGGAGTGAACCTACCATGATCGTGCTTGCGCCTGCGCCAATCGCTTTCGCCATATCACCAGAGAAACGAATACCACCATCCGCAATCAAAGGAATTTGATCTTTCAAGGCATTTGCAACGCTATCAATGGCAGAAATTTGCGGCATACCAATACCGGCTACGATACGTGTCGTACAAATTGAGCCTGGTCCGATACCTACTTTTACCGCATCTGCACCTGCATCAAGCAATGCCAATGCCGCATCACCAGTTGCGATGTTGCCGCCAATCACTTGAACTTGTGGATAGTTGGCTTTTACCCAACGTACGCGTTCAATCACGCCAGCAGAATGACCATGTGCAGTATCGACCACAATCGCGTCTACACCTGCATCGACCAATGCTTCTACGCGGCTTGGTGTCTCAGCACCTGTACCAACTGCTGCACCTACACGTAAACGACCTAGATCATCTTTACAGCTATTCGGGTAGCTTTCAGCTTTACGGAAGTCAGTTACCGTAATTAAGCCTTTAAGTTCGTTGTTTTCACCAACAACTAAAACTTTTTCAATACGATGCTTTTGTAGCAACGCTTGAATATTTTCTTTCGACTCACCTTCACGCACAGTCACCAAACGGTCTTGACCTGTCATGATATTGCTTACAGGCTGCTCAAGATTTGTTTCAAAGCGTGTATCACGACCTGTGACGATACCCACGACTTTGCCATCTTTGACAACAGGTACGCCACTAATATTATTCGCTTGGGTAATCGCAATCAACTCACGCACCGTGGTTTCAGGCGTCACTGTAATAGGATCTTTCACCATACCAGCTTCAAATTTTTTCACACGGCGGACTTCAGCGGCTTGTGCTGCAATATCCATATTTTTATGCAAAATACCAATACCACCGTTTTGCGCCATCGCAATCGCCATACGAGACTCAGTCACCGTATCCATTGCAGCAGAAACGAGAGGAATATTAAGTTGAATTCCGCGAGTTAAACGTGTCTTTAAGGAGACATCTTTTGGGAGAACAGTAGAGTAGGCAGGAAGTAATAAGACATCATCGAAGGTCAAGGCTTCTTGAACGATGGTCAGCATAACAATCTCACTGGTAATTTCCGTGAGCTATTATAAACAAATTTCGATGTGATTTTCATTTTCTATGAAGAAAATAATTCAATAAACTGCCCTAACCATCCATTACAGCATCTATTTTTTAGCTAAAAAAATGAGAGTATTAACAAACTTGATCGTAATTCTCATTATTTTCAGAATGTTGCGGCTCAAGTTGGATTAAGGGAATCAGATGATGCGCAATACGTGCTTTATTACAATGATCATCTGCAATTTGCACCTCTTTGCACGTTGAACTCCGTGAAGCATAAATCGAGCAACTTACTTGCTGCCCTACCTCGCCTTGTAACGCAATACATTTTACTTGAGGCTGATTCGTTCCTTTCATACATGAATAGACCGAAGTCAGGGGTTCGACCATGTCTTCTGGCATAGACTCCGCTTCAGCCCAATAAAAGGAAACTCGATAATTCGCACAGCATGCGCCGCAACTGACACATGCATCTGAGCTCGCAACTTGAGACAACATTTTCTTAAAATTCTCGTTATCAAATTCATTTTTGTTACTTGAATCCTAAGAAAAGTCATTTATGAAAACAAGAGCTTATTCGTTTAATTTATGGATGAATCAGTCATTTTAATACATCTGCTCTGGTTAACTCATTTCAGTGGGCAAGCTAAAAACATATTGGTTCATAATGTCTACACCACACTCTAAATTTTCGATCCAGTCCAAGAATTGATCAATCATTGCCTTGCCGACAAAAGCTGTACCATGCTGTGGAACAATCATTTCTAAATCCATTTGTCGTACCATGTTGACCCATAATCGAATCACTTTGTTGGAACACATATAGCGTTGGTGAAAGCCTTTCATTTTTTTAATATGCGCTTCAAAGTCGATAATCGGCAGACTAGCATCTTCGACAATTGATGCGCCCATATCACCTGAGAAAAGAATCTTTGCAGTTGGGTCATAAAACTGAAAATTTCCGACTGAATGTAAGAAATGTGCAGGAACTGCAATAATTGTCGATTCACCCAAAGGAATAACTTGACCTGTATCTGGCAGTTCGATCAAACGTTCTTCCCAATTACCTTTCATTCGATCACTCATAAAAGCAGAATTGAGATGGGGGAGGAAGCGCGCCCATAATTTTGATGCAACAACTTTTGCATCTGTATAGACCAACCAACGTGGCATTGAGGTAATAATGTCGGGGTCTTGATGCGATGCCATCACATAATCTAAGTTTTTCAATTTGGTATAACGATTAAGTTCCATCGTGAGCGGTACATAGGTTAAATCACCACCTGGATCTAAAACGGCAGCGCGATCATGATCAATGATTAAAAACTGATTAGCTTGTATTCCCTCACCTTTCACCAAACTGGTAAAACTTATACATTTATGCGTACCATTATCAAATAATATTTGTGATGTTGTTCGTTCCAAGCTCATAGTAACCCCATAAAAAATCTTTAAATATGAATTATTTTAATTCCATAATAAAATAATGGGATTCAGCTTTGGTTTCAATCATATCTTGGATATTTATCATAATTTATCAAGTAATCGTTTTGAGTTTTATTGCTTGGTTTTAGATAACGTATCGATTAAAATAATAACCATTCTCATTAACATCTTGCTTTGTCTTCATCTCCTCCTTTTTGGAAATTTTCTATGTTGTTCACTCGCCCAACGTTACTTGCAGCCTTCATTTTGAGTTATATGACAAGCGCTGCGTATGCAACGGAAGATCAAAGTAATACCCTCCCAACCATTTCCATCAAGGCTCAACAAGATAAAAACAATGATTATGTGGCGACACAAGCAACATCCACTTTGAAATCAAGTGCACCATTATTTAAGACAGCGCAATCTGTTACGGTGATTACTCAAGAACAATTACAACAAAAACAAGCCCAAACCTTGGCTGATGCACTGAATGGTGTTGCTGGGGTCGTCTCAGGACAACTCGGAAGACGGGGTTGGGATGATTTTATTATTCGTGGGCAAACCTCATCTGATCAGGTTTTTATTGATGGGTTACGCCAAGGTCAAAGTACCTTTGTTGCTACTGAAATTTCAGGTATGGATCAAGTTCAAGTTTTAAAAGGACCTGCATCGGTTAACTTTGGTTTAGTTCAACCTGGTGGCATGGTGAACATGGTCACCAAACGCCCACAAGCCGAGAGCTTTTACCGCAGCGCTTTCACCTACGGCTCTCATCAACTCAAGCAAGCAACATTCGATATCAACTATAGTCCGAATGAAAGTGAGAAAGGTGCTTTTCGCTTAAATGGTCGCATCTCTGATCAAAATGATCCGACTAACTTTGTTTATTTTAAAAACTACTATATCTCACCTTCTTATAATTTTGATTTAGGCGAAAAAACCGATTTATCTGTGATTGCTAGCTATCAACATCGTGAATATTTACGACAACAAGGTTTACCAGTCTTAGGTACTTTAATAGATAATCCTAACGGAGCTATAGACCGAAGTTTATATATTGGAGATCCTAATTTCGGACAATATAAAGCTGATGTTTATCGAACAGGTTATACGTTTAAACATGAATTTGGTAATGGCTGGAACTTTAATCAGAATTTTGCAGTGCAAAAAACTGAAATGGATGGTAAAGCTGTTTTTGCACAAACGAAGAAATTTTGGGTTGACGAAACCTTTACAACAATAAACAGATCAAAAAACAGTCGATACCAAATTGCTGATAATCTTAGCTACTCGATTGACAACCAATTAAAAAAAGAGTTTACGCTTTATGGCGTAAAACACTATCTAACAGTTGGTTTAGATGCCTTGCAAGAAAAAAGTGACTACACAAATAATAAATATGATATTGGTGGACTAAATATTTACGATCCTATTTATGGACAAGAAACAACACTTACTGAAAATGTTCATAATATCAATCGCCTCAGATATACAGGTTTATATCTACGTGATCGCATTCAACTGAATGATCAACTGGTTTTGAATCTCGCTGGGCGACATGATTGGACTGAAACAACCAATCAAAATCTAGTTAAGAATACCGAAACAACACAATCTGAGAATGCATTTACAGGTAATGCCTCATTGCTTTATAGCATCAATGAAATCGCAGCACCTTATGTGAGTTATGCAACCTCTTTCTTCCCTGTCAGTGGTACGGATTTTTATGATAATGCCTTTAAACCTGAAAAAGGCAAACAAATTGAGGTAGGTTTAAAACTACAAAGCCCAGACCAACGCATTCAAGGCAGTATCGCTTGGTTTGATTTACGTCGCCAAAATGTTTCCGTAACTGATCCAATCAATACGAGTTTTAAAGTACAACGTGGCGAACAACTGACACGTGGTATCGAAACAGAGCTTGCAGCGCATTTATTTAATCAACTCAAAATTACTGGTGCCTATACCTACACGCCTGATGCAGAAATTAGCAAAGATACTCAAGCTGAGAATATTGGATTAAGCATAGATAATATTCCAAAGCAAAGTTATAGCTTGTCTACACGCTATCGTTTTGAACCCAATTCAAATTTAGGTTGGTATGTAGGCGCTGGCGTTCGAGGTGAAAGCAAAAAAAGTGTCAACGGTTTAACAGTCGATATTCCAAATTACACCTTGTTTGATACTGAGGCTGGTTATGACGCTGAACATTGGGGTGCACAGCTGGCAATCCGCAATATGTTTGATAAAGATTATTATGCTGGCGCGCTCAACGAGAACTTGGTTACTTTAGGCAATCCACGCCAAATTAATTTTACAGTGAAGTTTAATTATTAATTTTCTCTCGACATAAAAGAAGCACCTGTTCAACAACAGGTGCTTCTTTGAATAAAGTTAAGCAAAATAATAATGCTGAACTAAAGTTGAAATACCTACCACTAAGAAAATCGCAGCACCAATTTTATGGATTAAAGAGATTGGTAATTTATCAGCCAACTTATTACCAATGAATACTGCTGGAGCATTTGCAAGCATCATCCCAACAGTAGTACCACACATGACCCAAAATACGCTGTCAAAACGTGCAGCTAAGGCAACCGTTGCAATTTGGGTTTTATCACCAATTTCGGCCAAGAAGAATAGAATAAAGGTCGCACCAAACACACCAAATCTCTGCCATTTATTGATGCTTTCTGTTTCATCACCAAGTTCATCAGGGATCAACATCCAGATCGCCATCCCGATAAAACCAAGTGCTAGTATCCAAATCAAGATTTCAGGGCTGAGAACGGTCGTAATCCATTGACCAAAAACAGCAGAAATACCGTGGTTAATCGTGGTGGCTAATAAAATTGCGATGAGGATTGGAACAGGTTTTCGGAAACGTGCTGCTAACAATAAAGCGAGTAATTGTGTCTTATCACCCATTTCAGCAAGAGCGACGATCGAAGTAGAGATGAGAAATTCATACATAGTGAATGCTCTGGCTAGCAATATATACCGATGACCTACCCCTCCTGCTAGCCAAAATCAATTAGATTGATGCAGAGTGGTAAATCAAAGGTCTTGCCAACAAAAGCACAGCAAAAATAGCTGTTCTTGGTTCTTTGCTATGATGACCATGTTCTGTTGAACAATTATGTTGATCATCACCTCTTTACTTTGCGTAAAGAGCGGCTACTCCCCAATGAAGTGTCTTTATTCTATCAAAGAACTTTATTTTTTTGAATCTTTAAGTCCAAAAATTTTGGTAACTCCACATTAACAATCGAACCAGACCTAATAGTAGAGCTAAATAAAAGCTCAAACCTAAAAAGCCAAAACTACCCCAGCCACTGCTCGTATTTAAATTTTGTGCCTGATATTCCATCGCCATCACAATGGTTGCGACTAATAATTCAATCCCCATCACAATATAAAGCACCCATTCCGATGGAAAATGCAGAAAACTCACCCATAATCCCATGAGCACAAAAACTACCAGCAATAATGGCAACATGACTCTATAAATCGCAAACATTTCTCCACCTCAAATTCAGTGTTTGATTCCTCATTGCCAATATTCAGATTGATAGCAAATAAAATAGCGTTTTTCTATATTGAATAAAAGAAAACCCCGCCTAAGCGAGGTATTCTTCAATCAATTATTCGTTACAGTAGTAAGCTACGAATATCTTTTAATAGCTTGGTCAACTTATTGGTAAAACGTGCTGCATCAGCACCATTAATGACTCGATGATCATATGACAACGATAATGGCAACATTAAGCGTGGATCGAAATCTTTACCATTCCATACAGGTTGCATGGTTGCTGGAGAGATACCCAAAATTGCGACTTGAGGCCAGTTCACTAAAGGCGTAAATGCAGTTCCACCGATACTACCTAAGCTCGTAATGGTAAAGTTGGCACCTTGTAGATCTTTCGGTGATAACTTGCGATCACGCGCTTTTTGACTCAGCTCAGCCAACTCAATAGCGATTTGCTTAATGGATTTCTGGTCAGGATTACGCAGCACAGGAACCGTTAAGCCGTCTGGTGTAGCGACTGCAATTCCCATATGAATTTCGTTACGTAACAACACTGACTTTTGGTCATCTGCCAAATGACCTGCAAAATAAGGCTCTTCTTTTAACAAGTGAGCAATCGCTTTCGCAATAAATGCCAAAATGGTTAAGCTGATTCCTTGCTTTTTAAAGCCATCTTTCAGTTCACCGCGCCACGCTTCAAGCTCAGTGATATCCGCCAAGTCAAACTGTGTCACTTGTGGAATAAAGTTATTCAATGACAATTGCGGTACAGACACTTGCTGTAAACGCGTCATCGCTTTCACTTCACCACCACCAAATGCATTAAAGTCTGGCAACTTTGGTAAGCCTGAAGCAACAGGTGCAGCCTGTGTAGGAGCAGCTTGCGGTGCTGTCAGACGCGTTTTCACATAAGCAAAAACATCGTCTTTCATCACACGACCGTGTTCGCCAGAGGCTTTGACCTGCCCAAGAACAACACCCAACTCTCGTGCCAGTTTACGCACGGCAGGGCCTGCATAAACCTTCGCATTTTCTGCTTCTTGCTGTTTAGTCAACTTCTCAGCTTGCGCTGGCGCACTTGGTGCTGCTTGCGTAGCAGGCGCAGCAGCTGGTTGAGCCTTTGGTACTGCTGGAGCAGCAGCCTGACCACTCACCTCAATCGTTGCCAAAGCCACGCCTTGACGAACTTCTTGATTAGCAGAGACATGGATTGCTTTCACAATCCCTGATACTGAACTTGGCACTTCAACAGACGCCTTATCTGACTCAACCACACATAGGCTTTGTTGAGCTTCAACGCGATCACCGACATTGACCAAAATTTCTGAAACAAGTGCTTTTTCTACACCTAGATCTGGTACTTCAATTTCAACATTACCTGTTGAGGTATTGCTTGCAGCTGGTACTTCTGTAGTTACGACTGGCGCTTCTGTTTGAGCTGGGGCTGCTTGCGGTTCAGATGACGTTGCAGCGCTCGTAGTCTTGACCTGAATCAATACTACGCCTTCTTTGATGCTATCGCCTTCTTTAATCTGGATCGCTTCCACAATCCCCGCAACCGAGCTTGGTACTTCTACAGTCGCCTTGTCTGACTCAACCACGACAATACTTTGTTCTGGCTCAATCTGATCACCGACTTTGACCAACACTTCTGCAACCAACGCTTTTTCTACACCAATATCTGGAACTTTGACATCCACAACTTGTGAAGTAGTGGCTGCTGGTTTTGCAACAGATGCTGGTTGAGTTTCAGCTTTAGCAGCTTGTGTTTCTACTTTTGGCGCTTCAGCTTTCGGTGCTTCGTTCGCAGGGGCTTCAGTAGCAGACTCAGACTCTAGTTCGACCAAAGCAATCCCTTCGGATACTTCATCACCTTGTTGAACTAAAATACTTTTCACAATACCTGCTGCAGTACTTGGAACTTCAACGGTTGCTTTATCGGACTCTAAGACCAAAATGCTCTCATCAACAGCAACATGATCTCCAACTTTCACCAAAATTTCTGCAACGAGCGCCTTATCTACGCCAATATCAGGTGCTTGGATTTGCATGATTATTTCCCCTCACCTGTTTGCGTTTCATTGTATTCAGCAACGGCCTGAACTTCTGGATGCGCTTGTGGAGCCCATGCCACTGGACGATCCGTATCTAACTCAAAGTTAGAAATTGCATCTTTAACCAAACGATTTTCAACTTCACCTTCATCCGCTAATTTTTTCAATGTCGCAACCACAATATGCGCAGCATCAACACCAAAGAAACTACGTAAGTTGGCACGTGTATCTGAACGACCGTAACCATCAGTACCTAATGCAACAAATGGACGACCATCTGGAAGATATGCACGGATTTGTTCACTGTATGCACGCATATGGTCTGTTGCAGAAACGACAATACCTTCTGTTCCACGTAATTGTTTAGATACCCAAGATTCTTTCACTTCTTCAGTCAGTGGGTGTAAACGGTTGTATTCTTCACATGCCATACCATCACGCGACAACTCATTGAAGCTAGTTACACTCCAAACATTTGAGTGAATTTGGTATTCATCACGTAAGATTTTCGCAGCTTTGATCACTTCACGAAGAATGACACCTGAACCCATCAATTGAACAGTTGCTTTTTCATCTTTTTCGAACAAGTACATACCACGTTTAATGCCTTCCTCAGCGCCTTCAGGCATTGCAGGATGCTCGTAGTTTTCGTTCATTACAGTGAGGTAATAGAACACACGCTCTTGGTTCACATACATACGTTGTAAACCATCATGTACGATTACAGCCAACTCATAACCAAAACATGGATCATAAGATACACAGTTTGGAATGGTGTTCGCCAAGATATGAGAATGACCATCTTGATGCTGTAAACCTTCACCGTTCAATGTGGTACGACCAGCAGTTGCACCTAACAAGAAACCTTGAGCTTGTGCATCGCCCGCAGCCCATGCAATGTCACCAATACGTTGGAAACCAAACATTGAGTAGTACATGTACATTGGAATCATTGGCAAGTTATTGGTTGAATAACTGGTTGCCAACGCAGCCCATGCGCTCATCGCACCTGCTTCGTTAATGCCTTCTTGAAGCATGTGACCGTCACTTGCCTCACGGTAATGCATTAACTGTTCTTGGTCTTCTGGGGTATATTTTTGACCGTGAGCAGCATAAATACCGAGCTGACGGAACATCCCTTCTAAACCAAAAGTACGTGCTTCATCTGGAACGATAGGTACAACACGATCTTTAATTGCTTTTTCTTTTAGTAAAGCAGCAATTAAACGTACCATCAGCATTGTCGTCGATTGCTCTTTACCACCAGAACCATTTAATACAGCATCAAATACAGAGAGTTCTGGAATCGCTAAAGTTTCACTCTCTTTACGACGTGCAGGTAGGTAACCACCTAATGCTTCACGACGCGCCTTCATGTACTTCATTTCTGGAGAGTTTTCACTTGGGCGGTAGAATGGAAGTTCTTCTAACTTATCGTCTGTAAATGGCAAGTTGAAACGGTCACGTACATATTTCAAAGAGTCGATCTGCATTTTTTTGATTTGGTGAGTTTTGTTCACCGCTTCAATTTCTTCAGATAAACCATAACCTTTAACTGTTTTCGCAAGAATAACGGTTGGTTGACCTTTGGCTTTCATTGCTTCTGCATAGGCAGCAAAAACTTTGTACGGGTCATGACCACCACGGTTAAGATTGTCGATATCTTCATCGCTTAAATCTTTTACAAGTTCCGCAGCTTCTGGGTACTTGCCAAAGAATTTCTCACGTGTATATGCACCGCCTTTCACTTGATAGCGTTGATACTCACCATCAACTGTTTCATCCATAACCGCTTTTAAAGCGCCTGAGCTGTCTTTTGCAAGAAGTGGATCCCAATGACGACCCCACACCACTTTAATGACTCGCCAGCCCGCACCACGGAATAAAGATTCTAATTCTTGAATAATTTTACCGTTACCACGTACAGGACCATCTAGGCGCTGTAAGTTACAGTTCACCACCCAAATCAGGTTATCAAGCTTTTCACGACCAGCAAGTGAAATTGCACCTGTACTTTCTGGCTCATCCATCTCACCATCGCCTAGATAAGCCCAGACTTTACGATCTTCTTCTTTGATCAAGCCACGATTCATCAAATATTTTTGAATGTGCGCCTGATAAATCGACATGATTGGACCAAGACCCATCGATACAGTAGGGAACTGCCAATAGTCTGGCATTAAATATGGATGAGGATAGCTTGGTAAACCGTTACCGCCAACTTCACGTCGAAAATTACTTAACTGCTCTTCATTTAAACGTCCTTCGAGGAAAGAACGTGCATAAATACCAGGAGCACAGTGACCTTGGTAATAAATCATGTCACCGCCAAAGTTATTGCTGTTTGCACGGAAGAAATGGTTAAAACCAACATCATATAAGGTTGCAGACGATGCGAAACTTGCAAGGTGACCACCTAAATCATCGCCTGTTTTATTAGCACGTAGTACCATTGCCAATGCATTCCAGCGAATCAGCGCACGAATACGACGTTCCATATCCTGATCGCCAGGCATTGCTGGTTGTTCTTCAACTGAAATCGTATTGAGATAAGGTGTATTTAAGCGTTGGATTGGAACATGTTTCGCAATTGCCCGTTGATACAGTTTTTCAAGTAAGAAAGCAGCGCGTTCCGTGCCCATATGTTGTAATACTGAATCAAATGCTTCTTGCCATTCTTGGGTTTCCTGCGCGTCAGAGTCGCCATAAAACGCCATACAATTCACCTTTTCCCTAGAGTTATTTTGTCGGTAGTATTTTTATCATATTTTAGCTTGATAGAGATATTGCCCCAAATGAATACAAAACTCCCTAATATTTTCTCACTAAATAGTCATTGACCTAATTGAAATAAAAAAAGTAAAAAATCGCCAATAAAGGCGATTTCAATCAATATTCTTATTTAAAATATTTTGTAGTTACATTAAGGCAACAAAGCTAAATAAGTAGAAGGGTTTTTACGTTGACCATCTTTCACTACCTCAAAATGTAAATGTGGTCCAGTACAACGCCCTGTACAACCAACGTTTGCAATATGCTCACCCGCACCTACACGATCGCCTGCATTCACCATCAAACGTGATGCATGTGCGTAACGAGTGATGTACCCATTGCCATGATCAATTTCAACATATTGCCCATAACCAGTGCCCCACCCTGATTTTGTTACAACACCAGCGCCTGTAGCATAAATAGGAGTACCTGATGGTGCAGCTAAATCAACACCAGAGTGATGACGGGTTGAACCAAGCAAAGTACGTGTGCCCCACGATGAGCTAACGCGACCTTCTTGTAAGGGATGGCTCACTAGCCAAGAGTAACCTGTAGAAGAGAACGATGGTGCATTGTCTTGAGTTGAAATAGCCGAACGACCATATTTCTTTTCAATCATTGCATTATTCAGTTCAATGGTTTTTTCACGTAATTTAACTGACACATTTGAAACAGCTGGAACATCAATATCATCTGGATGATTGTAAGAACCTTGAGCCAAAGTTTTAGACAATTGTTCTAAACGATCATTATCTGTGGTTTGACTGATATTTTGATAATCTGCAAAAGCAACCGAAGCAGCTGACGCAGCCAATGAAAATGCGAGTAAAATACGACGCGTATGATGCATAAAAAACCTCTTGAAACCGTCCTTAAAAGTTCCTTTATCATCTCTTCCTTGATAACAGTCGAACCTAATGCTTAAGATAGACATCTAACCTCAAAGGAAGCCGACATGTCTGAACCCAGCAATGTTTTCCAACAGAAAGGACAACACATAAAAACTGGAAACTTAACGTTTCTGACTACGCAAGTGACCCAATGGAAACAACTTACGAAAATTATTCAACCTTTATTACCCCAACCAGAGCAATGGCAGGTTGTTTGTTATCAACATGGTATCTTGATCATAACAGGCGAAAATCAAGCAATGATTAGTCAACTGAGTTATTTACAAAGCCACTATGTTGCGCAGTTAGCTCAGCTAGAAGGACTCAAAGAATTACGAAAAATTCAAGTTCGGTTAAGAAACAAAATACTTGTCCCTCGTGAACCTTCTCCCCCATCTAAACCACTTTCTTCAGAGACTCAAGAGCAATTACGCAGTGCCGCTGAATATGTGAGCGACCCTAAGCTTAGCCAAGCTTTACTACGTTTGGCAAGCAATAAAAAGTAAATCCCTTATCTTAAGTTTCGGAATATGCAATTAACTTATGTGATAAACATCTCAATATACCTTGTTATAATATAACATATGCAAGAAAAGACAATGACTTATGTCACACTTACATAAGGAATTGGACAATCACTCTCGTTATTAAATGTTACAATTTCATAGCTGCTTGGATCATTTTGAACATTGCGCAATAACTGATTATTCAATGCATGCCCTGATTTATAGCCATCAAACTTGGCAATAATTTGATGTCCCAATAAGTAAAGATCGCCAACAGCATCTAAAATTTTATGACGTACAAACTCATCAGCAAAACGTAAACCTTCTTCATTGACAACACCCGTGTCATCGACCCCAATGGCATTATCTAAGCTCGCGCCCAAAGCCAAATTATTGGCTTTTAAATAATCCAAGTCTTTCATAAAACCAAAGGTTCTGGCTTCACTAACTTCATATACAAAGGTTTCAGTTGAGAAATCAATACTGACCGACTGATATTCTTTAGCAAATGCTGGGTGATCAAAATCAATGGTAAAATTAAGTTGAAAACCTGCATGAGGTGTAAAAATAGCGTGTTTATCTTCAATAAGTGCTTCAACAGGTTTTAAAATTCTTATAAATTTCTTTGGTGCATTTTGTTCAGCAAGTTCACCTTGCATTAACAAATAAATAAAAGGACCTGCACTACCGTCCATAATAGGCACTTCAGACGCAGAAACTTCTACAATCAGATTATCAATCCCTAAGCCCGCAATTGCACTCATCACATGCTCAATAGTTCCGACTTTAATATCATCTCTCACGAGGTTAGAGCACATGAACGCTTCTTGGATCAGTAATGCATTTGCAGTAATATCAACAGGCGGATTTAAATCGATACGGCGAAAGACAATACCTCCATCAATATGATGCGGAACAAAATTAATCAACACCTTTTGACCACTGTGCAGACCAATACCGCTCGCTTTCACCACACGCTTGAGAGTCCGTTGTTTCACCATGCCATGCCAACTTGATTTGCAAAAACCGATATAAGTTAGCATATTTTGCCATTTTAAAAAAATAAAAAAGGGCACAAATTCGCGCCCTCTTTCTCTAAATATATGATTTTGTTATTTACGCTGCTGATTTTTCAAATAATCTTGAATACTCATTGGCGAAGAACGTGGCGAAGAACTTGGTGCAGCACTGGCTGGAGCATCTGCATTTGCACGTTTACTAATCGCAGGAACATCATCTTCGTCTACAGATTGTTGAGCTACCTGTGATGGTGAGTGCGATGGAACAACACGCTTTTTATGCTCTACTTCACTCGCATTACGTGTTAAACCTGTTGCTATCACCGTAACACGAAGTTCATCACGCGCATCTGGATCAAATACCGTACCGTAGAAGATTTCACCTTCATCCAGATCAACAATCTGATTCACAACATCGGTAATGATTTCCGTTTCACGTAAGGTAATATCATCACCACCAGTGATATTAATTAATACGCCTTTGGCGTTAATAATATTCACGTTATCGAGTAATGGGCTACGAATCGCCTGTTCAGCAGCTTGACGTGCACGATCTTCACCGCGTCCTAAACCTGCACCCATCATCGCATAACCACGAGTACTCATCGCAGTTTTCAAGTCGGCGAAGTCAAGGTTAATATGACCACGATTGACAACCAAATCAAAGATACTGCGAACAGCATTTAGCAATACATCATCTGCCTTTTTATAGGCATCTTTCATTGAAATATCACCGTACACGCTCAGCAAGCGTTGATTTGGGATAATAATTAATGAATCAACATGCGCTTCTAATGCATCAATGCCTTTTTCAGCTGATTTTTGACGGCGACGACCTTCAAAATTAAAAGGTGTAGTAACCACACCGACCGTCAAAATGCCCATTTCTTTAGCAACTTCAGCCACAACAGGTGCTGCACCAGTACCTGTACCGCCACCCATACCAGCAGTCACGAAAACCATGTCCGTGCCTTCTAGGTGCTGACGAATCACTTCACGACTTTCTTCAGCAGCAATTTGCCCGACTTCTGGGTTTGCACCTGCACCTAAACCACGCGTACTTTGCTCACCCAATTGAATTTTGAATGGGGCATTCATACTGTCCAGTGCTTGTTTGTCTGTATTCGCGCAAACAAATTTTACACCTTGAATATCTGACTGCACCATGTGCTGCACAGCATTACCGCCACCACCACCAACACCAAATACTGTGAAACGGGCTTGACCGTTGCCATCGTCTAGTTCATCTTCTATAAATTCAAATGAGGCCATGACCTTTAAATTTCCTAATATATGTAAGTGGCAGTTACTTCAGCCCGTTACTGCCTTGATTTTTAAAACTACTGATGTCTAGGATGCTGTTCAATAATACCGAGCTTGTCAAGTACAGTGACTTAGTATTACAACTTCCTAACAATTTTTCCCCAAAATTCCTACAACCTTAAAATATCGCTTTAAGTTTGCTATTCAATGCATTCCAACCATTTGCAACACGATCAATAAAACTACGATCATTGGCTTCTTCAGGTTCTTCAATCGTATCTTGCAAGTCACTTTGGCTAAACATCAATAAGCCCGCAGCTGTTGCATACATTGAGCGACGTAAAGCCGGTAAATGTTGATCATCGGCATACACTTGCAACGGTGGATTACCCAAGTGTGCAGAAACACCAAGCATACGACGTGCCAAATTCACCATACCTTCAATTTGACATGCATCACCTGTAAGTACGACACCATGATATAAACCATGAATCGCACCGCTATGCTCTAACTCTTCACGAATTTGTGTAAAGATTTCTTCATAACGCGCAATAATAATTTCCGCAAGCTCAATACGACTAATGGTCTGTGGCCCATCAATCCCTTGTACTTGAATCATGTGATCTGGTTTCACCACACTTAGGTCAACACAACCATGTAAAATCTTAATGCGCTCGGCTTCTTCAGTCGTGGTTTGTAAAACTGCTGCGATATCTCGAGTCACATTTTCACCACCACGCTGTAAAGTGCGCGCCAGTGCTAATCGACCATCTAAATACACCGCAAGATTGGTAATTCCTGCACCAATATCAACTAAACAAACACCATATTCTTTCTCGTCTTTCAACAAGCTGGCTTCGGCAGTGGCTAAACATGAAACCACCATTTTTTCCACGCCGATATTCGCACCTTTCATGGCTCGATCAAGGTTTTGCATGGTACTAATTGGCATCATCATCAATTGATAATGTCCTGTCATACTATGTGCCGACATATTGACTGGGTTTTGTACCCATTCACCTGAGTCGCCCAAATCAAAACCTAAAGGCACAGCACTGGCTAAATAATAATCTGGAGAAACATGACTTGCTTTAGCTAACTCTAACGCTCTCACCACTTCATTTGTCGTAATAATATGATCGTGGTTTGCTACAGGCGTACGTCCTGAAGCATAAAAGCTTTGTAGCTCTGTACTTGGAATAGACACCCATGCACTATGGATACGGCATTCAGCCATATCTTCTGCCTCAGAGACTGCATTTTTAATTGCAGCAATCACCTTATCTAAGCTGACAATTTTGCCTTTAACCATACCTCGGTTGCGAGCAGTTGCCATGCCAATCACTTGGATCTTATCTGGTGCATGGACCTTACCAATCAAAACTGAGACTTTATGAGTCCCAATATCAATCGCAACAACTGAGGGAACAGCTTCACTCATTACTTCATTACCATATCTTTAATGTTGTTTAGGACCACTGCCCATATTTTCAAGCCATGTATTATGGCTTCGCCTGAATTGCACCTGCAAGACTTGTGTCATTAATCGTTACAACTAACTGACCGTTCACTATCTTCGGCGGTGTTGCATTTTTCCATTGAATCGCGAGACCATTTCGGTAACGCAAATCAATTGCCGAGATATTTGACCATACAGGTTTTAAATCGGTTTGTGCCAAATGGCTTAACCGTTGTAACTTATTCATGGTTTGATCTTGGTCAACAATAATCCGCAAACCTGAATCAAACTGCATAAACCATGTCATTCGCTCTGTTAAATACAACTCTTTTAATCTTAAATTCGCTGGATGAAACAATTGATTAATTTCATTATAGCGACGCATCATCATTTTGGATTGGCTGATCGGTCCATGTAAAAGTGGCAAATTTGGATGTGTGGTTGATACAGCCTCACTAAACACATCGCCATTGTCACTCAGCAAGCGCCCTGTTCCCCAACGTGCAATTGCATGACGCGGCATCACCCGCACTCGAATTGCATTTGGCCAAGCTCGTGACACCACTACACGGTCAACCCAAGACACTTTTAATGCTTGATCTCGAATCTGCTCTAAATCCGAAGTGAAATAATTATCTTTAATACTTGGATTTAAATGTTTGACGAGTTGTTGATTTTCAATATCTGAATTGGTTCCAACCACCTGCAATTCTGCAACGCGTGCATCTGTCATGACTTTATACAAACCATACAGACCAATTGCCAATACCACAAATGCAATCATCAACAATGCCCAGCCACCCGCATTCACCATTTTTTGTTTAGGCGAAGGCGGTTTCTCATGGATAGAGCTAATGGCTGGTCGTGTTTTACGACGCATTGATGCAGGAAGTTGAGCCATAAAAATTAAGCCGACTTCGTCAGAGTTTGCTCTAAAATTGCAACACAGAGCTGATCAAAACTATAACCTACCGCTTGCGCAGCCTTAGGCACTAAAGAATGGCTGGTCATACCTGGCACGGTATTTACCTCTAACAACCAGAAATTACCTTGCTCATCCTGCATGGCATCAATACGCCCCCAACCCTCTGCACCAACTGCTTGGAAAGCACGTAAACACAAAGCTTGTAGGTTTTGTTCTTCTGACGCATTCAAGCCAGAAGGAATACCATATTCCACATCATTACGTTGATATTTGGCTTCATAGTCATAAAAAGCAACGTCTGCGGGTGGTTGCAAACGAATCACAGGTAATGGCTGACCATTTAGGAAAGAAATCGTAAATTCACGCCCTGTAATCCATTTTTCTGCCATCACCACCGCATCATGCGCGGTTGCTTTTGCAATTGCTGCTGCAAAGTCTTCTGCTTTTTCAACTTTACTCATGCCAACACTTGAACCTTCGTGTACTGGCTTGATAATCACAGGTAAGCCTAGATCAGCAATGACCGAATTTAAATCAGTGTCTTTAGTGATAATCCGATAAGGTGCAGTTGGTAAGTCGCTACCTTGCCAAATTTGCTTGGTTTTAACTTTATCCATACCGATTGCAGAACCTTGTACGCCCGTACCTGTATATGGAAGGTTTAACCACTCCAACACACCTTGGATCTGACCATCTTCGCCACCACGCCCGTGTAGCACAATAAAAGCACGATCATAGCCGACCAATTCGGTTACGCTGCGATCTTGTGGATCAAATGCTTCCGCTTGCACGCCTGAACGCAACAGCGCATCTAAAACAGCTTGACCACTATCCAATGACACGGCACGTTCTGCCGATTTCCCACCAAACAACACAGCAACTTTGCCGAATTTTGCAGCATTTGACACGTTTATATCCTTAAAACTTTTCTAAATTCTCTAAATCTCCCCTATCCCTCTTTATGAAAGAGGAAAACTCCGCCCTTTGATTAAAGGAAGGCTGGGAGGGATTTTCTAAAACTATTCGGCATACAAGCGATGCTGAGCTAATTCTACTGAAATTGCACCCACGTTACCTGCACCTTGTGTTAATAACAGGTCATTCGCTTGTAACACTTTTTGTAAAACGCTTGGTAAATTACCTTCAACTGGATCAACCAATATCGGTTCAACCTCGCCACGTAAACGAATACTACGTGCTAAAGCTCGACTGTCCGCACCAACGATTGGTTTTTCACCCGCAGAATATACTTCCAACAATAATAATTGATCAACTTGAGATAGCACATCGACGAAATCATCAAAACAATCACGGGTACGACTATAACGGTGTGGTTGGAACAGCATCACCAAACGGCGATCAGGGTGACTCGCACGAGCTGCTTTGATTGTGGCTTCCACTTCTTTTGGATGATGACCATAATCATCGACCAATTTCACCAAGCCTTCACCCACTTCAAATTCACCCTGAACTTGGAAACGACGACCAACACCGCTAAAGCCTTCTAAGGCACGACAAATTGCGCCATCAGACACACCTTCATCGGTTGCCACGCCAATCGCCGCAAGGGCATTTAAGATATTATGTAAACCTGGCTGATTAATGGTGACACTGAGTGGTTCACGATCTTTACGTAGAACAGTGAAGTGCGAACGCATACCATCTTGCACTACATCGACTGCACGCACATCATTATCTTCATTAAAACCATAGGTCACGACTGGACGACCCACGCGAGGTAAAATCTCACGAATGTTGGCATCATCGCCACAAACCACGGCTAAACCATAAAATGGCAAGTTATGTAAAAACTGAATAAAAGTATCTTTTAATTTATCAAAACTACCTTCATAGGTATCCATATGATCTGCATCAATATTGGTCACGATTGCGGCCATCGGCTGCAAATACAAGAATGATGCATCTGATTCATCGGCTTCCGCCACAATGAAACGACTTTCACCTAATGCGGCATTAACACCCGTACTATTCAACAAACCGCCGATGACATAAGTTGGATCAAGATTCTCTTCCGCCAACATCGTGGTTAATAAACTGGTAGTCGTGGTTTTGCCATGTGTCCCTGCAACTGCAATACCATGACGATAACGCATCAACTCACCCAACATCTCTGCACGACGTACAATCGGCGTACGATGTTCAATCGCAGCTTTGATCTCTGGATTTTCAGGATCAATCGCCGTCGATACCACCAATACATTGGCATTTTTAATATTGTCGGCGCTATGTCCAATATGAACTTTTATACCATTTGCTTCGAGTTGAGCAGTGGTCTTAGACGCTTTAATATCTGAGCCTGAAACTTTATAACCTTGGTTGGCTAAAACTTCTGCAATACCGCACATCCCCGCACCACCAATCCCAACAAAGTGGATGTGTTTAATACGGCGCATTTCTGGCACTTTAATCAGCTTTTTGGCTTGGCTTGGATTTGTCGGGGACATAGATAAACTCGAATTACAATTTTTTAATCAGATCAACCACATGCTGCGTTGCATTCGGTTGTGCTTGTTGGCGTGCTTTGATTGCCATTTCAGAGAGCAGCTGACGATTCAACAAAGTCGCTAATAACTCATCTAAAACAGCAGGGGTCATGTCTGCTTGTTGGCAAATTTTGGCAGCACCTACATTTGCCAAAAATTTAGCATTTGCAGTTTGGTGATCATCTACAGCGATTGGAAGGGGTACAAAAACAGCAGCAAGACCTGCCGTTGCGACTTCTGTTACTGTTAATGCACCTGCGCGACAGATAATTAAGTCTGCCTCACTATAAGCTTTTGCCATATCATGAATAAATGGCTCAACTTGAATGTTTAAACTTTGCGATGCGCCTTGATATCGCACACGTGTTGCATCTTGCTGATTTTGTCCGCATTGATGGAACACATTTAACGGAATATTGACCTTTTTCAAGGCTTCGGGCAAACGCTCATTTAAGGCTTGCGCCCCCAATGACCCACCGACAATCAATATATTAATCGGCAATTGTTCTTGTTCACGGGTTTGATAACGCCATGATGGATTCAAAATTGCCGTAATTTCAGCGCGTACAGGATTCCCTGTCGTGACTACTTTATCACTAGTCGGGAAGGTATTTGGAAAAGCCTGACACACGGTTTTGGCAATGCGTGATAATTGTGTATTGGTAAATCCTGCAATCGCATTTTGCTCATGAATTAACACAGGAATACCGAGCAAACGTGCCGCCAAACCGCCGGGTCCAGCAACATAACCACCGAATCCAGCAACAGCATCAATATTAAGCTGCTTCATGTAGCGCATCGCGCTTAAGGTCGCTTTTAAAATTTTAAATGGCGCGCTGAGCTTACGTAATAAACCATTACCACGCACACCTTGAATATCAATTTGATAAATTGGAATATTTTGATCTTTGAGTAAGCGATTTTCCATTCCCGTAGGCGTTGCTAACCATGAGACTTGACAGCCTTCTTGTTGAAGTTGTTTGGCAACGGCAAGCGCAGGAAAAACATGCCCACCTGTACCAGCGGCCATCATCAAGACATGTTTAGGTTTGTTATGTGGTGAATTGGTCACGGTCTAATTCTTCAACTCAAAAAAGAAGGTTATCGTCTATTGTTTTCGGGAGTTATTCTAATCCTAAAGCTTCATTCACGAAAAGCGAATTTCACCTGTTTACAACAGAAAGCTATGCTTTTTTTAATTGTTAGTTAAAAACAACATCCTGTCTATGTCTAAATGCCCATTTGCCAGTGAAATAACTTGAAATACAAACGGGCATTTCGGTCAAAAAAGATGCTTATTTAAACTGTGCGACCTGCTTCTAAGACATTAAATAGATCATCTGCAATTGATGTTCCAAATTGAGCATCAATTTCACGGATACAGGTTGGACTGGTGACATTAATTTCAGTCACATAATTTCCAATCACATCAAGCCCTACAAAGATCAGACCTTTTTCACGCAGGAAAGGTCCTACTTTTGCCGCAATCATTTTGTCATTTTCAGTGAGTGGACGCGCCTGACCTAGACCACCTGCTGCCAAATTACCACGTACTTCGCCATTTTGTGGAATGCGCGCCAAACAATACGGTATAGGTTCGCCGTTCACCATCAAGATACGCTTATCCCCTTCGACAATTTCGGGAATATAACGTTGTGCCATGATGGGACGTGTGCCCAATTCAGTGAGCATCTCCAAGGTTGCACCAATATTCACACCATCTTGGTATAAACGGAAAATCCCAGTCCCGCCCATACCATCGAGTGGTTTTACAATCACATCGCCATGCTCTTTGATGAACTCACGAATCAGGCTTTGTTGAGAGGTCACCAAAGTCGGTACTTGTAACTCTGGAAATTGAGTCGCGAACAGCTTTTCATTACAGTCGCGTAGCGATTGTGGTTTGTTAATAATCCACGTACCTTCACGTTCAGCTTGTTCCAAAATATAAGTGGTATAGACAAAATTCATGTCAAACGGCGGATCTTTACGCATCAGCACCACATCGTATTCAGCCAATGACTCTTTGCGCTTCTCACCCAACTCATAATAATGATTGTAATCTTCGAAGACTTTAAGCGGCGAAATCAAACCAAAGGCTTTGCCTTGATCTATATATAAATCGTGCTGTAATGCATAACCCAATTCATGACCGCGACGGCTTGCCGACCATAACATTGCCATTGTGGAATCTTTCTTGAGATTCACCGTTTCAATTGGGTCCATCACTACAAGTACACGCATAATTTGACGCTCGTATTTTTAATCTTGACAAAAAGTATAGCGAAGTTTAGTGATGATGTTTAAACAAGTTATGTAATTCTTAAATCTAAAAAATTCTAATTTATTCAGATCACTAGATTCGATTTATTTAAATAGACCGTTTTCTGAGTGATAAAAATTGAAAAATTACTGGTAGATAATTTCGATACCAGTAATTTCTAAAGCATTCAATTTTATATTCAACTTATGCCAACAGTTTTTGAATATCTTTGCTAATTTTTTCAGGTTTAGTCGTTGGTGAATAGCGTTTGATGACTTCACCATTTTGGTTAATCAAAAACTTGGTGAAATTCCATTTGATGCTTTCACTACCTAAAATGCCTTTGGCTTCTGAAGTGAGATATTTATAAATCGGATGCGCATTTGAACCATTCACATCGACTTTGGCAAACATTGGAAATGATACGCCATAGTTACGCTGGCAGAAGCTGCCAATTTCTTCATTGCTCGATGGGTCTTGGTTAGCAAACTGGTTACATGGAAAACCTAAAATCACCAAACCTTGTTCTTGATAGTCCTGATATAGCTTTTCCAAACCTTCAAATTGTGGGGTTAAGCCGCATTGACTTGCAGTGTTCACCACCAATAAAACTTTGCCTTGATAGTCTGCAAAGTTCTTTTGCTCACCTTCTAAAAGTTCAGCCTGAAAATCATAAATTGTGGTCATACAACATCTCGCTCTGATTCAATCAATCTTATTTGCCTAATAGCTTTGTTTATTTGTTCAGCTATGCGAATTAATATTGCACACAAATATCTTGCATGCAAGTTAATTATGCACAATATACTTTTCCCATTAATCAAACTATACTGTGATTTCGCAAAGATGACCTTGAGGAGCAAAGCATGACTGAATTTTCTTACTTGGATAATCAAGTGTGTTTTGCGATGTATTCCGCGACCAATGCAATGATTCGCCAATATCGTCCCTTGCTTCAGGAATATGACCTGACCTATCCGCAATTTATTGTGCTGTTGGCTTTATACGAAAAGGACAATGTGACGTTGTCTGAAATTGGTCAAAAGACGTTTTTTGATTCGGGAACGCTGACGCCAATTATTAAAAAACTAGAAGAAAAGCAATTTTTAAAACGCGTTGCAGTGAAAGAAGATGAGCGTATGAAAAAGGTGATCTTGCTTGAAAAAGCACTTGCTGCAAAAGATGAAATTACCTTAATTCCTTTTAAACTCGCCTGCTCTTTGGGTGTTGATCCAAATGATTTGGTGGCAATTCATAATTTATGTCATCGTTTTTTAAAGGGTTTAGAGGATTCTAAACTCGAAAGCCTGAGTGAATAAATGCAACAAGCCATTGTGGATTTTCATATCGATGAGGAAAACCATTGGGTTGCTGATCTAGCTTGTGGTCACACTCAGCATGTGCGCCACGACCCACCGTGGCAAAATCGCCCTTGGGTTTTGACTGAGCAAGGGCGTAATGAAAAGTTAGGTATGAAGTTGGAATGTAAAAAGTGTGAGGACGAGTAATTCGCATAACGCCCACTATGTTAAATGCATGATTTATTTATAAATCCTTACTAAAGAAGACTACATCCATATTTAAAAAATTAGAAGTAAAGGTTTTAATAAATCCTAACTTCTTTAAAAGGTTATGAGCTGGTACATTTTGTTCTTCAGAAAATGCTATTACCTTTTTAAAATTTCTATTTTTCATGTCTTCTAGCAATCTTGAAGTAGCTTCAATGACATATCCTTGTCCTCGTTCGCTTTTGACCAATCTAAAACCTAATTCTGCTTCATCTGTCCCATCTACAGTACACATTTCAAAACCGCAGTAACCAACAATCTTATTGGTGTTTTTAGAGATAATAGCTAATTTTCCAAATCCATATCTTTCATAATGTTCTAAGATTTCATAAAAACGATTTGTTGCATCTTCAACATTCAATGTTCCGTTAGGTGAAAAAACCATGAAGTCTTTATCTTGAAATAGGGTGATAGCTTCATTTAAGTTTTCTTCAGCAAATGGTTTTAATAATAAGTTTTTTGTTTCAAATACAGCCATTTTTCAATCTACCTAAAATCAACATAAGCCTTATGCGAAACACCTAAACTTTTTCTTTCCACATCAAAATATTAAATTAAGCCATTCTATGGTTCAGAGCACTGGAGCGATTTTTTTGTAATTTTTCACGTTTCATGCTTATTTTTCAACAATTGATGAGTTAATTATTTCTCTTAACAACTAAACTCAATCCTTGACCTCAAGCTAAGTTGAGCTTTTATAGTTGTCTTTTAAGCTAAAAACATGGACAGATGAATGGATAACTCGAATAAAACTTTTCTCATATACGGCGTTAGTAAGGGACTAGGAAAAGCGATTGTTCAAACTATTCCAAAGCCAACAGATACCATCTATGGCGTATCTCGCACCCAACCACAAGAAATTCCAAACTTAAACTGGATCCGTACTGATCTCTCCAAATCTGAACAGGCTGTAAGTGATGTAAAGGCTGTGATTGGACAGCAAAAAATTGATGTGCTGATTTACAACGTGGGCATTTGGGAACAACGAGCTTTTAGCGACAACTATAATTTCGAAAATGTTTCTGCTAATGAAATAAACCAAATAATTAATACCAATATCACTACTTGTATCCAATCCATTCAATTTCTCATTGAAAATCTAAAACTATCTGATAACGCCAAAATCATTCTGATCGGTTCCACTTGGGGTGTTGAGAATCATAACGGTAAAGAACTTGTTTTTTCTGCCACCAAATTTGCCTTAAGAGGTATTGCACAATCACTACGAGAAATCTTACGTGAACATTTTATTGGTGTAAGTGTGCTTAATCTAGGCTACCTTGCCAGTGAATATGAAATTGAAAAACCTGTTGAAGAAATTTTAGAAGAAACTGAATCTGCGTTAATTCCTTTGATAGATGTTATTCATGCAATTCATTTTATTATTTCAACTAGTAAAGCAGCCTGTGTAAAAGAAATACTTATGCCTGCAATGTTAGATAAGAATGTTTAGGTTATTTACAACTTCGATTGTGATCATAATCTTGGGGTTTGATTAAAAAGGAGCATTATGTTGGCATGTAAATTTACGAAGTTCATTTCAAAACTATAATTTTCTAAGTTAGGTTTAATTATCTATATTTTTTTTAAATAATTAAGTTTAATAAGGATAGATAAACCACTTAGAATGTTGTTATGAATAAAAAAGATGATGATCCGACAATCATATTAGAAGATACACCTGATCAAGAAAAGTATGAGAAACTCAAAGAAAAGCTAAAATATAAACAAGCACTTAGGGCAAATGTCAAAAAAATAGATCATAAAAATGTTCGTTTGAACATTCAAGCGGATGCTTTACCAAGTAAAACATTTTTTATCATGAATGCTTTGGCGGCAATTATTGCTGGATATGGTCTCCTTGCAAATTCATCTGCGGTTGTGATTGGTGCGATGTTAGTTGCAATGATGCTCGGACCTATTTCTGGCATAGCCCTTTCTTTTATTGATAATAGATGGATTTTGTTTAGAACAGCTTTTACAACCCTCATATTAGGGTTAATTATGATTTTTTCTATCGGAGTCATTTTAGGTTTAATTAATATAAATCTACCGATCACCAATGAAATTTTAGCTCGTACTCAACCCACAATTATAGACTTAATGATTGCGCTCGCAGGCGGTGCTGCGGGGGCCTTTGCCTCAATTTCTCCCCGACTTTCTGTTGCTGTTGTTGGCGTTGCTGTGGCTACAGCTTTAGTCCCACCTTTGGTGGTCAGTGGCATTTTAGTTGCCCATATGGAATGGAAAAATGCCACAAATGCTTTAATTCTGGCAGTCACTAACATTATTGCAATTCAAGTAAGTTCTTCACTAGTTTTATGGATTGCGGGATTCCGCCGAGGCTCAGATGTTGAAGTTAAAAGTAATATTTTAGAGTTTATAAAAAGAAATATTATTAGCTTATGCTTTTTAGTCGCATTAGCGATTTATTTAACCCTCAATTTTATGCATATGCTGAATAAACAAATGTATGAAAATTCAATTAAATCAGAAGTCAAAAGTTTTTTTAACATTAAAAATAATATCGTCGATACTATTCAATTTGATAAACGTGGTGATTTTACTTTGGTGAGAGTTGTCGTTAGAGGAGATATCCAGCCACAACCTTTAGACATTCAAAAACTCAATGAGTCTTTAAAAAGAGACTTAAATGGTCAGTCAACGGTTACTCAAGTTAGATTTATTCCTATCCAAATAATTGAAGCGCCCGACAGTCCAAATATAATGATCAAACCCAAAGAAGCATCTCGTTTAGTCAAAGGGCATTAATCTAGTATTCATTCCATTAGAAAAATTTAGCTTATTTTCTAATCATTATTTCCAAAAATTGATCAATTAAAATCAACAAAAAAGGAAGCCTTCGCTTCCTTTTCATCTACATCTAAAACTTAGATGCCATATTTTTCACGATAAGCCTGCATATTTGCTAAAGCGTCTTTCTCGCCTTTTGTATCTAAATAATCCATCAAATCTTTCATCGTGATTAAGGCATGCACAGGAATTTCGAGTTCTTTTTGCACTTCCTGAATCGCAGAAAGCTCACCCTGACCACGTTCTTGACGGTCTAGCGCAACTAAGACACCTGCAATCGTCGCACCTGCATTTTTTAAGATGGTGACAACTTCACGAATCGCAGTCCCTGCAGTGATCACATCATCAATGATCCAAACTTTTTGACCTGCAACCGATGCACCAACCAACACACCACCTTCACCATGATCTTTGGCTTCTTTACGGTTAAAACCCCAAGGAACACTTTTGCCATGTACTTGAGACAACGCCACAGCAGTCGCCGCAACAAAAGGAATGCCTTTGTACGCAGGACCGAAAATCACACCAACATTTTCGCACTGAACCAATTTATCTGCATAGCCTTGAGCTAACAAAGACAATGCTTCACCATCATTGAGCAAACCTGCGTTAAAGAAATAAGGACTGACACGGCCTGATTTTAAGGTAAACTCACCAAATTTAAGCACACCACGTGATAATGCGAGTTCGATAAAAGCTTGCGGATGAAATGACACAGGCGTTGTCATATAAGGTGCTCCAAATTCTTTAATTGAGGTTAAACAGACGTATGATACCAAAGGATAGCTATCCAAGTGATGTAAAAATTCTTAGAGTCGTTTCAATCAACGTAAATGGTCTACGTTCATCGGTAACAAAAGGTCTACTCGAATGGTTAGAACAATCGGGTGCCGATGTGGTGTGTATGCAAGAAAGCCGCATCACCCACGAACAATGGACCGATAAATTTAAACCTGAAGGTTGGTACACTCACCTCTTCCCTGCTGAACGTGCAGGTTATGCAGGTACGGCGATTTATAGCCGCTTACCCTTTGTCTCAGTCAAAGATGGTTTAGGTTTTGAACTTGCGGACTCTCAGGGTCGTTTTGTTACGGCTGAGTTTGATTTAGGACTGTCACATCCTGTTCATATTGCTTCTTTATACTTGCCATCAGGTTCAAGTGGTGATGAAGCACAAGCACGCAAAGATTTATTTCTACAAGAATATGCGCAAATACTAAAAAAATGGCGAGATGAAAATAAATCAATCATTGTGTGTGGTGACTACAATATCGTACACAAGCGTATCGATATTAAAAACTGGTCAGGCAACCAGAAGTCATCAGGCGTTTTGCCGCATGAACGTGCATGGCTTGATCATATTTATGATGAATTAGGTTACGTCGATACTTTTCGAGAAGTACGACATGAAGCTGAATTATATTCATGGTGGTCAAATCGTGGTCAAGCGCGTGCGAAAAATGTCGGTTGGCGTATTGACTATCATGCCTGCTCTCCAGACTGGAAAACTCGCACCGCAAATGCATGGGTCTATAAAGAACAATGGTTTAGCGACCATGCACCTGTGATTATCGACTATAAAATACACGAATAAGTGAACAAGTGTTCACTTTGACCGTCTCTTTAGCTTACATCTCGTGTCGTTTTTTGTGTATTTTTATTTACCAGCTGTAACGGCATTATAGCACCACGGCACAGGGAAGCGGTCAGGATGACCACAAAAGGATAGGACGCCGTAGGAAGACAAAATAAACTTAGTTTAAGTTTATTTGCAAGGATGAGACATTGGACGTTGAAATGAGACCCGCATGATCAGGATGATTAAATGCGGGTTTTCTCTTTTCTAGATAGTCGATTTTTTATTTGAATTGTCTTTGGCTTTTATGCTCAAAATATAAGAATAATTTGATCAATACGCCTCCATTTTCATTCAAAAATACTCAATCAACTTTATAAACAATATCGATTGGCAAATGACCGAGTTTTTAGGTTAGGCTTTACTCCATCTCTTGTATTATTTTTTATGGTCTTCCCATATGTTTAAAATCTACGGTATTAAAAATTGTAATTCGATGAAAAAAGCCTTTGATGCCTTGGCGGCTAAAAATATTGCTTATGAATTTCATGATTATAAAAAGCAAGGAATTGATGCCGATACTTTAGCAATTTGGCTAAAAGAGATTGGCGCAGAAAAAGTACTGAATAAGAAAGGCACCACTTGGCGCAAACTTAGCGAAGCTGAGCAAGCACATGCAACGGATAGTGAACAAAATCTGATTGAAACACTGATCGCGCAACCGAGTTTAATTAAACGTCCAATTTTGCAAACATCACAAGGTTTTGTGATTGGCTTTGATGAAGCAACCTACCAAAACCTTTCTGCTTAAAATTAAAAGATAGATGTAAAAAAACCGAGTTTATTGAAACTCGGTTTTTTTATTACTTTAAAATTAGTTTGTGCGAACCCAAGTCTGGTTACGACCTAATGCTGCAACACCGATGTAACCACGTAATTTAAGCTTTTTACCACCATCAATGATTTCAGCTTTTAATTTATAAGTTTTACCATTTTTAGGGTCGATAATTGAACCACCATCATAACTATTACCACCTGCATTTTTTAGGCTGTGCACAATCGTCACACCTTTTAATGGTTTGTTGTGATAAGTCCCTTCACATTTAGAGCATGCATTTTCCTGACCTGCCACTAAATATTTTTGAATTGATGCGCTAAGACTGCCATCCTTTTGCTCTGTGAATTTCACAATCGCTTTCGGCTGTTTCGTTTCATCATCAATTGTTTGCCAAACTGTGCCATTGAGTGCATCCGCAGCATTGGCAAAAGTTGTTAAACCGAGCAATCCAAGTGCTAAAGCTATTTTCTTCATTTTTGTAATATCCTTAAGGGGGTCTTTCAAGACCAAGAGTATTGAGAACTTCTATCAATATTGCAATTCTTGATTATGACTATTTGGTATAACCTTACGAGTCAAGAACTCTCTTATTAGTATACTGACCTAACAATATGGAAAAATTATGAAATTTGGTACTGTTTGGAAATATTATTTTACTGAATCGTTACTAAAAGCGACCATTCGTACGCCGAGTCAGTTCAATTTAGCCCCGAATGCATTAAGACCTGTTTTAGATCAACTCTGTCGTTTATTTCCTCAAAATCAAACAGTACAAATTCGACCGATACGTTTGGCAGGTGTCCGTGGCGAAGAAATTAAAGCACAAGCTACAGCGACCCAACTGATTTTCCATATTCATGGTGGTGCATTTTTCTTAGGTAGCCTAAATAGCCATCGCGCCCTGATGACGGATATCGCTGCACGTACTCAAATGCAAGTGATTCACGTGGATTATCCACTTGCACCTGAACATCCTTATCCTGAAGCAATTGATGCTATTTTTGACGTGTATCAAACCTTATTGGTTCAAGGGATTAAACCAAAAGACATTATTATTTCTGGTGATTCATGTGGGGCTAATTTAGCGCTCGCGTTGTGTTTACGTCTAAAACAACAACCTGAATTAATGCCAAGTGGTTTAATTCTGATGTCACCGTATTTGGATTTAACGCTCACCAGTGAATCACTCCGTTTCAATCAAAAACATGATGCGCTACTTTCGATTGAAGCCCTACAAGCTGGTATCAAGCATTATCTAAAAGATGGGATGCAGCCTGATGATCCACGGGTATCACCATTATTTGATGATTTAAAAGGCTTACCCCCAACCTTGGTTCAAGTGGGTTCTAAAGAAATTTTGCTCGATGACTCGAAACGCTTCCGTGAAAAGGCAGAAAAAGCCGATGTAAAAGTCCATTTTAAGATTTACACGGGAATGTGGCACAACTTCCAAATGTTCAATGCGTGGTTCCCTGAAGCGAAACAAGCTTTAGCAGATATTGCTGAATTTGCCCACTCTATTGATCAAGATTAATACTCAAGCATAATTTGTGTAAAAAATGGTCAGCTATGTCTGACCATTGTCATTGTTAATTTCTTTTTGTCATCGTGAAATAAAACTGATTGGTTTTTTAGATAATCACGCCTTTTTTCAAAAAATTTTCCCTTTCTAATTTGCATTAAAAAGTACAGAGCTAGACTTCTTTCTCATTCTAAAGATGTTATTGTTATTTTAATAATCGTTTTTCACTCCTTTTGATGACGAATTTACATTTATAACGTTTCTTAGGAATCTCATTGCATATAAGGATGAATGCGAATGGTGAAGATTCAGTTTAAGAGATTGGCAAAAAGAGAAAAATGGACTTTCTCGCAGTTGTGGGAACATGAACCTCTGATTAATTGGAACATGTTAAAAAAAACGACTTTATTGCTGATTCTCGCTGCTTTTATGACCGTTTTTTGGATCATATGGGATTGTTTTGTACTGCTTAATCCTGTGACATGGCAATGGGTCAACTTGCCCTTAATTCGTTCTAAATTATGGACGAATATCATTATGCTGATGGTTTTTTCAAGCCTGATTATTCCTTGTTACTTCTATAAAAATAAAAGCTGGGCACATGATGTTATCCCTATTTTCAGTGTGCAAGTTTTCACTGTCTTACTTTGCCATACCAGCTATATGATTGGAAGTTTTAGTCCTGCAACTATGGTGGTCTACGTGAGTTTAGTGGCCGTAGGACTGGTATTATTTAATCGTAAAATGATTTATTGCGCGCTTGTACCAGCGACGATTGCTTTATTATTTTGTAGTTTATTAAGTATGTTTGGTATTTTGCAATATGCGCCTGTATTTAAAACAGAGGTATTAAACCAAGCAGAAATGCATCCTTTTTGGGTAGGCAGCATGCTGTTTTTCCTACTTCCTATTTTGATCGCCTGCCTATTTCTTTTTGAAATATTACTCACTCAATGGCGTACTCGCGAAACTGCTATTCAAGTGTTGAGCCGTCTTGACCCACTGACCAATGTAATGAATAGACGCAGCATAAGTAGTCATTTAGAAAAGTTGAATCAACAACCCAATCAGCTATATTCGGTGGTATTACTCGATCTCGATCATTTTAAAAACATTAATGATCGTTTTGGACATAGCATGGGAGACCAAGTCTTAGTCCAAGTGGCAAAATGTTTATCGGAAAAATTACGAGATCAGGACATGATTGGGCGTTTCGGTGGCGAGGAGTTTATTTTGTTACTACCGAATACCACACCGACCCAAGCTAAGAATATTGCTGAACGTTGTCGTTTGGCAATTGCAGACTTATGTTTTATTTCAGAGGAACAGCAAAAGTTTTTAATAAGCGCCAGCTTTGGTATCAGCAGTACACTGAGTGCCGATGAACCTCACGTCATTATTGGTCAAGCGGATCAAGCGTTGTATGCAGTTAAAGCAGCTGGACGTAATCAAGTCAAAGCTTATACGGATTTAGCCTTAGACTAGATCAGCACTACATTCAAAAATTTTCAGACTGGATTGCAAATAGCTCTTCAACATTCACAACCTCATCTGCTAGTTGCATACATTCTTTAAAATGAGTAATAACGATAACGGTTTCAATATTTTCTTGCAGAAACTTTAAAATCTTTACTGCAGTTTTAGGGTCTAGGGCGGAAGTAGGTTCATCTAAAATCAATACTTTCGGCTGCTTTAGAAAAGCTCGAAGAATGTTTAAACGCTGTTTTTCCCCTCCAGATAGACTTTTAATAAATTCATCAAGCTCGCTATCTAATGAAAGATGATTGTCTAAAATTATTTTTTCTAAATCAAAGAATCGGATCAAGGATGTTAGCTCATCATCTGTATATTTACAGTTTGAGTTATAAACTAAATTCTCTCTTAAAGAGCCACTTGAGACCGTGGAATTCTGTCCCACAAAAGCGACCTCATCGAAAATTTTATTAGAATAAATATGGGTTATATCTAAGCTTTTATAGAATAATTGACCACTCTCGATTTTATATGCGCCCAAAATATAGTTAATTAATGTCGATTTTCCTGCTCCTGTCTTACCTACAACAGCATACATTTTGTTTTTATAGAAATTGAGATGGATCGGTTGCGTTAACTTGCCAGCTATTTCTAATACAGCATTTTTAAATGAAAAAAGTATATGACTATCAAGATAGGATGCTTCACTGAGTTGATCTTTTTCTAACGCAAAATAGCTATGAAATTTTTCAATGGCGACCATATTACCTGCGAGCAAATTAATTTGCTGTGAGATCATCAGTGAGGGTGTGGTGAGCATCATAATATATGAACTAATCATCACCATATCACCCGTTGTAATTTTACCAATCGAAAATAGTTTGGTCGAAATGAGTAAGAAGCTCAGTAAAAATATAAAAATGAAAATAATCTGTAAAATCATTAAACCAGCAATTCTAAAGTGACTATAAGCACTTTGCTTTACAAAATTTTGAACATTTTTTTGAAACTGAGAAACTTCATATTCAACTGAATTATTAAATTTTATTTCATAAGCATTATTTATTTTTTCTAAGAACCGACCTTGTAAGGTATTACCTATCGAATACAATGGTTCATAGTAAATCTTACTTTTACGATTAATAAAATTCGAAATGAAGAACAGAATAATTGCAGCACACATAAATCCGACCGCAAAAACCAATCCAATATTGAGAAAAAGGATATAACTTATAAAAAACAATTGAAGGACTACGGGAACAAAAACCACTAATATCGCAAATATAATCATCGAAAATGCTCTGCTGGCACGTACTGCTTCAGCATTGAATATCCCTATATCGATCTTGTCCTGTTGTTTTTTCTCTATTTGTAAATAGTTTTTTAGACCTGCAACTAAAATTGATGATTCTTGTTTTGCGGTAATTAAGCCGCCAAATGCATTTTTAGTCCATTCAATAATTTTAGAGAGAAGCCAAGCAAAACAATAAGAAGTCACCAAAATATAAATGTAATTTATATTTTTGTTTTCGTGAGTACTGTCCACAATCAATTTAACAAAATAAGGAAGGATTGCACTGACTAGACTTGCCAATGCGACTAATACAATTAGAAAAATTAAATGTTTTTTTTGATGCTGATAATAGTGAGTCGAGCTATGCCATATTTCCTTAAATTTATAAAAAAACATGGCACAACCTCTTTCTATTATTAGTGGAATTTTCCGCAATAATAGCACTCTCAACAGAATAAAAAGGTTGAGAGCTTTGTTTATTTTTTGTCTATTTCTTTAAGTATTCATCTCGATTCTGACGATAAGGCTCATCGAAAGGTACAAACATTTGCTCTTGTTTAGCTTCCTGAATCCATTGTTGGACAGAAGATAAAGCCAATATCTTTTGCATATAAATTTGGCTGGATGCTGAAAGTGGTAAATTAAAACATTCGAAACGCATAACCACTGGTGCATAAAATGCATCTGCAATACTCAATTCACCACATAAGAAAGCATCTTCACTTGGACGCTCAGACCATATCTGATCAATTCGAGCCACCTCGGCACGAATCTGCTCATTTTCAGCCCATAACTGCTTTCCGACATGTGTCAAATCAGCTTCAACATTCATTGGACAAAGATTACGTAAAGCTTGGAAACCACTATGCATTTCTGCGCTGATACAGCGAGCACGTGCGCGTAATTTCTTATCTTGAGGTAATAATGCTTTTTCAGGATGTTGTTCAGCAATGTATTCTGCAATTGCCAAACTGTCCCATACAATAATATCAGCATCGATGAGAGCAGGTACTTTACCCGTCGGATTCAGCTTGAGAATCTCAGTTTTAAATTGACTATCAGGCTCAAAACTATCAAATCGAATCCAGTGTTCTTGAAATGGAATATCTACCTGTTTTAATAAAATCCACGGACGCATCGACCAAGTCGAATAATTTTTATTTCCTATGAACAGTTGATAACTCATAATCATTTCTCTTTTAATGCAGCGAGTTGTTGTATTAATTCCTGTTTCTGGAACGCTCCTGTTAAACGTAAGGAACGAATTTCTTGGTGCTTTGGATTTAAAAATAAATACGTTGGCGGACCTAAAATATCCCACTCTGCCAATAAGGCTTGATGTGAAGCATCGTAGTGACTTAAATCCAATTTAATTAAATAATGAGCAGCTAATGCTTGTTGTACTTCTGCATCTTTTAAAATTCGATGTTCAATCGGCTGACATGCGACACACCAATCTGCATAGACATCAATCACGATATTTCTATCATCAGGTGCATTGGCAAGAAGTTGTCTAAACTCCTCTGCTGTTTGTGCCACATGCCATTCAGCCATTTTTTCTGCTTGAACCGAGCTGAGACTTTGAATGTGTTGATATTGATTAAAAGCAAGCGCAGGAATTGCTAAAATCAACAACAAAGCATACAGCCACTGTAGCTTACTTTTTTGCCCAAATAAACGGTAGACCGCGTAGATAATAAACGCCAAACCTAAAAAGAGGCTAAGAATCTGAAGCGCTAACTCTGGCAAAAGCGGACGAATGAAATATAAACTCAATGCAAGCATCAGAAAGGCAAAAATCACCTTAATTTGATGCATCCACTCACCGGCTTTAGGTAATGCTTTTGCACCTAACACACTGGCAAGCAATAATGGAATGCCCATGCCAAAACCTAAGGCGAATAATAACAAAGCGCCTTGCCATTGGCTTTGAGTCTGTGAAATAAACAGTAAAACCCCCGCCAAAGGTGCAGTCATACATGGCCCAACCAACAAAGCCGAAATCATGCCCATCACACTTGCACCCAGCAAGGTGCCGCCTTTTTGTGTAGATTGCATGTGATCGAGTCGATTGATCCACTTTTGTGGCAGCTTTAATTCAAATAATCCAAATAGATTCAAAGCAAAAATCACAAACAATAAGCTAAATGCAATTAAGGTTGCAGGTTGTTGTAACCATCTTTGGAAGTTTAATCCCGCAGCAGAGGCAATTAATCCGAGTACGGCGTATACCATTGCCATGCTAATGACAAAAGTCAGTGCAATTGACCACGCTTTCACGCCTTTATTTTCACGCACAATCAAAGAGGTCAAAATTGGTAACATTGGCAATGAGCACGGTGTGAATGCCAATAAAATACCCAAGCCTAAAAACAGCAAAATGCTATATGCAAGTGAATGTTGTTCTAGTGTACTTGACCATTTTTGATCTTGTGCCATCACCGTTGTATCTGCTGATGCTGAGCGTTCAGAGGACACGGCTTGAGTTTCATCTTCTAAGCTTGGCGCTGCATTTAAAGCATTTGCTGAACGTGCCACGTCTAAGAAGCGTTTTTGTGCATTTGAGCTGGTGTTTTGTACACTCACCAATCCATCTGCATCGGTTTGAAATTCTATATTTTGAGGAGGATAACAAATACGATCCTTGGCACAACCTTGCCAAGTCACTCGATAATGTTGCGATGCTTGGGTCGGAATATTGAACTCAACTTGTTGATAATAAACTTGGCTATGCCCATAGTTCTCATCATATTGTTCAATCCCTTTCGGTAAGCTCAATGCCAAAGGCTGATTACTTTGTTGAACTTCGAATTTATGTTGATATAAATAATAATTCGGCTGAATCGTCCAATGCAGTTTTGCCTGATTGGTTTGAGTGGATTCAACCGAGAATGCAAATGCCTCTTCAGGACTGAGTAGCGTTGCTGATAAATTCTCTTGCGCGTGAAGCAAAGAGCCGCATAACAACAATAAACTACCCACAAAGTAACTTATCAGTTGGGAACAAAACGTCCCACCCTGAACAGACATTTTCATTTTCATCTCGCTATGACAATTCTGAGCTTTTTAACTGAATCATTAAATTGGAAAGCTCAAAATGAGGGTTATTTAGAATAAAACGGATACGCCCAAACCACCGTTGTATCCCTTAGCATCACCATTTAAATCTACTCCCACACTTGCATCAAGCTGAGCACGATCATTGATGGCATAGACTAAGCCAGTACCTAAACCATATTCATAGTCTTGGCTTTCCGCTTTACGATAAACAAATTCTGAATACCCAGATAATTTACCTGCGATTTTATAATCAATCGTTGGAATGGCTGTGACCGCCCAATTACTATTTTGTGCTTCATAACGCATGGTTATTGATGTGCCAATTAAATCACTAAACTCATAAGCAACCGCAGAGGTTAAGCTATAGATATCATCATGCGCGGTGAACTCGTCATTACCTGTTGCAAGAATGGCTTCAGCCAATAACGCCATCGTTAAACGATCATCTTTTAAATCAATCGCTTTTTTCAAACCAATGCTAACATCACCCAAACCATTAGTTTCTTTTTTCATACCTGCGCGTTTATGTTGTTGCCAAACAGGTCCTTGCCAACCCAGTTGTAATTCTAAGCCATTTGCCAAACCTGTACGTAACAGCATGTCAGCATTCAGGCTGAGATTTTTTTCTCTTTCAACATCCACAGTCGCTTGTTGATAGCTTACTGTTGGTAGTCCTTGCTCCCAAGCCAATTGACCTACAGGCGTAATACCTGTTCCGATACCTGCACCAGGGCGATCAAAAGAGAAATCAGCCGCAAAAGTGGTGGTGGCAAGCATGGATGTTGCAATTAAGCTGAATGTTTGCAATTTTTTCATGGTTATTCCTTTGTTTTCATTTTATTTAATCATATTAAGCACTTAATTCTTTTGACATTTTTGCACCACGGCTGCGCAATAATTCAAGTGTTTCGCGCTCTTCAGACAAAGATTCTGACCAGTCAATTTCATCAAAATCACAGTCAAAAAACAGTTGGCTAATCGAAGAGAGAATCGTTAAGCCTTCTTCATCACGCGTATTTGGATCTACTTTTTCATCCAGTAAGCGTTGTACGACAGGAACACAAGCTGAACTTGCTGCATCCCAAAGCGGCCCATAAAACTCTTCAGCATCCCAAAGATGTAAATTTGCTTTTGCTTGGATTAATGCATCTAAAATCTGTAAATAAACCTGTAGTTGTTGTTGCTTTTCAGCTTCGGTAAACGGCTTACCTTTCTCATAAGCCTCACAGACATTTTCCCACCATACAAATAATCCATCACATAAAATTGAGACTGGAAAACCGTGTTCAGGGTCAATGAAATTAGGGTCGAGTCCTTCAGCAAGTAAAGATTGCACTTGGGCTAAATCAAGTTGTTGTATGGCTTGCACCAAGGCCTGCTGCTGATTGCTTAACATGACCAATTCTCACAATATGTTTAATGGCTCTATTATGCCGAATATCCCGTCAGGATTTTATAAAACGATCTAAAAATCATGTATAAATTTGATACAGGCATAAAAAAAGCCCAATACAGGGCTTTTTTTATGCGCGTCTTCTACGCTTCATCATCTACTTTGACATCATCATCTACATCAACATATTCGGGTAAACCACCACGGTGATGTTCTTTTTTCTCGTATAAATGTTCTAAGCTGCGTTTCAACTTATCTACTGCACCATGAATAGATGCATCAATATTTGCAGCCTTATGGGTCACAGCCAGTGGTTTCATGCCTGCTGGACGTGCTTCGATCATACAGCGTTTGTCATGATCTCCCGTTTTGTCCCCATTTTCATCACTAATATGAACCGAAAAATGCGTAATACGCTCACTATAACGTTGGAATTCTTGCGTAAGCTCTGCACGGACATAACTTATTAAACGTTCGCTACCTTGAATGTTCTTATCTGTACGGATTTCAATATTCATAAATATCTTCCTCTCTTTTCTGTTTAGACAGTTCAACGAAACTTTTTATCTAGCACACTTTGAGCATGCATTCATTCGGTGCAGTTGTATATTTTGTTTATGTAAAGGCTTGTGGTCTCCTTGCTTCGCATCTGTTGCGTTTCAGTAGTTAGAAGATCTTCTATAATTCCAATATCTGACTTTCATCATAAATATGCAAGCTGATTTTCAAGATTTTCTATCAAAATTTGATCAAAAGCGTTTTTATTTCTGCCTTTTTCTTGCGTTTAAGCGATATACAATTCTTTTGAGCATTTGGTCAAATTTGGCTTTATTTTTGCTTAATTCCTTGTATGCTTGACACGCCTTTTTGGGGGGAGATTTTTTAAATGCAATTGAAGCAACTTACAGCAGCATGCCTATTCTTATCTACAGCAGCTTTCGCTCAAGCTAAGCCAATTTGGCAAGATTTTAGCTTGACCGGTTTATATGGTGAAAACTATGAAGTTGTTGATGAGAAGCAAACAACTTTAACGGTTGAATATGCAGCAAAAGTGAAATATGCAGACGTATTTTTCTTTATGGATCGCATGCGCGGCAGCGATGATCACAAAAGCACCTATTTTGAACTTTCTCCTCGTTTAAGCTTAGGCGAAATTTCTGGTCAAAAACTCGCTTTTGGTCCTGTGAAAGACGTGTTGATCTCAACCACATGGGAAAGTAACAGCGATGACTTCTCTAGTTTTGATAATTTTCTCTACGGTGTAGGATTTGATCTTACGATTCCATATTTCCAATATGCGAATGTAAACTTCTACCGTGCCAATAATGAAAAAACTGCTGATGACTATCAAATGACCATTGCATATGCATTGCCATTTAAAGTTTCAAACGAAGATTTCTTGGTTGATGGTTTTCTTGATTGGTCGACTGGTGAAAAAGATCACGCTAGCGAAATGAACTGGACCACTCAATACAAATGGAATGTCGGCAAACATATTTCACCTGAAACACGTTTATATTTGGGTGTAGAACATTCTGTTTGGAATAACAAATTTGGTATTAAAGGCAGTGACGAAAACAATGTCAGTGCTTTAGTTAAATACCATTTCTAAATTGGTCATATCGTTAAAAACAGCAAGCTCAGTCTTGCTGTTTTTTTTGTAATCGCGCATATTGAAATAGATGAATTTTCTTTTATTTTGTTATGTCTCACGATCTTACGCTTGCAACCCACACGCTTCAAAATTCTTATCAGATTCGTTTTGCAACAACTGCTGATCTTGAGCAGATCCTCAATATTTATAATCATGAAATCCTAACAGGTACAGCCAACTGGAATGACCAAGCTGTGACTTTAGCGCAATATCAACAACGTTTTCATGACATGCAACAGCAGCAATTTCCGATGATTGTGATTGAGGATCAGCAACTGAAAAAAATTGCTGGTTATGCTTATTACTCAGCCTTTCGTAGCATTACAGGTTATCGTCAAAGTATTGAGCATTCTGTTTTTATTGACCCCAATTATGTTCGTCAGGGTTTAGGAAAAGCTTTGATGCAACAACTGATCCATCTCGCAACACAACACCGCATGCATATCATGGTGGCTGCCATTGATAGTGAAAATACGGGTTCAATCGTATTGCATCAACAGCTAGGCTTTATTCAGACAGGTTATATGCCACAAATAGGGCAAAAGTTTGGACAATGGCGTGACTTGGTTTTAATGCAATTACAACTTAGTGTTTAAATAACATAACAATTTCATCACTGCTGTAATCATATTCTTGGTTAAAATAAAAAATAGTACCATTCTAAAAACGATGCAACATATGAAAATATCACAATTTTATATACTCACCGCGAGTATTATCACTGCAACAGCAAGCTTTGCTGAAACGTCCTTTGAACAAGAATTACAACAAGGCTGTGCCAAAGTAAAACAATATGCGCTAAATGGAAAAAAGCTCTATGATCAAAAACAATATGCCAAAGCGGTAAAACAGTTTGAAGATCAAGCCGCATGGTCGCAGTTCTGCCAAATCAATGCAGAGGAAAGCGGTATCAAGGTTACTGACCGAGAGATTGAAATAGCCAATAATAATGTCGGGTTGAGTTATGCCAAATTAGGCAAACCACAATGGGCACGGGTGTGGTTTTTACGAGATAAAGATTCAAAAATCAGTCAATACAACTTAAAACAACTTCCTAAACCTCATATCAGCAAAGACTTACAAGGCACTTATGTAAGAGCCAATGGTTTTGGGCAATGGGATTACATCACGGTAAAGAAACAACAGAGCAAATATCTCATTAATTTTGAAGGTTATTATTTTGGCATTCGTGGTCTTATTTATGGTCCTAATTTAGGTGAGTTTGATACCACAATGCCGATCACTGCAAACAAAGCCAACTATCGTTATGAGGACTGCCAGATTAAGCTTCAATTTGTGAATGATACAAATAATGGTCAAAAAATTGAGGTGAAACAAAATAACGGCGAGTCTGGATGTGGTTTTGGGCATAACGTCTATGCGGGTGGCACGTTCTATAAGGTTGAAGGTAAATAAATGATCTTTACCCTCAAACTCAACAAAAAATTTAAGAAAACTTATGAGTCTCGGAAACGTCATTCACAACCTGCGTAATCTTTGAAAGATATTGTTTCTGCGAAACAATAGAAAAAATCCAAGAATTGAACAGGTTTTGTGAATGACAATGCCTTTGGTTACTTTGGGCAAAACCAAAGTAACTCCAGCGGAAGGCGTATTTAAAAATTAGAAGACTACTAGGTATGACGACTCCGAAAGATAATCATTTTTTTAATATCTAGTTTCTAAATAGTAAAATGAGATATATAGGGTTGATACTAAATCGCCACCAACTCCCTTATCCCCTTTTCAGGCATTTCCGCACCTTGCCCCTGTGCGATCACTTGACCACGCGCCATCACCGTATAGTTATCTGCCAGTTCTTCAGCAAAATCGTAAAACTGCTCCACCAAAACGATCGCCATTTCACCCTGATCTGCCAATTTACGAATCACCCGACCAATGTCTTTGATAATCGAGGGCTGAATCCCCTCAGTCGGTTCATCCAAAATCAAGACTCTTGGCTCCGAAGCCAACGCGCGTGCAATCGCGAGCTGTTGCTGCTGACCACCTGATAAATCTCCACCACGGCGATGCTTCATTTCATCCAAGACAGGAAAAATTTCGTAGAGATGACTCGGCACTTTTCGGGTTTTTGCACCCGAAAATTTCGCCATACCAATTAAGATATTTTCCTCTACGGTTAAAGTTGAAAAAATATCTCGTCCTTGCGGCACGTACGCCAATCCCGCACGTACTCGTTGCTCAGGAGACATCTTGGCAATATCTTTGCCATCTAGCAAAATCTGTCCTGACTTAATCGGTAAAATCCCCATCAAGCATTTCATTAAAGTGGTTTTACCTACACCATTCCGTCCTAGAACAACACTGCATTCGCCTAAAGGCGCTTGAAAAGACACATCACGCAGAATATGACTACCACCATAAAACTGGTTAACTTCTTTCACTTCTAACATGGCAGTCTCCTAGCGTCCTAAATACTTTTCAATCACATCTTCATTGGCTTGTACCTCTGCCAATGTGCCCTCTGCCAAAATTGCACCTTGTGCCAATACCGTGACTTTTTCACTGATGGTGTCAATAAAGCTCATGTCGTGCTCAACAACCACAAGCGTATGATTTTTTTTCAATTCTAAACACAGTTCAGCAGTGCGTTCTGTTTCTGCATCGGTCATTCCTGCCACAGGCTCATCCAATAAAATCAGCTTTGGACGTTGCATCAACAACATGCCGATCTCTAACCACTGCTTTTGACCATGAGATAATAATCCTGCGGGCTTTTTTACAAATTCCTTTAAGCGAATTTGTTCTAAACTTTCCTCCAATGCTAACTGCGCTTCTGGATCAAGTCGGCTAAACAAGCTCTTTTTCACTCGCTTATCTCGTGGTGCCGCGAGCAGTAAATTTTCCATTACTGTGAAATTTTCAAACACTGTTGGTTTTTGGAATTTGCGTCCAATTCCAACTTCCGCAATTTCCTCGGTACTCATTTTGGCAAGATCATAGTTTTGTCCAAAAAATGCTGTACCTGTGGTTGGACGCGTTTTACCTGTAATCACATCCATCAGCGTGGTTTTGCCTGCACCATTCGGTCCAATGATGCAGCGTAACTCACCTTCAGCGATGTAGAGTGATAAATCATTGAGGGCACGAAACGAATCAAACCAGACACTGACTTTTTCTAAATACAAGGCAATCCCGTGACTAAAATCTGCGCCTTCAGTTTTGGCACGACCATAACCCTCACCGAGTTGACCGCCATGTTGAGCTGAGTCTATGAATAAATCACTCATTTAATTGCTCTCCTTTTTAAAACGGTCAAATAATCCAATCACACCTTTCGGTAAGAAAATCGTCACCACAATAAATAAAGCACCTAAGATCAGTAACCAAGCTTCTGGTGCCGCAACTGTGAAATAAGTCTTCACAGCATTGATTAAACCTGCACCTAGAATCGGTCCAATCAAAGTGCCACGACCACCTGCGGCAACCCACACTGCCATTTCAATCGAGTTGACTGGATTCATTTCACTTGGGTTAATAATGCCAACCTGTGGCACATACAACGCCCCTGCAATACCTGCAATCACTGCTGATAGCACCCATGCTGAAAGCTTGTACCACAGTGTGCGATAGCCCAAATATTGCAACCGGTTTTCACTGTCACGAATCGCGCCAAGCACTCGACCATAAGGACGATTCATCAGTTGACGTAAACCAATAAAACACAGCATTAACACCAAAGCAGTGACAAAACATAAAGTGGCACGCATCGGCGCAGAGGTGATATCAAAACCGAGTAAGGTTTTAAACCCCGTGAAGCCATTATTTCCACCGAAACCGGTCTCATTTCGGAAGAATAATAAGGCTGCGGCAAAGGTCATGGCTTGAGTAATAATCGAGAAATACACACCCTTGATTTTGGAGCGAAAGGCAAAGAAACCAAAAATAAAAGCAACTAAAGCAGGTACTGATAAAACCAAGATCATTGCCCAAGCAAAATGCTCTGTTCCCACCCAATACCAAGGGAGCTCTGTCCAACTAAGGAAACGCATGAAATCCGGTAAACCATCGCCTGCGGATTCGCGCATTAAATACATGCCAAAAGCATAGCCACCCAAGGCGAAATATAAACCGTGCCCCAAGCTTAAAATCCCTGCATAGCCCCACACTAAATCCAGTGCCAATGCGACCAATGCCAGACACATTATTTTGCCAATCAACGTGATCCAATACGCAGACAGATAAAATGTGGAATCAGGTGACAACAAATGCAACCACGGCAAGCTCAATAACACGGCAAAACAAATGGCAATCGCAATTGCGCTATAGGGTTTATCTGCAAATAAAGAAGTGATTTTCATTGGCTTACTCCACGAAACGACCTTTGATGGCAAACAAACCTTGTGGACGCTTTTGGATAAACAAAATCACAAGAACCAAGAGAATAATTTTTGCTAAAACCGCACCTAAACCAATCTCCAAAACTGTACCGCTAATCCCTAAACCTAAGGCTGCAAGTACTGCACCCCACACTTGCCCCACGCCGCCAACCACAACGACAAGGAAGGCATCAATGATGTAGTTTTGTCCGAGGTCAGGCCCGACATTGCCTACTTGTGCTAGCGCACAACCTGCCAATCCTGCTAAGCCAGAACCTAAGCCAAATGCCATCATGTCAATACGTGCAGATCGAATGCCCACGGCACGCGCCATTTGACGGTTTTGCGTCACAGCACGGACAAATAATCCGAAACGGGTTTTGTTTAATAAGAAAACTAAAAGTAGTAATACCGCCACAGTAAAACCAATAATTGCAATACGGTTATATGGCAACATCAGGCTTGGCGTCAGGGCAATTCCACCACTGAGCCATGCAACATTCGACACTTCAACGTTCTGCGCACCAAAGATCATACGAACCGATTGCATCAAGATTAAGCTTACCCCAAAGGTAGCCAATAATGTTTCCAATTGGCGGCCATATAACGGGCGAATCACCGTTCGTTCAATCAACATGCCGATCAGCGCACTTACCAGAAATGCAGCAGGAATCGCAGCCAATAAATACCAATCGACTAGACCTGCAAAGTGCGTTTTAAAAAAGCTTTGAATTACATAAGTGGTATAAGCACCAATCATGATGAGTTCACCATGTGCCATATTGATGACACCAAGCAAACCGTATGTAATTGCCAGACCAAGCGCGGCTAAAAGTAAAATACTAGCAGTACTAAGACCCGAAAATACATGTCCTGACCACTCACTGATTTGCAAACGGGTTTTAATTTTATTTTGTGCTTCAACCAAAGCTGTCTTGAGTGCTGGATTGCTCTGAGGTTGTTCCAAGCTTTGTGTGATTAAAGCATATACATCTGGGCGATTCGAATCTGCCAAAATTTTTACCGATTCGATCTTGGTGAATTCATCTGAACTATTAAAATCTAAACGGGCTTTCAGTTGTGCTAAACGGGCTTTAACAACATCACTTTTTTCATTGAGATAGAGTTGTTTAATAGTGGTGACATCGAGCTCATCTAAGTTGTTTTCTAAAATATCCACCGCAACTAAACGTTGTGAAGCATTATCTGAATTCAATTTAACTTTGGCTTGTCCAAAATTCAGTGCCTTACGCAACGTATTAACCAGCGTCACTTGTGACAAGTCCGATGGCCAAGTTTCGATAACTTGCTGTTGTGGGTAACTTAATAATTTTTCATCATTTTTTAAAATATATGTGTTGCCAAAACTATCAGTATATAATTCATTTTGATCAATATACGCGACCAATTGATCCAGTTGCTCAATACTGGCTGGCCATTGATTCAACATGGCACGACGAGTGGCAAAGTCAGATTTAACAAATGTTTGGATGGCATCCTGAGAAGTTGTAGACGTCACTGTTGTTGGTGAAGTAACTTCTGCCCATGCAGGATTAAAAATGATCTGTGCCATGATGCAGAGCAGTGCCAAAACATAGTGTTTCGCCATAAGACTCCCCTTATATTTTCTATTTAAACCAATTAATCAAAACTAAAAACCAAGAAAAACCTGCTGCCGAAACAGCAGGTTGCATAGGAAAATTATTTAGGAATGTAAGGGCTCCAAGGCTCAGCTTTGATGGTCTGAGGCGTTTTATAAACCACATCAAATTGTCCATCACCACGGATTTGGCCGATCATCACAGGTTTATGTAAATGGTGATTGGTTTCATCCATTTTGAGGGTATAACCCGATGGTGCTGCAAAAGTTTGACCTGCCATCGCATCACGAACTTTATCTACGTCCGTTGTACCCGCTTTTTCAACCGCTTGTTTCCACATATTGATACCAACATAGGTCGCTTCCATCGGATCGTTGGTCACAACTTTGTCAGCATTTGGAAGTTTGTACTCCACTGCATACTGTTTGAATTTATTGACAAATTCGGTGTTTTTCGGATTTTTAACTGACATGAAATAGTTCCATGAAGCTAAATGTCCAACCAATGGTTTAGTATCAATACCACGTAATTCTTCTTCACCAACTGAGAAAGCCATCACTGGAATATCAGCAGCCTTAATACCTTGGTTGCCTAACTCACGATAGAAAGGAACGTTGGAATCGCCATTGATAGTTGAAATCACCGCAGTCTTTTTGCCCGCAGAGAATTTCTTGATATTGGCAACAATGGTTTGATAGTTGCTATGACCAAACGGTGTGTATTCTTCCATGATGTCTGCATCAGCAATGCCTTTAGACTTCAAGAATGCACGTAAGATTTTATTGGTGGTACGTGGGTAGACATAATCTGTGCCGAGTAAAACAAAACGTTGTGCTTTACCGCCCTCATCTCCCATTAAATATTCAACAGCAGGAATGGCTTGTTGATTCGGCGCTGCGCCTGTATAGAAAATATTCTTAGACTGTTCCTGACCTTCATATTGCACTGGATAGAATAGTAAACCATTCAACTCTTCAACCACAGGAAGAACAGACTTACGTGATACTGACGTCCAACAACCGAAAATAACGGCAACTTTGTCCTGAGTAATTAACTGACGTGCTTTTTCAGCAAATAGTGGCCAATCTGATGCTGGGTCAACAATGACAGGTTCGAGTTTTTTACCCATAACTCCACCATTGGCATTGATTTCATTGATGGTCATCAATGCAGTATCTTTCAGAGAAGTCTCAGAAATCGCCATCGTGCCTGAAAGCGAATGCAGAATCCCGACTTTAATGGTATCGCCACTTTCTGCTGGTGCTGTCTTTGCTTCAGTTTTTGTTTGTTCTGTTTTTTCTGCTGGTTTTGAACAACCAACCAGTCCTACCCCCATCATCGCTGCCATAAGTACAGACATCGACATCAATTTATTTTGCATCTTTGTTCTCCACAGGTTGATATTGTGATTTTTACTAAGTGGAGTTATTCAATTTCTGTGCCAATAATTTAAGCAATTGTTTTATATTAATTTTATCTAAAATTTCTCGTTAGAAATCCAATCTTGTATACAACATTGCATACAAAAAATACGTAATGAACCAAAATGATGCAGACTGACTTCTTCAAGACGTGAAATTGATAGTTAACCCCGATAGAGAAAACTTAAATTTCTGCTTTGGAAAAAATTGAATAAATTCAAAATCCTTTAAGTTAACGAATCCATATGATATTTCGATATTTAAAACATAAAGCACACATGATTACAGCTAAGCTATAAGACACGATTAAAGCAAACCAAAATCCAAAAATTCCCAATGGAGCGATCTTGAATATCCACCAATCCATTCCCCAATATGCCAATACCTGACCAAAGCCTAAACCAAAGATCAATAATGAGCTGCTATAAATCATACTCGGCACAATCGTTATACCCCAGCAACGTAATACCGTTGCAAAAATACATAACATTGCATCGGCTAAATGAAACAGTATGCCGAGTATAAAGAGGGAGATCGTGATCTGAATAACCGCTGAGTCTTGAGTAAATAGGGAAATGAATTCCTCACGAAGAAGCAGTAAAACACTGCATAAAGTCACAGCTAAAACAAATATAAGCAGAAAGGCTTTTTTTGACCAAAGCAAAGCAACTTGCTTCTGTTGAGCACCAATTTTTTCAGATAACATCAAACTGAATGCAACAGAAAATGCGGCAGGTAAAATATATAGCATGGAACATATGCTTGCGATCACTTGATGCGAGGCAATCACGATACTGCCTAATGGTAATGCTAAAATCGAAATCGCCATGAAAGCAATCACATCAATCACGATCATGAGAGCGGTGGGTATTCCAATTCGAAGAAAACGAATCAACAATTCATAATTGAAAGAAAAGCGACTCAGATCAAGTTTAAAAACAGCGTTGCCACGTATATAACCGCACAGCAATATCAACATCACACTGTCCCCAAGCAATGTCGAAAATACGGCACCATAGACACCCCAAGGTGCAATATCAAAGTACGCCACTCCATTGATCAAAGCATAGGACAGTGGCAGTTTGATCAACAAAAAAACCACACCAATATATGTCGCGATGATAGGACGATCTAAAACCTGTATTTGTATGGTTAAGATTCGACAACATAGACGAATCACTAGATCGACTGAAAAAATCATCAAGCAATTTTTAACCAGTATCAGAACCGTGTCAGGTGCTTGAAAAAAGGTTAATAAATACTCAGTATTATTGATCAAAACGATCGCGAAAATACTAAACACAGCTGCGATTAATACGGCCAAACTCACGACGTTAGTTAATTTTTGTTGATTGATTTCCCGCCCTTTTTCTTCAGCGAGGATTTGAAACATTCCTTGTAGTAAGCCGTAGCCCACCACAAAAACAATCATGTAAACTGAAAGAGAAACGGATAAAGCCGTTAAATGCACATGGCTATAGTGGGATAAGAAAGCGGTATCAATAACACCACTCATAATAAAAATCGTATTACTAAACAGAATTGGGAAAAAAATACTTAAAAAACGCTTCATTATATTTTCACTATTATCAATTAAGAATTTGATATATTTGAATTTTAAAATCTTAGAAACAAACAAGACATTTTGATCAATGCGCTTCAAATGTTAGATAAAATTTTACCAATAGATAAAAAGCAAATAGCGTTCCATATTTATTTTTATGCTTATGAATTCATATTTTTAACAAGACATAAAAAAGCCCAGATGGACTGGGCTAAGCAAAAAAACGATTCAAATCAAACCACAATATCCGCCAAATTACCTTTCTGCTCTAACCAATGTTTACGATCACTCGAACGTTTTTTGGCAAGCAATTTATCTAATAACCCTGCGGTAAAATGCGCATCATCCAAATCGAGCTGTACTAAACGGCGGGTATTTGGATCCATGGTGGTTTCACGTAGTTGACTGGCATTCATCTCACCTAATCCTTTAAATCGAGTGATTTGCGGATTTTTATTACCTTTCACTTTTTTCAAAATGCTTTCGAGTTCACTATCATCCAACGCATAATAAACATCTTTACCAATATCAATACGATAAAGTGGTGGCATTGCGACAAACAAATGACCATCTTCAACTAAAGTCGGGAAATGCTTCACAAACAATGCACAGAGTAGTGTCGCGATATGTAAACCATCCGAGTCTGCATCGGCAAGGATACAAATTTTGCCATAGCGCAGTTCTGATAGATCATCACTGCCTGGATCAACACCAATTGCAATCGCAATGTCATGGACTTCCTGAGATGCCAAGACCTCATCCGAAGACACTTCCCAAGTATTTAAGATTTTTCCACGAATCGGCATAATCGCTTGGAAGTTTTTGTCACGCGCTTGTTTTGCACTTCCACCTGCCGAATCCCCTTCGACAATAAACAGCTCACTGTCTTCACGTGTTAAACCAACACAATCTGCTAATTTACCGGGTAATGCTGGACCAGCTACAATCTTCTTACGTTCAACTTTTTTGGCTGCTTTTAAACGACGACCTGCTTTGGCAATTGCCATTTCAGCTAATTGAGTCGCGATCTCGGCATGTTGGTTTAACCATAATGCAAACGCATCTTTGGCGATATTGAGCACAATATTTGATGCTTCACGGCTCGATAGCCGTTCTTTGGTTTGTCCTGAAAATTGTGGCTCTTGAAATTTTAAAGATAAGATGAAATTTACGCCATCCCAAACATCTTCTGCGGAAAGTTTCATATTACGCGGTAATAAATTGCGTAATTCACAGAACTCACGTAATGCCTCAGTGACTCCTGAACGTAATCCATTGACATGCGTACCGCCTTGCGCGGTTGGAATCAAATTGACGTAACTTTCCTGAATCTGCTCACCACCTTCAACATTCCAGCAAATCGCAAATTCACACGCTGCACGGTCTGCTTGTCCACTACTGACAAAGGCAGGATCAGGTAAAATTTCACGCTCTTCAAGCTCATCCATCAAATAGTCAACTAGACCATTTTCAAATTGCCATTCGATTTTTTCGTTACTTATTTTATCGTCATAAATAATTTTTAAGCCTGCTGCTAATACTGCTTTGGCTTTTAAATTATGTTTAAGCGCTTTTAATGCGAACTTAGGACTATCAAAATATTTTGCTTCTGGCCAGAAACGAACGGTTGTCCCTGTCGCACGTTTCGCCACCTTACCTTCTAATACAGATAAAGGTGCTACAGGCTCACCTTGCTCAAACGCCATTTGATACAAGTTACCCTGACGTTGTACCGCAACCTCAACACGTGTAGATAAAGCATTGACGACAGAAATACCTACACCGTGCAAACCACCTGAAAATTGATAGTTATCGGTACTGAATTTACCACCTGCATGTAGCTTGGTCAGAATAATTTCGATACCACTTTGACCATATTCAGGATGGATATCAACGGGCATTCCACGACCATTATCTTCAACCGATAATGAACCATCTTCATAGACCGTCACACAAATTTGGTCAGCATGTCCTGCCAAAGCCTCATCGACAGCATTATCAATCACCTCTTGCGCCAAATGGTTTGGGCGTGTGGTATCGGTATACATACCTGGACGACGACGTACAGGATCTAAACCAGAAAGAACTTCAAGAGATTGTGCCGTGTATTGTGTCACTTGGTCTGACTTCCTTATTGGATGGCTGCCGATAAAAATTCAAAGATGAAGGGTAATTTTTCTTCAAAATCATCCATTGCATGATTACCACCAACATCGGTTAAAATCAATGAACAAGGATGTGCTGCGCTATAATAACGTTGTGCCTGACGATAATCCAAGACTTCGTCACCCTGTTGCAACAACACAAGAATTTTATCAGCATGATTAAGCTTCGTCTCGGCAATCGATTGTAATTGCTGCAATTGATCGATATCAAGCATCCATGATTCAGTGACTTTGAGCGGAATCTGCCCAATTCCAAATAAATCTTCAAATAATTGCCATGGTTGCATGGCAGGATTAATCAGTACAGCAGCACAACCATACTTGGCGACAAAATATGTCGCATAAAATCCGCCTAAGCTACTGCCTACCAATACAACTTGTTGCAGGGTTAAACTTTCGATCAACTGCGAAATTTGCGCTAGTACAAGTTCAGGGGATTGATTTAAATCAGGTAAATGTACGTCTACATCATCAAATTGTGCACAGTATTGATACAACTGTTGCCCTTTTTTAGACATGGGGCTACTTCTGAAACCATGTAAATAAATAATTTGCATACGCACCAAAATAGTCAAAGACTTGACATACAGTGAAATAAGTCACATTATTTTGATTAATAGTTAATCAAATAACAAAATAAATTACATTTAAGCTCCATATTGTCAGACACAAAAAACGATACTGCACTCCGTTCATCAGTATTCTTAAAAAATTGCTTATGAAAGACATAAGATGTAAGCGTTTGTTGTAGTTTATCTAAACAATATGAATGAATAACTTCAAACCTTCGGTATATATCAAGGATGGGGAATCAATATGCCAAGTTTAACACCTCTGCATGAAACCTACTGTAAATGGGACAGTACGCCACCTAGTCAGGCAGATGTTTTGGAAGGTTTGGCACAACTGGTCAGCACAAGTCTGAGTGGTGTGCACGAATTGGTGCAACTTGTACAAACTGAAGTGTTACGGACTACGCTCGGTTTAAGTGCGCAAAAAGCTAAAAAACTTCAAAAACACCCACAACTACAAAAGTTTTATCAATTTTCTTATGATGCACTACAAAAATATGGAACAAGTTTTCTTGCACCAAGTTTGCGTCATATCATTGAGAAATTTCCTGTTTTACATGACAAACCGCTCACTCCAAGTCTTTACTTTGTTGTCGGTGCACTCAATGGCATTTTCGGTGATTTCTTTTTAAAGCAGCATAATCCAATGGCATTGCCTATGGTGCTTTATGATCACTATGGATCTTTACAACAAGGTGAACTCACAGGTCGTGTTGTGATACTGACACATGGTTTGTGTATGAATCATTTAAGTTGGTCGAATAGTCGCTATGGTGGTATCGGCGAACGTTTGTTAGCTCAACGTGATAACAACACCATGTTGTATCTTAACTATAATACTGGACGACGTATTTCAGCCAATGGCCGTAGTTTTGCAAATGTGCTTGAAGATTTAGTACAACGCAATCCAAGAATTACCAGTATTGATTTAATTGGACATAGTATGGGCGGCTTAGTGTCTCGAAGCGCGCTATTTTATGGAAAACAAAATCTTTACCAATGGGTTCATATGGTTGAGAATTTAGTTTGTATTGGTTCACCCCATCATGGTGCTGTGCTTGAACGTTTTGGCTTCATCTTGCAAGATAAATTGGGTGCATTCCCTTTTATTAGTCTAATTGGTCAATTAGTCAATGTGCGTAGTAACGGCATTCTAGACTTGCGTCACGGCAGTGTACGTGATGATGACTGGGAACATAATGATGCCCGTATTGGTTTTGCTGATGACAATCGTAAACCTGCTCCATTACCTTCACATATCAATACTTTCTTGATTGCGGGTACTTTAGAGTTTGAAAAGTTACGTAATAAAGCGTTGTCTGTCATTGGCGATTATTTGGTCAGTGTAAAAAGTGCTTTAGGCGAACATCCAAATCCACGTTTCCAACTAAAATTACCAGACACACATAAAGCGGTTTTCTATGGGCTGAATCATTTTGAAATTCAGTATCACTCCAGTGTCGCTGAACAAATCACACGTTGGTTGTATCCTGATGCGAAAGAAAAAGTGGAAGCTGGGGTACAGACCCATATGATCAATGTACCGAACAATTACACCTTTGATGATTTAGAAGGCATTGTTGAGACTTAAAATTAAAAAAGCTCAGCTATATTGCTGAGCTTTTTATAGATTTGTGAGATTAGATTTTCAGATTAAGTTTTCTTCACTGTAATTCTAATCATAAGATTCACTGTATCTAAGTGAAAATAAAATCTGAAGGCATCACAAAAAAAATGCTGAGAAAGTTCTCTTTTACTCAAAGTTTCATTTTTGAATTCCAACCTTATGGTGCATTAGAGTTACGTATTTCCAATACTTCATTACAAACTTTTTGATCAGAATAAATAAAAATTCGCTGGCTTTCATTTTCTAATAATACTGCATCTTCATCAGTACCAAAGGCATCTTTAGAGATTTCACATTTATAAGATGTAAGCTTAAAGCTCTGTACAGTTTTACATTTTGGTTCATCTGTAGTTTCATCAAAACCATACCATTCTGTAATATTCTTATCAGAACATGAGATTTGTGGACTATCATTACTCTCAAATTCTTTATTATTAGTTACCGTTGGCTCACTTATAGCTAATAGAGGTTTTTCTCTATCCTCTATGCGCATTACATTCTGTTCGCTATTTAAACCAACTTGTGATTTGTCCTGATTTTTATCACTACATGCTAGTAAAGTACTAATAAAAATCAAGCATAGCAGGAAAATTATTTTCTTATTCATTATTTACCTCAAAACCACCAACAATTTTAAAAAACTCAATCAATATCTTTCTTTAAAAAAGAAGAATACATTCCACCTCTATCATCATTTGAAATAACATTATTACTACCTTTTTTCTTTTCAGAAAAATTTTTTATCAAAAATGGTTTTTTTTGATCAGGAATTAGTATAAATGAATATTCAATTGGAGCCTTTTCATAGACAACCTTCCCAGTGGAGCTAAAATCTTCTGAAGCATTATTAATTTCATACACAATATTATATTTTTTTCATTCTTATCATATTTAGCAGAAATAAATTTACTAAACCCCATAGAAGCATAATTCAAATTTTTTAATTTTTTATTTAAAGATAAAACAGAAGGTGCATACAAGCCTGAATTTTTCTTATTCAGGACATAAACATCACTTTTAAATTTTTTTGAATTATTATTTGAAACTGGATTTGCATAACTTTCTACTGAAAAGATAACTATATTATCATCATTAAAAAGCATACTTGCACCAACAGCAGCTACATCAGAAATAACAAAGGGAAGCTTGTATTTAACACCACCAAATTACACAAAACATTCGTAGTTTAAAAAATAATAATCCATGCCTTTTATTTTATTATCATTTTTCAATAGCGGCTGAAATACAATTAAATCATCTTCATATGGAATATTAACTGTATTCCTCTTTAAGTTAGCATTCTTGTCACTATCAGGATAAATAAAGCTTGAATTCAGAATATTCCTATACCCTAATTTTATATAGGTAGGCTGATTCTTATTATTTTCTATATTAAATTCAGCATTAGCCCTTGTTAAAAAGACCAATAAACCGATCAAGATACATGTATATTTCATAATAAAATCATATGCTTATTTTTATAAAAATATTCATTATTAGAGAAACCCTATATTTACAAAAAACAAAACAGTGATGACAAGCAAAAAAATCACTGTTTTATTAAAAATTTAATTTAAGATAATTTCATTGCCATTAAAATATACTTTCTGACTACTATCCACTTTAAATGATTTAACTTCACCTAATGCCTTTGTTTTAAACAAACCATTTAAAAAATAGGACAAATATATATTTTCTTGCTCACTATCTCCTTCACTATATTTAAAAACATATAAAATATTACTACCAGCAGAAGCATTAATGTAAGTTGTATCAAATCCTCTTTCATTTACAAGAAAGCGAAGTTCACTGTTTTTATCATTATTTGATATTTCTTTTAGCTTCTCGTAAGTAAGTGTGTTTTCTTTACACTTTACTCCATTGCATAAAAATTTTTTCTTTTCAAGTGAAACTGGAAGATTTCCATTTTCATATTTTATGATTTTTTCTTTTTGTACCTTTTTAAAGAAATTTTTATCGTTTGGATTGAATGTATAGCATTCATTCTCAACATTTACATTATTATCTTGATACGAGAATGTTGTACCTGATAGACAAACTTTATTATTATTTTGGTTAAATTTAATAATTGAAGGCTCTGTGGCAATTTCTTCCAACCTATCATTAACAAAATAACCAACAGATTGTTCTAATGGATATACTCTTTTAGTTATCGGATCCAATACAACAAAGTATTTAACTCTCCTAGGTACACCTTTCCCAGTATCTCTTTCTTTATTAATTACTAAAGCAACCTTATTTTGAGCAAAGTTTACTTTCTTACTTAATGTATCCTTATAAAATTTTAAAAATTTATCTGAACAAAAATCAATGTAACCTTGTTCAAATTTACACTTTAAAACTTGTTCTCGTGTAACAGAACTATTAATAACGCTCTTATTTTCGACATCAAGATTTTGATTATTCTCTTTAGAGAAACCACAACTTGATACTACTAAACCAATAGAAAATATCATTACTGTTTTAAAGAAATTCATTTCATATCTCCTATTAGTCTAAATCCACCAATTTGAATTTATTTAAAAAATACCCCAACTCAGTTAGAGTATATCAACTCAACATTAAGTTATTCTTATTTTAAATATCTCTTCAATAATTTTCCATTTTTATCTTTATAAGTTATTACTCCTGAGCTATCAATGGAGTAATAATCACCGATTTTTTCTATTTCTACTTTTGGTTTAAGTGTAATCAGATAAAATTCAGATCTAGAGTCTTCATCTGTTTCTATATACTTTTCAGCAATAGAATAAAAACTATCTTTCATTTTAGGAAGAAACCTAAACGTATTTGCATTCAATGAGTCTATTTTAGAATTATAAAATATATTAAAAAAATCAGGAGATATTTTCTTTAATTCGGATAAAGTATAAGGTCTATTATTAGATCTTTCAAGTTGTTCACATTTTTTCACTGGATTTTTCTCAGCACACTTAGAGTAAAAATCAGACGAAACTGGTGTTTTCATAAAAACCAGGTTGTTACTATTATTTTTTTGACTTATATCCTCTATAATACTCACCTTTACAAAAGCATTATCAATAATTTTAAAACATGCTTTTGAGTTTAAATATGTATCTCTATAGGAATATAAATCTCCAGATATACACAACTCATCTTTTTCAGTAGAGTAATTAAAATTAGATTTTGCCTTATTTATTTGATAATTCAAAGGGTAAACCTTATAACTTCTTTGATTCAAAACGGCCAACCTATAATATTTACCATCATCAATTTTTATTACAGAGTAATCTTTATTAAAATCCGGCTTCATTCCAATATTTTTTCAAAAACTTTAATTTTATCCGATTTAGATTAATAGTTATCTACATCATAATCAAAACCACAAGACTCAACTTTAATATTTTGATTATTTTTTGGTCTACAGATTTAGCATTACAGCCTATTGTAAGGCCCATTGCTAATAATATGTATGGTAGTCTTTTCACTGTTTATCTCACTTTTTCTGTTTGCTTACAAAAAACCCGAACTATGAATAGTTCGGGTTGATTTCAAGTATTTACTGGAATATAAATAAAATTTTCATTTTAATTTTACTCTTTTTTCTTTACTACCTTCCATATAAGTTAAATTATAATTCTTATCTATTAATACATTTTTAGTTGCTGGGATAAATTTCTTTTCTTCTACACCAAAAGCATTAATGATTAAAATAGCAAGTTGTGGACCCTCATCTTCATTATCTTCAAATGGAGAAATTATGATTTGTTTACCACTTTCTGTTTCTGGAAGAACAATACCATCCCCATAACTTGGTGAAATAGATGGATAGAATTTTACCAAATTAGATGAGCTCACCAAATTAACTTTAGAACAACTATTTATATCTTTCTTTAAAAGACATTTAAAATGATCAACTGAATTATAAGGTAAATGTGTTACCACTAAACCATGAATATTTTTTTCTTCTTTCGAAGTTTTTCCAGTTGTTAAAAATGATAATCTAGATAAGTACTCATCTCTATAACATTGATTTCTAACTAGACCTGCACCTTCCCCAGCTATATGACTTATTTTTCCTTCACAATTATTTTTTATTTTTTCCATCCATTTATTATAATCATTTTTTTCTCTATTTTTTTCATTATCAAGTTTAATAATTAATTTTTTATTTTCCTTTTCAATACACTGTATACTTTCATAAACATTATTTTTATTACAATTTACTGATGAACTATCCGCACATGCTGATATTATTGAACCAAATGCTAATAATACCAATCCTGTACCAACCACATATTTACTAAACATATTAAATTCCTTTGAAGTTTTTAGGGAGAACTATTTTAAAAGGTTTTGGCATTTTATTTCTTAGTTCAGTCGTAGTGCCATGAGCATGTATAGCTGTTCCATTGCCAAGTATCATACCTTTCTTTACTGCTTCATCATGAAATTTATCTACCCATGCCTTTCTATTTTTTGCATCTGAATAATATTTATTTGCATAGTTTAGATTTTCTCCAATAATGGAATGTTTACCATTTGCTCTTTCTATAAGATAGCTATTAACAAAATTCCTAATCCTTGTACTTACATGCGATATTGGCATTTTTTCAACACTACCATAAGGGTCTAAACTTTTAGGACCTGTAATTTTAGAAAACTGTCTATCAGCATTGACTACACTTCTGACACTATTTCCCCATACACCAGACTTGACTCTATTCATAATAGTATCTATAACACCAGCAGCTTGGTCAGTAAAATATTTCTCTGTTTTAAACTTTATCACCTCAGTCTCAGTTACTTTCATAATATCTATAATATCATCATTACTTAATACTAGTTCACCACCCACTATATTATCATGTGGTTTTGGTGTTGACCCTCCCCCTCCACAACTTAAAATCCCAGGAACTTTCAAACTGTTTACTAGAGTAAACATTTTAACGCCATTTAATTCAACCATTGTTTTTTGAAAAATATTTCCGCTAAAATATATAGCTGAAAATTTAGTAACGTCAAAATGTACCCATGTAGTTGCTCCTGAAGTTCCACTATTAAAAACTTTTGGTTCTAAATAAATTTTATCAACCTCTCTATTTTCAGATGCTCTCATTTTTTTAATCATAATTTCTTTACGAATAAATTCCATATCATTGACTTCACGAGTCCTACTTCCATTCTTATTAAAATGAACATCCAGAGCTAACCCCATATGATTTACTGTTGCTCTTCCATGTTTTTTATTATTTTCAATACATCTATAACCAGACTCTATATAAGCCACTTCGATTTTCTTTTTCTTAAATTCATTTTTTAAATAAAAATTTATAGCCTTTAATATCCAGATTAGACTTCGGTGTAATCCTGGATATTCATTTGCTTTATTTGAACCGGATGGAATCCCCATATTACCATTACCAAAGCCCGAACATTTGCCACAATTACAAGCAGCTTTCCCCATAAAACCTGCTATAGGGTATTCTTCATAAAATTTATCCAATGCTACTAATACTGAACCACAAATTTTCCCCGTCTCTGGTACCCCCATATAATCCCTTTGGAATTGCTTAATACATTTTGCAGTTAGTTCGGTAAACTCATCCGTAGGTAAAGCTCCACCAAAACCCGCCAAACGAATATTCACTTCTCGAATAAGCCCACTCTTACCACTTGAAATACATTGCGGATTGGTTTTACATAAATTTGGAGCATCTGCTTTAGGTGTCCCACCATCCTGACTACGGTCATCCACTGTCAGTATCTTGGAAGCAGTGTTTGTAGCTTCGTTCAGCGTTTTTTTACCCTCTTCATAAAGCTCATTCACTTGGTCGAGAATTTTACTGCCAAAATTTGCTCCAAAAATTTCTTCTCCCTGCTTTTTCTGAGGTGTTGTATTCGATGACCTTACTGATGGAGTCTGTGGTGCTTTTGTTTTAGTGCTGCTAGCCGAAGGTTGTGTTCGAGTGGTCTGTTTAGATTTTTCTTGATGTGAATTATTTCCTGTAGCAGGAATATTCACTGGCAACTTAATCACTTGCCCAATACTAATCTTATTTGGATCGTCTATTTTATTCAAACGCTCCAATGCTCGAACAGTAGTATGATTTTTTTGAGCTATTTCAAATAAAGTTTCACCCTTTTTTACAACATGCGTTTTTCTTTTATATTGTCCATTATTACCTTGATTTGTTAATGTTTTTAAATCCAACATTACTTTTGGGCTGGTAATTTTTACGAGCATGCGATCTCTAGACATTACAAAACTTTGTACCTTGATCATCAAGCCATTAAACATACTTTTGATATAAACATCTAAAGCCGTGCCTTTATCTCGACTAATCTCAACGATACATCCAGATGAATTCGTAAATCCAGCAGCAATAACTTGCCCAGTCCTCTGATTTTTTACTTCATATTGTGCTTTTGAGATTGGGCTACCAAATAAATCTAAGAGTTGTATCGTAACTAATGATTTTTTATTCATTTCCAATCCCTATCTTCTACATTATTCTCTGTTTCTGAGTCACTCACATTTTGATCTGCTAAAAAATCATCTTCATCAAAACTATCAATGACTAATCCCCATTCATCATTGGAGCCAACAAGAACCTGAACTTTGGTTGGATCTGGCGTAATAATTTTCGCTGTACGACCATGTTCATCTATTGATCCCGAAGTAAATGAATTCGTCCCCGGTACAAAAGCTTTATAACTGAGCTTGCTAAAATCACTCTCCCAAAATAAATCATAAATATCTAAGCGATTGCTAAAAGTCGGCGTGCTAGGTAATTCAGGAACCTCATATGAAACTTTAGCCCCACTCACAAACAAATGCTGACCAGCCTTACTCTCAAACTTACCACCTGTAGTTGAGAACACACCATCCGCATTAATTTTGAGTTGTGAACCACCCGCTGTTAATACAATCTCTTTGGGGCTGGTAATTTCGATTTTATCTTCAGTAGAAATGAACTTAATGACCTTCTTCGCAATTGCTTCAATCGCATCATCCTGCGCCTGCAACTCCAATTTCCCTTTTGCGGCATAAGCTCTAAAGCCCTTTTGTGCTGCAAACAAACTGATCTTGTCCTGTGCATGCCCAATAATATTCTTCTGTGCACTCAGGTTAATTGAACCACTGGCACTCTCGGCAATATCCTGAGAGGCCTGCAAAATAATATTTTCAGGCGTAGTTAACGCAATTCCATTCGGTGAAGCCAACAACATCAAGGCCTGTCTGAAAATCTTGCCTTGCTCTTGTTGCTTGGCATCGGAACTGCTTTCCAAACCTTGAGTATAACCCTCCATAAAGCCCTGTAATGAGCCCAATGCTTTGGATGGGGTGATTTCTAGTTTGCTACCTTTACTAAAGGTTCCACAGCTACTCATCAGCTCGAAATCTTTAATATCGACATTGGCTAAAACGTTGCCAACTTCTTTAAGACTTTCAAACGGATTTTGCTGAATCCGATCTTTAATACTAGCAAGCTTACCTTTGACAATATCAGCGCCATGCTCTTCTACGTTTTCAATGAATTCTTTTAGATTTTCTACCGCACCTTTGGCATCATTAAAGAACGCATTAAATTCTTCTACTGCACCTTTAGCATCACCACCGAGCGCACCAATATCCTCAATAAAACCACCACAATCTTTTAACGCATGGATGGGATCATTATTCATCCCTGCTTTAAATAGATTTAAAGTGCTACCCAGTGCTTGACCTGTGGTCTTAAGTTCCAGTGACTGAATAAACTTCGGTAAACGATTAATCACATTCAGCGCATCGGTCTGCTGCTTCGCTGCAATTTCACTGAGCATTTTCATGCTGTCATAGCCTTGCGATAGCAAAGATTGTGCTTGTGCGGCTTCCAGATGATCAGCAATGGCCTGTTCTTGGGCATAGGTACTAATCAGCATGCCTCTGCCTGCCCGAACCGCACCCCAAGCATCAGTTCTGAGCTCAAAGCCCTCACCACGACCATTACTGGTCTCCTGCACTTTTGGGTGACTTAAATTACCTAAATTCAGCTGTGTTGCAGCATGGCTACTTTGCAACTGGGTACTGATTTGCCCTGTTGTATCATCGAAGCGTAACTGATTAAAACCACTCCCATTGACCTCCTGACTGCGGATACCACTGAGTTTTTTAGTGTCGGGAAGCTGCCCTTTAATATCAAATTTGGTCGGAGAACGCTGTGCTTCATGGATTCGTCCTGTCACAAAAGGACGGTCGATATTGCCATCAAAGAAGTCGATGACCACCACCTCACCAATCCGTGGTAAGAACCGTGCACCATAACCCTCTCCCGCCCAAGGTGTGAGGACATCCACCCATGCAGAATCGGTGTCATTGTCATTGCTACCTGCACCGCCATCATGTCCATGATCATCATTACGAGTAAACAGAAAACGTACTTTGATTCGTCCCCATTCATCCACATAAATGCTTTCACCTTCAGGTCCAACCACTTTGGCACGTTGCGGATAGACTATCGGACGATACTGTTCAGGATTATATTCAGGCGTTATTTTGATGTGACGGCGAATCAAGGTCAGTTCATTACCCTGACGCTCGGCATCATCATAGCTACTTTGATCCCAACGGCTCTGGATTAACAGCTGACGTACCTGTTGCTGTAAATCTTTAGGTAAAATATTTTGATTATAAAAATTCTTGGCAATAATCAGGAATTCTTGATCCGCCCCTTCATGCTGATCGATTTCAGGATGTTCTCTGAGATTAAACCAATACCCAACTTGGCTATCACGCACGGTACTATAAGCCTTAAAGTATTTGGCTTGACTGGCATACATATCATTAAATTGCTGATTCAGTTTTTCTAACTGACTGTTCCCAGAAGCAGTGGCTTGATCTTCACCCTTTAAGTCCTGCATCCAAGCTGGACTGATGTGCCATGCCTGTTCAAGACTCAAACTTGCCGAATCGAAACTATCTGAATGACTATGCGTTGTCACCACTGAACCTGCGCCTTCTTCTTGTACCAAGGCATCGGGCTGCCAACGTTGCACATGAACTGCCGTCGGCTGCAAGCTTCGCACCGCTACAAAACCTGTAATACTGTCTTGGAATTCTGTCGCACTGCTGCGGTGATAGCGAATACTCCGTCGAGCCAAAGCCTGATATTCGCTATTGTCATCAATGAGTCTGAGCTTTTGGGCTTGGATCGGCGTACTAGAATGCGCAACAAAAAGCTCAGCTTCATCAATTAACCAGTTAATTCCTTCACTACGCCATAACCGCGTCACAAATTCATAATCTGATTCATTATGTTGCATCGTAAAGGGTCGAATATCATAATTCTGACTCAAGCCATTGAGATCAAGTGCCAAACTTGCTGCAAATAGTTGGCTTTTCTCTTGCCATTCCTTGAATAAAACCTCAGTGATTTCCACGATATTTTTATTCATAAAGACACGACTATTTCGACGTTTTTGCCATAAATTCGTTGCATCTTTTAAAGTGAGTTTATAAGGTGTTAAAGCGCCATCACTTTGCCCATAACAGGCTTCCGTTATTATTCCTGAGGTTCTGAATAATTGTCCTGTATCTGTGACCTGATCAACAGCGACCTGAACACCAATGAATTGTTTAAGAGGAATCTGTGCATTGACGGAAAGGCAAATCAACTCCGCTTCTAAGCCACTATTGAGCTGATGTTTTCCCTCTATACGTTGCAGTAAAACTTGATGATTGAGTAATTCATTAGAAAATTGTACCTGTATGGCACGTTTTTGTGCATTTAGCCCCATTTTTTCTAATACATTAAATATATTAAAAAGCATTTTTTATAATCGTAGTACAAAGAATCGGCTGAACTTTATAAAAAACAGAACTATCTGTCTACAAATAAGTGACCTAAATTAGCAAAAAATTACACTTTTGTTTTTTTCTGACAAAAAATAAACCCAAAATTGAGATAAGCAATTTTGGGTTTATGGTAATTATAAAAGCTTATTTTTTGAGGACATTATAATTCCTGAAAAGTTGCCATAAACAGATCAGTAAAATTAGGCTGAAATATAGAAGAGACCATACTGGTAAAGACTGTCCTAAGAAAGTCCAATCAACCATTGCACATTCCCCAGAGCCAGAAAGAACTTGTTGTAATACCGTTTTCATGGGTAAGGCATCGACCAAATAATCTAAACCTGGACCACAACTTGGCACTTGATCAGGTGGTAAGTTCTGCAACCAAACATGACGTGCAGCCACACCGACAGACCAGCCAATCGACAAAGTGGCTAACAACGCATAGAAACGTTTAAAACCATTAGAGATAGGATTATGGATAAATGCAATCAGTGCGATAAATCCCATACCGATCAAACCAATCCTTTGGAAAATACAAAGTGGACATGGCTCTAAACCCTGCACGTGTTCTAGATACAAGGCAAATGAGATACCAATAATACTTGTCAGAACAAGCAAAGCACTGACCAAACGGTAATTCCATCGCATGGGAAATCCTCTAAAAATTTTAACGGTATTTTGCAAGATATTGGCTAAAACTCATGTCGTTATCTTGTTCAAGTTCAGCCTGTTTTTGCAACGAGATTTGCGCCAATTGTTCGAAATATTGTTTGCGTTCTTGACTAAGCGGGTGCTGATCATAGTGATCGACGTGTTGTTGTGCCATTGCACTGCCAAAATTCCACGTTCCGCCATTCTCTAGCGTATCTTTAATCACCTGCGCGGAAAGTGTATCTTCAACATGATCTAAACGCTGTTGCATCACTTGAATAGACTTCTGATATAACTTTGAATCATTCATTTGATCTAAGATATTGGCACATTCTTGAATCGCATTTAAATGATGCTGTGCCCAATCTTGCAATAAAACTGTTGTTTGACCTAGTTCAATTTTGGCATCCGTTGCACGACCACGATTGACCACTTCAGTTTGATTATGATCAATTTGCTCTTGTTCTTCAGCAAACAACTCTGGACTGTCACTTAATAAACAATACAAGGCTAAACTCTCAAGAAAACCTGCCGAGATTTCATCAATCCCAATTGCACTATATGGATTGACATCAACAGCTCGAAGCTCAACATAGCCCACACCACGATTTTTTAAGGCTTGTGATGGGGTTTCACCTGCTTGGGGAACTTGCTTCGGACGAACCAAGCTATAGTATTCATTTTCAATCTGAAGCACGTGATCATTGATCTGAATCGGCTCACCTTGCTCATCATCCAAACCTAAATCACTAAATTCAGGATAAGGTGTATGTACAGCTTTCTGTAATCCATCCAAATAATCATGTAGGTCGTTATAATGAATACCGAGCTCTTTTTGTGCTGAGTTTTGGTAACCTAAACGCCCCATACGCAAAGCTGTCGCTTCAGGTAAATATAAGGTTCCTTTGACCAAAGGCTGTAAATGATGTTGACGACCCGTTAAAAAACAACGACAAACGGATGGACTCGCACCCAACATATACATGACTAAAGGAATTAAACGGATAAAGTTCCGAATCAAACCAAAATAGCGATGACTACGATAATCTTGTGCGCTGAGCTGTTTTAATTCTGGCTTGTTTTCATGGCGTTGTAATTCAGCAAATAAAGCATCTGGAAAAGATAAATTATAATGCACACCCGAAATCGTCTGCATACGGCGACCATAACGTACGCCTAAACCATGACGATATAAGGTTTTAAAACGACCAATATTTGAAGTCCCATATTGGGCTAATGTTATATTTTCTTCATTATCATCAAGCATACATGGCATCGACAGTGGCCATAGACGCTCGCCATCTTCTAGTTGCTGATGTACGACACTGTGAATGTCTTTTAATTCGTTTAATGCTGCTGCAATTGTTGTTTGAGGAGTGGTAATAAACTCCATCAACGCTTCTGAATAATCTGTCGTGATATGTGGATGTGTCAGTGCTGAACCCAAAGCTAAAGGATGCGTTTTTTGTGATAAAAAGCCATTACTTTGCATACGTAAGCTTTCACGTTCTATTCCACGCAACATCCCCTTTAATAGCGAGGCATCTACCCAAGTTGGTATCACAAAGGGATTAAGGCTGGGTTGATTCATATTATATGCTCGCTTGTTCAAGATCAGCCGACCCAATACATGGTATCGACTTCGCCGAATATGACAGTATTCAGACTGTGCTCATGATTTCGACTTAGCCAATTATAACGACAATTATGATCTAGTCATCTGATTTAGTTTGGCAATTTTTATCACAATCTTATTACATAAGACATGCAGAAATTGTGATTTTATTAAAAAATAAATCTTCCAACGGATACTTGTTTATGCAAGCACAAGACATTATTAATTTCTGGTTTGCGCCAGAACATCAGTCGCTTTGGTTCGCTAAAAGTGATGAATTTGATATTAAAATTCGTGATAAATTTCATACAATTCATCATCAAGCAACTCAAGCAGAACTTTGGTCATGGCGTCAAACACCTGAAGGACGTTTAGCCGAAATTATTGTTTTAGATCAATTCTCTCGAAACTTGTATCGTGATCAAGCACAAGCGTTTGCTTATGACAGTCTTGCTCTGGCATTGTCACAAGAAGCAATTAGTTTACAACTGGATGCACAGCTTAGTCCTGAACAACGCTCCTTTTTATATATGCCATTTATGCACAGTGAGTCGAAGCTGATACATGAGTTTGCTCTCAAATTATTTCAACGATTAGGCAATGAAATCAATTTAAACTTTGAGAAAAAGCATAAAGTGATCATTGATCGTTTTGGCCGCTATCCACATCGCAATGCAATATTGGGAAGAATCTCAACCCCTGAAGAGTTGGAATTTTTAACTCAACCGAACAGTAGTTTTTAAGTCGGCTAAGCTCGTCATTTTAAAAACAGGAATAGCAAATGAAAAGATTATTGATATGTACACCGCTTCTTGTCGCATTGACATTGGCAGGATGCGCGACGGTTCCTTCCAAACCACGAACCTTTGATCAACTTGGGCAATTCACTGCTTATCCGTTAAATAACAAAACCTACCGTATTGGTTTCCAAGCTGATAATAATTTAAGTTATGGTACGGCTGAAGAGATTACTTTATTAAAAGCAGCACAAACCACAATCAAAAATGGCTTTCGCTATTTCACCGTGGTGGATGACCCAAGCAATGCAAGGCATAAAACCCAGCGACAAGCCGTGATTTATCCAACTCCATCATATTATCCTTATGGCTACTATCGTCGTCATCCCGCCTTTTGGCCCGATCCATTCTATGATATGCCACAAGTGGTCAATATTGATCCAATCCAAGTGTCGTATACTATCGAGTGTTTTCAGACTCAACAGCAATCACCCGATGCCTTTGATGCACAGCTAATTTTGCAATCGTTAGGGCAAAAGTACGGTTTGAGTCCCACAGGAGAAGTGTTGCAGCCCCCTGCACCACCTCAAAATAAGAAATGATATTTATAAGGATGACTAAATGAGTTCAGTCGAAGAAATTCACGTTCCGAGTCTACAAAGAAGTAAATACTTCGCCACAATGGCACTGATTATTGCCGTGGTGACATGGATTTGCTTAATGGTCGCGGCACACTTTCTCCCTGAATATAAATGGCTCATCCATATTTTTATGCTTGCTGCTGAAGCAGGTGTGGTGGGTGGCTTGGCTGACTGGTATGCGGTTACCGTGTTATTCCGTAATCCATTTGGAAAAATGCCACTGCCTAAACTATTGCGTGATCACACTGAAATCATTCCACGAAATAAAGCGCGTATCGCTGAATCCATGGGTCGCTTTGTACAGGAAAACTTTTTATCACCTCAAATTGTTGAACGTAGCTTAAAAAATGCTGATATTAGTTTGGCTGTCGGTGAATGGTTAGCAAATCCTAAGAACAATAAACAAGTGGTACAGATGATTCAGCACACTGTGCCGAAAATCTTTGAATTTGTCAGCCAAGATCAAATTGCTCACTTTGTACAAAACAATAGTGTGCAATGGGTCAGAAGCACTAAAGTCAATAAACTTGCCAGCGAAATGCTACGTGCTGTATTAGAAAATGATTTCCATCAAGATGTATTGCAACGTGGACTTGATCTCGCACATGAATGGATGGTGTCTCATCCAGAAGAAGCGCGTGATCTATCTCGTAAATTATTTCAAGAACTGGGGGTTTGGAAACTCGCAAAAGGTGCAAGCTGGATTGGCATTGATGTACAGCAAAGAACCATTGACTCACTGATTGAAAAAGTTGAATCAATGTTGGCTAATCCTGAGCATCCTTGGCGTCAAGATATTGAAGCAACCACGCACTCGCTCATGTTACAACTAGCAGATACGGATAGTGATGCTAGCCAACGTTTAAACAGTGGTAAAGATGCATTATTAGATAGCCCACAAGTATTGAACTTTATCAGTGGCGCCATCGCTATTTTATGTGACGCAATTAAAACGGATTTAATGCAACCAGACTCAGGCATTGCCACTAACTTACAAGTGGCGATTCAACAACTTGGCGAAAGTTTGATTCAAAATGAAAAAGTACGACAAGTTTTAAATGAGAAAATGGTAGGGTTGGGCACCACGTTCAGTGAACAATACAGCGACAAGATTATCCGTTATATCAGTGAGCGTATTCATGAATGGGATTCACGTGAAATGATTGCAAAAATTGAAAGCGAGGTTGGCGGTGATTTACACATGATCCGCGTCAATGGTGTAATCGTAGGTGCTTTCATTGGTTTAGCTCTCGGGATCATCCGTGCCATTGTTGAAAATGTTTTGTAAAGAATAAATAACTATGAGAAAGTTTATTTCTCATAGTTATGCAGATTGCGTAAGTTGCTGCTTACTTTGCTGATAATATCGAACCAGTGCGTCAGTATCCTGCTTTAAAAATGCAGTGAGATAGCTTTTCACCTGTACCAGTGAAAGTTGCTTAAATTGAACTGTCTCTTTTATCTGAAGCGTAATTAAGCCAAATATTTGTTTTTTAGGTACAACTATTGGAATATCTGTCTTTACAATAAAGCTAAGCTCCTGAGATGACTTATACGTATTCAATACGATTTCTATGGTCTGCCTCGTCTTCTCATCTGTAATGGTAAACGTCGGATTTGCACCATCGAGCTGCAACCAACGGCTTAATTGCTGCTTCCAGTCCATTCTGTCAAATTTGGTTAATATCCCAATGGTATTCAATGTCCCGAACTGCTCCACATCATTGAGATCAATATGATGTGGATAGCGTATTTTTAAATCGAAACTGTCCATACTCTAGGCCCCATTTCACTATAATTGATATTTAATTGAATCCCTCGATGTAAATTATAGTACTTAAATCGCTCAACATAAACGCTTTATCATCATGAAAAACAACAAATTTTTTAGACATTTTTAAATAAAAACCGACCAATTCCGTCACTATTGTTTTTATTCAGACTCTCTTACTCTATTTTCCTGACCTAAGACACATTATTTAGTCAATTAACGGCAAGGTTCAATATTTACTTTCACAGAGGCACCTTGGTAAGAACTCAGCTTTCGCTATACAATCAATGCAAAATAGAATGTCAATCAGGTCAAAAACAATGTTGCAACTTCAGTCAAAACTCCCAAGCCAAGGCGTGACTATTTTTAGCGTGATGACTGAACTCGCACAACGACTAAATGCCCTGAATCTCTCTCAAGGTTTCCCCGATTTCCCCGCACCACCTGCGCTACTCCAAGCGCTCAGTGAAGCGACGCTTTCAGGTTATAACCAATATCCTGCGGGTGATGGTGTTCTGACTTTAAGAGAGCAGTTGGCAAAACAATTCTTTGCAAGGGATCAATTACAACTCGACCCTCTCTCTGAAATCACGATTACCCCAGGCGCAACCATCGCGATTTTCTGCGCGATTCAAGCGTGTATTCATGCAGATGACGAAGTGATTATTTTTGACCCGAGCTATGACAGCTATGCCCCTGCGGTACAGTTGGCAGGTGGAAAATCAGTGCATATCCATCTAGAAGCACCAACTTTTCAGGTGAATTGGCAAAAAGTCAAAGACAGTATCAATGCTAAAACGCGCATGATCATTGTCAACACACCACATAACCCAACAGGTGCAATTTGGTTTGAACAGGACTGGAAACAACTGATTGAACTGATTCAAGATAGAAATATCGTGGTGCTCTCAGATGAGGTTTATGAGCATTTGGTTTTCGATGGAAAAAAACATCATAGCGCCCTGCAATTTCCAGAACTTCGTGAACGTAGCTTTGTCATCGGTTCTTTTGGTAAAACCTACCATGTCACCGGTTGGAAAACAGGTTATTGCGTTGCCGCGCCACAACTCATGCGTTTGTTCCGCCAAATTTACCAGTTTGCCAATTTCTGTGGCACCACCCCTTGCCAGATTGCGCTTGCCAACTATATGCAACAACATCCCGAGCATATTCAGGAGTTACCCGATTTTTATCAGGCAAAACGAGATTTATTCAACCAACAGATTCAAAACTCACGTTTTAAATTGATACCATCTCAAGGCACTTATTTTCAAAATCTAGATTACAGCAACATTCGTCCTGATCTCAAAGATGTAGAGATGTGTCAGTTCTTAGCCGAGCATCACAAAATTGTGGCGATTCCGATCTCAGTGTTTTATCAACATGCACCATCTTCACTTCGACAAATTCGCTTTTGTTTCGCTAAAACTGATCAAACCTTACAACGTGCGAGCGAAATCCTCGTACAGTGTTGATCTACAAAAATAAACTCAACAAGCCTGACTCGAACACAACGGATAATGATATGTTGAAGAAAACATAGCCGTTTCGGGATCAAGCTTGAAGGAAATTGAATGACTCCACACCAACCTTTGGTGATGCAACCGAATCTCTGGAAAACCTTTTTAGTTTTTTTAGTTCCCTTGATTGCCACTAATATTTTACAAAATCTATCAGGCACCATTAACACGATTTTTGTCGGTCAAATGATGGGGGTGGATGCAATTGCTGCGGTCTCTGTATTCTTCCCTATTTTGTTCTTTTTACTTGCTTTTGTGATCGGGATCTCCGCGGGGTCAACGGTTTTGATTGGACAAGCTTGGGGAGCACAAAATTTAGAGAAAGTTCGTAGTGTCATTGGTTCTACTATTTTTATGACCCTGATCGGTGGCAGTATTATTGCTGTACTTGGTTTAGTGTTTGCTAAACACATCCTCGAATTACTCGGCACCGATCCGAAGGTGATGCATCTATCTTTGCCTTATGTACAGTGGATGCTAGTGGGTAGCCCTTTGCTATTCGTCTATATTATTTACACCTCAATTTTACGTGGTGTCGGCGACAGCGTAACCCCTTTAATTGCTTTGAGTTTAACCAGCTTAATTGGTTTAGCTGTCACACCCGTATTGTTAAAAGGTTATTTTGGCTTTCCTGCTTTAGGTATTGTGGCTCCTGCAATCGCCACCATTATGGGCTACGCTGCGGTACTTATCTTTCTGAGCTTATATCTGAATTATAAAAATCATCCGCTCAAAATAGATGCTCGTTTATTAAAAAGTATTCGCCACGACCCTGTGTTAAGCAAATTGATTTTAAAACTGGGCATTCCAACTGGCATTCAAATGGTGACAACTTCGCTTGCAGGCTTAGTGATCATTGGTTTGGTCAATCAGTACGGCGCACATGCCACAGCCGCTTATGGTGCAGTCAACCAAGTGCTGAATTATATTCAATTTCCAGCACTCTCAATCTCAATTGCAGCATCTATCTTTGCCGCTCAAGCAATTGGTGCAGGCAAATCCGATTTATTAGCGAAAGTTACTCGCACGGCATTGGGAATGAATATCCTATTTACCGGAAGCTTGATCACACTGGCTTATTTATTTTCAAAATATTTAATGGCGTTGTTTATTACAGATGACAGTGTGATTGAATTGGGGCAACAGCTTTTATTTATTGTGTTGTGGTCGATTCTGTTTTTTGGTGCTAGTGCTATTTTTGCATCAATTATGCGTGCCAGTGGCACCGTGAATGTTCCAATGATGATTAATATTCTGACCATTGTCTTAATAGAGGTGCCATCTGCTTATTGGTTTAGCTCGATGTGGGGCTTAACGGGCATTTGGATTGCGTATGCCCTTTCTTTTGTTTGCTTATGTGTATTACAAGCGTCTTATTATCAATTTGTTTGGAAGAAAAGTAAGATCAAAATTCTCATCTAAACGTTTAATGATGAGTGATGTGGTCTCACCAATAAAAAAGCCATTCTGATTAGAATGGCTTTTTTAATTTTTTGGCTTACATCATCTTGGTCGCAAGTGCGGCAATACGTTGATAACCCGTCGGGAATAAACGTTGGAAAGAATCCACAATACGCGCATCTGTACCAATCAACAAACGACGTTTATCTTTCAATACTGCATTTAAAATTTGACGCGCTGCTTCTTCTGGTGGTGTGCGTAAGAATTTATCAAATTGCTTGATTGATTTATTCGGATCCATACCTAAGCTTTTTAAGCTGTCATTCATTTTTGCAGCTTTGGCAATATTGGTACGAATACCACCTGGATGTACGCAAAGTGAACTTACACCACTTTTCTCGATATCAAGCTCTTGGCGTAAAGACTCAGTAAAACCACGTACTGCAAATTTAGTTGCGTTATAAGCAGATTGTGTTGGTTGCGAAGTTAAACCAAAGATACTTGAGATATTGATGATATGGCCATCTTTGGTTTGTTTGATGAACGGTAAAAACTCTTTGGTACCGTAAACTACACCCCAGAAATTAATCCCAACAATCCATTCTAAATCTTCGTAACTTGCGCCTTCCACAGTTGAGCCTAGTGCCACTCCTGCGTTATTGAAAATTAAATTCACTGAACCATGATCTTGTACAGTATCTTGTGCCCACTGTTTAACTGCTTCACGGTTTGAAACATCAAGCACCTTGGTTGTTACGGTGACTGGATATTGTTTCACTAGCTCAACAGTTTGCGCTAAGCCCTTTTCATTGATATCACTCAATGACAAATGACAGCCTTGTTTAGCCAATAAAATTGCCAATTGTTGTCCAATCCCAGAACCTGCACCTGTGATCGCTGCGACTTTATTTTTAAAATTTTTCATTGCCTATCCTTTGTATTGCGAATGAGAAGCACATATTTGTCTAGATCATGTGCAGTTTAAGCTGTAACCAATATAATTTTGACAATACAGGTTGTCAATATAGTACACTACAGCTTTAAGACAAATGGCAATAACAAACACATTCCTTGTCATATTAGGTCTATTTACATTCTAGGCTGAAGATGTTTAAACGATATACAGCATGTTTTGCAAAATTTAGTTATTCTAAGTCAGCAAGACCTCGTTAAAACGTAAACAAATCTTAGATATACGATTCAAAGACTTTTTTAGGGAACGGTTTTTCCATGGCAAATGAAGATCTAGCGACGCGCAAGAAAAATAATACCGAAGTGAAAGAACGCCAATTCAAAGGTCTATCTTTAACCGAACGCAAAGAAGCACGCCGAGAAAAGTTAATTGAGGCGGGCATCGCAACTTATGGAACACATGGTTTTTTCTCGGTCACGGTAAAAGACGTTTGTAATGAAGCCAAACTCACTGAACGCTATTTCTATGAATCATTTAAGAAAAGTGAGGAGTTATTCCAAACCGTTTTCTTAAAAATGATTGGAAAAATGCAAACCTGTTTAACGCAAGCCGTCATCATGGCTGCGCCTGAACCTAAAAATATGGTCACTGCTGGTTTATCCGCACTGCTAACCGCAATTAAAGATGATCCACGCATGGCACGCATTATTTATATTGATGCTATGTTAGTACAAGACTTACATAATCAAGCCACCATTCAAGAGACTTTGACTCAATTTGATCGCATTATTCAAGGTTTTGTGATGATCACCATGCCGAACGCTCCGCAAAGTGCCGAAGAAATATCATTGATGGCAACTGGTTTAAATGGTTACGTCACGCATATTATTATTCGTTGGGTATCCGAAGGCTTTAAACAGCCTTTGTCAGAGGTTTTAGCGGCTTGTTGTGCGGTATTTTTATCGTTTATAGAAACAACAACCGAAAAAAATTAAATTCATTTTACAGTTTTGTGACTAAAAGAACGGCTAAACTACAATGATATTAACCCAATGAATTCATTTTGTTTATTGCAGAACAAGTTGTCATCATTTGGTCATTGCTCTGCCCTATAATTGTCACAATTTATTGCTAAATTCGACTTTATTCACTCTTTTGCAATGATATTGTCATAATTAATCTTTGTAATAAGCCTGTCATAACAACAAAACGGTTAACCGTTACATATTTAAGGGTATTGCGCTGTGAAAGATGACTATATTTTAATTGTCGATGATGAATTACCGATTCGTGAAATGATCCATACCTCTCTTGATATGGCAGGCTTCCAATGTTTACAAGCTGAGGATGCCAAACAAGCACATCAGATTATTGTTGATCAGCGTCCTGCTCTTATTTTGTTAGATTGGATGCTACCAGGTGGTATTAGTGGGGTTGATCTGTGCCGTCGCTTAAAACGTGATGAAAACTTATCAGAAATCCCTGTGATCATGTTGACTGCTCGTGGTGAAGAAGATCATAAGGTTCAAGGTCTAGATGCAGGCGCAGATGACTATATGACCAAACCATTCTCAACACGTGAGTTGGTATCACGCATCAAAGCAGTTTTGCGTCGCGCCAATGCACTGAGTGGTGAAAAGGTGATTGATGCCAATGGCTTAATGCTTGATCCAGTCAGTCAACGCGTCAGTTTTGGTAACAGTATTTTAGAGATGGGTCCTACAGAATATCGTTTACTTGCATTCTTTATGACGCATCCAGAACGTGCGTATACACGTGCTCAATTGCTCGATCAAGTGTGGGGCGGTAATGTCTATATCGAAGACCGAACCATTGACGTGCATATTCGTCGTTTACGCAAAGTTTTAGAACCTTTTGGTGTAGACCGTTTTGTACAAACGGTACGCGGTACAGGATATCGCTTCTCTACACGAGCAGATTTAGCAGCAGGTTAAAAATCCTTTATGTATGAACCTTATCCCGTCCCTGAATTGGCACGTGAACATCAACGTTTTCGTTACAGCAGTTTATGGACGTTTGCAAAACAAGATTTAAGATTGTTACTTTTTTTCTTATTAATTGCGAGCTTAATTGGATTTGGGGTTGGATACTTTTGGAGCTGTATTTTTGTTGCCTTTATCGTTTTTTTTACTCTACAGCTCCGTTCACTTTATTTAGTGAATGAATGGATTTCAAATCGTCCCTATGATGTACCGCCTAATTTAGGAGGTATTTGGGGAGCTTTGCTATTCAATGTCTACCGCGCTCAACGTCAAGAACGTATTGTACAAGCTGAAATGGTGGGCTTAATTGATCGAGCGCAGTCTTCGTTGGTCGCTTTGGCAGAAGCAGTCGTTTTAATTGACGATCAACACCAAATTGAATGGTGGAATCCAGCAGCCGAAAAATTATTAGGCATTAATCCACTAGATCGTGGTCGTAACTTATTATCGATTTTACGCCAACCGAGTTTTATTGAATATTTTAACCATAGCGATCAAGCACCTGATGGTATTCGTCTACAAGCACAAATGGATGAAGAACGATATGTGCAAGTTAAACTCACTCGCTTTGGTGGAGAAAGCCGTCTTTTAGTCGCATATGACACCACTCGAGTACATAATCTTGAACAAATGCGTAAAGATTTTGTCGATAATATTTCACATGAACTACGGACTCCTTTAACCGTATTGAGCGGATATATCGAAACTTTTACAGATCAAGATGATATTACGCCGCGTTGGAAACGTGCTTTCACCCAAATGCAATCACAAACCAAACGTATGAATGCCTTGGTGAATGACCTATTGCTATTATCAAATTTAGAAAATAATAAAAAAGTGGCAAAAAACCAGATCATCGATATGGCGAATCTAATGAACCAGATCTTTGATGATGCCCGTGCTTATAATCTTGATTATGGTCATACGCTAAATTTAGACATTGATAGTCATTGTGATCTAATCGGCTCAGATATGGAAATTGCCAGTGCTTTTAGTAACTTAATTACCAATGCAATTAAATATACGCCACCCGGCGGTATTATTACCATTGGTTGGCATGAAGATGGTGACCATGCCTATTTCACAGTACAAGACAATGGAATTGGTATAAATCCCAAACATTTACCTCGCCTAACAGAACGTTTCTATCGCGTAGATAGCGCTCGAAGCCGTCAAACAGGCGGTACAGGTTTAGGTTTGGCGATCGTAAAGCACGTCCTTATGCAGCATGGTGCGCATTTAGAAATTAGCTCTAAAGAAAATGAAGGTTCAACATTCACCGCTGTTTTTCCGAAAGAACGCTTATATCGTATGATTTAATCAGTACAGGGAACTGCTGAGTTCCCTGAATTATAATGTTATTATTCCACTATAATTATATAATAACCCTTTGTTTAAGCTCTTAATTTCTATAATTTACTTTGATCTAAATTTATGATGAATCTTCAATTTCTTCGTCCTTTGATTTTACTCATCGGACTCAGTACTCCCCTTTCTGTTTTTGCAACATCGTTTGATCCACTCATTGGCACATGGAAAGTTGTAGATGAACGTACCGGCTCTTATCTATCTGATATCGTGATTAGAAAAAATTCTAAGACAGAACAATACAGTGCTGTGATTGTAAAAATTTATCCCAGCAGTAAAGGAACAACGCCCACACTATGTACAGCGTGCTCAGGCACTTTAAAAGATCAACCCCTTCTTGGGATGGAAGTTCTCACAAATCTGAAAATGCTAAAACCCAATGAAGAATTAGGACAAGGTATTTGGATAAACAGCACCGATGGCAATAAATACAGCCTGACTGGTCGCCTAAGTAAAACTGGAAAAATGTTAAATATCAGTGCAAAAAATCCAAGTAATAATACTTTCCGCAATATGACGTGGATCCGACTTTGATAAAATGCTTTCAACAAGTGTATCCATTTACACTGTTTTCAAGTAGCTGATTACTTTCAATTTGAGCATCAGTTTGATGTATTGATGCTCAGTTGTTTAGCTTCAACCAAATGATTGGGCAAACCAAAAATATGATCAAAAAAGTAATTATAAACAAAGGTATAGCACGGAATCAGTATCATTAAACTAAAATCAAGTAAAAACGCTTTTATTAAACTAATCTGCATCCACCACGCGATCAATGGAATTAAAATAGTAATTAAAACCAGTTGAAATCCAATCGCATGTGCCACTCTTCTCTTAACAGTTCGTGTTTTTGAAATTTGTTGTTTTTCCCACATTTCAAAAACATAGTTATAAAAGAAATTGACCGTGACCGCGATCACAGCAATCAAAATAGATAAAGGTCCTGTATGACTCATACTGGTACCTGAAAGGATTGCTAACAGCATTGCACAGATCAAAAAACTAAAAATCTCATAGAAAAAAACATAAGTCACTCTTCTTTTTATACCTTGCATACTCACACTCTGAAATCAATAATCAGTGGATTTTACTCCGACATTCTGATAAAAAAAGTCAATCGTTATCAGATTTACTGACAAGAAAATAGATATGAAACTCAGCAGTGAACAGCTTGAATTGATTCTGGAAATTATTGATCGTGGTAATTTTTCTGCAGCGGCACGTGCTCTCAATCGAGTTCCTTCCGCAGTCAGTATGGCAATCGCCAATATAGAAGCTGAATTGAATTTAAAATTATTTGATCGAAGTAAAAACCATCTGAGCCCCACTGAAATCTCACTTTCGATTGAGCCACATGCCAGACTGATCGTAAATAAAATTCGCCAACTAGAAATGCATTTATCGGAACTTTCAACAGGTTTAGACACTAGTATTTGCATCGGTGTTGCAGCCGATTTGAATCAGAAATTATTATTATCTGGCATTCAACAACTCACTCAGCGCTATCCATTATTAAATATTGAAATGATTTGCGCCCCGCAGCAAGAGTTAAAAGCACGTTTGCACAATAATGAAATCGATCTCTATGTTGCTTACAGTTCATCGAATATCGATACCAATCAACGATTTCGATTATTGGGTGTTGAAAAATTTGTTGCTGCTGTTTCTCCCCAAGATGCTCAACAGCTAAAAGACAGTCATAAAAATGAACTCACGACTTTGTCTGAATTAAGACAAATTATTGTTGCGAGTAAACAATATCCCCTTTCAGATCCGCGTATCTTAGTTTCTGAGTCATATTGGTATACCGATGATTTATTTATGGCAATTAATATGGTGGAACAAGGACTGGGTTGGGGGAATTTCCCGCTTTCGGTTGTCTATGAAAATTTCAGCAAGCAGAGTTTAATTCGTTTGGAATTTAACGATACCACCAATGGACTGGATATGCCTATACATGCAATTTGGCCAAGCTATAAACCATTGAATCAAGCACTACAATTATTAATCGAACTTTGGGCAAAAAATTTTAAATAGAAAAGAAAAAAGCCCGACATCCAAGTCGGGCTTTTTCGTATTCCTTTCACTAGATACAACTCCTGTCATATCTCACGTCCTGATGCATAAACTTATCATTCTTGTTTTATGTTTTGGAACATCCTGTTCCTGATGAGTTCATATTAGGTAATTTAGCACAGGTTGAAAATGGGTCATTGGCTGTAATTGCTGTAAGAAAAAACGTACATCAGCAAACCGTACCCATGTTTAAGAAATATAATAAAAATTCGTATTTAGCTAAACTGCTCTAATCGCCCAATACATCGCTATGATCTACTGTTTTTTCTACACCCATATAAGCATCAAAACTTTGAGCAAATAAACAAGCTATAACGAAAGCGATCAATATCAATATTTTCTTTGTCATCATCATTTTGGTTTACTCAACTCAAGAACTTATGAAAAAGATATAAGATTTCTTTGATCTAATCTAATATAGAAAAAACACCGAATGATCTAATTTTGAGATATGTGGACATTAAAACAATTCAACTATTTAATTACCATCGTTGAAACTGGCGGTTTTATTGCAGCTTCAGAAAAATTATTTATTGCTCAATCTGCACTCAGCCGACAAATTAAAAACTTAGAAGAAGAATTAGGTTTTGACATTTTTGATCGTTCTGAAAAGAAAATTAAACTGACCCCAGCAGGCGAAGCACTCTATAGAAGTTTAAAGACTAATATCGATCATTTAAAAAGCTCAATTGTAAGCGCACAGAGTATTAGCCGCGGTGAAGGTCGTATTATTAAAATTGCGCACTCTAGCAGTATTGTGCTTGATCAAAATAAACTCGAAGTATTTGAACAATTATGTGATGCAAACATGATTGATATTGAAATGAATACTTTATCTTCTGAATTACAACTCGAATATTTATTAAATGGCACAATTGACCTTGGCTTCATCCGCCCACCAATTTATCACAATCTAAATGAAGTGAATTCAATCAGCTTATATACCGCGCCTTTGTACGTTGCGGCTCATAGCTCAGATCCTTTTTTATCTGAAAAAGAAAGTGTATCTATCCGAGAGTTAGAGCAGTTAAATTTCGTTTCTCTACCTCATAAAGGACGGGGTGGTTTAAGTTATTTGGCTGCTAATTTATGTTTGGTCAATGGTTTTTCACCTAAAAGAACGAGAATATATTCCAGAAAAAGATCTCAACTTGAATTAGTTGCCAACGGCTTTGGGATTTGTATTGTTCCTGAAGAATTTAAAGTGATTCTCCCAAATAATGTCAAACTCATTCCAATCAAAGACGAAAATGCTTTAAGTGAAGTAAAGTTAATTTGGAAAAAAGAGCAAGATCCGGTCGTCAACCGTTGTGCAGATTCAATTCATCGTTATTACGAATCTAAGCGTGAAAAAATGAATTGATTAAGTACGCTACTTTTTATCAATGCGATAAACACTTGATCTTTAGTTGAAAACATAAGATAAATAAATAATATATATAAAAAACTTGAATATTTATAAATATCATGTATAGTTGAACTAACTAGAAAAAGTATCGTTTAGTTAAATCTTCTTTAAGTATCGCAGTTTTAGTCATAATCCTTCGTTTTTTTTAGATCTTAAGCTTTATTCTTTTTCGAAGTTATGTACAGTCTTCGAATGACTGAAAATTATTAAAATTTAGTAGGATATATTATGTCTAATACAGTTACTGGTACAGTAAAGTGGTTTAACGAAACTAAAGGTTTTGGTTTTATTCAACAAGAATCAGGTCCTGACGTTTTTGCTCACTTTAGCGAAATTGCTAACTCTGGCTTCAAAACATTACATGAAGGTCAACAAGTTTCTTTCAGCATCGCTCAAGGACAAAAAGGTCCAAATGCTGTAAATATTGTTGCTCTGTAATAAAGAATATGTGTAAAAAAAGCACTATATAGTGCTTTTTTTTCGTCTAAGAATTGAATTTTTCATTTTTAGCTTTAATCAAATAATTATATAAAAGTTGGTATAACATTGAATCAAACTAATAATCTTATTGCAAAATCAATTAACGGAACTGAAATCTTAGTTTCACTTGTGCCTTTAAACAAAATGCAAAGTACTCGTGATGGATTTAAATCAATTGAAGTGGGTAAGCGAGTATTACTTCAATCAGGTGTTGAAGTTGACTTAAATCTGGATGGTCGTACTTTTTATACTGCGTTAAATCAGTTATTTAAGTTAAATTATAAAGTCGCTTAATTTTTCAAATTTTATCAATCGAATTAATTGTAAAAAATGAATAATCTAAAGAGAAAAAGCCCGACATCCTGTCGGGCTTTTTCGTATTCCTTTCACTAGATACAACTCCTGTCATATCTCACATCCTGATGCGTAAACTTATAATTCTTGTTTTATGTTTTGGAACTTCCTGTTCCTGATGAATTGATCATAGGTGATTTAATTAAATCTGAATATGGGTCATTGACTGGAATTGGTGTAGGAAAAAGCGCACATGATATAAATATTTAGCAAATCACACCCAAATTCCGCATAATCGATCTTTTTATTTGTTTAACGTTATAATTATTGAATTTCACTTATGTACCACTATGTTAATTTTAGAAAATACTTTTTTTTAAATATACTATGACTATATATTAAAATTTCATAATAATACTGAGACGAATTAATGAAAAAAATTATCATATCTCTTGCTTTTGGATTAGCAAGTGTAAATTCATGGAGCATATGCGCTTACAATCTTGATGCAACACAAGCTGATTTACAATCTCAATTAAGTGAAAGATTTCCTTCAGTGACAGGGAGTGAAGTTTCTTATAGTACTACACTTACTAATAAAATATATTCAGCTATGAGCAAATCAATCTACAATAATCTAGTTACTTCAGCAGGTGATTCAATACACTAAATGGTGATAAAGAATTAGCAACAAATGGAATACAAGCTTTTGAGTTTAAATTTAAACTTCCACAAATTTTAGATAACAAAACTATGCTAAATATTTTTCCAATTATTGTGGGAGGGAAAATGCTAAATGGAGAAAATATTAACTTTATGATTTCATATCAAAAATTAGGTTCAGTAAACTCTTTTTATCTAACACTAACATCACCAAATAATGTAGGTCAAACAACGACTTTACCTATCCAAACTACATCTGATGGATATCAATATTTAGGAATTTATTTAAATCAAAATTCAAACCAAATCGGGGTAATTTTTAACGGAATTAATAAAGGATATATTGATAATTACCCCTCAAAATTGAAAAATATATTTTTCACAATAAATTCAAATTACACTGATATGACGAATCAAGATATAGGAAAAAATGTCGAAATTAAACTAATTACTGATTCAAGTCAGATTTCACAAACTTACCCTACAAGTACAACTGATATTTGTGGAATAAATATTTAATTCTTATCCATAAAAATAGTTCATTTAACATAATACACCTTATGTGAAATATATAAAAAAGCCCCTATCAAGGGCTTTTGTAATTTTATTAATTACACTGAATGACCTAACCGCTCACCCATCACCACAGTTGAATTGGCTTTAAATTGTTCTTCCCACACCATTTTATCTTTTTCAAATAAAACCACAGCAGTTGAGCCTAAATAAAAACGACCTAATTCAGCACCTTTATCTAACTGCATTTGGTGATGTTGTAATTCAACTTTACCTGATGGCTTCACTTTACCTGTCGCAACAGTTTCAATCCCCGCCACAATCATTGCACCGACTAAAACCACCGCCATACGACCAAGTTCGGTATCAAACAAACACACCATACGTTCATTACGCGCAAATAAACCTGGTACATTTTCAGCCGTGGTTTGGTTGACTGAAAATAACTCACCTGGGATATACAACGTTTCAGTCAATGTACCTGCAAATGGCATATGTACACGATGATAGTCTTTTGGTGACAAATAAACTGTCGCAAACTCACCATCAATAAATGGTTTCGCCAGTTGTGGATCACCAACCAATTTCTCTACAGAAAAACTTTGACCTTTGGCTTGGAAAATATCACCCGCTTCAATCTTACCAAGCTGAGAAATTGCGCCATCCGCAGGACACACAATACTATCTGCACGTTCATCCACACCACGCACACCTTGTTTTAATGCACGGGTGAAAAATTCATTAAATGATTTATATTGATTTGGATTGGCTTGTTCAGCAATGCTCATATCAATGCCGTATTTTGCTTTGAATGCTTGAATCACAGCAGTTTTCACCAAAACGTTTTCACTTGCTGCAACTTTGCCAATGACACGGCTCAGTTGATGTTGCGGTACTAAATTTTGTGCTTTGATAAAAAATTGTTTTTTTAAATCTGCTGAAAAACTCAAGATGGTGACTCCCCTGAAATAATAGGACTATCGAGGCGATTGCCCCATTCACTCCACGCACCATCGTAGGCTCTGACTTGCCAATTGAGCAATCTTGCCAAAATATACGCTAAACCTGAACGATGATGTGACTGGCAGTACACCACGACAGGTTGTTGTAAATTAAAGCCTAATTGCTCTAAACGTTGCTGAGTGCGTTCAAGCGGGTGTAATTTTAGATGATTTTCACGGTTTAGGGCAGTACTCCACTCAAAATGCAGTGCATTTGGAATGTGACCGCCGCGTCGCGCTGCTAATCGCAAGCCTGTATATTCTTCATTGGTTCGACAATCCCACAGTTGAATCTTCTGTTCTTGGACTTGCTCGAGTAGCTCATCATATTCAATTCGATGTTTTTGAACTGCATCAAGATTAACTTTCACCAGTTCCGTAACAGGGCTGAAACGTTCGACCTCAGCACTGGTCGGAAGCCCTGCACCCAACCATGCATGAATACCACCGTTAATGACACTGGTGCGCTCAAAACCTAGGCAATGCAAATTCCAAATCAAACGTCCAGCCCAAGCTCCACCTTCATCGTCATAGACCACGACATGGTGCAGAGATGAAATATTTAATTTCTCAATCAGGATTTTTAAACCCTCGATTTCAGGCAATACACCATTGGCTTGTTCATTTTGAGCAACGAGATATTTGGGTTGTAAATGTATCGCATGTGGAATATGCAGTTGTTCATAAACCGAAGCGCGACTTAAATCAACAACACGAATCAATTCATGTCCTAAATAAGGCACAAGCTGTTCAGGTTCAATCAGTAAACCCAGTTTAAAATCAGTGTCAGTCATTGTTATGGAATCTTGTGATCACAGCATTGTGATTGATTTTAACATAGCTCACTTTTTATCTTTGTCTGATTTTTTGCATTCATTTAGCAGAAAATGAGATATACCATCTGATGAATATCCATAATGCTTCTGAGATTTAATATAACCTATCACATGAAATTGGATACTCGAAAACTTCATCCACAACCTGCTAAATATCTACAAGATATTGTTTCTGCGAAATATAAAATAGAATAAGGAAATGAACAGGTTTTGTGGATGACAATGGTTTTGCCTACTTTTCCCAAAAGAAAAGTAGGTCGAACATAAGGTTGTATCTAATATTTAAAAAAAGCCCAGTAAGATACCGCCATCACCATCCTCTAAACTCGTTTGCTTAGACACTAACTTCAATCTCAAACACTTGTCTTAAATACGCCAAGAACGTTTCATTATCTGTCATGGTTTTTCCAGAACTATCGGAAATTTTTGCCACCGATTGACCATTACATTCCACCAATTTCAACACGATATTCAGTGGTGTTTGTCCCATATCATTGGTTAGATTCGTCCCGATACCAAAACTCACTTGGAAGCGATCTTTAAAATATTGATGTAATAACCATGCTTTCTCTAAATTTAGACCATCACTAAAGGTCAGCATTTTAGTCTTGGTATCAATCTTTAATTTACGATAATGCGCATAAGCCTTATCTCCCCATTCATATGGGTCACCACTATCATGTCTTAAACCATCAAACAACTTGGCAAAATACAGATCAAAATCACGCAAGAATGCATCCATTCCCACAACATCAGTCAAGGCGATGCCTAAATCCCCTCGATATTCTTGCACCCAAGCTTCTAAGGCTGCTTTTTGGAAATTACGCAATCGAACATCCAACGCTTGAAACGCCTGCAAAAACTCATGTGCCATCGTTCCGATTGGACTAATTCCTAATTCTTTGGCTAAAAGCACATTACTGGTTCCACGAAAGACTTTGGGTGCGGCTGCATGAAACGCTCGTACCACATGCTTTTGCCATTCAAAACTATAACGACGGCGAGTACCGAAATCTGAGACTAGAAACGGTGGGTCATTTTCTTGTTGTTGCTCTGCATAATGTTGTAGTTGAGCTAACTTTTGCTGTAAACGTCGTTCACCTTCTACAAAAACGTTTTCATTGCGGATACGTTGAAAATACAGCTCATTAACGATGGCTAAGACAAATATCTCAAACATCATCGCCTGAACCATCGGACCTTCAATTCGGATATCTAATCGACCTGCATCATCAATCGTTGCTTGGATAAAACGACGTTTAAGTTGAAATAATTCTAAATAATCAACGAAATCACTTTTGATAAAACGTAAGGATCGTAAAAACTGTAACTCGTCCTCTGCAAAGCGAAGTTCACACAACAAATCAAGCTGATGGTTTAGGTCCGTTAAAATATCAACCAGTGGATAAACGGTATCTTCTAGATTTCGACAGCGAAATAAATAAACACTATGGGTTTGTGGAAACTGATGTAATACCACTTGCAACATGGTGAATTTATATAAATCAGTATCAAGTAATGATCGAATAATCGCAGACATAAAGGATGGTTTTAACCAATTTTTATAAGATATGTTTTGTTATACAACCAAATAACAGCGTTTGAATAGTAGACTTTTGCTGCACAACTCAATTTTATCAAATCTCTCTGCTACACTTGCTCTTTTCATTTCATCTATCTTTCAATTCTATGCGCGCATTAATTCAACGAGTCCTCGAAGCTAAAGTAGTGGTTGACGGTCAAACAACTGGCGAGATCCAAAAAGGTTTATTAGTCTTTCTTGGTTTAGGCAAAGACGATACTTTGGATAAAGGTCAGAAACTGATTGATAAAATTCTTAAATATCGAATCTTCGATGATGAAAATGGAAAAATGGGATGGAATGTCAGCCAAGCCAATGGCGGTATTCTATTGGTTTCGCAGTTTACCTTGATGGCACAAACACAAAAAGGCTTACGTCCTGATTTTGGACCTGCAATGCCCCCTTCGGAAGCCAAAGCGCTCTATAAACAATTGGTTGAATACGCACAACAGCAATTTGAAAATGTACAAACAGGTATTTTTGCAGCCGATATGAAAGTACACTTAATCAATGATGGACCTGTGACCTTTAATTTAGAGATTGAATAAATTTCCGCATAAAAAAACTCCCTATTTGGGAGTTTTTTTATGGTCGTTTATTTACCTGTTTTTTCTTTGATAAATGCGCGTGCTTGACGAATTTTTTCTTTTACAGGTTTTGGCACTTTTGGTGGAATCAATTTCGCAGCTTGGTTAAACCAGACCAGCAAACTAAAATCGCCTTCCATTTTGATGCTACCATCTTGCATACCCGTCATGAATGCAGTTGGATCACCTTTGACCAAAGTTTTTACGCCTTGCTCACTTGAAGCAAATTGCAAAATAAAATCAGCTTTTTCTGGATTACCCGCCACTGTATCAATTTTGCCATGATTCACAATAATTTGACGCGCCAATCCCAAATCAGTACCAATTTGGATACGGAATTCACGGTCATGAACCAACTCAATAAACTTCGGGCTAGTACGTGCCAATTGCTTCATACGTAACGCCAAACCTGCCACCAATAAATCTAATGGATCAGTGCTTACATCAACGATCGGTAACTTAACCACAGGTAAAGAAGAAAGCTTCATGACATTTATGCCTACAGTATTATGATGAAATTTAAGACAACCGTATCCTAGCACAATTGTAGAAAACTCTGTAAAAGCTTTGTTTCAGAAAATTAATACAAAAAAGGCATGCTGAGCATACCTTTGATGTTATTAGAATTATTTATTATCAATTATCGACTAGAACATTGCTGTTGGTCATCTTTATAAACTGGCGTATGTTCAATATATTGACGATTTGCCAATTGTTTTTGTGCTTGTTTGTCTTCACGTAAAAGGATAAATGTAACCGTCACCATCGCGAGGCTCAAAGCCGTCAGATAACTATAAGCGACTGACATATCGAAAATGGTTTGCGCGCCAAAGCGTACCACCTCTAACAGCCCCCAACTGAGCATACCTGCCAACATAAAACCTAACCAACGACGATAAGGAGAAAAGAAAACAGCTATAACTGCGACAGCGATTAAGCCAAATCCAACCCACATGGTGAAATTCGCTGCTTCCATAGAAACCTCCGTCTTAAAAAAGGTGGTCTGTTTAATCATCAGACCTCATATTGTTCTGTAATCTCTAAACAGTAGTTTGTGTTGCATTCGTGTCTTTATGCATTATGGAGCGTTTTTTTTAGAAAAAAAGAGTCAAGAATGCGCCATACGACACAAGATGTCGCAATATGCTTTTGTCATTACATTTTTTTAAATTACAAAACTTCAAAATCTCTATATAGCATCAATTGCAGCGTGTCATTACAAAAAACTATCGCTATTTTTCGAGTTGAAAAAACTTTTTTCGGAATTTTTTTATCGTTGTTTTTCTATACATTTAGACATAAATATGACTGAATCATGACGCCCTTAAAAAGAGCAATGCCACTCAAAAGTGGCATTGTTTTTAAACATCGAGAAAAGAGATTTAAGCTCGATTTAGGTCTTTATCATGCATACCTAATAAATACAAAACACCATCTAAACCTACACTTGATATCGCTTGATTGGCATTTTGACGTACCAAAGGTTTAGCTCGGAACGCAACGCCAAGCCCAGCAATTGAAAGCATTGGTAAATCATTGGCACCATCGCCCACAGCCATCGCCTGCTCTAATGAAATCCCCATTTTTTCAGCCAACTGACGTAACAACTCAGCTTTACGTGCACCATCAACAATCGCACCTTTAACTTTGCCCGTTACAACACCATCTTGAACATCCAAAATATTGGCATGGACTTCATCAATTCCTAATTTTTCTTGTAAATATTCAGTAAAATACTGAAATCCACCCGATAAAATCGCAGTTTTATATCCCAGTGCTTTGAGCGTTGAAATCAGTCGTTCAGCGCCTTCAGTAATGGTTAAACGTTCTGCAATTTTCGGTAATACCGAAGCATCTAAACCCTTTAATAAAGCGACACGCGCACGGAAGCTTTGTTGAAAATCAAGTTCCCCTTGCATCGCACGCTCAGTAATCTCAGCAACTTGTGCACCTACGCCTGCTTCTAAAGCAATCTCATCAATCACTTCTTGTTCAATTAAAGTGGAGTCCATATCAAAACAAACTAAACGACGATTACGGCGATAAGCATTATCTTCTTGTACTGCAACATCGATATTTAATTCACCTGACAAGCTCAAACAAGCAGCACGCATCGCTTGTGCATCAAGCATTTGTCCACTTAAGCCAAACTGAACGCAAGCACGACGTGGAAAATTGTGTGCTTCTTCTAGCTCTAAACGACCTGATAATCGAGTTACCGTTTCGATATTAAAACCCTGACTCGATACAATCTTGGTCACGGCTTGTAAATGTTCGGCCGTTAATTCCGGTGCAAGTGCCGTCACGATGTAACGTGTTCGACCACCCTCACTCACCCACTGATCATATTCTGCGTTGGAGATTGGTTTAAATCGCACAGTTAGGCCAATATCATGTGCTAAAATCAGAATCTCTTTCATTGCAAGTGCAGTTGCAGTCTCATTATCCGAAGCGACAACAATCCCAAGGGTAAGTTGATTATGGATAACAGCCTGACCTACATCGAGTATTTGCAAAGAATGTACGGAGAGTACCTGCATTAATCGAGTAAACTGATTCGGTTGATCTGGTCCTAAAAAGGATATAAGAATGATTTCACGCATGAATTGACTCGTGTTTGAGCGACAACTATTGTATGTAAGAATCATAACATAACCCAACCTAAATCTATTTGCCTTGGAAGTTTAACTTGAATGCGCCTCGCCAAGGGCTATTTGCTAGCCTACTGATCGTAAGTTTTGCATTGCATACCTTTTTATTGGTGATTGCAACGACACATCAACTCAATGAAAACCGCGCTAGCCAAGGACAACTGATGACCAGTCAGTTAGTGGCAGATAGTCTTGCAGAACTGGAACCTGCCAATACTGTTTCGTTGGCCTTAGTTGCCAATCGCTATGCAACCAATCCAAGTGTGGCATCGATTCGTATTCTAGATGCGAATAAACAAGTACTCGCCACCAGTGGCATGGCAAAAACACGTCAAGGTGAGGTGTTTGTCCGTGATGCATTACAAAATGAAAAGAAAGTTGGGACAGTTGAGATTACTTTGATCGAACCAAGTATTGGCGAGATTTTACGTACCCAATGGTTAGCTATTTTAGTCTCTCTTTTTATTCATGGCTTGATTTGGTTAGCCTATCGTGCAATCGCACGCCCAACACGTAGCGAATACTTAGCACGTATTAATCAAGAAAATCATCTTAAACATGAAATTCAGCGATTAACCCAAGCTTTAGCTCTCGAAAAACAAAATACTGTAACTTTGGTTGCCCAAGCTCAACAACAAGCAAAAGCGCAACCTAAACCGCGTGTCGAAAAAACATCAACCCCGACTGCGCAAGTCGATGATCAAGTTTTGGCTTTAAATATTCAATTCTATGATCCGAAGCAACTGCTAAGCAGTGTAAATCAATCGGTTTCAATCCCGTATTTCAAACTGTGCCAGTTATTCCTAGATAAAAGCATTGATTTATGCAGCAAGCATTATCAGATTAATTCGACACAGATTCGAATTGAACAAGAGTTTAATGCTGAAGGCGCAACTTTAACCACCAGTTCTAATCATCCTCAAGCACTTGAATGTTTAATGATGGTTGGTGCTGTGTTCCAACTGCTAGCAGACGTACTTTATAAACGTTACCGCGAAGATAAACGCTTTGCACTGCAAACACGTGCTGCCGTATCAAATGCAGTTGACGCAATGCAACTTGACGCAATTGAAGCCGCAAAACGCTTAACACAGCATTTACATGCGAAAGAAGCAGCTTTACATCTTCATCATGATCACCTTAAAACCGTTCAAAACAGTTATGAGTTGGTGGTGATGCCAAACCCAAGCAATGTGATGACTCGTCATGCATTTATGATTAATGGGATGAATGAAGCGTGTGCAACAGTCGCACAAAATCTACGCACTGAAATCCTAATGGGTAAAAAAGCAAAAACGCCAACCGAATCATAGAAAAACGATAGTGTCGTTTCTTCTGTTTTAATTATCTTGAGGAATCTTACCCCTCCTCAAGATAATGCTCTAATTTATTTGACTTCATTTCAAAAAATGTTTTCCGAACGATTGCTCATCAAGCTCAGTATTTTTATTGCTGAAGAAGCACAGGCGAAATTTTTTAAAATGCGTTAAACTATGCCAGATTTATCGAATACTAGTGCCTGAAAAGGCAGCATCAAAGGTGAAAGCGAATGCCGCTGAGTCGTGTTGAAGAGCTTGTCGCAGATATTCGTGCAGGCAAAATGGTCATCCTTATGGATGATGAAGATCGTGAAAATGAAGGTGACTTAGTCATCGCTGCTACACATGTTCGTCCTGAAGATATTAACTTCATGATCACTCATGCCCGTGGTTTAGTCTGCTTAACGCTGAGCCGCGATCGCTGTAAACAACTGAACTTGCCGTTGATGGTTGACCAAAATGGCGCACAGCATGCGACCAATTTTACGCTTTCAATTGAAGCGGCTGAAGGGATCAGCACAGGTATCTCAGCAGCAGAGCGTGCGCATACGATTCGTACGGCTGTTGCAGCACATGCAAAGCCAAGTGATATCGTTCAGCCCGGTCATATTTTCCCATTAATGGCTCAACCAGGTGGTGTCCTACACCGTGCTGGTCATACTGAAGCAGGTTGTGACTTAACCCGTTTGGCAGGTTTAGAACCAGCTTCTGTGATCTGTGAAATTATCAATGATGATGGCACCATGGCACGTCGTCCTGATTTAGAAGTGTTTGCTGAAAAACATGGTCTAAAAATTGGTACGATTGCAGACCTGATTCATTATCGTATGACCAATGAGCAAACCGTTGAGCGTTTGTCTCAAGAAACCATTGAAACACAATACGGTACATTTGAACTCTATAAATATCGTGAAATCGGTAACCCTGATATTCACTTAGCTTTGGTTAAAGGTGAACCAAAGCAAGGCGTAACCACGGTTCGTGTCCATGGTTTCAATCCTGTTCGTGATCTTTTAAAGCTCAATAAAGCCGATGGTTCTCCAGCATGGAATCTTGATCTTGCAATGAAAACCATTGCTGCAAGTGACCGTGGTGTATTGGTATGGATCGGACAAGATCATTTAGAAGATTTAGGACATGCCTTACACTATCTAAATCAGCCAAAACCACTGAAATCGAATGCTGCATTATCACAGCAATACCAAACCATTGGTGTAGGTGCACAGATTTTACGTGATCTAGGTGTTGAAAAAATGAAGCTGTTGAGTTCTCCACTTCGTTTTAATGCCTTATCAGGATTCAATTTAGAGGTGGTGGAATACATCACTGCCGATCAAATCACAGCAAAATAATCGAGGTTGCTATGGCAATTCGCCGAATTGAAGGTTTATTACATCTCGCAAGTGAAGGTCGTTATGCGATCTTAGTGGGTCGTTTCAACAGCTTCGTGGTTGAGCATTTACTTGAAGGTGCAATTGACACCTTGAAACGCCACGGTGTTTCTGAAGATGCGATTACCGTGATTCATGCACCAGGTGCATGGGAACTTCCTATTGTTGCGAAAAAATTAGCAGCATCAAATAAATTTGATGCCATCATTGCATTAGGCGCAGTGATTCGTGGTAGCACACCACATTTTGATTTTGTTGCTGGTGAATGTGCCAAAGGTTTAGGGGTCGTTGCCCTTGAAAGCACAATGCCAGTCATCAATGGTGTCTTAACCACAGATAGCATTGAACAAGCAATTGAACGTTCTGGTACGAAAGCAGGCAATAAAGGCAGCGAAGCTGCATTGACTGCAATCGAAATGGTTAACTTATTAAAGGCAATTTAAAGCATGTCGCAAACACTTCAGGCCGCTTATGCAGCGAAACGCAAAGCACGTCGTTTTGCTGTACAAGGGATTTATGAATGGCAAATGAGTCATAACCCTGTACATGAAATTGAGGCACGTACGCGTGTTGAAAATGCAATGCACAAAGTTGACCTTAACTATTACCATGAATTGCTCACTCAAGTGGTTGCTCAACATGAAGCTTTAGATGAGTTGCTCATCCCTGTACTTGATCGTGAATTATCTGCACTTGATGGTGTAGAACTTGCAACTTTACGACTCGGCGCTTATGAATTACGAGATCATCTCGAAGTTCCATATCGTGTTGTACTTGATGAAGCAATTGAGCTAGCAAAACACTTTGGTGGTGCAGACAGTCACAAATACATCAATGGTGTATTAGACCGTTTATCATCAAAGCTTCGTGAAGCTGAAAAACAACAAGCAAAATAAAAGGCTTGATGTTTTATGGCTGAGTTTTCAATTATTGACCTTTACTTTAAACGTACATCAAAGACAGATGTCAGTTTAGGCATTGGTGACGACTCAGCCGTTATTACCCCCCCTACATCACAACAACTGGTGATCTGTGCAGATACGCTGGTTGCTGGTCGCCATTTTCCAGTAGACACTTCTGCCCATGCAATTGGTTGGAAAAGTGTGGCTGTCAATTTATCTGATTTAGCTGCAATGGGCGCAAAACCCCATAGTATCTTATTGGCACTCAGTCTACCAACGATTGATCATGACTGGTTGGCTGGTTTTAGTCAGGGTCTATTTGATTGCTGCGATCAGTTCGGTGTCAGTTTAATTGGTGGCGATACCACACAAAGCACCCAGCTAACGATCAGTGTGACTGCCTTAGGTTGGATTGAGCATGGTCAAGCTGTTACACGGGCTGGTGCTCAAGTCGGCGATTATATTTGTGTTAGTGGTCAAATCGGTGATGCTGCCTTTGGATTACAACATCTTGGTCATGCGTTACAAAAGCGTTTAGACTACCCGACCCCACGCTGCCTCTTAGGACAACAACTCAAAACTGTGGCATCGAGTATGATTGATATCTCAGATGGATTAGCACAAGATTTAGGGCATATTCTGAAAGCATCAGATGTCGGCGCAAAACTCTTTTTAGATCAAATTCCGATAGATAAATCACTAAAACTGTTAGATAAGCAACAAGCTTGGCACTATGTCTTAGCTGGTGGTGATGACTACGAACTATGCTTTACAATATCACCGCAAAACTTTGAAAAACTGTCGCGACAACAATTAGATGTTCCGATTACAATAATCGGCGAAATTACCCAACAAACTGGATTGTTATTTGAGTATATGGGGGAAATCCACCCATTACATGTTCATGGATACCAACATTTTGCATAAACCTCCCATTCACTTTCGCCAAATGACTTGGTTTGACCGCTTCATCGTTTTTTGCGGTGTGGGATTTGGTTCTGGCCTCAGCCCGAAAGCACCTGGAACTTTTGGTTCAGCCTTTGCTTTATTGTTTGTGCCGATCTGGTTATACCTTGGATTTAACAGCAGTCTCGTCATTATTTTACTCATGTCTTTGATCGGTATTTATATTTGCGGTCATACCGCAAAAGTGATCAATGTTCATGATGATGGTCGTATTGTTTGGGACGAATTTGCTGGACAATCGCTTACCTTTTTACCTTTGCTCTACTTACAGCAAATGAATTGGTCGTGGGTCATTGTCGGTTTCGTATTATTCCGTATATTTGACATTTGGAAACCATTCCCAATCAGCTGGGCCGACCAAAAGGTTTCTGGTGGCTTGGGCATCATGCTAGATGACATTATTGCTGGTCTTTGGGCAGCACTTTGTATTTTTATTTTTCATTTTTATTTTTTGACTTGAGCCATTGCTATTAGGGTTAGTTATGTCAACAACTGTTATTATTCTTGCCGCTGGAAAAGGAACGCGTATGCGTTCGCAATTACCAAAAGTATTACAACCCATCGCAGGTCAACCACTGCTCGGTCATGTAATTGACACCGCAAAAAAATTAAATGCCCAAAATATTATTACCATTTATGGGCATGGTGGTGAATTGGTTAAACAAAAGTTTAGTGGCGAACAGATTGAATGGGTTGAGCAAGCAGAACAACTTGGAACAGGTCATGCTGTTCAAATGACACTACCCGTTTTACCTCAAGATGGTATTTCTTTAATCCTTTATGGCGATGTTCCTTTAGTTCACCAAAGCACACTTGAACAATTACTTACAGCATCTAGCCAATCGGGTATTGGTATGATCACACTGAATGTTGAAAATCCGACAGGTTATGGACGTATTGTTCGCCAAGCAGGAAAAATTCAGGCGATTGTTGAACATAAAGATGCCAATGACGAACAACGTCAAATTCAAGAAATCAATACAGGCATTTATTGTGTAAGTAATGCCAAACTACATCAATGGTTATCAAAACTTTCTAATAATAATGTACAAGGTGAGTACTACCTCACAGATATCGTTGCCATGGCCGTTGCTGATGGTTTAGAAATTGCATCTATTCAACCTGAACTGGCATTTGAAGTTGAAGGTGTAAATGATCGTTTACAACTCGCGACTTTGGAACGTCAATTCCAACAACAACAAGCCAAAGAGTTAATGCAACAAGGGGTTCATTTAATAGACCCTAGTCGTTTTGACCTGCGTGGCACGCTCAAATGTGGGCAAGATGTTCAAATAGATGTCAACGTGATCATCGAAGGTGATTGTGAATTGGGTGACAATGTTCAGATTGGCGCAGGCTGTATTTTAAAGAATACGCGTATCGCAGCAGGAACCAAAGTCCAAGCCTATAGCATTTTTGAAAATGCAGTGATAGGTGAAAATACCCAAATCGGCCCTTTCGCACGTTTGCGTCCAGGTGCGAATCTCGCCAATGATGTGCATATTGGTAATTTTGTCGAAGTGAAAAACTCTAATATTGGAACTGGCTCTAAAGCCAATCATTTTACCTATTTAGGTGATGCCGATATTGGTACTGGTTGTAATATCGGAGCAGGAACGATTACTTGCAATTACGATGGCGCAAATAAGCATAGAACTATTATTGAAGATCATGTATTTATTGGCACCAATAATTCGCTGGTTGCTCCAATCAAAATTGGTCAAGGTGCGACTACAGGCGCTGGATCAACACTGACACGAGATGTGGCTAACCATAGTTTAGCTGTCGAACGTTCTAAACAGTTTGAAAAAACAAATTATCAACGTCCCCAAAAGTTGAAGAAATAAGAGGATCAAATTATGTGTGGTATTGTTGGTGGCGTTGCTGAACGTTGTGTAACTGACATCCTGATTGAAGGATTAAAACGTCTTGAATATCGTGGTTATGATTCTGCTGGTTTAGCATTATTGAATAACCAACAAATCTTACGTGAGCGTCGTGTAGGCAAAGTCGCAAATTTAGCCGAAGCCGTATCAGAACAAAAATTAACAGGCAATATTGGTATTGCACACACTCGCTGGGCAACACACGGTAAACCAACTGAAGACAATGCACACCCGCATATTTCAGGTAATGTTGCTGTGGTTCACAATGGTATTATTGAAAACTATCAAGAACTTAAAGAAGAATTACAAGCTTTGGGGTATATCTTTACTTCTCAAACAGATACTGAAGTTGTTGCGCATCTGACCAATGAAGCACTGAAACAAACGGACAGTCTCTTAGAAGCAGTACAAAGTATTATCCCTCGCCTTAAAGGTGCTTATGCACTGGGAATCGTACATACAGCACATCCTGACGAACTGATTACCGTTCGTGAAGGTTCTCCATTAGTGATTGGTGTCGGTATTGGTGAGAACTTTATCAGTTCAGACCAACTGGCTTTATTGCCTGTGACAAATCGCTTCGTTTATCTAGAAGAAGGTGATATTGCTCGCCTAACACGCACGAGTATCGAAGTTTTTGCACAAGGCGAGCGTGTTGAGCGTCCAACCAAAGAGTTAGATGCAACGGTGAGCAATGCTTCAAAAGGTGAATATAAACACTACATGCTCAAAGAAATCTATGAGCAGCCAGAAGCAATTCAACAAACGATTTCTCAGGCGCTGAATGGCAATAACTTGCGTGAAGATTTTCTTCAATATGCCAATGCCGATTTTGCGAAAATTCAACAAGTACAAATTATCGCGTGTGGTACCAGCTATCATGCAGGGATGATTGCCAAATACTGGTTTGAGCAACTGATTGGCGTGTCATGCCAAGTTGAAATTGCAAGTGAATTCCGTTATCGCACCCCTGTGATTGTGGCGAATACACTGTATATCTGTATTTCACAATCAGGTGAAACAGCTGATACATTGGCTGCACTTCGTGAAACTCAAAAACGTGCGAAAGCAAAAAATATCGATATCAGCACAATGACGATTTGTAACGTAGCGACCTCATCGATGGTTCGTGAAACAGATCATCATTTACTGACTTTAGCAGGTCCAGAAATCGGTGTTGCTTCAACTAAAGCATTTACCACACAGCTTGCAGCTTTGATGCTGTTGATTTTAAAAGTAGGTCAAGTAAAACAGACGCTGGCTGAAACTCAACTGGTTGAAATCATAGAAGGACTTTGGCATTGCCCTAAAGTGCTCTTAGATACATTGCAATGTGATACAGAAATTCTACGTCTATCTACCTTATTTGTTGAGAAAAATCACTGCCTATTCTTAGGTCGTGGCACCAATTTCCCAATCGCGCTTGAAGGTGCATTAAAACTGAAAGAAATTTCATATATTCATGCTGAAGGTTATGCTGCTGGCGAACTCAAGCATGGTCCGCTTGCTCTAGTGGACAATGAAATGCCTGTTGTGATTTTGGCACCTAAAGATGAAATGCTTGATAAACTCAAGTCGAATATGGAAGAAGTTCAAGCACGTGGTGGGGAACTATTTGTTTTTGCTGATGAAAACAGTGGTATTCATGGCAAAGACCGCCAACATGTCGTTCATGTTCCTGCTGTCAATGAATGGTTAGCACCAATCGTTTACAGCTTGCCAGTACAACTGTTGTCTTACCATGTTGCAGTATTACGAGGTACTGATGTCGATCAGCCACGTAACCTTGCGAAGAGTGTGACTGTGGAATAACAAAACTAAAATGTATCAGCGTAAACTACGCTGATACATAATCAAAAAGCCCCCATAAAGAAGCTCTTTATGGGGGCTTTTTGATTATGTCATTACTTCAGCAGTTTAATGGTTTTAATAAAATATAGCTTTTCATCCTCACCGGGTCCTGCAATACGATCTTTATTATTTTCCAATGATAATTCTGCTATCACTTTTCTGCCTTTATAATGAGGGCTAAGCGACTCATGCTGTTCCTGCTCATCATATATAAACCAAGGTCCGCACTTCTCCTGACAATAGACCCAAAACTTTTTACCTTTGCCATCTTTTAAACCGAGCGCGGTATCATCAATACCACCACCACTTTCAAGGGTATATTGTTGCGGCTTTGCAAAAACGGCACTACATGCAGTGTAAATTAGGAGGATAAGAATATACTTTTTCATCATAAAAATTGCTTAGTTTTTCAGCAGTATAAACGATGGCAAAGAAAATATATACTCAAACTACATATCGGCTGTTTTTATGATTCAACAAAATTATCGAATTTAAAATTACAGCACCTAAAATTGAAACTAATATCAATTTCCAATCAACAAAGAATAATGAGGTTAATAAGATCGTAATATCAATGCCCATCTGCACCTTACCAGCAGGAATTTGAAAGCGTTCTTGCAAATAAAGCACCAATAAATTAATTCCACCCAAACTTGAACGATGTCTAAATAAAATTAAAAAACTTACGCCCATGAGCGTATTTGCAAAAATAGTGGCGTAGAGAGGATTTACATCACTGAGGTGAAAAAAGTGAGGGATTGTTTCTGTAAAACCTGCCAATAAAGCAACCGCAATAAAAGTTTTAACCACTAAACCAACACCCATTTTTTTATAGGCAAAATAATAAAACGGAATATTGATGATAAAAAATAAGATACCAAATTTTATATCTGTGACGTAATGAATTAGTAAAGAAAGTCCCGCCGTTCCCCCAGTCATAATTCCAGCTTGCTGCAATAAGGTCATAGCAAAAGATAAAATAAATGTTCCAATCAACATTGCTAATGCATCTTCAATCTTTGAATGTTGATCAATTTCAGGCATGACTGGACTTACCAAAGACACATTTTGATCGGTATTCATAAGGGTAAAACTCTATAGGAGAACAACAATGGGAGATGTCTTTCAAGGAAAGACATGGCATATTTGATCATTTTTATTAAAATTTCGCAATTTTTTATTATAATTTCACCATAAATGCAATTTATGTTCACAATAATCTTTTTAGAATGATCTTCTTACACAAAAGAAAAAAGCAATTTTTTATTCAGATAATTAGAGAAATTTATGAAACTCTTTTATTTGGTTGCGATACCGTTTTCTTTTAATTTTTCTAAAACAATTGACGTATTTAAATTACTCACCCCGAAATCACTTGAAGATAAAATTCCGATCAATTTGACCATCTCATCTAAATTTTGAACAGCAACTTTAAGTGCAAAATCATAACTTCCAGTTAATTTATGAATATCTTTCACCGCTGGTTCATGTAAAAGAAACTCCACAAAACGATCATGCGTTGCATCATTATAATTTTGCAATTTCACTTCGATAATACCCATAACGGGTGTTGGATCAGCCCTTAAAGCAACTTGTGCATAATATCCAGTAATAATTTTTTGCTGTTCAAGATGAATGCGACGACGCGAACATTGTGACGTAGACAACCCAACTAATTCAGCCAGCTCTTGATTGGCTAATCGCCCATTCATTTGCAAATGATGAATAATTTTTTTATCAAAATCATCAAGCTCTTCGATCATGAAACTCTCTATTAAAGACTGAAATATCAGTAAAACAACGATATATGGTTATTCAAAGTTTAACGTTTTTAAATTCACTCTCACAAGTCTATAACTAAAGCTGAGATGAATGAATGCGATGAATCCCTTTTTTTGTCATTTCTCGCCAAGCATTGTCTAAAGAACCATTTAAATTAATCGCTTTGCAAGCATCCTCAATTACATATGTGTGATAGCCCATTTCAGCAGCATCTAATGCCGTCCAAGCCACACAATAATCGGTTGCAATTCCTACAATATAGACCGTATCAATTTGATGTTCTTTTAAATATCCATTCAAACCTGTTGGCGTTTTTCGATCTGCTTCCTTAAATGCCGAATAGCTATCGATGTCCTGATGAAATCCTTTGCGAATAATTAACTGCGCTGTTGGAATCTTGAGCGCAGGATGAAATTCAGCATCATGCGTGCCTTGTACGCAATGCTTTGGCCATAGCACCTGAGTACCATAAGCTAATTCAATTGTTTCAAAAGGCTTTTTATGATGATGATTTTCTGCAAAAGAAATATGCTGCTGTGGATGCCAATCCTGAGTGAGCACCACATGCTCAAAATTTAATGCCAATTGATTGATCAATGGAATAATTTGATCAGCATCTGCCACAGCCAAGTTGCCACCTGGTGTAAAACCATTCTGTACATCCACAACAATTAACGCGACATGATTCAATTGTTTTTGCATCTGCTCCGTCCAAGTCAATTTTATCTATTGAACAATACGCTGCTCAAACAAATCTGACCACTACACTTTCATTTTTAAGTATGATGAAAACGATTCAATACAAAGATGAATTAAAGTTTTCCACAGTTTAACGAAAGCATATTGTTCTTATGTCTCCGATCAGTCATAATTTGCATAATTGTCATTCAACTCTTCTTCACGTTGAACGACCAATCAAAATACTGCAACCATCCACTATTTCGTTTCAATCACTTCAAATTCGGATGGAAAAATAGGATATTTTTTTAAAATGACTCAGCTAGCACAGAATATTCATGGCTCAATTGTCGCAATCGTCACCCCAATGTTTGAAGATGGCGGCGTAGATTGGAAGAGCCTTGAGAAGCTCGTTGAGTGGCACATCCAACAAGGTACTCATAGCATTGTTGCTGTAGGCACAACGGGCGAAGCTTCTACACTCAGTATGGAAGAACACACACAGGTCATCAAAGAAGTGATTCGTGTAGCCAATAAACGTATCCCAATTATTGCTGGCACAGGTGCTAACTCTACTCGTGAAGCCATTGAGCTCACACAAGCAGCTAAAGATCTAGGTGCAGATGCAGCTCTACTAGTTACACCTTATTATAATAAACCGACGCAAGAAGGTCTTTATCAACATTACAAAGCAATCGCTGAAGCCGTTGATATTCCGCAAATTCTTTATAATGTTCCAGGTCGTACTGGCGTAGACATGCAAAATGAAACGGTTATCCGTCTTGCTGATGTCAAAAATATTGTTGGTATTAAAGATGCAACTGGTGACGTTCCGCGTGGTCAAGCCCTCATCGAAGGTTTAAACGGTCAAATCGCTGTTTATTCTGGTGATGATGAAACTGCATGGGAACTGATTTTACTGGGCGCAAAAGGTAATATTTCAGTTACGGCAAATGTCGCACCAAAACAAATGAGTGAAATTTGTGAAGCTGCATTAGCTGGCGACAAAACCAAAGCACAAGATCTGAATCAAAAAATTGCAAATCTACACAATATTTTGTTTTGCGAATCAAACCCAATTCCTGTGAAATGGGCGTTACATGAGATGGGGTCTATCGGTACTGGCGTACGCTTACCTTTGACTCCGCTTGCTGAGCAATATCGCGAACCGCTCCGCAGTGATTTAAAAACTGCCGGAATTATTTAAATACGAGCAATTTATGATGCAATTACGTCTTGGTGTTGTACTAGTCATTTCAGCTTTAAGTTTGGCTGGTTGTGGTCGTTTTGCCCTCAATAATCATTCTTTAGATTATAAAAAGGCACAAGCACTTGAACCACTCAAGTTCCCTGAGAATGCAACGGTAAGACCATTTACGCCATTGTATCCAGCCCCTACGGTTGACCCACTTGCTATTCAACATGCGCCAACATTTGAAAACAAGACGGGTAATCGTTATGCATTACCTCGTCCAGAGGCATTGAAAGCAACAAGCAATACTCCTGAAGTTGCAGCAACAACTTTGGGTCGTCCACAACTGGTGATGGATGGAAATAAAAATCCATTATTAAAAGTGGAAGGTCCAACAGCAGCTGCATGGCAATATGCGTTTGCGACACTCAGCAGTCTAAATTATCAAGTTATTTCACAAGCAAGCAATGGTTATGAAGCAACCATTAAAGTAGGCGATCAGAATTATCTACTTAAATTATCTGCTGTGGGTTCAAATAATACGATTGCGCTTTTCAAACTTGATACTACTTTTGCAGACACAGCCGTTGCAACTGAAGTATTAAACCAGATTTATCAAAATTGGCCAGCCTAGTCGTTTACTAGGCATACTTTTTCAAAAGGTTCCCCCATGTTAAAACAAACCTTGCTCTATACTGGTAAAGCAAAATCTGTATATGAGACAGATAATGCTGATCACCTAATTTTAGTGTTTCGTGATGATGCTTCTGCATTCAATGGCGAAAAAATTGAGCAATTAGATCGTAAAGGCAAGGTCAACAACCGTTTTAACGCCTTCATCATGGAAAAATTGGCTGAAGCAGGTATCGAAACTCATTTTGAGAAGTTGCTTTCTCCAACAGAAGTACTAGTTAAAAAACTTCACATGATCCCAGTTGAATGTGTAATTCGTAACTATGCTGCTGGTTCACTTTGCCGTCGTTTAGGTGTTGAAGAAGGCAAAGAGTTAACGCCTCCTACATTTGAATTATTCTTTAAAGATGATGCTCTTGGCGATCCAATGGTAAATGAATCACAAGCCATCGCTTTAGGTTGGGCAACAGCTGATCAACTTGAAAAAATGAAAGAACTCACTTACCAAGTGAATGATGTACTTAAAGCATTATTCGATGCAGGTAATATGATTCTGGTTGATTTCAAACTTGAATTCGGCGTATTCCATGACCGTATCGTATTAGGTGATGAGTTCTCTCCAGACGGGTGCCGTTTATGGGATAAAGACACCAAGAAAAAACTAGATAAAGACCGTTTCCGCCAAGGTTTGGGTGGTGTGGTTGAAGCATATGAAGAAGTTGCTGCACGTTTAGGCATTAACTTAGACAACATCTAAGTCTAACTAAATATTTAGCACATATAAAAAACCAGTCCGATTGGACTGGTTTTTTGTTTTTAATATTACTGATTTTGATAAATGAGATTCCCTTCTTTGTAGGTCGCCAACACCTTAATATTTTTAATTTTTCGACTAGGGATGGTTAATGGATTTTGATCTAAGATCACCAAATCAGCAAGCTTGCCTTGCGTTAAAGTACCTTTGGTCTGATCTTCAAAATACTGATAAGCAGCCCAGTCAGTCATTGATTTTAAGGCAAGATAAGGACTTATACGTTCATCTGCACCCAAAACATAATCACTACGTGTCACACGATTGACCGTAGCATCGAGCATCATCATGCTATGTGGTGGAACAACGGGAGCGTCGTGATGTTCAGTAAAGATTAAATTTTTCTTTAACGCTGTTGCTGTTGGCGAAATATGGGCAGCTCGGGTTTCGCCTAAGGTTTGCTGACGATGCCAATCACCCCAATAATAAGTATGTAACGAGAAGAACGAAGGAATAATATCTAATGCCTTCAATTGGTCTAGTTGATCATCTCGAATGGTTTGCGAGTGAATCAATACACTTCTGCGATCCGCTTTACCTTGCTTTGCAGTAGCATCTTTGACAGCACCAATAAACTGATCGATCGCGGCATCACCATTGGCATGTGCAAGCACCTGCCAACTATGTTTGAAGGCTAAATTGATGTATTGATTAACCTGTTGATCCTCTTTGATTGCTGGATAGCCTTTGTAGTTTTTATCTTTACCTTCAGGTGGCACTAAATATGGTTGTGTGAGCCAAGCAGTCTTGCCTTGTGGCGAACCATCTAAACTAATTTTCACCCCACCTATACGGAAGTGATGATCGTATTGCCGGCTACTTCCTTGCTTGAGCATATATTCTTCACTGGTGGTGATATCAGGATAGGAAACGACATCAATCGGAAGATGATTTTGCTTGGCAAGAGCATGCCACATCTCGGTCGTACCCTGATCTGCTCGTCCCTCTTGTACTGTGGTGAAACCATTTTTGACATAAGCATCAATGCCTTTACGCGCAATTTCAAACATCACTTGCGGCGGCACATCTTTAAAAATTGAGCCAATCGCCGTAAATAATGCTGACTCCTCCAGTACTCCATTCGGAACATTCGAATCTACTTCTCGACGAATCACCCCACCCGCTGGATTGGGGGTATTTTGATTAATGTTGAGTAGTTCTAGTGCTTTATGATTCACCGAAGCCAAATGACCCGATTGATGTAAGATCATCACGGGTTGATCTTTGGAGACGCGATCTAAATCGGTTGCGGTCGGATGATTTTGTTCTTTTAGTTGTGCATCATCATAGCCATTGCCTAAGATCCAACCGCCCATCGTTTGAATAACTTGAGGATTTTGTTTTTTCCATTGTGTTAATACCTGAACCAATGAATCAATATCAGAAACTTGACCATCTGGCGCAGGATAGAGATTTGCAACCATCTGATGAAATCCAACCATATTTACATGACTGTGTGCATCAATAAAACTCGGCAAAAGTGTTTTATTTTTTAAATCAATGGATTGGACATTTGAGTTTGCTAAATTCTCTGCTTGCTTTTTTGAACCAACAAAAATGATCTTCCCATCTTTAACCAGCAAGGCTTCTGCATATGTTGGCGTCATACCTTCCATCGTCAAAATTGAACCACCATAAAACAGTTTTTCAGACCGCTCTCGATCAAGTGGTGTGCTTGCACAGCCTGATAAAGTAAAGGCAATGATCGTTGCTGTAGTGAGTTTATTGAAATTTCTAAAAGTCATAGATTAAAACCATATTTTTATTATGCCTTTTTAGATTAAATCGCATTCTTTCTGATATAAAAAGGCATAACTTGTTATTTTTGTAATGCTTGATCAATTCTTGAATAAATAAATAGTGTCAACCACTGTAAATTTATGACTTCGTCTTTGTCGCCAACCAACAGAGTATAGAACCGACGCATACCATCAGCGCACCATACCAAAAAGAAAGACCCAATGGCGTATTCAGTAACAATGCAGCAAAAAAAGCGGATAAAACGGGAATAAAATAAGAGGCACCCGCCAATAAAGTTACATTGCCATGTAAAATCCCGACATTCCAAGCTGCGTAACCAAAACCCATCGCCGCAGCTGCGAAAACTAACGAAATGGAGGATGACCAGTCAAAATCAAATCCGCTTCCACCCATCACCAAATATTTAATCCAAAGCACAATCGACACCAAAATAAAGAACAAAGTGATGCCATTCACTCCATTGGCGATCCTTGCGGTCAGCGTACAATAAGCTGCCCACAACAACGTACCCATAAATGCCAATCCATAGCTGAGCGGATTTTGTTGAATGTTCGCTGTCATGCCGATCAAATCAAATCCTTGATCTCCCCCCAAAACCCAACAAATACCAAGTAGAGAAACAACGAAACCAGGAATGATGAGAAAATTTGCTTTTTGTTGATTAAATAAAATCGCCGCAACCATGGTGAAAGTCGGCCATAAATAATTGACCATTCCGACTTCAATTGCCTGTCGATTATTATTGCTGTAGCCAATCGAAAGAGATAAACAAATTTCATAGGCGACAAATAAAAGAGCACCCCAAATCAAATAATTTTTTGGAAAGCTTTTTAGGCGAGTCCAGCCGACTGAGAAAAACAGGAAAATTGAAGCAAGCGTGTAGATTAATGCGGCTCCACCGACCGCACCAAAATGACTGCTGACATCTTTGATCAAAGCAACAATCAAACTCCATAACAAGATTGCAATCAATCCAACCAGCGTCGCTTTTTTTGTGTTCATCTTTATACAAATTGGAAGTGTAAATCACAGCAAAGTCCTTATTTACATCAGAACTTTGCTTTGGAAAATTTAAAAAATAGCAAATACCAAAAATACTTACCTACTGCTGTTGTTGTTCCTGCTGCCAACGGCGTTGTTGTAAACGTTCACCTTCAACTTCACGTTTATTTAAGGCGCGTTCATAGAGCTTAGTACCACGCAACTCAGGTGGTAAATATTCTTGCAGCACAAAATGTTCTGGATAATTATGTGGATACAGGTAATCCACCCCATAACCTTGCTGTTTCATCAATTTGGTCGGAGCATTTCTTAAATGCAAAGGTACAGGTAAATTTGCAGTTTTTTCAGCAAGTTCTAAAGCCTTATTAATCGCAAGATAAGTGCTGTTACTTTTCGGACTCGTCGCTAAGTACACCGCACATTGTCCTAAAATAATACGCGCCTCAGGCATGCCCACTGCTTGGACTGAACGGAAGCACTCTCCTGCTAACAGCAGAGCATTTGGATTTGAATTGCCAATGTCTTCCGATGCGGCAATCAACATTCGACGTGCGATAAAGATTGGATCTTCGCCGCCTTTTAGCATACGTGCCATCCAGTACAATGTTGCATCTGGATCACTTCCCCGAATCGACTTGATAAATGCCGAAACCAGATCGTAATGCTGTTCGCCAGATTTGTCATAGCGTGCAATATTTTGCTGCGCGACTTTAACAACGATGGCATTGGTTACGATATTTTCGATATCAGGTTCAAAAGTACTGGCAATGAGATCAATCAGATTAAGTGCTTTGCGTGCATCACCCGCAGCAAATTGAATCAGTGCATCATATTCTTCAATTTGAATAAAACGCTGTTTTAAAAACTTATCGCTTTGGATGGCTTTATTGAGTAAGGTCTGAATCGAATCGGCATCTAGACTATTTAGCGTATAAACCTGACAACGAGAAAGCAGCGCACTATTCACTTCAAACGATGGATTTTCGGTCGTCGCTCCAATTAAGGTGATTTTTCCTTTCTCAACGGCATTCAGTAAGGCATCTTGCTGCGATTTATTGAAGCGATGGATCTCATCAATAAATACCACAGGCGTTAACAGATCACCGCTTTCTGCGATCACCTCACGTAACTCTTTTACACCCGTATTCAGTGCAGATAGGCTGATAAAAGGACGATCCACTGCTTGAGCCAGTAATAATGCAATCGTTGTTTTCCCGACCCCTGGTGGCCCCCAAAAGATGATTGAAGGCAAGTGCCCTTGATCAATCATCTGACGTAAAGGGGCATTTTCACCTAGCAAATGATCTTGTCCAATAATTTCGGACAAGTCACGAGGACGTAAACGTTCAGGTAAAGGAATATGCGTATCTGACATCATCACTGGCTTTATGATCTTTTAACCCTAGTCTATTGTGTCTAACACAAATCTACAATTTGAATCTGTACGCACGCGACACTCTATTGCGTACTGTTGACTTGAATCAACTGCTGCATCACGCCATAGCTGGCTTTAATTCGTTCTTCGTTTGGAAAATTAGTATTGGCTAACATCACAATCCCGATTTTTTTTTGCGGAATAAAGGCGGCATAGACACCAAAACCATTGGTTGATCCCGTTTTATTAAAGAATGTTGCTGCTGAAGCAATTCTTGGTTGTTTAACCGCGATCGCAGTATGGCTTTCTAAAGCCATTTTGCTTGAATTACCTTGTAAAAGTGTCTCAAGCTTAACAGGATAAGTATATTGCTCCCATCCTAAGCCCTGCGTCATTGCAGCAACTTTAAAATAACCCACATGGGTATTTTCAATCGCTTTGCGAAGAGGTTGTTTCAATTTTGATGGATTGATCTGCGCATCCAAAAACTTCAACATATCAGAACTACTACTTTTTATACCATAGGCTTCTGCATCAAACATACCCGACGTTACACGCATCGGTTGGTTGTTTTTATAGCCCCAAGCGTAGTGTGGCAATTGCTGTGTAGGGACATTGATAAAACTTTGTGTCATATCCAATTGAGGAAAAAGCGTTTTTTCAACCAATTCGGCGTATGGTTTTTTCATCGCCAAAGCTGTGACATAACCCATTAATCCAATACTTGGGTTGGAATATTGACGTGCCGCGCCAACTTTGGTTTTTGCTCGCCAGTTTTGAAAATATTGAATCATCTGTTGCTGTTGCACGACTTCATCTGGAAATTGCAACGGAAAGCCACCTGCACTATAGGTGCCTAAATTCAAAATAGTAGCTTGATTAACGGCAGTATTTTTGAGTTCAGGAAAATATTTAGCAGGATGATCAGAGAAAGACAACTGTCCTTGTGCCTGCGCATAGCCCGCTAAAGTCGCATTGAACGTTTTACTAACAGAACCAAGTTCAAATAAGGTACTGTTGCTGACCGCTTGTTTGCTTTGCTGCGAAGCAACACCATAATTCACAAAATAGTGTTTGCCATTTAAAGTCACAGCAACCGCCAGACCTGGAATTTTGTATCGTTCTAAGAGCGGTTTAAATTGCTGATCAACAATTTTCTTCACCTGTAAATCTGTTAAAGGCTGTGCCCATAAACTTGAGCTACAAGATAAAAGTCCAATCAACATGAATGTCTTTTTTGAAAATAAAGTTTGGTATTTCAATTGAATCATTAATTTTTTCACTTCATTAAAATTTAGTTGCTACTCAGTTTGAGTAATCTCGCTTTAGAACCATCTTCAATTACCCAAATCGAGCCATCTTGTGCTTGTTGTAAACCACGAATCCGTTGTTTCATGTCTAGACGCTGAACTTCTTTCGCAGGTTGCGATTTTAGATCAACTACCACAATCGATTTAGATGACAAGCCACCAATTAAGGCTTTCTGTTGCCATAGAGGGAATTTATTACCTGTGTAAATCATCATGCTAGAAGGTGAAATTACAGGTGTCCAATCAATTGCAGGCGCTTTAAATTCTGGGCGCGTCTTGTGATCTGGAATCGGTAATCCAGAATAGTGATCACCATTCGATACAATTGGATAGCCATAGTTCGCCCCTTTGAGAATGAGATTAAGTTCATCCCCTCCTTTTGGCCCCATTTCAACTACCCACAATTGCCCCTGCCCATCAAATGCCATGCCTAATGGATTACGATGCCCCAATGACCAAATTTCAGCAGTAACGCCTGCTTGTTGGCTAAATGGATTATCAGCTGCTGGAGAACCATCTTCATTCAATCGGAGAATCTTACCTAAATTGCTTTTGATATCTTGGGCAGGATCAAATTTTTGTCGCTCTCCCGAACTTATCCAAAGCTTTCCATCAGCACCAAACAGCATACGATGACCATAATGTCCTTGTCCTGAAACCTTAGGTGTTTGCTGCCAGATTGTTTTTAAGTCCGTGAGCTTCGGTTGTACGGGATTAGATAAATCGAGTTTGGCGCGGGCAATCTCAGCCCCATATCCACCCCGACCTTTAACCGCATAACTGAGATAGATCCAATGATTACTGGCAAAATCCGGATGTAAAATCACATCACCCAAACCACCTTGCCCACCATAACTCACCGCAGGAATACCTTGAATATTGAGACTGGTTTTAGTTTTGGGATCAAATAATTTTAACTGCCCTTTGCGCTCAGTCACTAATAAACGTTGATCGGGCAATACTGCGATCGCCCAAGGCTCATCGAACTGAGCAAGCGCTTCGACTTGGTAAGTCTGATTTATAGATGTTTTACTAGCTTGAACCGAAGCCTCAGGTGTTTTGGAATTGGTATTATTTGGACCGCAGGCAAGCAGTAACAGAGCGCTACTACAAATTAAAGGTGTTACTAACAGTTTTTTCATTGCTGATCTCCCTTCACATCAGTTCATCTTACGGAGATCTGCATATAGAAATACTGTAAAAATGTTGTTTTTACTCATATTGGTTAAATGAATGAAGTCTAAATATTAGCGTATCCAGCGCACTACATAGTCTTCGATATCTTCTTCATTAATTTCAACTTCTGAAATACAACGCCCTGCCGCCGATTTTTTAGCTTTAATCACACTTTGGCGAGAACCTGTATTTAAATAGTGCCATGAAGGTAAATTTTTTCCTTCATTTAAGCGTCGATAAGCGCAACTCGGTGGCAACCATGTAATCGTTTGCAAACGTTCTGGCGTCAATTGGATGCAATCTGCAACATGCTGCTGACGATTGATATAGTCCGAGCAGCGTGCGGTCTTACAATCGAGTAATTTACATGCCACTTTAGTGTAGGCGACTTCAGCCGTATCTTCGTCTTCTAGTTTTACCAAACAACATAAACCACAGCCATCGCAGAGTGCTTCCCACTCAGTATTATTCAACTGATCAAGCGGATATTGTTTCCAAAAATTGGGTCTTAATTCAGCAGACATACGGGTGCGTTTCGGGCTAAAAAATCAGTATTAATTATAGCATTTATTATTCAACAAGCTGGTTTTAGATGCGCTTAACTGATTAACAATTCTTAATCATTTCAACACTTCAACCACAGAAAAACCACATTTAGTTTAAAAAACACACGCTATAGTAAGCACATAACGATAAATTTAGGAGGAAGTAATATGTTCCGCTGGGCTATTATTTTTGCAGTGATTGCATTAATTGCTAGTTTACTTGGTTTTGGTGGTGTTGCAGGTTTATCTAAAGACTTCGCCGTAATCTTACTGGTGGTTGCAGCCATACTTGCCGTAGTTGGTTTCTTATCACGTGGTAAAGTTTAGCTTTCTAAGAATTAGAAACTGAATAAAATAAAAAAGAAGAATCATCGTATTCTTCTTTTTTTATTTCTAGCTTCTCATTTCACCTAAAAAATTTTACATCTCGTCCATCATATTATTTTATGCTTTATCCACTATTTTAAAAATACAGTTTGGGATCTGAAAATGAGTTTTTCTATTACTACTCGTGAAATTGAATATACAGCAGCAGATGGTCAACGCTTAATCGGTTATTTTGCCTCACCTGTTGTAGATCAACCTGTTGCAGGTGTAATCGTCGCACCTGAATGGTGGGGACGTAACGAATATACGGAACAACGTGCACGCGAACTTGCAGCACATGGCTTTGCTGCCTTAGCAATCGATATGTACGGTGATAAAAAAGTTACTACGGCCGTACCTCAAGCTTCAGAATGGATGAATCAAACCTTTGAACAACCAAATACGATCGTCAATCGTGCAAAGGCAGGTCTAGCGACCTTAGCTGCACAACCTGAAGTCAATGCTGATAAGCTGGCGGCAATTGGCTTTTGCTATGGTGGTAAAGTTGTACTTGATTTAGCTCGCTCTGGTGCAGATATCAAAGCAGTTGCGACATTCCATGCGGTATTAGCGACCAATGCTCCTGCTCAAAAAGATCAAATTAAAGCGGAAATTTTAGTACTGCATGGCGAACTTGATAGCATGGTGACTTTAGATGATGTCGCAAGTTTCCGTCAGGAAATGCATGATGCAAATGTAGATCATGAAGTGATTATCTTTGAAGATGCAAAACACGGTTTTAGTAATCCACTCGCAGATGAGCGTGCCAAAGCGAATCATGTTGATCTCGGTTATAACGCAGAAGCAGAACGTCAAGGTCTTGAAGCGATGTATGAGTTGTTAGATAAATATTTAAAGTGATTGATAAGCTTACAAACTTTCGATAATGCTTAATCGTGCAAAGGCGGCATGAATATCGCCTTTGCTCTAGCAAACATTAACTCGCATTCACATCAATATTTACTGTATCACTATTGGATCATGTATTTTTGAAAGATAGATAACATCCTATCAATCCCTGATTTCCGCTATAATGCCCCTCTGCTTTTGATTGTTCTGATTCATGTCTGATTTTTCATTTTCTGATGCGCTGCTTACATGGTTTGACCAACACGGTCGTCATGACTTACCGTGGCAAGTCGCGGATGACCCTTACAAAGTTTGGGTCTCAGAAATCATGTTGCAGCAAACACAAGTCAAAACAGTGCTGCAATATTTTGATCGTTTTATTCAACGCTTTCCGACTGTCAATGATTTGGGTCAAGCCAGTTGGGATGATGTTGCCCCGTACTGGGCAGGTTTAGGTTATTACGCTAGAGCAAGGAATTTGCACAAAGCGGCAGGCATTGTAAAGCAGCAAGGAAAGTTTCCTGAGACATTAGAACAGTGGATCGAACTACCAGGTATTGGACCATCCACAGCGGGTGCACTGATGTCTCTCGGATTACGCCAATATGGCGTAATCATGGATGGTAACGTGAAACGTGTTTTAGCTCGATTCTTTGCTATCGAAGATGATTTATCTAAACCACAACATGAACGTGCTTTATGGCAAATCGCAAAAGACCTATGCCCACAACAACGCAACCATGATTACACTCAGGCGATTATGGACTTGGGTGCAACCATCTGTACACCGAGAAAACCCTTATGTCTTTACTGCCCAATGCAGCAGCACTGTCAAGCTTATCAACAAGGATTAGAACAAGAACTGCCCTTTAAAAAAGCTAAAAAGCCTGTGCCTATAAAAACGGCAGATATTTTAGTGATTCAATCTGGTGAGGAATGGCTTTGGCATCAACGTGAAGCGCATGGTTTATGGGGTGGTTTATATTGTCTGCCAATTATTGAGCAGACAACCGAACTACAACAGATTGAGCAACACTTTAAACTACAAGCTCAAGTATCATCTTTACAGATTAGTCATAGTTTTACCCATTTCACTTGGTTGTTAAATGAAAAACTGTTCCACGTGGAACATGATCAAAAAGAACAACTCAGCATTGAACTGAACGGGATATGGCTTAATCCTGAAACGGCGATTGCGAAAGGCATTCCCACTGCCATGAAAAAATTGATTACAGCTAAACAAAAATCGTGATGTTATTTATGCTGTAAATCAGAACGCAAGGAGTTTTTGTGCGTCAATCAATTTCTTATTCGGTTCTTGCTGTGTTGATCATATTACTTGCAGCGTGTACCACAGCACCTAAGAAACCAACACCATTACCGAATGCTCAAGTCAATAAACTCAAAAGTATACGTTTGGACAGTCGCCTTCCAGTTCCTGTCAAAGGAATTAGTCGGCATGAATTACGCGATACTTGGGGCGCCGCACGTAGTCAAGGCCGCAGTCATGAGGGCATTGATATCATGGCAGAGCGTGGAACGAAAGTGTATAGTGCTACCGAAGGCTTAGTTGCTGATTTACGTAATAATAATCTTGGTGGTAAAGTGATTTGGATCATGGGGCCATCAGGTTCTTGGCATTATTATGCTCATTTAGATGGTCATAAACGTGGTCTTAATGTTGGCGATTATGTTCGTAAAGGTGACCTGATCGGTTATGTGGGAAATACGGGCAATGCACGTCACACCGCCCCACATTTACATTACGGAATTTATTTAAATGGTAAAGGGCGTGGCGCAGTCAATCCATATCCTTATTTACGTTAGGAAAAAACAATGTCAGATGCATTGATCGAACGACTGGTTGAATTCGCAGAATCAGGTAATCAGCAAAAAATAATTTCGAATGGGACCAGCTATCAAGGTTGGATCATGGAAATTACGGAAGATGCTTTGTTGATCAGCACGGGCTTCGCCGATAAATCAGGTAAAGACTTTTGGCTAAAGTTTAGTGATTTAAATACATCAGAACTATATTATTGGGACACACGCCCAAATGAATGGGTTAAATTTGAACTATAGATAAAAAACTTTCTAATAACGATAAGGAGCTTCCACGATGACAACCCAACGCTGTGGCTGGTGTTCGGATGATCCCTTGTACATTGCTTACCATGATCAAGAGTGGGGCAAGGCACAATATGATGAAGCTCATTTATTTGAGATGCTTTGTCTTGAAGGGCAACAAGCAGGTCTATCATGGATTACTGTTTTAAAAAAACGTGAACATTATCGCTCCCATTTCTTCCAATACCCAATCTCTCAGATTGCTGCGCTGACGGATGATCAACTTGAAAATAAACTGACCGATTCTGGTTTGATTCGCCATTTGGGTAAATTAAAAGCCATTCGAGATAACGCGATTGCATGGCAAGCCTTGAAAGATGAAGTCGCTGATGTATCAGCATGGTTATGGAGTTTCGTTGATCAAAAAGTCATAAATAATGATGTTGCAAACTATCGTGAAGCCCCTGCTCAAACTGAATTGAGCCAGAAATTATCTAAAACGCTAAAAAAACGTGGTTTTAAATTTGTTGGACCAACAACCTGTTATGCCTTTATGCAAGCAGTCGGCATGGTGAATGATCACGAAAACCACTGCTCTTTTAAATAAAAAAATTCCTCCACAGGAGAGTTCTCATGAGTAATAATCAAATACGTGCTTATGCTGCGATGAAAGCAGGTGAGCAATTGGTTCCTTATCAATTTGATGCTGGTGAGTTACAAGCACACCAAGTTGAAGTCAAAGTCGAATATTGTGGTCTATGCCATTCAGATATTTCTGTGATTAATAACGATTGGCAGTCTTCGCGCTATCCTGTGATCGCAGGTCATGAAATTGTGGGTACGATTAGCGCTTTAGGATCAGAAGCCAAAGGTTTGAAACTAGGTCAACGTGTTGGAATCGGTTGGACAGCTGAAACTTGCCAAGCTTGTGATCCATGTATTGGTGGTAATCAAGTGCTATGTACTGGAGGCAGTGTTGCAACGATTGTTGGACATGCGGGTGGATTTGCCGAAAAAGTCCGTGCCGGGTGGCAATGGGTCATTCCTTTACCTGATGACTTAGCTCCTGAGAGTGCTGGCCCATTATTGTGTGGCGGGATTACGGTATTTGATCCGTTGCTCAAACATAAAATCCAAGCAACGCATCATGTGGGTGTCATTGGGATCGGTGGATTAGGTCATATCGCAATTAAATTATTGAAAGCATGGGGCTGTGAAGTCACTGCTTTTAGTTCTAATCCAGAAAAAACTGAAGAACTCAAAGCCATGGGCGCTGATCATGTCGTGAATAGCCGTGATGCTCAAGCAATTAAGGCGCAGCGTGGTAAATTCGATTTATTATTAAGTACCGTCAATGTCACCTTAAATTGGCAAGCCTATTTAAATACTTTAGCACCGAAAGGCAGCTTACATTTCCTCGGTGTCACTCTAGAGCCTATTCCTGTTTCGGTGGGTGCAATCATGAGTGGTGCAAAATCTGTTACCTCATCACCAACAGGCTCACCTTTGGCACTTCGTCAACTGCTTCAGTTTGCCGCGCGTCGCAATATTGCACCTCAAATTGAGCTTTACCCAATGTCTCAACTCAATGATGCAATCGAACGATTGCATTCAGGACAAGCACGTTATCGCATCGTACTGAAAGCTGATTTTGACTAACTCAAAGGCATCTTCAAACTTTGTCTGATCCAATCCGCCAACTGCTGAATCGCGTGGCGGATTTCATCAGTCAATGCATGCCCTGCGTTTAAGCGAATAAAGTGTTGATAACGTCGATCTTCGCCAAACACTTCTCCTGGTACGATGTTAATTCCCTTGCCTTGCGCTAAATAGTATAAATCCAGTCCTGTGATTGTTTCAGGAAGCTGCATCCATAACGCATAACCACCCTGTGATTGACTTAAAGCAATCGGAATACCTTGAAAAGTCTCTAAAATACAAGCTCGATACTGTTCAACCTGTTGCATTAACTTTGGTCTTAATTGATCCAAATGCTCTCGATAACCACGGCTATAAATAAAATCTGCTAAACCAAGTTGCAAAGGCGTATTTACCCCAACATTGTTTGCCATTAATTTTGGGCGCAAATATTCGAGCCGCTGACCGATACAAAACCAACCGACACGATAAGCAGTCGATAATGATTTTGATACCGAACCACACCAAAGCACATACCCTTGCTGATCCCAATAACGAATCGGTAATGGTCGCTCTTTTTCAAAACTACATTCGGCATAGATGTCATCTTCGATGACAAAACATTGATACTGCTGAGCCAACTCTGCAATCTTTTGTTTTTGTTGATTGTTTAAACAATATCCTAATGGATTCTGATAATTGGCGGTCAATAAACAGAGTTTCGCACTGCCCTGTTGCATAAAGAATTCTAGACGTTCCAAATCGATACCGAGATGATCAGCAGGAATTTCAATAATCTTACGTTTTAAACTTGCCAACATCTGCAACTGACCGTTGAAGGTTGGAGTTGGAATAATAATGCTATCCCCTTCACGGCTCATCTGCTGGATTAATAATGCAATGGCAGGCATACAACCATTACTAATGAAAATATCCTCAGTGGCGACATAAATTCCATCTTCACGCCAATGATCTGACAGTGCTTGTCTTAATAATTGATGCCCCTGCTTATTACAGTATAAAAAATCTTCGGGTTGGCAATGTTTAAGCGCACGTTGTAAAGAACGACGCAACCCATCTACAGGAATCAAATGTGGAGACAGTTGAATCGCCCCTAATGGCGTTAAATGGCTTTGAATCGAAGCCGTTTGAATTTGATTCTGCAAATCTAAATTTGAAACCTGTCGAGCTTTAGATTCGAAATGGGGACTGTCTGGAATCGGGCTTTGGTATTGTCGAGAACTAACAAAATATCCTGACTTGGCTTTGACGTAGATTAGCCCTTTTGCTTCCAATAATTCATAACACTGCTGGGCTGTACTCAAACTAATATTTTGCTGACGAGCAAATTCCCTTAAAGAACTGAGCTTCTGTTGCGGTTGTAATTCATGTTGATAAATCTTTTGCGATAGCTGTTCAGCCAAACGCTGGTATTGAAATGCCATTTCTGTACTGCTTTTTTATAAATTTCTGTATCTGTATTGGTTTATAAAACACCGTTAAGCTATAAAAATCAATAGTGAAGGAGTAAGACGATGAAAAATATAATATTATTTATATTAACTACAGTTTTATTTGCAGGTTGTCAGCTCACTGATCAGCAAGCATATCAACAGCAAGAGGTCTGTAAAACCCTAACTCAGGGATATTTAAAAATTCAAAATCAACCGACTTATGAATTATGGAAACTTGAACACATCCCGACTCAAGATCAAAAAGATACCTTGAAGCTAACCTATAAAAAGCCAAATGAAAACGGTGTGGTTTTAGCAGGAACACTACTTCCAACTGTTGTTTTGGAATGTAGTCTACAACAGCAGCATATCGTCGTCTCTTTGGTACAGGCGACTGGTGAGCCAACTCCTGTTCTAGAAGTGCAACTTCCCAATCAAACTATTGGCACACTGAAAAACCGTGAGCTAATTGCTCAGACAGAAACTCGATAAATAAACGAACACGCTTCGGTAGATGCTCTTGTTGATAATACACAGCATGGATGCTTTGATAAGAGTACTCAATTTGATCTTCAAATAAGGCAATCAATCGCCCCTCATTGATGTCTTGCCAAACTTCAAACTCAGAAAGTCGTGCAATACCTTGTCCACGTAAACATAATTGTCTGACCGTTTCACCACTCGATGCTTTAACTTTAGCCTGTGCTAAAAAGTATTCACCATCGACTTTAATCGGCCATTTATTGATATATGTTGGACGAGTAAAACCCACAACATCATGTTCATATAGCTGTTTTGGTTGTTGCGGCATCCCTTTTCGACTTAAATATTCTGGGCTTGCAACAATATATATACGGCTTTTACACACCAACTTGGCATGTAAACTCGAATCATTTAATTCTCCAAAACGAAATGCCACATCAGTTTTGTGCTCCAAAAGATCAATGACTAGATCATTACTATTTAATTCAATTTCAATATTTGGATAACACCGCCTAAATTTATGTACCAGTGGGGTAATCACATGCAGAATAAAAGGTGTCGCCGAATCTACGCGAATAACACCTGCGGTATCTTGATCCGATTTTTGTAATGCTTCTTCTGCTGCATTTAAATCACTTAAAATTTTGCGCGCATGATTTAAAAATTGCTGTCCTTCTTGGGTCAATTTCAATTTCCGTGTGGTGCGCTCCAGTAAAGTCACTTCCAACTTCGATTCTAAACGACTTAATGAACGGCTAAGCCCTGAAGCTGTTTGCCCTAATTTTTCAGCGGCAGCAATAAAAGAACCAGTATCTACAATGGTCATAAAAGCATGCAGTTCTTCAATGGTCGATCTCATTGCTACCTCTTAATTATTGATATTTAGTCAACTATATTTTGCAAATTCATCTATTTTTTAGCAACAATAATCGTTGCAAAATCGCATCTATGCACAGAATACGCTCCATTGAGCAGAAATAGATGAGGTAAATCACATGCGTATCCCAAAATTTGGTTTAGGTACATTTCGACTTAAAGACCAAATCGCCATTAACTCAGTCAAAAATGCATTAGAGGTCGGTTATCGTGCCATTGATAGCGCTCAAATTTACGAAAATGAAGCCGCCGTAGGGCAAGCCATTGCTGAAAGTGGTATTGCGCGACAAGAGTTATTTTTAACGACAAAAATTTGGACCAGTAATTTCTCTGAAGAAAAATTAATCCCTAGCCTGAAAGAGAGTTTACAGAAGCTTGGTACTGATGCCGTTGATCTGACCTTAATTCACTGGCCTGCACCCTCTCAAGGCACCAATATTACTGAGCTAATGCAATTATTATTGGAAGCAAAACAACAAGGTTTGACCAAACTGATTGGTGTTTCTAATTTTAATATTGCACTCACACAGCAAGCAATCGATAGCATCGGTGCAGAACATATTGCAACTAATCAAATCGAGTTAAGTCCCTATTTACAAAATCAGAGCTTGGTGAATTATCTAAGCGAACAACAGATCGATGTGACCTCATACATGACGCTTGCCTATGGCAAAGTGTTAAACGACCCTGTTTTGCTTGAAATTGCGTCACAGCATCAAGCCACCACTGCACAAGTTGCATTGGCTTGGGCACTACAGCGCGGTTTTGCCGTTATTCCATCATCCACTAAGCGTGAAAACTTGATCAGCAACTTAAAAGCGCAAGATTTAAAATTAAGCGTGGAAGAGATGCAGATGATAGCGCAACTAGAACGTAATGGACGTGAAATCGACCCGCCTGAACTTGCACCGCAATGGGATGAATAGAATGGGCAAAAGTATCAATCTTCCTCTACTTGCGCTAGCAATTGGTGCTTTTGCAATTGGAACCACTGAGTTTTCGCCTATGGGCTTGCTGCCCAATATTGCCAATGATCTTGGTGTGTCGATTCCAAGCGCTGGTATGCTGATCACAGGTTATGCCTTGGGTGTTATGCTCGGTGCACCGATTATGACCTTATGGCTCGGTGGTTTTGCTCGTCGTAATGCGCTTATTTTACTGATGGCAATTTTTACGATTGGTAATCTAATCGCAGCGTTTGCGCCTAATTATATGAGTCTAATGGGAGCACGTTTAATCACCAGTCTGAACCACGGTGCTTTTTTTGGAATTGGATCCGTGGTTGCCGCGAGTGTGGTTCCAGCAAATAAACAAGCCAGTGCTGTAGCCAGCATGTTTATGGGACTCACCATTGCCAATATTGGTGGTGTGCCACTTGCAACTTGGATCGGGCAAAATATTGGTTGGCGAATGTCCTTCCTGGGGATTTCAGCACTCGGTCTTATCACCATGGTTGCTCTTTGGAAAGCTCTACCTGTCGGTTCAGTTGGGCAAAAACCGAATGTGAAAATGGAGCTGAAGGTGCTTACTCGACTACCTGTGGTTTTGGCATTGCTCACCACGGTGTTTGGTGCCTCTGCCATGTTTACCCTATATACCTATATTGCACCGAGCTTAGTACAATTCACCCACGCTTCATCGACCTTTATCACCATAATGTTGGTCTTAATTGGTATTGGTTTCTCGATTGGTAATCACTTTGGCGGCAAATTTGCAGATTTATCGTTAGATAAAACCCTGATTGGCTTCTTAGCTTTATTGATTGGATTAATGCTGATTTTTCCAATTCTTGCAAAAACTCAACTTGGTGCAGCCATTGGTTTAGTGATTTGGGGTGCGGCAGCATTTGCAATCGTTCCACCTTTACAAATGCGCGTGATGGCAGTAGCGCATGAGGCATCAGGACTGGCATCTTCAGTCAACGTTGGAGCATTTAATTTAGGCAATGCCATCGGTGCAGCGGCTGGTGGTGCAGTGTTGAGTATCGGCTTAAATTATACGGCGGTTTCCATGATCGGTGCGCTATTAGCAGGAGTCGGTTTAATCTTGGTATTTATCCAAATCAAACTAACAACCAAACCAAGCACAACATTAGAACAATGCTCTCAAAGCTGATGCGGAATAGAAAAGCCTGATATAAATCAGGCTTGTTCTTTCATACAAGTACAAAGGTTCAAATGCATATTATTTCAATACGTCAGGCAAATTAGGTTGTGCATATATTGGATTATTCACCTCCTTTTTCATTTTCATTAACATTTGATAAGGTTGCTGTTGAACAAACATATTTACAAAGCTTAATGGAATTGAGCCAGCTGGATCAGCATAGCCATTGGTGATGACTTTGACTTTATTATTGGCTATTTTTTGAAAAGTCCAATCACCAGAATACTTGGTCAGTCGAACCACATCTGCTTGTTCAGGGTAATTATTTTGAATGGCATTATTTTTAATACTAATGCTGCCATCTGCATTTTTAGTCATTTTGCCTTTAATCACCACATCTCGATCTTTTAATGGAAATGGGAAATCTAAAACCATATAAAGTGTGAACTCACCTTTTTTCTCATCTCGAGCTAACATTTGTGCTTTACCCACATAAGGCACCCATTGTGGTGTCCGTTCGACATCAAGAACCACGGCAACAGCACGTTCTAATGGCACATCAAAGGTGGTTTCAGCTTTATATTGAATAATCGGATTGTTTTCTGTTTGGTATGTCCAAACCTTAATATTATTGCGATGCAAACTGAGTTTCGCTGTATCTGATGCAGCAGTAACCGCAAAACTGGTCATGCTGAGCAGTGTCGCGAGGACGATATGTTTTTTATTCATGTCACGCTCAATTGTTTTAATGATGGCAAGAGCTTGTTTTCACTCATCTAAGAAAGAAAGCTCGACAAGCTCTGTTATAGTACAAAAAAGGAACGTTTTATACTTCCAAATCGTTAAAGCCTAAAACATCTTTCATGTCATATTTACGCGCTTCACGTCCGACCACCCACGCTGCTGCGCGCACAGCACCTGAAGCGAAGTTCATACGATTGGTGGCTTTATGTGTCACTTCAACACGCTCACCTTCACCAATAAACATCACAGTGTGCTCACCCACGATATCGCCACCACGAATCGTTTCGAAACCAATAGTTTGACGATCACGAGGACCGGTATAACCTTCACGTCCATAGACCGCGACTTCTTTTAAGTTACGACCTAAAGTATCAGCAATCGCCTCACCCATCATAAAAGCAGTCCCCGATGGTGCATCGACTTTATGACGGTGATGAGCTTCAATAATTTCAATATCTACAGTGTCACCAAATACTTTTGCAGCTAGCTCCAACAGTTTAATAGATACATTCACGCCAACTGAATAATTGGCTGCATAGACGACTGGTGTTTGAGTTGCCGTGTCATCTAAAAATGCTTTTTGCTCATCAGACATACCTGTCGTACCAATCACCATCGCTACGCCTGCTTCACGGCATAACTTTAGGTGCTGTTCTGTTGCAACAGGTGCAGTGAAGTCAATCACTACATCGCAGTCTTTTAATACTTCACTCAGACTTCCTGCCACCTTGACGCCAAGGCTTCCCACACCTGCAAGCTCACCTGCATCTGTACCCACTAAGCTACTTTCAGGACGCTCAACAGCCGCAGCCAGTTGATAGCCAGCCTGTTGCACAGCTTGAATTAGAATACGTCCCATGCGTCCGCCTGCACCTAAAATACCAATGCGTGGAGAAGTTGACATAATTTTTCCCAGTCTTTTATTTAAACAATCTCGCTACTATAGCAAAACTCTCACATTACGCTAAAAAAAACCCATAAAAAAACCTGCCGAAGCAGGTTTTTTATCTAAATATCGATTAGTCGAATAAACGATCAAAGAAAGATTTTTTCTTTGGAGAAGACGCATGTCCATCACCATCCAAAGAGGTTTGTAATTCTTTCAATAACTCGCGTTGACGACTGGTTAAATTCACAGGCGTTTCCACCACGATACGGCAAAGTAAATCACCGACCATGCTACTACGGACAGGACGAACACCCTTGCCACGTAAGCGGAATAATTTACCAGTTTGTGTCCCCTCAGGAACTTTCAAGCTTACACGACCATCAAGGGTCGGGATTTCCATTTCTTTACCGAGTGCAGCATCTGCGATGCTCACTGGCACATCCATGTAAAGATCAGCGCCATCACGTTGGAAAATTTCGTGTTCACGCACCACAACTTCTACATATAAGTCGCCCGCCTGACCATCACGAATTGCTTCGCCTTTACCGGTTAAACGTACGCGATCACCATTATCTACGCCTGCTGGAATAGTCACTTCAAGCGTTTGTTGACGATCAGCCACGCCCGAACCATGACAACTATTACATGGGTTTTTGATTATTTTACCTTGACCACGACAGGTACTACAGGTTTGCTGGACTGAGAAGAAGCCTTGTTGCATACGCACTTGACCTGAACCATGACAAGTACGGCAAGTTTCTACATCATTTGGATTTTTAGATCCCTTACCATCACAAACCTCACAAGGTGCTGGCGCAGTAAAGGTGATGGTTTTTTTCACACCTTTAACCGCTTCTTCAAGTGTGAGTTCCATGACATAGCGAAGATCTGAGCCACGGCGTTGACGTTGTTGTTGACGACCACCGCCACCAAACGCGCCACCGAAAATATCACCGAATTGGCTAAAAATGTCTTCAGCGCTAAAACCACCACCGAAACCGCCGCCACCGCCGAAACCGCCTTCAAAAGCGCTATGACCAGCACGATCATACATACTGCGCTTCTCACCATCAGAAAGCACTTCATAGGCTTCTGATGCTTCTTTGAATTTCTCTTCTGCTTCAGCGTTGTCAGGGTTACGATCTGGATGATACTTCATCGCCAACTTACGATAGGCTTTTTTAATCTCATCATCACTTGCGGTTTTCGAAACGCCCAAAACCTCATAATAATCACGTTTAGCCATGGTTGGCGATGCTCCTCACGGAATAAATTCAATCTCTACAAAAACAAATAGGCTCTATTGACATTTTATTTCTAAAGTCAACAGAGCCTTAATAGGGGTTAGATTACAGATTTACAAGGGCTACCCAAACAAAAAAGCGATAATTTAGAAAACAGCTTTATTTTTTAAGTATTTAGAAACGCCATTTAACCAAGCATTTAATAAGTACAACCATGCAATCAAACCAAAGACAACACCAGCAACAGTCATTCCTGTCACCCATAAAGCGCTATCCCAAGCAAAAAAGAATAAGGGTATAAACCAAAGTGCCGCGAAAAAGGCCATCAATATAAACAACAACACATTACGCATGATCCAAAGTGCATGTGCATGTATCCATACTTCAGCATTATCCACAATTGCAACTTTTCGTGCTAACACATACGCAAACGCTGCAAACACAATTGTAAATAATGCAAGAAACATGAACACGTATGAAATCACCACATAGCGGCGATGTTGCTCAATATTGTCTTGCGCCATGCTCTATATCACCTCATTCACTGCATTTCGTTAAATTGGTCATGCAATGAAATTCAATTATTTTTTGGTCTTAAAATATAGGTGCTACTATATTGAAATTTTCAATATTTCGCACCTTTATTCACAAAATAATTACGATAGTTGTGTTGTTTTCTTAACCTTAAACCATGCTGCATAGAGTGCAGGCAAGAAAAATAGGGTTAATAAGGTTGCTACGATCAAGCCACCCATAATTGCCACAGCCATCGGACCAAAGAAAATACTGCGTGATAATGGGATCATTGCAAGCACCGCTGCGAGTGCGGTCAACACAATTGGGCGGAAACGGCGCATGGTTGCGCCAATCACTGCATCCCACGGCGCATGACCTGCATGAATATCTTGCTCGATCTGATCAATCAGAATCAGCGAATTACGCATGATCATGCCTGAAAGCGCAATGGTGCCGAGCATCGCCACAAAACCAAAGGGTTTATTGAACAGTAATAAGAATGCAACCACACCAATTAAACCCAACGGCGCTGTCAACAATACAATTGTCGCACGAGACATACTGCGTAATTGAATCATGAGTAATGTCATCACCACGGCCAAAAATAATGGCATACCTGCATTCACCGAGCTTTGACCTTTGGCAGATTCTTCCACTGTGCCACCTACTTCGAGCAGATACCCATTCGGTAGATCAGCACGTAAGCTTTGCATTTGATCGGCTAACTGCTGAACCACGGTTGCTGGTTGCAAATTTGTGCGAATATCCGCTCGAACAGTAATGGTTGGTAAACGGTTACGATGCCAAATCAAACCTTCTTCAAAGCGTGATTCAATTTTTGCAATTTGCGCTAAAGGAACTGTGGTGCCATTACTGGTTGGTACAGCCAAACTTGCTAAAGACGCGACTTCAGCTCGTTCAGTTTTATCACCACGTAAACGAATCTCAATCAGTTCTCTTTTTTCACGATATTGATTCATCACCGTTCCTGTTACCGAGGCATTCAGGAAGTTTGCTAAATCTGAGCTAGATACACCCATTTGACGTGCGCGATCTTGATCAATTTCAATAGAGATGATTTTACTCGGCTCTCCCCAATCCAGATGCACATTAGTAGTATTTGGATCTTCACCTAAAACTTTGGCAACCTTTTGTGCCCATAAACGTACCGTTCCCAAATCCTCACCAGAAACACGATACTGCAATGGATAGCCCACAGGCGGTCCATTTTCTAATAAAGAAACACGGGTGCGGACTTGCGGTAATAGCTTTTTAATTTGTTGATCTAATGAACGGCGGATTTCATCGCGGTCATCTAATGAAGAAGCCAACACCACAAATTGTGCAAAACTCGCTTGTGGAAGCTGCTGATCTAGAGGTAAATAGAACCGTGGTGAACCAGTTCCGACATACGCCACATAGTTATCAATACCTTGCTGTGTTGATAAGAATTTCTCAACTTTTTTCACGGCTTGCTCTGTAGCCGTGAGTGATGCACCCTCTTCGAGCTTTAAATCCACTAAAATTTCAGCGCGATTGGAAGGTGGGAAAAATTGTTGCGGCACGAGTTTAAACATCGCCACAGAGAGCACAAAAATACCCACTGTTACTGCAATCACCGTTTTGCGGTAGGTAATACAGATTTCCACCACACGACGGAAAGATTGATAAAACTTAGAATGATAAGGATCATGATGTTGACCATGTGCCTCAACAACAGGCGCAGGTTGCTTACGTAATCTTGCCCATAAACGCACATACCAAGCAGCTTGTTGCTTTTGCTTGGTGAAGTCAGGTAATAATTTTTCACCTAAATATGGCACAAATAAAACAGCTGCAATCCAAGACACAACCAAAGCGATGGTCACCACTTGGAAAATTGAACGCGTATATTCACCTGTACCCGATTGTGCTGTCGCTATCGGCAAGAAACCTGCTGCTGTAATCAGCGTTCCTGTCAACATTGGAAATGCCGTGGTTTGCCATGCGAAACCTGCGGCTTTGAGCCTGCTGTAGCCCTGCTCCATTTTGATTGCCATCATTTCAACAGCAATAATCGCATCGTCAACCAACAAACCGAGGGCGAGAATCAAAGCACCGAGTGAAATTTTATGTAGACCGACATCGAATAAGCTCATGCCAGCAAAGGTCATTGCGAGTACCAATGGAATAGACAGTGCAACGACCAAACCCGTACGGAAACCAAGCGAGAAGAAACTGACCAATAAAACAATGATTACGGCTTCGGCAAGAACTTTTAAGAACTCTTGAATACTACGCTGTACTGCAACGGGTTGATCTGAAACTTTTTGCAGTTTCATTCCTAAAGGTAAGCTTTTCTGTAAGCTGTTAAATTCAGTCTCAAGGTTTTTACCTAAGGCAATAATATCACCACCTTTACGCATCGAAACGGCAATACCAATACCATTTTCACCCATGAAGCGCATACGTGGTTGCGCAGGTTCACTAAAACCACGATAGACATCTGCTACATCACCGAGTTGAATGGTTTTGTCGCCCACCAATAACGGCATTTTTTTCAGATCATCGACACTATGCAAATGTCCACTAACCCGAAGCTGAATACGGTCTGTGCCTGTCTCAAAGAAGCCTGCACTTGCCATATCATTTTGTTTTTGAATTGCTTCTTGGATCGCTGTAACGGGTACACCCAGTTGTACAGCTTTGGTATTAGATAGCTCAATCCAAATTTTTTGATCTTGCAATCCAACTAAATTGACTTTGCTGACATCTTTGACCCGTTGCAATTGCAGTTGCAAACGATCTGCATATTCTTTCATCACCGCATAGTCAAAATCTTTGCCTGTCAGCACATAAATATTGCCAAAAGTATCGCCAAACTCATCATTAAAGAATGGACCTTGCACACCACTTGGTAACTGATGACGAATATCATTGACCTTTTTGCGAACGTTATACCAAACATCTGGAATGGCACTCGAAGGCAAACTATCTTTGGCGACAAAAGTAACCAGCGATTCACCCGGACGTGAATACGCCATAATTCGGTCGTATTGTCCTGTGGTCATTAACTCTTTTTCAATTCGATCTGTCACCAAAGTCGAGACTTCTTTGGCAGTCGCACCTGGCCAGTAGGTCTGTACCACCATCACCTTAAAGGTAAACGGAGGATCTTCACTTTGAGACAATTTGGAGTAAGAAATGATTCCCACAAGTCCAAGCAATAGCATAAAATAAAGGACAATGCCCTTATTCTTAAGTGCCCATTCTGAGAGGTTAAATTTCATGATTAACCTCCAGCTTTAAGCTTAACTTCGCGATTTTCACGATCTACTGGGTGAATTTTTTGTTGGTCACGAAGTAAATGCACACCACCAACCACGACCCAATCTGTTGCTTTGAGACCAGAAAGAATCGGTACACTATCACGCCCATAAGTACCCATTGTCACAGGAACTTTACGTAAGGTTTGATTACTATTGACGACCCAAACATAGCCTTGCTGATCATTTGCGGTGACACTCGATAAAGGTACACTCAGCACATTATTTTCATTAGCCACAAAAAATACACGTGCACTTTGACCCAGTTGAATGTTCGACTGACCTTCAAGTAAAGAGACTTTCACCGTAAATGTGCGTGATTGATCTGCTGCGGGAGAAACCTCACGGACTTTAGCAGCAAAACGTGCATCAGGTTGCGACCAAAGCGTGACCCACGCAGGTTGCCCCACTTTAATGGTACTCACCAATTGCTCTGGCACGCCAAAAACCACTTCACGCTCGCCTTCAATCGCCAACTGATAAGCAGCTTGTCCTGCTGCAATAACTTGTCCGACTTCAATTTGACGTTGCGTGATTACACCATTTTTATTCGAAATCAGCTGGTTATAACCTGTTTGATTGGAAGCAACTTCATAATTAGAACGTGCTTGTTGTAAACCTGCTTGTGCCGATTCGTATTGATTTTTGATCGCATCGAACTGCGAGCGACTGACTGCATTAATAGGTAAAAGTTGTTGATAACGCTTGTATTCTTCAGATGCAATTTTTGCTGCTGCCTGCGCACTATCAAATTGCGCTTTGGCTGCATTCATTTGCAATTGCGCATCTTTAACATCTAATTTAGCAAGCACTTGCCCCACTTTGACCCGATCACCGACATCGACATACCGTTCAGTAATTTGTCCTCCAACACGGAATGCAAGTGCAGTTTGTTGTCTCGCTTGGACATCGCCTGCATAGCTTTTTTGATCAACATGATTGCTACTTGGCTGAGCCACCATGACATAAGGGATTTCCTCAGTCTTGGGAACTTCTTTTTGACATGCTGTTAAAGTGACACTGCTGAGTACGAGCAACCCCACAATTACATGATTTAGCAGATTCATCTCTTTTTCGCTCTTATTCAAATTGATTTTTTAAGGCACAATATGAACATTATGATAGATTGTTTATTTTTTAATTAATATACCCGTGAGTACACTAATTAAAAATTAAATCTATAAACTTGATTTGTAAATAAATTAAAAGAGAAAGGTATAGTGCAAATTCACAGTGGTCGCCCAAAGGATTTAGAAAAAAGAGCCAAGATCTTACAGGCGGCTAAATCTATTTTTCTAAAAATGGGTTTTCATGCGACCAATATGAATCAGATTGCCAAAGAAGCTGGTGTCACTAAACTGACGGTGTATAACCACTTTCAAGATAAAGCCAATCTATTTATATGCGCGATTGAAGAAAGCTGTGAAGAATCTATTCGAGCAAAACAATTTGAACTGACAGCAGAATCTGATTTTAAACAAGCGCTTTATTTAATGTGTGATCGTGCTTTAGGCATTATTTATTTACCCGAGGCAATAAAATTAGATTGTCTTATGTTTGAACTTGCAGCCGAACAAAGTCCCTTAGCACAACAATTTTTTGATGCTTCCCATACCCGAATGTGCAATGTGTGGTGTCATTTTTTTGAACAGGCGATCGCGTTTAAATTTATTCAAGCAGACCAGCCGATTAAACAAACTGAACTGATGCTGTCACTTCTATTAGGCATACGCCATCAACAAGTTTTACTGAATTTAGCGCCCGTACCAACAGCGGCTGAAATTGATCAGATGATTCAACAATCGATTGAGATTTTTTTGCTTAAATATCAACCTAAAAATTAGATAATATTCACATTTTTTTACGTTCTCCACTTGGATTGTCTCTCAATCACGCTATAGTCGAATGAGAACAACAGGAGAAATAGAATGATTCAGCAAATCACTGCTCCATTACGTGAAGATGTCCGTTTATTGGGCAATTTACTCGGTGAAACCCTTAAACAACATGCAGGGCAAGATTTGTTTAATCAAATTGAACAAATTCGCGCATTGGCAAAAGGCGCTCGTGACGGTCAACTTGAAGCAGAAAAACAATTAGAACAACTTTTCCTTGGTTTAAAAGACGAAGAAATTTTACCCCTGACCCGTGCATTTTCACATTTCCTGAACTTCGCCAATATTGCAGAGCAATATCACGTCGTTCGTAGTCGTCGTCAGGCTGAATTTGATGAACAAGCACCGAGTCCAAATCCTCTTCCTCATTTATTCGAAAAATTTAAAACCCAACATATTGATACACAACAGTTGTTTCAGCAAATTTGTGATCTAAAAATTGAACTGGTATTGACTGCTCATCCGACTGAAGTGAGCCGTCGTACTTTAATTCAAAAATATGATGATATTACCGATTGTTTATCCAAACTCGATCAGCAAAAACTCACTCCAAGAGAACGCCAAGAAACGATTGCCACATTAAAACAATTGGTCAGTTCGGCTTGGCAAACGGATGAAATCCGTCAACATCGCCCAACCCCTGTTGATGAAGCAAAATGGGGCTTTGCAACGATTGAACAAACCTTGTGGAATGCTGTACCCAAATTCGTGCGTGAACTGAATGAATTGTCCCAGCAACATTGTGAACAGGCTTTACCACTGAATATTGCACCAATCCGTTTTGCTTCATGGATGGGTGGTGATCGTGATGGTAATCCAAATGTCACCCATCAAGTGACTCAAGAAGTGCTCTGGCTATCACGTTGGCAAGCGGCAGATTTATACCTACGTGATATTGAAAATCTGCGTTGGGAACTCTCTATCCAAAGTTGCTCTCATGAACTGACTCAAGCCTTGGGTTATGAACACCCAGAACCGTATCGTGAATATCTACGTGAAACCCGTGAGCGCTTAAAAGCCACTCGCTATTGGTTAGGACAGCGCTTACAAGGAAAAGAAGCCGATGATAGTCATATCATTCGAAATAAAGATGAATTACTACAACCCTTATTACTTTGCTATCGCTCTTTAATAGAAAGTAATCTTGCTGAAATCGCCAACGGACAATTACTTGATTTTATTTATCGAATCAATTGTTTTGGGATTGAATTACTTAAACTTGATATACGCCAAGAATCAGGTCGACATCGTCAAGCCATTTCAGCCATTACTGAATATTTAGGTTTAGGTAATTTTGAATCATGGACAGAACAAGCACGTCAGAACTTTCTGATTCAGGAATTACAAAGCAAGCGTCCGTTATTACCAAAGTTCTTTACTGAACCTGAAGGAAGCTTAATTCAGCACCCTGATGTACTCGAAGTCTTTGCCACCATGCGCACTTTAGCTGAGCAACCGACCGAGAGTTTGGGTGCGTATATTATTTCGATGGCGGAATATCCAAGCGATGTCTTAGCTGTACTTTTATTACAAAAAGAAGCAGGAATTCAGCACCCGCTGCGCGTGGTACCATTATTTGAAACCTTAAAAGATCTCGATGGTGCAGCCAAAACCATGAACACCTTGTTTAATATGCATTGGTATAAACAGCATATTCAAGCTAAACATGAAGTGATGATTGGCTACTCAGACTCTGCAAAAGATGCAGGTTTTATGTCAGCTAACTGGGCACAATATCGTGCTCAAGAAGAATTAACGGCTGTCGCTCAACAACACGGCGTGCAATTAACCTTATTTCATGGTCGTGGTGGTTCGATCAGTCGTGGTGGTGCGCCAACCCAGCAAGCGTTATTCTCTCAACCACCGGGTTCAATCTCAGGAGCCATCCGTGTCACTGAACAAGGTGAAATGATTCGCTTCAAGTTCGGTTTAGAAGGTATTGCGCTGCAAAATCTAGAGATCTATACCGCCGCGACTTTAGAGGCAACCTTATTACCACCACCTGAACCGAAAAAAGAATGGCGCGACCTGATGAATCAAATGACTGATTTATCGGTACAGGTTTATCGTCAAACCGTGCGTGAAAATCCGAATTTTGTGAGTTACCTGCGTACCGTTACGCCTGAGCTAGAATTGCAAATGCTGCCGCTTGGTTCACGTCCTGCAAAACGTAAAGTCAGTGGTGGTATAGAGTCTCTTCGGGCGATTCCTTGGGTATTTGCATGGACACAAATTCGATTAATGTTGCCTGCTTGGCTCGGAACAGGAACGGCGATCAATCAAGTACACGAACAACATAAAAAAACACTGGATGAGATGTTGGAACAGTGGCCATATTTTCAAACCTTAATTGATATGTTGGAAATGGTATTGTCCAAATCTGATGCCAACATTGCTTTGTATTATGAATCTCACCTGACTCAAAATCAGGATTTGAAAGTGTTAGGTGTAGAGTTACGTCAACGTTTGCAAAATGCAGTAGATACCTTATTAAACTTAAAAGGTGAATCAAAACTTTTGAGCAATAACGAAGTGCTTGATCAATCCATGCAGGTGCGTAAACCATATTTATTGCCTTTGCATCTGTTGCAAGCAGAACTGATGAAACGTCGACGTTTATATTTAGCAGAACACCAAACGGAGCATAGCCCAGTCGATCACGCCTTAATGGTCAGTATTGCCGGGATAGCCGCTGGCTTGCGTAATACTGGCTAAATTTTACTTTTCTGAGCCATGCCATCAATAGAAATAAGTGCTATTGATGGCAAAATTGGCAAAATATTCCATTTCTTTAAAAAAAATTTAAAAATTTTTTTCTATCTCTCTTTTTTAATATTTCAAATATTCGTTGAAAAATAAACAATAAATCCGAAAGTTTATTTTGAAACATATTTTACCAAAAGGTAAAAATACAAACTTAAAAGACAAGAACAATCAAGATTCTCAATGGCCTATAGGTGAAAGCTTGATTTAAGAAAGAGTATCATACGCGCTGATATCACATAATGAGTCTCATCTATGTCAAATTGGTTTCCAAAATGGCAGCCGTATCAGGGGAAGATTGATCATCGACCTGTTGCGACAAATGAATATTTACCGCCCTTACAAAGCGCGGTGCTCGGCGTACAACATGCATTTGCAATGTTTGGTGCAACTGTACTCGCACCCTTATTAATGGGTTTTAGCCCGAACCTTGCCATTTTAATGTCAGGGATTTGTACCATTATTTTCTTCTTGATTACGGGTGGTCGTGTACCGAGTTATCTCGGTTCAAGTTTTGCATTTATTGGTGTTGTTGCAGCAGCAACAGGTCATATCACAGGCTCAGGTGCAAACCCCAATCTTTCAGTAGCACTCGGAGGTATTGTTGCCTGCGGTATTTTATACGCATTGATTGGCTTTGCCGTCATGCTAACAGGTACACGTTGGATTGAAAAACTTATGCCGCCAGTGGTGACTGGTGCCATTGTGATGATCATCGGTTTGAACCTTGCTCCTGTGACCATCAAAGGCGTTGCAGGTCAACCGTTTGAAATGTGGATGGCACTTGTTACTGTTTTAAGTATGGGCGTGATCGCAGTCTTTACCAAAGGCTTGTTACAACGATTATTGTTATTGGTCGGGCTACTGATTGCCTATGCAATTTATGCGATCACAACCAATGTGCTAGGCTTTGGAAAGCCGATTGATTTTTCTCAAATCGCAGCAGCACCGTGGTTTGGTATTCCAAGCTTTTCACATCCAACCTTTGATATGAATGCAATTTTAATTATTGCACCTGTTGCCCTTATTTTAGTGGCTGAAAACTTAGGTCATATCAAAGCAGTCGGCGCAATGACAGGTGAAGATCTTACTCCGCAGCTAGGCAAAGCATTTGTCGCCGATGGTCTTGCGACCACATTATCTGGTGGTGTAGGCGCACCAGGAATGACAACTTACGGTGAAAATATCGGGGTGATGGCTGTGACTCGAGTTTATTCAACCATCGTGTTCGTGATTGCAGGTGTTTTCGCCATCTTCTTAGGACTTTCGCCTAAATTCGGTGCAGTAATTAGTACCATTCCAACTGCTGTACTTACAGGCGCTTCAATTGTAGTGTTTGGCTTAATCACCATTGCAGGTGCAAAAATCTGGATCGAAAATAAAGTCGATTTCTCCAATAATAAAAATTTGATCATCGCATCAGTGACTATTATTTTAGGTGCGGGTAATTTTGAACTATTGTTTGGAAGCTTTAACTTAGGTGGTATCGGAACCGCAACTTTTGCAGCAATTTTATTAAATTTATTATTTAGTTTAAAAAAATAAATCTCACACATTCAAAGGCAGCTTAGGCTGCCTTTTTTTATTGCTTTAAAGCTTTCGCTACACAATGCCACCATTGGTTCTGATCACCTGTGCGTTAATCCAGTTACTGGCATCACTTACTGCAAAATCGATCACGGCAGCAATATCTTCAACCGTACCTAAACGTTCTAAAGGCGCTGCTTTAGCCAACTGCGCAATCAACGCATCACTTTTTCCTTCAAAGAAAAGTTCCGTTGCTGTTGGTCCAGGTGCAATCGCATTTACAGTGATCTGCTTACCTCTGAGTTCTTTAGCAAGAATGGCAGTCAACGACTCAATTGCTGCCTTTGATGCAGTATATATGCCATAGCCTTCGAGCTTCATAGCAATGACGCTGCTGGATAAATTAATAATTTTACCACCTTGTTCAAGACGGTTCGCTGCCTCGCGCATGGTATATAACGCACCTTTTAAATTAATCGATAGAACACTTTCAATGGTTTCATCATCCAAAGCCTCAATTTTTTTAAAGCACATAATTCCTGCATTATTGATCAGTACATCAATTTTTCCATAGGTTTGAATGGTGTAATCAAATAATTGTTTGACCTGACTTGATTGACTCACATCTGCCTTAAACCCAGTTGCCGTACTACCCGCCGCTTGGATTTTTTCTACAACCTGATTGGCTTCTACATCATTATTGGCGTAGTTAACCATGATCTGATGACCTTGTTGTGCCAATAAGCTTGCGGTAAACGCACCGATACCACGAGATGCGCCAGTAATTAAAATCACTTTGCTCTGATTTACAGTATTGGATTGTGTATTCATTTTCGACCTCACATAAGTCAACAGATGACTGAATACGATCTATGATACTGTTCAGATAGAACTAGATAATCCATCAAATTTCGGCATCTTTATGCGGATATACCGAACAAAAGAATGAGTCCTATGGATAAATTAAATGCAATGTCGGCATTTGTGCAGGTTGCTGAACAGCGGAGTTTTACCAAAGCTGCCCAATTACTCAACCTGCCGCGCTCTACGTTGACAGACGCGATTAAACAATTAGAAACTGAACTAAATACGCGCTTGTTATTTCGCACCACGCGTCAAGTTAGTCTGACCGATGAAGGCAATATTTATTACCAGCGTTGTAAATATATTCTTGGTTATATTGATGAATCAGATCATGATTTCCTTCATGCCAAGCCTAAAGGTGTATTAAAAATTGAAGTTCATGGCATGTTTGCCGCTCATTTTATTATGCCAAAACTTCATTTATTTTTAGCTGAATATCCTGAAATTCAACTTCAACTGACGGAAGGTGATCGTTATGTCGATGTCATTAAAGAAGGTATCGATTGCGTCATTCGGATTGGTCATCTTAATCATAGTGAATTGGTGGTCAGACATTTAGGTGATATTCAACAAGTCACTCTAGCAAGCCCCCAATACTTAGAAAAATATGGAACACCTAAGAGCCTCAACGATTTGAAGCAGCATTTTATGGTCGGGTTTTACTCCACCGCCCGACAAAAAACGTTGCCTTTAGAATTTTTGGTGAATGATCAGTGGAAAATGTATGATTTAGCCAGTTTCATTCAGGTCAACGGTGCACATTCATATTCAGCCGCCGCTGAGCAAGGCTTTGGCATTATCCAAGTGCCTCGTTACGGCCATATCAAAGAAATCGAAAATGGCCAACTGCGTCAAATACTCAAACAATATCAAGCTCCATTTTTGCCTGTTTCCCTACTTTACCCCTCTAAAACCTTAGTTACGCCTCGGCAAAGAGCATTTATTGAATGGATTGTGCAACTATTTAAAGATCATCCTTTAAAAGAAGTTAAATCGTTTTAGTGTCCTTAATATAGATTTTATTTTGATCCTATTTTTATGCAGATATTCAGCATGCTATGTTTATTGAGTTTATTTTTAGTATGATGATTTTTTGCATTTCAATGCGTTGTGCTCATGCGTTTTGACTTTTTTGATTTACAATTATTGCTGCATATCATTGCAACAGGCAGTCTGACCAAAGGTGCCAAACGCTCGGCTATCTCATTGCAAGCAGCGAGTGAACGCATCAAAAAACTTGAACAATATTTCAACACCCCCCTATTTACTCGACAAACAACTGGCGTTGAGCTCACCAGTGCGGGTCATGCTTTAGCTGAACATGCAAGAACGTTGATACAACAAAAAGATCAACTTGAACAAGACATGCAACGTTTTCGAGAAACCACACCGCTATCATTGACATTGTGGTGTAATTCTTCTGCACAAAGTGAATATTTACCAACATTATTACCGCAATATTTAATGCGCCACCCTGAAATTAATATTGACTTACATGAAGCCGAAAGCTCAGAGATCATTGCAGCACTTCACAAAGGCATTGCTCAATTAGGATTAGTCTCTAGCTTCTTTGATATCCAACCTTTACAAACACAGGATTTCGCCAGTGATCCTTTAGTGCTGATTTGCCCTCGCTCACATGCACTGGCGCAGCATCAACATTTGAACTTAATTGATGCATTAAACTACGGTTTTATTGGTCTAATGCCACATCACTCTTTACAGCAATCCATCGAAACTCAAGCCAAATTACTGGGCTTTAATATCCAATATCGTTTGCGTTTACCGAATTTTGCTTCAATTGCTGAAGTCGTGGCTGAAGGTGTAGGTGTAGCCATTATGCCTGCACGTGCCGCACAACGTTTACAACCCACCTATCATTTTCATACTGTGCAACTGCTGGGTGCTTGGGCAAATCGTAAACTATTGCTGGCAACTCAGGATTTCAAGCAACTATCACAAGACTATCAAAACTTTGCCGATTTTTTATTGCAACATCGTCTGAAATGATCCTGCCATTAATGAGATAACATATATCCACCCAATGCCAACAACCCCATAAAAAATAGGCGGCGGAAACGTTGCTCATTCAATTGATAACGGATTTTTTTACCTAGCCACATGCCAATTAAAGCAGCAATTAAAGCAATAAATGAAAGACGATAATCCAGTGTAATACCTGTGATTGGATTGTGATGTAAAAACATGGCTAAACAAATCGTAGAGATGGTAAAGGTTAAGCCTAAAGACTGAACCAGTTCATCTCGTGTCAAATGCAAGGACTGCAAATAAGGTACAACAGGGATGATGATCACACCTGTCGCCACGGTCACGGCACCCCCAATATAGCCCACCAAAGGTGATAACCATCGTTCATATTTACTCAAATTTGGAAGATTTTTGACCCATAGACCGTATATGCCATACAGCACTAACATCGTCCCTAATAAGATTTCACTGTTTTGCCCATGACTTTGGCTCAAGGTCGGTAAAAAGCTCCAAACGGATCCGATCACAACGCCAAGCAGTAAAGTCCAAAAACGACGAACAAAAGTCCAGACTCGACCTTCTGCAAAAAGCTGCCAAATATTGGTAATCATTGAAGGGACAATTAAAAGTGAAGCTGCCTGAAATGGACTCATGGCAATGGTTAATAGCCCCATAGAGACTGCGGGCAAGCCAAGACCAATCATGCCTTTAATCATGCCTGCGAAGACAAATACCATCACAATAATTGCTAAAAAAGTCATGCCCTGCCTCCAATCTTAGGTTGGAGTTATGCTACGGAAAAAGTAGGGTCTGGGCGTATTCTTATTTTTGGAAGTAGGCCTCAAGCAGAGGTTGAGGCCAATTTATATTTATCCTCTAAAACATTACTAATAATGCTTTCAATCATCCACACTCGATATAGGCTATTAAAGACATAACTTTGCCCATCAATCCTGAGTTCCAACACAGGAAAATCTGGCTGATGCTTTTGCTGACACAGTTCATCATTGTGCTGAAGTAAAGCATCTATATCTTGTTCAGTAATAGCATCAATTTCTAAACGCTTTTGCATGCGCTGAAAATGTGTTTTAAATGAGAGATCTTTACCACGTGTCCAGACCCCTTCCAAGATTTCGTGGATACAATCCACTTGCTGTTGTTCTGGAACACTGTAAAACAATCTTGCCATCTCATAGGTCGCTTCTTTGGTTGGACGGCAAAAGGGGGTAAATGCAACTTCAGTTCGTTTAGACACCCGCGTTGCGAGACTCCAGTCAAACCAATCACGTCCTTGATAACTTAAAGGAAAAACTTTGAGTTGAATATTATAATAATTCGCCAGCTCTTCTTTGATATAGGAAAGCAATAACCAACTCATTGGATCTTCTAAGGCGATATACAAATCAAGCTCTGGATGCAAAGCTTGGATCTCATTCAATGCTTCGCCATCATTAATTAAATGCTCGCGCCATTCGATATGATTAATCAGAAAAATTGGATTTCCTGTCAGCAATTTTTGTTGCTTTAAACGACGTGTCAGTCGCAATAGATCATCAACGGCTTGATATTTACGCTCACCAAATTCGAAATAACTTGCAATAACGGGCACATCTTTGAATATCCGCTCAGGAAAATCTTGAGGGCTTTGATGTTGATTTGCCATCGCGTACAACGTTCGCAATTTACCGTATTGCTGTTGCCACAACATATGGAACACATCTTCAAGCAAATGTAAGAAATTTTGTTCGCGCAAAGGCGTATTTCTAAGAATAGTTTCAGCTTGTTGTAAGGCTTCAGGACTTGGAATTTCTGGCGTTTCATCGAATCCAAAACGATGCTGTTTAGCTAAAATCTTAGCGTCATTTAAGCAATACTGTAGCCAATCCTCTGCTGACATTGCATTCGGTGGTTCAGCATCCTGCTTAGAAATAATTATTTTTAAGGGTTTGAGTTCATCACTCAAGATTTCATTGAGTTGATCAAGTTGTTGTACCGCAAGATAGCTATAAACATCGTCCAAACGTAAATAAATACTTAAACCCTGTCCCGTGGGTAATACCGCCTGACGAGAAGGTTTTTGATAGAACCAACTCGATCGGATGGGATCAAACCAACGACGTAACAAAGACATGTCGATAGCCTCTAATGGTTATAAAGTTCTTGATTGGGAAGTTATCTCTAACTTGTATGCAAACAAGCGAGTAATAATTATATTGAGTATCTTATAAAACAAGAAAAAAGTCCCTCTCAGATGCGATTATAGCATCGCAAGTAAGAGGGACTTAAACAGATTACAAAACGCGTACCGCACCTTTGGCTGCACTGGTTGAATGCAATGCATAAATTTTCAGTGATTTTGACACCTTACGTTTACGCTCTTCCACTGGATGCCAACCTTTCGCTTCTTGAACAGTACGGCGATGTGCCATCGTTGCATCATCGACATCAAGGTGAATGCTACGATTTGGAATATCAATTTGAATGGTATCACCATCTTCAACTAAACCAATCGCACCACCTTCTGCTGCCTCTGGAGACACGTGACCAATCGATAGACCTGAAGAACCACCAGAGAAACGACCATCGGTAATCAAAGCGCAGTCTTTACCTAAACCTTTCGATTTCAAGTAACTGGTTGGATACAACATCTCTTGCATCCCTGGACCACCACGTGGACCTTCGTAGCGAATCACGACAATATCACCAGCAACAATTTTATGATCTAAAATCGCTTCAACAGCCGAATCTTGGCTTTCGAATACCCGTGCTGTCCCTGTAAATTTCAGGATTGATTCATCCACACCCGCAGTTTTAACGATACAACCGTCTAATGCAATGTTTCCGTAAAGTACCGCTAAACCACCGTCTTTAGAGAAGGCATGTTCCGCATTACGAATTACACCTTTCTCACGGTCACCATCTAAAGTTGAATAGTAACGATTTTGCGAGAATGCCACTTGCGTTGGGATACCACCCGGAGATGAACGATAGAACTCATATACATCCGCATCTTCAGTGCGAATAATATCCCATTTGTCTAATGCATCTTTCAAAGTTGGTTCGTGTACGGTTGGACATGATGTATTTAGCAAATTGGCACGATCTAGCTCGCCCAAGATTGCCATGATGCCACCTGCACGGTGTACATCTTCCATATGTACGTCTGATTTTGCAGGAGCAACCTTAGACAATACTGGCACTTGACGAGATAAACGATCAATATCATCCATGGTGAAATCGACTTCTGCTTCATGTGCAGCAGCGAGCAAGTGCAATACTGTATTGGTTGAACCACCCATTGCAATATCTAGGGTCATGGCATTTTCAAATGCAGCTTTGGTTGCAATTGAACGCGGCAAAATAGTGTCATCATTCTGTTCATAATAACGTTTTGCTAATTCAACAACTAAACGACCTGCTCTCAAGAATAATTTTTCACGATTGGCATGTGTTGCAACGATTGAACCATTGCCCGGTAAAGAAAGACCTAACGCCTCGGTTAAGCAGTTCATTGAGTTCGCAGTAAACATACCTGAGCACGAACCACAGGTTGGGCATGCTGAACGTTCGAACGCTTCAACTTCTTCATCGGTATAGCTTTCGTCAGCTGCAACCACCATCGCATCAACGAGGTCAATCGCTTTTTCATTACCGCGGAACTTCACTTTACCCGCTTCCATCGGACCACCAGACACGAAGACGACTGGAATATTTAAACGCATTGCAGCCATGAGCATTCCCGGTGTGATCTTGTCACAATTCGAGATACAGACCATCGCATCGGCACAATGTGCATTGACCATATATTCAACTGAGTCTGCGATCAAATCACGTGATGGCAGTGAATACAGCATGCCATCGTGACCCATTGCAATACCATCATCAACCGCAATCGTATTGAATTCTTTGGCAACACCGCCAGAAGCTTCAATTTCTCTCGCTACCAATTGGCCTAAATCTTTAAGATGCACGTGACCTGGAACAAATTGAGTAAATGAGTTGACCACCGCAATAATTGGTTTGCCAAAATCTTCATCTTTCATACCTGTCGCACGCCATAAACCGCGTGCGCCAGCCATATTTCTTCCATGTGTTGATGTTTTTGAACGATAATCAGGCATTTTGTATTCCCAACAGGTTTGTGCGCGAGATGAATAAGAGATTCTCTCTGGCGAAATGATACTAAGCTTTTTCCATCATACTACAACTCATCGTTTAACAGATGACCTACTTGTAGAAGTTTTTTTTGCTGATTTCAGTACCGAATTACCTCAGCAGATTCCAGTTTTTATAGAAATACTTGCATTGTGTCGTAAATGTAATTGTGCAACCTATACTCAAACATACACTTCCAATAAGCGTGCGATTAAGGAGGCTAATATTAAAATAAAAATTATCACAGTGCCTAAGGCGAGCTCTTTGCTGATCATGGTTTCACCTATTTTTATTATTTAAGTTCTGTTTTCACCATCGCACTTACATCAACATGTGAACGAGTCACTGATTAACTCAACTCATCACCTCTTATCAACTAAAGCGAGTTAAGTTCTAATTGGCAATTCGTCTGCGGTGCGTAGCAGTTCTATTCGATTATACATAAAAATGTTCATTATGCACATTTTTATGTATATTCTGCGTAGCCTTTCTCGATTTTGATTACGCTTTTCAGTTTAGGACTTTGTTATAATCAACACAGATTGATTTATTTTGAAGAGCTCACCCGATTGAAAATCATTTTTGCTGGTACGCCTGAATTTGCTGCAACGGCATTGGCGGCATTATTAAAAACATCACACCAGATTATTGCGGTTTATACTCAACCTGATCGCAAGGCAGGAAGAGGACAAAAATTAACCCCCTCTCCTGTTAAGCAACTCGCGCTTGAACACAGTTTGCCTGTTTATCAACCTTTGAACTTTAAAGCATCTACCGAAGAAGGCTTGGCAGCTCGACAAGAACTTGCCGCACTTGGCGCAGATGTGATGGTGGTTGCTGCCTACGGTTTAATCTTGCCACAAGCAGTATTAGACACACCTAAATATGGCTGTCTAAATATTCACGGCTCATTATTGCCACGTTGGCGTGGCGCAGCGCCGATTCAACGTGCCATTGCCACAGGTGATGTAGAAACTGGCATTACCATTATGCAAATGGCGGCTGGTCTGGATACTGGCGATATGATGTATAAGACGTATTGTCCAATTACAGCCGAAGATACCTCTGCAAGCTTGCATGATAAACTTGCGATACAAGGCGCAGAAGCGATTTGTACCGTGCTTGAATCAGAGCAAAGCTTAAAAACATTTATTGAAAAGCGTGAAGTTCAAGACGAAGCGCTGACTGTATATGCGCACAAATTGGTAAAAACCGAAGCGCGTATTGATTGGACACAAAATGCGGTTCAGATCGATCGAAATATCCGAGCTTTCAATCCTTGGCCTGTTGCCTTTATTCAACTGGATGAAAATAATGCTTTGCGCGTGTGGGGCTCAATGCACTCTGACCACAGCAAAGCTGATGCTCAAGTCGGTGAAATCATCGCGATGGATAAATACGGTGTGCATGTCGCGTGTGGCGAAAACACTTCAGTCTGTTTAACCAGCTTACAATGGCCAGGTGCTAAAGCGCTCAATCCAGTGCAAATTGCACAAACTCAAAAATTGCATCTTGGACAAATTCTCCCATGAACCAATCAAATCAATCATCTGCAAAAAATTTGAATTTGCGCGCGCAAGTGGTCAAAACACTTTTGGCTGTTCAAAATGGGCAATCTTTGGCTTCCGTGTTGAATCAACATATCAATATTGTTTCTGAACGTGACCGTGGCTTATATCACGAACTTACTTTAGGTTGTTTACGCCAGTGGTATTCTTTAAAAGCAATTACCTTACCATTGCTGACCAAACCATTAGACAATGAAGCACTAGAAAGTTGTTTATATCTTGGTTTGTATCAAATTTTATGTACACGTATTCCTGTACATGCTGCGATTTCAGAAACTGTAAATGCTGCTAAGCAACTCGGTTTCGAGCCAATGAGTGGTTTGGTCAATGCGATTCTGCGTCGTGTTTCACGTGAAACAGATGAATTTCAAACAGCGTTGAATAATACGCATGGTTTGCCAAGTTGGTTATTCAAACGACTTAAAAAAGATTGGCCTGATCAATTTGATGAAATCTGTCAAAATTTAAAACAAGTCGCACCGCTGACTCTGCGTGTCAATGAACGCCAAGTTAGTCGTAATGAGTATCTTGATATTTTAGATGAAGAACAGATTGATGCTCGTCCTTGCATACTTTCAAATGTTGGTATTGTTTTGGAACAAACGGGCAACATTACCCATTTACCAGGTTTCGAAGAAGGCGGTTTTTCTGTTCAGGATGAACATGCTCAATTGTGTGCAACTATTTTGCCAAACTTAGATGATAAAGTCGTTGTCGATGCCTGCGCTGCACCCGGCGGTAAAACAGCGCATATTCTTGAGCGTTATAATCCTAAAAAACTGATTGCGCTTGACCATGATGCAAAACGTTTATTACGTTTGTCTGAAAATATAGAACGTCTAGCCTTAGATCAAACCGAGGTTGAGATTGTTACAGCAGATGCAACAACTTGGCAGGCAGAAGAAGCCGTCGACTGTATCGTGCTCGATGCACCGTGCTCTGCAACAGGTGTAATTCGTCGCCATCCAGATATCCGCTTGTTGAGACAATCAACTGACATCGCGCAAACAGTGGCATTACAGCATCAAATTTTGCAACAGATGTGGCAACAGCTCAAAGTTGGCGGTAGCATGCTGTATATCACTTGCTCAATTTTAAAAGTCGAGAACGAGCAGCAAATGGCGACTTTCTTTGCTGAACATAGCGATGCAGAAGAAATCAAAATTGAAGCTGATTGGGGTATTGAACAGACCTATGGTCGTCAGTTATTACCTTACCTACATTCAGGTGATGGCTTCTATTATTGCCATATTAAAAAAGTGGCGTAAAAAAAAGCAGGCTTTCAGCCTGCTTTTTTTTAAATTAATTTAGAGCGTATGCTGGTCTTTGACTTCTTCCAGAACGTCATCAAGCTCTTCTGGATTTTTCATCAAGTGTAGGATAGACAAAGCTAATCCTCCCCAAACAAACAGCATGGCAATAATCATCATTATGATTGCTGAAGTATTCATATGTGCTCTCCTAGCGATCTTTTATTTTGCTGAGTATGATTGCGACAACAGCACAGAAAATCACGCTGCCCCAACCGAATAAGCCTTGTAAACTCATGCTATAAGTATCGTAACCATTTTTGACGAGGTTAAACAAAGTCATACTTAAAGTCGTTAACAAAACCAATGAAGTAATAACGGTTAAAGTAAATGCCCAGCCCTTACCCAATTGGATCGTTGAAATACGATTCACATGATCACGAAGTTCGATTAATGCAGAACGTTTAAACCACGTAATACAAAGGATCGAAACAAGCGCACCGCCCACAATACCAATGTTATTGATAAAGTGATCGACAATATCCACCAGTTTAATCGCATTTACGCTTGAGAATAAGATCACGGAAACCAATGCACTACCGCCACCAATGATGGTTACGGCTTTCTTACGGCTCCATTTCAACTTATCTTGCATCGCTGCAATCGGCACTTCCAAAATACTCACCATTGAAGAAATACCCGCAACAAAGAGTGATGAGAAGAATAAAAGACCGAAAATATCTGAACCTGCACCTAAGCTTGAAATAATCTTAGGGAAAGCAATGAAGGCAAGACCAATACCACCACTGACAACATCTTGTACATTGCTTCCTGCTGCATGTGCCATAAAGCCCAATGCTGCGAAAATACCAATACCTGCCAAGATTTCAGTCGAAGCATTTGCAAAACCAACGATCAATCCAGAACCTGTGAGGTTGGTTTTAGGCTTGAGGTAAGAGGCATAGGTCACCATGATCCCGAAACCAACCGATAACGAGAAGAAAGTGTGTCCATATGCAGCTAACCACACTTTATAATCCATCATTGCCGACCAGTTTGGTGTGAAGAATGCATTCAAACCTTGAGCAGCACCTGGTAAACGTAATGATTGAACTACGAGGATGGTAAATAAAACAAAGAGTAACGGCATGAAAATCTTATTCGATAATTCAACGCCTTTTTTAACGCCACCATACAGAATAATTAATGTTAATGCCCAAATACCAACGATCGGCCAAAATAAATGGCTGACAAATTGGAAATCAAAGCCAGAAGCTTTTGATGTTTGCAAATAGGTATTAAAGAAGAAGCTTTCAGGGTCGCTTCCCCATGCTTGACCAATCGAGAAGTAAACATAACTACCCGCCCACGTCAGCACGCTGGCATAGTACAAACCGATAATGATACAAACACAGACTTGCCACCAACCTAATGTTTCACCACCTTTAAATAACGCTCTATAAGCTTTTGGAGGTGAGTTACGGGCACGATGACCTGTCGCATAATCTAAAAATAAAAGGGGTAAACCAGCGGTAATGAGTGCAATAAGATAGGGTATAAGAAAAGCACCACCACCATTTTCATAAGCAACATATGGAAAACGCCAAATGTTGCCTAAACCTACAGCTGAACCTACAGCTGCAATAATAAAACCAGATCGTGATGTCCAGTTTTCACGAGAATCTGCCATAGAACACCTAAATATATACCAGTGGCCTTTTCAAACTGTGTTAGCTTTTTATTATCCAACAGACATGAAAAGTGCCGTAAAAATCTTGTTTAGCTTGCATGAAATTTCAACCTTGTGAGTCTCTCATTTTCATGAACAAACAAGCAAAAACCAAACCATCTTCCTTAAAGATTAGATTTTATTTTCTGCTTTGTAATAGCCGAACAATACCTGTTTTTGTTTCTTTTTACTGTAAATTCTACAAAAAATTCTTGCCATTCGTCGCTAATTCCAACCCAATTGATTATTTTTCAACTCAATTGGGAAACCAGCTTTTGAATTTATCGTTAGATAAAAACGCTCAGCCATTTAATCGTTTTACATCGGCATTTAGTTTTTAATTCGATAATGCCCTGTGATCTTATATTTATATAAAATATCTGATTCTTCAGCGCCACGACCAATATTATGTAAAATTAACGGTGTTTTCTGAAAGATGCTTTTTTTGTCAGAGACAATTCCGATATGCACCAATCCTTGCCCTAAATCCCAAGTCACAACATCTCCAGCACGATAATTCTGATCAGTGATTTGATAACCTTGTCGTTGGAAATACGTTGCGATATTGGGTACTCGACGATGATCTATATTTTTATCAGGTGTTTTGAGCCCCCATTTATTTGGATAAACATTAAAATGTTTACGCATATCTTCATGCATCTTTTGTTGTAAATCGATGCCTTGCTGTCGGAGTGCACGTACAACAACATCGGTGCAGACTCCTTTAATCAAAGGCACATCGCCCATTGGATAAACTAAGCGCGTATACGCTGGATCATAATATTTTGTTACTCCAATTTGTTTTCTCGCATCAGTGACCAGCTGTTGTGAGGAAAATGCCGATACCGACATATTCCAAAGCATAGACATAACAACTAAGACAAGTTTCCATCCTCTCATCATGACAGCTCTTTAATCGCCAACAAACGCTCTTCTTGCATGTCACGAATGGCAGAGTGAATACCCTCACGTCCTAAACCAGAATCTTTTACGCCACCATACGGCATATTATCTACACGGAACGTAGGAACATCATTGATAATTACCCCACCCACATGCAAATGATCCCATGCATAAAGCATATGATTTAGATTTTGAGTATAAATACCTGCCTGTAAACCAAAACGGCTTTGATTAATCGTGGCGATGCCCTGCTCAAAGTTTTTAAATTTTTCTAAAATGGCGATTGGCCCGAATGCTTCGTCTTTGTAAATTTCAAGTTTAACATCAACATTCTCCAACAATGTCGGATCAAGAAAGACGCCTTCAAGCTTGCCGCCAATCAATATTTTTGCACCTTTTTTCTCAGCTTTATCAATCCATTTTTTCAAACGTACTGCTTCAGCTTCTTTAATCATTGGTCCAACAATTGTTGTACTTAATGCAGGATCGTCTACCTTTAGTTTTTTTAATTTGGCTAATAATTTCTTTTTTACCTCGACATAAAGATCAGCGTGAACCAAAATTCGTTGCACACTAATACAGATTTGCCCTGCATGCCCGTAAGCTGCTCCGATTAAACGATCAATAATCGCATCATCAATTACGGTGTCAGTATCAATTAAAACCGCTGCGTTGCCGCCTAGTTCTAAAGTGACTTTCTTACGACCCGCACGTGCTTTCATATCCCAACCGACTTGGTCAGAACCAGTAAAGCTCAATAATTTAAAACGATCATCTGTCACTAGAATATCAGCGGCTTGACGATCACATGGCAATATTGACCAAGACCCTTTCGGCAAATCCGTCTCTGCTAAAACTTCAGCAATTTTCAGCGCACTAATCGGGGTCAAGCTCGCGGGTTTCAGCACAAAAGGACAACCTGCTGCGATCGCTGGCGCAATTTTATGCGCGACTAAATTCAGCGGAAAATTAAATGGACTAATCAAAGACACTGCACCTATCGGCACATGTTTTACCATGCCCCGATAACGTGAAGCAGCAGGCGTTACCGCTAAAGGAATCATTCGACCATCATCAAGCTGTGTGACGGCATCAGCGGCCAACTGAAAAGTATTAATTAATCGCTCAACTTCGGCACTCGCTGCACCGCGTGGTTTACCGCCTTCGGCAATTAAAATATCAGTCAGTTCATCACGTAATTCACTAAAACGTTTCACGCAATGCAGCAATATTTTTTGTTTTTGAAAGGGTTTCAGTGCTGCCATTTCTGCCTCAGCACTGACAGATGCGGCAATGGCTTTCTCTAGCACTTTTGCATCTGCTAACGCCACTCGAGCATAAACTGAATTTCTATACTTATCATGTACTTCTAACCATTGACCTGTCTTGACTGCTTTCCCAGCAACATAAAGTGGATAGTCCACAACATTCTGTACATCAGCCATTATTATTGCTTCCTTTTAAAAGTTTAAATTTAGACTACTGCATATTTTCTGAGATCACTATATGATTCGCCCATTCACTGATGAATTCACAACAATTCATTACGCTTTTGATATGAATTAGGACATTGCGATGAAAATATTAAAAATATCAATCTTAGCTTTAGGGACAAGCTTTTGTGGGCTAGCACAAGCAGATGTGATTGGTGTAAAAGCAGATGCCAGTTATTGGTTTTATGATGGCAAAGCACAAGTTCAACCTAAACCAAACACTTCATCATTAGCGAATAAAACAGGTGTAGATGATCTTCTACTAAACCCTTATGCCGGTCTATCTGCACCTGAAGAAAAATTAGATCGTAAAGGTTCAGCGCAAATTTCACTGGCCTTTGAACATCCGATTCCACTTATTCCAAATGCAAAAATTCGCTATGTGAATTTAAAATCACAGACTGAAAAAGAAATTGCAGGACAACCCGTGTATGACTTAAACATCGATCACACTGATTTTCTTTTATACTATGAAATCTTAGATAATATCGTCGATGCGGATGTTGGTCTTGGTGCAACCAAATTAAATGGTGATATCAAGACACTAAATCTTAGTAAAATTGATATCGATAAAACCATTCCTGTTATTTATGGGTCAGCAGGAGTTAAACTGCCATTTACAGGTTTAAGCGCAAAAGCGGAATTGTTATATAGCAACTTTAACGATACCAAAATCACGGATGCTCAAGCAGAGTTACAATATAACTTTATTGATAATTTATTGGTCGATGTCGGCTTAAAAGCAGGTTACCGTATTTTAGATGTGAAATTCGATGACTACAAAAGCAATAACGTCAAAAATGATCTTAAATTTGACTTTAAAGGTCCTTATATCGGCATAGATGTCCATTTCTAATATCGTCGCTCTCTAAACAAAAGACCCTGAATCATTCAGGGTCTGACCGACTACAGTTTGATTGGAAATACTACGAGCAACATCAAAACTGTCACTGTTCCAATAAAAATATTCATGGGCAAACCCACTTTGAGAAAATCATTAAATCGATAATTTCCAGGCCCCATGACCATAAGATTAGTTTGATAACCTAGTGGTGTCGCAAAACTAGCAGATGCACCCATCATAATTGCAAAAACAAATGGAATCGGGTTTAAATGAGCCTGTGAAGTGATTTCCAACACGATTGGCAAGGTCAGTAATGCCGCTGCATTATTGGTAATGACTTCTGTAAGCACTGAAACGAAAAAGTAGGTTAAGATTAATAATAAAATTGCCTCACCTGCACTGAAATGCACAATAAATTGTGCTAATAACTCAGCAACACCTGTTTTCTCTAAAGCTGCCCCAAGAGCAAATGACGCAGCAATCGTTAAAATAACCGTTAAGTCTAAACTTTTCTCTGCCTGTTTTACGGTTAAACACTTTGCAAAAAGCATCGCCCCTGCTGCCAATAAAGCCGCATTCAACATACTCAGGAGTTCAAAACTTGCAGCTCCCACTGCTACAAGTAAAATTCCCCATGATAATAGAGCCTTATCATGTTTGAGCGGTTCATGGTCGAGTTCATTGACCAGTAAAAAATCTTTATTATATTTTTGCCGCGTCACAAAAGCTGGACGAGCTTCTAACAACAACGTATCACCAGCCTGTAATTTGATATTACCTAAACCACCTTTCAAACGCTCACCATTGCGAGCCACGGCTAACACAACTGCACCATAACGATTGCGAAACTTCGAGTCACGAATTGCGCTCCCGATCGCTTCACAATGTGGTGAGACCACAGCTTCAACTAAACGACGTCCTGCATGTGATTCTTCTAAAGCTGATTTTTCGTCAATACTCGACGGAGCAATTAAACCATTAATTTTAAGAAGTTCAGTAATCGCTTCTGTGTCTCCAGCAAACACTAGACGATCACCACCAAATAAAACCTCATCTGAAGAGACTGCGGATAACACCGTTTGTTGACGCTCGATCTCAACCAGATAAACTCGCTTTAAACTTCTTAATCCCGCAGCTGCAACCGATTGTCCCACTAAAGGACCATTTGGGCTTACAATGACCTCTAAGGTAAATTCACGTAGATTAGAAAAAACATTTTGCTCTTGATGATGGGGTAACAACTTTGGCGCAAACCAATACATCGCAAACATACCAATAATGGCAACAGGTAAACCAATAACTGTGATATCAAATAGACCAAAACCTGCTTCACCAGTTAAGGTCTGATACTGACCATTAACCACCAAATTGGTACTTGTCCCGATCAATGTAATTGTTCCGCCGAGGATTGCGGTATAACTCAAGGGGATCATGAGTTTTGAAGGAGGAATTCCTATCTTTTTTGACCAACTATTCAATGCAGGAATCATTGTCGCAACCACGGGCGTATTATTTAAAAAAGCACTGAGTGGCGCTATAGGTAAAAAAATCCGTAATAGAGCCATCCGCTCAGATTTCGGTGAACCTAATAATTTATTAACGAATAAGTCAATTCCCCCAGAGTTTGAAATACCTGCTGCAACCACAAACATTGCGGCAACTGTAATCAATCCAGAATTACTGAAACCCGCCAAAGCTTCTTGAGCAGTCAACACACCAAATACACTTAATATCGTTAAAATTGCCATCATTACGATATGCGGAGCAATTTTTGAAAATATCAGTGTAAGTAGCCCTCCAAGCGTTAACGCCAAAGACAACCAACCTTCCCAGCCCATCTAGCAGTCTTTCCATACATCTATAATTTCCCGAATTCTATATCGTTAAAGTTCATATACAAATGCGATTAAAAGCTAACCTTAGCTAAAATATTCATAACAAAATTCATATATTTGGTGTGTTTTTCTATTCCACAGTTGAATCACGATTGAACTGTACGCTTCAGCCTACAAAAATCGCAGCAATTGACGAATATACCGACCTCAACTTTTCACCTATTATTTGAAACATAGAGAGATAGGAAGTCTCATTGAGAATAATAAAACACACAGGACGTGGTCGTTCATAAGGACTATAAACGACAAGAAACTGAATACGAAGAAGCCCCGTCAGGATGATGGGGCTTCTTTTTATCTATTATTTTATTGGTGATTTAAAGACTTCTAAGATATACAACTATTTCGCTATGTTCTGCCAACTCAGCAAGTTGTAATGCAGTATATTCGCCTTTATAAGCTACATTAGCACCCTTACTCACCAGTAGCTTCACTACAGCCAAATGATCATTCTCCGCAGCAGCTTGTAAGGCACTATAGCCTTCGTCATCGGTCTGGTTTGGATCTACGCCCTCTGCCAATAGCTGCTCGACTTGTTCCACATCACCTAAGGATGCCCAATACACTAGCTCAGGAAGATGCAGCTCTTCATCATCTTCGGGGAGTGGAGAGAAAGAGTTGAGTTTCATAAGAAATGACCCAGTTTTTAGTATCAAGTATAATTAAAACTTAAATTTGGTAGCGTATCTATAATAAATTTGATGGATATAACGCCAAGTTCAGTGGCAGTTTTTTAGTCGTGGTTTTTCGGAATACTTTTACGCAGCAAAACCATAAAAGCACGACTTAAAGCTACCCAAGGGGTAATTCGACTTGTTAGGTATTAAACTCTGTTCTCCATGACGTTGTCATTCTGCATACGTTTTCTGCACTTCCTTTTTGTGCTGGTTCTGTACCATGAACGTGAATCCTGTTATCAAAAATAAGTAAATCACCTTGTTGTATATCTACATATATTCGACCTTCAGGATTTTCATATTCAATAATTTTTCCACAAGTTGAAGCTATTGCATCTTTGTTTAGAAAGAACTTACCTTGCGAAAAATCGTTATTTGGCTTAGTGAGCATAGTTACAGCCACATAGTCATTTCTGCCATAGCCTACGTCTCTACCTCTATGCCGCTCTATATAACCACCCAAACCATATTTGAAAATTGGGAAATATTTTTCATTGATATTTCCTGACCAGATTAGACCAGTAATCTGCTCTAATTTTTTTATTCCTTCCTTTGATATTTGCATAGACTCTTCTGTTGAAAGATAACAATACGACAAAGGTGATCTATTAGATTCATATACGATATTATATCTGTCACTACTATCATTTAGACCCATTGCTCCTGTATCTAAATATCCTTTTTCTGCTTTGTAAAATTCAGAAACTAAGAGATCACAATCAACCTCGCTAAGGAAGTTCTTGATGTATACATACCCATCATTTTCTAATTTTTCTTTCATTTTAATTGCTCCTGACGCCTAACTACTCTTATGCTGTAGAGATAACACAAGATGCTAAAACTTGCTGCATAAGATATCTGTTTTATTATAAATTGAATAAAAAATAATTGATTTATTTGAACTATAAAATATTTTTGAATAAGAAAAATCAATAATAGTCAACTCAGCTACCTAAATTATTTTTCTCTTTCCCTTGCAAAAAAACACCCCCTGCTCTATCGAGTAGGGGGTGTTTTGAATTTAAAAGCTGGCGATGACTTACTCTCACATGGCAAGTGCCACACTACCATCAGCGCGAAGAGGTTTCACTTCTGAGTTCGGGAAGGGATCAGGTGGTTCACTCTTGCTATTGTCGCCAGCAAACTGTTTTGGCTTTCGGTGGTCTTACTCTTGAACTTAATTTTAAGTTCTTTGCCACTTAGTACCGAAAGAGTTATTAACGGATTAGATCATTGGTCTGTATTGTAACTAGTTTATACACTAAATCAAGTTAAGTATTGAATTTATCTTGAATACAACAACTGTTTGGGTGTTGTATAGTCAAGCCTCACGAGCAATTAGTATTGGTCAGCTTCACACGTCACCGTGCTTCCACACCCAACCTATCAACGTCCTAGTCTCGAACGGCTCTTTAGAGGACATAAAGTCCTAGGGAAATCTTATCTTGAGGTAGGCTTCCCGCTTAGATGCTTTCAGCGGTTATCCCTTCCGAACATAGCTACCCGGCGATGCCACTGGCGTGACAACCGGTACACCAGAGGTTCGTCCACTCTGGTCCTCTCGTACTAGGAGCAGATCCTCTCAAATTTCCAGCGCCCACGGTAGATAGGGACCGAACTGTCTCACGACGTTCTAAACCCAGCTCGCGTACCTCTTTAAATGGCGAACAGCCATACCCTTGGGACCTGCTTCAGCCCCAGGATGAGATGAGCCGACATCGAGGTGCCAAACACCGCCGTCGATATGAACTCTTGGGCGGTATCAGCCTGTTATCCCCAGAGTACCTTTTATCCGTTGAGCGATGGCCCTTCCATACAGAACCACCGGATCACTAAGACCTACTTTCGTACCTGCTCGACTTGTGGGTCTCGCAGTTAAGCGCGCTTTTGCCTTTATACTCTACGCGTGATTTCCGACCACGCTGAGCGCACCTTCGTACTCCTCCGTTACTCTTTAGGAGGAGACCGCCCCAGTCAAACTACCCACCAGACATGGTCCTCGCCCCGGATTACGGGGCAGAGTTAGAACCTCAACATTACCAGGGTGGTATTTCAAGGACGGCTCCATTGGAACTAGCGTTCCAACTTCAAAGCCTCCCACCTATCCTACACAAGTAAGGTCAAAGTTCAATGTCAAGCTGCAGTAAAGGTTCACGGGGTCTTTCCGTCTAGCCGCGGGTACACTGCATCTTCACAGCGATTTCGATTTCACTGAGCCTCTGCTGGAGACAGCGCCGCCATCATTATGCCATTCGTGCAGGTCGGAACTTACCCGACAAGGAATTTCGCTACCTTAGGACCGTTATAGTTACGGCCGCCGTTTACTGGGGCTTCGATCAAGAGCTTCGCTTACGCTAACCCCATCAATTAACCTTCCAGCACCGGGCAGGCATCACACCCTATACGTCCACTTTCGTGTTTGCAGAGTGCTATGTTTTTAATAAACAGTTGCAGCGGCCTGGTTTCTGTGGCTGCCAATAGCTCAGGGAGCAAGTCCCATCACCGTCAGCAGCGTACCTTCTCCCGAAGTTACGGTACCATTTTGCCTAGTTCCTTCAGCAGAGTTCTCTCAAGCGCTTTGGTCTACTCGACCTGACCACCTGTGTCGGTTTCGGGTACGATTCCTGTGTAACTGAAGCTTAGAGACTTTTCCTGGAAGCATGGTATCAGCCACTTCACTGTACAAGTACAGCTTGCTATCAGCTCTCAGCATAGAGCACCCCGGATTTGCCTAAGATGCATGCCTACAGCCTTCCACCTGGACAACCAACGCCAGGCTGACTTAACCTTCTCCGTCCTCTCATCGCATTACACAGAAGTATTGGAATATTAACCAATTTCCCATCGACTACGCCTCTCGGCCTCGCCTTAGGGGTCGACTCACCCAGCCCCGATTAACGTTGGACTGGAACCCTTGGTCTTTCAGCGAACGGGTTTTTCACCCGTTTTGTCGTTACTCACGTCAGCATTCGCACTTCTGATACCTCCAGCATACTTCTCAATACACCTTCATCGGCTTACAGAACGCTCCCCTACCACTTACGCTAATGCGTAAATCCGCAGCTTCGGCACATAGTTTTAGCCCCGTTACATCTTCCGCGCAGGCCGACTCGACTAGTGAGCTATTACGCTTTCTTTAAAGGGTGGCTGCTTCTAAGCCAACCTCCTAGCTGTCTATGCCTTCCCACATCGTTTCCCACTTAACTATGATTTTGGGGCCTTAGCTGGCGGTCTGGATTGTTTTCCTCTTGACTACGGACGTTAGCACCCGCAGTCTGTCTCCCGGATAGTACTCATTGGTATTCGGAGTTTGCATCGGTTTGGTAAGTCGGGATGACCCCCTAGCCGAAACAGTGCTCTACCCCCAATGGTATTCGTCCGAGGCGCTACCTAAATAGCTTTCGGGGAGAACCAGCTATCACCAGGCTTGATTAGCCTTTCACCCCTATCCACAAGTCATCCCCTGGCTTTTCAACGACAGTGGGTTCGGTCCTCCAGTTAGTGTTACCCAACCTTCAACCTGCTCATGGATAGATCGCCTGGTTTCGGGTCTACACCCAGCAACTAAACGCCCTATTAAGACTCGATTTCTCTACGGCTCCCCTATGCGGTTAACCTTGCTACTGAATGTAAGTCGCTGACCCATTATACAAAAGGTACGCAGTCACCGAACAAGTCGGCTCCCACTGCTTGTATGCATGCGGTTTCAGGATCTATTTCACTCCCCTCACAGGGGTTCTTTTCGCCTTTCCCTCACGGTACTGGTTCACTATCGGTCAGTCAGGAGTATTTAGCCTTGGAGGATGGTCCCCCCATATTCAGACAAGGTTTCACGTGCCTCGCCCTACTCGTCATCATTATGTGTGCCCTTTCGTGTACGGGAATATCACCCTCTACGTTCGCACTTCCCAGAGCGTTCCACTAGAACACACATAACTTAATGGGCTGCTCCCCGTTCGCTCGCCGCTACTAAGGGAATCTCAATTGATTTCTTTTCCTAAGGGTACTGAGATGTTTCACTTCCCCTCGTTCGCTTCATAAACCTATGTATTCAGTTTATGATACCCGCCTTATAGCGGGTGGGTTCCCCCATTCAGAAATCTCCGGATCAAAGGATATTTGCCGCCTCCCCGGAGCTTTTCGCAGGCTATCACGTCTTTCATCGCCTCTGACTGCCAAGGCATCCACCACATGCACTTAATTACTTGACTATACAACCCCAAACAGTCGTTAACACATACAAGTGAGTGTTAGCGTTGCAAACTTAATTGCTACTATTCGTTGTCTGTGAACTTAATCACCATACAGCTTCAATCTAAATTCATTACCAAAACGCTTGATTCAGTGTTTTTGCTAGTTCTCAGATTAACTCTTCATCCAACTGAAATACTTACGTATTACTGTTAGTGTTGAATTAATCGAGTTTGAACAATTTATTTCAGACTCAATTTTCTAATCTGTTAATGATTAACTACCACCTCGTCGGTGCGTAGTAAACTGTGATAAATCACAGAAGTTAATAAACTCAAATCAAAATCTCTTTTGATTTATTTAGGCATTTATTAATTTCTATAATTTACTTTAGCTTTGAATTAATTTCGTTTTTACAAACTCTTTTTAATTCATGGTGGAGACTAGGAGAGTCGAACTCCTGACCTCCTGCGTGCAAAGCAGGCGCTCTACCAACTAAGCTAAGTCCCCAGCTTAAATCATAATGAACGACATATCTTTCAATCTAGCAGCTTGTGATTATTCATCACTTCGTCAGTAGTGGTGGGTCTGACAAGACTTGAACTTGTGACCCCACGCTTATCAAGCGTGTGCTCTAACCAACTGAGCTACAGACCCTCAGATACATCTTCGAAGAACAACTTGTTGTGGATTCTTACCGGCCATCAATCTTTCGTTAAGGAGGTGATCCAGCCGCAGGTTCCCCTACGGCTACCTTGTTACGACTTCACCCCAGTCATCGGCCACACCGTGGTAAGCGTCCTCCTTGCGGTTAGACTACCTACTTCTGGTGCAACAAACTCCCATGGTGTGACGGGCGGTGTGTACAAGGCCCGGGAACGTATTCACCGCGGCATTCTGATCCGCGATTACTAGCGATTCCGACTTCATGGAGTCGAGTTGCAGACTCCAATCCGGACTACGATCGGCTTTTTGAGATTAGCATCCTATCGCTAGGTAGCAACCCTTTGTACCGACCATTGTAGCACGTGTGTAGCCCTGGTCGTAAGGGCCATGATGACTTGACGTCGTCCCCGCCTTCCTCCAGTTTGTCACTGGCAGTATCCTTAAAGTTCCCGGCTTAACCCGCTGGCAAATAAGGAAAAGGGTTGCGCTCGTTGCGGGACTTAACCCAACATCTCACGACACGAGCTGACGACAGCCATGCAGCACCTGTATGTAAGTTCCCGAAGGCACCAATCCATCTCTGGAAAGTTCTTACTATGTCAAGACCAGGTAAGGTTCTTCGCGTTGCATCGAATTAAACCACATGCTCCACCGCTTGTGCGGGCCCCCGTCAATTCATTTGAGTTTTAGTCTTGCGACCGTACTCCCCAGGCGGTCTACTTATCGCGTTAGCTGCGCCACTAAAGCCTCAAAGGCCCCAACGGCTAGTAGACATCGTTTACGGCATGGACTACCAGGGTATCTAATCCTGTTTGCTCCCCATGCTTTCGTACCTCAGCGTCAGTATTAGGCCAGATGGCTGCCTTCGCCATCGGTATTCCTCCAGATCTCTACGCATTTCACCGCTACACCTGGAATTCTACCATCCTCTCCCATACTCTAGCTGACCAGTATCGAATGCAATTCCTAAGTTAAGCTCAGGGATTTCACATCCGACTTAATCAGCCGCCTACGCACGCTTTACGCCCAGTAAATCCGATTAACGCTCGCACCCTCTGTATTACCGCGGCTGCTGGCACAGAGTTAGCCGGTGCTTATTCTGCGAGTAACGTCCACTATCCAGTAGTATTAATACTAGTAGCCTCCTCCTCGCTTAAAGTGCTTTACAACCAAAAGGCCTTCTTCACACACGCGGCATGGCTGGATCAGGGTTCCCCCCATTGTCCAATATTCCCCACTGCTGCCTCCCGTAGGAGTCTGGGCCGTGTCTCAGTCCCAGTGTGGCGGATCATCCTCTCAGACCCGCTACAGATCGTCGCCTTGGTAGGCCTTTACCCCACCAACTAGCTAATCCGACTTAGGCTCATCTATTAGCGCAAGGCCCGAAGGTCCCCTGCTTTCTCCCGTAGGACGTATGCGGTATTAGCATTCCTTTCGGAATGTTGTCCCCCACTAATAGGCAGATTCCTAAGCATTACTCACCCGTCCGCCGCTAGGTTAGGTAGCAAGCTACCTTTCCCCGCTCGACTTGCATGTGTTAAGCCTGCCGCCAGCGTTCAATCTGAGCCATGATCAAACTCTTCAGTTTATAATCATTAGTAGCTTATGGCTACAAATCTTGGCTCATCAATTTTCTGACTTTAATTTCTCAAATAAACTTCGAGTAATTTCTACCATCTAATCAATGAAATATTTTCGATCGATTAACCAGTAAAAATCCACACAAGTTGTTCTTCTATTCTCTTAATGATCTTCTCAATGATTCGTCATCATCAAGCTAGGTCGGCTATATTACTCTGAATTTCTTCAAAGTCAACAGGTAATTTAGATATTTATCAAACTTATCAACCAATCCAAGAATCCAACCTTTCTAGCCAAATCCTTGTTTCTCAACAAGTTTTTATCTGCATCACCGCCGATGGATGTGCATTCTACAGCATTTCAGGTCAGGCGCAACCCCCTTTTTTATTATTTTCTTTTGCATGTTTCTTTTTTCTACAAAATCAGTGTTTTCGTTGTTTTTATCAGCTATTTACGTATAAAAAGCAGGCTCATGGCCTGCTTTTTATTATTTACATTTCGAATTAGTCAGTAAAAGTCACACGTGCAATGGCTTTTTTACCCGATTGAATGATTAAAGTGACATTCTCTTTTACAGAGAAGCTCATATCCACCACATTCCAGTCGACTTTCACGGCACCACGACCCACGGCGTCTTTTGCCGCAGCTGCATTCGGGTTTAAGCCCGCAACGCGAAGAATGGTTGCAATAAACAACTCACCGCCAAACTCGCCACGAGAAATGGTTACTTCTGGTGTATCTTCTGGCACTTCGCCTTCGGTTACACGGTTACCTGCGCTCTTATGTGCATTTTCAGCCGCTTCTGCATCATGGAAACGTTCAACCAACTCAAGCGCCAAAATACGTTTGATTTCTTGTGGGTTACGACCCGCAGCCATTTCATCAAGCAAGACTTTGATTTCATCCAATGACTTAAAGCTCAGTAAATCAAAGTAACGTTCAATCAAGCTATCTGGCATCGATAAGATTTTTTGATACATTGCACCTGGGGTATCAAATACACCAATATAGTTGCCTAAAGATTTAGACATCTTATTCACGCCATCTAAACCTTCAAGAATCGGCACAGTAATACATACTTGTGATTCTTGACCGTAACGACCTTGTAAAGTACGTCCCATCAATAAGTTAAAGGTCTGATCTGTACCACCTAACTCCACATCAGCTTCAAGTGCAATCGAGTCATATCCTTGTACCAATGGATAGAGGAACTCATGAATTGCAATCGGTTGATGGTTGTTATAGCGCTTAGTAAAGTCATCACGCTCTAACATACGTGATACGGTTTGCTGACTTGCCAATTGAATTAAATCAGCCGCAGTTTTTTGGCTAAACCATTCTGAGTTAAAACGTACTTTGGTTTTATTCGGATCTAAAATTTTAAAGACTTGTTCTTGATAGGTTTTGGCATTGGCAATCACTTGCTCTTGTGACAACGGCGGACGCGTTGCGCTTTTACCAGTTGGATCACCAATCATGGCTGTATAATCACCAATCAAGAAAGTCACTTCATGACCTAAATCTTGAAAGGTTTTTAATTTATTAATTAGAACCGTATGTCCTAAGTGTAAATCAGGAGCCGTTGGGTCAAAGCCTGCTTTTACACGGAGTGGACGATTCTCTTTCAGTTTTTTCAATAAATCTTCATCAGAGATAATCTCGTGCGTGCCTCGTTGAATGAGAGCAAGCTGTTCTTCGGCTGGCAAGAAATTTGACATCACAAAACCTAAACACATCAGTTATTCAATTTGTGCGATATACTAACATTTTTTCAGCATCTTGCAGGATAAGTTGTATATGAGCGCAATCTATATTGGTGTAATGACAGGCACGAGCATGGATGGTGTTGATATTGTTGCAACTTCATTTGATCCTTTAACACTGCACGCTACGCTGACAGTGCCTTTTGAGCCTGAGTTACGTGATGAATTAATGGCACTCACGCTTCCAGATGACAATGAAATTGATCGTATGGGTAAAGCCGATGTTGCTTTAGCCAAAATGATCGGTCATGGCATTAATCAATTGATTGAAAATAATAATTTAGATCGAACGGATATTAAGGCAATTGGCTCACATGGGCAAACCATTCGCCATCGTCCTGAATACGGATTTACCTTACAAATAGGTGATCCCAATATTATTACTGAGATCACTCAACTTCCTGTTATTTCAGATTTTCGTCGTCGAGATATGGCTGCTGGTGGTCAAGGTGCACCGTTAGTGCCTGCATTCCATCAAGCTTTATTTCAGCATGATAGTATTCACCGTGTGATTTTAAATTTAGGTGGCATTGCCAATGTCAGCATGTTACCTGCAAACGATTTAAACGGCGTATATGGCTTTGATACTGGCCCTGCCAACATTTTGATGGATGCTTGGTGTCATCGCCACACTGGACATCCTTATGATGAAAATGGGGATTGGGCAGCCTACGGTAATCCAGTACGCTCATTGTTAGATCGTTTACAGACCCATGAGTTTTTTGCCAAAGAACCACCGAAAAGTACAGGGCGCGAAGACTTTAATCTAGAATGGCTTGATGATCAGATTAGCGATTGGCGCAATGATCTTGAATATGATGAGCTTGAAGATACGCCTGAAAATATTCAAGCAACGCTCATGAAACTCACCACACGTGCAATTAAAAAAGCCATTTATCGCAGCAAAGAGTTCATGCCTACAGGTGAGGTCTATGTATGTGGTGGTGGCGCTTATAATTCATTTCTGCTTGAACAACTGCGTTGGCGTTTGCGCAAACACAATTGGTCAGTACAAACCACAGATGCTTTAGGCTTGGCACCGACTTGGGTAGAAGCAACTGCATTTGCTTGGTTAGCAATGCGTTTTGTACAACAACTTAGTGGTAATTTACCTGCCGTCACTGGAGCCAGTGGTGATCGTATTTTAGGAACGATTACGGCGGTATAAACAAAAAAAGCTTCTCAATTGGAGAAGCTTTTTTAAATTAAAAATCTTTTAAATCGAGAAAGATGAACCACAACCACAGGTCGTTGTTGCATTCGGATTCTGCACGACAAAACGTGAACCTTCTAATCCTTCTAAATAATCGACCACTGAACCAATTAAATATTGATAGCTCAATGAATCAACTAGCATTTTAACATCGCCATTACTGAATTCAGCATCATCTTCATTCATGCTTTCAGCAAAATTAAAGCCATAAGAAAAACCTGAGCATCCACCACCCGTTACATATACGCGTAACATAAGATCGTCGTTGCCTTCACTTTCGCGCAATTGGCGAACTTTTTTGGCAGCATTATCTGACAATTCGAGAGCTTGGGCATTCATGATCATATTCCTCGGACTTTAATACGTCTTTCATAAATAAAAGACCCGATATGTAGTATAGCATACTCAATATCGGGTCTGTCTTGGACGTTTAAAGTGCTGTTAAAGAGTTTTTACATGTTTATTTGTAATTCTCTTCTTGTAAGCCACATTCAAAGTTTTTGGCATCTTCACGGCAGCGGAATTGCCACAACAATTTCATCATACGCTTATCATAAATCCCTTTTGCAGTCAGACTAATACGCGCTTCACGCATTAATTTTTGATAACCTGGTTTATCTGAAGCAGGAACTTCCATCCAATATTTTTGTGGAATATCGGCTTTCATTTTACCTAGAATGGTAAAAGCACGTGGCAGTTGGCCTTTAATCCACTCTCGTGATTTTTGACCAAATCCTGCTGGGAATTTTTCTGGATGAATAATTAAATTACCAGTTACCTGTAGAATTGGATAATTCACAATTGCACCTTTAGTGCCTAAACCTTTATGTAATTCTAGAGGTTTAAAGGCTGCGGCAGGTGCGCCAATAATATCGACCTGACCATTGTTAAACTTTGCACCAAAGTTGGTGATATCAGAGCTCACTGCTTGAGCACCGACTTGAGAGGCCATAATTTTTTGTGCTTCATCATAATCTAGAACAGCAATTTTCTTACCAGCAGCTTTAGCGACAGTATTGATATTACGGTCATTGACCAGCAGATACGCATCCCCGACTGGAATAACACCCACGACTTCGTATTTTCCATTCACCATCGCTTTTGCAAACACTGGGCTTGCTAGGCCTTGCATTACTTTTACTGCAAGCTTGAGATCAGTAATCGCACCGATTGCATCCAATGAACCTGTAAACTGGTTAAATTGACGACCGCGCATACCTGTGATGCTTACGCCATCACATTTACCCGCTTTAAAGTCTTCAGCGATAACTGCTTCATTAGTACCCACTTTCAACTCAATATCAGCACCCCAATTTTTTGCGGCAAGCTGATAATCTTTCATTAATGCGTATACATCGCCACTTTTACCAACGATATCAAATACACAAATTGTTTGTTTTGCTTGAGCTCCAGCAGATACTGCTGCTATGCCCGTTGCAAGTAGAAGTGTTTTAAACCATTGCATATTATTTTTCCTTTGCATCTATGCTGATTGTTGTTGCATAACCCTAAAATTAAAGAACTCTGTGATGTCCTAGCGAGTCTTCAAATAAATATCATTTGGATATATCTAATCTTATGATCTCGATTTTTATAAATAAAGACAATGACTTAAATGACGGCGCTTATTAAAACAAAAAGCCTAGATTAATCTAGGCTTTAAGTAGGTTTTATCGCATTTTAGGATTATTCACCTGGTAATGCACATTCAAAGTTTGATTTGTTCACTGAACAACGAGATTTTTTCAATACAGACATCATACCTGCATCGTAAATACCGCGCTTAGTCAAATCCATACGACCATCACGTAATAATTTTTGATACTTTAATGTATCTTCCGCGCTTAAGTTCATTTTGTACTTCGCTGGAATTTCAGCTTCGTAACGTTTGATCATTGCAAATGCTTTTGGTAGCTGCTTCACAAAGTAATCACGAGATTTTTGACCAAAACCAGCAGGGAATTTTTCTGGACGAATAACAAGATCTGCAGTTACTTGTAATACTGGGAAGTTGAAGATACCACCATTAGTACCTAAACCCTTGCTCAATTCTAATGGTTTATATGCATAAGCTGGCGCACCAACCATATCTACTTGACCATTGTTAAATTTAGCAGCGAAGTTAGAAATATCAGAAAGTACTGCTTGAGCGCCTACGCGTTGTACCATGATCTTTTGAGCATCATCGTAACCCAATACAGCGAATTTCTTACCAGCCGCTTTCTCAATCGAGTTAATATTTTTGTCGCGTACGAAAATATAAGCAGCACCTAGTGGAGAGATACCCGCAATTTCGTATTTATTACCACCAAGATTAGTGGTCATTTTTGCCGCATTACGAGCGTCAAGAACATATGTAATCGCACGTTGAGCAATTTCATTGCTTGGCGCACCACCTAGAGAATCGATAGAACCCGCGAATTTATTGTATGGACGAGCACGCATTGCTGTCATAGCAACTGCAGCACATTTTCCAGCTTTAAAGTTGTTATCTGCTACTTGTTCATCCGTAATTGCAAGAAGGTTTACATCCGCACCCCAGCCCTTTGCTGCGAGCGCCCAATCTTGCATCATTTTGTATGATTCACCTGACTTTCCTAATAAGTCGAATACACACACGTCAATTGCTGCTTGTGCCGACGCAGACACACCTAAGATTGAAGTTGTTGCAATAGCAAGTGCAATTTTTTTCATATTTTTCATCCTTTCACAAACTTTATGTTTGTCTCCTTGTTCGAAGCAAATATTAATCATGTTTTTGATAAAAAAATAGAGCATCTACTCTATTTTTATATCGTTATTGTTTAGTTTTTGTCCTGTTTTATCTCATTGACTTATTTTCATAGACATTTTTGTTATAAGCACTCCACTTTGTTTATAAAATTATAAACCGATTGTCATTCATATACTGTTACTCACCACTCAAAGAACACTCAAAGTTAGTTCTTTCAACTGTACAACGCGCACGCTTGAGTACATTCATCATATTAGCGTCATAAACACCCTGTTTGGTTAAATTCATTCGTCCATCACGTAACATTTTTTGATAACGTATTTTATCTTCATTTGAAAGCGTGATTCTTCTTGCATTCATGCCTGCTTCTAGACGCTGAACTGTAGCGAAGTTACTTGGTAATTTTTTCACAAACCATTGTCTTGATTGGATTCCAAAATTAGCAGGAAACTTACTTGGTCGAATAATAAGATCACCGGTAATGTTTACAACAGGAAAGTTAAATAATGCACCATTTCCTAAACCTTTATTAATTTCTAAAGGTTTGTATGCATAAGCTGGAGCAGCAATCACATCAACTTGCCCACTGTTAAATTTCTTTACGAAATCTGAAATATCGGATGGCACAGCCACCAAATCTATGCTTTCAACAATCGCTTTTTGGGCATGGTCATAATGTAAATAAGCAAACTTTTTACCTTTGGCTTTTTCAATGGTATCTATATTTTTATCACGAACAAAAATATAAGCAAGCCCCACTTGAATGATGCCCGCTACTTCATATTTATCGCCATTAACTGAGGTCACTAAACGATGACGATTGCGTTTATCTAAGACATAAGTAATCGCTTTTTGGGCAATTGCATTACTGGTTACTGCCCCTACTGCATCAACAGAACCTGCAAATTTATTATATTTCCTTGCGCGCATGGACGTCATGTAGACACCATCACACTTACCCGCGTCAAAATCTATTTCGGCTTTTTCTTCATCTTGATAAGGAATAAGCTCGACATCGCCATTCCAAGATTTAGAAGAAAGTTTCCACTCTTCAATCAGTTTATAAGACTCCCCAGCCTTACCCAATAAATCGAATACACAAATTTCTTGTTTTGCATGTACAGGAGTCGCCATGACAAATAGAGTCGCAGCACTCAATGCCCAAAGTCCTTTTTTCATCTTGTTTTCCCTTATTTGCTGTTTTTGCATATTTTTCCATCAGCTAATGACAAATATAGTCAGGTTTTTAATAAAAGCCTAGTCTTTTTACCTACATGCGTCGGGTTTTTTGGGTTTTTATAAATACTCATCACATTTTAAAATCATAAAAAACCAGATTTTAAGAATGATTATTTAGCTGAAATAATCATTCAGTTTGCTTGATATGAGTAGATTAATTAGAGCTATTCACCACCTAAAGAACATTCAAAACTTGTCCGTTCTACAGTACAGCGAGCACGCTTGAGTACACTCATCATAATTGGATCATAGACACCTTGTTTGGTTAGTCGTATACGTCCATCTCGAAGTATTTTTTGATAACGAACTTCATCTTCTTTTGGTAAATCTAATTTATATTTTGCAGGAATTGAATTTTCTAAGCGCTTGACCAAATTAAAGCTTCTCGGTAACTGTTGGATAAACCATTCACGCGATTGAGCACCAAATTGTGTCGGAAATTTTTCAGGTCGAATAATTAAATCACCTGTAATATTAACGACAGGAAATGAGAACATTGCGCCATTATTGGCAATACCACGCTCAATTTCTAAAGGTTTAAAGGCATAAGCAGGTGATGCAATCACATCGACTTGATGACTATTAAATTTTTTCACAAAATCTGAAATTTCAGAGGGTACAGAAACCATTTCCAAACTATCTACAATTTCTTTTTGCGCAATATCATAGTGTAAATAGGCAAATTTTTTGCCTTTAGCTTTTTCAATCGTATTTAGATTTTTATCACGGACGAAAACATAGGCTAAACCAAATTGTAAAATACCCGCAACTTCATAACGTTGATTATCAACGGTTGCCAACAAACGCCGTTTATTGCGTTTATCCAAGGCAAAACTGATTGCCTTTTGTGCAACCTGATTATTGGTTACTCCACCAATCGCATCAATTGATCCTGCAAAACGATTGTATTTACGCGCACGCATCGATGTCATATACACCGCATCACATTTGCCTGCTTCAAAATCATTTTGTGCTTTTGCTTCATCTTGATATGGAACTAGCCGAACATCAGCATTCCACTGTTTGGTAGCAACAGCCCATTCTTCGGTAATTTTATAGGTTTCACCCGCTTTACCGAGTAAATCAAATACGCATACTTTTTGTTTTGCTTGTACTTGGCTCGTCATCCCCATACCGACCAACGCAACTAAAGCAAACAACCCCTTTTTCATTTTCTTTCCCTACTAAAAGTAAAACTATTAAACGCAAAAATTAAAATTATTCGCCACCTAGGCTACATTCGAAATTGGTTCGCTCTACCGTGCAACGTGCACGTTTTAATACGCTCATCATAGTTGGATCATAAATTCCACGTTTGGTTAGCCCGATCCGCGCTTCACGTAGAATCTGCTGATAGCGTGTTTTGTCTTCACTGCTGAGATTGATTTTGTATTGAGCAGGCAATTCAGCCTCTATTTTTTGAATCATCGCAAAATTGCTATTCAACCGACTTAAAAACCACGCTCTAGAATTTTGACCAAAATTACTCGAAAACTCTTTCGGGCGGATAATCAAATCCATCGTCATATTCAGTGCAGGGAAAGTGATGATCGCACCATTAGCCCCCAATCCTTTATGTATTTCGAGTGGTTTATATGCATAGGCTGGCGCCGCCATAATGTCGGCTTGTCCATTATTAAATTTTTTCGCTATATCAGAAATATCCGAAAGTACCGCTTGCCCACCTAAACTTTTAACCACAATTTTTTGTGCTTCGTCATAGGCTAAAACAGCAAATCTCTTTCCTTTGATTTGCTCGATCGTATTAATTTTTTTATCTTTGACAAAAATATAGGCTAAACCAATTTGAGAAATACCTGCGACTTCATAACTTTGGTTACCGATCTGGGTAGATAAGCGACGTTGATTTCTTTGATCCAACGCAAAACTAATGGCTTTTTGTGCAATCGCATACGTTGGCACCGCACCAATTGCATCAACTGAACCTGCGAACTTGTTATAGCTTCTGGCGCGCATGGATGTCATATAGACACCATCACAATACCCTTGCTCAAAATGCTTTTCAGCTTGAGCCTCACTTTGATAACTCAATAAGGTCACATCTGCTCGCCATGTCTTAGCAGCGAGTGCCCACTCTTCCATGGCTTTGTATGCTTCACCTGATTTACCCAATAAATCAAAAACACAAATTTTCGTTGATGCCTGAGCTTGGGTATTAAAACCTAACGCTAGCATTGCCCCCAATGCAAGAAATCCTTTCTTCATCATTCATCCCATTACTATATTTCTAGTCTTGTTACTTATTTTTTCATTTAAACTAAATAATAATCTGATTTGAACCGCAAAAATAGAGCTTTTACTCTATTTTTTATAAATTGAATCACTTAATTTAATCGAGTAGATATCCTGTATAAAAATTTGCATTCATGGGTATACACCTTAAAATGCTGTCATCTATTCGCTATTCTGCATAATCATGATCCAATTTGACCAAGTTTCATTACGCCGTGGTGGCCGAGTCCTATTTCAGAAAGCCTCTATGCAGCTCCATCCTGGCTGGAAAATTGGTTTAACAGGTGTGAATGGGGCTGGTAAATCTACATTGTTTGCTGCTTTTTTAGGTGATCTCGGCGCAGATGAAGGGAATTTGACTCGTCCTTCTGTATGGACAGTCGCGCATATGGCACAGGAAATTAAAGCACTCGAAATGCCAGCGCTCGACTTCGTATTGTCAGGTGATGAAGAATATTGGGATATTCAAGAAAAATTAGCGCATCCAGATCAATTGAGTAACGATGAGTTAGCAAAACTCCATGGTCGCTTTGATGAAATACATGGTTATGTTGCACCTGCAAAAGCGGCTCAACTCATGGCAGGTTTGGGTTTTTTAGATCATCAATTGAGTTTAGGGGTTGCGAGTTTCTCTGGTGGTTGGCGCATGCGTTTAAACTTAGCGCGTACCCTGATGAGCCGTTCAGATCTGCTGTTATTAGATGAACCAACGAACCATTTAGATTTAGATGCAATCTTATGGTTAGAAGACTGGTTAAAAGCATATGAAGGAACCTTGGTTCTCATTTCACATGACCGTGATTTTTTAGATGCAATCACCGACCATATTTTACATATCGAAAATCAAGAACTAACGCTGTATACAGGCAATTACTCTATTTTTGAAACGACACGTAGTGAACGTTTAGCCCAACAGCAACAAGCTTTTGAGAAACAACAAGAAACGCGTGCTCATTTACAAAAATTTATTGATCGCTTTAAAGCCAAAGCAACCAAAGCACGTCAAGCACAAAGCCGCATCAAACAACTGGAACGGATGCAACAACTTGCTCCTGCACATGTAGATACACCATTTACCTTTAGTTTCCGTGAACCAACCAAAATGAGCTCGCCACTGTTGAGCTTAGATGCAGCAACGATTGGCTACGGAGATAAAGTGATTGCGGAGAAAGTTCGTTTACAAATCACGCCTAGTTCCAGAATTGGTTTACTCGGTATGAATGGTGCGGGTAAATCAACGTTGATTAAAACATTAGTCGGAGATTTACCTTTACTCGCCGGAGAACGCAAAGCTTCTGAATTGCTTAATATTGGTTATTTTGCCCAACATCAAATGGATGCCTTAGATGCCAATGCCAGTCCTATGTTACAACTGGCTCGGATTGCGGATAAAAAAATCAGTGAAGCTGCTTTACGCTCTTTCTTAGGTGGATTTGGCTTTAGTGGTGAACGTATGGATACGCCATGTGAAAGCTTTTCTGGGGGGGAACGTGCGCGTTTAGCCTTGGCACTGATCGTATGGCAACGTCCAAATGTTTTAATTCTTGATGAGCCGACCAACCATTTAGACTTAGATATGCGCCATGCTTTAACAATGGCTTTACAAGATTTTGATGGTGCGGTTGTATTGGTTTCGCACGAACGTCAATTGATTGCGAGTGTATGTGATGATTTATTGCTGGTTCATGCAGGTAAATGCACTGAATTTGAGGGTGATTTACAAGACTATGCGAAATGGTTACGTGAAGCACGTCAACAACAAATGAATGCTCAAAACACTTTACAGCAAACTGCGAATACACAAACTCCAGCAACCAAAATAGATAAAGAAGCGCAGCGTAAAGAAGCGGCTCGCCGCCGTGAACAAACTCGACCTATACGTAAAAATATTGAAAAAATAGAAGCTCAAATTGAAAAGATTCAGCCTCGTTTAAATGAAATTGAACAAGCATTGGCTGAAAGCAGTTTGTATGAATCACATCGCAAAGAGGATTTGAAGAAGGTCATGCATGAACAAACTGAGTTCAAAAACAAACTGGCGCAATTTGAAGAGCAATTATTAGAGTTAATGATGGAGCTTGAAGAGCTAGAAGGCTCTTTCGAAGTTTAGATGGTCATCTCACCCTATATTCACTAGGGTGAGATTTTCTCACGATTTAATTTTTTGATACTTAAAAGCATAATGAATCTCTATAAAGCTGTCATGAAATGCATAAAGATTTGATTTAAGCTAAAAGTTGGAATTTTCTCACAAAATTGAGCTTTGCTTTCAGGCTCGATATACTCAGCTTAATCCTTTTAAAGTCATCACTTTCAAATGGATCCTGAGGGTTATTTTTTTATTTTTTGTACTTCAATTTGGTGAGTACTCTATTTGGGATCATACAAACTGAATGAATTCTTTAGATTTTGTTTTTAATTTTGAGCATATCCTTCCCATTTTAGTTCAAGAGTATGGTCTATGGATTTATGCCATCCTTTTTCTCATTATTTTTTCTGAAACTGCTTTTGTTTTTATGTTTTTCCTACCCGGTGATAGTTTATTACTCACTGTTGGTGCGTTGTGCTCAGTGGTTGAAATCATGCACCTTGGCTACATGATTAGTTTATTATTCTTTGCTGCGGCATTGGGTTACATGGTGAACTATCATATTGGACGACATTTCGGGGATCGTATTTTCAATATGGATTCGCGTTTTATAAAGCAAGAATATCTCAAAAAAACCAATAAATTCTTTTTAAAACATGGTGGGAAAACAATCTTGCTTGCTCGTTTTATTCCTTTTGCTCGTTCATTTGCACCTTTGGCTGCGGGTTCAAGCAGCATGAATTATACCCATTTTGTCATTTATAATATTCTAGGCGCATTACTTTGGATTAGTGTTTTAGTGACTGCTGGTTATTTATTTGGTCATGCACTCATTCAAGTGAGTGACTTTGTGGATCCCTAAACTTAGTAAGCTCAGATGTTTCACGTGAAACATTCATACAAGAAAAAGGCGATGCATCAAGCATCGCCTTTTTTGTTCGAGAGAAATAATACAAATTAAATCTCCCATCAATTTAATTAAGCATCAATATCCGCATTCAGTGCATTCTCTTCAATGAAGGCACGACGTGGTTCTACATCATCACCCATCAAACAAGAGAACATACGATCTGCTTCAATAGCATCATCAATGGTCACTTGCAACATATGTCGGTTTTCAGGATCCATCGTGGTTTCCCAAAGTTGATCAGCATTCATCTCACCCAAACCTTTGTAGCGTTGGATCATCATGCCACGGCGTGAGTCTTGTAAAATATGTTGCCATACTTGATGAAAGCTATTAACTTGAATATGACGCTCACCTTTTTGTAGATAAGCACCCTCTTCAAGCAATTTGAACCAACTCTTCGAGTTTTTGAGCAAACGTGCGTATTCCGCAGAATTTAATAATCCAGCATCTAATAAATATGAATGCGGCAAATTATGTACGTACACCGTGACACGTGGCCAGTAATGTGCTGATTTTTCACCTTGCGCATTTTCACGCTCAAATGCTTCTAGTGAAATTTCAGGGCGTAAACTTGGCTGTAATTTCTCAATCGCATCACGCAATTGCTCTGCCCAAGTTTCAACATAGTCACGTTCATGATTATGATCAGTTTTGAGTGCATCTAACTCCAACAACCCATCAAGCAAGCTTGCAGGATAACGTTGTGTTAAACGCTGTAAGCTCTTTTGCGAGACTTGATAATCTGCAATCACTTTCGCCAAAGCTTCGCCAGTAATTGCTGGTGCATCAGCACTAATATGCAATGAAAGCTCATCAATCGCATTGGAAATTAGGAAAGTTTCCAGTGCATCATTGTCTTTCATATACTGTTCATGCTTACCTTTCTTCAATTTGTACAAAGGTGGCTGTGCGATATAGATGTAACCACGCTCAACCAACTCAGGCATTTGACGGAAGAAGAAAGTCAATAACAACGTACGAATATGTGAACCATCCACGTCCGCATCGGTCATGATAATGATTTTGTGATAACGCAATTTGTCAGGATTATATTCTTCTCGACCGATACCACAGCCTAAAGCGGTAATTAAAGTACCGACCTCTTGGCTTGAAATCATCTTGTCAAAACGCGCACGTTCAACATTCAGAATTTTACCTTTTAACGGTAAAATCGCTTGCATTTTACGATTACGACCTTGCTTCGCACTTCCGCCCGCAGAGTCACCCTCGACTAAATACAATTCAGACAATGCTGGATCTTTTTCCTGACAGTCTGCCAATTTACCTGGTAAACCAGCAATATCCAATGCACTCTTACGGCGTGTCATTTCCCGTGCTTTACGCGCTGCATCACGCGCACGCGCCGCATCAATAATCTTGCCTGCAATCGATTTAGCTGCTTGTGGATTTTCTAGCAAATAAGCAGAAAACTCTTTGTTCATTGCCTGCTCAACAGCAGGTTTAACTTCGCTCGAAACCAGCTTTTCTTTGGTTTGAGAAGAGAACTTAGGATCAGGCACCTTCACTGAAATAATCGCGGTCAAGCCTTCACGCGCATCATCACCAGTAACAGCAACTTTCTCTTTTTTCAATAAGCTTTCATTTTCCATGTAGCTATTTAAGCCACGGGTTAATGCCGCACGGAAGCCAGCAAGGTGTGTACCACCATCTTTTTGCGGAATGTTATTGGTAAAGCAACGTACATTTTCTTGGTAACTATCGTTCCACTGTAACGCGACTTCTACACCGATGCCATTGTCAGCATCAACGGTAAAATGGAAAATATCGTTTAAATGATGTTTACCTTCGTTAATATATTTAACGAACTCAGATAAACCACCTTCATAGTCGTAGACATTTTCAAGATTGACACGCTCATCACGTAAAACGATACGCACACCAGCATTTAAGAAAGAAAGCTCTCTTAAACGTCGTGCTAGAATTTCAACGCTAAAAATGGTCTGACTAAACGTTAGTTCACTCGGCCAAAAACGAACAATTGTACCTGACTTGTCGGTATCACCAATAACACGCAGCGGGTACTGTGAATCGCCATGTTGATATTCTTGTTCGTGTATTTTTCCTGCGCGGTAAATCGTGAGTTGTAATTTTTTTGAAAGTGCATTTACAACGGATACACCGACGCCGTGTAATCCACCTGATACTTTATAACTATTGTCATCAAACTTACCGCCCGCATGCAGAATCGTAAGAATAACTTCAGCAGCAGACACCCCTTCTTCAGGGTGAATATCGGTTGGAATCCCACGACCATTATCCGACACACTGACAGATTCATCTTCATGAATCGTGACTAAAATTTCATCACAATGTCCAGCTAATGCTTCATCGATGGCATTATCCACCACCTCAAACACCATATGATGCAAACCTGTACCATCATCGGTGTCACCGATGTACATACCAGGACGTTTACGAACCGCGTCTAATCCACGTAATACTTTAATACTAGAAGAATCATAAGCCTTTTCATTTGTTTGTTCTGTTTGAGAGACTGATTGAGACTCTGAACTCATGGTTACTCCCTAGTAAATATCTATCTATCCAAAGAAGAGGAAATAAAATTATGGTGCAGCAAGACTGATTTGACCGTGTACAACATGGAACAATTGAAAAGAAATCGACAATTCATGTAAGTGTTTTAATACCGACTTATGGTCTAAGGTGGTCATAAAAACTTGACTCCCTAATTGACTTAATCGCTCAATTAAACGTTGTTGTGCAGCTAAATCTAACTCTGCTGTCAGATCATCTAATAATACCACAGTTTCCTTATTACTCGCATGTAGCATTGCAATTTGTGACAGTTTTAATGCCATGATTAACAACTTTTTTTGCCCACGAGACAACACATCATCTGCATTACCAAAAGGTGTTTTTAGACGCAAATCAGCACGATGTGGACCATACTCTGTGTAGCGTCGATCTAAGTCTTTTTGATGGTATTGAACTAGATCTTGTAATAACCCATGCTCGGTATGAAACCCCGCATGGTATTCAAGCTCGATCTCTAAATCAGGTAAAAGAAATTTTAAATCTTCATGGAAAAATTGATTCCATTGCTCCACGATAGCGATACGTTGTGAGTGAAGAATTTCACCATAATCACTCAACATCTTATTCCAAGGCTCTAAATCTGCCAGTGTCAAATTACGCCGCGTTTTAAGCAAGCTATTACGCTGTTTTAATGCTCGAGAATAATACTGCCATGCAAAGTAAAACTCTGGTTCCACGTGGAACATCAGCCAATCCAACAATTGTCGTCTTGGTTTTGCGCCGTGATCAATAATATCGGTACTTTGCGGATCAATATGTTGTAGAGGGAGTAACTTTGCGAGCTGCCCTTGCGTCGCAATCGTGTCGCCATTTACTTTAATTAATTGCTCGCCAGAAGCAAACTTCTGCATACCTATACGCTCATTGATTGATTGTGCGAAGACAATTGCATCAACAGCATCATATTGAATGTAATGTTTAGGAATATGGGTACGGAATGATCTTCCTGTTGCTAATAAGTGAATCGCCTCTAAGACTGACGTTTTACCTGATCCGTTTATACCGTAAAAAATATTAAACGGCTGCAACTCAGTAAGTGCAACCGTTTTTAAATTTCGTACACGCTCGATATTTAAACGCGTAATTTGCATGATTTAAAGCTCAAATATCGGTATCAATTAAACTCGCATTGGCATCACGACATAAGTTTGATCAGGATGTGCTGGATCTTGCACAAGCACCGATTGATTGGCTTCTGACATGCTCATTTTAACATCGTCACCATCTAATACACTCAATACATCAAGAATATACTGCGCGTTAAATGACATTTCCAATGGAGCATCTTGATACTGGATCGCAATATCTTCAACTGCTTCATCTTGTTCTGGGTTATTGGCACGTAATTGCAAAGAATCTTGGTTGAAATTTAAGAAAACGCCACGTAGCTTTTCATTACTTAAAATCGCAACACGCTGCAAAGATTGTTTAAAGACATCATGCGCAATAAAGACATGTTTATCGCCACCTTTAGGAATCACACGGCGATAATCAGGGAATTTGCCATCAATCAGTTTCGTGGTAAAACGAACGGTAATTTCACTTTGTTCTTTGTCACGACTCGGCGTTTGAATCGTTACATTTAATAGTTCACGACCAATTAACAACGTCAGTTGTTCATCTTCAATACTGAGTAAGCGCTGTAATTCTCCGACAGCTTTACGTGGCACAATCGCTTGTATCGGCGCAGACGCAGTAGACGAAGCCAAAACTTCACACAAAGCCAATCGATGACCATCAGTCGTTACTGTACGCAATTGATTTTGATCAATTTCAAGCAAAGTACCTGTCAAATAAAAGCGGACATCCTGAACTGCCATCGCAAATGCAGTTTTCTCAAACAAACGCTTTAATTCACGTTGCGTCACTTGAACTTGCGTGCCTAAACTATTCTCAGTAGATAACAGCGGGTAATCTTCAGCTGGAAGTGTACCTAAAACAAAACGACTATTACCTGATTTTAAAATACAACGTTGATCTTCAGTAATTTGTAAATCAATCAATGCTGCTGTTGGTAAAGATTTACAAATATCAACCAATTTACGTGCTGGAACCGTAGTTTCACCTGCTTCTAAGCATGCGCCTTCAGCTAATGTCGTACTTGCAACCAATTCAACTTCTAAATCAGAACCAGTAATGGTTAAGGCCTGTTGCGTGGTTTGAATTTTGACATTTGAAAGAATATTCAAAGTATGACGGCGTTCAACAGCCCCCACTACATGCGATAAAACATTGAGTAAACTTTCTTTAGCGATTTTCAAACGCACGATTTATTCCTCTTACAACAGAAGCCAATATGAATGTTAGCAGTGTACTATGCGGTAGTTAAAAGCCGTTTGCAACTATGAAACGAGGGTCAATGAAGATTAACCCCTCGATTAACTTTGTAATAGCCGAAGTAGATTTTTATAATCTTCATTAAAAATTGGATCTTCCTCACGCAAACTGGTTACTTTTTCACAGGCATGCATCACGGTACTATGGTCACGCCCACCAAAAGCCATCCCAATTTCAGGAAAACTATCCCCAGTTAATTCTCGCGCAAGCCCCATTGCCAACTGACGAGGACGTGCATAAATACGTGTTCTTTTCGGCCCAACCAATTCTTTCAATGGAATTCGGAAATATTCACTCACTACACGTTGAATATTTTCTACACTAATCGTTCTCGCTCGAATCGCTAAAACATCTTTTAATGACTCACGCACCACATCGAGATCGATCACCGTACCTTTAAAGCGAGAAATTGCCACAACTTTATTTAAAGCACCCTCAAGTTCACGAACATTCGCAACCACTTGTTGAGCAATAAATAAAGCACAATTTCTAGGTAAATCCACACCACTATTTTCAGCTTTTTTTAACAAAATTTCGATGCGAGTTTCAATATCTGGCGGTTCAACCCCTACAGATAATCCCCATGAAAAACGAGAAACTAAACGCGGATCAAGTTCAGTTAACTCTTTAGGATAACGATCTGAGGTAAGGATAATCTGCTTTGATTCGTCCAATAAAGCATTGAAAGTATAGAAAAACTCTACAAGGCTTGCTTCTTTACCAGCAAGTAAATGAATATCATCGACCAATAATAAATCTAAAGAACGACAATTTTTCTTAAATTCTTCAACCTTACCTTTTTGCAAAGAACTGACAAAATCTTGTACAAAACTTTCCGAGGTCATATACATCACACGCGCATTTGGTTTCGCTTGTAATAATGCATTACCCACCGCTTGCATTAAGTGTGTTTTACCTAAACCTGTCGGCCCATATAAAAATAAAGGATTGTGTTGAGAAGCACCAAGCTGCGTTAAAACTTTACGACAAGTTTCGGCTGCCATTTGGTTAGAACGCCCCTCAACAAAAAGCGAAAATGTAAATAACGGATTAAGTTGTCTCTTTTTTGGAATTTTATTTGCACTTTGACTAGGTTGAACCAAATCAGCTTCTTTTTTTACTTTTATTGCTGTTGCTGTTGAAGAAACGGGTTGTGAATTCAAAGCAGCAGTTGTTGTCGCTGGTTGCTCACTCGATGACAAAATTGTGCCAGGACGCGAATCAACCAGAATTTCAACTTGACGCACCCGCCCCTCTGATAATTGCTCAGCGAGAATTGAGATCAGTTCTAAATGATTATCTTGAATATAACGAGTCCAATAAGGGTTCGGTGCATATAAACGCATCACGCCATCGGCTTCTTCAGCAACCAAAGGACGAATCCACATCGCAAAGACGTTATCAGAGAGCTCTTGTCGCAAGCGAGTTAAGCAGTCTGTCCAGAGCATGTGCATCCCCTAATATCCATTTTTAAATTCAAAAGTAACCACCCTCATTGCTAAGGGGTCGCCATTCTAACCAAGTTATCCACATCTGTCAGGGAAATTTAGGTGACTTTCGATGAAAAAGAAAGCACTTGTTTATAAATTTAAATTCAAAAGTGCATGTGAATAACTTTTCGCACAAACTGTGGATAATTTTTAGCTCAAAGTTATCCACAAAGTATAAAAGTTATAAAAACACAGTTATCCACAAAGTAAGTTTTTGTTTAATTTTAAAATAAACCGTGTTTCCACAGAAAAACGCGCCCTTAATAATAATAAATTTAAATTTTAAAATTTGAATTTACTTATAAGATTAGGCTGGTTTGTGGATAACTGAGCATATCGAAATTTAAATTCAAAATCCAAGAATTAAATTTAAACTAGAATAACTATTGTTGATAAGTATGCTGTTAAGCTGTGAATATAACTTAATAGTGATATAATTTAAATAGATAGTGTGTGTATATTTTTTGTTTTCAATAAAAAGTATTTAGTTCAACTTTTTCTGATTTCAGCAAAACAGAACAAAGAAAATGTAAAGTTTTGGATTTTTGATTGACAGCGTAAACATTGCGCAATAAAATCGCGGACCTTTACAGAAAGATCATTTTGGAGTTTCGAAATGAAACGTACTTTCCAACCATCAGAATTAAAGCGTAAACGCGTTCATGGTTTCCGCGCTCGTATGGCTACTAAAGCAGGTCGTCAAGTTTTAGCTCGTCGTCGTGCAAAAGGTCGTCATAGCTTAACTGTTTAATACTGTTAAGCTGACCAGACTTGGGTGATGACACTTTACAGTTTCGGTACGGAATCTCGTATTCGCTGTGCCGCTGATTATAAAAGTGTATTTGATGGTGCGCTTTTTAAAGTGCATCAGCCCCATTTCCTTTTTTTAGCAAAATTAACCGAACAGCCTAAAAGCCGTTTGGGTATTGTCGTTGCTAAAAAGAAAGTGCGTCGTGCGCACGAACGAAATAGAATAAAACGTCTTGCTCGCGAGAGCTTTCGTTTACATCAAGCGCAATTTAATGCTGATATCGATATTGTGGTTATGCCTAAAATAGGTATAGAAACCGTAGCAAATCAAGAATTACATCAACAATTAGATTTTGCTTGGCAAAAATTACAACGCTTAGCAAAGAAGCATTCCAAAGTCGTTGTAACATCCCTCCAAACTTAGAGATCTCCAATGGTACGTTTGCTGCATTGGCTGATAAGATGTTACCAAATCGCAATTAGTCCACTATTGGGTCCTCGTTGTCGCTATATTCCCACATGCTCCCAATATGCAGTTGAAGCATTAAAAATACATGGTGCAGCAAAAGGTGTATGGCTATCGACTAAGCGAATTTGCCGTTGTCATCCTTGGGGTGGTTCAGGCTATGATCCCGTTCCAAGAAAAGCGATTCGTTTTATTTCGTTTCATCAAATAGATTCTCAAATGCATCACGTTGCTGTACCCTTTCGTGATCGTTTATTCAAGCAAAATCTCTCTAACCATTTGGGATAATAGATATGCAACAATGGGCCAGATTTGCAATCCTTGGAGCCATGTTTGTTACCGCATATTTGCTAATTTTGGCTTGGCAAAAAGATTATGGTCATGCTCAAACAGCACCGCAACAACAAGCGGCAGTTGTGAGTTCGCATGAAGTATCTGCAGATTTGCCAAATGCTCAAAATGCAACAGCGGCTTCAGACTTGCCACAAGCAAATGTGACTGCATCACAAAGCACAGAAAAGGCTTCTGTGAACCAGCAATTGATTTCTGTGCAAACAGATCTTTATCATCTTTGGATTAATCCTAAAGGTGGTGATATTGTTCGTATTGAGTTATTAAGCCACGATCAAAGCAAGAATGGTGATCAACCATTTGTGATGTTGGAAAATGATGCGAAACGTACTTACGTCGCTCAATCTGGTTTAATTGGTTTAAATGGACCGGACAGTAACCGTAACGGTCGTCCAATGTATGATGTTGAGAAATCAGCATATACTTTGGCGGATGCAAAAAACGTCGCAGTTAAAGATGGCGGTACAGCTCAAGTTTTAACTGTTCCATTGGTTTTTAAAACACCTGAAGGTGTGGAAGTGATTAAAACTTTCACTTTTACCAAGGGTGATTATCCAATTATAGTGAAGCATCAAGTCATTAACCGTAGTCAGCAAAACTGGCAAGGTCAAATGTTTGGTCAGTTAAAACGTGATAATTCAGATGATCCAGGCAAATCTGATCAAGGCATCTTTACGCTAGGCACATTCTTAGGTGGCGCTTGGGGTACACCAGAAGCAAATTATAATAAATTAAAGTTTGCGAATTTCTCTGATGAGAAACTTAACCTTGAAGCGAAAGATGCTTGGGTTGCTATGGTTCAGCACTATTTTGTTAGTGCTTGGATTCCAGGTAATTTAAAGTTAACTCAAGCAGATGGTCAACCTTATACAGCTAAATTAGAATCGCGTCAGTCAACTGATAAGATGAATATTATTGGTTTTACTTCGCCAGTAATCAATGTACCTGCGGGTACTTCGATGGAAGTAGATGCCAAATTGTATTCAGGTCCAAAAATTCAATCTGAATTAAAAGATCTTGCTGTTGGTTTAAATCAGACAGTTGATTATGGTTGGTTATGGCCAATTGCGAAGCTGCTTTTCTTAGGTCTACAATTTTTCCATAACATCGTTGGTAACTGGGGTTGGTCAATTATTTTATTGACGATTTTAGTGAAATTGATTTTATGGCCACTTTCTTCAAAAAGTTATCGCTCAATGGCGAAAATGCGTGTGATTGCACCAGAAATGCAACGCATGAAAGAAGAGTTTGGTGAAGACCGTATGCGTTTCTCTCAAGAAATGATGGCGTTATATAAGCGTGAACAAGTTAATCCATTGTCTGGATGTTTACCGTTGTTATTACAAATGCCGATTTTCTTAGCGTTGTATTGGGTATTGATGGAATCGGTTGAACTTCGTCATGCACCTTGGTTAGGTTGGATTCAAGATCTTTCAGCAATGGATCCATGGTTTATCTTGCCGTTGATCATGGGTGTAACCATGTATGTTCAACAAATGTTAAACCCGCAGCCAACAGATCCAATGCAGGCAAAAGTATTCCGTATCATGCCAATTATGTTTACGGTATTTATGCTGTTCTTCCCTGCTGGTTTAGTACTTTACTGGATCGTCAATAACAGTATTACGATTTTACAGCAGTCATTTATCAATAAAAGTGTAGAAAAAGATCGTCTCAACAAGGTTGAGTCTGCTTCTTAATCTGGAACTTTTACTGAATTAATCCGCTTAAGATGGTAATCTTAGGCGGATTTTTCTTTGTGTATATTTAGGGTTTACGTTATCGAACCCTCGTATTTTTAGGTGAATTTAAAATGCTACATCAAACCACAATTGCTGCGATTGCTACTCCATTAGGTCGTGGTGGTGTGGGGGTGATTCGTCTTTCTGGACCTAAGGCTTATGCGATTGCCGAGCAACTGACCCAAAAAAGTCTGCCTGCGGCTCGAATGGCTGGATTTCGTCAGTTCCTTGATGCTGATGGCTCGGTCATGGATGAAGGAATTGTACTGTGTTTTCCAAACCCTCATTCGTTTACTGGCGAAGATGTGGTGGAGTTACAGGGGCATGGTGGCCCTGTAATTCAAAATGCTTTACTGGCACGTTTACTTGACTTGGGTGCTACTGCTGCAAAAGCGGGTGAATTTTCCATGCGTGCTTTTGAAAATGGCAAAATGGATTTAGTACAAGCGGAAGCAATTGCCGATTTGATTGATGCCACTTCTCAAGCAGCTGCTCGTTCTGCAGTTCGATCCTTACAAGGTGCATTTTCAACCAAAATTAATACAGTTTTAGAAAAACTCATTCACTTACGTTTGCATGTAGAAGCTGCGATTGATTTTCCAGAAGAGGAAATTGATTTCCTAGCAGATGGTAAGATTTTAGCTTTATTGGATGATGTAAAAGATTCAGTTAAAGCGGTACAACAATCGGCACGTCAAGGTCAGCTATTACGTGAAGGTTTACAAGTGGTGATCGCGGGTAAACCCAATGCAGGTAAATCTAGCCTATTGAATGCACTTGCAGGACATGAACGTGCGATTGTGACCGATATTGCAGGGACTACACGTGACGTCTTGCACGAAAAGATTAGTTTAAATGGCTTACCAATTACCCTAACCGATACGGCAGGTCTGCGTGAAACGGGCGATATCGTTGAACAAGAAGGTATTCGTCGGGCGATTAAGGAAATCGAGCAGGCAGATTTATTGCTGTTGGTTTATGACTTAAATCAAAAAGATGAACCATTGGCATTAGCAAAAGAATATTTCGCAGAACATATTGAACCAAAGCGTTTGATGTTAATTGGCAATAAATGCGATTTAACTGGACAACATGCAGAAATAACCGATTATCAAGGTTTTCGTCAAATCCGAGTTTCTGCAAAACAAGATATGGGTGTGCAATCACTCATAGATGCGATTACAGCGCATGCGGGCTTCCATCCTGAAGAAGATACCTTTATTGCGAGAACACGTCATTTAGATGCAATGAAGCGCACTCAGCGCTATTTAGCAGAGGCACGTGAGCAACTCGTTGTGTTTAACGCGGGTGAGTTGGTGGCGGAATCATTAAGACTGGCTCAGAATGCTTTAGGTGAGATCACAGGTGATTTTAGTGCTGATGATTTGTTGGGTAAGATTTTCGGTTCATTCTGTATTGGAAAGTAATCTAGTATTTAAGTAATTTTGAGAATTATAAAATAAGATCAAAGTACTAATTAATTAGTACTTTGATTATAAATTATACGGATAATAAGATTTAGTGTAATTATTATACTTTTATTGCTAATTTTTCTTATTACAAAACTTCTGATGAGTTAAAAATGATTGCTTATAAAGTGATTTTTGGACCTATTACGAAAACAAATCGAGAGGATGCAGAATGGATAGTCGAAGATTACATTTCGATTTTATTTCATAATGGACAAGTATGCGGTGAGAATTTTTTAGTCGTACAAAATGGGCTACTTTGTACGTATATTAATTTGCAAGGAATTAATGCAAATTTAAAAGAATATCATTGCAAATATGGCATAGAGCGACTGAAACGCGTTATTGAGTTATTTGGTTGTGAACCATTGTGGGAGTGTATTGATGACGATGTTCCCGAACAAAATACCCATTGGCAAAACGCTAGCTTTCTTTATCTCTATACTCATATGAATGATTGGCAGTCACCCGTGTATCGAGGAGATAGTGGAAACCCAATTCCGATTTTTATTCTTTCTGGAGAGCATAAGCAACGAGAAGAAATATATTTTTGGCAACAAGAATATAAAAACTGTGATCAAGCTTGGATACATAGTGGTGCTTTGGAAAAAATAGCCTATAAACAATTGGCAATTCCAGATAGTGAATTGTCAAAAGCTGGACAAAATATATGTAAATATATTGAAGAGGTTACAGGTATATCTACATATTATTATCTTCAACGTTATTGGGGACGTAGGAGAAATGAAGACAAAAGGCTCTGCCCATCTTGTGGTCAAAATTGGAGTACAGGATTACACTCTAGTGAGTTTCATCATTTTGCATTTCAATGTAATCAATGCCGTTTAGTATCTCATCTCGCTGTCTCTTATGAATATGAACGACATGCAGTTATTGGAGAGTGGCGTAATTCCAAAATCAAATAAAGCAAATATTCCGAGAAAATGAAATAATCATCATAAGAACTGGAATTTATATAAAATTAGATATTTAGCCGAAAATTATTTTGCTCAACTAAAGTAATTTAGTGGATAGCTACTCGACATTACAAGTTAAAGGGCTGTTGCTTTATCTTGTATTATGGCTGCTATTGCTTTTAAAATATGCTCTACAAATGTCAGTAGGTCCTATTTAATTCATTATTTTTTGATTTACTACATTTTTGAAGAATTTTTAAAGAAGATTATGCAACATATATCAAACCATCTTATTTTTGCCATTATTTTGTCAATGCTATCATCAACTTGTTATGCAGTTACTGAGGTCTATCAGTGTAAAGAGAAGGGTTCGGTGACATTTCAATCTAAGCCTTGTCAAGGAATGGGTAAAACCGTAGCAGAAAAATTAGAGCAAGAACAACAAGCTAAAGAAAAAAGACTCGCAGAAATTCAAGAAAAAGAAAGAAAATATCAAGAACGTCTTAAGCAGCAAGAGAAAAAACCAATGACGTTTAAAGCCTTTATGATGAAATTAAAAAGTAAAATTTTCTAATTTCATCATAATGATGACATGATTTAGAAATGAATACATAAATTGCAGCTTAAAGTATTTGTATATTCAAGCCGTAGTTTTTTAAGCTTCTTCTTGCTCTTCAACTGCTTCTTTCACCATATTCAATGAAGCCGCAGAATTGACAGGCATTCCTTCTTGGCGCGTACTTTTAAGTTTAATTTGTAAACGTAATTCATTGACAGAATCAGCGTTACGCAGTGCTTCATCGTAGCTAATAGCTCCTTCATTATAAAGCCCAAATAAGGCTTGATCGAAGGTTTGCATCCCTAACTCACGTGACTTGCTCATGATTTCTTTCAGAACATGGAATTGTCCTTTTAGAATATTGTCACCAATCAACGGCGTATTCAGTAAAATTTCAATTGCAGCTCGACGCCCTTTACCATCTTCAGTGCGCACCAGACGTTGTGAAATAATCGCTTTCATATTGGATGAAAGATCCATTAGTAATTGATTGCGACGTTCTTCTGGGAAAAAGTTAATAATACGATCTAAGGCTTGGTTGGCATTATTTGCGTGTAAAGTCCCTAAACAGAGATGTCCAGTTTCAGCAAAAGCAATCGCATGCTCCATAGTTTCTGTATCACGGATTTCACCAATTAAAATCACATCAGGTGCTTGGCGCAAGGTGTTTTTGAGTGCATGATGCCATGAGTGACAATCGACACCAACTTCTCGATGGGTAATCATCGATTTCTTATGTTTATGTACGTATTCAACTGGATCTTCAACCGTAATAATATGCCCTGCTGAATTTTCATTACGATGATCAATCATTGCTGCTAATGATGTCGATTTACCTGAACCAGTTCCACCCACCACGAGGACTAAACCACGTTTTTCCATAATCACATTTTTAAGCGATTCAGGAAGTTTTAATTTTTGAAAGGTTGGAATTTCTGATGTAATGGTACGAATGACCATACCAATTTGCAGCTGCTGTTTGAATACATTGACGCGAAAGCGCGATACATTGGGTACATTGATGGCAAAATTACATTCCCAATCATTTTCAAAGTCTTGTCGTTGTTTTTCATTCATTAAACTATAAGCAAATAACTTGGTTTTTTCCGCAGTTAATTCTTGTTGTCCTAACGGTCGCATCAAGCCTTGTAATTTAATACTCGGTGGAAAATCTGCTGTAATAAATAAATCTGAGCCGCCATATTCAACTACTTTGGTGAGCATGTGAAACATAAAGGTTTTTGCTTCTTCTAATAGTTCCGCGTTATACATGAATTTACCCAAACTCAAAGATATGACTGTTGTTCAGTCTAGTGATGTGAAATCTCTTTATTCAAAACAACAGATCCATCTGTATGTCTGATAAAAATATAATCTCTGTAGCTCATTTTATTTAGATTTAATTTAAAAGAATGAGTGAACAGAGCTTGTAGTGATCGGTGAAGTGGGATTATTCCAAAAATAAACCAAATGTTCTACTTTGATTTTTGCATATTGCTTGAATATCAATATGCTGTGAAAAAAATTGTCAATTTCTAACCAAAAATATCTTTTTCACAAGTTTGAAGATTAAGTTGATTGTTATAAATAAACGTTCCACGTGAAACATCAGATTTTTTGGTTGGGTTTTAGTTGTTGCTCGGTAAGCTCATGAGATTAAGCATCTGTTAGTCATTACAATCGCGATTAATTTTTGATTTGAATTGAGTGTGCATCATGTTTAAGAAAGTTGGGATTTTCTCTATCTTGAGTTTTATTTCTGCTTTGAGTTTCGCAAATGTAGAGACTGTCAAAAGTAATTTAAATCAAAACTATCCTAATATCCAAGTGACTAACATTCAAAAGACCGAAATGGCAGGTCTATACAGCGCAAATTTAGATAAGCAAATTATTTATTTGGATGAAAATGCACAATATATGTTTGTAGGTTCTATGGTTCGTATGAAAGATCAAAAGAATCTCACCAAAGATCTAGTATTAAAACAAAACTCTATCGATTGGAAAAAACTCCCTTTCAAAGATGCAATTAAAACTGTAAAAGGCAATGGTAAACGGGAGCTTGCAATTTTTTCAGATCCAAATTGTCCATATTGTAAAAAATTAGAGACGGAATTAGACAAACTAAACGATGTGACAATCTATACGTTTATTTATCCATTAAAACAGCAATCGATTGCTGTATCAAAACAGATTTGGTGTGATGCAAATCAAGCTTATGCATGGAAAAATTTACTAGAAAAAAACATTCAACCTAAAGCCAAGACCTGTGCTAATCCGATAGAAAGAAATTTAGAGTTAGGTCGTAAACTAGATGTAACTGGCACACCAACTTTAATTTTCGCTAATGGTTTAAAAATGGTAGGCGGACGTAGTGCAGAAGATATTCAAGCGATTTGGAAAGAACTAGGGCTATAAAAAAGAACTCCCAAATCATGATTTATGATGATTTGGGAGATTTTTCGGTTTAGCTTTTTTTGGTGATAAGTTTATAAAGAAATAAAATGATTACAGCGCCCAATACGGATGCGATAAAACCTGCTGCTGAATTTTCACCGTACAACCCAAGTAAACGACCACCATAGGTTGCTAATAATGAACCTGCAATACCCAGTAAAGTCGTGACAATAAAACCTGCTTTGTCATCACCAGGATGTAATGCACGAGCAATTAAACCAGCAAAAAAACCTACAACGATTGCTACAATCAGAGTCCACATTGTCTTTTCTCCTTGTTTTAACAATAGTATTTATTGTTATCCTGCTTGATTAAACTAAGCTTTGTCTGTAGTCGATTACTCAGTTATGTCGTATTTTTGTGCATAATTGAGCGGTCTTTGATGAATAGAGTTATAAAAAAGGCGCTTAATAGCGCCTTAATTTCTCGTTTAAAGTCCGATTTCACCAATAAAAGGTAAATGGCGATATTTCTGATCATAATCGAGACCGTAGCCAACGATAAATCGATCTTCAACTTCAAAGCCTAAAAATTTCACTTCTAAATCAATTTCACGGCGTGAGGGTTTACTCACTAAAGTACATAGTTCGATTGAATTGGGCTTACGTGTTTGCAGCATTTGTATTACTTTGTTGAGGGTGTTACCTGAATCAATAATATCTTCAACCACTAATACATCTTTACCGTGAATTTCACCATCCAAGTCCTTTAGAATTTTGACATCACGGCTAGACGTGGTACCACCGCCATAGCTTGAAACGGTCATAAAATCGAGTTCATGTGGTTTTTCAATCGCACGGCATAAATCTGCCATAAAGATGACTGAACCACGCAATAAACCAATCAATACCAGTTCTTTATCACTTTGAGCATAGTGTGCATTGATTTTTTCACCTAGCTCTTTCACTTTGGCTTGGATCTCTTCACTGGAAATCATTACGCGCATCGCAACAGTCATCAATAGATTCCTAAAACTTTAAAAATGGGAAAATAAAAAAGGTGTTGACCTGCAACACCTCGAAATCTTGAGTTAATGTGAGAATTTTAAAACAAAATGAATTTTCATGCATCTTTTGATGATGAAGAATATGTATCATTTTGCCGTGAAGCACTGTCTCGCTTCAACAAAACTGCGCAGCTCATGGCAAAGATGATCAATCCAATCCTACGTTTATTGAATACCCTAGTTGGCGCTATAGGCTTTTTGTCCATAGATATAGGTTGCCTCGATATTACGGTCATCGCCCATAGTAAACAGCGCAAATAAGCTGTCATCAATTGATTTAGAGCGTGACTGACGTAGTTGTTGTAAAGCCGTTGCTTGCAGATTCAGCACGACAAAATCAGCTTCTTTACCGATATTGAAATTGCCGAGCTTATCATCTAACTCAAGCGCTTTTGCCCCGCCCAAGGTTGCATGATACAACGACTCAAAAGCAGAGAGTTTATCACCTTGTAACTGCTGCACTTTATAGGCTTCATTGACGGTTTGTAATAAGCTAAATGAAGTCCCTGCCCCAATATCTGTACCCAAACCAACTTTGACTTGTTGTTGCCATGTTTTATTGAGAGGGAATAAACCACTACCTAAAAACAGGTTCGACGTTGGGCAAAAAGCAATTGCAGAGTCAGTCTCATGCATGCATTTCCATTCTGCATCTTCTAAATGTACGCAATGCGCGAATACCGAACGCTGACCAGTTAAGCCATAATGATGATAGACATCGAGATAGCCTTTCTGCGCTGGGAATAAATCTTTAACCCATGCGATTTCATCTTTATTTTCACTTAAATGGGTGTGTACATAAACATCAGGAAACTCAGCTTTCAACTGCCCTGCTTTTTCAAGCTGCTTTGGTGTCGAGGTCGGCGCAAAACGTGGGGTAATCGCATAAAGAGCGCGCCCTTGACCATGCCACTTTTCGATCAGTGCTTTAGAATCGTCGTAAGCGCTTTCTGCTGTGTCGCATAAGGCTTCAGGTGCATGACGATCCATCATGACTTTACCTGCGATTAAACGCATTTGATGCTGTTCTGCGGCTTCAAATAAGGCATCAACCGATTCAGCATGAACTGTACAGAATACCAATGCTGTGGTCGTACCATTTTTAAGTAGTTCCTGCACAAAGAATTTTGCGATCTGTTGCGCATATGTTTTGTCTTTGAACTGGATTTCAGTTGGAAAAGTATAAGTATTGAGCCAACTCAATAATTGTTCACCATAAGCACCGACCATTTCGGTTTGTGGAAAGTGAATGTGCGTGTCAATCATGCCAGGGATGATCAATTGTTCTGGATAATGTTGGATTTCAACATCTGTAGGAAGATGATCTTGAGCGGTATCCCAAGTGCCAAACCAGCGAATTTTGCCTTGTTCAGTGATTAGCACGCCATCTTCGATATAACGAACTTGATCGGCAATTTCAGTAGCTTGGGAAACGGTTTTTTGAATATCTAAGAAGCGACCACGAATGACCGTGATGGGAGTAGCCAAAGTCATAACAACCTACAATGTTTTTCGAATGATTATACCTGACTTTGTGAAACTTACTGGATTATTCGCCTAATTTTAGCGTTTAAAGCGTGTATAAATATGAGTAATTATTTGAGTCGATTCATTTTGATTGAAAATTAGAATGAATAATTTATCGACAGTAAATGTCTTTGTTGAAAATAATACCGCAAAAAGGAGATTGGTCATGTCAAAAATTCATCTTGCAATAAATCATGGCTTTAAAAAGTTTAAGAATAGTTCTGTTTTAATTGAGGAAATGAAAAAGCAAATTCAATCCATGTGGATATTATTCGCTTATACCGATGATCAAGGAGATCCAAGGCAAAGCTTTGCTCTGATTGAGGTCATTATAGATGATATCAGTATCCCTAAAAATGAAAGGATTTTAACTTACCATTCAGATGATTTTTTATCTGAGGATTTTATTGCATTTGATGAAGAGAATGACGAGATTCTTTATTATCAGATTCTTGAAGATGAACAGTTTGATGTCAAGGAATTAGAGTTTTTTAAATGGGAGTGTGATGAAAAATTTGATGGGAAAATTCTATACTTTCGAGTTCCAATAACAAAAAAGGATAAAATAAAGCAGGAGGTTTTTTTGGGATGGGCTGATTTTGAAAACAATTCTCAGAATCTTGAGTTATACACCGCTAGCCTTAGTAAGTTAGTTGATGTGAACGAGCATACCATTAAGGATATTTATTTTTCTTACGTACCTTTCTTGAGCATAGAATAACTGAGTCTAGTGTTAAAAAAATAAAATTTAGCTTATTTAAGATGATTTTGGCTGAAAGATTTTTTTGAATATAAAACGATTCGTAATCAATACATAAACAAAAAGGGCCTTCATTTGAAGACCCTTTGATGCTGTTTAAAATTATTGAGCTTGGCGTTTGTTATGACGTATAGAGAGATAAGCAGTGATGCTCAATACCAGTACGATAAAGCCGAGTGAAATCCAAATTGGCATGTGGAATACATCGAGCAATAACATTTTCGCACCGATAAACAATAAAATGATGCCTAAGCCATACGGTAAGTAATGCATTTTAGATGCAGCACCTGCAAGAAGGAAGAACATTGCACGTAAACCTAAAATCGCCATTAAGTTTGCTGTTAAAACAATAAATGGATCAGTGGTTACCGCAAAAATTGCAGGAATTGAATCGACCGCAAAAATGACATCCGACACTTCCACCAAAATTAAGACCAAGAATAGTGGTGTTGCCCATAACAGACCATTTTGACGAACAAAGAAACTATTTCCATGTAGTTGCGGTGTGATTCGCATGTGTTTGCGTAACCATTTCAGCAAACTGTTGTCTTCGATATTGGTTTCTTCTTCTTGACCTTTTAGGAATTTGAAACCTGTATAAACAAGGAATGCACCAAAGATATAGAGAATCCAAGAGAACTCTTGAACGAACCAAGCGCCGATAAAAATGAAGATCGTTCTTAAAACAATTGCACCGAGTACACCATAAAGTAAGATTTTACGTTGTAAAGAAGGTGGAATTGCAAAAGCTGCGAAAATCATCAACCAAACGAAGACATTATCGATCGCTAGGGACTTCTCAAGTAAATAGCCTGCGAAGTATTCCATGGTTTTCTGATTGGCGATGTTGGCGCCCACTGTCTGTTGCAGGTAGAGCCATAAACCTCCACCAAATAATACTGCTACAGTGACCCATGCAATACTCCAATAAGCTGCTTGCTTAATTGGGACATTTTGGTCTTGTTTTTGTTTAAAGCCTAAAAAGTCGATGAGTAGCATGACTGTTACCATGCCAAAGAATACGACATACAGCCATAAGTTACCGATAGTTTCCATCACAACTCCCTATCTGGCAAATGGACATAAAAAAACCTCGACCAGTTGCCAGATGATTAATAAAACATCTGTTTCAACATGATCAAGGTCTTGCCTACATCACAAATAATCGTGATGCCCAGAGTCCGACTTTTTGCAAAGTGTAATGACGATACGCTGGCGCCTAAGTATTTAAACCACTTAGATTTAAGGAGGCTACTCCCCTTGTCAAACTAATTTTGTATGGATGCTGACATCCAAATATGTTCATAGAATTACATAATTTATGCATTTGTGCAAATTTTGAATGAATAAATTTTCAACAATATTTTATTATGCTTGGTGTTGCCCTTTCATTCTAAAGAATTGTCTTAGCAATAATGATGAACAAAATACAGCGTAGAGAAAAAACATATGAGTGCTGAAAAACTTCACCACATAACATTAAAGGCCTTTGCCCCCCGAAATCCTCAAGAATCACATCGTGCTGCTACACCCTTAGAGCTTTTATTTGATTTGGTTTTTGTTGTTGCCATTGCGACAGCAGGTCAACAACTGCATCATGCCATGATTGAAGGTCATTTATGGCATGCGTTACCGACTTACTTTATGGTGTTTTTTGCACTCTGGTGGGCGTGGATGAACTTTTCTTGGTTTGCTTCAGCCTACGACAATGATGATGCCCTTTATCGGTGTTTGACTTTCGTGCAAATGGTTGGGTCTTTAGTGATGGCAGCAGGTATTCCTGCGGTATTCCAGCAGCATAATTTTGACATGATCATTATAGGCTACGTCATTATGCGTTTGGCTTTAGTGATCCAGTGGATTCGTGTCGCCAAACATGATCCTTTAAGAAAAGGGACAGCTTATCGTTATGCCATTGGCATTGTTTTGGTTCAATTAGGTTGGTTGATTAGTAATTTTAGTTCGATTCATCTCGGTCCGTTGATATTTCTACTACTGGTGATATTTGAATTGGCAGTACCGTTGTATGCAGAAAAACATGCGGCGACGCCTTGGCATCCTCATCATATTGTTGAACGTTATGGCTTGTTGACGATTATTGTATTAGGTGAGTCGATTATTGGATGTTTTGCTGCTACTCAAGATGCATTTTCGAATCAAGTATTGAACGTTGAGGAGATTTTTCTGATTGTGGGTGGGCTATTGATGATGTTTGCGATGTGGTGGGTTTATTTTGATCGCAGCCATCACCACCATCAACGCCGTGGTGTACAACCATTTTTATGGGGTTATGGACACTTTCTCATTTTTATTAGTATTGCTGTGTTAGGAGCTGCATTGGCAGCCGCGGTCGATGTTTCAACGAAACATGCCGAAATTTCAGCTCAAATGATGGGTTTGATTATTGCCGCAAGTTTGGTTGTATACAGCACCTGCGTATGGCTATTTTATGAAGCGTTTTATTTAAAGGGATGGAGACGTTTGATTTATCCAATCACGGTTTTTATTCTGTTTTGTATCCCATTCATTTTTAATCAGATTGGACATATTGTGTTTGTGATGGCGATTGTCTACATCTTCCGTCTTATGTTGTCTAAAGCATTTTTGATGAATTGTGATGATGAGGAAAGCATCGCAATACATTAAGCTTCCTTTCCATTTGAACTACCACCAAGTTTGGCGTTTTAATACGCTAACTTGGTAGGCTCAAAAAATTTTCAAAATTTCATTTCGAAGAAACTGATGGCGAGGATTCTGTCTGACGTGTTCGTGCCAATACATGCCCATTTTAATTTTAGGAAGCTCGATGGGTAACTGATGTATTTTTAAATCTTGCGCATAATGCAGATGTTTTAAAATACTATGAGGAATGGTGAGAATCGCCTTGGGATACTGAGCCAAGACTTGTAAGGCTGTGGAATAGTGCTGACAGCGCATAAAAATTTGTCGAGAAAGTTGTTGTCGATTGAGATAAATATCTTCAAGCAATAATCCTGTTCGCCGAGAGGACACACCGATATGTGGTGAGGATAAATAGAGCGATAAATCCATCTCTGTTTGAAGTGTACACGCCACAAAATGATCTTCAATCAAGTTTTCAAACTGTAAATTTTCTTGATAGGGTTGTACTCGATCAATCACAAAATCAATTTGTTGCGCTGAAAGATCAGCCAGCATATTTTTTCGATCAAGTTTGGAACTCAAAAACTGAATATCCAGATTGAGTTGACTAAAGTGATGCACTAATTGAGGAAAAATAATGGGTTCAATTTCATCATGAATTGCGATTTTCAAGCTTTGTAGCATGCTAGGATCAAAGTCGTATTGTGGAATCGCAATATTTTGAATCGTTGATAACGCCGTTTGAATCGGTTGATAAATTTGTTCGGCAAAAGGTGTGGGAAGCATTTTTTGTCCACTGCGCACAAATAATTCATCTTTAAGTTGCAGACGCAAACGTTGTAAAGCATGACTGACCGCAGATTGACTAATACAAAGAAGTTGAGCGGCCTTAGAAATACTTTTTTGCTCAAAAATCGCAATAAAAAGTGGATACAGATTGATATCAATACGATGGAAGTTACCCACTTCCAATGGATTTATATTATGAATCTGATTCATAGTTTTGCATAAAATAAAATCATTTCATTCATAATAAGTTTTCGCTTAAGGTGATGTAAAGCAGCGAATTCAGTTTCGCCACATATTTACCTTGAGGGAAATGATGATGTTTGCATTATCTGAACGTGCACAGGATTTTATCGCGCGAACACAAGCTTTTATTCAACAAGAAATAGAACCGATTGAAAAAGTATTTTGGGATGAAGTGCATCAACTCAATGTCGATGGTGACTGGACCAAATGGCAGTGGCCAGCTCAACTCGAACAACTCAAAACCAAAGCCAAAGCAGCAGGCTTATGGAATATGTTCTTGCCTGATGCTGAACTGGGTGCAGGCTTATCGGTACAGGAATATGCACATATTGCTGAATTGACAGGACGTAGTCTGCTTGCTCCGACAGTATTTAACTGTAATGCACCTGATAGTGGCAATATGGAACTGCTATGGCGTTATGGCAGTCAGGAACAAAAACAACAATGGCTGCAACCTTTACTTGCTGGCGAAATACGATCTGTATTCTGCATGACTGAACCTGAGGTCGCGTCAAGCGATGCGACTAATATGCAAGCCACGGCAGTGATTGATGGCGATGAAATTGTTCTGAATGGGCGTAAATGGTGGTCATCTGGCTTGGGTGATCCGAATGCAAAAATCATTATTTTTATGGCTTATACGCCAAACCCCAACAAAGATCGTCATCATCAACACTCAATGGTATTGGTACCGATCGACACGCAAGGCGTAACGATTGAACGGATGTTGCCTGTGTTTGGTGATTACGATGCACCGCATGGACATGGACAGGTCAGTTTTGACAATGTACGTGTTCCTGTGAGCAACTTTATTGGTGGTGCGGGTCAAGGATTTGAAATTGCTCAAGGGCGCTTAGGACCTGGTCGTATTCATCACTGTATGCGTTGTATCGGTGCAGCGGAAAAAGCGTTAGAACTGATGATTAATCGTGGCATGTCACGCAAGGCATTTGGTAAAGAAATCCTTAAACTTGGCGGCAATTTAGAACGTGTCGCGGAAGCTCGTGTGCAGATCGATCAAGCTCGCTTATTAACGCTGTATGCTGCTTATAAGATGGACACCTTAGGCAATATGGCAGCACTCACCGAAATTTCTGCAATCAAAGTCGTTGCACCGACTGTATTGCAAAACGTCGTTGATATGGCGATCCAAATTCACGGTGGTGAAGGTGTATCACGCGATACTCCGCTGACAGCATTTTTCAATCAAGCACGTAGTTTACGTTTAGCTGATGGACCCGATGAAGTGCATAAGGGCATGATTGCTAAATTAGAATTGAAAAAACGTGGCTATGGTCGTTAATAAGGATAAAAAAATGACAATGATTGATATCGGCGGTCAGGTTCGTCACGGTGAAGAACTAGATATTGCGGCGGTTGAAAGATGGTTAAAGGATCAAGGTGTTCAACTGCAAGGTCAAGTACAAGTCACCCAATACTCAGGGGGTGCTTCGAATTGGACCTATCGTTTGCAATACGACAATCAAGATTTAATCCTACGTCGTCCACCGAAAGGCACCAAAGCCAAATCAGCACATGATATGGCGCGTGAATACAATGTGCAGAAACATCTTGCGCCGTTCTACTCTGTCTTGCCTGAAATGGTTGCATTGTGTCAGGACGAGAACATAATCGGTTGTGATTTCTATGTCATGAAGCGGATTGAAGGCATCATTCCGCGAGCTAATTTACCCAAAGAATTACAATTGGATCAGTCACAAGTTCAACAGTTGTGTCTGAATGTTTTGGATAAATTAATTGAATTGCATCAAGTGCCATATCAAGGCACAGAACTGGAAAAATTGGGTAAAGGCGAAGGCTATTGCCGTCGTCAAGTTGAAGGTTGGGATGTACGTTATAGTAGAGCGCTTACGCCAAATGTACCTGATTTTAGCTTTGTGCGGGAATGGCTACAGCAACATATTCCAGCGGATTCTAAAACTTGTGTTATTCATAATGATTGGCGTTTTGATAATGTCATTTTAGATCCACAACAACCAACGACAGTGATCGGAGTGCTGGACTGGGAAATGGCGACTATTGGCGATCCGCTGATGGATTTAGGCAGTGCTCTCGCTTACTGGATTCAAGATAATGACGATGTTTTGATGAAGTCTAGTCGTCGTCAACCGACCAATCTACTAGGTATGCTGACACGTCAACAAGTCGTGGACTACTACTTGGAAAAAACAGGCATGCAACCTGCCAATTGGGCATTTTATGAGGTGTTTGGTTTGTTCCGTTTGGCGGTGATTGCGCAACAGATTTATTATCGTTATTACCATCAGCAAACCGATAATCCAGCCTTTAAGGATTTCTGGATCATGATTCATGCCTTACATATTCGGGCACTTAAATTAATTGCACTAAACAATGCTGAAGCACAGCAGTTAATTCCTGAATATGGGGCGAAATTACAGGATATTTTAAAACGATGACCACAATCTATTTGGTACGACATGGACAGGCATCATTTGGTGCTGCGAGTTATGATCAGCTTTCAGCCAAAGGTGAACAACAGGCGCAGGTGGTGGGTGATTTTTTTAAACATACCTTGAAAGAACGTCCTTTAGTGCTTGCAGGATCAATGCAGCGGCATCAGCAAACAGCACAATTAGCCTTGGCTCAAAGTTTTGATGATGCGTCCATTCAAATGGAGTCGGCTTGGAATGAGTTTGATCATCAACAAGTGTTTGCCAAATATGATGCACGTTTTAATCAACCTGAGTTATTGAAGCAGGATGTTGAGCTAATTGCTAATCCACGTGCTTACCTCGCCAAAATTTTTGATGGCGCGATTGATCGCTGGATTGGAGAGCAATATGACCATGAATATCATGAGACCTGGTTAGGCTTTCAATCGCGTGTAGAACGTGCTTTGCACGGTTTGTGTCAGCAGATTGATGCCACGCAACCACGTCAGGCGGTGGTGTTTAGTTCAGGCGGTGTGATTTCTGTGGCAGTTGGTCAGGTGTTGGGGCTGAATGCTAAACAGATTTTTGCGCTGAATTGGTCGATTGCCAATGCCAGTATCACCACATTGCGTTGGACAGATGGTGGTTTGCAATTACTCAGTTTTAATGAGCATCATTATTTGAAAGCGCGTGATGCTGAACTCTTAACATGGATATAAATAAGAATAGGTGAAGGAAATGACAAAGACGATTTTAATTACAGGTGCAAGTTCAGGTTTAGGCGCTGGGATGGCACGTGAATTTGCAGCCAAAGGCTACAATTTGGCATTGTGCGCACGCCGTTTAGATCGTTTGGAATCCTTACAACAAGAATTGCAAAGTCAGTTTGCAATTCAGGTCAAAATCAAAAGTCTTGATGTGACCCATTACGATGATGTTTTTACGGTTTTTAAAGCTTTTCAGCAGGAATTTGGGACAATTGACCGAATTATTGTCAATGCGGGTGTGGGTGATGGTCGTCGTATTGGTAAAGGGCATTTTGAAGTAAATCGTGCCACAGCGGAAACCAACTTTATTTCAGCATTGGCACAGTGCGAAGCAGCAGTTGAAATCTTCAGAGCACAAAACAAAGGTCATTTGGTGGTGATCTCCTCAATGAGTGCAATGCGTGGTTTACCGAAGCATTTGTCGACCTATGCTGCGAGTAAAGCAGCAGTGGCACATTTAGCGGAAGGCATTCGTGCAGAGTTGTTGTATACGCCAATTAAAGTTTCAACCATTTTCCCCGGCTATATTCGTACTGAAATGAACGAAGGTGCGAAAAAACTACCGTTTGAAGTGGATGAAAAGACAGGTTGCAAGGCGTTGGTGAAAGCGATTGAGAAGGAACCTGTGAAAGCTTATGTTCCGCAGTGGCCGTGGTTGCCAATGGGGATTGCAATGAAGATTTTGCCTTTAAAGTTTGTAAATAAACTGAGTTAATTGCTATTCAAAATAGATTGGAGATATCTCTATTTGGAAAGTTTGACAGCCTCATACAGGCTGAATCATTGACCTGTTTGGATATAGGCGTTTCCTTACTTTTCAAAGATGAAAAGTAACAAAAATCTTTTGTTGAGCAGAGGGTACATCCATGTAACCCCTGCTCAACTGGCGGCATCCATGCCGCCTGTCACGATAGTGAATACCGTGACAAAATTAGGTTATGAAAATAGGCTACTGGCTAAATTATGACAAAGCTGTAATCAACTTTTGGTGTAAACCACCAAAACCACCATTCGACATGATCACCACAGCATCGCCCTCACCTGCTTCATTCACTACACGTGCAATAATATCATCCAAAGAGCGTCTGACTTCAGCCTTGTTTGAAGATGCTGAGATTACAGGTTGTAAATCCCAGTCTAAACCTTCTGGTTGATACCAAATTACCTCATCCGCTAAACGTGCAGAGTGAGCCAAACCATCTTTATGGCTGCCCATACGCATAGTGTTAGAACGTGGTTCAATGATTGCCCAAAGTTTACGTTCACCAAGACGTTTACGTGCGCCGTCGAGTGTAGTTTCAATCGCAGTTGGGTGATGGGCAAAGTCATCATAGACTTCGATGCCACGCACAGTACCTAACAGCTCCATACGGCGCTTTACACCACCGAAGTTGGATAATGCTTCACAGGCTTGTTCAAGGCTGACACCGACATGCTGAGCAGCAGCAATCGTTGCCAAAGCATTGGCTACACTATGCTGTCCTGTCATATTCCATTTTACTTGCCCGATTACTTTACCATTTTCAAGGACTTTAAAATGACTTCCATCGGCACTGATCAGCTCCGCCGATAGAGTAGCTTGATCATTTGGCTCTAGACTGGTACGAAGCACAGGTGTCCAGCAGCCTTGTTCTAAGACTTCATCAATATTAGTCTCAGTAATTGGAGCAATGATACGGCCTTCGCTTGGAATGGTACGCACTAAATGATGAAACTGTTTTTGAATCGCAGCAAGATCATCAAAAATGTCAGCATGGTCAAATTCAAGGTTATTTAAAATCGCGGTCTTTGGATGGTAGTGAACAAACTTAGAACGTTTATCGAAGAACGCAGAATCATATTCATCTGCTTCCACACAGAAGTATTTTCCGCCACCTAAACGTGCGCTTTCACTAAATCCGAGCGGTACACCACCAATTAAGAAACCTGGATTTAAACCTGCTTGATCTAGTACCCAAGCCAACATCGTAGTCGTCGTTGTTTTACCATGTGTACCTGCGACACCTAGGACATGTTTACCTTGTAGCACATGATCAGCTAAGAATTGTGGGCCAGAAATATAAGGTAAATCTTCATTCAGCATATATTCAATCGCATCAATACCACGTTTCATGGCATTGCCGACGATGACAAGATCGGGATGTGGTTGCAAATGGCTACGATCATAACCTTGCATCAGTTCGATGCCTGCATTTTCGAGTTGAGTCGACATCGGTGGATAAACATTGGCATCTGAACCTGTGACTTTATGTCCTAAATCTCGTGCTAATAGAGCCAAAGACCCCATAAATGTGCCACAAATACCCAAAATATGCAGATGCATCATGCTTCTCTCTTTATCCAATCACGCAATAAACGTGTGTAATGCAATTAAAAATTTGCTTGAAAAGATAGCAAGGCTGTTATGGAAAAGATAGTCAAAATTCGTTGTTGTTTACTTAAAATTAAAGCCAGAAATGTTAAGATTTCAACGTTACCGTTGCAAAAAAATAGACACTATCCTCTTCACCTTTTTGCATAAATTTAACAACTTTATTTATTGGAAATATAAAACTTTCACCATCTGTAAGAACAGCAGCAACTTCAATTGAATGGGCTTTGTCTTTAAAAAAATCAGGGTTTATTTCTTTTGCTGTCTCATAGTCGACCCAATACCATTTTCTCTTTTTATCATTTTTTCTTATAACTTCGCCAACATACGCGCCTGTGCGTAAAATGGTTTTAAATCTTTGATCATCTGAGATTTGATTTAAATTGGCTTTTCTTAAATCAGATAGATAAATATCAATCAGTTTTAAACTTTCAATAGAATAGTCTAGTTTTTTAGGATTCAAAGTCTCAAACTGATATACAGGGTCATTTTTTTCACTATAAAACATATCTGCTAAATCAGATAGCGCCTCATTTTGATTGTCGAGATATATTTCAATAGAATGACTTAAAGTCATTGAGAAACATAAAATAGTCGTTAAAAATAATTTTTTCATAGCATTCTTAATTTTTTCAAACTCTATCCAAAAACTGATTTTAATATAAAATTATTGCAAAATTTTTAGAGTAAATACAATTGAACCCTACTCTTTTAGCGCTGTGTTTATTGGTTATTTCCAATTGTTTTATGACTTTGGCTTGGTACGGTCATTTAAAATATTTGCATAACGCCCCAATTTGGCAAGCGATCTTACTGAGTTGGTGTATTGCATTATTGGAATATAGTTTCATGATTCCTGCAACGAAGTTATTCAGTCAACATGGCTGGAGCTTGGGGCAAATGAAAATTACCCAAGAAGTTGTGACGCTGATCGTTTTTGTTCCTTTTATGCTCTTCATGTTTAAACAACCCTTTAAGTTAGATTATGTCTGGGCAATGCTTTGCTTACTAGGCTGTGTCTATTTTGTTTTTCGTAATCAGAGTTAATATTTCTTCTTTTAGTTAAAGCGTTCTGTAGTTGGGGATGCTTGAAAAAAACGCTATAATATTTTCCAATTTATTCCTTTGTGTTTGGCTTAAGTCGGCACACTCTTCTATTTTTATCATGTTTTGGAAAAGCCAATGAATGCGGTCGCAACAGATAGCCAACCTTTAGTCGGGATTATCATGGGTTCTCAATCAGATTGGGCAACGCTTGAACATACCGCTAACATGCTCAAACAATTGGGTGTGCCTTTTGAAGCTGAAGTGGTTTCTGCGCATCGTACCCCAGATCGTTTATTTGAATATGCTGAAACTGCACGAGATCGCGGTATCCAAGTGATTATTGCTGGTGCTGGCGGTGCTGCACATTTACCGGGAATGTGCGCAGCAAAAACAGATTTACCAGTACTTGGCGTTCCTGTTAAATCTTCAATTTTAAATGGTGTCGATTCATTGCTTTCTATTGTACAGATGCCAGCAGGTATCGCCGTAGGAACATTGGCGATTGGTCAAGCTGGTGCAACCAATGCCGCTATTATGGCAGCGCAAATTCTCGGTTTAACCCGCCCAGAGATCGCAAAAAACGTTGCGGATTTCCGTACGGCACAAACTGAAAAAGTGTCGAGTAAAAATATTCCTGGTCAAGTGTAACGAGGTTGATCATGAATAAAACCATCGGTATTTTTGGTGGTGGACAGTTGGGGCGTATGATGGCTCAAGCTGCTTTACCGCTCAATATTCAATGTACCTTTTTCGAGACAGAAACTGATTGCCCTGCGGCTATTCTGGGTTCTGTGTTTTCAAGTAAAAATGAGCATGCATTGCAAGATTTCATTGCAAGTGCAGATGTATTTAGCCTTGAATTTGAGAATACGCCTGTTGCTGATGTAGATGTTTTGACTCAAACAAAAACACTACACCCTCCTCGCCTCGCTTTGGCAACTGCACAAAATCGCTTAGCTGAAAAAAGCTTATTTGATGAATTGAATATTCCTGTTGCGCCGTATCGTGCTGTTGATAGTTTAGACAGCTTAAAACAAGCAGTTGTTGAGCTTGGACTGCCTATTGTCTTAAAAACTGTAACAGGTGGCTATGATGGCAAAGGTCAGTTCGTGTTACGTACGGAAGATCAAATCGACACGGCTTGGGCTGAGCTCGGTCCTGCGAAAAGCTTGATTGCAGAAAGTTTTGTCAAATTCAGCCGTGAAGTTTCGATTATCGCGGTACGTGGACAAAACGGTGATGTAAGAACTTGGGCATTGGCAGAAAACCATCATCATCATGGCATCTTGTCACATTCGATTGTGCCTGCCCCAAATAGCACCGATTTACAGCCTATTGCGCAAGATTACATCACTCGTTTGTTAAATCATCTCAATTATGTCGGTGTATTGACGCTAGAATTGTTCGTGACTGAGCAAGGTTTATATGCCAATGAAATGGCGTGTCGAGTACATAACTCAGGTCATTGGTCAATTGAGGGTGCGATTTGCTCTCAATTTGAAAATCATATTCGTGCTGTTGCTGGATTGCCATTAGGCTCAACTGAAGTGGTTCGTCCAACAGTAATGATCAATATTATTGGTCAGCATCCGAAATCAGAAGATGTTTTGGCGCTCAATGGTGCACATTTACATCTTTATAATAAGTCTGAGCGTACTGGTCGTAAGTTAGGACATATTACTTTGATGCCTAACAATTCGGACGATTTAACAGATTTGTGCCGTCAATTGGCTCAAGTTTTACCTGTACCATTAGCCTTAACGGCTGATATGAATATCTAAGTTATCCACAGTAACTTTAAAAGCGATCTTAGGATCGCTTTTTTATTGCAGATTAATTTTAAATTTAAACTTTTAAATTTAAAACAAGACAAACACTAGTTGTGGATAAAATTATTTTAGATTCTGAATTTAAAATAAAGATAGTTATTTGAATTTAAAACTACATAAGTACGGCTTTGTGTTTTTAAATTCAAAAATACTGCCGAGTTTTTAAATTTAAAATGACTGGGTTTGATGGTGTTTAAATTTAAATAATTTGCTTGTGGGTATCTATTTTCATTATTTAAGTTATTGAAGCTGCTATAGATTAATATTGTATTTAACCTTTGGCTTGTTTTTTTGCTGAAATGAATTGAAACGTGGATAAGTTTTGAATTTAAAATAACTGGCTGGTTGTAATTTTGAATTTAAATGATCGGTTGTTGATAACTTCCATGCTGAAAAGTTGCGTAAATTATGAATTTAAAGTGGTAATTTGAATTTAAAACTTGTGAAATGAATTCAAAGTTACGTTTCCAAACTATACATCTGTTAAGAGCATGCTAATGTGGATAGGAAATTTAAATTCAAAATTTTTGGTTTAATCATGAAACGTCATTTTTCTTTTTTTCTAGGCACTGCCTTATTTACTTTTTTCAATCAGGCGCATGCTGAGCTTGTGATTAATGGTGCAACGATCTCGACACCAACTAATGCAGCTTCAGTAACCAGTAATTATACGCCAAACTCAAACTTTCAAGGTTGTCTTGCTAATTTACGTTCACAAGCAATTGCATCAGGTGTTTCTGGTTCGAGTTATGATCGCTATACTCAAAATCTAACGCCCGATTATTCTGTAATTGATAAATTAAATTATCAACCTGAATTTTCCACACCAATTTGGGATTATTTATCTGGATTAGTTGATGAAGAAAGAGTAAACGCTGGAAAGCAAAAGCTCGCTCAACATCGTGATGTATTAAGAAGAGTAGAGCAGGCTTACGGTGTTCCGGCTGAAACTGTTGTTGCTGTTTGGGGTGTCGAAAGCAATTATGGTGATATTTCGGGTAAATATCCTTTATTACAAGCGTTAGGCACTTTAAGTTGTGAAGGTCGTCGTCAAAGTTATTTCCGTGGTGAGTTTTTTGCCACCATGCGTATTTTACAACGTGGTGATCTGACACAAGATCAGCTTTATGGGTCTTGGGCTGGCGCTTTCGGTCATACTCAGTTTATGCCTTCGACTTATGAGCGTTTAGCCGTTGACTTTGATGGTGATGGTCGCCGTGATTTGGTTTCGAGTACTACAGATGCCTTAGCTTCGACAGCGAATTTCTTAAAGCGAGCAGGGTGGCAGACAGGTATGCCATGGGGCTTTGAAGTGAAAATCCCAGCGGGAATGTCGATCTCTGGTGAAAGCCGCCGCAATAAAAAACCACTGAATAGTTGGATTGCACAAGGTGTGACCCGTGCAGATGGTACAGCTTTAATTCAAGGTAATCTTTCAGGTAGTACATCGGCAGGATTAATTTCTCCAGCGGGTGCCAATGGTCCATTGTTCTTGGTGTTCAAAAACTTTGACGCGATATACAGCTACAACGCTGCGGAAAGTTATGGTTTGGCAATTGCCCATTTATCCGATCGTTTACGTGGTGGAACACCATTTTTAACTGCTTGGCCGACCGATGATGCAGGTACATCTCGTGCAGAACGTCGTGAAATTCAACAGTTTTTAGTGCAGCGTGGCTATGATATTGGTGCAGTCGATGGATTAATTGGAGACAAGAGTCGTCAAGCTATTCGTCAAGAACAAACAAGACTTGGCTTAAACCCAACTGGACGTGCAGGGCAGCAGATATTAAGAGCTTTCCGTCAAGAAATGGCAAAACAAATGATGCAATAACTTATTTATCAATTGTTTAAAAAAAGGTCTACTAAAAATAGACCTTTTTCTTATGGTTCGACATCTAATTTCACAGCTTCTAAAATATCAAAAATCACTGCAGTCACATCTTGACTTAAATCACGATCATTAAAAATTTCATAAGCTGTTATTGTGACGTCGGTATCACTCGGCAATTGTTTTTGTTCTTCTTCTACCAAATGTTCAATCGGCAACAATGTTTGTTTCACTTCGATATGTAGAATCTCATCATAAGCCACATTTTCATCTTCAAGTTCAACTTCTTGTTCATTGAAGTAGGGAATCAGAATTGAGTGGAGATAAGGGCTAATATCCTGAATATTCAGAATTTCAACATCACGAGTTTGTTCAATCGTACTGATGTGGTCATTCACTTCAATGAGGATATGATAGTAACTCATGTTGATCTCCATTAAGACTAAGATGATGTTTTATCAACACAATAGCATGAATAAATCCAAATAATCGACTCATAGTTAATATCTTGTGTGAAAACATAAAATTAGTAAAATAAGGATCAAGATTTAAATCATTCTATTGCGAAAAACCCAATAGTTTTAAATCGGTATCTGTTAATTTAAAGTCTTTTGCATCCTGCTCTTTAATACGGGGATACATCAGTGATTTTGGGTCTTGTGTATGTTTTAACCCTAAAGCATGACCAAATTCATGAGCTAAAGTCAGTCGCAAATCATCGATTGATGAAAATTCATAGATAAAAATTTGGTTATCTTTAAATTGACCTTTGTGCAAAACTACCGGTTTAAAGGTTTGATTAAATTGAGCTACAGCATCCGCTATCTCTTGATGACGTTGATCAAAAGCTTTCATTTTCTGATCAAGCTGCTGTTTTTTTTGACTATATTCTTCAATCTGTTTTTGTATATTAACTGACTGATGTTCTAGACGCTGTCTGAGTTTCTCTATCTTTGCTAATCCAACAGTATTTTTTTTGCTTGAATTTAGTTTAGATAATTGCTGTTCATAATTTTCATGATCAATTTGATATTGAATTTTCTGCAATTCCAATTGGGTGGCAGTTTGAGTCAGATCTGCTTTGAATTCTTGAATTTGTTCATTTTGATTTAACCAAACTTTCTTATTTTGCTCCAGTTGGCTCAGATTTTCCGAACGTTTCATACTACGAACTTGGCGTTGATCAAAAACAATATTGATCACAAATTTTGCATTTGGATCATAAGAAAAATATTTTTGTCCCGTATCTTTTTCCCAAATAGCGGCTGCTTGTTTACTCAAATCAATCACATCTTGTTTGCTGAGATTTAATCGAGGATCTACGTTGGCAATCCGATAATGTAGGGGATTTACGGTGCTATAGCGTATTTGACTCTCAAAAGTATTTGACGAAACTTGAGCGAAAGTATACGTCGTTGCCAGCATGGAAAAACACGCAGCAAAAAGCATAAAAAAAGAACGCATTGTTGGGAGATGAAACTTGAAAAAGGCTGTATTTTAATCAGTTGTTTTTAGTAGTCAAGCTGATGAATATAGTGTAAAAACATCAATTTTAAGAATATTTCTGAAAATATAGAATAAAAAAGCAATAAGAAATGATTAAAATTAATTTAATAAAAAATAAATATATGTGTGTATATTAATCAAAATAAAAGTGATAACAAATATTTAGTTTTAATAAAATAAATAATTAAGAAATTAAAATAATGTGAAATAAAAAATAATTTTTCATGCATAAATCACGTAATTTTATTGTTATAAATAACAAAAAATATACTTTTTGGTAAATTCTGTAAATATAGTCGGATCTTTCATGCTCACCGTTATTTGATGGATTGAACCAATTCTCGATCAGCGACCGCCAACTCAAATTGATTTAAATTTTGTTTTTGGATTACTGGATACATGATCGATGTCGGGTCATCTGTATGCTCTAAACCTAAAGCATGACCAAATTCATGAGCTAATGTTAAACGTAAATCATCTTTTGATGAAAATTCATAAATATCAATTTGTTTAGAGTTGAAATTACCCTTGTGAAATAAGCGGGGTTGAAAGACTTGATTAAATTGGCTCGCGTTAAGTACTAATTTTTGATTGTTTTGATTTAATTTATTAATTTCTTGATTCAATTGCTGAGTTTTTTGATTATGTAGTTGAACCTCTTGTTGTAGAGCAATCGATTGTTGTTGTAAGTTTTTTTGGCGCTGTGATAATTGCTCAGCAGCACTTTTGGATGAAGACTTCAATTGATTGAAGAGTTGGGCTTCAGCATTATATTTTTGAAATTCAGCTGCAAGACGTGTCTGTTTAGTTGCGATTAATGCTGTTGATTTTTGAATTTCATCTCTAAATTGTTGCAACTGCTGATTTTGCTTTTCCCAATGGGATTGATCTAGTTTCAGCTGATTTAATTCTTGTAGACGTTCAAGGCTTCTTTGTTGGCGATCATCAAAAACAAGATTAATTGTGAACTCAGCTTGAGGGTCATATATAAAGTTCTTTTTACCCGTTTCTCGTTCCCAAATTTCAGCAGCTTGTTGTGTTAATTCTATAATTTGCTGTTTCGTGAGTTTAAAGCGTGGATCGATATCAGCAATTCGATAATGCAAAGGCATTTTTATGGATTCATGCTGATGAGTGCTCGCATTGTGTAAATTATTTTGTGCGAAACTTGGGGTAGGCAGGCAAGTACATAAATATGCCATCATGATGGCTAAAGATTGATAGCGCATGATCTAGACTCCCCAAGTAAAGACTTATTTTTCATCATTATTTTGAGGGCGTCAAAATGCTATCTAGTTAATAAATAAAAGTAAAAATTGTGACTTTTTCCCAATAATTAAAAAATTGAATCGAACAATTAGCATTCTTTAAAATAAAAAAATATGGTAATTTTTTGATCTAAAGTGCAAAAATATCAAGGTATTAAATCCATATCATGCGTAAATTGCTGAAATGATAGGTTGAAAACTCCAAAATGTTAACTTTTGTAAAGTTTTTAAAAAATTGAAAAGTTTTTTACTTTTTAGTTAAAAATCGCCCAATTGTGACGTTTATCGGCCATCTAAATTTAGTCGTTTTTTGAGTGATAATGAGATAAGCATTTGCTTTAATTATCTTGCTGATAAAAGCGAGCGGTCCGCTTGGGTTAAACGGAAATGTGCAGTATCCTGATCTTTCATTATTGGATGCATCAGTGCTTGTGGATCATCACTGTGTTCTAGACCCAAAGCATGACCTAGCTCATGCGCAATCGTTAAGCGTAAATCATCTGTTGATTCAAACTCATATATTAATATTTGTTTGCCATTAAATAAGCCCTTATGAAATAAATGTGGTTTAAAACGTTGCTTGTATTGCTGCACTGATGCATCTAATTGTTGGTTAAGTGTGTTAAGTTCATCTACTTTTTGATTTAATTGATTAATTCTTTGATTATATTGATTTATTTCTTGCCTCACTAATTCAATATTCGTTTGTAGTTGTTGTTGTCTTTGTTGAAAATATGCAGATGAAGCTTGATTTTGTTGAGCGGAGAGTCGCTCTTGATTGTATTGCTGAATTTGTTGATTAAGTTGCTGTTGTTTTAAATCTAGAAATTGCTTACTACGAATAACTTCTTTTTCAATTTGATCTAATTGCTGTTTTTTATCTTTCCAGACCTGTTGATTGGCCTCGAGTTGAGTTATATGTTCTCGACGTTGTTCACTTTCTTGTTGCCGTTCATCATAAATCAGACGAATTGCAAGCTGGGCATTCGGATCATAAACAAAATAATCTTGACCTGTACCATCTTTCCAAATTTGTGTCGCTTGTTGGCTAATCTCTTGTACTTGTTCAATACTAAGTTTAAAACGAGAATCAACATCAGCGACTCGATAACGTAAACGGTGATCGAATGGATGTATGATTCGATCGAGCAAAGCATTAAATTTAAGTTGAGGATGTTGTCTAGTTTGATAACCAGACCATAAGATGAAAACGACGATGGCAATAATAATGATTCGATTCATTTAATGCTTTTTTGGAATAAGGGCTGATATAAGCTAGGTACAACTAAAATTCCCCAAAGCAGAGTAGAGAGAATACTTCCTAACTCATAAAAAATTGCTCCGATGCCTTGCATGAAAGACCATGAGAAGCTAGGTAGAAGGTAAATTAAGAGAATAGGAAAATAACCATATATGTATATTTTTCTTGCCCATTCTTTCAACATGAGCAATCCTATTTCTACAATGATAAAAACAATAGATGCACTTCCCAAAATGACCCATTCCCATAACTGAGGTTCTTGATATAGTATTTCTTCAATGACAAGCGATGTTTCATTATAGGATTCAAAAAATCCATATATAAATGCAGTAATCCAAAAAAATACAATCATCAATCTAAATTTTGTTTTTGTGATAATCGGGTCAGTTTTCATTTTTTATAGCGTAATGTTTTAATGTTCTGGATTATACATACAATATTTTAGCTGTATCAAATTGATATCTTTGAATTGGCTCAGTTGAATCTATTTTAATGCGAGGGATTACTTGTCAACAATGCCTACAGCTGCCATATTTAAGGTACTGAAATAAAACAATTACCGATAAATAAAATGCAAAGGACGTTGCATGCTGAAATATTTACTTAAAGCACCTGATTCAACATGGGTTGCCTCTTCGCCAGCTAAGGCAAAAGCTGAAAATTTAAAAATCAAATATTTGGGGACAGCAGGATTTATTGTTTCTGATCAGCATCGTACGATCGTACTTGATCCATTTATTAGTCGTCCAACCTTAATACAAACATTTACCCAGCCTTTATTAAGTGATCCAGAATTAGTTAGACAAAATATACCAAGCGCAGATGATGTATTGATTGGGCATGCTCATTATGATCATATTTTAGATGCACCAGAGGTATGTAAACAAACAGGTGCACGTTTAATTGGTTCCCAAGCAACTTTAATGTATGGACGATCAGCAGGTTTGTCTGAGTCGCAAATGCTTGAAACGAAGGGGCGGGAAGTCATTGATTGTGGTGAATGGCAGGTTGTTGGTTTGCCATCGATCCATGGCAAAGCATTGTTTGGTCGTGTGCCCTTAGCAGGTGATATGACCACACCACCACCATATCCACCAAAGTTTCATCATTTACGGCATGGGCAGGTATTCAATTGGTGGATTGATACAGGCAAACTTAAAGTCGTTCATATTGATTCTGCTGACTTTATTGAACAGGAGTTGCAGGGTAAGCAGGCAGATATTGTTTGTCTTTGTGCCATAGGCCGTAAATATCGCCCAAACTATGTCAAAGATGTGGTGCGTTTGCTGAAACCCAAATACATTATCCCATGCCATTGGGATAGTATGGTCACGCCGATTGATGCACCACCACAGTTATTACCAGGGGTGAATATTCCTGAGTTTCTTGATGAAATAAAAGCCTGTGGCGTTATACCTTTATTTATGCCGATTTTAGGAGAACTGTATTTCGATCAATCTAAATCTACCTAATAATTACTTTCTATAAATAAGATTTAATTCATTTATGAAAGTCACAGCCTCAAATTTTGTGTAAAGTTTAAATGTTTTGCACAGGCAAGATCCTACTTTGTTTTTGGACAAAGTAGACAAAACCATTTGTTGAGCTGACAGTATATCCATGTTACCGCAGCCCAATAGGGCGGCTTCCATGCCGCCTCTACTGTAGCTAAAACTAATTTGAATTTAAGTATGGATATAAAAATTTAATGCAAAAAAAACCGCGCTTTCGCGCGGTCTTTTTTAAAGAGACAAATTATTTTTTGTCATCTTTAACTTCTGTGAACTCAGCATCTACAACGCCATCGTCCGCTTTCTGTTGACCAGCATCACCACCTTGGAATGCATTTGGATCAAAACCTTCTGCACCGCCAGCACCTTGTGCTTGTTCATAAGCACGTTGCGTGATTGGCATCAAGATGTTTTGTAAAGCTTCAGTTTTCGCTTTGATGTCTTCAACATCATTTTCTTTGGTTGCTGCTTCAAGCTCAGAAACCGCAGTAGCGATAGCAGTTTTTTCATCTTCAGTTACTTTGTCACCAAGATCTTTAACTGCTTTGTTCGAGCTAGACACAAGAGCATCTGCTTCGTTACGAGCTTTCGCTAACTCTTCAAACTTACGGTCTTCTTCAGCATTCGCTTCAGCATCTTTGATCATTGCTTCGATTTCAGCATCAGACAAACCTGAGTTTGCTTTAATCTGGATTGATTGCTCTTTACCAGTGCTCTTATCTTTAGCCGATACTTTCAAGATACCATCAGCGTTGATGTCGAACGATACTTCAATTTGCGGTACGCCACGTGGAGCAGGTGGAATATCGCCTAATTGGAAGTTACCCAACAATTTGTTTTGTTGAGCCATTTTACGTTCACCTTGGTAAACCGAAATGTCTACGGCAGGCTGATTGTCAGCAGCAGTAGAGAACACTTGTGATTTCTTCGCAGGAATCGTGGTGTTTTTCTCAATGATCGGAGTTAATACACCGCCCATTGTTTCGATACCTAAAGTTAACGGTGTTACGTCTAATAAAAGTACGTCAGTTTTGTCACCAGACAATACTGCACCTTGAATCGCTGCACCAATCGCAACTGCTTCGTCAGGGTTCACGTCTTTACGTGGCTCTTTACCGAAGAATTCTTGTACTTTTTGTTGAACCATTGGCATACGAGACTGACCGCCCACCAAAATCACGTCAGAGATGTCAGAAGTCGAAAGACCTGCATCTTTAAGCGCGATACGGCAAGGTTCAATCGTACGAGCAACTAAGTCAGCAACTAAACCTTCAAGTTTTGCACGTGTTACGTTGATCACTAAGTGTTTAGGACCAGTCGCATCAGCAGTGATGTATGGAAGGTTGATTTCAGTTGCATTTGATGAAGAAAGCTCGATTTTTGCTTTTTCAGCAGCTTCTTTCAAACGTTGTAACGCAAGTGGATCATTTTTCAAGTTCACACTTTGTTCTTTCTTAAATTCTTCAACCAAGAATTCAATTAACGCGTTATCAAAGTCTTCACCACCAAGGAAAGTATCACCGTTTGTTGATAACACTTCGATTTGTTGGTCGCCATCAAGATCAGCGATTTCAATGATTGATACGTCAAACGTACCGCCACCTAAGTCGTAAACCGCGATTTTACGATCGCCTTCTTTTTTGTCCATACCGAACGCTAGTGCAGCAGCAGTTGGTTCGTTGATGATACGTTTAACATCAAGACCTGCAATTTTACCTGCATCTTTAGTTGCTTGACGTTGTGCATCATTAAAATAAGCAGGAACAGTAATTACTGCTTCAGTTACTGTTTCACCTAAATAGTCTTCTGCAGTTTTTTTCATCTTTTTCAAGATTTCAGCAGAGATCTGTTGAGGTGCAAGTTTCTTATCGTTTACTTCAACCCAAGCATCGCCATTGTCTGCTTTGATGATTTTGTAAGGTACAAGACCGATGTCTTTTTGTACCGCTTGATCTTCGTAGCGACGACCAATTAAACGCTTGATTGCGAATAATGTATTTTTTGGGTTAGTTACTGCTTGGCGTTTCGCGCTTTGACCAACAAGGATCTCGCCATCTTTATATGCAATGATCGATGGAGTGGTACGTGTGCCTTCAGCATTTTCGATTACTTTTACTTTATCGCCTTCAAGTACAGCAACACATGAGTTGGTAGTACCTAAGTCAATACCAATAATTTTTGCCATTTGGGATGTTCCTCTAAAATTTTGTGAATCCCCGATTTCTCCAGTGACAAAGGGGAGAATCAAAAGGGGATTTTCTTGTTATTCGATATGAGAGTTAATCGGTTTTTTTCAAGCATTTTTGTGAAAAAAAATTAAAAAACTCTCAAATTTCCACATTTTTGAGCAAATAAATGCTTTGCTCGCAGATTATTGACCTACCATTACCATCGCTGGGCGAAGTAAACGACCATTCAAGGTATAACCTTTCTGTAAAACAGTACCGATTTGGTTCGCTTGAGCATTTGGATCGATACCAACTGCTTGATGTAGGTCCGCATTGAAACCATTTTTAGTATCAGCCTCTACAACGCCAAACTTTTCAAGTGTGCTTAGGAGTGATTTTAACGTCAGCTTAATTCCTTCAAGTACAGGCGTTTCTTCTTCACCTGCAGCTTGAATAGCGCGTTCTAAATTGTCGACAGAATCTAATAATTCTTTGGCGAATTTTTCCAGCACAGTTTCTTTATGCTTTTCAGATTCACGTTGAATGCGTTCGACACTTTTTTGTGCTTCATAAACCGCATTGGCAGTACGTGCTTTTTCGAGCTTTAAGCTCTCTTCAAGTTTGGTGATTTGCGCTTGTAAATCTTCAACGCTAAGCTCGTTTGCTTGCTCTACACCTTCAGCTTGAGTTTGTTCAGTTTGTTGCTCATTTTGAATGTCTTGAGCTTGCTCATTGTGCTCATTAGCCATTGATGATCTCCGTTGAAAAAAGTTCTTAAACATGTACAGTCCTTTTTGCAGTGAATGCTCATAGGGTCAAACCCGAACTGCCACATCTTGGTCATTTATAGATAAGGATGAGGTATGGGCAAGGCGACAAAATTCAAGCGTTCAGATCTATTTAAATCTTTTAATTTTGCTGATTTAAGTAAAAATTTAAGTTTTCGATCACAAAAGCAATAAATTCTTGGGTTATTTTAGGTAAATGTTGTCTAGAGGCATACACCAGTGACAAGGTCAGATCGGGCGCCGAAAAATCGGTAAACACCTGATGTAAATGTTGTTGAGCAATATCCTTACGCACTAATAAAGTGGGCAACATGGCAATGCCTTCTGCTTTAAGACACATTTGATAAAGTGCAATCACATCATTACTTTTAAACGTAACATTTAATGGATAATTCTGTGGTTGCTGATCTGTATCAAACAAAGTCCAATACTGATTATGGGTATGGTGCGCGATACACTCATGTTGAATCAGTTGGCTTGGATGTGACAGGAGAGCGTGGTCTTGCAAATAATGTGGATGGGCGCAAAAAGTAGATTCGATTTGACAGACAGGACGAGCAATCAGCCCATCGGCAACTTTCTGTGTGATTCTGAGCGCAAGATCAACCTGAGCATCTATGAGATCTACTGTATTTTCAGTTAAATAAACATCAAAGTGGATATGTGGATAGAGTTTTTTAAATTGTTTAATACATTCATTCACACCAAGCTGAAATAAAAACAAACCACAGGTAAAGCGAATCGTGCCACTCTGTTGTTCGGGTGCAGCTAAACCTTCTAATAATTGTTGCTGCTGTAAAATATTTTCACAATAAACCAGTGCTTTCTCACCCGCAGGGGTGAGTGAAACTTTGCGCGTGTTACGTTGGAAAAGTCGAGTCGAGAAGGTATGTTCAAGATGATCTAAATAGCGAGAAACCATTGCTTTAGAATAGTCTAAATGTTCAGCTGCCTTGCTCAGATTGCCTTGCTGGGCAATACAGACAAAGACTTGAATGGCTTTTAAAGTATCCATGTTGATTGTTATTGTTGCAAAATATGCAACATTTTATCTTAATTTAGAGTGTTTATTTAGCAAAAATTGCAACGTAAAGTATCTTCTATCAGATAGGAGATGAATAAATGAACGTTAAACCTTATGCATTAGCACTTACTGTATTGGCTGCAAGCTCAACCAGTTTTGCACAAGAATTAAAAATTCAGAATTTTTTAGCAAAGCCTGAGCATTTTGGCGTAACTTCGACTTTAATCGAAGGTGATAAAGAAGTTTTGCTAGTAAATGCACAATTTTCTAAATCAGAAGCATTGCGTATTGCTGCCGATATTTTAGATAGTGGAAAAAGCTTAAAAACCATTTTTGTCAGCTATGGCGATCCTGATTTCTATTTTGGCCTGGATGTATTTAAACAATATTTTCCGAATGTACAAATTATTGCAACACCTGAAACGGTGAAGCATATTCAAGATACGCAAGCGCTAAAAGTCGCTTATTGGGGACCAAAAATGGGAGCCAATGCGCCGAGCAAGATTATTGTTCCGCAAGCGTATACGGCTAAAACATTAAAGTTAGAAAATGAAAATATTGAAATCAAAGGTAATAAAGAGCTGACTTATTTATGGATTCCAAGCGCTAAAGCAGTTGTAGGTGGTATTCCTGTGTCTTCAGGCATTCATTTATGGATGGCAGATACACCAACCACTAAAGATCGTCATGAAGTTATTCAAACTTTGGAAAATATCAAATCCTTAAATCCAAAAGTTGTGGTGCCAGCGCATATGAAATCAGGTGCAGCCGAAGGATTGGATGCAGTTAATTTCTCTATTGACTATTTAAAGCAATATGAAAAAGCAGTTAAAGTCACAAATGACTCAACAACGCTCATTCAAAAGATGCAAACTCAATATCCTAATTTAACCGAAACAAGCAGCCTAGAATTGGGTGCAAAAGTGGTTAAAGGCGAGATGAAATGGCCTTAATATTGGGCTGAAATAAAAACCGTGAAGACAATTCACGGTTTTTTGTCTTGATTTAGACTAAAGATTCAGCTAATTACAATGTAAGCTTATAAGAGGATTTCACAAGCTTTATATAAATTATAAAAAATGAAGATAATGCCTTTTTCTGATGTTGTCGTAGTGCTGATATCAGTAAAACTTTTGATTAGATAATTGTTTAGCTGTTTTTGAACAATTAAAAAAATGCGTGAAGCTTAAATTGAATCGATTTAATAAAAATTGCAAAAACCTCCTGCATCAATAACAAACTGCAACTAATCCTCATCACGTTTAAGAAAAAAATTGTGAATGATAGGCAACGCAAAGACAACTTTGCTTTTTGTCATAATGAAAGGAAATACGTAATGAAAAAGTTAGCATTGATTTCTATGGTTGTATCGGGTGTTGCTTTCACAGCTGTGGGTTGCTCAACTCAAGGTGGTTTGGATGCTTCTGGCTCAGCTCAAACAAGCGCAAGCCCAACAGGCGTTCAAGGTGGTGTAGGCGTGCAAGCAGGTACATCAGTTGATGTTCAACCTGGTAATGCATCTGCTGATGTTTCTGGTTCAGTATCAGGCTCTGCGGGTGCGGATGCATCTGCACAGTAAGTTAATCTTTGACTTAATTAGACGATAGATTGTCATGTCGATGCCAACACATCAATCTATTCATATACTGCTATATATGAAAGCGATTAGGTCAAGTAAATAACTAAATTTGAAAGAACTAGGATCCAACCGACCCTGGTTCTTTATATTTGAATTGAACACTTCTCTTTGATTTGGATAAATGGAATAGACATTTAATCGAAGCAATAGATTTTTTCAGCTAGCAATCATGAAATCTGATAGATCACAATTCTATTGTAAAGTTTGGATACTAGATCAGCAGAAGGATTTTCAGTATTTATTTCCCTAAACGTACAAACAAAACGAATCACTAAAAGTCAGTTTTAAGTTGTGATTATAAATACAGATAAATTAATCAATTGGCATAAAAAGCACATACGCATAAGCAGAATGGTTAATGACTTTTTAAGATCATGGCTTTAGGTTACAGCATGATTTTAATTCTTTATCTTGATCTCAGACTTTATAAAGGCATATAGTCGATGTGGACAAGAACTATGGACAGCGCGATAAAGGGGAAGAACGTGACAGCATTACCTCAGAAAATTCAAACAATCTTAGATAAAGGACAAGGTCCAGCTGCACGAGCACTTGATAAGTTACCTAAAATTATTCAAGAGTCTCTGGCTAAACTTTTAGGCTATCCATACCAATATCCAGATTTAGACGCATTTATAAAATGTTTAATGGCTGTTCAAATTAAGCAAGGTCATATTGGCTTTATTGGAGATGATCCGATTGAGTCACGACGTCAGTTTGATACTCAAATGTTAGCAATCTTAAATAAAGCTACATTTATTGAATCCGTTGAAGATATTCGCTTACCCTTACAAAGCGGTACCGTATTCGCACGGCATTATCATCCAGCACCCAATAAAAAGCTTCCAATGATCGTGTTTTATCACGGTGGTGGTTTTGTTGTGGGTGGTTTAGATACCCATGATGAAGCATGTCGTTTAATCGCTAAACATGCCAAAGTACAAGTTCTCAGTATCGATTATCCACTAGCACCAGAAGCATCGCCGCAACTGCTTATTAAATCTTGTGAAGATGCTTTGGCATGGGTATATCAAAATCGTCGTCAACTGAAAATTTATAAAAATCGTATTGCTGTTGCTGGCGATAGTGCTGGCGGAAATATTAGTACAGTTGTGGCGCAGCATGCCGCTGGGAAATCTTATGCACCACAAGCACAACTTCTCATTTATCCAGTAGTAGATTTCAAAAGTAGACATCCATCATTTTATGCTTATGGGCAAGGCTTAGTATTAACCAGCAAAGATGTTGACTATGTCACTGACTATTATGCAACTCAACACAACATTGCTTTAGATGATCCATTAATTTCTCCAACCTATGGAAACCTTAAAAAGCTTGCTCCAGCATACGTTATTACAGCTGGTCACGATTTACTTCATGATGAAGGTGAAATTTACAGCCATAAACTGAGACAGAGTGGTGTGAAAGTTCAATATGTAAATTATCCTGATCAAACACATGGTTTCATTAACTTAACGCCTGTGTTTAATAAAGCTAAACGTAATACAATTGAAATTGCCAAAAACTTTAGAAAATTTTGGGATAAACATAGTTAATAAAGTCTAAGCCGATGTTTCACGTGAAACATCGGTTTTTTGATTTAAAGATAACAAATAGAAATAGTAAAATAGAATCAGCAAAATTAAGATGATCATTCACAACAAATCTATGTTCAAGCCGAGAAAAGCAATGATGAAAAAGTTGTTCATCACAACAGGTTTAATTTTGGCAAGCAGCCATTTATTTGCAAATACCATGGTTGATATGAAAACCAGTATGGGGAATATTGAAATCGAGCTTTATGATGATAAGGCACCTGTCTCTGCAAAGAACTTCGAAAGCTATGTAAAAAGCAACTTCTATACGGGTACTATCTTTCACCGTGTGATTCCGGGTTTTATGGTTCAAGGCGGTGGTCTTGATGCAAATATGGTTGAGAAGAAGACTAAAGCGCCGATTGTAAATGAGGCAAACAATGGTTTGAAAAATACTCGTGGCACTTTAGCAATGGCGCGTACCAGTGATCCGAACTCAGCGAGTAGTCAATTCTTTATTAATGTCGCAGATAATAACTTTTTAAATAAGTCACCGATGGATGCGGGTTACGCCGTTTTCGGTAAAGTGACTAAAGGTATGGATATAGTTGATAAAATCGTAAAAGTGCCAACTGCTAACTTTGGTATGCATCAAAATGTACCAAAACAACCGATTAAAATTATTAGTGTACAGATAAAGAACACTAAGTAAAAAACAAAGCAGAAATATGAATTAAATATTTCTGCTTTAATTTTATATGGTTACAGCTATATTGTTCGCTTGTTGAACATGTTTGTGTGTAAAAAAAGAACACTCAATAAAACAAGGGTTTAAAAAAGCTTGCACACCAAAAAAAATCTCCTATAATGCACACATCCCGACGCGATGAAGCAAAAATAACTTAGCTTTACTGGTTAAGTTGTTAAACATTCATTGCGTTAATTTATCGCTGACGAGGCGATAAAGAGATCATTAAGAGAATAGAAGAACAACTTGTGTGGATTTTTACTGGTTAATCGATCGAAAATATTTCATTGATTAGATGGTAGAAATTACTCGAAGTTTATTTGAGAAATTAAAGTCAGAAAATTGATGAGCCAAGATTTGTAGCCATAAGCTACTAATGATTATAAACTGAAGAGTTTGATCATGGCTCAGATTGAACGCTGGCGGCAGGCTTAACACATGCAAGTCGAGCGGGGAAAGGTAGCTTGCTACCTAACCTAGCGGCGGACGGGTGAGTAATGCTTAGGAATCTGCCTATTAGTGGGGGACAACATTCCGAAAGGAATGCTAATACCGCATACGTCCTACGGGAGAAAGCAGGGGACCTTCGGGCCTTGCGCTAATAGATGAGCCTAAGTCGGATTAGCTAGTTGGTGGGGTAAAGGCCTACCAAGGCGACGATCTGTAGCGGGTCTGAGAGGATGATCCGCCACACTGGGACTGAGACACGGCCCAGACTCCTACGGGAGGCAGCAGTGGGGAATATTGGACAATGGGGGGAACCCTGATCCAGCCATGCCGCGTGTGTGAAGAAGGCCTTTTGGTTGTAAAGCACTTTAAGCGAGGAGGAGGCTACTAGTATTAATACTACTGGATAGTGGACGTTACTCGCAGAATAAGCACCGGCTAACTCTGTGCCAGCAGCCGCGGTAATACAGAGGGTGCGAGCGTTAATCGGATTTACTGGGCGTAAAGCGTGCGTAGGCGGCTGATTAAGTCGGATGTGAAATCCCTGAGCTTAACTTAGGAATTGCATTCGATACTGGTCAGCTAGAGTATGGGAGAGGATGGTAGAATTCCAGGTGTAGCGGTGAAATGCGTAGAGATCTGGAGGAATACCGATGGCGAAGGCAGCCATCTGGCCTAATACTGACGCTGAGGTACGAAAGCATGGGGAGCAAACAGGATTAGATACCCTGGTAGTCCATGCCGTAAACGATGTCTACTAGCCGTTGGGGCCTTTGAGGCTTTAGTGGCGCAGCTAACGCGATAAGTAGACCGCCTGGGGAGTACGGTCGCAAGACTAAAACTCAAATGAATTGACGGGGGCCCGCACAAGCGGTGGAGCATGTGGTTTAATTCGATGCAACGCGAAGAACCTTACCTGGTCTTGACATAGTAAGAACTTTCCAGAGATGGATTGGTGCCTTCGGGAACTTACATACAGGTGCTGCATGGCTGTCGTCAGCTCGTGTCGTGAGATGTTGGGTTAAGTCCCGCAACGAGCGCAACCCTTTTCCTTATTTGCCAGCGGGTTAAGCCGGGAACTTTAAGGATACTGCCAGTGACAAACTGGAGGAAGGCGGGGACGACGTCAAGTCATCATGGCCCTTACGACCAGGGCTACACACGTGCTACAATGGTCGGTACAAAGGGTTGCTACCTAGCGATAGGATGCTAATCTCAAAAAGCCGATCGTAGTCCGGATTGGAGTCTGCAACTCGACTCCATGAAGTCGGAATCGCTAGTAATCGCGGATCAGAATGCCGCGGTGAATACGTTCCCGGGCCTTGTACACACCGCCCGTCACACCATGGGAGTTTGTTGCACCAGAAGTAGGTAGTCTAACCGCAAGGAGGACGCTTACCACGGTGTGGCCGATGACTGGGGTGAAGTCGTAACAAGGTAGCCGTAGGGGAACCTGCGGCTGGATCACCTCCTTAACGAAAGATTGATGGCCGGTAAGAATCCACAACAAGTTGTTCTTCGAAGATGTATCTGAGGGTCTGTAGCTCAGTTGGTTAGAGCACACGCTTGATAAGCGTGGGGTCACAAGTTCAAGTCTTGTCAGACCCACCACTACTGACGAAGTGATGAATAATCACAAGCTGCTAGATTGAAAGATATGTCGTTCATTATGATTTAAGCTGGGGACTTAGCTTAGTTGGTAGAGCGCCTGCTTTGCACGCAGGAGGTCAGGAGTTCGACTCTCCTAGTCTCCACCATGAATTAAAAAGAGTTTGTAAAAACGAAATTAATTCAAAGCTAAAGTAAATTATAGAAATTAATAAATGCCTAAATAAATCAAAAGAGATTTTGATTTGAGTTTATTAACTTCTGTGATTTATCACAGTTTACTACGCACCGACGAGGTGGTAGTTAATCATTAACAGATTAGAAAATTGAGTCTGAAATAAATTGTTCAAACTCGATTAATTCAACACTAACAGTAATACGTAAGTATTTCAGTTGGATGAAGAGTTAATCTGAGAACTAGCAAAAACACTGAATCAAGCGTTTTGGTAATGAATTTAGATTGAAGCTGTATGGTGATTAAGTTCACAGACAACGAATAGTAGCAATTAAGTTTGCAACGCTAACACTCACTTGTATGTGTTAACGACTGTTTGGGGTTGTATAGTCAAGTAATTAAGTGCATGTGGTGGATGCCTTGGCAGTCAGAGGCGATGAAAGACGTGATAGCCTGCGAAAAGCTCCGGGGAGGCGGCAAATATCCTTTGATCCGGAGATTTCTGAATGGGGGAACCCACCCGCTATAAGGCGGGTATCATAAACTGAATACATAGGTTTATGAAGCGAACGAGGGGAAGTGAAACATCTCAGTACCCTTAGGAAAAGAAATCAATTGAGATTCCCTTAGTAGCGGCGAGCGAACGGGGAGCAGCCCATTAAGTTATGTGTGTTCTAGTGGAACGCTCTGGGAAGTGCGAACGTAGAGGGTGATATTCCCGTACACGAAAGGGCACACATAATGATGACGAGTAGGGCGAGGCACGTGAAACCTTGTCTGAATATGGGGGGACCATCCTCCAAGGCTAAATACTCCTGACTGACCGATAGTGAACCAGTACCGTGAGGGAAAGGCGAAAAGAACCCCTGTGAGGGGAGTGAAATAGATCCTGAAACCGCATGCATACAAGCAGTGGGAGCCGACTTGTTCGGTGACTGCGTACCTTTTGTATAATGGGTCAGCGACTTACATTCAGTAGCAAGGTTAACCGCATAGGGGAGCCGTAGAGAAATCGAGTCTTAATAGGGCGTTTAGTTGCTGGGTGTAGACCCGAAACCAGGCGATCTATCCATGAGCAGGTTGAAGGTTGGGTAACACTAACTGGAGGACCGAACCCACTGTCGTTGAAAAGCCAGGGGATGACTTGTGGATAGGGGTGAAAGGCTAATCAAGCCTGGTGATAGCTGGTTCTCCCCGAAAGCTATTTAGGTAGCGCCTCGGACGAATACCATTGGGGGTAGAGCACTGTTTCGGCTAGGGGGTCATCCCGACTTACCAAACCGATGCAAACTCCGAATACCAATGAGTACTATCCGGGAGACAGACTGCGGGTGCTAACGTCCGTAGTCAAGAGGAAAACAATCCAGACCGCCAGCTAAGGCCCCAAAATCATAGTTAAGTGGGAAACGATGTGGGAAGGCATAGACAGCTAGGAGGTTGGCTTAGAAGCAGCCACCCTTTAAAGAAAGCGTAATAGCTCACTAGTCGAGTCGGCCTGCGCGGAAGATGTAACGGGGCTAAAACTATGTGCCGAAGCTGCGGATTTACGCATTAGCGTAAGTGGTAGGGGAGCGTTCTGTAAGCCGATGAAGGTGTATTGAGAAGTATGCTGGAGGTATCAGAAGTGCGAATGCTGACGTGAGTAACGACAAAACGGGTGAAAAACCCGTTCGCTGAAAGACCAAGGGTTCCAGTCCAACGTTAATCGGGGCTGGGTGAGTCGACCCCTAAGGCGAGGCCGAGAGGCGTAGTCGATGGGAAATTGGTTAATATTCCAATACTTCTGTGTAATGCGATGAGAGGACGGAGAAGGTTAAGTCAGCCTGGCGTTGGTTGTCCAGGTGGAAGGCTGTAGGCATGCATCTTAGGCAAATCCGGGGTGCTCTATGCTGAGAGCTGATAGCAAGCTGTACTTGTACAGTGAAGTGGCTGATACCATGCTTCCAGGAAAAGTCTCTAAGCTTCAGTTACACAGGAATCGTACCCGAAACCGACACAGGTGGTCAGGTCGAGTAGACCAAAGCGCTTGAGAGAACTCTGCTGAAGGAACTAGGCAAAATGGTACCGTAACTTCGGGAGAAGGTACGCTGCTGACGGTGATGGGACTTGCTCCCTGAGCTATTGGCAGCCACAGAAACCAGGCCGCTGCAACTGTTTATTAAAAACATAGCACTCTGCAAACACGAAAGTGGACGTATAGGGTGTGATGCCTGCCCGGTGCTGGAAGGTTAATTGATGGGGTTAGCGTAAGCGAAGCTCTTGATCGAAGCCCCAGTAAACGGCGGCCGTAACTATAACGGTCCTAAGGTAGCGAAATTCCTTGTCGGGTAAGTTCCGACCTGCACGAATGGCATAATGATGGCGGCGCTGTCTCCAGCAGAGGCTCAGTGAAATCGAAATCGCTGTGAAGATGCAGTGTACCCGCGGCTAGACGGAAAGACCCCGTGAACCTTTACTGCAGCTTGACATTGAACTTTGACCTTACTTGTGTAGGATAGGTGGGAGGCTTTGAAGTTGGAACGCTAGTTCCAATGGAGCCGTCCTTGAAATACCACCCTGGTAATGTTGAGGTTCTAACTCTGCCCCGTAATCCGGGGCGAGGACCATGTCTGGTGGGTAGTTTGACTGGGGCGGTCTCCTCCTAAAGAGTAACGGAGGAGTACGAAGGTGCGCTCAGCGTGGTCGGAAATCACGCGTAGAGTATAAAGGCAAAAGCGCGCTTAACTGCGAGACCCACAAGTCGAGCAGGTACGAAAGTAGGTCTTAGTGATCCGGTGGTTCTGTATGGAAGGGCCATCGCTCAACGGATAAAAGGTACTCTGGGGATAACAGGCTGATACCGCCCAAGAGTTCATATCGACGGCGGTGTTTGGCACCTCGATGTCGGCTCATCTCATCCTGGGGCTGAAGCAGGTCCCAAGGGTATGGCTGTTCGCCATTTAAAGAGGTACGCGAGCTGGGTTTAGAACGTCGTGAGACAGTTCGGTCCCTATCTACCGTGGGCGCTGGAAATTTGAGAGGATCTGCTCCTAGTACGAGAGGACCAGAGTGGACGAACCTCTGGTGTACCGGTTGTCACGCCAGTGGCATCGCCGGGTAGCTATGTTCGGAAGGGATAACCGCTGAAAGCATCTAAGCGGGAAGCCTACCTCAAGATAAGATTTCCCTAGGACTTTATGTCCTCTAAAGAGCCGTTCGAGACTAGGACGTTGATAGGTTGGGTGTGGAAGCACGGTGACGTGTGAAGCTGACCAATACTAATTGCTCGTGAGGCTTGACTATACAACACCCAAACAGTTGTTGTATTCAAGATAAATTCAATACTTAACTTGATTTAGTGTATAAACTAGTTACAATACAGACCAATGATCTAATCCGTTAATAACTCTTTCGGTACTAAGTGGCAAAGAACTTAAAATTAAGTTCAAGAGTAAGACCACCGAAAGCCAAAACAGTTTGCTGGCGACAATAGCAAGAGTGAACCACCTGATCCCTTCCCGAACTCAGAAGTGAAACCTCTTCGCGCTGATGGTAGTGTGGCACTTGCCATGTGAGAGTAAGTCATCGCCAGCTTTTAAATTCAAACACCTCTAACCTAACGGCTAGGGGTGTTTTTTATTGGAAAAAATATAACTAGAGAAAAGTTTAGGGTATAGATATTTGATATGAACTTAGGTTTAGATCATGATGATAATATACAAAATAACAAATTTGATTTGTTCATAGAGTGCCAATTTGTATACGATTTTAGGTATTAACTCCTGTAATGATATCGGCAATAAGATTCTTTATCATCGTGCTAACAGAGCACAAGGGGGAAGATCAATAAGAATAGATAGGGAGGAAGTTGCTCTTTTATCATATGAGGATTGGAGTGAAAAATATATCGGGTTTATCTATGAAATCTATGTTCTTCCTAACTATAGATATCAAGGTATAGGGGAATTATTGCTTTCTTATGCTGAAAGAAAAGCTTGTGAGCTTAAATGTAAGTATATAAAACTAAAACCATACCCTTTAGATGAAAAAACTCAGAAAGATCGTTTGATAGCTTGGTACAAGAAAAATGGTTATTTTCAAAGTCCTGATAAGGAAGAAAAAATTAGATAAAAATAAAATCTTAATATATATTAATAAGATGTAAGCTAATTTTAATTAAAACAGATCGTTTGATCCAAGCGACAATTCAAGACGTCCTTAAATGAATTAGGGTGTTTTTCAAATTTAAAATCCAGCATGCTATAACAAATAGATGTGCCAATGTTTTATGCAAGAAAGACCTTATATTCGAGCCGTAAAGTTTAAAACACCTGAGTCCTTGGATTGGGCCAGTTATCCTTATGTTGTTCCTGCTGTTAACGATTTAGAAAGCATCGAGTTTCATCCAGAAGTCACTTTCTTTGTCGGGGAGAATGGTTCAGGAAAATCAACCATTCTCGAAGCTTTAGCGCTTGCTTTGGGTTTTTCAGAAGAAGGTGGAACGCGTAATGTACAATTGAATACAGCAACCACGGCTTCTGATTTGCATCAGGCGATTCGAACGATAAAAAGCTATAAGAAGCCCCAAGATTATTACTTTTTGCGCGCTGAGAGCTTCTATAACGTTGCAACCTATATGAAGCAAGTAGATTATCTGGTGGAGTATGGGGGAGATATTCATTTACGCTCCCATGGAGAGGCTTTCTTAAACTTATTAACGCTGAAACTAAAAGGCAAGGGTTTATATCTTTTGGATGAACCAGAAGCAGCCTTATCTCCAACAATGCTGATGACAACTTTATCTGTTTTAAATCGTTTATGTCGGGAGCAATCTCAATTTATTATTGCCACCCATTCTCCTATTTTATTGGCTTATCCCAATGCCAAAATTTATCAGTTTTCGGATATGGGGATTAAAGAGATATCTTATGAAGAAACTGAGCATTTTCGGGTAACAAAGGATTTTCTGAATAATTATCAAAAGAGAATTCAGCAGCTTTTAGAGAATGAGTAGATATAAAAAAGAAGCCCCATCATCCTGACGGGGCTTCTTCATATTCAGTTTATGTCGTTGATATCCTATTAACGACCACATCCTGTGTGTTTTATTATTCTCAATGAGACTTCCTGTCTCTCTATAATTCATATATTAGCAACCAAGTCGAAAGTGGAACAGACGTAAATCGACCTAATCAACGTACGCTTAGGCGTACAACTAAGCGATATGATACTTCTGTAATTTACTAATCAGCGCTGCTAATCCTTTCATTTCAAACTCATTGGCTTCAAAGTTTTCGTCTTTATTACGTTTAAAGATGTCACGAATTTCAATCACAGCATTTGGATCAACTAGACCTAAGCTTGAAGTTACTTGGCGAATTTGACTGATTGAACGTGAGCCATTGGTAGAACCATAGCCGATAAAGGCTGCAGGTTTGCCTTGCCATTCTTTACCCACATAATCCAAGGCATTCTTCAGTGCTGGACTATAGCCATGATTATATTCAGGGCTAATGAAGATAAATGCCTGTGCCTGCGAAATTTTATCTGCCCATTGCTGTTGTTTAGGCTGATCATAGATGCCTGTTGCTGGTGGATGAGAACCTGCAAATAACGGTAAATGCCATTCTTTAAGATCTACGATTTCTGTTTGAATATTATTTAACGCGAGTTCAGAAGTTGCTTGCTGTACCCAGTTTGCGACTTTAATTGCAGTTCGTCCTTCGCGTACACTACCCACAATAATATAAATGAGCATTTTTAATCCTAAATTGTTTGAATTGAAGTTTTGGAAATGAGTTGTTGAATATAATCTTATACTTTTATTTAGGGATAAAAAAAGCTCTCATTTGAGAGCTTTTATGTTACATCAGTTTAATGCCTTGCTGACCCGCAGGGGTAACTTTGAAAATTTCCACTTCAAAGGTAATATTTTTACCAGCCAATGGATGATTAAAGTCGATTTCAGTGATGTCTTCATTGACTGATTTAACGATGCCAAACAAGGTTGCTTTGGCTTTATCTTCAAATTCAATCATATGCCCAACAATCGGACGTTGTTCAAATTTTACAGTATCAAAAGTTTGGATATTTTCAGGATTCCAAGGACCAAATGCATCTTCAGGTGGCAAGTGAACGGTACGACGATCGCCAGCACGTAAGCCAAAAAGTGCTTTTTCGAAGTGAGGAAGTAAATTACCATCACCGATCACTAAAGTGACAGGCTCATCACGCCCACGAGTATTGTCGATTTCAACACCATTTTCGATGGATACTGAAAAATGTAATGCGACTTTTGAGCCATCTTGAATGCGAATTTCTTCGTTTGGTTGAATAATTTCAGTCATCTTATGCATCCGCGTTTTGGCTGCGTTTCTTCTCAAGGAAGAAAGTATCGATTAGCAGCAAAATTGTACCCAATGTAATCGCACTATCTGCAAGGTTAAAAGCAGGGAAGTGACTATTTTGATAGTAAAAATGGATAAAATCGACCACATAGCCCAAGCTGACACGATCAATTAAATTCCCTATAGCACCACCTAAGATCAGCGCAATCGCCATTGGTAGAATAACCAGTGTCTTTGGCATCCGCATCAACCAAAATACGAAAATGATTGAAACGAAGCCAGCCAATGAGGTGAAAAAGTAACGTTGCCAACCACCAGCATCAGATAAAAAGCTAAATGCTGCACCATAATTATGAAGTAGAGTCCAATTTAAAAAAGGCAATACAGGTACAGGGTCTGCATAGTTTAAATGTGAGCTTGCAATCCATTTGGTCCATTGATCCAACACAATGGCAAGAACTGAAAGTCCAAGCCAAAGTAAGTTGTGCGGGTAAAATTGGAACAAGCCCTTTTTTGCTTGTGTATTAGGCATACTTTCTCACTTCGCCACTACCAGTGACATTGACGATACAACGAGCGCATAAACCAGCATGACCAACGTGTGTATTCACATCTGGCAATACATGCCAACAACGTACACATTTCTCACCATCTGCAGCTGAAATTTTCACACGTAATCCTGAGAGATCAGTGCTTTCACCTTGTTCAGCATATGGGTGAACGATGACTTGAGATGTGATTAACACGAAACGTAATTCATCAGCCAATTGGTTTAACAGTTTTTGTAATGCTTCATCTGCCCAAAGTTCGACTTTTGCAGACAAGTTACTGCCGATGAGTTTAGCGTTACGTGCGGCTTCAATCTGTTTATTTACTGCTGATTTTACGCTAATCAATGTTTGCCAATCAGCTTCAGACAGTAAATTTGCGGTTGATGCAGTTGGAATATCATACCACTCAGCCGTGAACACATATTTACCTGTTTGCTCTGGAATCAATGGCCAAGCTTCTTGTGCGGTGAAGCTCAAGATTGGTGACATCCAACGAACAAAAGCTTGCACGATATGATATAGCGCAGTTTGTGCAGAACGACGTGCTTGTGAATCCGCTTTGGTGGTGTACTGACGATCTTTAATGATATCGAGATAGAAGCCACCTAAGTCATTGATACAGAAGTTGGTCAATGCGTTGGTGACAATGTGGAAATTCATCTCTTCATAGGCTTGCTGAATGGTTTTTTGTACATCAGCAGCACGTTGTAAGATGTATTGATCTAGTGCAATCAATTCATTGACTGGTAATGCATCTGTCGATGGTTTGAAGCCATTCAAGTTTGCCAGCAAGAAACGTAAGGTATTACGAATACGACGATAACCATCTGATGCACGGCTAAAGATTTCTTTACCTGCGGTCATTTCATAGCGATAGTCAGCAGATGCAATCCAGAAACGTAAACCATCAGCACCCATATCTTTGATAATGTCTTGTGGGGTGATGATATTGCCTAATGACTTAGACATTTTACGACCTTTCTCATCCACCACGAAACCGTGAGTGAGTAAGCCTTTATATGGTGCACGTTGATTAATCGCAATTGAGGTTAACAATGACGATTGGAACCAACCACGATGTTGGTCTGAACCTTCAAGATATAGATCAGCAGGATCCTGTAATTCTTCACGTTCACGCAATACTGCGTAATGTGTTGTACCAGAGTCAAACCAAACGTCTAGCGTATCGTGTACAGCATTGTATTGTTCAGCATCCGCACCAATAAAATCGCTAGCATCACGGTTATACCAACCATCAATCCCTTCTTGTTCAATCAGTTGAGCCACTTCTTCAATGAGTTCAGGCGTACGCGGGTGTAACGCATTGGTATCTTTATGCACAAAGAATGGGATTGGCACACCCCAAGTACGTTGACGTGAAATACACCAGTCAGGGCGACCTTCAATCATCGATTGAATACGATTTTTACCCCAGTCAGGAACAAATTCGATGTCATTTTCAATCGCATTTAGTGCGGTTTGACGCAAACCTTGGGCATCCATGCTGATGAACCACTGTGGTGTCGCACGGAAGATAATTGGGGTTTTATGGCGCCAGCAATGTGGATAGCTATGTTTAATCGGTTGATGTGCCCATAAACGACCCACAGCACCTAATGCTTCGATAATTTTTGGATTGGCTTTATAAATGTGCTCGCCCGCAAAAATCGGTGCAGTCTGTAAATACACACCATTGCCACCGACTGGATTATCGACTTTTAGATTGTATTGTAAGCCTACTTTATAGTCGTCCACACCGTGTCCAGGCGCAGTATGTACCGCACCCGTACCACTGGTTGCAATCACGTGCTCACCGACAATCACTGGGACTTGACGATCAGTAATTAAAGGATGTTGCAATAATAGGTTTTCAATCACAGCACCTTTAAAATCAGCCAGTACGACTGAATTTTCGAGCTTATAACGTTCGATTGCTGATTCAACTAAATCTTTGGCAAGAATAAAGTTTTGCAAGCCGTGGTCAGTTGTAACTTGGATAATTTGATAATCAATGTCGGCATGTACTGCAACTGCTTGGTTTGCAGGAAGCGTCCAAGGCGTTGTTGTCCAAATCACGATGTCCGTCACATCTTGCACGTCGATATTTAAACGTGCGCTTAAATCTTTAAGATCAACAACCGTAAAGCCAACATCAATCGCATCTGATTTTTTATCTTCGTATTCAACTTCTGCTTCTGCCAGTGCAGAACCACAATCCAAACACCAGTTCACAGGTTTTAAGCCTGGTTCGATATGACCTGCTTTGGCAATTGCGCCAAGCGAACGAACAATGTCTGCTTCTTGCTTGAAGTTCATGGTGAGGTATGGATTATCCCAGTCACCAAATACGCCCATACGCACAAAGTCTTTTTTCTGTAATTCGACTTGCGTCAATGCATATTCACGACACGCTTTACGGAAAGTGGAGGCATCGACTTTGACACCCACTTTACCGACTTTTTCTTCAACTTTAAGTTCGATTGGCAGACCGTGGCAGTCCCAACCTGGTACATAAGGCGCATCGAAGCCATCCATGATACGGCTTTTAATAATGATATCTTTTAAGACTTTATTAACTGCATGACCTAAATGGATTTGACCATTAGCATATGGAGGACCGTCATGAAGGACATATTTTTTCTTACCAATACGCGATGTGCGAATCTGCTGATAAATGTTGTCGGCATACCACTCTTCTAACCATTTGGCTTCACGCACAGCCAAATTTGCTTTCATGGCAAATTCAGTATCAGGCAAATTGAGTGTGGCTTTATAATCCACTGCATTCTCAGGAGTTTGCTTATCGCTCATGCAAGTTTTCTTCCAGTTTTATCAGTCTAAACTGACATGTATTACAAATGAAATTTAAATTTAAAAAGGAAATTCTGGTGTGCGTTCACGATAGTCTCGTAATTTTTGCACATCATCATCGATTCCAGCTTTGAGTGCTTCAAGCGAAGGGTAATTCAGTTCACCATGTAGATAGTGAAGGAAAGTTACCCGCATCAATAAGCCATACAGATTAGCAGAAACATCAGGAAAATGTACTTCTAATCGCCACTCTGGATGTTCTTGTTTGATGGCTGGACGTGTTCCGACATGACCTGCACCAAATAAACTGTCAGCTTGATAGCCTGCAATTCCGTTCAAAGCAGGATCAGCGTGTTTTGTTTTTGCAGTGAGTGAGGCATTTTCACAGACTACATCAACCGCATAAATCCCACTTAAGCATGGTTTATGACGGTTCAAACGAACATTGATGGTTGGAAAGTCAAGGGTACGTCCAATCTGATCGCCATATTGCACACGCCCTGTAATGCTATAAGGGCGACCCAACAATTTTGCTGCTAATGCCAAATCACCTTCTTGTAGAACCTGACGGATACGGGTTGAACTGACGCGTTCATCATTTAAAGCCACGGTATTTAAATTAGTGACATCAAAGCCGTAATCACGCAAGAATTCGCTATTACCTTGGCGGTCTTTGCCAAAATGGAAATCATCACCCAGTACTAGGCTTTGTGCGTTGAGTTTTAATTTGAGTAAGTCAGCAAATTCGGTGGCATTTAAACTTCTAAAATATTGATCAAATTTCGCAACTGCAATGTAATCTACACCGAGCTCTGTTAAATATTCTACTTTTTCTCTAAGCGAGCTAATACGTGGTGGAGCATCATAACCTTTAAAAAATTCAAGCGGTTGTGGCTCGAAAATCATCACTAATGTTTTTAAGCCTTTGGCATCTGCCAATGTTTTGAGCTGGCTAATCATCGCTTGATGACCAAGATGGACACCATCAAAATTGCCAATCGTTACCGCAGTCGGTGGCAACTGAAAATCTGGCGATAATGCGTTGAGACGAAGCAACTTCATGGGCGTTAAATTCAGCGAATTTTGCAAAGGCTATATATTGCCATATTCTCAGCGTTTCGTCTTGTTGTTGTGTTTTTACACACGGAAATTTCAATATTTAAAGTTTTATTATAAGTATAATTGATTCATTAAATAAAAATAAATCAATTTTTCTTATTTGGTGATTGACCTAAAATAGCTTCATAGTCGCTTGATATTGAGAAAGAGATGAAAAAGCCGTTTTATCAGCTAGAGCAGAGCACCGATGTAATTCGCCATTTTACCCCAAACTGGTTTACTGCAACTATGGGTACGGGTGTGGTGGCGATGATTTTAGCACAGCTGCCTTTTGCTTCATCTCTGTTATTTATACTTGCGACTAAATTATGGCAATTTAATATTTTGTTATTTAGCACCTTTAGCGTGCTGTATATCTTACGTTGGATCTTATTTCCTGCTGAAGCCAAGCAGATTTTTACTCACCCCAATATGAGCTTATTCCTCGGAGCGATCCCGATGGGTTTAGCCACGATTGCCAATGGTTTTCTTAATTTTGGGACGCATTTATATGGTGATATTGCCGTTCAGATTGCGACTTATCTTTGGTATATCGATGTTGTTCTTGCAGTGGTGATTGCGTGGGTGGTGCCATTCTGTATGTTTAGCTGCCAAGATCATCAATTACAACGGATGACTGCGGTGTGGTTATTACCCATCGTTGCCTGTGAGGTTGCTGCGAGTTCAGCAGGGCTTTTATTGCAACATTTAGCAGCCGATCAGCACGCATTAATCATCTTGATCACAGGCTATGTGTTGTGGGGTATTTCATTATTACCTGCTTTTGCAATCTTAACCATTTTGATGCTACGACTAGCTTTACACCAGTTACCTGAAAAAGAAGTCGCGATTTCTAGCTGGTTATGTTTAGGGCCAATTGGAACAGGGGCATTAGCATTATTATTACTGGGTGAACAATCGCCACGTATCATGCAGGCAATGGGTTTCGAAGGTTTAGCGACATTACTGCCAGCCTTGGGCATTGTGGCAAGTTTGGTGCTATTAGGTTTTGGCTTATGGTGGTTTGGGATTGCGATCTTGACCACACTGCGCCATATGCGTACTGGTATTCCATTTAACTTAGGTTGGTGGGGACTGACTTTCCCCTTCGGTGTCTTTATCTTGGCGATCTTCAACTTGGCACATCAGTTAAATATTGATTTTTTACAGTATGCGGCGGTGATCTTAAGTGTATTGTTGGTTGGTTTGTGGGCATTGGTGATGAAAAAAACGTTGGCAGGGGCGTATAGTGGTCAATTATTTTTCTCTCCTTGTTTGGTCGCCTTACAGCAGAAGATGCAATAATATCGAGGTGTGCCGAAGCACACCTTTTTTGTGTCTCTATTTTGAGTTGAACGAGTCTTTTTTATGAATGCTGATATTGCTCTGATTATGGCCTTACCGAATGAATCCAAAGGTTTATTTGAGCAAGCAGGTATTGAAGTTCATTACAGCGGAATTGGCAAAATTAATGCAGCATTCAAGGCATTTGAGGTGATTCAAAAAACGGGGTGCAAAACGCTGATCAATTTAGGCAGTGCAGGCAGTTCACACTTTGATGCACATAGTTTGGTTGAGGTGATTACTTTTGTACAACGTGATATGGATGTATCTCCACTTGGTTTTGCCGTGGGTGTAACTCCAATGGATGATGAAATTCCTGCGGAGATCCATACCCAACCCCATTTTGAGCTTTTACCCAAAGGGATTTGTGGTACAGGTGATTCGTTTGAAACAGGTATTCCAAAAATCAGTTGTAACCTTGTCGATATGGAAGCTTATGCTTTAGCCAAAGTCTGTCAAAAGTTAGGTGTTCGTTTGATTTCGGTTAAGTATATTACTGATGGTGCCAATGATACTGCGCATTTAGACTGGGAAGAGAATTTGTTGCTTGGTGCACAAAAACTATTAGCACTGTATCAGGCACATTTTTAAATGCAACGATCTAACGCTGTAGTGTGTACGAAACAACTATTTAATGATTAGATAGTTGTTTCGGTAAATTTGCATAACAGCCATTAAGTTAAATCAGAGTTAAATCTTGGCTTTATTAACGTAACTACTTTTTATTTCTTTTATGATTTTTAGCCTTTTCCCAACAAGTGTTTTATAAATTTTTAATTGATTTTCAGTAGTACCAATAATGTACTGATCTGCATTAAAAGCTAATTTTCTATTAATTTCCTTAACAAAATCTATAGATACGTAATTTATACCTTTTTTAAAGCGATCTGATCTATTGATCATATATCCGAGTTTAGGAGAAATAGCATAAAAAAAGTCGGCTTCATCTTCAGCTGGAACAGTCATATCATTTTCGTTTATTGCTTCATGTACATTAATAATTGGATCATCAGAAGTTATAAAATCTTCATTTGTTTCATTGATTAATAGACAATGTTTATCAATTTTTCGTGTTTCAAAAAAACTTTTCCCTAAATTCATACCAAACATATAACTAATGAACCACCAAGATTCTTTATAGATTTTCTGTAACTGCTCGTCTTCTTGACTGGCTATGATTTTATCTCTGAATGGCTTGGTTCTAGCAATTTGATGTCCCCAATAGCTCATGAATTTACAGCTATTTTCAGGGGTATCTAAAACTGTTAAATCATAGTTTTGTAAGCCTTTTAGGACAACCTCAACATCTTTCTCATGTGCTGTGTGCAGATTTTCTATTGTATTACTCTTAAAAGCTTCAATATAAGCTAGAACCTTCTTGTCTGTTTTTCCTGATTTTATATATAGGGACTCTGCTTTTTGCAATTTTAAAAATGTCTCTAGATAGGATCTATGATGCTTTTGTAGTTCTTCTGGTGATTGTTTTGATATAAATAAAATCACCTGTAAATGTTGTTCTGTAATGTACTGGTATCTATAGAAGTCTTTTTCTTTGGCGATTGCTTTGACGCTATCATTAGCGATTTTTAGTTTTTTGGTTGTATACCATACATCTGAACTATTTAAGGACCAATTCCTTAAGTAATTAGCCCATACATAATGATTTTCTCTTTTTAACTCTAATTGCTTAGGTGTTAATTCCATTTTATTTTTGAGTGTTACTTTAAAGAATTATTGAAATTAAAATTATACGCCTTACTTGATACTTCATAAGTATCACCATCGTAACCTAAGCTATTCCGGACAAGAGCAATTTTTTTCATAATACATTGAATAAAAAAAAGCGACTTACAACGTCGCTTTTTTTCTATATTTCAATCGTTAAAATTAAGGCTTTTAACGGAATAAAATTTAACGTGGTATCACTCCATATAGCATCAGGTGAACGGTGTGCTCGATGGTACGTTGGTACATACTACGGTTACGCAGAGTTTTACCTGTGACCATTTCCATTTGTGTTGAAAAATCAGCATAGTTTTGTGTAATCGCCCAAATATTAATAATTAATAACTCAGGATCAATGTCTTGAGACAATTTGCCTTGTTCTTGCCACGTTTGAATGACTTTAGTTTTACGTTTAAATAATTTCTTCAAAGGGCCTTTTAAGATCGGCAAAATATGCGGTGCGCCCTGGATAATTTCCAATGCAAACAAACGCGAAGCCTTTGGCTGATCACGTGAGCTTTCAAGCTTTTGAGTCAGATAATTCGTAATTGCTTCGGTAGGTTCAAGTTCAGATTCTAAATTTTGCAACGGTGCTAACCATTTCTGTAAAACGGTTGTAAGCACTTCAACATAAAGGGACTCTTTATTTTCATAGTAATAGAAAATATTAGACTTATGCATATTAGCAAGCTGTGCAATCTCGTCCAAACTGGCACCGCTAAACCCATAGACGGAAAAAACATCTAGGGCAGCATTCAGCAGTTGATTGCGCTTTTGTGTACTTTTTTTCTGTTCCATCTGCGAGCTTGATTCAAAAAATGTCATTGACATTGTAAGATAATTTGTCGGATTTGTGCACAACGGCAACGTTTTTTTGTCGAAAAAAACACAGTTCCAAGATGAATTGTTGCGATGTGTTTGATAATTCTTGAAATCTAAAAATACATTTACATATTTTGTTAATAATTCGCTCTACTCTCGTAGATCAAAAAATCATTTTTGCTTTTTTATGGTGCGGATTGTGAGGGCAGATGCAGTTTAAGTTGCCAAAACCGCATCGAGAACTTGTTGTTCTAATTGTGAAAAAGCAATACTTTTCTTACGAGGTCGGGGTAAATTCACTTGAAAGCTCTGCGCAATATGCCCTTGGTCAAGCAAAATGATGCGATCAGCCAACTGTACGGCTTCACTCACATCATGCGTCACCAAGATCGCGGTAAAACCTTGTTCTTTCCAAAGACGTTCAATCAGCGTTTGCATTTCTAAGCGTGTCAGTGCATCCAAAGCCCCTAATGGTTCATCGAGCAATAAAATTCTTGGCGAATGTGATAAAGCACGCGCTAAAGCCGCTCTTTGACGCTGACCGCCTGAGAGTTGGGTCGGCCACTGGTTCGCCTTTTCTTTTAAACCTACTTTTTCTAATAGTGTTTCTGCAAGTTGATATTTATCTTTTGGTAAACCTAATTGTGCATTCTGTAATATATTTTTCCAAGGCAATAAACGTGGATCTTGAAACATCACACGAATATCATCACTGGTAATGCCTTCACGGAAATTACGAACAGATTGGAATTTAATTTCGCCGTAACTGGCTTTTTCTAGTTGGGCAATTAATCGAAGTAAGGTACTTTTACCACAACCACTCCGTCCTACTATGGCAACAAATTCACCTGCCTGAATATTCAAGTCTAAATCTTCTAAGACTTTCACATCACCATAGAATTTATAGAGTTGTTCAATCAGAATCGTTGCACCATTCACTGGGGTTGTAGTTGTTTCTGTTTCCGTGACAGGTTGAAGCCGATGATCTTCATAAAAGTTTAAATTTAAGTTACTCATTTTGATTTCTCCCTTTTACTTTTGATAGCCTGCATGCCAGCGCAATAAATAACGCTCTAGGCCTTGAGCCAATACATCCGCAAGTTTTCCAAGCAGTGCATAGAGCAAGATGCCAACCAGAACGATGTCAGTTTGTAAAAATTCACGTGCGTTCATGGTCATATAGCCAATGCCTGCTTGAGCTGATATGGTTTCTGCAACAATTAATAACACCCAAACTAAACCCAAAGAAAAACGTAGACCCACCAAAATCGATGGCATTGCACCCGGTAGAATGATTTCTTTATAGAGCTGCCAACGATTAAGACCATAACTTTTACCCATTTCGATCAATTGAGGGTCAACCGAACGGATGCCATGATAGGTATTGATATAAATAGGGAAAAATACACCGACGGCGACTAAAAAAAGTTTGGCGGTTTCATCAATACCAAACCACAGAATCACCAGGGGAATTAGCGCAAGTGCAGGGATGTTGCGCACCATTTGTAAGGTGGTATCCAGTAGCGTGGATGCGATGCGAGAAGAACCATTTAATAGCCCTAAAATCAGTCCTAAACCACCGCCAATCAACAAACCGAGTAAAGCACGGCCTGCGCTGACTTTGACATGATGCCAAAGTTCACCACTGATCAGTAAGTGCCAAAAAGCACTGACCACAGCGGTTGGTGCAGGTAAAATCCGACTTTGCAATAAACCACTACTCGATGCGATTTGCCAAATAAGCACCAGTAAAATTGGAAATAACCAAGGGAGCAAACCTTTACCAATGCTTAGTGTTCCACGTGAAACATGATCTAAAAGCAGCTTTGCACTCATGTTGTCTCCTTAGTCAAGGTTTTTGGCTCTTTCACATCTGGAACATAGTTATTGGCAATGATTTCACCAAAAGGCCCTGTTAAATGTGGTTGTGCCAATTTCTCTCTTGTTTTGAGTGGTAATAGTGGAAATACCAATTCTGCAAAACGAATCGACTCTTCTAAATGCGGATAACCTGAGAAGATAAAAGTATCAATGCCTAAATCGGCATACTCTTGAATACGTGCCGCAACTGTTTCAGGATCACCGACTAAGGCTGTACCTGCGCCACCACGGACTAAACCAATTCCTGCCCATAAGTTGGGTGAGACTTCAAGCTGGTCTTTACGTCCGCCGTGTAGAGCTGCCATACGTTGCTGACCGACAGAATCCATTTGTGCAAATTTTTTCTGAGCTGCGGCAATAGTGTCATCATCTAAATATTGAATCAGCTCATCTGCCGCTGCCCAAGCTTGTGCATCGGTTTCACGAACGATTACATGCAAACGAATTCCATAATTGAGGGTACGGCCTTTAGCTGCTGCTTTTGCTTTTAAGTGTTCTATTTTTTCTTTTACCGCAGCAGGAGGTTCGCCCCATGTTAAGTAAGTATCCACTTGTTCTGCTGCAAGTTCAGTTGCATCTGCTGAAGAGCCACCAAACCACAACGGAGGATAAGGTTGCTGTACGGGTGGGTAAAGTAATTTAGCATCATCAACGCTCAAGCGCTCACCATGAAAAGTAAACGACTTGCCTGTATGTGATCGAGTGAGAATCTCACGCCATATTTTTACGTATTCTGATGCAGTTTTATAACGGGTACTGTGATCTTCATACAGACCATCACCTTTCAGTTCTTGTTCATCACCGCCAGTAACAAGGTTCAGTAAAATACGGCCATTAGAGAGACGATCGAACGTGGCTGCCATGCGAGCAGCGAGTGCAGGAGTGGTAATCCCAGGACGGAGCGCCACGAGGAATTTAAGGTGCTTGGTGGCATCAATTAAACTCGCGGCGGTAATCCAGGGATCTTCACAAGAGCGTCCAGTTGGAATCAATACACCTGCATATCCAAGATTATCTACAGCCACAGCAATCTGTTTCATATAAGCATGATCGACCTGACGTGCACCCTTACTGGTGCCTAAATAGCGACTGTCACCGTGAGTGGGGATAAACCAAAAAATATTCATGTCGATGTTCCTATATATTATTGAGCGGGCCAAACTGCCTGTTTGATATTGATCGATTTGGGAATAAGACCTTGCTGGGTGAAAATGTCTGCCAATTGTTGTTGCTCGGCGATCACTTTACTGTTGAGTGGAGCGGCAGTAGAAGGGCGAGGGCGACGTTGAATAAAGAGTTCACTGGTGGAAGTATTTAAACCTGTACTCTGTCCAATGTTCTTTGCCGTTTCGATCTGATGTGATTGCACCCATTTATCTGCGAGATTGATTTGCTTAATTAAATCCAATGTTGCTTTTGGATGTTGTTGTACGAAGCTCGGTGCAGCGAGGTAAAAAGTATAATTTGGACTCAAACCCTTACCTGTTGTGATTATCCGAGCTTGGTCTTCCAATTGGGCTGAAGCATAGTAAGGATCCCAAATGGCCCAAGCATCTACTGCTCCTTTTTGAAAGGCAGCTCGTGCGTCAGCAGGTGTTAACCAAATCGGCGTAATATCGCTCCATTTCAATCCAGCCTTACGAACAGCCTGCACCAGTAAATAATGTGAGCTTGAGCCTTTTTGTAGAGCAATCCGTTTGCCTTTCAAATCTTTCAGTTGCTTGAGCGTTGAATTCTTCGGTACTAGAATCGCTGAGGAAAGTGGCTTCGCTGCCTCATAAGCAAAGTAATATAAAGGTTTGCCTGCTGCCTGTGCATAGACGGGTGGTGTATCGCCTGTTACCCCAATATCCAAAGACCCTACCGCTAGAGCCTCCAAAATTTGTGGTCCTGCTGGAAATTCATTCCAGCTAATTTTGGCGTTTGGAAATTCTTGCTCAAATAACTTTTGCTGCTTGGCGATTGCAAAGTTAATCGAGCTTTTTTGAAAACCAATCCTTAGTTCTTTCACGCTAGGATCAATCGCCCAAACTGAGCTGCTAAATGCTGTACTCAAGCTCGTCATCACCACTAGATATTTTAAATGTTTAAACCAGCTATTCTTGTTCGATTGAGCATAGTGCATTGTGAATTCCTTATATTTGTTTTGACGGGCTAGACAATGTAATTGTAGGTACATTGTCTAACTGCATTTATTTCACTTGATTTTTCAGGACTGCATCTTGAATCACGAGTTGCTTCGGAATGAGTTTCTGAGCAAAGAAAGCATCGACAATATATTGTTGTTCTTTAGCGACTTTTTCAGAGATCGGTTGAACACCAAAGCCCATACGTGAGATCGACGTTTTCAAAATATCGAATTCAAGTGCTGTTGGTTTTTCTAATAGTTTTGCAGCATCATCAGGATGCGTTTTAACCCAATCTGTGGTTTGATTCAGAGTATTAACCAAAGTATTCAGTACTTCAGGATGCGTTTCAGCAAATTTTCGATCTGCCAAATAAAATTGATGATTACTCACCAAGTGCTCACCATTTGCAATCACACGTGCTTGGATTTGATGTTCTGCTGCGGCGAAAAACGGGTCCCAAATTACCCAAGCATCGACTGCTCCTTTTTCAAAAGCAGCACGGGCGTCTGATGGCGGAAGATAAATCGGTTGAATATCATTTAAAGTAAGATTATTTGCTTCCAAAAGTTTCAGTAATAAATAGTGAACATTCGAGCCTTTATTGAGTGCGACACGTTTGCCTTTCAGGTCTTGAATGGATTGAATCGGAGAGTCTTTTTGCACAATCAAGGCTTCCGCTGTTGGTGCAGCGGGTTGATTGGCTACATAAACCAAATTAGGATTCGCCGCCTGCGCAAAAATAGGTGGTGCTTCGCCTGCTTCACCAAAAACTACGCTTCCAACATTCAATCCCTCCAATAATTGTGGTCCTGCTGGAAACTCGACCCATTTTAGATTTACACCTTGAGCCGCTAGATTTTTTTCTAATTCACCTTTTGCTTTCACGATTGGCAAGATGCCGTATTTCTGGAAGCCAATATTTAATGTTGTGGTTTCTTGTTTTGTAGATGAGGTCTGTTGCTGCTCAGGTTTTTTTGTACAACCTGCAACGCCCATTAAACTCGCCAGACTTGCTGCAATAATGGTGTATGTCGCCCATGAACGATTGATAGAAATAGCCATGTTGGTTGTGCTCCCCGACAAATCAAACGATTTAAATAAGATGAGCGACTAAGCTAAAACTTTTTTTATTGCGAAAAAAATAAATAATCGGGCTTTGCTTATGAAGAAAATTGCAAAATAGAAAAATGCATAATTATATCTATGGAGTGAATAATGGAAGCTGGCTTAATAAGTGTTAAGTTTATGATTTTATATGATTTTATATGATTTTATATGATTTTATATGATTTTATATGATTTTATATGATTTTATATGATTTTATATGATTTTATATGA
>NZ_KB849765.1:773880-1229070 GCF_000369005.1 Acinetobacter beijerinckii CIP 110307
TTTTATATGATTTTATATGATTTTATATGATTTTATATGATTTTATATGATTTTATATGATTTTATATGATTTTATATGATTTTATATGATTTTAAAATGTTGATAATTAAAACTGTGGTTCTTTAAAAAAATTATATAAGCAGAATAAATGAGCTTACATAGATATCATTATCAGAAATAACGATATCTATGCATCGTAGTATTACTAAATTAAAGCCTTTTTAAATACCAAAGAATTGCGCTGATAGTTATACAAGGCTTGGCGTGCATTCGGTAAATCATCCACACTTGCAGCAACAAAACCATGTTCTAAAAACCAATGTGCCGTTCGAGTAGTGAGTACGAATAACTGTTGAATGCCTTGTTGTTTAGCTTTGCTTTCTAAAAACTGTAAAATTTGACTACCACGATTAGACTTCCGATAGCTTGCATCTACGGCCACACATGCAATTTCGGCTGAATGAATTTCCCCTGATCCAACCGGAATTGGATAGAGTGCTGCGCAAGCTAAAATCATCCCATCTCGTTCAATTACCGCAAATTGTTCAATTTCACTTTCCAGCAATTCTCGTGAGCGATAGACTAAAATACCTTCCTGCTCAAGTGGACGTAGTAGGTTCATTAGACCGCCGACATCATGAATATTAGCAATTCGCACTTCTTCATAATGTGCATCAGTGATCATGGTGCCAATACCATCACGTGTGAATAGTTCTTCAATCAATGCGCCATCATAAGCATAGGAAATCAGATGCACACGATGTACACCAGATAAAGACGCCTGTTGTGCTTGTTTGAGATGCAAAGCGAATTCTGGATACTGAGTTTGATATTGTTGAATATACGGTTCGAGTTGGTGCGAACTTAACTCACGTAATAATTGTGCTTTCTCATTCAGTAAACCTTGTTTTTCTCCTAAGAAAATCAACTTATCAGCTTTTAACGCAGTTGCTGTTTTGGTTGCCACTTCTTCGGCAAGTAAATTAAAAACCTCGCCTGTGGTTGAATAGCCTGTGGGTCCCAGTAGCACAATATTATGATTATCTAAGTGGCGTTGGATCGCATTCGTATCTATAGAACGTACTTCACCTGTTAATTGAAAATCAACGCCGTCACGGATTCCATAAGGTTTGGCGGTGACAAAATTGCCTGAAACCACATCGATACGTGCACCATACATGGGTGAATTTGCTAATCCCATCGACAGTAAAGCTTCAATTTCTAGACGTATTGAACCGACAGCATTCATCACACCACGTAAAGACTCGCGTGTGGTAATGCGACGGCTTTGGTGAAATGGTGTCTCAATGCCTCGTTCAGATAAATTTTGATTAATTTGAGGACGTGCGCCATGAACCAAAATCAATCGGATGCCTAGTGAATGCAGTAAGGCAATATCATGAATAATATGTTGGAAATTTTCATGCTGAACGGCTTCACCACCAAACATCAATACAAAAGTTTTATGGCGGTGTGCGTTGATATAAGGTGCAGAGTGGCGAAACCAATGTACATAATCTTGCGCTGTACTTTGTAAAGTTTCAGAAATTTGGTTCGCCATGTGGATCTCGAATTTACATCATTGGTTTGATTCTATCGAAAAAAAAGAAAAGATAAATCAATTCCTAGAGCAACAATTCAAGTTTATGGCGATGTTGCTTCAAAATGGCTTAAAAACCCATAATTTTAACAATGCTATTATCATCAGAGTTCACCAAGATATAGTCATTATTAATTTTATACCATTGTTCGTTTCGTCCAGGTCGAGGTAGATTATTGTCTTTATAATCAACCTTGTAACCATTTCCGCGATAATGCTGTGGCATTACATAACCTGCTTGCCAGCGATGTTGTTTTAGACGTTCTACACCACGTTCTTCACGCATGCGACGTTCACGCATGCGATTTTCATCATTTGGACGATCAACATTACGACCTTGCCAACCACCACGAGGATTTTCCTCACGGTCGAAGTGCGGACCTGCGAAACTACCCATACTCGTGAACAGGGTGGTTGAACCTAAAACCAAGATAATGAAAAAATTTTTCATGATGCACCTTAATGGACTTCGGATGTCTCTCATGTGAAAACTGTACCTTAAAAATGCAGAGAAACTGTGAAGATCAATTCATTCTTCCATTAAAAAGATGAAGATTTTCGAGCAACTTCTATGCATCAACACATTTAAGGTCAGTGCTTAATATTGTTTAAAATTATTATAATCAATGAATTAACTTTGTGCATCAATACTTTGACCATTCATATCTAAGCTATCATCACCCATCAGGTACAGATAAGCGGGCATGATGCTATCGGCTGTAGGTAATGTTTTAGGGTCTTCATCAGGATAAGCCTTTGCGCGCATCGCTGTACGAGTGCCTCCTGGGTTAATGCAATTGAAACGAATATTTGGATAGCTGTTTTCGGCAGCAAAAATCTTGCTCATAGCTTCAGTTGCCACTTTGGACACCGAATATGCTCCCCAAAGCGCGCGTGCTTCACGACCGACACTTGAACTGGTAAACACCACAGAAGCATGTTCTGATTTTTCAAGTAAAGGAAGTAATGCTTGTGTTAAAGCAAAAGGTGCACGTAAATTCACCGCTAAAACATCATCCCAGACATCGACGGGATAATGCGCTAATTCAACACGATCACCGAGCATGCCAGCATTATGCAAAATACCATCTAAGCGACCAAATTGTTGCTCTAAAGTACTGACCAAAAGCTCATAGTCATGGCTAGAAGCAGTTGAAAGCTGTAGTGGCAAAATGGCAGGTTGAGGCGCACCTAAGCCCTCAATCTCATCATAAATAACTTCCAGCTTATTCAGTGTACGACCATGTAAAACAACAGTTGCACCATGAAGAGCATAACTAAGAGCGGCAGCTCGACCAATTCCATCACCTGCGCCAGTGATGAGAATAATGCGATCTTTGAGTAGATCTGGGCGAGGTTGATATTCTGAGTATTTCATTGTTATGCCTCCTATAGTTATCTTCAATGTTTAATTCATCATACCCTGATTTTCTGACAATACAGTGATTTTCTGTTTAAGCAGTTGATGTAATTCAGGGATGGTGTAAATAATCGAATCCGCTTGCCATGCATCAAGATCATCACGGGATTCAACAGGTAAATAGCCGTAAGCCGCTAAAATGGTATACATCGATGCATTTCGACCCGCATCAATATCACGTGGATGATCACCCACATAAATAATATTTTCAGCATCAATCCCGAGCTGCTGAGCTGCTAAATACATGGGTTCTGGATCAGGTTTAGTATGCGTGACATCTTCAGGGCATACCAAAACGGCACAGCGTTGAGTCAGATTTAATTCAGCCAATAATGATTCACTTAAACCACGTGGTTTATTGGTGACAATGCCCCACGGAATTTGTTTGGCTTCAAGTGCTTCAAGCAAAGGATACATGCCTAAAAATAGATCGGTATCCACTACAATATTGCCACCGTATAGATCTAAAAAGCGCTGACGATGGGCGAGAAAAATTGGATCAGTGACTTCTAATTCAGGATAAACCAGCTTCACCATGGCACGTGCGCCTTCAGATACTTGAGTACGAATGGTTTCAGCATCTACAACTGGACGTTGTTCATCGCGACACATTTGTTGAATGATACGAATAAAATCCGCCGCAGTGTCAATCAACGTTCCATCAAGATCAAATAATACCGCTTTCATTAGGCACCCGTATTCGTGGTATGAACCATATAATTCACATCAACATTTGGTGCTAACCAGTAATGTTTAGTGATTGGGTTGTAATGTAATCCCGTCATTTCTTTTAGTGTCAGACCGGCATTACGAATGTCATGTGCCATTTCTGATGGGCGAATGAATTTATGATAATCGTGCGTACCTTTGGGTAATAATCGCAATACGTACTCAGCACCAATAATCGCAAATAAATAAGATTTTGGATTGCGGTTAATAGTTGAGAAGAACACATGACCACCTGGTTTAACCAAGCTTTGGCATGCTTTAACAATAGATGCTGGATCTGGTACGTGTTCCATCATTTCCATACAGGTCACGACATCGTATTGACCAGCTTGCTCTTGAGCGAGTTGTTCAACTGGAATCTGACGATATTCAATATTTTGTACATTGTCTTGTTGAGCATGCAAACGACCCACCGCAAGCGGTGCTTCACCCATATCAATACCCAAAACATCAGCACCTCGACGTGCCATGCTTTCCGCCAAAATACCGCCGCCACAGCCGACATCGAGCACTTTTTTTCCAGCCAAGCCACCGACACGTTCATCAATCCAATTTAGACGTAAGGGATTGATCTGATGTAGAGGTCGGAACTCAGAATGTTGATCCCACCATTTGGCAGCCAATGCTTCAAATTTTGCGATTTCTTGTGGGTCAACATTCAATTGCGACATGACTTACCTCTGTATTAGGATGATTATTTCGGTTTAATCTGTTGGTAGTGTAGCGCTTCTTGAAAAAAAAGCGATAAATCCAATAAAAAACTTCACACAAGCAAAACGAATTGCTCGTGTTTGTTTTATATTTAGCATATAAACTTACGAAAAATGCTTAGAGGAAAAGCAAAGTCAATGAAAAATTTAGTATTAAGTGGTTTAACAGCAGCTGTAATGGCATTTTCTGCAAATGCAATGGCTGCAGATTTTGTTGCTGGTAAAGACTATACGGTTGTTGCCAATCCAGGTAAAACAGCAGCACCAGCAGGAAAAATTGAAGTACGTGAATTTTTTTGGTACGGATGTCCACACTGCTTTAAACTTGAACCACATATGCAGACGTGGTTAAAGAAAGCACCGAGTGATGTATATTTCCTTCGTACCCCAGCAGCGATGAATAAAGTATGGGAACAAGGCGCTCGTGGCTACTATGTTTCTGAAGCACTTGGTGTCCGTAAGAAAACCCATATTCCATTATTCCATGCCATTCATGAAGGTGGTCAGCAAATTTTTGACCAAGCATCACAAGCAAAATTCTTTGCGCGTTATGGTGTACCTGAGCAGAAATTTAACAGCATGTTTAACTCTTTCCCAATCACTGCAAAAGTGGCTGAGTCAAACAAATTGGCGCAACAGTATCAATTGACAGGTGTGCCAGCGGTTGTGGTAGCTGGTAAGTATGTGGTGCAAGGTGAAGATGGAAAAGTAACTCAAGTCGTAGATTACTTGTTGGAAAAAGAGCGTAAAGGAAAATAAACCTCACGCTTTTTGATATAAAAAAGGACTGTAAAAACAGTCCTTTTTATTTATGCTTGATCCATTTGAAAGTCTTTCAGATCAATTTGAACTTTTTGTGTTGGCAACGATAAGGCCTGATTCACATACAGATTAATCAATTTCTCACGTGAACCAATCGAACGTTGATAATAGCTTGAATTTAATAATAAAGCCGCGCCGTAAGTGAGTGACCAAATATAAGAAAGATAATCACGAATCGACATGTCATAATTCTGTGATTTTAAATATTTCTCAGTCATTTCTTTCAGTGAAACAATACGTTGTTGACGAATAGCATATAACTCATCGAACAAATGTTTTAACTTCGATTCCGTCATCGTTAAATGTTCTTCTAACTGATGCAGCAGAATCGTGCGACTCGGTGAGGTTAAATGATAGAGCATATAACGCGGTGCATATTCTTTGACATCAGTGTTGTAGTTTTCTGAAATCTTTAAAATTTCTTTTTCGTTTTGAATGATCAGTTCCAGTAATAATTCATTTTTACTACGGAAATGTTTGTATAGCGTACCTTTAGCAATATCTAGCTCGGCAACCAGTTCATCTAAGGTCATTTCTTGGTTGTTTTCTAATAATAGCTTTTCCGCAACCTGCAAAATTTTTTCTTTACGAATTAAGAACTGAGTATGACGATCAGGATTCATGATGCTTGTAAGCTCCTCATAGTGTTCTAAACGGCATTTGCATTAGTGTCTAATGAATACTAACGCTAAGCAATGCTTTTATATATCAAACTTTCGCTTGGATAGGATCAGGCGTTTTGTGGTTCCCAATTTGAGATGCCACGGAATAACAAGCGCACTTGAGTCGCTGCATTATCAATAAACAAATTTTGCTGTTCTAACAGGTGATCAATGGTGAATTGTTTCGGTAAGTTGATCCATGTCATTGCCCAAGTAAAAGACATATTAATTAAGATCGTGGATAACACTTGCAAATCTTTGGCTTCTTGAATGTGTTTAAACGTATCCAATTTGCAAAGGTCGATAGCAAGATCTTCAATCAAAAATTCGATTTCGCGTGCAATCGCAATTCGTACGGTTTCAGAACCACCCCAACGTTCAGAAATCATAAATTGCCATTGTTGTGGGCTATGATTCACAGCTTGTACAAACAATTCAATACTGGTACGAGTTTTAGCAGATCCGCTGTGCTTTAAATAGCTTTGTCCTAACTGATGAATCAGACTTTTTAAATGCAAAGAAACTTGATCAACCAGTTCTTGACCTAAAGTGTCCATATCTTGGAAATGACGATAAAACGCCGTTGGTACTAAACCAACTTCTCGCGCAACTTCACGCAAACTAATACTACTAAATGAGCGCCCAGATGTACTGAGATGAAGTGCTGCATCAAGTAAAGCCTGTCGACTCTGTTGTTTTCGTTCATCTCTAATCGACATGAATAAGATCCATTAAAACCGTACGCTAGAGTCTAGCAAAAAAAACATGATTTTTTTAGCTTTTATCCATTGCTAAATCATATGCATTTGTGGTTTTAGCTAAATAAATCGTTTTTTTAAAAAATAATAAATGCTAGATCGTGATCAATTTTCAAGAAAATTGAAATGTTTATAGGAAAGAACAAAAAATATTCAAAAAAATAAGTGTACAAGTGTTGACTCAGTGAACACAAATAAATATAGTGTACACATGTTCACTACACGAACATTTGTTCACTCAAAATAAATAGCCAGATACAAAACGAGGAACGTATGAGCGCACAGTTAAGTTATCAGCCACATTGGATTCGAGAAGATTTTGTTGATTTTATCCTTGCAAAGGTTAACCCGATGTGGACTTTGCGTCGCATTATGGCAAAAATCGAAGCGATTGAGCCTATTGCCGATGAAATGATCAAGGTCACTTTAAGCAGTAACAATAAATTTACAACCTATCAGCCTGGTCAATTTGTGATGGTGACGGTTCGTATTGATGGTGTGCAGCATCAACGAGCGTATAGCTTGGTGAGTTCACCAAGTCACGACAAATTGGTATTAGGTATCAAAAAACAAGGTCGAGTATCTAACTATTTAGCCAACAGCGCACGTGCTGGTGATGTGATTGAAATTACTCAGGCGATGGGCGAATTTACGCTAAAAGACTTTGATACAGAAGAAGGTAAACAACCGATTCTTTTGGTATCTGCGGGTAGTGGTATTACGCCGATTATTCCGATTGCGAAACAGGCATTAGCACGTTCGAATCAACCTGTGACATTGATTTATTACTCACGTGATCCAGCGTTCCGTACTGAATTGGAAACACTGGCAGCAGAATATGCGCACTTTGACCTACACATTATTGTCGATAGTGCTGAAAAACCTGCTTATTTTGATGAAGAAACTTTGGACCGTTTGTGTGCCGATGCTGTTCAACGTCAAACCTATGTGTGTGCTGCTCCAGGATTGATGAAAGCGACACGTCAAATTTGGGCGAAACGTGGTTGGTTAGACCGTTTAACGCAAGAAAGCTTCTTGCCAGTGACGATGGATGTGGATGCTCAAATCCAACCGGTCAATTTCCGTCGCAGCATGCAAGAGTTTGAAGGCCGTGGCAACCTATTGGCCAGTGCTGAAGCTGCGGGTTTGAAACCATCTTTTGGTTGCCGTATGGGGATTTGTAATACCTGTGTTTGTACCAAGATCAGTGGTGCAGTGAAAAATCAACTTACAGGTGAAATCGATAACCAAAACAATGTGCAAATTAAGTTGTGTGTGAGTGAAGCAGTGAGTCCCGTTGAGATTGACCTTTAATTCATATTGACTAGATAGAGAATAATATTATGAACATGATGACAGTAAATCCGACTAAAACGATTCCTCCAATCAAATTTGGCGGTAACACAAGCCGTGCATTAACACCAGAAGAAGTACAAGAGTTTGGCCGTAAGATTGACACCATCCGTACTGAAACCATGGCTAAAATTGGCAAAGAAGATTCTGATTATATTTATAAAGTACGTAACTTTGTACGCTACACCGAAATTGCATCGCGTGGCATGTTGATGTTTGGTGGTTGGATTCCACCTGTCTGGTTATTAGGTACCGTTATGCTAGGCGTATCTAAAATTGTTGAAAATATGGAACTCGGTCACAACGTGATGCACGGTCAGTTTGACTGGTTAAACGATCCAACCTTGAACGGTGCAACCTATGATTGGGATACCGTGTGTACTGGTGAGGACTGGAAATATACCCATAACTATAAGCACCATACCTATACCAATGTGGTTGGCATGGATCATGACATTAGCGGTTATGGTGTGATGCGTATGAGCCGTGAGCAAAAGTGGGAACCCCGCTTTTTATTTAACGTACCAACGGGTTTTGTATTATCTACGGGTTTTGAATGGCTACTGGCTTTACAACGTCTAGAGATGGAAAAAGTATTGTTTGATGGCACCAAGACTTGGAAAGAAGTGTATGTAGAATCAAAAAATCTACGTAAAAAGATGGTACGTCAGTTTGGTAAAGATTATGTATTGTTCCCATTGATCGCGGGCCCAATGTTCTTGCCAGTATTAGCAGGTAACTTTTTTGCCAATCTGATCCGTAACTACTGGGCATCGACCGTGATTTATTGTGGTCACTTTACAGAAGATTCTGAAATTATCACTGACAATATTGATAATGAAACCAAAGCAGAATGGTACTTACGTCAGATTCGTGGTTCAGCAAACTTTACTGGCGGTAAAATCATGCACTTCTTGAGTGGTAACTTGAGTCATCAAATCGAACATCACTTGTTCCCTGATGTACCTGCCAACCGCTATCAAGAGATGGCACCTAAAGTACGTGCAGTCTGTGCAGAGTTTGGTCAACAGTACAATACAGCACCGTTTGGCTCTCAAATTGTGAGTGTATATAAACGTTTGGCTATCCACTCTTTGCCTGACAATATGGTTGACCGTTTGGGGGCGATCAAGCATAGCCTTGTTGACGCAGTGAAAAGTATGTTTGGTAAAGCTGCTTAATCAATTTAGAGCATTCTTTGAGTCATCAAGCGATGCTCTTTACCAACAAGTAAAAGGGAAAGTACGAGTAATTGAGATATACTATGGTGCAATTATATTTGTGCCATCGTTTTAAGGAATCATTATGCGTATTGACCAAAGAGAATTAGACCAGTTACGTGAAGTAAAAATCACCCGTAACTATACCCGTTACGCAGAAGGTTCAGTTCTGGTTGAGTTTGGTCATACCAAAGTATTGTGTACGGCAAGTATTGATAATTCGGTTCCACGGTTTTTAAAAGGAAAAGGACAGGGCTGGGTCACTGCCGAATATGGCATGTTACCGCGCTCAACCCATACCCGTAGTGACCGTGAAGCGGCGCGTGGTAAACAGTCAGGTCGGACACAGGAAATCCAACGTTTGATTGGTCGTAGCTTACGTGCCATGGTGGATTTGAAAAAACTGGGTGAGAACACGATTACGATTGACTGTGATGTGATTCAAGCTGATGGCGGTACGCGTACTGCTGCGATTACTGGTGCAGCGGTGGCTTTAGTCGATGCAATGAATGTGTTGCTGAGCAATAAAAAAATTAAACAAGACCCTTTAAAAGGTCTCGTGGCAGCCATCTCAGTCGGGATGTACCAAGATGAAGTGCTCCTCGATTTATGCTACGAAGAAGATTCAAATTGCCAAACGGATTTGAATGTGGTGATGACACAAGCGGGCGAATTTATTGAAATTCAAGGAACGGCAGAAGAGAAACCGTTTACTCGTCAACAGTCTAATGCCATGTTAGAGCTTGCAGAAAAAGGAATCGCTGAATTGATTCAGAAACAACAGCAGGCACTCGGTTGGTAATCTCCAGTTGATAGTGCGGGCGGTCTGGTATGTTTAGACCGCCTTTTTTTTGTCTTATATTTTCTGTCATCAAATTGCGATCTAATCATCATCGAATTGTCATTTATATTGTATTGACTATCTGCACGAATATTTAACGGATAGTAAAATGCGCAATTTCCTTTTAATACTGCTTTGTAGTAGCTGCTTATTGTTAAGTGCCTGTAACGACAGTGATGGCGATAATAATAATTCTACGCCAACACCAAAACCGCCTACATCAAACTGTAAAATTCATTGTGCGCCATAAACTACAATAATAAGGAAATTAAAAAATGAATCGTCGCGACTTTTTATTAAATTCAACCAAAGCCCTGTTTGGTACTGCTGCACTCACTAGCTTTCCGATGAGCATTCAAAAAGCACTTGCGATTGACGCCAAAGTTGAGACGGGCACCATTAAAGACGTAAAACATGTGGTGATTTTGACCCAAGAAAATCGTTCTTTTGATAATTATTTTGGCACTTTAAAAGGTGTAAGAGGGTTTGGAGATCGATTCACCATTCCATTAACTCAAGGACGCAAAGTTTGGGAACAATATGATGCCAATAAAAATAAAGTTTATCCTTATCATTTAGACAGTAAACGCGGCAATGCGCAGCGAGTCAGTGGTACGCCACATTCTTGGACAGATGGTCAGTATGCTTGGGATCATGGTCGCATGGGCAATTGGGTGCAATATAAGCAGCCGCAATCCATGGGATATTACAAACAACAAGAAGTTGAATATCAATTTGCTTTGGCGAATGCATTTACAATTTGCGATGCCTATCACTGTGCAATGCATACTGGAACCAACTCAAATCGTATGTTTATTTGGACAGGAACCAATGGTCCAACTGCTGCTAATGTTGCCAGTGTCGTCAATGATTTAGATGCGATTGGACCATCAACGACAGGATACGACTGGACCACGTATCCAGAGCGTTTACAACAGGCCGGTGTGAGTTGGAAAGTTTATCAAAATATGCCTGATAATTTTACCGATAATCCGTTGGCAGGCTTTAAGCAATATCGCCGTGCCAATGAGCTTTCGGGAAAACCTGTAAATCATGATAGCGACTGTCCAGCTTATGATCCAGCGATTGATGCGACGCAACCGCTATATAAAGGAATTGCCAATACTATGCCTGATGGCGGTTTTTTGGGGACATTTAAAGAGGATATTGGGAAAGGGCAGTTACCCCAAGTCAGTTGGTTGGTTGCACCTGCAACGTACAGTGAGCATCCTGGGCCTTCAAGTCCCGTGCAAGGTGCGTGGTATATTCAAGAGGTTTTAAATGCTTTAACTGAACGACCAGAACTTTGGAGTCAGACGGTTTTCATCATTAATTTTGATGAAAATGATGGTTATTTTGATCATATCCCATCGCCAAGTGCGCCTTCGATTGATGTGTCTGGTGAAGTATGTGGGAAATCAACACTCACTACAGAACAGATGTCTTATGAGTATGCGACGCATGCCAAAGCATCAGCAGGTCAACCAAATTTTACTGATCCAAAAATCAGTAATGGTGTTGGGGTTTATGGACCAGGTATTCGCGTACCAATGTATATCATTTCCCCTTGGAGTCGGGGCGGTTGGGTCAACTCACAGACCTTTGATCATTCTTCGGTGATTCGTTTCCTTGAACAGTGCTTTGGCGTACAAGAACCGAATATCAGTCCATATCGTCGAGCAGTATGTGGCGATTTAACCTCAGCATTTAATTTCAAAACCCCAAATCTTTTACCTTTACCTAATCTGTCAGGTCAAAGCACCAAAGCCGAAGCGGATGCAATTCGTAAAGCACAAGAAGGCATGCCACAAGTCAGCCGTCCCCTCAATCAAGCCTATCCAGCTCAGGAAACAGGTATTCGACCATCTCGTGCATTGCCTTATATTTTGCATACCAGTGCGAAAGTAGATAGTGCGAGCAAAACTGTGAAATTGATGTTCTCAAATACTGGCAGTCACGCGGCGGTTTTTCATGTTTATGACAAATTAAATTTAGATGCTATTCCGCGTCGCTATATGGTTGAAGCAGGGAAACAACTGGATGATGTGTGGCAAACAAAAGAGAATCGATATGATTTATGGGTTTTGGGTCCGAATGGTTTCCATCGAGCTTTTAAAGGTCATTTGGCTAAAATCGCTCAACGAGAAGCACTGCCAGAAATTCGAGTGTGTATGGAGGAGTGTGACCCAAAAATGTTTTTAAAAGTTCGACATGATGGTAAGCAAGCGGTGAAATTGATTGTGAAAGCAAATGCCTATCTGCCTAATAAAACGTGGGTGATTGAAACTGCTACGACTGAAAAAGAACTGAGTTGGGATATGTCTGAATTTGGGGGATGGTACGATTTCACGGTGACGATAGAAAATGAACCAAGTTTTAGTCGTCGTTTTGCAGGTCGTATCGAGACCAACGAGGATTCGATTTCTGATCCTTATATGGGCTTTATTGGATCATAAGTGACTTTTCTATAAGCGAAAAAGCAGTCTAAATTTAATTTTAGACAGCTTTTTCATTTTCAAATCAGCGAAAAAAAACCAATAAACGCTTAGAGCAATAATCACGGTCCATGTAATAAAGCCAGCGATAAAATATCCAGTGCCACGAATCAAACTCTCGATAATGACTTCAAAAATGATGTGTAGAGAAAAGAGAAAGATTTGAAAAAATCAAAGAAAACACGGCTTCAAAATCGATTCCATTTTTTATTCTTTAAGATCTGTTCTTGGTCAAGCTATCTCTACGCAGCAAAAAAATAAACATGACAAATCAATATTTGTATCTACAGAGACGCATTACAAATTTTCAAACTGTAACAATGCCCGCTTATTCAGCTCATTTTAGTTTGATACAGTGGCGAAAATCGAAAATAACAAGGAGGGGAAATTATGGTTCAAGTATTTCTCGTATTTTTAACGGCAGTGACTTTTGTTTTAATGGCTGCGGATCCAAGACCAACAGATTTAACACAAGCTAAGTCAGCATGGAGTGAAAAAGCCGAAGCATCTATCGATACTTCGACTCAAAAGCATTCAACTGAGATGGATGATGTCTAAGCATTAAAACGCATAGATAAATCCACAGCTCTCACATCCTTAGTGAGTACACCCATTGAAATGTAATCTACGCCAGTTGTTGCAACTTCGCGTAAATTTTCAATGGTGATATTGCCTGAGGCTTCTAATTTGCAACGCCCTACGACATGTTTAACCGCATCAATCATCTGTTGTTGGCTGAAATTATCCAACATTATGATATCAGCTCCAGCTTCAAGCGCTTGATTCAGTTCGTCCCAAGTTTCAACTTCTACTTCAACGGGTTTACCTGGTGCAATGTCATGTGCTTTGCTAATCGCTTGGGCAATACCACCCGCAGCCATAATGTGATTTTCTTTAATTAAGAAAGCATCAAATAGACCTAGACGATGATTTTGACCACCACCGACTGCGACTGCATATTTTTGAGCGATGCGTAAGCCTGGTAAGGTTTTGCGTGTATCAAGTAGTTTGGTATTTAAGCCATCAAGCTGTTTGACATAATTTGCCGTTTTGGTCGCCACAGCCGAAAGGGTTTGGACAAAATTCAAAGCAGGACGCTCAACGGTCAGTAAACTACGCGCAGAACCTGCAAGCTTTAAAAACGCCTCATTTGCCGCTACAAGTTCACCCTCTTGCTTTAGCCATGTAATTTGAACATTACTATCATATGCTTGAATGAGTGCATTCACCCAAGGCTGACCCGCCAATACCATATCTTCACGGGTGATAATCGTTGCGGTAGCTTGCTCTTGTTCTGGAGTAAGTAAGGCAGTGATATCGCCGTCACCAATATCTTCCTGTAATGCTTGTTGAATATTGATTTGAATAGATTGTTCAAGCAAAGATTGAGGAATACTCATACCTGTTCCAGTATATTTTGACCAAAAAACTTGGCGCTTATATTAGCACCCTCAACATAAAAAATAAGTATTCCATCTCGATTATTCCTGATAAAGCATGTCAAAATGGAACGATATAAATATTAAATTGCCGATTCGAGTCTTCATGCCACAGTCTAGATTTACTCAGGTCCAAGATGGGAAATTGTTGGGTGCGACGCAAATTGCTTCACCAAATTTTAACGCACGTCCTAACAATACTGATATTCAACTTATTGTAATTCATAACATTAGTTTGCCTCCTTCTCAGTTTGGTGGCGGCTATATTCAGCAATTTTTTCAAAATAAACTAGATTGGTCTATACACCCCTATTTTCAAACCATTGAAGGGATGCAAGTCTCCGCCCATCTTTTAATTTTACGTACGGGAGAGGTGATTCAATTTGTAAATTTCAATGACCGATCGTGGCATGCAGGACGTTCAAGTTATTTGGCGCAAAAAGAATGTAATGATTATTCGATTGGAATTGAGCTAGAAGGTAGTGATGATCTTCCTTTCGAGATTGAACAATACCAAGCATTGGTTGAAGTGGTTGTAACCTTACGTCAAAGCTATGAAAAAATTCAAAATCATATTGCAGGTCACTCGGATATTGCGCCTAAACGTAAAACTGACCCAGGTTTACATTTTGATTGGCAACTATTTCGTCAAATGCTAGCTAAAAAAACTTCATCGAATTTATGATTTCACAACGAAATCTGGTTTGAGTTTCATTACAATAACGCTTTTTAAAGATAAGCCGTAGGTGAATACGATGGCATTGTGGCGATCGACTATTATTGTCAGTGCAATGACGATGTTATCTCGAGTTTTGGGATTAGTACGCGATATCGTGCTATTGAATGTATTTGGTGCGGGTAAAGATTTCGATACTTTCGTCGTTGCCTTTCGTATCCCTAACTTTTTTCGGCGCTTATTTGCTGAAGGGGCATTTTCTCAAGCTTTTATTCCTGTTCTAACAGAATATAAGACTAGTCGAACTCATGCTGAAGTTCAGATTTTGATTAGTCGGGTTTTTGGCTGTTTATTAACGGCGATGTCATTACTGACCTTTGTGGCGATGGTTGCTGCACCTGCGATTATTTATTTGTATGCACCTGGATTCCACAGCGATCCAGAAAAATTCGATTTAGCGGTAGATCTGTTTCGGCTCACGATTCCATATTTAATGTTTATGTCCTTAACTGCTTTTTCGAGCAGTATCTTGAATAGTTATGGTTCTTTTGCTTCACCTGCTTTTTCTCCAGTACTGCTGAATATTGCAATGATTGCAGGTGCCTGGTGGCTAACGCCGTATATGTCTGAACCTATTATGGCATTAGGTTGGGCTGTAGTTGCAGCAGGTATTTTACAGTTGGCGATTCAGATTCCAGAGTTATGGAAAAAGAATTTACTGATCCCACCAAAAGTTGATTTTAAACATGAAGGTGTAGATCGCATTTTAAAATTGATGTTACCTGCATTATTTGGTGTCTCTGTTACGCAAATTAATCTACTGCTGAATACAATTTGGGCATCATTCATGCAAGATGGTTCGGTGTCATGGTTATACAGTGCCGAACGTATGACTGAATTACCCTTAGGTCTGATTGGTGTCGCGATTGGAACGGTGATCTTACCTTCGCTCTCTGCGCGTCATGCAGAACAAGATAAAGAGAAATTTAAAAGCATGATTGATTGGGCAGCTAAGATTATTATGCTGGTCGGTATTCCTGCAAGTATTGCATTATTTATGTTGTCGACACCGATTATTCAGGCCTTGTTCCAACGTGGTGAATTTACCGTGGAAGATACGCGAATGACCGCACTGGCATTGCAATGTATGAGTGCTGGGGTGATTTCATTCATGCTGATTAAAGTATTTGCACCTGGTTTTTATGCACAACAAGATACTAAAACACCTGTCCGTGTTGGTTTAATGGCTGTCGCTGCGAATGCCATTTTAAATGTGATCTTTATCGGCTTCTTTAAATTGATCGACTGGCATGCTGAGCATATGGCTTTAGCCTTGGCATCATCAGGTTCAGCTTTGGTGAATGCGGGTATGCTTTATTTCTATTTACATAAACGTAATATTTACCGTTTTGGCTCGCATTGGAAGAAGCTAGCGTTCCAATACGCGATCGCGAATCTAACCATGATTGCAGCACTTTGGTATGGTTTAACTTGGTATCAAGGTGATATCTCGCAGTGGTTACGTATTGCTGAGGTTGCTGGTTTATGTGTGCTTGGTGTCTTAGCGTATGTGATTGCTTTATTTGCAACAGGTTTCCGACCTCGACATTTAAAACATTCATGAATAAAAAAACCCTCCGTTTTGGAGGGTTTCTACTATTTAACTTCAAGTAATTCAATATCGAAAATCAATGTACTATTAGGACCAATTGCATCACCAGCACCGACCTCACCATAAGCGAGTGTTGACGGAATAAAGAAACGACTTTTGCCGCCTTCTTTCATGGTTTGAACGCCTTCCGTCCAACCTGCGATGACTTGATTGAGCTTAAAGTCAACTGGATGATTACGAGCAATTGAACTATCAAACACAGTTCCATCTAAAAGACGGCCTTCATAATTGACTTTGACCGTAGACGTCGCTTTAGGTGATTTACCCGTACCTTGTTGTAAAACCTGATACTGCAAACCTGACTTCGTGGTTGAAATATCGGATTTTTTTGCATTTTCAGCTAGAAAGCTTTTACCTGCTTGATCATTCTTTTGAGCCAGTTCTTGAAACTCAACCAATTGTTTTGCTTCTAAACGCTTTTTATATTGGTTTAGTACTTTCGCCATGTCCTCGTCGGTTAAAGAGGGCGCTTTATCATTAACGGCTTCTTGTAAACCTTGTATAAATGTTTCGATATTTAAATCTTTGAGTGTTTCAGCACTTCCTTTGCCCATTAAATAACCGTAACTATATCCCAATTGATCTTTTTGTGGACTTTTTAAGCTAATTGGCGCAGCGTGTGCTGTACCTATGATTGATGCTATTGCTATTAAAGTGAGTTTTTTCATTATTTCATTTCTTCCAAAATAAAGGAGAGCCTATGCTCTCCTTATATCATTTATTTAACCGCGATTAATTCAACATCGAAAATCAATGTACTGTTTGGTGGAATAGATCCTGGTACACCTTGTTCACCATAACCAAGATTTGATGGAATATATAATACAGCTTTGCCGCCTTCCTTCATTAATTGTAGACCTTCAGTCCAGCCTGGAATTACTTGATTAAGTGGGAACTCGATTGGTTCACCACGATCATAAGAACTGTCGAATACTTTACCATCGGCAAGTTGACCTTTGTAATGTACTTTGACAACTGAAGTTGAAGTAGGTTGTTTTCCTGTGCCTTCTTTAATGATTTTATATTGTAAGCCTGAAGCCGTTGTTTTAATGCCTTCTTTTTTGGCATTTTCAGTTAAGAATGTATTGTTTGTGGTTTCAGTTTTTTTAGTTTCATCAATCTGTTTTTGCTGCAATTCTTTTTGGAACTCCATATACGCAGCTTGTAATTCTTCTTCAGTATACGCAGCAGGTTTTTGGGCATGTCCATCACGGAAGCCTGTGATAAATGCATTCGTCTCTAGCTCAGGTGGTGTTTGTTTTGCAACTTCATAGCCTAATGCATAGCTGATTTTTGCAACAGGTGTTGCATTTTTATCAGCCTTCGCACCAAGTTCAGTGGTTGGATGCTTAGTAGCATAATAAACAGGAACAAGGGCAGCACTCGCTAAAACAGCTGCAACAATGACAGGTAAAGCTTTACTCATGAGACGTCCAAAAGTGAGATTTTGATAAAAAATATGGCAATGATCTTAGCATGTCTAAGCTTAAGCAATGAATAACTCATATAAAAAATACGTGTATTTTTTATAGGGATTATGTTTTCAATACATAAAAGCCAGATACTGGGATCTGGCTTTTATCATACTGATCAATAAAGCTTAATCTTCTTTATTTGCTTTGTAAGCATATGCATAGTTGTAACCATAGCCGTATCCTGCACTTGCACGCTGAATATCATTGAGGATAAAGCCATTCACTTTTACACCAGCCTGATCAAAACGATTTAAACTCAGCTCAAGCTCTTTCATTTGCGATTTAGCATAGCGAGCGACAAGTAAATTTACACCTGCATATTGGGAAATAATAATACCGTCGGTCACAGCCAGCACAGGAGGTGTATCAATAATAATATGGTCATATTGTTGATCTAAGTTTTCCAGTAAAAGCTTAAACTGCTGTGATGAAAGCATTTCAGATGGGTTTGTTGGATTCTTACCACGTGTAATCACGCTCAATCCATCCACATCGGTTTGGTGAATCACTTGAGATAAATTAGCTTGATTACTCAGTAATTCAGATAAGCCAGGTTTCACATCGAGATTAAAGTATTTATGCATATAACCACGACGCATGTCGGCATCAATCAACAAAACTTTTTTATTACTTTGCGCAAAAATAGTCGCCAGATTGGTTGAAATAAATGATTTACCCACTTCAGGTGCTGGACCTGCAATCATAATGATATTGTTCTTTGCGTTTGCTAAAGCAAAGTGGATCGCTGTACGAATGCTTCTCAAACTTTCGACAGCAATATCATCATTATGTTTAACCGCAAGAATAGGAATATTTTTCTTTTTCTTCAAAATATTGATACGAGTTTCTTGAATTGGTGAACGAGGCACTGTTGCATAAACAGGAAGGTCGAACTCTCTTTCGATTTGAGTCGAGTCTTTGACACCTGTACGTAACATATTGCGTAATAAAGCAATCAATGTGCCTAAGAAACCACCCAAGAACATCGCTAAGATAAGAATTTGAAGTTTCTTCGGTTTGATTGGCTCTACAGGTTCAACTGCGGTATCTACAATCCTTACATTGCCAATTTCACCTGCTTTTGCAATTCGAAGTTGCTGGTATGAATTTAACAAAGCAGTATAAAGTTGAGTCTTAACCTCGACTTCGCGGTAAAGCTGCAAATATTGTCTTTGTATATCTGGGAGCTGTTTAAGCGTACTATTCAACTCAGTAATTTGTTTATTTAAAGCCGTAATCTGTGCATTGATCTCACGCATTGCAGGATGTTCAGTCGTGTATTTAGCTGCCATGTCAGCGAGTTGTTGTTCTAACTCGATTTTTTTGGTTTCCAAAGCCATACTTTGTGTCAGATATAACTCAGACTCTTTGGTTACATCAACCGTATTATACTTTTGACGGAATTTATTAAACTCTCGTTCAGCGTCGTCGAGTTGTTTTTTTAGATCAGGAAGTTGTTCATCTAAGAATTTGAGTGTTTGAGCTGTTTCAGCTGAGCGACGTTCCACATTTTGGGCACTATAAGCTGCCAGAATCGCATTTAATACTTGAGTGATATGTTCTTTATCTTGACCTTGATAATTTAAACCTAAAATACCTGTTAATTTACCGCGTTCAGCAACAGAATAGTTTGAGCTAATAGCTTGGACTGAGGCTGGTAAAGACTTTTTCTCGATTTTATAGCTTGTGTCTAACTGGTGCTTAGAGAATACGCCAATATTCCAGTTTCCATATCGATTATTCATTTGAGTGATTTGATTTAAAGGTACTGTTAAAATTAATTCATCAGTCTTACCATCAATTAGATTTATTTTATTACTCTCAAATTTCAATAAAATTGTTTTATCTAAATAGTGACTAGGTACATCAAATTTTTGAATTTCAAAGGACTTTTCATCATCGTTGAAAATCACTGCTTTCGGAGTATATTCGGTGCTGTAATTTTGTTTGTTAATTAAACGATGACTCAACGTATCTTCTGTACTTGAGATATTAATATCAAGATGAAGAGCTTGTATGACTGAACCCAGCACTAAACGTGATTTTAAAATTTCAATTTCAGATTGAGCTGGTGATTTTTGATCGATCATTTGTGATAGATCACCTAAAAGCGCCGCCGAAGCTCCTTTACTATCTTCGACTTGAACTAATGCATCTACTGAATAAGTGTCTGGAGTAACACGAAGGTAAAGTAGTGCGCAGACCAAGCTCAAAATAATACATAAAGCAATTAGCTTCCATTGTGCTATTAAAGCAAAGAACAGCTCTTTCAGGTCAATCGTATCTTCAGTATTGGTATTTTGGCTCATAATCTAAAATCTAAAAAGTTAAATATATTTTTTCCAGTCAGTAACACACTGTTGAATCAGCTGACAAGTTTCATCAAAAAAAGCTTGATCGTGTTGATAAGGATCTGGCACGTTTTTACTTTGCCAATGCCCTAAACGGAATATTTTCCCTTTAGCAAAAGGCCATGTTTGTTCAATATGTTTTTGTTGATTATTACTCATCACTAACACAAGGTCAGCTTTTTTAAGCTGTTCGGCATTCAGTTTTTTTGCAATGTGTCCAACCATATCTATAGATAGTCTTTGCATACATAATTGCGCTTTTGCGTCCGCTGTATGTCCAGTAAGACCTGAGATACCCGCAGATTCAATGTGCAAAAGCGGATGTTGTTGTTTTAAAAGATATTCAGCCATAGGGCTACGGCATATATTACCAACGCAAACAACCAAGATATTTTGTATATTCATTAAGACTATTGTCCTAAACGATCAAAATTATAGAGCGCGCTTGAGAATGGTATAACCTGATTGATCACACGCTGCCAACGGGTTAGGCCAGTTGCATCAACATATACAATGTCATTGCTTCTGAGTTTAAATTGATTGGCAAGACCAAAATCACCTAAGCTCATCAGATTCATATGATAAAGTGCAGTACTACGATCATTGGGATTAGTTCGAAGCACATAAATACGACTTGCACTTGCAGAAAGAGGATTTAAACCTAAGCTTTCTCCCAAAGCATCGCTCAATGTCATCCCTTGATCACGCATTGGTAAGGCTTGGTTTTTGCCTGACTCGCCCATGATATAGACTTTTTGATTTTCTTTGGTACTTACGTAAATCGTATCATTCGGTTGTACAAGGAGCTTGTGCAAAGAATAACCTGCTTTTTCAAGTTCAATCGTATTAAGGTCGTATGTGATACCGTTCCGAATCAGTTGAATGTAAGTACTGTCCCCCTTTTCTGTTACGCCGCCGGCCATACCTAATGCAGTGTAAATACTAATCGGCTGGTCAGATAAAAAGAACTGCCCCCCTTTAATAACACTGCCTTGTACAGAATAGCGTTGCCCTTGATAAGAAAGTACTCGAACAATAACATCAGGGTTTTTTAAGTATTGCGAAAACTGTCTGCGTAAATCTGTATTTAGTTCTGCTAAAGTTTTCCCTGAAGCTTTGTAGCGCCCTACCAATGGAATCTGAACAAAGCCATTATAATCAATTGGATATCCATTCGCTTGTATAGATTGATCATTGGTTAAGTTGTTGACTGGTGGAGTAATTTCAGGATATGCCCATAATTGGATAGACAATACATCTCCAGCACTTAGACGATACGATTGCTGCTGTTTTTTAAAAAGAGAAACATAGTTATTTTGATAATTTATTTGAGCAGGTTGAAACGCAGGTAAACTTTCCTGTGTGATTTTTATAACATTTACATTTGATCCGAGATCAGTTGTATACACACCTTCATTTGGAATGTCGTATGTTTGTAAGCCAGAAGTAACAGCACAACTTGTAGCACTAATACTAATCGCAAGAATGGAAAAAAGTTGATAATGCTTCACACTTGACCCTTGAATATTTATATCTAATTAATATCAGCTGTCTTACAACAACATGTCTTTAGACTTAGAATTTCGCCAATTCTAGCTTAAAAATATCAAAAAAGCATGGATAAATCTTTTAGGTTTGTATGTTTAGTTTATCTGGTCAATTTGCTGAAAAATGCAATTAAATGAAAATTATATTTTGAGCGAATTGAGTTAAGTGTTTGTTACACACAATCATACAATTCAATTTTTAGAGAAATTGAAAATCTGTTATAGTACGCGCGTTTGACATTAATCATTGAGTAATAGCTATTCTTGTTAAGATCAAGATTCTGTTTTATATAAGTTAATTTTTTAATTTGTAAGTTAGAAAATCTAAAGAAATTTTGTCTCTTAGGTTTCTTAATGTTGTAAGTTTTAGTGGCTCTATCATTGCTATAGCTCATTAGCGTTACAATTTATTTAGTTGAGTAAATAAAATTAAGTTCTTTATAGTTTAAAATTATTTAGAACATACTTGAGAAAGTCATAGAAGAAGGGTGGACTGGGTGAAAAAAGTATTGCTAGTATTTGGTACGCGTCCAGAAGCGATCAAAATGGCACCTTTGGTATTGAAATTAAAAGAAAATGACAAAGACTTTGAGACAAAGGTATGTGTGACAGGTCAACATCGACAAATGTTAGATCAAGTTCTGACTTTATTTGATTTAAAGCCCGATTTTGATTTGAATTTAATGAAGCCAGGACAAACGTTGTCTGATGTTACCTCTAGGGTGCTTAAAGGCTTGGAGCATGTGTTTGAAACATGGACACCCGATGTGGTTTTGGTGCATGGAGATACTGCTACGACTTTCGCAGCATCTTTGGCAGCTTATTATCATAAAATAAAAGTAGGCCATGTTGAAGCTGGGTTGCGCACAGGAGATTTATATTCTCCTTGGCCAGAAGAGGCCAATCGGAAACTAACAGGGGTGCTTGCAAATTATCATTTTGCACCGACGCAGTCATCGTATGAAAATTTAATTAAAGAAAATGTAAATCCTGTGAATATTGTGGTGACAGGAAACACCGTCATTGATGCTTTGTTGCAAGTCAAACAAAAAGTTGAACAAGATCAAGCATTGGTCAATCAATTCCATCAAGAATTTTCATTTCTTGATGAAAATAAAAAACTCATCTTAGTCACAGGACATCGTCGTGAGAACTTTGGTCAGGGTTTTTTAAATATCTGTAAAGCATTGGCAAATTTAGCTAAAAAATATTCTGATATTCAAATTGTTTATCCTGTGCATTTAAATCCGAATGTACAACAACCTGTTAACGAGTTGTTAGCGGGTATCGCTAATATTCACTTAATTGCCCCGCAAGATTATTTACCTTTTGTGTATTTGATGAATCGAAGCTATCTAATTCTGACCGATTCTGGTGGTATTCAAGAAGAAGCACCATCATTGGGTAAGCCAGTTCTGGTCATGAGAGATACTACTGAAAGACCTGAAGCGGTTCGTGCGGGAACGGTACGTTTAGTTGGCACAGATACAGAAACCATTGAGTGTTCAGTCATAGAGTTACTTGAAAATCCAAATATTTATGCTGAGATGGCTGAAGCCCATAATCCTTACGGGGATGGTGATTCATGTCAGCAAATTATTGATTTTATTAAAGTGAACTAAGCCGAAATTTCCATTTAATTTGATTTAAAAGTATAGAGTATGAGCAATTCATTCAAGCATATCTGCGTTATAGGGTTAGGTTATATTGGTTTACCAACAGCTGCGACATTTGCTGCGCATGGGGTAAAAGTAACAGGTGTTGATGTGAATCAACATGCGGTAGATATGATTAATCAAGGTAAAGTTCATATTGTTGAACCTGATTTAGATGCTTTGGTTCGTGATGTAGTTGCTCAGGATAAATTGTCTGCTCAATTAGCACCGACTGAAGCCGATGCTTATATTGTTGCAGTACCAACACCTTTTAAAGATGATTATCAGCCAGATCTCAAATATATTGAAGCCGCTGCTAAAGCTTTAGCACCATTTTTAAAGTCAGGTAATCTAGTTATTTTAGAGTCGACATCACCAGTTGAAGCGACTGAACAAATGTCAGCTTGGTTAAGTGAGGCGCGTCCAGACTTAAGCTTCCCGCAACAAAAGGGTGAGGAGGCTGATATTCTAGTTGCGCACTGCCCAGAACGTGTGTTGCCAGGTAAAGTTTTACAAGAATTGATTAGTAATGACCGTATTATTGGTGGAATGACACCACGTTGTTCAAAAGCGGCATGTGATTTATATAAAATCTTTGTAAAAGGTGCATGTATTGAAACCAATGCTCGTACCGCAGAAATGTGTAAATTGACAGAGAACTCGTTCCGTGACGTCAATATTGCATTTGCAAATGAGCTTTCAGTTATTTGTGACAAGTTAGATATCAATGTATGGGAGTTGATTTCACTCGCAAATCGTCACCCACGCGTCAATATTTTACAGCCAGGACCTGGAGTGGGCGGTCACTGTATTGCTGTCGATCCATGGTTTATTGTAGCAAAGACACCAGAACAAGCACGTTTGATTCGCACTGCACGTCAGGTGAATGATGCTAAGCCTCAATGGGTTATTGATCAGGTTAAAATTAAAATTGCGGATTTCTTACAAGCGAATCCAAATAAGACGATACAAGATATAACGATCGCTTGCTATGGTTTAGCCTTTAAACCTGATATTGATGATTTGCGCGAGAGTCCAGCATTAGAAATTACTAAAAACTTGGTAAGACAAGGTTTAAATGTCTTGGCTATTGAGCCTAATATTGATTCACTCAAAAACCTTGAAAAAGAAAATTTTAATTTAGTATCGATAGAAGAATCAATGAGTGCTGATATTAAGTTAATATTAGTAAAACACACCAAATTTAATGAGATAGATTTTAGTAATGAAAAGTATATAGTTAATGTCATTGATAGTAGTTGTTGATATTTAATATGGTTACTAAGGCGCTTTATAATAAAGTAATGAATTATGGCTTGATTGAAGTGGTTTCAAAAGGCATTAATTGGATTACTCTACCATTATTAGCCTTGGTGACCACAGCTGTCTTTTATGGAGAAGTTGCATATTATTATTTAATTATCGTGCTAACAGGTACATTTTTTGCATTTGGACAAAATAGGGTAATATTATCTAGCCAAGATAATGAAGTAGAGATAAAGAAAAATATATCTATATTGATTTCATTCTTTTTGGTTATTGTTGTTGAGGCTTTAGTTTATTTTCTTGGGTACTTGGAATTAAAGCTATTTTTTGCTATTTTATGTGGCTGTTTTTTTGCAATTCAAAATAACATTTCTTTGACTTTTAGGGCTCAAAATAGAATAAATGACTTTGCTTTACTGAAGACGTATTATGTAGTTAGAATAATTACAATATTTTTGGTTGTTTATTTTATTAGAAGTATAGAGTGGTATTTGTTTTTCGAGTTGCTTATTTTGGTTATTTATTTTTTAGCCTTCTCAAAATTTAAATTTATAAAAAATGACTTTGATGTTATTGCCTCATTGAAAGATGGTTTAATATTAGTAATGTATGCGATATCAATGTATCTTATTACAAATGTAGATAAGTTTTATATTGAGCATTTGTTTTCAAAAGAAGTGTTGGCGAGTTACTATTTTCTATTTTCTTTATCAATGAGCTTTACTTTTATTTCAGCTTATTTTTCTATTAAATATGAACGAGATATTTATAATAGTCCAAATTATAATGTGGCAAGATTAAGAGCTAGTGAGTTTGCAAAAAAAACAATACTTTATAGTATATTAATCTTTCCTTTTATTTTCTTATTTTATTACTTTTATGTGAGTTTTACATCTTTAGATTATAAGCCTTATTGGTTTATTATGGTTTTTATTGCTCAACTTATATATTTTATTTCAATTAAAGAGACGTATGTATTAACTTATCTAAAGAAAAATAAAATTATTTTTTATTGTAGTTTTTTTGTTTTGTTTTTTAGTATAATCTTAAATTATTTTTTAATAAAATTCATAGGAGTGCTGGGTTCTATATTAACATTAATTTTTTGTTATACTGTTTTTTGGTTGGTAATGGCTTTTTTTAACTCTAGATATTTAAGTTTAAACAAATGATGGTAGGATCTTATGAAGAAAAAAGTTTTGCTAATTAATGAAGGGCTTGTGCAGCATTATAGAATTCCATTGTTTGAGAAGTTGTTGGATGATGTTGATTTATATGTTGCGCACTCTGGTGAATATTTAGATGGGGTTGGTTTTAATCAAATTTTAATCAATCAAAAAAAAATAGGACCATTTAATTATTATTCCATAACAGATTTTGATCAATATGATTTTGTGGTTTTTCCTTTTAATTTAAGAAATTTAAATTTATATTTTGAGTTTTTTAAAAAATCTATATATAAGAAAATTTTATTTGGTATAGGGGTTAACGCTTCTTATGGCAAAAAATACGATTCAAAAAATTTAATGTCACTGCTCAGAGTTCTATTTGTATATAAATATGATTACTCAATTTTTTATGAGAGATATCCTTTATTAAAATATATTTCTTATGGTGTATCACCAACAAAAATGTCTGTCGCATATAATACAGTCGCACCAAATGAAAATTTTAATATTAATAAAAAAACTTATGAATCTATAATTTTTATAGGCTCACTGTATAAACAAAAAAAAATTTTTGATTTAATTGAAGCTTATCGGATTTTGATCAATAACAAATCTATAGCTTTAAATCTAGAAATTATTGGAGATGGAGAGGAGTTTGATAATTTAAGAAAATACATAGATGATAATAATTTAACTAATTGTATTACATTGCATGGGAATGTTACTGAAGACGATAAGCTTCTACCTATAATGCAGCGAGCTGCTGTATGTGTATCTCCTGGTCAAGCCGGTTTGTCGGTCCAAAAATGTTTTTCTTATGGTACAGGTTTTATAACGACACAAAATGCAATTACAGGGGGGGAAATATTTTCAATTCAAGATGGTATTACTGGTAATTTTTATGATGGAAGTATTTCTGATCTCGTTGATAAACTATCAATGTATTCAGATTCTAATTATTGTAAAAAAATATCAAAAAACTCCTATTTATTTTATAATAACTTTCGAAATTTAAATGTTTGGCATGATGGTTTTTTGAGAGGTATTAGATGAAGTATATAATTGATAATTCAAATCTGTACGCAGGCGGTGGTATACAGGTAGGTACTTCATTTATTAATGACCTTAATAAATTAAACTTGCCTAATGAGTATCATATTATACAGTCATTTAATATGTCTAAAAGTTTTGTTAATGTTGGCTTTCCTGATAACTTTAAATTTTATAATCTTGATGAAAAGAGTCAGAAATCAATACGATTTCGTTCTTTAACAATGAGGAGATTAGAAAATATAATAGCGCCAGATTGCATTTTTACAGTATTTGGCCCATCTTATCATAAAAGCAAATTTCCTAAAGTTGTTGGTTTTGCTATAGGTCATATAATTTATAGAGACTCTCCTTATTTTAAAACTTTAAATATTAGAGAAAAGTTTAAGAATTTTTTAACATGTGAAATAAAAAAAATATTTTTTAAAAAAAATTCTGATGCTCTGATATTTGAAACAAATGATGCGATGTCTAGATTTGAGAATATATCTAAATTTAAAGAAAATTACGTTGTGGGCAACACAATTAATGAAATATTTCTTGAAAGTTCGAAATGGGAATCAGTTTTTCTAAGAAATGAAAATAAGAAAAAGATTTTAGTCGTAGCTGCAAATTATCCACATAAAAATCTAAAAATTATTCCTTTTATTATTGATAATTTAATAACGCAAAAGAAAATACATGATTTTGAATTTGTAATAACTGTTGAACCAGAAGAGCTGAGCTTTCCTGATTGTTATAATGACTATATTCAATGTATAGGTAAAGTGTCTCTGGAGAAATTACCATCTTTATATAAACAATCAATGATAGTTTTTATACCTACTTTACTCGAAATTTTTTCAGCTACATATTTAGAAGCAATGTATATGTCTAAAGCAATTGTCGCTTCAGATATGGGATTTAGTCGAGATATTTGTGGTGATGCTGCTTTGTATTGTGAGCCAATTAACATTGATGAATATGCGAATGCTATCTTTACACTGCTTGGAAATGCTAAATTAAGACATGATTTTGAAAAAAAGGGTCTTTCTCAAGTATTAAAATTTGGTTCTAGTATGGATAGAACAAAAATGTATTTAGATATAATGCATCAAGTTTCCGAGGAATTTTGAAATGAAATTTATTTTATTTTTTTTTAATATTTCCTTGATATTTCTTTCTTTTTTACTTAGTAATGATTTTTTAATTTATAATGGTTGGATTGTTTATTTCTTCCAATTCTTTTTTAACTTTTTATTTTTATTAACAAGAGTTCATAACTTGGCTGATTTATTCATGCCTAGTTTTATTTTTTTGATTTATTTGTTTTTAGGTCAAGTTGTAGGCGGATATCTGTCCCCTCTAGGATATGGTTGGTATGGTGAGTTTGATAAGGCATTAAATACTGTAGATAATATGAATATCATCGTTTTTTATAACCTTATTATTAATTATATTTTATTTTTTCTAACAAATGTTTTTTTGACTAAAACAAATTATACGCTATATTATTTAAAATCCAGAAGTTATTTTTTTTCAGTTTGTTTGATAATTTTAATTTTTATTTCTGTTAGTTTTTTTAGAGGTGTTTGGACCTTCCCTGTTCAACTAGCCTCATTCATTATCTTGTATTTAATTTCTTTGAATAAAAGTTATTTAGTAAAAGTAATGTCTATTTTATTGTTTTTCTTTGTGATGATAACAACCAGCTATGATAGCAAAAGAGAAATCATTATGGTGCTTGTTGTTTTTCTTTTGATTACATTGATGTATAAAAAATATCATTTAAATTTTAAAACTATATTATTAGCTCCATTGGCTTTTATTGCATTTTCTTTAACCATTTTGTTGTCTTCGATTCTTAGGGGTTATGGTGATTTAGACAATCGATCATTCTTATCAGCATTACAATACATTCCAACCTATATTTCTTCTGAAAATTTTTTAGATAATCTAGTTGAGAATTTTGAATTAAACTATTCATATTCTTTACCTGTTTTAGCTATGGATTATGTTTTAAACGGAAAAATTGATTTTCAGTATGGACTTAGTTTGATAAAACCTTTATTTCTAATAATTCCTCGTGAAATCTTCGATGTGAAACCTGAGAGTATTATTTTTACTTTTACTAAAGCATATGATTATAATTTTTATCAAAATGGCGGGTCACTACCGGTTTTACTCCCAGCTGAACTTTTTATTAATTTTTACATGTTTGGTGTTATAGCTTTTTTATTGATCATGTATTTTTTGAATTCAATTTATCGTAAGATTTTCTTTTTTAAAAGTGTTTTTTCTTTTATTGTCTGTATCTTTATTTGTGGTTTGTTTTTGATGTTTATGCGTGGTAGTGGTTTTGATCTTTTTATACTTTACATAGCCTTAGGTTGCTTATACTCATATTTAATGTGTATTTTCCTAAAGATCCAAATCCAAAAATAGTTTATTGAGTAGGTGATTAATGAATTTTTCGAACAAAACTTTACTGATTACAGGTGGTACTGGATCTTTTGGGAATGCTGTTCTAAAACGCTTTTTAGAAACTGATATCAAAGAAATCCGTATTTTTAGTCGTGATGAAAAAAAGCAAGATGATATGCGTAAAAAGTTTCAATCATCTAAGTTGAAATTTTATATTGGTGATGTACGAGATTACAACAGTATCTTAAATGCGACCCGTGGTGTGGACTATATTTATCATGCTGCTGCGTTAAAACAAGTACCTTCTTGTGAATTCCATCCTATGGAAGCAGTAAAAACAAATGTAATTGGTACTGAAAATGTACTTGAAGCCGCTATTCAGAATCGTGTAAAGCGTATTGTTTGTCTGAGTACCGATAAAGCGGTTTATCCGATCAATGCGATGGGTATTTCTAAGGCAATGATGGAAAAAGTTATTGTTGCCAAATCAAGAAATTTAGAAAATTTAGATATCGTTATTAGTTGTACGCGATATGGGAATGTTATGGCATCAAGAGGATCGGTGATACCATTATTTGTTGATCAAATGCGACAAGAAAAACCTCTAACCATTACTGATCCTAATATGACTCGTTTCATGATGACGCTTGAGGACGCGGTAGATCTAGTTCTATACGCTTTTGAACATGGTGAAAACGGAGATATTTTTGTACAAAAAGCACCAGCTGCAACAATTCAAGTTTTAGCTCAAGCATTAAAAGAACTGCTTAATCAGAACGATTACCCTATTCAAATTATGGGTACCCGACATGGTGAAAAGGCTTATGAAGCTTTATTAAGCCGTGAAGAAATGGCTGTTGCTATTGATCAAGGTGATTATTTCCGTGTACCTGCGGATCAGCGTGATCTAAATTATGAAAAGTATGTGGAAAATGGTGACCTAAAAATCACGGAGTTTGAAGATTATAACTCTCATAATACTGAGCGATTAGATGTTGAAGGAATGAAAAAACTATTACTTAAGTTAGAGTTTGTGAGAGCTTTAACTAAAGGGCAATATGTAGATCCTGAGGCTTAAATATGAAAATTCTAGTTACAGGTTCAAATGGTTTTATCGCTAAAAATTTGATTCAGTTTTTATCTGAAAAAACCGAAGTCGAAATTTTAAAAGTTCATCGGGAGTCATCTGAGCAGGAATTAAAAGAATCTATTTTATCTGCGGATTGGATTGTTCATTTAGCGGGTATCAATCGCCCATTAAATGAAAGTGAATTCATTGAGGGTAACGTTACGCTCACAGAGAAAATTACTCAAACACTCAGAGAAGAGCACAAGTTAACACCGATTATCTTATCGTCATCTATTCAAGCTGATCGTGATAATGCTTATGGAAAAAGTAAGCTTGGTGGTGAGCAAGCGCTTGAGCAGTTGCATGAGGAGCAAGGAAATCCAGTTCACATTTGTCGTTTAGCCAATGTTTTTGGTAAGTGGTCTCGTCCAAACTATAATTCTGCTGTTGCAACCTTTTGTCATAATGTTGCAAATGATTTGCCACTTCAAATCAATGATGCAAATGCGATTATTCGATTGGTTTATATTGATGATGTTGTTGAGACTTTTTGGAATATGATCAATGGGTCAGTGAGCGTTGATCAAACCTTCCAAATCCAGCCAGAGTATCAAATTACTGTTGGTGATTTAGCTAAGACCTTAAATGGTTTTAAAGCATCAAGAGATACACTTATTACTGATCAGGTCGGAACAGGTCTTACTCGTGCACTTTATTCAACATACTTAAGTTTTCTTAAACCTGATCAGTTTGATTATAGCGTGCCTAAATATGGCGATGCTCGTGGTGTTTTTGTGGAAATGTTAAAGACACCTGATGCTGGTCAGTTTTCATATTTTACTGCTCATCCAGGGATTACTCGCGGTGGTCATTATCACCATACCAAGACTGAAAAGTTTCTTGTTATTAAGGGTAAGGCAGTATTTAAGTTTAAGCATGTCGTGACAGGTGAATTTTATGAGCTTGAAACGCAAGGTGATGAACCAAGAATTGTAGAAACAGTTCCTGGTTGGACACATGATATTACTAACATCGGTAATGATGAGATGATAGTGATGCTATGGGCAAATGAAATTTTTGATCGTAATAAACCCGATACTTATGCGATGCCAATAACAAATTAAGAGTATAGATTTGTGAAAAAGTTAAAATTAATGACAGTGGTGGGCACACGTCCAGAAATTATCCGTTTGTCTCGCGTAATGGCTGCGTGTGATGAATATTTTGACCATATTATTGTTCATACTGGTCAAAACTATGACTATGAGTTAAATGAAATTTTCTTTACCGATTTGGGTATCCGTAAACCTGACCATTTCTTAAATGCAGCTGGCGCTACTGGTGCAGAAACGATTGGTAATGTCATTATTGCAGTTGATAAAATTTTAGATGAGGTAAAGCCTGAAGCTTTACTTGTTTTAGGTGATACTAACAGTTGTATGGCTGTATTACCTGCAAAACGTCGCAAGATTCCAACTTTCCACATGGAAGCTGGAAACCGTTGTTTTGATATGCGAGTTCCTGAAGAAATTAACCGCCGAATTGTTGATCATACTGCTGATATTAATTTAACTTACAGTACGATTGCTCGCGATTATTTATTAGCGGAAGGCTTGCCAGCTGATTTAGTAATCAAATCGGGTAGTCCAATGTTTGAGGTACTTCATCATTACAAAGCAAAAATTGAAGCTTCTGATGTACTTGAACGCTTAAATTTAAAAGAGCATGAATATTTTATTGTTAGTGCTCACCGTGAAGAGAATATTAACTCAGATCAGAACTTCTTAGATTTGGTAGAGATGTTAAATGCAGTTGCAGAGAAGTATAAGTATCCTGTAATTGTATCTACGCATCCTCGTACGCGTAAACGTATTGAAGAGTTAAAGGTTGAGTTTCATCCTTTAATTCAATTATTAAAGCCACTAGGCTTTAGTGACTACAATAAGTTGCAGCTTTCTGCAAAAGCTGCATTGTCTGATAGTGGGACAATTAATGAAGAATCATCAATCTTAAACTTCCCTGCACTGAATTTACGTCAAGCACATGAACGTCCAGAAGGAATGGAAGAAGCTGCGGTTATGATGGTAGGTCTAAAAGCGCAACGTATTTTACAAGGTTTGGCAATTTTAGAAGGACAATCTAGAGGTGAGCAACGCCTTTTACGTCTAGTCGAAGACTACAGTATGCCGAACGTAAGTGAAAAAGTGGTTCGTATTATTATGAGCTACACAGATTATGTAAATCGAGTAATCTGGAAACAATTTTAAGGTCATAAACTGTGAAAAAAGTGTTGGTTGTTTCAGAGTTTATTGATCCTGATCAAAATTCTACAGGATACTTTTGGTATAAGATTATACAGAAACTTGCTCAATCCGATGGGGTTGAGCAGTTATCTGTTATAGCGCCTTATTCAGGAGATCGTGAGGAAATACAGAAAAAGTTCTGTAGTAATATTGGCTTCTTATTATTTTTACATGCTTCTTATGATAAAAATAATTTATTAAAGCGATTGCTAGGTCAAGTACAGCAAACTTTTGGTTTTTTAAAGATTTTGTTAAAAAACTTAGCTAAGGATAAGGTTGTTGTTTCTGGAACAAATCCACTTTTTCTACTTGTATTATTAGCCTTTTTAAAAATATTTATTCCATTTAAATGGTATCTCTTAGTCCACGATGTCTTTCCTGAAAATTTAGTTCCTGCAGGAATTTTAAAGAAAAATTCTGTTTTATTTAAAATAATGAATTTTATTTTTAATCGTATCTATTCTAGAGCTGATCATCTGATTGTGATTGGTCGTGATATGAAAAACTTAATGAGACAAAAAACGGGCAGCGATAATATTACAGTAATTCCGAACTGGGTGGATTTCACTGAAATAGAGGTTAAACAGAAACAACAGTCTTCAATTATTAGCTCACTTGATTGGAACGAAAATATAGTTTTTCAATTTTTTGGAAACATGGGGCGTGTTCAAGGAATTTCTAATCTATTAACCGCAATAAATTTAAGTAAACATCCATCTGCTAAATTCTTATTTATTGGTGGTGGAAATGATGCTCGGTTGGTAAAAGAATTTGCTGAAGACGAGAACAATAAAAATAAAGTTGCTTATATCGGAGAGTTAGCTGCCCAAGAGCGGAGCTTAGGTTTGAGCTCATGTGATATTGCGATTGTTACTTTAGCTGAGGGTATGCTTGGCTTGGGTGTTCCTAGTAAAGCCTATTTTACCATGGCTGCTGATAGACCAATTTTAGCTGTCATGGAAGAAGATGCAGAAGTGGCTAATATGGTTAAAGAACATCATATTGGTTGGGTGTGCCAGCCAAATGATCCAATTAGCTTGGCATCTTTAATTGATGAAATTTGCGAAAATAAGCTAAATATATTGTCTAAATCACCACGTCAAATTTTACAAGATCATTATCATCAAGATAAGTTACTGCAAAATTTTGCTGACATTGTGGAATCGTAATATGAAAAATATTTTAGTTACAGGTTCATCTGGCTTTGTCGGTAAGTCTTTGATCCGCGCACTCATTCAGAGTAATAAATATCAAAACATATATGCTTTAAACAGACGACACTTGCATACACTACCTGACATGGTTGAGCAGTTAGTAGCGATTTCTGAAGAAAATGTTTTTTCGACGCCTATTCCTACTGACATTGATGTGATCATACATTTAGCAGGAAGAGCACATATACTCAATGATAATATACAAAACCCTTTAGAGCAGTTTAGAGCGGTAAATGTTGAGGGTACATTACAACTTGCTCGACAAGCATTAGAAAATAAAGTTAAGCGGTTTATTTTTATCAGCTCTATTGGTGTGAATGGTGCTGTAACAGCGACCACACCTTTTGATGAGTCAGATATACCTCAACCACATGCAGATTATGCGATTTCAAAACTTGAAGCTGAACAAGCTTTGAAAACATTATTTGTAAATACGGTCACAGAATTAGTAATTATCCGTCCTCCATTAGTTTATGCTGCTGACGCACCTGGTAATTTTGCTAGATTACTCAAATTGTCTTCGACTAAACTACCATTGCCATTTGCTAACTTAAACAATAGGCGTTCTTTTGTTGCTTTAGAAAATTTAGTTTCATTTATTGAGACCTGTATAGATCATCCTCAAGCGAAAAACGAACTATTTTTAATCGCAGATAGTGAAGTATTTTCAACTGAGCAACTTGCTCAATTATTAAGAGAAGGTATGGGGAAGAGGCCAAATTTAGTTTATATTCCTCGATTGTTTATGAAAATTGGAGCTGTTTGTCTTGGCAAATCTAAACTATTTGAGCAGTTGTTTTCATCTTTAGAGGTCAATACGACAAAAGCAGAAAATTTACTGGCTTGGAAACCCGTCGTAAGAGGAAGTGATGCTTTGAAAAGAGCAGGAAAAATATATCTTGAGAAAAGTGAGTAATATATGTCAATAATTTGGATGTTATTAGCCAGTTTCTTAATATCATTCTTGCTAACTGGCTATATGCGTCATTATGCGCTAAAGAAAAATATTATCGATAATCCAAATGAGCGAAGCTCGCATACGATACCGACGCCTCGTGGTGGTGGTGTATCGATTGTGATTACTTTCTTATCCTTTCTAGTTTTATTAATGTTTACTCAGCACATTCCAATTTCTACAGGTTTGATTTTACTTTGTTCTGGATTTGGGATCGCAGTTTTAGGATTTTTAGATGACCATGGTCATATCAATTCTATGCTGCGTCTTGCGATACATTTCATTATTGCAATAGCCGTTGTTTTTGCTCTAGGTGGTTTTTCGGAAGTAGCATTATTTAATGGAACCCTTCATTTAGGTCGGTTTGCAAATATCATTGCCGTACTTTTTCTTGTATGGTTATTGAATTTATACAACTTCATGGATGGTATTAATGGAATTGCAAGCGTCGAAGCGATTACTACAACAATCAGCCTTGCAATAATCTATCTGTTATTTTCCTCATCACTATCTATTGAACTATTACTTACTTTAGCTGCTAGTGTATTCGGCTTTATGCTTTGGAATTTTCCGAAAGCTCGTATATTCATGGGGGATGCAGGGAGTGGTTTTTTAGGAATGACTTTAGGCGTTTTAGCTTTGATGGCACTTCAAGTTGATGCTGCATTATTTTGTGCATGGATTATTTGTTTAGGCGTGTTTGTTGTCGACGCAACATTTACTTTAATTCGTAGAGTTACGAATGGACATAAGATGTATGATGCGCACAGATCCCATGCTTATCAATATGCTTCACGTCGATATGGTCATACTACTGTGACGATCTCAGTATTGCTTATTAACTTATGTTGGCTTGCACCAGTGGCTTATTTGGCTTCACAGCGTGTTTTAATGCCAGAAATATTGTTATTAATTGCCTATCTTCCACTTATTCTGCTTGCACTATTTTTTAGTGCTGGGAAAACTGAGAATGCTTAAACGGGGTGCTCTATTAATCTTAGGTGCAGGTGGGCATGGCAAATCTGTTGCAGAGGCCGCACTTCTATCTGGAAAGTGGAAATCAATTGTATTTGTAGATGATTGTTGGCCTCATAAAAAAGAAATTGCAGGCTTTCCGATAATTGCAAATATGGAAACAATTTCAAATATTATCAATGAAGTGTCAGCAGCAATTCCCGCTGTAGGCAACAATAAACTTAGACAAGTTTGGTTTCAGCAACTGAAAGAATTATCAATTCCTATTGCTAGCGTAGTCCATCCTTCAGCAATTGTTAGTTCAACAGCTTTAATCGGTGATGGTGTGGCTATCATGGCTGGATGTGTGATAGGCGTGGATGTAAATATTGATGATGGTGCTATTGTGAATATGGGTTCTTCAGTTGATCATGATTGTCATATTGGGATGTTTGCACATCTTAGTGTAGGGGTTAAAATCACGGGAAATAAAACTGTGGATTCTTTAATTTTTTTAGAGGCTGGTTCAGTTATTACTCACTAAATCAGTTATCCTATTGTTTTTCATTCATGACATTTTGCTAAAAAGATTATGTAATGAAGATGTAAAAGTCATTTCTAGTTGATAAAGAAATGTTTATAAAGTCCAAACTGTAAATGAGCTGCTTAGAAGATTACTGTGAAAAAAATTATTCATCAATTTGCTTCAGCACCTAGATTGTTCAAACAATTTTTTCTTGTTGCTCTAGATGCCTTTGTTTTTCCTGTAATTTTATGGCTTTGTTATGTCATTCGCTTATTTGATTTAGGCGCTGATGTGATACCAGGAATTAAGCATGGTATTTTTCTAGTCACGTTGATTGCGATAACTAGTCTGGCATTTACGGGTGTTTATCGATTCATTGTTCGAACGTTTAATGAGTTTTTTATCATAAAATTAGCATTAGCTGTTTTTATTACAATGGCTAGCTTATATGTTCTAAATTTTGCAACACATGCATATATTCCGATGTCTATACCATTCATGTTTGGTTTTATGATGTTTGCATGGGTATGGATTAGTCGAGCGAGTATTCGTTTTATTGTAAAAGCGTCTTTCTATTCTGAGTTAGGTCGAAAAAGAATTGCAATTTATGGTGCAGGAGATGCAGGGCAGCAGATTGCAGAGGCCTTAAATCGTTCAGATGATCATTTTCCAATATTCTTTATTGATGATTTTGCGTCATTACAAGGACAAATTGTTGGTGGATTAAAGGTTTTTCCAGTTGAAAAAGCTTTACAGCGGTTTAAAAAAGATCGAATAGATGAAATTTTATTAGCACTTCCATCAGTTGGGCGTGTCAGAAAAACAGAGATTATTCAACAATTTGAATTTGCCCATTTGAAAATTACCGAATTACCTGGTTTAACTCAACTTGTTGATGGTGAGATTCGCGTTTCTGATATTCAGGAAGTTGATATTATTGACTTGTTAGGAAGAGATCCTGTTCCACCTGTCGCTCATTTATTGACTAAAAATATTAATAATAAAATTGTAATGGTGACAGGGGCAGGTGGTTCTATCGGCTCAGAGTTGTGTCGTCAAATTATTAAGAATAAACCAAAAATGTTAGTGCTTTATGAACTCACAGAATTTGCTTTATATGATATTGATAAAGAGTTAAGACAAACAGCAAGTTGTGAGATTGTCCCAATTTTAGGAACCGTGCAAGATCAACAAAAGCTTGAGCGTATTATTGAGCAATATCAGATTCAAACGGTTTATCATGCCGCTGCTTATAAGCACGTACCCTTAGTAGAATGCAACCCAATTGCTGGATTAAAAAATAATGCGATAGGCACAGCGAATAGTTTGAATGCAGCGGTCAAAAAAGGTGTAGAAACCTTTGTACTCATTTCAACGGATAAAGCGGTTAGACCCACCAATGTCATGGGCGCATCCAAACGTATGGCTGAACTTTATTGTCAGGCTGTAGCAGAAACTCAACCGAATACACAAATTAGTATTGTGCGGTTTGGTAATGTTTTAGGTTCTTCTGGCTCGGTAGTGCCTTTATTTAAGCAACAAATTGCATTAGGTGGTCCAATCACGGTTACTCATCCAGACGTCACCCGCTATTTTATGACGATTCCTGAAGCTTCACAATTGGTGATTCAAGCGGGAGCATTGGGTTCAGGTGGGGATGTATTCTTACTTGATATGGGAGAGCCTGTGCGTATCCAAGATCTCGCTCGTCAAATGATTAAGCTCAGTGGTTTGAAAGTTCGCGAAAACGGTTCATCAAATGGTGATATTGAAATTGCTTATAGTGGGTTAAGACCTGGTGAGAAGCTCTATGAAGAGTTGCTAATTGATCAAGACAATACTGAATATACAGAACACACTCGTATTCTACGCTCCTTTGAAAAACATTATCCATTGCAAGAAATACAAGCTGTATTTAGTCGCATCAATCAAATGACCGCGGTTGATCATGATGTTGATTGGGCACTTACACAGTTAGAACATTATGTTGATGGTTATAAACGTAGTGGCGAAGTACGAGTCAATTAAGCTGAGAAGTAAGATGATTAAGAAAGCAATTTTACCAGTCGCAGGTTTAGGCACACGATTCCTGCCAGCAAGTAAGTCTATCCCTAAAGAAATGGTCACCGTTGTGGATCGTCCTGCGATTGAATATGTTGTACGTGAAGCTGTCGCTGCTGGGATCGAACAGATTATTTTGGTCACGCACTCTTCAAAAGCATCAATTGAGAATTATTTTGATCGTAATTTTGAACTTGAAACGACATTAGAGCAAAAAAGGAAATTTGATTTACTCAAAGAAATTAATGATATTTTACCTAATAATGTCAGTGTTGTAAGTGTGCGTCAGCCACAACCACTCGGATTAGGTCATGCTGTTCTTTGTGCAAAAGATATTGTCGGTGATGAGGCCTTTGCTGTCTTATTACCAGATGTGCTGGTTAAAGATACTGAAACAGAAAATGATTTATTGTTAATGATTCAACGCTTTGAACAGTCGCAAGCAGCGCAAATTATGGTGGAAGCGGTACCTGATCATTTAGTTGATCAGTATGGTATCGTAGATGTAGCAAACTCTCCGAATGAAGGTGAGAGTATTGCTATGCAAGGAATTGTTGAAAAGCCTGCTTTAGGCACTGCACCCTCTAATTTATCTGTAGTGGGCCGTTATATTTTACCTGCTCAAATTATGCAACTGCTTGAGGATACACCTCGTGGTGCGGGCAATGAGATCCAATTAACAGATGCTATTGCCTCGTTACAGAAATCTCAGTCTGTAGAAGCGTATCGTATGAAAGGTCAAACCTTTGATTGTGGTAGTAAGCTTGGTTATCTTAAAGCTGTATTACATTATGGTATTGAACATCCAAAACTGGGTGAAGATTTTAAGGGCTTAATTCGTGAGTTAGCCCTATAGTTTAGGGTGAGCAATTATGAAAATCGCAGTTTTTGGCAATACTTTATATGCTGGGGTGATGTCTGCTCTGCTATCTGAATCTGGGCACTTTGTGTATTGGTGTTCAGATATTCAGAGACAAGAAAATGATTTGCAATATGCATTTCACGATGAGAACGTGAGTCAATTATTAACAAAACAACTTCAAAGTGGATTTCTTAATTATTGTGATAGTCAGGATATTCCTCTAGATACCGATACTTATTTCTTTAGTTTTAATCAAACTCAAGAAGCTCAAGTTTTTCAGTTATTACATGATCTGAAACAACGCCCGATTATTCATCCTAAACTCATGATTAACGCTTCAACCTTTGGGTTACAAGCGACGGAGCGCTTTAAAAAAATTCTATCCGAAGATGACTGGGTTTATTTACCAGATACAATTCAGGAAGGGAATGCTCTACACAGCTTGACTCAATCGAAGCAGTTATTTGTTGGCTGTACCCAGGTTGAAGTTCAGATCAAAGTTAGAGAGTTACTCAGACCTTTTTTCCCTATAGAACAACAATTTTTGTTTATGCCAATTTTGGATGCTGAGTTTACCAAACTCAGCATCTCAGGCATGTTAGCGACACGGATTAGCTATATTAATGATTTGGCAGTCGTGGCAGAGAAGTTAGGCATAGATATAGCCTCAGTTCGTCAGGGGATGACTGCTGATAATCGTATTGGGTCAGCTTATTTAGCACCTGGCGCTGGTTTTGGTGGTGAAAATTTTTCACATGATATTTTGACACTCTCAAATACAGTTACAAACACAGGGGTAAAAAGTCAATTGCTTGCCCAAGTTTGGGATATTAACGAACAACAAAAAGAAATTTTATTCCGTAAATTATGGAATTATTATCATGGCGATTTAGATGGTAAGTCAGTTGCGATTTGGGGTGCTTCTTTTAAAGAGAATACATCGAGTATTCAACAATCTCCGATTCATCAAATGTTGGCGGCTCTTTGGGCGCAAGATGTCACCGTCTATTTACATGATCCTCAAGCCTTAGAGGAAATTCAGATGATGTATGGACAGCGCGAAGATTTGATCCTTTGTGATGATCAATATAATGCAGTTAAACATGTTGATGCTTTATGCATTTTGACGGCGTGGAAGCAATATTGGAGTCCTGATTTCAGACGTTTACAACAATTGATGCAACATCCTTTAATTTTGGATGGTCGCAATATTTATGATCCACACTATGTTAAATCTCAAGGTTTTGCATATATGGGCGTGGGGCGTTGAGTATGATCAATCAGATTTATTCTATTCCTGTAAAAGATCAAACTTTAGCATTTGATAAACTGTCAATTATAAAAAATAAAATCAAAGATACTCATCTCAATGATTTATTTGCCAAAGCCCCGAGTCGGTTTAAAGATTTCTCTGTTGAATATGATCAAGTTGTCTTTGATTTTAGTAAACAGCGTATTGATTTAGATACATTTAAAAATTTGATTGACTTTGCGCACGAGCAAAATCTAAATCCGTGGATAAAAAAATTATTCTCTACTGAGCAAATTAATTATACCGAACATCGAGCTGCAATGCATTGGGCCTTACGGTTGCCTAAATCGAGTTCTGAGTTTTCTGAAATCAACCCATCTGTACAGACACAGTTAGAGCGAATGTACGCTTTAGTTGAGAAGATTCATGCTGGGCAATTCCGTGGTGCAACAGGTGAGGTAATACAAGATGTCGTTAACATTGGTGTTGGTGGCTCTGATTTAGGCCCACTGATGGTGACGCATGCACTCTCTGACTTTAAAGTGAAAACTGCAAAACCGTTGGACGTTCATTTTGTTTCGACTATGGATGGCAGTCAGTTGTCTGAATTATTACATCAGCTCAGACCTGAAACAACGTTGTTTATCATTTCATCAAAGTCGTTTGGCACCATAGATACACTTTCTAATGCGCAAACTGTGCGACAGTGGTTAGAGAAAGCGTTAGGTTATAATGAGAAAATTTTGCAGAACCATTTTATTGGTGTATCAACCAAACCTGAAAAAATGACGGAATGGGGGATTGCTGTAGATAAGCAGCTTTTACTTTGGGATTGGGTGGGTGGTCGTTACTCACTTTGGTCATGCATTGGATTACCAATTGCGCTAATGGTTGGAGTAGAAGGTTTTAAACAATTACTAGCAGGTGCTTATGCAGTAGACCAACATTTCCAGTCTGCACCTTTTCATCAAAATATTCCTGTTTTAATGGGCCTATTAGGTGCATGGAATAATAACTTTCTAGATATTCAGACCCATGCAGTCTTGCCTTATGATGGTCGATTAAAATATTTCGCTGCTTATTTACAACAGCTGGAAATGGAATCGAATGGGAAATCGATTCAAAGAAACGGTGAAAAAGTAAGCTTTGCTACATGTCCAATTGTTTGGGGCGAAGTTGGACCCAATGCACAGCATGCTTTTTATCAGCTTTTGCATCAAGGTACACATTCGGTGAGTTGTGATTTCATTGCACCTGTAAGACGTTATAACGCGAATCAATTTACCTACGTTGAAAGTGCGGATGCATTGGTTGAACAGCATCATTTGGCTTTATCTAACTGTTTAGCACAATCTCGGCTACTGGCTTTTGGTAATCAAGCATTGGTAGCAGATGAACTGGAAGACTTACCAGCGTATAAACAATATGAAGGCAATCAACCGAGCTCAACTATTTTACTTAAAGAGCTGAACCCCTATAGCTTAGGTATGCTTATTACAATGTACGAGCACAAGGTTTTTGTGCAATCCGTACTTTGGAATATTAATCCTTTTGACCAATGGGGTGTTGAGAAAGGCAAAGAAATTGCCAATCAACTATTACCGATTCTAAATCGTGAGCAAGATGATTTATCAACTTTCGATGCATCTACTCAAGGTTTATTAAAGATATTATTAGGAAAGACAGATGGCTAAAATTTTAGTGACAGGTGGTGCTGGCTATATTGGTTCACATACCTGTTTAGAATTACTCAGTGCGGGTCATGAGGTGGTTGTCTTCGATAATCTCTCAAATAGTTCCGAAGAATCTCTGGAGCGTGTCCAAAAGTTAGTGAATAAATCTTTGGTTTTTGTGCAAGGTGACATCCGAAATCAGCATGAGTTGGATCAGGTCTTTCAGGATCATCAAATCGATGCGGTGATTCATTTTGCTGGTTTAAAAGCAGTGGGTGAAAGTCAGGAAAAGCCTTTAATCTATTTCGATAATAATATTTCGGGTAGTATCCAACTTGTGAAGTCAATGGAGAAAGCGAGTGTTTTTACTCTTGTGTTTAGTTCATCTGCAACTGTTTATGATGAGGCCAATGTATCCCCTCTGAATGAGAATATGCCTACAGGTATGCCTAGCAATAATTACGGGTATACGAAGCTCATAGTTGAGCAATTATTACAAAAATTATCCTTAGCAAATCCGGAGTGGTCAATCGCATTACTTCGTTATTTCAATCCTGTTGGTGCACATAAAAGCGGTCAAATTGGCGAAGACCCACAAGGGATTCCAAATAATTTAATGCCGTACGTCACTCAGGTTGCTGTGGGGCGTCGCGAAAAGTTATCAATTTATGGTAATGATTATGATACGGTGGATGGTACTGGTGTTCGAGACTATATCCATGTCGTGGATTTGGCAAATGCTCATCTGTGTGCTCTAAATAATCGCCTGTCTGCACAGGGTTGTCGTGCTTGGAACATTGGAACAGGCAATGGTTCATCGGTACTCCAAGTCAAAAACACTTTCGAACAGGTCAATAGTGTGCCCGTGGCTTTTGAATTTATTGCTCGTCGTGCTGGGGATGTTGCCACTTCTTTTGCAGATAATGCGAGAGCTATTGCCGAACTCGGTTGGACACCACAATATACTTTGCAAGATATGTTGGCAGATAGTTGGAACTGGCAAAAACAAAATCCAAATGGATATCAATAATAATTGTTTCATATAAACAGGGAGTAACAGCTCCCTGTTTTTTTTAATTCTAAGATTATCCTTGAATTAAAGCAGTTAACTCATCCACATAACTTTGCATTAGTTGTGGATTTTTATCAGCACGGCTTTCAATATTTAAGCGCAGTAATGGTTCTGTATTCGAGGCTCGAACATTTAAACGCCAATTACCAAAATCTAAACTCACACCATCAGTACGATCAACCTGTGGGTTCTGATTGGCATAATGATCAAAAATCTTTTGCACCGTTGCTTGTGTATCCGCCACTTTAAAATTGATTTCGCCACTACAAGGGAATTTGGCAATCATATTTTCCACGAGTGTCGAAAGAGATTGTCCTGTTTCTGAGAGTAGAGCTATGGTGAGTAACCAAGGAATCATACCGCTATCACAATAAGCAAAGTCACGGAAATAATGATGCGCACTCATTTCACCACCGTAAACCGCATTGTGTTCACGCATCACATCTTTGATAAAAGCATGCCCAGACTTTGATTGCACCGCAATCCCTTGATATTGCTCTACAATATCAAAGGTATTCCAAACTAGACGTGGATCATGCACAATTTTCTCGCCTGATTGTTTGATCAAGAATGCTTGTGCCAATAAGCCAACAATGTAATAGCCTTCGATGAATTGACCTTTTTCATCAAATAGGAAGCAACGATCAAAGTCACCATCCCATGCAATGCCCATATCTGCTTGATGCGCAAGCACAGCTTCACGGGTACTGTCTCGGTTTTCAATTAAGATCGGATTCGGAATTCCATTAGGAAAAGTTCCATCGGCTTCATGATGAATTTTAATAAATTCAACAGGAATATTCAGTTGTTGGAATTTCTGCTCAATCGCATCAATGACATGACCTGCTGCACCATTACCTGCATTCACCACCAGCTTGAGTGATTTAATTTTTTGTGGGTCTATATATGTTAATAAATGATCGACAAACTCTGGCAGAATATTATAGTTTTCAGTTGTACCTTTTTGCTCAACTTCGGTAAAGGTACTTGATTCAGCGAGTGCTTGAATGTCTTTTAAACCCGTATCAGCACTGATTGGACGTGCATTTTCACGAACCAATTTCATGCCGTTATAATCCATTGGATTATGGCTCGCCGTAACTTCAATGCCACCTTGTACATCAAGATGGAAAGCACCGAAATAAATTTCTTCAGTACCCGTCATGCCTAAATCTAGAACATTGACACCTGCATCATTAAGACCACGAATCGTTGCTTGTTTTAAAGCTTCACTACTCAGACGGATGTCACAACCAATCACCACTTTTTTAGGTTGATAGATTTGTCCGTATGCACGACCAATTTTATAGGCGATTTCTTCGTTCAGTTCTGTACCTAATTTTCCGCGAATATCATACGCTTTGAAGCAAGTCAGTTGAGTCATTTTGAAAAGTGCTGTTATGTGTGAATGCCTTGCAGTATACAAAGACTCAGTTAAATTGAACATTGATTGATACAGAATTAAGCAAAGTGAAAGTCTTATTTTTAAGTGGTTGACCTTTTCTTATTTCAATCAACTTGAGTTTAGAAAATAAAAAAGGTTGTTTCACGTGAAACAACCTTTTTTGATCCATAAAGTCTCCCTTTTAAAAGGGAGATTTAGCGGGATGTTAAGCTGATTTTGCTAGAACTTCAGCCATTGCTTTTGCAACTTTATAAATATTATTCATATTTAAACCTGCAACGCAGATACGACCACTGCGAACAAGGTAAATTGCATATTCTTCACGTAATGTGTCGACTTGCACGCCTGTCAAACCTGTGTAGCTGAACATACCTTTTTGGTTTACAAGGTAGCTAAAGTCACGGTCAGGAAGTGCTTTGCTCAGTTCATCTTTTAAGATGCTACGCATTTTGATAATACGCTCACGCATCTCTTTAACTTCGTTTTGCCATTGTTGATTGAGATCAGCGTCATTTAATACTTGATCAACCAACCATGCACCAGTTGTTGGTGGGCTAGAGTAGATACGACGTACAGTTGCTTTTAACTGACCGAATGTACATTTTGCTGCTTCAGCATCGTCACATACGAAAGTTAAACCACCAACACGCTCACCATACAGTGAGAAGATTTTAGAGAATGAGTTGCTGACGATGAAGTTTAAACCAGCTTGGTCTAAAGCACGAATCGCATAAGCATCTTGTTCCATGCTATCGCCAAAGCCTTGATAAGCGATATCAAGGAATGGAATCAGGTTACGCTCTTTTAATACAGCAATAACTTGATCCCACTGTGCTGGATTTAGATCCGCACCTGTCGGGTTGTGACAGCAAGGGTGTAACAATACGATGCTTTGCTCTGGCAAAGTTTTTAATGTCGACAACATGCCATCAAAATCAACGCCACGTGTTTCAGCATCGAAATATGGATAGTAGTTGCTCTTGATGCCAGCACCGTTGAAAATCGCAACATGGTTATCCCACGTTGGTTGGCTCACCCAAACTTCTGAATTTGGGAAATAAGTTTTTAAGAAATCTGCACCAACTTTTAATGCACCTGAACCACCAAGCGTTTGAATGGTAGCAACACGACCCTGTTGAATTGCAGGGCTATTTGCACCAAACAATAACGCTTGAATCGCATCACGGTAAGGTTTAAAACCTTCCATTGGTAGATAAAGTTTGGTTTGAGTATTTTTAGGTGTAATACGTTTTTGAGCTTCGATAATAGTTTCGAGCTGTGGAACGATACTGTCTTCGTTGTAGTACAAACCAATACTTAAATTAACCTTTTCAGCGCGTGGATCAGCGTTGAACTGTTCCATTAAAGAGAGAATTGGGTCGCCTGCATAAGGTGGGATATGTTGAAACATTAACAATGTCCTTTTATTCAACAAGGTGCATGGATGTGTCTTGTGGAGCGCTGCTCCAGATGCCCAATAATGTACCAATAAAGCGATGATGAAGCACGCTGTTATTTACATTTCTAGTGCAGTATTTACTTACAATAATTTGTGGCAAAGTGCTCGATTATAAAGATTGTCTACAATCAAGCTGTCATACCATAGTCGTAGCATAAGCAATATCAATGCGTACGAAGATATACAAAATTGAGCGTAGATCAATTGCAATAAAATCATAAATATTTGTTTTATTTGTAATTATCATGATTTTTATGACGGTTTTGAATGATTCTAATCAGAATGAATAGAATGTCTGACTGACTGCACAGGTCTCTTTTATTGTCGACAATCCTATTGCATTTTTTCTTCTATCTCGTTATAAAATCATCAAAACTGTAGAGATTGTCGACAATATGCAAGATACCCTTGTTCCTCAAGCCATCAGCACAAGTCAGAGTATTACTCTGACGGAACACGTATTTAAGCAAATTCAATCGGCGATTGTATTAGGACAAATTCCTGCGGGCAGCAAAATTTCAGAGCCCGAGTTGGCACGTATTTACGGGATTAGTCGTGGTCCATTGCGCGAGGCGATTCATCGTCTTGAAGGACAGAGATTGGTTGAGCGTACGGCACATGTCGGTGCGCGAGTTGTTTCCCTTTCTCTACAACAGTTTCAAGAACTCTATCAGATTCGCGCTTCGCTTGAGGGTTTAGCCTGTAAATTAGCAGCTCAGCATATTGATAAGAAACAAATTTTGGCATTGCGTGATGTGTTGCGTATGCATGCTGAAGATGAAAATTTTAAAGCAGGTAAGGGTTATTACCTACAAGAAGGTCAAGACGATTTCCATTACTGCATTATCAAAAGCAGTGGCAATAAAACCTTAGAAAAAATGTTATGTGATGAGCTTTATCACCTCATCCGTATGTACCGAATTCAGTTTTCAAACACCCCAAATCGACCGAGCAAAGCTTGGGACGAACATATCCGCATTTTAGATGCGATCGCAGAAGGTGACGGTGAACTTGCCGAAATGCTGATGCACCGTCACATCAATGCATCTTACAAAATTGTTGAGCAAACATTGCTGCAAACCCAAGGAGAACATCAACATGGCTAAATCTGCTGGTCAGCTATTCCGCGACGCGGTCGCAAATGAAAAACCATTACAAGTGGTCGGTGCGATCAATGCCAATCATGCATTGTTAGCAAAACGTGCAGGCTATAAAGCAATTTATTTGTCAGGTGGTGGTGTTGCCGCAGGTTCGTTAGGTTTACCTGATTTAGGGATTAGTAACCTTGATGATGTATTGACCGATGTACGCCGTATTACTGATGTCTGTGATCTACCATTATTGGTTGATGTGGATACAGGTTTTGGTGCTTCAGCATTCAATATTGCGCGTACCACTAAATCAATGATTAAGTTCGGTGCAGCAGCAATGCACATCGAAGACCAAGTGGGTGCTAAGCGTTGTGGACACCGTCCTAACAAAGCGATTGTTACGCAACAAGAAATGGTGGATCGTATCAAAGCGGCAGTGGATGCACGTACCGATGAAAGTTTTGTGATTATGGCACGTACCGATGCTTTAGCGGTTGAAGGTTTACAAGCAGCGATTGATCGTGCAGGTGCTTACATTGAAGCAGGTGCGGATATGTTATTCCCTGAAGCAATCACTGAATTGGCGATGTACAAGCAATTTGCTGACCTGACTAAAGTTCCAGTATTAGCAAACATTACTGAATTTGGTTCTACACCATTATTCACTACTGAAGAGTTGGCTTCTGCGGATGTGAGCATTGCGTTGTACCCACTTTCAGCATTCCGTGCGATGAACAAAGCAGCGGAAAATGTCTATGAGACTCTGCGTAAAGAAGGCACACAAAAGAACGTTGTTGACACCATGCAAACCCGTCAAGAATTGTATGACCGCATTAACTACCATGCGTTTGAACAGTATCTTGATGCATCGTTTGAAAAAGCAAAATAAGAAATCCCCCTAAATCCCCCTTTTTCAAAGGGGGATTTCCCTCCCTTTCCAAAGGGAGGGCTAGGGAGGGATTTTAGAACTCATAATTCACATAGAAAGAACAGAAAAGGACAATCTTATGAGCAGTAATGAAACACCAGTAGGCTTCAAGCCAAAAAAATCAGTTGCGTTAAGTGGTCAAGTTGCAGGTAACACAGCACTTTGTACCGTAGGTCGTAGTGGTAATGACTTGCACTACCGTGGTTATGACATTCTTGACCTTGCAGTGGGTAGCGAATTTGAAGAAGTTGCGCACTTGCTAGTACATGGCAAACTTCCAAACAAAGCTGAGTTGAAAGCCTATAAAGCAAAACTTAAAGCACTTCGTGGCTTACCAGCAGCATTGAAAACTGCACTTGAGCAGTTACCACCATCTGCACACCCAATGGACGTGATGCGTACGGGCGTTTCAGTTCTAGGTTGTTTAACGCCTGAACATGAAGACCACAATGAAGCAGGTGCAAAAGACATCGCTGATAAATTGATGGCAAGCCTCGGTTCAATGTTGTTGTATTGGTACCACTTCAGCAACAACGGTCGTCGTATCGAAGTTGAAACCAATGACGATTCAATTGCTGCGCATTTCCTCCATTTACTTCATGGCGAAGCGCCATCTGAAGAATGGATTCAAGCAATGCATACATCTTTGATTCTGTATGCTGAGCATGAATTCAACGCTTCTACATTTACTTCACGTGTTGTTGCAGGTACAGGTTCAGACATGTATTCAGCAATTACAGGTGGTATTGGTGCGCTACGTGGTCCAAAACACGGTGGTGCGAACGAAGTTGCTTTCGTGATTCAACAACGTTATGACAACGCTGACGAAGCAGAAGCAGACATCCGTAGCCGTGTAGAGAAAAAAGAAGTGATCATCGGCTTTGGTCATCCTGTTTATACCATCTCTGATCCACGTAACGAAGTGATCAAGAAAGTGGCGCGTGATCTTGCTGAAGCGCAAGAGAACACCAAAATGTACCTCATTGCTGAACGTTTAGAAGCAGTGATGAAGGAAGTGAAGAACATGTTCCCGAACCTCGATTGGTTCAGCGCGGTGAGCTATCACTTGATGGGTGTTCCAACAGCAATGTTCACTCCATTATTCGTGATTGCACGTACAGCTGGTTGGTCAGCACACGTGATTGAACAACGTCAAGACGGCAAGATCATTCGTCCAAGCGCGAACTATACAGGCCCTGAAAACTTAGAATTCAAACCATTGGCGGAGCGTGGTTAATGACAAATCAATACCGTAAACCGCTGGCAGGTACCCAGCTCGAATACTATGACGTGCGTCAAGCCGTTGAAGATATTCAGCCAGGCGCATACGAAAAGCTGCCATACACTTCGAAAGTACTTGCTGAACAGCTGGTGCGTAAAGCGGATGCCGAGAATTTAACGGCCTATTTAACCCAATTGATCGAATGCCGTCAGGACTTGGATTTTCCTTGGTATCCTGCGCGTGTGGTCTGTCATGACATCTTAGGTCAAACAGCACTCGTTGACCTTGCGGGCTTGCGTGATGCGATTGCTGAAAAAGGTGGTGATCCATCTAAAGTCAATCCAGTGGTGCCAACTCAGTTGATCGTCGATCACTCTTTGGCGGTGGAATTCGGTGGCTTTGATCCTGACGCGTTTGAGAAAAACCGTGCAATCGAAGATCGTCGCAATGAAGACCGTTTCCATTTTATCGAGTGGACGAAAACAGCATTTAAAAATGTTGACGTGATCCCTGCGGGTAACGGCATCATGCACCAGATCAATTTGGAGAAAATGTCTCCAGTGATCCAAAATCGTGATGGTTTAGCGTTCCCAGACACATGCGTAGGTACAGACTCACATACACCACATACGGATGCACTTGGTGTGATCTCAGTGGGTGTAGGTGGTTTAGAAGCTGAAAACGTGATGTTGGGTCGTGCATCTTGGATGCGTCTTCCAGACATTATCGGTGTTGAGCTAGTCGGTCAGCGTCAAGCAGGCATCACGGCTACTGATATCGTATTGGCACTCACTGAATTCTTACGTAAAGAACGTGTAGTTGGTGCATACCTTGAGTTCTTTGGTGAAGGCGCAGACACCATGTCGATTGGTGACCGTGCTACGATTTCAAATATGACCCCAGAATATGGCGCAACTGCTGCGATGTTCTACATCGACCAAAACACGATTGATTATTTACGCCTGACGGGTCGTGAAGATGCACAAGTGGCATTAGTTGAGCAATATGCCAAAGAAATCGGTCTTTGGGCATCGGATATGACCAAAGCGCAGTACCCACGTGTACTTCGTTTCGATCTTTCAACAGTCACTCGTAACATTGCAGGTCCATCAAACCCACATGCACGTGTATCGACTGCTGACTTGAAAGCGAAAGGTATTGCAGGGAATTTGGATGTTGCAAAAGCACAAGAAGCAGAAGGTTTAATTCCTGATGGTGCAGTGATTATTGCGGCGATTACCTCTTGTACTAATACTTCTAATCCACGTAATACCGTTGCCGCAGGTTTATTGGCACGTAAAGCCAATGAACTCGGTTTAGTGCGTAAATCTTGGGTGAAATCATCATTTGCACCAGGTTCAAAGGCAGCTGCGCTGTATCTTGAAGAAGCTGGTGTACTGAAAGACTTAGAGAAACTTGGTTTTGGTATCGTGGCATATGCATGTACAACCTGTAACGGTATGTCAGGCGCACTTGATCCAGTGATTCAACAAGAAATCATTGACCGTGATTTGTATGCGACAGCGGTACTTTCGGGTAACCGTAACTTCGATGGTCGTATCCATCCATACGCAAAACAAGCGTTCTTGGCATCGCCTCCACTGGTAGTGGCGTATGCGATTGCAGGAACCATTCGTTTTGACATCGAAACCGATTCTCTTGGAAATGACAAAGACGGTAATCCAATTTACCTGAAAGACATTTGGCCTTCAGATGCTGAAATTGATGCTTTAGTTAAAGAATCAGTGAAGCCTGAGCAGTTCCGTAAAATCTACATTCCAATGTTTGATTTGGGTGTGAATGAAGAAGCAGCAAGCCCATTGTATGACTGGCGTCCAATGAGTACCTATATTCGTCGTCCGCCGTATTGGGAAGGCGCGTTGGCTGCACCACGTACTTTAAGCAACATGCGTCCGCTTGCAATCTTAGGTGATAACATCACCACTGATCACTTGTCTCCATCGAATGCGATTGTGCTTGATAGTGCTTCAGGTGAATATTTGGCGAAAATGGGCGTGCCTGAGGAAGACTTTAACTCATACGCAACTCACCGTGGCGACCATCTCACTACGCAACGTGCAACCTTTGCCAACCCGAAACTGTTTAATGAAATGGTGGTTCGTTCAGACGGCACCATTAAGCAAGGTTCAAAAGCGCGTGTTGAGCCAGAAGGCGAAGTAATGCGTATGTGGGAAGCGATTGAAACCTACATGAACCGCAAGCAACCGTTGATCATTGTAGCGGGTGCGGATTATGGTCAGGGTTCAAGTCGTGACTGGGCTGCGAAAGGTGTTCGTCTTGCAGGTGTTGAAGCGATCGTTGCCGAAGGTTTTGAGCGTATTCACCGTACCAATTTAGTCGGTATGGGCGTTTTACCGCTTGAGTTTAAAGCAGGTGTGAACCGTAAGACATTAAAGCTAGATGGTACTGAGCTTTATAGTGTGATTGGTAATATTGCACCGCGTTCGACTTTAACTTTAGTGATTGAGCGTGCCACAGCGGATGGTAAAGAAGAGATTCTTGAAGTGCCTGTAACTTGCCGTTTGGATACAGAAGAAGAAGTTTCTGTATATGAAGCGGGCGGTGTATTACAGCGTTTTGCACAAGACTTTTTAGAAGGTCAAGTAGCTTAATACTTTAGCTAAAAATAATTGATATTGTTTAAAAAAAGCCCTACTTTAGAGTGGGGTTTTTCATGGTTAATTAATGTTATGGCTAGTATAAAAATTAAGGATTTTTTTAATGGGCGGTTTTTCGAAATACCGAAGTATCAAAGAGGATATGCTTGGGAAGTGAGCAATATTCGTGATTTATTTGATGATATCAAAGAATCTATAGAATCAAGCTCAAATCATTATATTGGAACCATTGTTTTATCAAAGGCTGAAGATGATGAGGAAAAATTTTATATTGTAGATGGTCAACAAAGGATGACCACGATAAGTCTAATTATAAATTCATTAATAAGTAAGTTATCTGAAAAAGATAGATTCTTTTATGAAAGATTTTATCTAAAAGAGGATGACAGATATAGAATGTTACCACTCAATCGAGACCAAGGCTTTTTTAAACAAATTCTTGAGGACATTTTGATAGAGCCTCAGAATAAGAGTCAACGATTATTACGAGATGCTGTTGAGGAAATCAATTTCAAAGTCGATGAAATTGAAGATAAATTAAAATTTCTTAAATCTGTTGAAAAATTAGAGATTATGGAGTTCGTAGAGAATTCAGAAGGTGATGCAATTCGAATTTTTCAGACAGTTAATGATCGGGGTAAGCCATTATCTAATATGGAAAAGGCTAAGAGCTTATTAATTTATTTTTCAAATCGTTATTTAGATAAAAAGTTAGATAACACTGTTAATGATTATTTTAGTGATATATTTGAAATATATGATGATATCAAGCATTTAGGGGATACATTAGGGGTCAATTTAATTAGAAATAAAGAGTTTAATGAAGATAATCTCATGAGGTATCATTTTGTTACTTACAGTAATGAAAGTTATGACCCTACAGCTAACTATGTTTTAAATTTTTTGAAAAAAAAGTTGATAGAGCTTAGGAATAATAGTTCTGATTGTAATTATGAAGCAATACATGATTTTATATATGACTATATTTCTACCTTAAAGAATTTCTTTATTAACTGTAAAAATGTTTTGGAAAGAGCGCTAAAAGAAGAAAAGTTCTATAAAATATTCGTTATATTAAACCTTTCTGCAACACTTTATCCTTTAATAATAAGGTTGCAATCTTTAAATTTATTAGACCAATCTCTAGAAGGTGTGGGTAGAACACAGTTCAATTTTCTAGATCTAGTGGAATTAATAGAGGTAAGAGTTTATAAAACTAGGGCAACAGATCCAAAAGCTGATATTGCAAGACTAGTTTATAAAATTGGTAAGATTTCTGCTAGCGAAATAGAAGAAAGCTTGATTTGGTTTAATAATAGGTGGATGTCAACGGAAGAATTTCAAGCTAATTTATCACAAGCAATTTATGGCAATAGAGCGTTAAATTATATTTTTATTACATACTGTGAAGAAGTAAAAGGTATTCAATATAGCTTAGAGGAACTTAAAAAGTTAGTCGTATCTAGCCCAAATATTGAACATATTTTATCTCAAGCTCCTAATTTTGATCCTTTAACTTTAGGATTCCAAAGTAAAGAAGATTTTATTGATTTTGAACATCATCTAGGAAATTTAACGATCCTAGAAAAAGGATTGAATTCTAGTGTTTCGAATAAAAATCCTATTGATAAAATAGATGGTTATGGGCGGAGTGCATTTATTATGACAAAGAAATTAGGCTCTAGTATCGACAGTGATCAGGAATTTAATAAGTCTACAATACAGGTTAGAACTAAAGAATTATCACAATTCTGTTTAAAACGCTGGTGGAGTGAAAAGTCGATTGATACAAAAGTTGTTCTAGCTGATGAGTATGATTACCAAGAGGTTTCTTGAATATCTGTATTTAAAAATAGAGGTTTTATTCCTTTTTCAGTAGTTTAGATTCTTGAATAACAGTTATTTCACCTTTCCGACACCACCATTCGTCAGAAAGGTCAATAAATAATCAAAACTATCACGCTATAGTATATGAACCATTTCTAAAATCTATGGAGAACAAAGATGGTTACTGCTGGCGAAAAACCTGGAACTGGCTTCTATTTTTGTGTTCAATGCGGACACCGCACCTATTTAGAAATTGGTACTGATCGTTTACCTCCGTGTACCAAATGCCTTGGCAATCAATTCAACAGTAAGAATGCCTAAGCCGCAAACACCAAACAGTTACCCACTGTTTTGATGAAAGCCCTGTCACTCGATAGGGCTTTTTTGTTACTGTAAAATATGAAATAACAAGATAGCGATATCTGACAAAAATAAGGAAAACCCAGATGGAAACAATATTAGGACTTTGTATCGGCGTAGGATTAAGCGCAGCCTGCGGTTTTCGTGTCTTTGTTCCTTTATTGGTGATGAGCATTGCAACTTTGTTGGGTTGGTATGAACCTGCCAAAGGTTTTGAATGGTTAGCCATTCCATCTGTATGCGCTGCACTTGGATTTGCAACCCTCTGTGAAATCGCTGCTTACTATGTGCCGTGGGTCGATAACCTGTTAGATACTATTGCCACACCTGCCGCTGTGGTTGCTGGCACACTCAGTACGATGGCAGTCAGTAGTGGAGAAATGTCGCAGTTTGCGACGTGGGCAGCCGCACTGATCGTGGGTGGCGGAACAGCAGGTGTGGTACAAATAAGTACCGTAGCGGCACGTGGCGTTTCAACGGCAACCACTGGTGGACTGGGCAATTTTGTGGTGGCAACAGGTGAATTGCTTGGCTCAATTGTCTTGTCGATCTTGGCATTTGTGATGCCAGTCGTGATTACGGTATTTGTGATTATTCTCGTGATTGTAGTTGCACGTTGGGTACAGAAAAAAAGAAAAACTCAGATCAATCCGTCAGCTTACTAATCATAAAGGTATGATATGGACTCAGATATTTTAAAAAACATAATTCAAAATTCATTTAATCAAGCTTTTGAATATTGTAATGCCTTTGAATTGGAAAATATTGAGTCTGAACAACGCTTCCGCCATGCCAATCGCAGCCGAATATGGATTGAAACCTTTGCAAAAGCATTACTAAAAGCCTCGCAACAAGCAGAAGTTTCAGCAGAAAATTTCCAAGCGTTTTATCGTAAAAATCGAAAAGATGATCATCAAGAAGATAACAATGCTCAAATGTTTGGTTTAACTGAGTTTCTGTTTGACATCGTTATTGCGGAAATGACCGAGTTTGATACCGCAAGTAAGAAAAGACATCCCCACTCAAAATATGCAAAGCTTCAGGCAATTCGAAAAGCAATATGGATTGTTGAAAGCGAATTTAAACGGAAAGATTCAAGAGCTTTATTGCTTGATATGAATAAGTTAGTGTTAGGGCGAGCTGAACATAAGTTATTTATTATGAGTCAGGATGAAAGCGACACCCAAGATTGGGCGATCGAAACCTTGAATACGCTTTCAAAAGAAGATGATGCAAAGATTTTTCTAGCGCGAATACCGCATCCTTGTGATTGGGGTAAACCACATAAAAACGTAGAAGTATTTGAGATTCCTTATGTTCAGGAGAAAATCTAGCTCAGTAGATTGTATGGGTACAAACCATCGTCGGAACTAGATTTATTTGAATTCAATACAGTTTATAAGCTGTGCTTAAGCTTCAAGATCACCACTTGACACGTTTTAATAAAATATCTTTATACATAATAAAATCGCAGGCGAGGCTAAAGAAAGGCTGTTTAAAGGTCGCAGGTTTATTATGCTCATAAAAGAAATGACCTACCCATGCAAAGCCATATCCCACTACAGGCAAAGCCCAAAGTAATTTGGCATTTCCAGTTGCAACAGATGCAGCAGCTATACCAATCACACAGCTTGTACCCACGAAATGCAGACGACGACAAGTCGCATTTTCATGTTGCGAAAGATAAAAAGGATAAAATTCAGCAAGGGTTTTATAACGAACTTCACTGGTTTCCATCTGCACAGTATTGTTTTTCATCAGTTCTTGAGTATTGTGAGACATACGACTATTCCTTTCGTTTTAAAGTCGTCTTCATTTTGAACACTCCAACCGAAATGGTCTTGAACGAATATGCTATCTCAACATACGGAATTAGACTCGATCACACCGCAAAAAAGCTTGGTCTATGCGTGGGATGGCGTGATTGTGTATGTGACTCAAGATCATTTGAATAAAGCACACGCGCATTTTCCAGCACTATTACAAATCGGTTTGGGCACTGCTTTTGCATTGGCTGTTGAAGATCAGCCTGCGAACTATTATGAAATTGTGGTGATGGCACCCAATATTAGCCACAGTACCGATTCACAGAATCAGCCTTATATTGCGATTTTGATTGATCCTGATCACGTGCTTTATGCTTATCTGCATCCTTTATTGAATGGACAAGCATTTTGTTCCTTAGCTGCTGATCGACTTCAATCTTTTCAAAAACAGTTTCAGCAATTGATAACTGCTCAACTCTGCTTAGAACAAGTAAAGCAATTGCTGATGGATGTATTACTGGCACTCAATCCTCAGCCATTATTGGCTTTACCATGGGATCAACAGGTTCAACTCGCATGTGAATACATCAAACGCTGTGTACCCCATCAAATTACAACCATCGCAGATGTTGCGCTAAAGGTTGGGTTATCAGAGTCACGTCTGATGCATCTGTTTAGTCAGCAACTCGGACTATCTATGCGACAATATATCTTGTGGTTGCGTATCCGCTATGTCATCAAGCTGTGGATACAGGGCAAAACTTTGATTGAGATTGCGGTTGAATCAGGCTTTTCTGATCAAGCTCATTTCACTCGAACATTACGCCGTATGGTGGATTTTGCGCCGTCGATGTTGAAAGCCAATACGATTTTTATCAGCGATGACGCTAGAGAAAAATAAACTAAGCATTGAAGAGGTAAGGTCAAAGTATTTCTAAAATTCGATGCTAAGATTTTCTTGAGTACTCAAAAGAATGATAGATATGAAAATCGTCGCCATTCAGCCTGAATTGCAGTTAGGACAGGTTGAAGCAAATTTAAAAAAACTCGAACAATTGATTTTAGCGGCATATCAAGAGCATACGCCTGATGTGATCGTACTTCCTGAGTCGATGACTTCTCCAAATGTCTATTCACCACAAGCTTTGCTGACTCCACAACCATTACAGGGTCAGCCCTTACAGCTTTTAATTCGTTTAGCTAAGCAATTGAATGTGGTGATCACAGGTGGCTTCGTGGCAATTCGTGACGGGCATACCTATGGTACTTATGTCATGGTGGAGCGGAATGGCGATTATCATCTGCATGACAAAGATATTCCAACCGCATGGGAGCAAAATTTCTATCGCGGTGGTTCGGATGATGGAATTGTGGATTCAACTAGCTTGAACTGTAAGGTTGCATTGCTCTCAGGTTGGGAGTGGGCAAGGTTCCGTACCGCCAAACGTGTTCGAGAACAACATGCACAGTTGATTTTAGGTGGAATGTGTTGGTATTCGATGCCGATCAATTGGTATGGATTGTTGGGTAAATGGATGCGTCGTGAACATGAAATTTATAAACAACAAAGTGAAGCGCTACCAGCGCAAATGGCACGCTTAACAGGTATTCCCGTAGTGCATGCTGCTCATGTCGGCGAAATCTTGAGTGATATGCCATTGTTACCTTATGTCAAATGGTTCACTGAAATGGTTGGCGAAACGCAAATCTGTGATGCTGCTGGAAATGTCTTAGCACGTATGAGTTTAGCCGATGGTGAGGGCTATATCGCCGCCGAGATTAAAATCGCTGAGCCGCAGCCTTTGGATCAAGTACAACAACGCTACTGGATTCCAGATATGACAGTAACTTCAAAATTAGCATGGCATGTCGGCAATCTTCATGGCGGACTGATGTATCGTGTGAGACATCGCCTGAAAAAGTTTCCTTGGCAAAAACAGTTGAAGTAAACCAAAGCTAGCTTCTCATTCAACAAACAGCGATGGCATGGTGATCTTACCCATCGCTTTTGAATTGCAAAGACAGTATTTTTCTCAATCAAAGCTCGAAAAATCATCTTCAAGCGAGTAAATTACACCCACATTTTGAGTGTGCATGGTTGATGATGGCGTTTACTTGGATTTTATTTACCTTGATGGCTGCTTTTATGCAGGCGTGGCGCAATGCATTTCAAAAACAACTCAGCACCACAGTCGATGTTTATGGCACGACATTGGCACGCTTTCTATTTGCACCGATCTTTGCTTTTAGTTATATCGTCATTCTCTATACTCAGCAGCCTGTCAGTGTTGAAGTCAGTTTTTCTAATAAATTTTGGTTTTATGTGGTGATCGCAGGAATTAGCCAAATCTATGCAACGGCTTTAATGGTTAAATTATTTCAACAAAAGAATTATGCCATCGGGGTCGGACTCGCCAAAAGTGAAGCTATTTTAGCGGCATTGGTCGGTGTGCTGTTTTTACAAGAGCATTTAACAGCATGGGGCTGGGTGGGTGTTTCGATTGGTGCAGTCGCGGTATTTTTACTAAGTAAAGGCAGACAACATACTGAACTTTCAATGAAAACATTAATGATTGGTTTAGGCAGTGGTTTGTGTTTTGCCATCACCTCATTGTTGGTACGTGAAGCAAGTTTAGAGTTGAGCATGTTGCCATTTCTACACCGTGCCGCATGGGTGCTGTGTAGCTTGATTAGCTTCCAGTGCATTATTTTGGTGTTATATCTTGGTCTCTTCAGTCGCCAGACTTTATCTAAAATGTGGCAAAGTCTTGGACTGACTTTCAAAGTGAGTGTCTGTAGTTTTCTTGCTTCATTGGGTTGGTTTAGTGCGATGAGTATGCAAACCGTGGCAATCGTGAAAACACTAGGTCAAGTTGAGATTTTATTTAGTTTACTGATCTCTGCATTTTTCTTTAAGGAAAAATTGGCGAGAACCGATCATTTGGGTTTGTGGTTGGTGATCGTAGCTGCGATTATGGTGATTTGGGCTTAAATTTTATAGGCTCATGAAAAAATACACATGTAAATTTGAATATATCGGAATTTAAATCAGTTATTTTTTATTGAAATGGGAAATAATTCTAATTTTAAAGTTTAGTATGCGAAATTATTTCATTCATGGAAAAAAATACCATTTTTTAGGAAAACAATCCCATCCCGATCTGCCTAAACTATGTCTCAAGGGTGTGAAAGGGATCGAAAAGAGTAGCATGCACCGAAGCTTATAAAGCAAGTGTGTACGAACCCAAAAGGTCTCGATTCGGCTTAGGACGCTATAGATCAAAAGTTTATAGGCAAAGGTTATGGCTTACAAAGTCATAAGTGTTGAAGTAAACAAACACAGTTTTCCCTGGACACCCTAAAAAATTCAAATATAAACAGAATATGACCAATCAGAATAAAATAATATTAACTACGTCAATAAAATTAAAAATGAATGTGAGAGAAATCTTAAATTAGAATGAATTTGAATATAAATCGATATTTTTATATTAAAAAACAAAATGATATAATTTAGAACAAAAGTTAAAATCAAAAGATGATCATACTGGAATAGGTCAGAAAAATAATGAATGCATTCGATCTTAAAATCCGCTATCCCCATCAAATAAATCGAAATGATGCAGATCATATCGGTATATTTAATGCAGAACAGATTATGAATAAATTTGATGAAATCGGTTGGAGACAACTAATGGTTCGTCAGCTACAGTTAGACGGTGCAAGCACCTGCTTTATTGTGCGTGATGAATATACTGAGCAGACGTTAAGGATTAGTATTGATGCTTTTGCCGAATCTAAACAACTTGAATTTAAAATCGACAGTGATATTCCTGTTCTCATACCGAAGAAAGATTTATTTGGATTGGTGACACGTAAAACAAAAGAAACCATTGCATTTAAACAACTGGCTTTAAGTCGAGCGAAAGAATATTTAGTGCTATTCCTAAATCGTGATTCGATTGTATTAGAAGAGTTATATAAGAAAAGCTTAAATAAAAGTATTCAAACTGCATCTTAATTTGTGGAATCAATATTTTAATTCGCAGTGCTTAGGCATCGATAAATGATGCCTGAGAAATTCGATTTTATGGATGAAATCGCTATAATCGAGGCGCAATTTTTACTGTTTTGATCTCCATGCCTTTAAATGACAATTTTATTTACGCTCCCCCACAGCAAGCTTTAGAAATTATCTATGAAGATGATGACTTAGTGGTGGTGAATAAACCTGCGGGATTGTTGTCAGTCATGGGGCGTTTGCCAGAACATCAAGATAGTGCTTATTTACGGGTATTAGACAAACATCCGAATGCCAAAGTAACGCATCGTCTAGATATGGCGACCTCCGGTTTACTGATGTTCGCAAAGCATCGTGATGCAGAAGTCGCAGTCAGTAAAATGTTTCAAGCACGTACCGTCAAAAAATATTATGTGGCATTACTACAAGGACAAATTGAAGCTGAAGGTCGTGTAGAAGTTCCTTTAATTACAGATTGGGAAAATCGTCCGCGTCAGATGGTGCATTTTGAGTTAGGTAAGCAAGCCAAAACCCTGTTTCAGTTAATGGAATATGATGCGGAAATGGATCAAAGTCGGGTGCGTTTAGAGCCTGTGACAGGACGTTCGCATCAATTGCGTGTCCACATGATGCATATTGGACACCCGATTATGGGAGATAAGCTTTATCATCCTGAGCCTAGCAAATTCCCTTTAAACAGAATGGCATTACATGCAGCCTATCTTGCTTTCCAACATCCATTACAACACAAAGATTTAGTATTACAGTCAGATATTCCTTTTTAAAATTTTAATCAGACTAAGCTATTTTTTATTGCTTGAACTGCTTAAAATATCTGCTAAATGATGAGAATAAGAGATAAAGATGCGTCTGTTGCAAACAATATTGATTGGATTGTTGAGTAGTTTTTCTTTATCTGCATGGGCATGTTCAGATTTGCCCAATATTTGCGAAATGCATGCCCAACATCATCAACAAATGCAAGACTATGGCCGCCAAGCGGCTGAAAATTATTATTGGCAACAACAAGAGCAATATGAAGAACAAGAATCGCGTACTTACTATTCTAGCTACGATCCAATGCAATCCAGAATAGAAGTTGCAACAGATTTACTAAATTCTGATTTACAAAAAAATTTACAAGAACAAAAGCTTAAACAAGATCCGCGTTATGAACGTTATATAAATGGGGGATGGGAGTTTTTTCAAGATAGCGCAAATCCGAAAAAGGGAGAATATTGCGCTGCGTTCTTTTGGAAGAGACAAAGTTTAATTAAAGTGTCGGGACCGGGAGGTGATTACGCAGGGGCGATGCTAACCTTTTGGGGTGAAGACATCCCACAACCTGGTAAAACCGAAATGATTCAAGTCACGCTGAAACAGAGTACAGGTGATGCTCAAAGCGTTCGCGTGTTTAATTATAAATTACCAAACTACCCCTATGCCGCAATTAGTTTTGCAGTGCCAAGTGCCCAAGCCTTATTTGATAATATGCTAGAAAATGAACACTTTATCATTGAGCAAAACGGTAAAAAAATTGTAGAAGCAGAGTGGACTGATGGTTTAAAAGCGCGTGATCAATTAAAAAATTGTGTTACAGGAAATAAAATTTAATCTCAACACTAGGTCTAAAAACTGACATAAAAATAGGTTAATCTATAGCCAAATAATTAAATTGAAACCAAAACAAAGGATACTCAAATGACACGTGATTACGACCAATTTCCAGAAAACGATAATGGTAATGTACTGTGGCAGATGGTTGAAGATGGTAATGATTTAACCGAGCCACATGAGGTTGAATTTTCAATTGTTTTCGAGAAACAGGAGCAAGTTGAAAAGTGTGCCTTGCATCTGTTACATCAAGAACAAAAAATTTCACTGTTTCAAGAAGAGCTACATTCTGATGGTTCAGATATGTGGGTATTAAATATCCATATCAATATGATGTTGGAATACGAAGATATTGCAGATTTAGAAGAATGGATGACGCGAATTGCGCAAGAGTTCGATGGTGAGTACGACGGATGGGGTTGTATGAGCTATATTTATGATGATGAAGACGAATAATGATACAGATTCAGCCTGCGTTTGCAGGCTGAATAGTATGATTAAAATTTAAATTGTGCTGACAGTGAGGCGTTGATTGGTTCGCCTGGCTGAATCCAAAGGTCGCTATAACTAGACAAGTAATAGGTTTTATCGAATAGATTGTTGAGATTGAACTGATAACGCAAGCGATCTGATGGAGAATAATAGGCATTCAGATTGACCAGTGTATAACTTGGTAAATTAAAACCATTATCTAAATTATGCCCACTACGTTCACCGACATAACTGATATTGCCTCCGATTCCTGCTTTTACCGCACCTTGTTGTAAAAACTCAAAATTGCTCGAAACGGCAGCCTGATGTTTAGGAATATTACTTAAACGTGAACCTTTGGCTATATCTTGGTCTTTTTCAATTTGTGCATTGGTATAACTATAATTTGCGTTGACTGACCAACGATTATTGAGTTGGCTATTAAAATCTAACTCGATTCCTTGGCTACTGACTTCACCTGCAGCCGTTTGAAAATTAGGATCGATTTGATCTGTAGTGAGCACATTTTGTTTCTGCATTTTAAACAAGGCGAGACTGAGCAGGCTACGATCATTAAGCTGATATTTGCTTCCAATTTCATAGCTTTGACCCTTTTCAGGCGCAAAGTTTTCACCAACACGATTCATACCACTGTTCATGGCAAATGAGCGACCATAGTTACTATAAAATGCCCAATGATCTGAAGCTTTGAAGTTCACACCTAAGCGTGGGCTGGCTTGATGAAGGGTTTGCTGAAGTTGTTTGTGGGTCAGTTGGTTTTCAAATTTTTGTTCGACTTGATCAAAACGAGTACCGACTAAGACACTCCATTGATCATTCAAAAACATTTGATCTTGTAGATTGAGGGCGAAGTAACGTTGACGTTCATCAGTGTCAGTAAATGGCGCTAAACTTGGCGAATACTGGCCGTATTGTGGCTGATAAATGTTAATGGTATTCGGATTGCTGGCACTATGATTACGACGTAGTTGGTACTGACGATAATCGAGTTGCCCTATTTCAGTTGAAACTAAAAGTTCATGTCTTGCCCACGATTGTTCAAATTTACCCAGTAATTCTGCCTGAAATAACAGGTCTTCACTTTGATAATCTCGATAGCGGCGTTGACGCTCTAAGGTTTGTCCATCGGTTTGCATACGGCGAGGTTCAGTGGATAAACCAGTAAGTTGAGCATCTTTATAGCTTAACGCAGTGTTGAGTTTCCATTCATCATTGAACGCATGGCTCAAACGCAACTGATAGAAGTGATCTTTGACTCGCATATCATCATCATTCGGCTCACCTGTAAAAGTTTTGGGATTCATTACAAACTTTTTTTGCGCGGTGCTAATGCCACGATCAAATGTACCGAGTTGCTGGGTAAATTCACTATCAAAATCGAGCTGGGTTTGATCTGAGATTTTCCAAGTGAGTTGCGGTGAGAAGAACCAACGTTTGCTGCTGACATGATCGCGGAAACTTTGATTATCTTCATGGGCGACTGCAAAACGATAAGCAAGTTCATCACTTAGCGGTGCAGTATTTTCGATACTTATCCGATATTGTTCATGGCTGTTGGCTCTTAAGTTTATTTTACTCTCATTTTGCCATTCAGGTTTCTTACTATTCAAATTCAGTAAACCACCTGTTTCTCCTCGACCGTACAAGGCTGCCATAGGCCCTTTGAGGAAATCGAGTGATTCAATATTGACCATATCTTTGGGTGCGCTGATGCCTCGATTGACACTTAAACCATTGCGGATCATTGCCGCACCCCAGTTCGGGTCCGTACTAAAACCACGAATCGAATAGTTATCCCAAAAGCCACCGCCCAAAGTACTTTGATGAAAAACGCCACTGACCAGTGTTAATGCATCATCTATTCGTTGAACATCTTGTTGTTCAAGTTGTTGTTTAGAAATAAAGGCTCGATTAAAAGGCACATCCACTACACCATGTGAAAATTTTGTGCTTGCAGTGCTTTGAGTGTCACTTTCTAGCGTGCTATTTGCTTGAATCCGAATGGTCTCAAGAGTCGCAGTTGGATCGCCTGCCCATGAAAAAGTTGAGAAAAAACCAAGCCCCAAACAAGACCAAATCCTGAGTTTGTATTGCATAAATGAATCAGCCAAAGAAAGACAAAAGAAAGTAAATGTAATACTATAACATTACATTAATTAATCTAGCTTTACTATGACGTTAAAAGACAATATTCAACGTTTGCAATCGATCGATGCTCTACGTGGTTTAGTGATTTTGATCATGTTACTTGATCATGTCAGAGAAACATTTTATTTACACAAACAAGTCCCTGATCCGATGGATGTTTCAGTTACTGAACCTGCTTTGTTTGGTAGTCGTGTGTTGGCACATTTGTGCGCGCCAATTTTTGTATTCTTAACGGGTATTTCAGCTTTTTTATTTTATTCCAAAACTCAAAGTGTGCAGCAAACACGTGCATTTTTATTGAAACGTGGTTTATTCCTGATTGTACTTGAACTTACATTGGTTAATTTTGCTTGGACTGCGACTTTTCCACCTGATGTGATTTATTTGCAAGTGATCTGGGTCATTGGGATTAGCATGGTGGTGCTCGCCGCATGTATCAGTTTACCTTTGCCTGTGATTATACTCAGTGCATTTGCCATTATCTTTGGGCACAATCTTTTAGACTCCATTCATTTTACTGACGGATCTTTCATTCAAACCCTTTGGTTGATCTTACATGAGCGAGGTTGGATTGAGATCGCAGGGGTGAAGCTACGGACGTCTTATCCTGTGCTGCCGTGGATAGGGGTGATTTTATTGGGATATGCCTTAGGACATTTATTTAGTCAAAAATATACAACTCAGCAGAGGAATAACTATTTATTCGGTATCGGTTTGATCAGTATCGGCTTGTTTGTATTGTTGCGCTTCGTCAATGCTTATGGTGATCAACCGTGGCTACATTTTGATTCCTTTAAACTGACGCTGATGAGTTTCTTTAATTTGACCAAATATCCGCCATCTTTACTGTTCATTTTATGGAATGTAGGTGTGGGCTTGATTTTGTTGGTGGCATTTGATCGCTGGCAACAGCAACGATGGTTTAAACCTTTAGTGGTATTTGGTTCAGTGCCGATGTTCTTTTATTTATTGCATTTATATGTATTGAAGTTGGTCTATGTGATTGCAGTCAGTATTTGGGGCGTAAATCAGGGAGACTATCTTTCAGTCAATCATGTGTGGATGCTATGGCTCATCACGATAGCAATGTCTTTTGCGCTTTATCCAGTGGTGCAATGGTTTTCACGCTTTAAGCATCAAAATAAACAGATTACGATTTTGAAATATTTCTAAGCAACGGATCGAATGACAAGCTAAAAACCACCTTAATATTGGGTGGTTTTTATTTGCTCACATCTAAATAAAGGCTTTCTTTGACTTCCTCCATCACCACATAACTATGGGATGATGCCGAAGCAGGCAGTTTTTTCAGTAAATCACCCAATAAGCGTCGATAAGCACTCATTTCTTTGAGTCGTGCTTTGACTAAATAATCAAACTCACCTGATATCAGATGACATTCTAAAACCTCAGGGATATCCACTAAATCGCGTGCCACCTGATCAAATACATCGCCTGATTTTGCAGATAGTTTGATTTCTAAAAACACCAACAGACTGCGATCTACATGTACGGGATTAAGCCGAGCGTAATAGCCCATAATAATACCTTCACGTTCCAATCGTTTGACGCGTTCTGAACAAGGCGTGGTAGATAAGTTCACACGTGAAGCCAACTCACTAATCGCGATACGTCCTTCACGTTGCAGAATGTCTAAAATCAAGCGATCAATACGGTCTAATTTACGCATAAAACATTCCCTTTTATTTTAATTTTTTCATGATAAAAACATTAAATTACCTAGATTATAGCCATAAAAACAGTCAAAAAAACTATTGAAGCAAAAATATACTAGTTAAATAAACTAGTGGGCGAGAGGGACCTATTATGCGCGTCATCGTTTTAGGAAGTGGTGTTATTGGTGTAGCGAGTGCTTACTATCTTGCACAACAAGGTGCCCAAGTGACTGTACTTGATCGTCAGTCTGGTCCAGCAAAAGAAACCAGTTTTGGTAATGCTGGGCAAATCTCGCCAGGATATTCAACGCCGTGGGCTGCACCAGGGATCCCATTTAAAGCAGTAAAATGGATGTTCCAGCATCATGCACCACTTGCTATTAATATAGATGGCAGCATGTGGCAGCTCCAGTGGATGGCACAGATGCTGAAAAACTGTAATCCTCAAAGTTATGCAGTCAATAAAGAGCGCATGATGCGTGTGGCTGAATACAGCCGTGATTGTTTGCGTCAACTGAGAAGTGAAACAGGCATCCATTACGAAAATCGTTCCAAAGGTACATTACAGGTATTTCGTAATGAAGCGCAGCTTGAAGCAGTGCAACGAGACATCCAAGTGCTGAAAGAATGTGGTGTTGATTTTAATTTACTCAATGCAGAAGAGCTGGGTAGCGTAGAACCAGCATTGGCACACACCGATAAATTAGTCGGTGGTTTACATTTACCAAACGATGAAACGGGTGATTGTTATTTATTCACCAACGCTTTGGCAAAAGTGGCGCAAGACTTAGGTGTCGAATTTAAATTCGATCAAAATGTTGAGCAACTGATCGTTGAAGGTGACGAAATTAAAGGTGTGATGGTCAATGGGGCGATTTTAACGGCTGATCGTTTCGTACTTGCGTTTGGTAGTTATTCACGCGATTTCTTAAAACCATTGCAATTGAATCTGCCAGTTTATCCAGTGAAAGGCTATTCATTGACGATTCCAATTGTTGAACCAAAATTTGCTCCGCAATCAACGGTTTTAGATGAGACGTATAAAGTCGCGATTACACGTTTCGACCAACGTATCCGTGTGGGTGGTATGGCGGAATTAAGTGGCTTTAACTTGGGCTTAAATGATGATCGTCGTGCAACTTTGGAAATGGTCACCCAAGACTTATTCCCAGGTGGTGACTTGCAACAAGCATCATTCTGGACAGGTTTACGTCCAATGACACCAGACAGCACACCGATTATTGGTGCAACCAAATATAAAAATCTGTTCTTAAATACTGGTCATGGCACTTTAGGTTGGACCATGGCATGTGGTTCAGGCAAATTAATCAGTGATCTAGTGATGAATCATCGTACCGAGATTAGTACTGATGGTTTATCAATCCAGCGTTATTCACACGCGGCATAATTTGATTATACAAGGACGTTGATTATGCCTCGCCCAATTACTGCGGTCATTCATACTCAGGCTTTGCGCCAAAATCTTGAGGTCGTGAGAACTTCTGTTCCAGATAGTAAGATGTTTGCAGTGGTCAAAGCCAATGCCTATGGACATGGAATCGAACGAGTTTACGATGCTTTAAAAACTGCGGACGGCTTCGCTTTACTTGATATAGATGAAGCGAAACGTTTGCGTGCATTAGGTTGGACAGGTCCAATCCTATTGCTGGAAGGAATTTTTTCGCCACAAGATTTATTTGATTGTGCTGAATATCAGTTGAGTTTTACGGTACATAGTGAGCATCAAGTTGAATGGATACAACAGCATATCTATCCAGCTCAGTTTGATATTTTCTTAAAAATGAACAGTGGCATGAACCGTCTAGGTTTCAAGCCTCAACAATACCGAAAAATCTGGCAACATCTGCAACGCCTCAATAATGTTTCCAACATCACCCATATGACGCATTTCTCTGATGCTGATGGCGAACGTTTTGGTCAAGCTGGGGTTGAATATCAACTCGCAGAATTTGAAAGCACCATTCAGGACTTACCTGGCGAAAGATCGGTGAGTAATAGTGCTGCCATTCTCAGATATCCCTCGCAAGTACACTCCGATTATGTCCGTGGCGGCATCATGCTCTATGGCAGCTCTCCCGATTATCCGAAGCATAGTATCCAAGATTGGGGACTTGCACCGACCATGAGTTTGCGCAGTGAATTGATCGCGATCCAGCAGTTAAATGCCAATGAAAGTGTGGGTTATGGTTCAAGTTTCGTAGCTGCACATGCGATGACGATTGGTATTGTCGCGTGTGGTTATGCAGATGGTTATCAGCGTACTTCTCCTACAGGCACGCCCGTGTTAGTCAATGGAATCCGTACTCGAACCATTGGGCGAGTCAGTATGGATATGTTGGCAGTCTATCTAACGCCAGTTCCGAATGCTGAAATTGGCAGTGAAGTTGTGCTTTGGGGAACATCAAAAACAGGTCAAATTCTCTCTATTGATGATGTTGCAGCAGCCTCAGGCACAGTTGGCTATGAACTTATGTGCGGCGTAACTGCACGAGTTCCATTTATCACTCAAGACTAAGGAAGTCATCATGTCACATTCAGATATCCAGAAAATCAATAGCACCGAAGTGATGAGTGCAGTCACGGTTTTTAATCAGGTTGTTTATCTATCAGGACAGGTGCCTAAAAATCCAGACCTCGATATTGAAGGACAGACTCTAGATATTTTGGCAACGATTGAGCAGCTCTTGGCTTCGGCAAATAGCGATAAATCACGCCTATTGTCGGTTCAACTGTTTTTAAAAAATCTCTCAGATTTTCCGACAGTCAATGCGATCTATGTCGATTGGTTAAAAGACTGTGTAGCGCCATCACGCGCTACGATTCAAGCTGATTTGGTCAATCCAAATTGGTTGATTGAAATTGCAGTGATTGCAGCACAAAAATAAAGCGAATCGCTTTATTTTTGTTTAAATGAGATTAAAAAAGAAGAAAAGTAACGTATTTGTTATAGATAAAAGTAAGGCAAATACGTATTTTCTTGCAGTCAAAATGAATAGGTCATTTATAAAGGACAGCTGGTTAAGCTCATAAATTAGCGACCGATTCATTTTAGGAAGTAGTAAAAAGGAACTTTTTTATGACGGTGATAGATAATCAGTCTTCAGGTGATGATGCACCTCAAGACTTACAACGAAAACTTTCCAATCGCCATTTGCAATTGATTGCCATTGGTGGCGCGATTGGGACTGGACTGTTCATGGGTTCAGGAAAAACCATCTCCCTTGCAGGTCCATCAATCTTGTTTATTTACATGATTATTGGTGGCATGTTCTTCTTTTTGATGCGAGCACTTGGTGAGTTGTTGCTTGCCAATTTACAGTACAAATCTTTCGTCGATATGGCACACGATCTGATTGGACCGTGGGCTGGATATTATTTGGGTTGGACTTATTGGTTAGGTTGGGTTTTGGTCGGTATTGCGGACTTAGCCGCTGTAATTAATTATCTTGGTTTTTGGCTGCCAGATGGAGTGATGTTTACTCCAATGGGACAGGCTCTGATTAGTGCGGGCTGCGTATTGTTCGTTTTGGCGTTGAATTTACTTACCGTCAAATTGTTTGGTGAAGTCGAGTTCTGGTTTGCACTGATTAAAATCTTGGCGATTATTGGTTTGATTGGGGTTGGGGGCTATATGATTTTTAGTCATTTTACCGCACCTCATGGCACAGTGGCTTCACTCAATAATATTTGGTCGCATGGTGGTATGTTCCCGAAAGGTGTTGATGGCTTCTTGGCAGGTTTCCAAATTGCCGTTTTTGCCTTTGTCGGTGTGGAGTTGATTGGAACCACTGCGGCAGAAACTAAAGATCCACACAAGAATCTTCCTAAAGCGATTAATGCGATTCCGATTCGTATTATTTTGTTTTATGTCTTGGCTTTATTGGTGGTGATGGCTGTTACACCGTGGGATCAAATCCGTGCAGATAAAAGCCCATTCGTTGAGTTATTCCTGAATGCTGGGATTGTGACCTCAGCGATCATCATGAATTTAGTGGTGCTGTCTTCGGTGATGTCGTCGATGAACAGTGGTGTTTTCTCGACCAGTCGTATGTTGTTTGGTCTGTCAAAAGATGGTCAGGCACCGAATTCATTTGGTCGCTTATCCAAAAGTGCAGTGCCAGCAAATGGTCTGATCTTCTCATGTGTATTTATCATGGGTGGAGCCGTGCTGCAGTATTTTGTCCCGAACACGATGGAAGCCTTTACTTTGGCAAGTTCGCTGTGTGTGATCCTGTTTATTAGCGTATGGAGCCTGATCATGGTCTGCTATATTCGTTATCGCAAATTACGCCCAGAGTTGCATGAACAGTCAAACTTTAAAATGCCGGGTGGTGTGTTCATGTCTTATGTGGTGATTGCATTCTTGTTATTCGCTTTGGTGATTTTGGCACTTGAACCTGACACCCTGAAAGCACTCTATGTGAGTCCGTTGTGGGTGGTGATTTTAGCGGTAACTTATCGAGTGTTATACAAGCCACGTATGCGTAAACTTGCGCGTGAATTGGCTTAATCGACTCTTTTGCATCTCCCATAAAAAGAGCTGATCTATCTTGATTGGCTCTTTTTATATCTACGCTGAGAAGTATTAATCAACCAATAAATGCTGATATTTATCTGCCTGTTTACGTAAATAATCCCAGACCAGTTTTATCCGTGGCTCATGCTGTAAATCTACAAAGGTAAGCATCCAGAAAGTATGATTAAAACGTACTTGTTCAGCTAAAACATCCTGAAGTTCAGGTTTATCATGGGCTAAAAATTTCGGCAAAATAGCCAATCCAGCACCTGCACTGACCGCGATTTGTTGTGCCAAAATACTGCTACTGCGAAAATTTGCAGTGAGTTTTAAGGGTAAGCGTTCTAGACAATACAGCTCAGGGCTATAGACCAAATCATCAATATAATTAACAAAACGGTGTTGGGTTAAATCCTCTAATCCACGAATTGGTGGATGTTGTGACAGATAGTTTTGACTGCCATAAATCTTTAATGAGTAATCTGACAGTCGCGTGATGATATAAGGTCCAGACGTTGGGCGATCAATAGACACCACAATGTCCGCTTCACGATGCGAGAGCTTAATCATCTTTGGCACAGGAATCAGGTCAATCGTGAGCTGAGGATAGTGAATCGATAACTCTGCTAATAGTCGTGCAAGAAATGCGGTACCAAATCCTTCAGGTGTGCCAATTCGCACACGACCTTGCAAAGGTTGATGCGGTTTCTCAATCTGAAGGAATGCCTGTTCCATTTGTTCAACCTGCGGAACAAGGGCTAATCCTTCCATCGTTAGTTCATAACCTGATGCTTCACGCTTGAACAAAGTCGTGCCTAAAGCCAGCTCCAATGCTTGAATCCGTCGAGCTACAGTACTGTGTTCCACGCCAATAATGCGTGCTGCATTGGTCAAGGTTTTGGTTCTCGCTAAAACCAGAAAAAACTGTAGATGATCCCAATCCACTTTCATTGTTATTGTCATCCCTGTGCATATTTGCACATCAATCGTGCATGAATTTGCGTTGGTGGTCAAAGCATTCTTTGCTAGTCTCAAACAAATGTTAAAAAAAGAAAATACGACGAATCGCTATTTTCGAACATCTGAACACAATAAAAATAGGCCTATGGAGAGGTTATGAATACAATCCAGAAAATCGAGCTGGACACAGCTAAGCTACTCATTAATGGACAGTTGATCGAGTCTGAAACCCAACACTGGAAAGATATCGTCAATCCTGCGACACAGGAAGTCATCGGTCGTGTGCCTTTTGCAACAATGCAGGAAGTGGATGCAGCGATTCAAGCTGCACAAGATGCTTTTGCCACTTGGCGTCAAACACCGATTCAAGCACGTATGCGCATTATGCTGAAGCTACAAGACTTGATTCGTGCCAACATGAAAGAGATCGCGAAAGTACTGACCGCTGAGCAAGGCAAAACCTTAGCCGATGCAGAAGGTGATATCCAGCGTGGCTTAGAAGTGGTTGAGCACGCTTGTTCTGTCGGTACTTTGCAAATGGGCGAGTACATCGAAGGCGTAGCACGAGGTGTAGATACCTATACTTTGCAACAACCATTGGGTGTTTGTGCGGGCATCACTCCATTTAATTTCCCAGCCATGATTCCATTGTGGATGTTCCCAATGGCGATTGTTTGTGGCAATACCTTTGTACTTAAACCTTCTGAACAAGACCCATTAACCACGATGATGTTGGTCGAACTTGCGATTCAAGCAGGTGTACCTGTTGGTGTGTTGAATGTGGTTCATGGTGGCAAAGAAGTAGTCGATCGTCTCTGTACACATCCACACATTAAAGCGATTTCCTTTGTCGGTTCAACTGCGGTGGGTACGCATGTGTATAACCTCGCAGGGCAACATGGCAAACGTGTGCAATCGATGATGGGGGCGAAAAACCATGTGGTGGTGATGCCTGATGCCAACAAAGAACAAACCCTCAATGCTTTAGTCGGTGCGGCTTTTGGTGCTGCAGGACAGCGTTGCATGGCACTTTCAGTTGCTGTGATGGTGGGTGAAAGTAAGCAATGGGTTCAAGAGTTGGTTGAAAAAGCCAAAACCTTGAAGGTTAATGCAGGACATGAGCCGAATACAGATATCGGACCTGTCATTTCTCAACGTGCCAAAGCGCGTGTGATTGATTTGATCAATAGTGGTGTCGAGCAAGGCGCAGAGCTGTTACTCGATGGTCGTGATGTGCAAGTTCAAGGTTATGAGTCAGGTAACTTTGTCGGAGCGACCATTTTTAATGGCGTGACCACAGACATGCGCATCTATAAAGAAGAAATCTTTGGCCCTGTATTGGCAATTATTTCTGTTGATACTTTAGAAGAAGCGATTGAGCTGATCAATGCCAATCCATTTGGTAATGGTGTTGGACTCTTCACTCAAAGTGGTGCTACAGCACGTACCTTCCAAAACTTAATTGATATTGGTCAAGTGGGGATTAATATTCCAATTCCTGTGCCTGTACCATTCTTTAGCTTTACAGGTTCGCGTGGTTCAAAACTGGGTGATTTAGGCCCTTATGGTAAGCAAGCGGTACAGTTCTATACGCAGACCAAAACCATTACCAGTCGTTGGTTTGAAGATAGCCATGAAGTTGGCGGTGTAAATACCACCATTAGTTTACGTTAAGGGGGAATCAGGGATGAATATCGCCTTTATCGGTCTCGGAAATATGGGCGGCAGAATGGCTCATAACCTGCTCAAAGCAGGACTTACAGTTTATGGTTATGACCTCAGTGAAGTGGCGAATCAGCACTTTGCTGAAGCGGGTGGTGTGGTCTGCGACAGTCCACAAGCAGCAGCCCAACAAGCAGATGTGGTGATCACCATGTTACCAGCAGCCAAGCATGTCAAAGAGGTTTACCTCGGTGAGGAGGGCGTGCTGGAAGTCTTGAAGGCAGGGGCATTGTGTATTGATAGCAGTACCATTGACCCGCAGACCATCAAAGATATCGCTGCGCTTGCGCAAACTAAAAATATTCACATCTGTGATGCGCCTGTGTCGGGTGGCACTATTGGCGCGAAGGCAGGTACTCTCACTTTTATGGTAGGTGCCAATGATCAGACCTTTGAGGAAGTCAAACCTGTGCTCAGCCACATGGGCAAGAATGTCATTCATTGTGGCGAGGTTGGTGCAGGACAAATTGCCAAGATTTGCAATAACTTAATTCTTGGAATCTCGATGGCTGCTGTGGCAGAGGGCATGGCATTGGGTGCCAAATTGGGGATTGATCCGCAAGCATTGGCGGGTGTGGTGAACACCTCAAGTGGTCGTTGCTGGAGTTCAGAGATTTGTAATCCATGGCCACATATCAATGAAAATGCACCTGCTTCACGTGGCTATCAAGATGGTTTTGCGACACAACTGATGCTGAAAGATTTAGGTCTCGCGGTCGAGGCAGCAGGTCAGGTCAAACAGCCTATTTTGTTAGGTGGCATGGTACAGCAGATGTATCAGCAGATGTGTATGCGTGGAAATGCGCATTTGGATTTCTCCAGCATTATCCAGCAATACCTACCAGACCAAGTTTAAACATCAAGCCATTGGATGGCTTGTAAACCAATAAATGCAACTCTGTCGTAAATAACTACAAATCCAGACTGAGGGAATAGAGATGTTGAATTATAAAGATGTGGCAAACGCATTTGATTTTGAAAATACGGCTCAACACATGTTGTCAGGTTCGTTGGATGAACTCAATGCATGCTTTGAGTGTTGTGACCGACATGTAGACGGTGAAAAAGTTGCTTTGTACTGGCAAGGCAAAGATGGGCGTAAGGAACAATATACTTTTGCGCAATTCAAACAGTGGTCCAGTCAATTTGCCAATTTTCTAAAATCACAAGGTGTACAGGCAGGTGATCGTATTTCGGGTTTATTACCACGAACGCCTGAGCTGATCGTGACGATTTTAGCCGCATGGCGAATTGGAGCCGTATATCAACCGCTGTTTACGGCTTTTGGACCGAAAGCGATTGAGCATCGTATTCAACTTGCACAAAGCAAGTTAGTCGTCACGGATGTGGGCAATCGCAGCAAGCTCGATGAAGTTGAACAATGCCCAGCTATCGTAACCGTTGCTGATGCAGAAGGTTCAGTGCCCAAAGCTAGCGATTTTAATTTTTGGCAGGAGCTGAATCAGCAGTCTGATCAATGTGAATTAGTGATGCGTAATTTGCACGATCCGTTCTTATTGATGTTTACCTCAGGGACCACTGGACCTGCCAAACCGCTCGAAGTTCCACTAAAAGCCTTAATTGCATTTGGTCGCTATATGCAAGATGCGATTGGCTTAACTGAAGATGATGCCTTTTGGAATATTGCTGATCCAGGTTGGGCCTATGGTTTGTACTATGCGATTACTGGGCCGTTATTCTTGGGACATGCGACATTGTTCTATGAAGGTGGATTCAGTACGGATAGTTTGTGTCAAATCGTCAAGGATTATCAAATCACCAATTTGGCAGGTGCACCAACGGCTTATCGTATGATGATGGCTGCTGATCCAGCACAAATGGCGCCGTTAAAAGGTCAGTTCCGTGTGGTCAGTAGTGCAGGTGAGCCACTGAATCCAGAAGTGATTCGCTGGTTCAAACAAGTTTTAGATGCGCCGATTTACGATCATTACGGACAAACTGAAGTGGGTATGGTGGTCTGTAACCATCACGGTTTAAGCCATGAAATACGTGCAGGTGCGGCAGGTTTTCCAAGTCCGGGTTATCGGGTTGCCGTGGTCAATGAACAAGGCGAAGAGCTTCCGCCAGACACCGCCGGAATTTTAGCGGTGGATATCAGCCAATCGCCAATGATGTGGTTTGGTGGGTATAAAGAAAGCCGTAAATCACCTTTTGTTGGCAATTATTACTTAACAGGCGATACCGCTGAGTTACATAGTGATGGCAGTATGAGTTTTGTGGGACGTAGCGATGATGTGATCACCACATCGGGTTATCGCATCGGTCCATTTGATGTTGAAAGTGCTTTGCTTGAACATGATGCGGTGATTGAAGCTGCGGTAATTGGTGTGCCTGATCCAGATCGTACCGAACTGGTTAAAGCCTTTGTGATTTTAGCGGCAGGTGTACAGTCTACAGTTGCTTTGGCAGAAGAATTAAGCCAATTTGTGAAAAAACGTCTTTCTGCACATGCATATCCACGTCTAGTGGAATTTGTCACCGAGTTGCCGAAGACGCCAAGTGGTAAAATCCAACGTTTTTTATTGCGTAATCAGGAAATTGCTAAGCAACAAGTAAAAGCAGGGTAAGGGAAATAACAATGCAATTTACCGAAGAACAATTGTTAATTCGTGATATGGCGAAAAGTTTCGCCCAAGAACAAATCAAACCGAATGCCAGTGATTGGGATCGAGATGGCACTTTTCCCAAAGCTGCGTTAGCGCAGATGGGGCAGCTTGGTTTTATGGGGATGCTAGTCCCAGAGCAATGGGGTGGGTCAGATACGGGCAATTTGGCCTATGTACTAGCACTCGAAGAAGTTGCAGCAGCAGATGGTGCGACCTCGACCATTATGAGCGTGCATAACTCGGTGGGCTGTGTACCTATTTTAAAATTTGGTAATGACGAGCAAAAAGAACGCTTTTTAAAACCCTTAGCCCAAGGTGAAATGATCGGAGCCTTTGCTTTAACCGAACCACACACAGGTTCAGATGCCGCAGCCATCAAAACTCGCGCAGTTAAGGATGGTGATGATTATATTCTGAATGGTGCAAAGCAGTTTATTACTTCTGGCCATAATGCAGGGGTGATTATCGTCTTTGCCGTGACTGATCCAAGCGCAGGTAAAAAGGGGATTAGTGCCTTTCTCGTGCCACGTGATACACCCGGATATGAGGTCATTCGTGTCGAAGAGAAATTAGGTTTACATGCTTCGGATACCTGTCAGATTGCTTTGACCGATGTACGTGTGCATAAAAGTTTGATGTTGGGTAAAGAAGGCGAGGGTCTGAAAATTGCACTTGCTAATTTAGAAGGTGGTCGTATCGGAATTGCAGCACAAGCAGTGGGTTTGGCGCGTGCAGCTTTAGAAGAAGCGACAGACTATGCCAAAGAACGTCTGACATTTGGTAAACCAATTTTCGAGCATCAAGCGATTGCCTTCCGCCTTGCTAGTATGGCAACAGAGATCGAAGCTGCACGACAACTGGTTCATTATGCTGCACGTCTCAAAGAAGCGGGTCAGCCTTGTTTGAATGAAGCATCGATGGCGAAATTATTTGCATCTGAAATGTCAGAGCGTGTCTGTTCAAGTGCCTTACAGGTCTTTGGTGGTTATGGCTATCTGAAAGATTTTCCAATCGAACGAATTTATCGTGATGCACGAATTTGTCAGATTTATGAAGGTACTAGCGATATTCAACGTTTAGTGATCGCACGTAGTCTATAAAACTCAAACAAGGATTGAATGATGCAGTGGCAAACTATTTTATTGGAAAAGCATAATGGTGTTGGGTTAATTACCCTCAATCGTCCTAAAGCTTTAAATGCGTTAAACAGTGAATTGATCAGTGAAGTGAATCAAGCCCTCGACCAACTGGAAAAGGATCGTGAGATTGGTTGTATCGTATTGGCAGGTTCAGAAAAAGCTTTTGCAGCAGGCGCGGATATTAAGGAAATGGCACAGCTAAATTTTCCTGATATTTATTTTGATGATTTTTTCCATCTTGCTGATCGTATTGCCCAACGCCGTAAACCTTTGATTGCTGCGGTGAGTGGTTATGCTTTGGGTGGTGGTTGTGAATTAGCACTGATGTGTGACTTTATCTACTGCGCTGAGAATGCCAAGTTCGGCTTACCTGAAGTGACTTTGGGCGTAATTCCGGGAATTGGTGGAACACAACGTTTAACTCATGCCATTGGTAAAGCTAAAGCGATGGAAATGTGCCTCACCGCACGACAAATGGGTGCAGTAGAAGCTGAGTTAAGTGGTTTGGTTGCACGTGTATTCAACAAAGAAGACCTACTCCAACAAACCCTACAAGCCGCTGAACAAATTGCGACACGTTCGCTGACTGCAAACATGATGCTGAAAGAAACCATTAATCGAGCTTTCGAAGTCAATTTGACCGAAGGATTACGATTTGAACGACGCATGTTCCATTCTATTTTTGCCACTGCGGACCAAAAAGAAGGCATGCGGGCGTTTGTAGAAAAACGGCAGGCAAATTTTAAAAATCAATAAGAGATCAATAAAATGAACAAAGAAAATCACTTAATGATTGAGCAACAAGGTGGTCTAGGCATGATCACCTTAGATCGAGTGACACATCTGAACGCACTATCGCTTGAGATGATTGAGGGGATTCGAGCCCAACTTGAGCTTTGGCGAGATGATGCTGCTATCCAAGCGATTTTAATCAAATCGAACAGCCCGAAAGCCTTTTGTGCAGGAGGCGATATTCGCTATCTGTATGACAGTTATAAACTGGGCACGACAGATCATCAGGGTTATTTTAGTGCCGAATATAACATGCTCACCACCATACGTGAGTACCATAAACCTGTCATCGTTCTGCTCAATGGTTATGTGCTTGGTGGTGGTTTTGGCTTAGCGCAAGCCTGCCACATCATTGTGAGTAGTGAAAAATCACGCTTTGCCATGCCTGAAACAGCGATTGGTTTTTTCCCAGATGTCGGCGCTACTCATTTCCTATCGCGCTTGGATGACATAGGCGTGTATATGGCGATTACAGGTGAGCAAATCAGTAGCAGTGATGCCCTTTATTTGGATTTGATTGACTACCATGTACCGAGCGAAAAACTGCTTGCCTTGCAAGATGCCTTGGTTGCAGAAAACGATTTAAGTCAACAAAACATTGAACATATTGTGAGTTGCTTTATCACCCGACCAGCAGAAAGTGAATTGAAACAGTATGCCGAGGCGATTCGTAAACATTTCGGTTTCCAACATTTGGATGAGATTGAGCAAAGTCTTGCGAATGAACAAGATGAGCAGTTACACGCATGGGCCAGCAAATTATTGCATCTACTGCAACAACGCTCATTTGTGGCAAAACAAACCAGCTTGAAACTACAACATCTTGGACGTGGACTTTCTTTGCAACAATGCATGCAACTTGAGCGTGATTTGCAGGATATTTGGTTTGAGCATGGTGACTTTATTGAAGGTGTGCGTGCACTGATTGTCGATAAAGATAAGCAACCGCAATGGAAACAGGCCAATCCAGAACTAGAGCAAATATTAGAAAAGCTGAGCTAAGTACGGCTCATCCGATTGATATTACAAAGGAGAAATACAAACAGGACGTAGACTTTTGATCAAGCATGATCATCAGCATAAAAATTCAGAATAAAAATTTCCAAGAAAGGAAAATGAAGATGCAAACATTACATGGAAACGGTTCACATCCTAAAAAGTCATCACATCGTTTGGCGGGTATCTCCAGTATGGTAGGTACCACCATCGAGTGGTATGACTTTTTTATCTATGGCGCAGCGGCGGCGCTGATTTTCAATAAATTATTTTTCCCAAATCTTGACCCCTTGACAGGTGTGTTGGCTGCATTTGGCACCTATGCAGTAGGCTTTATCGGACGCCCCCTAGGTGGTTTAGTGTTTGGGCACTTTGGTGACAAGATTGGTCGTAAGTCCATGTTGTTACTGACTTTGATGCTGATGGGTATTCCCACTGTATTGATTGGACTGTTGCCTACCTATGAATCAATCGGCTATTGGGCTGCGATTTGCTTGGTCATCTTGCGTTTTATCCAAGGTATGGCAATGGGTGGAGAGTGGGGCGGTGCTGTGCTCATGGCAGTTGAACATGCACCTGAGGGCAAAAAAGGATTTTGGGGTAGTTTGCCTCAAGCAAGTACAGGCGGCGGTTTAATGCTGGCTTCAATTGCGCTCGGTTTAGTGTCCTTACTGCCTGAACAAGCATTGTTTAGTTGGGGTTGGCGCATCCCTTTTCTCGCAAGTATCGTATTACTGGCTGTAGGTTGGTATATCCGTGTTAAAGTACCTGAGTCACCTGACTTTGAAAAAGTCAAAGAGCAAGCTGAGAATATTAAAGTTCCTGCGTTACAGGTCTTCAAACAACATCCAAAACAGTTGATTACGATTATTGTGGCACGTGCTGCTGAAAATGCATGGTTTTACATTGCATCAACATTTACTTTGGCTTATACCACGACTCAACTTGGAATCCCTCGACAAGAAATTCTATTTGCTACCATTTGTGGTGCAGCAGTCATTCTATTTATGACCCCATTGTGTGGACATCTGTCCGATCGGGTTGGTCAACGCAATATGTTTATGTTTGGCTTGTGTGTGCTGGCAGTATTTAGCTATCCATTCTTTAGTATGTTAAACACCAAAGACCCTGTACTGGTGTGGACTGCGATTGTTTTGGCCATTGGTGTGGTGTTCCCAATTATGTATGCACCACAAGCACAATTGTTCGCACGGCAGTTCCCTGCTGAAATTCGATATAGTGGCATCTCAATTTCAGTGCAGTTAGCAGGTGTATTGGGTGGTGGTATTGCACCGTTGATTGCAACCAAGTTATTGAGCGTCGGTGGTGGCAATCCATATTTGATTATGATTTATATCGGTTCGATGGCAGTCGTTGCAATTATTGCGACAACCTTTATGCCGCGTGACCGAATTGCGCAAACTTATCAGCAATCAAATGAACTAGATTTAAAAACGAAGATTACCGAACAGTCTTAGCTGCTAAATGTATAGATAGGAAAAAAGCCCTCATCTTTCGATGAGGGCTTTTTTTGAATCTAGAGCGGAAAGGATACTCGGGCTCGCGACTCCAGCGTTAGCGGTAGTCACGAACATAAATTACGTTAGATAGTAATCTATGGAACTACCCTTTATTGTATTGCTAATCGTTATTTTGAGGTTTGAATATGATTGAAATTGCCCAACAGCAAGATGCAAAAGTAATCTTAAATGTTATCCAAAAAAGTATAGTGTCTTGCTCTCTAGATCATCAAGGTAATCAAAATGTTATTGATGAATGGTTATCAAATAAAACTGAAGAAAATATCATTAACTGGATAAACAACTCTTATTCATATGTATATAAAAAGGACAATAAAATTGTAGGTTTTATTTTGATATCCAAGGGTGGAACTATTCTTCTAAATTATGTTTTACCTGATTATCAAGGCGAGGGCATAGGAAGTGCAATGATTGATTTCATCATTTCTCTTTCTCACCAACTCGATAAAATTACGCTTGAGTCGACGCTAACTGCGAAAAATTTTTATGAGCGTAAAAACTTTATCATTCTGGAAGAGATCTACGAATATGAAAAGTTAGTCGGCTTTAAAATGGAATTAAGGCTAGCTGGCAATCTTGCTTAAAGGATAAGAAAAAAGCCCTCATCTTTCGATGAGGGCTTTTTTGAATCTGGAGCGGGAAAGGAGACTCGAACTCCCGACCCCAACCTTGGCAAGGTTATGCTCTACCAACTGAGCTATTCCCGCTTATTGAGCAGTTTTTACGAAAACTTACACTAAAAAATTTGAGCGGGAAAGGAGACTCGAACTCCCGACCCCAACCTTGGCAAGGTTATGCTCTACCAACTGAGCTATTCCCGCATGCCGTGTATAATACATTAAGCAAAAATAGGGTCAATAATTTTATGCAAAGAAAATGATTAATTGCATAAAATAAAAGCACTTCTAGCAGAAAAATCTAAAAAAGTGAAATTTTGTATAAGCATTTTACTGAAACGGTGCTCATGTATACTAGTAAGCTATCGCAATCTGACCTATCGAGTGACTGATGACTTTAGAACAACAATTGATTGAACGTATAAATAGCCTAACTCCAACTCATCTTGAAGTGATCAACGAGTCAGCAGGACACGGTGGTTATTTTCCGGGTAAAGAGTCCCACTTTAAAGTCATTGTAGTGAGCGAAGCATTTCAAGGCTTACGCTTAGTACAACGCCATCAAAAAATTTATGCGGTTGCGGCTGAGCTGATGAGTCCAGACAAAATTCATGCGTTAGCAATTCATGCCTATATTCCGATTGAGTGGCAAGGACAAGCACCAGCAAGCCCAGATTGTTCACATGCACCAAAAAACTAAAGGTTGATTATGGACGCTCACTTAATTACTAAAATCATTCATATGTCAGCAGTAAGTTTGTTGATACTGGTCTTTGTTGCACGCGCTGCGACTTTATTTATTGATGTAAAAAATCAGCAACCTAACTCAAATGCACGCAAAAGCTTGGTTGGAATGCAGCATCTCTCTTTAACATTGATTATCGTGACAGGTGCTACGCTCTTATTTATGAATAATTTTGATGTAAAACCTTGGTTTTATGCCAAAGTCATCCTGTTTTTTGTACTGTGGTCATCATTGATCAAAACCTATAAAAATGACGACACTATTCTTTTGGTGCAACGTCGCGCTGGTTTATTGATCGGTTCAGTCGCATTAATTGGTATTCTTGGCTTGGTGATGATTAAACCGGTTTTTGCTTAATTGTTTGACATTGTTTTAGTAATTGTTTTGGCTCTAGGTTAAACTGCGTGCAGTTTACAAAAATATTGTAGAGGGAAATCATGTTAACGCGTGTGGTATTTAACCAAAAAGGTGGTGTGGGGAAGTCGAGTATTACAGTCAATTTGGCGGCGATTAGCGCTAAACAAGGTTTAAGAACGTTGGTGATTGATCTCGACCCACAAGCAAATTCCAGCCAGTACCTTTTAGGTGAAGATGCGACATATTCTGCCGATAAAGCAGCTTTAGAGCCTAATATTGAAAATTTCTTCGAAGATACTTTAGCTGCAACTCAGCAAAAAGGATTGATTGGAAATGCAATCGGATCAATTCTGAAAGCACCACGTAGTAAAGGTTTAGATAGTTACGTTCACCGTACTGCATTTAATAACTTAGATGTTATTCCTGCGAGCCCAAGCCTAGGTGCGCTTGAACATGCTTTAGAAACCAAGCATAAAATTTATAAATTGCGCGATTCAATTCAGTCGCTGAGTGCGCGTTATGATCGTATTTTCATTGATACGCCACCTGCATTTAACTTCTTTACTTTGTCTGCTTTAATTTCTTCTGATCGCGTGTTGATCCCTTTTGATTGTGATGTGTTTTCTAAACGTGCGTTACAAACTTTGATTGAAAACGTACTCGAAACGCAAGATGATCATAATGATCGCTTAGAGATTGAGGGAATCGTTGTGAACCAGTTCCAATCTCAAGCAAAATTGCCACGTGAAGTGGTTCAGCAATTAAAAGATGAAGGCTTACCAGTGCTAGAAAGCATGTTGCCACCTTCTGTCTTAATGAAAGAATCACATCAAAAGAATTTACCTTTGATTCATTTAGCATCTGAACATAAATTGACGCAAGCTTATGTCACCTTGTTTGGCGAGATTGAATCAAATAAATAAGAGAATTTTATGAAACGATTATATTGGATGCCTGTGTTGGCAGCGGCGATGTTATTAGGTGCATGTGCATCTACGGTTAAACCAAGCTATGTTTCTCCAACGCAATACCAAACATTGAACTGCCAACAATTACAAGCTGAATATAATCGTATCCAGCTTTATATCGAAAATGGGGTTCAAACACCGAAACGCACAGGTGTAGGTGTTGGTCTAGGACTCGGTGGTGGATGGGGTAGAGGTGGATGGGGCTTTGGTCCTTCGATTTCAGTGAATATGGGACAATCGATGAATACCAAAAACACTGAACTTGCCAATGTACTCGGTCAGCAAGATGCAATTGTACAAGCTGCTCAATTCAAGGGCTGTCCAATTATCGTCAAGCAACGTCCTAAATCATAACTTTCAGACTGCTTGTCATCATAATGCTGTGGTGGCAGGCAATTAAATTTTAGCAAAATGTTTCAATAAAATATTATAAAAAACATAATATTATAATTTTCTCTCCTTAATTTCTTCATCTTTTAAAGTTTAGCCTTAATTATAAAACTTGTTTGTCTACACTAAATTCGTTTAAGGTGGCGACCATGTAAGGTTAATGGGTATATCTATGATTGAGAGTTGGTTTTTTGTTTTGGCGATGATCGCAGTGTTACTTATTCCAGGGCCTACAAATGCTTTATTAGCCAGTTCAACACATCAACAAGGTGTTTTAAAAACAATCTCATTCATTCCTGTTGAATGGTTGGGTTATGTCTATGGCATAGGTTTATGGGCACTGTTCATTCATTTATTTGACCCGATTTGGCCAGCTTTAAATATCATCTTGCATGTGTGTAGTGTGGCATATGTATTGTGGTTAGCCTTTCACTTATGGAAAAGCTCGCATTTACAGAAACATTATCAACACCATCAGCAAATTAGTCGGGCTAAGCTGTTTATCTCGACCTTAAAAAATCCAAAAACGCTACTGTTGGCTGCGGGTATTTTTCCCGTAGAAACATGGAATTCTGCCGAAAATTCAATACTTGTATTTGCTGTCTTTACCGTTGTGCTTATTCCAGTTTCTATATTTTGGATGATCTTTGGACGTGCGTTACTAGCAGGAAATCTGATAGGAATTAATGCCGACCATTTATATAAAGGATCGGCAATGTTGCTGATGATTTGTATGCTACCAATGATTTTTCGATTCTTTTAAAACAACTACTTTAAGCTTTATTGCTTTTGATTTTCTGGCGAATAAAGCCAATAATTCCCGGTAGAATACTGATGATAATAATACCGAAAATTAAGTGGGTGAAATTATCTTTCACAATGGGCATGTTTCCAAACAAATAACCTAATGTAATAAATGATGCAATCCAACAGAACGCACCGACGACATTATAGGTTAAAAAATACTTATAATTCATGCTGCCAGCACCCGCAACAAAAGGTGCAAAGGTTCGTGCAAAAGGAACAAAGCGAGCAAAAATAATGGTTTTACCACCATGACGCTCAAAAAATTGCTGTGTTTGAAGTAAATGTTTTTTATTGATGAAGCGAGAATTGGTTTCAAAAACACGCGGGCCAATATAACGACCAATATGATAATTCAAGGTATCGCCCAATACCGCCGCAATAAATAGCAGTATACCCAATAACCATGGGTCCATCGCTCCAGTTGAAGCAGCCAAAGCACCCGCAGCGAAAAGCAAACTGTCGCCTGGCAAAAATGGCATGACGACCAGACCGGTTTCAACAAAGATAATTAAAAACAAAATGGCATATATCCATACACCATAGTTTTTGATAAATTCTAAAAGATGTTCGTCAACGTGCAGAATAAAATCAATCAGTTCCATGAAACTTTTAACAGTATAAATTTGAGCTAAATCCTAGCAGTGCGGTTATAGAATGTCAGTATAAAAAGCAAATTAATTAGTAACAGCGATCGAAGCGTGATAAGTAAAAAATAAACAGAAATTCATGGTTTTTGTTGCAAATATAGAACAATGCATTCACTAATTTGATGTTTATTGCAATATAAAAGATACATACACTGTTCTTATGTTAAAAAACAAACAGAGTAAAACAATCATGTTAAATCCAAATGTTGTTGTAAAAAATATCGTCACTCAGTCAGGTGTAGAGAATACGGTGACACTGATCGCTCGTATCCTAATGGCTTATATTTTCATTATTGCAGGCTGGGGTAAGCTGACGGCTTATGGAGCAACGGCAGGCTATATGGAGTCAATGGGTGTCCCTGCTGCACTTTTACCGCTGACTATTTTAGTTGAATTTGGTGGTGGTTTGGCATTGTTATTTGGTTTCCAAGCACGCTTTGCAGCATTTGGCTTGGGCGTTTTTAGTATTATCACGGCGTTTATTTTTCATGGCGCAGATGATCAATCTCAACAAATTAACTTTATGAAAAATTTAGCAATGTCGGGTGGATTATTTTATTTGATGTTACATGGCGCGGGTCGTCTCAGCCTTGATCACGCAATCGAAAAATAACACGCATACCATGCACACCCCGTAACCAACGGGGTGATGCGATTTAAGAGATAGTGAAAGAAATCGTTTGATTACAAATAGAAGCCGACATCGCTTTGAATTTCTGTTTAGATCTTCATAAATGCATAATTTAGGAGATGACAATGAAGAAAACGATTTTAAGCTGTGGTTTTGCCATATTAGCGGGTTTATCGACATTCACATGGGCTGGTAAAGACGATCATGTCATTGTGCAAGAAGCAGCGAAAAATATTGTGAGTGTTGCTCAGGCTACGAAATTGGCAGATGAAACAGGCGTGACGCTCACTGGTCAAATTACAAAGCACCTAAAAAGTGATCACTACGAGTTTAAAGATAAAAGTGGTGTGATTAGTGTTGAGATTGATGATGATATTTGGCGTAAAGCTGCTTTAAAGGTCGGCGACCATGTTCGCTTAGTGGGTGAGGTGGACACGCATCGCTATAAACCAACAGATATTGAAGTGATTAGCATTGAAAAAATTGTCCATTAAGCAAATAAAAAAGGAAGCTGAAGCTTCCTTTTTTATAGCCTATATAGTTTTAAAGCATAAAGTGAATTTGCATTTCCCCTACGAGGAAACCTAGCACTGCACCGACAATAATCAATGACCATTCATCTTCTTTAAAAGCAGGGCGAAGCATTCCTTCAAATTCTTCAGGGCTCAGCTTTTGCATACGCTCTACCAAGGTGTTGCGTACATTCATCGCATCTTCTGCATAAGATTCGACATAGCGCATGGTATCGGGTAGTTGTTTTAAAATACGTTCAGCTACTTCTGCTTTTAGGTTTTGATACTTTTCACCACCAATGGCATAAACCACCAATGGACGAACAATACCAGCTTGTAAATCAATTTCTTGTTTAACTTGACGGCTGACCAATTCAATGACTTTATCTGAATGTGTGCCAGAAAAAAGCTCTTCCATCATATTGCGAGAGGTGAGTAATTGTTTTGAGATTAATGCAGCGTAATCTGCGGCAACTTCATTTTGACGTTTAATGAAAAGACCTTGCCATGTATAACCCAGAATCTTTTTTGGGTACAACGGTCTGAACATCATTTGTAAAGCCATCCAGTCACTGAAAAAGCCGACAAATCCACCAAACATTGGCAACATCCACGGATATTTACCTTGGGTCACGATCCAACACAGCATTTGTACAACGCCGATTGCAAAACCAAAGACGAAACCCACGTTACTGAAAAATTTAAATTCTTGTTTACCCACTTTTTTAAAGATTTCGTTCAGAAGACGTTTATCTTTAAGTAAATTGTTGACCACCATATGCTTAATATCGAAGTACTTGGTCACATCTTTTTGTACTTCACTCATAATATGTTCAACAATTTCAGGCGCTTTAGTCTGAACTCGTTTAATTAATTTTTGACGGGCAAATTCAGGCATACCTTCCCATAAACCCGGTTGATATTGTTGCGCAACTTCACGGGTAATATCTTCGGCAGCAGCCATGAGAGGTTTTTCAATTTCTTTGGCAATACGTTTGGGATCGAGTCGTGCAAAAATTTCTTCAGGTTTGATCAGCTTTGAGGTCATCAGCTCAACAGCTGTCGTTGCCATTTTTTCCGCTTTACGTGGAACAATCCCTTGCCAACCGAGTGGTAATCCAAATAATCGTAAGCCTTTAAATTCAAGTGGGGCAAACATCATTTGAATGGCAATGACTTTGGTTATATAACCAATAAAACCACTAATAAACGGGATTGAAATATATAACCAGAAATTCTGTTGAAAATCCGCAATCATTTCTTGAAACATTATTTTATTGGTCCTTCAAGTCCTAATTGTTGCTCGTAATACGGCAAGCCATAGATGATAGTGAAAATTTTTTAGGATATCGGCAATTTGCCAATATCTTTAGGCTTTAATAAATTTTTAGTTACCCTTTTTTTAAGGATATCGCGATCGCATAAAACGCAAGCGATGATGCTGATTGAATACCTTTCCATGGTAAAGCAAAATTTCGCTTTATCATCTTAGCACCAATTTTTGCTTTGTGTTGAGCAGAATCGGCAAGAATTGTTGATTTAACTCTCTCTATTGGCAATGACTTTATGAAATTTTAGTTTAAATATCAGTGTCAATTTACAAGCACATCTAAAAAATAAGATAGATGATGAATTGCGATGCGTCAAAGCGTGAAAAATGTTAGAATGTGGCGCTTAATTCTCTTGCCATTCTGATTAGCCATGACGACCAATACTCAAATTACTGAAGATCGCATCCTTATTTTGGATTTCGGCTCTCAATATAGCCAGCTCATTGCACGTCGTGTGCGTGAAGCAGGTGTCTACTCTGAAATGTATGCATTCGATATGTCTGAAGAAGATATTCGAGCGTTTAATCCTAACGGGATTATTTTATCAGGTGGCCCTGAGAGCGTACATGAAGAGGGGAGTCCACGTGCACCTCAGATCGTATTTGAATTAGGTGTACCAGTTTTAGGTATCTGTTATGGTTTACAAACCATGTCTGAGCAACTTGGCGGTAAGGTTGAGCCGGGTACAGTACATGAGTTTGGCTATGCAGAAGTTGATATTTTAGTTCGTGATAAATTAATTGGTAACTTACAAGACCGTGAAAACCAACTGCATGTTTGGATGAGTCATGGCGATAAAGTCAGCGCGATTCCTGAAGGTTTCAAAGTAACTGCAAGTACACCAAGCTGTCCGTTTGCTGCGGTAAGTGATGAAACTCGCCGTTTCTATGGTGTTCAGTTTCATCCTGAAGTAACGCATACAGCTAAAGGTGCAGAACTTCTTTCTAACTTTGTACATCAAATTTGTGGTTGTCGTGGTCTTTGGACACCTGAACACATTATTGATTTACGTGTAGAACAATTGCGCCAACAAATCGGTGATCAAAAAGTTCTTTTAGGTTTATCAGGTGGTGTTGATTCATCTGTTGTTGCTGCGCTTTTGCATAAAGCGATCGGTGATCAACTGACGTGTGTATTTGTAGATAATGGTTTACTTCGTTTAAACGAAGGTGATCAAGTGATGCAAATGTTTGCAGATAACATGGGTATCCGTGTGATTCGTGCAGATGCAGAACAACGTTTCTTAACTGCGTTAGCAGGTGAAGTTGATCCTGAGAAAAAACGTAAAATCATTGGTCGTGAGTTTATTGAAGTATTTGCAGAAGAAGCACGTAAATTAGATGGTGTTAACTTCCTTGCACAAGGTACGATTTATCCAGATGTGATCGAATCTGCTGCAAGCAAACAAGGTAAAGCGCACGTGATCAAATCACACCACAATGTGGGTGGTTTACCTGATGATTTAGAGTTTGAATTGGTAGAGCCGTTACGTGACTTGTTTAAAGATGAAGTACGTAAATTGGGTACAACTTTAGGTTTACCGCATAGCATGATTTACCGTCATCCATTCCCAGGTCCAGGTTTGGGCGTGCGTATCTTGGGTGAAGTGAAAAAAGAATATGCAGACATTCTGCGTCTTGCGGATGACATCTTTATGCAAGAGCTTCGTGCAAGTGGTTGGTATGACAAAACGGCTCAAGCATTCGCTGTATTCCAACCTGTAAAATCAGTCGGTGTGGTAGGTGATGGTCGTCGTTATGCATGGGTGATTGCACTTCGTGCAGTTGAAACCGTTGACTTTATGACAGCGCGTTTTGCTCACTTGCCATACGACTTAGTTGATAAAATCTCAACCCGTATCATGAATGAAATCAAAGATGTTTCACGTGTTGTGTATGACGTGTCATCTAAGCCACCAGCAACGATTGAATGGGAATAATTCAGGGATTTCAAGAAGCGAAGCTTCTTGCCTGAATTGCGCCAAGAGCTGTGCTCGAGGCAGTAAAGATTTCTAAAAATCAAGGAAAGCCGACTTGGAAAAGTCGGTTTTTTTATTTATTAAAAGGTTGGTTATAAAATTAAGTGGGTTCAAACAGAATATATAGTTTTTAAGTCGTATCAGTAGAATTAATTTTATCAAGTAAGTTGAATTTATATCATAGAATATTAGGCATCGTTTCGAAAAGCAAACATGAGAAAAATTATAAAATAGGTTGAGAAGTATCCCTTTATAAAAACATGCCTTAAGCTTTCTTCAAAATACATGGGATATACTTTTCTTATAAAAATAGAGAAAGAAATTGAAAAGCACATAAACACCAAAATGTAGAATGATTTTGAAAGCATTATGTAATTTTCAGAAGGAGCTTTTTTATTAAAAAATATATTTGTTATTTTTTCTGTAAAAAAGATGGAGACTATGGAAGATAATATACCAGACAGAATACTAAAAAAAATTATATTTAACATGTAAAAATCCTATTTTTAAAGAGTAATTTGATTCTGGTACTTCCTTTATAAATCATAAAGAGACAAAGCTTGGCTACCATGTATTTTTATCATCAGACAACTTAAATTATATATTTAAGCTATTGAAATATTTATTAATTATATAAATCTCTCATTCTTTTACATTTTGACAAGAAGCATCAATACATATATTAACATAGGAGAGTGGAGTATTTATAAATTTCATAAACTACAGGAAAACAGCCTTTCTCATAAGTATGAGTTACTGCTGCTTTTAATCCCTCTATATAAAACTCGGAAAGATTAAGATTCTGTTTTTCACAAAATTTATAAATATCAAAATTTACTGCCAATATTTTTTGATCACCTTTTTCAGACTAAATCGACTCTGTCATTATTAACATTCTACTTTATGCTTGAAACTTAGGAAGTGGGTTTGCGTAAGTGTGCCTTGCTATAAATCCCTACATCTCACCACTTCTTTGAATAAAGCTAATACTCTGGAACTATCCCAAAGTCTATGAAAGATCCATACATCACCATTAATTCATTTTTTAATGCGATTTTAATTTCAGGCATCTCAAACTTGGTCACTTGCATGACATTATCGAGTTGTTTGGCGCCAAGAAATATCTTTAATTACACCCGTAATCACAAATCTAAGCAGCTCCATCTTTACACAAATCATTGTTAATAAATAATAAATTTACAAAGATGAATTTCACTCACTTTTCTATGAAACTAAATCATTTTTATTCATGTTGTGAATCAGGTATAAATCACATCATAAAGAAATTAGATTTATCACGGAAATTAGGGTGTCAGATCAATGAGTAAAGAATTTAAATTTACGATAAAGAGTATTCGTTTCGATGAAGACTATCGCCCTTCAGACAATACTCGCATTACCACCAACTTTGCGAATTTGGCTAGAGGCGAAAGTCGTCAAGAGAATTTGCGCAATACTTTAAAAATGATCGACAATCGTTTCAATACTTTGGCACATTGGGATAACCCAAATAGCGATCGCTATTCTGTCGAACTTGAAATTATTTCCGTTGAAATGAAAATTGATGCTGAAAGCAATACAAACGCATTGCCTTTGATTGAAATATTAAAAACCAACATTGTTGATAAAAAAACCAATCAGCGCATTGAAGGCATTGTCGGGAATAATTTTTCTTCTTACGTACGTGATTATGATTTTAGTGTGTTATTGCTTGATCATAATAAAAATCAGTCTGAATTTAAAACACCAGAAAATTTTGGTGATCTACATGGCAACTTATTTAAGAGCTTTATTAACTCAGATACATACAAAGAAAACTTCAAAAAACAGCCTGTGATCTGCCTCAGTGTTTCGAGCAGTAAAGTTTATCGCCGTAGCGAGAATCAACATCCAGTTTTGGGTGTCGAGTATCTCCAAGATGAATACTCTTTAACGGATGAGTATTTCCAAAAAATGGGCTTAAAAGTTCGTTACTTTATGCCGCCAAATAGTGTTGCGCCTTTGGCTTTCTATTTCTCAGGTGATTTATTAAGTGATTACACTAACCTCGAGTTGATCAGTACGATCAGTACGATGGAGAGCTTCCAAAAGATTTATCGCCCTGAGATTTACAACGCTAACTCTGCTGCAGGAACGTCTTATCAACCGAGTTTGAAGAACCAAGATTATTCACTGACTCGCATTGTATATGACCGAGAAGAGCGAAGCCGACTGGCGATTGAACAAGGCAAATTTGTTGAAGAGCAGTTTATCAAACCCTATCAGAATATTCTTGAGCAGTGGGCGAAGGGCTACGCTGATCAAAACTGCGTTGCCGTATAACTATTCCTATTGAGAAGATGATTGAAAATGAAAATATTATTACCGACTTCAACAGCTGGCAGCTTACCAAAACCATCTTGGCTTGCAGAACCAGAAAAGCTTTGGTCACCTTGGAAATTGCAAGATGAAGAGCTGATCCACGGCAAACAAGATGCGTTACGTTTGTCATTGCAAGAACAGCAGCATGCAGGCATTGACATCGTTAGCGATGGGGAGCAAACCCGTCAGCATTTTGTCACCACTTTTATCGAACACCTTGATGGTGTTGATTTTGAAAAACGTGAAACCGTACGAATCCGTGATCGTTATGATGCAAGTGTACCGTCAGTTGTAGGTGCAGTGAGTCGTCAAAAACCTGTTTTTGTTGAAGATGCTAAGTTTTTGCGTCAACAAACCACGCAACCGATTAAATGGGCGTTACCAGGTCCAATGACAATGATTGATACACTTTATGATGGTCATTACAAAAGCCGTGAAAAACTGGCTTGGGAATTTGCCAAAATTCTTAATCAAGAAGCAAGAGAGTTAGAAGCCGCAGGTGTAGATATCATCCAGTTTGATGAGCCAGCATTTAATGTCTTCTTCGATGAAGTAAATGATTGGGGCGTTGCGACTTTAGAGCGTGCACTTGAAGGGCTTAAATGTGAAACCGCTGTCCATATTTGTTATGGTTATGGCATCAAAGCCAATACCGATTGGAAAAAGACTTTGGGTTCAGAATGGCGTCAATATGAAGAAGCCTTCCCTAAGCTGCAAAAATCGAAGATTGATATTATTTCGTTAGAATGCCAAAACTCTCGTGTACCCATGGATCTGATTGAATTGATCCGAGGTAAAAAAGTGATGGTCGGTGCGATTGATGTAGCAACCAATAATATTGAAACGCCTGAAGAAGTTGCTGATACCTTACGCAAAGCACTCCAGTTCGTTGATGCTGACAAGCTCTATCCATCGACCAACTGCGGTATGGCACCTTTAGCGCGTGAAGTCGCACGAGGTAAACTCAATGCATTAAGTGCTGGTGCAGCCATTGTGCGTAGAGAACTTTCTGCTTAATATGCATCGAAATCTTAATATGTAATAGATTGCCGATTTTATTTGATTGAATCGGCAATTTTGGACTTGATTAAAAGCACATATCACTTCACTCAGTATTTATTTAAATCAAATATTTATCTGTACAAATCGAATGGTCTAGCTCAGTTAAAAGCACGGCTCAATTGCAGGAACTCAATGATGATTGAATCAACAGACTTTAAAAATGCGATGTCTTTTTTGACCAGTGCCGTGAGTGTTGTGACGACTACAGGTTTATCAGGTCGTTATGGATTTACTGCATCCGCAGTATGTAGTGTGACGGATTCACCGCCAACATTATTGGTTTGTATGAATAAAGCATCGAGTTCACATGCACATTTTGTCGAAAATCAAATTTTAACTGTGAATGTTTTAGGCGCACATCATGAACATATTTCGAAAGTATTTTCGTCTAAATTAATGCCAGAAGAGCGTTTTAAACATGGCATTTGGACAGAGTTGGAAACAGGTGCTCCTGTTTTGGATGATGCTTTGGTAAGTTTTGATTGCGAGATTGAACAAATCCAAGAAGTTGGAACACATACTATTTTTATTTGTCCTATTGTGGCGATTCAACGCAGTCAGCATGACCAAAGTTTGGTTTATTTTAATCGTGCTTATCATCAGGTGGGACAAACAGAAACTGCCTAAAGCTTTTTCATTACAGAAATAAGTTCTGAACAGCTTATGCCATTTGATCAATATGGTTAAGAATCATTAAATCAATAATTTTATAAAAATATAATTTTCAATCATTTATACATTTTTAGATCAACATAATATGATGAGCTTTTTAGCTCATTTTTTATTTAATATTTTAAGATATATCTTTTTAATAAATAATCCATTGAATATCAATTGAATAAAACAAAAATAATATCTTAACTTGATTAAAGATTTATTAAGATATATCTTTATACGCATAAATTAAGCAATTGCGAAAAATAAAAATGAGACATCACTTCAATCATCATGAAAATGAACGTGACACTCACCAACGAACAGGTCGTCGTGGGCGATTGTTTGAATCTGGACGGATGAAACTATTGGTTTTGCATTTAATCCAGCAAAGGCCAAAGCATGGTTATGAAATTATTAAAGAAATTAGTGATCTTGTGGGTGATGGCTATACCCCAAGTGCAGGGACGATCTATCCAACACTCACCAGTTTAGAAGAAATGAACTGTATTGCTCTTATTAATACTGAACGCAAGCAATACCAAATCACGGAATATGGTGAGGCTTATTTGCTTGAGCAAAAAGAGATGCTAAGCGCTTTATTGGAAAAGCTGCGAGTGAAACGAGAAATTCATAATAATGACGATTTGATTGATATTCATCGTGCGATGGAAAATCTCAAAACAGCATTGCGTTTAAAATTGAATGTCTCGGATTTATCGCAACAACAGATTCACCAAATCGCTGAAAAGATTGATCAAGCTGCGATAGCAATAGGTCGGTTATGAATTGGGAGTCAGTATGCCAGAGCTCAAACAAAAAAATAAACAGGCTGGTTTGCGTGAGACGCATCCTCGCATTGCGGTTTTATCTTTGCTCACTCAACAGAAAGCAGATCTTACTGTTAAGCAAATTTACCAACGCTTAAATTTACAAAAGCAGCAATTAAGTTTGCCAACAGTGTATCGAGTTGTGATTGATTTGGTTCTAGCAGGATTATTGGTGAGTTATCAATTTCATCGTGCTGAAACCAAATTTAATCTCCCCAATATGAGCAAGAATCAATTGCTACAAATTTACTGTGCAGACTTGACCAAGGCAAAGCAGGGGCGATTTTTACAGTCCTTAGAAGCGGTGTTTAATCAGTTTCAGATTGATCTTATGCAGATTGAAATCAAAGAAAGTACTTAAAACGTTTTTGGAGTAACTAGATGAAACAACATCAATATCATGTCACCTTGCAGCATTTAAAAGATGCGCAAGGGCAAGTGTCTAATTACAGCGAGCGATTAGAATTTTATACAGGTAATCATGATGATATTTTTGAGATCGTTGAACGGTTGAAGAAAGCAGCTTTATTTGATGATCAAACCACTAAATCATTTGCGGTTGGACTTAAATTATTTAGTGAGGTCATGCTGGAAAATCGAGATCATCCTTTATTTGAGGAATTTCTGCCGCAGTTCGGTCAATTTATGAAACATTTAAAGCAACAGGTAAAGAAATAGTGCCGAATTTAAACGATATGAATTTAATGGATAAAAAACGATTTATAAAGAAACTACCTGCAAAATATGCAGCTTGGATATTGCCCTTAATTCTGTCCTTTTTTATGAGTGGCGCTTTGTCATTGATTAATATGTGGATGAGTATTGGCTTCATTCCAGCATTTTTAAGTAAATGGTCAGCAGTATGGATGTTCTCTTGGCTGATTGCTTATCCATTGGTTTTGTTTTTATTGCCAATTGTAAGACGTTTAACTGGATGTATTGTTGATATGCAAACTCATTCATGACAATGTGGAGCCCTTCTATGGGCAGGAGGTCAGAAAGATAAGTTTGAATAAAGATTGTCTCATTGATAACACTCTGCGTATTACTAAAAGACTATATTGATTCATATTTCTGTTGATAAGATCAATAAAACAACTCATTGCAATAGCATAGGTAAAGAGAGCGACATCATGAGCAATAATAACGATTACGATATTTCTGATTCAAAAGATTGTGAAACTTATATTAATCAATTTATTCAAGATTTTACGATTCGATCTGCGGAGATTGGTAAAGGAACGATCATTAAGCGTGCTTTACCGAGTCGACAAAAACGCTTAGTGGGTGCGTGGTGTTTTCTTGACCATGCTGGTCCAGTCAGTTTTCCTGCTGGTGATGGCTTGGATGTGGGACCTCATCCGCATATTGGTTTGCAAACGTTTACATGGATGATTGAAGGCACCATGATGCATACCGATAGCCTAGGTTCAAAACAACTGATTCGACCAAAACAAGTGAATTTAATGACTGCGGGTCATGGTATTTCACATACTGAAGTTGCGCCTGATACTGAAACCAAAATGCATGCTGCACAACTTTGGATTGCTCTGCCTGATGACAAGCGCGATATGCAGCCTGATTTTCAGCATTATCCAGAGCTGCCAACTGTGGTCAAAGATCAGGTTGAATTCACCGTGCTCGTGGGTGATTTCTTAGATACAGTTTCTCCAGTTCAAGTGCATACTCCGTTATTAGGCGTAGACCTCACAGCTCAAGCTGATACCAAAACTCGTATTCCACTCAACCCAAAATTTGAATATGCATTTATGGCGCTTGAAGGCACAGCACGTGTAAACGGTCATGAATTAAATGCCGATAATATGGTGGTGCTAGAAACTGGATTGACTGAGATTGAGGTTGAAATCAATTCTGCTAATAGAGTACTTCTGATCGGTGGAGAACCGTTTGAATCACCTATTTTACTTTGGTGGAATTTTGTTGGAAGAACGCGTGAAGATTTAGATCAAGCACGTGAAGATTGGATCAATCATTCAACTCGTTTTGGTGAAATTCCAGATTATCAAGGCAAGCGCTTAGAAGCACCAGTATTACCAGAGCAGATGAGGGCGTCGAAATGAGTATTATTGCAAGTGCGAAAGTTTTGACTTTGGCTGAACCTTGGAAAGGTGAGGTTAGCAGTGGAACACACCAATTTTTGACAGATAAACCAGAATCTTTTGGTGGTCATGATACGGGACCAGCACCTTATGATTTTCTGACAAGCAGTTTGGCCTCATGCACCATGATTACCTTACGAATGTATGCACAACATAAAGAAATCGACTTGGGTGAGTTTAGTGTTGAAGTCGATTTTCATACCAATCGAGAACAACAGGAACGAATAGAGCGTCGGGTAATATTTGTACAACCGATTTCACAAGACTTAAAAGAAAAACTTCTTAATGTCTGTAGTAAGACACCAGTTACTAAAACTTTGTTACGCAGTTTAGACATTCAGACGGTGATTCTTTAAGGTGATAATGCTATTGTGCTTGGGCAAAACATAATTCTAAACGCAACTGTTAGAGGGATTGAAGCAGCAGTTGCGTAGCACAAAGCAGGCACACAAATGATTACCTTACATTATCTGCAATGCTCACGTTCGTTTCGAATACTGTGGGCATTAGAGGAGCTTGGTATGGACTACCAAGTTGAGTATTATCAAAGGTCGCCCAGTTACGCAGCTCCTGAAAGTCTCAAACAAATCCATCCATTAGGCAAAGCGCCAATATTAGTGGATGAGGATGATGTGATTGCCGAGTCCGCTGTGATCTTGGATTATCTGCAACAGCAGTATGATGCGCTTCAGCAATTTAAACCTCAGCAAGCTAAAGATCAAAGACAATATGCTTACTGGATGCATTATGCAGAAGGTTCTTTAATGCCGTTATTGGTGATGACTCTAGTCATCAACAATGTAAGTAAACATGTGCCTTGGGTGATTCGTCCAATTGCTGAAAAGATTACTGATGGCATAAAAGGTGGATTTATTCGTCCTCGTGTTAAAGAGCATATCCTTTATTTAGAGCAGTTCTTATCTGAAAATGATTATTTTGCAGGTGATTTTTCATTTGCCGATATTCAAATGGCATTCCCATTGATTGCCTTGCAAAAACGTTTACATGGTAAATATCCGAATATACAAGCTTTTGTACAACGTGTTCAGGAGCGAGCAGCTTTTCAGCGTGCGGAACAAAAAAGTTTGGATTCTGAGTGTTCTTAATATCCAAGCAAAAATAAAAAGGAACGATTTATCGTTCCTTTTTATTATCAATACAATTTTTTAACGTTTAATCACAATTGAATCAATACCACTATGTTGTAAGGTTTGCTGCGCTGCAAGGGCAGCATCTTGGCTATCATACGGTCCTGAGAAAACACGATACCAAGTTTGCCCATTTTCAACACTTTTCACCACATCAGCAGATAATCCATTCAGAATAATTTCTGCACGACGTGCATCGGCACTATCAGGATCAGGATAACTTCGTACTTGTAAAATATACGTTGCTGGCGCAGGAGCTGTTTGTTCAGAAGAACCGATAACAGCTGGATCTTCTGTTGTCGTTTCTGGTTTTGGCGATTCGATAATGACCACATTGCCCTGTTGTTTGGTTTCAGGAACAGCTTGTTCAGGAATTGGGGTCACTTGCTGTTGAGGCAATAAATCATAGAAGCGATAATCTTTGTTGGTATCTTCTTCTTGATAATGTTCCGATGGAACTTGATTCTTGGCAGGAACAGGCTGCCAAGGTTGCCAAAGCATGAGCATCACGCCTACACACAGGATCGCTAGAATTGCGACAAGCATGCCTAGCCACTTTGGAATAAGCGGTTTTTGCGGCTTGTTTGGTCGTTCAGATACACCACGTTGCGTTTTTCCAAACACCTGAAATTCCTCTTGATCCTATTATGCTATTTGTAACTTGAATCTTCTGAGAAACAAAGCATTATGTGTAAAATAATGCTTTGTTTACGATATAAAATGTAGCAACTTGAGTGGTTTCAAACCTTTCTTTGCATCTTGACTGCTATATAGCCAAATATGACACAAGGGCCTAGGTGATGTATTACATTGACTCAGGTGCTGATACACCTAGTAAGTCTAAACCATTACGTAAAACTTGCTGTACGTTAATTGAAAGTAATAAACGTGCTTGAGATAAAGGGATATTAGCTTCATCAACAAATTTAACGCCATCTTGTGCATACCATCCATGAAATAACGCAGCAAGATCTTTCAAGTAGTTACCAATTTGATGCGGTTCACAGACATTTGCAGCACGAATTACAATTTCAGGATAAGCTGCTAATTTAGCTAGAATTTCTGTTTCAGTATCCAATGCTAACAGGTTAGCAACTTGGCGTGCAGATGCGACGTCAAATGCAATGCCTTTCTCTTTGGCACGGTTCACAATACTGTTGACACGCGCATGCGCATATTGAATGTAATACACGGCATTATCTTTACTTTGTGAAACTGCAAGGTCTAAATCAAAGTCGATGTGTTGTTCAGATTTACGCATTACATAGTAGAAGCGTGCTGCGTCATTACCGACTTCTTTACGTAGGTCGCGTAAAGTCACGAACTGACCTGAACGAGATGACATTTGTACCATCTCGCCACCACGCCACAAGCTCACGAACTGAACTAAAAGTACAGTCAGTTTCTTCGAGTCATAGCCCATAGCATCGATTGCCGCTTTCACACGCGAGATATAACCGTGGTGATCTGAACCCCAAATATCAATTAGGTCAGTATAACCACGTTGTAGTTTATTCAGGTGATAGGCAATGTCGGATGCAAAATAAGTGGTTTGACCGTTACGACGTTTCACAACACGGTCTTTTTCATCACCAAATTCAGTCGATTTAAACCAGATATTGCCATCTTTTTCGTAAAGGAAGCCACGTTGATCTAAAGTTGTAAGCGCTTCATCAATTTTTTCAGCGAGAGATGCTTCGCTAAACCATTTGTCAAAGGTTACACCAAAGTCAGCAAGGTCGTCTTTAATATCATCTAAAATTGCATGTAATGCGGTTTGATGAAAAACGCGATAGCCTTCGCCTAAATGTTGTTGTGAGTTGGCAATTAAGCCATCGATATGTTTTTCTTTATCCCCAGAAAGTACGACTTTGTTGCCATCAGCATCGAGTTCTTCTGCGTATTGAACATCTTCGGGTACATCTTTGTAGATGTCAGCGACTGGACGAACCAGTGTTTCACCATGTTTATCTATAATGCTTTGTGCAATTTCTTTAACGTAGTCGCCTTGATACGCATTTTTAGGGAAAACTAATGTTTGTCCTGTGAGTTCTAAGTAGCGCAAATAGGTTGAGGTTGCCAAAATGTCCATTTGACGACCAGCATCGTTTACATAGTATTCACGATCAACTTTTGCGCCTGTTGCTTCAAGTAAGTTCGCAACAGTCATACCGTAGGCTGCACCACGACCATGTCCAACATGTAAGCTAGACGTTGGGTTGGCAGATACAAATTCAACTTGGATTTTCTTTGCTGCATTTGCTTGGCTACGACCGTATTGATCTTTTTGTGCTTGAATTTGATCAAGAACGACGAAGCGCTGATCTGCATTTAAAAAGAAGTTAATAAAACCAGGACCTGCAATTTCAGCTTTGCTGATATCAATCACTTCTGGCAGCGCAGCTAAGATTTTCTCAGCAAGATCACGAGGTTTCATGCCAGCAGCTTTAGAGCCGATCATGGCAATATTTGAAGCAAAGTCTCCGTGACTTCGGTCTTTAGTACGGGTTAAATGGCTCGTATTGGTAAAATCTGAAGGAAGGATCCCTTGTTGTTGAAGGGATTGCACCGCATGATCAAGAGCTGCTTGTATTGCCGTATTCATAGTTACCGAAATAAATGTCGCGGAAAAACGTTAAATATAGCAAATTTCACTCAGTTTAGGGGAGTGATTTGTACATGAGAATATATAAATTTAGTTAGATGTCATCTGTAGCTTTTTCCGATGACTAAGAGCGATATTATGATTTTGGGCTAATGTTATGAATCAATCAAAGGGCGATCGAATAAGACTAAAGTAAGGTAAATGCTATTGATAGCAGTATTTCACAAAACAGTTCGATCATTTATTTAAAAAATGGCTTAAGTGCGGCAGAATTAATCTAAATCAGTTTCTATTTTCTGGATGTAAAATATAATTATATTGATATGAATATGAAAAATATATTAATTTTGTAAATTATCAACAGTGTATATATTTATTAAATACTGTTGGAGATTGGCATCACTTTTTAAAATATCATTTTTATAGAAAATAGTATTAAGCTAATAGGCACACTGAGTTCTAGGAGAATTCGCAATGAATTTCCTTCGACTCTTAGCTGGAAAATGAGATAGGCAATGACATCAGGAAATCATAGTAAACACCCTCTTTACATCCCTTATGCTGGTTACACGTTATTAGAATTACCACTATTAAATAAAGGTTCTGCTTTTACGGAAGAAGAGCGAACTAATTTTAATTTACACGGTTTACTTCCTCATATTATCGAAACGATAGAAGAACAAAGTCAGCGTTCGTATCAACAATTCCGTGCTTTTAATGATGATATTAATAAGCATATCTATCTTCGAAATATTCAAGATACCAATGAAACTTTGTTTTATCATTTAATCGAAGATCATTTAGAAGAAATGATGCCTGTGATTTATACACCGACGGTAGGTGAGGCATGTCAACGTTTCTCTGATATTTATCGTCGTCATCGTGGTATTTTTATTTCTTATCCAGATCAAGATTTTATTGATGATATTTTACAAAATGTGAATAAAAACAATGTAAAAGTAATCGTGATCACCGATGGTGAACGTATTTTAGGTTTAGGTGATCAAGGCATCGGAGGGATGGGAATCCCAATTGGTAAACTGTCTTTATATACGGCTTGTGGTGGTATTAGTCCCGCTTACACGCTGCCAATTACCATTGATGTTGGTACCAATAATCAACAATTATTAAATGATCCAATTTATATGGGATGGCGTCAGCCACGTATCAATGGTGATGAATATTATGCTTTTGTTGATAAGGTCATTGAGGCAATTAAACGCCGTTGGCCAAAAGCATTAATTCAATTTGAAGACTTTGCACAAAAAAATGCAATGCCGCTTTTAGAGAAGTATCGCGATAAAATTTGCTGCTTTAATGATGATATTCAAGGTACAGCTGCGGTTTCCGTAGGCAGTTTGATTGCAGCAAGTAAAGCGGCAGGCAAACAATTAAAAGATCAAACCGTCGCATTTTTAGGTGCAGGTTCAGCCGGTTGTGGTATTGCTGAACAGATTATTGCGCAAATGGTGGCAGAAGGTTTGACTGATGCTGAAGCACGTGCTCGTGTCTATATGGTGGATCGTTTTGGATTAATTACGGAAAATCAGCCGAATTTACTCGATTTCCAGCGTAAGCTTGCTCAAAAAGCAGAAGTTGTTGATCCTTGGGCGAGTATCGACAATATCATTTCATTATTAGATGTTGTGAAAAATGCCAAGCCAACGGTTTTAATTGGTGTTTCAGGACAGCCGGGTTTGTTTACTGAAGAAATTATCAAGACCATGGCTGCACATTGTGAGCGTCCAATCGTGATGCCACTTTCCAATCCAACATCTCGTGTAGAAGCTGTGCCAGCAGACATCATTGAGTGGACAGAGGGGCGTGCTTTAATTGCAACAGGTAGTCCATTTGCTCCAGTGAATTATCAAGCGAAACTTTATAATATCGCTCAATGCAATAACTCTTATATTTTCCCTGGTATTGGTTTGGGCGTTGTGGCAAGTGGAGCAACCCGCATTACTGAAAATATGTTGATGGCTTCGAGTCGGGCATTGGCAGATTGCTCACCTTTATTGCAAGATCCTGAAGCAGATTTGCTTCCGTCTTTGGGTGAGATTCAACAAGTATCCAAAATTATTGCATTAGCAGTTGCTCAAGCAGCAATATTGGATGGTGTTGCAGTCAATATCAGTGATGATTTATTGCAACGGAAGATTGAAGAATCATTCTGGCAGCCGGCTTATCGAAAATATAAACGTATTCCATTCTAATGAAATGAAAAAAGGAGCTTAAAGCTCCTTTTTTATGCATCCAAAATTTCTTCTAATAGTTCATCACTTGGTGCAAAATAATAAGCGCCATCAATTGCGGTGGTGAAATGTAAGAGGCGATCATGGATACCATCCCCTGATGTGCCGAACATGCGTTGCAGCATGGCATCAATAATACTTAGGTTGTTGGTATAAGCGACAAAAAATAATCCTTGTTCTCCTTTACCATCGCCGTAAGGTAGGCTGTGACGCAAGATTTCCATCTCTTCACCATCTTCATCTTCGATGACTGTACGTGCAATATGTGCATTTTGGGGTTTAATATCATCATCTAACTCAATGGATTCAAGTTTAGTTCGACCAAAAACTTGTTCTTGAGCATCGACTTTCAGTTGTTGCCATTTTGCTAAATCATGAATATAGCGCTGAGCAAAAATGAAGCTTCCATCGGCAAAAGCTTCTGCATCTTCAGGCAGTAAGGCGGTTTCAGCACGATCATCTGGAAACTGTGGGTTTTCAGTGCCATCAATAAATCCTGTCATATCGCGACCGTCAAAAAATCTAAAACATGGGCGCTCATCCAGTACCTCAACTTTAGTTTGGATGCCTGTGAAGAAAGCTTGGCTCATCGCAAAACAAATATCGGCCCGAGCACTGGCGATGTGAATAAAAACATCTGCTGGTTCCACAGGCATATTAAATGCGCCTTGCTCTGGATTCAGTTGTTTAAAACCTGTGGGTGTTTCAGTGTAGAGTTGCGACCAAAGTTCAGGACCAAAAGCAATCGCAGTTTTAATTTGGTCATTGGGGTGTTGGGTGATTAAGCGATCACGCGTGGAGAGTAATGCTGCAATTTGTTGCTTTAATTCAGAAATAGTTAAATCTTTTAAACGAAGAACAATAAAACGTGCATGATCAGAGGGTAATGGAAGAATGACAGATTGCGCAGTCATTAAAGTCTCCTGAGTTATTTTTTAAAAATTTAAAAAGAAATGATTGTGCCTGATCTAAGCATGGCTTAATAGTTTATTTGCTCATTTTATTGAATGAAATATTTAAGATTAGACTTAAATAAAACGGTATAATTCAACTTTTATTGTGCTTGTTTATTATGTCTTTTCAGGTTTGGTTTGCTTTTATGTTGGCATGCTGGGCGATTAGTGTTTCGCCTGGCGCAGGTGCTATTGCCTCGATGTCCAGTGGCTTAAACTATGGTTTTAGGCATGGTTATTGGAATGCGTTAGGATTACAAATTGCACTTTTGATTCAAATTTTGATTGTGGCAGCAGGAGTGGGAGTGCTTTTTGCGACAACACCACTCGCTTTTCAAATCGTGAAGTGGTTCGGGGTGGCTTATCTTATGTATTTAGCTTATCAACAATGGACTGCGCCTATTAAAACTATTCAAATTGAACATGAACAGAAGAATAAATCAGCGCTCACTTTAGTGTTTCATGGCTTTGTGGTGAACATGAGTAATCCCAAAGCGATTGTTTTTTTATTAGCGGTGTTGCCGCAATTTTTAGATTTATCTCGACCTCAAGCATTACAATATTTGATCATGGCGATAACGATGGTGACGATTGATCTGATCGTGATGGCTGCTTATACAGGTTTAGCTTCAAAAGTACTGAGATTATTACGCTCGCCTCGGCAGCAAAAGTATTTGAATCGAGGCTTTGCGGTAATGTTTAGTTGTGCTGCGCTATTGCTGAGTGCAATACAGCAATCAAGCTAAACAGATTGCGATCGACTTTTTAATTTTTGCGCCATGAAGATGAATGCGAAACAAAGAGACATGCACAAAACGATACTCAAACCTGTGGCAATATCGAGAGCAGCGCTAGACCATAAGCCAACTGTTACTCCAATTTGAGCGAGAATAAAGGCCCAAATCACCATTTGCTTAGGTGAGTTAGCAAGCAAGCGTGCACTCAATGCAGGAATAACCAATAATGCGCCCATCAGTAATGAGCCAACTGCACGTAGAGCAAGGACTGTAAAGAGTGCCAATAACAACATGAAAATCAAACGCTGCCAATGAGCATTTACACCTTCACTCATCGCAATATCCGGATCAATCGCGATCTGAATTTGGGCAGACCATGAGCGATAAAGCACGACTAATGCTGCTGCGATAACAATTGCAAATAGCGGTAAATCAGCCCACTCAATACTGAGTAAGTCTCCAAAAAGATAACTTAATAATTCTGGTCTTAAACTCGGAAGCTGTTGAATAAGTAGTAAGCCACTACAAAGCAGAGTTGCTGAACATAACGCTAATAAAGCATCATTTGGCAATCGAGAATCATGCAAAATCCATAAGATTGCAACCAATAATGCCGCCAAACAACCGACACCTAACCAAAGCGGTAAGTGCAAAATACCTGCAATCGCGACACCTAGTAACGTACCATGTGCCATCGTGTCAGCAAAAAAAGACATGCGACGCCACAGCATTAAACAGCCTAGTGGAGCAGTGAGAAAAACTAACAATGTTCCCATCATCCAAGCGGGTAATAGTAGTTGTAACCATTCCATCATGGCTTAGACCTTTGGTTCTGGATGAATATGAGGGCGAGGATCATGTGTGCATGGTTCGGCATGATCACTATGACCGCAGTGGTTATGATGATGTTGATAGAACATGCGTTGAGTACCAAAGATCGCTTGATACTCTGGATGTTGTTGGATGCTTTCAGGTAAGCCACTGCAACAAATATGTTTGTTGAGACAGACCACACGATGTGTGCCCTGCATCACCCATTGTAAGTCATGCGAGACCATGAGGACTGCACATCCATAACGTTCAGGCAAACTGCGTACATATTCATACAGTTCAGCTTCGGATTGAATATCTAAGCCTTGCATCGGCTCATCCAGTACCAAAATATCTGGTTGACGTAGCAAAGCACGTGCTAATAGCACCCGTTGCCGTTCACCACCTGATAGCTGTTGTACTTTTGATGATTGCAGCTTTTGAATACCAGTATCTCGAATAATTTCTTCGCGTAGCGTGGCTGTACAAATTTCTAAATCTAATAAATCTTGCACACGTAAAGGTAGGCTGGCAGAAGGGTTAAATTTCTGTGGAACATACGCCATTTTTAATTTCTTAGAAAAATGCACTGTTCCTTTATTGGGCGACATGATACCTAATAAGATTTTTATTAATGTCGATTTACCAGCACCATTAGGACCAATAAGCGTGACGATTTCTTTTGCGTCTAAAGCAAAATCAACATTTCTTAAAATATCTCTTTCGTCACGTTGGACTGAAATATTTTCGAGTCGAATAAGCGCGGAACTCATTGGCGTGCGTTGCACTGATGACATTTTCCAGAAATTTCAATAATACTGTGTTGCGCTAAGAACTGATCAGACGCAGCCAACTGATCAAGTTGTTGAATGAGTCCTTGTGCAGAAGCTTCTTTCACAGAATGGCATTCAGTACAAATCAAAAATGCAGCCTGATGACCTTCACGTGGGTGACAACAGGGAATGTAGGCATTAATCGAAGTTAATCGATGGATTAAGCCCTTTTCTAATAAAAAATCTAAGGTTCGATAAACCGTAGGTGGTGCAGCAGGGCGATCAGCTTGACCTTTGATTTTAGCCAACAAGTCATAAGCACCCATCGGTGCGGATGCATTCAAAATGAGTTCAAGTACTTCTTTGCGTAAAGGAGTCAGACGAGCGCCAACCGCAGTGCATAATATCTCTGCTTCTGCGAGTCGCGTTTTAATATCGTGATGACCGTGAACGCCATGTAAAGCATTATCATGTTCATGTGAACAAGAACTCATAAGTTGACCTCATTGTTTTTGTAGGATCTATTGATGCTTCTGCTGAGTTTAAGTCGCTTAATCGAATATTTGATGTTTGCTTTTTCAGAAGATCTGAATCGAGCAAGCCACACTGATATCTACTAAGATACTTTCAACGAAGAGTGATTTTTTCACAATCAATAGACTGTCTATAATAACATGCAATTAAACGATAACTATCTATATATAGTTGCTGTAGAAGTACATCGGTACATGCAGCAAAAATAGGCATAGGTATTTTTTAACTTTTGTTATATTATAACATGCTTAATTCTGCTGAGTAATATTGAAATGTTGCGCCTTTTTATCTTTGTTTTCTTTTCGATGTTCAGTACATGGGGGTGGACTCAAAGCTTAGTGGTGTCAACACATCCAATTTACTTAATTGCTAAAGAAGTTACCGCTGGCGTTGAAGAGCCAGTCCTTTTGTTGAATGATCAAACAGGGCACGATGTACAACTTACACCTGCACACCGTAAGCTAATTCAAGATGCCAGTTTAGTGATCTGGTTAGGAAAGGCGCACGAAGCACCTTTAGATAAATTATTACACCAAAACCGAAAAGCGATTGCTTTGTTGGATTCAGGAATACTAACCGTATTGCCACAAAGAAGTTTGCGCGGTGCAGCATTAGCAAATACTATAGATAGCCATGTTTGGTTAGATCCGAATAATGCTGTGCGTATTGCATTTTTCATTGCCACTCTACGTTCTCAGCAATATCCTGAAAACAAAACTAAATACTTGGCCAATGCAAAAAACTTCTCTCAGCAGATGTTGCAAGCTTCGCAGCAGTATGACAGTTCCAATAAAAGTAAGCCGTATTGGTCTTTTCATGATGCCTATCAATATTTAGAGCGAGCGCTGAATTTAAAATTTGCGGGGGCCTTAACAAATGATCCACATATTCCGCCAACAGCCGCTCAAATTAAATACTTAAATGATAATCGTCCTAAAATAGAAATGTGTTTATTGGCTGAAACTTCAGCAAGTAAAAGTCAATATCAAAAGTTGAACCCTGTCATCTTTGAGTCGGTAGATGAAAGTATGCGTGGAGAAGATAGTTTTATCTCAGCTTGGAAAAAATTGGCTTCAAAAACCGATAAATGCGTATTAAGTGCTCAAAAATGATGAAAAAAATAAAAATCAATTGACTCTATCGTCAGTAAATATGCTAGTGAAAAAAGCAGACTTAAGTCGAGAAAAGATTGCATGTTCAGGGGTGTAACTCTATAATGCGATCGATTCGAAACGATCATCAATAAAACTTGTCAAGCAGTTACGCTGTAAGTGGATAAAAAATGAGCCAAACTAGTCGCTTGATTGACCGACGATTAGCAAAAGCTTTGGTCTTCTTACAAGCAAGTATGATTCCTGTTGCAACATTGATTGCATGGGGTCTTAAAGATACGACTGCTGCTTTGAGTGCCGCGCTTGGGGCTTTGGTATGTTGGTTAGCACATTGTTATTTTGCTTGGCAGTCGTTTAGAACGGCAGGCGCAAGAGCATCAAAACAAGTCATGCTAAATATGTATCGAGGTATGCTCGGTAAGTTTGCGATAGTAATCGTAGGATTTATATTAATTTTGAGCAATGTTAAACCGCTGTCACCGGTTGCGTTGTTTGGTGGATTTATCCTCGTTCAAGCGATGTCGTGGGTCGCGCCATTTTGGGTGTCACGTCTACAAAAACGAGTATAAAAACACATTTTAGATTTTTGGGAGTAGGGGCGAGATTATTGCAGTACGCATGATTCGTTTTACTTCTTTTTAATGATTGACATTGACCAGGTGTGATTTATGGCTGCTGAAGAACATGCCCTGACTTCGACCGAGTACATCAAGCATCACTTAACTAATATGACCTATGGCAAAATGCCAGATGGAACATGGAAGTTGGCTGAGACTGCTGAAGAAGCTCAATCGATGGGGTTCACTGCAATTCACTTGGATTCAATGGGTTGGTCTATCGGACTTGGTGTAATTTTCTGTTTGTTGTTTTGGACAGTTGCGAAAGCTGCAAATGCAGGTGTTCCAACTAAATTCCAATCAGCGATTGAAATGATCATCGAATTTGTAGACTCAAGTGTACGTGATACTTTCCACGGCAAATCACGCTTAATTGCGCCATTGGCATTAACCATTTTCGTGTGGATTTTCCTCATGAACGCAATGGACTTAATACCTGTTGACTGGATTCCATATCTAGCTCAACAAATTGGTGCAAGCGTGTTTGGTATGGATCCTCACCACGTTTACTTCAAGGTTGTACCATCTACTGATCCAAACATTACCTTAGGTATGTCTTTGTCAGTATTTGCACTGATCTTGTTCTATAGTATTCGTGAGAAAGGCATCGGCGGTTTCGTTGGTGAATTGGCACTTAACCCATTTAACCCAAGTAACAAATTTGCAAAAGCGTTATTGATTCCAGTGAACTTAATTTTGGAATTAGTAACTTTTCTTGCTCGTCCAGTTTCGTTGGCTCTACGACTGTTCGGTAACATGTATGCGGGTGAGTTAATCTTCATCTTGATCGCGTTATTACCGTTCTGGATCCAGTGGGCGTTATCTGTGCCTTGGGCTATCTTCCACATTCTTGTAATCACGCTGCAAGCATTTATCTTCATGATGCTGACCATCGTTTACTTGAGCATGGCAAGCGAAAAGCATTAATGGTATTGCCTGACTGTCACCTGATGGTTGGGCTTAAATTTTAGTTTAATTTGGTAATAACCTAACCTCTGAGGAATTTTTCATGGAACTCACTTTAGGTCTAGTTGCAATTGCATCTGCTATCTTGATCGCTTTCGGTGCTTTAGGTACTGCGATTGGCTTCGGTCTTTTAGGTGGCCGCTTCTTAGAAGCTGTTGCTCGTCAACCAGAATTGGCTCCACAACTTCAAACTCGTATGTTCTTAATTGCGGGTCTTCTTGATGCTGTGCCTATGATCGGTGTTGGTATTGGCTTGTTCTTCATCTTCGCTAATCCATTTGTAGGTTAATAGCTTAATTCCTAAATCCACATATTGAGGAATAGCGAAATGAATATCAACCTCACATTGTTCGGTCAAGCGATTGCATTTGCGATTTTTGTCGCATTCTGCATGAAGTTTGTTTGGCCACCACTAATCAATGCGATTAGTGAGCGTCAGCGTAAAATCGCTGATGGCTTAAATGCTGCTGAAAAAGCAAAAGCTGACCTTGCTGATGCGCAAGCACAAGTTAAGGCAGAATTAGATGCAGCAAAAGCACAAGCGGCTCAATTGATCGAACAAGCGAATCGTCGTGCAGCGCAATTGGTAGAAGAAGCGCGTACCCAAGCTTCGGCTGAAGGTGAGCGTATCCGTCAACAGGCGAAAGAAACTGTTGATCAAGATATCAATGCTGCTCGCGAAGAATTACGTCAACAAGTTGCTGCCTTGGCAGTTGCTGGCGCAGAGAAAATTCTGAACCAACAAGTTGATGCAGAAGCTCATAATGCCATGCTGAATCAGCTGGCTGCTAAACTTTAAGCGAGGCGAATATGGCTGAACTCTTGACGTTAGCACGCCCGTACGCCAAAGCAGCATTTGCTTACGCTTCTGAGCAAGGTGCAACTGACAATTGGTCGAATGCGTTACAAGTGCTCAGTGCTGCGGTGCAAGACGAAGCATTTTCCGCTTATTTAAATCGCCCTGAGCTGACTCCTGCGGAACAAGTAGGTCTTTTTGCAAAGGTTTTAGGTGAAGATCAAACTCAATCAGTGTCTAATTTTTTGACATTGCTTGCAGATAATGATCGCTTGGTTTTATTGCCTGAAATCGCAGCAGAATATGAATTACTTAAATCGCAGAACAACAACACATTGGAAGTTCAGATCGAATCTGCTTTTCCAATTGATGCGAAACAAGAGCATATTTTAGCTCACGCGCTTGAAAAACGTTTTAACAGAACCGTTCATGTGACTGTTAGCGTTAATCCAGCGTTAATCGCGGGTGTTGTGATTCATGCAGGCGACCAAGTGATAGATGACTCTGCGCTTAACAAGCTTGAAAAAATGCGGACTCGTCTTCTTGCGTAATAGCAATAAGACTGAACTTAAAAAAGATTGAGGAATAGCGCAATGCAACAACTGAATCCATCCGAGATCAGTGCGCTCATTAAACAGCGTATCGGCGATCTGGACACCAGCGCGACCGCGAAGAATGAAGGTACTATCGTCATGGTATCTGACGGTATCGTGCGTATTCACGGTCTTGCAGATGCAATGTACGGTGAAATGATCGAATTCGACGGCGGCTTATTTGGTATGGCACTGAACCTAGAACAGGATTCAGTGGGTGCCGTTGTTTTAGGTAACTACCTAAGCCTTCAAGAAGGTCAAAAAGCTCGTTGTACAGGTCGTGTATTAGAAGTTCCGGTTGGTCCTGAACTTCTTGGCCGTGTCGTAGATGCTTTGGGTAATCCAATTGATGGTAAAGGCCCAATTGATGCGAAATTAACTGATGCTGTTGAAAAAGTAGCACCAGGCGTAATTTGGCGTCAATCGGTCGACGAACCTGTTCAAACTGGTTATAAATCAGTTGATACCATGATCCCTGTAGGTCGTGGCCAGCGTGAGTTGATCATTGGTGACCGTCAAACTGGTAAAACAGCAATGGCGATCGATGCGATCATCGCTCAGAAAAACTCTGGCATTAAATGTGTATACGTTGCGATTGGTCAAAAACAATCAACAATTGCAAACGTTGTACGTAAGCTAGAAGAAACTGGCGCTATGGCGTATACAACTGTTGTCGCAGCTGCGGCAGCTGATCCTGCAGCAATGCAGTATTTAGCTCCGTATTCTGGTTGTACAATGGGCGAATACTTCCGTGATCGCGGTGAAGACGCGTTAATTATTTATGATGATTTGTCTAAGCAAGCTGTTGCTTACCGTCAAATTTCATTGTTATTACGTCGTCCGCCAGGTCGTGAAGCGTATCCAGGTGACGTATTCTATCTTCACTCGCGTCTTCTTGAACGTGCTTCTCGCGTTTCAGCAGATTATGTTGAGAAATTCACGAACGGTGCAGTAACTGGTCAAACTGGTTCTTTAACTGCATTGCCGATCATTGAAACTCAAGCGGGTGACGTATCTGCATTCGTACCAACCAACGTAATTTCGATTACTGACGGTCAGATCTTCTTAGAAACATCATTATTCAACGCAGGTATTCGTCCTGCGGTGAACGCGGGTATCTCTGTATCGCGTGTTGGTGGTTCTGCTCAAACGAAGATCATCAAAAAATTGTCTGGTGGTATCCGTACTGCTTTAGCACAATACCGTGAATTGGCTGCGTTTGCTCAGTTTGCTTCTGATCTTGATGAAGCAACGCGTAAGCAACTTGAGCATGGTCAACGTGTAACTGAGTTAATGAAGCAGAAACAATATGCTCCATACTCAATTGCTGACCAAGCTGTTTCTGTATATGCATCTAACGAAGGCTATATGGCTGACGTAGAAGTGAAGAAAATCGTAGACTTTGATGCTGCGTTAATCTCTTACTTCCGTTCAGAACATGCTGCGTTAATGCAACAGATCGATGAAACTGGTGATTACAACAAAGACATCGAAGCAGCATTCAAAGCAGGTATTGAGAGCTTCAAAGCGACTCAAACTTACTAAGTTTAGATTTAGTTAAGTTTGGTTCACGGATCAACCTTCGGAAGCTCGAAAGGGCTTTCGAATACTAGGTTAAGCGTATGGCAAATTTAAAAGAAATTCGCGCCAAAGTAGCTAGTATCAAGAGCACGCAAAAGATTACTCGCGCGATGCAAATGGTAGCTGCTTCTAAAATGCGTCGTGCGCAAGAGCGCATGGCTCAGGGCCGTCCGTATGCCGATAATATGCGCCGTGTAATTGCTCACTTGGTACAAGCGAATCCTGAATACAAACATCGTTATATGGTTGATCGCCCTGTTAAGCGCATCGGTTATATCGTGGTGTCTTCAGATCGTGGTTTGGCAGGTGGATTGAACATTAACTTGTTCAAGAAAGTTGTGCAGCATGTCAAAGCACAACGTGAGCAGTCAATTGAAGTTGAATTTGCTTTGATTGGTCAAAAAGCGGTTTCGTTTTTTAAGAATTACGGCGGTAAAGTGCTTGGTGCAACCACTCAGCTTGGCGATGCGCCAAGTCTGGAACAGTTGACGGGTTCAGTACAGGTCATGCTTGATGCATTTGATAAAGGCGAACTAGATCGAATCTATCTCGTATCAAATGGCTTCATCAATGCGATGACCCAACAGCCTAAAGTAGAACAACTTGTTCCTTTAGCACCAGCAGAAGAAGGCGATGACCTCAACCGTACTTATGGTTGGGACTATATCTACGAACCAGAAGCAGAAGTATTGTTAAATGGTTTGTTGGTTCGCTATATCGAGTCTATGGTTTATCAAGGTGTGATTGAGAACGTTGCATGTGAGCAGTCAGCTCGTATGGTCGCTATGAAAGCAGCGACTGACAATGCAGGCGATCTCATCAAGAGCCTACAACTCATTTATAACAAGCTGCGTCAAGCCGCGATTACTCAGGAAATTTCCGAGATCGTTGGTGGTGCCGCTGCCGTTTAACATTATTTTTGAATTGAGGAGACAGCAATGAGTAGCGGTCGTATCATTCAGATCATCGGCGCGGTTATCGACGTCGAGTTTGAACGTAATAGCGTTCCTAAGATCTATGAAGCTCTCCAAGTTGATGGTACTGAAACGACTTTGGAAGTTCAGCAACAGCTTGGTGATGGTGTAGTTCGTACTATCGCAATGGGTTCTACTGAAGGACTTAAACGCGGTCTTAACGTGACTAGCACAGGCGCACCGATTTCTGTTCCAGTTGGCCCAGCTACGCTTGGTCGTATTATGGACGTTTTGGGTCGCCCAATTGATGAAGCAGGTCCTGTAGCGACTGAAGAGCGTTTGCCAATTCACCGTCAAGCACCTTCTTATGCTGAACAAGCAGCTTCTACTGATCTTTTAGAAACTGGTATTAAAGTCATCGACTTACTTTGCCCGTTTGCGAAAGGTGGTAAAGTTGGTTTATTCGGTGGTGCTGGTGTTGGTAAAACCGTTAACATGATGGAGTTGATCAACAACATCGCGAAAGCACACTCAGGTTTATCTGTGTTTGCTGGTGTTGGTGAGCGTACTCGTGAAGGTAACGACTTCTATCACGAAATGAAAGATTCTAACGTTCTTGACAAAGTAGCAATGGTCTACGGTCAGATGAATGAGCCACCAGGTAACCGTTTACGCGTAGCGTTAACTGGTTTGACCATGGCTGAATATTTCCGTGATCAAAAAGACGAAAATGGTAAAGGTCGTGACGTATTATTATTCGTCGACAACATCTACCGTTATACACTTGCGGGTACTGAAGTATCAGCATTGTTAGGTCGTATGCCATCTGCAGTAGGTTACCAACCGACACTTGCAGAAGAAATGGGTGTTCTTCAAGAGCGTATTACGTCTACTAAGTCTGGTTCGATCACTTCGATCCAAGCAGTATACGTACCTGCCGATGACTTAACAGATCCATCGCCTGCGACAACATTTGCTCACTTAGATGCAACAGTTGTATTGAGCCGTGACATCGCATCTTCTGGTATTTATCCAGCGATCGATCCACTTGACTCAACTTCACGTCAGTTAGATCCATTGGTTGTTGGTGCTGAGCATTATGAAATTGCACGTTCTGTACAGAACGTATTGCAACGTTATAAAGAGCTTAAAGACATCATCGCAATCTTGGGTATGGACGAGTTAGCTGAAGAAGATAAATTGGTTGTTTACCGTGCGCGTAAAATCCAACGTTTCTTCTCTCAACCGTTCCACGTAGCTGAAGTATTTACTGGCGCGCCTGGTAAATTAGTACCACTTAAAGAAACGATTCGTGGCTTTAAAGGTCTATTAGCTGGTGAATACGATCACATCCCAGAACAAGCGTTCTATATGGTTGGTGGTATTGACGAAGTGATTGCTAAAGCTGAGAAACTCTAATTCGAGGAGATCATCTCATGGCGACTATGCAATGTGACGTCGTAAGTGTTAAAGAGTCAATTTACTCTGGTACAGTGACGATGTTAATCGCTAAAGGTGCGGGTGGCGAGCTTGGTATTTTACCAGGACATGCTCCACTTGTTACGTTACTCCAACCAGGACCGATTCGTGTTCAGTTGGAAAATGGTACAGAAGAAATTGTCTATGTATCAGGCGGTGTGTTAGAAGTTCAACCTCACGTTGTGACTGTGCTTGCAGATACTGCAATTCGCGCTGACAACTTGGATGAAGCGGCAATTATGGAAGCTCGTAAACAAGCTGAACAATTGTTAGCAAATCAAAAAAGTGATTTGGACTCTGCTGCTGCTCTTGCTGCGCTTGCAGAAACTGCTGCTCAGCTTGAAACGATCCGTAAAATCAAGAATCGTGCAATGTAATTGTAGATTCAAGATTGAGAAAGCCACCGTAAGGTGGCTTTTTTATTTTTAGGCATCTTGAATAATTATAAATTTGCTATAAATTACAAATCTTAATTTAGAATTATTAGTCCAAAGAGAAAATCATCATGAAAATGATAAAAAGTCTTCCATTCTTTATCGCTATGGCTTTTGTAGGGTGTGCATCAGTACCAACAGCAAATAACCAACTGAATGAGCAAGCCAAGAACTTAACAGCACCTTCTGAAGGCCAAGCAGCAGTTTATGTATATCGTTCAAATAGTGTGGTTGGCGCTGCACTTAAAAAAGATGTATGGATTGATGGTGATTGCCTCGGAGAAACGGCTCGTGGAACATTCTTTTTAAAAGAAGTTTCCGGCAATCAGAAGCATACAGTTTCTACAGAGTCTGAATTTTCTCCAAATCATTTAGAACTTATGACTGAAGCCGGTAAACAATATTTTATCCAACAATACATTAAACCTGGTGTATTAGCGGGTGGAGCAAATCTAAAACAAGTCGATGAGCAGACTGGTAGAAAAGCTATAGCTCAATATCAACTTGCACAGTCTGGTAAATGCAGTAAGCAAACAATCACACTTGATAAAAAATAATAAAAAACCATCCTTAGATATTTTTTGATTATTTAGTACGAAGATTAACACTTAGCATGAAAAGGAAGATTGTGCTAAGTGTTTGAATCTGCATTATTTCCCAATAATAATGTCGCTAGCTTTACCATGTCCATTTGGATGGTATTAAGTTGTTTTTCAACTTGAGCAAAATCAATTTTTGAAAGATCAACTTGTCCTTGTAACAATGGCATATTTAACAGCTGCTGATTCGCAGTTAATAAGCTTTGGCGAATTTGATCTACTTCACCGCTTTTCAAATTTAATGATAACAAAATATCTCGAAGCCCATTCAATTCTTGCTTTAAATTATTAGTCGCGCTGTCTAAACTTTGAATATTTTTGTCTTGAATGGCTTGTTGAAGATCGAGCTGTGATTGCTTAAGTGCGGTTATATAGTTATCAGTTCCGATTTGTAGTTTTGCAATATCATAGGCAATATTGAGCATATTGCCATCACTTAAGTTTTGAACTTTTTCAGAAATTGTTTGAGTGTTTTCAGAATTTGTAATTGTCTTTTCACTCTCGGTCTTCTGTTGGTTTTGTTCATTTTCTTGAGGGACTTGGTCACAACCCACAAATGTAAAGACTGTAACAAATGTAAATACCGTTAGAATAACTTTAGTAGAAAGTTTTGCCATCATTATTAACAGCACCGAATTACAAGAAGATCGTCACTATAATAGGAAAATATGAATAAAATAATGATTTTTGCAATTCAGCAACAGTCTAATGCTTTAGCCTATTGCTAGAAATATTTAGGTTTTAAAATAGAAAAGAACAGATTAACTGCTCTTTTCTATCATTATAAGTGCTTATTTTGCTAATTCAGCTTCAATCGCAGTGATGATACGCTCATCATCGGCAGTGATATCGGGTGCAAAGCGTGCCACAATTTCACCATTTTTATTCACTAAGAATTTTTCAAAATTCCACAATACTTCAGGTGGATTATTTGGAGTTAAACCATAATCAACCAGATCTTTCCACCAAGGACCTTCACCAATCCGTTCAGGAATTGCCTGTGTTAGTGTTTGATATAGCGGATGTTTGTCATCACCTGCGACTGAGATTTTTGCAAATAAAGGGAAATGTACATCGTAGTTGAGTGAACAAAATTGTTCGATTTCATCATTTGTGCCTGGCTCTTGCTCTAAGAAATTATTCGCAGGGAAGCCTAAAATTTCTAAACCTTGATCTTTTTTCGCTTGGTAAAGTTTTTCTAAACCTTCGTACTGTGGCGTTAAGCCACACTTAGATGCAACGTTAACAATCAGCAAAACCTTACCTTGGTATTGATCAAGATCAACCTCTTGACCTTTAATATCTTTCACTGGAATGTGATAAACCGATTGACTCATTGGCTACGTCCTAATTTGTTGTTGTGAAAATACTTGTTTGTTTTAACTGCTAATTTCGTGGAGTGCAATGCTCTTGAGATGAATCCATACAAATTATGCGTAAAAGTAGGAATGACCTCTATATTGAGGCATTTTTAAGTTGGATTGGAGTTTGTCCAGTATAGCGTTTGAAGAATTCAATAAAGCTAGAGCTATGGTGATAACCTAAGCGATATGCCAATTGTTTAATGGTCATACCTTGACGTATTTGATTGATGGCAAAAATGATTTTGGCTCGATTCCGCCATTCTGATAATGAAAGTTGTAATTCCTGTTGGCTTAATCGCAATACGTGGCGCTCGCTTACAGCAACCTTATGCAACACTTGTTGTAGGCTCAAGTTGAATAAATCGGGATCTGCAAGTTGCTCTAAGATTGGTGCGAGGATGGGATGGGTGCTTTGAGGTAAATAATGAGAGTGTGCAGGTGCTTGCTTTAATTGATCAAATAAGACTTGCAATAGGTGTTCAAGATACGCAGGTGATGAGTTCTTTTTTTGTTGTTCTAAAATTTGAATGACTAATGCACGAAAAAACGGTTCAATGCTAAAACAACGACAAACATCTCCTAATACATTGCCAAATTGAGGGTGTAATCGGATACAAATGTAATGAATTTCATGTGCCACTGGTAATGATTGATGTTCAGTGCGTGGTGGTAGCCATAGTCCATAACTTGGCGGCGATAAATAGTATTTTCCTTCTATATCAAATTCTAAAGTACCATTTAGACTGAAATTAAAATCGCCCCAAAGTGAAGTATGTGGACTGACAATATCATCTTTTTGGTAAAGAAATTCATGTACTTCAATACCTGTTAAAAAGGGGGATTGTTCAGCTTTTACATACTTCATTTGGGGTTCTCATTTAATTTTCACAAGTCATTTTAGGGTTATTTAAGCCTTTAGCTAGCGTGAAAATACTGATGAGTGCTAAAGCAACAAAGCTAATCACACCATAAATTAAGATATTTTCATTGAAGTGGTCAACCACGTAGCCTCCTAGCAATGAACCTACAGCAATCATGACTTGGAACATTCCCACAAATAAGGGCATCCCTTTTTCAACTGCATTTGGTGCATGAACAAACATCCAAATATTAGCTGAAGTTGGGAATGCTCCAAAAGCAAAACCCCAAAGCGCAGTCAGTACGATGGCACCAAATTCATGGATTGCAAAGATTGGAAAGCCAAAAAATACCACAGCGAAACAGACACTCACAAAAGCCAGCGTATAGCGAACATTTAAGTTGCCGCTATAGCCTGCAAAGGCATTTCCAAAAATACCTGCAATACCGTAAAGCAAGAGTAGGGAGCTGATGGTGGTGCCATCAAATCCTGCAATATTTTTAAAGAAAGGTGCTAAATAGCTATAGGCACAAAAATGGGCAAGACCTATTAACAATACAATCAACATACCACTACGCGCTTTGGGAATTCTAAGTAAAGCAGGTAGATCACGTAAATGAATGGCAGATTCTGGAATTAACTTGGGTAAAAAGACGATTTGTAATAGCAACACAATCAAGCCAATTGCAGCTGTGATTCCGAAGGCACTGCGCCAACCATAAAATTCGCTCAGCCATGTACCGATAGGAACACCTAAGACCGTTGCAAATGTGACACCTGCCATCACGACCGCTGTTGCTTTAGCGATAGGAAGGTGAGCAGGAGCGAGTTTACCGCTTAGAGCAATTGCTGTTGCCCAGAATCCACCTATGGCAATTCCGAGCACCAAGCGACTCAGCAGCAGAACATTAAAACTCTCTGCAAATGCAGTAATGGTATTGGCGATGACCATAATTGCGGTGAGTACGATTAAAACGTAGCGTCGATCAAGTTGTTTAACATAAATGGGCAGTAAGGGCGCGGCAAATGCTGCCATGACGCCAGGTAAAGTGATGATTAAACCAGCTGTACCCACAGAAATATTCAGATCTGTTGCGACACTATTAAGCACACCAACAGGAAGAAATTCACTGGTGACTAACGCAAAAGCGCCAATTGCAACAGCTAAAATTGCATACCAACTCCCTTGAGTTTTCGATGACTCGGTCGTGGGTATTTCGGGAGAATGAGAGTTTTCCATAAAAATTCCTTTATTGTTAAGGGTATAACAATAAAATTCTGAACAAAGTTTGTTTTTTATAACGATCGTTAGGAAATAAAATAGTTGATAAAAATCGATGCGTCAATTAATTTAATAATGATCGTTATGAAAATATCTGTGACCTTTATGACAAATGTACATGAGACTCTGCCGATACCTTGTGATGACAGCTTGAAAAAAAAGCGTGGTCGTCCGAAGTGTTTTAATGAGCAACAGGCTTTAGAAAAAGCAATGTTGTTATTTTGGGAGCATGGTTATGAAGCGACTTCAATTAGTGATTTAACCCAAGCTTTAGAACTCACTGCACCAAGTTTGTATAGTAGCTTTGGAGATAAAGCTGGGCTGTTTTATAAATGCATCGATTATTATTTGGCACATGAAGCTTGTCCGATTGTTCCTATTTTTTTAGAAGCCAAAACGGCTAAAGTTGCATTTGAGCTTTATTTATATGACAACGTTAAGCGTTTGGCCCAACCCAATAAACCAGCAGGTTGTATGTTGGTTGTTGCGACCATGAGTTGTTCCGACAATGCGCAGGCAGTGCAACACAATATTCTGGAAAAACGTTTGCAGACCAAGCAAAAACTGTTTGAGCGTTTAGAGCAGGGAGTTGCCAACGGTGATTTGTCAGCAACAGCACCTTTACAGGAAATGACAGACTTCTATGCAACAGTTGTGCAGGGTCTGACCATTCAAGCACGAGATGGGGCGACTGTTGAACAACTTCATAAGGTAGTTGAACATGCGATGCGTGGGTGGGATTTATTCTCATCTTAATGTCCATACAGCGATATAAATGTCTGAAATACGATATTTAAATTATTTTAGACATCTTTCAGAATACTCTTGTTGTTGAGATTTTGTGAGAGCGCGGATGAGTCAGTTAAATAAATATCAAAAATGGGCATTTGTATTACCTTTAATTGCAGTCTTGATTTGGTCACTCAACATTGCGGTGACGCGCTATGTTGCAGACTTTATTTCTCCAGTGAGTATTAGTTTTTATCGTTGGTTTGTTGCATTTTTAATTTTGACACCATTCATGCTACCGGAAGTATGGAAACAGCGTGATTTGATTGGTCCTTATATACCGAAGTTAGCCGTTCTAAGTGCTTTTGGCATGGTGCTCTACCAAGGTCTCTCGTATACAGCAGCACATTATACAACTGCGACTAATATGGGGATTGTTAACGCATTTGTGCCTATTTTCACGATTTTTATTTCATATCTTATTTTGAAAGATAGACCTAATCGTTTTGCAATCTTTGGCAGCTTATTGTCGTTCGCTGGTTTAATTTATGTGATGAGCCAAGGCCATCTATCGAGTTTATTTGCTCAAGGTGGGCATTGGGGCGATGCGGTGATGGTACTCGCAGTTGGCTTTTATGCTTTTTACGGCGTGTTCTTAAAAAAATGGCAACTACAACTGCCACTCATGACGAGTTTATATATACAAATTTCGTTTGCATTGTTGTATCACCTCCCATTTTTGTTATGGCTTGGACTAGATAGCATTAATGCAGAAAATGCAGGAAGTGTACTCTATGCAGGCGTGTTTCCATCGCTGATTGCACCTTTATTATGGATGGTTGCTGTTCAATCGATTGGTCCAAATAGAACCAGTATTTTTATGAACTTGATGCCTGTTTTTACCGCACTGATTGCTAGTTTTTGGTTATCTGAGCATTGGACAATTTACCATACGATCGGAGGCATCATGATTCTGATTGGTATTATCTTGGCACAGAAGAAAACAATCAAAATGCCAATTCAGATGGCTAAATCGAGCACATAAATACTAAAATATGAGATGCGTTCGGTTAAAATATCAACAAACGCATCAAAATATTGATCTAATGATTATTCTTTCTATATGATTTACAAATATATTTTTAACAGACACGAAATTTATGAATAAAAAAAAGCTGAATAAAAATATAAATATAATTTTATTTCACTTTTAAAACTGACAAAAATAGTACGCTTTTCACTTTTTTTGTTAGATAAATAATATATTTGTATAAGTTGAACGATTGATCCATAATACTTCACACAGCGAACTTATTCGTTATTAGAATGAATGAGTTGCTCACCAAATTTACGAACCCTCTGGATGTGATTATACACATCCTTTTTATGCTCAGTTATCCCTATATAACTGAGCTTTTTTTTGTCTTTTATTCACCTAACTAAGCGCGAATGATTTCACCTGTGAGAGCATTCAAAATTCGGCTTGGTTCTTGGCTGAGCCCGAGTTTACCTTCTAAATAGTTTAACGATTGGCCAAAATAATTTTGGGCTTGCTGTAATGTATGGGCAGGACTTAATCCAGCAGGATTTGCACTGGTCGAGACAATAAATCCGCCAAAAGAATCGCAGAGCTGTACACATAAAGGATGTGTGGTGACACGAACAGCAACTAAAGGATGCTGTCCTTTAATCCAAGTCGGAATGTGCTGGTCAGCAGGAAGTAACCATGTTGTCGCACGTTCAGTTGCTTGTCGATTTGACCAACTAGCAATAATTTGTTTACGAAGATCAGAACTAAGATTCTCAAGTAAATGCTCGACTTGTTGTATATGTCCAGCCAATAAAATCACCCCTTTTTCTACGGGACGATGTTTTAGTTCAAGAATGGTTTGAAAAGCTTGTTCATTATAGGGATCACACCCTAAGCCCCACACAGCCTCAGTTGGATAAGCAAGAACTTGCCCTTGTGTTAAAAGTTGAGCGGCTTCAAGAGGTGAGGTGGTGATCATGGAGGCTTAGAACAGATTTCAAGAAATGGTCTTAATTAGTTTACCGAATTAAATCACTTGGTAAAGCCTATTTACTTTTAAGAAAGCTGTTTAATTCGTTTGATGTTCAAGCATATTGCAAAAAGCAAGATGAGTTGTTTTCTCATCAGACGCATTTTCTAGTTCTAAAAAGAACATTTTTTCTTCTTGTTTGGTTGCATGTACGGTTTGTCGATAATTTTCTTCAGATAATGATTCAATGCGTGCTTGAGGATTAAAAACACGATATATAAGAATAACTTGAACTTAATTTGCTATTATCAAAGTGAATATTGCAATGCTGATTTTAGACATGTATCGCACCAACTGATTAAGTGATTTAGCTTCTAAAGTTTTATGTATTTGTTTTATCTATAATTAGTATTCTAAACGATTGGACGACAACGCAAATAGCGACCGCCTTGTTGCATACATAAACCCAGTAATTCAAGTTCCATTAATTGAGAAGTCAGCTCCGCAATTGAAGTCTGATAACGTTGAGCCAATTGATCAAGATCCTGTCCAACCCAATCCAGTATTTGATAAAGTGCAATCAAATGAGTCGGAAGATTCATTGGTTCAATAGAAAGATTCTCAGATGGTTTATGTTGAGTCTGCCAATGGGTGGGTAATGCTAAATCTTCAATAATTTGCTCAGGATGATCAACTAAAGTTGCTCCTTCACGAATGAGTTGGTGGCAACCTTGATGATGTTCACTATAAATATGCCCAGGTATTGCGAAAACCATTTTCCCTTGATTGGCTGCTTCATTTGCTGTGATCAAAGAACCACTTTTTAACGCGGCTTCAACCACCAATACCCCTAAGGTTAAACCACTGACAATGCGATTACGTCGTGGGAAATGTTGCTGTAATGGCATGGTAGTTGGAAGGAACTCGGTGATAATCGCACCTGTTTGAGTAATTTCTTGTGCTAGTTGTTTGTGTTGAGCGGGGTAGACGCTATCTAAACCTGTTCCAGTCACGGCAATGGTTCGATGATGTGCTAAGCCACCTTGATGAGCAGCATGATCAATGCCATGTGCTAGACCACTGGTGATATAAAAACCTTTTTCACTTAAATAATAGGCAAAATCATAAGCGACCTGTCGTCCATGTGGACTGGGCTTACGGCTACCAACCATTGCGATTTGAGGCTGTAACAATGCTTGTGCTTGACCTTGTCCAAATATAATCGGTGGATGATCTGAGTAGGGCAGTAATTGTGTTGGATAACCGATATCTTCAGTGGTTAAAATAAAATCCGTATGCTTGTAAATGAGTTCTATCAGTTGTTGAAATTGTTGTTGACCTTGTGCTGTTTGGAATTCTTCTAAACGTTTTAAATGATTAGCATGTAAGCCTAGTTTTTGCCATTCAGTCCAATGATGAGGTTGAGTTGCTTGTTCACAATCACCAAAATGACGCAGAATTTTTTGAAAGCTAGGTAGGGAATGTTGAACCAGATACCACACCATTACAGTGTGGTAGTGGTGTGGTTGTAATTGCTTTAGCATAGAGTTAGCAATTAGTCTTCAAGACGTGGTGGCTTAATGTCTGAACCAATTTTAATTGGCAATTCACTCTCTAAGACATAAGCGTAGCTGATACGATCAAAGCTCTTAAAGATCATTACACTACCTAAATACTGCCCAGGTAATTTCACTTTTTCTTTCGTTTTTGGATCTTTAACCACTTCGCCATCTTGATAGATACTGAAGACTTGTCCAGTTTCAACGCCATCCGCCGTACCACGATCTACGGTAACTACACCATTTTTAGCTGCAGTACCAATTGATCCCATAACTCGAATGATTTTACCGCCATCTTTCACTTGATTCGCATCAATCGGATAGAACAGTGTTGGTAACATAGCATCTTGTTCAGCCATGATACGATCGCCACGACGGACTTCACCATTGTAGCTGTCGGTCAGTTCTAAAGTAGTGATGTCATTTTCATTACGAATAGTCACACCAGAAGCAACTTGAGTCAGTTCAACACCAAGATTCTGCTTTTTACCATTTTGATCAATCGCAAAATAAGGTTCGCCTTCGCGGAATACGCCGTAACGTTGTCCATTTTCAAGACCTTTACCGCGCACATAAACGCTTTGACCTTTACCTGCTAAGACACGGTTATCAGCAGTACCTAAAATATAAGGTGTATTGGTAATCGCATCAGCTGGAAGAATAGTCGTACGCTCTAACCATTGTTGAATATGCGCCAATGGAATGACAGGGACGCTATTGTTTAATGCTTCGATACGAACACGTGGACGTAAAGTTGTAGAAGAATTTCCAGAATAGCGACGAATAATTCCTTCACAACCATCACCTTCGTCTTTACCGACCAAGGGCTTACCATTCAATGTACAGAGTAATAAGCGGTCACCTGGATAAATCCAATGTGGATTTTTAACGTGTTTGTTGCTTGCCCAAATTTCAGGCCAACGCCAAGGTTTACTTAAAAACTTGCCTGAAATATCCCAAAGCGTATCGCCTTTTTTAACTACATAGACATGAGGTGCGCCCACTTTTACCGAAGGAGGGTTCACATTTGGACTCGCAGCATGCGCAATATTCACGCTCATGCCTAAACCCGCACAAATTGCGGCAGCAATCAGTTGTTTTTTTAACCCCAAGGCATGAAATGCGTGTATGCCGTTTAAAACCTTTTTCATTATCATAATTCCTAAAAATTATGTGTGTAGTTGCGTTATAATAACGACCTTACACACAATTTTTTGATCAAGCATTCCCTTCAGTTGGTTTTCTGATCAATGGCATAAATGAGGAACAGTATGGCCTTATTACCTATTTTAAGTTTCCCTGATCCCCGTCTTCGAACCATTGCTAAGCCAGTCGAAGAAGTCACTGATGATATTCGTCAGCTTGCAGCAGATATGTTTGAAACCATGTATGAGGCACCGGGTATAGGTTTAGCGGCATCTCAGGTTGATCATCATATTCAGCTTATTGTTATGGACATCTCTGAAGAGAAAAACCAACCGATGGTGTTCATTAACCCCAAAGTCACTCCACTGACCGAAGATACTCAGCCTTATGAAGAAGGCTGTCTCTCTGTGCCTCAAATATACGACAAAGTTGAGCGTCCGTCACGCGTAAAAATCGAAGCAATTAACCTTGAAGGTCAAGCATTTGAGTTAGAAGCTGACGAACTTCTCGCTGTTTGCATCCAACATGAAATGGATCACTTAAATGGCAAACTTTTTGTTGATTATTTATCACCATTAAAACGTCAACGTGCACGTGAAAAAGTAGAAAAAGTGGTACGTCAACGTGAAAAAGAGAAAGTAGCAGTTAAACGCTAACGACATTTAGGTTCATTTAGATGCCTTTATTGTTTCGTGCTGGTTTGTTGCTTGCATTTACCGCAATCTGTTTACAGGTTGCGGTTTTCTTGCAGCCACTACTACCGAAGCAATATCAAATTGCACCAGTCTGTGAAACGATTACTCAGGCATTATTTATAAGTAAGATAAGCACTGATGCCCAAAGCTCAGCGCATTCTTCTCATCATCATTCGCATCAGTTTGAGCAAGATCAAGTATCGATGCCCAAACATGATCATCATGATCCGAATCATCAATGTCAGTACTGTACGGTATATGCCAATTTAGTCTTGCCACCTGATTTAGGTATCAAAGAAGTGTTGGTTCGTATTCAAATTCGTCTGATTGCCTATCAGCACGCTTTTAAGCATGTTTATTTTGCACTTCAACGTCTTTTCTTATTGCCACAAGGTCGGGCGCCGCCGCTCTTTGCATAAATTAAAACTTTATTGTCGTTAGGGTTTTAAAACCCTGACCCCGTTTTATCTATGTTTTAAGAGAGACCGATAATGGCTCAACCTAAATTTTTATTACAACCGCTGACGGTTGCGATTCTTGCTGCTTCAAATTCTGCGGTGCTATCGGCAAATACTGAAACTCAGTCACAAACTCAAATGGCGCAAGTCACACTTGCACCTATTGTTGTCACTGCACAACTCGCAAATGATGCGAATGGTTTGATTGTACACAGTGACCCTAAACAACCGATTCAACCTGTCCCTGCTTCGGATGGTGCTGCATATTTGAAAACTATTCCTGGTTTTAGCAGTATAGGCAGTGGGGGAACGAATGGTGATATCAGCTTTAGAGGAATGTTTGGTTCACGAATTAAAGTATTGAATGACGGTTCTGAGGAACTAGGTGCGTGTCCAGCACGTATGGATAATCCAACTTCATATATTTCACCTGAGAGTTTTGATCGTATTACCGTGATTAAAGGACCTCAAACCGTTCGCTATCCAACACCTGGTTCGGCAGCAACGGTTTTATTTGAAAGAGATCCAGTGAAATTCGATCAGAATCAAAACTATAAAGGTCAAGCGAGTGTGGTTGCAGGCTCATACGGTCGATTAGATCATAATGTAGATGCGGCGATTGGTAATGACACTGCTTATGCACGTATTAATGCGAACCGTTCTGTCGCCAATGACTATCAAGATGGTGATGGTAAGGATGTTCATTCAAATTGGGAACGTTGGGGTGCGGATATTGCATTAGGATGGACACCAACTGAAAATACGTGGATTGAATTGCAAGGTGGAAAAGGCGATGGTGAGTCGGCTTACGCGGGGCGTTCACTTGATGGATCGCAATTTAAACGTGAAAGTCTGGGACTACATCTGGAACAACGCAATATTAGTGAGGTGATTAAAAAGATCGAAGCACAAGTTGATTATAGTTTTAATGATCACATTATGGATAATTTCAGTTTGAGAGATGTGCCAGCAGGTGGTATGCCTATGGCAATGGACGTCACTCGCCGTACGCTTAATGCAAGAGCAGCGATCACGACAGATTGGGATAAAATCAGTCTCGTTTCAGGACTTGATTCTCAGCATAATAAGCAAGCGGGTAATATGTACATGCGTGGTCAGTTGCCGCCAGCAATGGATGAGACTCTCAGCTTTCAAAGTTATGGTACATTTACTGAAGCGACTATTCCTGTAAATGATAACAATAAAGTGATTACTGGCGCTCGTATTGATCATGTGGAAATCGAAAATCTAGCGAGCAATAAATCGCGTAAAAATACTGTGCCTAGTGGTTTTATTCGCCTAGAAAATCTCATGCCGCAACATGATTTGAAAAGCTATATTGGTTTAGGTTATGTAGAACGTACGCCTGATTTCTGGGAAATTTATCGGACAGTATTACCATCGACAAATGTGGGTATGGATGACATGAATGGTCATGGCGGTCATGGCGGTCATGGCGGTCATGGCGGTCATGGCAATATGCCAATGCCAAGTGCAACCAGAACAATGGATGACTTGGAATATCTAGACAATGAAAAAACGCTCCAACTTGATTTGGGTTATCAACTTGATCATGGGAAATACAATAGCTGGGCATCTGCTTATGTTGGTGTGATTAAAGACTTTATGTTGATCAGCTATGATGATCCTGATAATGAAATGCTTACCCCGAAAATTCGTAATGTAGATGCCACGATTGCAGGTGCAGAATTAGGTGTAGGCTATAAATTTACAGATCAAATCCAAACCGATGTGAGTGCAATGTATGCGTGGGGAGAAAATACAACGGACAATAAGCCATTACCGCAAATCGCACCTTTGGAAGCACGCTTGAACTTGCGTTATATTGCTGATCATTATTCTTTAGGTCTGTTATGGCGTGTTGTTGCGAAACAAGATCGTATCAGCAAGAACGAAGGAAATATAGTTGGCTATGACATGGGTGAAAGTAAGGCTTTTAACACGCTGTCTTTAAATGGTGCCTATAAACTAACTCAAAATGTTGAGTTGTCGGTCGGGATTGATAACATCCTTGATGAGACATATGCCGAACACTTAAATAAAGGTGGTGCTGCAACAGGTTTTTATCCTGCTGATACTCAATATAACAATATTGGTCGAAACTATTGGACTCGAATCAGTATGAAATTCTAAGCTATAAAAAATAAGGTGGCTCAGCCACCTTATTTTATTTTTAAGTTAAGCCAAACAGTCTTGTTTAGGCATTAAGCTATCGCAGTACAACGGATTAAGTGCGCATTGCAAATCATCAATTTGTTCTTGAGTGACATAGCCTTTGGCTGTGAGATATTCAGCCACACGATCATCGCGCAAGCTTAAAAATGCCGCATCATAAACGCCTAAATCTACAAATAAAGCTGCTGTTTCCAAGCTATTGAAATGATCTAAAAATACATCGTTTTCATGCATCAAAAAAATGTGTGTTAATTCTGCATTAGCATCTACATTTAAACGTTGTGCTAATTGCTCTGGGCGAGTTTTAATAAATAATAAATCGGAAAGCTCATCAAATTGGCTTTTATCTAATTGGTTTTCACCATCTTTCACATGCCCCAACCATGCTTTGAACACTAATACTGCACCGCCACGTAGTAACATGCTCCACATCTGATGACGTGTTTCATGGTCAAGATGGGAAGATTCTGCCTCTAGGCTATCTAAAAACTTTTCTTCTTGTTGTGCCAGTTTTTCAAATAAGCCTAAACCTTGAGGTTGATAAGCGGTCGGTGCAAACACATCGAAATTAAGTTCATTAAATACATTTAATGCTAATGGCACAGCTGATTGATAAAGTGTATCTAAAGCACGTAAATGTGTTTCATCAAGATTGCTTTGAGTGAAAATATTCTTCCAAGCGAGTTCTGGTAATAAAGCATTGGCGCTGTATTGGCGATAGAACTGTAACGCATTATGTTCTGAAGTGGCTTGATTGCTATTCATGATCATTGTCCTTTATGACGTTTGTGTTAGAAACCCAAAAGGAAAGACATAGGTTTCTATCAATTCGATCAATTTATGCGTGATTCAGAAAACAAGTAGAATACGACTAAAGTTGTATGTGTGGTTTTTGGTGTTAAATATCCCAATAAAAACAGAATATTAACTAATTGTAAGTAAGTGTACAAACGTTCACTAATGTAAGTGAACGTTTTTGCCATAGTCAAAAATTATTTGAGCATATTGGTCAATTTTTTATCAACCCACCTCTAGGTTTATGAAGTATTTTGCCTATGTTGCAAAATATTATGCTAATTCAGCCGAATTTAAGGCAGTGGCATAATTTTTAAACCAGATAACCATGCTCTCAAGCCTGCGGGTTTGAGTGGCTTTCTGAGTAAAACAATATTTTGTTGTTTTAAACGTTGTGGTAATTCTGGATCAGAGTCCGCCGTAATCAATGCGACAGGAATATGAGCAGGACGATACCGCTCTATAAAATCTAATCCACGTTGATCATTATTCAAATGCTGATCAATCAACCAAACTTGAATGTCTTCACTTTCAATTAGTTTGAGTGCTTCCGATGGTTCAGTGGCGGTAAAGATTTGATAGCCCCATTTACTGAGCAATGTACGCATACCTTCAAGGATCGTCTCATCATTGTCTAAACATAAGACTTTATAAGCGGTGTGTTGAAGTGCAGTTACTTGTGTTACAGATACAGGAATGACAGGAGCTTCGACCAAGGGTACTTCAATCAGGAAGCAAGAGCCTTTTCCGAGTTCAGAATAAACATGTACAGGAAAATCGAGCAGGCTCGTCATGCGTTGTACAATTGCAAGTCCTAATCCAAGACCTTGTTCACCCCAAGGGGATGTATGCCCACAGCGCTCAAATTCTTGGAATAATTTAACGCGTTGTTGCTCATTAATCCCTGGGCCGGTATCCCAAACGCCAATCCGAATATGGTTTGGACGTTGTGCAGTACGTAGTACGCCCACCACAACACGACCTTGTGCTGTATAACGTAATGCATTGCTGACAAAATTTTGAATAATGCGTCGCATCCATTGCGGATCAGTATCAATCCAAAAGTTAGTGTCATGAACATTGAATTGAATATTACGTTGTGCAGCAATGGATTTGAATTGCAGTTCTAAATCATTCAATAAGTCATGTAGTGAATATGCTTGACGCTTAGGTTGAATAGTTCCACCTTCCAAACGAGCAATATCCAAAAGGGCAGAAAGCATGCTTTCTGCGCCGTATAAGGCACGATCTAACTGTTGTAAAGTCTGTTGATCTTCGAATGAATGTACACTTTGTTCGAGTGCTGTACTAAATAAACGTGCAGCATGCATGGGTTGTAATAAATCATGACTAGCTGCTGCAATAAATCGACTTTTTGATTGATTAGCTTTATCTGCTTGCTCTCTAGCAAGCTGTTGTTCAGTCAGTGCATCTGCAAGTTGTTGGGTTCGGTCACTGACTCTTTCTTCTAACACCGCTTCATTTTCACGGAAAGCGGTAATATCAGCGAAAGTTGTGACAAAACCACCACCTTCAATCGGATTTCCACGCATTTGAATGACTAAACCATCTTTACGAATGCGCTCAAATTCATGTGCGCTACCGACTTTCATCCAATGAATACGTTTGCGAACATGTTCTTCCACAGGGCCAGGTCCGCATTCGCCACGTTCAGCGTTATAACGAATTAAATCTGCAATTGGACAGCCGACATAAACCAAATCTTTGGGATAATCAAAAAGTTTCAAATATTGATTATTCCATGCAACTAAGCACATATTCTTATCAACCACACTCACGCCTTGCGTCATGTGATCAATCATGGTCATCAGTAGATTTTGATTAAAGCGTTGCCATTGTGATGCTTGATCGAGGATGTTGGCGACTTGTCCTAGCGCTAAGCCATTATTAATCATTGCGGTTGTGAGCAGAGTACGAGCAGAGGCAGCACCAATAATTCCTGCTAAGTACTGTTCGGTAAAGCGCCACCACATTCCATTGGCAACATGGTTTTCATTGAGTATGAGATGATTTTGCTCACAAAATTGTTGAAATGCTTGAATGGTGGGTTTGTCACCAGTAATTCGTTTGGCTAAAGCGAATAAATCGCCAACTTTTAGGCGCGCTGCATTTTGTGGTAAATCATTGAGATCAATTGATGATGGTGTGGATGGCAGCGGTTTACTTTCATAGTAAAAAAAGCTTTCAGCTTGAATTTGTTCCGCGACACTTGGGCGATAAAGTCGAGAGATCCAAATATAAAAAACAATATTAAGTCCTAGTGCCCACATCACCCCATGTGTAAGAGGAGCAAATGATTCAAATCCCAGAATCGCTTCAGGACGTAAAGCATTGATATCCCAAGGACCAAATAATAATAAATGCTGTGAAAATTGTTGATATTGCTCAGGGAGGCTACGCAATACCGTTGGAAATAACAGCGTGTAGCTCCACATGATGAAGCCCACAATTAAACCGGCATAGACACCTTGTCGACTTGCTCCGCGCCAGTACAAACCACCAATCAGGGCAGGAGAGAATTGTGCTACGGCACTAAATGCCAGTAAGCCGAAAACGGATAATTGATTAATATCATTAAAGAAATGGAAAAATAAAAAACCTAATAGCATGACACTAACAATGCTAATTCGACGAGTTAGCTTCAAGACTTTAGGTAATTGCTGATCATGCCTAGAGATCACATTAAAACGCCATAAGGCAGGCATAATTAAGTCATTGCTGAGCATAATTGAGAGTGCAACAGAGGCAACCAATAACATGCCAGTTGAAGCAGAAAAACCGCCTAAAAAAGCCAATAATGTCAGCCAATCTTGTTGGTAGCTAAGCGGCAGCGCCAAAACCGCGACATCAGGCGTTCCCAATGACTCAGGCAGTGAATGCAATGCCCAACTGGCAATTGGGATAATCGCCATGATGGTCAATATCAAATAGGCTGCGAACCAACGACGCGCCCCTCGGATGTGTTTTTCATCACGTAATTCGACCACCGCGACATGGAACTGGCGGGGTAAACAGATCATGGCCAGAGCAGCGAGTAGCGTTTGAATCCAGAATGTTTCAGGAACGCCAAGTTGCTGTAAGTCATGAAAGTGCTGACTGACATCTGAACTAACTTGTTTGATATTATCGGGCGACTGTAATAAGAAAAAACCCGCAACACACAGCAGTGCGAATAATTTTACAAAAGATTCAAACGCGACTGCCAACATCAGACCACCATGTTGTTCTGTATGAGCAATATGTCGTGTTCCAAAAATCATCGCCAATATTGCTAGTACAGCAGTCAACATCAATACCCCATTGGTGGTGGTATCAACATGAGCATTTTGTTCAAGAATAACCGAAGCACTTAATGCAATGGCACGTAACTGCAAAGCCAGATAAGGCACAATTGCAATTACAGCTAAAATTGTAACCAGTGCGGCTAGGCTGCCGCTCTTACCATATCGTGCTGCAACAAAATCGGCGATCGAGGAAATAGCATGATTCTGACGGATTCGACCTAAGCGCTTCCAAATATCATAACCAAACCAAATGAACAGCAGTGGTCCTAAATAAATGGGTAGAAAAATAATCCCTTCACGAACGGCTGCTCCAGTTGCGCCATAAAAAGTCCATGAAGAGCAATAAACGCCTAAGGTTAAGCTGAACATGAGCATACGACCACGAGGGCTTAATCGGCTTGCATGTTTTTCGCCGAAGAAAGCACAGCCGAATAACAACACAATATACAGGGCCAAAACCCCAATAATCAGCCAACTGTTCATATTGCCTACATGATCAAATTCCATTTTTTATCATACCCGATACGATGACGCTGGTAAGCAGAGTGTGTGCATTTAGAGACCAAAGTCTAAGTTACGAGTCAAGCATAATCTTGTTACTTTGGATAATGAAAAATCCCATGCGAAATGGGGTCCACGGCTGGACACAAAAATAAGGAGTTAATTATGGATGACTCACAGGTAGAACGTATTCTACAAAATCCAAAGTTTCAAGAAATGGTTAGCAGAAAACGCACTTTAAGTTGGACATTAACAGCAATTATGTTGTTTATCTACGTCGGATTTATGCTTTTAGTTGGCTATAACAAAGAGTTTCTAGCAAGTTCATTTAGTGGTGGCATTACAACCTGGGGCATGCCCCTCGGTTTAGGCATCATCGTGTTGTCATTTTTATTATGTGGTGTGTATTCATATATTGCCAATACGAAACTTGATCAACTCAATGAAGAAGCACTCAAGGAAGTTGAGGCAATCACACATGAAAAAGGGATGCACTGAGATGAAAGGGACGTCTATTAAAGCGATCATTTTCGCACTCGCAACGTTGTGTAGCTCAGGTATTGCATTTGCTGGTCCTGATTTAGGAGCAGCTGAGCAGCAAGCCACCAACTGGCATGCGATCATTATGTTTATGATCTTTGTTGGTTTCACGCTTTTTATTACCAAATGGGCAGCTAAGCAAACACAATCTACCCAAGATTTCTATACTGCGGGTGGTGGAATCAGTGGTTTCCAAAACGGTTTAGCGATTGCGGGTGACTATATGTCAGCAGCATCGTTCTTGGGTATTTCAGCATTGGTGTTTAGTTCAGGCTTTGATGGCTTGCTCTATTCACTTGGTTTCATGGTCGGTTGGCCGATTGTTTTATTCCTTGTTGCTGAGCGCTTACGTAACTTAGGAAAATATAACCTTTCTGATGTGGTGTCATTCCGTTTGGAAGAGAAGCCAGTTCGTACTTTAGCGGCAGTGAGTTCATTGGTTGTTGTTGCTTTCTATTTGATTGCTCAAATGGTGGGTGCAGGTCAGTTAATCAAACTATTATTCGGTTTGAACTATAATATCGCGGTTGTGATTGTCGGTTTATTGATGATGGCATACGTGATGTTTGGTGGTATGTTGGCAACGACTTGGGTTCAAATCATCAAAGCGGTGATGCTACTCAGTGGTGCAACATTCATGGCATTCATGGTGATGAAAGCTGTGGGCTTTAGCTTTAGCAATATGTTTAACCAAGCGATTGGTGTATACAGCCAAGCGCATAATATGAGCTGGGATGAAGCTGCAAAAATCATGGGGCCGGGCAAGCTTGCTGCGAATCCAATTGATGCACTTTCTCTTGGTTTAGCATTGATGTTTGGTACAGCAGGTTTACCGCACATCTTAATGCGTTTCTTCACAGTAAAAGATGCGAAAGAAGCACGTAAATCAGTTGTTGTTGCAACAGGCTTTATTGGTTATTTCTATCTTTTAACTTTCATTATTGGTTTCGGTGCAATCTTATTCGTTGCAAACAATCCTCAGTTCCTTGATGTTGCGAAAGCGGCTATGACAGGAAAATTAGAGTTGGTTGGTGGTAACAATATGGCGGCAGTTCACCTCAGTGATGCGGTTGGTGGTGACCTATTCATGGGCTTCATCTCAGCAGTTGCTTTTGCCACAATCCTTGCGGTTGTAGCAGGCTTAACGCTTTCAGGTGCATCTGCAATTTCTCATGACCTTTATGCAAACGTATTCAAAAAAGGTAAAACCACTCCTGCATCTGAATTGAAAATGTCAAAAATTGCAACTTTAGGTTTAGCAATCTTTGCCATGATCTTAGGTATTTTGTTTGAAAAGCAAAACGTTGCATTCATGGTTGGTTTAGCATTCTCTGTTGCATGTTGTGCAAACTTCCCAGTTCTCGTCTTATCTATGTTCTGGAAAGGCTTAACCACGCGTGGTGCGGTAATTGGTGGTGTGGTTGGTTTGGTTGGTGCGGTAAGTTTAATTATCTTATCAAAAGCAGTTTGGGTTGATACTTTGGGTATTTCTGAAACGGCACCGAATCCATTTAATGGACCTGCATTATTTGCAATGCCATTATCATTCCTTTGCTGTTGGTTCTTCTCTGTAACAGATAAAACTGCTCGTGCAGAGAAAGAGCGTAAAGCTTTCGATGCTCAGTTTGTTCGTTCGCAAACAGGTATTGGTATCTCTGGTGCATCAGATCACTAATTAAATTCAATATCGAAATCAAAGCCCTCAATATTGAGGGCTTTTTTGTTGCTTAAATTTTATTGATGCATGCTCGCCAGTTGTTGTGATTGATTGCGATATAAAGACAAGCCCATTTTCTGTAAATGTCGTCCTTTATTTTCTAGAAAATGATTTAAGGATGGGAGATATTTTGCGCCTGTATACAGCGTTAAGTTTCGTCCAATCAGATAATAGGCAAACCATGCGGCAGATTGAGGTTTTAAACCTAGTTTCTGCATTTTATTGCGACCAATAAAAAATTGGGTAATTTCTAAATGTTGTTTATACGCTAACTTCTGTTGGAAAGAGCGAAGATAACGATATTTACGTTCAAAAGGTTCTTTCGATAGACTAGAGCCGAGTGAAATACTACTTGCATCAGATTCGGGATGTACAAATTGCATCCAATAAATCAATTTCCACCCTTCTGATTCTTTATTGACGAGCCATTTTTCTTCAATACCCATCAGCCAGCCAGCGTATTTCCAGAAATGTAAAAAGCTGTCGACTTCATTCGCACTAGGAAAAATTCCTAAAGCACGAATACCAATTAATACCACACCGCTAAACGCGATATTGGTCATGGCTTGATCATATTGATTAATCGGTAAGCCCCACGTTTCTGCATCCCATTTCTCAGATTTATTTAGTTGTAGGCGAACAAGCGAGTGAATAAAACGAACAAAAATCGTCGAGGTAAACCCCTTGCTAAAACGTTCAAAACCGTTTTGTTCAGTGATATCTACCCACCATTTTGTTGTCTCAGCTAGTCGTGTTCCTGCCTGTTTTTTTAATGCACCAGTAAGTACCAAAGGTTGGTTAAAACCTGGATACATATAACCCGTCATTAAAGATAAATCACGAAGAATTAATCCATTATTGATGCCTAATCGATAAGTAAATTTCAAGGCTGCATCAATTTTAGTTTGATCATACCAAATTGGTTTTTGTTCGATTAGATTAAAGAATGCCGTAAGTTCAGGAATCTGCTGCGGTAGTTTATCTAAACCCTCATACAGCGCTGTTTCAAAATACTTACGATGTTGTTTTGGATTTTGTAAAACCCATTGCATAAGCTGATCCATGGGCTCATCACCACTCTGCAAAGCAGTATTGAGTGCAAGATACTCTTCATAGCTGGGTTGAATCTCTTGTTGAGTCATATAACCGAGAATTTTAGTTTTGATATTGGACTGAATCATGTCCTCAAACGAGGCGAGACGTTTTGGTTTGACAATGCTTTGCATGAGTTAAAGCCTTTGATTGTTATTTAATCAAAGCTTAATATGAATAAATATTCGTATTCAATTCGCATTTTTATTGAGGCCTTGTATGAGAAAAAGACCACAGCAGCAACGTGCCAAAATGATTGTCGACAGCATATTAGAAGGTACACAAAAATGTATTTCTGAGTATGGAGTGTTACACGTGACTACACCTAAAATTTCAGAAAAATCAGGGGTGAGTGTTGGATCGATTTATCAGTATTTTGAAAATAAAGAACAAATTGTGGCAGAGCTTTTATTGCGCAAAAGTGAACATTTGGGACAAGCATTAAAACAACTGGTGATCTTACAACAACAAAGTTCTATTCAAGACATCATCACATTAAGTATCGCCTTTGGCTTTGAATCTTTGAAATCCGATCAAGGTTTTTTTATTGAAATTTTAAAAAATTGGCATGCATATAGTGATTCTGAAGCAGCACAAATATTGGAAAGACATTTTCTAGAAATCGGGATGTATTTATTTGGACGTTATTATCCGCATTGGGATTTTGAGACTTTAAAGCATAAGTCTTTTGTGATTATTAATAGTACTTTATTCACGATGATGCGCTATGCAAGTAAAAATACTTTCTTAATCGAAGAACAGCGATTACAACAAGAATTATCTAAAATGATTGTTTCATTTCTCGATACAGTATGATGCTATGAGCAAAATGACAAAGATAACAAGCGCTAGGAAAACAACATGCAAACGCTAAAGCTTTTTTGGAAAAATTTTCGTGTATTACCCTCGGCATGGTTGTTATTGGTCCAACTCGCGCTTTTGATTTTAGCTGTATTTACCTATTCAGATAGTGAATATCGCGCTTTAACGTGGTCACTTGGTGTATTAGCACTATTGATTATTGCGAAGGTGATCCGCCAAACGCCAGTATTTACATTTTGGGGATTGTTTTTTGTCGTTGGCGCTTTTGCTTTTTCGATTTTAATTTTTGCAGGCTATGACAATAAAACAATTCAAATTACTGCTTATAGCTTTGAAGCCCTTGCATATTTTTATGCAGCTTATGGTTTATTACGTTATATGTTTGCAGATCGTTATTTGACTAAGGATGAATTGTTTGCAGCAGGTGCAGTCTTTACCTTAATTGCTTGGGCATTTGCATTTTTATATAGCATTTGTCAGCTTTTACTACCGAATAGTTTTCAAAATCCGAATAATCCACAAGAATTACAGCGTTGGTTGGATCTTTTGTTTCTTAGCTTCAGCCTTCAATCTGCTACAGGCTTGTCTGATCTTTTACCGATTCGCCCTGCTGCACGCGTATTGGCAATGTTACAGATGTTCTGTGGCGTAATGTATTTAGCAGTAATCGTGTCTAGATTAATTGCATTGCAATATATTCCACACTCAAATGCTCAATCTACAGATAAAGAATAGTGTGTTACAGCTTTACAACTGCGTTAATTTTCACGTTTCTTATAATAAATATCGAGTTTTACATTTTTTAAACTCGCTTTTATTCACATTGTGAATGTCTTATTTGACCAATAGGTCTATCCATTATCATTACAATAACGTGGGGGAATTATGCCTTCCAAGCCATCTTCGCAGTTTGCGAATGTGAATCCAAACGTGTTTTTAAGCACGGTCATTATCATTGCAATTTTTCTTGCAATCGTGGTGATCGCACCAAGTTCATTTGAAATTTTGACTCAACAGTTAAAGCAATGGATTACAGATTCATTTAGCTGGTTTTACGTTCTATCTGTTGCAGTCTTCTTGATCATGCTGATTTATATTGCATGTTCTGCCAGTGGAAAAATCAAATTAGGTCCTGACCACAGTCAACCTGAATACAGTAATGGTTCTTGGTTTGCCATGTTGTTTACCGCAGGTATGGGTATCGGTTTGATGTTCTTCGGGGTAGCTGAACCGGTTATGCACTATGTGAGCCCACCCAGTGGTGATCCTGAAAGTGTAGCCTCGGCTCAACAAGCTTTGCGGATCACTTTTTTCCACTGGGGTTTACATGCTTGGGCAATTTACGCCGTGGTTGGTTTGGCTTTAGCTTATTTTGCCTATCGTCATAACTTACCGCTCAAAACACGTTCAGCCTTATATCCACTTATTGGTAAAAAAATCTATGGTCCATTAGGCGACAGCATTGATACATTCGCAACTATAGGAACTGTATTTGGTGTTGCGACCTCTTTAGGTTTTGGCGTAACTCAAATCAATTCTGGGCTACATTACTTATTTGGCGTAGAGCAAAATAGCTATGTACAAGTTGGTCTCATTATTTTTGTCAGTATTCTGGCTTCGATGTCGGTATTTCTCGGTTTGGACAAAGGCGTAAAACGCCTATCAGAGTTGAACCTCATCTTAGCTTTAACCTTATTGGCATTTGTGTTTATTGCTGGGCCAAGTATTTATCTATTACAAACCACAATCCAAAACACAGGTTCATATATCTCTAATTTATTTAGTATGACCTTTAACCTATATGCTTATCAGCCGAGTGGATGGATAGGTGGATGGACCATTCTCTATTGGGCTTGGTGGATTTCATGGTCACCATTTGTAGGAATGTTTATTGCGCGCGTATCACGTGGAAGAACCATTCGTGAATTTATCATTGGTGTACTTCTGATCCCAACAGGTTTTACCATCATTTGGATGGGTTTTTTAGGCAATGCTGCATTGTTCAGCATCATGCAAGAGCATAATTCTCTTTTGTTAGGAGCTGTCCAAAAAGATTCATCGGTAGCATTATTTGAATTCTTAAACCATTTACCTTTTTCTGGTGTAATGAGTTTACTTGCCACAGTTTTAGTCATGCTGTTCTTTGTCACTTCGGCAGATTCAGGTGCTCTAGTAACAGACTATTTGACCTCGAAAACTGAAAATTCGCCGACATGGCAAAGATTGTTTTGGACTATGTTAATGGCAGTTTTAGCCATTATTCTCTTACTTGTCGGCGGTTTGGCTGCGCTACAATCCTCCATCATTATGAGTGCATTGCCTTTTACAATTGTGATGTTGCTAATGAGCTGGGGATTGCTCAAAGCTTTGAAGATTGATGTCACCAAAATGAAAGCGATTCAAGAAGCACGTATTACGCCTCGAGCAATCAACAATCCACGCAGTTGGCAACAGCGTTTAGGATTAATCATGCATTATCCACATACGCAGGCTGAAGTGCAGCAGTACATTGATAATGATGTGCGTAAAGCGTTTGAAAGTATTCAACGTGAATTTAAACGTCGTCATTTAGAAGTGGATATTCGAGAAATTGAAGATGGGCTGCAATTACATGTAGATCATCATCATGAAATTAACTTCACCTATAAGGTGATCAATCATACGACTGTGCCGCCAAGTTTTATGCTCGGGAGAGCAGAAGCAGATGACACAAACTACTTTCAAGCGGAAGTGTTTTTGCGGGAAGGTGGTCAAAATTATGATGTGATGGAATGGACGCAGGAAGATTTAATTCAAGATATTATTGATCAGTATGAGCGTCATCTTTACTTCTTAAATATTGTGAGAGGCAGCGCTTCTTAACAAAAGATGTGTAGGGCAGTATTGAAAACAACGGTTTTGAGTGATCAAAACCGTTGTTTTTATTTTATATGATCAAATTTCAATCATAGTCTTCTTGCAATGAAAATTTTTTCTCGTGGATTGACTTACTTAAAATGACGGAAAAATATAAAAAAGACATTTTCTTGCTGGTAAATAAAACAGATTTAAAGATAAATTTATTAAATAACAGGCACTTAATTTATTTTAATTCTTTTTTGAAATAATGAATAAATTTTAAATTATATAAATCAGTGAATTAGATAAGCTAAAGTTTAAAAATAAAACAACCGAATTATTAAATTTTTAAAAGTGCTTGCACCTGTTTGGAAATGCTGTAGAATGCACATCCATCGGCGGTGATGCAGATAAAAACTTGTTGAGAAACAAGGATTTGGCTAGAAAGGTTGGATTCTTGGATTGGTTGATAAGTTTGATAAATATCTAAATTACCTGTTGACTTTGAAGAAATTCAGAGTAATATAGCCGACCTAGCTTGATGATGACGAATCATTGAGAAGATCATTAAGAGAATAGAAGAACAACTTGTGTGGATTTTTACTGGTTAATCGATCGAAAATATTTCATTGATTAGATGGTAGAAATTACTCGAAGTTTATTTGAGAAATTAAAGTCAGAAAATTGATGAGCCAAGATTTGTAGCCATAAGCTACTAATGATTATAAACTGAAGAGTTTGATCATGGCTCAGATTGAACGCTGGCGGCAGGCTTAACACATGCAAGTCGAGCGGGGAAAGGTAGCTTGCTACCTAACCTAGCGGCGGACGGGGGAGTAATGCTTAGGAATCTGCCTATTAGTGGGGGACAACATTCCGAAAGGAATGCTAATACCGCATACGTCCTACGGGAGAAAGCAGGGGACCTTCGGGCCTTGCGCTAATAGATGAGCCTAAGTCGGATTAGCTAGTTGGTGGGGTAAAGGCCTACCAAGGCGACGATCTGTAGCGGGTCTGAGAGGATGATCCGCCACACTGGGACTGAGACACGGCCCAGACTCCTACGGGAGGCAGCAGTGGGGAATATTGGACAATGGGGGGAACCCTGATCCAGCCATGCCGCGTGTGTGAAGAAGGCCTTTTGGTTGTAAAGCACTTTAAGCGAGGAGGAGGCTACTAGTATTAATACTACTGGATAGTGGACGTTACTCGCAGAATAAGCACCGGCTAACTCTGTGCCAGCAGCCGCGGTAATACAGAGGGTGCGAGCGTTAATCGGATTTACTGGGCGTAAAGCGTGCGTAGGCGGCTGATTAAGTCGGATGTGAAATCCCTGAGCTTAACTTAGGAATTGCATTCGATACTGGTCAGCTAGAGTATGGGAGAGGATGGTAGAATTCCAGGTGTAGCGGTGAAATGCGTAGAGATCTGGAGGAATACCGATGGCGAAGGCAGCCATCTGGCCTAATACTGACGCTGAGGTACGAAAGCATGGGGAGCAAACAGGATTAGATACCCTGGTAGTCCATGCCGTAAACGATGTCTACTAGCCGTTGGGGCCTTTGAGGCTTTAGTGGCGCAGCTAACGCGATAAGTAGACCGCCTGGGGAGTACGGTCGCAAGACTAAAACTCAAATGAATTGACGGGGGCCCGCACAAGCGGTGGAGCATGTGGTTTAATTCGATGCAACGCGAAGAACCTTACCTGGTCTTGACATAGTAAGAACTTTCCAGAGATGGATTGGTGCCTTCGGGAACTTACATACAGGTGCTGCATGGCTGTCGTCAGCTCGTGTCGTGAGATGTTGGGTTAAGTCCCGCAACGAGCGCAACCCTTTTCCTTATTTGCCAGCGGGTTAAGCCGGGAACTTTAAGGATACTGCCAGTGACAAACTGGAGGAAGGCGGGGACGACGTCAAGTCATCATGGCCCTTACGACCAGGGCTACACACGTGCTACAATGGTCGGTACAAAGGGTTGCTACCTAGCGATAGGATGCTAATCTCAAAAAGCCGATCGTAGTCCGGATTGGAGTCTGCAACTCGACTCCATGAAGTCGGAATCGCTAGTAATCGCGGATCAGAATGCCGCGGTGAATACGTTCCCGGGCCTTGTACACACCGCCCGTCACACCATGGGAGTTTGTTGCACCAGAAGTAGGTAGTCTAACCGCAAGGAGGACGCTTACCACGGTGTGGCCGATGACTGGGGTGAAGTCGTAACAAGGTAGCCGTAGGGGAACCTGCGGCTGGATCACCTCCTTAACGAAAGATTGATGGCCGGTAAGAATCCACAACAAGTTGTTCTTCGAAGATGTATCTGAGGGTCTGTAGCTCAGTTGGTTAGAGCACACGCTTGATAAGCGTGGGGTCACAAGTTCAAGTCTTGTCAGACCCACCACTACTGACGAAGTGATGAATAATCACAAGCTGCTAGATTGAAAGATATGTCGTTCATTATGATTTAAGCTGGGGACTTAGCTTAGTTGGTAGAGCGCCTGCTTTGCACGCAGGAGGTCAGGAGTTCGACTCTCCTAGTCTCCACCATGAATTAAAAAGAGTTTGTAAAAACGAAATTAATTCAAAGCTAAAGTAAATTATAGAAATTAATAAATGCCTAAATAAATCAAAAGAGATTTTGATTTGAGTTTATTAACTTCTGTGATTTATCACAGTTTACTACGCACCGACGAGGTGGTAGTTAATCATTAACAGATTAGAAAATTGAGTCTGAAATAAATTGTTCAAACTCGATTAATTCAACACTAACAGTAATACGTAAGTATTTCAGTTGGATGAAGAGTTAATCTGAGAACTAGCAAAAACACTGAATCAAGCGTTTTGGTAATGAATTTAGATTGAAGCTGTATGGTGATTAAGTTCACAGACAACGAATAGTAGCAATTAAGTTTGCAACGCTAACACTCACTTGTATGTGTTAACGACTGTTTGGGGTTGTATAGTCAAGTAATTAAGTGCATGTGGTGGATGCCTTGGCAGTCAGAGGCGATGAAAGACGTGATAGCCTGCGAAAAGCTCCGGGGAGGCGGCAAATATCCTTTGATCCGGAGATTTCTGAATGGGGGAACCCACCCGCTATAAGGCGGGTATCATAAACTGAATACATAGGTTTATGAAGCGAACGAGGGGAAGTGAAACATCTCAGTACCCTTAGGAAAAGAAATCAATTGAGATTCCCTTAGTAGCGGCGAGCGAACGGGGAGCAGCCCATTAAGTTATGTGTGTTCTAGTGGAACGCTCTGGGAAGTGCGAACGTAGAGGGTGATATTCCCGTACACGAAAGGGCACACATAATGATGACGAGTAGGGCGAGGCACGTGAAACCTTGTCTGAATATGGGGGGACCATCCTCCAAGGCTAAATACTCCTGACTGACCGATAGTGAACCAGTACCGTGAGGGAAAGGCGAAAAGAACCCCTGTGAGGGGAGTGAAATAGATCCTGAAACCGCATGCATACAAGCAGTGGGAGCCGACTTGTTCGGTGACTGCGTACCTTTTGTATAATGGGTCAGCGACTTACATTCAGTAGCAAGGTTAACCGCATAGGGGAGCCGTAGAGAAATCGAGTCTTAATAGGGCGTTTAGTTGCTGGGTGTAGACCCGAAACCAGGCGATCTATCCATGAGCAGGTTGAAGGTTGGGTAACACTAACTGGAGGACCGAACCCACTGTCGTTGAAAAGCCAGGGGATGACTTGTGGATAGGGGTGAAAGGCTAATCAAGCCTGGTGATAGCTGGTTCTCCCCGAAAGCTATTTAGGTAGCGCCTCGGACGAATACCATTGGGGGTAGAGCACTGTTTCGGCTAGGGGGTCATCCCGACTTACCAAACCGATGCAAACTCCGAATACCAATGAGTACTATCCGGGAGACAGACTGCGGGTGCTAACGTCCGTAGTCAAGAGGAAAACAATCCAGACCGCCAGCTAAGGCCCCAAAATCATAGTTAAGTGGGAAACGATGTGGGAAGGCATAGACAGCTAGGAGGTTGGCTTAGAAGCAGCCACCCTTTAAAGAAAGCGTAATAGCTCACTAGTCGAGTCGGCCTGCGCGGAAGATGTAACGGGGCTAAAACTATGTGCCGAAGCTGCGGATTTACGCATTAGCGTAAGTGGTAGGGGAGCGTTCTGTAAGCCGATGAAGGTGTATTGAGAAGTATGCTGGAGGTATCAGAAGTGCGAATGCTGACGTGAGTAACGACAAAACGGGTGAAAAACCCGTTCGCTGAAAGACCAAGGGTTCCAGTCCAACGTTAATCGGGGCTGGGTGAGTCGACCCCTAAGGCGAGGCCGAGAGGCGTAGTCGATGGGAAATTGGTTAATATTCCAATACTTCTGTGTAATGCGATGAGAGGACGGAGAAGGTTAAGTCAGCCTGGCGTTGGTTGTCCAGGTGGAAGGCTGTAGGCATGCATCTTAGGCAAATCCGGGGTGCTCTATGCTGAGAGCTGATAGCAAGCTGTACTTGTACAGTGAAGTGGCTGATACCATGCTTCCAGGAAAAGTCTCTAAGCTTCAGTTACACAGGAATCGTACCCGAAACCGACACAGGTGGTCAGGTCGAGTAGACCAAAGCGCTTGAGAGAACTCTGCTGAAGGAACTAGGCAAAATGGTACCGTAACTTCGGGAGAAGGTACGCTGCTGACGGTGATGGGACTTGCTCCCTGAGCTATTGGCAGCCACAGAAACCAGGCCGCTGCAACTGTTTATTAAAAACATAGCACTCTGCAAACACGAAAGTGGACGTATAGGGTGTGATGCCTGCCCGGTGCTGGAAGGTTAATTGATGGGGTTAGCGTAAGCGAAGCTCTTGATCGAAGCCCCAGTAAACGGCGGCCGTAACTATAACGGTCCTAAGGTAGCGAAATTCCTTGTCGGGTAAGTTCCGACCTGCACGAATGGCATAATGATGGCGGCGCTGTCTCCAGCAGAGGCTCAGTGAAATCGAAATCGCTGTGAAGATGCAGTGTACCCGCGGCTAGACGGAAAGACCCCGTGAACCTTTACTGCAGCTTGACATTGAACTTTGACCTTACTTGTGTAGGATAGGTGGGAGGCTTTGAAGTTGGAACGCTAGTTCCAATGGAGCCGTCCTTGAAATACCACCCTGGTAATGTTGAGGTTCTAACTCTGCCCCGTAATCCGGGGCGAGGACCATGTCTGGTGGGTAGTTTGACTGGGGCGGTCTCCTCCTAAAGAGTAACGGAGGAGTACGAAGGTGCGCTCAGCGTGGTCGGAAATCACGCGTAGAGTATAAAGGCAAAAGCGCGCTTAACTGCGAGACCCACAAGTCGAGCAGGTACGAAAGTAGGTCTTAGTGATCCGGTGGTTCTGTATGGAAGGGCCATCGCTCAACGGATAAAAGGTACTCTGGGGATAACAGGCTGATACCGCCCAAGAGTTCATATCGACGGCGGTGTTTGGCACCTCGATGTCGGCTCATCTCATCCTGGGGCTGAAGCAGGTCCCAAGGGTATGGCTGTTCGCCATTTAAAGAGGTACGCGAGCTGGGTTTAGAACGTCGTGAGACAGTTCGGTCCCTATCTACCGTGGGCGCTGGAAATTTGAGAGGATCTGCTCCTAGTACGAGAGGACCAGAGTGGACGAACCTCTGGTGTACCGGTTGTCACGCCAGTGGCATCGCCGGGTAGCTATGTTCGGAAGGGATAACCGCTGAAAGCATCTAAGCGGGAAGCCTACCTCAAGATAAGATTTCCCTAGGACTTTATGTCCTCTAAAGAGCCGTTCGAGACTAGGACGTTGATAGGTTGGGTGTGGAAGCACGGTGACGTGTGAAGCTGACCAATACTAATTGCTCGTGAGGCTTGACTATACAACACCCAAACAGTTGTTGTATTCAAGATAAATTCAATACTTAACTTGATTTAGTGTATAAACTAGTTACAATACAGACCAATGATCTAATCCGTTAATAACTCTTTCGGTACTAAGTGGCAAAGAACTTAAAATTAAGTTCAAGAGTAAGACCACCGAAAGCCAAAACAGTTTGCTGGCGACAATAGCAAGAGTGAACCACCTGATCCCTTCCCGAACTCAGAAGTGAAACCTCTTCGCGCTGATGGTAGTGTGGCACTTGCCATGTGAGAGTAAGTCATCGCCAGCTTTTAAATTCAAAACACCCCTAACCTAACGGTTAGGGGTGTTTTTTATTTGCTATTAATTTTAATTATATGATTGTGATTGATTAAGAAGATGTTATGGATGAAATCTCATTAGAAAAAATTAAATCAAATCTTAAACAAGTAGAAAATATACTATCTAATTCTACTCGCGTACACATTGATCGAATTGAATATAGGACTTTCGATGAAGGGATGTGTGATGCTGTCTATTTTATTTGTAAAAAAGCACAAGGTTTGAATTCATTAGAAGCATTTATAACACTGGTTATTCATGAACTTCATTTTTATGAAGAATGGGATATTCTTGAAACAACTACAACAGATTTAAAAAATATTTTTGATATTTGGTTGTTACCCATATTAGAGAAAGCTAATTTTAAAAAATTGACTGAATTAGAAGTCCAAGAACAAACACAATGGATAATGTATTCTATTCAAAAATTAATAAAGGAAAGTCAGAATGCAAAAAATCTAAAATATTTTGATCGTTGGGGAATTTATCATAATGGCGGCAAGGTTCTTCCAATTGAAAGTTTTATTTTGCCTATTTCTTCAGATCTAAAATTAGCCTTAGAATTAACAGCAGAGTGGAATGAGGTAGAAATATTTTATGAAACGTCCGATGAGTATGTGTTGTTCTCATGGTTTACGGGCGCATAATCAGTGAATAAAGCTATAAATATGGGGAGAGCTTTTCATAAATCCTACGTTTTCTACTTTCCTACTCAGCTGACAAGCCTATAATGATTGAGAATCATTCCAAATCTAATAAGGAAATAACATGTCGACCGATCAACAATTTCCAACGCCTGCAAACTTAGGGATCGCAGTATATTCAAACAATGCTGAAGCGATTGGTAATACACCATTGGTTCGTATCAATCGTCTGATTAAAACTGGCGCAACAGTATTGGCAAAAGTTGAAAGTCGTAACCCTGCATTCTCAGTGAAATGCCGTATTGGTGCAGCCTTGATTGTGGATGCAGAAAAACGTGGTGTGTTGAAAGCGGGTATGCATATTGTTGAACCAACCAGTGGTAATACAGGGATTGCATTAGCATTCGTTGCAGCGGCAAAAGGTTATCCAATCACTTTGACGATGCCTGCTAGTATGAGTCTAGAGCGTAGAAAAGTACTAAAAGCTTTAGGCGCGAATCTTGTTTTAACTGAACCTGCCAAAGGTATGAAAGGTGCAGTAGATGAAGCGGTTCGTTTAGCAACGGAAAATCCTGAGCTTTATTTTCTACCACAACAATTTGAAAATCCAGCCAATCCACAGATTCATGTCGACACTACAGGTCCAGAAATCTGGCAGGCAACCAATGGGCAAGTTGATATTCTAGTTGCAGGTGTTGGCACTGGCGGAACAATTACAGGCATTTCCCGTTATTTTGAGCAAGTTCAGAATAAGCCAATTTATTCTGTCGCAGTTGAACCTGCTGAATCTCCAATCATTACTCAAACTAAAAATGGCGAAAGCATTTCACCTGCACCGCATAAGATTCAAGGCATTGGAGCGAACTTCATTCCTAAGAACTTAGATTTAGATTTGGTAGATGAGGTTGTACCAGTGAAGAGTGCTGATGCGATTGAGTGGGCAAGAAAGTGTGCAACTCAAGAAGGCATTTTGGTTGGTATCTCAAGCGGTGCAGCTTTAGCAGCAGCAGCTCAAATTGCAGAACGTCCTGAAAATACAGGTAAAACCATTGTGGTGATCTTGCCTGATAGTGGTGAGCGTTATTTATCTTCTGTTTTATTTGAAGGTTTATTTGACGAAGCTTGATTGCATTGTTCAGTAAGTAAAAACCATGCCTAAGCGCATGGTTTTTTTATTTTTACTTCATCTTATAAGGCTTTCTTTAAGGTCTTTTCATGGCGCTTAACTGAGCGTGCATATTTCTTTGCTTTATGGCGAGTCCAAAAACTACGTTCATAGCCAGTCGGTCCGACATTGTAATACGCTACTGCCTTAGACCAACTGCCAGCAGACTTGTAATAGCTAGAAAGAATATAAGCACCACAGTTGATATTGGTATTTTCATCATACAAATTTCCAGGGCAAGATGTACTCCAATAACTGGAAATAATTTGGCTTAAACCAATCGCACCTGTAGGAGAGCGCGCTGAACTATTATAATTTGACTCTTGGCGAATTAGTGCAGCGAGCAAAGTCGGTGAAATATCATAACGTTCGGCACTTTGTACAATCATGGGTGATAAACGATTGGCAGTATTTGGAGCAACAGAATAGGCATTTTGCAAACCTGAAGATAATTGACTAGATCGATTGGCAAATGATCCACTTAAACTACTGCATGCTGTCATACTGATCGCTATCATGATCAAACTAATTTTTAAAATCATTCCATTGAATTTATTGATACGACTATATTGATCAGTATGATTGAATAAGAATTGCAAAATAATAAACCAAAAGTACAAAGATGAATTGATGGTATTAACACCCTGTAAATGAGTCAATAATAGTTATTTTATGATCATGTGAATATCGTCTTCATCTATAAGAAAAGCCCCGACATCCTGTCGAGGCTTTTTCATATTTGGTTTATTGCCGTTAACTCCTGTCAACGACCACGTCCTGTGCTTCTTGTTGTTCTGAATGAGACTTCCTGTCTCTCTATAATTGCTATGATAGAGCTTAATACTTTAGTCGTATATTCGCCAATCACCACAACTGATGTACGTTTATGCGTACATGATGTAATCATAACGCTTCTTTTAAAGTTTGCTCATGACGTTTTACCGAGTTGGCATAGCGATGTGCTTGATTGCGCATGTAGAGACTTCTTTTATAACCTGTTGGACCGACATTGTAATAACCGAGTGCTTTAAACCAATCACCTGTCGCTTGATAGTATTTTGCAAGAATATATGCGCCACAATTAATATTAATCTGTTCATCATAAAGATTTCCCGAACAAGTCTGTTGCCAAAACTTGGGACGTACTTGGGTCAAACCCACAGCATCTGCTGATGATCTGGCATTGGCGATATAGCTAGATTCTTGTCGGATCAGTGCAGCAAGCAAATGAGGCGAAATATTATAAGATTCAGCGCTTTGTAGGATCATCGGTGCGACACGATTTGCAGTCGATGGATGAACAGAAAAAGCCGTTTGAATGCCTTGTGAAAATTGTTGTGAATGGCTGATTGTTGGTGATTTTGTTGTTGAACATGCAACGATGAAGTAGGTACTAACAACAATAAAGCTGAGTTTAAGACATTTGTTTTGAAACCGATTAAAAGAAAATCTGTATCGCGTTATCATCTTGAAAAAAGTATATCCATCCTATAAAAGCACGCGGATAGTAAAAAGTGAACTAGTTTGGGTCAATGATGGTTCATAGGCAAAATCGTTGGTTTTTATATTTTAGGCTTGACTTAATTTAGAAAAAAGAAGCCTCGACATCCTGTCGAGGCTTCTTCGTATTTGGTGCTATCATCAACTCCTGTCGATGACCACGTCCTGTGCTTCTTTTTGTTCTGAATGAGACTTCCTATCTCTATGTCTTGCATTCTAGATAAGTATTGGCATGCTGTATATGCGTCAATCACCTGATTTCGTGTAGGCCGTGGCTTACATAGTTGAATATCTCAGTGCTTCAAATTTGCCGTCTTTATTATCCATGCCACTAGCTTTTGAGCAATCGGTGCACAGACTAATACACTTGGAAACGCAAACATCCACGCCACAATCCAAGCTGACATCCACATTGAAAAGAAGTTATCAATTAAACCGACCGCTTTAAAGGTGGTAATTCCTGAGATGAGAAATGACATCATGCAAGATAATATGAATGGAAATAAAAGACTTGCTACTTTCACGTAATCACCTCTGAATTGCATTTAAATTTAATGCAAAATTTTGCCCGAATAATTGGGCAGTTTTAATATCACCAAAATCAAAAGCATTGGCTGCACTTTGATGTTCAGCTTGTGCCATTAAACCTGACCAAGAACCAAGACGATTGAGTGCTTGAGTGTAAGGTACACCTTGATGTTGTTCAGGTAGAACAGGATTACCAATCCATATCATACCGTGTTGCATACAAAAGGTGAAAAGTGAAATGAGTGTAGACTGTTTATCTCCAGCAGGAAGTGATGAAACCGTAAATCCTGCCGAGAGTTTTCCTTTTAGGCTTTGCTTTTTCCATAATGGTCCTGTGAGATCCATCAATTGTTTGAAGATGCCTGAGACACCACCTAAATAAGTTGGACTACCCCAAATGAGTCCATCATATTGGGTGATGAGGTCTGGATGAGCCATCAATGATTCCGCTGTAAACAAATCAATTTGAATATTCTCTACTTGTGCAGCACCTATTTGAATTTGCTCTGCAATAAATTGTGTATGACCTTGGCGGCTATGGTAGATAATTGCAATAGATTTCATGGTTTTGTCCTCGATTAGAAAAAATTAAATAATTCAGCGGTGAGAAATAAACCACACCCAAAAATACTGTGATTGATCAAACTTTTGATGCGGTTAATAAAAGGCTGATGTGTCTTTGAGGCAGCGATACCTAAACCCATCGCGGGTTGCATGATCAGGAAAGGTATCAAAATAGTGATCACACCAAAGGAAAGTGCAGAAGGAAATTGAGGTTGAGCCAACCAATTTTGGCCTACCACTAAAATAAAGCTAAAAGAGAAAATGACACCAATACTGTAATGAGCAATCCAGCCAAGTAGATATTCATGTCGAATTTCTGGACTTTGAGCAATGGATTGATGCTGGATTTTTCCACGGAAAATCCAGCCCACCCAACGTCCAAGTAAAGTAAAATTTAACGTTGGGATATTGAATCTTTTTAATATCAACAACCAAATATCCATGATCATTGTTGCACCAATACCAAGTCCAAAAATGTAGATCAATCGTTCCAAGATATTCATTTCATCACCTTGAGCCTTGCCAATAAAATCTGATAAATTGATTGTGCAAGTTCAAGTAAACTTGAAGTCAAGGGGTATTTATGGATATTGGTGAAGTCGCAAAAAAAGCAAAGCTCACGACATCGACATTGCGCTTTTATGAAGAGAAAGGGTTAATCAAATCGATTGGTCGTCATGGCTTACGTCGTCAGTACGGTAAACAAGTTTTGGATCAACTGGCTCTCATTGCATTAGGGCGAGCAGCAGGCTTTTCATTGGATGAAATTGCAAGCATGTTTGGGCAAGATGGAAAGCCTGAGTTGAATCGGAAAATGCTGAATGATAAGGCAGAACAATTAGAGCAAATGACACGACGTTTACATTTCATTAGCGAAGGATTGAGACATGCTGCGGTATGTCCCGCAGAAAATCATATGCAATGTCCGACTTTTCAGAATTTTTTAAAAGCTGCGATTGCAGGCGAATATCAGCCCACAAAACTCTAAATAAAAATGATTTTTAGAGAGTACTGGATTGTATCGCCATAAAGATTTCATTTTATTGAAGTCAAAGCTTCATAAAAACTTGTTCTAATTTTTCTTAATTTTTACCAAATGTATAAAATCATGAACAAGAAAACTTTATTGGCTTTATTGTGCTGTAGTGCTTTGGCTTTAACGGCATGTAATGATGATCAAGATCAAAAAACATCGGTCGATCAAGTGACTGAGCCAACCTTGATCTCTTTTGCTAAGCTGCCTGTAGAAACCTATGCGATTGGACCAGATTCAGGCAACGCTGTCAGTGGCGCTAATGGTATTTATCCACCATTTAAAGGGCAACCTGTACAAGGTTTCTCGGCTGCTTTGAAGAATGAAGATGGTAGTTATATGGCGATGTCTGATAATGGTTTTGGTACGCAAGACAATTCAGCGGATTATTTATTGCGTATTTATCAAATCAAAGCCGATTTCAGAACAAAAAATAAAGGCACAGGGCAAGTGTCCGTCCAAAGCTTTATTCAATTACGTGATCCCAATAAGCGTATTCCTTTTGAAATTGTGAATGGAAATACTTCAGAACGTTTATTAACGGGTGCCGATTTTGATCCTGAGTCGATGCAACGTGCAGCAGATGGCAGCTATTGGATCGGTGATGAGTTTGGTCCTTACTTATTACATTTCTCAGCAGAAGGAATTTTATTGGATGCACCAATTGGATTGCCTAATCCTTTAAATTCAATCCAAGAACTACGTTCTCCTCAAAACCAATTTAACAAAGCCAACATCAATTTTGTTGAGCCTTTGGTACAGCGCAGTGGCGGCTTTGAGGGAATGGCGATTTCTCCGGATGGCAAATATCTATATCCTTTACTGGAAAAGCCATTACTGAATGATGCTACAGGTCAACTTCTGATTTCTCAATTTGATATTCAGAAGAAAAGTTATACGGGACAATATTATTGGTTCGCTTTAAATAGCAAGGCAACCAATATTGGTGATTTCCAATTGTTTAGTGACAAAGAGGGTATCATCATCGAACGTGATGCGAGCCAAAATAACCTAGGCGGGTATAAGAAGCTGATACGAGTTACATTGACCGAGCCTAAACAAATGGTTGTGCGTGAAGATTTGGTGGATTTAATCAAAATTGCCAATCCAAATTTACTCTATGGCACAGCGCGTGATGGGGATATTGGAACAGGTCAGGTCTTTGCTTTCCCGTTTGAAACGATTGAAGATGTAATTATTGAAAATGGAACGACATTAACTGTATTGAATGACAATAATTTTCCAGGTTCATCGGGGCGTAATGCCAAACTTGCGGATGATAACGAAATTATTCAGATTCGTTTGCCGAAAGCATTATTTTAAACGTCGGGTAAAATTAGCCGAAATGGTCATTCCGCATTTCGGCTGAAAGCGTATACTGATCAGGCAGAAGGAGTCCTCATGTCTGAATCAGTTACGCGCCCAACCCATATTGAATATGGTTCAAAATCGTTTACTGCGATTTTATGGTCTTTGTTCTTTGCTGGTTTTGCTTCCTTTTCATCCCTGTATTGTGTACAGCCGATGATGCCGATCTTTGCAAAATTCTTTCAGGTCACACCAACGCACAGTAGTTTCCCTTTATCTTTTTCAACCATTGCACTCGCGATTGGTTTGTTGTTCACAGGATTCATATCTGATCGTTACGGACGCAAAAGGATTATGGTGTTTGCCTTATTTTTTGTTTCCGTATTATTGTTGATTAGTGCTTCATTTCCGATTTGGGAAATTTTTCTGACTACTCGAATTTTTATTGGCTTAGCAGTGAGTGGTGTGGCAGCGGTTGCAATGACTTATATCGGAGAGGAGATCGCACAAAAAGATATCGGTTTTGCCATGGGATTGTATATTTCAGGTACGGCAATTGGTGGAATGGGAGGGCGTTTAATCGCAGGGGTTTTAGTTGATTTTATTTCTTGGCAATCTGCTACTTATATTATTGGTTTTCTAAACCTCATTATCGCTTGTTTGTTCTATTTTTTATTACCTAAATCGCAGCATTTTAAGCCTTTTCCCTTTCGATTTTCTCGTTTTAAGGCAGCATTTGAGCAGAACTTAAAAGATCCAAAACTAAGGATTTTATTTGCCCAAGGTTTTATCTTAATGGGCTGTTTAGTGACAGTGTTTAACTACATTAGCTATCATTTATTAGAAGCACCATTTCACTTATCACAAGCATGGATTGGTGTGATTTCGATTGCTTATCTGGCAGGCATTTATAGTTCGCCTAAAGCCGCGCAATGGGGCTTTAAGTATGGACGAGATAAAGTTCTGCCTGTATTGCTAATGATGATGATGGTTGGGTTATTGATTACCTTAATTCCATCACTTTGGATGATTTTGTTAGGTTTGACGATTTTTACCTTTTCATTCTTCGCGGCACATTCGACCGCAAGTAGTTGGGTTTCTGTACAAGCGGTTCAATATCGTGCAGTGGCTTCTTCGCTGTATTTATTTTGCTATTACATGGGTTCAAGTTTGCTTGGTAGTAGTGGTGGTTTAATTTGGGAAAAATTCGGTTGGATAGGAATTAATTTGGGTGTAGGGATTGTATTGGCTTTAGGGCTGATTCTAGCATTACGGTTGAAGTCACGGGATGCTTGAATAAAAACAGAAGTATTTCAGTTTGCTGTAGATTCTCCCTTTTCTGAGTATCATGGTCATTCATGAATAGAATTTGATAGAGTCTTTATTGAAAGCATTGATATGCTTAAGTAGAAAATAATGCATAAAATATGAACATTAATGTTGTTTAAATGTAAAATATAAGGATAATGATTCTCATTTAATTGGAGAGTCTCATGCATTATCCTATTTCTCAATTTGGTATTTTCCCTAGAAGTGCACTTTATCTTGCTGTCTGTAGCTGCTGGTTTGGGGCGGCAGCACATGCTGCAACGGAAGTAATCACAGCTCAAACAGAGGTTTTGCCTACGATTGTCGTAACAGCAGATGAGTCATTAGAGAATAATTACACTAAGAAAAATGCCAGTACCTCGACCAAGCTCAATTTGAATATTAAAGAAACGCCACAGTCAGTATCCGTGATTACACAAAAACAAATCGAAGATATGGGAGCAACGAATTTAGGCGAAGCTTTATTAAATACCACGGGGATTATTTTAACGGGGGATAATACCGAGCGAACCAATTTCTCCATACGTGGTTTCAATATGGGGGATGGATGGAACTCCAACTTGATGCAATATGATGGTGTTGCGGTAAATGCAACAAATGTTGCCTCCTCAAAACCAGATATGGCAATGCTAGAGAGTGTCGAGGTTTTACGTGGAGCAGCAGGACTATTACAAGGCTCAGGAGAACCATCAGGTACAGTTAATTTGATTCGTAAAAAGCCAACCGCTGACTTTCATGCCAGTGGTGCTGTGAGCTATGGTTCATGGAATACAGTTCGTGGTGAAGTTGATGTATCTAACCGCTTAAATGAATCAGGAAGTGTAAGAGGGCGACTGGTTTTAGCTTATCAAGACGGTGATTCTTGGATGAAGGCGGTCACACGGGATACTAATTTACTTTATGGGATTATTAGTGCCGATCTGACAAAAAATACCTTACTTAATTTTGGTTACTCGCAACAAAAAGAACATGCTGTGCCAGTCAATAGTTTGCCTCGCTATTCAGATGGTTCTGATATTGGTTTAGATCGAGACAATTGTGGCTGTGATTATCGAGATTTTTGGGATAAGAAAAATAGCCAAGCCTTTATTGATTTAACGCATCAGTTTGAGAATGGGTGGATGCTAAAGGGAAGTTATTTAAGAGCTGATATTGATATGGATATGGCTTTTACCAGTTTTGCCTTTGCTTCATCAGGCTCAATTGATAAAACTAACTCAAATGCAACCATCAATAAATATGGCTATCGTTACAATCAACAACTCGATGTATTTGATCTTTTTACCAAAGGAAAATTCAACCTGTTGGGACGTGAGCATGAGCTAGTTGCAGGGATCAATCATCAGAAAAATGATACTCCTGGACAATGGACCAGTTGGGATACCATGATGGCGGATGGATCATTATGGGATAGACAGCTCAGCACCAAACCTACTGGTATTGAGCAAATGCAGATCAATGTGTTTAATTTTAATCCTTACGCTTTGCCTTATGCTGCACCACGATATGATCAAGATGGTGGTCGTTCTTATTTAAAAACTGAACAAACGGGTCTTTATCTGACCACTCGTTGGAACTTGGCTGATTCATTAAAATTGATTACAGGTGTACGAGAAAGTAATTTTAAATATGATTCAAAATATCAAAGTAATGTCTCTGGTAAGTTTGTCGACGGTCGTGCCGTTGATTATAAGAAAGATAATATTTGGACACCTTATGTCGGCTTAACTTATGATTTTAATGATACTTATACGGGTTATGCGAGTTTCACCGATACCTTTGTGGTACAGAATGTCAAAGATCGTAATCAAAGATTGCTTGATCCGGTTCAGGGTAATGTCTACGAAATTGGGGTGAAAGGAAGTTTTAATGACGACAAACTGATTGCATCAGTTGCAGCTTTTAGAACCAATCAAATTAATCGATCCATCCAAGATCAGAGCAGCAAAGGGCAATGTACATTTAATGGTGGAGAGGGATACTGTAATGTCTCTGCTGGTGAAGTGATTAGCGAAGGGATTGAAACGGAATTACGTGGAGAAGTGTTACCTCATTTAAATCTGTCAGCAGGTTATACCTACAATACAACGGAATATAAAAAAGATCTGACTAAGCAAGGGCAAACCTTCAACGAAACCACGCCTGAACATATTGCTCGTTTATTTGCGACTTATAAACTAGCCAATAACTTAACCGTGGGTGGTGGGGTAAATTATCAGAGTGAGTGGTTAGTGGGTCGTTATGGTTCTAAGTCTGCAAAGCAGGAAGGCTATGCATTGGTCAACCTGATGGCAAGTTATCCATTGAGTGAAAATATTACGATTGCTGTCAATGCCAATAATGTCTTTGATAAAAAGTACTATTCATATTTAACCACGGACTCGAATCGGTATGGTGAACCAAGAAATATGAAGCTAACGCTACGCGCAAAGTTTTAAAATAGGCTTCCGTGAATGGTTGTAATTTACACAATCATTCACGACTAGCAGCGTCTTGCTTGTACAGGATTTTGATTTTGTTATGTATTGAATGAATATAAACCAAAATAAAACGACAACTAGAGTCGCAGAAACTTGATCAAAGTCATTAAAATTGAGTAAGTTAATCAAGTGCCTTGTTGGGTATCAATATCATATTTAAATTGGGGAAAAATATGGAATTACATAGTCGAGTTTATTATAAACATCCTGATGCAAAGGTAATGGGGCAGCTGGAAACGCTATTCAAAGATCATGATGGAAGTTCGGAGAGATTTTTAGAAGTCGCATTGACGATCAACCCAGAAAGTACTGAACTGGCACAAGATTTATTGGATCAAGTCGATTCGATTCAATATGATTTGGGACCAGAAACTTTAAACTATATTGCTGGCTATGCCGTTTTAGATTTTACGCATGGTTCAGAAGGTGATGAAGTCATTGAAAATATTTTAGTCTTTTTAAAGGCTTTAATTCCTGAAATTTCAGTACAAGCATGGGGCTGTGGTGATGATGATCCGTGGGAGTTTTGGTTCAAATTTGATGGGGATGAACTTATTCGTGAAGATGATGAACCATTCAATGATCCTGACGAAGATGAAGAGATTAAAGCTTCTATTTATACATGGTGGCATCAAGAGCTACCTTCAGAGATTAAAGAAGGTTTCTTGAACGAAGAACAATAATTATCAACAAGTTATGCCTATATTCCCTCAAGTGGTTACAAATAGCTGCTGAGGGAATATCTTTGTTTGTTTTTTAACCTATAAAAATGAATCAAATTCATGTTAAAATGATCGGCTTTCATCTTTGATGCTATCCCAGCATTTCAGCTAGCCGAGATTCGCAAGCCATGTCTACTGCCTATACCATGCAGACCGCGCCAAAAGCGTTGTTTGATTACGACAAATATTGGGCGTCGTGTTTTGAACCCGCACCATTTTTGCCGATGTCACGAGAAGAAATGGATCTGCTTGGCTGGGATGCGTGTGACTTTATCCTCGTTTGCGGCGATGCTTATATTGATCATCCATCCTTTGTTTCAGGTGTGATTGGACGTGTATTAGAGGCGCAAGGCTTTCGTGTTGGTATTATTGCGCAACCTGACTGGACCAATGCAGAAAGTTTCCGTGTATTAGGAAAACCAACGATTGCTTGGGGCGTGACCGCAGGTAATATGGATTCAATGATCAACCGTTATACGGCAGATCGTAAAATCCGTTCGGATGATGCCTATTCTCCAAATAATGAAGCGAATAAGCGTCCAGATCGTGCTGCAACGGTATATTGCCAACGTTGTCGTGAAGCTTACCCAGATGTGCCTGTATTGCTGGGTGGGATTGAAGGTAGTCTACGTCGTATCGCACATTATGATTATTGGTCAGACAAAGTTCGCCGTTCAATCTTGATGGATTCTAAAGCTGATTTATTGATGTATGGTAATGGTGAGCGTGCCATTATTGATGTGATGCATCGTTTAGCCAAAGGTGAAAAAGTTCACGAGATCACAGATGTTCGCGGTACAGCATTTATTATCAATAAACATAATAAAAAATCGAAAGCAAAATTCGTTGAAATCGCCAGTAACGATGTCGATACCATCGGACGTGTTGATCAAATCATCAATCCTTATGTGATGACTGAAGATATTGATGGCTGTGAAGTTGAAAAAGAAAAAGGCAACTCACTGGCGCAGTATCAAAACTTCCAAAAAGAATTTGTGGCAAACCCAATTGTACGTGAAGGCGACAATCTAGATCCAGATACGCAGATCGTACAGCTGAAACCTGCACCATCAAAAGCAATTAAACATAAATTACCGCCACGTGAATTGGCGGTAATTCGGTTACCTTCTTATGAAGAAGTGGCTGAGGATCAGGTACTCTATGCACATGCCAACCGTATTTTGCATCTAGAAACCAACCCAGGTAATGCTCGTGCATTGGTACAACGTCATGGTGAGCGTGATGTTTGGATTAATCCACCACCGATTCCGTTAACCACGGAAGAAATGGATTATGTATTTGATTTACCTTATGCACGTTTACCGCATCCGTCTTATGAGAATGCGCGTTTCCCTGCTTTTGATATGATCAAATTCTCGGTCAATATCATGCGTGGTTGTTTTGGTGGTTGTACTTTCTGTTCGATTACAGAACATGAAGGTCGTATTATTCAAAACCGTTCTGAAGAATCAATTCTTCGTGAAATTGAAAAGATCCGTGATACTGCACCTCAATTTACAGGCATTATCTCAGACTTAGGTGGTCCAACAGCAAACATGTATCGTTTGCATTGTAACGATCCTGAGATTGAAAAGAATTGCCGTAAACCATCTTGTGTCTATCCGGGCGTTTGTCAAAACTTACACACCGATCATGCACCATTGGTTCAGCTTTATCGTAAAGCACGTGAAATCAAAGGTGTGAAGAAGATTTTGATTGGTTCAGGTCTCCGTTATGATCTTGCAGTATTAAATCCTGAATATGTCAAAGAATTAGTCCAGCACCATGTCGGTGGCTACCTGAAAATTGCGCCTGAACATACCGAAAATGGTCCATTATCGAAGATGATGAAACCGGGAATTGGTACCTATGATCGTTTCAAACAAATGTTTGAGCGTTTTAGTAAGGAAGCAGGTAAAGAACAATATTTGATTCCATACTTCATTGCGGCGCATCCTGGAACGACCGATTACGACATGATGAACTTGGCAATTTGGTTGAAAAAGAATGGTTTCCGTGCCGATCAGGTACAGACTTTCTATCCTTCACCAATGGCGACAGCGACCACGATGTATTACACAGGCAAAAACCCATTGTCTAAAGTGGCGCGTTATACTGAAAATGTTGATATTGTAAAAGGTGAAAAACGCCGTCGTTTACACAAAGCATTCTTACGTTACCATGATCCAAACAACTGGCCATTATTACGTGAAGCGTTAAAGGAAATGGGACGTGTTGATCTGATCGGTAATTCAAAACAGCATTTGATTCCAACCTATCAACCACAAGGTACTGCTGAGGGTGAGTATAAGTCTGCGCGTAAAAAGAATTCGACCGTTGCTGGAGATTCGGTAAAACGTGGACAACCACAAACTCGTTCACAATCGGGTCAGAAGCATACACAAAAGGGACAAGTTTTAACTCAGCACACGGGTTTACCACCGCGTGAGACTGGTGAAAAAAGACCATTTTCTGGAAAGCCAAAGTCCAAAGCGAAAACCAATCGTTAATTTCAAACAAAAAAGAAGGCATTAAAAAATGCCTTCTTTTTTATGTAAATTTGAGGTCGATCACAATTTACTCATAAAACTATAAGTTATAGAAACATATACTGACAATAACGACTTGAATCTTGAGCCTGTAATGATTATAAATAAAGGGCAGAGGGCTTTTATGACTTTGGTCTACTTGTCAAATACCATTAAAAAATTTAAGTTTGAACTGCTAAAATTACTTTGCTATCGCTCGTTGTTGATTAGAAGTGTTGATTAAAAAAATGGCTTGAAGCCAAACGATTATAAAAAATCTAAAGGGATTCGTTAGAAATGTATTATTTTATAACAATAGTAGGACTACTGCTGATTGCAGCGCTTGCATTACGGCGTTTACATCAAAACCAACGTCAAGACAGTCCATTAAAACGTCGTGGTATTCTCAATATCTCTGAGCAAATCACCTTGATGCGTTTACAGGCTGTGCTACCACGTCATACAATTTTGGCGCATGTTTCTTTTGATGCGCTATTGACCACTAAATTTGTTCATACACGCAAAAAGTACCAAGGTTTGGTTGCTGATTTTGTTGTACTCGACCAGCAACATCAAGTGCTCGCGATTATTGAAATTGCAGATGAATCGTATGTGAATCGTCTGCATCAAAAACATTATCAAGATAGCTTATTGGAGTTAGCGGGTTATCGCGTGTTGAGATATAGCAGCATTCCAACTGAACACGAGTTAAGAGTGGATTTGGTTCCTGATTTATTTGAACCAAATATCGCTACTGCTACTTCTCACACGACCATGCCGCAGACAGATCGTATGATGAAATACAATAATATTCTTGCGGTGAAGTCTACTTAATCTGGGCGAACTGCGGTAACGGTCATTTCGACTAAAACATCAGGTGTATAAAGTTTAGATTCTACACAGGTACGTGCTGGGGGATGACCTTCAGCAATCCATGCATCCCAAACCGCATTCATCGCTGCATAATCTTTCTCGATGTCTTTAAGAAAAATAAGTACAGATAATATATGAGTTTTATCTGTACCTGCTTCTGCAAGTAAACGATCGATATTATCTAATGTTTGCTGTGTTTGAGCGGTCACATCTACACTGGTATCATCTGCTAATTGACCTGCTAAATGAACCAAATTTCCACAAATTGCGACTTCGCAGTAACGAGAAGTGACATGCAAACGCTGCACAGACATAAGATTTACCTGATTTAAAAAACGATAGAAAAGATTGTACTTGATACAATTCTTACGCAGTGTAAATTAGTTTAAATTAGGCTGAAAAAGTTTCTATTTCCATTAATTTACGTTGTTTGAAAATCAAAATAGAGTGGAATTGTGGGCAAATAATAATATTGCCAAGATTCAAAAATTGAATTTTGGCTTGTCGAAGTTGATTTAAGCAAACCGCAATTGAACTCTGGTTCGGACACAGTTGTTTGAGTTGGCTTAAAGCTGAAGTGGTCGTGTGATGCATGGTGTTATTCCTTATCATCATCGTAAAAAATTGGGCAAAGATATGACTTTGCCCGATTCGTTTATATGTTTTGTTGTTCGGATTGATACCAATTGACATGGCGTGTGATGTACATGACGGATGCAATTAAGATGAAAGATAAAATGGAGCCAAATAAGAAAGTTTTTCCGCTAGATTGTAGTAATAGATACATCATGCCGTATAAAGCACTGAGCAAAACACCGAAGAGTATGGCTGCTTTAAAACCTTGAACAACGAAGTATAAATACCACGTAATTAAACCAATACATGCGACTGCCGCAATTAGATAAGCGAGGGAAAAAGCGTAATATTCGCTGATAGATAGCAGTAAAACAAAGAACACACCTTGTGCCATGGCAACCAAAGCATACTGAACAGGATGAATTTTAAGATTCTTCAAAACTTCGAATAAAAAGAAGCAACCAAAGGTAATAATGATCACCATAATGCCATATTTGATGGCACGATCAGTTTGGGTATAAATATTGACGGGTTCTAAAAACTGAGTCGAAATGCCCGAAATATTGTTTGAAGATGTATTTGAAGCAGCATAAGCAGCTTCAACATCACTGATCAGATTGCTTTGAGTATTTAAAGCTTGGTAAAAACACTGACTGTTTTCACAAGTTGAGAGACGATCTAAATTACGTTTACCTAAAGCAATATTTTTCCAATCTGCTTCAAAAAGTTGTCTTTTGCTGAGTTTCTTAAACGGTAAACTTTGACCATCGTATTTCACATCACCCCAATTGCCTTTAGCTTGATATGTCATTTCGTAACTGGTTGGGATAAAGGCAAATTCGCTTAAACCTTCTAGACCAAATTGCAGATTAAAGCTAAAACCTTGTTGGAATTTTTGGATCAGTTCAGGATATTGCTTGCTGGTGATATGCAGTAGATCAAAGCCATGTTGCCCTTGGCTTTGCTCAGAAAAGTCAAATTTATAATTTTTTCCATCAATATTAAAGGTTGGCTTGGCGTTTAGACCGCGAGCATCTTGGATAGGAAAAATGATTTCAGCTTGATCCCAAAGATAGTTGTGTTGTGGTTCAATCGTAGCGCCTTTAAATACGCCTTTTCCTTGCATGTGATTTTGATAACTAATCGCTTTATACATACTACGTTTGTAGGTATTGTCTGAAACTTTAAATTGAGCTGTCCAGTCTGTTGTTTCTGCACCTAAGCTAATAAATGCCGTTTGCGTACAATCGTAAGTTTTCTTTTTTTCATCGGTACATGTAGTTTGAATTTGATAGGGAAGTTTTAAATAGGGTGCAATCACTTGTTGTGGGCGAATTTGTTCTTTTGCGATGTCCTGAATCACTTGTTGTTGATAGCTTTGGCGTTCATCTACTAAGTTAGAGATGAAAAAAAGACCAATATAAAAAATCAAAATCAGGAACAAAATCGCTCCTATTTTCAGATTAATAAAGTTTCTGCGCATGGTGGATTCCATTGTCATTGTGCTATGACAAGTATCTCGAATCGATATGCGTTCTAAATGAGTTGTTATTGAAGCTTATGTGAAGTTTCGATGAAGTATAATTTTTACCAGTATCCCTGATTTGTGTTTCTCTAAGAAATTCAAATCATTTTCAGGGATATTTTGAATGCTGATGTGACCTTGATGCTGTTGGATAATCTGCTGCACGATACTCAGACCAATACCTGTGCTTCGTTGCTGATTATGCGGACGTGGTAATGAAAAATAGGTTTCAAAGACACGATTTAAAGCGTATTCAGGAATAGCTTCCCCCTCATTGAATAATAGAATTTCAATGTCATTAGTAACGGTAATTTCCCTGAGTTGAATGGCGAGAACACTTTGTTCAGGGCAAAAGTCTCTTGCGTTATCTAAGACATTATTGATGGCTTGTTTCAGCCAAAAGGGATCAGCATAGATTGAGCAATCTTCAGGAAGATTCAGCTCTATTTGAATCTGTTTAATTTGAAGAGCACTCTGTTGTTGTATCACACAATCCCGAATCAATTTTGATAAATCAATATTTTGAAACTCTAAAGCATGCTGATTCTTCTCTAGGCGTGTTAGCAATAGCATGCGTTCGATTAAGGATTGCAAGCGATGACTTTGCGCAACAATATGTGCTGCAAATTTTTGTTGATCTTCTAATGGTAGATCATCTTGTAATAGTTCCGCACTGGCTTGAATTGCCGTGAGTGGACTTTTTAACTCGTGGGTTAGCGTATTGACATAGTTCTCGACATAAGCGCGATCTTCGAGTTTTTCTCGCATTTCACTTAATGCTTGAGTCACTTGGTTAAGCTCTTTGGCAGAATAAAAGAATGGAGCCTGATTGACGGGTGCTAGCGCCTGAGCATAACGACGCACTTTATCAATACTGTGTCTTAACCAATATGCCACCATGCTTGCGAGTAATAAACTCAGTGCAGCGATCCATAGTGCTTGATGAATGAGTTGACGTTCTGCGCGAGCAATATAAGGCTGTACGGATTGATTCGGTTTACCAATACTGACTACACCAAGTAATTGTTGTTTGTAGATAATAGGTGCAGCAATATGCATCACGCTGCTGTTTCGATCATAAGGATTGGTTGCAGTAGATCGTGCGCCGTATTTACCTTGCAGCGTCAAATAAACATCATTCCATTTTGAATAATCTTGTCCAACCGCTTGTCCTTCTGAGTCGTAGATGACAATACCGTGCTGATCTGTAATATACAGTTGTTGGTTAATTTCATCTTTTTGATGCTGCCAAATTGTGGCGTTGATTTGGCGAGATAATGCTGCTTGAATTTTTTGATCAAATTCAGGTGTACTAACTTCTTGTTGCGCCACATCTTCTGCAATCAGTTGGGCAATAATATTGGCATTCTCGGCGAGAGTATCTTCGACCACTTGGCGGACATTTGGTTTAACCTGTTGATTCAACGTATAAGCAATTAAACTCAGGCTTAGCACGACCACCAAGCTAAAGAAAAACCAAATGCGGATAAAGATGGACATAGTTTTACTTCAAGAATTTAAGTCATTAGATCAAAAGGTAATTGAATCTTTTTAGCTTCAATCTCAAGTATATCTCCAGATTGTATTTCTATTTTAAGATATGTATTACCATTCAATAAAGTAGAATAATTTAATATCTGGTTGATAGAAATACTTTCTCCCCATTCATTTTTTCTTGAAAGGTTGAAAGCTGTAAATTTTTCTACTAGATAAATTTTATCTTCTGACTGAGTATTTTTAAGATGAATTTTAAGATTGGATTGAATCCAATCTATATGAATAGAGATGAGTGACCAATCATGCATAATATTATTTTCTTTATCTGTGATGATTCATAATTATAACTTCTATTAAGTACACTTTAATTTAAAAAATTAAATCAATCTCTATATTTATAAATTGCTATGAATAGTAAACAATCGTGCGTTCTATCCTTCTTAAATTCTATTGCGATTGGGTTGATCCATTTTTTTGTAAAATATATTGGTAGAGTATTTGGAAATCCTTCAACAATAATAATTGATTTTGAGGCAGAGCTTTGTTTTATCTTAAAATAGTTCTGATTTATAACCTTATCTTTCCCATAGTTTTCTATTGCAATATATCTAATAATATTAGCTAAATCATCTTTTGATTCATACAAATAGCAGTCTTTGTTTAACTCTTTTATATAATTTTTAGATATATCTTCTATTAGAATGATTTTATATGAATATATATAAGTAAGATAAATGAATGAGGTAAATATCAATATATATGCTGAAGTTTTTAAATTAAAGTTCATGCTATGATTAATTTATTGTGCTGGAATTCTAACCAAACTATACCCAAACCCTCGATGCGTCCGAATTGGATCATCATCAGGGGTAATTTGTTTAAGCTTTTGTCTTAAACTTTTGATATGTGTATCGACTGTACGTTCTAAGCTATGTTCAGGATGTTCCCAAATATGATCCATCAATTGCTGACGGCTAAAGACTTGTTCAGGATGTTGAATCAACAAAAACAACAAGCGATACTCATAACGTGTTAGTTGTAGTATTTCCCCATGATATTGAATCTGTAATGACTGTGGATTGCACGTCCATGTCGCAGATTGCAGGATAATTTCTGCTTGGGTGATTGATGGTTGTGATGAGATATTTTGCGCCTGTATTTCCATTCTGCGCCAAATAGCTTTGATTCTTGCCACAATTTCTCGTGCGCTAAAAGGTTTTGTACAATAATCATCTGCGCCGATTTCTAAACCAACAACGCGATCAATTTCGTCATCACGTGCGGTGAGGAACAATAAAGGTGTTTGATATTTTTGGCGTAGCTGTTTGCAGACTTCAAAACCATTCAGATCAGGTAAGCCGACATCTAAAATAATAAAATCAAAAGCTTGTTCCGAAAGAAATTGTAATGCCTGAGCACCTGTATTTGCCCAGCTTACACTCCAGCCTTCGCGCTCAAGCGCATAACGTAGCGGAAGAATAATCGCAGCTTCATCTTCAACACAGAGAATTTGTTTTTGATTCATCATGATTAACTAATCAATATTTTCTAATTTTATTGAAGTAGTTTAGCGGAAGATACGGTACAGAAAAGTAGGAATACTCATTTTTATAATTATTTAATAAAACAAAGGACACTTGAAGTGCCCTGTAATATTCGGATTTGATCGTCACGCCAACCACAGGAGCAAATGCTAAAAGCGAGGATTTCTTTAGCAAGAGCAAGCAACATGGATAATGTCACTGCGTTGCTTAGAGTACTGAAAACTGCATAAAAAGCAAACATAAATTTGAACAAGGATTGTGCTTTTGCCTAAAAAAGCAACGTTACCACAAGGAAAGCTGTGATTCTTCTTGTTTACTCTGTAATTGATAGACACCAACACCCACCAAGCGAAATTGAAAACTCGAATCAATATGCATCTCTGCGAGCAACTGCAAAACCACTTGCTCTAAATCTTGCTGAGAGCCAAGAGGGAGTTTAAAACTTTTACTATGCTTTAGCGTTTGAAAATTTTTGAGTTTGAGTTTGATGTTAACCCCACGAGCAGTCAGTTGCTTTCGTTCTAAGCTGCGCCAAACCTGTTCGGCTAAAGGTTGCCAAGCATGATTACATTGGATCAATGTGTAGTCATCATCAAAGGTAATTTCCTTCGATATTTGTTGTCGCTCACGCTCTGCTTTTACTGGACGATGATCAATGCCTTGCGCATACAAATACAGTTGTTTGCCGTATTTGCCGAAATGGTGGATGAGTATATTTTCTTCGATTTTTTGCAGATCGCCCAAAGTATGTAGATTTAATTGAATTAACTTTTCATGCGTGACTTTGCCCACACCAGGAATTTTATTCAGTGCTAAGTCTTGAATAAAATGTTGAATTTGATGGGGTTTAATCACGAATAACCCATCGGGCTTGTTCCAGTCAGATGCGATCTTAGCCAAAAACTTATTCGGTGCAACACCTGCGGAGGCAGTCAGTCCTGTGACGGCAAAAATATCTGCGCGAATTTGTGCCGCCACCTCAGTTGCACTCGGAATATTTTTCAGATTTTCAGTTACATCCAGATAGGCTTCATCCAAAGACAATGGTTCGATGAGGGGAGTATATTGCTGAAATATTTGATGAATTTGTGCAGAAACCTCGCGATATTTTTCAAAATGAGGTTCAATCACCACCACTTGAGGACAAAGCTTTTTTGCTTGTCCCATCGACATCGCAGAACGTAAGCCAAAAACGCGGGCTGGGTAGGAGGCTGCTGCAATGACTGCACGTGGATGATGTGAGGAAATGACCACAGGTAAATCTTTAAGTTCAGGTCGCTCACGAAGTTCAACTGAAGCATAAAAAGCATCCATATCGATATGAATGATTTTGCGTTGCTCAATCGGCATTGCTGATGCCTTGTTCTTTCAGAAAGATGCGCCATTGTTTCGGTGAATCTGCATACACATTTAAATCCACAGGTTTTGAAATACCTGCTATTTTTCCAGTTTGGGTGTGTTGCCAAAACAGCCATTTACGTCCATCTTTTAGCTCAGGTTTAGCCTCGTAATCTCGTACCCAAAGTGGCGTGTCGGTAAAATTACCCATCAAAACGATGTGATAAAAACTCTTAGAAATATAGAAAATAGGTTGCTTGCCATAATGTTGCTGTAGTTGATCATGCATGACCTGAATTTCTTTGAGTAACTGCTCTTTGGTATAGGTATTAATACAATTACTGTCGTATTCCAAGTCAATCACGGGTGGCAACGCATCTGCTTTTTTTGGCACGGTTGCAATAAAATTCTCAGCTTGGACTTTACCGTCACGACACAGACGATAGAAATGATATGCACCGACATGCAACCCCTGTTCGCGAGCTTTTAGCCAGTTATCCTGAAACTTACGATCTTTAAAATCTCCACCTTCTGTGGCTTTGAGATAGACAAATTGATATTGCATCGGAGAGATTTTTTTCCAGTTAATCTCACCTTGATGATGTGAAACATCAAAACCACGAATGGAATAATCATGTGCAGAAGCTTTTTGTTGGTAGAACAAACCGAAATAACTGACGAGACCTAGCATGAGCGCTAAGCCGATACTGGTAAAGGTTGGATAATGTTGAGAAAGTAAGTATTTCGTCGATTTTTTTGCCATGTTGTCAGAGATTACGCGATATCTAAATGAGAGTCGGATTTACAATACTGATCATGGATAGATTGTACTCGTTTTGCTTTGGGATGAACCATCTGACTACCAAATTGTTCCACAAATCTACAGGATGCATAATCTTCAGCCTGTCGCTGATATTCACGAACCCAATTTTCTCTGAGAGCTATGCGCTCGTTTGGTACGGGCCATATATCTTGTCTTAAACGCTCTACACCTATTCGCCAAGGTTTAGGGCTGATTCGGGCACGAAAGCAATTTTGATTTTGGCACATCAGGTCATAATAAGGATCAGCATAAATCGCTTTAAAAAATAATTGAACTTGCTCACCTCGAGGTTCAAAGATTTGATGCATAACCAAAATCCGATAACCATTCGGAGTGCGATAAACACGTAAATGCCATGTTGGATAATGGGTTGAGAATGTTCTAATTTTCTCTAAAGCGAGTTGTTCAGGTGTGCCTTTACGTTTCTGTTGGAATTTAAATATCCATTTTGCAATCGTGCTTGTGAGCAAAAGCGAAAGGACAAATCCAATGCCAAAGATAAACCAAGAAGAAAAATAGAATGCGCCAAAACCGCTGCAAGCCAACAATACAAAGAAAGCGATTAGATACAAGTTGGAATGAGGTTGCGTCACAAAATCAATATCAGCAAATAATACATCAGGTGTGTTTAGACATAAGGCACCATAGCTATTACGTGTAATAATCATATCATCGTATCGGCTAATGATTTCCTCTCGAATGGGTAAACCCTCTGCGCCGTTATAAGCAACTTTATGGTCGATACGTCGAATTTTTTGATCAATTTTAAGTTGTTCGATCGCTTCAAGGACACGCTGCTCAGCATGCTGTTGAGCAGCTTCTAGACTTATATCAGACCAACCAAAGCGTTTAATCGTATATTGACGAGCTTCAAATTTAGTTTTGGTTTTGGCTTCAGCCCAATATTTTGGGATTACCATCTCGAAATCCTTATTCTTATTTAATAGCTTAGTCTTAAATTAATCGATCGTTTCTTTGGGTATTTGCCAAAAAACCGCAGCAGTAATGATATTAATACAGCCTAAAGTAATTAATGTGGCATGAAATGCAGTGGTGATGGATGCGGTTGAAAAATGCTGACCATATAGATTGATCAGTGTGCCTGCCAAAGCAACCCCGATACTCATTGAAAGCATCATAATCATTGATAAGAAACTATTACCACTACTCGCATCATGCTGTGGTAAATCTTTAAGGGTGAGGGTATTCATGCCAACAAATTGCAATGAGTTGAGCGTTCCAAATATAAATAAATGCAGTACTTTTAACCATAATGGCGTAGCCACGGTCATTAATGAGAAACTGGCAATACACAAACCGACTAAGATTGTGTTCGTCAGGAGAAAGCGTCGATAGCCGACGCGTTGAATCAGCGGACGAATCATTGGTTTAGAGAATAATGAACCAAGAACCATTGGGATCATCATTAAACCTGTAATGAACGGCTCGAATCCAAAAGCCACTTGCAGCATCAGCGGTAGAATAAAAGGAATTGCATTGCTGCCGAGTCGAGCAAAGAAATTCCCTAACACCCCAATCGAAAAAATCTTATAGCGAAATAAACGTCCATGAAATAAAGCATTTTGATGGGTATGCGCATGATATGCATATGCAATTGTCGCAATCGCCCCCGCAATCAATAAAACGATACTAACTAAACCTGAATATTGAGATGCTGCAATATTTTCAATCCCTAAAGAAAGCCCAACCATCGCAATCATGAGCAGAACAAAACCACTCAAGTCAAAGGTTTTGACGGTTGGTTCTTTTTGATTTGGCATGACTTTGAAAGTCATGATCATGCCTAAGATTCCCATCGGAATATTAATCAGAAAAATCCAATGCCATGTGGTGACTTCGACTAGCCAACCACCCAATGTCGGACCCATGAGTGGACCAATCAAACCAGCTAAGCTCATCAAGCTCATGGCAGAGAGGAACTGAGAGCGGGGAATGAGTTTGAGTAATGCCAAACGTCCAACAGGCATGAGCAGCGCACCACCAATCCCTTGAATGACGCGGAAAAATAATAGTTGTTCTAAATTTTGAGATAAGCCACAGCCCAATGAAGCTAAACTGAAAATGACCATCGAACTGAGATAAATATTACGGATACCAAAACGATCAGCAAGCCAACCACTTAATGGAATACAGGCTGCAACAGATAATACATAAGCGACAATAACGCCATGCATTTGCAGCGGATTTTCATTAAGTTGAACCGCCATCGCTGGAATCGCAGTATTGACGATAGTGGTATCTAAGGCTTGCATAAAAAAGCCAATCGAAACCAAAAGCACCAACAAGCGATATTCAGGTTGTACAGTTTGGTGGGTGGTGGTCGTCATGAGCCGTCATGAATGAGAAATCAGTTTAAGTTTAATGCAACTGTGCTTGAAATAAAGACAAAAATTGTCAAAGAGACGTCATTGAACTGACATCAAAGTGTCATCGAATTTGAATCTCAAAACACTAGATTAGCCATACAAAATAAATGTATGGAATTTGATCATGAAATTTAAGATTTCTGTTTTATTGACAGCATTACTGTCGGTGGGGCTTGTTGCTTGTAATGATGATAATAACACTCAAGCTAATCTAGTCGAAGTGGTTGAACCTACACCTGAAAACATTAAGTTAAGTTTATTGGGACGTTACGAAACAAATATTTTTGCACAAAGCGCAGCAGAGATTCCTGCTTATGATGCGGCTAGCAAACGTTTATTTGTCGTGAATGCACAAAAAGGCTTAGTAGATGTTTTAGATGCGAGTAAGCCTGAGAAACCTGTACATATCGCTGAGTTATCGGCACGGACATATTTAGCTAATTCTGAAGTAAATAGTGTCGCGGTAAAAAATGGCATTGTTGCACTTGCAGTTCAAGCACAAAATAAGACAGACACGGGTATTGTTGTTTTGTTTAATGCCAAGGATTTAAGCTTTATTAGTCAAGTGAATGTCGGTGCGTTACCTGATATGTTGAGCTTTAGTCCTGATGGTAAAACCATTTTGGTGGCAAATGAAGCTGAACCAAATGATGACTATTCGATTGATCCTGAAGGTTCAATCAGCATTATTGATATTAGTAATATTAAACAACTGAAAGTCCGCACGGCTGACTTTAAAGCATGGAACACTCAAAAAGCAGATTTAATTGCAAAAGGTGTACGTATTTTTGGACCGAATGCAACAGTCGCTCAAGATCTTGAGCCTGAATACATCACCATTTCGCATGACAGCAAAACGGCATGGGTTACACTGCAAGAAAATAATGCAATTGCAAGAATTGATATTGCTCAGCAGAAAGTCACTGATATTTATCCATTAGGTTATAAAGATCATGGCGTAATTGGGAATGAACTGGATGTCAGTGATCGAGATAGCAAAATAGACATCAAAAACTGGGCTGGTTTGGTCGGTATGTATCAACCTGATTCGATTGCTAATTATCAATCCAATGGTCAAACCTATTTAGTGACTGCTAATGAGGGTGATAGTCGTGAATGGTTAAAAGATGGAGATGCTTATTTTGCTGGAGATATAAGTAAAGGTTATGTTGAAAATATTCGTATGAAGCATTTATTTAATAACAAAGGCTTCAATACGGATGGGGATTATCCTGCTCATTTACAAAAGATTGCAAACGGTGTGAAAGGTGCGAAGCTTAATCCAGTTACATTTGCATATTGTGGGGCGACCACAACAGAAGCAGGTGATTGCCGTAAAGATGCAAATCTAGGTCGTTTAAATATCGCTTGGAATATGGGATATCAAACCAATGCAGATGGTTCAGCAAAACTCGATGCAAATGGACGTTTAACTTACGATAAATTGTACGCCTATGGCGCACGTTCATTTAGTATTTGGAATACGCAAGGTCAACTGGTTTGGGACTCTGGTAGCGAGTTCGAAAAGAAAATTGCTGAATTATTTCCAAACTATTTTAATAGTGACCACGAAGCTATTGCTCTAGATGATCGCAGTGATAATAAAGGACCTGAACCTGAAGGGATCACTGTTGGAACAATCGGCAAGAAAACCTTTGCATTTATTGGTTTAGAGCGTATGAGCGGTATCATGGTTTATGACATCACTACTGCAAATAAGCCAAAGTTTATTGAATATTTCACAACGCGTAATTTTGTTGAAACCGATCCGAAAAAACAGGGCGATTTAGGGCCTGAAGGTTTAACCTTTATCTCAGCAAAAGATTCACCTAATGCGAAGCCACTACTCGTGGTAGGTAATGAAGTCAGTGGTTCTACAGCAGTTTATCAAATAAACGTGCAATAAAAGAACAATAAAAAGCGGATCAACTTGATCCGCTTTTTTTGTAATCTAGATTTTTAAATTTCAATATGTACAGGAGCATTGAGGTTTTTGATGACATTAGAAATTTGTTCAGGATTTTCACAAATAATCACTTTGGCACGATGCTGTGGCGGTATAAAACCCTCCTCCACTGCATGATCCAATTGCGCAATCAATGCATCATAAAAATGATTGACGTTGTAAATGATCATCGGTTTTTGATGCTGATTAAGCTGTCCCCATGTCGCAATTTCCAAAATTTCTTCAAAAGTACCGAGACCACCAGGTAGCGCGATAAATGCGCTAGCACGTTCAGCCATTAATGCTTTACGCTCATGCATAGTTTGGACGACATGCAACTCCGTTAATTTATTGTGCGCAATTTCATAATCCAACATAAATTCAGGAATCACACCGACAACTTCACCGCTATGTTCCAATACGGTATCTGCAACTTGTCCCATTAAACCAATACTGGCACCGCCATAGACGATTCCGAAACCTTGATTGGCAATATGTTGTGCTAACTCAATGGCTTTCTCACGATAAATGGGTTTATTACCCGTACGAGAACCGCAATATAAAGCAATAAGAGATTGAGTTGTTTTCGGGAGAGAAGAGGTCTTGTTTTCAGTCATTCTTAATACACTATTCATTTCGTTTATTTTTCACCTTATCATTTTCATTGTGCTTGTCTAGGCTAAATGACTTTTATGACAGTTTAATGCACACTTTACATACAATGTGCTTTTACAAACTTTAGAAAAAATTTGAAAACATCATCCACATAAAATAGATGAATTTCGATGAAATCTTGCCTATACTGAAAATCCTTTTATTAATTTATGTCCCTCTATGAGTAGTGGTTGTTGTCGCTCCGCTTTGATCTTATTTTCTAAAAAAAATGTTTTGGCTGTTTGTGCCGATCTTTTAAATGTTCAATTTAATAACCATATTGCTGATTTTGCAGAGGAGTCATTTTAATGATGTTCGAATGGATGTCTGACCCTTCTGCATGGGTAGGTTTAGCAACGTTAGTGGTACTAGAAATTGTACTGGGTATTGATAACCTTGTTTTTATTGCAATTTTAGCTGAAAAACTCCCTCCAGAACAACGTGATACTGCTCGTAGAGTCGGCTTGATTCTCGCTTTATTAATGCGTTTGGGATTACTCGCTGCCATCGCATGGGTGGTAACACTGACTGAACCATTATTTTATGTGTTCGATCATGCTTTCTCTGGACGAGACCTGATTCTATTATTCGGTGGTGTGTTCTTATTATTTAAGGGAACCATGGAGCTTCATGAGCGAATCGAGGGTCATCAAACGCATAAAGAAGAAAATCCTGTACATGCGACTTTCTGGATGGTTATTGTTCAGATTGTCGTTTTGGATGCAGTCTTCTCTTTAGATAGTGTGATTACTGCGGTTGGTATGGTGAAGCACCAAAGCGTAATGATGCTCGCAATGATTATTGCTGTAGGTATTATGCTGTTGGCAGCAAAACCTCTCATGGACTTCGTCAATAAGCATCCAACAGTGGTCATTCTCTGTCTTGGCTTCTTGATGATGATTGGTTTCTCATTGGTGGTTGAAGGTTTTGGTTTCCATATTCCGAAAGGCTACTTATACGCTGCGATTGGTTTCTCTGTATTAGTCGAAATGGTCAACCAAACCATGCGTCGTAATCAAGAGAAATTAGTCACGACGACAGATCTGCGTTACCGCACCGCATCAGCAGTATTACGTATGCTTGGAAACAAAGGTAATGGCAATTCAGAAGGGCAAAATAAAGAAGCGGGAGATGTTCTCGCAACTCAAGCCTATGCCAAAGAAGTCTTTGATGAAGACAATGGTGTTTACCACAGTGTACTCGTACAAGGGGTTTTAGGATTATCTGAACGACCTGTAAAGTCGGTGATGACTCCACGTCCAGAATTGGAATGGCTTGATTTAGATGCTAATCCAGCTGAGTTAAAACAACGCTTAATGGCAATGACTCATTCGCGTTTGATTATTGCTCGTGGTGAGTTAGATAACATTGAAGGTATTGTATTAACTCATAAAGTACTCAATGAATACATTGAAACTGGGTCAATTGATTTCAGCAAACACCTACGTGAGCCAGTCATTGTGCATGAAAATGCGCAAGTCTTGATGGTGATGGAACAATTGCGTCAAGCACCATTACAGATGGCAATTGTACTGAATGAATATGGTTCAATTGAAGGTATTGCGACACCGATTGATGTTCTTGAAGCGATCGCGGGTGAGTTCCCAGATGAAGATGAGCTTGAAGCTGCGGCAGCGAGTCTAGAAGATGGCTCTATGCTGTTAGATGGCTCAACTGACATTCGTCATGTCTCATTACTTTTGGGTAAAGACTTGGTAGATGAAAGTGAAGAGTATTCAACTTTATCAGGTTATATCTTATTCCATTTAGGTCGTTTACCTGAAAATGGTGAAATGGTTGAAGCAGATGGTTACGACTTTGAAGTGGTGACAATGGATGGTCATAAAATTGAAAAAGTCCGTATCATTCACAAAGATCAGCCTGAAAAAAGTAATTAAGCTTCGCTAAATTATTTATCCCTGAGTAGAGCCTAAAGTGTAAGAGTAATCTGCAATTTAGCTTTTCTCAGGGATTTTCATTTGAGATTTTGAAATGTCATTACTACAAGATTGTCCATGTGGGCAAGGGCAATATGCTAACTGTTGCCAACCTTTGCATTTAAGACTAAAAATTGCCAATACGGCCGAACAACTGATGCGTTCTCGCTACAGTGCTTTTGCGTTGCAGCAAATAGATTATATTTTGCAAACCACAGCTTTGGGGCAGCAAACAGCTTTAGATCGAGATGCGATTGCAGATTGGAGTCAATCAAATGATTGGCTTAAATTAGAAGTGATACAACACCAACCAAAGGTGGATAAAACGCATGCTTTAGTGGAGTTTAAAGCCCATTACTGTGATAAAAATCAGGATGAAAAACAACAGCATATTCATCATGAAATTTCACATTTTGTCTTACATCAACAGCAGTGGTATTTCCTTGATCCGACTTTAGATATGCAAGTTACGATGAAACAGTCTTGTATTTGTGGTTCAGGGAAAAAATTTAAGCAATGTTGTGCACAATTCATCTAAGTTTGTCTTAAAATAGCGCACACTTTTATGCCTGATTGAAGGATGTAGGCAGATGTTGCTCACCGTTATTTATATTATTGCCATTACTGCGGAAGCAATGACCGGCGCTTTATCAGCAGGTCGCCGTAGTATGGATTGGTTCGGTGTGACACTGATTGCCTGTGTAACCGCATTGGGTGGTGGTTCTGTTCGAGATGTTTTATTAGGACATTATCCTTTAACTTGGGTGAAGCATCCTGAGTATTTGGTTCTGACGTGTTGTGCTGCATTTGTCACGATTATTATTGCCAAATGGATGCAGCATTTGCGCAATATCTTCTTGGTACTTGATGCCTTAGGTCTAATTGGTTTTACCATTATTGGTTGCCAAATTGCGTTATCGATGGGGCATGGTTTTGTTGTGTCGGCTGTTGCAGGGGTTTTGACAGGTGTATCAGGTGGTATTCTGCGTGATATCTTGTGTAACGATGTACCTCTAGTGTTCCGCCGTGAGCTTTATGCCAGTATCTCTTTTGTTGCAGTGATCTGTTATTGGGTTTGCTTAGAAGTCGGTTTACCGCATGATTTGACCGTTATTTTTACTTTGGTCTTTGGTTTTACCTTACGTTTGATTGCGATTTATTTTGGTTTAGAAATGCCAAAATTTATCTATAAAGAAGATGATGCCGAATCTGCTTCGTCTACGGATGAGCACTGATTAAGAATTACCTCAATTGAAGGTGATCATATGTTAAAGAGAATTAATATAAGTACCTATCACTATCATTCGGTCGCAATAGATGGTTACGTACCCTTTGATATTTATTTCAATGAAAAATCCCCAGATTTATATTGGAGAGGGGGTAATGGCTCTACGTCTTTGATTGAAATAGGGCTTTTAAAAACAGGTGAATTATCAACAATTACGTTAGTTAGCTTTAGCTGCCATAAGCTGATTCAAACAGGAAAGAATTTGTTTTCTAGTGATTTAGCACAAGTATATTTACCGATTTTTGATGTGTCATCTTGGTCGAATGATTCGAATGATTCGGATGATTTTTCTAGTAGGTTTAAGGATGCGTTTGATACAGAGTTCCAATTATCCATGGGTAAAAATTATATTGAACTCGTATTTTTACCTTTAGAAAATACAATTGAATATGTGCGCGATTGTAATTTCAGTTTTGGTTTTAACGTTAATAAAGAATTGACCTCCTTGTAAATTTTGAATATTGATGAAGTTAAAATGAAATTATTCAGAGAAAGTCTCTGATTTGATAGCTGAAAAGTTGCTTCAGTACCTTATTCAATACAAATTCTTTGAACAAGACACCATTTGACGTTTAAACAACAACAAGGGCTTGTCACAACGCCTTCATCCACATAGCATACAAAATATTGACGATAACAATGATTTTGGATGACTCGCTGAAATGACCAGCCTTGCACATCAAGCAACAGAAAACCGATCCGTAGCTGAATTCACAGAACAAGCTTATTTAAATTATGCCATGTACGTGATTATGGATCGTGCATTGCCGCATATCAGCGATGGTCTAAAACCTGTACAGCGCCGTATCGTCTATGCGATGAGCGAGTTGGGCTTGAAATCGACAGGCAAGCCCAAGAAGTCAGCACGTACTGTAGGTGATGTATTGGGTAAATACCATCCACATGGTGACTCAGCCTGTTATGAAGCCATGGTGTTAATGGCACAGCCATTCAGTTACCGTTATCCATTGATTGAAGGTCAAGGCAACTGGGGTTCACCAGATGATCCGAAATCATTTGCTGCAATGCGTTATACCGAAGCCAAATTGTCTGCTTATAGTGAATTATTACTGAGCGAACTTGGACAGGGTACTAGCGAATGGCAAGATAACTTTGATGGTTCGATGAAAGAACCGATTACTTTACCTGCACGTATTCCCAATATTCTGCTCAACGGCACAACGGGTATTGCCGTTGGTATGGCAACGGATATCCCACCGCATAATTTACGTGAAGTGATTAAAGGAACGATTGCTTTAATTCGTAATCCTGAAACTACTGATGAAAAATTAGCAGAATATATTCCAGCCCCTGATTTACCAACCAAAGCTGAAATTATTACCCCGCCAGAAGAATTATTAAAAATTCAAACGACTGGACGTGGAAGTTACCGCGCACGTGCAGTGTACACGGTAGAAAAAAATGAGATTGTGATTACTGAACTGCCTTATCAAGTTTCAGGATCAAAAGTCGTCACTCAAATTGCAGATCAAATGATTGCGAAAAAGCTACCTTTGGTGGCTGATATTCGTGATGAATCCGATCATAAAAATCCAACACGCTTAGTTATCGTACTGCGTTCTAATCGTGTGGATGCAGAAACGGTGATGAGTCATTTATTTGCGACGACTGATTTAGAATCGAGTTATCGTGTCAATCTGAACATGATCGGGGCAGATGGTCGCCCACAAGTCAAATCGATTCGCCGTATTTTGTTGGAATGGATTGAGATTCGTAAGCAAACCGTGACGCGCCGATTGCAATATCATCTGACTAAAATCGAAAAGCGCTTACATATCTTGGCAGGTCTTTTGATTGCCTACTTGGATATTGATACCGTGATTCGAATTATTCGAGAGGAAGATCAACCAAAACCTGTACTGATGCAGCATTTTGGGATTGATGATATTCAGGCTGAAGCAATTTTAGAGCTCAAGCTTCGTCATTTGGCTAAGCTTGAAGAAATGGAAATTCGCCGTGAGCAAGAGGAATTGGAAGCAAAAGCCGCGATTATCCGTGAGCAATTGGCGAATCCTGAATCATTGAAAAACTTAATTATTGGTGAGTTAAAAGAAGACGCGAAAAAGTTTGGTGATGATCGTCGTTCACCAATTGTTGCTCGTGCTGAAGCTGTGCAAATCAAAGAACAAGACTTAATGCCAGCAGAAACGGTAACGGTTGTTTTATCAGAAGCAGGCTGGGTGAGAGCTGCCAAAGGTGGTGATGTCGATGCTGCGAATTTAAACTTTCGAGCAGGCGATCAGTATCTCAGTCATGCCGTTGGAAAGACCAATCAGCGTGTCTATTTCTTGGATGAAACAGGTCGAAGCTATGCCTTGCCAATTAGCAGTTTGCCTTCTGCGCGAGGTCTGGGCGAGCCTTTAAGCTCGAAACTTGCACCAGCCAGCGGCGTATCCTTCATTCAAGTATTTATTGAAGATGATGCGACTGAGCTTCTTGCAGTCAGTTCAAAAGGCTATGGGTTTAAAACACAGGCAACTCAACTCGATACAAATGCTAAGGCAGGTAAAGCATTTCTAACGGTTGGCGATAAAGCGACAGCAATGCCATTAATCCCGATTCAACAAGCAACACATGTAGCGATCTTGAGTTCTGTGGGTCGATTACTGATTGTGGATTTAAATGAGTTACCTGTATTAAATAAAGGTAAAGGTAACAAGTTGATACAACTTGATGAAAAAGAGCAAATTATATCCATGACAACCTTGAATTTAGATGAAATAATCCAAGTCGCTGCAGGACAACAGCATCTAAAACTGAAAGGGGATGATCTCCAAAAATATATAGGAAAAAGAGCAACAAAGGGGCAACTTTTACCACGGGGATATCAAAAAGCAAATAGACTCCTCATTCAGAGATAGGGCTAGTATTCTGTAAGATAAATACGTTATATATGTGAATGTATGCATATTGTTTGAATACATTGACAAGGCAATTCAAATATTTAAAAAAAATGTGTTGTCATGGAAGTAACGTTGTTACATTTTTAAGGATTACCACTCGGAGATAATGGCATTATGGAAAAGATTTGGTTTGCTGAATACCAAAAGACAGGAATTCCAGAAACAGTTGCACTGCCTGCTGAAAACACCTCACTTGTTGATATTTTTGAACGCAATTTCCAAAAATTTGGTTCACGTGATGCCTTTATCTTCATGGATAAAGTTTTAACGTATAATGAATTAGAAGTCGCTAGTCGTAAGTTTGCTACATACTTACAAAGCTTAGGTTTGGCGAAAGGAACACGTGTAGCGGTGATGATGCCGAACGTATTCCAATACCCAGTGGTTGCTTTAGGGGTGTTTCGTGCAGGTTTAGTACTTGTAAACGTAAATCCACTCTATACAGCACGTGAACTTGAGCATCAATTGAATGACTCTGGTTCTGAAGCTCTAGTGATCATCGAAAACTTTGCAACCGTTTATCAAAGCATCATTGGTAAAACACCAGTGAAGCACGTTATTGTTGCAACTGTGGGTGATATGCTCGGTACTTTAAAAGGTACGATCGTAAACTTTGTACTACGCAAAGTACGTAAGCAGATTCCATCGTGGAATATCCCTGGACATGTTAAGTTTAATACTGCATTAAACAGCGCAAATCCAAGTAACTATAAGCGTCCAAGCTTAACTTTAAGTGATACTGCTGTGCTTCAATATACAGGTGGTACAACAGGTGTTTCTAAAGGTGCTGAATTAACGCATCGTAACCTAGTATCAAACTTATTGCAGTGTGATGGTATCTTCTCAAGTAAGTTCGGTACGGGTGATGGCGCTAAAGATGATCGTATTGTCTGCGCATTACCGCTTTATCATATCTTTGCATTCATGGTGTGTGCGCTTTACGGTATGTATAAAGGTCAAGCCAATATCTTGATTCCTAACCCTCGTGATCTACCAGCAGTTGTTGGCGAGTTGCGTAAATATAAACCATCATTCTTCCCAGCAGTAAATACATTATTTAATGCGTTAGTGAACAATGAAGAGTTTAAGCAACTTGACCATAGCAATCTTAAGATGGCAATGGGTGGTGGTATGGCAGTATTGCCTTCGACTGCAGCTGCTTGGAAAAAAGTAACGGGTACAATCATTATCGAAGGTTATGGTTTATCTGAGACTTCACCTGTTGCAACAGCAAATCCGCCAGCAACAACTGAGTTCAGCGGCACAATTGGTATCCCATTGCCATTAACTGAAGTTGTATTACTTGATGATGATGGTAATGAAGTTGCTCAAGGCGAACAGGGTGAAATCTCAATCCGTGGTCCTCAAGTAATGAAAGGCTACTGGAATCGTGCTGATGAAACTGAAAAAGTGATGACTAAAGATGGTTTCTTCCGTACGGGTGACGTTGGTGTGATGGACACACGCGGTTACTTCAAAATTGTAGACCGTAAGAAAGATATGATCTTGGTATCTGGCTTTAACGTTTATCCAAGCGAAATCGAAGAAGTGGTTGCGAAGCATCCAAAAGTATTGGAAGTGGCTGCGATTGGTGTTCCTGATGAAAAATCAGGTGAAGTACCAAAACTATTTATCGTGAAGAAAGATCAGTCTTTAACAACTGAAGAAATCTTAGCGTATGCAAAACAAAACTTAACAGGTTATAAATGCCCACGTTATGTAGAGTTTATGGATGATTTACCAAAATCAAACGTAGGTAAAATCTTACGTAAAGATTTACGTAAACCTGCTTAAGAATCCCTCTTAGCCTCCTGAAAAAGGAGGTAATAAAAAGCGCCGCAATTGCGGCGCTTTTTATTTGTATTTATTTAGATTTATTGGATTTCATCAACCAACGATCAATATACGGTCGACCGATACCCACAATTCCTACAAACACCACCATGGTTGCAAGTTGAAATCTTAAACGTGTTGGATCAATGCCATTAAAACTAAAATAGTTATCTGCAACAGCATAAACAACAATAACGGTTAACCAATGCCAAAGTGTTAAATGTTTAATCCCAACTGCATAAAAGGCAATCGTTAAAATAACGAAAGTACCTAAGGTCGATTGCCAATTTAAATTGGCACAAATGACACTCAGTAGAAAAGCCATGATTGGCAATACAACTTTAAGTACACGATTGACAAGAAGCTGATGTTGCTGCTGTTGAGCAAGTACATCAAACATTTCTTTTTGATCTTGTTGAGACATAGCTAGGCCTAATGCTGTTTGGAAAACACAACTTCTACACAAAGAGAGGGTGTAAAATAAACGCTTGTTGAACAAGCACTAATGAAACTTCAAAAAATTATAAGATATGATAGCATGATCAGAATAACTTCAAATGATGGATATCAACATGCAAGGTATTAGCGGCATTATATTGATTATTATCGTCGCATGTTTGTTGCCTTACGTATTTACCTTGATTGCAAAATCTAAAGGTGGTTTTCAAGCAAAAGATAATCAAAATCCACGCGAGTTTTTAGCTAAAACGACAGGCTTGGCAGCACGTGCAAATGCTGTACAACAAAATAGTTTTGAAAGCTTACCTTTATTTATCGCTGCGCTTTTGATGGCAGAATATATGGTTGTTCCAGAGCGATTTATTCTTACGTTAGGTTGGGCTTATATTGTATTTCGAGTGATTTATGGCATTTGCTATTTAGCTAACTTGGCAACTTTGCGTTCAATTATTTGGTTTTTTGCCTTACTTTGTCCAATTTTCTTATTGGTGATCACGATTAAAATGGTTTAGCTTACCTCTCAGTATAAAATTCATTGAGCCTCAGCATATCTAGCATCATTTTCATCGTATTCACGTTATAATCGTTCGGACTTAAATTTGACTTCACAATTTACGAGTGTTGATATGAGCTATAGCAATATTCCTGCGGGTAAAGACGCACCAAATGACATTTATGTGATCATTGAAATTCCTGCAAACGCTGCACCAATCAAATATGAAATCGATAAAGATTCAGATGCATTATTTGTAGATCGTTTCATGGGTACAGCAATGTTTTACCCAGCTAACTATGGTTATGTGCCAAACACATTATCTGAAGATGGTGATCCATTAGATGTACTTGTTGTAACGCCACACCCTGTTGCTGCTGGTTCAGTGATTCGCTGCCGTCCAGTAGGTAAGTTGAATATGGAAGATGATGGTGGTATCGATGCGAAACTCATCGCTGTTCCACATGAAAAATTATCACCATTGTATAAAGACGTTCAAGAATATACAGATCTTCCACCGTTGCTTATCAGCCAAGTTGAGCATTTCTTTGCACACTATAAAGATTTAGAGCCTGGTAAATGGGTAAAAATCAGTGGTTGGGAAAATGCTGCTGTTGCGAAAGAAGAAGTATTGAAAGCAATTGAAGCTGCTAAAAAGTAATTTAGTCAGAATTTAGCCAGCGTTTATATGATGTATAAATCTAGGCTAATAAAAAAAACCTCCATTCGATTGAATGGAGGTTTTTTTATGACTTGATCCGTGAATTAGAAGAATTTCACAGGAATATCAAGCCAGATACGCCATTCATTCGTATCACCGATATAACCTGATTGGTATTCATCGCTAGCACGGTAGTAAGAGTGACGTAAACGTAAGCTTGCATCTTTAGCAAAACCAGATTGAACTGTATATTTTACTTGGTTAAAGAATTCACGTTCAGTTGCATTGTCTGCTGTACGTACACGAGCTACAACAGTATTGCCAGATTTAACTGCAGCATTGGTATCAATATCCCAACCATATACAAATGCAGTGGTCCAACTTAAGCCAGGAACACCAAAGCTGCCGAAGTCTAGACTGTATTGTAGTTGAGCTGATTTTTCACCATTACCAATGAAGTCAGAAAGATATGAGTTTGGCATGTAAATCGTTTGATGACCATCACCAACACCTTTACCTAAACCATAGTCATAACCTGCATTACCGCTGTTCTGTTGGTAAGCAACCATTACGTTATGTGGGCCAGTATTATATGTGGTTGAAATCGCCCAAATTGAGTTTTGGTATTTATCATCTGCTGAACCAATGTACGAGTACAAGCTGTTATTAGCCTGACGATCCCAATCAGTGTGATAACCACTGAAATCGTAAGTCAAAGAACTTTTATTCGCTAATGCTTGCTTGTAGTTCGCATTTACATAGTGGCGCTCTAAACGATCTTTAATATCTGTACCGTAGTATGCTGTATTTAATTGATCATTTACTTTGTATTTCGCACCCCAAACTACTGCACGGTCTAATTTATTACCGTCAGAATTAATTTGGTCAGAGTACTGGTTTTTGGTGAATTTACCGACAGTAACTTCTAAACCTTCAATTTCGCGGCTATTCGCTAAAAAACCTTCAAAATATTCTGGTACTAGACGTGCCGTGTTACTTGCAAGTACTGGTAAATCTAAGATTTGCGTACCGTAAGTTACAGTTGTATTCGATACACGTGCCTTAACAAAACCGCCACCACGTGCCCAATGGTCATATGCTGAGCCATCTGGGTGTTTTGGAATCATGCCGTTACCAGCATTATTGTTTGAACCAAGTTTAAAAGAGGCATCACCAATGATACCAGCACCAAAGCCAACAACACCTTGAGTAAAACCAGAATCTAATTTTACCATCGCCGTTTGTGCATATGAGCTAGTGTCTTCGACACCATTTTTCTTGTCACGACTTAAATAACCAGTACGGAATAAAACTGTTCCACTGGCATCTTCAACAAATCCTTTTGCTTCGCTTTGTTCGCTTGCATATGTTGAGGAGATCAATGCGGCATTAATCAAAACCGCTAATGTTAGTTTCTTTGCCTTTGGCATAGGTAGCCTCATAATAAATAAAATCAATTTCGGTCAGAATCGAAATTTTGACCAATTGTATAAGTTATACATAAAAAAGATAGATTTTTATTAAATTATTTTAATCATTTTTACACAATTTTTTGCTAACATTTTATGATTTATTTATCGTTTAAAATTGAATCTTATTTTAATTAAAACTATGATTTTATTTGATATATTGTTATATTTACAATGTAATATATATTGATTATTTTTTAGTTAAATTTCATAAAAATACGTGATTTGTTCTTTTTTTTTCTCTTTAATTTTAAGTATTTATTTTTTCTTTGGTTGAAAGATGAACATCTGATTTGCAAAAAATTACATCCCGACGAATGACACTAATTGGGGTACAGAAAACGAACCATCTATTCAGCAAAAATTAAGTTTCATTTTTGCACTTTTAATGAGCATATGTAGCATGCTTAGCTTATTTATTTGTTATTAAAAGAATTGATTAAATTTTAGAAAGGATTATCGCCTTATTTTTGTGCAAAAAAAATCCATAAATACCATAGTGCATCTTATTGACTCATAAAAATAATTGTATTGCTAAATTTCCTCTGTTTAGAGCACATCTATATGGCGTTAAGAGCACTCTTATTGAACAGAATCTATATTGGATAAGGTTTTCTCATAGTTGGCACGGCATTTGCTAATTAAAAAACGATGCAACTTAAAACATAAATCAGTCGAATATCCATCATGGGGGAGATCAATATGATGAAATTTGCATGTAAAGCGATCGCGTTGAGTATTTTTGCTGTGACTTCGACTTTTGCTATGGCCGAAGAAACAACTCCTTTATCTCAGTATGGTCTTAGCTTTTCAGGTAGTGCTGCGCTGACTTCGGATTATCGTTTCCGTGGTATGACGCAAACAGAAAGTGATCCAGCCGTTCAAGGTGGTTTTGCTTTAACTCATTCATCTGGTCTATATGCTGGTGTATGGGCTTCAAATGTAAGTTTTGGCGAAGCTCATCTTGAGTTAGATCCTTATGTGGGATATGCAACAGAATTACCTTTTACTGGTAAGCCAACCTTAGATGTAGGTTTATGGTATTACGGTTATCCAAGTTCGTCTGACATTAATTGGTTAGAGCTTTATGCAAAATTAGGGTTTAAAGATTTAGTGACATCAGGTGATAGTCTTTTAGCTGCTGTTAACTATACCAATGACTGGGGTGGTACTGATGAAAATGCTTGGTATTTGAACGCGACTTATAATATTCCATTTGCTGATACAGGTTTTGGCGGTGTTGCAAGTGTTGGTTACACGAAAGTAGATAACTATGACTTTAGTGATAACGGCAGTAAAGATGATAACTATGTTGACTGGAAAGTTGGCGTAACATATAGCGTTAAATCAGTTTCAGGTTTAACTGCTGAATTAGCAGCGGTTGGCACTAATATTGATGCAGATTTTCAACCATATAAACGTGGTGTAGAAACAGGCGCAGTATTTACGCTAACTAAAACATTCTAATCATTTTTGATTAATCAAAAAGCCAGCGACTTCGCTGGCTTTTTTCTTGCCATTTCATAATTTATTGAATTGCAATATTAAATTTTATAATGCTCCAGAATGAACGCTTTTGCGCTACTTTGGTTAGATAATCAGAGGTGGTTATTTTTAAAATGATAAATAAAAAATACAATCAAACTTGTTAATATAAATATTTGTTTTTATTAAATAAAATAATTTATATTGATCGCTTAATTATGGCACAGCATTTGCTAAATACCTAATGACGCAATTTAAAGTTAAATCAATTGAATATCTAAATAATGGGGGAGATCAATATGATGAAATTTGCATGTCAAGCGGTTGCTTTAGGGGTTATGGTTTCAGCAACATCTTTAACAATGGCAGAAGATAATAAATTACCATTTCCAGGAACAATTACTGGCAATGTGAATGTTGTATCGAGTTATAACTTACGCGGTATGACAAATTCACCAGAAAGTGACACACCTGCTGTACAGGGTGGTCTTGATTATACACATGATAGTGGTTTCTATTTGGGTTATTGGTTTTCAACATTGACGGCTGCATATGCAGATTTTAATACTTCACCAACATATGAGAAAGAAGATAAGAAGTCATTTGAAAACGACTTTTATGCAGGTTATAAAGGTAAAATCACTGAAGATCTTGGTTATCAAGTCGGTGGAACAGTTTATTACTATTATCCAGGTTGGGAATCGACAGGCTATGAAACCATTTTAGGATTAAGTTATAAAGATTTTAGTATTACTGCGCAGACTTTATTAAATAATGTGACCTTCGGTAATAAAGGTGATACCTATTTCTTGGCAACTTATGCACCAAAATTAGCAGGTGGATTTACAGGTAAAGCACAAGTCGCAGCTTATTATTATGGCGATGATGATGAGTATTTAACTTATCAAGCAAAAGCAGGTGATATCACCAAAACTGATTTTGCATTTCGTCATGCTACTTTAGGTTTATCGCATCCTTTAGGTGAAACGGGAGCAACGTGGGGCCTAGATTATATTTTTGGCGGTTATACACGTGATGAAGCTAAACAGAAGAATAAAGTTGTTTTAGCTTTAGGTTATGCCTTCTGATTCTAAAAAATTAAAAGCGACCTAAATGGTCGCTTTTTCTTAAGACTGCTGTCCTCGATATGACAAGGCTTCGGTTAAATGGCTACTACTGATGAATTCACTTTCAGCTAAATCAGCAATCGTTCTAGATACCCGCAGTACCCGATGATAGGCACGAGCTGATAGATTTAGGCGCTGTTGCGCGAGTTCAATAATCTGGGTTGAGCTGTCATCTAAAAGTGCATATTGCTCTAACAATTTTGGCGATAGTGCCTGATTTAAACATTGTTGTCTTTGAATTTGACGCTCATATGCATTGATAACACGGTGTCTTACCGTAGTTGAGTTTTCCGCAGGTGTCCGATCTTGTAATTCTTGCGCTTGTAAAGGTGAAACATCAATATGTAAATCAATACGATCTAGTAAGGGTCCTGAAATTCGATTTTGATAACGTTGAATGCTGTCTGGTGAACATTGGCAACGACTGTCTTGATTAAATGCATATCCGCAAGGGCAAGGATTCATCGCTGCGATAAATTGAAAGTTTGCAGGGAATGTCATTTGTCTAGCCGCACGTGAAATAATGATTTCTTTAGATTCAAGCGGCTGGCGGAGAACTTCTAAAACTTTTCGATCAAATTCAGGTAGTTCATCTAAAAATAAAACACCTAAATGCGCCAAAGTTATTTCACCTGGTTTGGGTTGTGAACCGCTGTTATTTACAAAGAACTATGCGACAATATAAGCTAGGGTCAAAGACTTAGACCACCTTTTATAAAGAACTATGCGACAAATTTTATAAAGAACTATGCAACGGAACCTAGAATGAACAATCAATCATGCGACACCGTTAACATCGTACCAGCTCGAAGAAAAATTGGTAATACACGTATCAGTGTATCTGGTTTATATCCTTTTAAAAAAGATTCCGCAGTTGCCTTTGAATCAACTCTTGAACGGGATTTCCTTATTCGATTAGAGGTTGATCCCAATGTTCTTGCTGTTGAGTCTCAACCATTTACCATTGAGTATTTTGATAATGGACAGAAACGAGTTTACACCCCTGACTACCTAGTAACTTATAAGCATAATGATTTTATTCCATTTATTGCACCTAAACTGGTTGAAGTAAAACCTACAGATGAATTGCAACTTAATTTGCATCTATGGAAAGCTAGATATCGTGCTGCCATGAGGGTATGCAAAGAAGAGGGTTGGAAATTTCATATTGCACATGAGGGGCGTATTCGGGACCAGTTATGGTCGAATGCCATGTTTTTACAAAAGTACCGAAAGATGGAATTTCCCCCTGCTGATTCAAAGCACTTATTGGATTATGTGAGAGATCGAGGAGCAGTAACTTTTGAGACTCTATTAGCCAGACATTTTCTTGGAAAATGGGACAGAGCCAATGGAATTAGTCAAATCTGGTATTTAGTTGCTCATGGTTATCTGGTTTGCGATTTAAGTATGCCTTTACAGCCATCTACTGAACTTTGGGTAAATGGGAGTTGTCATGAATGATAGACGTGTGAATATCAAAATAGCTGCTGGGGAGCCGGTTCAGATAAAAGGGATTCCCCATACGATTATTGAAGTCATTGACCTAAAATCGGTTTTTGTTGAAAACAATAATACTGGCAGGAAAAGTATCGCGGCTATCAGTGAATTAAGGCCATCAATAGCTGTGGAACAGTATGAAGATCTAGAGCTCATCGCTGATAAAGACTGGATTGAGGCTGAAAGACGTTTCAACATCATCCGACCTTTCATTGAGGGAGGCGTGAGTGGTCGTAAGGAAGTAGAGTTACGAGCCCAAGAACATGATATTAATCCAGCCACTATCTATAGATGGTTAAAAATCTATAAGGCATATGGAACTATTGATGGATTGCGGCCCAGAAAAGAGGGATTGCCACAAGGCAAGAAGATAATTAATAAACATGCTGAAGCAATCATTGAAAAAGCCATCAAGGATTTATACCTAACTAATCAAAGAATAAGTGTTCAAAAAGTTGTACTTGAAGTGAAACGCTTATGTCATGAATACCATATCCTAGAGGTGCCTCATGCCAATACAGTAAGAAATCGTATTGCAGCGATTAGCCAGAGAGACTCTCTTCGTAAGAGGGGACATAAGGAAAAGGCCGATAACAAATTTACACCTGCCGCAGGGAAATTCCCTCATGCTGATTATCCACTTGCCGTCGTACAGATTGACCATACGCCTGTTGATCTTATTCTGGTTGATGATTTTAGCAGGTGTCCTATAGGACGACCTTTTCTTACGTTGGCAATTGATGTGCGTTCAAGGGTAGTTGTGGGATATTACTTATCATTAGATGCCCCCTCTGTTATGTCTATTGCAATGAGCGTTTCTCAAGCTGTACTGCCCAAAGAGAAATGGCTAGCTTCGCGCAAGATTCAAGCTGAATGGCCTGTCTGGGGAATTATGAACACCATTCATGTCGATAATGGACCTGAGTTTCACTCAGAAACTTTCAGAAATGCTTGTATGGCACATGATATTCGTCTGGAATACCGACCAGTTAAAAAACCACGTTTTGGCGGGCACATTGAACGTTTGATGGGAACATTTGCAACCGATATTCACGCAGTTCCAGGAACAACTTTTTCAAATATTTTTGAAAGAAAAGGCTATAACTCAGATGCGGAAGCAGTTTTCACATTCTCCGAATTTGAGGACTGGCTGATTGATTTTATCTGTAATGTTTACCACAAAAGGAAACACTCTGCTTTAGGTACTTCTCCACTACATGCTTTTGAGTTAGGTATCTTTGGTGATAAAAACACGTTAGGTTCTGGGGCTGCTAGATTGCCTGCAAATGATCATAATTTCTTTCTTGATTTTCTACCAAGTTTTGAAAGGACGATTCAAACAACAGGTGTAACAATTGATGGTCTTGCTTATTATGCTGATGTACTAAGAGGTTGGATTAATGCTGTAGACCCTGATAATCAAAAGGAAAAACGTAAATTTATCTTTAGGCGTGATCCAAGAAATATTAGTGAGATATGGTTCTTTGATCCCGAAATCAAAAATTATTTTAAGGTTCCTTTAGCGGATCAAAGTATTCCACCATTTAGTATTTGGGAACACAAAAAGATTCAGGAACTGAAAAAGGAAACTGGCGAATATCTAAAAGATCATGAACTTGGACAGGCTCTAGCTAAACTTCGGGAGCGTGTTCAGGAGGCAAGTACTAAAACTCGACGGGCTCGCAGATCACATCAGCGCAGTACCCAACATCAACAGAGTGTTAACCCTGCTTCAATTCAGGGCAAAAAACCTCAACAAGAGAGTACGATTTTGGAGCAACAGCTTGAAAACGTATATGGTTTATTGCCTCTCGATGAGCTGGAAAATGATGAGGATATTTCATGAGTAACTATTCACATGTTTTTCAAGAGTTTCGCCCTATTGTGGAACAGTCTAATGAGGACAGACTCTACTTCCTGGAAGAGGACCGATGGATTGGGTATCCAGCAGCCAATGACTTGTTAGACCAATTGAAAGGATTCCTGACACTTCCTAAGCGGAGCCGTATGCCCAACTTACTGGTATTGAGTAAGCCAAATAATGGTAAAACCTCAATTATTAACCAGTTCTTTAAGCTGTATGGGGAGGGTTATGTCAATGCAGAAAATAATGCAGTAAAACCTGTAATCATTGTACAGGCACCTGTTTCCCCTGATGAAAAAGCTCTGTATATGGCTATTCTTGATAAGTTCTGGGTTCCTTTTCGAGAAAGAGATCCCGTTGCGAAGCTACGTTACCAAGTGGTCCATTGCCTTAAACTTTATGAGGTAAAGCTCCTCATTATCGACGAAATGAATTCTCTATTATGTGGCAGTCCGATTAAGCAAAGAACAGTAATGAATGCGATTAAGTATTTGTGTAATGAAACACAGATACCCATTGTTGGGTTTGGTACAGAAGAAGCAATTAGTGTTCTGCGTACTGATCCACAGCATGTCAGCCGTTTTCGTGTGGTTAATTTGCCCTTATGGAAACTAGATAAAGACTTTCAAGCTATGGTAAATAAATTTGAGAAAGTTCTTCCCCTCAAACAGGCTTCAAAACTGGCTGAACCAGCAACAGTAAAATATCTGCATGATATTACAGATGGAAACTTAGGTAATCTGCGAACGATTTTACGGGACGCCGCAAAGAAAGCTGTTGTTTCTGGTCAGGAGTTTATCGACCGTAGCTTGCTAGAAAGTGTGAAATAAGCAATGTGGAGGACTAGGTATGATAAGTGCAACAGAAATCCATTCATGGTTTATTCCCACGGACTTAAAGCAAGATGAGGCATTATCTTCTTGGTTGATACGTGCCGCACTTGACAGTGGTTGTGACCCATTAAGTTTAACTGGAGTACTTTGGCCCAAATGGCGAATCTGGTCTGTAGATGTAGATCGTGGTTTAAGTGCAGAGCAAGTACAGGTATTGATCAATACGACAAAAATTGATGAAAGCCAATTTAATTCTGCTACGCTTCGCAATTTTTTAATTAAATATAATCTGGATAATCAAACTCTTGATGCATGGTACTTGGTATTAGGTACAAGAAACCGTAAGCATCGAGGTGGCTGGCAATATTGTCCTGAGTGTCTATCTGAGGATAATGTTGCCTATTTCCGTCTGCCTTGGCGTTTTGCCTGGCATACAGGTTGTATAAAACATAATCAGCATTTACATGATCAATGTCCTCATTGCCATAATGCTATTCAACCTAGACGTCTTGAAGCCCCTGATCAGGTTATGACTTGCTGTTCAATATGTAAAAAAAGTCTATTGGAGGTTAATAAAAGCCTTGTGGATTGTCATGCCTTGGCATTCCAAAAAATCTTTGATCAATTCCTGGAACAAGGCTGTGCAACCTATCAAGACAAGTTGATTTCAGTAACTGATTGGTTAACGGTGATTAAGTTATTTTCACAATTTATTAGAAAAGCTTTAGCTGGCTCAGTAAATGGAAAAGGATGGGCTTTTCTTGAACAACTCAGAATTCAGGTGCCCCATCCTGAGCTTATATCGAATGGATTGGCTGTTAACCAACTTCCAGTTACCGAGAGAGAACGGCTATTTTCCTGTATTTATCAATTACTCATTATTCCCCAGGAAAAGTTTATTGAAACAGCAAAATCTTTAAATATGAACAGGTCTTCATTTTGGGATAAGAGAAACCAGTTGCCAGCCATATTAAGGCCTGTTGAAGAACAATTAGGCTCGATTTATCGGAACTACCCTCCAAAGAGAGCATTGGTAGCTACCTTTAAACCTAAAAGTAAGGAGACTGTAATACGCAAGTTTTTAAGATTAAAAAGAAAACTAGGGTAACTTTTGGGGGGACAACACCATGCCTCAGTGTGATGAATGTGGTGATGCGGTTGAAAAGATACACCGACTTTATAAACAGCGTAACTATTGCCATAAGTGCTATGTACGAGTTTTTAAAAAACAGGATTGTCCGTCGTGTGGTAAAAGTTCCAGATTATATAAAGCTGATAACTTGGCCGTTTGCCAACAATGTGAAACCAATAGACCTTGCATTAGATGTCAGCGTATTGATTACCCTATAGGAAAAATAACGGAGCAAGGCCCTGTTTGTAATAGTTGTTCAGTTTATTTTAGAGAGTTTCAAGCTTGTGAACGGTGTGGTGTGACATCACAACGCTTATCTCGTATCAGCCGTTTTGGAGATAATTTAAGAGTTTGCCCAAAGTGTGCAACCCGTGATTACCAGACATGCCAAAGTTGTAGAAGATATAGGTTGATTGAACAGGATGTTGTGTCAGGCAAAATGCTTTGTAAGAAATGTTTGACCTGTCCACCACTTCAATGTCTAACTTGCCAGCAACAGATTCCTGCTGGATATGGGAAATACTGTGAATTATGTACATGGCGAAGAATATTGGGGAATAGGATTAAGGAACTGGTTAATACATTAGTAAATCCAAGCCTCAAAGGTTACTTTAAAGATTATATGAATTGGCTTGATCATGAGGTTGGACCGCATAAGGCTGCATTACTAATTCGTAAACATATTCATTTTTTTGAAAAGACCAGTGATCTTTGGGGAGATCAGATCCCAGACAATGACTCTTTATTACATAGACTAAGAACAAGTGGTTTACGCAAATATGAGCTGCCCATCCGGTGGTTGGTTGCAGTACATCACCTGCATATAGATACCCAATCTAAAGGCCACTGTTCTGAATTTGACCAACTGAGAAAACTGGCGAACTCATGTCCTGGTTCATCGCTTTCAGCCCAAATTCTTCAGAACTATTATCAGGTTTTAATAAATAAAATGGATTTAGGGAAAACGAGTATACGTTCTGCCCGTTTAGCCATGAAACCAGCATCTGCTTTAATGCTGTTGGTAAGTCAATCACGATTAGATTTACCAACAATGTGGCATGTAAAATATTACTTATTTAAGTCCCCTGGACAAGCTTGCGCTATTGTTGGCTTTCTTAATTTTTTAAACAAGAATTATGATACGAACCTTGATACGTCATGGGTACTAGATGAAAAAATAACAGAAAAAAGTAATATGAAGAAACTGGAAAAACAATTGTTGGCCATCATGAAAGCCCCAGAGGAAAATTTTAATGAACTAGAGTGGATAAAGTTAGGATTGATGTATTTTCATAATTTGGATAAATCCTTTTTTAATCAAATGGATAGTATTAATTATAGGGGGCTGAATGATGGCTTTGAAGTGAGGTTTGGTGATCAGCAATATTGGATACCTAAATTGCTTGTATAACTGGACCATATAACGCTAATGTAGCTACATAAAGTTAAAACTGAATTTTGGGCTTCCAGAGGGTATGTATGGGGCAATTAGGTCATGAATATTGTGTTCATAATGGATTCAATAGGTCTCATGCAGGGAAATATGTTTATTCACTTGCTACGTTTATATCTTGGATATTGATTTACTTTTTACTGAAGTTCTTGGGTGGATTGTCTCCTTATTGGAATGTCATCATTTCTAGTGCTATCACTGCTTTATTATTTCTTACTTTTTATTTTCTATTTGATAAATGGATATGGAAAACAGGTTTATTTTTCAAGATTCTGAAATATCCTGATATTTCGGGAGAATGGTCATGTAAAGGTATCTCTGATTACCAAGAAGAAAATTCTGAAATGATTAAGCACAATAGAGAGTGGATTGGAAAAGTAACAATTTTACAAAGTTGGGATAAAGTAAGAATCAGATTAGAAACAGAATTTTCCACATCTGACAGTATTTCTGCTGCAATTATTTATGACGAAATTGAAGAATACAAAGTTCTTTATAGTTATGAAAACAAACCAAAAGATTTAGATCATGAAGAGTTACGTATCCATCGAGGATTTGTAGAGCTGACACTTCATAAAGACAATAAAAGTGCCAGTGCTAAATATTATAATGTTACTGGTCGAAGAACCATGGGAACAATGTTATGGGAAAAATTAGATAACTAATGGATAAGAGCCAATGGTTTCGTCATATAGGTAACCCAAATCTTTACGTATTTCCGTAACGAGTTTATCTAAGGCAATGCTCATTGTTGTGAGAGAGGTTTCTTTCTGATAACTATCAAATATTTTTCTGGTCATATCAGGTGTATATAAGCTATTTCTATAGTTTGGGTTATGATACAGATAATCAAAAAATCTTTTTGTTTCAAGAACTATTGCTAAAGCATTTGTTCTACCTTTCTTTAAATTTTCTAGATTGGAATGATACATAATAGAGGCTAGATCAAAACTACTTAAGTAAATTACTTTGCCCTCTTCAACTAAATCGGCTTTTATTGTTTTACAAAGGCGGATAGATTTTTTCAATCCTCCATCAGCATAGTATTTACATTTGTAATCTATATAAAAAATATGCTTGAAAGGTAAGTTCATCAATGTAGTAGGAGTTTTATTATCTAGAATATTGACTCCTCTTAAATAAAGGTGCTTTTGTTGTTGGTACTCATATGTTTCTACCCAATGAGAGGGTACAACATCTACATCCCGAGGAAGTGATCCACCTGTTAAAGTTATAGATTTAGCACCAGTAGTATCAATTGTTACGGCAGGATATGCTTGTCTTAATTCATAAGTGCACGCGTTCCTGAGTTCTCTTAATATTTTTATATCATCATGACGTAAAGTACCTAAATAACCCTCTGTACGATAATGTGATTTGTTAAGTACAAGTAAATCAACATCACTTACACCTTTGATATGAATATTTAGGGGAACTGACCCTTGTAATCTGTATTCTGTGACAATGTTATGATTATTTAGTAGCCTAGGCTCTAATTGTTTTTCAATTCTTTTAGCAGTTTCAATACTGATTTCTGTGTAACGTTTACTAACTTCTTGCATTGCTCCTACTGCATAACGGATAGATGGTTTGTCTGATACAATCTGCCATTTTTCTATTGTACGTTTTAATTCATCAAACTCATTAAATGAAGTTACGCCTGCTGTTACACTATCAAAAGCATTGTATGTAAGGTCAGTACCTTTTCGTCTTTTCTCTAATCTGTTCAATCTTTTATAAAAATCAATTTCAGACATTGTGAAACTCAAAAAATAGTAGTTATGGTTAAAATAATTATACCTTAATAATTATTTTAAGGTTTTAATAAATAAGGTTTTATTGTCATAAATGCTCAAATTTAAGATGGGAAGTAAGATAATTTTTAAGTATAAAGTTTGAGAATGTTTGTAGTCTTTTGTAGTGCATCCAATAGTCAAATAAATAATTGTGAAACCATGAAGACACATATCACATTGATATTTATATAAAAATATTATTTGTGATTGGAGGTGATTTTTTTAATTCTATTGATTATTGTGACTCACTACGGAGTTAATTGTCTTTAAGTATTTGTTTTTAATTGTTTTATTCTTTTAATTATTTTTATTTGATTAGGTGTTGACCTTACCATAATTGGAAAGAATAGAGTTGCTACATCAAGGGTAATGATGTACCTGATATGAAAGAATAACTTCCGAGCTTATTACCCATTATTTTTTCATAATTGTAGTAAGAGGATAACTCCATGAAACACTTTGTTCCAATGTTAATGATCGGTGCGATTGTATTTAGTGCGGGGTGTTCCTCTTCTGACGCTCCAAAGGAAAATTCAATGAGTGAGAATAAACATGAAAGCCATTCAATGCACCATGATATGAATGGTTCAGCTAAAACAGATAATCCATCTACAAATGCCTATATGGAAGTAAATACTCGTATGCACAGCGGAATGGGTATTGATTTCACGGGAAATGCAGATACTGACTTTATGTTGGGTATGATTCCTCACCATCAGGGTGCGGTTGATATGGCAAAAGTAGTTCTTCAATACGGTTCTGATCCAGAAGTGCGTCAGCTTGCCGAGAACGTTATCTCTGCCCAAGAGTCAGAAATCAAGATGATGAATGAATGGTTGGCAAAAAACAAAAATCATTCTGGCAGCAAAAATGAAGATAGCCCATCAACTCAAGCATATATTAAGATCAATGATGAAATGCACGCAGATATGATGGTTCCATTTACAGGAAATGCTGATGTTGATTTCATGAGAGGCATGATCCCCCATCATCAAGGTGCAATTGATATGGCAAAAGTAGTTCTTCAATATGGTTCTGATCCAGAAGTACGCCAGCTTGCTGAAGATGTTATCTCTGCCCAGGAATCAGAAATCAAGATGATGAATGAATGGTTAAGTAAACATAAGTAGATACTTCTCTATTCGATATTCTTTTAAATGAGGGGCTTTTTAAAGCCCCTTGTTTTATCTATAAATTTGATGAATTGAGGATTATGTTATATGCCAAAAATTATAGTTATTCCGCATGAAAAGATTTGTCCAGAGGGTGCGGAACTTGAAATTGAAAGCGGAAGTAATTTATGTCGAAGTTTATTGGATCATGGCATTCCCATAGAACATGCCTGCGATTTATCAGGTGCATGTACAACATGCCATGTTGTTCTGAAAAAAGGGTTCGACAGTTTAGAAGAAATGGATGATGTAGAGGCGGACTTACTGGATCGTGCCTGGGGGCTTACGGCCCAATCAAGACTATCTTGCCAGGTTAAGGTCCAAGATGAAAACTTGGAGGTAGAAATACCTAAGTACACAGTCAATTATATATCTGAGGGACATTAATTTTACTTTTAATGCTTGACCTTACAATTATGGCAAGGTTTATATTAAACACATCCTGAATAGTAATAGTGGAGTTAAATATGGAATTTCATGTTGAAGATATGACTTGTGGTGGCTGTGCCCGTGGTGTAACCAGAGCAATTCAAGCAATAGATGCCAATGCAAAGGTCATCACCGAACCACCCAATCGTAGTGTAAAAGTTGAAACAACTGCAACACAGCAGCAAATCGTTGAGGCTTTAACCGAGGCTGGTTTTCCTCCTCGTTAAAAACGGACGAAATGATAAAGCGACTCTCTATTGAGTCGCTTTTTTGTGGGCAATGAATTATAAGCTCAATATTTAGGAATGTTTGTGATGTTAAATTAGCAGTTATTTGACAATGTAAGTATCTAAAAGAAATGACATATTTTAGTTCATAGTTATAAATATAAAAAATAGGGAGAAGTAAAATTAATTTTACTTCTCCCTATATCCTATTGCTATTTCTTTCGGGTTAAAGGTGAAACGGAAAGCAGGTCGTTATGATGGTGAACGTCCTTTATTTCATTGTGAGGTTCTTGCAAGCCTTCAAGAATCGGACAGTCGGGTCTATTATCACCAGCACAACAGTCGATTAAGTCCTTGAGGGTATTCGCCATTTGCTGTAGGTCATTGATACGTTCTTCCAGCTTTTCACTATGACCCTGAGCAAGGCGTTTGACATCAGCACTCTGTCTACCGCGGTTATTCCATAAATCAAGTAAGTCTGATATTTCTGCTACTGAAAAACCGAGTTCACGACTTCGCTTGATAAACTTTAAACGTTCAACATCATTTGCTGAGTAAGAGCGATAACCTGCATTATTACGTCCCGCAGCAGGAATTAGGCCAATCTGCTCATAATAACGAATCATCTTGGCGGTAACTCCCGAAGCTTTAGAGACTTTACCAATGTTCATCATATCCTCCTTAGCCTTGACTGACGGATGGTGGCTGGAATCGACGTAAACGTAATGCATTGCCAAGTACAAATACACTGGACAAAGCCATTGCTCCTGCTGCAAAGATTGGGGACATCAGTATTCCATAGGCTGGGTACAATATACCAGCAGCAACAGGAATCAACATGGTGTTATAGGCAAATGCCCAGAATAAGTTCTGGTGAATATTACCAATCGTTGCTTTGGACAAGGCAATCGCATTGGCAACACCTTGTAAGTTTCCTGACATTAACACGACATCGGCAGATTCAATTGCAACATCTGTACCTGTACCAATCGCAAGTCCGACATCAGCTTCAGCCAAAGCGGGTGCATCGTTAATCCCATCACCCACAAAAGCGATATTGCCGTATTTTGCTTTCAGCTCTTTAACCGCACTGACTTTACCCTCTGGTAGAACTTCAGCAATCACTTCATCAATACCCAATTGTTTGGCAATTGCCCGAGCAGTACGAGCATTGTCACCCGTCACCATTGCTACCTTGAGACCTAATTGGTGTAGAGCCTTAATCGCTGCTGGCGTTGTGGTTTTGATTGGGTCAGCAACTGCAATAATTCCTGCCAGTTCACCATCGACAGCAACATAAAGTGGTGATTTACCCTCATCACCCAGACGCTGAGCTGTGGCAACAAATGGAGCAACATCAATACCAAGTTGAACCATATAACGGTCTGCACCAATATTGATTTCTTCATTACCATTGATGGTTGCACAGACACCCATGCCTGTGACTGAATCAAACGTATCAACTTTAGGTAAAGTCAGGTTTTCACTTTTTGCCGCATCAACAATTGCTTTAGCAATCGGATGTTCAGAACGGGATTCAACAGCCGCAACCATGCCTAGGACATAATCACGCTCAAAGAATTGAGTCACTTCAAAGTCAGTCAGTACGGGATGACCCTCTGTTAATGTCCCTGTTTTATCGACTGCAACAACTTTGGCATCCTTTAACAGTTGTAAGGCTTCGCCTTTGCGGAACAGTACTCCCAACTCTGCACCACGACCTGTACCGACCATAATTGAGGTTGGTGTCGCCAATCCCATTGCACAAGGACAGGCAATGATCAACACTGCCACCGCATTAACCAATGCAAAAGTTAAGGCTGGTGATGGACCAAAAATCAGCCAGACCAGGAATGTAAGCACTGCGGCAATCATCACCGCAGGTACAAACCATAAGGTCACTTTATCCACCACAGCCTGAATCGGCATTTTAGAACCCTGTGCCTGCTCAACCAAACGAATGATTTGAGCCAGCATAGTTTCGCCACCCACCGCCACAGCGGTAAAAGTCAACGTGCCATTCTGGTTAATGGTACCGCCCACTACATCACTGCCGATGCCTTTTTCCACAGGGATTGGTTCACCTGTAATCATGGATTCATCGACAAAGCTTTTTCCATCCGTGACTTGACCATCAACAGGGATTCTTTCCCCTGGTTTTACAATGATAATGTCACCTGCAACCACTTGGTCTATTGCAATATCCACCATTTGACCATTGCGTAAAACATGGGCAGTTTTGGCTTGTAAGCTGACTAAACGCTGGATTGCTTCAGAGGTTCGCCCTTTGGCTTTTGCTTCAAGGAAACGACCCAGTAAGATTAATGCGACAATCACCGCAGCCGCTTCGTAATACACATTCACCGTTCCTGATGGGAGGATGTTTGGTATGAATGTGGCAACAATAGAAAACAAATATGCTGCTGATGTTCCCACAGCGACCAAAGAATTCATATCAGGAGCTAGACGGAATAATGCAGGAAAACCTTTCTGATAGAATCTTCGTCCTGGAATAACCAAAACCAGTGTGGTCAGTATGAATTGTAAATACCAGCTATTCTGCATCCCAATAGTTTGATCAATCAGTTGATGTACACCAGGGATAAGGTGAGATCCCATTTCCAGAATAAATACAGGTAAAGCCAACAGGGAGGCGAGAATCAAATCACGTTTAAGTTCAGCACGTTCCTGATCTTTTTTCTCAAGCTGCTCTGTCTGGTCAGGAATAGAAGCCTGAATTTCTGTGGCATCGTAACCAGCTTTATCAATTGCGGCAATCAAGGCATCGACATTTGCTGTACCACTGACCGTTGCACGCTCAGTTGCAAGATTGACATTGGCTTCTTTTACACCTGCAACGGCTTTAAGGGCTTTTTCGACACGACCTACACAACTGGCACAGGTCATGCCTTTAATTGATAATTCAATATTATTTGCAGGCACGTCATAGCCTGACTGTTCAATGGCATGAACCAGTACCTGACGATCCACAGGCTGATCAAGTACAATATCTGCACGTTCTGTCGCCAGATTGACCGAGGCTGACTGTACACCATCAACTTTTTTGAGGGCTTTTTCAACACGTCCAACACAACTGGCACATGTCATACCTTCAATTTTTAATGTAACTTTCATATTATTAGAAAGCTTATTTGTTGCTGTTCCCATAAGATATACCTATAGAGCTTATCCAGTTGCTAAGAGCATAAACCTTGCCATTATGGAAAGGTCAAGGGTAGAATATGTAAACATCTATATTTTCGCTAATGACTGGAATTTAAGTATAAATATGAGTTTTAAAGATCACCCTACAGAATTATCTCAAGAGGAGATTATGTCTTTAGCTGAAACATTTCGGCTATTGGGTGATGCTTCACGACTTAAAATTCTACTTTTTTGTATGCGTGGACCTAGTTCAGTAGGTGAAATCAGTGATGCCCTTGATTTATCCCAGTCCTTGGTCAGTCACAATCTACGTTTATTGCGTTCAGCCCGTTTAGTCAAAGGTGAACGTCAAGCTAAACAAGTCTTTTATGAAATAGATGATATTCATGTAAGTCAGGTTCTATCGGATATGGCTAAGCATATTTCAGAGTAATGTAGCAAACACTCATTTTCTTCACTCCTTTTTCTTCTTAAAAATATATACATATGATCATTTATTCATATTTGCTATTCAAGTAGCAATATTTAAGTTATTTTAGCACTAAACATATGAATGATTAAACATATGTTAATTTGTTATGTATTTTTAAGGCTGATCTATTGATCTTCCAATTATTGGAAACTCTAGCATACAGGCAACTGCTACAGAAACCTTATTGAGAGCGTGTTGTAGCATTGCATGAAAGGTAAGCACCATGAAAAAACAAATTACAGTAATTGCTGTTGCAGTGGGGGTGGCTATATCTGGTGGTTTGCTCTACACAGCAACGAATAAACCAGATGCACCCAATCCACAAGCTGCCGCAGCTCAAATGCCAGTCCCTCAAGTTCCTGTTGCGGAAGTGATTACACGGGAACTTAACCCAACCGCAGAATATACAGGCTACTTATCAGCACCACAAAGCGTTGAAATCAAGTCCCGTGTTGGTGGTGTCATTAATAGTGTTAGTGTTCCCGAGGGCAGTTATGTTCGTAAGGGACAGGTATTATTTAAAATTGATCCTGAACCTTTTCAGGTTGCTCTGAATACAGCCCAGGCACGACTGAAAGCAGCAGAGGTTCAGTACAGCCAGGCTGTTCTGGATTTTAATCGAGCAAATAAACTGGTCGAAAGTGGTGCCGTCTCCAATAAGGTTTATGACGATGCACTGGCAACCAAAAATAACCGCCAGGCTCAGGTACAGGAAGCTCAGGCAGCCGTCAGTGCAGCGAAGCTCGATTTATCTTATACCAATATTACAGCACCGATTTCAGGACGTATTGACCGTGTTCTTGTCACCAGTGGCAACTTGATTGCAGGTGGAAATACAGGCAATGCCACAGCCTTAACCACCATCGTTTCCGTCAATCCACTGTATGTTTATTTTGACCTTGATGAAAAAACCTTTCTCAATCTAAAGGGACAAAATAAATCTGGACAATTCAACTTGCCAATCGAAATGGGATTGGCAAATACAGAAACTTATCCTTATACAGGGAAATTAAACTTTGTAAGTACTCAAATTGACCAGCGTACAGGGACGCTACGGGTTAGGGCATCTATTGCCAATGATTCAGGTGAATTAGCACCAGGTATGTTTGCCAGAGTTAAGCTGACCACTGGAAATAAACAGTCCACCATTCTGATAGATGATCAGGCGGTGGGTACAGATCAGGGCAATAATTTTGTTCTGGTTCTTGGTTCGAATAATACGGTTGAATTTAGACCTGTAACACTTGGCTCGGTCTTTGATGGATTGCGGATTATTAGCAGTGGTCTGCAAACTGGCGATAAAGTCATTATTAAGGGACTGGTTCGTCCAGGAATGCAGGTCAAGCCAAATATCATTCCAATGCAAGCCCCTGTTCCGTCTGAAAATGCTGCTCAGGGGAAATAAGCCATGAAGAACTTCCCCCATTTCTTTGTCAATCGGCCAATATTTGCGGTCGTGATCTCTGTGCTGATCGTCATTCTAGGTGCTTTATCACTGTTTAAATTACCATTGAGTGAATACCCGGCAATTACACCCCCAACTGTACAGGTCATCGCAAGTTATCCTGGTGCCAATCCCAAAATCATTGCCGAAACGGTTTCTTCCCCCTTGGAACAAGTCGTGAATGGTGTTGAGAACATGTTGTATATGAGTTCTCAAACCGCAGCCGATGGCAAGATGGTACTGACCGTTACCTTTAAACAGGGTACTGACCCTGATAAGGCACAGATACAGGTGCAAAACAGGGTTTCTCGCGCATTGCCACGCTTACCTGAAGAAGTTCAACGAATTGGTGTTGTAACTGAAAAAACTTCCCCCGATGTTCTCATGGTCATCAATTTGGTGTCATCCAACAAGAACCATGATCCCCTGTATTTATCCAACTATGCACTCTTGAATGTTCGTGATGAGCTTGCACGTTTACCAGGCGTTGGAAATATAGAAATTTTCGGTGCTGGTGAGTATTCGATGCGTGTCTGGATTGATCCTGAAAAAGTAGCTGCCCGTGGTTTAACGGCCAATGACGTGGTTGCCGCCATTCGTGAACAAAACATGCAGGTTGCTGCAGGTTCTGTTGGTCAACAGCCAAATACAACATCCGCCTATCAGGTGACGGTTAATACGCTGGGACGTTTAACCACTGAAGAACAGTTCAGTGAGATCGTAGTCAAGGCTGGGGATGCTGGACAAATCACCCGTCTAAAAGATGTTGCACGAGTTGCACTGGGTTCTGATGCCTATAATATGAGAGCTTTATTGAATGGTAAACCGGCTTCTGCCTTACAAATCTTTATGACCCCAGGTGCTAATGCGCTGGATGTTTCAAATGAGGTCCGTAAAACGATTGCAAAATTGAAGAAGGGTTTCCCTGAGGGTATGGATTATAAAATTCCCTATGATCCGAATATTTTCGTAAAAGCTTCTTTAAAATCAGTCATTACTACCCTGTTGGAAGCCATTGCACTTGTTGTCATTGTTGTCATCCTCTTCCTGCAAACATGGCGCGCATCCATTATTCCTTTAATTGCCGTTCCAGTTTCCCTAATTGGTACGTTTGCAATTATGTATTATTTTGGCTTCTCCCTAAATACCCTGACATTATTCGGGCTGGTTCTCTCGATTGGTATTGTAGTTGATGATGCAATTGTAGTAGTGGAAAACGTTGAACAGCATATTAAATTAGGCGAATCGCCAAAAGAGGCGGCTCGTAAAGCAATGTCTGAAGTCACAGGACCAATTATTGCGATTACTGCGGTTTTATCTGCTGTATTCATTCCCTCGGCATTTCTTACAGGATTACAGGGTGAGTTTTATCGCCAATTTGCTTTGACTATCGCTATTTCAACTATCTTATCTGCAATCACCTCTTTGACACTTTCACCAGCTTTAGCAGGCATATTACTTAAACCTCATCAGGCTGGAGATAGAAAACGTGATTTGACTGAGCGCTTATTCGGCTGGTTCTTTAGAAGATTCAATCGATTCTTTGATAAGGCATCAGACAAATATGTGGACGCAGTACGCAAGAGTATACGTTTAAGTGCCATCATGCTCATCTTGTATGTAGGTTTCCTTGGCCTAACCTGGTTAGGTTTCAATAAAGTGCCGCAAGGGTTTGTTCCTGCCCAAGACAAATATTATTTGGTTGGTATTGCCCAATTACCTACAGGTGCATCTTTAGACCGAACAGAAGCTGTGGTTAAACAGATGACGCAGATTGCTTTGAAAGAGCCTGGCGTCGAAAACGTTGTGGCTTTCTCAGGACTTACGCCAAGTGGTCCAGTCAATGTACCCAACTCTGCCTTAATGTTTGCCATGCTTGATCCTTTTGAAGCCCGCCAAGACCCATCATTGTCAGCACAAGCAATTGCTGGAAAATTAATGGGCAAATTCAGTCAGATTCCTGACGGATTTGCGGGCATCTTTCCACCACCACCAGTACCTGGCTTAGGTTCTATGGGCGGATTCAAGCTACAAATTGAAGATCGGGCTGGTTTAGGCTTTGAAACACTGGCACGTGTACAGGGCGAGATTATGGCGAAAGCCTCTCAGACGCCTGAACTTGTCGGTATGCTTGCGAGTTTCCAGGCAAATGCTCCACAGATTGAAGTTGATATTGACCGTGTAAAAGCGAAGTCACAAGGTGTACCACTGACCGATATTTTTGAAACACTACAAATCAATCTGGGGTCAATCTATATCAATGACTTTAATCGGTTTGGTCGTACTTATCGTGTAATTGCTCAGGCAGATTCCCCATTCCGTATGCAACCAGAGAATATTAATCTGTTAAAGGTGAGAAATGCAGCGGGAGACATGATTCCACTTTCGACCTTTGTCACGATTAAGCGTAGTTCTGGCCCCGACCGTGTTATGCACTATAACAGTTTCCCATCAGCCGATATTAGTGGTAACGCTGCACCAGGTTATTCATCTGGTCAGGCAACTGCCGCAATTGAAAAAATTGTGCAGGAAACATTGCCACAAGGCATGACCTATGAATGGACCGATCTGGTCTATCAGGAGAAGAATACAGGCAATACTGCGGTCATGGTTTTTGCTCTGGCAATTATTTTGGCGTTCCTTTTCCTTGCAGCTCAATACAACAGTTGGTCAATGCCTTTTGCAGTATTACTTATTGCACCAATGGCCTTGTTATCTGCGATTGTGGGTGTTTGGGTAACTGGTAGTGATAACAACATCTTTACCCAGATTGGCTTTGTTGTTCTGGTGGGACTTGCTGCAAAAAATGCCATCTTAATTGTGGAGTTTGCCCGAGCCAAAGAGGATGAGGGTTTGAATCCTTTTGATGCGGTACTTGAAGCAGCCCGATTAAGATTACGCCCAATTCTGATGACCTCAATTGCATTTATTGCTGGTGTGATACCACTGGTATTAGCCACAGGTGCTGGTGCAGAAATGCGTCATACAATGGGTATCGCTGTTTTCTCTGGAATGCTAGGCGTGACGATCTTTGGTTTACTGTTTACACCAATTTTCTATGTCGTCATTCGTAATTTTATTCTGCGTAGAGAACAGGCCAAAGCAATCGTACAGGAGGGTTCAAAATGAAAAATTTAACACTTCATTTAAACCGATACACTTTCCTCAAGAAAATGAGTGTACTAACCATTGCCACTATTCTTGCAGGATGTTCAATGGCACCAATATATGAGCGACCTGTCTCTCCTATGTCGGAACACTATCCAACAGGAGAAGCTTATCCAGGGCGGCAAGTGAACAATGGAAAGCAAACAGTCGCAGCCGATATTGGCTGGCGTGACTTTTATACCGATCCTGTCTTGCTCCAACTCATCGATCATGCATTGAAAAACAATCATGATTTTAAGGTGACAGCTTTAAATGTTGAGGCGATAGAAGCACAGTATCGTATTCGTCGTGCTGACCGTTTACCACATGTGAGTGTTACCGCAGAGTCAGCCAGTCAGCGTTTACCGTCTGATCTTGCTTATAACCCCCGCATGTATCAGGTTGGTGTTACTTCGGTCGCATGGGAAATCGATTTATGGGGCCGAGTACGCAGTCTGAGTGATCAGGCTTTACAGAACTATTTGGCTTCTAAAGAGGTCCAGACAGCATCACAGTTAAGTCTGGTATCCGCAGTTGCTAATGCTTATCTGGTCTATAAGGCCGATCAGGAAACGTTAGGTTTAACCAAGGCGACTTTGGCGACACAGCAGAAATCCTATGACTTGACCAGGAAACTTGTTGATGTTGGTAATGCAACCCGATTTGACTTACGTCAAGCTGAAATAGGACTGCGCACAGCACAAATCAATTATGCAAAATTCTTGCGTATTACTGCACAGGATCGTAATGCTCTGGTGTTACTTCTGGGTTCGCCATTAACACAGGAACTTGCGGTCCAATTGGACCAGTCCCCAAAAATTCCTGATCAGGTTGTCATACAGGATATACCAGTTGGTTTACCATCGGATCTACTTCAACGTCGTCCAGACATTCGTGCCGCAGAACATAAGCTTCAGGCTGCGAATGCAAACATTGGAGCAGCCCGTGCAGCATTTTTTCCATCCATTACCCTAACGGGTTCGGCGGGTACGGCAAGTTCCAGTCTGGATAATCTATTTAATGCAGGTACAGGTGCATGGAGTTTTATGCCCAAGATTAACTTGCCCATATTTAGTGCAGGTTTAAATCAGGCAAATCTGGATCGCTCACATATCATGAAGCAGATTGAAGTCATCAACTATGACAAATCTATTCAAACAGCTTTTCGTGAAGTTGCTGATGGGCTGGCTGGCAAATCTACGCTAGATGAACAGATCAAATCGCAGCAGCAAATGATTGCGGCCAGCCAGGATGCTCATAAGTTGGCAACCTTACGTTTTGATGCTGGTGAAGATAATTATCTCGCAGTCCTCGACTCACAACGAACACTGTACGCATCTCAGCAGGCACTTATACAGACCCGCCTGGAACGCCTGAATAATCAGGTCAACCTCTACAAGGCATTAGGTGGAGGCTGGAATGAACATACCGTACAGATTGAACGTAAATCTTTGAAATAGCACATCGATGGAGTTCATCTTTTGATGGAAAGAGATGAATTCCTGAAAAGATGAAACAGAATATGAGGTCATGTAAATGAAATTTATTATCCATGATATAGAAAACTTCCCATTTGTTGAGTTTAAGCAAGATCAGGCAGTTCCAGGCTATTCACCTCAATGGCAGTTGGAAATGCAGGAGTTCCTGGAAATGAGTAGTCCGTTTGTGATTGTTTATGATCAATTATCAATGCAAGAAACACCTGAAGACTTTAAACAACGTGGTCTTTGGCTTAAAAACCATAAAGATGAACTTAATCAGTTGTGTAAGGCAATTATCTGCATTGAACCTGATCAGGAAAAAAGAGTTGCCATCAGAAAGATGACGGAAATGGCTGTAAAGGCATTTGGCATACCTTATGAAATCGTCGATACCAGGGAAGATGCCGAACGGATCGCTGATGAACTTACTCAAGTCTAAGGTGAATGTGATGAACATTATTTATATCAATCAATTGAAGCAAGATTTTGATGGTCAAGAGGAAAAATCAAAGCCTTTTTTCATGACATTCTTACTCATTCTTATGACGTTAGGATTAGCTTCAATTTCGCATGCAAAAGCACCGATCAATACAGCTTTGGAAACCGTGGAGAGCTATCTTAATATCTGGAATGGTACGCAGCCAGATGACCTGACTAAAGTTCTTGACCCGAATGTTGAGTATTTCAATACAAGTAATGAAGAAACCCGTAAAGGTACAGCATCTGTAATTGAGGTACCCAAGTTTTTATTAACAGTCATTCCTGATCGGAAGATGACGCTTACATCCCCGCCACTCATTGTTGGTGATAAGGTTGCTGTCGAATGGCAGCTTCAGGGAACCCTCAATAAAAAAGACCAGTCTGGTAAAAAAGACGCAAAAGTAATCACTTTTAAAGGTGCTTCATTTTTTGAGGTTAAAAATAATAAGATTACATACATCGGTGATTACTACAACAATCATCCATTGCGTAGTCAGTTAGAGCCATAATCAGGAATGCTATAAAATGTCTTCGCACAACCATACACAAGATCACAAGCATAAACACTCTGAACATGATCATTCTGGGCATAAGCATAGTCATGGTAACGGCCATAAACACAACCATGATCACTCAGGACACCATCACGGTCATGGTGGTCATCATCATGATCACGACCACAGCCATATCCCGAGTAATAAAAAAATTCTGACCATAAGTTTTTTACTGATTACCATTTTTATGGCAGTGGAATTTATAGGTGGTTTTATTACCAATAGTTTGGCCTTGATTTCGGATGCTGGCCACATGCTGAGTGACTCTGTTGCACTTGGTATTGCACTTGCAGCAGTCTTTATCGGTCAAAAACAGATTACCAAAAATAAAACATACGGCTATCAACGCTTTGAAATACTGGCTGCTGCATTGAATGGTATTACACTGGTTGGTATCGCACTGTACATCTTTATTGAGGCAATTCTACGGTTCCAGCAGCCACAACATATTGAAGTACAAGGGATGTTGATCGTTGCCAGTATTGGATTGCTGATTAATATCATTGTTGCAGTAATGATTTTTAAAGGTAGTGATACCGAACACGACTTGAATATGCGAGGTGCTTACCTGCATGTACTCAGTGATTTGTTAGGTTCTATTGGCGCAATTGCTGCTGCGCTATGTATCTACTTCTTTGGATGGGCCTGGGCAGATACTTTAGCCAGTGTTCTAGTTGCAATACTTGTTCTTCGCAGTGGATATTCAGTTGTAGTAAAGGCTTCGCATGTTTTAATGCAGGGTACACCAGAAAAATTTGACTTGGCAGAAATCAAAGAAACCATTCTTCAAGACCAGCGAATTCAAGGTGTACATGATTTACATATATGGAGTCTGACAAGTAAACGTTATATTTTATCCTGCCATATTGTTGTAAGTGAAGAAATGAGTATGCAGGAAGTGCAGATACTCTTACATGATCTGGAGAATGTCATACAAAATCTAGGTATTGAGCATGTCACTATTCAGGCTGAAACATCACTCAACAATCACGATGATATTCATCATTGCATTATTGAAAATATACCAAAGGATTCAGAACACTGAGTTTAAAAAGGTTAAATATTCCTAATATAGGTGCTTATCTAGTCACAAGTGGTACCCAAGTTTAATGGCACTTAAAAGTGCCATTAAACTATATATAATTCAATTTGATATGTAATAAAATTACCCATAGGAAAGAATTATGGAATAGGCTAAAAGAAGATGGTCACAATTGTAAGATTCGAAAATTATTTTTCCTCCTTTTCCTCCTTTTCCTCCTTTTCCTCCTTTAACTTGATATTCGTAATTCCAATTTTTCTTAGAGCATTCAATAACGTTGATTCACCCTCTGACAAGCCAGCAGATTTTGAATGTCTAAAAACAAATAATTGAGTAACCAAATTGGAGCCTAGGAGAGTTGTCGTATAAGAGCCCTCTGACAAAGGCAGGCTCTCCATGAGCCCAGAAATATACTGCTCAAATTGTTCTACGGTTCTTGACCTAAATATTAGACCAGCATGCCCACGCTCCTTGAGAACACTTTCCCCATCTACAGTTGAAACGTAAGTCGCTGGTTGTATATCGAAAAGATAAACTGGAGGGCAATTTACAAGAGATAATCGGATGACCAATGCTCCACGAAGTGCTGTTTTATTTGAGTTTGCATAACACCAATTTTTATAAGTTTGTTTTTCTCCATCTGTAATATCTTTATTATTTAATGTTTCTGAATTAACGAAAAAAGCCATGAGAGTGGGTTTATCGCTGTAATCAAACTCTTCCTCAAAAGTATAATAGTGGACTGCATTGACAATACTGGGATTTAACGAGCGTGCCTTTAAACATGCATTCCATAGGCCCATGATTCTTCCATGATATGGAGCTTCAAACTCTGTATCTCCATTAGTGGTCGGGTTAATTTGGACATTTAGAACTTCCTTAGAGCTATCAGGTTCTCCTGTACCAACTGTATTGGTTTCTTTAGTATTTTTCTTTCTCTGTGGTTGGGTGATGGTTCTTTCATACTTTGTTTTACTTTTTTCCCCGATAGGGCCTGAACCTAACCATGTAAATTCATGACCTAAAATAACCGATTGTAATAATGGTTTGCGCCCTCCTTGATCTTCAGATACGTTAATCTGACCAGGACCTAGTTGCAACTGAGGAGGATTAGGTGAGTTGACATCTACAGGTTTCTTAATGCGGTGAATTACCTTTGGAACACGTCTGATAAGTGTTTGATCAGGTAGTTCTATTCCAAGAATTGTCAAGGCTAAAAAAGCATTGGTGTCAGGAATACAAAAACCTGAAACCCTAATTTTTCTCGTTTCCTTATGCCACGGCATTACTTTAGGGTATATATGGTTTCTTTGGATAAAATCATCATGTTTTGCAATACTGCTAAATAAGATTCTTACGGCATCTTGGGTATATTCGCTATATTTATAGTAGGCAATAAATACATGATCATCTGATGTGAGACTATCACCTATAAGGATAGTCCATGTATTTTCTTCTTCTGGATGAGGGGTGTAGAGCCTTTCATGTCTTTCGACCTCATCATATGTTGTTAGAATTCTAGGAAGTTCTGTAGAGAGGCCATATCCTCTCACCAGAAACTCAAAACAAGGTACGAGAAGCTCCTTATATTCCTGATCCTTTAAAGAGAAAGAAATACAATTTTCACGTTGGCTTGGGTTAATATAAAACTTATTCCTGTCTGAGAAGAAATGATCTATTTTTCCTGTCTTTTCATCTCGCTTATATGCTTGAACAAAGGTATGTTTAAAATTTGTATGATCAATATCAAATTCCCGTATTTCCAAAGGAAGATAGTCAACTAATCGTTCATGGTGCCAAACTGTTCCAATAGGCCAAGACATCAAATCTGTTATATTTGCATCAATAAAAATAAAATTATCTGTGGGTGTGTAATCTTCCAGAAGTTCCCTAAAAGCCACATGAACTTTAGGTTGAGCATTTCTACGATCAGCTTTTGCTAACGCCCCATACCACCAAACCATTAAGAACTTTTCAGCATTGGATTCAAGGACTTTGAATGCGGGTGATTTTTTATCTGAAGAGTTATCAGTATTTTCTTCATTAGAATGATTGTTCATGATCAACCTCTCTATTGGTAATATTATCGAATAATCAATTCTTCTTATAAGTTCAGTTCGGCTGTAGGGATATATTGCCCATCTACCCAATCGTAAAGCTGGATATCGCAAATACCATTCAAGCGATGTCCCAAGACCATTGCAAAAACTGAGGGTGCTTTAATAAAGAGGTGTAATTTAGATAACTTATTTTCGGATTTAAATGAAACTAAAGCAGATTTTGCCTCTCTCACAGCAAGATTTAGAGTCTCCATATTATCAATGGCATGAGAGCTTTCTAAATTCAATCTAGGCAAGCTCTTTACTTCATTAATCGTAGAGTCAATGTCTTTACCTATAGCTGTAGGAAATCCGATAGCGACTATGGCTTCAGTTTCACCCTGTGGTTCAACAGCTTCGATTTTAGTAAAAAATTGTCCCTCTTTCTGTTTATGGTCATCAGTGCGATAAATGAGGCCATTATGTTCTATTTCGAGTAGGAAATTACGTGTGGCACTAAAAACATAGCCAAGCATACATGCAGTGGACATTCTTTGTTTGCCATCTATAAGGAGGGTTCTACGGTCACCACTGTTATGAATGAAATCCCCAATCGATACTGCTTTTTTGATTAGGCTGTTCCAGTCGCTGGAGGTTTTTTGAGCACGATCAGGACCATTGAAATCACTAATATCTAAGTTTAAGTCTTGATACTGACTGGATGATGCTGAAAGATTAATTTTAATAGGATCTAATAGCCACTGGCTTCTATCTTCTTCAAGAGCATGGCAAATAAAATTTTCAAAGTCTTTGCGATATATTGGACCAAAAGAAGAACGAGAAATCAGGTTTTTAAACTGATCTTTTAGTTGTTTGACCTGACTCCTGAGCAGTTCAATATTTATTGTGTCTTGAATTTCACTTAGAAATATAGACTCACTATTCTCAGAATTAAAAGTTATGAAACCAACATAATCAAGAGCAAATTCAGCTAAAGAGAAATCAATTTTTTTACCAACACACCAATCAAGGTATTCCGAGCGCCCATTCACTGAAACTGAAGAGTCGTCATCATAAGAAGATCCAACCCCTCTTAATCGGTCTATTTTTGAAATTAATGGTGAGATAGCGGTGTTATAACTTGGGCATACTAAATTAAACCAAATAAAGTTTTTTGGGTGGGTATCAAAAAGACTTTTAAAACGCCTTATTTCATCCCAAAATTCCGTAGCCGTTAAGGAGTGATTTTTTGCTTCATACATTACATGTAATGACTTTTCCGAAGAAAAATAACAAACTTCTATATCACTTAATGCTTCACTCACTATATGGCTAAATGCACTTTGTGAAAGCCATAGCGGTAAGCTCCTTAATACAAATGCATCCTGATATTCAAATCCTACTCGTGCAATCGCACCACCAGTTGATTGTTTTTCTAACAGACTCGCACTCATTATTATCTCTCTAAATCTAGGGTGGATCGGTAACAGGAACCATCTGGTAGGTAGGTGTGAGCACTGCCATCAAGATGATTGTTTTTTAAATGAAAAATCAGTAAGACTACAAAATTTGCACCCACTTTTGGATCGGACACCAATTCCCTCATGGTGTGATGGTCTTTACTGCTGGGTTGTACACTGAAGAGAGGATGGCTATGCCATTCACCTAAATAGTTAAATTTTTGATAATTATTGTTTGTTGATTTATGAAAAAGACGGATTGCTTTAATAGCATCCGTAATTCCACGTACAAAGGATGCTATCGTTCCACTCTTTTGAATAGTTAATGAGTTAACTCTAAAATGGTTTGTACCAATATGCTCACCCATTAAAACACCGCCACATTCGTGGGTTCCAGACTTCAATAGGGCTTTTACCAGTAAAACTTGTATGTCAGTAGGAATGGATATTTTCAGCATCAGTATTAACCTTTCATCGGTTCAGGCTCTTCAATAGAATTGCCATTTTCCCTTTCAAATATTTCTTTATCCGTAGGAGATTCTGCTACTAAAGCACCCGAACAGTCGATAGGACGAGTATCAAAAGGACATTGAAACATCCAATATCTACGGAACCCTATTAAATATGCTGAATATGGATAAGAGGATTGCTCATCAATTGTACATAAAGTATCTAATGTGAACTGCGTCATAGATGCTGCAAGAGCTGTTACATCTGCATCTGATGCTATATATGTTTGGTTTTGTGTTTGAAAGCCGTAATTATTAACTTTGCCCTCTGGAATTGGTTCCAACGTTTGTAAGACACCATAAATATGATTGCGAAGTTCTAAGGGGGAGGCATCTAACGTTGGACGACTACGGGCCATCATTGCTCCACCACCGCCACCAAAAATTTCACCCCATACCATGGGAATGTGTTTTCTTTTAGCAATTGCAGCTAATGTTAAGAACGTATGGGTATTTGCTGTCGCATCAACAATCAGATTACATGTGGCAATGGCATTAGCGATATTGGAATTTAAATGAGGATTTTCCTGTCCACCAATTTGCATTTCATACGTTTCAACTTGTATGTCTAATGCTGTTCGTTTTAATGCTCTTTCAACAGCATAGGTTTTAGCAAAGCCAACATCTAACCAGTTGAGTTCATTACGGACAAGATTGTGGGGGAGCAGAATATCATCATCAATAAGTAGAAAGTTTTTACAACCCGACCGTGCCAGTGAAATTGCAATTTTACTTCCTAACGATCCAAGACCTACTATTGCTACCCTTATATCATTGAGATGGCTAAATTGTGCTGGCAATCTTTGGCTCTGATCATCATGTAGATTAATAGCAGGATAACTTACGAAAAGTGGTGCTGTATTATTAACCAAGAATAGTTCCAAGTTACCCTTTATGTCATATAACAATATAGGCTGTATGGAACTTGTGAATTCCTCCTGAGCAGGCCATAAATTGCCTAAAAAGGATTCTAATGAAACTCGGTCATTTACGGATTCCTTTAATTGAGGAACAGAATCAATTCGTATTGCCCATCCAGACAATTCAAATCTTTCATTAGAAAATGATGGTACGATGTCAGGTAGAGGTTTGTTCTGAATATTTGTTGGAACAATAACGGTTTTGTCTCGAAAGCTTGAGATGGCAATCTTAAAGTCCATTTTCTCGGAATCACTACCCAAGAGTATGTGACGTAACATAGGTGTTTCAATGAACCTTTCTGAAACACTTCTTAATTTTTGACCTATTGTTTCAGAATGCCTAGATGGTACAGGTTCTACATTCATCTCCAATACAGTCATTGCATCTGTTAATAAAAGAAGCTGGGCACTTCTAACTAGATCCACTCCACTGATATTGGTATTCCAATTATCTGGGCCATATTCTAGACACAGCACTCCTGAACCACCATACTGGTGCAAGATACTCCATCTTTCACCAGATTTTTGTGGGCGTATATATGCTGGTAGCTCTGGGAAAAGCTCTGGATATACTAAAACACCATTAAAATCTATAGTTCCTATCTTTAGAGAGAAGTTCAAATGCAGTTCATTTGTGTCTGTTGAGTTCCATTCCTGAATCTTAAAACTATTTTTCTCTTTCTCAAGATCAGTCAATAACTGCCGTTCTTGAGCTAGGCGTTCTAATGGTGTTTTTAGCAGTTCCATTACGCAAAGCCTCCTGGTTTATTTGGATAAACAGGGGTTGATGGAAATGTTAATCCCGCACCTAGAGCAGAACGGATTAAAGAGCTGGCCATATCAGCAGAGTTTGCACTTTTGTGTGAAGCCGAACGTGGAAAACGATTACCCAGAACCTGCCGCCATAGGGCTAATGCTTTATCATCATCTGTTTCATTTAAGGCGTTTCGTGCAATAGCAGCTTGTTCTTCTACCTTTTCAAAAAAAGTTTTGAACTCATCTGCTGTAACCGCAGAAAAAACATTATTGCCTGCAACACCAGGATCTTCTAAATGTGGAATTATGCCTAGTGACGCATAAATCCCATAAGAATCCCTGATCGTTTCTAAAAGATAAACAAACAACTTTTCATAGTTGGATTCGTAGTAATTCATATGCTTGGCAACCAGGCATTCTAAAATGAATCCTTTTGGTCTTTTTAAATCAGACAAGTTCTCACGACGCCACCATTTAAATAGCTTCACAAGAGGCTTAAATCGACCATTTGCATTTTTATTCACCTCAACAGTCCACTCGGTATGAGCTGGAGGGTTGGTAACTAGCCATTCTTCAAGATGAATGTCTGGAATCAGATAGCCGCCATATCCATCTGAAATGATAGGGACAACATCCATATCAACTTTTTTCAACTTAACATTTACTGAACGACGGTTAACGGTAAGATCGGTATATCCAATATCCTTTAATGCCGTATGTACTGCATCAAGGACAATTTGAGGGTCATCATTAATTGTGTGATTTGTAAGGGCAATAATATCTACATCTGGCCTTTGTGTGATTCCGCCTATGGTAGTCGGACGTACTGCCGTATTTCTTTTATAAGAACCTGATAAGAATGTATGCACATGTACTTTGCTGAATTCATTATGCACTTTTAAAGCATCACGAAGCGTATTATGTGCGCTTGAACAATCATTAACCGTTGTTGTAGAGGGTTCAATATCGGAAAGTAGGTCAAGAAACTGCTGTTGAGTTGTCATAATTCTCTCTGAGCCCATGTACTAAAATGGGGCATAAAATTAAGTGCGATCAGAAAAATTAAGTAACCTACTACTGTGAACTTTGTTGCATAGCAGTAGGTTATTTAACCTTGTTTACGATATTGAGTTTGAGTTATCAGGATCATCCGATTTTTTATTACGGATAGTATCCTTTTCTTCTTTCAATGGCCGAGTTCTGGGAAATTTAAAATATCCAGTTGGATGGACAATAATTTTTCCAGATTTATGGCGATAAGATTTACAAAACACGAAGTCTTGATTTTCGGTAGGCATTGTTAGCCCTCCTATTTTGGCGGCTCGTTTTTCAGGGCGCATACCAAAATAAGCGGGTAAATCTTGAGATTTACGGGCCTAAATGTTAGAATGGGGTTCTGACAGCCAGATCTAACATGAGGTATGCGTAGGGCTTAGAGCCATATGCCTTTCCTGTGTGAAAATCTATCAAGCCGACTCTACCCAATAGAGTCGGCTTTTTAATTTATGAAACCATCTCAATAGTCTCCATTGAATCTAGGTCAAAATAATATAGTTTTTTAAAGTCATCTTCATATAAGTCAAATAATTGAGATAACTCACTAATGACAGATGTTGATGTTTTTTTTGCATCTATTGCGTAGTCAAAGAGCATGGAAGCTACTCTATATGTCGGTTCTCGATCCAATTCATTTGGTTCAACTTTACGATAACCACGCATAGCCATCTGCCGCCATAAATTGGCACTTTGACTTGAAGTTATAGTTCCTAACTCTGACGCCCTATAGATTAAGGCCGCCATTGAGGTTTTCCATTCCTTTTTAAGTCTTAGATAATGAGCTAAATTGGTTGAACCTAATTGATCAATAATTTTTTCTTCTGGCATTAAGAATTCGGCAGCAAAGTCATTTGCTTCTTTTTCCATGAATTCAGATGGCTCTTCATGGAGGACCAAATGCCCAAGTTCATGTGCTAATGTGAAGCGTATTCTGTCATTTGGCTGGTTTGCATTTAGAAATACGCATGGAGACACGCCATGCATTTTTAAGGATACGCCATCAACATTGTTATCTTTAAAGTCGCATAAAAAGACTAAAACCCCTGCATCTTCCACAGTGGCAGTTAGGTTTTCAAGAGGTTCATTTCCTAGCACCCACAATGATCTAAGCTTTTTAGCCGCTTCTTGAGGGGTGTTTACATCTATGCCAATTTTAAAAGTTGGTAAGGAGTTTTTTCTTTTTGGTACATTTGTGAGCAATTCTAATGTTTGTACATGGCCCATTTTTAACATCATTTCAGCATTCATACGGCTCAATGCTTTAGCTGTGGTAGAGCTTTTTTTTCTGTATGCATGCAAACTAATCGGCAGTGCATTTAGCTTTTCAATATGTTCAAAAAATCGTATAGGGAAATGTAGGGCATTAGATAGATTTTGGATAACTTCATCGGAAGGTTTTAAGTCCCCACTTTCAATTTTAGATAATGAAGCCTGAGTAATAGACTGTCCCATTCCAGCAATTAGTTCAGTTTGACTAAGGCCACGAAAGTTTCGTGCAATACTAAGCATATCAGGATTGAAATGAGTCATATTCACCTCCAAGATCATTGACTTACAGATCAAGTTAAATGAATAATAACTGAACAGTAAAGAGTATGCAAATTTTTCTACAAATTATTCCTAAAATGTTTCTATTTTTAATAACCACTATATATAGTGGTAGTTCTTTGAATTTTGATACCATATATTGTATTTTATTGTTTTGCAATCTTAAGAAGATAAATTGAAATGGCTCTACTTGATTTAGTGGTTTTGAGAGTTATACGATTAGACAATTAAATTTGTAGTACGGTTGGTTTGAGAAAGGGGAATATCCTGTTCTAACTATCTTTATTCATATTTCTTAGTAAAGTATCATACTTAAGAGATTGAAAAATATAATATTCAGTTGAAAACGATATCGATTGTTATCTTAGGTATCTAACATATCCCATTCGTCACCTAATACCCAACGTAGAGCTGACAATTTACCGTTAATCATACCCCATTCAAAGTCATTCCAAGGGCCAACATCTTCATATGTCTCTTTAACTTGTTTGGCAGATTTGATTGCACCTTCAAGAATATCTTCGTGAATAAAATGATTACCATAGTGTTTCGTACCTTTAGGAACAATTTCTATCTCACCTTCATTTATTTTCCAGATTAGATTTTGATGACGGTTATACCAAATTTTATCCACTAGCTCGTCTAATACATCGAGAATTTCTCTTAAACCCCGAGTTTCTTCTGTAAAGTCATATTCAAACTCTATTTCAGCTAAGTAATTATTATCAATCTGGTTGATTGCGGATGCTAAGTTGTTAAAATAACAAGTATTACCATTGAAAATATTTTCAAAATCAGTATGAGGCTTTCGATGGTCTTTGGCAGAAAAGTCGTTATGATTATGTGTTATGAAAAAACAACTATCTGCCGTATTGACACCTAATGAAAATTCATAAAATTGCTCAATAATTACAGCATCAGCTACTGAGTTTTTACTGATATGGAATGGAGCTTTTTTATCTAAGCCTCGTTGAATGGCTGCAATCTTTGAGCGCTCGCTAATACTTATTTTTTCCGCTGATTCAATTAGTCTCTCAACTCTGTTAATGGTTGCATAGTTAGCATCAGTCAAAAGAGGAAGTCTTGCATTTATATCGTTTAGTACTTCAATGGTTTGAGCTTTATTTTTTTTTGCAAACTCACTTACAACTGCTTTGACTTGTTTAAATTCTTGAGATAATCGTTTTGCTGTTTTGTTTGCGACCTCTTCTTTGTTTCTTTCATATTCTTGAGCTACTAAGTCAATTACGACTAACTTTGCTACTTTAGTACGAACAAGTTCTTCCAATGCAGAAACTAGTGGTAATTCTTGTTTCTTAGTAGAAATATCTAAAAAAACACACGTATCAAGAAATATATAAAACATACTGCCTCATTGATTATTAAAAAGTTAAATTTATTGACCCTCATTAATGTGCTTATAGGTAATTCTATAAATACATCTAAAGTAACATTTTCTATAGAGGCAATATATATTGATTTATTTTGCGTTCTAAGCGTTCAATTTCTATCTTGCACTTTTGGTAATAAGAATCGTTAGGGATATTACTCTTAGCGATATTTAATGATATGGTTGCGTGCTCTATATCTCCATCTGCTAAATAAGCATATATTTTTTGTAACTCACATAGGTGCATAGATTTCCCGAGTTTATGAGCTAAATCTAAGCACGTTATAGATTCTTTGGTTTTATTTTTAATTCTGGCTAATATTTTACCTTTAGTAAATTGGAGTTCTGAGTGATTAGGATCAATGTTAGTAGCTTTATTGATTTTTTCTAATGCTGGTAGAAAATCTTTATATATAAATAGAGTGTTTGAATACTTCTCTAATAACCAAATATTTGTTGGATCCTCATCTATCGCTAATTCATAGTATGAAATTGCTTGTTCTTTATTACCCTCATTAAAGAATTTTCTAGCTGCCCGTGCAAACCTACTTAAATAAGCTTTTTGATCATTATCTGATATTTCTACTTCAATATGTTTTAAAAACTCTATATATCTTTTTTGGATTGTTTCTAGATCTTTTTGAAGAGGATGTGTTTGATCATTAAAATTTACAGTTCTATCTTTACAAAATTTCATAAAATCATTGTTGAAAGTAATCTGAAGTTGGCCATCAATACTACTAAGTTGACAAATCCCTTTACTACCTTCTAATGTGCTCTGAGCTAAAGAAAAAGTTAAATTAGCTTTATCAGAAGCTAATTGCATAAAATATTGATCATGATCAGGACCAAAATAGGTTAAGAGAAGTAAAAAGTGCTTTTCTTTTTCATTAAATCTTTCCCAAACATCAGAAAACAAGAACATCCCTAAGTCTTTTTCCTGTAATCTTTTCACTTTATCTAATGCGCTATTAAGTGAGCTTTGTAGTTCATTTGCAAATTGAATGAAAACATTCAAAATCAATGGTTTATTATTGAGTTCTCGAGTGATTTTTTTTAAAGTAGGTATGCCAGCCTTTTTTATTGCATCAATATTTAATATATCTCCTCTTTTTTGAATATATTCTACACCTTCTTCATCGGACCATTTAGTTGTTTCAATTGGTCTTGCTTCAAGTCTTTCTGTACGACGAGAAGTAAGAATTACTCTTCCAGCATAACGGGAAAGTAAGTGTATTTGTTTACCTAGATTAATAATATCATCATCATTTTCAGCCATAGTTTCTGTATTATCTAAAATAATGAGATGCTCATTTTTTTTAATCTTCTCTTTTTCAAGTAAGCCTTTTAATTTTTGAATAATAGTTTCTGCATCTTTTTGATACCAACTATTGTCAAGTTTGACTTCTAATAGTTGTGCTATATGTAAAGCGACATCTGCAACGCCTAGATTGTTGTTCGTGAGTGATTCTAAACCATGTATTCCCCAACGAGTCTTTTTTGCTGTGTAAAAAGTAATAACACTGGGTTTCCATTCGACCTCAATAGAACCTTCAAGGACACGATGCATAAATTCTAAAATGAGAGTTGTCTTTCCAATGCCACCATCACCATATACAAGACATCGTTTTGAGTCTTCTGGATCATTAAACCAGTCAATAAGCTCAGTGATTTCTTTTTTTCGTCCTGTAAAGTCAGCTACTGATATAGCTCTCTCTGGTAAAAAAATTAGCGGATTCCAATCATTATATTCATATACCTCATAAGTTTTTTTTGTAGAAATATTAAAAATTTTATTTGGTACTTCATAAGATTGATCGGTAGCGTTTGTTAAGGATGTTTGAACTTTAGCAGTAACATGAATCATCCCATTATTAGTTTTTTTGATTTTTCTGTAACACGTAGGATTTCCATCAAATAATCTTAATGTTTGAATAGGAGTAGAGATATTAAAATTTTTAGGAAAAAATAAAAAATCGTCGCCTTTACTTTCTGGTAGATAAACTTTTAATTTTTCTAAAATATATTCAATAATATCGATATCTAAAAATAAATTAGTTGATGAAATACCATGACCAAAGATACTTTCATTTCGATCTTCAACATATGTATGTAAGATATTTCTTAAAGATATTTCTTTGATTTGTAGCCATTCTACTAATGCAGGTTCGTTTGAAATATCTTTATCTTCAAAGTAGAATCTAGCTAAAGAGCTGTTTTTCAATTTTGCTATCTGTGTTAGAGAGTTACTTATAAAATCAACGCATGTTCCATCGGCCGGTTGAGATAGCTCAATAAAACTAATATCAATTTTTGACATGTTTTCAGAACTTTCTTTAGCTAAAATATTTATATATTCTGCATTTGAAATACAAATATGTTGAATAAGCATTCTAAAAATACTCAGACTTACTTCAGCAATATTTTTTTGTGTTTTTAATTTACGTGCTGCTTTAATATTATTTAAAAAGATATTATACATTGCAAGATCCAAATATATAGTTAGTACTTTGATATTGTTTTAAATTATATTAAATTATTTTTTATATTCAATGATTTATTTCAAATAAAGATTACTGTAAAGATAAAACCTGTAATTTATCGCATAGTTGTTTGGAATGTCGCATAGTTGTTTGTAAATGACAACCGCCCCCAACCAGTGCAATTGCAGATGCAGTGTGATGGGGTGATCTAAACGGACGCTGTCCAAAGGTATGTTGTGCATTTGCGACGGAATAAATGCTAGCAACTTCTAGATTTTCCTGAGCATTGAGTGGTGGTAAAATTGATGGTAAACGAGAGGCAAGTAGGGTTTTGCCTGTTCCTGGTGGGCCTTTAAATAGTAGGGAATGCCCACCAGCCGCAGCAATTTCTAAAGCACGACGTGGACGAAGCTGCCCTTTGACATCTGCTAAATCAAATTGATATTTCGATGATGCGTAAATTGATCTTTGTGGTGCGGCTTCTAAATGCGAATTGCCCGAAAAGTGTGCGCAAACATCTTGTAGATGCATCGCACCATATACTTCAAAATTTGGAAGTTGATTAGCTTCTTCTAAATTTACATTAGGCAATAACAAACGGTGTTTAGCTTGCTGACAAGCCATCGCAATCGTGAGGGCACCTGAAACAGAGCGTAAGTGCCCATCTAGTGCAAGTTCACCAATAAATTCAAACCCTTCCGTGCAATTCTCTGGTAATTGTCCAGAGGCGATTAAAATTCCCAAAGCAATCGGTAAATCTAAACGAGAACCATCTTTTGGTAGGTCGGCTGGGGCTAAATTGATGGTTAAGCGTTTGGTTGGAAACTGAAAACCACTATTTATAATTGCCGATCGAACCCGATCTTTACTTTCGCGAACAGCTGCTTCAGCTAGACCAACTATGGTGAGTGAAGGTAAACCAGAACTGATATGGACTTCAACTTCGATTTGAGGAGCATGCAGCCCCAATAAACCCCTTGTATAAACTTTTGCAAACGACATTTTATTATTGTTCCATCATGGTGCTTTATTTTTAATCATTTTAATGTGCGAAGTGCACCGAGTTGGTGCTTATTTTTTGTTCTGCACCATTTCTTCAAGTATTTTCATTTGTTGCTGTAATTCAGTGAGACGTTGATTTGCAGTGTTTAGAGCTAATCTTTGTCGATCTAATTCTTGCTTGGAAACAAGATCTAATTTTTCGATACTTTCATTGAGTAGCGCACGTAAATTTTTTTCTAAATCTTTTTTCGGCTGATCAACTTGTTGCAAAATGGCTTGTAAAAGAGTTTCAATCATAAAAAGCTCAATAGTTTATGTGTATTTGCTGCTCAGTGTATCATTGCTTAAAGCAATCCTCTAGCAATGTTGAAATGTACTGTATTGTGAAAACGCGAATTTAGCTAAGCGTAGGCAAATGCAACTTATTTTCGTTTGAATATCTACATCTTCAAGCCTAAATAGGTTATAAAGAAAGCTCTTGTTCGATATTTAAAAATCCCCAACCTTTAAATATTGGCATGAAAATTGAACATAAAACCTTACTGGTGAAAATAAGCCGAAGGAAAACAAACATGAAGCTTGTAACTGCAATTGTAAAACCATTCAAATTAGATGATGTGCGTGAAGCATTATCTGATATTGGTGTTCAAGGGATTACCGTAACCGAAGTTAAAGGTTTCGGACGTCAAAAAGGTCATACTGAATTGTATCGTGGTGCAGAGTATGTAGTTGATTTCTTGCCAAAAGTTAAGATTGAAATTGCAATTAGTGATGAAATGGTTGATGCAGTCATTGAATCGATTACTCGTGTCGCAAGCACAGGCAAAATTGGTGACGGGAAAATCTTTGTCACGAATTTAGAACAAGTCATCCGTATTCGTACTGGTGAAACAGGGCCAGATGCTGTCTAAATTGGCACAAAGTTTGCTGAGTTAGAAATTAGAGACATAGCTCACAAAATAAGGTTGGGGGACACGAATGAAAAAAATGCTTATGGCGCTCAGTCTGACTGGCGCACTCTTAGGTGGTTCAGCAGTGGTTTGGGCAGAAGAAGCTGCTTCAACACCAGTCGTTGCTGAACAAACTGTAGCAGCATCTGATACTGCAACTGATTCAACGACGTTGGTCGTAGCTGAGGCAGCACCTGTGGAAGCTGAAGTAGCTCCAGCAGCTGAAGCAACAGCAGATACAGGCGATACAGCTTGGATTCTTGTTTCAACAGCGCTAGTTCTGTTGATGACTATTCCTGGTTTAGCGCTGTTTTATGGTGGTATGGTTCGTAAGAAAAACGTACTTAGCACCATGATGTTTAGCCTTTCTGCAGCAATCTTGGTTAGCTTGATTTGGGTGATTGTTGGCTACTCATTAGCATTCTCTGGTACAGGTGCTTATGTTGGTGATTTAAGCAAAGCGATGTTAAATGGCGTTGCTTTTGATGCACTAAGCGGCACTATTCCTGAAAGCTTATTTGTTATTTTCCAAATGACTTTTGCGATTATCACTGTAGCGATTATCAGTGGTTCGATTGCAGATCGTATGAAATATTCTGCATTCATGGTATTTATCGCAGTTTGGGTGATCTTGGTTTATGCGCCAATTACTCACTGGGTATGGGCAGCAGATGGTTGGTTATTTAAAGCGGGTGCATTAGATTTTGCTGGTGGTACCGTTGTTCATATCAACGCTGGTGTTGCAGGCTTAGTTGCTGCATATATGCTTGGTAAACGTACTGGCTTGGGCCGTGAATCAATGGCACCACATAACCTTACATTAACTGTGATTGGTGCGAGCCTAATCTGGGTAGGTTGGTTTGGTTTCAATGGTGGTAGTGCTCTAGGTGCCGGCGCACGTGCAAGTATGGCAATTTTGGTGACTCAAGTTGCTGCTGCCGCTGCTGCGTTCTCTTGGTTGATTGCTGAACGTATTATTCGTGGCAAAGCATCTGTTCTTGGTGGAGCTTCTGGCGCTGTTGCAGGTTTGGTTGTAATTACTCCGGCAGCTGGTTTCGTTGGTGTGGGTGGCGCTCTAGTGATGGGTCTCATTGGTGGTGTTGTTTGCTTCTGGGGTATTACTGCACTTAAACGTTTACTTAAAGCTGATGATGCATTAGATGCCTTTGGTTTACATGCTGTCGGTGGTATTGTTGGTGCTGTGCTCACAGGTGTTTTCTATAGTGATGAAATCATCGAAGCTGCGGGCGTAGTGCTTGCTCCAACATTTGCTGGTCAATTATGGGTTCAAGTTGAAGGTGTATTAGCTACGATTGCATACAGTGCGATTGTGACTTTCATTATCCTTAAAGTGATTGATCTTGTGATTGGTATCCGTGTAAGTGCTGATGATGAGCGTATGGGTCTTGACCTTAGCCAACATGGCGAACGTATCGAATAACTGACTTAGTTTATAGATAAAAAAACAGCCTATTAAGGCTGTTTTTTTATGCTTCTAGGATGCTAGTTTAGCAATCAGCGAAACTTTGCTACACTTAAGCAAAGTGAGTAAATAATTACACAACTATGCATTGTCCATTTTGTAACGCTGCTGATAGTAAAGTTATAGATTCCCGTTTGGCTGCCGAGGGTAGTCAAATTCGCCGTCGTCGAGAATGTGTCGTTTGTGGTGAACGATTTACCACTTTTGAAAGTTATGAGATGGTGATGCCGCGGGTAATTAAATCTGATGGAAAAAGTGAACCTTTTGATGAAGCAAAGTTACGTCGATCATTGATGCATGCTTTGCAAAAACGCCCTGTTACTCAAGAGCAGATTGAAACCGTACTCAGTGATATACAATCTCAGATTCGTCGTTTAGGTGAGCGTGATGTGAAATCAAGAACAATAGGTGAAATTGTCATGCAAGCTTTGTTTGCTCTTGATCATGTTGCTTATGTCCGTTTCGCTTCTGTTTATCAAGATTTCCAAGATGTAGAGGCATTTCGCCGTCAAATTGAACAAATGCAACAACGTGAAAACGAAGCTTAAATTAGAGAAGTCATGTCTGAGCCTACCCAAGATCAATTATTTTCACATCAGTATTGGATGCAACGCGCGATTGAGTTAGCTCGCCTTGGACAGTACTCGACTAAACCAAATCCGAATGTCGGTTGTGTGATTGTCAAAGAAGGCAAATTGATTGGTCAGGGCTATCATCCCAAAGCAGGTCAGCCGCATGCTGAGGTTTTTGCATTACGCCAAGCAGGTGAAAATGCAAAGGGTGCAACCGCTTATGTGACTTTAGAGCCTTGTGCTCATTATGGTCGCACACCACCTTGTGCAGAAGCTCTCGTAAAAGCTCAAGTAAGAAAAGTGATCATTGCATGTTCTGATCCGAATCCTTTAGTGGCAGGTAAAGGTGTCCAAATTTTGCAAGCTGCGGGTATTGAAGTTGAAACTGGAATTTGTACAGAAACTGCGAGAACGCTAAATTTTGGTTTTTTAAAAGCGATGTCTACAGGTTTGCCTTATGTACGCTTAAAAGTTGCATCAAGCTTGGATGGTCGTACTGCAATGGCTTCAGGTGAGTCGAAATGGATTACTGGATCTATCGCACGTCAGGATGTACAACATTGGCGTGCTATCTCAGGTGCAGTGATTACAGGGATCCAAACGGTTTTAGCCGATGATTGTGAGCTGAATGTTCGTGTCTTAGAAGGTGTCGAACTTGCAAATATTGTTCAACCCAAGCGAATTATTTTAGATCGTCAGGCGCAACTACCATTAACTGCCAAGATTTTACATAATCCTGAAACTGTGATGGTAATGACCCCATTTCGTCAAGAACTTGCCGATTTAGGCGTGATACAATTAGCGCCGCAACCTTTGAATCAATTATTGCAGACCTTATCTCAACAATATCAAATTTATGATGTATTGGTTGAGTCAGGTGCAACGTTATCGACTGCCTTTTTACAGCAAGGTTTGGTTGATGAAATGATTAGTTATATTGCTCCAACTTTACTCGGACAATCTGCTCGCGCTATGTTCAACGCTGAATTTAGTCAAATGGCAGAGCAGCGTCGTTTTGAATTGGTCGATGTAACCCAACTTGGGCAAGACATTCGCCTAAGATTGCTCCCTATCCAAGAGATGATATGAATCCAGAAGCATCGGTTTATCACAAACGTCGTCACGCCGCACGTACAACTGACGAATACCTTTTTCATCAGTTAGTTCCCTATCTTGGGAACAAGCGTCGACTTTTGCACTTGATTTTGGAAGCACTTGAAATTACAGGCACGCTGAATAGTAAAAAGAAAAATCCGCCAATTTTTGCAGATTTTTTTGCAGGGAGTGGTGTAGTTTCTCGATTGGCTCGTCAGAATGGTTACCGTGTCATCGCTAATGACTGGGAACCCTATAGTCATGCATTGAATCATGCCATTTTAGCCTGTGTCGATGCCCCCGCATTCAAAGAGTTGGGTGGCTATCAAAAAGCCATTGATTATTTAAACCGTTTACCAGAAGTCAAAGGTTGGGTGACACATAATTTATGCCCACGAAATGATGACATTTATGATCCAGCACGTGATCGTTTGTTCTTCAAGCGCCGTAATGGGATGCGTATTGATGCGATTCGTCAGCAGATTGCAACATGGCAGGCTCAAGGTGCAATTAATGATGTAGAAATGAGTGCTCTTTTGGCTCCGCTACTATATTCCGCAAGCTTTGTGAGTAATACCAGTGGTGTCTTCAAAAGCTTCCATCAAGGCTGGGGCGGACGTACTCAAACTGCTCTAGAACGGATTGAATCATTACTTTGGCTGACACCGAGTCGCTTCTGTGAGATTGGCGATGTAAAGCGTCCTGCCGCTGAAGTGTGGTGTGTAGATTCACAGCATTTGGCTAATCAAATGAGTGGATTTGAAGTTGATGTGGCTTATCTTGATCCACCTTATAATCAGCATGCGTATAGCAGCAATTATCATGTCTTAAATGCCTTAACTTTATGGGATCAAGTCGATTTACCTTCACCTGATACCAAAGGTTTCAAGAGCGGAATTGATCGCGCATGGCGTAAGGAGCGTCCTAGTCCATATAATTCGTCAAAACATGCTAAAGATGCGTATGAAAAATTATTGGAAACCATCAATGCACGTTATATTTTGACCAGTTATTCGACTGATGGAAATATTGAGCCTAAAGATTTACTCACAGCAAATTTAAAACGAGGCAAAGTTACGCTCCTTACGCAAGATGTCCCACGTTATCGAGTGAGCAAACAGCGTCAATCTGAACGCGCACGCGTATTAGAATTTATTGTGATTACTGATACTCATGCTAAATCTGGTCCGCCGTTACGACAGTTGCTTGGACAGCTGTATCATTTTGCTGAGCTAGGTGGCGTGGATACAACAGGCAATAGCACTCAGCTTGCACTTTGGTAGATTCAAATAGACACTATTTTGCTTGACCAAGTAGTGTCTAAATTTTTTTTCTAATTTTATGCTAATGAGAATAAAACAATATAATAAACATTTGTTTTATATGAATTATAAAGAATATTGAATGTGTTTTTGTCACAATGCGAATACACCAACTTTACCTCATTTATTCATTTTAAAGTTAATTTAATTTTTATAAACAATAATTTATTTAATTTATTTGATATTTTTTAAAAAATTACATTTGATCATTATTTTACTATTTGGTTAAAAATTACCGTAAAAATGTTGATCATTTTCGAAAATGAATATATTTTGCCGAGCTTATTTTAGGTCATATCTACATGCAGTATTGACCAAGAGAGGTTGTGATGAGTCGCTCGGAACCCACTTTGATGGGGCAATGTGTAGCCGAATTTTTTGCTACTGCAATTTTTTTATCTTTTGGTATCGGTGTGGTGGCTGCACTTAAACTTGCTGGAGCAAGCTTGGGTTTGTGGGAAATCAGTATTGTTTGGGGTTTAGCTGTCGCTTTAGCCGTTTATTTATCGGCTGGTATTTCTGGCGCACATCTCAACCCCGCTGTTACAATTGCATTGGCGTTATTTGCAGGTTTTGATAAACGTAAAGTTCCTTTTTATATTATTTCACAAGTGACCGGCGCAGCTGTAGGCGCGCTGTTGGTTTATAGTCTGTATAGCAATTTATTTGTGGATTATGAGCAGACGCATCATATGCTTCGCGGTAGTGTTGAAAGCTTAGAATTGGCAGGTATCTTTTCTACCTATCCTCATCATTTGTTGTCGATTGGACAAGCCTTCATGGTGGAAATGTTCATTACAATGTTGTTGCTGTGGTTAATCATGGCGATTGGTGATGATAGCAATGGTTTGCCACGTGGCGCTTTAGCCCCAATCCTAGTGGGTCTGTTGGTTGCGGTGATTGGTGCTTCTTTTGGTCCATTAACAGGATTCGCCATGAATCCAGCTCGTGATTTTGGTCCTAAAATCGTGGCTTATTTCAGTGGGTGGGGAGCTGTTGCTTTTACTGGTGGTCGTGATATTCCATACTTTATCGTTCCAATTATTGCCCCGATTGTGGGGGCTTGTTTGGGTGTATTAGGCTATAAATTATTCTTTAGTCATTTCTTGGTTAATCATAAAGTTGAACAGAATCAACAGACGAATCAGAAAGTTTCTGAAATACAGTAAACTGAACTGAAGCATTGAAAGGCAGCCAAAAGGCTGCCTTTTTTATTTGAGGAGATTTCAGCGCTCAGTGCCTTGTTATATCTAGGTCTTTGCTTTAAGGTATCCCATTCAAGATGGTACGTATTGCAATAAAGATAGGTTGAAACTCCCATGTTTACAGGCATTATTGAAAGTTTAGGTAAGGTTGAGAGCCTACAAAGTGTAGGCGGTGATGTTCGTCTACGTATTCAAACTGATTTGGATATGTCTGATGTACATTTGGGTGATTCGATTGCGACCAATGGCATCTGCCTCACTGTTATTGAGTGGGGCGAAAACTGGTATGCAGCAGATGTATCGCGTGAAAGCTTAAACCGTACTACGCTCGGTCAATGGAAAGTTGGTCAAGCGGTGAATGTTGAAAAGGCAATGCTACCAACTACACGTTTTGGTGGACATATTGTCAGCGGTCATGTTGATGGTTTGGGTGAAATTACACTAGTTCGTCATGATGCTCGCTCATTGTATTTTGAAGTTACCGCACCTGTGGAATTAGCGAAATATTTGGCAGAAAAGGGTTCAGTGACTGTTGATGGGATTAGCCTAACGATTAATCATCTGCGGGGTAATATTTTAAGTCTGAATCTAATTCCTCATACAGCTGAACGTACCAATATTGGAACGTGGCAGGTAGGAAGTAAAGTGAATTTAGAAGTCGATGTTTTAGCACGTTATATTGAGCGATTATTACTAGGCGATAAAGCTGCTGAGCAGAAAACTGAATCCAATATCAGTATGACATTTTTGGCTGAGAATGGGTTTTTAAAATAAAAGCGAAGCATAAAAAAGCCCAGTTTTAACTGGGCTTTTTATTATTTCTCATCTGAGAATTGACTATTTTTCAAAATATATTCAATCTCATCTTGAGCTAATGCATGAAGCTTGGCGCGGAACACCGTGACAGCTTGATCAATTAAATTTTCTGCTTCTAACTCTAATCGAACGCGAACACTTTCAAGCTCAGAGAGTATTTGCTGATCCTCAATCACCATGCGTTGACCTTGAGCGTAGTCAATACTTGGTTGTTGAGGGTTTACTTGGTAACGCTCAGTTTGTTCGGCAATTTCTTGTTCGATATGACTACGTAAGGCAACTAAATTTTCAGTTTGCTGTTCAAATTTATGAGCTTCATCTGCTAGTAATTCAGCGGCATAAGCGGCATCAGCAGCACGTTTCTCTGCTAAAGCTTTTTCCAAGGCCTGCTGTTTACGAATACGGGCTTGTTCGATGAGTTCAGCTTTTAGATCGGCATATGCTTGTTCAATTCGTTGTTGAGAACGTTGTTGAGCAGTTTGTTCATTATGTAGCCAAGTCTGAGTCTGAGTCTGAGGTAGCAGTAGATCACAAATACGAGCTAAATCTTCCTGATAGGTTTGACGGACTGTCTCAGGTGTATTTAACCAGCGTTTTTTAAAGTCTTGACCTACATTTAATGCCACACGACACTCCTCAAAATAATATTATTTCAACGCAGTTATAATTTAAACGTCCGAGGTTCGATTCCTAAACGACGATACGCTTTAAATTTTTCTCGTCCAATCTGTTTGGCTGGTTCATTATTCTCAATAATTTCGATAATGTGGCGAAAATTTTGAGTTTGTTCAAGTGCATGATTGTTAAAATTAAATAACACCCAATCATTCGATGGCGGTAATTCTGCTGAAATACACACAGGACTATTGGGTTGATCGATGCCGTGTGGGATAAAGCTTTGAGCATCAAAACTCCAAAGCTTTTCATCTAGTTCAGTTTGCAACTCTGAATCAATACAATACCACCAGATATGTGCATGTTGATTCAGAATTTTACGACATAAACGACAAGCACTTTCGACTTGTCGTTCGGTACTATTTTCAAATAAATAAAAGCTGATTTGTGCCATGTTTTAGTAATTCATTTATACGCGATTCGCTAAAAACTGCATTAGTAATGGTACTGGACGACCTGTTGCACCTTTGGCAGCACCAGAAATCCATGCTGTACCTGCAACATCTAAATGTGCCCAACGATAATCACGCGTAAATCGCTCAAGGAAGCATGCCGCGGTAATGGCACCACCATAAGGACCACCAATATTGGCAATATCAGCAAAAGGTGAGTCAAGTAACTCTTGGTATTCTTCCATCACTGGCATACGCCATACACGGTCAAGAGATTGCTCACCAGCTTGTTGTAACTCATTGGCAAGCTCATCATCAGGCGTGAATAACCCACTTACAACTTTGCCCAGCGCAACCACACATGCGCCTGTAAGGGTTGCAATATCAATCACCAACGCAGGATTGTAGCGTTTGATATAGGTCAAAGTATCACAAAGTACTAAGCGACCTTCGGCATCGGTATTTAAGATTTCTATGGTTTGACCGCTCATGGTCGTCACGATGTCACCAGGACGTGTAGCATGACCTGAAGGCATATTTTCTGCCGCAGCAATTGCACCAACCACATGAATTGGGAGTTGTGCTTCACAAAGTGCTTGCATAGTTCCCAATACTGAGGCTGCTCCGCACATGTCGAATTTCATTTCATCCATGCCTAAGCCGGGTTTTAATGAAATACCACCAGTATCAAAAGTTACGCCTTTACCGACTAAGACTACAGGTGCTTGATCAATTTTTGCATTATATTCAAGTGTAATAATTCGACCCGGTCGATCAGAGCCTTTGCTTACAGCAAGGAAGGCATTCATTCCTAAATCAGCCATTTGCTGTTCATTCAAAATGGTTACTTTTAATAATTCAGGATATTGAGCTGCAAGTGCAATTGCTTGGTCTGCAAGATATTCAGGAAAGCAAATATTTCCTGGACGATTGCCTAAGTCACGTGCATAGTTTTGCCCAGATTGTACGGCATGGATAAGATTCAGTTGAGCTACATCTAAACTAGTTTGTTGTGCAACTAAATGAATTGTTTCGAGCTTAAATTCATTTTTCTTTGATTTGAATTCGTCATAACCATAAGCAGCTTGAGCTAAGCTTTGAACAAATAAATAGTGTAATTCTGAAGGCAGAGCAGAAATATCCACCATAATTTGTTTGAATTTGGTTTGTGATGATTTGATAATGCTTTGTGCAAGTTTTGCTAATTTTATTGCTTTGAGTTCGTTGCTTTTACCTAGACCAAGAAGTTGAGCATTAAGATGCTCATTTATATTGGCAATAAGCGGCAAGTTCTCATTAAAACCAGCTTTGAATTGACTGGCTGTAAGAATATTTTCTAAGTGATTGATTTGATAGGTTTGTAAGTTTTGTTGTAATTGTTCTGAATCAACCAAAATCCACAAAGATTCACTAGACGCTGGCGTTGAAAATGCGGTATCAAGGGTAAATTTCATTGTTTGTATTATACCTAATAAGCAAAAAAGATAGATAAGTCCATTAAACACTTTCAGATATGAGGTTGCAATCCGCAACAAGCGATAGGTTTTATATTTTTAACATTCGGGTAAACTAGCATTACCCTTCGATTGGTCTATTTTGGAAGTATTACTTTGATTATTCGGCGTTATCTCGTCAAGCAAGTGGTCTCCACCTCTTTGGTTGTGACTGCCTTACTCACGTTAATTATTATGGGTGGACAGTTAATCAAGATCTTTGGGCGAGCTGCACAGGGGCGTTTAGATGCGGGTGTGTTGCTGAGTATCATCGCTTATCGTTTGCCAGAGTTTCTGACCTTAATTTTGCCATTGGGCTTTTTTATTGGCTTGATGCTAGTTTTTGGTCGTCTCTATGTAGACCATGAGATGGCTGTGTTGAATGGCAGCGGCGTAAGTCGAAATCAGTTGGCAAAATTATTATTGCCAATGACTTTTGTTTACTTGATTGTGCAGTCGCTACTCATGGTTTGGGGTTCCGCTTCAGGTGTAAGAGCCTATGAAAGTTTAATGCAGACCCAAGCGGTACGTGCAGGCTTTGATTTAGTCCGACCTAAAGAGTTTATTTCCGCAGGCCCTTACACAATTTATGCAGGTTCACTTTCAGAAGATCGTAAAAATTTAAAAGATATTTTTTATTATCAAAAATCAGATCGAGAGGGTAAGCCAGATGTGATGATTTTGGCCAAAGAAGCCACACGTGTAGAAATGGCAAATGACACTGCCAACGTAGTTGACTTGGTTCAAGGTCGCCGTTATGAAATTTTCCCAAATCAACCACGATATACTCAAGCTGAATTTCAGTCGTATCGCTTACGTCTAGAAAATGACAAAGATGTTAAGTTTGAAAGTGATGAAGTGAATGCGCTACCGATGTCAAAGCTTTGGCAGAAAAGAGATGATTCGGTGGTAAGAAGTGAATTGGGATGGCGTATTTTTGGTCCTTTTGTGATTATTGTAGCGTTATTACTCGCAGTTGCATTGTCTGAAGTAAATCCTCGCCAAGGACGTTATTATCGCTTGATTCCTGCGATTTTTATCTTTGCTAGTTTAATTGTATTAATGATTGCAATCAAAACTCGTATTAGTAAAGACGAGTTAGATATTTGGGCTTATCCTGCTGTGTTACTGATTTATGCAATTGCTGCCGTAATCTTTTCACGTAAACAAAAATTAGCACCTAAAATCAAGAAAAGTATTCAACGAGTGGGGTTGTGATGTTAGCACGTCGAATAGTAGCCAAACATGTGACAAAAACCACTGTTCTAGCCATGCTTGGAACAACGCTAGTCTTATCTTTCTTACAAGTATTGTTTACTTATTTAGGTGAATTAGGATCACTCAAAGCAAACTATAATGCGTGGCAAGCATTTCTGTATGTTATGTGGGGTGCACCACGATATTTATATGAAATCTTACCTGTGGCAGCACTAATTGGTTCTGTTTTGGGTTTAGGGGCACTCGCTTCAAATAGTGAGTTGATCGTAATGCGATCGGTGGGGATTAGTCTCTGGCGTATTGTTGGTTGGGTTATGCGCTCTGCTTTTCTATTAATTATTCTATCTTTTACCCTGAGTGAGTGGGTTATACCGCATACCAATGAGAAAGCACAAAGTATTAAGAAACAGCGGACTGCTGCTACTTTGGGTGAAGTTAAAGGATATTGGTCTAGAGAAGGACAGCGATTTACATATATTGATTACGCCAATTCGCAAGGGCAATTGCGTGATATTCAATCTATTGATTTTGATGATAACTATCGCCTTCAATCCTTTATAACTGCCGACAAAGGTCAATTTGTTAAAGATGGTCAATGGACTTTACAAGATTCACATCAAGTCGATTTACTTGCTCAAGGTAATGCAATTAAGACAGATCATGCTGAGCAAACATTAGGTTTAGCATTACAACCTAAATATGTGCATATGGTGACCTTAGATCCTGAAGACTTATCTCCAAGCCAATTGGTAAGTTTTATGCAATATTTAGAAGAATATAGCCAAGTTCCAAAAACCTATGAGCTGGCATTTTGGCAAAAAGTGGCTTCTCCCTTTGCCTTAATTGCACTAGTTTTAATTGCTTGCTCATTTATTTTTGGACCATTACGTCAACAATCAATGGGTTTTCGATTGGTGATTGCATTATTCACAGGACTTGGTTTCTTTTACCTACAAGATTTCTTAGGTTACGCAAGCTTGGTTTATGCACCTTCACCTGCATGGTTTGTACTTATGCCAATCTTTTTAATGTTTATGATTGGTAGCTATTTATTGTATCGCGCAAGATAACATCGAATTATTTTTAGGTTTTTGAAAGCGATTAGTGCTTTCTGTAATGCCATAGAGAATTAGCTCAAAATTCGGTAAAATATGCCGATCAAATGATAGACAAACAGAGAGTCCAATATGACGGATGCAAATGCTGGCAAAATTCCTCACGTTCTTGTAATCATGGATGGTGTGGGACATCGTGAAGCAGTTGAAGATAACGCGTATTTAGCAGCGAAAACGCCAAATTTAACCGCCATGAAAGCGAAGCATCCAAACAGTTTAATTTCAGGTTCAGGTGAAGATGTTGGGTTACCTGATGGTCAAATGGGCAATTCTGAAGTTGGTCATATGAATCTTGGTGCGGGACGTGTGCTTTATCAAGATTTTACACGTATCACTAAAGATATTCGTACAGGTGATTTTTTCGAACATGAAGTATTGATAGATGCGGTAGAAAAAGCCAAAGCAGCCAATGGTATCGTTCACGTGATGGGTCTGCTCTCTGAGGGTGGGGTGCATTCACACGAAGATCATATCGTGGCGATGTGTGAGCTTGCATTAAAACGTGGTGCAACGGTTTATTTACATGCTTTCTTGGATGGTCGTGATACGCCACCACGCAGTGCTAAGCCTTCATTAGAAAAACTGGATGCCTTGTTCGCGCAATATCCAAATCAAGGTCGTATTGTTTCGATGATTGGTCGTTATTTTGCAATGGATCGTGATAATCGTTGGGACCGTGTTGAACAAGCCTATCGCTTAATGACAGAAGGTGAAGCTGTACGCGTTGTAAATTCGGCAGTTGAAGGTCTAGAGCAAGCTTATGCTGCTGAAGAAAATGATGAGTTTGTAAAAGCAACACGTATTGGTGATATTGCTAAAGTACAAGATGGCGATAGCATCGTGTTTATGAATTTCCGCGCCGATCGTGCACGTGAAATTACCCGCGCTTTTGTTGAACAAGACTTTGCTGGATTTACCCGTAAATTAGTGCCTGCATTGTCTAAATTTGTCATGCTAACTCGTTATCAAGCGAGCATTGATGCACCCGTGGCATATATGCCAGAAGGTTTAAAAAACTCAATCGGCGAATATTTATCGAGCCTAGGTAAAACACAGTTACGCATTGCTGAAACAGAAAAATATGCACATGTGACTTTCTTCTTTAGTGGCGGACGTGAAGACGAATATGCAGGTGAAAAACGTATTTTGATTCCATCACCGAATGTTGCAACTTATGATTTGAAACCTGAAATGAGTGCCATTGAAGTCACTGATGAGCTTGTTAATGCGATCGACTCAGGTGAGTTTGATTTGTTGGTCGTGAACTATGCAAATGGCGATATGGTTGGGCATACTGGTGTTTTCGATGCGGCAGTGAAAGCAGTTGAAACCGTAGATGCTTGCTTAGGGCGAGTTTATGATGCTGTAATGGCAAACAAAGGTCATATGTTAATTACGGCCGATCATGGTAATGTAGAACAAATGCAAGACTATGTGAGTGGTCAGGTTCATACGCAGCATACAACTGAATTAGTCCCATTTATTTATGTTGGTCCAACGCAGGCTGTTATTGCGGAAGGTGGTGTCTTGGCTGATGTCGCACCAACTTTATTGAGCTTAATGAATCTCCCTGTACCACAAGAAATGCAAGGCAAAAATCTAATTACTTTAGAATAAATCCCCCTAACCCCTCTTTTTGAAAGAGGGGATTTTGTAGAAGGTGAAACAATGACGCCACACAACAACATCTATCGTGCTTTACTTGCCAGTTTGTTGATGTGTTGGGGGCATACCGTAATTGCTGCACCATTGAGCCCGCCTTCTGGCTGGTCAGATGAAAATCAACCTTCTCGCAATGCCGAAGTTCCGTTAGAGTCTATTCAGCAATTTGTGCAGATTTATGGGATTGTGCGAGATAACTATGTTGATCCAAAGACAGATGATGCTTTATTTCAGCAGTCCATTAAAGGTTTAGTCAGCGGTTTAGATCGTTACTCTCGTTATTTATCCGCAGAAGAATATCGCCAACTCATTCAATATACGGAAGGAGATTTGGCATCTGTAGATTTTAACTTGAATTATGATAATCATACACGTTCATGGCAAATACAGGATTTAAAAGCGGGTTCTGATTCAAATAAATTAGGCTTACGGAATGGTCAAAGCATACTGAAAATTGATAACCAAGAGCTAAAAAGTCTAAATCAAGATCAAGTTCAAGGCTTACTTTATGGTTCGATTGGTACTACTGTTCAAATTCAGTCAGAAAATAATAATAGTACAGTGATTCTAGTTAGAAATAAAAAGGTAGAAACTGATATAGAGCCTATTTTGCTGCATAATCAAGTGCTTGTGCTTAAAATTAGAGTTTTTCAGCAAGATACTGCAAATGAAATTAAACGCTTAATTGAAGAGTATAGCTCGACTAAATTAAAGGCGGTTGTTTTAGATCTACGAAATAATCCAGGAGGATTACTTTCAGCCGCTGTGGAATCAGCTGATTTATTTTTGAATCAGGGATTGATTGTCACTACAAAAAGCCGTTCGGAAGGGGATCAGCAATTTCAGGCATTGCCTTCAAATGATTTTCAAAATATTAAATTAGGTATATTGACTAATCGTCGTTCTGCTTCAGCAGCAGAGGTTTTTACAGCCGCGCTGAAAGAGCATAAACGGGCTTGGGTGATTGGTGAGAATAGTTATGGCAAAGGGGTCGTTCAGAAACTATTTCCTCTACCGAGTGGAGCCGCGTTGCAAATGACGGTTTCCCATTATTACACCCCGAATGGAAATATGATTGAAGGTCAAGGGATACAACCGAATCAGATTTATCCATTATCTGCTGAAATGAAAGAAGATATTTACTTAGAGCACGTCACTGAATTTGTATTAAAAAGCAAAATTTAAAAAAAACCCCAATCATTGGGGCTTTTTTTATTCGTTATTCATCGTCTTCTGTATCTAAACCAAACTTTTTCAAACGGTAGCGTAAAGATCGGAATGTCATTCCTAATTTTTTAGCAGCTAATGTTCTATTCCAATGGGTTAAGTTGAGTGCATTCAGAAGAATTTCTTTCTCAATATTCTCTAAATAGCGCTCTAAACCTTCTGGTGGAAGCTTCTTAGAACTCATGGCTGGACTAGCAGAGTGTTGCATTTGCTCAGTTTCATCTTGATTAGAAAATGAAATATTGGTTGGCGATGCAATCGGAGCTCGTAACGGCGCAGTTTGTAAATGTGCGAGATCAATATTGTCATCATCACTGAGAGTGATTGCACGTTCAATAATATTGCGTAATTCACGCACATTACCAGGGAAATACTGCTGCAATAAAAATTGTTCTGCACGTGAGGACAATGATTTGGCCGTTAAATCCCATTCTTGGCTAATTCTTTGAATAAAATGATTTGCCAACAAAAGAATATCTTGACCGCGTTCGCGTAAAGGCGGTAACACAATATCCATCACATGAATACGGAAGAATAAATCTTGTCTGAAGCGACCTTGTTGAACCAATAACTCAAGATCTTGATGGCTGGCACTTATTACACGGAAATCAACATCAATTTCTTGATCCGAGCCTACAGGACGAATTTTCTTTTCTTGCACAGCACGCAGCAGTTTCACCTGCATATTTACAGGTAATTCTGCAATTTCATCTAAAAATAAACTGCCACCATGCGCGGAAAGAATTAAGCCTTGCTTGTCTTGAGTCGCACCTGTAAAGCTTCCTTTTTTATGTCCAAATAGTTCACTTTCCATCAATTCAGTTGGAATAGCACCACAGTTAATGGCAATAAAAGGACCTTCGCTACGATTACTTAAGCGATGCACTAGGTTGGCTACGACTTCTTTGCCTGTTCCTGATTCACCAGTAATAAAAACAGGTGCCTGAGAACGTGCAATTTTCTTTAATGCAATTCTTAATTGCTGAATCGGTGCTGAACGACCAATCAATAGTTTATTTTCTAAAGCTGTTTCAGCCGCCTCTTGTTCTGGTTGAGGTCGATTCAAGGCTTTTTGGATGAGTTGATCTAAATGAGTCTGATTAACAGGTTTGCTCACAAAATCAAATGCACCCGCTTTCAGTGCTGCAATTGCAATGTCCATATTGCCATATGCAGTGAGTACCGCGATTGGAGTATTAGGATAGTTTTGAGTCACATGTTTAACTAAATCTAGACCATTCCCATCAGGAAGATTTAAATCCGTTAAACAAGCATCATATTGAAACTCAGTAAAGAATTTTTTTGCTTGCTCGACTCTATACGCAAGATGAGTTTTGATACCCATTCGTGCGAGCGTCATTTGCATTAAAAGACATAAGTCTTCTTCATCGTCTACGAGTAGAACGAGAGGTTGTTTAGTTGCCATTCCCCGAAAAACCTAATTTAATCAATGAATTTTTGAGCATTCAATCCTGAAACATGCCCCTTGTTGTCGCTCAACATACGTAAGCTTTGCATGATTTGCCTCACAAAATGTATGAGACAGATATAATCCTAAACCAGTTCCTTTAATTTCGGTACTAAAAAATGGTTTGAATAGCTGAGAAATATCTCGTTTTGCTACACCTGAACCAAAATCGACCACATCAATACAGGTTCGTCCTTCTTTTAAATCAACATTCACTTCGATGTATTCAGCATCTACTGAGTTATGCCGTAAAGCATTGCGAATCAAATTGATCAAAACTTGTCTAAGTTGTTTTTCATCAAATAAAATATTAATTCGATCCGTGAGATTAAGCTTTATTTGTTGTTTTGCATCGATTAAATCTTCGTTTAACAAGCTTTCAAAAAATTCTACTAAGGAAATAATTTGTGGTTCAGAAGGTCTGTTACCTGCCATTCCTAGTGTATCTTGGATGATACTATCAATTCGTTTAGATTGCTTGCTAATCATACGTGATAGCATTTCTTGTTGATGTGCATCACTTTCTTTTAACAACTCATTGGCTTGAACAATGGCAGCTAAAGGGTTGCGAATTTCATGTGCGATACTTGCTGATAATTGTCCTAGAGCAGCTAATTTAAGTTGTTGAACCTGCTGAGTTATTTTTTGTGCATCTTTAAGAATTAGTAAGACAAGTGCTTGTTCAGGAACAATGAGATGTTTTACCTTAACGTTTACAGTGTAAAGGCTTTGTTGTGACTCAAAGCTAAACTCTTCACCATCTTCTAAATCACTAAAGCGAATGAGTTCAAAAAGATCGGGTTGCAGTTTAATCAGTGGTGTTTTTTCTAATGAAATAGGCAAATGAATACCCAATAAGGTATTTGCTGCTGGGTTGGTAAGAACAATATGATTACTTTCATCTAATACTAAATAGCCATCTTCAATTTGTTCAAGAATATAGCGATTTATATTTTGAAGTTGATGAATTTCAATCGATTGATGAAATGTGAGTGTTTCTAAAATTTTAAAACGTTGTACTGCAATTCGTCCAATCGCATAAACCACGAAAAACAAGAAAGCAAGTAAGACACTATTGCCCAGATGATTTAAATTATTGTAATCAAAAAAATTGCCTATAAAACGCTGATAAACCACCATAATGACTGCAAACAGTGTAACAATCAGTGAAAGATGAGCATTCAGTAAGATGGCAGAAGAGAATATAATAATGACATAAAGCAGACTTAATTGTAGATTTGGTCCGCCCGCTGAAAACGTAATTACGCCCAAACAAATAACATCAATAATAAAGATAAAAATGAGTTGTTTACTTACTTGAAGTGGGACAATTTTTAATAGGAATAACTGAAAAATATTAATACTAATATAGCAAATCAGCGTATAGAAATATAAAAAAGGATACTGATAATTAGCACTGAGTTGTTCTGCGGTAAGTAAGTAAATCAGCAAAAGACTGATTGAAATAATCAGTCGATAGCCACTATACCAAACGCCAAGTCGATAAACGGTTTGAGACACTGAGGAAGCAATTTTTCCCAACATTGGCGATACTCGTATAACTAAGGTTTGATCAATCCATAACGAATCGCAAGATGGGTGAGTTTGACATCGCTATCAATCGCCAGTTTTTCAAAGATACGATAACGATAGGTATTTACAGTTTTAACACTCACAAATAATTTGTCTGCAATTTCTTGCGCGCTAATACAGTTCACCACCATCATGGCAACTTGCATTTCACGTTCAGAAAGCGCATCAAATGGAGATTGTTGGGTATCTGAAAGATATGAGCTTGCCAGTTGCTCTGCAATGTCTGCACTGAAATATTTGCCGCCTTGCATCACCTTGTTAATGGCACGAACCATTTCTGAAATGGGTGCACCTTTGGTGATGTAGCCTTTGGCGCCCGCTTTAAGAAGCAAGGAGGGATAAGGTTCTTCAGCTAAACCACTCACTGCGATTACCTTTGTTTCAGGTGCCGATTGCAATAAACGGCGCGTTGTTTCAACACCACCTATACCTGGCATATTGACATCTAACAAAACAACTTGTGGATGTTTCTGACGAACTAATCCAATTGCCTCTTCACCTGATTCGGCTTGACCAATAACCTCAACATCTGGGTGATCTTCTAGCATGCGGCAAATCCCTGTGCGTACGAGTTCATGATCATCAACAACGAGAACAGTGATCAAGAAGACCTCCTTTTATTTCAAAAAACTGGTTTTTTGTTACATAAAGCAAAATTAGCTTGCAATGAAACGACAAAATTAGCAATCCTATTCTTCGTGTTTAGAGAATAGTTGTACACAATTGTGTCTATAAAAGCTTTACCCGATTTGTTCAAATGTAAGGCATAATGATAGTAAGCGCAAATGTGCAGCGTCCTGAGTTGAGTATTGTGTCGTGAGAAATTCTAAAAAATCTGTCATGCATGTTTTAAGCATGTCTATCTTGTTGGCGTGGAGTTCAACAAGTTTTGCTGAGTTGGTTGTAAATAACAACTCGGCTACTTCGAGTGCCAATGAATCTTCTGCTTCATTGAATTGGTCTGCAAATGACGTTAGCCAATTTATGGAAGATGATGATTCATTAGAGGTTAGTCCGCAAGGCTCAACCTCTGTGACGACGACCTTAAGAGGTGGTGGTACAGCAACAATTACTTCATCCGCAACGCCGCAGAAAAGCTTACAGATTCGTGATACATCAGGATACAGTAGTCAGCCTTCTGTGAATGCTCGTGCCGCTTTGGTCATGGATGCTCAAACTGGCGAAGTCCTTTACAGCAAAAATAGTAATATGTCAGTGCCAATTGCATCGATTACTAAAGTTATGACAGCTGTGGTTACTGCTGATGCGCGTTTGAATATGTCTGAAGAAGTTACTTTGCAAATGATTGATTTTGCAGGTGCAGGCGGGAAAAATTCAAGCTCAACTTTACGCGCTGGCGATACCATGAATCGCGCTGAATTACTGCTATTTGCTTTAATGAAATCTGAGAACCCTGCTGCTGCGGCATTAGCACGTACATATCCTGGTGGTCGTTCAGCTTTTATTGCTGCAATGAATGCTAAAGCCAAACAATTGGGTATGACATCTACTCACTATGCAGAGTCTACAGGCTTAGATCCGCATAATGTTTCTTCTGCACGTGATTTAGGTATTTTAGTTAGTGCTGCATCACAATATGGATTGATTCGTCAATTTTCAACCACACCGACCTATGATTTTAATCTCGGCTATCGTGTTTTAAAATCGAATAACACCAATGCTTTAGTACGTAATGGTGGTTGGAATATTAACTTGTCTAAAACGGGTTATATTAACGAGGCAGGGCGTTGTGTGGTAATGCATACGACTGTAAATTCTCGCCCAGCAGTCGTGGTACTCTTGGGCGCACCAAGTTCGCAATCTCGTACTAATGACGCGACTAATTTGCTCAATTGGCTGAGTTCATTACCAAAAAGAGTTTAATAATTTAAAGACTCAAAAGCTTCTCTTTATGAGGAGCTTTTTTTATATATCAAAACGACAGTTTAAGACGTAAAGTTCAGTTTAAGATCTTTTATTTTTAGTATATTTTGCTAAATTATGATCTCAGTATATTTAATAATTCATTTGAAATTAATAATTTAAAATTGGGGATCTAAGATGCCAATGTATGTAATTCGTGAAAAATATTTTGGTTATAACGATGAAGTTTTTTATGCGTCGGGGAGTCGAATTGCCAGTGTTTTTGAGAGTAAAGAACAAGCTGAAACAACTTATAAGCAACTTGAAATTAAAGCTGCACGTAACTTTTTTTATATGAAGTTGAATCATTATTTGATGCAGATGAGTCATTATTAAAACAATTGGATGATTTTGTCTTTTCACGTTGTGGTGAACATATTTATCAGGATGGAGGCGTTTCACGAGAAACGCTGCCTGAAAGCTTAAATGATGAGGATACTTTTGAGTTTATTCAACTGGCCAATATGCAAAGTTATCAATTTATTCATTTTGATCAAGATATTAAGTTCTACGGCCTATGGTCAGTAAAAAAGCAGCAATGGGTGGAGGAGCATGATGAGTTTTTTGCAAGTTTGGTTTATTCGCAGCAACCTGAACAATTAAAAAGTAATGTCGTAACGATTTTTGCCGATTACGATTATGGTGATATTCAGATCAAAGGTTCATTTGAGGAGTTGTCTGATCAGCCAGCACTTTTACAGGCAATGATTCATTCTCAGTCAGGTTTAAAATATAATCAGAAAACACAGACTTTAATTATTATGCATGGTTGGGAAGAAGAGCCTTTGTATGCGGTTAATCCTTTGCTCAAACAGCCTTTATTTGAGATTAAACAGATAGCTTTAGAAGAGATTCAAGCAATTGAGAAAGAGTTGTCAAAGCAGTATAGCTATGAAGACGAATATGAGTGAAAAGAAAAATAATCTATCTTTTTGAGTAAAAAAACCAGTTGCAAGCAACTGGTTTTTTATTTCTTTAGAATTTATTCTTACATGTTAGAAAGAATCGAATCTTTGACTTGATCCATTGTCGCATCAATTGACAACATCACAGCATCAGCACATTGCTTAATTGCTGTATCAGGATCTTTCAAACCATTACCAGTCACAGTACATACAATCACCGAACCTTCAGCAATTTTGCCTGCTTTAATGTCACGAATAGCACCACCGATAGACGCTGCAGAAGCAGGTTCTACAAACACACCTTCATATATAGAAAGTAAGCGTTGTGCTTCAAGAATTTCACTATCTTGAAGTTCATCAAACCAGCCTTTAGAGTCACGTACAACAGCTTTAGCATGGTTCCAGCTTTGTGGATTACCAATACGAATTGCTGTAGCAACAGTTTCAGGACTCTCAACTGGTGCACCACGTAAAAATGGTGCTGCGCCAGCAGCTTGATAACCTGCCATGATTGGTAAACCTTCAGGTTTAGGACCAGTGAATTGATCTGTTGCCGCATCATAGATGACTTGTTCGAACTGATCCGCAGGTTGGTTGGCAACTGCTTCAGTATAACCCATCCAGTGTGCCGTGATATTACCGGCATTACCTACTGGTAAGCAGTGATAATCAGGTGCACGACCTAAAGCTTCTACGATTTCGTAAGCAATGGTTTTTTGACCTTGCAAACGATATGGATTAATTGAGTTTACAATCGTTACAGGAGCTTGATCAGCAACTTCTTTAACTAGACGCATACCGTCATCGAAGTTACCACGAATTTGCATGGTGATTGCACCGTACATCATTGCTTGAGCCATTTTACCCATTGCAATTTTACCTTCAGGAATCAAGACAAATGCTTTGATGCCTGCACGTGCTGCATATGCAGCCGCAGCCGCTGAAGTGTTGCCTGTAGATGCACAGATAATCGCTTTAGAGCCTTCTTCAACTGCTTTAGTCACTGCCATCGTCATGCCACGGTCTTTAAAAGAACCCGTTGGATTTAGACCTTCATACTTCACATAGATTTCAACATTCTTGCCAATAATACGTGGAATATTCTCTAATTTAATGAGCGGAGTATTACCTTCGCCTAAAGAAATAGCACGTGTAGTTGCAGACACAGGTAAACGGTCACGATAACGATCTACAAGACCAGTATAACGATTGGCATTCGACATGATGGTGTTCCAATATGAGGTAGAGCGGGGTGAGGGAGATCATTTCCCTCAACCTGATTAACTATCGAGCGATTCTAAACGAATTCTTACGATTTCGCCACGAATTGCAGGTAATGCTTGAATTTGTGCTAAAGCTTCATCCATTTTTGACTCGATGATCGGATCGGTCAAGATTACGATTGGAATCAGATCTTTAAGGCGAGATTGCTGCATGATGGCATCAATACTGATACCAGCGCGACTCAAGATCGAGGTGACATCTGCCAACACACCTGTTTGATCTTCAGCATTTAAACGGATGTAATAACCCGTTGTCATTTCTTCACGGCTGAGAATCGGCACATTGGTCAATGCTTCAAAAGCAAGTTGCGGAATTGTACCTGCACCGTCTTCTGTGTAAGAAATATCACGGACAATATCAATCACATCAGCAACAACAGCCGATGCTGTTGGACCTGCACCCGCGCCAGCACCGTAGTAAAGTGTTGGACCAACGGCGTGCGCTTGTACCAATACGGCATTTTTAACGCCATTTACATTAGCAATTAATTCTTCTGCAGGAATCAGTGTTGGATGTACACGTAACTCAATTCCTTTTTCTGCACGACGAGCAATACCTAAGTGTTTGATACGGAAACCAAGCTCTTCAGCATATTTCACATCTTGTGCTGTAATTTTGCTAATGCCTTCGGTATAGACTTTATTGAATTGAAGTGGGATACCAAACGCACACGACGCTAAAATCGTTAGCTTATGTGCAGCATCAATTCCTTCAACATCAAAAGTTGGATCAGCTTCAGCGTAACCGAGTTCTTGAGCTTCTTTAAGTACATCATCAAAAGCACGGCCTTTTTCGCGCATTTCGGTCAAGATAAAGTTACCTGTACCATTGATGATTCCTGCCAACCATTGAATATGATTTGCAGCAAGACCTTCACGAATTACTTTAATAATTGGAATACCGCCAGCAACCGCTGCTTCATAGGCGATTTGCACAGCATTATCTTCGGCAGCCTTGAACAGCTCATTGCCATGTTCAGCCAGTAATGCTTTGTTCGCAGTGACAACTTGTTTGCCATGCTTAATGGCTTCCATGATGACTTCATAGGCAGGATGAATCCCACCCATTACTTCAACCACGACATCAACATCAGGTTGACGTACGATTTCCATGAGGTCTTCGCTTTGTTTAATGCCATCAAGTTGTAAATCTGGACGTGGACGGCGGGTGCCTACGTGTGTAATTTGAATTTCTCGACCGGTACGGCGTTTAATTTCAGCAGCATTTTCTTGTAGTAATTTAAGGGCTCCACCACCTACAGTACCAAGACCGAGTATCGCCAGACGAACTGGTTTCACGTCACACTCCATTTTATTCAATCATTTTAATGAAGCTTGATCATAGCTAAAAAAGTGAGCAGACACTAGGGCTAAGATCATCTTTAATCTGTCGCCCGAGTCGTTTGATTTAGTCTTTTGAAAATATTTTATTTTTCGAGTCGTTTTGTGATTTCATCAGGTGTCATATAGCCCCCTAAATACTCACCATCAACGTTGTAAATTGCAGGTGTTCCATTTACACCCATGTTTAAACCCAATTGATATTGATCACGAACAGGGTTTTTACATGCTGCTGCAGCAACAGGAAGGCCTTGTGCGGCTTGATCAAAAGCTGACTTACGATCTTCGCTACACCAAATGGCTTCCATAGTTGGCATAAATTGCTCGCCACGTGGCCATGCAATATAACGAACCTCAATGCCTTTGGCATTAATTTCAGCTAGATGTTCGTGTAGTTTATGGCAATAAGGACAACTTGAATCGGTAAATACATAAATCACATGTTTTGCTTTGCCATCTTTGGCAGGGTAAACAATCAAATCTTCGGTTTTTAGAGCAGCTAAGTGTTTTTTATTTTCAGTTGCTTGTAATGATTCACTCACATTCTTCAGTTGCTTGTCGCCTAAACGAATTACATCACCTTGAATGATATATTGACCATCGCTCGTGGCATATACTGATCCCATGCCTTCTAAACTGACCCAGAATAAATTAGGTACTTCCGTTTTTTTAATCGAAACGATTTTGGCATTAATATTCGCGGTTTTAAAATGTTTTTCTAAGGTTGAGATGAGACGTTGTTGAGCATTACGTTCATTTAAGGTAGATGCTTCACCTGTCGCAGGTGCACTTGCTGTAAGAGCATCTTGTTTTTGTGCTGAATTTTCTTTTGAACATGCACTGACTAATAATGTTGATGCCAATGTACAAGCAAGTACGAGCTGAGAGCGAGTAAACGACATAAAGAACCTTTTTCATAGTGTATTTATAAACTTGCTCAAGCATACCAAAAAATTAGATTTACTTCGTTAAATCTTGCTTGAGCTATGTGAACGAAATCTACTTTGCTGTATATCTTCGATAAAAGGCTGTTTTAACCCCTTGGATGGTATTTGCTATGTAGTTCTTGCATTCGATGTTGCGCAACATGCGTATAAATTTGTGTGGTTGAAAGATCACTATGTCCGAGCAGCATTTGCACTACGCGTAAATCAGCGCCGTGATTAAGTAAATGTGTCGCAAAAGCATGTCGTAGTGTATGTGGAGATAATTCAGCTTGAATATTGGCTTGCAGAGCATAACGTTTAATGGCGTACCAAAAATTTTGTCGACTCATGATGCCGCCATGTTGAGTCAAAAATAAATAATCGGTGCTACTTTTATAAAGCTGTGGACGTGATTCTGATAAATATTTTTCTACCCAATCGCAAGCATACTGTCCGAGAGGTACGAGACGTTCTTTATTGCCTTTGCCTGTGATACGTAAAAAACCCTGTTTTAAGTTAATTAGCTCTAAACGCAAATTGAGTAATTCTGAAACACGCAGTCCACATGCATATAAAACTTCTAACATAGCACGATCTCGAAGACCTAAAACATGCGTGATGTCTGGTGCATGAATCAAAGCTTCTACATCTTGTTCCGATAAATCTTTGGGTAAGGCACGACCAATTTTAGGCGAATGATGCGTTGCTACAGGATTGTCATCTCTTAGTTTTTGTTCTCTTAAAAATTTAAAGAATTGTCGTAATGCGGATAGACATCTTGCAATTGAACGTGGGCTTTTCCCTGCTTTGGTCAGCGCAATGAGTACATCTGCGATATCGTCACTTGACCATTGTGGTAATAGTGAGGTGGTGTGTAATTCACTACATTGGATCAAATCAGACAAATAGGCATTGCGTGTGTGTGGGCTGACTGTTTGAGCCACTAAATAATCTCGAAAACCTTGTAAAAAGCCCAAATGTTCAGGAATGTTGACGGCAGTAGGAATACGAGGTTTTTTATTCAATATCATCAGAAAATTCCTTTATTCAGTTGCACTGTAAAAGAAAAATGAATTGTTGTCGATCTGTGACAAAGCGAAATGGCATTGAGATTGTTTTTGGTAATTATTCTCATTTGCTTGTATACTAGCCACAAAAGCGTTAAGGGTTAGAAGCGGTGCGATTGTCAGCATTAAAAGTCAAGCAAACAGCGATGATTACGAAAGTAAATCGCTTAGTCGATGAGGCAGAACAGCCAGATTTAGTTGCCGTTCGTTTAGAAAGTTTGGGCTTTGTACCTGGTACTCAAGTGCAGGTGATCACTAAAGGTATTTTTGGTGGTGATCCGATTCTAATCCAAATTGGTTTTACTCGTTTTGCGTTACGTAAAACCGAAGCAGACAAAATTGAAATTCAGCTTGAAGGAGCACCTGCATGAGTGATGCGCTACGTGTTGCCCTTGTGGGAAATCCAAACTGCGGTAAAACATCTTTATTTAATCATTTAACAGGAACTCGCCAAAAAGTAGCGAACTATGCGGGGGTCACTGTTGAACGTAAAGTTGGACATTTTCAGCTTCCTTCAGGAAAAAATGTTCGTGTCTTGGATTTACCAGGAACGTATAGCTTAAAAGCGACCAGTCCTGATGAAGAAATCACTCGTGATGTTTGCCAAGGTAAGATTGCGGAAGAAGGGCAGCAAGATGCCTTTTTATGTGTGGTTGATGCAACTAATTTGAAGCTACATCTAGGTCTCGTTTTAGAAGTCATCGAGCTTGGTCGTCCGATTCTTGTTGTATTAAATATGATGGATGAAGCACGTCGTCGTGGCATTCAGATTAATACACAGAAGTTATCTGAACGCTTGGGTGTGCCAGTGGTAGAGACTGTTGCGGTACGTAATTCAGGGATCGAAAATTTACTGCACGCATTAGATCAAGGTAAATACACAGTTCCACAAACCGAACTGAGTGGTTTGACAGGCGAACATCATCAAAAAATTGAAGTGATTTTCAAAGATGTCGTTAACTTTAATGATCAAGAAGATAAGCGTACAGATTTTCTAGATAAGATCTTTTTACACCCTGTATTGGGACTACTCAGTCTAGCAGTGATGATGTTCATTGTATTCCAAGCGGTATTTGCTTGGGCTGCACCTTTTATGGATGGAATTGAAACATTCTTTGGGTGGCTGGGTGAAACCTTGGGTGAGCACATAAGCCAACCTTTACTTCAAAGTTTAGTTGTTGATGGAATCATTGCAGGTGCTGGCGGTGTTGTGGTGTTCTTGCCACAAATTTTGATTCTGTTTTTCTTTATCTTGGTTTTAGAAGAATCAGGCTATTTACCTCGCGCAGCGTTTTTGCTTGATAAGTTGATGTTTAAAGCGGGTTTGAGTGGACGTGCTTTTATCCCTTTACTCTCAAGTTTTGCATGTGCAATCCCCGGTATTATGGCAACACGTAGTATTAGTGATCACCGTGATCGTTTCACCACGATTATGGTTGCACCGCTGATGACATGTTCGGCACGTTTGCCTGTATATGCTTTGCTGATAGCCGCATTTATTCCGACTCAAACAGTGTGGGGTATTTTTAATTTGCAAGGTTTAGTTTTATTTGGATTATACATGGCGGGAATTGTTAGTGCGCTATGTGTGTCTATGGTGATGAAATTTCTGCAAAAAGATAAATCACAGCATGCGCTATTACTCGAGCTACCAAGTTACCGTATTCCAGATTTGAGAAGTGTTGGGATTGGCTTACTGGATCGCGCCAAAATATTCTTAAAGCGCGTGGGTGGTATCATTTTCGCACTTTCAATTTTACTTTGGTTCTTATGTACTTTTCCTCAAGCGCCAGATGGAGCAACTCAACCTGCAATTGATTACAGTTTCGCAGGTATGTTAGGCCATTTATTACAACCTATTTTTGCACCTGTTGGTTTTAACTGGCAGATCGTGGTTGCACTGATTCCTGCAATGGCGGCGCGTGAAGTGGTGGTTGCTGCATTGGGTACTGTATATGCATTATCTGGTGCAGATGATGATGCGGTCGCTCAAGGTTTATCACACTTAATTAGTGCGGATGGAACAGGCTGGTCGCTTGCAACTGGATTATCACTCTTGGTGTGGTTTATCTATGCGCCGCATTGTTTGGCAACATTGGCAACGGTTCGCCGTGAAACAGGCTCATGGAAACACGTCGCAGTCATGACAGCTTATTTGTTTGGCTTAGCTTATTTAATGTCTTTCTTTACCTATCAAATTGCATCACGCATTTGGGGGTAATGAAATCTCACTTATACCTTCCTTCAAGTAAGGAAGGTAATTATTGGAGAGGCTTATGTTTGAGTACTTAATTATTGCTGTATTGGTGCTATGGAGTGCTATTGTTGTTTTTAAAAAAGTATTTCCTAAAACTGCAAGTTCAGCATCTCTAGCGGTCTCGAATTTTTGTCAGCGTTTAGGTTGGCAACGTTTGGCAGTCTGGTCTAAACCTAAAATAATAGTCGGTTGTGGCGGGGGCTGTGGTTGTTCAACAGATGAAGCTGAAAGTAAAAAAGCAGAGTCTATACAAGCGGTTAAATGGCGTTAAAAAATAGCAATCGCCTATATTTATTAATGATATAGGCGATTGTTGAAAGAAAATGATAAAAATGAATCAAATTCAAAAGATTGAAGAAAAACCGTTAAGCCTTAAGCATAAAATCATTCTGATTGGGTTTATGATCTTGGTTACGATAATCTTTCTACTCGGATTGAAGGATGAACCAACACCTTATCGAGCTGGATTGAATTGGCTAGGTACAATTTTTTGTTTCATCTATTTATGGTTACGACCTGAAGCTATTGCGCTAAAGATAAAGGGAATCCAACCGAAGAAAATTGACCGATTGATGTATTTGGCATTAGCTTTGTGGGTGATTGCATTGTTTACTTCATTCTGATTCAGCTATTCGATTTAGCTTTTACGCACTGACACAAAAAAGCATGAATAAAACTAAAACTGAAAAAGCATTTAAAACAGTAAAGTGCTAACATTTTTGCCATTCTGTGAACTGGAAAAATGGGGCAAAAATGTTAATACAACGTGGTGGATTAAAAGTTGTGGCTGGCTTGGGTATTTCAGGCGTGTCCGCAGTCAATTTTCTATTTGAAAAAGGCTACCAAGTTGCTGTCACAGATTCTCGTGCGACCCCTCCTGGGCATGATCAAATTCCGACAGGTGTTCGAACCAGTTTTGGAAAATTAGATACTGAGCTTTTATTGCAAGCAGAAGAAATTATTCTTAGCCCTGGTTTGGCACCCCAACTTCCTGAAATTCAGCAAGCAATTGAAAAAGGTATTCCAGTTGTTGGTGATATACAACTTTTACGTCGTGCAACAGATGCACCGATTGTTGCCATCACAGGTTCTAATGCTAAAAGTACAGTGACAACTCTCATTGGGTTAATGGCTGCGGATGCAGGAAAGAAAGTTGCAGTTGGGGGTAATTTAGGTCGTCCTGCATTAGATTTATTAAAAGATGAGCCTGAACTCATTATATTGGAATTGTCTAGTTTTCAACTTGAGACTACATCACACTTAAATGCTGATGTCGCTGTTGTTTTGAACATGAGTGAAGATCATTTAGATCGTCATGGTGATATGTTTGGTTATCATAAAGCCAAGCATCGAATTTTTCAGGGAGTAAAAAAGGTTGTTTATAACCGTGACGATAATTTAAGTCGTCCTCTTGTCCCTGATGTTACACCAATGCAGAGTTTTGGTCTAAATGCCCCAGATTTAAATCAATTTGGGGTGCTCCGAGATGCCGATGGCACGATGTGGTTGGCACGTGGTCGTGAACGTTTGCTTAAAACTTCAGAGATGTATATTCAAGGTATGCATAACGTTGCCAATGCTCTAGCGTGTTTGGCATTGGGTGAAGCGATTGCTTTGCCAATATCTTCTATGCTTGAGACCTTAAAACACTTTAAAGGCTTAGAGCATCGCTGTGAATACGTGAAAACAGTCGATGATGTGCGTTACTACAATGATTCAAAAGGAACAAATGTCGGTGCAACCCTTGCTGCTATTGATGGTTTAGGTGCCGCTATTGAGGTGAAGCAAGGTAAATTAGCACTCATTTTAGGTGGGCAGGGGAAAGGGCAAGATTTCAAACCATTACGTGAAGCAATTCAAAAATATGTGAAGAGTGTAATTTTGATTGGTGAAGACGCAGCTGTGATTGAGCAAGCTATTCAAGGCAGTAGTATTATTCAACATGCCAGTAGCTTAAAAGAGGCGGTAGAATTGGCTCAAAAAGTAACGCAGGCTGAAGATGTGGTATTGCTATCGCCTGCATGTGCAAGTTTTGATATGTTTAAAAGCTATAATGACCGTGGGCATCAATTCGTGGCATGTGTAAATGCCTTGAATGAAAATAAAAACTAGGAATAGAATTATGGCTGATTTAGCCCAAAACATGACCCAAAAGATTTCGCAGATAGTGAATCGTTTGCCGAAATTTCCTGCGGAATTGACAGCACGAAATATTCTTATTTTTTGTGTGATTTCTTTATTATGTTTCGGTTCAGTGATGGTTGCATCGGCTTCAATGCCTTACGCTGAATATATTCATGAAAATCCTTTTTATTTTGTGATTCGTCATGGGATTTCGATTGTTGTTGCAGCAGTGGTCGCTTTTTTAACCTATCGTATCTCATTGAATCTTTGGTTTAAAAATGCATTTCCTTTGTGGCTTGTGACCATGGTGCTATTGCTCGCTGTTTTGGTGGTTGGTTCAGAAGTCAATGGTGCACATCGTTGGATTAAAGTCGGTGGTTTTACGTTACAGCCAACAGAGATTGCCAAAATCGTGATGGCAATTTTTACCGCAGACTATGTTGTACGCCGTGCAAAAGAAGTTAGAACGCATTGGAAAGGTTTGTTGCGACTGAGTGGTGTTATGGCGCTCACTGTCGGTTTTATTGTGGCAGAGCCTGACTTAGGTGCAACAGTCGTTATTGTTTTGATGATGGTTGGAGTGTTCTTTTTGGCAGGCGCACCCGCAACTCAGTTCTTAATTATGTTAGGGGCAATTCTTGCAGGGATTACCGCACTGATTTTATTTGAACCATTCCGTTTTCAACGTTTAATTTCATTTACCAATCCTTGGGCAGATCCATTAGGTGTCGGTTATCAGTTATCGAATGCATTGATGGCCTTTGGACGAGGAGAGTGGATTGGAACAGGTTTGGGGCATAGTGTCCAAAAACTTTCTTATCTTCCAGAAGCACATACAGACTTTATGCTCGCCGTTCTTGGTGAAGAATTTGGTTTTGTTGGTGTGACGTTGGTCATGATTCTCTCATTCACGATGTTGGCTTGCTGTATTCGTATTGGGCATCGTGCTTTGCAGCATAATTATTTAAGAGCAGGGTACTTAGCTTACGGTATTAGTATTATCTTCTTGCTGCAAATCTTAGTAAATGCAGGGATGAATATGGGCTTACTACCAACTAAAGGTTTGACCTTACCATTTATTAGTTATGGCGGTTCATCGTTAATGATGTGTGCGGCAATGATTAGTTTAATTCTGAAAATTGATGCATCTACACAAGAGTTGAATCCTGTGAAAGAAGAGTCAAATTTCTAACGATTTTCTGATTGAAAAGCCCTGACGATGCTCAGGGCTTTTTTTTGCTTATAAAAAAGTAGCTGTGAGATGAATCCCTTTTGGAATTAAGTCCACATCCCATTGCTGTACAACTTGTTGTAGCATAACTCTAGGCTGATCAAGTTCAACGAATGGCTGTCCTAGCGCTAATATCGCTTGCTGTAGGAGTTCTGGAGCTCTGTGAATATCCAAGGCTTGTGCCAAATTCTGTTTCGATAGTTTTTGCCCTTGATCGTTCATCGCAAGCGGTAAATGCATATAGTTTAAATTCGGATAATTCAGCAAAGAACCCAACCAAATCTGTCGCGCTGTATTATCCAATAAATCTGCGCCACGAACGACATGAGTGATGTTTTGTAGATAATCATCTACTACAACAGCCAATTGATAACTAATGATTCCATCACGACGTTTGAGAGCGAAATCGCCAAGATCATGCTTGAGGTTTGAGCATTGCTGACCCTGTAAGCGATCGTCAAAACAAATCAATTGATCGGCAACTTTTAAACGAATCGCTTGCTCAGCAAAATCAAGATTTAGATCACGACAAGTGCCTGCATAAATATGATTAGAACCGAGTATTTTTCGAGTACATTGACATGCATAGATTGCGTTAGCATTTTTTAATTGTTCTAACACATGCTCATAAAGACCTAAATGATCTTTTTGGAAGATAATCTCAGCATCAGGTTCAAATTGAAAGGCATCAATACAGCTAAGAATGTGATTTTTGCTATCAGGATAGATGCGAGGAATATCTGTATCTTCAATACGAACCAGCCATTTACCCCGATTGGCTTTGGCATCGCAATAACTAGCAACTGCGGTGAGCAGGGAGCCAAAATGCAATGGGCCGGTTGGCGATGGTGCAAACCGACCCACATATGAGCGGAGATTAAGTAAAGCATCGCTTTGCTTAACTTCATGGCTCAACACGGTTTTCAAAATTAACCGTTGTTTTGCTTTTCTTTGATTTCAGCCAAAGTTTTGCAATCAATACATTGAGTTGCTGTTGGACGTGCTTCTAAACGACGTAAACCGATTTCAATACCGCAAGTTTCGCAGTAACCGTAATCTTCACTTTGAATTGCTTCAAGAGATTGTTCGATTTTACGAATGAGTTTGCGTTCACGGTCACGCGTACGTAATTCAATCGCAAACTCTTCTTCTTGAGTTGCACGGTCATTGACATCAGGAAGCGCAGTTGATTCATCTTGCATTGTATTCAAGGTACGATCAACTTCTGACATTAACTCGGCTTTCCATGCATTTAAGATTTGGCGGAAATGCTCAAGTTGCCCTTCAGACATGTATTCTTCATTTTTTTTCGGCTGATATGGTGCAATCCCAAATAAGCTTGCAGTGGTTCCACCTTCTGAAGCTTTCGGTTTGGTTTTACGCACACGTTTTACAGGCGCTTTTTGGTCGTCAATCACTTCTGTATTTTCGTCCAAGACTTGATTTTGGTTGTCATTCGCCATATAGGGCATTCCTCATCTTACACGTACTATCTATACGCAAAAAATATGGTGATATGCAAGTGTTTTTATAGAAACCTAAGATGGTTTTTCCCATCAAGGGTCGCCATCATATAGACTTTTTGGACAAGATGGTAGTCATTCCCGCCCAGATTTTGTGAGAAATCGTCAATGTAATTTGTAATTAAAAATTTAGTCATAACCTAGAACTTCAGAGCTACTCAATCTTTGCGAGCTAGAAAGCCGATAAACTTGTGTTTCTAACTCGCCATTGGCTTTAAGGCGAATATAGCGATAGCCTGGATGTTCTTCATCTAATGCGAATTTATCGCTTTTCGGCTTAAATTGGATACAGGTTGATGGTGTTGATAAAAATTCGACACCCTGCCAACTATGAATAGAGTCTTGATGTACATGACCGCAGACAATAGCTTTGACATTATGAAATGACTGAATAGTCTCTAATAAATCAGAAGAGTTCTTTAATTTATGCTGATCAATCCACGCGGATTGCATTGCAAATGGATGATGATGGCAAGCAATGATGACATGCCGATCTGATAATCGAGTGAGTTGCTCGGTTAAATACTGCAACTGTGCCTCAGTAATTTTCCCATCAATCCGTTGTGGTTGGGCGCTATTTAATAAAATGATACACCAAGCACCTAACTCGACGACTGTAGGTTGAGTAGGATCGACTTCATGGAATGGGAAATGAGTAACATCATCATGGTTCCCTGGAGTATGAAAAAAGGGAATACCTAGACTTTTCATATATTGTAAATAGCGTTGATACGTCACAGGTGTTGGATTTTGTGCCAAATCGCCTGTATGTACTATTAAGTCAACTTCAGGGTGCTGTTGGCGCATCAAGTCGATTACGGCATGAAAACTTTGCTCAGGTTGCATCCCGACAAATTCTAAATGCGGATACTCTAATAAGTGTGTATCAGTAATCTGTATCATCACAAAATCTTTTTGTGATAATGATGAGACTTGGAACGTCACCTTCTTACCCCTTTTAGATTTATTATCATTGTTGTATATGTTGAGCTAACCACTGTAATGCCATAATTACAGGTGCATTGCTCAAACGTCCATTTTTTAAAAGTGTTGATAATTGGTCATAGTTGAATAAATGAAGTTGGATATTTTCCCCTTCATCAGGCATGCCAAAAATTCCACCTTCATTCGGTAAATTTACTTCTGCTGTATATAGATGAAAAAATTCAGAACATGCACCAGCTGAGGGGTAGAAGCTAAATAAATGTTCGAGTTCAGTGATTTCACAACCAGATTCTTCTAAGCTTTCACGGCGGATACAGGTTTCAGGTGATTCATTTCCATCCAGTACACCTGCAATCACTTCGAGCTGCCAAGCAGACTCTGCATCGTTAAGTGCGCCAATACGAAATTGTTCAATTAAAGCAAATTTTTGTTTTTGATCGTTATAAAGTAAAACACCAGCAGCTTCAGGGCGATGTATTAATTCACGATGAATCAGTGGCGAATAATCACTTCGATTGAATAATCGATGCTTAAGGCTCACTTTCTCAACTTGAATGAATCCTCGAAATAAAAACTCTCGAGATTCTATCGTAACGTCGGATGCTGAATAGCTGGCGTGGTCAAGAATAGTCATCTGCAATCAGGATGAGATTGTACATATCTCATCCTAACCGAGAATGATTCACGGGAAAATCTTTTTTTAGTCGATTTAAAGCTTGTGGTATAGTTTTTGACCATGTTCCTGATAAGCGGTTTTCATCGCACTGAGACCTGCTTCAACTTCTGTTTCAGCATCATTTGACTGATTGGCATTGCGTTGATTTTGCGCATAATCTCGCACATTTTGTGTGATTTTCATGGAGCAGAATTTTGGTCCACACATTGAGCAGAAATGAGCAGATTTATGCGCTTCTTTCGGAAGTGTTTCATCATGCATACTACGTGCTGTGTCTGGGTCTAAGCTTAAATTAAACTGATCATCCCAACGGAATTCAAAGCGTGCTTTTGATAGCGCGTTATCACGGACTTGCGCACCCGGATGACCTTTGGCTAAGTCGGCTGCATGTGCTGCAATTTTGTAGGTGATGATACCGTCTTTCACGTCTTTTTTGTTTGGTAAACCTAAGTGTTCTTTAGGTGTTACATAGCATAGCATTGCGGTACCGTACCAGCCGATCATCGCAGCACCAATTGCAGAGGTAATGTGGTCATAACCCGGTGCGATATCAGTTGTTAGTGGACCAAGTGTATAGAAAGGTGCTTCTTTACAGACTTCAAGTTGTAGATCCATATTTTCTTTAATCATATGCATTGGTACATGACCGGGACCTTCAATCATCACCTGTACATCATGTTCCCAAGCGCGATGTGTGAGTTCACCTAATGTCTTAAGTTCACTGAATTGTGCTTCGTCATTGGCATCTTGAACACAGCCTGGACGTAGACCATCACCTAAACTGAATGACACATCATAGGCTTTCATGATTTCACAAATTTCGTCGAAATGTGTGTATAGAAAATTTTCTTGATGATGCGCAAGACACCATTGCGCCATAATTGAACCGCCACGAGATACAATACCTGTGAGACGATTTGCTGTCATTGGAACATAGCGTAATAACACACCTGCGTGAATGGTGAAGTAATCTACACCTTGTTCAGCTTGTTCAATCAAGGTGTCTTTAAAGATTTCCCAAGTGAGGTCTTCGGCAACACCATCAACTTTTTCCAACGCTTGGTAAATTGGAACAGTACCGATTGGAACTGGTGAGTTGCGGATAATCCATTCACGTGTTTCATGGATATTCTTACCTGTCGATAAGTCCATGATGGTGTCAGCACCCCAACGGGTTGCCCAGGTCATTTTAGCGACTTCTTCATCAATGGATGAACCCAGTGCCGAGTTACCAATATTGGCGTTAATTTTGACCAAGAAATTACGACCAATAATCATCGGTTCAATTTCAGGATGATTAATGTTGGCAGGAATAATCGCACGTCCTGCGGCAACTTCTTGACGCACAAATTCTGGGGTGATTTCTTTTAAATTCTGCGCGCCAAAGTTTTGTCCAGTATGTTGGCGCATATCTACACCTTCACCTTGGCGCTGATTCTCACGAATCGCAATATATTCCATTTCAGGTGTGATAATGCCTTGTTTGGCATAGTGCATTTGAGTAACGTTTTTACCTGCCTTAGCTCGACGAGGGTTTTGAATGTGAGCAAAACGAATGTCAGCTGTACGAATATCTTTTAAGCGGGCTTGACCAAAATCAGAACTTAAACTTGAGAGTACGTCAGTATCATCACGTTCTTCAATCCAAGTTTGGCGGACTGAAGGTAAACCTTGATTTAAGTCAATTTGTACATTCGGGTCGGTATAAACACCTGATGTGTCATAAACCATAACAGGTGGATTGTATTCACCACCTAAGCCTGTTGGTGTTTCAGTTAAACTAATTTCACGAAATGGAACTTGGATATCTGGGCGAGAACCTTGTATATAAACTTTTTTTGATGCGGGTAAAATACGAGTTAAATCTTTAGCATCTTGCTCATGTTGAGCAGAAATATCAGCAGAGGGAAGATTCGTTAATTGGTTCATGGCATGATCCTTATGTATTACATTAACGAATCAAGCACGAGCAAAAACGATAGCGAATTTATCTCTTTGATAAATAAAGGCGAGGCTTTTGTTGGGCTTGATTCCTACGCAGGTGTTAACCTGATCAGGTTCAACGGTACTCATCTTTAAATCTTGCGATTAAGATAATCTCAGCAGTTTATTAACTGCGCTCCGTCAAGCTAGGCGTTTAGACTAACAGATTTTTTTGATTTTGTTGTATCAAATAACATCATTCGATAATCAGTAAATACATGCTATTGTCATAAAAGTTTCATCATTCCTATGTTTAAATCACCAATCATTTTTCCATGTGTCTAGTGGAGGCATACTGTGAGTCCAAGTAACCCTGTGTTAAGTCACCATATTTCTTCACAATTTAATGAAGACTTACAAGATGTACATACCAAATTTATGACCATGGGAGGATTGGTAGAGCAGCAGGTTGCCAATGCAATCCATGCTTTATTAGATACTGATGCAAATTTGGCCATTGATGTTCAGTTCAAAGATAACGTTGTCAATCAATATGAGCGAGATATAGATGAAGGTTTGACCTTGATTTTAGCTCGTCGTCACCCAGCGGCAATTGATCTACGTATGGTGATTGCGATGAGTAAAGCCAATACTGATCTTGAGCGTATTGGAGATGAAGCTGCAAAAATTGCTCGAATCGCGCAGAACTTGTGCGAAGAAGGCGAGTCACCTCGTGGTTACATGGAAACGCGTCATATTGGTAATCAGGTTCGTGTCATGATCCATGATGCTTTAGATGCGTTTGCGCGTTTAGATGTTGATCAGGCTTTAAAAGTTGTAATGGCAGACGTAGATATTGATCGTGAGTATCAATCAGCGACTCGTACCCTTATGACCTATATGATTGAAGATCCACGCCATATTGCTCGCGTGATCAACGTGATGTGGGTGCTTCGTTCATTAGAGCGTATTGGTGATCATGCGCGTAATATTTCTGAGCAAGTGATTTACATGGCAAAGGGTATGGATGTTCGACATACCAGTATTGAAGAGATTGAGCAAAAAATGAATCAAAAATAAATTATTCAATTGATCTCAGTTTAAACCGCAAAATTATTTTGCGGTTTTTTGAATCCAAGAATAAAAAAATCCCAGACTTCGGGGGAAAAGTCTGGGAGAGAAATATCATGCATTGTTGAGATATCAAACTATCTCTTTGTCCTTCTGCTTTCTAATATATGAGTAATCGCCAGAGCTGTCATGTAGACAAGTGTGTATACTCTGTAATGCTTTATTACTTGTGTAAATATCACGTAAAAAAAGAGCTGAAAACAGCTCTTTTTTTTCAGGAATAGAGGAATATTTCTTATTTCTCTTCAGTCCAACCTTCAGCTTTTTCAACGCTTTCATCATTGTTAAAGAATTTCTCACGTTGTTCTTCAAGAAACTTCTTGGCATCAGGTTCAAATACATTTAAACGCTTTTCGTTAATCAGTGTCGTCTGATGTTTTAACCATTCTTGCCAAGCTTGTTTAGATACATTGTCAAAGAACTCTTGACCTTTTGCACCTGGAAATGGTGCAAAGTCTAAACCCTCAAGTTCTTGTTTGTATTTACGGCAAAATACTTGTCTAGTCATGATTCATCCTTATGCGTATAGCTGTTCTAGGCGAGTATGGGCGCGAGCAATTGCAGCTTCTACCTGTTTTGGCGCTGTTCCACCAATATGATCACGTGCATTGACAGAAGCTTCAAGCGTGAGCGCTTTGTCAAATACATCAGCTTGAATCAAATCAGAGAACTGTTGTAATTGTTCAAGTGTTAATTCAGAAAGATCTTTGTCTTCAGCAACACCTAAAGCAACAGCTTTACCTACAATTTCATGGGCATCACGGAATGCGACACCATTTTTTACAAGATAATCAGCAAGGTCAGTTGCAGTAGAGAATCCACGTAATGCTGCCTCGCGCATAATTGCAATATTAGGAACTAATGCAGGGATCATGTCAGCAAATGCCATCAACGAGCCACGCACTGTATCAATGGCATCGAATAAAGGCTCTTTGTCTTCTTGGTTATCTTTGTTATAAGCCAATGGCTGACCTTTCATCAACGTCAGTAAACTGATCAAATCACCAAAAACGCGACCGGATTTACCACGAATGAGTTCTGGTACATCTGGATTTTTCTTTTGTGGCATGATTGAAGAGCCTGTGCAGAAGCGATCAGGAATATTCACAAACTTGAATTGAGCTGAAGTCCATAAAATGAGTTCTTCAGACATACGTGATAAGTGCATCATGATCAATGCGGCTGCTGCATTGAACTCAATAGCAAAGTCACGATCCGAAACAGCATCAAGTGAGTTTTCAGATACCGCTTCAAAACCTAAAAGTTCAGCAGTATAAGCACGATCAATTGGATAGGTTGTCCCAGCCAATGCAGCTGAACCTAATGGCATACGATTTACACGCTTACGACAATCTTGCAAACGTTCTGTATCACGGACTAGCATTTCAAACCAGGCCAGTAAATGATGACCAAAAGTCACGGGTTGAGCCGTTTGTAAATGAGTGAAGCCTGGCATAATCGTGTTGGTATTCTTGCTTGCTAGTTGCAAAATACCTTGTTGTAGGCGCTGTAAAATTGTCAAAATGTCGTCAATTTCATCGCGTAAATATAAGCGTATATCCGTCGCAACTTGGTCATTACGGCTACGACCTGTATGTAGTTTTTTACCTGTAATACCAATACGTTGAGTCAAGCGAGACTCAATATTCATATGTACATCTTCTAAATCAATACGCCATTCAAAATTGCCCGCTTCAATTTCTGCTTGAATGGTCGTTAAACCCTGAGTGATGTCATCACGTTCAGCTTCAGTTAGTACACCAACTTTAGCAAGCATGGTTGCATGAGCAATCGAGCCTGCAATATCTTGTTTATAAAAACGTTGGTCAAATTGCACAGATGCGGTAAATTCAGCAACAAATGCATCTGTTGCTTCTGAGAAGCGACCGCCCCACATTCCTGAGGTTTGATTAGGGCTTGCTGTAGAAGAGGATTGAGAAGATGTGGTCATGGCGGCTCAGCAAAATAAAAAAGAGTATAGCAAATCCAAACGCAGTTGCCGAAACTCGACGCAAGAAGTTATCGCAAACACGTCAGATGAATGCGTCAGGCTCCTATTTTTTTACGAAAATCGGGCAATGGCAACACTTATTGGAATTAATTGTTGCGAGTAATGTTCTAGCAATGGTTCTCGCTTTGGCTGAAGCACAGTCATGGCAAGCCTTAGAAAGTATTCGTGTGTTGCAATATATGTTTTTTATTAACTGGGTTATTTTGTCCTTTTCAGCCCTTGTTGACTATTTTCAAGAGTTTTTCGCCAAATTTAGTCAAAAACTGGCTTTAATTTTAGGTTTTATTTTACTTCAACTGATTGTTTTATTTACGACTTGTGCGATAAATATAATACAATACTGGTCATTGGGTCGAGAGCCTTTCTCAGATGCAATATTGTTCCATAACACCAGTTTAAATTTAGGTTACGGAGTATTGCTGGGCGCATTTTGCTTGCGTTATTTATATATGCGAGAAAGATGGCTCAATCAGCAATACAGTGAATTAAATGCGCGTATTCAAGCGATGCAGGCACGTATTCATCCGCATTTTCTATTTAATAGCTTAAATAGTGTGGTGAGTTTGATTGCGATTGCCCCTGACAAAGCTGAAAACATGTTGATTAATTTATCTCGATTATTTCGAGCGAGTTTTCAAGAACTCAAGCTGGTGAGCTTGGCTGAAGAAATTGATCTCTGTCAGCAATATTTAAGTATTGAAAAGATGCGTTTGGGAGAGCGTTTGACAGTAGAGTGGAACATACAAGCTACCCCAATTGAATTAAAACGTGCCACGATTCCATTATTAACATTGCAACCTTTGCTAGAGAATAGTATTTTTCATGGTGTTGAAACGTTTTTGCGACCATCGACAATCACTGTATTGGTTGAAATATTGCAAAATCAGGTCAGTATAGTCATTACTAACCCATATTCTCACGATACAATAAAATCGAAAAAGGGAAATGGTATTGCAATAGAAAATGTGAAACAACGCTTGCAAGCCTATTATGGGCGAACAGTAAAGTTTCAGGTATACGGGGGACAGTCGTTCTATACCACAGTGGTGAATTACCATTATCGAGTAAAATAATAAACTCAGTTAACCATAAAAATTATGGATGAAGTTAACGGTGACAAGGAGGAGAGGATGAAAGTTCTGATTGCTGATGATGAACCTCTCGCAGTAGAGCGTTTATCACGTTTGGTGACCCAAATGGGGCACGAAGTGATAGCGACAGCGCATCATGGGCAAGATGTGTTAAATCATATTGAAAATGATTCACCTGATGTTGTGTTATTAGATATTCAGATGCCGGGAATGAATGGTTTGGAGTGTGCTGAACAGCTCCGTCATTTAAATCCAAGACCTGCTATTATTTTTTGTACAGCATATGATCAACATGCATTGGAAGCATTTAAATTTCAAGCACAAGGCTATTTGCTTAAACCTGTTGCACAACAAGACTTAGAACAGGTGTTTAACCATTTAACTCAATTAACCCAAGCACAAATGACTGGTTTAAAACAACAAGACGATATGTACGATACTAAAACTCAACGCCATCAAATTGCTGCGAAAACATATCGCGGAGTAGAACTGATTCCACTTGAAAATGTTTATTATTTTTTAGCGGATCAAAAATATGTCACTGTTCGTCATAAAAATGGCAGTGTTTTAATTGATGAGACTTTAAAAGACTTAGAGTTTGAGTTTTCTGACCGTTTTATTCGAATTCATCGTAATGCATTGGTTTCACTAGACTACTTAGAGGGTTTAGAGCTCATTGCTGCTGGTCAGTATCAAGTCAGATTGCGAGAGCTTGAAGAGCGACTGTCAGTCAGTCGCCGACATTTGCCGAGCTTAAGAGAGTGCATGCATCAATTGTAAATCTCTTCTTTTTAACTGAATGAATGAGCACTTTATGAATTTTTACTTGCAATTTTAGGGGATCAAGTTAAGTTTGGAGGAATTGTGTTGATCAATACTTAACTTAGATTTATGAAAACCCTAAAAATTGCGACTAGACAAAGTCCGCTTGCGCTTTGGCAAGCAGAACATATTCGTTTTCGTTTAAACGAACTTTATCCAGATTTAACGGTTGAATTAGTTAAGTTTGTCACTCAAGGCGATAAAATTCTAGATACACCTTTAGCTAAAATTGGTGGTAAAGGATTATTTGTTAAAGAACTAGAGGCTGCTCTTTTAGACGGACGTGCTGATTTAGCTGTTCATTCGATGAAAGACGTGCCGATGCACTTACCTGAAAACCTTAGCTTGGCTGTGATTTGTGAACGTGAAGATCCTTTGGATGCTTTCGTATCAAATCAATATTCAAATTTTGATGAATTGCCTTTAGGTGCCAAAGTTGGAACATCAAGTTTACGCCGTAAATGTCAAATCTTACAGCTACGACCTGATTTAGAGATTATTGACTTACGAGGCAATGTGGGTACTCGTTTGTCTAAACTTGATGATGGTTTGTATGATGCAATTATCTTGGCAAGTGCTGGTTTAAAGCGTTTAGGGTTGGCAGATCGAATTCGTCATAGCCTTGATCCTGTCGTTAGTTTGCCAGCAGTGGGTCAAGGTGCTTTAGGTCTTGAGTGCCGTGAAAACGATCATGAACTATTAGCCTTAATCCAGCCTTTGCAACACCAAGAAACCTCAATTTGTGTTCGTGCTGAACGTGCGTTCAATGCTTATTTGGAAGGCGGATGCCAAGTTCCAATTGCGGGTTATGCAACATTGGTCAATGCCCAGCTCAAAATAGAAGGGCGGGTTGGAAGTGTTGATGGTAAAACCTTACTGAAAGAAACGCTTGAAGGCTCAGCTGATGAAGCAGAGCAATTAGGTGAACAACTTGCACAACGGTTACTAGCGCAAGGCGCTGGTGAGTTGTTAAAAGCTTTGTATTAATGCTTTTTATAAATACTCGACCTGAAGACCGTGCAGTCAGTTTGACTCAGGCGCTCTCAAATGCGGGTTATGAAGTAGCAAATTTGCCCTTGCTTGAATTGGTTGATGAGCCGTGGAGTGATGCGCTACAGCAACTTTATCAACAACTTGAGCAAGTACAGGTGATCGTTGTGGTAAGTCCAACTGCTGTAGATGTGGGGATGCGCTATTTGCAGCGTGCAGGAATACACCTAGATCAATTAATTCATATTCAATGGATTGCAGTAGGGCAAACGACAGCACAAGCTTTGGCAAAGTTTCATATTCGTGCTGTTGTACCTGAAGTTGAAACTTCAGAAGGCATGCTTGAATTACCCATTCTCAAACAGCAAAAAAATGTGCAGAAAATTGCTTTTTGGCGTGGTTTGGGTGGACGGCAATTTATGATGCAACAACTACAACAGCAAGGTGTTGTCGTTTTGAATTTTGTACTTTATCGCCGTGAATGCCCTGTAGCAAGCCAAACTCAGTTTGTAAATATCTGTGCCAAAGCGAGTTCGGGTCAACAGATTGTGGTGCTTATCACGAGCGAAGCCAGTTGGAATAATTGGCAACAACTTTGCGAAAAAAAAATAATAGACGTTGAATGGATTTATCTCGTTTTGGGAGAGCGACTCCGTAAAATTGTAGAGCATACTCAATCTAAACTGAGTAAGACAGTTAACATTATTCAGCTTGAAAGTTTATCTGCTTTAGAGATTATTCAACGCATGAAAGATTGGCAGGGAAATGTATGAGAAAGATTGTTTATCTAATATTGCTACTCAGCTTATTATGGTTAGCTAAGCTCAGTTATGATGTTGCTCAATATTCTCAGATTGTTCCTCAAATACAACAACAACTTAGCCAAACCGAACAACGGTCTGCATTACTGAATGATCAATTGGTGGCGTTGCAGCGTCAAGGGCAAAATGCCGATTTGAATGTTGAGAATGCTAAGGATGTGAATACAACAATAAATCAAACCACATTATCACCTGTTCTTTTAGTGAAACAACAGCTTGAACTGGTTCAATTTGCATTAGATCAGCAGCAATTTTTGTATGCAATCGATCATTTAAATCAGGCACAACAGCAGGTTTTGAAGTATGCAGTTTCACCTGCACTGCAACAAAGTTTAATTAAAGCTTTAGAGCAAGATAAACAAGCCATTCAGCAATATGTATTGGCACAAACTCAGCAACAACAGCAGTTAGATAATATATTGCAGCAGTTAGACCAAAAGCTGGCGGATGAAATTCAAAATCCAACAATAAAAATTCAAAAGAATGAAAATAATGCATGGTGGCATTGGTTTAAACTGGAAAAGGTGCAACGTGATTCACCCGATTTGATTAATCGAGGTCTTGTGCTGAAAGAGGCTCAATTGCGTTTGCTGCTTGCATCTCAAGCTTTGCATGAAGGTCAAATGCTTGAATACAAGAAATCTGTTCAAGAGGTTTTACAACTACTTCAAGGTTTGCCAGATCGAAATACTCAACAGCTTAAATTGCGCCTAGAGAAGCTTTTAAATCTTCCATTACAGCCTGCTCCGAAACTTACAACTTTAAGTCTGTTGGGGTAGTTGATGATGAAAAAATTATTGCTGACCTATTTATTTTTTAGTCTTTTGCTTTTTGCATTATTTGCCGTTGCTAGTTATGGCTATGGTAGTGGATACGTTTATATCATTCTGCGCGATTGGCAGTTTCAAAGTAATGTCCTCGGATTACTGACATTATTTATTGTTATTAGTTTATTTGCGCAGTTGTTGTGGCATTTTGGTCGACGTTACTTTGCCAAGGTACAGCGCAAAAATGACACTGTTTTACAGTTTAAAAATCTGCACCCTTATGAGCAATTAGGTATTGTTTGGCTGTTAGATGCTGCAAAAGATCAACAAGTATTTATTGAGCGTGTTTTTACTCAGTCGGGTTTACTCAGCAATATTATTGAAGCGCAATTTGACTATAAAAATGGAGATTATGTAGCAGCACTCAATTGCTTAGATCAATCAGCACCTATGGCATTTGAGTTAGCAGAATTACAGCGAATCGATATTTTTCTTGAGCAGCAAGAAACTGAAAAAGCATTGACTCATTTGGAGTTCCTAGCACAGCATCAACTCTCGCCTTGGTTGTTAGAAATTGAAACAGCTTATCAACATCGAATTACGGCATTATGGGGGAAACTTGCTCTACAAAAGCCGTGGTTATTTTTGCAAACCATTCAATATGGGTTGTTGGATGCCGAACATCGTGACTTGTGGCTGCAACAGCTATTAATTCAATTTGACCAAGCTTCAGTTGATGATTTAAGTTCATTACAACAACGTTATTTAGCTTTGCAGAGTGAAATACAAAATCGCCCCTATAGCAGTAAAGTTTTATGGCTAAAGATATTGGCACGCATGCCAGAAATGAGCTTGCAACACGAAGACTTAGCCTTGCATTTACTACAAGAACAGTTTGATCCTGAAGTATTCTATTTATGGTTTCAACAACAATTACTTAAACAAATTCCAGATTATGCTTATGTTGAACAGCGGATTATTCAGTTGGAACAACGTTATACAAGTGTTCCAATGCTTGCATTTGCAAAATGGCATATTTATATGGCAACACAGCGTGTAGATGCAGCTGAACAGTTATTAACTTTATATCCTGATAATATTTTAATGAGTTACCTAAGAATTAAATCAGTGCTTGGTGATAATATGGATTTAATCAAGCAGTTGAATTTAATCTTTGAAAATGATGTCAATTTTCTTAATTTTAAGATTTGAGTGAAATATGAAAGAACTGTCTGTCTTTCCTGTGGTGCATGTTCAAAATGTAGCATGGGGTGATATGGATGCATTTGGGCATGTCAATAATGTTCAGTATTATCGTTATGTTGAAAGTGCACGTATTACTTACCTAACAGCTTTAAAAATCTTTGATGAAGATATATTGACTGTGGTCTCTTCTAGTCAGTGTAAATATTTAAGTCCTGTTTTTTATCCTGATGTGCTGCATATTGGTGCGCGTATTGAGGAGTTAAGAAATAGTGCATTTCGCATGAGTTATATTTTATGGAGCGAAGCACAAGATCAAATCGTAGCAACTGCAGAAGCCGTCATGGTTTGTGTAGATAAGCAAAACTCAAAAAAAATATTGATTCCTGACAATATTAGAGAACGGATTATTCAACTTGAGCAATCTGCTGAACATCATCTAAATGTATAATTATTATAAAGACTATTATGTCTATTTTTAAATTATAGCGTATGAGTTTTATAATGAGCTTTGTCTGAAATCAATTCAAATAAAGTTCATTGCTTAGGGTTGGGTGTTTAATATAATTATAGAATTAAGCTGGATTTAATATTTAGAGTATTTCAATAATATGCTTTTATAATTTGGAGATAAATAAAATATAAATACTCTGTGAGACATTTTTTTTGTTTTATTGTAAATATGATGATGTTTTGGCATTAATTGCAATTAAATCAGTTGGGTTAATATTGATTAATGAATGTTATATAAATAGTATAGGGGTGAATTTTGAATTCATTTTATTTTTGAGTGATATTTCCCCTTTGAGTTGGAGTGGTTCTAATGAAACCAGATATTAGTGATTTATCTGTAGAAGATCTAAAACGTTTACAGGTAGAAGCAGAAGCTTTAATTGCAAGCAAAAAAGACCAAGCAATTGAAGATGCATATAATCAAATTATTGCGATTGCTGAAGCTGTAGGTTTTAGTGTTGAAGAGCTTTTAGAGCTTGGTGAACAAAAACGCAAAAAAACAACGCGTAAAGCTGTAGAGCCGCGTTACCGCAATAAAAGTAATACAGAAGAGACTTGGACTGGTCGTGGTAAACAACCGCGCTGGTTAGTCGCTGAATTAGAAAAAGGTGCAAAACTTGAAGATTTCTTAATCTAAGCAAGTTTTAAAGTCATCGTTTTGTCACAAGATGATTTTATCCTTTAATAAAAGCCAAGCTTAAAAAGCTTGGTTTTTTTATATGAGAGAATTGGCGATGTCGAAAAAGTATGCATAATGTCATTCAGGGGGCGAGTGTCTCAAAAAAGGATGATAATTTGCATGTTGGTAAGGGTGGAATGAAAAAAAATACCAAGCAATGGAAGTGGTGGATTTTCGCCATTTTTGCATTTTTAATTTTTATTATTTTACAAATACCAGCAACATGGCTAATTGCGAAATTTTCAAAAAATAATCAAATATTACATAATGTCAGCGGAAATATTTGGCAGGGTCAAGCGGATTGGCAAAGTGGTCAGTTGCGTGGTTCCGTACATTGGAAAACCCGCCCTCTTGATTTGTTTTTATTTCGGTTAGGTGCAAATCTTGATATTCATAGCGGTAATACGCAATTCAATGGTGTTTTTGCTTATGGTCTAGGTCAAAAAATCATGATCAAAGATTTGCAGGGTGAGATTTCACCTGAAACCTTAAAATTTTTTGCAAATTGGCAATGGCCTGAAAATGCCATCCAATTGAAGGATGTGCAATTTAACTATCAAAAAGAAAAAGGTTTTAGTGCATCCGAAGGTAAATTAAATTGGGGTGGTGGACCTCTGAGCTATACTTTTGGGCAACGCCAAGATCGTATGAATATGCCTTCACTGGCAGCTGAAATAAAAGATGAAAATGGTCAATTGCAAATCGATGTGCGTGATCAGCGTAGCCAAAAAATGGCAAACCTTAGTTTAGATGCCAATCTTATGCTAGATGTACAGCTTACACAGAGAATGCTTTTAAATATTCCATCTTATCAAGGTAAAGCAGGGCTAGATACCTATGTCATTAGTTCACGCCAACCTTTGTTACAAGGTGGTTTCTAATGAAAGCGATCACGCAAAAAATGCAGCAATTTCGTTGGCAGAAAGTAGATAAGCTAAGTGTATTGGTACTTGCTTTATTGATTCTGTGGTTATGTTGGAAGTTGGCTTCTTTATTTTGGTGGGTGATTGCTCCGCCACAGCCGATGCAGTTCGAACGAGTTGAATTAGGTTCACAACAAGCTCAAGTACCGAATATCAGCTCATTTGCCTTATTTAATGAGCCTGCAATGTCATCAGCACAAGATAATGTCAATTTAGAATTGCAAGGTGTGTTGATTGGCTATCCAAGCTATTTGTCTTCGGCTGTGATTAAGTTAGATGATAAAGCTGAACGTTACCGTGTTGGGGAAAATGTAGGCTCGACCTCGTATCAACTTGCAGAAGTGTATTGGGACCATGTGGTATTAAAGCAAGGCAATGGTGCCACACGTGAAGTGAAATTTAAGGGTTTGGAGAATGGGTTATATCAACCGATAACACCTGTCTTAAATAATGAAAATAATGTGCCATCTCAGACACAAGCACCAACGCCAGCTCAAAACTCTACTCAATCTGCATTAGGGCAAGCGATTCAACAAATGCAGGACAATCGTGAGCAATATTTAAAGAATATGGGTGTGAGTGGTGGTTCGGATGGTTACGAAATATCAGATCGAACACCCTCTGGTTTAAAAAACACTTTGGGTTTACGCTCAGGTGATCGTATTCTATCGATCAATGGTCAGACAATTGGACAAGGACTAAGCGAAGTACAATTATTAGAGCAAGTACGTCGTGAGGGACACGCCAAAATAGAAATAAAACGTGGTGATCAAGTGATGACCATACAACAGAGTTTTTAGTGATAACACGTCACCATAAAAGTTAGGAACAAGTGCAGGTTATGGCTTTATTAAATCATCAACGTCCACTTTGGGCATTACTGGCCGCAGCACCTTTGGTTGCGACAATCAGTACCAATGTGCAAGCACAAACATGGAAGATTAATCTACGTGATGCCGATTTGACGGCATTCATTAATGAAGTTGCTGATATAACAGGTAAGAACTTTGCGGTTGATCCTCGTGTACGTGGAAATGTTACGGTTATCTCTAACAAGCCCCTAAATAAAGATGAGGTCTATGATCTCTTTTTAGGTGTTCTTAATGTGAATGGCGTTGTGGCATTACCTTCTGGAAATACAATAAAACTTGTTCCAGATAGCAATGCGAAAAACTCAGGCATTCCTTATGACTCACGTAGCCGAGCGGGTGGTGATCAGATCGTAACCCGTGTTATATGGCTACAAAACACGAACCCGAATGATTTGATTCCTGCATTGCGTCCTTTAATGCCACAGTTTGCACATTTGGCTGCCGTGGCAGGAACCAATGCGCTGATTGTTTCTGATCGTGCAACCAACATTTATCAATTAGAAAATATCGTTCGTAACTTGGATGGTACTGGTCAAAATGATATTGAGGCTGTTAATTTGCAGTCGAGTCAGGCTGAAGAAATTATTGGCTTACTTGAAACGATGAGTGCAACAGGTGCATCCAAAGACTTTATCGGTTCACGTGTTCGTATTATTGCTGATAATCGAACCAACCGTATTTTGATTAAAGGTGACCCAGATTCGCGTAAACGCTTACGTCAAATGATTGAGATGTTGGACGTACCATCGGCTGATCGGTTGGGTGGTTTAAAAGTCTTTCGTTTGAAGTATGCGAGTGCAAAAAACTTGGCTGAGATTTTACAAGGTTTGGTAACAGGACAATCTGTTTCAGCATCTTCTTCATCTAATAATAGCGCTAATAGATCAAATTCGATCAATAATTTGATTTCTAATAACCAGAATTCAAGCTCATCAGGTAGTTCATCTGTTTCAACACCTTCCATTAATTTAAATAGTAATTCGAATAATAGTCAAAATTCAGCCATTACAAGCTTTAACCAAGGTGGTGTTAGTATCATTGCTGATCCGACCCAAAATGCATTAGTTGTGAAAGCTGATCCGCAATTGATGCGAGAAATAGAGGCGGCTATCCAACAACTTGATACTCGTCGTCAACAAGTTATGATTGAAGCTGCGATTATAGAAGTTACAGGTACGGATGCTGATCAACTTGGTGTGCAATGGGCATTAGGTGACTTAAATAGCGGTGTTGGACTTATTAATTTTTCAAATTTAGGTTCGGGATTATCTCAAATTGCAGCGGGTTACTTAACAGGTGGTGCTGCTGGAGCTGTTGGTGCTTTAGGGAATGGTGCATCGATTGGTTTGGGTAAATATAAAGAAGGTAGTAATGGGTCTCGCCAATTATATGGTGCGTTGATTCAAGCTTTGAAAGAAAATACCAAGTCAAATTTATTGTCTACTCCCTCTATCGTTACGATGGATAATGAAGAAGCTTATATTGTGGTGGGGCAAAATGTACCTTTTGTCACAGGCTCAGTAACTACAAATAGCACAGGGATTAATCCATATACAACAGTTGAACGTAAAGACGTTGGTGTTACTTTGAAAGTTGTTCCACATATTGGAGAGGGTGGATCAATTCGACTTGAAGTTGAGCAAGAAGTTTCAGATGTGGTGGGTAAAGGTCAAGCGACCGATTTGATCACCAGTAAGCGAGCTATTAAGACTTCAGTACTGGCTGATCATGGTCAGACGGTGGTGTTGGGAGGGTTGGTTTCTGATAATACGGAATTAGGTCGCCAAGGTTTACCTATTTTGAGTGATATTCCTTATTTAGGTCGATTATTTCGTTCGGACAGTCGAAGCAATGAAAAAAGAAATTTACTAGTATTTATTCACCCAACCATTGTTGGTGATTCGCAGGATGTGCGCCGCCTTTCTCAGCAACGTTATAATCAGCTGTATAGTTTGCAGCTCTCTATGGATAAAAATGGTAATTTTGCAAAGTTGCCAGAAAATGTTGAAGATATTTATAGCCAGCAAGCAAAAACAATGACTTCGCCGTACCAAAAAGTGCCAACAGCCGCGCAAAAAGAAACAGTGGTTGTAACAACGCCGGTGGTTGTTGTGGAGCCGCAAGTGCAAAAGAAAACGGTGCAATTACCAGCGAAAGCAACTGAGCGTAGCAAAAGCACGGTAACGACTACAACGATTCGTCCAGCCTCTTCACAGTAGATGAACAGAAGCGCATATGTCAAAATGTTATGATTGAAAGAAATTATGATAAGGATAGAGCATCTATGACTTGGAAATTACAAGCCATTACAGGTGAATTCACGGGGCAGGAAATTAACGTTGAAGGTGACATGCTGGTTGGGCGTCATCAAGATGCGGATGTTTTATTGCAATCAGCAGATATTTCTCGTCGTCATGCTGCATTGCTGCTAAAAGGTCAGCACCTTTGGGTGCAAGATCTAAATTCTTCAAATGGCACTTTTATTAATGATTTAAAAATAGAGCAAGAAACTGAGCTGCATGATGGCGATATTTTGCAGTTTGCCAGTTTTATGTTCTCAGTATTGGCACCCGTTGAGATTGAAAAAGATTTACCGCAGATAGAAATTGAGCCTGTTGCGGTAACGGCACATGATCAAGGTATGCCAAGTCTAGCTGAGAGAGCGGCTGAACCAGTGACACGTGATGGAATGCCACAACAAGTGAGTGTTCCAAAACCAGCTCCAATTCCAGAAGGTGTGAATGTTCAGGCTATTGCTGATCCACAGCCTGTCGCGGTTGAAGAGCCTGTGCCTAGAGTTGCAGAAGTACAGGAACAGCAAAAAAATGCTTCAGTTGGTTTGATTTCAATTGTTGTGTTGATCATTCTGGCTGTAATCGCTTGGCTATTCTTTAAATAATCATATTAAACTTTTACAATTAAGCATGTTTTGAGCTGTATCCAATTTTTTTGGATTTGTCTCTGACATGCTTTTTTTATTTTTGAGTAAACCTATTATGGCAGTTGCGCAGTTACAGCATCGTAGTCTTATTTTATTTGATCTTGATGGAACGCTTGTAGATTCAGCTGCTGATTTATATCGAGCAATGAATCTTAGTCTAAAAGAGCTTAACCTAGCACTAGTCACAGAGCAACAGATTAGGGCTTGGGTGGGTAAAGGCGCAGCCAAACTTTGTGAGACTGTATTGGAGTATTTGTTTGATGAGGTGAACCCCCATCAACTAGAACAACTACTGAATACCTTTGTGAAAGTGTATGCTCAAGAATTGTGTGTAAATACAACAGTATATTCGGGTGTTTTGGCGTTTTTAGATTATTGTCAAACTCAGCAGATCTCAATGGCATGTGTGACGAATAAACCTGAACGCTTAGCGAAAGGTATTCTAGATGTTTTGGCTTTAAGCTCGTATTTTGAAATGGTGGTCGGTGGAGACAGTTTAGCTGAAAGAAAGCCCCATCCATTACCATTGTTGTATTGTATGCAACAGCAAAATACCACTGCGTCAGAAACATTGATGATTGGTGACTCAAGTAATGATGTGGAAGCAGCAAGACGAGCAGGTATTGATTGTATTGTGGTCAGCTATGGCTATAATCATGGTGAGAACATCTATGACTGCCAACCGCAGCAAGTGGTTGATAGTTTAGCAGAGTTGATAGAAGAAGATTTAGTCAGGAGAAGGGCATGAGAGTAGTTATGGTTTTGCGATGGCGAGCTTGAGACAGCACTAAAGCAAAAAATAGCATTGAAATTAAAAAACCATAGAGATTATTCATGACGACCTTATCACAATTTGAGCAATTAAAATCAGCAGGCTATAACACCATTCCTGTTTATCGTCAGCGTTTAGCCGATACCGAGACCCCGCTGTCAGTTTTTGCGCGTTTTAAAGAACAAAAACAAGCCTATTTATTTGAATCTGTTGAAGGTGGTGAAAACTGGGCGCGCTATTCAATGATTGGTTTGGGTGAATCTACCGTTTTTTCATGTAATGCTGGTGTTTTAACTATCCAACAAGCCGACGGCTCAGTTTTAGAGCAAAACTGTGCGGATCCTTTTCAGTATATTCGGGATTTTCAAAGCCAATTTAAAGTTCCTACTCAACGTGATTTACCAGAACTACCGAGTTTTACGGGTGGTTTGGTTGGATACTTGGGTTATGATGCCGTGCGTTACATTGAGCCGAAACTTAAAAATATTCCAACTGCTGACCCAGTAACATTGCCAGATTTATGGTTGATGCTCTCACAAACAGTGATTGTTTTCGATAACTTAAAAGATACGTTGTTTTTAATCCATCATGCTGATGTGAATCAAGACGATGCTTATGCAAAAGCACAAGAAAAATTAGATCTACTTGAACAGTTGCTTGCACTTCCTGTGAGTTTGCAAGCGAAGCCACACACAGCACCACATTTTGAATCGATTACGGGTAAAGAAAAGTTTCTTGAAACAGTTGAAAAAGTAAAAGAATACATTCGTGCTGGTGATGTGATGCAAGTTGTACCAGGTCAACGTATGGTATCTGATTTTGATGGTGAGGCATTACAAGTTTATCGTGCCTTACGTCACCTCAATCCATCTCCTTATTTATTCCTTGTACAAGGTCAAACGCTCACAGATCAAAAACCTTTTCATATTGTGGGTTCATCTCCAGAGATTTTATCTCGTCTGGAAAACGGTATTGCGACGGTGCGTCCTTTGGCAGGCACCCGACCACGCGGTAAAACCAAAGAAGAAGATCTAGCGTTAGAGCAGGATTTATTGGCTGATGAAAAAGAAATTGCAGAACATTTAATGCTGATCGATCTTGGTCGTAATGATGTTGGACGTGTTTCAAAGATTGGTAAAGTACAAGTCACTGATCGTATGGTGATTGAGCGCTATTCACATGTCATGCATATTGTATCTAATGTGCAGGGTGAGGTTCGTGATGATGTGGATGCTTTAGATGTATTTAAAGCAACATTTCCAGCAGGGACACTTTCAGGCGCACCAAAAATTCGTGCCATGGAAATTATTGATGAAGTAGAACCAGTTAAGCGTGGTGTATTTGGTGGAGCAGTTGGGTATTTAGGCTGGCATGGTGAAATGGATATGTCTATTGCGATTCGTACCTGTGTGATTCGTGATAAAAAGGTCTATGTGCAAGCTGGAGCTGGGTTGGTTGCAGACTCAAACCCTGAGTCAGAATGGAATGAAACCCAAATAAAAGCTCGCGCAGTGATCAAAGCGGTTGAATTATCATCAAACGGATTGATTTTATGAGTTTTTCGCAGTTTTTCTAAAAAAACTGCTTGCATCATGTGTGAGTTTTGCTAAACTGCACACCGTTCCGATACGAAACGTACGAAACACTAAGAAACGCCGGCATAGCTCAGTTGGTAGAGCAACTGACTTGTAATCAGTAGGTCCACAGTTCGAATCCGTGTGCCGGCACCATCTTAAAAGTGTGATAGTATAGAGTAAAAGAACAGCACTGTGTAAGTGTGATATGGTGAGATTCCCGAGCGGCCAAAGGGGGCAGACTGTAACTCTGCTACGAAAGTTTCGAAGGTTCGAATCCTTCTCTCACCACCATCTAACTTCGATTGAAGTGGTAAGTACCAACGCGCGGGAGTAACTCAGTTGGTAGAGTGGCAGCCTTCCAAGCTGCATGTCGCGAGTTCGATCCTCGTCTCCCGCTCCATCATCGAAGGTGTCGCTCTTATAGCTCAGTGGTAGAGCACTCCCTTGGTAAGGGAGAGGTCTCGAGTTCAAATCTCGATAAGAGCTCCAGATATACAGTTTAGTAGAATTTCTACAAAGTTTTAAAGAAGCAGGCTATTATAGTCTGCTTTTCAAGTATTGGGTGTCTAGTTTTTTAGGCTAATGTCGATAAAGAAAGTTTTTCAGGGTTGTTTTTCTCTAAACTAGTGTCGACGTAAACGAGGAAAATCAAATGGCTAAGGCTAAGTTTGAACGTAATAAACCACACGTAAACGTGGGTACAATTGGTCACGTTGACCATGGTAAAACAACTTTAACTGCTGCGATTGCAACTATTTGTGCAAAAACTTACGGCGGTGAAGCGAAAGATTACTCGCAAATCGACTCAGCTCCTGAAGAAAAAGCACGTGGTATTACAATTAATACTTCACACGTAGAATACGATTCTCCAATCCGTCACTACGCTCACGTAGACTGCCCGGGCCACGCCGATTATGTTAAAAACATGATTACTGGTGCTGCTCAGATGGATGGCGCGATCCTTGTATGTGCTGCGACTGATGGTCCAATGCCACAAACTCGTGAACACATCCTTCTTTCACGTCAGGTTGGTGTACCTTACATCATCGTATTCTTAAACAAGTGTGACCTTGTTGATGATGAAGAATTACTTGAATTAGTAGAAATGGAAGTTCGTGAACTTCTTTCTACTTATGACTTCCCAGGTGATGACACTCCAATCATCCGTGGTTCAGCGCTTCAAGCATTAAATGGTAACGATGGTCCTTATGGCGAACAAGCTGTAATCGACTTAGTTGCTGCACTTGACTCTTACATTCCAGAGCCAGAGCGTGCAATCGACAAAGCATTCTTAATGCCAATCGAAGATGTATTCTCTATTTCAGGCCGTGGTACAGTTGTAACTGGTCGTGTTGAATCTGGTATCGTTAAAGTTGGCGAATCAGTTGAAATCGTTGGTATTCGTGACACAGTAGTAACGACTGTAACTGGCGTAGAAATGTTCCGTAAACTTCTTGACGAAGGTCGTGCGGGCGAGAACTGTGGTGTTCTTCTTCGTGGTACTAAGCGTGAAGACGTACAACGTGGTCAAGTACTTGCTAAGCCAGGTACAATCAAGCCGCACACTAAATTCGATGCAGAAGTATACGTACTTTCTAAAGAAGAAGGTGGTCGTCATACTCCATTCCTTAACGGTTACCGTCCACAGTTCTACTTCCGTACAACTGACGTAACTGGCGCGATCAAATTACAAGATGGCGTTGAAATGGTTATGCCTGGTGACAACGTAGAAATGTCAGTAGAATTAATTCACCCGATCGCAATGGACCCAGGTCTACGTTTTGCGATCCGTGAAGGTGGTCGTACTGTAGGTGCTGGTGTTGTTGCTAAAGTAACTGCATAAGCCTAACGTTGTGTTACACTCAAATCGAAAGCTTCGGCTTTCGATTTGCATAATAGGCTAGTAGTTCAATTGGTAGAGCGTCGGTCTCCAAAACCGAATGTTGGGGGTTCGAGTCCCTCCTGGCCTGCCACTTTTTTTAAATAAAAAAGCTTGATTCTGGCTAAGTTGTCATATAATAAGTCGCGAATTCTACGACGAGTAAAAAAATGTCGAATGATAAATCGCGTGACGCATTAAGCGACGCGCCAATCCCTCAAAGAAATAATGCTGTAGAAGTTGTTAGTTCAGGTTCTCCGTTGGACGCTGTCTTATGGTTAATTGCTATCGCTTTGTTTATCGGTTCAGCACTGGTAAATCAACATTTACCAGCCTATTGGGCACCTGCAAATGATATTTGGGTGCGCGTTGGGGTAATTTTGGCTTGTATCGTCGTTGCTTTAGGTTTATTATACGCCACCCATCAAGGCAAAGGCTTTGTGCGTTTATTGCAAGATGCGCGAATTGAACTGCGTCGAGTGACTTGGCCGACAAAACAAGAGACGATCACGACTTCGTGGCAAGTTCTTTTGGTTGTGGTTGTTGCATCATTGGTTTTATGGTGTTTCGATTACGGGTTAGGTTGGTTTATTAAGTTAATTATTGGGTAAGAGCGCGATGAAACGTTGGTATATTATTCATGCCTATTCAGGCTTTGAAAAACAAGTGATGCGTTCGCTTAATGATCGAATTCAACGCAGTACTGTGGTTGATAGCTTTGGTGAAGTCCTCGTTCCTACTGAAGAAGTAGTTGAAATGAAGGATGGTAAAAAGCGTAAATCTGAGCGTAAGTTCTTTCCTGGCTATGTATTGGTCGAAATGGAAATGAATGATGACACTTGGCATATCGTAAAAGAATGTCCAAAAGTTCTTGGTTTTATTGGCGGTACGCCAGAAAAACCAGCGCCAATTTCACAACGTGAAGCTGATGCGATCCTTGCTCGTGTACGTAATACTGGTGAAGCGCCTCGTCCTAAGACGATGTTTGAACCAGGTGAAGAATTACTCGTTGTTGATGGTCCGTTCACAGACTTTAAAGGGGTCGTGGAGGAAGTTCAATACGAAAAGTCACGTTTAACGTTGACGATTAATGTATTTAATCGACCAACTCAAGTTGAATTGGAATTTCGACAAGTCGAAAAAACAGTTTAATTTCAGTTGTTTGAAAAGCGCCCGATTTGATCGGGCATTGTTGTTGTAATACTTCGGTGTTACTTATTTTTTTGGGGAGCCTAACGGCGTCTGTACCCAGAGGTAATTTCAATGGCTAAGAAGATTGACGGCTATATCAAGCTGCAAGTTCCAGCTGGTAAAGCGAATCCATCTCCACCAATTGGTCCTGCTTTAGGTCAACGTGGTGTAAACATCATGGCATTCTGTAAAGAATTTAATGCTGCTACACAAAAACTTGAAGTTGGTTTGCCAATTCCTGTCGTGATCACTGTGTACAACGATAAGTCGTTCACTTTCATCATGAAAACTCCACCTGCATCTATTCTTCTTAAGAAAGCTGCTGGTATTCAAAAGGGTTCTTCTGTACCAAACAAAACTAAAGTTGGTAAGTTGACTCGTGCTCAATTAGAAGAAATCGCGACTACTAAAGAACCAGACTTAACTGGTGCTGATTTAGACGCTCGTGTGCGTACCATTGCTGGTTCTGCACGTTCTATGGGCTTGGAAGTGGAGCTATAAGACATGGCAAAGTTAACTAAACGTCAAAAAGCCATTGCTGCTGCTGTGGAAGCAAACAAAGTTTATACTTTGGAAGAAGCAGTACAAGTTCTTAACAGCCTTCCAGCTGCGAAGTTCAAAGAATCTTTAGATATCTCGGTAAACCTTGGCGTTGATCCGCGTAAATCTGACCAAGTTGTTCGTGGTGCGACTACACTTCCTGCAGGTACTGGTAAAACTGTACGTGTTGCTGTGTTTGCTCAAGGCGCTGCTGCTGAAGCTGCTAAAGCCGAAGGCGCAGACATCGTTGGTTTCGAAGATCTTGCTGAAAGTATTCAAGCTGGTAACTTAGATTTCGACGTGGTTATTGCTGCTCCTGACGCAATGCGCGTTGTTGGTAAGTTGGGTACAATTCTTGGTCCACGTGGCTTAATGCCAAACCCTAAAGTGGGTACAGTGACTCCAGATGTTGCTAACGCAGTTAAAAATGCTAAATCTGGTCAAGCACGTTACCGTGTAGACAAAGCGGGTATTATCCACGCTGCTATCGGTCAACTTGGCTTTAGCGAAGAAGCTGTTCGTCAAAACGTTGAAACTTTAATTGCAGATTTGAAAAAATTGAAGCCTGCAACTTCTAAAGGCGTATACGTTAAAAAGATCACTTTGAGCTCAACTATGGGTCCTGGTTTGATCGTTGATGTAAGCAACGTTTCTAAGTAATTAGAAAGAATTTTGAAGCCTTAAACTTTTTCTTTGAAAAAGTTTAAGCAAACTTTGAATTGATAAATGAATGTTTATCAGCGTCAAAGACCTCAGACGAAGTGATGTCTTTATTGATGATCTTCTTAATTTTCCAGTCTGAGTAGACGCGGTGGTGTGATTTGTTGCTCCTCCGCGTGTAAGTCTGAAAAGACTTGCGAATTGGGAGTGCGCTCATGTGAGTGCATAGATCACCGTTAGGAGGTTTTACAATGGCTCTTCTTATCGAAGGCAAAAAACAGATTGTTGCAGAAGTAAGTGAAATTGCTTCTACAGCTTTCGCTGCCGTTGTTGCTGACTATCAAGGTTTAACCGTTGAGCAATTAACAGCTCTTCGTGTTGAAGCTCGTAAACTAGGTGTTGCTACACGTGTTGTGCGTAATACTTTAGCTAAACGTGCTCTTCAAGATACGCCATTCGCTATCTTGAATGATGACCTTGTTGGTCCAACAATCTTAGCATTCTCAACTTCTGAAGACGATATGGGTGCAGCTGCACGCTTGTTCGAAGAGTTCGCTAAAACTAACAAAGCATTTGAATTAAAGGCTGCTGCATTTGAAGGCAAACTTTATCAAGGTGCTGATGTTAGCGTAATCGCGAATCTTCCGAACCAAGAAAAAGCGCTTACTATGCTCGCATCTGTTCTTCAAGCTCCTATTTCGAAATTGGGTCGCTTACTTACAGCGCTTCAAGAGAAAAACGAGTCAGAAGCTGCTTAAGCTTAAATCTACTTTCACACCATTCAATATCCATTTGGAGTTACTCTCATGGCTTTAACAAACGAAGAAATCTTAAATGCAGTTGCTGAAAAAACTGTTCTTGAACTTGTTGAATTAATTTCTGCTTTTGAAGAAAAATTCAATGTATCAGCAGCAGCTGTTGCTGTTGCTGCTGGTCCAGCTGCTGCTGTTGCTGAAGAACAATCAGAATTCAACGTTGAGTTGACTTCTTTCGGTGCTAACAAAGTTGCTGTAATTAAAGCAGTTCGTGAAGCTACTGGCCTTGGTCTTAAAGAAGCTAAAGATCTTGTAGAAGGCGCTCCAGCCGTTCTTAAAGAAGCTGTTTCTAAAGAAGAAGGCGAAGAACTTAAGAAGAAGCTTGAAGAAGCTGGTGCTACAGTTACACTTAAGTAATGCTGTAGGGAGTCGATTTTTTGATAATCGGCTCCAAAAAATGGCTGATGGCTCTTGGGTCATCAGCCTTTTTGCGTTACAATAATCGGCTCGTTTTTTGTTAGTTTTGCATTTTTCAATGTGATTTTTATAACAAACGAATAAATATCAAACGCTTACCAATATTTTTTTGCTTATAAAAATATTGTTAAGCGTTTTAATACCACTAAAAATTGCAGCATTTGTAAACAGTGGTGGCCATATCGGCTTGCGTAATTCCTTCTAAGTACGTTCTGCAGGCGACTTAGTTTACTTTCCGAGGACTCCAGATGGCATACTCATATACCGAAAAGAAACGGATTCGTAAGAATTTTGGTAAATTGCCCCACGTAATGGAAGCACCGTACTTACTTTCGATTCAAGTCGATTCGTACCGTACTTTCTTACAAGGTGGCAAAACTCCAAAAAATCGCGAAGATATCGGTCTTCAAGCCGCATTTCGTTCAGTTTTTCCTATTGAAAGTTATTCTGGCAATGCTGCTTTAGAATTTGTTGAGTATAGCCTTGGTAAACCAGAGTTTGACGTGCGCGAGTGTATTTTGCGTGGTTCAACTTATGCGGCACCAATGCGCGTAAAAATTCGTTTGATCATTAAAGATCGCGAAACAAAATCAATTAAAGATGTGCGCGAACAAGAAGTATACATGGGTGAAATGCCACTCATGACCGATAACGGTACCTTTGTTATTAACGGTACTGAGCGTGTAATTGTATCGCAGTTACATCGCTCTCCAGGCGTATTCTTTGATCATGATAAGGGTAAAACCCATTCAAGCGGTAAAGTGTTGTATTCAGCACGTATTATTCCTTACCGTGGTTCATGGTTAGATTTTGAATTTGATGCTAAAGACCTTGTTTATGTGCGTATTGACCGTCGTCGTAAGTTGTTAGCGACCGTTATTTTGCGTGCTTTAGGTTATGCCAATGCGCAGATCTTGAATTTATTCTATGAAAAAGTACCTGTATATCTTGATATGGGTAGTTATCAAATTGACTTAGTACCAGATCGCTTACGTGGTGAGATGGCGCAGTTTGATATCTTGGATAACGATGGCAAAGCAATCGTAGAACAAGGCAAGCGTATTAATGCACGTCATGTACGTCAAATGGAAGCTGCAAACTTAGCTAAGCTTTCTGTGCCTGATGAATATTTGTATGAGCGTATTACAGCTGAAGACATCACTTTGAAAGATGGTGATGTAATTCCTGCAAATACATTGCTTAGCCATGAAGTGATGGTAAAAATCGCTGAAGGTGGTGTTAAGCAGTTCAATATTCTATTTACAAATGATATTGATCGTGGTTCGTTCATTGCAGACAGTTTACGTGCCGATACAACATCGGGTCGTGAAGAAGCATTAGTAGAAATCTACAAAGTAATGCGTCCAGGTGAGCCACCAACAAAAGAAGCAGCTGAAAACTTATTTAATAACTTGTTCTTCTCTTCTGAGCGTTATGACCTTTCTCCAGTGGGTCGTATGAAGTTTAATCGTCGTTTGGGTCGTCCTTACGAAGTGGGAACTGATCAAAAGTCACGTGAAGTTGAAGGTGTGTTATCACATGACGATATCATCGATGTATTACGTACATTGGTTGAGATTCGTAATGGTAAAGGCGAAGTCGATGATATCGATCACTTAGGTAACCGTCGTGTACGTTCTGTTGGTGAAATGACAGAAAACCAATTCCGTGTTGGTTTAGTTCGTGTTGAACGTGCTGTTAAAGAGCGTTTAAGCCAAGCTGAAACAGATAACTTGTCCCCACAAGATTTGATCAACGCAAAACCTGTTGCTGCTGCAATCAAAGAATTCTTTGGTTCAAGCCAGTTATCTCAGTTCATGGACCAAAACAACCCATTGTCTGAGATTACACACAAACGCCGTGTATCTGCGCTTGGTCCTGGTGGTTTAACACGTGAGCGTGCAGGCTTTGAAGTACGTGACGTACATCAAACTCACTATGGTCGTGTATGTCCAATTGAAACGCCTGAAGGTCCAAACATTGGTTTGATCAACTCGCTTTCAGTTTACGCAAAAGCGAACGACTTTGGTTTCTTGGAAACACCATACCGTAAAGTCGTTGATGGTCGTGTAACTGACGACGTTGAATACTTATCTGCAATTGAAGAAGTGGGTACTGTCATTGCACAGGCCGATTCTGCAGTGGATAAAGATGGTACTTTAACTGAAGAGATGGTTTCTGTACGTCATCAGGGTGACTTCGTTCGTATGTCGCCTGAGCGTGTAACCCATATGGACGTTTCTGCGCAACAGGTTGTATCTGTAGCAGCGTCATTGATTCCATTCCTTGAACACGATGATGCGAACCGTGCATTGATGGGTTCGAACATGCAACGTCAGGCTGTTCCGACGTTACGTGCTGACAAGCCGCTTGTTGGTACAGGTATGGAAGCAAACGTAGCACGTGACTCTGGTGTGTGTGTGATTGCAGATCGTGGTGGTGCGATTGAATATGTAGATGCATCTCGTATCGTGATTCGTGTAAACGAAGATGAAATGATCGCGGGTGAAGCAGGTGTAGATATCTACAACCTCATCAAATATACACGTTCTAACCAAAATACATGTATTAACCAAAATGTCATCGTGAACTTGGGCGACAAAGTTGCTCGTGGTGATATCTTGGCTGACGGTCCATCGACTGACATGGGTGAACTTGCACTTGGTCAAAATATGCGCGTCGCGTTCATGACATGGAATGGTTATAACTACGAAGACTCGATCTTGCTTTCTGAGCGCGTACTTCAAGAAGACCGTTTAACGTCGATTCATATTCAAGAATTGTCATGTGTCGCGCGCGATACTAAGTTAGGTGCAGAAGAAATTACTGCTGATATTCCTAACGTTGGTGAAGCTGCACTGTCTAAGTTGGATGAGTCTGGTATTGTTTATATCGGTGCTGAAGTGACTGCGGGTGATATCCTTGTTGGTAAGGTAACACCTAAAGGTGAAACTCAGTTAACACCTGAAGAAAAACTACTTCGCGCAATTTTTGGTGAAAAAGCGGCTGACGTAAAAGATTCATCTTTACGTGTTCCGTCTGGCACTAAAGGTACCGTGATTGACGTACAAGTCTTCACACGTGATGGTCTTGAAAAAGACGAACGTGCTCAAGCCATTGAGAAAGCTCAGCTTGACGCATACCGTAAAGATTTGAAAGAAGAATACAAAATCTTCGAAGAAGCAGCACGTGAACGTATTGTTCGTTTATTGACTGGTCAAGAGTCTAACGGCGGTGGTACAACTAAGCGTGGCGATAAGCTTTCTGTAGACGTATTGTCTGGCTTAGAGTTGGTTGATTTACTTGAAATCCAACCAAATGATGAAGCTATTGCAGAGCGTTTAACTCAAATTCAAGTGTTCTTGAAAGAGAAGAGCTATGAAATTGATGAGAAATTTGCAGAGAAGAAACGCAAACTTTCTACAGGTGATGAATTAACAACAGGTGTATTGAAAGTTGTTAAGGTTTACTTGGCAGTTAAACGTCGTATCCAGCCTGGTGATAAAATGGCAGGTCGTCACGGTAACAAAGGTGTTGTATCAAACATCTTGCCGGTAGAAGACATGCCACATGATATTCATGGTGTGCCAGTTGATATCGTATTAAACCCATTGGGTGTACCATCTCGTATGAACGTGGGTCAGATTCTTGAAACTCACTTGGGTATGGCAGCTAAGGGTCTTGGCGATAAAATTGAAAAAATGTTGAAAGAACAACGTACAGTGATCGAACTGCGTTCATTCTTAGACAAGATTTATAACAAGGTTGGTGGTGAGCAAGAAGAGCTTGATAGCTTAACTGATGCTGAGATCTTAGCGCTTTCAGGCAACTTGCGTGCTGGTGTTCCATTAGCAACGCCTGTATTTGATGGTGCTGAAGAAAGCCAAATCAAAGATTTACTTGAACTTGCAGACATTTCACGTACTGGTCAAACAGTATTGTTTGATGGTCGTACAGGTGAACAGTTTGACCGTCCTGTAACTGTAGGTTACATGTACATGCTCAAATTGAACCACTTGGTTGATGACAAGATGCATGCGCGTTCAACAGGTTCTTACTCACTTGTGACTCAACAGCCGCTTGGTGGTAAAGCACAATTCGGTGGTCAGCGTTTCGGTGAGATGGAAGTATGGGCACTTGAAGCATACGGTGCAGCATATACGCTCCAAGAAATGCTTACTGTGAAGTCGGATGACGTCGAAGGTCGTACCCGTATCTATAAGAATATTGTAGATGGAAACCATTATATGGATCCAGGTATGCCTGAATCGTTCAACGTATTGACCAAAGAGATCCGTTCTTTAGGTATCAACATTGAACTGAAAAATGGTGACTAATTAGCCATTAATCCCCCCAGCCCCCTTTATTAAATGGGGAGTTCCCACTCGAAAGAATAGGGGCTTCCCTCCTTAGAAAAAGGAGGGGCTGAGGGTGGATATTCAGTTAAAAAACAATATTTGTGACCCAGTTGGGCGAGCTTAGCTCCTCAACACACGGAGAAAAAAATTGAAAGACTTGCTCGATATCATGCGTAAGAAAACGGATTCAGAAGGTCATGCACCCGTTGAATTTGACCGTATCCGTATTGGTCTTGCGTCACCAGAGATGATTAAGTCATGGTCTCACGGTGAAGTTAAAAAGCCTGAAACCATTAACTATCGTACGTTTAAACCTGAACGTGACGGTTTGTTCTGTGCCAAAATCTTTGGTCCAGTAAAAGATTACGAATGCTTGTGTGGTAAATACAAGCGTATGAAATACAAAGGCGTCATTTGTGAAAAATGTGGCGTTGAAGTAACAACTGCAAAAGTTCGTCGTGAGCGTATGGGTCATATTGACCTTGCATCACCAGTTGCACATATTTGGTTCTTAAAATCATTACCGAGCCGTATTGGTTTACTACTTGATATGACATTACGTGATATCGAGCGCGTATTGTATTTCGAATCTTATGTCGTTACTGATCCTGGTATGACTCCGTTTGAAAAGTATCAACTTTTAACAGACGAAGAATACTACAATGCACTTGAAGAACACGGTGATGAATTCACTGCGAAAATGGGTGCAGAAGCGATTCAAGATTTATTGAAAGATATCGATCTTGAAGCTGAAATTGCGCGTTTACGTGAAGAAATTCCACAAACAACCTCTGAGACGAAACTTAAAAAAGCGTCTAAGCGTTTGAAATTGATGGAAGCATTCAAAGATTCGAATAACAAGCCTGAATGGATGGTGATGAATGTACTTCCAGTACTTCCACCAGACTTACGTCCGCTTGTACCACTTGAAGGTGGTCGTTTCGCGACTTCAGACTTAAACGATTTATATCGTCGCGTGATCAACCGTAACAACCGTTTGAAACGCCTTCTTGATCTTGCTGCACCAGACATTATCGTACGTAACGAAAAACGTATGTTACAAGAGTCTGTTGATGCATTGCTTGATAACGGTCGTCGTGGTCGTGCGATTACAGGTTCGAATAAACGTCCATTGAAATCTTTGGCAGACATGATCAAAGGTAAACAAGGTCGTTTCCGTCAAAACTTACTTGGTAAGCGTGTTGACTATTCTGGTCGTTCGGTAATTACCGTAGGTCCTACTTTACGTCTGCATCAATGTGGTCTTCCGAAGAAGATGGCACTTGAATTATTCAAGCCATTTATTTTCGCAAAATTACAAGCTTCAGGTCAGGCAACAACCATTAAAGCTGCGAAGAAAATGGTTGAGCGTGAGACACCAGAAGTTTGGGACGTTCTAGCATCTGTGATTCGTCAACATCCAGTCATGTTGAACCGTGCGCCAACACTTCACCGTCTAGGTCTTCAAGCATTTGAACCTATTCTGATCGAAGGTAAGGCAATCCGTCTTCATCCGCTCGTATGTGCTGCGTTTAACGCCGACTTCGATGGTGACCAAATGGCGGTACACGTTCCATTGACATTGGAAGCACAGTTAGAAGCACGTGCGTTGATGATGTCTACAAACAACATCTTGTCACCTGCAAATGGTGAGCCGATCATCGTTCCTTCTCAGGACGTTGTCTTGGGTCTTTACTACATCACACGTGATGCGGTAAATGCCAAAGGTGAAGGCATGGTGTTTGCTGATACGCATGAAGTTAACCGTGCATTAGCAACGGGTAAAGTTGCGATTCATGCTCGTGTTAAAGTGCGTGTACATCAAACAGTGATTGATGAAAATGGTCATCGTGAACAACAAACGATTATTGTTGATACGACACCGGGTCGTTGCTTGTTGTGGGAAGTTGTCCCACAAGGTTTAAGCTTTGACATGATTAACCTTGAGATGACCAAGAAAAACATCTCTAAGTTAATCAACTCTTGCTATCGTAAACTTGGTTTGAAAGATACTGTTATCTTCGCTGACCAATTGATGTATTTGGGCTTCCGTCAAGCGACGCGTTCAGGTGTATCTGTTGGTATGGAAGATATGTTGATTCCACCGAACAAGTACACAATTATTGATAAAGCTGAAACAGAAGTTCGTGAAATTGAACAACAGTTCGAACAAGGTTTCGTAACTGCTGGTGAGCGCTATAACAAAGTGGTCGATATTTGGGCCCGTACCAATGACCAAGTAGCGAAAGCGATGATGGATAACTTGTCATTCACAACTGTTAAAAACAAACAGGGTGAAGACGAGAAACAGAAGTCATTCAACTCAATTTATATGATGTCTGACTCGGGTGCCCGTGGTAGTGCGGCGCAGATTCGTCAGCTTGCTGGTATGCGTGGTTTGATGGCTAAACCAGATGGCTCGATCATTGAAACGCCAATTAAAGCAAACTTCCGTGAAGGTTTGACAGTACTTCAGTACTTCATCTCAACACATGGTGCACGTAAAGGTTTGGCCGATACTGCATTGAAGACAGCGAACTCAGGTTACTTGACACGTCGTCTAGTAGACGTAGCACAAGATTTAGTTATTACTGAATCCGACTGTGGTACAGCTGGTGGCTTAGTGATGACTCCATTCATTCAAGGCGGTGACGTTATTGAACCATTACGCGATCGCGTATTGGGTCGTGTTACTGCTGAAGATGTACGTCGTGCATCTGATGATGAAGTTGTGCTTCCACGTGGTACATTGATTGACGAGAAAATTGCTGCTCAGCTTGAAGAAGCGGGTGTCGATGAAGTTAAAGTACGTTCAGTGATCGCATGTGAATCTACATTCGGTGTGTGTGCACGTTGTTATGGTCGTGACCTTGCACGTGGTCACTTGGTGAACCCAGGTGAATCTGTCGGTGTAATGGCTGCACAATCAATTGGTGAGCCTGGTACACAGTTAACAATGCGTACCTTCCACGTGGGTGGTGCGGCAAGCCGAACTTCTGCTGCAAATAGTGTTCAAGTACGTAACAAAGGTACTGTACGTTTCCACAACGTGAAAACGGTACAACATGCCAAAGGTCACTTGGTATCAGTTTCACGTTCAGGTGAAATCGGTATTGCGGATGACTTAGGTCGTGAGCGCGAGCGTTATAAACTTCCTTACGGTGCAAGCATCTTGTTAAAAGATGGTGAAGCTGTAGAGGCTGGCGGTATCGTAGCGACTTGGGATCCACATACACATCCACTTGTTACAGAAGTTGCGGGTAAAGCACGTTTCAGCCAAATCGCTGATGGTGTAACTGCAACCTCTAAAACAGATGATGCTACAGGTATGACCACTGTTGAAATCTTACCAGTAACAGCACGTCCTGCTTCTGGTAAAGATTTACGTCCTGCGATTGTGTTGGATACAACAGATGGCGGCGAACAATTCTACTTCTTACCACAAAACACGATTGTAACCGTTCGCGATGGTGCAACGATTGGTGTGGGTGATGTACTTGGTCGTGTGCCACAAGAAACTTCACGTACCCGTGATATTACCGGTGGTCTTCCACGCGTAGCTGACTTGTTTGAAGCGCGTAAACCGAAAGAACATGCGATTCTTGCAGAAGTATCGGGTGTTGTAAGCTTCGGTAAAGAGACTAAAGGTAAGAACCGTTTAGTGATTACTCCGGATGATGGCTCTGAGATTTACGAAGAGTTAATTCCAAAATGGCGTACGATCAACGTGTTCGAAGGTGAGCATGTGAACCGTGGTGAAACCATTTCTGATGGTCCACAAAATCCACATGATATCTTGCGTTTGAAAGGTGAAGTTGCATTAACCAACTACATCGTGAATGAAGTTCAAGACGTTTACCGTCTCCAAGGTGTAAAAATCAACGATAAGCACATTGAAGTTGTTGTACGTCAAATGTTGCGTAAAGTTGATATCACTGATGGCGGTGATACAAGCTTCATCAAAGGCGAGCAAGTGGATTACATCCGTGTTGTTGGTGAAAACCAAGCTGTCTTGGCTCAGAACAAGTTCCCAGCGAAGTTTGAACGTCAATTGATGGGTATCACGAAAGCATCGCTTTCTACAGACTCGTTCATCTCTGCTGCATCGTTCCAGGAAACCACACGTGTGTTAACTGAAGCGGCTGTAACAGGTAAAGAAGATGATTTACGTGGTTTGAAAGAGAACGTTGTTGTGGGTCGTTTGATCCCAGCGGGTACAGGTCTTGCTTATCACCTAGAGCGTCGTCGTCAGGAATCTGAAGCGGCAGAAATCGAACTACATAACGATTTCAGTGATGTTGATCAAGCATTTAGTCAAGCATTGAACTCAGATCAGTTCTAAGTTTTAATGAATAAAAAAGGCACCTTCGGGTGCCTTTTTTGTGGAAATAAGAAGCAAATGTTACAAAAACGCATTAGGGTATTAGTATTTGATTACTGAATCAAAGTAAACAGTTCATTAAAGCAGTCTATGCTACCCACATCTGAGAGAGGAGTAATTCTAATGAAAAAAATGATGATGATTGCTGGCGTAGGTCTGATGTCTACCACCTTATTTGTGGGTTGCCAACATGCGAGTCCAGAAAGTAAACGTATCGGTTCTGCTGCGATTGGTGGTGGTGCGGGTGGTGCTGTCGGTAAAAGTGTCGGTGGTAATCTAGGTGCTGGCTTGGGTGCAGCACTTGGAGCAGGTGTTGCTGCTAATGCGAAAGGTGCAAACAGCAAAAACACGCGTAATAGCGCGATCGGAGCAGGTGTTGGAGCTTGGCTTGGTGGTGCTGTACTCGGTGGTACAGCAGGTGCTGCAACAGGTGGAGCACTGGGTGGTAGTGCAGGTGCTGCATATGGCGAGAAAAAAGGTAAATACTAAAAAATAAGCTTAGTCTTATTTAAAAATCAAAAAGAAGCTCTCATCTAAATGAGAGCTTCTTTTTTCATTTTGATATTTTAATTTTGTGACGATAAAAATGTGAAGCCTTTACAAAATATCAAACGATTAGGACATTGCGATAACACAATATGATCAAAATACTCATCAAAGAAGATTATGCTTTAAATAGAAAAACAGGAGTGAGATGATTATGAAAAATACAATAGGTATAGTTTCTACTTTAGTGCTATCGGCGGTGATGTTCACTGGTTGCCAAAATATGAGTGCATCTGACCAACGAATTGGTGCAGCAGCGCTTGGTGGTGCTGTCGGTGGTGGTGTAGGAAATCATGTCGGTGGTGGTCTTGGCGCTGGTGTCGGTGCAGCGGCAGGTGCTGGTGTCGGTGCAAATGCCAAAGGTGGTAGTAGCAGTTCTACAACAAGTAGTGCGATTGGTGCAGGTATTGGTTCTGTGATCGGTAAATCAATTTTTGGTGGTAATTCTGGCGCAGCAATTGGTGGTGCAATCGGTGGTGGCGCTGGTGCTGCGATTCAAGAAAAGAAATAGTAAAGTCTTGAGTTTTAATCAATAAGCCTGCATTTTGCGGGCTTATGTTTTTTAATTACACCATCAAGAAACAGTGGCTTTGGTTTTTTTTCGACGGATATATAAAACTTTTTCAACTTCCGCGATACGTGTGCCTGCTTCATCTACAATATTGAGTGTGTAATGGCGAAAAACAGGCTTATGATTCTCAGCCAATTTTTTAATTTCCATTATTTCATTGGCACTGAGTTGGATGTCTGCATAGACGGTACTACGACCAGGGGAGAGGAAGTTAATAGACGCACTTTTATCCCAAACAATATATTTATGACCTAAGTGGTGCATTAAAAGAAGCATATAAAAGGGATCAACCATTGAATATAAACTGCCACCAAAATGGGTGCCGACGATATTTCTATTTTTTCTTGTAAGCGGCATTTTGATTCGAATATGGTAGTTGTCTAAATCAAATGTCTCAATCGAAATACCTGCTCCACGGTATGGAGAGTAGTGATTGATCATAAATTTAGATATCGCTGGAATGGTTCGAATTTTTTTGAAAAAGTCTTTCATGGTCAATTTTTTTTCTTGCAACTCTATTCATACTCCATAAGTATCATTTTTAGTGCACCGCTGGCAATGGTTGATTTATAACCTCATCGCTTAAAACAAAATGGGAAAGAATTATGCAAGCACAAGTAAAAACAGTTACCACTTCTGACCAACAAACCCTATGTGTAAAAATGTGGGGAAATGAAAAGAAAACGCCTTTGGTCTTAGTGCATGGCTATCCTGATAATCAGGAAGTATGGGAACCCATCATTGAACGATTAGTCGATGACTATTATGTTGTGACTTATGATGTACGTGGTGCAGGTCTATCATCGATTCCAAAACGTATTAAAGATTATCGTTTGCCACGTTTATCGTTAGATTTACAGGAAGTTGTTGATCAAGTACTACCGAATCGTGATTTTCATATGGCAGCACATGATTGGGGATCATTACAGTCATGGGAATCAGTGACTGAGCCAAAACTTAAAGGTCGCTTATTATCTTATACGACCATTTCAGGTCCTTGCTTAGATCATGCTTCATTATATTTACGCGAAAAATTTAAAGCAGCACCAAGTAATGTCCTAAAAATGTTGACTAAATCTTGGTACATTGGTGCGTTTCATTTACCTTTGATCGCACCAACGGTGTGGACTTTTTTTAGCCCAGAAAAATGGGGTAAAATTTTAAATGGCTTAGAGAAAAAGAAAGATTTACCTCTAAATGCCAATATTGTAGCGGATGGTAAGTATGGTATTAACTTATATCGCGCGAACTTTATTCCATCTCTTACCCAACCACGTCAACGTTATGCACAATGCCCTGTTCAAGCAATTGTGTTAAAAAGAGATGCGTTTGTAAGCCCAGAATATATCACTGAATCAATGCCAAAATGGGTTGAAAAATTTGAATATACTGAGCTTGATGCGAATCACTGGGCGGTACTGAGCCAGCCAGAAAAAATTGCCGATTATATTCGCCAATTTATCGTGAAAAATGCATAAATAAAAATCAACTGACAGCAATCGTAGAATTTAAACTCTGTTAGAATGGCGCCCTCGTTTCATTTAGTTCAAAGTTATGTTCGCGATTATTGCAGCGGTTGCTGTCATGTTCGGCCTTTCCTTGGGGCGAGTTCCAGTTGTTTTTGCACTTGTAATTGGAGCTTTAACGGGAGGTTTGTTGGCTGGCCTAGGGGTACAAGGTACTTTAGATGCATTTAATAATGGTCTAGGAGGCGGTGCTCAAATTGCACTTGCTTATGGGGTACTCGGTGCTTTTGCTTTGGCGCTTGCTCGTTCTGGCTTACCTGATTTACTCGCTTATAAATTAGTTAAAAGTCTAAAAAATGATGCAGATGTTCGTGCTCAGAAAAAGGTGAAATTTCTCATTTTTCTCACAGTTGGCGCGGCTGCAGTGGCATCACAAAATGTCATTCCAGTGCACATTGCATTCATTCCAGTTTTAATCCCACCGTTATTAACTGTTTTTAACCATCTGCGCTTAGACCGTAGAGCGATTGCATGTGTGCTGACCTTCGGCTTAGTTGCAACGTATATGTTCCTGCCAATGGGATTTGGTGCGATCTTCTTGAATGATATTTTGGCGCACAATATTAATCATTTTGGTCAAAGCTATGGCTTCCATATCAGCAATGACCAAATTCCGCGTGCAATGTTGATTCCTGTATCAGGGATGTTCTTGGGGATGTTAACAGCGGTTTTTATCAGTTATCGTAAACCTAGAGATTACCAAGACAAAGCATTACATAACGTAACTCGTAGTATTGTGGGGGAAATGACCCAAGAACAACAAGCACCACAGATTGCAAAGTTCACATTATTCATGGCCGCATTTGCGATTCTTGCAACGATTGTCGTGCAACTCTATTCAGATTCAATGATTGTCGCTGGCTTAGTCGGTGTAGCAATCCTCAGTTGTGCTGGAATCTTCAAGTGGAAAGAAGCCGATGATGTGATTGTGACAGGTATGCGTATGATGGCACTGGTAGGTTTTACCATGATTGCTGCACAAGGTTTTGCTGCGGTCATTGAAGCAACCAATCAAGTTCCTGAGCTTGTCAAAGCAACAGCAGGTTGGATTGGGGATAGTAAAGCCTTAGCGGCATTTGTCATGCTTTTGGTCGGTCTGTTGATCACGCTTGGTATCGGTTCTTCATTTTCTACTGTACCAATCTTAGCCATTATGTATGTGCCATTATGTTTACAGTTTGGTTTTAGTCCAATGGCAACGATTGCAATCATTGGTACTGCTGCTGCATTAGGTGATGCAGGCTCTCCAGCTTCAGATTCAACACTTGGACCAACATCGGGTTTGAATATGGATGGTCAACATGATCATATGAGAGATAGTGTTGTACCGACCTTTTTGCATTTCAATATACCTTTGATCATTTTTGGCTGGATTGCTGCGATGATTTTATAAAAAATTAAAACTCTATTTAGGCTCTATTTATAGAGCCTTTTTATTGTTTGAGAAATACATCACAGAAAAATTTTTTTTAATAATACAGATATCAAAATAATAATATGTGTTATGACATTTTTTGTCTCTTTATTGATCTATTTGTATAATGCTGTCATTTTATTATTTTCAGATTATTTATATTTTTAAGTTATTTTAAAATGTATTATTTAAAATAACTTTACTATTTTGATTGGATATTTAAAGTATACAAAAAAGCTAGGTTTTATAGTGACTTAAATTGACTAAATTTGTCGGAATTATAATTTTTTACATATTTTTACAAATATAATTTTATATTATTCAGTGTTTTATAAATATAAATAAAATAGTCGGATTTCATCTGTATTGCATAATGTAAAAAATAATGTCTATTATTATGTACAAGATAGATAATTTGTTAAAGAGGTTGTTTGAATGTTAAAAAAAATATTAGTTGTTGCATTATTGGGGTTATCTTCAACGGCTTTTGCAGGCGGATTTCAAGTCAAGGTCGGTGCGAGTTTAATTGATCCAACGGCAGATACAACTCTAAAAGCAGATGCGGTAGTTAAAGGTGATTATGAATTTGCATTTACACCTTCGGTTGAATATTTCTTTGGAGATACTCCATTTTCAGCTGAAATTTTACTAGCAAATCCAATTAATCATGATGTGTTATTAAATGGTGAAAAAGTGGCGAGTGTTCGCCAGTTGCCACCAACCATTACAGCAAAATATAACTTTAAAAACGCAAGTCGTTTTACACCATATATTGGCGTTGGTGGTACAGCATTTATTGCATGGCACGAAAAGGGCGTTGCTGATGACGTAAAAAATGCCTATGGATTTGCAGGCCAATTGGGTTTTAACTTCCAACCAGCAGATGCGAAAAACTGGGGTGTATACATGGACGTCCGTTATGCAGACATCAGCCCTGAAGTGAAGTTAATTGATGGGACTAAATTTGATTTAGATCTTAACCCAGTAGTTTATACCTTGGGTTATAGCTATAAGTTCTAAATTATATCCTAGTAAAAACCTCACTTAATGTGAGGTTTTTTTATTTCTCAGATTTTCAATTTCAATATAAAAAGCTACAAGTTGTAAGCATCGGATTTTGTATTCTCAAAATAAGGTCATTGTTTTAGGAAGCAAAAAGTGAAAATTGTTATAGCACCAATATTATTGCTTATGTCTTTATTGATGTTTTCTCAAACGCACGCTGCTAGTTTTTCCTGTAAAGCCGTTAAATTAAAAACAGAGCAACAGATTTGTAATACTCGTGAACTTAATGATGCTGATGTCAAGCTTGCAACAACATACCAAATTATTTTACATGCTTTACCAATGGGCGGCCGAGATGCAGAGAAAGATCGACAGTTTGCATGGTTAAAACAGCGTAATAGCTGTGGAGCAAAGAACAGTTGTATTAAAACCGCGTATCTACAGCGCCAACAGCAGCTTGATCAACTATTACAAGAGCGTGTTTTAAGTAATGGACCATTCTAATTTGATTTTTAATTGAAATAATCGTTTTTTAGGATTGAAAAATCCAAGATATGCACCATTCATAAATCATTCCAAAGATTAAGCCTCACAGATAAGGAGTGATTTATGACTGAACAAGTTGCACAAAATTATAGTTTCCAAGCTGAAGTTGCTCAGTTATTGCATTTGGTAACGCATTCTCTTTATTCCAACCCAGAAATTTTCCTACGTGAGTTGGTTTCTAACGCATCTGATGCGTGTGATAAATTGCGTTTCGAAGGAATTAATCATCCTGATTATTATGAAAATGATCCAAATTTACGTGTGCGTGTCAGTTTAGATAAAGACAATAAAACACTTACGATTTCGGACAATGGTATTGGTTTAAGCCAGCAAGAGGCGATTGAAAATCTAGGTACGATTGCAAAATCAGGCACCAAAGATTTTATGTCAAAATTAAGCGGTGATCAGAAAGCTGATGCGCAATTGATTGGTCAGTTTGGTGTTGGTTTTTATTCAGGCTTCATTGTTGCTGATAAAATTACTGTTGAATCACGCCGTGCAGGTTTAGATCACGCGGAAGGTGTGCGCTGGATTAGTGGCGGCACGGGTGAGTTTGAAGTCCAAACAATTGAGAAAGAAAGTCGTGGTACGGATATCATTTTGCATTTACGTGATGATGCACTCGAATATTTAGAGTCTTGGAAAGTTAAACAGATCATTAATAAGTATTCAGATCACATCAGTTTGCCAATTGAAATGCAAAAAGAAGTATGGCAAGAGGAAGAGGTCGCAGAAGAAGGTGAAGAACCGAAAGGCGGTCAAATGGTCAAGACTGATGAATGGGAAGCGATCAACTCTGCAAGCGCATTATGGACGCGTAGTAAGAGTGAAATTAGTGAAGAACAATACATCGAGTTCTACAAAAACTTAAGTCACGATTTTGCAGAACCTTTGGCATGGGCGCATAACCGTGTAGAAGGCAGTACTGAATATACCCAATTATTGTATATTCCAAGCCAAGCCAAACAGGATCTTTTCACTCGCGAAGCGAAAGCTGGCATCAAGTTGTATGTAAAACGTGTATTTATCTTAGATGAAGCGGATAATTTAATTCCAAATTATTTACGCTTTGTACAAGGTGTCGTTGATAGTGCTGATTTGCCACTGAACGTCAGCCGTGAATTATTGCAAGAAAGCCGTGATGTAAAAACCATTCGTGAAGGTAATGCACGTCGCGTGTTGACATTGATTGATGGTTTAGCGAAATCGGAAGATGAAAAAGACCAAGAGAAATTCAAGACTTTCTATACCGAGTTTGGCTCAGTGTTGAAAGAAGGTCTAGGTGAAGACACGGGTAATCGTGAGCGTATCCTCAAATTATTGCGTTATGCGACTTCAACTAGCGATGAAATCAATACTTCTTTTGCAGACTATAAAGCACGCATGAAAGAAGGGCAGAAAGCGATTTATTACGTAACTGCGGATAGCTTAACTGCTGCAAAAAATTCACCACAGCTAGAACTGTTTAAGAAAAAGGGCATTGAAGTTTTACTCATGGCAGATCGTGTGGATGAGTGGGCAATGAACTTTGTATTTGAGTTTGATGGCACACCATTACAAAATGTCTCAAAAGGTGCGGTGGATCTAGGCGACTTACAGGATGCTGAAGAGAAAAAAGCTCTAGAGCAAGCAGCAGAACAATTTAAGCCTGTAGTGGATCGTTTAAGTAGTTCATTAAAAGATAAAACTAAAGAAGTACGTGTGACTACACGTTTGGTTGACTCACCAGCATGTTTGGTGACCAGTGAAGGTGAGCTTTCTCCGCAACTCATTCGTATGTTGAAACAAGCTGGACAAGCAGTTCCTGAGATTAAACCAACTTTAGAAATTAATCCTGAACATCCATTGGTGAAAAAATTAGAGAACTCAGCTCAGTTCGATGATTTGGCCAATGTGATTTTTGATCAGGCGGTGATTGCTGAAGGTGGTTTACCTGAAGATCCTGCGGCCTATGTGAAACGTATCAATAGCTTATTATTGAAATAAGTGCTTTGATAAAAACCTCTGCTTCGGCGGAGGTTTTTTATGCGTGTGGATAACTTTAAAGTTATCCACAGTGGTGCTGCTATTTCCATCAGAAGTGCGCTTCAAAGCTCATCTGATAGCTGAAATGATTACCTTGTTTATCTGCAGGAATGTTTAAATAGTTCAGTTCATTTTGCATATACGGTCAATTACACCAGAGCGATCATTTTCAAAAAAATAATACAGTCCTAAGTCACTTATGTTTTAAATGCCCCCCTGAGTACTCAAGAGGGCATTGTAATCATTAGAATAGGGTTTCAAGTCGAACGAAGGTACTCACAAAGTGATTACGATCAGCTCGGTGGTCATTCAGATAGCTCACATCACCTTGTACATAGAACCATTCACGCCAAAGTGGTTGACGCCATGATACGAATGGCCCCCAGCTATTTAAGCGTAAATCATTGTTGTTATAATAACCGCCTGTGTAAATCCCATAATTAAAGTTGTTATGTGCAAAGAATTGATGCTGACGGAATATTCGATTATCCCACCATAAGTCATCATCTTGTTTATCTGCATAAGTTAAAGTGAATTGATTTGATAAAAAAGGTTGATTTGGTCGAGCATGAATTAACTCTAATTTCGTGCGGAGATAATTTTCACTTTTACTCCCATAACGATAGATTTGTTCAGCGTTAAAATGAAAATCGTTATCTAATTCCCAGTGCTTTTCACCTTTTAAACGAAGATAAACATCATCTCCTGAACGTAGACCTATATCTGCATCTGTTTCAAAGGGAATTTTTTTAGAAAAATTTGACCAACGTAGCGCGATGGAACCATTACTGTCACGTGTTTGTTTAGAATCAAATCGTTTATCAGGATCTTGATTCGGTTGGTTATTGGTATTAGTAATATTGTTATCAAACTCATCATCCAAAGAGTCATCACCAAACACCACACTTAGTTTTTTTTCTAATGTTGGAAGTTTAATTTTACCGCGAATACGAGGTTTAACTTCGTACTGATCATATTCATTCCAATAGTTATCTAGCATAAAGCGAATCGTAGCATTTGCAGGTTTTTCAGGATCAACATCACCAAACCAATCATCAATTTTGACAGAAGTTTTGTCAGCCCAATTGCGAATATCACGTTGTTTGCGATCAAGCCAAGTTTTGTCTTCAGTTTCAGATGTCGGTGGAACAATCGGGTAGTTAGCCTGTTCAGGGAGTATTGTTGGCGTTGCATCCACCAACTTTGGAACATAGTCTAAAAAATCCTCGCTATTTTTGCTATTAGGCTCATGCGTTTGCTGCTCAGTAGCATGTGTCAGTGTCGCCGTACCTAAAGAAAGTGCAATTAAGCTATAAAATATACGAATTGATACCGTTGGTTGCAAAATATTCATGATTCAAACTTTTATGTTGTTCTTCGTTTAACTTTTGATTATTTCATTAATAAAATCAATAGATAGACACAAAAAGCTGCAAAACAGAATGATATTGTTGTACTGAAATTAAATAAGCCATCAACTACTCATCAAGTAGTGATGACTTATGGTATTCGTAGATTTAATTATTTATGTAACGTCAGCGGCTTCTAATGCTTGATATAAGTCGTGTACTGAAATGGGTTGTGGTAGACGACTAATCACTTGGCGAATCAGTTGCCATGTATAACCATCCGCACGATCAAGTAATAAATAAGGATAAGCTTGATCCTCATTTGAAAGTTTAATACGTTCAGCCCCATGTATCACACGAATTTTCTGATGCTCTTTCAATAAAATGACTGGGGTCAAAAAAGTTGCAGTGGTTTCATCAAAAGGAATAAATTTTTTGGTGTTAATGAAAGACACGGGAATATAAGGATATGCTCGTTCATCACGCTGCCAAACTAGATTACCGTTCATGATGCATTCATTAAATAGTAGCTCATGTTGATGGTAATGTTGTTTGAATGTGACCCAATCAGTTTGATGAATTGAACTGGTTTTAGTATGTCTTTGATCGGTGTACGTTTGGAAAACAGTAGTCGCATATTCAATACTATGAGTACCAATCAAGACGACATAATGAGAAAATTGCCCTTGGGCATAGAGCTGTTCCGCCACAAAAATTTGTGCTTTTGACCAAACTGGTTGTACATCATTTTCAGCTTTTAAATAGAGCCAATCAATTTTAATGTTTTGATCAATTTCGTCATGTAAATCTACACGATACAACGATGGAAAAGTTTTTGGATCGATGCGTTCCAAGCGACAAACTAAGCCATCTAAGTTAAAATCTTTCAGCGCAACAGGCTTGGCTTTATTATTTAAATTTGCAATAGACTGATTTTGTCTAAAACTTGATTTTGTACGTAAATTGGTTTGTGATTCCAGTGGTTTTGCAGTTGTCACGGGTTGAATTTTTTCTTCGATGATGGCCTGAAGCTGCGATTCAAAATGGATACTTTGCTCTCTGATAATCGAGATTGTATCTTTTGCTGGTGTTTGATTGGAATTCACAGCTGCATCAGCGATTGGTGTTTGAATAGGTTCAAGTACAGGAATAAGACTTTTCAGCTCTTCATCCGTTTTGACATAACTTTGACCAGTATTTTTTAACCAATCTAATGCTTGCTCAGTTGAAGTAAACCAAGGGCTTTTCAGAAAAGATAATGATGGACGAATAACCCATATTTGCCAATGTTGAGCTTGACGTAATGCTGCCCAACCCATTTCACCAGAAGCAAATAACGTATTTTCAACGCGACCCATAAAATTAAATGTGCCGCGATAGGTCATACTAAAACCAAATTTCTCTAATTCTTCCGCAGAAAACTCTTCTTGTTGAATAAATTTTTTGAAAGGCGTGAGTTGATCTTGAAAAGTAGGATCATCACAAGATGCACAAATATCCTTAATTCGCTGCTTCGATTTTGCGATTTCAAACAGTGATGTTTTATCATTATTAAGCCCAACAACGAGATGCTTGAGCTCATCAACCAATAATGCTTTCTCTAATACGTCCATTGATAGTTTCCTTAGAGATAGGCTTGAGCCTGTTTTAAATAATGAATGAGTACAATATTCACAGCATCTTCTATCAGTTTGTATTCAGTCTTGCTTACTAAAGTATGCTGTTTTGCCAGTGCTACAAGCTGTTGTATGCATATTTGTTCTGGTTGAATCTGACCATTTATTAAGACTTGTAACTCTTGCATTTTAATAACAAAAGAATGTCACTTTATGACGATTATAGAAGAAAACCATGCAAAATCTATAGGGTGTAAGTTAGTAGAAAATCTCATTTAAATAGTCTAAATAGAGATTTTGATCATGTTTTAGCTTTGAAATATAAACATTTTAAAAAATTGAATCGGATAAATAGATGGTTTTATGAATATGTATCTATAAATTTATGTGTGGGTTGTGATTGTCTTCACATAATTATGACTCAAAAGTTGAGCAATAAATTACTTCACTTTGTTACAGAAATTTTATCAAAGGATAAATGGTGCTGATTTAAGGATAATTGGTTGAATTAGCATCATAAATATAGAGGGGTTAGAAAATTTGAATCTCAAATGATCATTTGAGATTCATCTCTTAGAAAAAATTAATGCTTAATTTGACACTGTTCATCATTACATTGAGCTGCATCGGTTTGCTCAATTTGTTCAGTTGATGCAGATTGGGCTTGTTGTAATGCTTGTAAAAAAACTTCTCGTGGTTGGGCACCCGACAATGCAAGCTTTTGATCAAATACAAAGAAAGGAACACCCGTGACTTTGAGTTGTTCGTGCGCAATTTTTTCATCATGACGCACAAAATCAGCGAGTTCATCAGTATCCAATACATATTCAACTTCTGCATTATCTAAACCGATACGAGAGGCGATTTCCTCTACAACTTCACGTTCACCAATCGCAAGACCTTCAGTCATGTATGCATGAAAAAAGGCTTCTTTCGCTTCATTGCCTAAGCCCTTACTTTGTGCAAGGTGAATGATGCGATGTGCATTAAAACTATTGCCAGAATTGGCTTTTTGCCACTGGAAGTCGATGCCTTCCGATGCCGCCATAGCTGCAACATTACGCTCCATTTCTTCCATTTCGGCAAAACTACGACCATATTTCTTAGCTAAACGTTCAGTGTTCGATGTGTCATGCTTTGCAGGGGCATTTTGATCAAGTTCATAACTATGCCAATGAATTTCAAGTTCGATACCAGCTTCAGCTGCCACATGTTCAAGACGTTTTTTGCCAATATAACAAAAAGGGCAGACCACATCTGACCAGATATCTACGCGCATAGTAAATCTCTACAATTATCAATAACAGAGATAATAAGGGCGAAGCTAATGAATTTAAAGCGAGGAAAATGTAATGCTCCGTTACGAGAAATGAAATAAAAAATACTTCAGTCGAATAGATTATTGATTAGAATCAAATCAAGGACATAAAAAATATAATTAAATTTGGAGGCAGCATGCGCCGTTTTATCATATTGATAACTGTAATCGTGGTATGTATTGGTTCTTTTTTTCTATACCAGCAGATTAAAAAAAATAATGCTGTGAATAATCAGCATATGTTTGAAGTGGTTATGGCTGAAAAAATGAAAATGCTCTATGGTCAGGCTCAAGATTGGACCACACCTGTCACATTGGACATACATGATGATCGCTTATCTGGTGATTATAAATTAATGTCAGAGTTTCTACTGACTTATTGGATGCAAAATATCGAAGCCAGAAATGAGTATCTTAGAGCGTTAAAAGCTGCGCGCTGGGATACTTTTTTAGATGTTGGGCGTTTGGATCGAGATCGTAAACAAAACTATCAGGAAACTGAAAAAATGTTTGTAGATGTGCGTCGTATTTCTGCTGAATATGAAAATCGCCGTCAAAAAATACATGCTGATGCGATTGAACAAGCCCAAAAAATTGCAATCGAGAAAGAAATGAGAGCATCTTTACAAATGAAATTGGCAAATAATTTAAAATCAGACAAAGCGCATGACATTTTCCCGATTGAGCAACAAATTATTGAAAAAGCGCAAGCAATGTTTGACATGCTTAAAAAGTATCAATGGCAAGCGAAGGATAAAACCATCTTATTTCATGAATCAGCACAAGTGAAAAAATTCAATTCGCTTTATCAAGATGTACTCAAATTGAATGCCAAGATGGAGAAAATTAAGAAAAACAATGTTGAGGTTTTGGAAGATGAATTATAGCGTTATCTGAATGGGTACTTGGGAAAATGAAGCCTAGCAACAAGTAATCGGTATAGCTCAGTGATAACATTATTTAAATTAAACAATGGAGAATAAACGTCAAAACCATGAATTTATGGCAGCTTTTTAATAAAGTTCGACCTTTCGTTGCACCTTATAAATTACTGGTCATCGTTACCCTGGTTCTTACGCTAATTGGTGCATTAACTGCTCAAGTAAACGCACTCACGCTGCAATATGCTGTTGATCAGATTAACCGCCTAGTTGAAGCAGGACAAGGGCTGAGTGAGGGATGGCATATCTTGGTGACGATCAGTGTGATTCTACTTTCTAAGGAAATTATAAGCACTCTGATCCAATTTGGACAAAAGTTGTTTGGTGAACGTTTAAGGATCATGGTATCGCAAGATGTTGCGCAATCGATTATTGAAAAATTTCTAAGTTATCGGCTTTCATTTTTTACTCAAGATGATAATCAAGCTGGAAAGTTACAAACGCGTATTGATCGCGGGATTGGATCGATTACAAGGCTAATTCAAATCTTTTTTATTGATATTCTTCCTCTTTTTAGCAGTGCAATTCTGGCATTAGGATTGATGTTCTACGCAAACTTTTGGATTGGGTTAGTGGCGTTATCGATTGTTCCTATTTATTTTTGGCTAACGTTCAAACAAGCACAAAAATTAGGGGGTGTAAGACGAAGTCTACGCGATGGGCGAGAGCGTAAAAGTCAGGGAATTTTGAGTATTATCAATTCCATTACGGTGATTAAATCTTTTAACCGTGAAAAAGTAGAGGCTGAGAAGCAGCTCATTTTACAAAAACAACTGACTGATAATCAGATGCACACTCGTCAAATTAGCTTTATTTTTGATGGAGTAAAGACTTTTACCGAACAAATTGGCATTGTATTTATCATTATTCTTACCGCTTATTTTGTCCTAGTGGGTGACATGAGTATTGGGATGATCATGTTTCATATTTTATTATTTAACAATGTTTCTGCCCCCATTCGTTCATTGCATCGTATTTATGATGAAGTCAATGATGCCATGATATATGCAGAAAGTTTCTTTCAGATTCTTGAGGCAGATCATGAGATCGAAACTTCAGGTCAAGATAAACCATTGCAACTTCGTGGACAATTTGAATTAAAGCAGGTCGATTTTCATTATCCAAATGGTCATCATGCGCTCAAGAATATTAATATGATCATTCAACCCAATAAAATTACTGCATTGGTTGGGTTATCAGGTGCAGGTAAATCCACATTAATTAGTCTATTGGATAAGTTTTATCTACCTCAATTCGGGCAAATTTTGATGGATGGAATTGATCTTAAAGATATAGATACAGAATATTTGCGAGATCACATTGGTTTGGTATTACAAAAAAATCATATTTTTCAAGGAAGCATTCAAGACAATATTTGCTATGGAAAAATGGATGCTACCGAAGAGGAAATTATCCAAGCAGCAAAAAAAGCATCGATTCATGAGCAAATTTTGAAATTGCCCAAAGCTTATCAATCTGATGCCTTGTTACTTTCTGGTGGGCAACAGCAACGTATCGCGATTGCACGTATGTTCCTCAAAAATCCGCCAATTATATTTTTAGATGAACCAACAGCAAGTCTAGATGCAATTGCTACTGAACAGATCAAACAGAGTCTAGATGAAATTAAACAAGGGCGTACCGTCATTATTATTTCGCATAGTCTTTCGCAGATTATTGATGCTGACTACACCTATGTGATGCAAGATGGTGAGATTGTTGAGCATGGTGAACATCATCAACTCTATCAGCAGCAAGGTGTGTATAAAGACATTTTTGATGCGATGGCGAAAAGTTTAAATATTGAGAAGATTGCCAAGACTTTTGATAATGAAGGTGAAGAAGAGACACATAGTTGATCTAAATCAAGATAATGAAATACATCAAATATTTAAGGTCTTTGAAATAGTCAGAGCTGAAAATTCAAAGACCTATTATTATTTAATCAAAAATCTTTTCAGCAGCTTGGAACGGTAAGCTCACGACATCAATTGCGACTGCGAAAGGTAATAAAACTAACTTTTCAAAAGGGTTCATGCCTGATTTCGACTTATAGCTTTCCTGTTGGTTGGTATAAATCGTAACTTGATAAGATTTACTTAATGCTTTTAAAGAGCTGAGATTGTTAGCGGCAGGGTAAACCACCCCCGCTAATTTAATATCAAAACAAAAGCGCTGCGCTTTCATACGCTCATCACTCGATGATGAACACTCTTTCGCTCCATTTTCAATAAAAAACTCTAAGTCTTTTTTGCTCAAATCTTCTTTTAGCTTTACATATGAAAGTGGCAAAGTACCTGAAAAGTAACCATCATTCTTTTCTGAGTAAAAGTTTAAGTCACGAGTAATCTGAATATTTTTAGGATCGAGTTTATTGATCAAGCTTACAAATTGCGCACCACCTTGCGTCAAAATATAACTATTTTTTTGACCTGCGATAACAATGCTATCTCGCGGTAAATTTGCTGAAGCTTGTGCAGGTTGTCCAAAAGCAATTACGTTATCTTCAACTAATGTCACTTTTGTTGTACGCGTATAGGTTTTATTGTCCTTACTAATTAGGGTTTTGGTTGCACAGCCTGTTGTGGTTAAAAGTACCCCAAGAATAGCAATACTTATTGATGATTGAGTCAGTTTTAAAAACATCCCTTTCTCCTAATAATTTGAATTTTAAAAATTAAAAAATATTTAGTATTTATAAAATATTGATAGGACAATAATAAAATAAGTTCATAGAAGCGAGTTTTTTTTCGCTAAAGGTGTCAAATTTTACAAAGATTAAACAGGTGAGTATATTTGTACTTGCCTAGATAAAGTACAAAATTCGAATGAAATGTACCGTTTATCTGACCTGTACTGAATCAAAATGCACTTTGTTGTAGCCTATTAAATAGATGCTTTTATTTTTTCATTTTTTGGCGACTGATTTTGGAGTAAGTAAACGTGAACATTCTAAAACAATCAGCTTTTATGATTATATTTGCTTCTGTAATTGGTTTACCAACAGTTCAAGCAGATGAAGTAACAACACTACCAACCATTCGAATTATGGCTGAGTCAGAGTTACGTGAGGAAGTTGGTTTTGTACCTTTTCAAGAAGATAAAAAAGTAAGACAAGCTTTAGAGCATGAGCAATATAAAGTTCACACAGACATACAGAATGCTAAAGCCAGTGAAAGCACTGGTTCGGTTGAATATCAAGCAAAAATAACACCGCCCGATTTATCTCAAGTATCTCCATTCTTGGAAGATTATATTTTAGCTGTTGCCGCTGGTTTGCAATCATCTGATCCAACCAATGGTTTATTTAAAATGCTAGAACCACTAAAAATTAATCCAGGCAATGCTAACGCTTTCCGTGAAGGAACGATGAAAGTCAGTTTAGATGATATTTTAAAGTTGCAGCAACAAATTCGAGATGGTTTAAATAATCCACAAAATAATTTTTTCACACGTTAAGTTTTAAATATATAGATTAAATGAGTGATCCCCGCGATAAGCGGGGATTTTTATTACTGTTTAAGATAACGCTCAAAAATGATTGAAAAATCATAATCTTCTATTTGCTTACGACGTTCAGTGAACTTCGTTTCAACTTGAATCGTTGTCTGCGAAATAATATCAGGTAGGTTCAGTAAAATTTGTTCAGGTAGTTCACGTAATGAGAACATATTATTCACAGCTTGCTGAGTAATCACCAACGAATTCATTTGACGCTCGATTTCTTTACAAGCTTCACCAATGCTAAACAATGCCTTATATAAATCTCGCACTTTCTCAATTTGAGATTTTTCAATGTCTATCGAATAACTGGTTGCGCCAAGTTTAAACTTTATTTCTACATCACGATCTACAGTTCCAGCTGTTTCGAGTAGAACTTGGCTAATTTGGTGATGTTTATATGGATAGCGATAGAGTGTACGTTTTTTACTAACAGCACTGGTACCATCAAGGTGAATAAATGAAGTGTTGGTAAAGCAGTACTCATCAGTTTTTGCTTTGATTAAAAAGAAAATCTTTTCATTGTCTTCATGGAAAATGTAGTCATCAATATCAGTCTTATCATAATCTTGAGGTTCAATAATCTTCCCGATATCACTGGTTCCCATTAAATCGGCTGCCATATTTTTAAACATTGTTAGAACCTTATAGTTTTTGGAACTTAGGATAATAATTTGCTGGGTGTTGTTCTGTCTACAGTGGACATTTGTATTTTAAAAATTCAATATAGTCTAGAAAAGCATTTCTATCACATAAAAAAATCCCCGCACTTTGCGGGGATTTTTCGTTTATCTCAGTGTCGATTAAACACGTTCGATAATTGTCGCGATACCTTGACCAAGACCGATACACATGGTTGCAAGACCGATTTGTGTATCTTGTTGTTCCATTACGTTCAACAAAGTCGTTGTGATACGTGCACCAGAACAACCTAATGGGTGACCCAATGCAATCGCACCACCATTCAAGTTGATGATGTCTTGTTTGTCATAAACGCCTAAGCCTTTCATTACTGATAAGCCTTGTGCAGCAAATGCTTCGTTTAATTCGATAGTTTGGATATCCGCCATCGTTAAACCAGCACGTTTAAGCGCTTTTTGAGTTGCTGGAACAGGACCGTAACCCATGATCGCAGCATCACAACCTGCAATCGCCATAGAGCGAATCACAGCACGAGGTTTCAAACCTAAAGATGCAGCACGTTCAGCTGACATCAACAACATTGCAGATGCACCGTCAGAAAGCGCAGAAGAAGTTGCTGCTGTTACTGAACCACCTTTAGGATCAAAAACTGGTTTCAATGCTTTGAATGCTTCAAGGTTTGCATCAGCACGAATTACTTCATCGATGTCGCAAAGGATCTTGAAGCCATTGGCATCATGACCTTCAACACCCACGATTTCGTTTTTGAAACGGCCTTCTTGTGTTGCAGCCCAAGCACGACGGTGTGATTCAACACCGAATGCATCTTGTTCTTCACGAGAAATTTGATTCATACGACCTAACATTTCAGCTGTTAAGCCCATCATGTTCGATGCTTTTGCATAGTGTTTAGATGCTTCTGGGTTAAGGTCGATGCCGTGCATCATACCTACGTGGCCCATGTGCTCAACACCGCCGATGATGAATACATCACCTTGATTTGTAGCGATCTGTGCAGCAGCCGTATGGATTGCTTGCATAGAAGAACCACAAAGACGGTTTACTGTTTGACCGCCAGCAGTCTTAGGAATGTCAGCCAATAAACCAATGTTACGAGCAATGTTCATACCTTGCTCTAAAGTTTGGTTTACGCAGCCCCAGATTACATCTTCAACTTCGTTAGTATCAAACTGGTTACGAGCAACAAGTGCACGTACTAATTCAGCAGATAAACTGTCGGCACGTACATTGCGGAACATACCGTTACGTGATTTGCCCATGGCAGAACGAACGCCATCAACAATCACAACGTCACGTGGATTTAAAGTAGCCATTCACGTCGCTCCTTAACCGTAGAATTTTGTGTTGTTAGCAGCCATGTCACGCAACATTTGTGGCGCTTCATAAGCCTTACCTAAGTGTGCATATTTGTCGCAAAGCGCAACGTATTCAGCAACACCTGTTTGGTCGATGTAACGGCATGGACCACCACGGAATGGAGGGAAACCTACACCCATGATCATTGCCATATCTGCTTCAGAGGCAGTTGCAACGATGTTGTCTTCTAAGCAACGAACTGTTTCGTTACAGAAAGCAAGCATCATACGGTCAATGATTTCTTGGTTGTCAAAATCGCGTTTTTCACCAGTAACGAAAGGCGCGATGATTTCGTAAGCTGTTGGATCAACAGTTTTCGCTTTCTTACCTTTCTTGTCTAAAACGTATTTGTAGAAACCAACGTCATTCTTTTGACCAAGACGTTTTGCTTCATACATCGCTTCGATAGAACCTTTGTAGTCTGGCTTCATACGGTCAGGGAAACCTTCAGCCATCACTTCTGCGCCATGAACACCTGTATCGATACCAACAACGTCGATCAAGTATGCAGGACCCATAGGCCAGCCGAATTTCGCCATCACATTGTCCACTTGTTGGAAATCCGCACCATCTTTAACAAGAAGGTCGAATGCACCAAAGTAAGGGAACAATACACGGTTAACCAAGAAGCCTGGGCAGTCGTTTACAACGATAGGTGTTTTACCCATTTTTTGAGCAAGAACAACAGTTGTTGCGATCGCTTCTTCAGAAGTTTTCTCACCACGAATCACTTCAACCAATGGCATCATGTGTACTGGGTTGAAGAAATGCATACCTACGAAGTTTTCAGGACGTTGTAAGTTTTCTGCTAAACGCGTAATTGAAATCGTTGAAGTGTTTGAGGCTATAATCGTGTTGTCACGAACATTTTTCTCAGTTTCTGCAAGTACGATACCTTTTACTTTAGGATTCTCTGTTACCGCTTCGATCACGATGTCTACTTCTTTAAACTCATCGTAGCTTAAAGTTGGACGGATGCGAGCAAGCGTTTCACCCATTTGCGCAGGTTTCATTTTTTTGCGTTCAACTTGTTTAGTTAACAAGCCATTCGCTTCTTTCATACCTAAAGCAAGTTGTGGGTTACCAATATCTTTCATGATGATTGGAGTGCCTTTGCTTGCCGCTTGATAAGCAATACCACCACCCATGATACCAGCACCTAAAACAGCTGCTTGGTTTACAGGATGAGCACCTTTTTCATATTTCTTCGCAGTTTTCTTCACAACTTGGTCATTGATGAATAAGCCAATCAATGCACCTGCTTGTGGAGTAATTGCTGCTTTAGCAAAACCTTGAGCTTCCGCTTTTAATGCGTCATCACGTGTTAAGCTTGCACCTGCTTGTAATGAATCAAGCAATAATTTTGGCGCAGGGTATTGAGCAGGGTTTGCTTTTGCAAGTACCGCACCTTTCGCCGTATTGAACGCCATCATTTGTTCAAGTGGGTTTAATTTAATTGCGTCTAATTTTTCTTGACGTTTCGCTTTCCAGTTCAAACGACCAGCAATCGCTTGTTTAACGAGGTCAACAGCAGCTTCTTGAAGTTTGTCCGCAGCGACAACCGCATCTACCGCACCATCTTTTAGTGCAGCAGCTGGTTTTTTAGGATTCGCCATTGCCATCCATTCAACAGCATTGTCAATACCAATTACACGGCTTAAACGTACGCTACCACCAAAACCAGGATAGATACCCAATTTGATTTCTGGTAAGCCAACTTGAGCTTGCTCAGACATGACACGGTAGTCACACACTAAGCACATTTCAAAACCACCACCAAGCGCTGTACCATTAATCGCAGCAACTTTAGGGATGTCTAAATCTTCAAAGCTATTGAAGACATCATGTACAGGCATAAGCCAATCAACAATTGCTTGTTCACCAGCAGCGAAATTATCGCCAAATTCAGTGATGTCAGCACCAACAATAAACGTTGATTTACCAGAGGTAACAACTAAGCCTTTAATGTCGTTATTGGCTTTAACTGCAGCAATTGCTGCTTGGAAGTCTTCGATGGTTGCACGGTTAAACTTATTAACCGACTCACCTTGTAAGTCAAAGCGGAATTCTGCAATTCCGTCCGCAAGCATTTGGACGGTAATGGCATTGCCAGCGTGGATCATGCCTGATCTCCCTTGTTGTGGAGGATTCTGAGTTGATGTCATAAAGCGAATGTGCGATTAAGCACATAAAAATGCTTCGCTAATCTTACGATAACTATATCCAAAAAGGACATAACAAGTTGTATCAAGCCGTGACGCTAGGGTCATCTATTCTCTTGCTATTCGGGAATTGACTCATTTAAATAGGTTGTTGTTATAAAATTTTCATAAAAAACAGTAGTTAAATCTCAAAATAATTCGCTCTTATAGTCACTTTTACCATTTCAAACTAGGGTCATAAGAAAGATATTATTCACCTCTTTTTAAGTATTAATAGATTTCAGTGCCTATTTCTTTTGTTTACGATCTCAGTCTTTATCTGAAAACATAAATATCGTCTACCAAAATATATAATTTAATAGTTGATAAAAAAATCTAAATTGTCATACAGAAAGGATTGTCTATTTTTTTGCATGTGTATAAAATTCAATCGTTATAAAATTGTTATAGAAAGTATTATTATGTTAAAAAATAAAACGCTTCTCCTTACCTTATCTTTTGTTCCTTTCGTTCTAGCTGCATGTGGTGGTGGCGGGGGAGGTGCTGAATCAAGTTCGAAAGGTGATAATTCGACCCCTCCTATTCAAGAAAAAGTTAATGTCGATTTATATAATGTAGATCAAGAAACGCTATTTACAAAAAAATATTCTTATGTCGATAGTGTAATTAAAGGAACAAAGTACTATATACCGTTAAGTGAGGATGAGTATTTATTGACAGCTGATCAGCTGTTTACAAATACTTGGGTTTACTCAGATTCTAAAGCAATTAATGCCTTAAAATTCTATTTTAGTGATGCTCCTAAAACAGGTTACTACCATACCTATAAAAAAATTGACATTTCAGGTGAAAATGTTTTTGATCGTTTTTATCCAAATTATAAGGTGATGTTTGATAAGTTTGGAGTTCCTGCTCAATTAAAAGATACTAAAGCAGGCCAAGCTTATAATCGTGCTAATCCTTTATCATTTCCGCAAGGTTCTTATTGCTATCAGGTTATAGAAGAAAAGGTTGAAAAACCATATATTACTTTTTCTAAAGAAGGGATGACGGGTGAAAATTATGCAGATGTTATTATGCAAAATGAAAATGAATTTAAAAATGAAGTAAAAAATTTAGGGCATACATTAAAAATTGATAGTGGTAAATGGAATGGTTCTTCATGGCGCTATTACCGTGAATATGATGCATATGGAATGATTTTTGATGTGGTTGCTATTGATTATAACGGCGAACTTGTCATCGGGAATATGAAAAACTTTGAAGATATTCGTTTAGATAATCTAATTAACCAACAAACTCGACGTCTAGACAGTTTGGGTGAAGGTACATTTATTGTTGATTACTATACACAAAAAGCTACTCTCGAAGCTTTTAAGAAAAGTTGTACTTGGTTTAATACTACTGCGGCAGAAACGATCAAAAAACTTTAGATGAGTAGATTTTAAGCCTCTTAAATATCATCCCTGATTGCTGATGTATGGATCTACATCAGCTTTTCTATAATTAGTGTTAACTTCTAAGTCTTATGGCGATATATAGAATCGCAATCAACTTTCTTGTATGAAAAATTACTTTAGGAATGATTTTGATCATTGCTAATATTTGTTAACAGTATAGGTGTATGCTTTAAAAGAATTTTTAAAAAATTAGTTATAAGATTTGGATACTATTGATTAAATTTATAAAAAATATGAATTAAGTAAAAGAGTGTAGAAATTATAAGGGATAGTGTTAAAATTTGCCGATTAGTTTTTTTGTGTCGATTTCAATGATTAAATGGATCATATTAGCGATTTTTATCATTTCGGCGTTGTATGTACATCGCCGTGGTAAGGTTAGACATTCGTTTTATCGTCAGTTTTTTGACCATTCAACATTGTTCGCACCGATCAATTTTTTAATGTATCTTTTTTCCAAAGTGCCGAATCAACCCTATATTGATACGCAACACTTTAAGGATTTGAAAATTCTTGACGAAAATTGGGAAATGATTCGAGATGAAGCGCAAGCCTTATATAATAAAGGTGGCATCAAAGCTTCAAGTAGTTACGATGATTTAGGTTTTAACTCATTTTTTAAAACAGGTTGGAAACGTTTCTATTTAAAATGGTATGACTCTGCGCATCCATCGGCTGCTGAGCTTTGTCCTAAAACCACAGCATTGTTAAAAACACTTCCAACGATTAAAGCGGCGATGTTTACAGAACTTGCTCCTGATAGTCGTTTGGTACGTCATCGAGATCCATATGCAGGTTCATTACGTTATCATTTAGGTCTAATTACCCCAAATGATGATCGTTGTTTTATTGATGTCGATGGTCAGCGTTATTCTTGGCGTGATGGCGAAAGTGTAGTGTTCGATGAAACCTATATTCATTATGCAGAAAACACGACCGATCAGAATCGTATTATCTTTTTTGCTGATGTTGAGCGACCGTTAAAAACACGTTTAATGGAAAAGTTTAATCATTGGTTTGGTAAGAGCGTCATGACGGCTGCGAGTTCACCAAATGAAGTCGGTGATCAAACAGGTGGTTTAAATAAAGCATTCGGTTACGTTTACCAATTACGTATTAAAGCGAAAGCATTGAAAAAATCCAATCGTCAACTTTATTACTTTTTAAAATGGTTCATTATGATTGGATTATTTTTCCTTATTTTTATACGTCCTTATGTATTTTAATGAATGAAATCAAAACGCCTGCAAGGGCGTTTTTTTATGGATGCTTTTCACGTTGAGAAAGTAATTTTATATTTTTGATTGTATCAAATGGTTTAAATGAGGATAATTTAGCTGATTTTTTAATATGAGAAAAGATAATGAAAAAGCAAGCATTGATAATATTAAGTCTTTTAAGTTTAGTGGCTTGTACTGAAGAAACTGATGATATTTATGGGAAAGTTGATCCGAAAAATAAAGCCTTTTACAGCTATGATCTTTCAGCTGCAAATCAATCTAATAAGCTCACAAAAAAATCGTATCAAATAGATAAAAATAATGATCTTTTGATTACGTATACCGAAACACCAAAATTACAGACAGAAGCGCTTCGAAACTTTGTCACCAGCAATGGCATATCAAGTATATTTCCACCGCAAAATACGACTGGCGCTTATATTGTGGGTCGTAAAACGGTATTCAATGATAGTGTTCTAGAATATGAGCCTTATAATTTGGAGCAGAGAACAGCATTTAAACTTACTTATCAGCTTAAGAAAGTTGACTTATCTGGCTTAGCGGTTTCTGACTATATACGATACTTTTTAAGACAAGCGACAGCATCATCGTTCATAAGCGATGTAACACTAGAGATTATTCAAGGGTTATTGTTTGCAACACAGGATAAATTCCCTTCAGGCGCAACATGTTGGCAAAAACAAGTTCAGTTGAGTACTCAAGATTATATTGAATCTTATCCAACACAAAATCTTGCACATGTTGGTACTAATAGTACTATTCAAAATCAGGGAATTTGGCAAAATGCAGCGTGGACAGCATTTCAACCTAATACGGAGTTTAATTTAGCGGATACACGGATTCGTCATCAAGCACGTGAGTACTGGGGCTTTTACCATACGACGAGAGAAGTTAATCCAATCGTTCCAACAAATGAACTAGCCTGTGATTTCTTTAATAAGTCTGCATTTAATAGTGCTGATCAAGTATTGAGTCGATTTTTTAAATAATAGGTATCATTTGAGTGATTGAATTGATGGATTTTAGCTCAATTGACTTGAAATTGATTTATGCAGACTACATCATCAAAAGCATTACTGATCATGAAAGTCTGCTGTGAATTCAAACGCGCGTGAACATATTGAAAAAATACTGACTCATATGACCCAATTGCCTGGTGTGTATAAAATGCTGGGCAAAGATGGGGAATTACTATATGTCGGTAAAGCAAAAAACCTAAAAAATCGTGTCTCCAGCTATTTTGTTAAAACCATCGAACATCCAAAAACACAAGCTCTGGTTGCGCGTATTTATGATATTGAGACATTGATTGTTCGTTCTGAAACAGAAGCGCTACTATTAGAACAAAATCTTATCAAATTACATCGTCCGCCCTATAACATCATGTTGCGGGACGATAAGTCTTATGTCTATATCTTTGTTTCCGCAGATAAACCTTATCCTCGTATTGCCAGTGGTCGAGGTAAAGGTAAGCATCAAATTGGTAAGTTTTTTGGACCTTATCCAAGTGCATATAGTGCCCGTGATACCTTATTAACCTTACAAAAATTATTTAATGTTAGGCAGTGTGAGAATAGCTATTTTTCCCAACGTAAACGTCCTTGTCTGCAATATCAAATTAAACGTTGTACAGCGCCGTGTGTCGGGTTAATTAGTCCAGAAGACTATAAAGAAGATGTTGATAATTCGATTCGCTTTTTACAAGGTGATACCAAAGAGTTGAATCAGGAATTGATCGGCAAAATGGAACAAGCGGCAGAAGCGCTTGAGTTTGAGAAAGCGGTGTTTTATCGAGATCGGTTGTCTTTATTACGCGAAGTTCAAGCCCAACAAGCGGTGTTCAAAATCAAAGGTGAAGCCGATATTTTAGCAATCGCCTATCAAGCAGGTGTGACTTGCGTACAGATCATGTATGTTCGTAATGGTCGAATGCTTGGTGGTAAAAGTTATTTCCCTGACATGCTTGGTGATGATTTAGCGCAAATGTTGAGTGACTTCATGGCGAACTTTTATTTTCAAGTGGCTGATGAAGTTCCGACAGAATTGATTGTGAATGCCGATGTGCCAGACAAGAAACAACTTGAAGATGCATTGCAGCAAACCTTTAATAAAAAGGTGCAAATTAAGCATAAAGTACGTGAAACACGCGCTGAATGGTTAGAGTTAGCGCAGATGAATGTTCAGCATGCGATCAAAGGCAAATTGAGCAATCATTTAGAGTTGAATGAGCGGTTTCATCAACTTGAACAAGTGGTTGGGAGACCAATTGATCGGATTGAGTGTTTTGATATTAGTCATACAATGGGCGAAGCACCAATTGCGTCCTGTGTGGTGTTCGATCAGGGTGGTGCACGCAAACGTGATTATCGTCAGTTTGCGATTCAGGATATTACTGGGGGGGATGACTACGCCGCAATGCGTCAAGCATTGATACGCCGTTATAAAAAGAATATGTTGCCTGATTTACTTTTGATTGATGGTGGTAAAGGTCAATTAAACATGGCAATAGAGGTCATGCAAGAGCTTGGACTTGATGCTTTTATGATTGGTGTCTCTAAAGGGGAAGGACGTAAACCGGGATTAGAAACGCTGCATTTCACCGATGGCACCAAGATTCAATTGACTGAAGACCACAAGGCTTTGCATTTGATTCAGCAAGTGCGAGATGAAGCGCATCGTTTTGCGATTACTAAGCATAGAGCAAAACGTGATAAACGCCGGAGTAGTTCGGTATTGGAGGCGATTCCTGGGCTAGGACCAAAACGTCGTCGAGATTTACTGACTCATTTTGGTGGTATACAAGGCGTGCTCAGAGCTTCTGAAAAAGAATTGATGCTCGTTCCTGGTTTGGGTGAGGTTTTGGCACGGACAATTTATAAGATTCTGCATGAGTAATTTGACCAATTGACATAAAGAGTCATCGATTATTCAGTCAATGATCATTCACAAATGTATAAAAACATTGAAAGATAAGCTGTATTGAAGATTAAAGGAAAAATCATGTCATTACTTTCGTCGTATCAACAGATTGAGCAACAAGAATGGATTGATATTCCATCAGGGTGGTTACAAGGTAGAACGGTATTTGGTGGCTTGATTGCAGGTTTGCTCATCCAAAAAGCAATCTACATGGTGAATGATGCAGCAAAACAACTATTGAGCTGTAATGTTAGTTTTGTTGGACCAGTTCAACATGGTCAAGCCAAGTTAACTGCGGAAGTCCTTAGAGAAGGAAAGTCGGTCACAACTTTAGAAATCAGACTATGGCAGGATGATGCTGTACAAACGATTTTAATCGCAAGTTTTGGTTTGCAACGCGAATCAAGAATTCATGTTGAAAATTTACCGCAAATTCCAGATTATCCCACAGCCGAGCAGTTGGAAAAGACATTTTATCTAGAAGGTTTAATGCCAGAATGCTTGCAACAATTTGAATTGTGCTGGGCTGAAGGAAGCTATCCAATGGCAGGAAGTAAAGTTCCTGATTTTGGTGGATGGGCGCGTTTTGCACCAAATTTACATGCTAATCGTGAAATGAAATTGGCAGATTTATTTGCTTTGATGGATGTATGGCCACCGGGTGTATTGTCCATGTTTAAAATTCCAGCACCTGCCAGTTCATTAACATGGCATATTACTTACCTGCATCCGATTCGACATCAGATTCATGATTGGTTCAAATATAAAGTCGTGACAGAATTTGCTGAACATGGTTATGCAACAGAATATGCCTATGTGTGGGATCGTGAAAATCGCTTAATTGCGGTGTTAAGACAGACAGTTGCTGTTTTTGCCTAGTCGACACTAGGTTGCATTTCGTATAAAGTTGCTTACAGATGGATACAATCTCGACACATCCTTTCTGCGACATGCATATTTGAAGCAAACAACATGGCGGTGTTTATGAGTACAGGGCGAATCCTGAACATTCCGAATATTTTGACTTTGGCACGTATTGCGCTTATTCCTGTATTTTTGGTGATTGCTTACTGGCCACCTGCGATCGGAATTGAGGAGCATCATGGGGGAATGATGCGCCATTTGGTATTAACTGCAATCTTTGTACTTGCAGCAATCACCGATTGGTTCGACGGTTATTTAGCGCGTACACTCAATCAAACCTCTGCTTTTGGACGATTTCTTGATCCAGTTGCAGACAAATTGATGGTTGCTTCTGCTCTCATTGTATTGGTGCAATGGCAACCAACAATTTCAATGGCTTTTGCTGCAATTGTGATTATTTCTCGTGAAATTACCGTGTCTGCATTACGTGAGTGGATGGCTGAACTCGGCGCACGTACCAGTGTTGCGGTTTCGACCGTTGGAAAATATAAAACAGCATTCCAAATGATTGCAATTAGTGTGTTCCTACTCAATTGGGAACCATTAGAAATGTGGGCGTATGCGTTACTTTATGCAGCCGTTATCTTGACCTTATGGTCGATGTTTATTTATATGAAAGCTGCATGGCCATATTTAAAACAGCCTTAAATCTATTGACCTTCAAAGTCTTATTGAAATTGAATAGAAAGCTTAATAATCAAAGCATTCACTATAGAATTGTTAAAATATAGTGGATGCTAAAAAAAAATAAGTTAGGAACACGATTACATGTCATCTTTATTGTATTTATCAAATCAAGAACTGTACTTAATACAAAATCAAAAAACACATACCATTGACTGCCAAGCGGTCACGCAATACAAGAAAAATTTGCAAGAAATTAAACAGCGCAAACAATGGAAAACCACGGGAACTGGCGCTCAATTCATGGGCATGACCAATCGTGATGATCCAAATGAATTCTCATATATCTTTCCAGTCGATGCAGTGCTCACAAATGATCAACGGATGATTTATGCCGCACGATTACAGGATGGCTGCGCAATCTATATTAAATCGTTAATCGAGCAGCAATTGCCAGAAGCTTTGGTGCTGAGAAATAGTGAATTTATTGTGCACCATCTTGATTATCAGGTTCAAAAACAACGATTAATTTTATCTGTAAGCAAGGGTTATGCCTATGAACGCCACCTTTGTGTTTTGGGTTTAGATTCAAGCCGTATTCAATATATTACTGAAGGGGATTGCCAAGACGAGCATCCATGTTTTGATCCTCAAAATCCTGATATTGTTTATTATGACAGTTGTGGATTTGCTTATGATCAGCAAGGCAATGTTAGTGTTGGACCCAAAGAAATTTGCCGTTTAAATCTCAAGACTGGGGAATTAGAGACGATTATCAGTGATCCGCGTTACGATTTTTATAAACCGAAAATTGATGTAGCGGGTCAGCTTTATTTCCTGAAACGTCCTTATAAAAATCATCAGCATAGTGGTAATTCACTTAAAGATATTTTATATGCGCCGTTTAAAATTATTCGAGCAGTGATTGGCTGGTTAGATTTCTTTACGCAGCGTTATACAGGAGAATCACTGAAATCAACCTCAGGTGGAAATCCTGCAAAAGCTAAACAAAAATCTGAAGAAGAATTATTTGTTGAAGGAAATTTGATTAAAGCGCAGAAGGCGTTGCAACAAAATCAAAGTGCAGGTGAAAAGTTTGCAGGTGTGATTCCGCGTAATTGGGAGCTGATTCAATCTACTTCTAATGGAGAACAGAAAGTATTGAAACGCGGTGTATTGGGTTACGCACTCAACGCTGATGGTTCACTTTACTATTCTAATGGTAAATATTTGGTCGCGATGAGTGCTGATCAAACTGAGCAGATGTTGGTCGAAGCTAAATTGATTAATAAAATTATGTGTTGATCTTTTTTCAATCGTTAAAGCCTTCTTAAGAGAAGGTTTTTTATTTCATGTTTTCTTTAATAAGAAAAAAGCCCATACAAAGATGAGCTTAGTTCTCTGAGGAAATTCACGCTTTTTGGGAAAGCATGCTGAAGAACATAATCATAATATGAGAATTTATTGATATTTACAACGCTAAAAAATGTAAATATTTTTTAATATTCTCACCTTAGTTGCTTTGATTTTCGATTAATGTTGAAAATTTATGCTCAATTTGTGCTGCATTACTTTGTAATATTTCAATTAATTTTTGGACATTTAAGAAATCAAAACGATTTTTAGAGGCAACAAGCGTTAATGCAATAGGGGCTTCTTTGTTTGAAAAGCGAATTGGCACGGAGAGACCACAAACCATAGGGTCAATCTCACCTTCTGATAAATAAAAGCCCTGTTTTTTAATTTTTCTCATTTTTTGGGTGAACTCATCTAAGTTCTGCGCAAAGCCAACCTGTGCAAGTTCTTTAGTGAATTGATGATAATAGGCTTGGAATTGTTGTTTACTTAAATGCGAAATGACAATTTTTGGAGATGCGCCAATAAAAACGGGGCGTGGACAACCTCGACCAAATGAAAGTAACTCCGCTTCTTTGTAAGTTTCATGATGTAAGTCGATGCAATAATCATGATTTAAATAGGTTAGCAAACAACAAAGTTCGGTACGTTCCACGATATCACGCATAAAAGGAATACTGATTTGAACCAGTGGGTCTGTGCTATGTGAAATATAGTCAAGTACTGCGATTTTAGAACCTAAAGTGTAATCGCCTGAAGTACCACTAATACGTTTCAAGATATCGGTAGAGACCAATTCTTTAAGATAACGATAGGCAGTCGGTTTGGAGAGACTGAGTTCATCACAAATGATATCGACATTGATAATCGGACGTGAGACTGAAAATAAATCCAGCACGGTGAGAATTTTACCAAAACTCGAAATTGCCATGATGAGCCAACTACTCCATTAAATAACGTGAAAATCGAAACATTCTTGCTTTATATCAGAAATGCCGTATGTCGTGTATGGGATTTTCAATCTGATTCGTTTGGATCGCAAAGTGAATTGAAATTATGAGAAAAGCACGAAATTTATCAATTGAAATGAGTTTATTTTAATTGATATTATCAAATAGTGATAATATTTGTTGACTATATTGCTATTTTTTGAAAAAATTGCAACTACAATGTCTTATTTGGATAATTGGTTGCATACTATTTATTCAAAAAATCTTCTAGCATTGTGTATTAACCTCCTTTATTGGCTTTTCTTTTAAGTAACTGATTTGGATATCTCTAAATCAGAGCGTTGATTTGTCACTTTCATTAATGTGATGAACAACATCCGATGTTAAGCCAGTGTGATACAGAGACCCGTTCATGTTATTGAAACAGTTGTTGGCTTTCCGACCAAGTCGACTTGACCTCATTTTTGCATGTAAGACATTTGTAGCAGGCATGCTGGCACTGTTTATTTCATTTGAACTGGATCTGATTAATCCAATGTGGTCGATTGGGACGGTGATGATTATTGCGAATCCCTATTCAGGGATGGTGTCTTCAAAATGTGTTTATCGTTTAGTGGGAACCTTCGCAGGTGCAATCATTGCTTTATTGCTGACACCTCATTTTATTAATACCCCTTGGTTATTCACCATTATTTTATCTTTGTGGGTTGGCTTTGCTTTATATGTTTCTTTGCTCGATCGTACACCGCGAAGCTATGTATTTATGTTAGCGGGTTATTCGACAGCCATGATTGTCTATAACGCGATTACCTATATTGATACCTATAATATTTTTGATATTGCTGTGGCACGCGTATTGGAAATTTCGGTTGGCGTAATTGCAACCGCAGTGGTTTCAGCGACGTTTTTTCCTGTTCATATTGGTGCACTGATTAAACAACGCGTCAATAAAACGTTAAATGATTTAGAAACGACGTTTGAAAAACTTATTTCGGTTCAACAGACATCAGAAAATTATACGCAAATTTTGTCGGTCATCACGCGTGATGCTTCAGATATTCATGCTTTGGCTGTGCATTTGGCTTATGAAAAAGGTGAGCTAAAAGGCATGACTAAACCCTTGCAGGAGATGTTGCATCAGGTGTCATTGGTGGTCGCTAATTTGGTAGCTTTGTCTCAACGGATCAAGCAGCTTGAACAGATGCAGTTGGCAAATCTTGTTGCACATTTAAATGCTATTCGTGAGCATACCTTAGCCTTTTTGAAGCAAGAGCGCAGTTTAGTACCTAGTGATTTATTAACATTGCCTCATGGCTTTGAAGATGATTTTAATCAATTGATTGATCGTGCAAGCGCCGATCAACAGATTGTACTTGCTGCTTTAAAAATGGATATACGTCATTTTATTTCGAATATCTTGGCGGTCAAACTACTTTGGCAGCAGATTCAGCAGGGTAATAAAGAGATACCACCTGAAATTACAGCGATTACAACCAGATATCCAAGTTTGCATCGCGATCATGGCATAGCAATTCGCGGAGGGATTAGTGCCGTGCTGATCACTTTTATTGTGACTGCTGCATGGATTATTTCAGGCTGGAAAGCAGGCTTTATGATGGCGCAAATGGGTGCAATTACAGCATGTATTTTGACGGCTTTAGACAATCCTGTACCTGTGTTACGGATCTTTATTTGGGGAAGTCTGGTTTCAGCGGTTTTGGTATTTGTTTATGCATTTGGCATTTTTCCACACATTACTCACTTTTGGCAGTTGGCATTGGTTTTATTTCCTGTGTTCTTAGTCGCTGTAAGTATGATGGCGAATCAGATCCTGATGCCTGTGGGTATGGTGCTAGGAATTAACACCATGATGGGATTGAATCTGCATAATAAATATAGCATCGATGCTGTTTCTTATTTAGATAGCTCATTTGCCATGATCCTCGGTGTGCTTGTTTCACTGATTGTGATTGACCTTGTGCGTGCGGTTTCACCTGATACCAGTGCGACACGAATCTTAGCATTACATTATCAAGCCATGCGTCAGGCGTTGAGTCTCACATATGGTATTGAGTTCAAAATTCACTTACGCAGCATGTTAGATCGTGTCGGGGTGTTGAATACAAAAATGGTACAGCATCCTGATATAAAGCAATCGATACAGAATGCACTGATTGAGAGTAGCTCAATTATTGATTTGGTGCGTTTACAAGAAATTAGTCAAAAGCTTCCTGAGCATATTTATTTACAAAGCGAAGTGAACATCTTGCAACAGCAACTTACTGACTATTTTCAAGCGCAAGAAAAGCAATTATCACTCAATCATTTTTCAGTTCAGATTGTTCGTCAAATCAAGTTGTTGCAGGAAATTGCACAGCAGCTAGATGACGCTCAGTTAAGTCGAAGACTATTAATTTCTCTCAATAATATCTGTGAAAGTATTGGGCATGTCGCGACAGATCAGATGAGTTCAGAAACATATGACGTAGGTATAGCGCATGGGTGAGATTAATGTTTATGGGATTTATATTCCCATTCTGTTGGTTCAAGCAATTATAGCCTATGTGATTTTTAAGCTTATGAGTCCATTGATTGATCGTTTGGTCGCGAAAGAGTGGATCGCTCTGCCGAGCATATTTAATTTGTGCTTTTACTTGGGTTTGCTGTTATTGGTGCATTGGATATTCATTTGGCTGTAAGTCGTACGTTTCAAAATAGAGATTCAATCCTAAATTTAATCATTTAAAGATATGTGGTAAAGGTAATCAACATGAATGCATTTGATGTGCGAAAAGTCATACGTCCTGTGGTATTGGTGCTTTCGGTTTTAATTGCGATTTATGCAATTGTGCATTTATGGAATTACTATAATGCTGCGCCATGGACACGTGATGGGCGAGTCCGTGGTGATGTGATACAGGTCGCTTCTGATGTGAATGGTTTGGTGACAGAGGTCTTGGTACAAGATAACCAAACGGTTAAGAAGGGACAGGTGCTCTTTAAAGTTGATGTTGCACGTCAAGCACTTGATGTTGAGCAAGCTAAGTCTGATTTAGCTAAAGCCAAAGCGGGTCTCGCACAGGCACACGCAAATTTGGCAGGTGCTAAAGCCAGTTTAGTGAAGACCGAAGCCAATATGAAACTTGCAGAAAAGAATGCAGCACGTTATGCCAGCTTGATGGATGGTGCTATTTCTAAGCAAGAACAAGATCAAGTGCTTTCAACACGTGATCAAGCCTTGGCTGAGCGTGAACAATACACAGCAAGTATTGAACAAGCCAATGCTGCTATTCAACAACAGCAAGCACTGATTGAGGTGGCGAATAGTAATTTGCATTTGGCTCAGCTCAATTTAAATCGATCAGAAGTCGTTGCTCCCGCAGATGGTACTTTAGCAAACTTTGATTTGCGTGTTGGTAATTATGTGAAGATTGGACAAGCAGTTGCTGCATTGTTAGATCGTCATCAGCTTTATGTCGTGGGATATTTTGAAGAGACAAAATTGAATCGTATTCATGTCGGTGACGCAGCAACAGTTCAGTTGATGGGCGATCGCCAGTTGATTCACGGGCATGTTCAAGGAATTGCGACAGGCATTGAAGATCGGGAGCGTTCAGGTAGTTCCAATTTACTTGCAAATGTAAATCCAACCTTTAGTTGGGTACGTTTAGCACAACGTGTCCCTGTAAAAATCATGCTTGATGAGCAACCACAGAATCCCTTAGCCTTTGTTTCAGGGCGTACGGCGACAGTTCGAATTATTGAGAAGTAGCGATATACAACGTTTTCGCAAAAACTCATCCACTTTCAATATAAATACGCAATTCAACCTACTTTGGTAGAAACCAAAGTAGGTCAATGGGACGATTTCTTCTTTAGATGCTTTTTGCAGAAACAAAAATATTGTGTATAGCGCTAGGTTTTATATCAATAGACAATAATAAAAAGATTGAGTATTTACGGTTAAGGCGTAATGCCAGCAGGATCACGATACCAACTTTGGATGAGTAGAGCAGCTGCAAAACTATCAGCTGATAAGCGTTTAGCTTGACCTTTATTTTGATAAGACTCTAGTTCTTCTCTCGCTTCGCGGGTCGTCAAGCGCTCGTCTACCATCCATGTTTCCACATTGGTTTGATGGCGTAGGCGACGTGCGAATTTCCGCGCACGAGCAGAGAGTTCAGACTCACTATCATCCATATTAAGCGGTAAACCAACTAAAAATAAGTTAGGTTGCCATTCTTTGACCAGTTTCAAAAGTTGATTCCAGTCAGGAATACCATCTTTCATGATAAATAGAGGAAGAGGATTGGCACTTTCAATACTGGATTGACCAATCGCGACCCCCATTTTTTGTGTCCCAAAATCAAATGCCATAATGGATTGTGAGGTTTTTAAATCAAGCATGACCGATCTCTGAAGCAAACCAAGTACGGTCTACACCAATTTTCTTGTATGCTGCATCCCAACGATCGTCATATGGTAGGTTAAAAATCAAATCCATGTCTGAGTCACAAATCAGCCAATCACCACGCGCCATTTCTTCTTCAAGTTGATTCTTCCCCCAACTTGCATAGCCTAAAGCAATTTGATAACGCCCAACCCCTTCATTATGCGCAATTGCATCTAAAATATCTTTACTGGTCGTGATACAGACATTTTCACCTACAGCAATTGATGAATGCCATGTTGGTTGACCTGTATGTAGTACAAAACCTGCTTCAGGGCGTAGCGGACCACCTTGTAAAACCGCATGTGGTTGTACATTATCTGCATCGATTTCTAAATCATTTAGCAATTCTTTGATTTGTAAATCGGAAGGACGATTAATCACAATGCCTTGAGCGCCGTCTTCATCATGGCGTGCAACATAGATGACTGTATTAGCAAAGAAGTCATCTGCCATGTCTGGTGGAGCGATGAGACAACGATGAGTTAAATATTGTTTCGTCACCTAGGCGGTACTCCATCAAAATATTATGTTGATTGATCTATATAGGTTCTTTTTATCAACATACAAGAGTTAATCGGATTTCGCCAATCATTTTCTAATATTTTATAAGCGCATTTAGTTAGGTTGGAATTTAAGTTGACGTAGTTGTTTCGCGTGCTGCAACGTGGTTTCACTAATTTCAACGCCACCTGACATGCGAGCAAGTTCTAAAATACGTTGCTCTTCATTAAGTTCAATGATGGTGCTGCTGGCGGGATCGGTTTGTTGTTTTTTCACCAGTAAATGCTGATCGGATTGAGCAGCAACTTGAGCTTGATGTGTAATACAAAGTAATTGAACATGTTGAGCTAAATCTGCCAATAATCGACCGACCACTTCCGCCGTTCCACCACTAATACCAACATCAATTTCATCAAACACCAATACTTCAGATTCGGTTTTTTCTGCATTCATCACTTGCATAACCAATGCAATACGTGAGAGTTCACCGCCTGATGCAACACGTGCTAAAGGCTGAGCTGGAATGCCTTTGTTGGCGGTAAATAGAAGTTGAATAAAGCTCAAACCTTCGGCATTTTCTGATTCCATCGGTTCAAATTTAAATTCAAAATATGCTTCAGGCAGAGCAAGTGCTTTTACTTGTTCAGTGAGTTGTTTTGCCAGTGGAATCGCTGCTTCACGTCGAATTTCATCTAAATATTGTGCTTTTTGTTTATAGTCTTGGTATGAGATTTCAACCTGTTCAGCCAAAGTTTCAGGATCTTCTAACTGATGTAATTGTTCTAATTCTTGTTGCCATGTCTCATATTCTTGTTTGAGCAGTTCTGGCTGAGTGCGATACTTACGCGCTAAGCGATGAAAGATTTCTAAGGTTGCATTGAGCTGTTCCATCCGTTCTGGATCAAAACTTTGACGATCAATAAATTGACGTAAGCTCGCAGTGGCATCGTCTATTTCGCTTTGTGCATTTAACAAGGCATTATAAATATTGGCTAATTGTTCACTACGACCAGCATGAGATTCTAGCCGACGAATGATTGAGGCGACTTCTTGGGTAATATTTTGTTCCGCTTCATCCAAGACATTGAGGCTATAACTACAGTCTTGCATAATATGTTCGTGATGGCTAAGTCGGTCAAACTCTTGTTCCGTTTCCCGATAATCCGTTTGAACAATCTCTTCAAGTTCTTCAATTTGTGAGGCTAAATTTTGTATTTTTTGAATACGGGTCGCCTGTGCATCTAATGCAGATTGGTGTTGCCGAATGTTTTTCTGCCAAGTCGAATAAGCTTCACGCACAGCATTGGCTGGTTCTGCAAAATTATTATAACGGTCTAACCAATGTTTAGGATAGGGTGGTTCAAGTAACTGTTGTTGGCTGTGCTGACTATAAAGTTGTACCAGTAAACGTCCAATTTCTTTCAATTCAGCTAAGCTACTTGGGCGCCCATTGATCCACGCTTTACTACGACCCGTGGCAAAAATGACACGTCTTAGATGAATCTCACCAGAATCATCACCAAGTTCATGTTCTGTTAGCCAATTTGCTTCAGCACTATCAGATTGATAACTAAAAACAGCAGTAATATCTGCTTTATCAGCACCATAACGCACATAGTTGGTATCTGTACGTTCACCCAAGCAAGCAGACAGTGCATCTAACAATAATGATTTTCCTGCACCTGTTTCTCCAGTCAGCACATTGAAGCCTTGTTCAATATCCAATGCCAAATGATCTGCAAGTGCAAAATTAATTAAAGTTAAATGGGTGAGCATATATGCATCCAGTGCATGAAATCTTTTGCTTAAAGATAGAGAAATTTTAGCAAGGCGACAAGAGTATCTTGTTTGATCCGTGCAAATCAGTGCTGATTTTTTGAAACTAAAATGTTTGCAATCTTATTGTAAATAAATAACTTGATAATTTAGGGGAATAAAATTTTGAGCCATATTGGGAAACTCAATGTTTAGTGGATATATCCGCTTTTTTATGTTGCGAAATTCTTTAGTCGAAAGGTATGAAAATTGCTGAGTAAGCATGATAAAAATGGATTGATTAGTGACGCAGGCACAATTAAACTACGTCCATCATAACCTAATATAAATGCTGCATTATTTGGAGAGTAGGCATGAGTTCAGTGCAGTTTGATCATGTTACGGTCATTAAAAAGTCAAATGTATATTTTGGCGGGGCATGTATCAGCCATACCGTACAATTTGAAGATGGTACGAAAAAGACGTTAGGTGTGATTTTGCCCACTGAACAACCTTTAACTTTTGAGACCCACGTACCTGAGCGTATGGAAATCATTTCTGGCGAATGTCGTGTAAAAATTGCAGATAGCACAGAAAGTGAATTATTTCGTGCAGGGCAGTCTTTCTATGTTCCTGGCAATAGCATGTTCCATATCGAAGCTGATGAAGTGCTCGATTATGTTTGCCATCTAGAAGGCTAACCTATTCAACTGTAAATCGAGTACACTATATCTAAAGAGAATCCTGTAAAGTCATTTACAGGATTTTTTTATTAAATTCTCTTGCGGAGCTATTCGCTACTCACCTGTAAAGTTACTTTGCAGGATTTTTATTTTTCTAAATTTCATTTTTTCTCTCTGAGTTCAAGAGGGAATACAGAAGAGGTCGTTCATGGCAAAACCTGAATATTATTATGGCGTTCATTCAGTGGAGTCATTGCTAGAGTTAGAGCCTGAACGAGTTTTGACTTTATTTACTTTAAAAGGTCGTGACGACCAACGGCTACAAAAGATTTTGCAACTTGCAGAACCTTTTGGGATTAGCGTACAAAAAGCCAGCCGTGATAGTTTGGAAAAGTTGGCAGGTTTGCCTTTTCATCAAGGTGTAGTTGCAGCTGTACGTCCGCATCCAACCTTAAATGAAAAAGATTTAGATGATTTAATGCAACAAAATCCAGATGCTTTGTTACTGGCGCTGGACCAAGTCACTGATCCTCATAATCTTGGTGCTTGCATTCGTACTGCTGCTGCTATGGGCGTTCAGGCAGTGATCGTTCCGCGTGATCGTTCCGCAAACTTGACACCGACTGCTCGTAAAGTGGCAGCAGGCGGTGCAGAGAAAGTTAAATTTATCCAAGTGACTAATTTAGCTCGAACCCTAGCCCATTTAAAAGAAACCACTCATACACGAGTGATTGGCACCATGTTGGATGAAAAGGCTTTACCGATTCAACAATGTGATTTTAAGGGTCCTGTTGTGATCGTAATGGGCGCAGAAGATACGGGTTTGAGACCGATTACCCAGACTCAGTGTGATCATACAGTCTATATCCCGATGTCTGGTGATTTACAAAGTCTAAATGTAAGTGTAGCCACAGGCATGGCACTTTATGAAGCATGCCGCCAACGTAGTGTTGTATAATTGGTCTAAGTATTGCCAATGTAATTCCAAATGACCGCTCGTACGCAAGGTTATCTATTTGTATTGATTACAATGTGCATTTGGGGAGGATTTACGATTTTCTCCCGTTTAAATGCACATTGGCATATCAGTATGTGGGATCTTGTTGCAATGCGTTTTGCAATTGCTTCTTTGATATTATTGCCTGTTTTAATTTATAAAAAAGATTTGGCCTTCTTATGGCATCCTAAGCCTGTGATCTTGGCATTGATCGGTGGTTTAGCCTATTGTTTCACAGTATATACCGCTTTTTTACATGCGCCAGCAGCGCATGCTGCTATTTTCCTAAATGGTTGTATTCCTTTATGTACCGCGGTAGCAGCCTATATCTTATTTAGACAACCCTTTGATAAACATACTTGGTTGAGCTTGATTATCATGATGGCTGCATTGGCATTGATGAGCTATTTAATGCTACAAGATCAAGCTTCAGTATTGGGGTGGGGGGATGTACTGCTTTTTATTAGTGCTGCATGGTGGGGTATTTTTACTGTTTTACTCAAACAATGGAAACTATCAGCTTGGCATGCAACCGCGGGGGTGGTGATTTGGTCAGCAATCATCTATTTACCCATTTACATTTTATTTATTCCTAAACATTTTCAGGATGCAGCGCCAATACATTTGCTAATTCAAGGGCTATTTCATGGTGTATTGGTGGTTATTATCGCTACATTAACTTACGTTGCAGCCATCCAACGCTTAGGCGCATTTAAAACAGGAAGTATTGTCACGCTAGCTCCTTTTATTGCAGCTATTGTTGCTGTGCCGTTATTAAATGAAAACCTAAACCCTGCAATTATCTCGGGTTTAGTTGGTATGGGGGTAGGAGCATTACAGCCTTGGCGATGGTTGCGTAAAGATAGTTTGGCAACAAAGCTTGAACAGCAAGCAAAAAATTAAAAAATGTGCTCGGATTTCTGTAGGTATTTAAGGTGTAGAGGCTTCAATTGTTGGTGTAAGTGCTCTAACAATCCATCATTAAGTACAACATCATTGGCAAGTTGCAATTTTTGAGCTCTTGGCATTTGAGCGGCAATAATACTCCGAATTTGTTGTTCAGTTTGACCATCACGTTGACTTGCACGTTGCAACTGCGTTTGCTCTTCCGCATCGATCAGTAAAGTATGATGGGTGAGTTCATGTTGATTTGTTTCAAAAAGAAGAGGCGAGACTAAAATCACATAAGGACTTTCAGCTTGTTTGAGTTGTTGAGTAATTGATTGACGAATAGCAGGGTGAGTAATTTTTTCTAAAGTTTGACGGGCTTCAGGAAATTGGAAAATATGATCGCGAAGTGCTCGGCGATTTAGACTGCCATCTTCGAGTAAAACCCAATCTCCAAAAGTGCGCTGTATTTCTTCTAAAGCAGGTTGTTTAGGTTCTACAACTTCACGAGCAACGATATCTGCATCAATAACTGTGATACCTTGAGACTCGAACCATTGCGTGGCAGCAGATTTACCGCTGCCGATACCACCTGTAATTCCCAAGATAAAACTCATATATCAACCACCCAAATACATTTTCATAATTTGATCGCCCCATAGAAAAGCAATCCAACCTGCGATTGCAATATAAGGACCAAATGCAAAAGGCTGATTTTCACCTCGCATCTTCATTAAGATGATACCAATGATTGCGCCAACCATAGAAGATAATAATACAATTAAAGGTAACATCATCGGACCCATCCAAGCGCCCAAAGCAGCGAGTAACTTGAAATCACCGTAACCCATACCTTCTTTGCCAGTTATGATCTTGAAAACATAATAAACAATCCAAAGACATAGGAAGCCAATTAAGTAACCCCAAATAGCAGCATGAGCCGTCGTATACATTGCAAAGCTGTTAATTCCTAAGCCTAATGCAGCTAAAGGTAATGTAAATCGATCAGGTAGAAGCTGAGTATCGAAATCAATAAAAGTTAAGGTGATGAGTGTCCATGTGAGAATCAAACCAAACAGCATTTGGATTGTCGCACCAAATACAACCACAACGATCAATGAACAAATCATGGTTAATAGTTCAATAAACGGATAGCGAATACTAATTGGATTGTCACAAGCGCCACACTTTCCGCGCAAGATAAGCCAACTGATGATAGGGATATTCTGATACCAGCGGATAGGTGATTTACATTTAGGACAGGTGGATGCTGGTTGGCTTAAAGTTAATTGGCGTTCATCTATAATCGGTTGTTCAGGATGCAGTAGCATTTGACATTCTTGATGCCATTCTTGTTCCATCATTTTAGGTGTTCTAAAAATCACGACATTTAAAAAACTACCAATACATAAACTAAAAAGCCCAACTGCAATATAAAGCGCAGTTGGGTTTTCGATAAAATAAGAAAGTAATTCTTGCATTAGACCACAGAACCCATTTGGAAGATTGGTAGATACATGGCAATGACCAAGCCACCAACAAGAACACCTAAGATAGCCATAATCAGTGGTTCCATCATTGACGTGAGACCGTCGACAGCATTATCAACTTCGTTTTCATAATGGGTTGCCACTTTATCCAACATACTATCTAAAGCACCAGATTCTTCACCAATGGCAACCATTTGAATAGCCATTGATGGGAAACGATTTGATACACGCATTGCAAACTGAAGCTGTTGTCCTGTCGCAACATCTTCACGGATTTTCATCACTGCTTCTTCATAAACTACATTATTGGTTGCGCCCGCTGTTGATTCAAGCGCATCAATTAATGGAACACCTGCCGCGAAAGTTGTTGCTAAAGTACGGCTATAACGTGCAATAATAGCCTTAAACACTAAATCTCCGAAGATAGGAGCTTTGAGTGCCATTTTATCGAGCAAGTCGCGGAATTTCTTACTCCGTTTTTTTGCCTCTAAAAAACTAGCAATCACAGCAGCAATCGCAATGATTAGTAAAAACCAATATTCCTGCATCCATTTGGACATATTAACGACCATTTTGGTAAAAGCTGGGAGGTCGGCACCAAAAGAGTTAAAAAGATCTTGGAATACTGGAACCACTTTGACCATCAAAATAATAGTGACAACAACAGCGACCACAATCACCGAAATAGGATATTTCATGGCTTTTTTGATTTTTTGTTTAAGTAGCTCACTTTTCTCTTTATAGATTGCTACGCGATCAAGCATAGTTTCTAAGGCGCCTGATTGTTCGCCAGATTCGACCAATGAGCAGAATAAATTATCAAAATATTGCGGATATTTTTTCAATGCGCCTGCAAAGGTATTTCCGCCTTCAACTTCACCTTTAATGCCTAATACCACTTCACGCATAGATGGATTTTCTAAGCCTTCAGCAACGATTTCAAAGCCTTGAACCAATGGTACGCCTGCTTTCATCATGGTTGCGAGTTGGCGCGTGAAAATAGTGATATCAAGCGTTGTGACTTTCTTTTTCATCAAACCTTCGAGAATATTTTTACGTTTCTCTCGAATATTTTTGATTGTAACACCTTGCTTTCGTAATGTGACTTTCGCTAAAGCCATATTACGAGCAGGAAGTTCCCCTTTAACCTTCGCCCCTTTACGATCAACCCCTTCATAAGCAAAAGTAGGCATCATTTGCGCTTTTTTAGCTGCCATGATTAGTAATCCTTGTTATTAATTTTATTCACTTGTTACTCGGTTGACTTCTTGCAAAGAAGTTATTCCTTGCATCACTTTTTTCAGACCCGAGCGACGTAGGTTATTAAAGCCTGCTCTTTCCGATGCAGAAGCAATCTCTATGGCATTGCCATCTTCCATGATGATCTTTGAGATTTCTGGTGTCACTTTCATTACTTCATAAATACCAACACGTCCTTTATAACCTTCTCGACATTCAGCACAGCCAACAGGTTGATAAATTGTGAGTTCTGGATCTGCTAAATCTTGTTCTGTGAAACCAAGTTCTAAAAGACTTTGTTTAGGAACATCTGTTGGTATTTTACATTGTGCGCATAAACGACGTGCTAAACGTTGAGCAATCACTAAGTTGACAGACGTTGCAATATTAAATGAAGGAACCCCCATATTACGTAAACGTGTTAATGTTTCAGGAGCACTGTTGGTATGGAGTGTTGACATCACCATATGTCCTGTTTGCGCAGCCTTGATGGCAATTTCAGCCGTTTCAAGATCACGAATCTCACCAACCATGATAATGTCGGGATCTTGGCGTAAGAATGCTTTCAATGCAGCAGAGAAGGTAAGTCCTGTTTTGGGATTCACGTTGACTTGGTTAATCCCTTCCAAGTTGATTTCAACTGGGTCTTCGGCAGTTGAAATATTGGTATCTTCAGTATTGAGAATATTCAAACCAGTATATAAAGATACAGTTTTACCTGAACCAGTTGGGCCTGTAATTAGTAGCATGCCTTGTGGCTTATCAAGTGCTTCTAAAAATAGTGCTTTTTGCTCATCCTCATAGCCTAAAGCCTCAATTCCGAGCATGGCACTGGATGGATCTAGAATACGTAAAACGAGTTTCTCACCAAACAGGGTGGGTAGTGAATTGACACGGAAATCAATGGCTTTGGTTTTAGATAGCTTTAACTTAATACGACCATCTTGAGGCATTCGCTTTTCAGAAATATCCATTTGCGACATTACTTTTAAACGCGATGCTAATCGATTTGCCATCTGCAAGGGTGGATTTGCAATTTGTCTTAAAACGCCATCGACGCGATAGCGGACACGATACATTTTTTCATAAGGTTCAAAATGTAAGTCTGATGCGCCCATACGAATCGCATCAATCAATAGTTTGTTGATATATTTTACAATCGGTGACTCATCAGTTTGTGTATTATCATCATCTTCTGATGGAGCTTCAGTACCGACATCAACATCTAGATCAAAATCTTCACTATCACCAAAATCAAAACTTGAACTATCACCAAACTGTTGTTCAATCAGTTTGTCTAGCTTATTGAATTCGACAATGACAGGTTCTATGTTGAGTTTTGTATTAAAACGAATCGCATCTAATGCATCGATATTGGTGGGATTGCTGGTAGCGACATACAGAATCTGTCCGCGCTGAAGCAAAGGCACCACGCGATGTTTTTGAATGAGTTTGTTGTCGGTTAACTCGCGTGGCAATAAAGCGGTATCGTAAACCCCTAAATCAAATAGTGGTTCTCCAAACTCGACCGAGATACTTTCAGCAATAGTAAGTGGAGCAAGACGTTGATGTTCTATTAAATGAGCAACAATATCTTGGTGAGCCTTTTTTGCTGCATCAATTGCATTTTGCATGTTTGATGCAGTCATGTGACCATCTTCAACTAAACGTCGAATGAACCCCGAAAATTTTGGAGACGTATGTAATCCTGACATCTGTCCGCCTTATGACAATATGGTTATAATAGCTATGAAGAAAATTATACTTTTGTTACGTAAAAATACTACTAGAGAAAATGTCGTTTTTGACGTGATTCAGTTGAAAAACTTTGAACTGATCGAATGTTTTAACAAATAATTTTTCAAAAAGATATCTTGTTTAGAAAACATAAAGAAAAAAGAGCACGGAATTAAATTGATTTCTATGAAATACATAGCCAATCTAGTCTCTGAAATATCCATTATTGCTTGATTAATTGAATTACAATGCTGATTTAAATTTAAACACTATAAAAAAATGAATTTTCTAAAAATACGTGTAAAATGTGCAGCATTTTTTAGAAATAAGTAATAGGTGGGCGACGTATGTCGGTTTCGACGATTACCCCTTGGGTTGTTGGCAATTGGAAGATGAATCCAAAGCATGCTGACGCTCTTCAATTAATAAAAGAATTTAAACAATTGTTGCAACAAGAAAATGTTTCACCTGAGTATTGTCACATTGGTGTTGCGCCTATAACCATCGCTTTGACTAATATCCATAATGAATTGGGTGATGCGGTACGACCGATTTATACGGTTGCTCAAGATGTATCAAAAGTCGCAGGTACAGGTGCCTATACGGGTGAGGTGAGTGCAGAACTATTAAAAGATAGTCAGATTGAATATGTATTAATAGGGCATTCGGAACGCCGTGAGTTATTCGGTGACGATGTTGAAATCCTAAAAGCAAAACTGCAAAATGCTTTGAATGCAGGTTTAACAGTGATTTATTGCGTCGGCGAAAGCTTAACACAGCGTGAGCAGGGTGCGGCTGAACAAGTGGTCTTGCAACAAATCTGTGATATTGCTTCTATTGTAAAAGCTGAACAATGGCACAATATCGTGATAGCTTATGAACCCATTTGGGCGATTGGTACAGGTAAAACTGCTTCACCCGCAGATGCACAAGCAATGCATGTAAAAATTCGTGAGGGTTTAAAGCAGATTAGCGCCTTGGGTGAGACGATAGCAATTTTATATGGCGGTAGTGTGAAAGCTGAGAATGCAGCAGAATTGGCTGCTTGCCCAGATATTAATGGTGCTTTGGTGGGTGGTGCATCTCTAAATGCTCAATCTTTCTACCAAATCGCAAAAGCATTTGCTCAAAGCAAATAACGAGGAATAGAAATGTATAGTTTTATACTCGTTGTACACATCATTTTGGCAATTTTAATTATTGCTTTGGTTTTAGTACAACAAGGTAAAGGTGCGGAAGCAGGTGCATCATTTGGTGGTGGTGGCGCTGCAACTGTGTTTGGTGCTTCAGGAGCGGGTAACTTTTTGACACGCTTAACTGCAATTTTTACTGCACTATTTTTTGTCACAAGCTTAACGCTAGCAGTATTTGCAAAAAAACAGACAACTGATGCATATAGTTTAAAATCTGTACAAAGCTCAACCTCTGTACCTGCTTCATCGCCTGAAACTTCATCAAACGCACCAAAAACAACTGAATAAGTTAAATTAACCCTTTTCTTTTGTGAGTTTAGGGCATAGAATGCGTCCCATAAAGCTGCGGTGGTGGTGGAATTGGTAGACACGCTACCTTGAGGTGGTAGTGCCTTCGGGCGTGGGGGTTCAAGTCCCCCCTTCCGCACCAAACTTAATAACCAGTAAGTTCGGTGTTTGCAGTGATATTGATGCGGGATGGAGCAGTCTGGTAGCTCGTCGGGCTCATAACCCGAAGGTCGTTGGTTCAAATCCAGCTCCCGCTACCATTTGATTAAGGTGCAACTTAGTCAAGCAAATATGAAAACTTAGATTGACTTTTTTTCATATTTGTATATAATTTTTGCACGTTGTTGCGGGATGGAGCAGTCTGGTAGCTCGTCGGGCTCATAACCCGAAGGTCGTTGGTTCAAATCCAGCTCCCGCTACCAAGTTTCTAAAAGAGGCTCACAGTTATGGTGGGCCTTTTTGCACAGTGGGTAATGCTTTTCTGTGTAATATAGGGGCGATTTACGCCCTTTTTTATTGGTTGTTTAGCTATCGTGTAGTGTTCGACATCAATTGGTCAAATAGTCGTGCTTCACTATACGGTTAAGATTGATTGGCTCGCATGAGAGCGACGAGAGTAAATGAAATTATCAAATAAATCTCAAGCATTGCATGATCTAATCGCACCAGCTGTGGCTGCTTGTGGTGTAGATCTGTGGGGGATTGAGTTCCTGCCACAAGGTAAACGTTCTTTATTACGCATCTATATCGATAGAGTCGTTGATGAGAATGCTGAACCTGTCCTAAATGAAGATGGTGAAGTTGAACAAGGCCGTGGTATTGGCGTTCAGGATTGTGTTTTAGTGACACAACAAGTCGGTGCAATGCTTGATGTTCATGATCCAATTGCTGGTGAATATGCTTTAGAAGTGTCTTCTCCAGGGTGGGATCGTCCATTTTTCCAGTTAAATCAATTGCCTGCTTATATTGGGCAACAAGTGGCTTTACGATTAATTGCTGCCGTCGAAAACCGTCGTAAATTCCAAGCAAAATTACTTTCTGTAGACCTTGAAAATGAAATTATTCAAGTTGAAGTGGAAGGTAAACATGTGCTTGAAATTGATAGTAATAATATTGATAAAGCAAATTTAATCTATCAAGACTAATATTAATTTAATTTTATAAGAAATCGGTAGGTGACTTATGGGCCGCGAAATTCTTACCGTTGCAGAAACGGTTAGTAATGAAAAAGGTGTTAGTCGTGAAGCGATCTTCGAGGCATTAGAGCAAGCACTTGTTGCTGCAACGAAGAAAAAATTCTACGAAGGCACAAATTCAGAAGAAGCTCAACTTCGTGTTGAGATTGATCGTAAAACTGGTGATTATCGTACATTCCGTCAATGGACTCTCGTTGCTGATGAAGATCATGAAATGCCAGCATGTCAGGATGCAATTTCTGATGTAGATGCATCGAAATGGTCGATTGGTGATATTCGTGAACTTGAAGTCGAATCGATTGAGTTCGGTCGTATTGCTGCGCAAATCGCTAAACAAGTGATTGTGCAAAAGATTCGTGAAGCAGAACGTGCATTGGTTGCTGATGCTTATGAATCTAAAGTGGGTGAGTTGATTTACGGTGAAGTGAAAAAGCAAACTAAAGATGGCTTTATCATTGATCTTGGTGACAATGCTGAAGCTTATTTAGCGCGTGAAGAAACCATTCATAAAGAAATTTTACGTCCTAAGCAACGTGTAAATGCTATTTTATACAACGTTAACCGTGAAGGTCGTGGAGCGCAATTGTTATTGTCTCGTGCACGTCCTGAAATGTTAATCGCTTTGATGAAAAAAGAAATTCCAGAAATTTCTGAAGAAATTATTGAGATTAAAGCTGCAGCGCGCCAACCAGGTGTTCGAGCTAAAATTGCTGTAAAAACCAATGATCATCGTATTGACCCTGTTGGTGCATGTATTGGTATGCGTGGTACGCGTATCCAAGCAGTTCAACAAGAGTTAAATGGCGAACGTATTGATGTGGTTGTTTGGTCAGATGATCCAGCACAATACATTGCAAGTGCTCTAGAGCCAGCTGATGTATCTGGTATCGTTTTAGATGAAGATGCGCGTAGTGCGGATATCATCTTTGCAACCAATGATCAATTGGCTCGTGCGATTGGTTCGCAAGGACAAAATGTTCGTTTAGCATCGGAATTAACCGGTTATAAACTCGACATGATGTTAGAAGAAGAGTATCGTGCTCGTCAGCAAAATGAAGCTCAACAATATTTAGATATGTTTGTTTCACGTCTCGATATTGATGAAGACTTGGCAATGGCTTTGGTCGAAATGGGCTTTACCTCATTAGAAGAGATTGCTTACGTACCAGCTGAAACATTTGATGAAATTGAGCTTGAAGCTGATTTAGTTGAATTGTTGCAAAGCCGTGCGAAAGAAGCTGCGTTGACTGATGCCTTAAAACAGCAAGAAAATATTCAAGAGCCAAGTGCAGAACTTCTCGGTATGGAAGGTATGACGACTGAGATTGCATATGCATTGGCGGCGCGTGGTGTGATTACTGTAGATGACTTAGCTGATCAAGCAACTGATGATATTTCAGATATCGAAGGTTTAGGTCATGAAAAAGCAGGTCAACTCATTATGAAAGCACGTGAATCATGGTTTAACTAGGAGATAATAGATGACGGACAAGTCGATTCAAGAGTTAGCGCTCAGCGTAGAACGTCCTGTAGAGAAACTCCTAGAGCAGGTTCGCGATGCAGGTCTACCACAGCGTAAAGCAGATGACATTATTACCGCTGAACAGCAAGATACTTTGATCAATCACTTGAAAAAAGTACATGGTCAGGACAGTGGTAACACAGGAAAAATTGCGTTGAAACGTAAAACAACGAGTACTGCTAAAGTAACAAGTACTTCGGGTAAAGCTAAAAACATTAATGTTGAAGTTCGCAAAAAACAAGTTTTTGCTAAGCCAAATCCAGAATTACTTGCTGCTGAAGCAAAAGCACGCGCAGAAGCTGATGCCAAAGCACGTGCAGAATTAACAGAACGTGACAAAGCAGTGCAAACAGCACGCGATGTTGCTGAGAAAAAAGCCAATGCAACTTTAGATGCAATGCGTGCAGCGCATACGTCTAATAGTGCAGCGCAAGCACCAGCTAAAACGGCTGTTGTGGTGAAAAAGCGTGGTAGTGACAAGGTGATTAAAGCACCTGTTATTAAGCCTACAGAAACCCCTGAACAGAAAAAAGCACGTGAAGCACAAGCAGCTCAGTTGAAAGCAACTGAAGAAGCAGTGCGTCGTAAAGCAGCTGAAGAAGCGCAACAGCGTACACTTGAGCAAATGCGTCAGATGGCATCAAAATATTCAAGTGATGATGCAACGACAACGATTCGTGTTATTGATGATTCGCCTTTGGCTGCGGGTCTCGTTGGTCAGGCATACGAAGATTCTTTCAATAAAGAAGACCGTGAAATCAAACGTGGTGGTGCTACTGCAAATCCACGTGCGAGTAAGAAAGGTGGTCGTGGTGGTGATGCTCAATCAGAGCAAAGCTTTAGCAAAAGCCATCATAAACGTGGTTTAAAAACAAGCCAAGCAAATAAACATGGCTTTGAAAAACCTGTTAAAAAGCAAGTTTATGATGTTGAAATTGGTGAGAAAATTGTAGTTGCCGATCTTGCACAAAAGATGGCAATTAAAGTTCGTGAAGTTATCAAAACACTCATGAAAATGGGTGAGTTGGTTACTCAAAACCAAGCGATTGACCAAGATACTGCGGTACTCGTTGTTGAAGAAATGGGTCATAACCCAGTATTAGTTTCTGATACACAAGCTGAAGATAATTTATTAGAAGCAGCTGAAGAAGCACGTGGTGAACAAACGACTCGTCCACCAGTAGTGACAATCATGGGTCACGTTGACCATGGTAAAACCTCATTGCTGGATCGCATTCGTCGCTCTAAAGTGGCAGCGGGGGAAGCAGGCGGTATCACACAGCATATCGGTGCTTATCACGTTGAGACTGAGAAAGGCATTATTACTTTCTTAGATACACCGGGTCACGCCGCGTTTACGTCTATGCGTGCACGTGGTGCAAAAGCAACGGATATAGTGGTTCTTGTTGTAGCTGCTGATGATGGTGTAATGCCACAGACTGCTGAAGCAATCGACCATGCTCGTGCAGCGGGTACTCCAATTATTGTTGCTATCAACAAAATGGATAAAGAGTCTGCAGATGTTGATCGTGTATTAAATGAATTAACTACTAAAGGTATTGTGCCTGAAGAGTGGGGCGGTGATGTTCCAATCGCTAAAGTTTCTGCGCATTCCGGTGCAGGTATTGATGGTTTACTTGATCTTATCTTGATCCAAGCTGAATTGATGGAGCTTAAAGCTTCAGCAGAAGGTGCAGCTCAAGGTGTGGTTATTGAAGCACGTGTTGACAAAGGTCGCGGTGCAGTAACCTCAATTCTTGTACAAAACGGTACATTGAATATTGGTGATTTAGTTCTTGCTGGTTCTTCTTACGGTCGTGTACGTGCGATGGTAGATGAAAATGGTAAGCGTATCACGTCAGCAGGTCCTTCAATTCCAGTTGAAATTTTAGGTTTACCTGATGCACCAATGGCAGGTGATGAAGTTCTTGTGGTCAATGATGAGAAGAAAGCACGTGAAGTTGCTGATGCTCGTTCAGACCGTGAACGTCATAAACGTTTAGAGCGTGCAAGTGCAATGCGTCTTGAAAATATCATGGCGTCTATGGGTAAAAAAGATATTCCTTATGTGAATGTTGTACTCAAAACTGATGTTCGTGGTACGTTGGAAGCATTACATGTTGCGCTTGATGAGCTTTCTACAGATGAAGTTAAAGTCCGTGTAATCGGTTCTGGTGTTGGTGCGATCACTGAGTCAGATGTAACTTTAGCGGAATCTTCAGAAGCAGTTTTATTAGGTTTCAACGTACGTGCGGATAACACAGCTCGTCAAAAATCTGATCAAGATGGTATTGATATTCGTTACTACAGCGTTATCTACCATTTAATTGATGATGTTAAAGCAGCAATGAGCGGTAAGCTTGCACCTGAACATCGTGAAACGATTCTTGGTGTTGCAGAAGTACGTGAAGTGTTCCATTCAAGTAAATTTGGTGCAGCAGCAGGCTGTATGGTGCTTGAAGGTGTCTTACATCGTAACAAACCGATTCGTGTATTACGTGATGACGTGGTGGTATTCCAAGGTGAGCTTGAATCTCTTCGTCGCTATAAAGAAGTGGTTGAAGAAGTTCGTGCTGGTATGGAATGTGGTCTTGCGGTGAAAGGCTATAAAGACATCAAAGAAAAAGATAAGATCGAAGTCTATGATGTTCAATTGATTAAACGGAGTCTTTAATGGCGGGTAGCCAACGCTTAAAGCGCATGGCGGATTCAGTACAACGAGAGTTGTCTGAGCTGATCCGTCAGGAGCTTAAAGATCCCCGCTTAGGTGGTCTAGTGACCATCTCTGCGGTGAAAGTCAGTGCAGATATGGGTTATGCTGAAGTTTATGTCACTGTGATGGGGCGTGAACTGGGTGATGATCAAAGTGAAGCAGCAAATAAAGAAACGTTAGATGTGTTGAATAAAGCTTCTGGTTTCTTGCGTCACGAATTGAGTCGTCGTATCAAGACGCGTATAACACCTAGATTGCGTTTCCATTACGATAAGACCAATGCATATGGTAACTATATGTTTGGTTTGATTGCGGAAGCTGTGAAAGATTTGCCTGAACAAGAGCAAGACAAAGAATAAGTTAAAAAGCCACCTTAGGGTGGCTTTTTTATGCCTCAATTATCATGAGGATTTTTATATTTAATATCTTTATGTCTTAAACTAAAACATGCGGTTTTAAGTAAACTTCATGGAAAATAATAGTTTTCCTTGTTTCTACATTGCAGATAGAAGCTTAAATTAGTGATATAAGTTTAATCATTGATTGGACTAATTTGTTAAAGATTTATGATTAGCCTTGAGCCCACTAAACTGTTCTACTGTTAAATAAAAAGACCAACTATTGTTGGTCTTTTTTTTCTGCAACGCGACGATATCGCTGCCAAGGCAATGGACGATTTAAAGCTTCTGGTACATCCCCACTGGTTGAGCGCAAACGTAAATGAATCGCAGCCTGCGCCATTAAATTCGCAGATACTGGTGCAGTGATAAAGGCAAACAACGTAATCAGTAATTCGGCAAAACCAAAACGACCTTCAGTTGCTCCAAAGATCATTGCCGCAATAAGGAAGCTCCCTAAGCCAAGTGTACTGGATTTGGTTGGTGCATGTAGACGCATGAATAAGTCGGGTAGACGTATCATTCCGATTGAACCAATCAGCATAAAAAATGTGCCAAAGATCAAAAAGAATGAAATGATAATTTCAAAAATTATTTGCATAGCGTATTCCTTTTAATCAATGACATGTCCAGTCGTGAAATATCGAGCAAGTGCAACTGTCGAAACGAAACCGAGCATTGCAACTAATAAGGCACCTTCAAAAAGATTGGTACTGGTCCAATAAATTCCTAAAACGATAATCAAACATGTTGCGTTTAGAAAAAGTGTATCGAGTGCTAATAAGCGGTCAATCACAGAAGGGCCGATGATCAGACGAATAAGGCAGATGAACATTGATATTGTTATAGCAATCAAGCTGATCCCAAGTGCATAAGGTAAAATGGTCATTTCATAGCTCCTTCTGCAACTTTCACATCAAAAATCTCGATTAATGGTTTTTCATAGCGATTCTTGATTTCTTGAATATCTAGTTCAATATCATCAGAACTTAATGCATGGACTAAGATGTCACCTTTTTCTTGATCAATACCTGCAGATACAGTTCCTGGTGTCGTGGTAATGATCATTGCAAGTAAGGTGTTGACTTGCTCGTGTTCGGTTTCTAACGGAACGCGATACCATTTAGGATGAAGATTTTCCAAAGGACCAAGCACCATTTTTGCGACTCGAAAGTTTGAAATCACGATATCCCAAAGCACTACAAATACTAATTTAATTGCAGGTGTCCAGTGGATATGGGGTGTTCTCGCAATAAAAGGGCGAACTAAACGTGGGATTAAAATCCCCAATAAAAATGCAAGTAAGATATCTGACAGATCTAAACTATTCGCCAGCATTAACCAAGTGATGAACACCAAAAAAGACACGAATGGGTGAGGGAACCAACGTTCAAGCAACGTAATTTTTTGCATTAGTGTTCCTCCATTGGTTTTAATTGGGTTTCATTTGGTATCGTAGGTGCATCTAAAGTTTGTTCAGCAATTTGACGTTGCTTATATTCAGAAATATGTTCGCCTTGCAAGGTTGCTTGAGAGATCACATCTGGAATAAGCAAAGCATTATGGTCTTCTACTTCACCACCATACTTGGTTTCTGGTAAGTAAGTAGGATCATAGGGTTGAACACTAATCGCTTTACCTTGAGCATCAGTTTTCAGAATAGCATGTTGATAAAGTGCATGATTTTGGATTTGCTGAGCCGTTGAAATCGCATAGGTTTGAATTGGTGCAGCAAAAACAACATAAGCCATTAATCCTGCAAGCAGTATATAAATCGCTTGATCATTGCGCTTAGGCGCATGTTCAGGCAGAGCTTGATATTCCGTATAAGCTTGTTCATTTGGGTTTTCTTCTGGTGGACTTGCCCGCCAAAATAAAATAAAGCCAACACGAGTGAGAGCAATAATACTGAGTAAACTGACAATCAAAATGACAGCAATAACCCACGCTTGATAAGCTGATTCTGCTGTTGCTTGTAAAATAAATACTTTACCTAGAAAGCCACTAAAAGGTGGTAAACCAGCCAGCATAAGCGCAATGGTAAAGTAGGTAAAAGCAGCCGCTTTTTCTTGCTTGATTCGAGGAGCAACTTTTAAATGATCTTTAAATGAACCTCGTTGCGATGTCATCCAACCACAGAACAAATAGAATGCAGCGGCAATCAAGGTACTATGCACCAAATAATATAAAGCTGCGGCCCACGCTTCAGTATTGAACATCGCAATCGCAATCAGTAATGTACCAATAGATGACAACACCATGAAACCAACAAAACGACGTAAACGATCAGCACCCAATGCTCCAATCACACCGTAAAATGATGTAATTAAGCCAATAATCATCAGGCAGTTTTTGAAGATGTTCTGTGCCATCGTATCATCGAACACTGTGCCATTGACACGTAAGATGGCGTAAATACCCACTTTAGTCATAATGGTAAAAATAGCAGCGACAGGTGTGCTTGCAACAGCATAGGTTTTGGGTAACCAGAAGCCAACAGGTAGCATCGCTGCTTTAATTCCAAATACGACAAAAAGCAGTAAACCGCCTGCAATCGCAAGTTTATGCTGATCACCATCCAAGGTTGGAACTAAGCGACCAACATCTGCCATATTCAAGCTACCAACACTGCCATAAATCATCCCTAATCCAAGCAGGAATAGGGCAGAGGCAAGTAAGTTGATAGTGACGTAATGCACACCAAGTTGGAATCGAGGGCGACCTTGACCATGCAACAGCAACACATAGGAAGCCATCAGCAAAATTTCAAAGAAAACGAAGAGGTTAAATAAATCGCCTGTTAAGAATGCACCCGTCAGTCCCATCAATAAAAAATGGAACATGGTATGGAAATAGCGTCCACGAGTATCCCAGTTATCGCTTGCATACCATATAACAGGCACAGCAAGTGCATATGTCAGTACCAGCATAAATGCGGATAAGCGATCAAGGACTAAGACAATCCCAAAAGGGGCAGACCACTCACCAAGTTGATAGACCGTAATTTGCCCAGTATTTGCGATTAGTACATAACTAATCGCTGTTATTAAACCTAAAACAGCAGCAGTTAAACTGATACCACGTCGCCAAGGTTGACGCCAATCTTGTTTTAATGAACCAGAACCGGGATTTCCAAGCAGCAACAATATGAAGCTGGTAAAGGTTGGGATAAGAATACTAAGTATCGGAGCATGAGCAAGCCAAAAATTATGAAAATCAAACATTATGGCTCATCCTCGCGTGGGTCATAAGTTAAGGTTGGGTCTTCTTTAGCATCAACATGATCGGTACCAGACTCATAGCGACTGCGTAGTGCCAATTGCACGATAAAAGCAGTTGTCGCAAAACCAATAACAATTGCTGTCAGTACTAAGGCTTGAGGCAATGGATCAGTCACTTTGGTTGCTTCTGTTAGGATGGCGGGTGAATTGGTTTGTAAACGCCCCATAGCGAATAGAAATAAGTTAACCGCATAGCCAATCATGGCTAAGCCTAAAACCACTGGAAATGTTCTAGCGCGCAGAATCAGATAAATACCTGTTGCGATTAATAAGCCAATCCCAGAAGACAGTAAAAATTCAATACTTATCATTTTATTTATCTCCACTTGGGATTGGACCCGACATACTTGAGTGACGAGAATCACCTAAGACCGAAATCAACAACATAGCTGCACCAACAACGGTAATGTAAACACCAATGTCAAATGATACTGCTGAGGCTAGATGCATTTTTCCAAGTAAAGGTGGTTCTACATAAATATGTGCACTGGTTAGGAATGGACGTGCCCATAACCAGGCTGCAATTCCACTTAGACCTGCGATAGTTAAGCCTGCACCAATCCATATCTCATATAAGCGACCAGATTTTGCTTTAATCAATTGCTCAGCTTGATCTTGACCCAATACGATATATTGAATGATTAATGCCATTGAGGTGATTAAGCCCGCAATAAAGCCGCCACCTGGATAATTATGCCCGCGCATGAAAATATAGACGCTGATCACTAAGGCTAAAGGCAGAACCCATGAAGCACTAATACGTAGCATTAATGGTGAAGGGTTAAAGCGGTAAGATAGACCTTTGGTCATGGTGGTTCCGTGAGCACGCATTCCGTCCATCAAACAAAGTGCGCCTACAGCGGCAATACCTAATACCGTGATTTCACCGAAGGTATCGAATCCACGGAAATCGACTAAGATTACATTGACGACATTTGAACCGCCACCCAGTGGAATGGATTGCTGCAAGAAGAACCATGAAATTGAATTGTGATCACGCGTTAGAATCAACCAAGTGATCCAACCAATACCTACACCGCCAACGATAGCCAATATCGCATCTCGATAACGTCGAGAACGACTTGACTCATATGGTGTTAACTGTGGAAGTAAAGACAAGCTCATAAGTAACAGTACGGTAGTAACAACATCAACCGTAATCTGGGTTAATGCTAAATCAGGTGCGGATAAGGTCACAAACACCATCGTCACAACCAGACCAACTGCGCCACTAATCAGAACAGCTTTAATTCGTTCATGATGGAACCATAACATCATCCAACAGCCTGAGAATAACGTCAGCCACAGTACAATCGCAATCCACGGTGCATGGGTTAATTCACGGGTGCCAGTTGTTAGCCCTTGGTTGAAGAGGGGGAGTGCCACCATGATAACGCTGAATAAAACAATCAATAGAACATAGTTTTGCAAAGAACCTGTTTCGGTCGCTTGTTTTATCTTTCTACTGGTCAGTAATAAATGCTTTAAGAAAAGCTCGAATAAGATTTTGCCTTGTAATCGACCTAAATAAGGATCTAAGTCTATTTTTCTAATGCGTCCATCTTTAGCAAGTGTAAAGTAGAATAAAGCACCTCCGACCAAAGCGATTAAACTCATAATCAGTGGGGCATTAATACCATGCCAAATCGCTAAATGTGTACCTTCAAATTCAGGTTGAGCTAAACTTGCACGAGTCACACTATTCACTAATGTGCCTGCGAGTAATGCTGGAAAAACACCCACTAATATACATAGCGTTGCTAAAATAATGGCAGGTAGACGCATACCCAAATGCGGTTCATGTGCATCTTTCTTTGGAACTTGTTTACCTAGATCACCATCAAAAAACACACCATGAACGAGACGAATTGAATAGCTAACTGCAAAAATACCAGCCAAAGTTGCAACAATCGCTGAAATCACCATCACTGGTCCCGACAAATTAGCCAATAATTCCGTAAAGAACATTTCTTTGGAAATAAAGCCATTGGTCAAAGGTACGCCTGCCATAGAGGCAGCAGTGATCATGGTTAATGTGCCTGTAAAAGGTAAGAATTGCCAAATCCCACTGAGCTTGCGTAGATCACGTGTTCCAGTTTCATGGTCAACGATACCTGCAAGCATAAATAATGCTGCTTTGAATGTGGCATGGTTAATGATGTGGAAAATTGCCGCAGCCACAGCAAGTGGTGAACCAATACCAAGCAGACAAACAATCAAACCCAAGTGGCTGATCGTTGAATATGCCAATAGACCTTTAAGGTCTTCTTTGAAAATGGCAAAACCTGCTGCCATACACAATGTAAATAGACCGACGAAAGTGACAATATTGTGATAAAGCGCAGCGCCGATAAAAATAGGGGCTAAACGAGCAAGTAAAAAAATACCTGCTTTTACCATCGTCGCTGAATGTAGGTAGGCAGAGACTGGTGTAGGCGCTGCCATTGCATTGGGTAACCAAAAATGGAATGGAAACTGCGCACTTTTAGTAAATGCCCCTAATAGAATGAGTAATAGTGTAGGAACAAATAATGGATGTTGCTGAATGGTATCTTTCATTAATACCAGTTGATCAATTTCGTACGTTCCAGTGATTTGTCCCAGTAGAACAAAGCCACCGAGCATGGCTAAACCACCCATTCCTGTGATGGTAAGTGCCATACGCGCACCACGTTGTGCCGCGTCGTATTGACTCCAGTAACCAACCAAAAGAAAAGATGAAATACTGGTGAGTTCCCAAAAAACCAATAAAATAATCAGGTTGTTTGAGAGTGAAATTCCCAGCATAGCAGCCATAAACAACATCAATAGTTGATATAACTTACTTAGAGAGTTCTTGGGACTTAAATAATAATAGGCATAAATATAAATGAGTGTGCCGATACCGCTAATCAGCAAACCAAACAATAACCCTAATGCATCTAGGCGAAAACTAAGATTAATTCCGAGTTGTGGAAGCCAATCCCAACTTTGTTGTAGCGTATTTCCTTGAAGAACCGTTTCTGCTTGTGTAAGAAGCAATATAAAACAACTAAGGCTGATGCCTATGGCCCCAAGTGCCGTCATGCCACGCGAAATGCGTTGCAATTGTGAGACAAGGGTGGTGCCGAGTATAAGCGGTAATAAGATAATAATCGGTAGCACACTGGTATCCATGTCGATGATTTAGGTCGGAGAAGACCTAAGGGTGAATTTTCTTTCAAGACTTAAGGCATTCAAAGAGAAAGCCAAAATTTCAAATCTCGAAACCCAATCAAGTAAACGGAAAGAGCAAGTTGTATTGCGCAACTTGAAAATAAAAAATGTGATTTATTCTACTATAAAATATCAACAAAAATCTGATGTTATTACATGAAAATAACAACATCATCATTGCTTAAAAGTGCGTAATTCGATTTCTAAAACGAGGTTTTCTGAGATGTATCATCAATTTTTAATAAGCTAAGTAAATGACTCTTTTGTTCTGCACTAAGCTCCTGTATTTGAATAAATAAATCCTCAACTTTGTCGGCGGAATTTTCCGAAGTAAGCAATTCTTGGTTTTCTGTATTGAGATCAATATGAGTAGTTTGGGTTAACTCATGGTAAAGCTGCGAAAGTTGTTGTTGTGATGTTTGAATATCTAACTCAGAAATCGATTTTGAATCTAAACGTAGACATTGATAGTTAATCGCATGTTCCAATAATTCATCACGATTGCCTGAAGCAATGATTTGTAATCGTGGAAACGCTTGATGCAAACGTTCTAAAATTTCAGCACTCATGTTCTGATCTAATTGATGCTCAATTTGATCAATTATTAATATACCTTCACCTTCTAAACATGGATCAAAACAATGTGGATTGAGCAAACATAGTCGCCGTGTAATATCTCCAACTAAAGCAATCCACGTTTTAAGCGAAGCGGATAATTGTTGAAAAGGGATCACTTGCTCTTGATAGCGGACGATCAACTGAAGTTTAGGTACATATTGAATATAGAGATCATTCAGATCAGGGAAAATAGTTTGTAAACTTTTCTTTAATGCATATAAGTTAGGTGCTGAAAGTTGTTTGGGATGATGAATCAACTCTTGCTGTAGTTGTTGCAAAATCTCTGCTTGATGCTGCTGGCTAAAATCATTGCCCATCAAACGCCGAACAATATGTGCTGAATGTGCATTCTCAACATCACTGATTTCGCGCAACCATTCAAAAAATCGAGAAAAAGTGGTGTAAGGCAAAGCAGTGAGATCATAGGCAGAAATTTCCTGCAAAATTCCAGGGACATTTTTACTTTGTAAATTAACCTCTTGAACAAAGCGTTCAGCAGGATAATAGGCAATTAAGGGTAGACCAAACAAAGGATCTTGATGACTGGTCTTCTGATATAACGTCACCATTTGATCAAGTTGTTGTGTTTCAACTTGGCTAATACCAATACCTTGGCTATTAAAAGTTTTAAATAATTTCCAACTGCAACTTTGGGTATCTTTTTCTTGAGCGGTGCTGCTTTCATTGAGACTGGTGCTGAGTTCACTACTCATTCGCACATTTATTTGTATTTTAGCTTGCAAACGAGTCAACATAATATCTTGATCAGAAATCACCACGCCTGCCGTGCGAATATCTTTATAGCGCGCAGAAAACCAAGTCAAAGACTGATAAATATTTTTTAAAATTGTACTTTTACCTGTAGCTTGATCGCCGAGGATTAGAGTAATAGGAGACTTTTGTGGATGAAATTCGATTTTTAAATCTCGAAACATTCCTACATGTTTAAATTGCACCGACTCAAGTTGCATAGGCTCACCTCAATTCTGAGCGCTTTAACCTACGGACTGACGAAGACTTGAGGGAGCGCACCGTTTTAATTGTTGTATTAAGTCATAAAGATGATGAATATTTAAACTTACTTTAGCACGGGTACACGCGACGTAAAGTAATCTTAACTCTTCATCTGTAATTTTATGTTCTAGCCCATTGATCTTGAATTGGTAATCATCTTCGATATGGACGCGATTCCATTCTAATCCTTTGGCTTTGTGCGCAGTTGAAATCACATAATCTGCTTGCTCAATCGGTGTAATTTTTGCCAAAGCTTTCTTGAGTGGTTCAGTGCCATGATCATCGACTAATTTAACCAAAGGCTTGATATCACTGCCATCGTTGGTTTCACAATATTCATGTACATCATGCCAAGAGTTAAACCAAGCGAGTTCAGGTACATCGGTAATGCGTTTACCTTGTTTGAGTAAACTGGCTGCATCAACAAAGCGGCTGAGTTTTTGGTGATCGGCTTGCAAACCGACTTTATCACCATGCACTAAGCCTGAAAGTAATAGTTCCATTGCTCTTGCATTGGTGCGGCACAAAATAGCATCACGCATTTTAGTGTGGGGTTTATTCACCACACTAGATTTTTGGTTTGGATTGCCAAGGAGTGGCACAGTTTCATTCAGTGCGCCCAGAATAGAATTCGCAACATCAGCAATCGCATCACCAAAACGGAATGACGTGGTTAAACGGCTTTCATGCAATGGCATTTGTTGCATCGCATTGACCGCACCACGCCAAGCGTAAATTTGCTGATGTGCATCACCAACGTAAATGACTTGGGTACTTTTTTGACGAAGTAATATGCCAAGCATCAAAGGATCAGCATCTTGTGCTTCATCAAATAGAACATAATCTGTTGGAATATTCGGTTCTGATAAAGCCCATAATTTCAGATAAATATCATGCCCAATTCCTGCTTGATGATTTTGATCAATCGATTCTAACCAACGGCGTTCAACGGCAGGGTAGAGGTGCTGTTGTAAGGATTCAATATCATCTTGATGTAACCAGCTTGGTGCTTGAATATGACGAGGGGCAGGATATTGTGAACTGGTCGAACAGAAATAGCTGACAGCATTCGCGACCAAGCTTGCAAGTCGACTTGGCATCAATACATATTTTTCGTAACGACCACCCATCAGACGACGTAGTGTGATTGGCTCTAGGCGATATTCTTTCGCGATAAAACTTGGGCTTAAACGTGGTAAGCGTAATTTATCAGTCACGCCACGCGGAACGCTACGAAAAGCAAGAGAGTGAAAGGTACGACAATTTACATTGCCATGAAATTTACTCTGTGCTTCAGATGCAATGGCTTTGTTAAAAGCCAAATACATACCACGCCGTTCGGGCATGGCATCACTGATCATTTGTAAGGTCGTCGTTTTTCCTGTGCCAGCATACGCAATCACTTTAAAGGATTGTCCTAAACGGGCATTGTCTATGGCAATCGCTTGCTCATAGGTGGCTTTCGGTTTCTCAGAATTTGACACAGGCTCTGGTTACGCCTCTTTACTACGGTTGGCTTTCTCCACTAAGCCTGATAAACCTTGGCGACGCGCAAGTTCATCTAGCACTTCTTGTGGGTTAAGATCGAAGTAACCGAGCATGACAATACTGTGGAACCATAAATCTGCGACTTCATAAATCAGATCATGTTTATTTTCGAGTGAAGCAAGCACAGCATAATCTTTGGCTGCGATAATGCTTTCAATACTTTCTTCGCCAACTTTTTCTAAGATTTTATTAATGCCTTTTTTATATAGGCTCGCAATATAGGAACTATCGGCTTCCGCATTTTTGCGTTCTTGCATTAATCGACCAAGATAGCCAAGTACATCAATTTGTTCACTGTGATCGTGTGTTTCAGTTTTGGCTGCTGCACCATAAATGGCTGTTGGATCTTTCAATTGAGCATCGACAATTTCCCAACCTTGAGAGGTCAGTTTGCGATAGAAGCAAGACTCACGACCTGTATGACAGGCAATGCCACCATGCTGTTCAATTTGCAGAATAATCACATCAGCATCGCAATCCAAACGAATTTCATGCACTGTTTGAAAGTGTCCTGATTCTTCGCCTTTGTGCCACAACTTTTGACGTGAGCGTGAGTAGTACACCGCCTGATTTTTTTCAGCAGTCAGTTGTAAAGCTTCACGATTCATCCATGCAACCATTAACACTCGACCAGTTTGATGATGTTGCGCAATGGCAGGAACAAGACCATTGGAATCAAATTTAACTTCATCTAACCAGTTTGACATGAGTGAAAATCCATTGAGTGGAGAGCAGGTAGTTTAGCGGTTGTGGCAGAGGTTGGCTATGCTTGTTGGGTAAAAAGTCAAAGATAGGACGTTAAAGATAGTTCGCGATTTCAATCAAATTTTGATCAGGATCACGGAGATAAATTGATAAAATTTTTCCCATTGCCCCAGTTCTTTCGATTGGACCTTCAATGATGTCAATGTTCTGTGTTTGAAGATATGCAATCACTTCCTCTAATGGTGTTTCGGCAATAAAACATAAATCAGCTGAACCCGCAGTCGGATGAAGTGCTTTGGGTTCAAACTCTTTTCCGACTTGATGTAAATTGATTTTTTGATTGCCAAATTTTAGTGCTTTACGGTTTTCACCGAAAGTAATCACTTCGAAATTCAGGGCAGATTGATAAAACTGACAACTGATTTCAATATCAGCGACTGTCAAAACCAAATGATCTAAATGACTAACTTTCATACTTAATTCACTTTTTGCTTTTTATTCACATTCAGGTAAGGATTGATTGTTTGTAATCAAACGATTTTCATGGTGTTGATACTCAGCAATTTGCTGATAACTCATTTGTTGAAGAGGTCCTTTTTTTAAACCTGAAATGGTAATCGCCATTTCTTTACGGAAATACGGGATTTGATACATCCACGGGAAAGTAAGATCACGTATGCCACCCGCCCACCAATGATCAGATTGATACAGCGGAGTCAGTAAACGACTGAGAAATTGATAGAATTGAGTCGAAGAGCGACGTTGTTGATGATAATGTTGCCACAATATCGACCAGTCAATTTGCTGATTTTTCTTAGCTGTTTGTAGAGATTGCGAAAAAGCCCACGCATCTAACAGTGCCATATTCGCTCCTTGTCCGAGTTGTGGACTCATGGCATGTGCGGCATCACCAATCACTCCAATGCGACCTTGCCCAAATTGAGACATCACTACATCACGGTATTGTGCGGACAACCATTCAGGTTGGATTTGTTCATCGTACACAATCTGTTTCAGCCATTCTGCGACATCAGGCCAACGATCTGAGACTTGTTTTAACCATTGTTGTTTTGCAGATTCATCTTTTAAGAATGATTGTAGTTGCGATGTAGGTAAACTCCAAAATACACTGGAAAGCTGTTGTTGCGGAGCTGTAGGAACAGCACCTGTCGGTAATACGCCCATCATGATTTTAGAGCGATCATAAAATTGGTGCAGAATTTCAGGATTCAAGCTTAAGCATTCAGGTACGATTGTCCATGCAGCGCCCCACGGATAGGACTTATCGATTTTAACCCATGCTTTAGGGCGGAGTTGGCTGCGTGCACCATTGGCAATCAGTATCGCATCGAAACAGTCATCAATTTTTTGTTGTTTGAAGGAGCCAAGGATTCGGACTTCATTATGACGCTCCTCAATGCTTACAATATTATGTCCCATCTCCCAAGTCACATGACTCGAATATTCAGCTAATTTTTCAGTTAAGACATGGCATAGAGTGGCACGATGAATCCCGAGACCATAAAGGTTGTTACCCGCCTGATGATAGTGGCTATTTACCAATAAGCGTTTATTCGGGAGTTGCCCTTCTAAACCTGTGACTTTTGCACCTAATTTCAAAGCTTGATCAAGTACACCGATATGCTCAAAGACAGCCAAGCCAGCGGGTTGCAGCAATAAGCCTGCACCAACAGGAGAGAGTTCATCGACCTGTTCAAAAATGGTGACTTGATTGCCTTCGCGTGCAAGTAGAATTGCGGTTGCGAGTCCTGCTGTACCTGCGCCAATAATGGCAAAATGAGGTGTTTTCATTGTTTGTTCTTTTAGAATGTTTATAGATTCAATTGAATAATGATCTTAACGTATCTAAGCGGTTTTTTAATAAAATCATGCAACAAAAAAAGCCCTTGTTTGTACAAGGGCCTTATAACTTATTTCATAATCCGCCACAGCGCCAAAAGACTACTTAACACGATAAGAATAATAGATACAAACCAAGGGCTAATAATCGCAATTGTTAACATAATCAACATGGTGCTACCAAACATCCAGCTACGGCGTTGTTGCTGTTGCATTTGCAAACGCATTTGTTGAATTTCGCGGAGTTGTTTGTCTTGCCATGCCGATTGGTTTTTTAAACCATTTAAACTGTCAATTAATAATGTTGGTAAATCTTGAGCGCCTAATAATAGATCGGGAATTTGCTGTCCAATTTCTTTGATATTTTTAACTGGATTCATATTGGCTTTGACCCATTCGGTGAGAATCGGCTTTGCCAGTTTCCAGATATCGAGCTGCGGGTAAAGATCTGTGCCTAAGCCTTCAACATGCACCAATGTTTTGAGTAACAACATCAATTGCGGTGGAATTTCTAAATGGAAACGACGTGCAATATCCATCACTTGAATCAAAATTCCTGCGAAATCCAATTGATCCATTGGTTTTGACACCATAGGACCAACAGTCCGACGCATTTCACGCGACAAGGCATCTTGATCCGTGCCCGGTGGAATCCAACCTGCTTGATGTACGATCTGAATCAATTGCATAAAATTGCTGTTCATCACCGCAAGTAACATACGAGCAATCGTCATTTGATCGTGCTTCGACAACTCACCCATAATCGCGCAGTCCAACGCAATAAAGCGTGGGTTACTTGGGTTAATGGTCTCGACAAAGACATTACCTGGATGCATGTCAGCATGGAAAAAGTTGTCACGGAAGACTTGGGTAAAGAATATAGTTAAGCCTTTCTCCGCCAAATCAGCGCGGTCCATACCCAAACGATCAAAGGTCGCGATATCTGAAATCGGAACACCCGTGATACGTTCAGCCACCATCACGTCTTTACTGTCCATATAGACTTCTGGCACGTACATCATGCTTGAGCCAGTAAAATAGTGACGCATGCGGCGAGTGTTGTCTGCTTCAAGACTCAAATCAAGCTCATTTAAGATAATTTGACGATAGTCTTGAATAATTTCAGATAAATGTAGCGCACGCGCTGCTTCTAAACGATTTTCAAGCCAATCACCCAACCAAGCTAAAATTTCAAAGTCTTGCAGAATTTGATTACGAATGTCTGGACGAGTGACTTTGACTACGACCTCACGACCATCATGTAATGCAGCCGTATGCACTTGTGCAATCGATGCCGCAGCGAGCGGTTGCTCATCAAAGCGAGAGAATAAAGTGGATACATCTGCTTTAAGTGATTCTTGAATACGTTGTTTAGCTAACTTGGTGTCATACGGCTTAACACGGTCTTGCAATAACACCAATTGTGCTAACACTTCTGGTGGAATCAAATCACGACGAGTAGAGAGCAATTGTCCAAGTTTAATGGCTAACGGCCCCATATCCTCTAAAGCTTCTTTAAGCTTGAGTGGATTTTTTTTCTCGCGACTTGACCATGCGGCAGGATGTATTTTGATGACATTTAAGGCATGGCGTGCTTTGGCTGGTAATTCTTCCGCAGGGAACAAGGTGTCAAGGCGGTAGTGTGCTGCTATACGCCAGAGTTCGAGTAACCGTGTAACATGCGGAATCATATAAAATCTTACCTAGTCTTGAGAGGATTGTTTTTGTGGGTTGAAAGAAGCCTGTAATTGCTGAAACTTTGCTTCTAAGCGATCTAATTCTTGATTGAGCTGGCGAGTTTCTCGATTCAGATCATCCATTTGCCAACGCGGTGCAAATAAGCCACTATCTTCCTTAAGTGCATCTTCGACAAAGAACAAATGACTTTGCAACGAGCGTTTTATTTGTTGAGGCGCAAGCTGAATTTTGCCCAACTCATGTGCCAGTTGTGGACCGATCCAAGGGGATAGATGCGCCGCAAGATCAGGCTCGACCTGTTGCATAATTCTTTGAATGTCTTGCAAAAGATGATAATCACCCTGTAAAGGAATATTACCGATCTGATCCATATCACTCAACAGCAGCTTTATTAGCTCGACTACATTCGAAACCTTCAAAGTCGCTGTAGCATCGCTAATCTTATTTTGATTATCGAAAGGGCGTTGTTCGAAAATTGAAGGCGTTTGAGCCTGTCCTGTGACAGTAGGTTCTAGGCGAACTTTATTTTCATCAAAAAACACATCAACTGAGAGTTGTGGGCTATCGATCACAACGCGTAATAATTGACCTTGCAATTGATTCAGTTGGATACGTGTAATCGCATCCAAATCAATCACATGATGAATGATACGTTCGACTGCACCCAGTGCTAAAATCGACAACATATCTTAAGCCTTACAGTTTGAATCCACGGTGAACTGCAACAATACCACCTGTTAAGTTGTGATAGTCACAGCTTTGGAAGCCGGCATTTTCCATCATACCTTTCAGTGTGCGTTGATCTGGGTGCATACGAATCGATTCTGCAAGGTATTTATAGCTTTCGGCATCATTGGCAACCAATTTGCCCATAATTGGCAACGCCGTAAATGAGTAAAAATCGTAAAGTTTTGAAAATGGTTCAAAAACAGGTTTTGAAAATTCAAGTACCAATAAACGACCACCTGGCTTGAGGACGCGATACATCGCTTGTAATGCAGCATCCTTATCAGTCACGTTACGCAAACCAAAACTGATAGTCACTAAATCAAAACTATTGTCGGCAAATGGTTCTAAGGTTTCAGCATTGGCAAGTACGAAATCAACATTGGTACAGCCTGCATCAATCAGACGATCACGACCTACATTGAGCATTGACTCGTTAATATCTGAAAGAACAACATGTCCTTGTGGACCCACTTCACGACTGAAGACTTTCGCTAAATCACCTGTCCCGCCCGCAATATCCAATACATGTTGACCGCGACGTACACCAGACATATTAATTGCAAAACGTTTCCAAATACGATGAATACCGAATGACATCAAGTCATTCATAATGTCGTATTTACTCGCAACAGAGTGGAATACTTCTGCTACTTTTTGTGCTTTATCATCACTACTTACAGTTTGATAGCCAAAGTGTGTAGTTGCACCAACATTACCTGTATTTGCGCCACGAGGTAGATTGTATTTTGGAACTGAACCTGTTGGCGTTGTTGCAGTTTGTTGTTGTAAAGATTGTTGCTGACCTTGTGGTGCCCCCTGCGGAAGCGGTGTGCTGAGGAAAGGACTGACTTTGTCTGAACTTGGGTTTTGCTCAACTTCTGGGGTAGGCTGTTGGTTTTCGTTAGACATTGTTTTCTCCTAAACTTTCGCTCTAGCGGCACGAATCAGCAAGCATGATGACAGATTTTGTAATTTTTTACAGGCTTTAGCATGCAATTGATATGAATAATATACAGAAAGTCACTTTCTCAAAAGTGTTTTAATTTTTGTTATGCGTATAGCAAAATCCCTCTTGTAGCAAAGAGGGATGATAAGCTGAATTTAAGGACGAAATGGGTCAGGATGTCCTGCATGGACTTTATCAATGATTTCTCGTTCTTTTGCCGTAAATGTTTGAATGAAAACAGCCGCAGATTTCATTGGTTTCATGGCAGCAAAACCTTCTTGGATAAATTCATACATACGTTCAAATTGATATTTGTTGGCGATGCCTCTACACATTTTAAACGCCGCAAACATCATGGTAGAACGCATGTATTTATCAAGTGTAAGCCCTAACTCATCAAGCAAAGCTAATTGTTGATAGCGTGCATCACCTTGATCAAGTTTGATCAGCGTTTGACGCATAATTTCATCAGTCAGCGGAGTGTCGAGAGGATAGTCTTGCAACAATTGACTTGCAACTTGTTCATCGAGCTCAGTTGCAAGCACAGCAAGGCTCACAGACTTGGTTCCTGTTTTAATTGCATTTTCAGGAAGTAAGCTCTCAGCTTTATGCGCATATTTTAATAGACGTTCAATCTGTTGAGCCATCGCATCAAAATCTGGACCACCATATAAACGGTTGAGAAAATATTGCGCCATCAATTGATTTTCAGGTTGTGCAAAAAAATCTTGGTGAGTTGCTGCAATGCGAGCTTTCATCCATGCTTGAACATCATGTAAACGTTGTGCCAACGCAGGATCTTGATGATAGTTTAGAGTTTGATATTGTAATAAAAGTTGATCAAATGCTGCGAGTTTTGACATGTTCGAACTCAAAGAAATAAAACGTTAAAATCATAAAGCGCATCATAACCAAGAACTATGACAGCATAAACCCTAATTGTTTAACAATAAGTCACTAGTGCTATACACTGATTTTGTCTACATAAACTGTACAAGCGTTCTGATTTGAACAGAACTGTTTTCAATATACTTATTTTTAATAAAGAGCCATTTAGAGCACCACATGACTGAACAACAACCACAATTTGAATTACGTGATGAAGATGAATTATCTTTAGATTTGATTGAAGCCCAATACGCACTTAAAGATAGCCGTGACAAGAAGAATGCAAAAAGTGTTTTGGTTTTGGTCAGTGGAATAGAGCTAGCAGGAAAAGGCGAGGCTGTGAAGCAATTACGTGAATGGCTTGATCCTCGTTATCTGAAAGTGAAGGCAGATGCACCAAAGTTACTGAGTTCTAATCAAACTTTTTGGCAGTCTTATACTCGCTTCATTCCTGCTGAAGGGCAAATCGTGGTGATGTTTGGCAATTGGTACAGTGATTTACTCTCAACTGCGATGCATGTTTCAAAACCTTTGGATGATAATTTATTTGATGCATATATTGAACAAATGCGCTCCTTTGAAAATGATTTAGAAAATAATCATGTACATGTCATCAAGGTTTGGTTCGATTTGTCATGGAAATCATTACAAAAACGTTTAGATCAAGTGGATGCTTCCGAGCAGCATTGGCATAAATTACATGGCTTAGATTGGCGCAATAAAAAACAATACGATACTTTGCAAAGCTTAAGTCAAAGATTTACCGATGATTGGTTCATCATTGATGGTGAAGATGAGGCGTTGAGAGATCAGTGTTTTGCACAATATGTCTTGCAAACCCTAAAAGCTTTGCCAAGTCACCAAACCAAAGTAACTGAAAAGTGGCAACAAGCAGAAGTTCCAAAAGCTTTACTAGAGCCTGAGAAAGCCAGTTTAGAAAAATCAGACTATAAAGAAGAGTTAAATAAACTCAGTAAGAAGGTCGCTGATGCTTTACGTTATGATGATCGTAAAGTCATTATTGCTTTTGAAGGAATGGATGCCGCAGGAAAAGGCGGTGCAATCAAGCGCATAGTCAAAAAATTAGATCCTCGTGAATATGAAATTCATAGTATTGCTGCACCAGAACGATATGAGTTAAGACGTCCTTATTTGTGGCGTTTTTGGAGTAAGTTGAGTGATGGTGGCAAGATTACAATTTTTGATCGAACGTGGTATGGGCGTGTTTTGGTAGAGCGGATTGAAGGCTTTGCAAATGCCGTTGAGTGGCAGCGTGCTTATGATGAAATTAATCGGTTTGAAAATAATTTAGTCGATTGCCAAACAGTGTTAGTCAAAGTTTGGCTTGCCATCAGTAAAGATGAGCAAGAGCTTCGATTTAAAGAGCGAGAAAAAACGCCACACAAGCGATTCAAAATCACTGAAGAAGATTGGCGAAATCGCGAAAAGTGGGATGACTATTTAAATGCGGCTGCTGATATGTTTGAGCGTACTGATACCGATTATGCACCGTGGTATGTGATTGCAACGGATGATAAATACACAGCTCGGATCGAGGTTTTGAAGGCGATTTTAAAACAATTAAAGGCGGATTAATCCGCCTTCGATTTTGATATTTGATCAAGCCACAATCGTATTGCGACTTTTTTGCTGAATGCGTTTTGCCAAGTTATAGCAATCTTGAATATGTGCTTCAGTGATTTTACGCATCATAAAATAGCCCAAACTTGCTGCAATAAGCTGACCGCCTAAAGGAATAAATTTGGTCACTTGTTTGGTGGCGATTTTAGTGAAAAAGCCATTAAAAGACTTTTTCATGGCTGTGCGGGCAACCACAAATCCTGAAAATTCGAAGCCACGTTTACGTAGTTCATCCCAATGTACTTTTTTAGTTTCAGGGTCATACACACTGATATGTTCAGGTGCAAGACCAAAGCGTGCATTTATATCGGGAATAATTTGAGTCAACATACCCAGATCGACGACAACATCAAAAAAAGGAATCGGTACAATTGCTGCGCCTGCTGACCAATATGCACGCTTCTTTGTGAGTTCTAAGCATTCCTCACGAATCTGTTCCAAGTTTAAACTTGGGTCAATCGAATCAGGAATTTTTTCAATTTTCATAAAGTTATACCTAAAGTCTATTCCTTGAGATTACATTCAATCGTATTGAATCATGAATTTCAAAACAATTTTTTTATTTGATTGTGTGTTTAACGTGACATAGTTACACGAAGTTGTATAGTGATAAATATGTACGTTTTCGTGCATTTATATGATCAATTTTTTGATGAGGTTGGATTGTTACATGGGTATTCATGTTATTCAGAGTCAACGCCTTGATGTGTTATTACAAGGTGTGATGACATCAATTACCCAGACCAGTACCTCGCCATTTCAAGTGTTTAAAACCCAACATTTTATTGTGCCGAGTGCTGCCCAAGAGCAATGGTTAACGCAGAAAATTGCAGAACAGCAAGGGATGACGGCAAATTATCAATTTCATCAGCGGATTCGTGGCTTTCAATGGTATGCCTATCAACAGGTTCTTGAGAATAAAGAAAAGGTTCGTAAAGCCAATATTCCGCGTTTGATTTTGAAATGGCGTGTGCATCAAGCTTTACAGCCATTCATTCGTGCTGACAAAATCAATCTTGAGCCAGAGCATCCGTTATATTCAATTGTGCAGCGCATTTATGACAGTGCAGATCAGTTGCAACAGGGCACAGAAAAGCAACTTAAAAAACAAAGTATGCTGTATTGGGTGGCAGAACAGGTATCACATCTATTTAATAACTATATGATTTATCGTGGTTACTGTCAGAGTAACTGCCAAAATAATTGTATGTGCTCAGGAAACTGGCTTTCAATTTGGGGACAAAATAAAGCACTCAGTATCGAAAATTTGATCTCGAAAACAGATCAGCAAACGTCAGCATTTAGTCTGCAACAAACTGAACAATTAGAAGCATGGCAACGTTGGTTGTGGCAAAACCATTTTCATGATGACTTTGTAGAAATGCAAAGTATTGATGCTGATTTTTGGCAAATTTTAGATAATGAACAGACTCGCACACAAGCATTAGCGCAATTACCGACACAAGTGATTGTGTTTACTTTATTGGATTTACCGCCGAGTCAATTACAGTTTTTACGCCGTTTGGGACAATATCTAGACGTGTTGATTTTGCACTATAACCCTTCTCAGGAATATTGGGCAGATAGTGTCGATCCCTTGTGGAAACAACGTTATGACTTGGGGGTGAAAGAACGTTTTATTGGCAAAAATCCAAAAGCGACGGATGCTGAAATCTCAGCATTTTTTGAAAGCTTCAGTCTAGGTTTTAATGCCTTAAATCGAGAATCTCGTCATCCATTGCTTACACGACTTGGTAAACAGGCACGTGATAATTTCTCTTTATTGTCGCAATTGGCATCTGGGGAAGAAGGGAACTGGGTGGATGCCTTTGTTGATCATTTTCCTGAAACGCTATTGGGCAAGATACAGTCTGATATTTTTTATTTAGCTGAACCGATTGCTGAGCAATACCCACTTCAAGTGGATGATCATTCGATTCAGATTCATGTTTGTCATTCTAGTTTGAGGCAGCTTGAAGTCCTTAAAGAACAATTAATACATTGGTTATCCGTACCAGACTCTATAGTACGTCGCCCAAATGATATTTTGATTCTGACGCCAAACTTAGCTGAGTTAGAACCCCTGATTCGAAGTGTTTTTCCATCTGTTCCAAATCAACACGATGTGTTTCTTCCTGTCAAAATTGCAGGTGTAGCACAGTTAGATGCTTTAAATGCATGGCGTGCAGTTTTAGGACGACTGCAATTGCCTCAAGGGCGGTTTAGCCAAGATGATTTTGCAGATTGGCTCAATCTTACTGCGACACAACAACGCTATGCTTTGGATTACTCGCAAGCACAGCGCATTTTAGCATTGCTTAATGATGCAGGCTTTAAACGTGGTTTGGATGAGGTGCATCTTAAACAAAGTCTAAGTGCGGAGGATACGGATTACCGCTATAGCTTTAAGTTTGCATTAGATCGTTTAGCGTTAGGTGTTGCCGTACCAGCACATGTGATGGTGCAGCAGACTTTAAGTTATGCATTGGTGCAGCCGAGTGATTTTGAATTGATTGGTATTCTGATTCAGATTTATCAGGATTTATCAGCACGACGAGATTGGTTGGTAGCACATGAACAGGGTCAACGTTTATCTGTAGAATCATGGTTAAAACTGATCAAACAAGATGTGCAAGAGTTTGAGCAAGCTGACATTGTGGCTTTGAAAGCGGTTCGTGAAATTATTCAAAAACAAGAGCGTATGCTGACTTTAGCGAGCTATTACGATGATACTGAAACACAGCTCCGCCAAATATCATTACCTTTGCCGTATATCCTTGAAGAAATTCAACGTACTTTAGAGAGTCAATCTGCGCAAGTTGAACCCACAGGACAAATCACCTTTAGTCAAATTGGACAGATCCGTCCGATTCCTTATCGCTTAATTGTGCTGTTGAATTTGGATACAGGTAAATTTCCAAATCGCGACAGTCATATTCCTTTTGATTTGATGGATGCACTGCGTCAGCAACTAGGGGATCGTTCTCGTTTAGAAGATGATCAGGGGGCTTTTCTAGATGCTGTGCTATTGGCGCAAGAGCAATTATGGTTGTTCTATAATGGCTTTGATATTAATGATGGCGAAGTCCGGGAGCCATCCAGTGTCTTACAAGGTTTTCGTGATCATTTGGGATTGATTATCAAACCGTCTCTCGCTCAATCTCTCTTGCAGGTAGAGACTGCATCAACGCCAAAGCAAGATTATGTGGCGGAAGAATATGCAGTACTGCAAATTCCACCACAACTCTATCCACTTTATTATCTGCATCGCTTGCAGCCCTTTGATCCACTCGGTTTTTTAGCAGAGCAAAGTTATACGCGTTTTCAAGATCATTGGTTTAAAGTGGCGTCACAAATTCAACAGGTCAAAGGTGAGCGCCAAGCTTGGGTGAATACGCCTTATTCTATTGAACAGAGTGAAATGGTGATTTTAGATAGTCAGCAATGGATTCAGGATGTCACCTTTCCAGCAAGACTATATCTAAAAACATTGGGTGTGGAGAATCTCAGTGCCACTGACTTGGTTGATCAAAACGAGCCTTTGCTATTAGATGGTTTAGGTAAATATGCAATCCGCCATTTTTTACAGCAACAGGATAATCAAAGCTCACCAGAGATTCTGCAAGATCAGTTACCTGTAGGTAAGGTGCAGCAAAGTGCTTGGCAACAAAGCCAACTGGAACAACAACGTTTGTTGGAGCGATTGCAGCAATATGCAGTAACACCGACTGAAACAACTCAGCGAGTTTGGCGCGTTTCCAAACAACTGCAAATGAGTTGTGTGACTCCGAAACAAATAATGCAAGACTGGGTCAGTTTAGATGCATCGAGTGCTCGTGCTAAACGCTTTGCCAAAGTGTGGTTGGAATATTTACTGTGGTTGACGCTATTGAATCATGATTCGGCGACAGAGAAGCGCCGTATCGTGGTGTTTAGCGATCAAACCGTGATTTGTGAAGGCTTGAGTTCGCAGCAAGCGCAGCAGTATTTACAAGAATGGTTACACCTTTGGCAAACTGGGCAACAACAACCAGTGGTATTGCCAGCAGCTTTACTGCTTAAGCCCCTAGAAAAAGGAAAACACTATGATTGGATTGAACAGAATAGCCAGCAGGTTTTAGTCGAAGACAGTCAAAAGCAAGTTTTGAAAGATTGGAATGATACAGGCGATTTTTCGGGTTTTGATATGACACAAAACGAAGCGTGTAAACTGCATCGAGATTGGCAATTTATTTTACAAGAACAAGATGCAGCAGCACTATTACAATACGCCTGTGATCATTATAGCTATGCGCTGTATCAACCTATTTTTGAATTTTTACGGGTGGAGTAAGACATGAGTTCAAAATTTCCTGTGTCTTATCAACCCATTTGTGATATTCAATTTGAAGGGCTACATCTGATAGAAGCATCGGCTGGAACAGGTAAAACGTATACTTTATCGAGTTTGATGGTTCGCATTTTCTTAGAAAAATATTTGCCTAACCAAGTAATTGCGACGACCTTTACTCGTGCTGCTGCCGCAGAGTTAAAAAGCCGTATCCGTGCTCGATTGATTGAAGTTCAACAATATTTAGAACCAATGCGAACGGTATTGGAAAGTGATATTTACATACGTGCAGCGCAAGAATCTGATCCGTTGAAGCAGCATTTACTCAAAACTTTTGCACCACGTATTGCCTATGCCTGTGAACGTTTAAAACTGGTGATCGACCAGTTAGATGAGCTGTTCGTAGGAACACTGGATAGCTTTAGCCAAAAGTTATTACGTGAGTTTGCCTTTGAAAGTGGCAAGATCGAACGTGCTCAAATCACTGAAGATGCGAAAGCTTATACCCGTCAATTGATCCATGATGTATTACGAGAATGGATTCAATCACAACCCCAACATGTCATTGATGCACTTTATAGTGTGGGGGCGCTTAAAAGTGTGGATCATTTTGTCGGGATGGTTGAAAGCGCTTTAAATTTTAGCTCTGCACATTTTAATTTACCTGATATGCCTGAAATTGAGCTTGCTCAATTACAACAGTGGCAACAACAAGCACAGCAAATAGACCTCAGTGCTTTGGCTGAATATTTTAATTTAGATGGCGCATATTATTCTCATATTAATGGTACTTCTTTTCGTAACAACGCCTTCAATAAGCTCTTTTGTGAGTCTTTACCGCAGCTATTAAAAGCGCTCGCAGATCCGCAAAATATACAGGTTTTTGATGGTTATCTTTCTGATGCTCGAGAGACTGTTTTTAAATTCTTAGACAAGCTCGACAGTCAGAAGATTTTTAAAAAATGTCCCGCTGAAGTTTCGGATGGGTTTTATCAGCGTCCTACGATTCTACACATTCAAAAACTTTGCCATTCTTTAAAAGAAACACAACAACAATTTGAACAACTTCAGGTGTATCTAAAAGCGTATCTGTGTATTGAAGTCAAAAAACGCTTGCCGCAAGTATTACAGCAAAAAGGCGAAACCACATTTGCCCAACAAATCAAAACATTGTCAGAAGCATTAAAAGGTGAGCAAGGTCAACGTTTTGCGGTGTTTGTACAGGCACGCTATCCTTTGATTTTGGTGGATGAGTTTCAAGATACCAACCAAGATCAAGATGATATGTTAGCGACCATTTGGCGACATCCACAACGTTACCAAAAAGGCTGCATGATCATGGTGGGCGACCGTAAGCAGGCAATTTATGGTTTCCGCGGTGGTGATATGCTGACCTTTTTAAATGCTTATCAAGACATTATGTCGAAGCATGGGCGTGAATATAAGCTGATTCATAACCATCGCTCAGTCAAAGAGTTGGTTGAAGTTGTGGATGTACTATTTCAACGGCAAATGGATTTTGGTGAACAGGTACTTTATGACCCAATCCAAGCGGGTTCACGTCCGCATCCAGCATTGATTGAAAATGGGCAACTCAACCCTGCGCCATTACGTTGGTTACAACTACAAGATGGAAATGAACAAGCAACTCAAGTGGCTTGGAAAATTCAAAGTTTACTCAATCAAGCCTATTTGCAACAGTTATATCTAGATGGAGAAAATCACCAAGTTATCAGTGAAGATGACATTGCGGTACTTTCACGTAGTCATCGTCAGCTAGATGAAGTTCAATATGCTTTAGAGCGATTAGGTATCCGCGTCAATCGCCCATCAAAGCGTAGTGTGTTTGATTCAAAGATCGCGCAAGATGTTGGCGCATTACTGACTGCATTACTGCATCCTTATGATGAAGCGAAGTTGAAGCGTGCTTTACTTAGCCGTTTATTTGGTTTTGATCTGTCACAACTAGTCGCACTTGAGCAAAGTGCAGAAGGGCTGAGTCATTATATTCAGCAGTTCGATGACATCCGCGAAATGTGGCTTAATCAGGGATTCTTGGCGGCATGGCAACGTTGTTTAAATCAATTTGAAATTTGGCAGCAATTGGTCGCAACGCAAAGTAAAGATAATGAACGTGCGGTGGTGAATCTACGCCATCTCACTGATATTTTGAGCCAGCACAGTGAGCATGTTCAAGGCATCCACAACCTCTATCATTGGTATTTAAAACAACTCCATTCTCCAAGTGACCGAGAATGGGAGTTGGAGCACAAGCTATCCAGTGAAGCGGGTGTGCAGTTGATGACTATTCATCAATCCAAAGGTCTAGAATTTAAAATTGTATTTTTACTTGGCGCGAACAAAGCATTTTCTGAAATGCAGAAGACCTTAAATTTCTCCACCACTGAAATTCAAATCCCTGAAACAGGACAGACTCGAACGCAACGCGTTGTGGCAATCGCAGATAAAAACTTTTTGCAACAAACTGAACTCGATCAGCATCAGCAACGTGCACAGGCTGAGCAAAATCGATTATGGTATGTGGCATTAACGCGTGCAAGTCACCGTGTTTATGCGATATTTGAACCTGAAAAGGGCGATAAAAATAAATTATCAGGTTTGGCATTTTGGAAAAACCAAGGGGATATTTTTCAACATCCATATAGTGTTGAAGATCATTTGTTGTTGGAACGCCCAGCTTCATTACGAACACAAGAAACTCAACCAAAACGATTATTAGCCGCTGAGCCTTTACCTACACAACGTTTTTATGCGCGTGGAAAAACCAGTTTTAGTTATTTGGCGCAGCATCTTAAACATAAAGCCAATCGCCTTGATCGTTTAGCAAATGCGGATCAACAGTTTGATCAGGCTGAAGATGAGATCAATCTCTTAACGATTGAAAGTGTTACGGTATCACAACCAATTGCTTGGATTAAACACTATTTTCCAAAAGGAACATTGGCAGGAAATTTCCTGCATGAGATTTTTGAGCAGATTGACTTTCAGCATCCTGAAACATGGATCGAAGAAATTCGTCGCCGTTTTAAAAATACCTATCAAGCTTTATGGGTCGCATTATTAGAACAATATCAGCAACATTTTCCTAAGCAAGAGAATGCTGAGCAGCAGCTATATCAGTGGATTGCGTTGTGGTTAGCAGATGTACTGCAAACACCACTCAACCAAGGTTTTCAATTACAACAATTAGTCGTAGGGCAGTATTTATCAGAGTGTCCGTTTTACTTAGCATTATCTGATCGTGTGTTAGCGATGCAGCGCGTACAACAGTTATTTGAAGAATATAAGATTCAAATGCCTGAGTTTATTGATGCGAAATCAGCACGTTATTTGAATGGTTCGATTGACTTAGTTTACTTTGATGGACAGCGATACCATATTGCTGATTATAAGAGTAATTACTTAGGTGAAGATCAAGCAGATTATCAATCTACACACATTGCTGAAAGCATGTCTTTATCCAGTTATTGGCTTCAAGCCGCTTTATATTTGGTGGCATTGCACCGTTATTTAAGCGTGAAATTGCAAAATTATCGTATCGAGCAGCACTTGGGTGGTGCGTCTTATTTATATTTGCGTGGTATGAATGGACAAGCTGATCAAGGCCATTTTTATTGGAAACCTGAGGATGAGTTTATCTTGCGCTTAGACGCAATATTGGGATATTTCATTGAGGATAAACTAGGAAAAGGTGTGTAGATAAAATGGCTAAATTTAAATTAAACAAAATCTTATCATGTGGATAAGCATGTTTATAACCTTGTGGACAAGCGTGTGGGTAAGTTTGAGGATAACTCTGTGGACAAGCTAATCAATGATCGGTCAGAACAAATGACTTGGATAAATATGTGGAGTCGTTATCTCACACAAGCCCCATTTTCTCAATCTGCTCAAGCAGATAGCGCTGCACATGTATTACAACAACTGGTTGAAGCCAGTTTAAATGGCGATAGTTGTATTCAAGTTGATTCAGTTCAACTCGAAACCTTGGGTGATTTAGCAATTTCAAGCGAGAAAGCAGCCACTCAAGTTGCCCCATGTGTCTACGATCAGCAGGGCTTGGCATTATACCGATATTGGCAGTTAGAACAACGCCTCGCACAGCAGATTTGCCGATTAAAGCGACAAATGACACCAGCAATCGATATTTCTGAGTATGAATCATTGCTTGAAGATGAATTTCAACAAGCTGCTCTGAAAATGGTATTGCAACAATGGCTCAGTATCATCACAGGTGGGCCAGGTACAGGTAAAACGTATACCTTGGCACGTATCATTGCGGCACTCAACCAAATGATTCCTGATATCCGAATTGCAATGGCTGCACCCACCGGAAAAGCCGCGCAGCGAATGCAGGAAGCACTGCAAAATTCATTTAAAGATCCTAAATTAATTGCTTCTGGTTTAGTCACAGATGAGTTGCGCAATCAAACCACTCAAACCTTGCATCGTTTATTGGGAATGGGAAATCGACAAATTCCTCGCTTTAATGCGAAGCAGCTCTTGCCTTATGATGTGATTGTTGTCGATGAGGCATCGATGTTGGACTTAAATCTCGCCACTGCATTGCTTGAAGCTGTACCTGAATCTTGTCGAATTATCTTACTAGGTGATGCTAATCAATTGGCTTCGGTTGATGTAGGCTCAGTTTTGGCAGATTTACAGCAAGTTGATGCTTTGGCTGAGAACCGCGTGCAGCTTAAAAATAGCCGTCGATTTTCAGATGAAGCCAAAATCGGACAATTTGCACGATTTATTCAAGCACACCAAGATTCATCACGACCAGAATTGATTTTGACACAACTTGAAGACGAAATTGTAAAAGCTGCGCCGTTGCAAGATATTACATTAACTAAAGAAATGTCAGATGTGATCCAACTCGAGTATTTCGCTACTGCACAAGAAATGGATGTTGAGCAATATCAACAAAAATTAATGTATGGTTTTCGAGCTTATGTTGATTCATTAATTACCTATTTAAATGCTGAGCAACCGACAGAATATATTCAACAGGTGATCAGTGCTTTTGATGACTACCGAATTTTAGCGGCAGTTAAACATGGTACTTTAGGTATTGAACAAATCAATCGATATGCTGAACGCTGGTTAAATCAGCAACTCAAGCAGATAGCGATTGCTGAATGGTATGTGGGTCGTCCTGTAATGATGACTTATAACGACTATCAGTTAGGAATTTCAAATGGCGATATTGGAATTTGTTTTAAACATAGAACTCAGCCACAGCAATTTGAAGTGTTTTTTCCAAGTTTAAACAAATGGATTTCAGCACACCGTTTGCCTAGAAATATGCAAACCGCTTTTGCTTTAACTATTCATAAATCTCAAGGTTCAGAGTTTACGCATACAGCGATAGTATTTGATGCAAATGCAGAAAAACTATTAAGCCAAGAGTTAATTTACACAGCCGTCACCCGAGCTAAAAAAGTGGTGACACTGCTAGCAGACCGGAAAGCATTGTTACAATCACTTACAGTACGAACAGTTCGCCGCAGTGGTTTAGTGCAAAAGATCAATTTAACGTGATTGTGTAATTATTCTTTAAAATTCACTATTTTGTAAGCAAAAGCTTACAGAGATTCGAGATATTGTCGCTAGAGTGAAATAAAGGTTTTTGAGATCATGTATACACAAAGAGCCTAGCAAGGAAAGCTAGGTAAATCGCAAAAATATAATAATAACGTCAATGAGACAGCGAACTTACAGTGAGGTAAGTGATAAAAGAGGAAACTTACAGCCGCTAAGCCTTGTAGTTTTGGGAGAGACTACAGGGCTTTTTTATTTATATCAAAAAATACTTATAACTCTATGATAATTATTGTATTTATTTTGTTCAAATTTTTAAAAAGTCTTCTATCCACACCTTTATTTTAAACTTCATTTTTCAAGGGCTATTTACACTAAACATTTAAACTAAAAATATGATTGTTCTACAATTATTCTTTATTATTAAGTTAAATGTTATACAGACCTGTACGTTTTTGCTTACAAAGAGATAAGCAAAATGCTATTTTTCTCCATAATTGATTATGACAGAATAGTCGTTATAGAAAGATAGCAAACATCTGAATAAAGACTAAAAATATGATGTGTGCAGTACATTCAGAGGGCCGAATGTAGAAGATAAAAACAACGAATAATAAAAATAAAGTAAAAATGATAATAATAAAAAACTACGCGCAAATGCCCAAGCTACAACTTGGGCTTTTTTGTGCTTACTATTCTTTAAACGTTATCATTTTCTGTACGATCAGTGGCAAATAACGAACGACGTTGATTTTTGGGAATCTTCGGGCAGTTCGTTGAGATTTGATATAGTGTTTTTGCTAGTGCTGGTAAATGTGTTCCAACAACAGATTTTCCAGTCGTCAACAGAGATACACTAATATCACGCTCAGGATCAGCCCAGCATAAAATATTAGAGAAACCAATATGTCCAAAAGCTTGCCCTGTCATTGGTCCAAATAAACCAATCGGATTGCTTCCTAACATTGGACCTAATGCATATCGCATTGGTGCTAATAAAGTACGATCCAAGCTTACACCAGAAGTAGGAAGGGTTGATCTAAACACTGTTTGTGGTGACATGATTTGCTTACCTTGGTATTCACCACCACTTAATAACATTTCGAAAAAGCGTCCAGCTTGTTCAGCACTGGTATAGATGTTTCCAGCAGGACAAATCGTATCCATAAAGCGGTTGTCATTAGTCACATCGACCGCAAGTTGTAGCCCGCCACCCAATACGTGATTGAGATAGTGATCCGTGCCTAAACTTGGATGAATCCCCGTGGCATAGTTTAGTGCGACATCGTCACGATATTCAGGTTTTAAACCATAGTTGAAATAATCTAAACCCATCGGTTTCTCGATATTTTCAGCTAAAAAATCTCGAACACTTTGTCCAGTGACGCGCTTAACGATCTCACCCAAAATATAGCCTGCTGTTACAGCATGGTAGGCAAGATGTGTCCCTGAAGGAGAAACTGGTTTTGCTGCGCATAACAGTTTTAAAATTTCTTCCTGACTAAAAAGCAGCTCGGGAGTAACTTCACTGTCAATGCGAGGGATACCGCCACGATGCGAGAGCAAATGAAAAATAGTGGCGCGACGCTTACCATTCACCCCATATTCAGGAATATAGTAACTAATAGGATCCAGTAAATTCAGATCACCACGTTCATCCAGCATATGGATGAGCATTGCAGTGACCATTTTAGAGGCAGAGAATAAGCAAACAGGGGTATCAGGCGTGCCAATCTTAGCATCTGTAGCTAAACCCTCTGGTGAATTTCCTTGTGCATGACCGATACTTCTATTTAAAAGAATTTGCCCCTGACGACGTAAACACAATGTGATGAGTGGATAGTTTCCTGTTTTATACAGAGATTCAACGCTGTTCCAAATTTTTTGGACTTGTTTATCTGTCATCCCGCCTAATTCGGCAGCGACTTCATCTTTAGTGCGAATGACTTGATTTAAGTCATTGGGTACATAACAGGTATTGGTTGATAAAATTTTCACGATTCCCTCGCATTTTTTCGTTTTCTTTCATCTCTGTCATAAACTGAAAACAGAATAATGTTAGTGTGCCTATTTTGTTTAGCGCTGTCAGCTGCCGAAATGCCCGTGAAGTTAAAACATTTTTGCAATATAACGACAGATCACTTAAAATAGGCGACTTGCTGTAGTGATGCACGGCAGTCAGTTGCTCGCAACTGATCAATATCATTTATTTTTTAAGCATCTCGGAGAAATCGAATGGCTTTAACTAACGCAGATCGCGCAGAGATCATTGCTAAATACGCTCGTGCTGAAAACGACACAGGTTCACCAGAAGTTCAAGTTGCTTTATTGACTGCTCAAATCAATGATTTGCAAGGTCACTTTAAAGAACACAAACACGACCATCATAGCCGTCGTGGTTTGATTCGTATGGTAAACCAACGTCGTAAATTACTTGATTACTTAAACGGTAAAGATCACGGTCGTTATGTTGCTTTGATCGGCGCATTAGGTTTACGTCGTTAATTCGATTTGGCTTTGTTTTCGCTATTTCGCATGTTGTTATGCTTTATTGTTGAAAATAAGGTTTCGCTTAATTTAAGTTAAGCGATTTTTAGAAGGGGCGCTTGTTCGCTCCTTCTTTGTGTTTAGCTTTTTTTAAAAAATTTGGTCTAGTGCGATGGCTTCTAAGCTTTGTCATTTATCTACACAGCAGTTGTAGTCTGAATGCCAAACCTTAGGGGTCTCACTAGAATAAAATTAGGAAAATACAATATATGTCTATGTTTAATATCATTCGTAAAGAATTCCAATTTGGTCAACACCAAGTTGTTTTAGAAACGGGTCGCGTTGCACGTCAAGCAAATACAGTTTTAGTCACGATGGGTGGTGTAACTGTTTTAGTCGCAGTTGTTGCGCAACCTAAAGCAAAAGCTGGTCAAGACTTTTTCCCATTGACTGTTAACTATCAAGAAAAACAATATGCTGCGGGTCGTATCCCGGGTGGTTATGGTAAACGTGAAGGCCGTGCTTCTGAAGCTGAAACTTTAATTTCACGCTTAATTGACCGTCCAATTCGTCCGTTGTTCCCAGAAGGTTACTTCAACGAAATTCAAGTAACAGCAACAGTTGTTTCTTCTGACAAAACGATGGATGCTGATATTGCTGCAATGCTTGGTGCTTCAGCGGCATTGTCTATCGCTGGTACACCTTTCCGTGGTCCAATCGCTGGTGCACGTGTTGGCTTAATCAACGGCGAATATGTTTTAAACCCGAACTTTGAACAATTAAAAGAAAGCGATCTTGACCTTGTGGTTGCGGGTACAGAATCAGCTGTGCTTATGGTTGAATCTGAAGCGAAAGAACTTTCAGAAGATCAAATGTTAGGTGCTGTACTTTTTGGTCATGACGAAATGCAAATTGCAGTTCAAGCGATCAAGGAATTTGCTGCCGCTGCAGGCGCAGTTGAATCAACTTGGGTTGCTCCAAGCAAAAACGAAGCATTGCTTGAGCAATTAAAAGCAGCATTCGAAGCTAAAATCTCAGAAGCATATACCATTGCTGTGAAACAAGACCGTTATGCTGCACTTGACGCGCTTTATGCTGAAGCAGTTGCACAGTTCGTTCCAGAAAATGACGAAACGGGTATTGCTGATGAAGTAAACGAATTATTTGAAGATCTTAAATACCGTACAGTACGTGACAACATTTTATCGGGTAAACCGCGTATTGATGGTCGTGACACGAAAACTGTTCGTGGTATCGATGTGCAAGTGGGTGTATTAGATCGTGCTCACGGTTCTGCATTATTTACACGTGGTGAAACTCAAGCGTTGGTAACAACAACTTTGGGCAATACTCGTGATGCGTTAATGGTTGATACCCTTGCTGGTACTAAAACTGACAACTTCATGTTGCACTATAACTTCCCTGCATACTCTGTAGGTGAAACTGGTCGTGAATCTGGTCCTAAACGTCGTGAAATCGGTCATGGTCGTTTGGCGCGTCGTGGTGTGCAAGCAGTTCTTCCTGCGGCTGACCGCTTCCCTTATGTGATTCGTATTGTATCTGACATTACTGAATCAAATGGTTCATCTTCTATGGCTTCTGTATGTGGTGCTTCATTATCACTTATGGATGCAGGTGTTCCATTAAAAGCACCAGTTGCGGGTATCGCAATGGGCTTAGTGAAAGAAGGCGAGCGTTTTGCAGTTCTTTCTGACATCTTGGGTGATGAAGATCATCTTGGCGATATGGACTTTAAAGTAGCAGGTTCTGCAAACGGTATTACTGCACTTCAAATGGACATCAAGATCGAAGGGATCACTGAAGAGATTATGGAAGTTGCATTAAACCAAGCTTTTGCTGGTCGTATGCACATCTTGAATGAAATGAACAAAGTCATTTCACGTGCGCGTGCAGAAATTAGTGCCAATGCGCCGACTTTCGAAGTAATCAATATCAATCCAGACAAGATTCGTGACGTGATTGGTAAGGGTGGTGCAACCATTCGTGCGATTACTGAAGAAACTAAAGCTGCGATTGATATCGAAGATAACGGTACAGTACGTGTATTTGGTGAAACTAAAGCTGCTGCTCGTGCTGCGATTGCGAAAATCCAAGCACTTACTGCTGAAGTTGAACCAGGTAAGATCTATGATGGTAAAGTGATTCGCATCGTTGAATTTGGTGCGTTCGTTAATATCATGCCAGGTACTGACGGTTTACTTCATATTTCGCAAATCTCAAATGAGCGTATTGCAAATGTGACTGATGTATTGAAAGAAGGTCAAGAGCTTAAAGTACAAGTTGCTGATGTTGATAATCGTGGTCGTATCAAGTTGACAATGAAAGATATTGAGCAAGCTCAATAATAGTAAGATCTCAGCTTAAAAAAAGCGCATTGTTTTAACAATGCGCTTTTTTATTAACTTAATGAAAGTTATAGATATAAAAAATCAAAACTATAAACATAAATCAAATTTATATTAGACATTAGTCTAGTGCTCAAATTGTATTTATCACAATTAACGTAGAATCCTCAAACTTTCCGCTCCTACCTGAGTTTGTTAGGTTTTAGATAGACAGTCGGAAGTCTATTTTTCATCCCAATATGAAGGAATATCGCGCATGCACGTCGACCATGTAGCCGCAGGTCAAGATGACCAACAGCCACCAAAGAAACCCAAATTTTATCAAATCCTCTATGTGCAAGTGATCTTCGCAATTGTTGCGGGGATATTATTAGGTCATTTTTTTCCTGAATTTGGTGAAAGCTTAAAGCCACTTGGTGAAGCCTTTATTAAATTGGTTAAGATGATTATTGCTCCTGTGATTTTCCTGACCGTTGTGACTGGTATTGCTGGGATGAAAAATCTCGGTAGTGTTGGGCGTGTAACAGGTAAAGCGATGATCTACTTTCTGACCTTTTCAACACTTGCGCTGATCATTGGTCTGATTGTTGGTAATTTGATTGAACCTGGACATGGTTTAAATATTGACCCAAGCACTTTGCACAGCACTAAAGTAGATGAATATGCGGCTAAAGCACATGAATCGACTATTACTGGTTTTTTAATGAATATCATTCCTGATACTTTGATCAGTCCATTCGTGTCTGGACAGATTCTTCAGGTTTTATTTGTTGCAGTACTATTTGGTTTGGCATTGGCTAAATCAGGTGATCTTGGTCGTCCTGTAACCGATTTTCTTCAACAATTAACCAATCCTGTTTTTACCTTGGTTGGTATGTTGATGAAGTTCGCTCCAATCGGTGCATTTGGTGCGATGGCATTCACGATTGGTGCGTATGGTATTAGCTCTATTGGTAATCTCATGTTGCTGATTGCAACGTTTTACATCACGGCTTTATTGTTCGTCATCATCGTTTTAGGTGCAGTGGCAAAATACAATGGTTTCTCCATTATTGATCTCATTCGTTATATCAAAGATGAATTGTGGTTAGTACTTGGAACAAGCTCATCTGAAGCAGCACTCCCATCACTTATGGCGAAGATGGAAAAAGTGGGTTGTGAAAAATCAGTTGTTGGTTTGGTGATTCCAACAGGTTATTCATTTAACTTGGACGGTACCAATATCTATATGACCTTGGCTGCTTTATTTATTGCACAGGCATGTAATATTGAACTGAGCTTTACTCAGCAGATCACGATTTTATTGGTTGCGATGCTGAGTTCTAAAGGTGCAGCAGGTATTACTGGTGCAGGTTTTATTACCTTAGCGGCGACACTTTCAGTTGTACCTGCGATTCCAGTTGCGGGTATGGCATTGATCTTAGGTATTGATCGCTTCATGTCGGAATGTCGTGCATTAACCAATTTAGTTGGTAATGCGTGTGCAACAATCGTGGTTGCAAAATGGGATAATGCTTTAGATAAAGAGCAATTAGACCAAGCTTTAAAACATGGTATCGTGAAGCAAGACGTTTAATTTTTAATATTGTTAAAAAGCCTTCATGCAATACATGAAGGCTTTTTTTTGGATTATATTTTGCTATGTAATATCCATAGCTTTTTACGAAGCTTCATGGCAGCATTTGCTTAGATATTCACACTCATAAAGACCTATGCAACTTTATTATTTTTATCGCCATAATACTGAAAATACCGTTTTTATTAGCGCAGAAGAACATTTAGAACATACGCTTGAATTTTTATGGGTGGATAGCTTAAGACAAGATCTTGTGAATCATACCGAGACATGGCAAAAGAGTATTTACGAGCATACTGGGCTTATACCCAATGAATTTCATATGCGCGATTTACTCAATATTGAGCATCCTTGTGCATTTGACACTGTTGAGGAATATGATCTTCTGGTATTTAGAAAGCTGATTAGCCCAGATGATCAGATTCTTGAAAGTGATAGCACCACTGAATCACATGAAAGTATTTTTGGTTTAGCGACCACTCCAATGAGTTTTATTTTTACCCCCACGGTTTTGGTGAGTGTAAGAGAGCAGGGTAATAAAGCGGTAGAAAGTTACATTCAGCGTCTACAAATGATTATGGGGCGAGCAATTGTAGAGCAAAATAAACCGCGTAAATTACCCAGTACACCTGCTGATCTATCCTTAAGATTACTTAATAGCATGATTGATGGTTATCTGAATCTACGTAAACCATTGACGCGCCGTGTGGAGTATTGGCAACAGCAGCTATTACAAGGCAATCGTCGTTTTAAGCAGTGGCATCAGTTGTTCCATGAGGATATGGCATTTCAGCAAATTGAAAACTTATGTGAAGAACAGATTGAAACTTTGCAGGAGTTTAGAGATGAACTCGTGGATAATTATCATCATGTATTCGGTGAGCGTAAACATAAAGCACAGGACATTCTCTTGGTTCGTTTGAATGATTTGATGAGCCATGTTGAACGCGTGCAAAAACATACCTTACGTTTAAGGAATGCAATTCAATCTGCAATAGATTTACATTTCTCAGCAATCGCCAATCAAACCAATGAAAACATGCGTATCTTGGCAATCATTACTGCGATATTTGCACCGCTGACTTTGTTAACGGGAGTATATGGCATGAACTTTGAGTTTATTCCGGGACTGAAATCACCTGTTGGCTTTTGGATCATGCTTGGGGTTATGCTGATGAGTACTGTCTTCTTGCTCTATTATTTCTATCGACAGCATTTGGTTGGACGTGGTGAGCGTAGTGTGATTGATTTGCTGGCCCAGCAGCATCGGCAGCGTAATTTTAATTTGTTGTGGTTCTTGGATTATGAACCGATTAAGCAAACGCTAAAAGAAGTCGAGAAAATGACTAAACTGAAATAAAGAGTTTAGTCATTTATGAATCCGATACATTTGATTAATGAAAATGTTTGAGTTGTTTGCGTAGTTGTTGGACTTCATCAATTAAGTCTAACATTACGGCGACAGCAGAGAGACTTGCATCGAAGTCACGTTGTAAACGATATGCTCGACGAGCGCGTGCAACATCTTCACCGATGAATTGATAGCTTTGTGGATCGACCTGAATTTGTAAAATTTCATAATCAATGAGTTTTAAAACCCAGTCAGTGCTTTGTCCACAAGCCTCTGCAAAGTGCTCAAGATCAAGTGCCAATTGTTCATCAATGATTTCAACTTGGCAGTGACCGTCATATTGAATTTCTTTGTATTGAATGGTTGTCATGATCTTACTCCTTATGAGGCACGAGGTCTGAACGATGAAAAGCTTTCAGCAAATGTTTGGTAAGCTTGTTGTTCTTGTTCGGTATGTGCTGGCGGTAAAACAATATTAATTATTAAATACAGATGTCCAACGTTTTTGTTTGGAATCCCTTTATCTTTTAAGCGTAATTGTTGTCCATTTTTGGCATTTTTCGGTAAGTTCACTTTAAGCAGCCCAGCAGGAGTATGAACTTCAATACTTTCTCCGAGACCTGCTTCCCAAGGGCTAACATCAATGGTTTGATAAACATCCGCGCCTTCGACACGGATTCGATCAGTCTCTTTGTATTGGAGCTCAATATAAAGATCACCATTTTCGCCGCCATTGATACCACTTTGTCCTTGACCATTTAAGCGGATTTGTTGACCTTCTTTCATTCCTTTAGGAATTTTAACTTCTAAGGTTTTTCGTTGGACTTCGGGTTCGCCATAAACACTATAGGTTGGAATTTGTAGTGTAATTTGTTGTGTTGAACCATGATAGGCAATATCTAAATCGACCTGAATACTGGCGTGTTGGTCTTCGCCACGATAGCTGCGTTGTTGACGCTGCGAACGTTGTTGCCCTCCGCCGAAACCTGAACCGAAACGACCAAATAAATCTTCAAAGCCACTAAAATCTGCACCATCTCCTGAGCTTTGACGATAGAATTGTGAGCCATCAAATCCGCTTGGATTACCTTGCCCAGAATGCGAAAAACCTTGTGGATGATCGAGCATCTGATCATATTCAGCTTTTTTTTCGGTATTGCTTAAAGTGTCATAGGCAACATTGATCGCCTGCATTTTAGCTTCCGCATCTTTTTCTTTGCTAATGTCAGGATGATATTTACGCGCCAGTTTTCGATAGGCTTTTTTAATTTCATCTGCAGAAGCTTCTCTGGTCACACCTAATTCTTCATAATAGTTTTTTGGCATTGATTATCGTCTTATCTATTGCTTTTCATTCTATTATTTGACGATTGAGGGAGAAAAGACAGAGGGGAAGTGTGTTGATCTTGTTTCAGATGAGAAAATCAATAATAAATCGTCACTTTGATTCATTTGGAATAAAATTATGCAATATTGGAAAGTAGCGTAGATTCATGATTTTATTGATGAACCTATATTTATATATGGAGAACTCAATGATGAATTTGAAGAAATACGTAAAGTCGAAATGTTTAGAGATGGTCGATTAGGGTATGCAAGCATAAGCGGACTTGAATATCTTACTTTGAGTTCGGAAACCAATTGGCTGCCTAAAGAAGAAATAGAAGTAGATCCACAATTTATTGTTGAAGTAATTTCTAAAGTAGAATTTGAAAAGGTTTGGATTCAAGCGATTAGCAATAATACCCATATAGATGAATGAACTCCCATGAATGAATAACATGGGAGTTGTTAAGGTTTAACTCAAATGCTCACCAAACAAAGCTAAAGCTTCTTCGGCGGTAAATTCATAACGTGTGTTACAGCATTGGCAATCCATTTGAATCGGATTTTGAACTTCAAGAGATTCATGTACTGCTGTTACACCAATTTGAATCAATGCATTAGCACAGCGTTCACGAGAGCAAGTGCAACCAAACTTTAACTCTTCAACATCAGGTAGGCGAACTTCTTCTTCATTATACAAACGATAAAGAATTTCATCGGCTGAAAGATCAGTGAGTTCTTCAGGTTTTAAGGTTTCGGTTAGCATGGTCAAACGTGGCCATAAATCTTCGTCAACCAATCTTTGTTCTTCTTCGTCATTACGAGGAAGGAGCTGAATCAATAAACCGCCTGAACGCTGACTATTGGTCGCCAACACAATGTGAGTCGGAATCTGTGCAGATAAGTCGTAGTATTGGATTAAACAACCCGCCAAGGTCGGTTGATCCAGCGGTACGATACCTTGATAGCGTTCACCATGTTCTGGTTCAATATTAATAAACAGAATAGGATTGGTTAATGCTGCAAGTACAGTGCTACTGTCCGTACCTTCGGCGAAGCGTGGGTCTTCTTCATAATCAGCCAAAGCACGGACCTCACCTAAATGATTACACTCAGCCATTGCCCATTTAAATGTACCATTTGCTTGAATCTGTAAGCTAATACGCCCTTGAATCTTCAATGTGCTTGCAAGTAAAGCTGTTGCACTTAACATTTCACCCAATAAGCTTTGTACCGCAGGCATATACTCTCGTTTCGCCAAAACAGTTTGCAGTGCTTCTTCCAAATGAACTATTTCACCGCGAATAGGACTATTTTCGATAAAAAAGCGTTGGCGTAAATCAGACATATTTTTCTCCAGTACCCCTAAGGGGAAAACAAAGCAACGCTTTGCCTTTAAAAGCGCAAAAGGCTTTATAAAAGGTCTATGGTTATGCAGTCAATAATGGTGTCAGTTTGTCAAAACTCAAGATGTTTGATTGGGTGAATTTGCATCAGTTTGTGTGTTTTGCTCATGCTTCATCCGATTTGGACTGAAAGTTTTTGTATTTTCAAATAAGTATTGCAGTTCAGCAATGGCACTCGGATAACTTTCAACAATATCTTGTTCTTGAGAAAGGTAATGTTGCTGCATCAGCAGTTGTTCATCTTCCTGTTTAAATAACTCAATTTGTGCCTGTGCTTCATCACTTGAAATACCTGTCTTAACTAAAGCTTGCATAGCCATATTTAATGAAGATGCGTAAGTTTCTCGCCAAATATTTGGAATACCTAAACTATTGATCAAATGAGCATGGTGACGGTCACGTGCTCGAATAAAGATGGTTAAATCAGGATAGTTCAGGCGTAAGTGACGGGCTAAATTCATGCTGTCTTCAACATCATCAATAGCAAGGATAAGAAGTGTACAGTATTCGATCCCAGCGGCACGTAAGTTTTCAACTTGCGTGACATCAGCATCCATAAAACGGTGTCCATATTGTTCAATAAAGTCTGCGTTCGGCTGATTGCTATCAATCACACTGAATTGCTTGCCTTGTGCATGTAAAGCGCGTGCAACCACTTGTCCAAAACGACCAAATCCGACGATCACAATAGGGTGTTGTGGAATATCGATCTCATTTGTAGCCATATTGTTCTGATGGAATCTAGGCAAAATCTTGCTATTCAATAACCAATACAATGGTGGCGTTAACAACATGGAGCCGAATATAACCAGTAAGCTAGATTGTAGCAGCGGTGTTGTGAGTAAACTTTCATTTTCAGCTAATTTGAGCAGAATAAAGCTTAGTTCACCACTTTGCGCTAGTGTAATTGCGACTAGCATGCTGAGTTTGGTATCACGTTGTTGATAATAACTTACTGCTGCAATCACAATCGCTTTGATCAAAACCAAAGCTAAAATACATGTGACAATAAAAAGAGATGTTTGACTTAAAGGTTCTAGCGAAATTCCTAAACCGATCGCAAGGAAAAACAGACCAATCAAGGCATCTTTAAAGGGCAGAATAATCCGCTCAATTTCAGCTTTAAACTCTGTTTCTGCTAATAATACGCCTGCTAAAAATGCACCAATCAAGCTATGAATATTTAAAATATCCATAATCAGGATAACAGACAGTACAACCAATAAGCTCAGTAAAGGAATTAAATGAATACTGTTTTTATGAGCTAAGAATCGAAATGCAGGGCGAACCAAATAGCGACTTGACAAAAATAATCCTGAAATCGTGGCAATGATTGCAGCAAAATAAGCCACACCATGTCGTGTAGACGCCGTATCTTCGAGTAAAGGAAACATTGCGATCAAAATGACAGCAAACAACGCTTGAAACTGCAAAGTAGCTAAACTCATTTGCCCTAAGTGAGCGTTGAGTTGTTGTTTCTGTTGTAGGAACTGTTGTACTAAAGCCACTGCTGAAAAAGCGAAAGCGCAGCCAAGGATAATGCTCGTAAGAAGTTTTTTGAATAATAAAAAGCATATTGCAATCAGAATAGGAGTGATAATTATGAGTTGAAGACCACTATTTCTAAGTATTCTTTTGCGTTCTAACCAAAGCTGTACTGGTCGAAACGAGAAACCAAGAAAGAACATAACACTCATCATGCCCAAACTGAGCAGTTGCTCGATGAGTAGAGGTTCTTCAATCAGACCAAGCACACTTGTACTCAGTAAAAGTCCTGCAATCAGATATCCCAACACTGTGCTTGAAGCATAACGTTTTGTTAAAGGAACAAAAATTAAAGTTGCTATCAGTAAAACAATAATCGGTAGTAATAAAGACATTCAATGCCTCAAGTTTTTCTATTTAGCCTAGACAAAGTATGGTGCAGAGCGTTTATCCATAGGATGGATCAACTTAGAAAGATCACGTGTCATTTTAACTGCTCAAGTCTAGCTCATTAACTAAACTCTTGTGGATCAACATCAATTGATAATCTAAGTTGATGTTGTCGAGGTAAATGTACCACTTGTTGCCACCATTGACGCAAATAAAAATGCAGTTTGGCGCGATCAGCAGACAAAATCACCATATGTGCTCTGAAACGGCCTGCTTTTCGTTCCATAGGCGCAGGAATCGGTCCCCAAATATCAACCAAGTCACCTGCCATGACTCTCAATTGCTGTGCAATATCAGCCAAGAACTGTTGGCTATATTCCCGATCTTTCGATTCAATTCGAACCAAAGCCGCATATCGATAGGGCGGCAGTAGTGCAATTTTACGTTCGGCTAACATCTGCTTGGCGACTGCGCGGTAGTCGTGTTTAATCAGTGTGGTAAGCATCGGATGATCAGGACGGAGACTCTGTAAATACACAGTACCTTTATGTTCTCCACGTCCTGCACGACCTGCGACTTGAACAATTAATTGTGCAGTGCGTTCAGGTGCACGCAAATCCACACTGAGTAGACCTGAATCAATATCTAAAATTGCAACCAAGGTGACATAAGGGAAATGATGACCTTTTGCCAACATCTGTGTACCCAATAAAATGCTGGGTTTATTTTGCTGAATGCGATCATAAATTTTCTGCCAGCTACCTACACGGCTGGTACTGTCACGATCAACACGAATGACTTCATTATGAGGAAACAGTTCTTGTAAATGTTCTTCAAGCTTGACTGTTCCAACCCCAATGGTTTTTAAACTTTGCTTTTGACACTCAGGACAATGATCTGGCAAACGATTGATGGTACCGCAATGATGACAATGCAAATAATGATAAGGTTGTGAATGTAGCGTGAAATGGGCATCACAATGAGGGCAATTCGCTTGCCAACCACAGCTTTCACACATCAGAATCGGTGCATAACCGCGTCGATTTAAAAAGATGAGTACTTGTTCTTTACGTTCTAAAGTCAGTTTGATTTGCTCAATCAATGTTTGACTCATACCATGCTTTTTTTTACTAATTTTTAAATCAATCACATGTATTTTGGGTAGTACTGCAACGCCTGCACGTTGATTCAGTTCAAGCAACTGTAATTTGCCTGATTCAACTAAATGATAACTATCAATACTTGGCGTTGCTGAACCGAGAATGACAGGACAGCCTTGTAAATGACCTCGATATAAAGCGACATCACGGGCATGATAGCGAAAACCTTCTTGTTGTTTATAGGATAAGTCGTGTTCTTCATCTAAAATGATCAAGCCTAGTTGAGGCAATGGTGTATAGATTGCAGAACGTGTGCCTATAATGATTGAAGCTTTACCTGTTTGCGCGTGTTGCCAAGCCTGCAAACGCTTTGAATCATTTAAACCAGAATGCATTAAAGCCACATCACAATGAAAGCGAGATTTAAAGCGAGCGACCGTTTGCGGGGTTAGACCAATCTCAGGAACCAGGACCAGGACTTGTTTACCTTGTTTTAATACTTCATACATGACTTGCAGATAAACTTCGGTTTTACCACTTCCAGTTAAGCCATCGAGTAAAAAGGCTTGGTAATGATCCTTGGCTTTGAGAATTTGTTGGATCGATCTTTTCTGATCTTCATTTGGTGTTAAGGGGACTTGAGCAAGCTGTACAGGTATTGGGGTGAAATCATGTGGTTCGAGACAACATTCGACTAAGCCTTTTTTCTCTAATGCTTTAAGTGTTGCCGTTTCGATACTACTCAGATTTAAAATATTTTCTGTTGTGCCATGAGGATGTAATTTTAAAACCTGATATGCATCATATTGTTTTTGAGAGCGTTTCAATAATACATCTGGATTATCATGCGGAATAATTTTCCAAAGGTGAAACAAAATATCTAAAGCACGGCCTTGTCTTAAAAAACTTGGTAAAGCACTTTGAATCACTTCACCGATGGGAAATTGATAATACTGAGCTGACCATGTCAACAAAGTTAAAACTTGTTGATCTAATATTGCTTCATTATCGAGTAATTCAGTAATCGCTTTAAGTTTGAATTGCCCTGTAAATATTTCGTTTGTATCAACTTTTTCAGTAATGATACCAACGAGGTTTTGCCGTCCAAATGAGACGGCAACACGTGCGCCGACTTGAGCTTGCTGATATTGTTCAGTACTGACCGTGTAGTCAAACGTGTCATACACATAAACGGGTAGGGCAACTCGAATACGGTAAGGAAAAGCGTTAGAATTTTCGGTCGGCATAGAGGCTTCAATCACGTGTAAAATGGCATGACTTCGTGTCATGGAATTATGCTAAAGTGCTGTGCGTTATGTTGATAAACATAAATGAATATGAATGATTCAACTACACGGATGCAACAGTAACGACAACTATTTTGGGACAATTAGAACAGAACCATGCCTGCTTATCAATTTACTGCTCTTGATGCTTCTGGAAAGCAACATAAAGGTGTGCTTGAAGGAGATTCTGCACGCCAAATTCGTCAACAGTTGCGAGATAAAGCATGGACACCGCTTGCGGTCGATGCGGTTGAGCAAAAAGATAAACAACAACAGCGTTCATGGTTTAAAAAGAGCTTTAGTGCTTATGATTTGGCACTCATGACGCGCCAACTTTCAGTGTTAGTTGCAGCAGGTATTCCTTTGGAAGAAGCATTACGTGCTGTGAGCAAACAGAGTGAAAAAGCGCATGTACAAAACCTCTTGATTTCCGTGCGTTCCAAAGTCTTAGAAGGTCATTCATTGGCACAGGCGATGTTGCAATCGGGACGTTTCCCAGATCTTTATATTGCCACTGTCGCTGCGGGTGAACGCTCAGGACATTTAGATCTGATTTTAGATCAACTTTCTGATTACACCGAAAATCGTTTCGCAATGCAAAAGAAAGTTCAAGGTGCAATGATTTATCCAATTATCCTGATGTTAATGTCATTTGGGATTGTGATGGGTTTGATGACTTATGTTGTACCTGAGATTGTAAAAACCTTTGAACAAAGTAAAGAAGCTTTACCGTGGATTACGGTTCTGCTGATGAAGATTAGTGCCTTTATTCGCCAAGCATGGGTAGGGATGCTGATTATTGCATTTATCGCGATCGTCTTATTCACTCGCTTTTTGAGAACCACTGCTGGACATTATGCATTTGACCGATTAACACTCAAATTGCCACTATTTGGTAAACTTTCACGTGGTATAAATGCAGCACGTTTTGCCAGTACCTTATCGATTTTAACTCGCTCAGGCGTACCATTGGTTGAAGCTTTACGTATCGGTGCGGAAGTCAGTAATAACTGGGTGATTCGTGATGCAATTGAAGTGGCGATGGAGCGTGTAACAGAAGGTGGTAATTTAGCAACACAGTTAGAGCGTTGCGGTTATTTTCCTCCAATGATGGTACAAATGATTCGTAGTGGTGAAGCTTCAGGTGAATTAGATCGAATGCTAGATCGCGCATCAACGATGCAAGATCGAGAAGTCACGACCTTTATCTCCACGTTGTTGGCATTACTTGAGCCACTGATGCTGGTTTTTATGGCGGCGATTGTATTGGTAATCGTGATTGCGGTAATGTTGCCAATTATTAATATGAACAATATGATTTAATAAATTGCATGAAAGAGATGAAAATGAATAAGCAAAAAATGTATATGAAGCAATCTGGTTTCACGTTAATTGAAGTGATGGTTGTGATTGTCATTTTAGGTGTTTTGGCTGCCTTGATCGTTCCGAATGTCATGGGACGTGGTGAAAAAGCCAAAGTAGACACCACTAGTATTACACTTAAAGGTGTAGCAGGCGCTTTAGATCAATATAAACTCGATAATGGTCGTTATCCATCAATGCAAGATGGCGGTTTAGATGCATTGGTGAATCAACCTGCTTCAGCTAAAAATTGGTTGCCAGGTGGATATGTGAAAGGTGGCTATCCAAAAGACAGTTGGGAAAATGACTTACAATATGTCATTCCAGGTCGTGAAGGTCGCTCATTTGATTTATATTCTTTCGGTGCAGATGGTAAAGAAGGTGGCGAAGGAAACGATGCCGATATTTATTATCAGCCATAATCACTGAGTTAAAATGTCACTTCACTTTAGAATAAATAAATCGAGAGTGAAGTGATAATGTTTCTTAATTTGATAAAATTAATTAAGATTTTGAAAAATAATAATAAATTAAAATATTGGCTATTTGATAGTTATAATAAGAATTATTCCCATATTTAATAGTTACAAGAAAAAGAAATTATGCATAAAAATAGACTATTTCTTTAGATCAAAGCTTTGCATAATCAATTCAGACCATTTAATTCAGGTATGGGGAAATCAGATGAAAGCATTTTTTTTGTTGGATGAACTAAATCAGTTTCATTGGGCAATGCTTAAATCTGTATTGCTTATTTTAAGTTTATTACCGATGAGTCAAGCTGCATTAAGTTTATGGCAAGCTGCTGAAGGCAGTAGTCAAATTATGATTGGTTTCTTTGCTTTGACGATGTTAAGTGCATGGTTTCTGCTTTGCTTCCTAAGCGCCTTAAAAACAACGGTATGGGACAATCAGGAGATGATTTCCAAGTATGAGCAATTGTTGTTTAAAGCCTACCGCTATATTCCTATGTTATTTTTGTCGAGTTTAGTTGCTTATCTCAGTGTGCAATTTTCTTTCGTAATCTAATATGATAATGATTTAATAACGAAATAAAAAAGAGCGCTTTGATTTCAAAACGCTCTTTTATTTTATCTTCTTGATTTAAATGAAATATCAGCTTTTCGAGGGCGATAAATCCAACCTAAAATTAATAATAAAACTGAGAAAATTAGAATTGGATAATCACTTAAACGACTGTAAAGCGTTTGTCCTTGCATTGCAGGTAAATCACCACGTAAAACGGCTTCTTTATCAATCGGTGCTTGTTTAACAATATGACCATTGTGATCAATAAATGCAGTTACACCGGTATTGGTGGCACGAATAAACCAACGACCGTTTTCTTTGGCACGCATTTGTACCATTTGCAAATGTTGCCAAGGGCCGGCTGTACCTGTAAACCAAGCATCGTTAGACACAGTAATTAAAAAATCACTATTGGTTGCATTACGACGAGTCAAATTAGGGTAAGCAACTTCGTAGCAAATCGCAGCTGCTAGTGCATGACCTTTCACGATTAATGGTTTTTGATTAGGTTCGCCGCGAGAAAAACCGCTCATACTGACATCATTTTGCATTGCAGGCAGAACCCACTTCAGCATACCTGATAATGGAATATACTCACCAAAAGGGACCAGTCGCTGCTTTTTATACAAACCATGCGATTCACTGCCTGATGACATAATGCTGTTGTAATACAGAGGCTCGCCGACTTGTTGAGACTTTGCTAAATCCCAATAAGGAATTCCTGTGACCCAAGCGGTATCAGTTTTTTTTGCATGTGCCGCCATGGCATCCAAAAATTCTGGAATATCCGTTTGAAACATTGGTATTGATGATTCTGGCCAAACAATCAGATCACGTCCCCATTCTGTACGGGTGAGGGTTGCATAAATCTCTAAGGTTTTAATCTGGTACTCGGTTAACCATTTCAGGTCTTGCGGAATATTACCCTGAACCAAAGACACACTGAGTGGCTTACTCGCTTTAGGCTGCACGAATTGAATAAATCCAGCGCCCCAAGCACCTAATACCAGAAGAGCAGACGGAATAGCCCAAAACCAACGACCTTTTAAGATTTCAACCAAAGCACAAGCAATGACGATCACTACAAATGAGATTGCGTAAATCCCAAATAACGGAGCGTAACCATCGAGTAAGCGCTCAGTAAAAGCGTAGCCAGCAAATAACCAAGGAAAACCTGTAAATACCCAAGTTTTAGCCCATTCAAATAATACCCAAAGCGGTGCAAAGGTGAGTGGGGTTTCTGGGAAGAAGCGACGATAAAGCCAAGTCTGAAAAGCTGTAAATAAGCCCATTGCGGTTGCCATAAAGGCAATCATCAAGATGCTTAAAAATGCATTGGTGTCTCCATAGGTATGAATAGAGGTAAACAACCAAAATGCACCAACAAACCACAAGCCAAAACCGTAAGCCCAACCAAGTGCAAAAGCTTGTCTTGGTGTACGTTGATGCAATATTGCATATAACAAGGCAGGCGATAAAATTGCGAGCCACCAAAAGTAATATGGGGCTAAAGCAAAACTAAAGATTGCACCTGAGGTCAGTGCAATCAACAGTGGAAAAATAAAAGGCAACTGTTTTTGTGATTGAGAAGTGTTTAACAGCTTTTCAAAATAGGTTCTCATTGACGTACAGCTCGAATCAGATGAATAGTGCGCGCATCTGCTTCAATAATGGTAAATTGCCAATCGCCAAGTTCAATGGTTTGACCTTGTAAATCGCTCACTAAACCAATTTCTTGTAGCAGTAAGCCGCCCATAGTTTCAACTTCATCATCAGAAAAATCAGCATCTAAAATAGTGTTGAAATGTTCGATTGGTGTAAGTGCTTGAACAATCCAAGTATTCGCTGTAGTTGGATCATTATCTGGGACGATATAAAGTGCCTCTTCATCGGCGATATCATGTTCGTCTTCAATTTCACCCACAATTTCTTCAAGAATATCTTCAAGGGTGACTAAGCCAGACGTTGAGCCATATTCATCGATAACGATTGCAATATGAGTCTGAGTGTTTTTGAGCATACGCAATACTTGATCTGAACGTGCGCTTTCAGGAACAAATACAGGTTGACGCATGAGTGCGCTAATATCAACTTTGACATTTCGCTCAGTTAGGAACGGTAATAGATCTTTTGCTAGCAGAATACCCACAACATTGTCAGATTGATTAGCAGAAAATACTGGGAAACGTGAATGCGCAGATTCAATTAGAACATCCAAGATATCAAGTAGTTGATCATCCTCTTGTAAGCTAATAATCGCTGTGCGAGGCGTCATCACCTCTCGAATCTTTGTGGCTGGTAGATCAAGCACACCTTCAAGCATAGCAACGGTGTCTGGTTCTAAAAAGCGACGTGAATCTTGTACTAATCTAAGTAATTCATCGCGGGTTTCAGGTGCGGTACCTAACCATTTTCTTAAGCCACGCATACCCCACGACGGACTGGATTCCTCGACCATGATCTTTCCTAAAGACTCTCTATATCAATTAGATGATTTTCATCATACCGAAGAAAAAGCGGATATGCATCAATAAAACGATGCAAAAAATGTACAGTTTTTCAAAAAGCTGCCGATGATTTTTATAACTGCACTTTATGTTAAAATGTGAATATTAAAATATTTGAGTTTTATGATGTCTGAACAACCCCAACTTGCTACTATTCAATTAAATACGAGAGGTTTACGTTGCCCTGAACCGGTGATGATGTTGCATCAAGCTATTCGTAAAGCAAAGTCAGGCGACATCGTTGAAGTATTGGCGACTGATCCATCAACATCATGGGATATTCCTAAATTTTGTATGCATTTAGGTCATGAGTTGTTATTGAAAGAAGAAAGCCTCGATGAAAATAGTCATACTGAATATCGCTATTTAGTTCAGAAAGGCTAAACAAGCTTTCGTTTTAAACAATCTGAAATTAATTTTTTAAAAATCGAGTTTTTCGAACGGTTGATGGTGGTCAGCATGGCTAGATTGAACTAAGCCATGCGACTGTGTTGTGTATCATTTTCTTACTTATTAAATCGATTGAGAGATTGAGATAGCCAATAATCTAAACTTAAGTATCGTCCTCCACCGAGTACAAGCAAAGCGAGCAGCATAATCAAATAAGTTGCAGCAAATTCGATTCCATTATTTAAGATGACGAATGAACCGCTCGATGTAAGCCAGTCATAATTTCCATAGTTTTGTAAAATTTCGCGTGCTTTTTCTAATTTTTCTGTAGATGCCAAGACTTGTGCATTTGCAAAAGGAGCATGTGCATCTGCGATCGCTTGCCAACCATTTGGTAGATGTACCGTCAAGATCGCAACGAGCATCGTAATGATCAGTGGAATACTAATTAAACGGGTAAATAGCCCAAGAGCCAATAATATTGCGCCACCAAGTTCTGCTGAAGTTGCAAGAATAGCCATGAGGGTAGGGAAGGGCAAGCCTAAGCCCCAATCAGGATTGGCAAACCATTCAACCGTATCATTAAAATGCATCAGTTTATTTTGCCCCGCCATCCAGAAAATAGGAACAAGGTAGATTCTTAGTGCCAGTGCAGCCATGCCATCTAAATGTTTAAAGTGTTGTAGGCATTTTTGATAGCGTTGTAATACTGAGTTGATTAAGTACTTCATGAGAATTTCACACCGAGTAGCATTCAATTGTTATTAGTCGGTTGAAGAGTTGGTTTATTACAATAATTTTTTTAGTTTTAACTGTAATAAATGGATTGGTCGCTCGTCTAATGATATGTACCCTAGTACAAACCCAAGAATTGACTCAAAAAGGAACTTCAAAATGAATAAATTAAACTCAATGACATCAGTTGCTGCATTAGTTGCACTTTCAATGGTTGGTGCAGCAACTCAAGTCTCCGCTGCTTCAACTACAACTGAAACACATGTAACTAAAACAGCAGATGCAAAGTGTGGTGAAGCGAAATGTGGTGCTGACAAAGCGAAAAAACAACATAAAACAACGGAAGCAAAGTGTGGAGCTGATAAAAAAGCTGCCGATGCTAAATGTGGAGCAGCAAAAAAAGCAGCTGATGCAAAATGTGGTGCAGATAAAAAGGCAGCTGATGCAAAATGCGGTGCTGCTAAATAATTTGCCAGAGAATCAATATATCAATGAATGATGTAGATCAATCGTAATTCGGGTCTACATCATTCAATAAGGAATATTCCATGACGGTTTTAACAGGTGTTGGCTTAGGTTTAAGACGCGACTTTATCGACAGCTTTTTAAACTTGGATACTTATCCAGACTTCATCGAAGTTGCACCTGAAAACTGGATGGGTTTTGGTGGTCGACATGCCAAACTGCTTGAACAATGTGCTGAAAAAGCACCTCTGATTTGTCATGGACTTTCTTTATCGATTGGTGGTCCACATCCACTGAATATTGAATTTATTCAACAAATAAAAACATTTTTAAAACGCTATCAGGTCACGACTTATTCAGAGCATTTAAGCTATACCAATGACGGCGGCTATTTATATGACTTATTACCTATCCCGATGACTGAAGCAGCGGCACGATATGTGTCAGAACGCATTGTTCGTGTTCAAGATATTCTTGGGCAAAAGTTGGTGCTTGAAAATGTGTCCACTTATTTGATGCCACATGCTGAAATGAGCGAAGCAGAGTTTGTTGCCGAAGTCATTCAAAGGTCAGATTGTGAATTACTTTTAGACGTAAATAATGTCTATGTGAACAGCATTAACCATCAGACCGATCCTTATGAATTTATCAAAAAAATGCCGCAAGATCGTATCCGTTATTTACACATTGCTGGTCATGAGCAAGTGGGTGATGACTTACTGATTGACACGCATGGAGCAGAGGTTTGTGATCCAGTTTGGGAATTATTGCAGTTTACCTATCAACAACATGGTGTAAAACCAACATTATTAGAACGTGATTTTAATATTCCGACATGGCAAGAATTACAAGCTGAACTTGCGAAAATTGAAAGCATACAAAAACAATATTTAATTCAGCCAGCATTCTCTAACACAGCATGTCTTGCAGAATTATGAGGATAATAAAATGAATAATAAATTCCACTCTTTTCAAGATACCCAAAACGCATTTTGTAATTGGATACGTGATCCTAAACAACCCATACCATCATCCTTTGAAACTGAACGTATGCGTGTTTATCGAGAGTTATTATTTAATAACGTAAGTTCTTTTGTCGATTTAGTTTATCCAGTCGCACGATCGATTTTACCTAAGCCAACATGGCAACAACTATTAGAAGAATTTTTTCAAAAATCTATGAATCAATCGCCATTTTATAATGATATTTCACTGCAATTTAGAGAATACTTAAGCGATCAACAGCATCCTGTTCTACAAACTTACCCGTGGTTAGCCGAGTTACTCCAATATGAATGGCTAGAATTGTATTTGGATACTTTAGATATTCCTGAAAGGCATATTAGTCATAATTCAGTATGGCAATTTACCACCCAAGTGTGGGTTTTGGTCTATCAATACCCAGTTTATCGCTGGACACTCGATCAAACTGACTTTGAGCAAGATCCTAGCGCAATTATGGTGTGGCGAAATCAAGATGATCAGGTCTGTGTGGAGCCGCTATCGCCTTTATTTGCGTATCTGATCGAAAAACTTAATCAAGAGCCATTGGCTGAGAGTGAACTGCGTAAATTGATGAGCTCGACTTTATCTGATCTAACTGCGCAAGAGTTTGATTTACAGATCAATGCATTATCTAATTTATTGACTCGCTTAGAATTGATATATAGTCCTCAAGATTGTGTTAAATAAGGCATCAATATGCATCTAGCCTCGGTTGATAATGATGATTTAAATCAACAATTGCACAACACCGAATATTTAAATGATCTTCGACAGCAAATGATCAAATTTGCAGTGCTACAACTTTCATCCTTTCAACAAGCTGAAGATGTTGTACAAGAAGCATTAACGAGTGCTTTTGAACATCTGAGATCATTTTCAGGACGTGCTGCGTTTAAAACATGGGTTTTTGCTATTTTAAAAAATAAGATTGTCGATCTAATTCGGCAAAAAAGTCGCTTAACGACCATGTCTGAGCTTTTCGATGATCAAGAATCTGATTTGAGTATAGATGAATTATTTGATAAGGCTGGACATTGGCATAAATATGAAGCACCTCAGGCATGGCAAAGCCCTGAAGAAATGATGGAACAACAAGATTTTTGGATCATCTTTGATGCATGTTTAAATCATTTACCCGCCAAATATGCGCAAGTTTTTATGTTAAGAGAGATGATTGAGTTAAGTTCAGAAGAAATATGCCAGAAGTTAGAGCTCACCATTTCTCATTTAAATGTTTTGATGTATCGAAGTCGCGCACGTTTACGAGAGTGTTTAGAAAATAAATGGCTACTTGAAGGAGATTGTTCATGCTGACTTGTCGCCAAGCAACACAGTTACTTTCTGAACAGCAAGATCGGCAACTGTTATTGAAAGAACACAGTGGTTTACAACTGCACTTGATGATGTGCCGTTCATGCCGTCGATTTGGAAAGCAGATCAAGACGATTAGTGTGTTGTCTAAAGCATATAAGCAATTTGATGTCGATGAAGATCCTCAGAAATAAAAAAAAGCCTCATATTTCATGAGGCTTTCTTATCTTACTTTGTGCTAAAACTAACTTCAGCACAAATTAAAGATTACATGTTAGGGTAGTTTGGACCACCACCACCTGAGGCAGGAAGAACAAAGCAATGCTTTGTCCTGCCGCAAGTGTAAAAGCTATGCTTTTACAGAGAAGGTGGCTGTTTTATTACATGTTTGGATAGTTTGGACCACCACCACCTTCAGGCGTTACCCATGTAATGTTTTGTGATGGGTCTTTGATATCACACGTCTTACAGTGTACACAGTTCGCAGCGTTGATCTGGAAACGTTTAGAACCATCATCATTTTCCATGATTTCATAAACACCAGCAGGGCAGTAGCGTTGAGCTGGCTCATCCCATTTTGGTAAGTTTACATTCACTGGAATTGATGGGTCAGTCAGCTTTAAGTGTGCTGGTTGATTCTCTTCATGCACCGTATTCGATACGAATACAGAAGATAAACGATCAAAAGTCAACTTGCCATCTGGTTTTGGGTAGTTCGGTTTGAATGTTGATGCATCAACTGTTTTAAGTGCAGCAAAGTCTTGTTTTAGATCGTGCAGTGTAAATGGTACTTTAAGGATGTTTTGATCGATAAAGTTAAATGCACCACCGAACCAAGTACCAAACTTATGCATAGCTGGACCAAAGTTGCGTGCTTGATATAACTCTTCTTTTAACCAAGAGTTGTTATATTTATCGGTATAAGCTGTTAACTCTTTCGCGAAATGATCGTCACCTTCAAGTACACGAGCAATCGCAAGATCACCACCTTTAGCTACACCAGCAGCAATGGCTTCAAATACAGCTTCGCCACATAACATGCCTGACTTCATTGCAGTGTGTGAGCCTTTGATTTTTGAGAAGTTCAAGAAACCAGCATCATCACCGATCAAGCAGCCGCCTGGGAACGTGAGTTTAGGTAAAGAGTTGAAACCACCTTTCACAACCGCACGCGCGCCGTAAGAAATACGCTTACCACCCTCTAGGAATTGCTTAATCGTTGGGTGTGTTTTCCAGCGTTGCATTTCCATGAATGGATACATGTGAGGATTTTCGTAAGACAAGTCTACGATCATACCTAAAGTTACTTGGTTGTTTTCAGCATGATACAACCACCAACCGCCAGCAGAACCAGTTTCAGACAAAGGCCAGCCCGCACCATGCATTACAAGACCTGGCTTATGTTTCGCAGGATCAATTTCCCAAAGCTCTTTAATACCGATACCGTAATGTTGTGGATCAGCATCTTTATCAAGATTGTATTGAGCAATTAAACGCTTACCGAGGTGACCACGGCAGCCTTCAGCGAATAATGTGTATTTAGCATGAAGCTCATAACCAGGAGTGAAGTTATGTGTTGGCTCACCATTTTTACCAATCCCCATATCACCTGTTTGAATCCCTTTTACTGTACCATCTTCGTGATAAAGCACTTCAGATGCAGCAAAGCCAGGGAAAATAGAAACTTCTAATTCTTCAGCTTTTTGACCTAACCAACGAACAACGTTACCTAAAGAGATAACATAGTTACCTTCGTTGTGCATTGATTTAGGAACCATCCAATATGGCATTTTTTGTGATTTGGTATCAGACAATAAGAAATAAGTTTCATCATCTGTTACAGGAACGTTTAATGGCGCACCTTCCTCTTTCCAGTTCGGAAAGAGTTCATTCATAGCACGGGGCTCAAGTACAGCACCTGAAAGGATATGCGCACCTACTTCAGAGCCTTTTTCAACAACACATACAGAAAGATCAGATAGGTTGTTTTCAATCGCTAATTGACGAATTTTAATCGCAGCAGATAAACCCGCAGGTCCTGCACCTACGATCACTACGTCAAACTCCATCGCTTCACGTTCGATGTGTTCCATGTAGGACTCCTCATATTTTTAAGGGTGGCAACCGTAATATTGCGATTCGGTGCTGCCATGAGTGTTCTTAATTGCTAAACACAAACCATACTCTTGTGCTTGCAAACGTTTGGGGTAGTATAGTTTTAAACCATGATCTCGCCAATTGGCTGAGCGGTCATATTTTCTCGTCAGCAAGGCATAAACTATGATAAATGAAAATGATTCTTCACAGAATACAGGAAAAATCGTGTTTTCTGATGATAAAAACTTAATGAACATTGCACAATACTTAAAAGATGTACAGCAAAGTCACAAAAGGTCAATTCCACCATTAGAGCAATGGCATCCAAAGCATTGTGGCAAAATGGATTTGAAGATAAAAGCCAATGGAGAATGGTGGCACGAAGGTCAATTGGTTAAACGACAAGCACTCCTTGATCTGTTTAGTAAAGTATTATGGAAAGAGAATGATAAGTTTTATCTGAAAACGCCTGTTGAACAGATTGAAATTGAAGTTGAAGATGAACCTTTATTGGTGAACCAAGCAGATCAAATTGAAATAGACGGTCAGCGTTACCTACAACTGACGACGATTAATCAAGATGTCGTGATTATCGATAAAGAGCACCCTATTTTTATGCGTGAGTACGAGGGAGAACTGCGACCTTATGTGCATGTTCGCTTCGGGATGAATGCATTAATTCAACGTCAAAGTTTTTATCATCTCGTGAACTATGGTTCTTTGTCTGAAAATTCACAAGGTGACACGGTTTTAACATTAAAAAGTGGTGATTTGGTCTTGCATTTGAGCACCTGAGGTTTAAGCTTGAAAGAGTAATTAAACCAATACCAATGTGTGTATGACTGCTGTTCAACCTATGCCGATTTTACTCAATCCGATGCCACATGCATTTGCTGATGCACCTATTGGGGTTTTTGATTCTGGAATTGGCGGTTTGTCGATCGCGCAAGAAATTGCTCGGCATTTACCCAATGAGCGTATTCTTTATTATGCTGATACTGCACATGTACCGTATGGCGCACGTTCAGATCACGAGATTCGCCAGTTTACGGCTGAGGCAATTGAATGGCTGTATCGGCAGGGGTGTAAAATCGCAGTCGTTGCCTGTAATACCGCATCTGCATTTAGTTTAGATTATCTACGTGAGCATTATGGCGAACGTTTTCCAATTGTGGGATTAGTTCCTGCTTTAAAACCAGCAGTGTTACAAACGCAAAGTAAGGTCGTTGCCGTACTTGCTACGCCTGCAACGTTTCGTGGTCAGTTGATTAAAGATGTCATGAACAGATTTGCTGAACCTGCTGGGGTGAGTGTTTTAACAATCACCAGTTTAAAGTTGGTGCCTTTTGTTGAATCAGGCGCTGAAATGAGTGAAGCATGCTTAAATGAGCTGCACATGATTTTAGAACCTGCTTTAAAGCAAGGGGCAGATTTTTTAGTACTTGGATGTACGCACTATCCATTTCTAAAAGAAGCAATTGGTCGGGTTTCGGGTGAAAAGTTGAATTTAATTGATTCAGGGCAGGCGGTAGCACGACAAACTGCATATATTTTGATAAAAAATAGGTTATTATGTGACAAAATAAGTCATAATATTACACGTATTGAATGTTATGTCAGTGGTGGTAATGCTGTTGAGTTAAAGCCTGTACTCCAGCATCTTATGCCAGAACAATTAACATGGACGATTCAAAATTTGGAAACTGTTTAGCTAAAATGCTTTACTAAACCATATTTAATAATTTTTTGGGGTTATCTATTCATCTTTTTTTAGCTCAGTTGCTTTAAATGATGGATACGTGAATTGGGGTCAGCCTATGCAAGACACTCGCTATCAAGTTTTTATCTCTACTTCTGGTAATGAAATGCAGCCAGAACGAGCGGTATTGACTCAAACTTTGGTTGGCATGGGCTTTTTCTCGTGGGGTTTAGAACAACGAACGCCGTTAAGTACTTCAATTGCGCGTCGCCAAATCGATGATTGTGATTACGTGGTGATTTTGCTTGGTAGTCAATATGGGGAACAATCAGTTTCAGGTGTTGGATATATGCACTTGGAATACATTTATGCAATGACGAAGCAAAAACCTGTGATTGTATTTATGCATGATGATCCTGAATCTCGTGAAATACATTTACATGACAACAAACCTGAACTAAGAGAAAAATTCAAAGAGTTTAGAAAGCAATTGCAACACGAAGTTGACCAAGTCTTTTGTTATCGTACTTTGAGAGATTTAGAGCTTGCGGTGCGTTCAAATATGCCGCAAATGTTAGAGCGTTACCCTGTTGTGGGTTGGGTACGTCCTCAAAATACTCAAGTTTTACAAGATGAAATTGATAACTTACGCGCTAAAGTCAAACAACTTGAAACAGAGATGGGGAGTCGTGAAGCCGACCCTATTTCTTCTGTAGCTAAAGTTTCGATGCATGAGCTATATTCATTTGAATATCGTATGCATGCCTATCAAGATGGTAATTTCAAAGAAGTTAAGCCATTTCGTAAAATGACATGGGCGCAATTACTCAACGTATTAGGTGCTTCATTTATCATTCCAACACCAGAAGAATATTTTTCTAAACGTATGAATGAATATTTAAATGAAACGGGGTTGGATGATGCGCGTAAAGATATGCCAAGGGCTCATGCCGTTTCTCGTGCGCAAATCAATATTCGTGCATTACATGAAATTAAATTACAAATGCGTCAAAATGAGTGGATCATCCCGACTGGACGTGATGATCGTCAGCGCATGTTATGGCAATTGACACCTAAAGGTCAGAAGCTACTAGAAAGTAATATTTTAGATAGTAATCGTGTTTTTCAAATGAAGACAATGCATTAATTCAATTTAAAAATAAATCATAAAACTGCTAAAGTATTTGAATAAATTCAGCTATAGCGGAAGCAATCCATGTCAGTTCGACCAAAACCCAAAGTGACCGTGGTTTTAGCAAATTTAGGCACGCCAGATGCACCGACTGCACCTGCAGTACGTCGATTCTTAAAGCAATTTTTATCTGATTCGCGAGTGATTGAAATCCCTAAACCCATTTGGTGGGTGATTTTACATTTATTCGTTTTGACCTTTCGCCCAAAACGTGTTGCTGAAGCTTATGCCTCAGTTTGGTCAAATGACTCTCCAATGCGTGAGATCGTGCTTGAACAGACGCGATTAGTCAAACAACGGTTACAAGATGAGAATCATCAATTTGATCTCACAGTTTTACCTGCGATGACGTATGGTCAACCTAGTATTTATAATGTTTTCGAGCAACTTCAGAAAGATCCTCAAGAGCACGTTATTCTTTTACCGTTGTTTCCACAATATTCGGCAACATCAACAGCACCACTCTATGATGCTTTTTCCAAATGGATACCCACACAACGTCATTTACCTGGACTTACTTTAATTAAAGATTATTATCAGCATCCGATGTTTATTCAGGCATTGGCGGATAGTGTTTTAACTTACCAAGCACAACACGGTAAGCCTGAAAAGCTTCTGATGTCCTTTCATGGTATTCCACAGCCTTATGCAGATAAAGGCGATCCTTATGCTGATCGTTGTCGCATCACCGCTCAATTCGTCGCTGAAGCCTTACATTTAAATGAAGATGAGTGGGCTGTGAGTTTCCAGTCACGCTTTGGTAAGCAAGAATGGGTCAAACCTTATACCGATGTCGTTTTGCAACAATGGGGCGAACAAAAAGTGAAATCTGTTCAAGTGCTCAGTCCCGCATTTTCAGCAGATTGTCTCGAAACCTTGGAAGAATTAGCGATTGAGAATAAAGAGACATTTCAGCATGCAGGTGGTGGTGAGTACGCTTATATTCCTGCATTGAACAGTGATCAAGCACATATTGATTTGCTTGCAAGTCTGGTTCAGGCTAATCTTGATGCTCTCACTCATACCTTAGCCCATCGTTAAATCGATTTTCTATTCCGCCAGAGGTTTTTATGCTGCAAGTCAAAATTGTACCCGTTACTGCATTTGCCCAAAATTGTTCTATTCTTTGGGACAGTGAAAGTAAAGAAGCGGTTTTGATTGATGCAGGCGGTGATGCCGCTGTTTTGAAAAAAGAAATTGAAAACTTAGGTTTAACCGTTAAGGCGCTATGGTTAACACATGGACATCTTGACCATGCAGGTGCGGTTGGAGAACTTGCTGAAGCATGGAAAGTACCTGTGATTGGTCCACATAAAGAAGATCAATTTTGGTTGGATATGATTCAGGAAGTTTCAGCGCGTTATGGTTTTCCTATTCCGCAACCTGTCAAAGTCAATCAATGGCTTGAGGGCGGCGAAACATTGAAACTAGGTGAAGATGAATTTGAAGTTCGCTTTGCGCCTGGTCATACGCCTGGTCATGTCATGTTCTATAATGCCAAGCATGCTTTGTTATGGACTGGCGATGTTTTGTTCAAGGGTTCAATTGGACGTACAGATTTCCCAAAAGGGAATCATCAGCAGCTATTAGATTCTATTAAAAGAGAATGTTTTAGCTTACCTGATGAAACTCAATTTATCTCTGGGCATGGCCCGATCAGTACAATCGGCTATGAGAAACAATTTAACCCTTTCGTTGCAAGTAAAGCAGGTTAATCTTCGTAATCATCTTCTTGACGTTTATCGCCTGCTTGAGGAGCATCTTGAGTAGGCAGCTTATATTCATCACTTGCCCAAGCACCAAGATCGATCAATTTACAACGCTCTGAGCAGAATGGACGAAATGCGTTGTCTTCCCAAGTACTGGCTTCACCACAACGAGGGCAGGGAAATGTGCGTGGCATAGAAAATTCCTAAAACATAAAACAAATAGATTAGGCAAAAGTAAGGTGAGTTGTTAGACTTATGCCGATTTTTATATAGTTTGATGAGATTATGTCGATTCGTCAATTTCAAGCACAGCGTATGCAAGCCCCTCGTGATTTTATCGCCGTTCCTAATACACCGATTTGTGTAGAAATTGGTGCTGGAAAAGGTAAACACGCTTTGCTATTTACAGGGCAAAATCCGCAAAAAACGTTGTACGCAATTGAGCGAACCAAAGAAAAATTTATGGCGATGCAGAAGCAGCATCAACTCGAACCTAGAGAATTATTAAACCCAATTCATGCAGATGCTTTACCTTGGGTTGTGCATGCCTTGTTTCCTTCACAAGTAGAACAATTTTTTATTCTTTATCCGAATCCTGAACCACATAATCCTGCTCAACGTTGGCTGAATATGCCGTTTTTTGAGTTCCTACTTTCTCGACTTCAACCGAATGGCACCATTACGCTCGCAAGTAATATTCCTGAATATATCGATGAAGCTGAACAGCAGTTGCTTCAGCTTTGGAAGTTGCCTTATGAAAAGCAAAAAATAGCAACGGATTCTGCGCGTACACATTTTGAAGTTAAATATTTAGAACGTGGTGAACTTTGCCAGCAGTTAGTTATTCGTAAACCTGATGGCTATTCGACACGCTTTGATGATTTTGCACCTTTGCAAGGTCAAAACGCTCAAGAGCAATCTGATGTCTAAACGTGTTGCGATTATTGGTGCTGGTCCTGCGGGATTAATGGCTGCTGAAGTCCTAAGTCAATATGATTATCAAATTGAAATATTTGAACAAAAACCTTCTGCGGCACGTAAGTTTTTGATGGCAGGAAAAACGGGTTTAAACATTTCGCATGCCGAGCCAATCGATACTTTTATTCAACGCTATGATCACGCAATGTGGTTAAGTCCATGGGTAAGACATTGGGACGCGAAATGGATTCAAAGCTGGATGCAGGGTTTGGGTATTGGATCCTATGTGGGGAGTTCTGGTCGGGTTTTTCCAATTGAAATGAAAGCTGCTCCCTTACTTCGTGCTTGGTTAAAACGGTTAGCAGATGATGGCGTTAAATTTCACTATCGCCATCGTTGTATCAATTTAAGTAATAACCAATTAACGATTCAAAATCAAAACCAGCAATTCAATGCGACATATGATGCAATTATATTGGCGTGTGGTGCTGTGTCGTGGTCGCAACTCGGTAGTGATGGTGCTTGGCAGCAGTGGTTGTCTGAGCATCAGATTGAACCGTTTCAAGCCAGTAATGCAGGTGTGTTAAAAGCATGGTCACCGTTTATGCAAGATTGTTTTGGGCAACCACTTAAACGCGTTGATGCGTGGGTGAATGCAGAAAACAAAACGCATGGTGATATTGTGATTACTCACTATGGTTTTGAAAGTGGTGTGATTTATAAATTAGGGCGTGATTTAAGAGACCAGAAGAGTCAAAAGCAAGCTTTGAATATACATTTAGATTTATTGCCTGATATGACTATTGAGCAATTAGAAAAAAAATTACAAGCAAATAAAAAACAATCTTTAACCAATGTTTGGCGCAAAGCTGGTTTGGACAGTGTCAAAATTAATTTGCTGCGTGAAATCACTGATAAAAATATATGGTCTGATGCAAAACAGATGGCACAGCAGATTAAACAACTCAATATTTCACTCGATGGATTCCGCCCAATCGAAGAAGCGATTAGCTGTGCGGGTGGTGTGAAACAGATCGCTTTATCAGCACAATTACAGTTGCGATCGAATCCTTATGTGTTTTGTTGTGGTGAGATGCTGGATTGGGATGCACCAACAGGGGGATATTTACTTACTGCGTGTTTTGCAACTGGGCGAGCAGCAGGAGCAGGAGTACATCAATATTTAGCATAGAATTCTATAACGTTATGTTTTAAAAGTATTTGTTAAATTTAATGTATTTTTCATGTTTTAAATAACGCGATTTTTATCTCTTGGCGAGTTTCTTGCAAAGTTGAGATTTATCTTATTAATTGATGAATGTTCAATGTTGCAAAAGTTTAAGTCCAGTCTATTCCTTCAAGTCATTTTTGCATTAATCCTCGGTATTATCATTGGAATCAGCTTTCACGATTTTTCTTTAGCTTTGAAGCCGTTAGGCGATGGCTTTATTGCATTGATCAAGATGTTAATTGCACCAATTGTTTTCTGTGTGGTCGTACTCGGACTGTATGGCGCAAATGACCTTAAGAAAATGGGAAAGGTTGGTGCAAAAACGATTTTATATTTTGAGATCGTGACCAGTTTTGCATTGGTTTTGGGGATTGTGATTGCATATATCTTCAAACCTGGCGTTGGTATGAATATTGATATCGCTCAGTTAGATGGCAAAGATTTAAATGTGTATACCGAACGTGCACATACGATGAGTTCGGGATCAGATTTTTTACTACATATTATTCCTAAAACATTTGTAGATGCTTTTGCCCGTGGTGATATTTTACAAGTTTTATTGATCGCGATTTTGTTTGGTGTCGCCTTACTCATGATTCCAAAACATTTGGCAGAATGGGTATGTAAAGCAATTGAAGCTTTTTCTGAAGTGTTTTTTAAAATGATGGCATTAATCATTCGTTTAGCACCCGTTGGAGTATTTGGTTCAGTCGCCTATACCACTGCTAAATTCGGGTTAGATTCGTTGATTCAGCTGGGTTATTTAGTCTTATTGTTTTATGTGACTTGTATTTTGTTTGTATTGATTATTTTAGGTGGAATCCTTAAATTTATAGGTTTAAATATATTTAAATTTCTCAATTATTTTAAAGCAGAATTATCAATTGTATTGGGAACAGCATCCTCCGATTCAGTGTTACCACAGATAATGAAAAAATTGAAAAATTTAGGGATTAAGGATTCGACGGTGGGTTTGGTCATTCCGACAGGTTATTCTTTTAATCTAGATGGATTCTCTATTTATCTAACCCTTGGGGTTATCTTTATTGCACAAGCCTGCAATATTGATTTATCAATGCATGATTTACTGGCAATTTTACTAGTTTCTTTAGTAACTTCAAAAGGCGCACATGGTATCCCTGGTTCAGCATTGGTGATTTTAGCAGCGACTTTATCTGTTATTCCTAGTCTTCCAACCATTGGTTTGGTTTTATTATTGTCCGTTGATTGGTTTATTGGAATTGTACGTGCTTGTACCAATTTGATCGGAAATTGTGTGGCAACAGTTGCGATTGCGCATTGGGAAAAAGATATTGATCATGCACGGGCCCAAGCTGTATTAAACCAAAAAGTTGAAATGAATTCCTAGCTTAAATAATGATCTGAGACAATCGAATGTTTTTCGAAAAAATGCATTTGTAATTTGCATGGTGCTGAGTTCTAGCCTATATTTTTAATGGAAAATTCATCAAAGGGATTCGCAATGTCTCAAACTTTACCCGTGTATCGTGGCAGTTGTTTATGTGATGGGATTCATTACGAAATCCAAGGTGAAATTGGAGAGATTATCCAATGTCATTGTCAACGTTGCCGTAAAGCAAATGGTACGGCATTTGCGACCAATGCACCGATCAAAGTCACTGATTTTAAAATTATACAAGGTGAACATTTATTAAAAAAATTTCAATCTACCGCAACGACGCAGCGTTGTTTTTGCTCAGAATGTGGTTCACCGATTATGAGCATAAAAACAGATACACCAGAATATTACCGTTTAAGAATTGGTACTTTAGATACGCCGTTACAGCAAAAACCAAGTATGCATATTTTTGTTGCGTCTAAAGCAGAGTGGGATTGCATCGCGGATGATTTACCACAATATTCTGAACGCCCTTAAAGGCAGTGTAAATTTATGATTTTTGATACATCTCATTTAGAGGTAAATGAAATCTATCGTCTTTTGGTCGGCGGAATTACACCGCGGCCGATCGCATGGATTAGTACCTTATCTGCTGAAGGTGTAGCTAACCTTGCACCTTATTCTTTTTTTAATGTTGCCAGTTGTAATCCACCTATTCTGTGGTATTCACAAGTCAATCCAAGAAGTGGTGATGATAAAGACACATTGAGAAATTTAATCGATACCAAGCAATGTGTGGTGCATATCGTAAACTCACAGTTGCTGGAAAAAATGAACTTATCCTGTGCGCTCTTGCCCGCTGACCAAAGCGAGTTTGATTTTGCTGATATAGCGTCAGAACCAAGTCATACCGTAGCTTCATTAGCGGTAAAACATGCGCCTGTACGTTATGAGTGCCAGCTTAGAGAAGTGATTCAACTCAGTACGCTGCCATCGGGTGGAACGGTGGCATTACTTGATGTGAAATCAATTTATGTTGATGATCATTTATGGAATGGTCAGATGATTGATCAACAGTTACTCGACAGTGTAGGGAAAATGGGTGGTGATTTTTATAGTTTAACTAATCATTTACGTCAATTAGAACGACCTTAGAGATACTGCTTTAAGTTATCCTAATGGTTTCGATATGCTTGCGTATCATACTACATAATTCGACTGGGCTGATTTTTGAGACATAGATTGATTGACATTGATTAAAGCGTGCAAAGTTGTGCAGGGTCTCAAGAAATGGTGTCAGCCACAATGCCATGTCTATTTGTGTATTTTCGATATGTAAATGAATAAGTTCAAATTCAGCACTTTTACGGTGAGCTTTGCAATCAACCCGACCAATAAATACATCGCCAAATAAAATGGGCAAGCAAAAATATCCATACTTTCTGTTCTCTTGGCGTGTGTAGCATTCGAGTCGAAAGTCAAAGTCAAAATGTGTTTTTACACGGTCACGATGAATAATTGAATTATCAAAAGGGGAAAGTAATGACACTTTGGGCGGATTTGAATTGTCGTTCCATTCCATTAATTCATTGAGTACATAAATCGTTTGCTGGTCATGCGTTACAATTTTTTGAATCATTTTTTCTTCAAGCATTTGCTTGAGGATAGTTTCTACATTATTTCGTAATAACGTACCTGTTTTCAAATGTGTAATCTGTTTCAACGTGGTAAAACCATACGCTTTAAGGTAAGTTTTGACTAAGTATTCAGCGTACTCTAAAGCAGTTGGAAGTGTTGTATTCACACTAGCGGGAAGGACTCTGTCGCGAATATCATAAACTTTTTCCATTCCCTTGCGGGCGCTGATCATTAAATCACCTTGCATAAAAAGTTGTTCAAGCGCGATTTTTGTGGGCTTCCAATTCCACCAACTGCTATTATTTTTACTGAAACTTTCAAATTCTCTCGATTTTTGCGGGCCATCGATTCTTATCTTGTCATATACATCACGCATGACTTGAGCATCAGCCTTAAAGTAACGAGATTCACCATTTTTTATGCTTAACATTTTGGGAAGCACAAATCGAAAATCCTGCATCGGCAAATATGCGGCAGCATGAAACCAATATTCAAATATCCGAGCTTCATCAACTAATTGATCGAGCCATCGTGATTGATAATCTGGAATTCGAGTCCAAAGCGTATGATGATGTGCTCGAGCGACAACAGATAAGGTATCGATTTGTACGTAACCTAACTGTTCAATTGCAGAAAGCACAGCTTCTTTCCCTGATCCAAATGGCTGCTTTTGAGTTAATCCTTGAGCTTTTAATGTCATTTGTCTTAGTTTTTTTGATAGATCCGTGTGTATTATCGACATAATTTCTCTCAGTTATTTCTATTCAAAAATTGAGTATTTCATATTACTTTTACTCTAAATTTTAAATCATTTCTTTTGTTGGTTGAGATGCTAGATGATTATTTGCGCTATTTTATCAAATAATAAAATCAACTTCTTTTTCTATACAGCGTTGGCTATGATTGGAGCATAAATATTTTAAATCAATTTATTAAGAGCACTTATGAGTACTGAGTTTTCATTAGATAAACAACAGCAAAAAGAAATTTTACCCTTCGCACCTAAAAATTTATGGTTACTATTCTTTCAACCGAAAAAGTTTTTTTCTTTACCAGCTATTTATCATCCTCGAAGTATCATCCTTGCTGCCTACATTATTGGCATGTTTTCTGTCATGGATCGAGTCGATCAAAATTTGCTTAAAGCCGAATTCAGCAATCGTCAATCGTTCATGCTTGATGTTGCCGATGCTTGGTGGAGTTATTGGTTACTCGTTTTGGGTGTAGGAACACTGTCTGCCGTAATTGTTTGGCTCATACATGGTTGGTGGTATAAAAAGCGTTTACAATTTTCTGGTGTCAAAGATGCAGATCCTCAACTGGCAAGGCATGTTTGGGCATTACAGTCATTGGTTGCTGCTTTACCCGTTATTGTGGTCACGGTGTTACAAACGTTGTTGTATAACAACTATCTTGATGCTTATGAAAACTCGACTATTCTCAACTTCGTGGCGTTGCCTTTTATGTTTTGGTCATGTTGGGTGAGTTATCGAGCAGCAAGTTTGGTGTTTAATACGAATGCTTGGGCAAAGTTTTGGTTCTTAGGATTACCCATTATTTTTTATTTGCTCGCGATGGGGTTGTTGACGGCTTTATTTATAAATGCATGAATGGATTAAGAAGGAAGGCATCTAGCCTTCCTGCTTTTAATATCAACGTGCAGTTAATGCTTCACCTTCAAACTTCACACCATCCCAACCATTTTGCATAAATTGGCGAATGTTCTGATGGTCACTTGCATCAGGCGTGGCAACAACTGAAGCATAATGTTCAGCAAATAAAGCTAAAGTATCTTCTGTATTTAAGCCTTCGATTTTAGCAAAAGAAAACACTTTGGCACTGCCTTGGTTTTCAGTGGCAGCGTTGTATTGTGCGCCGTTTTGAAAAGCGGTCGGAGTATGTACATAACGTGTTTCAATAAATGCTAATACATCTGCAAATTTTGCTGAGCCATCTTTTAATTTTGCCAATAATGCTTGAGCCATGTTCAGTTCCATGTTGATTGAATCAATGGCAAGCATCATAGCATCGAAAAGCAAGAAGAAAAGTATTCTGCTCTATCAACTAGACCTGAGTACATAAGCAGTTTATGCTCGTGAAATTTTTTAACTTAATGAAAAATAATGAATAGACACCATTTTAAGTTATCTTCACAGCATGTTTTTATGCGACTTTTAAGCGGTATTTTAAGTTGTGGTTTTTTGCTGAGTATACGACGTTTGGTTCTGAGATTATTACCATTCATGCGTTTACAAAGTCGAGTTAGTAATATCGTTTATCTATCTTGGCTTGTCGATGTTGAACAAGTCCGCCAACATCATCCGAAGAATATGCCCATATGGGAAAAGCAGGGCAAAACAATTTTTACAATTCTCACTTACCAACATCATTATTTGGGATTTCAGTTTTTAGGTCGATTAAGAAAGTTAATGCCATCCCCTAAACAAAGTAATTGGCGGTTCTATTTAAATCAATCGTTTCCTAAAACCGTGATTTTTGAACAAGTGATTTTAGATCAATATTTATATGTCATCGGAGGACGTCTCGCCAGTGATGTACTTCCAGCACAATACGCTTCAAAATTTCATCATCAAAAGAACGATCTACAACAAACTATTAAAACAGAGATCGTTGTAGATGAAAATTACTCTTTAAATAGCGAGGTCAAAATTACAGCACAGAAACGGCTTCCCAAGGAATGGCAAGACCTGTTTGCTTCTTGGGATGATGCGGTACTGTTTTTGGTAGATCAAGATCATGCATGGGCAGAATGGGTCGATCAACCGACAGAGATGTCACAAGGTGATATCAATATGCCTATACAATTTCAACAGATTGAAGCAGCTGAAATTTGTGCATTAAAAGCACCAGTGTTATTAAAGCAATTTGGACTAAACAGTGATGCAGAGGCTTTGGCTTTTGTGGTGCCAGCATTAGATTTTTATGTGATCGGAGAAAAAAAGCTAGCAACTGGTACATACATTGTGGATAACTAAGTGCTTATACACAGTCTAATGACGCTTCAAAAGATGTATTGAGTTGTCTAAAATTTATGTTATTTTAGGGAAAAGGAGATGGCATTCCTCCTACTACAAACCGCCACTATGGCTAATGATGCCTACGTTACCCTGAACAGGGGACGTAGGTCTGTGCGTGCTCTGTTCCCTTTTTGGAGTTCGCGCATGCAAAAATCTTACAATAATATTGATCAATTGATATCTAAAGCGTATTTATCTCCGACGCTGTCTTTGGAGTAAATGATGTATTTTCCACTACTTTCAATCGCTTTAGGTTCTGTCTTAGGCGCATGGCTGCGTTGGTTTCTTGGTTTAAAACTAAATCCGATCTTTCCGAATATTCCTTTGGGAACAGTGACTGTTAATTTTGTCGGTGGCTTTATTATTGGTTTTGCCATTTCCTATTTTTCTCAAAGTTCATTAAGCCCCAATTACAAACTATTTGTGATCACAGGTTTCTGCGGCGCTTTAACGACTTTTTCGACATTTTCTGCTGAGATTATTAGCTTATTACAAAGTGGTAAATTGGGTTATGCCTGTGCAGCCATTCTGATTCATGTGATTGGCTCTCTGATATTCACAATCATTGGTATGAGTTTACATCAATGGCTGAGCGCTGCTTAGAAGGAGACAATAGGATGAATACTGGATTTTTAATTACCTTTTACACCTCACAAAATCGTAGTTTTGAGGGGCAGCCAATCAATGAATGGCTCGTTGTATTAGCAAAGCAAATGAAATTACGTGGAGCTACAGTAGTAGGCGGATTAGAAGGTCTAGATCATCATGGTCTATTTCATTCTGCTCGTTTCTTTGAATTGGCTGATCGACCTATCCAAATCCAATTTGCGGTAACAAATGAACAAGCAACTGAGTTATTAAGTTATTTGGACAGTCAACAGATTTCACTCTTTTATGTAAAGACGCCAATAGAATTTGGTTTTATTGGACAAGCTAGCAACGATAGGTAATTTTTTAGGCATAAAAAAAGAAGTCTAAGTGGAGGAGATAGGCTTAGACTTCGAATAGATACAGATTAAATCACGAAACTTAAATGAAGATTAAGCTTTGCGGCTAAAGCGTGAAAAGCGTTTGTTAAAGCTTGCAACACGACCTTCATTACTTGCTTGACGTACTTCACCAGTATAGAAAGGATGTGAGGCACTTGAAATATCAAGGGTTACATATGGGTAAACTGTGCCTTGATATTCTTTAGTTTGTTTGGTTTGCAATGTGCTACCAATTAAAAAGTAAACATCAGCATTGGTATCATGGAAAAGGACTTGCTGATATACAGGATGAATATCTTTACGCATTTTGATTGACTCCTACTAATATTGAAATGTTATAACATAACTATGTGTGAAGTCAATTTTGAGTTTTTCAAGCCTACTCGAAGCTATGCTAGAGTCGGATTCATTGTATGAAATAGCAGATGAAAGTCGTAAAAATTATTTTACTAAATGAATATTTTTCTAAAATAACGAATATCATTCATAAAACTAAAATTTTAAAGATGCTTAACTGGGTACTAATTCTTCAAATAAATCATTCAGGTTGTCATGCACTTTGAGGTGAATGAGGTTCCAGTAATGTCCTGAAATGGTTCGATTAACCATTAATGTATCTGGAGACGGCTTAAATACATCCCAATATTTCAATGACTTTTTAACAAGTCGCATGCCATCATGATGTGATGAATTTTCAGCAAAATCATAATCTGTGCTAAGTGGACGTAATAAAATTTCAATCCATTGCACATACAACTCACTTGGGAACTTTTGTTTTTCTGCAATCGAATGTAGTTCAACTAGTAAGTCTTCAACCTGAGCAATATCTTCTTGACGAGCTGCATTAACCAGTGCTTTGAAGTGCTGAATGATTTCAGGTGAAAGTGTTTTGACGCTGCCATAATCATAAATAATCACGCTGCCATCTTCACGGAAAGCAAAATTGCCAGGATGTGGATCGCAATGGAAACGTTTTAGGAAAAATATTTCCTGTCCTAATGCTCGAATAAGACGACGACCTATTTGATTACGGGTTTCAACTGACCATGAACTTGCCGTTTCAATGGACTCGCCTTGTTCAAGGCTTAAAGTGAGGACGCGCCGAGATGAGTATTCTTTATAAACTTGAGGAATGATAATTTGCATATCCAGCTTTTCATGGAATGTTTTAAAGACTTCTAAATTCTGCGCTTCAATTTCGTAATTCAATTCAGCTGAAAGACTTTCTTGGATTTCTTGAAATAGTTGATCTTGTAGCTTCTTATCAATCTTGATGACACCCATTAAGCGCAATGCCAAACGGACTTGTTTCAAGTCACTTTCACAGGCTTGGTCAACGCCTGGATATTGTACTTTCACCACAACGGCTTGCCCATTCGGGAGTACGGCACGATGCACTTGACCAATAGAGGCTGCTGCAAAAGGTTCAGATTCAAAAGAACTAAAGATTTGGTTTAAAGGTTTTCCGAGTTCTTTTTCAACTTGTTGTTGAATCGCAGCGAATGGCATAGCGGGGGCTTGGCGCTGTAATTTGGCAATTGCTTTCGCCACTTCAGGTGGGAAAATATCTTTGTATTGAGATGCAATTTGTCCCACTTTCATCACCGCACCTTTCATTTCTCCAAGGGTGTCAGCAATCTGCAAGCCGATATCTTGGAACAACTGGCTACGTGCCGCATTTTTTTGTTCTTCATCTGCGGTTAGATTTCGAATTGAATTGGCCACACTTTTGCTAGCAATACTTGCGGTCATACCCGCCAGTTTTAAAAAACGCTTACTGGGAGAGCTTGCATGTTTTGCCATATGTGCTTGACCTCAGACGACCATTTTAAAGTGATTCTTTGATCATAGGCGACAAAACTTAAATTGCCTATAACAAAATGTTAAGTGATGTAAGTATTCAATTATGGTGAGCAGCAGAAGAATCTGAATAGCAGCAATCTACAAGAAAGGAATTTCAAAATAGGGACATTACCTCTATGTAATGTCCCTATTGGCAGCGTATCTATGCCGCCTGTAATTGGAATCGGAAATAATTTATATATTTTGTGCCAAACGTTTATTGTTCAAATATAAACGTCCAATCAGTAGAACGCAGGCAATGGTTAAACCAATAATTAAGCCGAGCCAAACACCTGCAACGCCCCAAATGGTATAGCGAGCTAAATACAAACCGATTGGGAAAGCAATCACCCAATACGCCATAAGGGTAATCCACATCGGTGCTTGTGTATCTTGCATACCACGTAAGCATCCTGCAGCACTGACTTGCCATGCATCCATCAATTGATATGCCATAGCAAACCAGAGTAAGTACATCGCGACTGGAATAACGTTAATATCAGTGGTGTAGATCGCTACAATATAAGGACGAGCAACAGCAATTAAGGTCATGGTAATGGCTGCAAAAACAGTTGCGCTGATCAAGCCAACAGTTTGTACTTGACGCATTGCTTGCCAGTTCTGTTCACCATAATACATACCAACTCGAATTGTCAGGGCGATGGCGAGTGATAAAGGAATCATGAACAACTGTGAGGTGACCGAAATCGCAATCTGGTGCGCTGCGATCGCATTTTCACCCAATGGACTCAGCACAATAGCGCCCGTACTAAAAATACTGACCTCAAAGAAAACTGCTAAACCGATGGGAAAGCCAAGTTTTAAAATTCGTTTAACCCATGTTGGATCAATTTTTTCCCATTTTGTGAAAATTGGTGCTTGTTTGTATGCTTTTGCTTTTGAAATATAAATGGCTAAGGTAATGAACATTAACCATTGTAAAATTGCCGTTGCGAAACCACAGCCCGCACTTCCTAAAGCTGGAATTGGTCCAAAGCCATACATGAAAATCATATTTAATGGGATAAGAACTAACAGTGCAGCTAAGCTAATCACAGTTACAGGACGTGGATGCCCTAAAGCTTCTGAGTAACTGCGTAAAGCGGCATACATCATCACCGCAGGCATACCAAAGCCAATCGCGTGTAAAAAGAGACTCGCCTTTGGTAATAAGCTTTCAGGCACACCAAACAAGGGTAAAAACATAGGCATACATTGCAAAATAAGCATTGCAACAATACCGAGGATTACAGCAACCCATAGTGACTGACGAGCAATCGTTGGAATCTTTTCAGGTGTTTTAGCACCACGTGCTTCCGCAACCAAAGGTGTCGTTGCAATCATGATTCCTGCAAATAAAAGCATAATAGGAATCCACAAACCGACGCCAACTGCAATCGCTGCAAGATCGGCAGCTGATAAGTGTCCCGCCATTATGGTATCAACCAAACCTAGACCAGCTTGCGCAAACTGTGTGATAAGTATAGGAAGCATGAGATGGAATAGTTGTTTAAGTTCAAATCGCTTGGTTGTAGCGTGGGGCACAAAAAAATACTCTTATTAAAATGAGGGGAATTAGCGCTGTAGTGTGAGTAAAACGCCAATAAAGATGACAATACTACCGATTACGCGTTGCCAATTAATCGATACTTTTTCGGTTCCTAACCACCCAAATTGGTCAAGTAACATTGAAATAAACAACTGTCCGAAAATGACTAAGCCTGAAAAAGTTAAAAATCCGAGCTTTGGTGCAGTATAAATGCTCATACTAATCGCATAAACCCCAAGACAGCCGCCAATCCATAAAAACCATGGAATTTGTGAAAGTTCACTTAAATTTGGTTTGCTTGCACTTTGAAAATAAACCAAAACGGCTAATACGACTGTACCGACTAAAAAAGAAAGAAGAGCCGCTTGCAGTGGGGATTGTAGATGTTCACGTAGTTGCGCATTAATCGCGGTTTGAAATGCCATTGCCACTCCTACACCTAAAGCAAGAGGAAGAAAAAGAAGCAATTGACTTGAAATTTTAATCATATTATCCGTCTAATTGTTGTTTGTCGTTCCAGTCTAACTGAATACGTAGATGATGATAAGCCGATTGATGGAGTCATGTTAAAATAACAAAATTCTAGTATCGAGCTTCTATTTTGAGTCAATTAAACCCAGCCAGTATTCCACTTTCACTTTATATTCATATGCCTTGGTGTGTGCGGAAATGTCCGTATTGTGATTTTAACTCGCATGCTGTTCCTGATGGGCAATTGTCAATGGATTTGGAGCAGCAATATCTTGCTGCATTAGTGGCTGATTTTGAAACTCAAGTCGGAATGGCACAAGGTCGAACAATTCATAGTGTGTTTATTGGCGGTGGGACACCATCGTTGATTTCTGCAAAGGGTTATCAATGGTTATTTGATCAACTTAAAGGACTTTTAGCTTTTGACGAAAACTGTGAGATTACTTTAGAAGCAAATCCTGGCACTGTTGAGCATGACCCATTTAAAGACTATTTAGCCGTTGGAATTAATCGCCTATCTCTAGGTGTGCAAAGTTTTGATTCTGAGCATTTACAGCGTTTAGGACGTATTCATTCAGCGAATAATGCTTTAGATGCGATCCAACAGGCACGTCAGGCGGGTTTTGAGCGCGTTAATGTCGACTTGATGCATGGTTTGCCACAACAAAGCCTAGAGCAAGCATTAAATGATCTGAAACTTGCTGTAGAGCAAGGTGCGACACATATCAGTTGGTATCAGTTGACTATAGAGCCAAATACTGTTTTCTTTAGAACTCAGCCTGTCTTACCTCAAGATGAAGTTTTAGAAGAGATTCAAGCACAAGGTGAAGCTTATCTGAAAGCCAATGGCTACATTAATTATGAAGTTTCTGCATGGCGAAAAGAAAAGCCTTCAGCACATAATTTAAATTATTGGCAATTTGGGGATTATCTAGCGATTGGTGCAGGTGCTCATGGAAAAGTGACACGACCTGATGGAATTTATCGTTTTCAGAAAACCCGTTTACCGAAAGATTATTTAGCTAAAGTGCCTGCTGAGCATGGGCAAATGAAACGCATTGAAGCAGAGGAGTTGCCCTTTGAGTTTATGATGAATGCTTTGCGTTTAAATAATGGTGTCAATTCCGAATTTTATGCGCAAAGAACGGGTCTTGAATTGAATGATTTAGATGCAACGCTAAAACAATTGCGTGAGAAGAAATTATTGATTGCCGATGTGAATCGAATTGCTTGTACAGAGCAGGGGCATATCTTTTTAAATTCTGTTTTGGAAGCATTTTTATAATCGAAAATGAAAGAGCCTTAAACAGCGATATTTAAGGCTCATATTACTTTGTCATCATTTAGAAAGATAATGAGCACAAAATAAAAAAACCTCATCAGAATATGATGAGGTTTTTAGAATTTGGTGGGTCGTCCGCGATTCGAACGCGGGACCAACGGATTAAAAGTCCGCTGCTCTACCAGCTGAGCTAACGACCCAATAAGGGTTCAAAACATAAGATGGTGGGTCGTCCGCGATTCGAACGCGGGACCAACGGATTAAAAGTCCGCTGCTCTACCAGCTGAGCTAACGACCCAATAAGGGTTCAAAACATAAGATGGTGGGTCGTCCGCGATTCGAACGCGGGACCAACGGATTAAAAGTCCGCTGCTCTACCAGCTGAGCTAACGACCCAAAGCAAGTATCTAAGCATCGCTTAAATATGCTACACAAGAAAAACTAATTCGTTCTAAATGTGTCTTTGTTTTGATGTTGCGTATTCTAGCAAGTTATTCAGCTAACACAAGAGGAAATTTAAAAACATGTGCATGATTGTTTATAAAAAGCACGATTTCCTCTTATTTAGCTAAAAAATAAACTAGAAACGGTATTGATAACTTTGAATATTCTCAAAGATCTCGCTATTTACATCACAATAACTCGTTGCGCCAGGTAATAAAACCAGTAGACGTTCAGATGTTTTATTTGGATTAAATGCATCTTCTTTCAGTTTATTCTTTTGGTATTTAAATGTACCAGTTGTTTCAACTTTCTCTTGCACGCGTAAGAAAACAGGAATCGCGTAAGACGGCAAGCATTTCTTGAAGACACTGACCATTTCACTTAAATCAGTTTCATTCAGCTCTTGTCCCTCTACCAGTGTAATCGCTGCCATACCTGCACGACCATTGGTATTTGGAATTTCTACGCCATAAACCACAGCTTCTGCGATTTTTTCATATTCGCAGACCATGTTTTCAACTTCAGTTGTGGAAACATTTTCGCCTTTCCAGCGGAAAGTATCTCCTAAGCGATCTACAAACTGTGCATGACGGAAGCCAATATCACGGACTAAGTCACCTGTATTGAAGTATGAATCACCTTGTGTAAATACATCTTTCAAAATGACAGATTTATTCTTCTCAGGATCTGTATAACCATCAAATGGTGAGCGGCTCGTGATCTTACCGACCAGTAAGCCGACTTCACCTGTTTTGACTTTTTTGCAATAGCCTTTTTTATCGCGCACCAGTTCGTTCTTTTCTTTATCAAACTCAACAATCGCGTAAGGTGTTGGAGAGAAGCCAACCGTATTATCAAAGTTAAAGATATTACTAAAGCCAACGTTCCCTTCACTTGATGCATAAAGTTCTAAAACTTCCTCTACACCAAAGCGTTCTTTGAATTTACCCCAGATATTAGGACGCATCCCATTACCGATCATTTTCGTCACACGATGACCACGATCTAAATCAGTGGCAGGTGCATCGATCAAGTAACGACATAGTTCACCAACATAACCGATAGCTGAAGCATTAAACTTCTGAACATCTTTCCAGAATGAACTGGTTGAATATTTACGTTTCACAGCAAGTGTTGCACTACCAGCAATCACGCCACACCAGCACACAACCACACCAGTAGCATGGTAGAGAGGCAAGGTCACATACATCACATCATCTTTACCAAGATTTAAGATATGACCATAAGTACCGTAAGCAAGTGTCCAACGGCTATGTGTGAAGATGACTGCTTTTGGTAAACCCGTCGTACCAGAGGTATAGATATAAAATAATCCATCTTTACCAGTTACAGTACGTGTGGTTGATGGATTAAATTTTGGAAATTGGTCAATTTGCTCAGCGAGATTAACGTAACCTTTTGGTGCTTTGCCTGCATTTTTACGTGTTTCTTGATCGGCAAACCAATGGAAGCGATCTTCTGCTATCTTTAATTCTTGACGTGCTTCATCAATTGCAGCACGAACCTCTTCGCCCGCAATAACAGCAATTGGATTGACCAAATTGATACTATGAGCCAGTACTTTACCGACCTGTGAGGTATTAACGAGAGCAATCGTTACGCCAATTTTAGCCAAAGCAACGATTGTTGCAATGAGCTCAGGACGGTTTTCCACCATCACTGCAATAACATCACCTTTTTTAGCACCAATCGATAAATAGTAATGTGCAATTTGGTTTGCCCATTCATTTAAAGCTTGATAGCTATAGCTTTGTTCTTCATATAGCAGTGCGATACCCTGTGGATTACGCTTGACTGCTTTTTCAAAGGCGATCCCTAAACCTGCTGGTGAAGTTGGCGTACGAATATAGGCCTGCTTAAGTCCATTGAGGATATGAGGTACTTTAGTGATGAAATTTGGGAGTCGAGTTGCAACATCACCAAGCGTAATAATATCGGTCTGCGTAGTTTGGCTCATATCAATCCTGTTTATTTTTCGATCAGTCCAAATGGCTATCTGTTAAAACACAACCATTAACATCATTGTTGTTGATGCTGTTTGTAATGGTAATTCCCTAGAGTAATCAACCTAATCTGACAAAATAACAAAAAAGCCTAGTCATCGAAATGACTAGGCTTTGGCTTATTACGTGCAATTTAGCAAATTACTCGTTCCCTACGGTTGCTTTTTTCGGTGGACGACCACGAGGACGGCGAGGACGCGCTGATTTATCTTTATCAACTTCACCTTCTTCAGTCACAGCAACTTGCTCTTTTTTATCAGCAAGTTCAGGTGCCTTGGCAGTAACTTCTTCAGTTGCTTCTACGGCAGTAGTTTCATTTTCAGCAACTGGCTGTTGTTCTGAAATTTCAACTGCTGCAACCTCGGTAGCTGTTTCAACTGTTTCAACTGTTTCCGCAGTTTGAAGTTCTAAAGGCTGTTGTTCAGGTGCTGTAATTGTTACTTCTGCTTGAGTTGCAACAACTTCTTCAGACACTTTTACTTCTTCTTTCGATTCAGTATTTTCCACAGCAGGTGAACTTACATTAGACGCAATATGTGCTTCTTTTGCTTGTTCAGCCGCTAATTTCGCTAAACGGCGGCGTTCACGTGGATCATTTGCTACACGAACTTGCGTGTCTACAGATGGTGTTAGAGCCAATACTGGAGCTGGTTCGACTTCTTCAGTAGGCTTTTGTGTTGGAAGTTCAACGTCACGAGTAACAGGACGTTTTTCCTCAGTAACAGCAGTTTCAACTGTTAGAGTACTTACATACTGATCAACGAACTTTTGTAAAGCACGGTTGAATGTTGTAATCAAGCCAAACTGCTCGATTAAAATCGTGCAATCTTCACCATATACATGACGAATTAAGCTACCCACAGTGTACTGTCCTAAGGTTGGAACTTGAGATGGTACAACTTTAGGTGTACTCGCTTTCTGCTGCGATTGAGCTTTACGTTGTTCGCGATGGCGTGAACGTGGGTCGTTACTAGCGCGTTTTGCTGGCGTAACTGCTGGTTCTGCTACCTCTGTCGTTTCGACTACAGCTTCCTGAACTGGAGCAGGGGTTTCAACTGTTTCGACAACTGTCGTCGGTGCAGTTTCAACTTTTGCAGTCGGCTCTGGCGATTGCTGTGCATTGAGCGCAACAATTTCGCTTTGTCCTTGATCAATGTTCACAATCAAGGCTGTGTTCATTGCTTCTGCACGAGGAGCTTCAATCACATCAACTTTAACTTGTTGAGGATTATTGACTACTGGAGCAGCGGTTGGAACTTCATTCAAAACGCTTTGGTCGCGATGACGATTTGGACGATTTGAACGCTGTTGATTGTTGCGATCACGACGTGGCAATGGGTTTGAGTCATTACCATGTACAGCGACATCATTATGTTGCGGCTGATTTTGATGCTCTTGTGGTTGTTGGCGTTTTTGTTGACGCTTTAACTCACGTTGCTCTTGGCGTGATGGTTGTTCTTGACGTGAAGAAACTTGAGCAACTTCTTCATGTACTTGGGCTTGTTGCTCATGTGCATGGACGTGTTGTTCACGTTGTTCTTTATGTTTACGTTTCTTCGGATTTTGAGATTGGTTTGGACGATGAGATTTTTCATCTTTCTCAAATGTCTCTCTCGCTTCTTGCTTCACAGGTGCTTGTGACATATAAGCGTTATTAGCGGTTGGAGCGACAGTTTCAGTCGGCGCAACAGCAACATTGACCTGACCAAATTGACCACGGCTCACTGCACCGTTATTAATCATTTGTTCAATTGATGCTGCGGCATTTTGAGCAGAACGTGATTGATCAATGGTTTGAGCTTGTTTTTGAACAAATAAGTTTTCTAACCAAGCGCACGGACTAGCAGACTTTTGTGTGGTCGCTTGAGTTTGCTTTGGTTGAGCAGCTTGTTGTGGCGCATTTTTCTTTTGCGCTGTGGCCGCATTATTTTGAGCAGGAGCAGCATGATGATGCTCTGCTTCTTCTAAATGCCAGTCAGAAGATTCATAACCTAATTCTTTTTCACTTGAACGTGTTGCTTCAGTACGTTCGTAGCTTGATGGGGCAAAGCCATCTGGATTGAACTGAATTTGATAATGTGGTGTTTCTAAATGAGGGTGAGGTAATACCGTTACACGAACATTTGAAGTTTGTTCTAAATAAACCAAGCTATGGCGTTTTTCATTCAATAAGAAGGCTGCAATTTCAACAGGCACTTCAACTTGAACTTCACCTTGGCGTTCACGTAAAGCAATTTCTTCGACCTTACGCATAATCGAAAGTGAAAGCGAACGTAAGTCACGTACCATACCTGTACCATGACAGCGTGGGCACACATAACCAGTCGCTTCTTCTAAAGAAGGACGTAAACGTTGACGGCTCATTTCCATAAGACCGAAACGTGAAAGCTGACCGAATTGAATACGTGCGCGATCGCTTTGCGTTGCTTCACGTAATTTTGCTTCAACCATACGCTGGTTGCGGTCTTTGGTCATGTCGATGAAATCGATAACAACCAAACCACCGATATCACGTAGACGAAGTTGACGTGCAATTTCTTCAGCTGCTTCTAAGTTAGTATTGAGCGCTGTTTCTTCAACATCATGACCACGTGTTGATTTCGCAGAGTTAATATCGATTGATACCAACGCTTCAGTCTGGTCAATCACAATTGAACCGCCAGATGGAAGTTTCACTTCACGTTCGTAAGCCGTTTGAATTTGGCTTTCAATGCCAAAATGAGCAAACAGTGGCTCATTCAAGGTATACGTTTTTAATTTATCGAGCTGACGTGGCATGACCGCTTTCACGAAGTTATATGCTTCGTTGTATGCTTGTTCGCTATCAATCAGAATTTCTGCAACGTCATCACGTAAGTAATCACGAATTGCGCGAGTTACAACACCTGCTTCTTGATGAACCATCATTGGTGATGGACCAGAACTTGCTGAACCTTGAATTTGAGCCCAAAGATCGAGCAAATGTTGTAAGTCGAGTTGTAACTCTTCTTGGGTACGTCCAATTCCCGCTGTACGCACGATTACGCTCATGCCACGCGGTAAATTCAAAGACGCTAAAATTTCTTTCAACTCTTCACGAACTGAACCTGAAATTTGACGGCTAATACCACCACCTTTCGGGTTATTTGGCATTAAAACTAAATAACGACCTGCAAGTGAGATAAATGTTGAAAGTGCAGCGCCTTTATTGCCACGTTCTTCTTTTTCAACCTGAACTAATAATTCAGTGCCTTCAGTAATGAGTTCACGAATATTTGAGGTTTGACGAGGGTCTGCTTTGAAATACGAGTTTGCAATTTCTCGCATAGATAAAAAGCCTTGACGCTGTGCGCCATACTCAACGAAAACCGCTTCTAAAGACGGTTCAACGCGAGTGACATGACCTTTATAAATATTTGATTTTTTTTGTTCACGAGTGCGGTTTTCTAAATCGAAATCGTAAAGACGACTACCAGTGATAAGTGCAACGCGAACTTCTTCGGCGTGGGTTGCATTAATCAACATACGTTTCATGGGTGTGACACCTAATAGTGATGCACACAAACAACAGGCTCACTCGGTTTGAGCAAACATCAACTTGGCGCGATCAAGATTCAGGAGCGACTTGATATATGAAGCTCTGAAACCACTGACTGTAATATCCAGCTTTGGGTTTTGATTCGGTTACTTCGATGTCAGCAACGCTGCTTTAATCTTAGGGCTTTAGATATTTCATCCATGGCATACATCTGTGAAATACCACAAGACCCGACATAATCAAAGTTTCCTGTACGCTTCACTGGCGGGTGAGCGGTGCATTGGATGGCGACTTTCACTGTCATTAAGCATTGAAGTCGATCCATCTGGAAGTCTTGATACGGAATTATCATCGTATCTGTGCTTAGCAGTTCCAATGCATCAACGCTTTAGCCTGAATGCGACATCAGGGAGCAAATTGTCTGATGTGGATCAGTTTACGTTTAATAACCAACAAATTTGTTGGCGACATATTTTTTATGAACAAACTGTATGTGCTGATGCACAATTAAACGCAACAGTTTGTCATTTTGCCGATATAATAAGCCTTCGGCGTCGGCATAATTCTTTAGGACCTATTCGAGCTATTGGTGAATATCTCATCGATCTGAAATTTTATCTAAATAAAATTTTTGATTTGAAATTCACTTACGAGGGTATCCGTGTGCTGAATATACCAAACCTTGTCGCATCTGCCTATGGGCTAAGTTTAGGTTTCTTGTGAAATAACTTAGCTAAATGATCAATTTTTAATCATATTTAGCAAATCTTGGATTAATCGAGCGTATGAATTCTACACAACAATGGCAAAGTGTCACTTGGTTTGACGTTGACGAACATCAAGAAGGGCAGCGAATCGATAATTTTTTATTTACCCGATTAAAAGGTGTTCCAAAAAGTCGCATCTACCGTTTGATCCGTGAAGGTCAAGTACGAGTCAATAAAAAAAGGATAAAAGCAGAAACACGTTTGAGTATTGGTGATCAAATTCGAGTTGCACCTATTCGCTATGAACAAAAGGATGAAAGCGATGTTCCTGTTAGTGATGGTGTCGCACAAAGTCTACTCAGCCGTGTAGTCTATGAAGATGAAGGTTTATTGGTGATTAATAAACCTTCAGGTATCGCCGTGCATGGTGGTAGTGGTGTCGCTTATGGCTTGATTGAGGCTTTGCGTGCAGCCACAGGTAAAAAATATTTAGAATTGATTCATCGTATTGACCGAGATACTTCTGGTTTGGTCATGATCAGTAAAAAGCGTAGTACCTTAAAGTTGCTGCAAGACTTATTACGTGAGCACAAAATTCAAAAGACCTATGCTGCGATTGTCAAAGGGCAAGTCAGCCTAGATCAACAATTGATTGATGCACCGTTATTACGTTATGAACTTGCCAATGGCGAGCGTCGTGTACGTGTGACCAAAGAGGGAAAACCAAGTAAAACTGACTGGAAAGTGGTAGAACGTTTTAAAACTGCAACTTTAGTGCATGCTTCTCCGCTTTCGGGGCGTACTCATCAAATTCGTGTGCATGGTTTGAGTATTGGTCATCCTTTAATTGGTGATGATAAGTATGGTCATAACACCGCATATGCTGGACCAGAAGCGCGACGCTTATGTTTACATGCAATGCGCCTCGAAATTCCGAATTATCCAATCATTGAAGCGCCTATGCCTGAAGACATGCAACAAGTGATCGATCAGTTGAGAAAGAAAAAATGAGTCAAAACATTGAGTTAGTCATCTTTGATTGGGATGGCACTTTATTCGATTCGGTTGGTCAAATCGTTGCAAGTCTGCAATATGCTGCACAGCAATTTGAGCAACCGCTAACATATGAAGCTGCCAAAAGTATTATCGGTTTAGGTTTGCCCGAAGTGATGCAAATCTTATTTCCACAGGTACCGCATTTACAGCAAGAAATTTTGCAATGTTATGCTGACCACTATGTGGCTAACTCTAAAGGTGACGCTTGGTTTCAGGGTGTTGCAGAGCTTTTGGCTGACTTAAAGCAACAAGGATTAAAACTGGCTGTTGCAACAGGTAAAAGCCGAAAAGGGCTAGATCGTGTGTTAGCACAAACTGAGAGTCATGATCTTTTTGATATTACTCGTGCTGCGAGCGAGACCAAGTCGAAGCCTGATCCACTGATGTTGCAAGAAATTCTCGCAGCGTTAAATGTTGCTGTCGAAAATGCAATTATGATTGGTGATACCAGTTATGATCTTGAGATGGCGCAGCATCTGAATATGTCACGGATTGGTGTGAGTTATGGCGTGCATAGTATTGAGATTTTGCAGCAATACCAACCTTTAACTATTGCTGATAATGTGCAAGATTTACATGCGTATTTGCAAAATGTATTGAATGTCACAGCTTTAACTGAAAGCTAATTGATCTATACGATGTAAATGACAATGATGGAGTTGCCAGCAGCTCCATCAGCAATAATAACAATAGGGATCGCATGAGTCGCTCAATCCGTTTACTGCATTTACTACAGCTTTTAAGAGAATACCGCTATCCAGTGACTGCCCAAGTGTTGGCCGAGCGTTTGCAAATCAGTCAACGCAGCGTATACCGTGATATTGAAAGCTTACGTGATCAAGGAGTCAATATTGATGCCGCTGCGGGTTTAGGTTTTCAACTGAAAGAAAATTTTTTATTACCGCCGATGACATTAAATGAAACCGAAATTGAAGCTATTTTTTTAGCTTTAAATTGGCTTAATGAGATTCCTGATCAAGCGTTAAAGTCGGCTTCAAGATCGGTACTTGCTAAATTAAATGCGGTATTACCTGAGCATTGTCAGCATTTATTACAACAAACTACTTTAAGGTCAATGCAGACGTGGCTACCAGTCGATGAGCGATGGGTTGAACAAGTTCGGGTGGCGATTCGTCAACAGGTCAAAATTGTGGTTGATTATGCTGATGAGCAGCAGCGAGTGAGTACAAGGGTTTTATGGCCTTTCGCTTTGGGCTATTTTAATGATCGTATTGTTTTAGCAGCATGGTGTGAATTACGTGATGGCTTTCGGCATTTTAGAATTGATCGAATTCAGCAACTGAGTTTAAGCCAAGAATTATATCCACATTTTAAACAGCAACTTTTTCAACAATGGTGGATCGAAGAAGTTTGTCGTTCGACTACTGACAAAAACTGACAATCATAAGTATTAAATTTAAATAAGACCAATAAACCAACAAGGAAATATCAAAAATGGCTCTTAAACTTTATACCAATAGTTTTTCACGTGGCGTTGTTGTCGATTGGCTGTTAATCGAACTTGGCATTGAATGTGAACGCATTGAAGTGGCTTTTCAGACTGAAATGAAGACGGCTGAATATTTAAAAATGAATCCTTTTGGAAAAGTGCCTGTTTTAGTAGATGGTGATGTTGTGATCTACGAGTTAGGTGCTGTTTGTGCCTATCTTGCGGATAAATTTAGTGAAAAAGGTTTATCTCCGGCCTTTGATGATCCGCAACGCGGGGTTTACTATAGATGGTTATTTTTCATTTCTGGTCCATGGGAAGCGGCAGCAACAGACCGTATGTTAGGTTTAACTGAAGTGACAGCAGAACAAAAAACTTCGATTGGCTATGGAGATTATGATGACGCGTATAATGCCTTTGTGCTTGGATTAAGTGAGGCAGCGCCTTATTTATGTGGTGAACAATTTACTGCTGCGGATGTATTGGTCGCTGCCATGTTATTTTGGCAGTTGAAAATGGGTGAGGTACAGTCACATCCTGCAATTGAACGTTATTTACAAAATGTGAGTCAGCGTCCAAGCTATGCAAAGTTTGCTGAATTTTTTAGTCATGCGGGATAAAGAAGTATAGTAAAAAGCCGATTTGAATCGGCTTTTTTTATTTAACTGGCATAGAGTGCAAGTTGATCAAGTTCAAAGACTTGTCTAATTTCTTCTAAAAACTGTTCTGCGGCAGGGCTAGGCTCAGTTTTATGGAAACTCATGAACACGTCTAAACATGGTAGCGCATAGTCCAAAGGCCTAACAACAATTTGATCTGTGGCTAATGCCTGCATATAAGAGGGTAAAATTGCGCAACTTTGCCCTGTATGAACGGCATGAATACTGTCAGCAATACTATTGCTTTCAGTGATATTTTTAAATTGGAGCTTTTGTTGCCCGATATATTTAAAGATGGTTTGCGATAGCGGCTGAGAAAGTTTATGAGACAGAATATTAAGCTCTAATCCATCTAGCTGTGCCACCTTAATTTCAGTTAATTTCGCCAAAGGATGTTGTTTCGGCAGCATAAAAACTAAAGGTTCTTTTAAGACTAGCTGGCTTGCAAAGTGATCATTTTGGAAGTCTTGATTAATAAAAATAATGTCTAAATCACCTTTCTTTAATTCAGCAATTTGATCACTTTCTTTTAGATTAAATGTATTAATTTGAAGTTTGGGCGTTTTCACGCGTAGCCGCGGTAAAATATATGGAAATATTCTAATTTCAGCTGAAGGCACAAAACCAATTCTCAAACATTGAACTTTCGCAGCAGCGACTTGTCGTGCCATCGTCACGGCTTTATCTGCTTGAGTTAAGGTTAAACGAGCTTGTTCTAAAAAAACTTGACCTTCTTCTGTTAGCTCAACTTTTCGTTTGGTTCGATAAAATAATTGCACCCCAATATCATCTTCTAAATCTTTGATTTGTTGGCTTAAAGAAGGTTGTGCGGTATGTAGTTTTAATGCAGCTTTGCTGAAACTCAGCTCTTCAGCAACCGTGATAAAGTAACGTAAATGTCGTAATTCCATAAGACTGATCCAAGTATGTCTTACTATTGTTTTAGGCGTTTTGTGTTTTAGAAAGTAGTTCTAGTGGCGTATTATATATTAGCTGCTTTTATAAACAATAAGACTCATTCTAAAATATAAAAAATGTATTAAAAAATGAAGACACTACTCAAGATTTTTAATTTTTTATAAACGAATAGAGCTTACAAAAAAATTATATTGACTCAACTGGATAAAATCAGCATAACTAACAATCGAATACTTGAATGAGATTTGATGATACTGATCTCATGAAAGCTTTTAAAAAATCATACAAAAGATTGATTTGAAAAAAGTTACAGTAGAGGACTTATTGCGATCCTAAAGTCAACCTGATGTGATCAGACTCACCATAGAAGAAGTACATGAAAGATAAGCCGACATTAACCTATCAATTGCCGACCCAATCTTGCTTGAGCCATACTTTTGGGAAGCCGCCTTTTCCACATGAGGCTTCTGATCATTGTGGTGTAGACCGTTTTTATAATTCAGAAAGACGCTTAACTCCTTATGACCGTAAGGGCTTGTTAAAGTGGCTGGCTACACGTAAATCGTTTACATGGAAAGTTGATCAAACTCATGAATCCAATTTACGTAATCAAATGCTTGAGTTACCACAAAATCGACCTCATGCTGATTTAAATAATTGGCAAATTTGGTTTGTTAGTCATGCAACAGTACTCATTCAAATCGGTCCTTATAACTTTCTAACAGACCCTGTGTGGTGTGAATACGTCAGTCCGAAACATGGACAAGGTCCTCGACGTGTTTGTCCAGCAGGGATCGCATTAGAACACCTTCCAACCATTCATGCCGTGTTGCTCAGCCATAATCATTATGATCATATGGATTTAGCGACATTAGATTGGTTGCATGAGAAGTTTAAAATGCCGATCTATACGGGTTTAGGAAATGGCTACTATTTAGCTAAGCATTTGCATGTAATTGAAATGGATTGGTGGCAGGAAATTCCTTTTCATGATGAAATAAAAATTGCTTATACACCTGCGCAACATGCATCTGGTCGAGGAGTGAGAGATCAAAACCGAGCGCTATGGGGCGGGTTTTCCTTATTAGCCAAAACAGGACATTGTTTTTTTGCTGGTGATACGGGCTATGCAGGGCATTTCAAAAAAATTCATGAACGTTATGGTGATGCAAGGATTGCGCTGTTGCCTATTGGTGCTTATGAGCCGCGAATGTTGATGCGTTATGTACATATGAATCCTCAAGATGCCTTCCACGCGCATTTGGATTTACATGCGCATCGTTCTCTTGCAATTCATTATCGAACTTTTCAACTAACGGATGAAGATCGTGATGCACCAGAACATGAATTACAGCAAGCAATGAAGACATCTTCGAAATTAGTGAACCCTTTTTATTGCATTCGTGAAGGACACTTTATTCGAGCATGATGGTTCAGCCAAATGTTGATTTTTCATTGGAGCTGAGAGAAAAATATGATGTTAGATGATGTGCATCCTGAAAACTATGCAGAGCTGCTTGTAGTTTGGGAGGATTCAGTTAGAGCCACTCATGATTTTATTACTGCGGAAGATATTGAATTCTTTAAATCCATTATCATGGAACAGGCTTTTCCTGCTGTCACACTAAAATGTGTCAAAGATGATATAGGTGTAATTCTTGGCTTTGTCGGAGTTGCAGATCATAAAGTTGAGATGCTGTTTATCCAAAATGCTGCAAGAGGACAGGGAATTGGCAAACAGTTATTAGCTTATGCCGTGGAGCAACTCGGTGCGACAAAAGTGGATGTAAATGAGCAGAATCCACAGGCTGTTGGCTTTTATCAGCATTTGGGGTTTAAAGTAGAATCTCGTTCACCTTTGGATGATATGGGAAAACCTTTCCCAATTTTGCATATGGGTTTGTAGATTGCATACTTTTTATTGCTGACAGGTATTTTTGGTATGGAGTAGCGAACTTATACACCATAAAGCAATTACAGATAGGCTACCAAGAGCAATATTCATCACGACTGGATTAAAGGCTTGATAGATTTGATTGGGATAAATAAATATGACCAAAATAAATAACCCAATCAGACTTAGAATGTTAAGCCAATGCAAATATTTGTGTGTCATAAATAAAAAGAGGCTGCCAAAAATAATCTCCGCAATCCCTGAGAATGAAATGATCCATGAAATATAAGCCGTTGGAATCTGAAAAAATTGCCAAACATATTGTTCACCTTCAACTTGAAAAATAAATTTGGGAATTAAACCCTGATAAATCCATAGTAATGCAATGATCAGTTGGCTGAAATTTAAAATCTTTTGCAAAGTTTGAAGGGGATTATTCATATGCAGGCATCATCCAAGAGAAAATGTTTTTGAATATCAGGTGTCACCAAATAACACTGCTCAGTTTTTCCAAATAGACGATAGCGATTTAAGGCAATACAGCGATATGTAAAATCTCGAATTGCTTGTGGGATGATTGTCGCGTATTTCAAATGAGAATAGGGAAAATCTAGGTGTTGAATAATTTCTAGAAAAGCTGTTGATTCCGTATAAATCTTACCTTTTTTCAGCAATACCATCGTTTCAAAATGATCTGACAGTGCTGATCATGTTGAATCATAAAGTCAGCCCAAGCTGAACACAGCACACATACGGCATCAAATAAGATGATGTTATGGTTTTGAATCAGTTGTTCTAAGTGGTTTGCCATTGTTATTGTTCTGATCAGATATTGAGTAAATTGTCACTCACTAGCATGAAAAAAGCCATCCGAAGATGGCTTTTTATTTCAATGTTTTAAGACTTAAAGAAAGCTTGGTAAATGACGAGCTGGATCGGTTTCACGGGCAGCTTGAGCATCTGTAACCGTCATGCCTAATGCTTTTGCTACACCTTCACCATAAGCAGGGTGACATGCATAGCAATTGCGGATATGACGATATTTGATGAAATCTAAAGCATCGCCTATTGCACGTGCGGTATTACCAAATAGTGCATCTTGTTGCTCAGGAGTCATCAGTTCAAACAAAGCACGGGGTTGGCTGAAGTAGTCATTATCATCTTCACGATAATCCCAGAAATCAGCATCACCAGTAATTTTCAGTGGTGGCTCTTTGTATTGAGGCTGCTCTTGCCATTGACCGAAGCTGTTTGGTTCGTAGTGTGGCAAACCACCATAATTGGCGTCGATACGACCTTGACCGTCACGGTGATTACTATGAACAGGGCAACGTGCAGCATTGACTGGAATTTGTTGGTAGTTCACACCCAAACGATAGCGTTGAGAGTCAGCATAGTTAAATAAACGTGCTTGTAACATGCGATCTGGTGAAACACTGATGCCTGGTACAAGATTGCTTGGGGCAAATGCTGATTGTTCGACATCTAAGAAAAAGTTCTCAGGATTACGATTCAGTTCAAATTCACCGACTTCAATCAATGGATAGTCGCCATGAGGCCAGACTTTGGTTAAATCAAATGGATGATAAGGTACTTTTTCTGCTTCCTGTTCTGGCATTACCTGAACGAAAAGCGTCCATTTTGGATAGTCTTGACGTTCAATCGCATCGAATAAATCACGTTGATGACTTTCGCGATCTTCACCGACGATATTTCCTGCTTCAGCATCAGTGAGATTTTTAATGCCTTGTTGCGTTCTAAAGTGGAATTTCACCCAAAAACGCTCGTTTGCTGCATTGATAAAACTATAAGTATGGCTACTAAAACCATGCATATGGCGATAGCTAGAAGGAATACCGCGATCAGACATCACAATGGTGACTTGGTGCAGTGCCTCTGGCAATAACGTCCAGAAATCCCAGTTATTGGTTGCGCTACGAAGATTGGTTTTTGGATCACGCTTCACTGCTTTATTTAAATCGGGAAATTTACGTGGATCACGTAAGAAGAATACAGGGGTATTATTTCCCACCATATCCCAGTTGCCTTCTTCGGTATAAAACTTTAAAGCAAAACCACGGATATCTCGCTCGGCATCGGCAGCACCACGTTCACCTGCTACCGTAGTAAAGCGAGCAAACATTTCTGTTTTCTTACCGATTTCACTGAAGATTTTAGCGCGGGTATATTGAGTAATATCATGGGTAACTGTGAAGGTACCAAAGGCACCTGAGCCTTTGGCGTGCATACGACGCTCAGGAATCACTTCACGAACAAAATTAGCAAGTTTTTCATTTAGCCACAAATCTTGGGCGAGGAGAGGTCCTCTAGCACCAGCTGTCATACTGTTTTGGTTATCGACTACAGGGGCGCCAAAATCAGTAGTTAAGTGGCTATAAGGACATTTTTTATCGTCTTGGCTCATTTTATATCTCCAGTAGGCTGACTTGTGAGCGAAGTCATCCTGACTATTTGACCGTTCAAAGTTATGAATGCTTGAGAGCTCATTTGCAAATTGGGGATCAAAATTTCAGATGCCTAATTAGGTTTTGCACATGATCTGTTCACATCCTTTGTATTTTTACTCTAGGTTGATGAAGGTTTTTTTTCCAATGGATTAAAGTTGATGTCTTAAATGCTTTATTCGATTGAACGTGTTTAAAGCTTAAACTTTATCTGGTTTTTTGTTGTTATATGAATTGTTAAAAAATATAAAAATTATTTAAAAAATAAATATTTATTTACTGTTTTTTGCAGTATTTGTACTCTTGTATCTAAAGCAGCCATAAAGCTATAAAAGTGATAATTTTTTATAAAAAAGTGTCATGGAACATGTAGGTTTTCTGTAAAAACGGAATTTTAGTGCTGATCAATGTAAATTTTATTGAATAATTTCTTGGTTAAAATGCTAGAAAAATGTAAGAAAAAAAGAATTTATTTTGTTTTATGGTATTTTTAAATTTGTTTTTAAGAGATTAAAAGAATGAAAAAAATTGTTTTTAGCTTGGGATTATCACTTACTGTTTTAGCTGGATGCAGCACAACTCCACAAAGTGAAGTGAATAGTCATAATTCCAAGTTGTTGACCGTTGAGTTTATTGGAAATGGTTCTTATCGCGTACCACAACAGGGTACGGTGAGTTTATATGCGCTTGAAACACGCATGGCTGATGCACCTGCAACATTGATTCAACAAAAGAAAGTTGAAGTTTCTCAAGTGCCTTTTTCAGTTGATTTTAAAATACCTGCCGATCATAAAAAGTTGATTCAACCGCAATTAAAACAAGGGGCGGAAATCACTTACTATGTAACATGGGAATCTGATGTGACGACTCAAACCGTTAAAGACAGTATTAAGATTGATTATGACCGAAAATTTCCACGCGTTGCTTTAGACAGTGGCAAGCAACAGGTTTATTTGATTGAAAGTAAATAAAATACAAACTGTAAAAAAGTAATGCTCAACTAAAAATCCGACTGATGATACGGTCGGATTTTTTATGCAAATCTGAAAGTTGTAATTCTAGTATCTAGTTAGAATAAATAATGATACTTCGCTCTAAATAGGATTAACTCTATACATTTAACATGCGATTGGATTTAACCATATCTGCCAAGCCATGTGTTCTAAAATAATGCTCAAGCCAACTTTTTACCAGTAATGGGTTGTTCATTTGCAATACATCATCGAGAAGTTTCTGCGCATCCGCCATTGGCACATGACAAATCGCTTTTCTGACACGGAGAATATTGCTTGAACTCATAGAAAGCGTGTTGAAGCCCATTGCCATTAATAAAATAGCTGATAATGGATCACCAGCCATCTCACCACAAACGCTGACAGGTTTCTGATGTTCATGGCATTCAATCACTAAGCGTTTTAAAGCGCGTAGTACTGATGGGTGGAAATGCGAATAGACATTGGCAACATGTGGATTATTACGATCGACAGCAAGTAAGTATTGAGTCAAATCGTTTGAACCCACAGAGAAAAAATCAACTAACTCAGCAAATTCAGCGATTTGTAATAGTACACTTGGTACTTCAACCATAATCCCGATTTTAGGTTTGGTGATTTTAACTTGTTCTTCTTCCTGAACTGCAATCCAGTCTCTTTCTAGTAAATAAAGAACCTCTTCGACTTCACTGACACTAGTCACCATTGGCAACAAAATATGTAAATTATTTAAGCCAATACTCGCCTTTAACATTGCTCGAATTTGTGCAGAAAAAATTTCTGGATGATCTAGTGTGAAACGTATGCCACGCCAACCCAATGCTGAGTTTTCTTCTTCAATACTGAAATAAGGCAAATCTTTATCCGCACCAATATCGAGGGTACGCATAATCACCGGTTTGTTGGCAAAATGGCTAAGCTGTTGACGATAGATGGCGCGTTGTTCTTCTTCACCTGGAAAACGTTCACGCAGCATAAATGGAATTTCACTTCGATATAAACCAACGCCTTTAGCACCACGTTGCACGCCGCGAACGACATCAATCATCAAACCTGTATTCACAAATAAAGGAATAGACACGCCGTCGGGGGTAATGGCATCTTTAGTTTCATATTGCTTTAAGTCTTTCGCAATTTGCTCTTCTTCTTTCTGAACTTCTTTATAACGCTGACGTAAACGTCGTGGCGGATTGACAAAGATCCGCCCTTGATAAGCATCGACGATCATTTCAATGTCATCAAGCGTGGTGATAGGTAATTCAGTTACACCAACTACAGTTGGAATCCCCAATGCGCGTGCAACGATCACCATATGAGAGTTGGCTGCACCTTCAGAGGTTACAATCGCTGCGATATTATCAACAGGGAGTTCAACCAGCGCAGCGGTGCTGATTTCTTCACCGATGAGAATACTATCAGGGCTAAGCTCACGATGACTGGTATCATTTTCTTGTAGGCAAGCGAGGATTCGGCGACCTAAATCTTTTAAATCAGAGACACGTTCACGTAAGTAGTCATCTTCCATTTGTGCAAAAAGCGCTACATGTTTATCGATGACTTTGCGAACAGCACCTTGAGCCCAACTACCTGAGCGAATATGGTCTTTAATTTCACTCGGTAATGCATTTTCATCTAACATTCTCAAGAACACGCTAAATAGAGCACGCTCTTCGGACATCAATGAATCTTGCATTTTTTCATCTAAAGATTGAATTTCTTGACGAACAGCAATGATCGCTTGATCGAGTAGTTCTAATTCTTCACTAATATCTTCCGCTTCGCGATCTGGAATCACACCTAAATCGGCGGGTGGATAAAGCACGATGGCACGACCTAAAGCGATACCACCAGCACCTGAAACGCCTTGGAAGGTTTTATAAGATGAACCACTGGTTGGCTTGCGAAAAACATCAATATTGCCCACGGCATGTGCATGCGCTATGACGCCTGAAAGTTGAGCACATAGTGTTACAAGAAAAGATTCAGCTGCCTCACTAAAGTCTTGAGGTTCTTTCTTTTGAACCACCAAAACACCCATTACTTTTCGGCGATACATGACTGGAACGCCAAGGAATGAGTTAAATAATTCTTCACCTGTTTCAGGTAAATAGGCGAAGCGATCATGTTTTGGTGCGTTATCTAAGTTGACAATTTCTTCGCGTTGACCGACTAAGCCAACGAGACCTTCACCGAAATTTAAAGAAACGTGCCCAACAGCTTCAGGTTTTAAACCTTTTGATGCCATTAACACATAACGTTTATTACGCTCATCCAATAAATAAATTGAGCATACATCCACATGCATCGCTTCAGCCACATGGTTGACCATGATGTCGAGTGATTCATGCAAACTGACGGACGCATTAATTTCTTGAACAATGCGTCTAAGTGTGTCGAGTTGCATGTTTGACATGGATGTTTACTCCAATTTATAAATCTTTATAGACCTAGTTATAACAGCTCTTATGTCAAAAATCATTGCTTAAAGTGATGATTTATTGACGTTTAACGTTGAGGTAATTGTAGACATAATTCCATCATCGCTCGGCGGTAAACATCACGTTTGAAGTTGACCACTTGACCTAACGGATACCAGTAACTCACCCATTGCCATTCATCAAACTCGGGTGGGTCTGATAGATTTAACTGAATATGATGCGGCGATGCCGTTAACTTCAGTAAAAACCACTTTTGCTTTTGACCAATACATACAGGATCAGAATCTGACCGAATGTACCGATGTGGCAAACGATAACGCAGCCAGCTTTTAGTTTGCGCTATTATTTGGACGTGTTCGGGCAATAAACCGACTTCTTCTCTCAGTTCACGATAAAGTGCCTGTTCAGGGGTTTCTCCAAACTGGATACCTCCTTGTGGAAATTGCCAAGCATTGTGACCAATGCGCTTTGCCCATAAAACTTGTCCATCATCGTTTGCCAAAATGATCCCGACGTTGGGTCGGAAACCTTCTGAGTCGATCATTTGGCTACCTAAATTTTCTCTATATCGTTGACTTTGATCTCGGGGACAGTCACTCTTCACGTCCAACTCGAAAAAGGTCAAAGTAAAATGTTTAAAATTGCTATGATCTTAACGAATTTTTAGTCACTTACGGAAATAGATTTACGTTTTTTTTCTTTAATTTGCATTTAAATGAGCATTTATATGAAATTGGCTTTGTTTGATTTAGATCACACCCTGTTAAATACCGATTCTGACCACTCATGGGGTGAGTTTTTAGTGAATGAGGGTTTGGTTGATCCAGTTCATCACCGCCAAATGAATGATAAATTTTATGATGACTATAAAGCAGGTCAGCTTGATCCAATTGCTTATAATGAATTTGTATTTGAGTTTTTGACGCAACATGACAATGCATATTTAACAGAATTGCATCTGTTATTTATGCAAAAAGTGATTCGCCCTCAAATGCGCCCGAAAGGATTTGATGCAATCAAGAAGCATCAAGACATGGGTCATGCGATTGTGGGAATTACCGCGACAAGTGATTTCATTACTGCACCTATTTTTCGTGAATTTGGTATTACCGAAATTATTGCCACCAATGCTGATGTCATTGATGGAAAATATACGGGTAAGGTGAAAGGACTCCCGTGTTATCAAAAAGGAAAGCTTGCTCGTTTGGATCAGTGGTTAGATGGGCGTACTGTTTCAGAATCTTGGGCATATTCAGATTCAATTAATGATCGTTTCCTGCTTGAGTATGCGAGCCATGCAATCGCAGTGAATCCTGATGATCGTTTAGAAAAACTAGCTCAAGAACAGCATTGGGATATTCAAGATTGGTCGATCGTATCCGTATAATCTTTGCTTTGCTCACATAGTACTTATTATGTTAGAAGAATAGGTATTATGTGAATCGGAAATATCGTGAATAATAAGGATTCAGAGCGTAGACGATATCGTCGCTCAGATTGGAGTGAACAGTTCCTTAGCCAAGGTTTTGATGCCTTGATTAGTGAATTTTTATTCTTCTTGATTATCCTTTTATTTGGGGGCGCAATAGGCGGCATTATTTTTGCCTGTATAACATTTGGATTTGGCGCATTATTTTTAGTTTTACCCTTTGTTATGCTGCTTTATTATGTTGTTAGGAAATTTGTGAAAAAATAAAAAATGAATGATCAACACCATGAGTTGAATGAAATATAAAAATTATTTATCTGATCCATTCAATTTATTGTTATAACACTACTGACATTTATATCGGGGGTGTTATGAAAAAACAACAACTTAAACTGCCAAAACAACTATGGACAGAAGAGAGCATCGATCTCACACGACATAGCTATCAAGGTAAGTTACTCACCAAAAATGAAGGTTTTAAACTCGGTAAAACGCAACGTAAAAGAATTCCCCGTGAGCAATTATCACAATTGTCAGAACGACCGAAAGGTACAACGGCTTTAAAGATTTATGATTGGAGCAATCAAGGGCGCTTAGAGCAACTTAAGCCGATTCGTGCCAAGCGTATGAGTGTTTCACCCTTTACGTTCTATCGTGGCATGCCGTCATTGATGTTGTTTGACCAAGCATGGGAACAAAATCACTCAGGGTTATTTCAACAGATTTGTGGAGATTGTCATTTAAGTAACTTTGGTGGTTTTGCTAGCCCTGAACGTAATTTATTATTTGGGATTAATGATTTTGATGAAACTTTGGTTGCGCCATTTGAATGGGATCTCAAACGTTTAGCGACAAGCTTTTTGATTGCAGCACGTGATATTGATCTCGCTGATAAAGTCGGTTTAAAAGCCATTAAAATCATGCTGAATAGCTATCGCCAGCATTTATTAGAAAATACTGAATTGTCACCTTTACAAGTTTGGTATGACAAAGTCGATGCGAGTACCTTATTAGAAAATACCGAATGCCGAAAATTGAGAAAGAAGCGAGAGAAGCATCTTGATTCAGCACAGAAAAGAAATGCGTATTCTGTTTTGCCGAAGCTCACTCAACAAGATAAAGAAACAGGATTTCGCTATTTTGTTGATGATTTGCCATTATTGTGGCATCCAAATGTAGATGAACCTTTTAGTCAAAGTGTCGATACCTTCTTTAAACAATATCGAGATTCATTGAAATACGATCGCCAAGTCTTATTTGACCGTTATCAACGAAGTGATGTTGCTTTAAAAGTGGTTGGAGTGGGGAGTGTAGGCACACGATCAGCAATTGCGTTATTTCAGGATGCAGATCGTGAACCTTTGATTTTGCAAATGAAAGAAGCCAACCCTTCAATTTTGAGCCCTTTATTTCTTGAAAAAGTGCAGCACGAAGGTGAGCGCGTTGTACATGGACAGCAACTCATGCAAGCTGCAAGTGATATATTCCTTGGATTCTCAACTTTAGAGCAACATTTCCATGTACGTCAGCTTCGCGATATGAAAATCTCAGTTGATTTGGCGGATATGGATGATGAATATTTTTATGAATATGCTGAAAGTTGTGGTCTGGCTTTAGCACATGCGCATGCAAAATCAGGTAATGCAGATGTTCTGATGGGCTACCTTGGTGAAGGAAATACCATTGTAAACGTATTACAAGAGTATGCCGTACAGTCTGCAGAACGTAATTTAAATGATTATCAGCAATTTATGAATGCAATCGCAGATGCTAAGATTCAAATCGCTGGGGATGAGGCTCTTTAAAAAATAAGTCTGCTACAGATTTAACAAGATAATTCAAAAGGTTTTAGAAAAATGTTCAATAAAATCATGTCAGGTTTGGGTATGCAAGCTGTGACAGTAGAAACTCGCTTGCACAATCCAACTTTACAAGCCGGTGAAATATTGCATGGGGAAATTAGTTTTAAAGGTGGATCATCGGATAAGGAAATCAATGGTTTGTATTTACAACTGATGACTATGGCAGAAGTTGAGTCAGGAGATCATGAGTTTAATCAGCCTTTGATATTGGATCAGTGGTTAATCAGTTCAAATTTTTTATTGTCTGCGCATCAAGCTCATCATATTCCATTCACTATGCAACTCCCTGAAGAGACACCAATTACAGAAGTATCTTGTCGTCGTAATGGGACTCGTGTTTGGATTAATACCCATATGGATGTTGATTGGGGGCTAGACGCAACTGATCGTGATTATTTAAAAGTGTTACCGACCGCTACTATGCAAGTATTTTTACAAGCGATGCAACAATGCGGTTTTGTCTTATCGAGTGTAGATGTAGAAAAAGGACAACTCACTGCACGTAACTTTAGATCAACTATTGGTTGTTACCAAGAGTTAGAGTTTGTGTCTTCACACATGTTTAGCGGTTTTAATGAGGTTGAAGTGTCATTTGTCGCTGAAGCACATCAGACGCATGTGATGTTGGAAGTGGATCGGACTTTGCGTTCAGATCAGTTATTAACGATGACACTTCCAAATCAACATTTAGATGTGCTTCAAGTAACTCAACAGATACGACGTTTACTACAAATTGGATAATTGATTTCGTTTAGACCTCCCAAAATGGGGGGTTTTCTTGTCATATTACTGTCATCATTTATTTCTAAGATGACAGTATGAAAATAACAATAAATCAGGAAGAACATACTTCCAATGTGCTGAGTGCATTACTCAAATTAAAACGCCAGCAACCAATGATAAAAACACGCTGGATCATGTTACCCATCTTAATCTTATTGGTCATGCATAGTTGGCAACAGCAATTTTTTACGGCTTGGGTACTTATTCCTTTCATCTGGACTGTGATCGTTGTGAATCAGGCACTGATTGTTCGAACGAGACGAGACAAATTAGAGAAGATTGAGCAACTTAAAATTAATCCAATTTTTTGGAATGAGTTACAACAAAAATATTCTGTGTTGGACTTAAAACAACGTCAATTGATTGAACAAGGTTTTAAAGATTATTTAGCATTACAGGTTTTGCAGAAACAAGCTTATGCAATGCCATCACATGCTGTTGATGAGCTATGGCATGTGATGCTGAAATATCCGATCCAATATCAGCAATTATGCCAGCAAACAATTGGTCGAGTTTTAACGCATAATCCTTATGACACAACAACAAAGCCTGAAGCACAAGCAGTTCAATTATTTGAATCTTGGAAATATAGTTGTATGTTGCATGAATTTAATCCACGAAATACCTCTCAATTATCACGATTATTTGCAATTGACCAGGTGTTGGGTTGGGAAAGTGGACAAACCTATGAACTTGAACAAATGACTAAAGACTTTGCCAAATATAAGCAAAATCAAACCTCATCCTCAAGCTGTGGTAGTAGTTGTAGCAGCTGTGGTGGCGGTAGTGATTAAATTGAGGATTAATCGACTCGCATCATACTAATTAGTTCTTCAGCAGCTTTGGACTGAATACGTGCAGGATGCCAAACTAAACCTAATTGCCGATTCATATTCAAATTTAAATCGAGTTGTTTTAAATCGTGGTTGAGTAAGGTTTTAGGCAGAACAGACCAACCCAAACCAATTGAAACTAACATTCTGATTGATTCTAATGGATTATTGCTCATCGTAATTTTTGGTTTTAAGCCTTTTTTCTCAAATTCTGCCAGTGTGATTTGACTCGTGTATGTGTGTGCAGCTGGCAATAGGCTCGGATAAGCAATTAAATCTTCTAATTTGAGTTGGGATTGTTGTGCTAAAGGATGAAAAGGTGAAGTCACAAAAACCAAAGGATCGTTCCAAATGGTTAAGTAGTTAAGACGATCATCGCCAATCGGCGGTAACGTTAAGAATGCTAACTCTAATTCACCTGCTAAAACTTGTTCATGTGCTTGCTCAGAATCAACAAAATGGACATCTAAGGTCACTTGTGGAAAACGTTGAACGAAATTTTTGAGCGGCTCAGCGAGATGATGCAAACCGATATGGTGACTGGTGCCTATTTTTAAGCGACCTTGTACCTGAGCTTGCTCATGACTCAGTGTATGATGAATTTCACCTAACTCATTCAACCATGTATGAACTTTAGGTAATAATGAATGGGCTGCGTGCGTAGGCTGAATGCCTCGCCCTGCGGACTCAAAAAGCTTAACGCCAAAATAATCCTCTAGGCTATGAATCCGTTTAGTCACTGCGGGTTGAGTGATAAATAATTGTTCTGCTGCGATAGAAATTGAACCTGTTTCCATCACTTTTACGAATGCTTCAAATGCAGCAAGATTCATATACATTTACCTAAAGTAAGTTACTTTTAATTTTTTCGAGGAAATGGGTTTAGAGATAATTCCAAACTTTTTCATGAAAGAAAAATGCAAAGGCTTGAACAGTCGGTTCAATTAAACTCAAAGTCGCTGCCATAATGAAATTTCCTGTAATTACATAGGCAACTATCATCGCAACACTAATATGCATGATGTAGTAACTCAAGGTTTTTTTTAAGGTACGCCGATTGTTGATTACAAATTGTTGAATGTTCGCCATAGTGCTCACCGTTACGAATATTGATTTATATTTAATTAAATAATAATCATTATCATTTAAAAAGTAAAAATGAAATTTCGATTGCTGATGATTGGATTTCTAGATAATTTAACTAAATTTAAAATAACAAACCGTGAGAAAGCATTGATTAGAAATTTAAAAGTGTTAAGTGAAGAATGTCTTACTTATGAAACAGCTAAAAAATACATGTATTCTAGTAAGAATAGAATTCTTATAAAAATAATATGTCTTGCTTCATTGATTGTTCTTTACTTGAATTTATATAAAATCATGTATTTTTTAATTTATTCAAAAATGAGTATAGAAATTGGTATTTTCTCTTATATGGGGGTAGGCGTTCTTATTGGTGTATTTATATGGATAATACTCCGAAGGAATGATGCGCATAATTTAAAAGTAAAGTTAATATTTAGTTCTAATTCAAAAAAATTAACGATATATCTGAATAATAAGAAAAAAGCTGACTTCTATCCTAATTTTATTGAAGCAAAATATGACTACATTCCAGCTATGTCTCGAAGCAATCAATTACCTACTCCTATCTTTTGTTTGAATTTATATAGTCTTAATAGGGCTAAAAAGTATTCGCTGGTGACAATTGATTGTACTAATATGATCATAACTAAAAATTTATTTGATCAATTTATTCTCGAGTATCAGCCTTTGATTGAATGGCTTAATTTACCTGTGCATAAGGATGGTAATCTTGAGCTGATGAAATATTATTTTCGAGATTAATCATTCCAAAAAGTTTGTGAATTGATAAAAATGATAAATTAGATTTATGTGAAACGATTGTTATAATCAATCTAAGATTAAAAATACCCAGACCTATGACAAGCACGATGGAGAGCGACGACATGGCAGGCAAGACATTGTATGACAAATTATGGGATGACCATTTAGTTAAGCAACGTGATGATGGCTCAAGCTTGATTTATATTGATCGCCACTTATTACATGAAGTGACCAGCCCTCAAGCATTTGAAGGTTTACAACTTGCTAATCGTCAGCCTTGGCGTTTAAGTGCCAATGTCGCAACACCTGACCATAACGTTCCAACCTCTAAAAAAGAGCGTGAACAAGGCATCGCAGGGATTGAAGATGATACCTCTCGTATCCAAGTGCAAACTTTAGATGATAACTGTAAGACCTTTAATATCGTTGAATTTGGTATTAATGATATCCGCCAAGGGATTGCACATGTTGTTGGTCCAGAACAAGGTTTAACATTACCAGGTATGACCGTGGTTTGTGGTGATTCACACACTGCGACACACGGTGCATTTGGTTGCTTGGCACATGGTATTGGTACTTCAGAAGTTGAACATGTGTTGGCAACACAATGCTTAGTACAGAAAAAATCAAAAAACATGTTAGTTCGTGTAGATGGTGTATTAGGTAAAGGTGTGACGTCTAAAGATGTCGTGTTAGCAATTATTGGCAAGATTGGTACTGCGGGCGGTACAGGTTATGCCATCGAGTTTGGCGGTCAAGTATTCCGTGATATGTCGATCGAAGGGCGTATGACTGTTTGTAATATGGCGATCGAAGCGGGTGCTCGCGTAGGTATGGTTGCTGTTGATGACAAAACTATTGCTTATGTAAAAGATCGTAATTATGCACCTAAAGGTGAGAAATGGGATCAAGCACTAGAATACTGGAATACATTGCACTCGGATGAAGATGCTGTATTTGATGCAGTTGTGGTACTAAATGGCGCTGAGATTGAACCACAAGTGTCATGGGGAACGTCTCCAGAAATGGTGATTCCAGTTTCACAAGCGGTACCAACTTTAGAACAAGCTAAAGATGATGTACAGCGCAATGACTGGACGCGTGCATATCAATATATGGGCTTGGATGCAGGTCAGGCATTAGCAGATATTCAATTAGATCGTGTATTCATTGGTTCTTGTACAAATTCACGTATTGAAGATATTCGTGCAGCTGCTGAAGTGGTTAAAGGTCGTAAAGTCGCGTCAAGCATTAAACAAGCGATGATTGTTCCGGGTTCTGGTTTGGTTAAACAACAAGCTGAACAAGAAGGTTTAGATCAAATTTTCTTAGAAGCAGGTTTTGAATGGCGCGAACCGGGTTGTTCAATGTGTTTAGCGATGAATGCGGATAAGTTACAACCTGGCGAGCATTGTGCATCGACTTCAAATCGTAATTTTGAAGGTCGTCAGGGGAATGGCGGACGTACTCATTTGGTTAGTCCAGCAATGGCAGCAGCGGCAGCAATTGCAGGTCATTTTGTTGACGTTCGTTCATTCTAAGGGAGCAAGATCATGGAAAAATACACTGTAGAACAAGGTGTTGTTGCACCTTTAGATCGTGCGAATGTCGATACTGACTTAATTATTCCAAAGCAGTTTTTGAAGTCTATTAAACGTACAGGTTTTGGTGATAATTTATTTGATGAATTGCGCTATTTAGATGAAGGTTATTTAGGGCAAGACATTATCAAACGTCCAATCAACCCTGAATTTGTGTTGAATAAACCACGTTATCAAGGCTCAACGATTTTGTTGGCGCGAACTAACTTTGGTTGTGGTTCAAGCCGTGAGCATGCACCTTGGGCGTTAAATGAATATGGTTTTCGTACCGTAATTGCGCCAAGTTTTGCGGATATTTTCTTTAATAACTGCTTTAAAAATGGCATGTTGCCTGTGATCTTATCCGAAGAGATCGTGGATCAGCTATTTAAAGAATGTGTTGAAACGGAAGGCTATCAACTTACGATTGATTTAGAAGCGCAAGAAGTTCGTACTCCAAAAGGCGATGCATTTAAATTTGAAATCGATCCATTCCGAAAGCATTGCTTGTTAAATGGTTTAGATGATATCGGTTTAACCTTACAGGTTGCGGACGATATTCGTGCTTTTGAAGAAAAAGCTAAACAAGTACGTCCTTGGGTATTTCAAGACATAAAAGCTTAAGGTTTATGTTTGGAGATTACGCAATGTCTTGGACAATTTAAACATAGCCATAGCGCAGACAATGAACTCTTGTTAACATGCTAGCGAATAATATTTTGCTTACATGTTACAAGACATGAGGACTGGGCTTGAATAATGAAAAGAAGACTCGCTCGCAGTATTTTACTGTGTCTATGTGTTGGTACGACATTAACGGCGTGTCAAAACGCACCTAATGTAGTCGATCAAGTTCGTATTGCACAGAACACATTAGAGTCGAAAGCGGAAAATACAACTTTATATTGTTCAGGCGTAGAAAATTGTGAGTTTGAGCGAATTGGTGATATTGCCGTGATTGATGCAAAAACGCACCGTATTAGCCAACAGGCAATGGAGCGAGGAATTGTACGATTACATGGTTCGGTTTTTACCCGAAAACAGCAGGTGTATTTGAGTGTACCTGCTAAACAATATGAAGTCGTTATTCGCTTTTATCCCATTTCGCCTGATCGAGCAGAGACTTTTCATGTCATCCATGCGTTTAAACCGCATCTGCGCTATACCTTTAAAATGTTCCGAGACAGAACATATCGTTCAGGCAGTTTGTTGAATGTTTCAGTGCCTGAACCATTATGTGTTGATTTACAGCAAGAACAGCATACCATCCGCCGTTTCTGTCGTCCTTTTGATGTCAGTACGGGTTTGGGTGAGTTTGTTGAGAAAAAGATTTAATCGACTAGCAGTGTGAAAGCTGCTCATATTGAACTGGAAAACTCATGTCAAAACATATTTTAATTTTAGCGGGTGATGGAATTGGTCCTGAAATCGTAGCTGCTGCTGAAAAGGTTTTAACCAAGGTCAATGATAAATTTAATCTCGGTTTGACATGGGAACATGGTTTGCTCGGTGGTTCAGCGATTGATGCACATGGTGAACCGTATCCTGCAGTAACCAGTGAACAAGCGAAAAATGCTGATGCGATTTTACTTGGTGCTGTCGGTGGTCCTAAATGGGATACGATTGAGCGTTCAATTCGTCCTGAACGTGGCTTATTGAAAATTCGTAGTGAATTAAACTTATTCGCGAACTTACGTCCTGCAATTCTTTATCCACAATTGGCTGATGCTTCTAGCTTGAAACCTGAAATCGTTGCAGGTCTTGATATTCTGATTGTTCGTGAGCTAACAGGTGGGATTTACTTCGGTCAGCCGCGTGGTATTCGTGAATTGGAAAATGGTGAGAAACAGGGCTATAACACTGACGTTTATTCAGAAAGTGAAATCAAGCGTATTGCTAAAGTTGCATTTGAACTTGCAGGTTTACGCGGTGGTAAAGTTTGTTCAGTTGATAAAGCCAATGTTCTTGAAGTGACTGAATTATGGAAGCAAACAGTCACTGACTTACAACAAGCACAGTATTCAAATATTCAGTTATCGCATATGTATGTCGATAATGCAGCTATGCAATTGGTTCGCGCACCTAAGCAATTTGACGTGATTGTTACAGGTAATTTATTCGGTGATATTTTATCTGATGAAGCTGCAATGTTAACAGGTTCAATTGGTATGTTGCCTTCTGCTTCACTGGATGAAAATGGCAAGGGGATGTATGAACCATGTCATGGCTCTGCTCCAGATATTGCGGGTCAAAATGTCGCAAATCCACTCGCAACCGTACTTTCTGTGGCGATGATGTTGCGTTACACCTTCCGCGAGGAAGCTGCGGCAAAAGCAATTGAAGATGCTGTAGGTCAAGTTTTAGATCAAGGTTTGCGTACAGCAGATATTATGTCTGAGGGCATGAGCAGAGTTGGTACAGATGCGATGGGTGAAGCTGTAGTTTCAGCACTTAACTAATTAAGTATTCTGAATAAAAAAACGCAGCATCAGCTGCGTTTTTTTATTCTCTATGATTAGTTAGCAAGCTTTACCTTCATAACGAATTGAGTGTGCAATTTGTTGTTGATCAAGCTTGAAAATAATATGGCAATAGAAATTGACATCGTATGATTGGCTATAGGTGGTACTGGTAGAAAGTCGTGAACCATCTGAGGTTCCCATGTTTAAAGGTACGGGAATATTCATTGGGCGAAGAACTGTATAAATTAAATGTTCTTTAGATTTTTGAGGGTGTTTTAGAGTCTGAAATCCTAAGCTTCGAAGATTAAGATTTTGTTCAATATGATCTACTGATTGACCGATATAGGGTTGTAGATAATCTTGAAGATTGGTTGATTGCCATGCAGGTGTCGCGCACCCTTGTAAAATTAAACCCAAGCCTAAGATAAAATATTTAGAATGAATCACGCTTATTTCCCTGCATTGATTATCTTTATATGTCTTTATTCTATTCCTAAAACAGAATAAAGACAAAAATATACGGACTTGTCTATTTGAGGGTAATGTTCAACAAATGCAAAATATGTTTAGATAGTTTTATTATTATGCAATGAGGAAGACTTGATGCAAAAGTTCATATTTGGACTTATTGTCGGTGCTTTATCAACAACTATTTATGCGGATAATTGTGACAAAACACGCAATACTTATGATGATATTTACTGTACAAATAAAATATATGCGAGTGCTGATGCGGATTTAAATAAAAACTATCAATTATTGAGAGCACAATTAAATCAAACTCAACAGAAAATACTTAAAAAATCACAACTTGCTTGGATTCGTCATCGTGATGCAGAGTGTACGGATGACCAACAGAATAGCGTCAATGTAGAATGTCGCTTAAACACCACACAACAACGCAATCATTGGCTTTTAGAACGCTTACGTGAATGTCAAACGGTGGGTTGTAAGACAACTCGTTTAAGTGAATAGCAGGAAAATAAGGTCGTAAAAAAAGCCACTTTAAGTGGCTTTTTTGCAATCACTAATCTTAGCGCGCGCGATAAGTGATACGACCCTTTGTTAAGTCATAAGGTGTCATTTCAACTTTAACACTATCGCCAGTCAAAATACGGATATAGTGTTTACGCATTTTACCAGAAATGTGAGCAATAACTTCGTGACCGTTTTCTAAACGTACACGGAACATCGTATTAGGAAGCGTTTCGGTGACAACGCCTTCGAACTCAATGAGTTCCTCTTTATTGGCCATGGCCTACCTGATGATCAAATTGGAAAGGCGCAAATTATAGTCAATTTATTTAAATTTTACAAGGTTAAGTCTTCTTAATGCTTTTTAGTCAAAAATGAGGAAAAACTGTTAGACAATCGATAATTTTTTTTAACAAAACTATCAGAATATTGTTGTCAGTTTGGTCAATCAACGTTAATCTAAAATTATCGTTATTGTCACAATAAAGTATCTACAGGGAAGGGCACTGCGTGGGTCAGTTAACAGATGCATCAGTTGTATTGCGCTTTGGTTATCAGGCAATTCGTAAAGCAGGATTGCCAACTGAAGAAATTTTAACAAAGGCAGGTGTGGCACTCAACCAAATCGATACTAATGCCAGAACACCATTAAGCGCACAAAACGCATTTTGGATCGCTGCACAGGAAGTCAGCAAAGATCCAGATATAGGATTACATCTAGGCGAACATTTACCTCTTTATCGTGGTCAAGTTATTGAACACTTATTTATAAGTAGTGAAACGTTTGGAGAAGGGCTAAAGCGTGCTTTGGCATATCAACGACTTATTAGTGATGCTTTTGATGCAAAGCTCGTCGTCGAAGATGGTCGTTGCTATCTGACCAATGCAGAGCAATTTTGGTCCGATAATCTCGTGAATCGTCACTTTTCTGAGTGTGCGATGTCAGGCATTCTAAGGTTCTTTAAATTTATTACTGAAGGACAGTTTCAGCCAATTTATATTGACTTTAACTTTAGTGAAGGCGCAGATGATGATGAGTATTTTCGTGTCTATGGTTGTCCAGTAAGTTTAGGGCAAAAAGCGACTCGTCTTTATTTTGATGCCGCTGTGCTTGATTATCCATTGTGGCAAGCTGAACCTGAGTTATTGCAGCTACATGAGCAATTAGCTATTGAAAAACTTCAAGAGCTTGCTCGCTATGATCTGGTTGGTGAGGTTCGCCGTGCGATTGGTTCAACCTTAGAAAGTGGAGAAACAACCTTAGAAACGGTTGCTGCACAGTTAACAATTACACCTAGACGTTTAAGAACGCAACTGAGTGAGGCGAATACGAGTTTTCAGCAAATTCTTTCTGATTATCGCTGTCGTCTAGCGAAAAAATTACTCGCGAATACCAATGAAAGTGTAGAGAGAATTGTCTATTTGACGGGTTTTTCTGAACCAAGTACTTTCTATCGCGCATTCAAACGTTGGACCAATGAAACGCCTGTTGAATATCGTAAAAGAAAACAACGTTAATTTTTTTTAAAATTCAAAAAGCCTGATCTCAGATCAGGCTTTTTTTATTCAGGTAAATTGAGCCAATGTGGTCCTAAAGCTAATTGTGGAAGATCAAATTGATCAGGATATTGCGCTTGGATAAAATATAAGCCATCGGCAGGAGCCGTAATACCTGCAGCCGTACGATCTTGTGCAGCAAACATAGTGTCAATATGGTCAATCTCATACATGCCTTGACCAATTTCAAGTAAACATCCCATGATATTACGCACCATATGATGCAAAAAACCATCTGCTTGAATATCTAAAACTAAGTATCGACCATGCTCAAATAAACGACAGTGCTTCACATGGCGAATAGGTTGATTGGACTGACATGCAGCAGCACGGAAAGTTTCAAAATTATGCGTGCCCTCAAATTTTGATGCAGCAGCCATCATTTTTTTTACATCAAGCGTTTGGTAAAGATGAGTGACTTGTTTATATAAAAGTGCTGGACGCATTGGTGCGTTATAGACCACATATCGATAACGACGAGCTGTTGCTTTAAAACGTGCATGGAAACTTTCATCCATACACTTGATCCATTGAATTGAGATATCTTTAGGAAGCTGACTATTCGCGCCCATAAGCCAGCCTCGCTCAGGGCGAATCGCTGTAGTATCAAAATGAGCAACCATATTGGTTGCATGCACGCCTGCATCGGTACGGCCAGCGCCATGCAATATAATTGCTTGGTCAGCAATTTTACTCAGAACCTTTTCAATTGTTTCTTGAACACTTGCAATGCCAGCTTGCTGGGTTTGCCAACCACGGTATTGAGTACCGCAAAATTCAATACCGATTGCATAACGTTGCATATCTTAACCTCAATATTAGTGTTGATGCCAATGTTCAAACCTTTGATCATGGGTCGGGTATTTTAAATACATTTGCAAAATTTTTGCATATAAATCAGCATGACTATGGCAATCATTCACTAAAACTTTAGCTGATTGAATCCATGAGCTCACTGCATAACGCTGATCAAGTTTTCCAAACGTGACTTGGGTGCTAATAATTGGTACACATTTCCTGTCATATAATGCAGTAAATAGCTCTAGAATCTCAGTATTCACTGCAATATTGCCAGTTCCAAATCCTTGTAGGACTAAAAAATCTGGTGGGGAAATCAAAAGATTTTTTAACTGCGCAATCAATTGTTGTTTTGCGATCGGCTGCAACATAAGGTTAAGTACACTGAGTTGAGCTGAATCTTCAATATTTTGATTTTCTACAATTAAATAATCTGAATTCGTTTCACAGTCTTGATCTGCTGCAATTCCAACAAAAGCATCCAGCTCTGTGGTATGTGCTTTTAAAGTCGTTTGTGCATGAAAAACATGTTCATGAAATGCAAGATAAACGCCAGTTGGTAAGGTGAGCACCTGTTCTAGTGCTAAGTAAAGATTACCACGTGCGTCTGTAAATTCTCTCGTATCATTGCCTTCTACATTGAGCAGAGGGTATTGACTACCTGTAATAATTGCGTGACAAGATTGACCTAAACAACGAGCCAGTGTGGCAGCCGCGTAGCTTAAAGTGTCCGTTCCGTGAATAATCACAAAGTGCTGAAAACCTTTCAACTGTAATTGTTGAACTTGTTGAACCAGTCGCAACCAGTCCTGAGCTGTGCAAGCACTACTGTCTATGATACTAGGTGCAGCAAAACACTCGACGTTTAAATGAGCAGGAATAGTTTTAGCAAGTAGAGGGAGAAAATCTTGTTCAGGCATTGGCATGAGGGGTTCACCAATACAACCGAACGTTCCACCCATATAAATTAAAGCAATTGTTTTCATAATAAAAAGTTATTCATCATAAAAAAAGCAGTCTAAGGAGACTGCTTATATTAGACTGATCAAATTCAGGAAGCTATTTTATTGAGTAACTTTTGCGAAAGTTGTTGTTGTTCTGGATTAAAGAGTGGTTGACTATTGTTCAATAGTAATTCTGCTGAAGCATACGCACCCAGTTCAATATACTGCTCTGCAAGATCTAAATTCAGCTGTGCTTCATTGAGTTGCTGTAGATCAGGGAATGATTGTACTAGCGGATCATTTGTAACTACATTAGAGCTGTGAGTAATCGGTGCAGAAAATTCAGCTTCAGGTTCTACAGTTGTTGATTCAGCGAGCTCAAATGAAAGTTCTGATTTTTCAATAACAGGTTGCTGTTCAATTTTAGCTTGAGGTTGATCAAAATTAAAATCTAGACTTGGTGCTTCAATGGCAACATCTTGAAAATCAGTTTTATTGGTCGCTACTTCTAAATTAGAAAAATTAAAGTCTAACTCTGGTTTTGCTTCTTCTGTTTTGCTTGGCTCAGCCGTTGGAGTGGCATCTAAGTTAAAAGAAAACTCTAATGGCTGCTGATCTTTTGTTTCTACAGTTTCAGTTTCAAGACTGACTGGTTCAGAAACTTGTTTTTGCTCAAAAGTAAAATTGAAATCTAATGGCTGAACTTCAGGAGCTGTTTCAACCGGTGTTTCTTGTGCTATTGGCGCAACCAATTCGGTTTGTAAATCATCAAATGATTCAGTGTTCTGTGATTTCGCAAGTGCGTCAAAATCGGCATTATTGTTTTGTGCAGGCGTTACTACTGGTGGCGTAGTTTGATGAAAATGGTTTGAGCTAGAGCTGAATTCAATTGAATCAGGTTGCTTATTTTTTTCATATTCACGTTGTTTTGCTTCAGCTGCTTCAGTTATAGCATCTAGTTTTAATGCTTTGATATGCTTGATCAGTTGATCAATAGCAAAGTCATCTTTTTGTGCTAAATGTATATCTAATAAAAATAAATATAATTCATGCTGTGAATTATCTTGTTTTAATAGTTGATTGATTTGAGCTTCAACAGCTTGATAGTTTTTGTCGGTAATTTGTTGTTCAATTTTTTGACGTAAGCTTTCGGAAATTGCTGTCGTCGTTTGTGGGGCTGGTTCTTGTTCTTCACGAACCAACGTCGTACGTGAAACTTTTTTTGCAGCTACTTTCTTCGTTGCTTTTGCAGCAGTACCTTTTTTAGGTGTTGCTGAACTTTGGTTGTCAGCGCGTTTTTTTAAAACGATTGCAACGACTAGTACAATGACTAGCAGTACAATGATTACAGTTGACATGATCTATACCCCTTAAAGATAGAGCCGCTTTTGTGCAAATTTATGAGAATGTTCTCGTAACTTAGTGTGTTGGCTTTTTAGTTTCTTGCTGTGCTTTCAACTGTTCTTGCAACTCAGCAAGTCGAGCATTTAATAGCTGAATACGTTGTTCCTTAGTACGCAATGCTAACTCTAACTGTGTTACGTTTCTTTGTAATGTAACGGTTTTTTCTCGTGCTGTCATAACTTTTAATGATAAGTCTGCACTGGTTTTTTGCTGCAATGTGTCTTTTTTCGCACTTCCTGTACTTGAATCTTGATTGCTTTCTGCAACGAGAGACATCTCAGCTTGTTGTAAGCGATATTTAGCTTTAGTTGAAGGTGAGCGAGGAGTCTGTGCTGCAATCTGATTCGCTATTTGATTTGATCGAACAGGAACACTATTGAGATTAAAGTTTAAGCGAGAACCTTGTCTTAGTCGATTCGCATTGCCATCAATAAATGCATGTTCATTTTGAGCTTTGATCTGATTCATGACTTGTGCGACAGGTTGTTGAGTTTGTGCCGAGATACGTTGAGCAATACGCCATAATGACTCATTACGTTGTACGATATGTTGTTTTTGACCCTCTGCAGTTTCAACAGGTGGTGTTGGTGTCTTTTTCTTCTTGGTTTCAATTGTAGGTTGTTTTACTTGAAGCGGCGCTGTTTTGTTTTGCTCGACTTCTTTTTTATCAGTTGCTTTTAATTCACCTTCAACAGGTGGCAGTGGCTCAGGTGATTTAGCAGTTTCAGCGATCGGGTTGTTGTTTTGCTGAGTTGGTGTTGGCGTTGCAGCTTCTTGGTTTGCTGCTTTTATAGTCTTCTCTTGAGTAGCGTTAACTTCAACTGCTGCTGGTTGCTGTAAATTAGTTGAAGACACCGTTGAAATTGCAGTTGGTGCAGAAGTACTTGCTTGAACATTATTTAATACAGGCGGTAGCGTAAATGGGGCATTTAACAGGTTTTCTTGTTTGTTATTTTGTTGTTTTGGAGTAGAGGTCGCTATATTAAAATGAGTACTTTCAGGTAAATTCAGTGCAATGTCTTTCTCACTCACAATAAATTTTGGCGTGAGCGATTTTTCATTATTTGTTTTTGCGATGTTATTTTTAACGCCTTGACGTATTGGTTGCTTGATATGTTTTAAATGACTGGCACTACCTTCTTGGATTTTTAGAATAATGTTGAGTTCAGAATCAATCATTGGACGAGTAGACGTGATAACAATAACACCTTCACCTTTAGTGTTACGGCGAGTGTAAAAGTTTAAACCACTGGGTGGTTGATGAGCCGCACCAATCATCATTAGATCTTCTGGCGTCGCTAAGCTAACATCTAACTTATCATTGCTATTGGCTTGGTGAAAACTCATTTCAGCATAGAGTAGCTCACCTGGCGCAGATTGGATTTGCAATGGGTCAAGTGTAATCGCATAAAGAGGTTGCGAAGAAAATATGGCTAAAATGGCAATTTTTAATTTGTTATAAACAGTCATCTCGATCCATGAAAAAGTGATGTTTTAGTCGGTAAAAAGTATACATTACCGTGATGTAAATGAATTGTAAATTCTTCAAATTTAATGACATAAAAAAAGCCGATCAAATGTGATCGGCTTTTTATTTTTAGTGATTTTTGCTTAGACGTTCTTGTATTCAACAAGAATACGTAACATACGGCGTAATGGCTCAGCTGCACCCCAAAGAAGTTGGTCACCTACAGTGAATGCGCCTAGATATTCTTTACCCATGTTGAGCTTACGTAAACGACCAACAGGTACAGTTAATGTACCTGTTACGGCTACAGGTGTTAAATCTGTCATTGACGCTTCACGGGTATTTGGAACAACTTTCGCCCATTGGCTTGATTGGCGAATCATATCTTCGATTTCATCAAGCGCAACGTCTTTTTTCAACTTTAAAGTGATTGCTTGTGAGTGGCAACGCATTGCACCGATACGAACACAGTGACCATCAATTGGAACGATTTGTTGATTACCTAAGATTTTATTGGTTTCAACTTGACCTTTCCATTCTTCTTTTGATTGACCACTTTCGAGTTGTTTGTCGATATATGGAATTAAAGAGCCAGCGAGTGGTACGCCAAAGTTAGACTTTGGAAAACCTTCACCACGTTGCAAGTCTGCAATTTGACGATCAATATCAAGGATCGCAGATTTTGGATCATCCAATAACGCTTTAGTATTGTTATATAAATAGCCCATGCCTGTGATCAGTTCACGCATATTTTGCGCACCAGCACCTGACGCAGCTTGATAAGTCATTGAAGTTGCCCATTCCACTAAATTATTTTGGAACAGCGAGCCTAAACCCATGAGCATCAATGAAACAGTACAGTTACCGCCGACAAATGTTTTAGTTCCATTAACTAAACCATCTTTGATCACATTTAAGTTCACTGGATCAAGTACAATAATGGCATCGTCAGCCATACGTAATGTAGACGCAGCATCAATCCAATAACCATCCCAACCTTCAGCTTTTAGTTTTGGGAATACATCAGAGGTATAATCGCCACCTTGACAGGTTAAAATGACATCCATTTGCTTCAGACTGGTAATATCTGATGCATCCATAAGTGCTGGGGCAGTCTTACCACCAAATGAAGGAGCTTCGCCACCTGCATTACTGGTAGAAAAATAGAATGGCTCAATATGAGCAAAATCATTCTCTTCAACCATACGTTGCATAAGGACAGAACCAACCATCCCACGCCAACCGACCAGACCTACTTTCATGTCATTGTGCCTCGGTATGTAAAAAACTTTAAAGGGGTTTGAGTGTATCAAAAGCGACCACAACTGCAAGCGTTACGTAAATAAAACGATAATTTTGTTGAGTGGAATAACTTGTTTATATTAGATACAAAATTGATAAAGCCATAACTTTATTGAAAAATCCACAGGATCTCTAAGAGTAAAATGAAATGATATGGATTGAGATTTGCGCAGTATTGGTTATTTGGCTCAGTGTTTGGTCTTTAATCCCTCGTGATGAATGGTGGTTTCGGGGAGCCGACTTTCCTCGCTTGCAAATTCTGGCGATCGGAATTCTTGCCTTACTCGGCTTGTTATTTATAGATGCTGAATGGAGTTTGGACAGGGAGATTTTATTATTCTGTACTATTGCAGCAGTGGCCTATCAATTAAAAATGGTATTACCCTATACACCTATATGGAAGAAACAAGTTCAGAAAGTTAAACCAGAACAGATCAATCAGGATCAAAAAATTTCATTATTGGTCGCGAATGTATTAACGCCAAATGATAAATATCATTTACTGCTTTCACATATTGAAAATCTTAAACCTGATATTGTACTTACGCTTGAGTCCGATCAAAAATGGCAAGATGCTTTACAGCCAATTGAAAAAGATTATCCGCATCGAGTTGCAGTACCTTTAGATAATTTATATGGCATGCATTTATATAGCCGTTTGCCCTTAATTGAGTCTGAAATCAAATTTATCTTGAGTGATGAGATTCCTTCGATACATGCCACATTAACATTGAATGCAGGAAATATCGTACAGCTGTATTGTTTACATCCGAAGCCGCCAAGTCCCACGGAGGCGAAAGATTCAACTTTAAGAGATGCTGAGCTTTTAATTATTGGTGATCGTATCAAAGATTTAGATCAAAGCTGTATTGTTATGGGGGATCTAAATGATGTGGCGTGGTCGAGAACTACGCGGTTATTTCAGCGCATCAGCGGTTTACTTGATCCACGCGTTGGTCGCTATTTTATGAATACTTTTCATGCTGATTATCCATTATTGCGCTGGTCACTTGACCATGTCTTTCATAGTACAGACTTTGGATTAGTCGATATGAAACGTTTAGATCATATTGGTTCGGATCATTTTCCAGTGTATGTAGTTTTGCAAACATCGACTGTATTTGAGCAAGAACAGCAAGAACTTGAACAGACAGAAGATGATGAAGAGGAAGCACAGCAGGCGATTCAAGAAGGAATAGAAAAAGCTGAACGTGAAGAAAAAAAGGTGGTAGATAGTCTTGCACAGCCGCATAAAAAGATGATGAATATTCAAGATAGGCAAACTGTGGTGTAAGCATTATCGTACAATGATTTAGGCCTGCAACGAATAGTCCGAATTGATTAAAAGGTTTATTCTAAATACATCAGCACAGGGACGCAGGAATGGATTTCCGATTAAGGATAGCGACGCTGAGAAGGAAAAAGCATTATGGATATGATGCATGCGATGGAAGCAGGATAAAAACAAAGAGTGAAAGCACAACCTCATTTGCCCGAGTTTAGCAGGATGCGAAACTCGGGTTTTAATTTTTTAATGTATGGATTTAAATCGTTACATCTTATTTGACTTTTCTTACCTTACTTAAGGCATCGGCTCAGCTTCAGTAATAGGAAGTTGAATGGTTGGCTCTTCAGCAATCACTTTTGGAATAAGACGCTTTTGCATGATAACTGTGATCTGAGCTGCTTCACATTTATCCCATACAGTTTCATTTTTAGGTAAATCTGTACTATAGAAAGAATAATAGTTTACGGTAATAGGTTCTTGAGTTTCAGCAAACTTCAGATCTACTTCATAACGTCGTATTTCAAAAGGCTTTAAAACTTGAAGGCTATCTTGATCAGCCGCACATTTGAGAGATTCCCCGGGCAGAATATTCATCGTCCCTATTTCATAATCAATCTGACGACAGAGCGGAGTAAGCGCATAAACATAATTCGGTGTGGTGTTTTCAATCTCAATTTGTAAAGGTGAGATTGCGAGTGATCGAATGGTTTCAGGTGGTATAGGTTGCTTATTATCTGCATAAATGAACCTCATCCGACGTTGTACACCCGAGCAGGTACTTTCTGATTCGGCAGGAATTTTAGCCACATATTCATAGTGTTCATCTCCATCGCCAGTTGATGGATTGGATGAATTATCATTGCCTCCGGGAACTGGTTTTTGCGTACCTGAACCACTTCCACCTAGGCTTACATTGGCAGCCAAAAAGTTTTCGCCACAGCCGATTAGACTTATGGTGGCGCTGTAAAGTAAAAGTGACAAACAGAAACGCTTCATTTTATTTATCCTTATATTGATAAGGAATTTGCAGCTTTGTTTCCTTATCATATTGATAGATTCCTAAACGAAATTGATAAGTCGCATCTTGTTGGTTTTGGTCTTTTTCACAGCATTGAATGGCCGCATTCAGTAATTGTTTTGCCATGTTCTGCCAAAGTTCAATACTGAGTTGACGCAAAGATTCTATGGACTCTAAAGTGAGTTTTTCGGCATGAACTGCTTGTTCAAGATGGGTAAATGTTTTCTCACTGATAAAGTTGTCGACGCCTGCTGCGAGATGATCAGTTAAATTGGCTGAAAATAATGCCTTACTTTCTTGCATCTGATTATCTGGCGTAAAACTATGTTGTTGTAAAATGACATCCGATCCTTTTTGTTCTACGACACCTAGACGTTGTAGTTCAAATAGAATTGAGCGGGGATGTTTCTCGGTTGAAATATATCGTACCAATGCTTCAAAACTATTTTCGTCGCCAGAGACAGGAATTTGATGCGGTAAATCAAGTGCAATCCAACGTGCAATGACACGAGCAGGGACACTAATGGCAAAATTCGGAGTCGCCTCTGCATTTATTTGGTTGGCTTGCTGTCTAAATGCACTCACATCTTTCCGATGTAATCCTGATAAAAGACTGACCGCTGAATCTGTTTTATTTTGCTGAATTCGTTCTAATTCCGCTAAAGCTTGATCATAGAAAATTGGTTTTAAGGCTGCAACGAAATCGGTATAACCAACGCCTGAATGAATAAGCCAACGTGCAATATGCTGCATCATCGGAAAAATACTTTCCAATGTGGTTTCTGCATCTTGGGGAATAATTCCTTGTGCATTTGCAGGATTTAATTCGGTGCTAATCATCATTTGGTCGATTGGTTTTTCCATATAAACACCATTATCAAATTTTTTTGAACAAGCCTATTTCAATTATCTATCCCTTTAAATTTGCGAAGGATAGGGGAATGATTCGGCACCGCCATTATCAATATTAAAATGAGTAAAAGATACACTTATAGACACGTGTAGGCTCTCAACACAGTGCCACCAACCGATCGGAATAAATAAAGCATCGCCTTCATTTAAAATACATTCAATTTTAGAGCATTTTTTTAGCTCAGGAAATTGTTCAATCATCTGTGGATCATGCGGATCGGCAATTTGGCTAAACACGGCAACATCATTATATAAATGCGGGGTCTGCATCGCTGGTATCAGCGTCACTTTTTTCTTGCCATAAATTTGGACTAAAAAATTATTGGTGAGGTCATGATGAAGTGGGGTAAAAGCTCCTTTGGGTCCAAACCAGATGAAACTACGCTTCCGAACTTGTTCATGATCAGTGAAATCATGAAATTCACCAATGTCTTTAAACAATTCCGACAAATTTGAATGACTTGCTTTGGCATTGTTTGCCGTCATATAAAAGTTATTTGAATGTGGGTTTTGTTCTATCAAATCTACAAAGTCATTCATCGTCATCTGTGTTTTATGCTGAATCGAATTCCTTTCAAATAAAGGGTCGCGTTCCCGATTAAATTGAACTTCAATTTTTTTATCAGCAATCGTTTTTCTAAAATATTCAGGAGACCATTTTTTCCGTGCATCCCAATGGTCAATCGCATTATTTAAAATCACAGGTAAATTTCGACTGTAATAATGATGAACAAAATGTTCAAAACTTGGTACTTGAATTCGCTCAATTTTATTGTAAGCAATGTTTAAACGAGCAAAACGATCTAAGGTATCCAATAACCAATTTCGTTTCTGCAATAAAAAATGCTGTTGTTGGGCAATTTTAAAATACGGGTTTTGTTTTAAATGAACTAGTTCATTAGCGATGTCAATTTCATTTAAGCCTTGCGCTTTAAGCGTTTGATAAATCAGTTCTTTAGTCTTTTGTTCAAATAAGGCTTGTGCCAGCCAAGTTTTTTGTTCTTGGGTCAAATCTTGTGCAGGATTAGATCGGTTTTTTTGTTCTACGATTTGCTCTAACCAACTGAAATGTTCCTGAGCTTGTTGATTGGATTGCGTGCTTGTTTGGGTTGGATCAATTAATCCCTCTTTTAATAAAATTTGAGCTAATTCCTCTGGAGCGCAACCTCTTTGTATATTTTCGATTAACCATGCATTCCAATTTTCAGGTAATGCATTGAATTGCTGTATTAAATTAGCATGTGTATCCATACATCTTGACCCATCAATATAAAGATTTGACCTTCTGTTATTAATTTAAGCATAAAAACATTTGCACTCAAGAAGAAAAGTGTTAAATTTTCACATGTATAATATGTGAAAAAATCACACAGAGAGCTCAGCAATGAAAAATATATGGACTCAAATAGCAATAAGTATGACTTGTGCTGCATTAGTGGGTTGCGGAGGAAGTTCATCATCGGATAATAAACCGACTCCGACTCCGACTCCGACTCCGACTCCGACTCCGACTCCGACTCCGACT
>NZ_KB849765.1:1229294-1487324 GCF_000369005.1 Acinetobacter beijerinckii CIP 110307
ACTCCGACTCCGACTCCGACTCCGACTCCGACTCCGACTCCGACTCCGACTCCGACTCCGACTCCGACTCCGACTCCGACTCCGACTCCGACTCCAACACCTACGCCTGCCCAAGCTTTTGCTGGCACATGGGAATCAACTTACTGTAATAACTCATCATTAGGTGCATTTCGATTGGTGGTTGAAAATTATCAGACTCAAAGTAATACGCTTGATTTTGTTATAGATAGTGAGCAATACACTGAACCGCAATGCGCAGGCTCTGTTAAAGGCGATCTAAAATTAGATGGAGGTCCAACCAGTGGCTTAGTGCTTGAAAATATTGGTAATGCGATTACTGCGAATAAAACCAAATATCATACCGTTATGGTTAAAAGTCGTAGCGGTTCTCAAAGTGTTGCGGGTGTACTTGCGTTTAGAGATGCCAATACTTTTTGTTTATTAGAAAATAAACCAAATCCGGTGGGCAGTGAAATTGATCAATATGTTCAATCTATAAACTTAAATGCGACGCAGGGTGTGTGTTGGAAAAAGTCGAGCATTCAGCGATTCCAAAGAAAAGCGCCAACAACAGTAGTTTCATCAGCTAAAGCTTTATTAGCTGATGTTCAACCAAGTTTACAGAAATTACAAACGCAATTAGATACACAATCAAATGCAGGTTATCGTCTAAATCACGCGAACTTTGATACGCGGACCACATCGGAGACAGCATCTTTTGAGTTATACATTGATGCGCGAGACGATCGTAATTTATATGTAAAAGACAACTCAGCGAGTGCAGTTAAATATCAATACAAAGTTTTGGATGGTGCAGGTGCAACAGCCGCAGCACGATATGCACTATGGAAAACGCAATTAACGCAGCAGGCAAGTTTAGGCTTTATTTATAAGCAACAAGCAATTGTACGTCTTGCTGACAGTAAGCCATCCGTTTACAACAATATTTTCGAAAAACGTGTTGGCGATACTGCGATATATAGCATCTTAACCAAAGAGGTTGCTCAAACTACGGTGAAAGATAAGGCGACTTGGGAAGCAGCAGCTAATCAATTAGGTAGTCAAGGTTGCCGTATTTTCTTTGCAGAGTATATCTACGGTTCGCAGTTCGCATTTGCTTGTAGTAATAGCAGTGCGCACAACGGAACATATGAATATCGTTGGATTGCTTCAGCATCAAATGCAAAAGCAAATGAAGTTCAGGCTATTTTAGATGCTCAAAAAGCACAGGGCTTCATCTACCGTTTTGAATTAGAGTTACCAAATGGACAAGTTGGTTTTGTGTTTGAAAAAGACAGCACTCAAGCTAACTTAGCTGCTTCTGTTCAGTATAAAGTTTTTGATGATAGCATTATTGATAGTGGCGATAGCACGGCTTTGATGGATGAACGTTTAACCCACCAAGGACTTTTAGGATGGCATTTACTCGATGGGCGTTCTGTATTGGCTGAAAGTATTACCTTTGGAAATAACATGAAAACAATTTTTGTGAATCGCGCTTTACCATAATGATTCACTTAAAAAAAATCTGTGCCTCAGTGCACAGATTTTTTTATTTCAGGTTTTAATAAATACGGTCATAACCTTCGGCACGAGTTTTAAAACGCCGATGAAACCACATCCATTGCGTCGGTGCGATACGCAGTTGATTTTCAATAATTTGATTCACTCTTACTGCATCTGCAAGTTCATCTTCACTCGGCAAATTATCAACAACGGGTTCGAGCAAAACTTTGTATTGTGGATTACGAATATCACCATAGCGGTAAAAATACATAGGAATTGCAACTGCTTTCGTCATTTTAAGTAAACGACGATGCGCTGTTACCGTTGCAGCAGGAACACCAAAAAATGGTGCCATGACGCCTTGCTTTAAACCAAAATCTTGATCTGGGCTATACCAAATTGCTTCACCATCTTTGAGCTGTCGAATCAAACCACGCATATTATCGTGATCAATTTGATGATTATAAATCGTTGCCCGACAACGATAAATCAACATATCCAACATCGGATTATTCTGTGGACGATAGACCACACCGAGTTGAAAATATTGCGCGCAAAGATAACCACCTGCATCAAGTAAGGTGCTATGTGTACCTAAAAATAAAACGCCTTTGCCTTGTGCTTGTGCATTTCTAAGATGTTCTAAACCTTCGATATGATGACGATCTTTGAACCATTTTGGGCAGTACCACGCATTCAAGGTTTCAAACATGCCAATCATCATATCAACAAATACTTGTCTTGCTTGAGCTTCGACTTCAGCGGGCGACCATTCTGGAAAACAAACTTCTAAGTTTCTGAGCGTGGTTTTACGACGTGATTTCAGCAAATGCCAACATACAGCGGCTAAGCCATGAGCAATGCGCCATTGAATTGCCCAAGGCAGTATTGCCAATAACATTAAAAATGTAATGGCAATCCAGATTTTCCAGTATTTAGGTAATAAAAATTCCCATCGAAATTCGCCAGGAATATAAGACTGATGTTGGCTCATAGATCTTAGAAATGTGAATTAAGTTGAATTTTTGAGAAGTGTATCACGAAGTGTGTTTTTAATTCTCACTTGTAACATCAGATTCCATTTATTCTATTGTAAAGTACGTGTTTAAAAGAAAAAGTATAGACTAAAAATTGAAAAAAATAATTATTGAAAAAGGTGATATCACTCAAATAGAGGTTGATGCAATCGTGAATGCTGCGAATACTTCATTGTTAGGTGGTGGCGGTGTAGATGGAGCAATTCATCGTCGAGGTGGTGCGGAGATTTTGGCGGATTGTCAGAAAATTCGTGCCAAACAAGGTGGCTGTGCGATAGGTGAGGCGGTTATTACTACGGCTGGAAAGCTTCCTGCACAATACGTTATTCATACTGTTGGACCCACTTGGATAGGTGGTCAAAACAATGAAGAGAAATTGTTGGAAAATGCTTATCGGAATAGCTTTAGACTTGCCGAAAGTTTGGAACTGAAATCTATGGCTTTTCCGAATATTTCAACAGGAATTTATCGTTTTCCTAAACAGCTCGCTGCCCAAATTGCACTGAAAATAATTCATGAAGAACTCATTCAAAGTCAATTCGTACAGGAGGTGGTTTTTGTCTGTTTTGATGATGAAAATTTTAATCTTTACCAATTGCTTAAAACTGATTTTTCTTTAAATAATCAGCTTTAAAAACTAAGTGACTATACCCCGAAGAGATAGTCACTTTGGTCTGTTTTAGTTACCCTTAGACATGTTTTCTAAGATGTCCCAACGTTCCAACTTTTCAAGTAGAGATTCTTCAATCTCTGCAAGGCGTTGACTCGCTAAAGTCGCTGCATTCGCGTCAGAAACAAACCAAGAGCCATCAGCAAGCTTCGCTGAAAGTTCTGCTTGTTCTTTTTCAAGTTTTTCCATTTCAGCAGGGAGTTGTTCTAACTCACGTTGGTCTTTATAACTGAGTTTGACTTTTTTAGGCGCTGATGCAGCAGCGGCGGCCGCTTCTGCTTTGGCTTGCGCTTTCTTAACATCACTTTTTTGATCGACAACTTTGTCATCTGGGCGTTGTTCTAAATAATCTTGATAACCACCAACGTATTCATCAATATTGCCTTTGCCGTCAAAAACCCACGTTGAAGTCACGACGTTATCCATAAAGGCGCGGTCATGCGAGATCAATAACAAAGTGCCTTTATACTCAGATAACATCTCTTCAAGTAACTCAAGTGTCACCATATCTAAGTCATTGGTAGGCTCATCCATCACGATTAAGTTCGATGGTTTCAATAACAGTTTTGCCAATAAGATACGGTTTCTCTCACCACCCGAAAGCGCTTTCACTGGTGTACGTGCACGCTCTGGTGAGAATAAAAAGTCTTGTAAATAACTATAGATATGACGACGGTTACCATTTACATCAACAAAGTCAGAACCTTCAGAAACGTTTGCCATCACTGTTTTTTCAAGGTCTAAGGCGTTACGTAACTGATCAAAATAAGCAACTTCTAATTGAGTACCTGTTTTAACTGAACCTGCGTGTTCAATTTCACCCAAAATAGCTTTAATCAGTGTGGTTTTACCGACACCATTATCGCCCACTAAACCGATACGATCTCCACGAAGAACCAGTGCTGAGAAATCTTTGATAATCGGAGCATTATCGCCAAAGGTGACACTTAAATGCTCAATCTCGAATACCAATTTACCTGAACGATTGGCATCTTGGGTCGCCATGCTCACTTTACCTTGTTGTGAGCGGCGAGCTTTCGATTGCTCACGTAAATCTTTTAGTGCACGAACACGACCTTCATTACGTGTACGACGAGCCTTGATGCCTTGACGAATCCATGCTTCTTCTTCAGCTAATTTTTTATCAAATAAAGCATTTTGTTTTTCTTCTGCTTCCATTTGCTGTGCTTTAAGATCTAAGTAACGTGAATAGTTACCTTCATAGCTACGTAAAATCCCGCGATCTAGTTCAACAATACGGGTTGCAATGCTATCCACAAATGAACGGTCATGTGAGATAAATAATAAGGTTAGATTATTCTGATCAAGCAGGAATTTCTCTAGCCATTCAATACTTTCAACATCTAAATGGTTCGTCGGCTCATCGAGTAATAGCACATCTGGTTGAGTCAGTAAGGCACGCGCCAATAACACGCGACGTTTACGACCACCCGATAAATCTGCAAGATCGGCATTTGGATCAAGTCCCATTTTACTGAGAATCGAATTTACTTTGTTTTCTAATGCCCAACCATCAAGCTGATCAAGCTTGTGTTGTAACATTCCCATATGATCACAGGCTTCCATATCACCCAACACACAAGCATCACTTGCCTCGTGGTACGCTTTAAGTACAGCTGCCGCTTCACCTGCGCCATCTGCCACGATATCAGCTACTTTGCCTGAGTCCATTGGTACATCTTGGGCTAACATTGAAACAGTTAAACCATTTTGAATTGAAACTTCACCTGTATCAGGCAATAAGCTTCCCTCAATCAGTTTAAGTAAAGTAGACTTACCTTCACCATTACGACCGATTAAACAGACTCGTTCGCCACGTTCTAGGTTAAAGTTCGCGCCGTCGAGTAGGGCTGGTCCGCCAAATGCGAGATGGACATCCCTTAAAGTAATATAGGCCATAATGTTTCCTAAAAGCTCAGATGAGGTCTGAAATGACTAAACAACAAAATTTTGGTGATCACGCGCCATTGTCCGCACCCATTGAAGATTTGCAAGTCCGAATTGCATTTTTAGACGATTTAGTTGAACAATTAAATGAACAGCTCGCAATTCAGACTCAAGAAATCGCTATTTTAAAGAAACAAATGCAGCTTTTATACCAACGCGTTGAATCTTCAGATTTGTCAGAAGGCATTGCGCCGTTTGATCCAATCAGCAACAAACCACCGCATTATTAAGCCATGGTAAGTGTAAGACTTACCATGGAACTCATTTTTGGTGGTCTAGAAACCATGTAGAACGATTTTCCCTTTGGTTGAACCACTTTCAATTTGTTGATGTGCTGTTATTAAGTTTTCAGCATTTATGGGTGATAAAACTTGGTTAACCGTGGTTTTAATTTGTCCATCATCAACTAACTGAGCCACCTGATTCAATAGTTCGCTTTGTTTGATCATATCCATAGTTTGAAACATTGAACGTGTGAACATAAACTCCCAATGAACTGAAACCGATTTTGATTTAAAGAGTTTAATATCAAGCTGTTCTGGGTCATCAATTAAACCAAAATGCCCTTGAGGTGCGATCAATTCAGCAATATCTGCAAGATGTTGATCTGTTTGTGTTGTTGAAAATACATATTTGGGTGCATTTAAATTCAATTGTTTGATTTGTTTAGCTAAAGGTTGGCGATGATCGAGGACATAATCTGCACCCAGTTGCTCAACCCAAGTTTTTGTTTCGGAACGAGAAGCGGTGCTGATAATCTTTAAGTTGGTCAATTGCTTAAGAAGTTGAATCGTAATTGAGCCTACACCCCCAGCACCACCAATGACTAAAATAGTTGTATTTTCTGCGGCTACTTTGGGAACTTGTAAGCGATCAAAGAGCATTTCCCAAGCGGTAATGGCTGTTAATGGTAACGCGGCGGCTTGTTCAGCGTTTAAAGATTGAGGTTTATGCCCCACGATACGCTCATCAACCAATTGCAACTCACTATTACTTCCTTGCCGATTTAGCGCACCTGCATACCAAACCTCATCACCTACCTTAAAATTGCAAACATTTTCCCCGATAGCCTCTACAATACCAACAGCATCCCAACCTAAGACTTTCCATTGATCATGTTCCACACTTACATGCTTACGAATTTTGGTGTCAACTGGATTTACAGAAATTGCTTGAACTCGAACCAATAGATCATATCCCTGTACAATAGGGGACTGGATTTCAATATCGATCAGTGCCTGCTTTGAAGTTATTGTATTTGCTTGTTGATACGCTACAGCTTTCATCATCTTTGTTCCGCTTGATAGGAGTTTGAGCATAGCGTAGGCTTATATTTTGTGACTACAGACAAATAACGCTCATAGTGTCAAAAAGGATACTGTAAAATGGCAAAAATTCGACATTCGAGTTTTGATTGTTCTCCTGGTTGTTCAGTTGAAGCGGCGATTAGCTTAATAGATGGTAAATGGAAAACGGTGATTTTATGGCATCTATTGAACGAAGGGACTTTAAGATTTAATGAAATTAGGAAACGTGTTCCAAGCATTACCCAGAGAATGTTAACCAATCAGCTGCGCGAATTAGAGCAAGATGGCATCATTCACCGTGAGGTTTATCCTCAGGTACCGCCAAAAGTTGAATATAGTTTGACAGAATTGGGTCATAGTCTAGAGCAGATATTAATTGCTTTAAAAACTTGGGGAGATGCTCATTTAGATCAATTTGGTAAATTATCGTTAACCCAATAAAGTTTAAATCGTTTTGCATACCTCAATAAAAGGTTTTTATTTTTCAAAATGGGTCTTTTAACACTGAAAAATGATTTCAGTATTATTTTCATGTTGTAACTTGCGTTTTTGATTCAACTTATGTAACGCTAATAAAAGGAAGTTTTGGGCTACTTTATGAGTAATGTTGGAATTTGGATAACTGTTGCCATTGTACTGTTTGTACTTGGTTCAATTTTTGGCTTACGTGTTAGCCCAAGAGAAAAAGCATTGGGAATGATGCGCGATCAAGCACGCAAAATGGGATTGCACCCGCGTTTGATTGTCGCACCTGAATGGACCAATATTCCGATGGCATCTGAAAAGCGCGCCAGTATGGTGGCTTATTATAGCGTGCTTATTCCTGATGCTCGTTTAGCATTGATGCGGGCAAAAGTTGTTGATGGCAAACTTCAAGTTGTGCAAGGTGATCAGAAATTTAATGACTTACCCATTGCATTAAAAGGAGTTTATGCTATTGATATGCAGGCAAACTGTGTGGGAGTGTATTGGGATGAAGAAACCGATCTCCGTGCCACCCAACTTGACGCAATGAAAACGTATTTACACGAACTAGCACAACGCTAATTATTTGATTGATCATAGGAAAAACGATTTATTATGGCGAATACTCCACGCTCTGCTTCAAAAAGCACAGCAGCACCAGCCTCTGCTGCAACGAAACGTGCCTTAGTGATTGTGGAGTCGCCTGCAAAAGCGAAAACAATTAATAAATATCTAGGGTCACAATTTGTGGTGAAGTCGTCGGTGGGTCATGTACGTGATCTACCAACAGGCGGTGGGGCAAAGTCTACTGAAAAAAAGCCTGTAACACGCGCTAAACTTACAGAAGAACAGAAAGCTGAGAAAGCTCAAACTGCACTCATTAATCGTATGGGTGTTGATCCTGAACATGACTGGATTGCGCATTATGAAGTGCTTCCAGGTAAAGAACATGTCGTCGCTGAACTGAAAAAACTTGCCAAAGATGCTGATGCTATCTATCTCGCAACGGATTTGGATAGAGAAGGGGAAGCGATCGCGTGGCATTTAAGAGAAGTCATTGGTGGTGATGATAGCCGTTATCATCGTGTGGTATTCAACGAAATTACTAAAAATGCTATTCAAGAAGCATTTAAACAACCTACTCGTTTAGATATTAATCGTGTCAATGCTCAACAAGCACGTCGTTTTCTTGACCGTGTTGTGGGCTTTATGGTGTCACCCTTACTATGGGAAAAAATTGCACGTGGTTTATCTGCAGGGCGAGTTCAGTCTGTTGCTGTTAAATTAGTAGTTGAGCGTGAACGCGAGATCCGTGCTTTTATTCCAGAAGAATACTGGCAAGTTTTTGCAGATACCATTTCAAAGAAAGAAGACATTCGCTTAGAAGCGGTTAAGCAAGCAGGTAAAACACTTAAGCTTAAAAATAAAGCCGAAACTGATGCCTTACTCAGTGTATTAAAAGATGCTGAATATAAAGTGGCTTTGCGTGAAGATAAACCAACCAAAGTTAATCCGAGCGCCCCTTATATCACTTCAACCTTACAACAAGCGGCGAGTACGCGTTTAGGTTTCTCAGTCAAGAAAACCATGATGTTGGCGCAACGTTTATATGAAGGTGGTTTTATTACCTATATGCGTACTGACTCAACCTTTTTGAGTGATGACGCTGTAAGTATGGTACGTAACCACATTCAACAAAATTTTGGCGAGAAATACGTTCCAGCTAAACCAAATCGTTATGGCAATAAAGCGGGTGCGCAAGAAGCGCATGAGGCCATTCGTCCATCTGATGTTGTATTAACTGGCGATAAGCTTGCAGGCGTAGAACGTGATGCACAGCGTTTATATGATCTGATTTGGCGTCAATTTGTGGCTTGTCAAATGACACCAGCTGAATATTTATCTTCAACTTTAACGGTTGAAGCCGCCAATGTAGAGTTGAAAGCGAAAGGTCGTACACTGGTATTTGATGGTTTTACAAAGGTTCGTGGCGCAAATAAATCGGATGATGATGTCTTACTTCCTGCTGTAAAAGTTGGTGAAGTACTGAAATTAGAAAAGCTTGATCCGAGCCAACATTTTACCAAGCCGCCTGCGCGTTTTACTGAAGCATCTTTAGTTAAAGAATTAGAGAAAAAAGGCATTGGTCGTCCATCGACATATGCTGCGATTATTTCAACGATTCAAGATCGTGGCTACGTTAAGCTTGAAAATCGCCGTTTATTCGCTGAGAAGATGGGTGAAATTGTTACAGATCGTCTAGATGAAAGCTTCAATAACCTGATGAATTATGCATTTACGGCTGATTTAGAAGGACAACTTGATAAGGTTGCAACAGGCGAACGTAATTGGAAAGACCTATTAGATACATTCTATGGCGACTTTAAAAAGCGTTTGACCAATGCACAAGGTGAAGACGGTATGCGCCGTAATCAACCTGTTGAAGTGGCTGATGTGGCTTGTCCTGAATGCTCGCGTCCTATGCAAGTTCGTACAGGAACTACAGGGGTGTTCTTAGGATGCTCTGGTTATAATTTGCCACCGAAAGAGCGTTGTAAAGGTACTTTAAATCTTACACCTGTCGAATCATTGGCTGCATTATCGGATGATGATGGTGCTGAAACTGCCGATCTCATGTCAAAACATCGCTGTCCAAAATGTGGTACAGCAATGGATAGTTATGTGGTTGATGGTGGTCGTAAATTACATGTTTGTGGTAATAATCCAGATTGTGATGGCTACGAACTTGAAGAAGGCGAATTTAAAATCAAGGGCTATGATGGCCCGACCATTCCATGTGATAAATGTGATGGTGAAATGCAGCTAAAAACAGGTCGTTTTGGTCCGTATTTCGCTTGTTCAAGCTGTGATAATACTCGTAAGGTTCTCAAGAGTGGTCAACCTGCTCCACCGCGTGTAGACCCAATCAAAATGGAACATTTGCGTTCAACCAAGCATGATGATTTCTTTGTGTTGCGTGATGGCGCTGCTGGTCTGTTCTTGGCTGCAAGTAAATTCCCGAAAATTCGTGAGACACGAGCACCAAAAGTGGCAGAGCTACGTAGTGTTGCAGATCAACTCGATGCTAAATATCAATTTTTACTACAAGCACCTGATGTCGATCCTGAAGGTAATCCAACTGTCGTGAAATTTAGCCGCAAGAACCAAGAGCAATATGTAGGTTCTGAAACAGCAGAAGGTAAGCAAACCAAGTGGAGTCTTGTTTTCCAAAATGGAAAATGGGTTGAAGCCAAATAGTGATAAAATTAAAATGCTAGCAACTCGCTAGCATTTTTTATTAAACGAATAAAATAAGAATAGAAGATTTATTGGGGTGAGATGCATGTGGAAAAATATTCGAGTTGCATGTTTATTGATTGTATTGTTGATAGTCGCTGTGAATGCTTATCGCGATCAAAATCAGGATTGGAACCAACCGATTAATATTTTGCTACACCCAATTAATGCTGATGGACTTCCGACCACTGAAAAATATATTCAACAACTACAGTTGGATGATTTTGCGGAAGTAAAACATTATTTAGAAAAAAATAGTCAGCAATATCGTGGGCAAAGTAGTTACTTTATGGTTCAGGTTGGGCGTGAGTTATCTGAAACACCACCAAAAATGTCAGAACAACCTAGTATTTTAAATAACATTTTGTGGAGCCTTAAATTTCGCTACTATGCGTGGAAACAGCATGAGTCTATCGATGGTTCACCGAGTTTAACCCTATATTTAAACTTTTATGATCCAAAACAAACGCGAGAGTTAAAGCATTCAACGGCATTGGAGCGAGGGCGAATTGGCTCAGTTAATTTATTTGCTTCACTGAAACAAGCGGATCAAAACAATGTGGTCTTAGTGCATGAATTGCTTCATGGATTTGGTGCAACCGATAAATATAATCTAAACACTGGAGAACCTATTTTTCCAATCGGTTATGCTCAATACGATAAACAGCCTTTATATCCGCAAACTGAGGCTGAAATTATGGGTGGTAGAATTCCTTTATCAGAACATAAAAGTAAAATGCCAAATGATTTAGAGCAAACCGTTGTTAGTGTGCTAACCGCGCAGGAAATTGGCTGGATTAAATAAATTGTGGATAAGTTTCGACTTATCCATAAATGAAAAACTAAACAAAAATGAGTGTAATCAAAACTGTGCTTTTCTGACATTTCGTCATTATTTATCAACATCCTTTATACAATATCGTCAGTAAAACAAGCTCAAAATAAAGCTATAACATTGATGATAAAAGAGTAAATAATGATGAAAACAGTGGGTAACGATCTGATTCGCAATCAACTACACGCAGATCGTAAATGGTATCTGTTATTGGGTACATTATTGGTTGTTTTTGGTTTGGTTCTTTTAGCAGCACTACCTTTCGCAACACTTTCCGCAGTTCTGCTATTTGGTGTACTGATGATGCTAGGTGGAATTTTACATTTTATTGCAGCATTTGTGGTATTTAAAGGCGGCACGCGTTGGTTATGGGCAATATTCGGCATTTTGTATATTGCAGCAGGATATTTTGCTTTCACCACACCAGTTATTACAGCCGTCGTTTTGACTAATTTACTGGCAATTGCGTTGATTATTGCGGGGATCATTCGTACGGTGAATGCCTTTATTTTGAGACCCATTTCCGGTTGGGGATGGATACTCTTTTCAGGCGTATTAACACTTTTAACTGGTATTTTGATTTTATCATCATCGGATTCACCATTTTGGGTGCTCGGTATGTTCCTTGCAATTGATATTTTATTCCAAGGGATTAACTACTTAACTTTTGCTAACGCAATTAAACAGCTTCCACATAGTTCAACGACGCTTTAATTCAATGATAATTATTCGAAATTTAAGAGCATGTTGATACATGCTCTTTTTGTTTTTGTAGTTGAAAACCGCGATGCAGTTTTAGTCTGCTAAAATAGCGCTTCATTTCTTATTGACCAATTTTATGACGCTTGCCAAGCTAATTGATGAACTCAACCCTCAACAAAAACAAGCCGCCACTACAGTTGCGCAGAACTGTTTAGTTTTAGCAGGGGCTGGGTGTGGAAAAACTAAGACCATCGTGGCAAGAGCAGCATATTTAATTGATCAAGGTTTGCCAGCACAACAAATCCAAATTTTAACCTTTACTCGTCGTGCAGCTAGTGAAATTATTACTCGTGTAGAACAACACATGGGGGCACAAGCAAAAGGTTTACGTGCTTCAACATTTCATACCTTTTGTATGTATTTATTGCGTCGTAATCCACGTGCTTTTGGCTTGACTCAATTCAGTATTATTGACCGAGATGATCAATTACTGATGTTTCGTTTATTACGAGGTAAAGATAAAGGCAATGTTTTACCCAAAGCGGCTGAGCTGTGTGATTTATATTCTTATGCCCGCAATACTAAAACCAAATTATCTGATGCTTTGATTAAGCAATTACCGCAAGCTATTGAACATAAGGCCCCAATTGTTGAACTCATGAAGGCTTATGAACAACGTAAACAAGAACGTAATTTTCTTGATTATGATGACATTCTCTCCATCGTGGCAGTGCATTTACAAAATTCATTAGAGTTAGTGAAATGGGTGACAGGGTTTTGTTCAGCATTATTGGTTGATGAGATGCAAGATACCAACCCACTGCAATGGGCATTATTACAGCCCTTGGTGGGTAAGGTAAAATTATTCTGTGTAGGGGATGATGCACAATCTATTTATGGTTTTCGTGGTGCTGACTTTGAAAACATTCACCATTTTAAAGAGCGTGTTCCAGATGTTGAAGTGCTGACACTGGAAATGAATTATCGTTCAACCCAAGGCATTTTAGATTTATCCAATTGGTTACTCGAACAAAGTCAGATTGAATATGATAAACATTTGCGAGCTTATCGAGGACATGGCTTAAAACCACAGTTGCACATCCTCAGCAATGAATTTGAAGAAGCCAATTGGATTGTGCAAGATCTGAATCAACGGCATACCCAAGGTGCTGCTTGGGCAGAGCATATGGTTCTGTTACGTTCGGGTTTTAGTGGTCGTTATTTAGAAGGGGCTTTAATTGCGGCGAATATTCCATATCGATTTATTGGTGGGGTGAAATTACTTGAATCGGCGCATGTGAAAGATGTTTTGAGTTTACTTCGAGTCAGTGTTAATCCACAGGATGATTTAGCTTGGATGCGTTTTCTGACGTTGTGGGATGGCGTGGGTGATGTGGGTGCAAGTAAATTAGCGCAAGAACTGATTCAACTCCCTGATATTGAAGCGCGTTGTCAGCGATTAGAGCGACATGGCAAAGTGCCACAGCAAGCCATTTTGATCTTAATGCAATTGGATGTATTACAGCAGCATGTTGAAGCTTGTATCGGTTTGGCTTTGGATGCGTTGAATGAACAATTAGAAAATAATTACAAAAGCAAAGATTGGTCGCGCCGAGTCAAAGATTTTGACCTCGTGAAACAGTTAGCACGCAAGCATCATGCGCTTGGAGAATTTTTAGAAGAATACGTACTTGATCCCATATCAATTTCAGAAATTGATAAAACACCTGATCAAGACTTAGTCACTTTAATTACAATTCATTCTGCAAAAGGCGCAGAGCAAAAAGTCTGTTATGTTCCGCATGTGTCTCCAAACCAATATCCACATGCACGGGCTCAAGGCGATTTTGACGATGTGGAAGAGGAGCGCCGTGTGCTATATGTGGCATTAACACGTGCTGAAAATGAGTTGATTTTAACCAAACAAAATTTAAATTTATGGTCACAAGACCAATATGATGAGTTGGGTAGAAAGATAGAAAGCTACTTTCTGAATGATTTACCTCAACATTTAGTGGATACACACATTCATCGTGAGATTCCTCGTGCATATGGTCAAGCGAATCGCGTTAGACCCAATACAATCAATTTAGGTTTTGGCATAGATTTCGATTAAACTAGAACGATTCATTTCTTTTGATTCATCTCGTGGTGAATCATCTTTAGGTTTTAGCATGAAAATTTTAGTTCGCAATTTAGATCGTTTGGTGACAGACGCAGAAATCCTCGACTTATTTAAAGCATATGGCAAAGTAGAGTCTTGCGTGGTGGTTAAAGACGCTGAGACGGGTAAATCGAAAGGTTTTGGTTTTGTAGAAATGCCAAATCCTCGTGAAGCGATTAAAGCTGTGAAAGGTTTAAATACTTTAAAACTAAAAGGTTATGGCATTAAAGTAAAAATAGCGGAAGATAAAGCTTAACTTTAGATGCTCAGGCAATATACCGCTTTATCTATTGTTGCTCCAAATGCTGAGCGAATTGTGCAAGGTCTTAAAACCTTGGAAGTTCGCTCATGGCAGCCTGAAAAATTACCACTTAAAGATGTAGTGATTGTCCAAAATCAAAACTTCCTTTTGAATGAGGGAGATGAAGAAATGGGGCGTGCTATAGCATTGGTTGATATTGAATCTACACATTTATGGCAATCTGATGAAGTAGGTGCAGCATGTGCCTCTTACTGGGCAGCAGGATATTTTGCATGGGTTATTTCAAATGTCCGTCCTTTTAAGAAGCCTATTGATGTTGTAGCAAAAAGGAAACTCTATAAAATTAAATTATAAAAAAAGGCAAAAATATGAATAGATTTGTGATTGGTTTATTATTTTTATTTATGTTCCAGAATAGCTTTGCAATGCCTGAATATCGGGCAGAAATGAGAAAAAGACTACAAGAGCAAAAGGTATCCAAATTTAATTTTGAAGATGCTTCTGTATCAACCATGACCCATTTGATTCAACATCAGTTTGGTATCAATTTTAGTTTTGATGCAAATGTTGATAAAAATAAAACAGCTCCGATTCGTCTAAAAGACTCTAATTTTCTACAATTTTTAGAAGTGGGACTAAATAAGTTAGATATGCGCTATCAGGTCGTAAGCCCAAATCATATTAAAATTATGGCAAAAGCTCAGCAGGTAGATCAGCTCAATTCATCTCTTGATTCTCCTCCACAGCTTTGGTCAGACCATAAGCGATTAAAACTCACCGTTGGAGATTGTGCTCAAAAAGGATATGCTGCATTACAGAAACTGGGTTTCTCAAAGATTGTGAAGAATCAATATTATGTTTATGGTAATTCTCAAAATAATCGTGCTGCGGTGAAATGTGTTGATCTAGGTCAGCAGTCTTTTGTCTATGCAATGGTAGTGGGAGAAGATGTAAAACAAGTTGAGAAATTACGTAATCAAATTATTAAAGAACTGTAATGTCAATAAATTTGCATATTCAAACTCAACAATTACTTTTACAATGCATTAAGTTGTATTCAAGATTGAATAGACCGAAGCAAAGGCTTTACTGAAAGGAGTTTGTTATGTCCCGTGTTGCTCGTTACCATGCCGATCGTACTAATCAAAAACTATATTTCGCTCGACTCGCATGTCAACAAGCAGAGCAAACCGAACATATTCAACAAGCGCAGGCTCATCGTGAATCTGCGGTATTTCACCTACATGGTGCGATTTTAGCCTTCTTACAAGAATTAGTGCGTTACTATCGTTTAAATGATTTGCAACCCACCTTTAAGTCAATTGAAGCGCATATGGCGGACAAAGGACAGGTTTCACCAGAGGTCACTGTATTGCAGCAACTTGCCAAAGATGGTTTTATTGCTGAGTTAAAACGTGCATACCGTATGTGCCAATATGCACCTGAACCGACATCACCTGAACCTGAAAGTGAAACTTCTTCTAATTTAATTATCAAAGTGACACAAAGCCCTCAAGCTTGGTTGCCAGATGCAAAGATTCTTCGTGAATGGCATCGTGAATTGAGTCATCTAATTGATGGTTTTCGTAACGAGATGGTTGAGTTTTAAGGTGAATAAAGCATAGACTTGAAATATAGGCAAACAGCACTTATATAAATAAGACGTGAGATTGCAAAGTACAAGGGTGCTTTGCCACCATGTTGAAACATGGAGTAATTGTATGTCAATGCAACAGTTAAAAGAGTTATTTGGTAGTCAGGAAGCAATTCTTGAGTTAGTTCAGCTCGAAGGTGGTGAGCTTGCGTTACGTAACGCAGGTTCTGAAGAAGAGCCTTTGGTCAAAATTCAATTTAGTGAAGACGTTAAAAAGATCTTAGGTGATCAAACGCCAACAGTTGCTCAACATATGATTCAGGCAGCATTATTTGGTTTGTTAGAAAAACAGATGAATCAGCAACAAGCTGAAGTTGTCGATGAACAACCACAATATTTTAGTTAGATCCGAATAGTTAAATAAAAAAAGCGTATATTAAATTACGCTTTTTTTATTCTATGGGCATTTTAATGTGCCATAGACTGATGTGCTAATTCAATTTGATTGAGAATATGATGACTCATATTTTTAGCCATTTCCTCTTTCGCATAGAAAACTTCACCGATATTCTCATTACGAATAACAGCAGCTTCTTCTTTGCTTTCAGCGCAGACCAATACTTGTATTTCTGGGTTAAGTTGTTTGGAAATATCGACGATTCGATGAATATCTAAAATATCCATCGGTGAAATGACTAGTAAACGTGCATGCTGGATATGCGCTTGAATCAAAACATTGGGTTCGGTTGCTTCACCACTCACTGCCGCAATCCCTTGCTCGCGTAATTTTTCAACGATCTCACGGTTTTCTTCAGCAATCACGACCTTGATATTTTGTTGAATTAAATTTTCAGTAATTCGACGTCCCACACCACCATAACCAATAATCACCACTTGATCTCTAAGGTAAGCCTGATCAACCTCATCTGGAAGCATGGCCAAGGGATCAGCGCTACGTTCCAACATACGAGCTAAATGCGAACGTGCACGAATCCAACGTTGCACAGGTTCAATTGCAGAGAAAATAAATGAGTTGAGCGTGATAGAAAATAATGCCCCAGCAAGAATTAAGTTCTGTGCATCAGCTGTAAGCAATCCTAGAGATAAGCCCAATGTGGCTAAAATAAAGGAGAATTCACCAATTTGCGCCAAACTTGCGCCTACAGTTAAAGCTGTATTGAGTGGATAGCGGAAGAATAAAACCAATGCCATTGCGGCTAAAGTTTTACCGACCATAATAATGGCAACCACAGCTAAAATACGCAAAGGCTCTTCAACTAAAATTCGAGGATCGAAAAGCATGCCCACAGAGACAAAGAAAAGGATGGCAAAGATTTCACGCAAAGGTAGGGTTTCTTCTTCAGCACGATGACTAAAGTCAGATTCTTTAACCACCATACCCGCAAAGAAAGCACCCAGTGCCATTGATACGCCAAATACAGCGTATGAACCATAGGCAATCGAAACGGCTGCGGCAACCACGGTGAGGGTAAATAACTCGCGAGAGCCTAAACGAGCGACGAATTGCATGATAATGGGTACAAGTCGCTTGCCGATAATGAGCATAAATGCAATAAAGCCAGTGACTTTAAGGAGTGTGATTCCAATGGTAGCCCAAATGCTTTGAGACGGATCAGTACCTGGCAAAGCATGTCCACCAAGCAAAACAGCAATAGCAGGCAATAACACCAAAGCTAAGACCATGACGAGATCTTCAACCAATAGCCAGCCAACTGCAATTTTACCATTCACAGAGTCGAGTAAACCTCGATCACCTAATGCTTTGAGTAATACCACTGTACTTGCGCAGGAGAGGCTTAAACCAAAAATCAGTGCTGAGCCAAAGCTCCATCCCCAAAACATGGAAACGCCAATACCTAAGACGGTTGCAACCGCAATTTGTAAGATGGCACCGGGTAAGGCAATGCGTCGGACTTGGAGTAAATCATTTAAGGAGAAATGCATCCCTACGCCGAACATTAAAAACATTACTCCAAGTTCGGCAAGCTGATTTGCAAGCTGGATATCTCCCACGACTCCGGGCGTATTTGGGCTAATGATAATGCCAGCAACTAAATAACCAATTAAAGGAGGTAAGCGTAAGCGTGCTGCGATATAGCCAAAAATAAGTGCCATACCAAAACCAACAGCAAGCAAAATAATTAAATCAACATCATGTGGCATTGAAACTCCTTAATCATTGCGGTTAAGGTACAAATAAATGAGCATAAAACATGCCAAGAAAACTTCGAATAAATTGTAACAAGTAAAATCGAATTTGTTGATGACAATTTTTTTAATTATCAAAAAAAATCATGTAAATCTTTTAGGCTGTATTTGAGTATCCAAATTTTAGACATAAAAAAACGGTTTCAGAAGAAACCGTTTTTTTTAAGAGAACTAAAATTATTTAATTTTAGCTTCTTTGAAGATTACGTGTTGACGGATTTTTGGATCAAATTTTTTGATTTCCATTTTTTCCGGCATAGTACGTTTGTTCTTAGTAGTGGTATAGAAATAACCTGTACCAGCTGTAGAAACGAGGCGGATTTTATCACGCATTGTTCAGACTCCTTAGATCTTTTGACCTTGAGCACGGAGATCAGCAACAACTTTCTCGATACCCAATTTATCAATAATACGCATACCTTTAGTGGTTAAACGAAGACGTACAAAACGCTTTTCGCTTTCTAACCAAAAACGGTGGTGGTGCAGGTTCGGCTCGAACCGGCGTTTGGTTTTGTTGTTTGCGTGCGATACGTTGTTACCAACGATTGGACGCTTGCCGGTAACTTGGCAAACCTTAGACATGGTGAACTCCATTGCTAGTTTATATAGCACTGTTTCGTGCAACTAGCCATTCAAGTAAACGGATGAAATCATTCAAGGGGCGTTTTATACCAAAAATACGATTAAAAGACAAGCGAATTTGGTAAAAACAGGGCATGAGCGAGTGTGATAGCTCATGCCTTGATCATCTTAACGAAATAGTGTTTTCAAAAGCAGTTTATGTGCTGGTTTGTTATACGGTGGAAGAATGAATTTTAAACTATACAGTTTAGGGCTGACTGGGTTAGACATCATAGAACGTTCATGAGAGAAGCTAAAGAAACCTTCCTTACCGTGATATTTACCCATACCAGATGCGCCAATACCACCAAATGGAAGGTCGTCTTGAGCAACATGCGTCAATACTTGATTGATCCCGAAATGACCTGAGTGGGTACGACTAGCGATGTAATCAGCACGAGCACTATCCACATCAAAATAATAAAATGCCAGTGGGCGTGGACGATCATTAATGAATTTAAGTGCATCATCAATATGATCGTATTCTAAAACTGGAAGAATTGGACCAAAAATTTCATTCTTCATGATGTCCATTTCAGTCGTTACACCTGTTAATAAGGTTGGTGCAATTTTACGAGCTTCAGTTAAAGATTCATTTTTTGAGTTTAACTCAACGATATTTGCACCTTGGTTACGTGCATCCTCTAAATAACCCTGTAAACGATTGTATTGTTTATCGTTTACAATAGAGGTGAAGTCTTTGTTATCACGTAAAGTCGGATACATTGTGTTGACGAAATCATTGTAGTGCTTCGTGAACTCAGCAGTTTTACCTTTAGGTAAGAACATATAATCTGGTGCAACACAAGTTTGACCTGCATTCCATAGCTTTCCTACCGCAATACGTTGTGCAACATCGCGAATATTCATGCTTGAATGAACAAGGGCAGGAGATTTACCGCCTAATTCTAAAATTACGGGCACTAAATTCTCAGCTGCAGCAGCCATGACCGTCTTACCAACAGACGTTGAGCCAGTGAAAATCATTTTATCAAATGCAAGATGACTGAATGCATCTGAAATTCTTCCCCCACCGTTAACTACAGCAACCAATTCTTGTGGGAATGCTTCTGCAAGGGCATTTTCAAGTACATAACCAAAATGTGAAGAGGCACTTGAGATTTTAATCATGGCATGGTTGCCTGCCGCCAATGCACAAATCAATGGACCTAAAGATAATAAAAGTGGATAGTTCCATGGCGCAATAATACCGATTACACCTAGAGGTTGATATTCTACCCAGCCTTTTGCTGGTTGGTGTAACATGCTGATATGGCGTTTAGATGGTTTCATCCATTCAGTTAAGTTCTTGCTATAGTATTTAATATGCTCTAAACAAGTAAGAACTTCACCTATTTTGGTTTCCATGATGGCGCGGTTGCCATAATCTTGACTAATTGCGTTAGCAAATTGATCTTGATATTTTACCAAGATACTTTTAAGTCGAGCTAAGCGTTCAATACGTTCTTTTGCGCTTGGTACAGGATGGCGTTGGTAAGCTGCTTTTTGCTGCTCAAGCAAATCATGTAGCCGTTGCACATCAACATGAGGTGTCATAGCGGTTGTTTTTGTTTGACTGTTCATAGGAGTTGACCAAAAGAAAACTTATTATTTTTTAATTTTTAGAGTAAATACTCTAAAGTGTCAAGTCGCTTTATAGGTTTGTTTTATAACCTATTGATAATGTTATAGATGGTTAATATCAATGTCGAACGCTAAACCGAACAAAACAAAAGATCGAATTTTGCAAATCAGTTTGCAATTGTTTAATGAGCGTGGTGAGCGTTCGGTCACAACAAATCACATTGCGGCTGAGTTAGGCATCAGTCCTGGCAATTTGTATTATCATTTTCGGAATAAACAAGAAATCATTAAAGAGTTGGCTCAGCAATATCAGGCTGAAACCTTGGAAATGTTGTCATTACCAACAGATCGTCCATTGAATGCCAATGATAAAATTAGCTACTTTCAAGTGTTAAGTAATCAGTTATGGGCATACCGATTTATTCATCGTGATGTTTATCATCTTGTTGAAAATAATGAGGACTTTAGAAAGATTTATCCACGTTTTGCTGGGCAAGTCATGCAGCAGGGGCAGCGAATTTATCGCGCTTTCGTCGATGCTGGCTTGATGAAAATGACCGATTCTGAAATTGAAGCTTTGATTATTAACTTGTGGATCGTTCTCACGAACTGGACCAACTTCTTATATATGTCGGGTCATATTAGCGATAATAATCGCCTCGAAGAAAAGTGGGTTTGGCAAGCATTACGACAAATGGTGTTTTTAGAAGGACCATATTTAATGGGTGAAAGTCGCCAAACTTATGAGCAATTGTTGAAGTCTTTGGGTCCATCAGACTTATTTGCGAGCTTATCCAATCTGAAAAATGATGACGGCGAGTAGCGTGTAGCTATTTAGTCATTGGCAAAAAAGCGCTAGAATGCTCCGCTTGATTTTAATTTGATTCGAATAAGTGATACTAACCACATGAACACGACTACTGCCCATACAGCACGATTACTCATTACTTGTGAAGACAAGCCGGGGATTGTGCAAGCTGTATCGAGCTTTTTGTATCATCAGGGAGCAAACATTACCGCACTTGATCAATACGCAACAGAAGCTCAAGGCGGACGTTATTTTATGCGTGTTGAGTTCGAGTTGGATCATTTGCATTCTCGTAAAGATGCACTCATGCAGACATTTGCTGCAAATGTTGCTGAACGTTATGAAATGCAATGGAAACTTACTTTTGTTGGTGAATTAAAGAAAGTTGGTATTTTAGTTTCTAAAGTTGACCATGCATTGTTAGAACTGTTGTGGCGTCATGCCCGTGGTTCTCTACCGTGTGAAATTACACAGGTTGTTTCAAACCATCCTGACTTGCGCGAAGCAGTAGAGAATTTTGGTATTCCATTCCATGTGGTGCCAGTCAATAAAGACAATAAAGTCGAAGCCTATGCTCAAATTAATGACATGATGCAAGGCAATGATTTATTGATCTTAGCGCGATATATGCAGATTTTGAGTGAAGACTTTGTTTCTCAATGGGAAATGAAAATTATCAATATTCATCATTCATTCTTACCTGCTTTTGTGGGCGCAAATCCATATAAGCAAGCGTATGAGAAAGGGGTGAAATTGATCGGAGCAACAGCGCATTATGTGACTGCTGATTTGGATCAAGGTCCAATTATTGAGCAGGATGTTGAGCGTGTGAGTCATGATTATAACGTAGAACAATTACGTGAGTTAGGCGAAGACGTTGAACGTAATGTATTGGCGCGTGCGGTCAAATGGCATTTAGAAGATCGTATTATTGTTGATGGTAACAAGACGGTGGTTTTTTAAGTCATAATTAAGATATAAAAAGCATGCTGTTTCAGCATGTTTTTTTATGTGACAATTGTTATGTTATAACATTTTGTTTGAGATTGATTAATTATACTAAACTAATCAAAGGTTTAGTTTCGGTTTGTAAAAAAATAGTTGCAAATGAAAACACTTCTCATTTATTATTACGGCACTTTCATTGTTCTATCCGATGAGTGAGATCGTTTTTTATTTTAAGAAGCGCCACCATCTATTAGGTACTTAGATTCTTATGAGTCCATCTCCTGCAACATTAAATACATCAAACCCGATGAAAAAGAAAATCATCGCTGCCATCGTTGCAGTTGTGATTGGACATGTGGGAGTTTTGTGGGCGGTGAGCCACATGAAAACGATTGAGTTAAGACCAATCGAAAAAGAACCGCTTAAGGTGAAGTTCGTTAAAATTAAAGAACCACCTAAACCTGAGCCACCGAAACCAAAAGAACAGCCGAAGCCTGAACCTAAAAAGGAAGTGAAGGAAGTTAAGGTTGTTGAAAAACCTTTACCTCCACCGAAGAAGATTGAAAAGGTTCAACAGGTAAAAGAAGCAGCAAAACCTGTACTTCAAAAAACTGAACCAAAGATTGAGCCTAAAGTTGAGACCAAAGTTGTTACGACTGTGACTGAGAAAGTGGTTGAAAAACCACAACCTGCTCAGGAAGTGGTTAAACCTCAACCAGCAGCAGATCCATCTCCAAAACGTGTATCTATTGGGGGGGCAGGAGTTCAGTGGAGTCGATCACCAAAATTATCTGTAACAGCTAAAGATTTAGATAACCAAACACGTTCAGTAATGGTCTTAATCGAGGCTGACGAAAAAGGTAAAATTACGAATGTCCGCATTACGCGCACAAGTGGTTTACCGAGTTTAGATGAAAAAGTATTACGTGCTGTAAAAAGTGCAAAGTTTAAACCTTATATGGAAAATGGTGTTGCTTATCCTATTCGAGCTGAGCAGCCGTTTGATCTTAGTCCTTAATAAATTTGCGTCCTAGTGACAGATTAAATCAGGAGTTCGTATATGAACTTTTCAGTTTATTGGCAACATGCAGATGCAGTAAGTAAAACACTGTATTTCATCCTTTTAGCGATGTCGATTGCGACGTGGACTATTTTCATTCTGCGCATTTTAGGTACACGCCAGTTAAAGCAACAGGCGTATGGCCAACTTGTTCAAGCTTTGGCGACACTTAAAGCGAAGTTACAGCCTTTATCATTTGAACAACGTAAAGCAGTTGCTGAACAAGCATTGCTTCGCCAAATCTCTGCTGAGAAATCTCAAGCAGAAAAAGGTGTATCAGTACTGGGTACAATTGCTTCACTTGCACCGTTTGTGGGTTTGTTCGGTACAGTATGGGGAATTTTCCATGCGCTTGTTGCTGTCGGTAAAAGCGGACAGGCTGGTTTAGCTCAGGTTGCAACACCAGTAGGTGAAGCCTTGATCATGACTGGTTTGGGTCTTGCAGTCGCGATTCCAGCGGTAATGGCTTATAACATTTGTGTACGATTCAATCGTGGTTTGGCACATGATTTACAAGATCAAGCGCACAGCCTGTTAATCGATACCATGTTGCAGCAAGAAACAGCGGCAAAAACAGAAACTAAATCAACTCAACAAAGTTTAGTTGGAGGTCAAGCTTAAAATGGGCTTTCAATTGGGTGAAGACCACGATAGTGGCATGAATGAGATGAACCTCATTCCTCTGATCGACATTATGTTGGTATTGATGATTATCTTTTTAGTCACAGCAACGGTTGCTAACCCATCAATTCCATTAGCTTTACCAAAAACAACAGCTGAAATTATAGATCCACCACCGAAGGCAATTACCATTAGTATTAATGAAAATGGTGAAGTGGCTTGGGATGCGCAAATTATTAGCTTAGATGAGCTGCAAAAGCGCTTTGAAGAAGCTGGTCAGGCAGAAACAAAACCGACAGTGCAGTTACGTGCTGACAAAGAGTCTAAATACGATACGGTTGCACAAGTAATGTCTCGTGCCAGTGAAGCAGGTTTAAGTGATATTGCGTTTGTGAGTGAAAACTAAGACAAGCCAATATAAAGAAAAAAGCAACTCATGGAGTTGCTTTTTTATGCTTATTCGTCTTTGAGTAGGTCTAGATACTTGGCACGTAATTTAGAGAGTTTAGGAGGGATACTAAAATTGCAGTAACCTTGTGAAGGATTACGGGCAAAGAAGTTTTGGTGGTATTCTTCAGCGGGATAAAAGGTCGGTACAGGACTGAGTTCCGTCACAATATTTAACCCTTCTTCCTCGAGTGTTTGAATAACATGTTCGGCTTGCTGCTTTTGCTCATCGTTAAAATAGTAAATGACAGAACGATATTGAGTACCAATGTCATTGCCTTGACGATTTAATGTGGTTGGATCATGTGTCGTAAAAAATACGTTTAACAGTTGGCTATAGTTGATTTGCTGTTCATCAAAATCGATGAGTACTACTTCTGCATGTTGGGTAGTACCTTGGCAAACTTGTTCGTAACTTGGATTTTGCACGATACCGCCCGCATAACCACTCACTACTTTTTCTACGCCTTTCAGTTGTAAAAAAACAGCTTCTACACACCAAAAACATCCACCACCCAATAGTGCTTGTTGCATTAATTTCCCCAATTTTTAATTTTAACAATGCATATAAAGTAAACGAAGTCCTTCAAAAGTAAAAGCCTGCATTGATAATGAGTTTTTACTTTTTGTAGATAGCGATTACATTCTTGATTGATTAGCTCGAATAAAATGAACCAAAATTTTTCCAGATGAATCTAGTAAACGTAGCTCTTGTCCATGAATTTGATAAGACGCGACATGGTTCAATGCTTGCTTATATTGATTCGCTATCAATTTTATTTCTTGATTAAAACAAGCTATTTCCGTTGATGTCATAGAGTCTAAACGTAAGTAATTTCCTTTGAGTGCATAGTTGCCTTGTATGCGATTACAACCGTCATTGGCAAAGAAGCGATTATTCTTTGTATCAAATTCGATGCTTGGACGTTTACCTGTCAGTGGATTTGTTTCAATACCGATATGATTAATTTTTGTTGCGATCCAAACCTGATTTTCTAATTCAAAATCTTTTTTATGTGTTGATGGATTCGATGTATTAAATGAATGTGTGGTTACGCAACTTGTTGCAGTAATTGATGCAATCATCATGCATGAGGCAAGTAGGGGCTTTAACATAGGCATCTTAATTCATTCCTTATTTTTTCTATTTTTTAATCAAAACAAAAGTTAGTGAAGCGTTAAGGTTTATTCAGTATTATCTTGTAAAAATATAAGAATTTTTAAATATGCGATCCAAACTATTGGCTCTGAGGTAATCCAGCTCGAATCGCTTCTGAAAAAGCTTCACTGCTTTGATTCGGTTGTTTTTGATATTGCTCAGCACGAGGATTGATGTGGGCTAAACCATACCACTCTTTCATGGTATGGTTTTGATTAAGAGCTTTTAAATCATATAGATAGTTGGGTAAATATCCCGAAGCCAATAGGCGATAGTCTTTAGGTAAGCGTTGTGGGTTAATCGCCTGTACCATATCAAACACTAGCGTAGTGCAGTTACTGGTCAGTGTGTTGTACCATTTTGCCTCAGTGCGTAATTCGTCAGTTTTATGCAGGTATTCAATAAAAAGCGCTTTTCGTTCAGCTTCTGGCATTTTAATTGGGAATAAATAAACTTGTTCATGACGAATATTGCTGCGTGTATACACAATATCTTTTTCATCAGAAGCAATAAGGCTGAGTTCATATTTACGAAAAAAACCGCCGATTGCTGAAAATTCTTCGTCATTTTCTTTGCGAATTTCAATCGAGAAAACAAGTGGTTTTTGATCAGAGAAATCAAAACTTAATAGGGTGTGGGCAATTTGTGGTCCCATCCAATAAGAGGCAATGACATTGATCCCCGTAATTTTATTGAGATCAAATGTACGATCCTCCCAATGAACATCGTAAGTTCCATCAGGGTGCCAGTTAAAATTGCGCACATTATGTATGCGAACGATATTATCTTTTTTCTCATAACTAAATTGTTTGGCAACTTCAGGATCCCAGTCCCGATCTTGTCGTGCATCTAGGGAAAAATACCAAATTAATGAGCAAGCAAATGCCGCACAATAGATCAGAATATCAGCACGTCGACTAAAAATATGTCCACTCACGTACACGCCGATTAAGCTTAAAGCAAACAAGCACCACAGAATAATGACAATGCGAGTAAAGAGCGTGCCTAGTGGTTGTTGAATCCACAAAGCTAAACATAGCCAAATACTTGAAACAACAATGAAGAACGTAAACAGGCTATGCAGAACACCAATCCCTAAAGCGATAAAAAACTCTCGTGATCCAATATTATGCATAGCCATCTGCGATCCATTTTTATTTTTGGTAGGTCGCAAACTCAAAAGCTATATTTGATTTCTCATCATGCTGTTGCTCTGAGTTTACTTTTTTAAATTCCGCGGGAATTTTTGGATAATGTGCATCACCTTGTACATCGAGATCAACATGGGTCAGTTCAAGACGATCTGCGATATTCAGCGTTTGAGTAAAAATCTCTCCACCACCAATAATAAATAAAGATGCTTTTTCAGAGTGTTGTACGTCTGTAAGTGCATTATCCAAAGCATCTTCAATCGTGTGAGCAACTTTTACACCTTCAAATTGCCAAGATGGGTCACGAGTAATGACCCAATTCACACGATTAGGAAGTGTGCGCCCCATTGATTCGAGTGTTTTGCGTCCCATAATAACCACCCCACCTTGGGTGATTGCTTTGAAATGCTTTAAATCAGCAGAGATATGCCACGGTAATGCATTACCTTTACCAATACAGTTGTTTTTATCCATTGCTACGACGTGAACAACTTCTACACCTTGCCATGCCATTTTATTATTTCTCTCAGGTTAAACTGCTACAGGGGCTTTGATTGCTGGATGTGACTCATAACCTACGATTTCAATATCTTCAAATTTAAAATCAAAGATGTCTTTAATCTCTGGATTCAGTTTTAACTCACATAAAGATAATGGTTCACGGCTGAGTTGTAATTTTGCTTGCTCAAAATGGTTGGCATATAAATGGGTATCACCACCAGTCCAAACAAAATCACCTACGCCTAAACCACATACTTGGGCAATCATATGTGTAAGTAGGGCATAGCTTGCAATATTAAAAGGTACGCCTAGAAATACATCAGCACTGCGCTGATAAAGCTGGCAAGACAATTTATTATCTTGAACAAAAAATTGGAATAATGTGTGGCAAGGCGGTAATGCAACTTTACCTGCTTCGTTTGGATTCCAGCCAGAGACAATCAAACGACGTGAGTTTGGATTAGTTTTGATTTCGTTGACTAACCATTGAATCTGGTCAAAACCATTTTGCTGATAAACACCATCTTCATTTTGAGTCGCGCCAAAGTTACGCCATTGGTGACCATAGACAGGACCAAGTTCACCTTCTGGACGACCAAAACGAGCGGTTTGTTCTGCTGTTGCCCATTCATCCCAAATAGAAACTTTATTATCTTTTAGATATTGAACGTTGGTATCGCCTTTGAGGAACCAAAGTAGCTCAATCACAATCGAACGAAAGTGTACTTTCTTGGTAGTCAATAGGGGGAAACCTTGAGCCAGATCAAAGCGCATTTGATGACCAAATACTGAACGTGTACCTGTGCCAGTGCGGTCGCCTTTGTCGCCGCCATTGTCAAGGATATGTTGTAAAAGGTCTAAATAGGTACGCATAACTGTCTCTAAAATCGTTTATGAACTTGCAGGCTGAACGAGTTAATCAGTTCGATTTGCTCAATAGGGAATGATACTTGATTATTCCCGCTTATAATATTTCTATTCTTTAAAAATACAAAAAGCGCTTTAAAGCGCTTTTTGTATTTAGGAATTATTATTCAGTAATAAAAGTAACTTTACCATTTTCTAAAGATTTAACACGTGCTAATGACTCCACGCGATAACCTTTTTCGATCAATACATCACGACCTGGTTGGAATGATTTTTCAATCACAATACCTACGCCAACAACTTCAGCATTGGCTTGATGAATAAGATCGATTAGACCCAATGCAGCTTGACCATTTGCCAAGAAGTCATCAATCACCAATGCCTTATCCGATGAACTCAGATGTTTGTTTGAAATAGCAATGGTACTTTCAGTTTGCTTGGTGAAAGAGAACACTTTAGAACGGTAAAGATCATCTTTTAGGGTTAATGACTGGTATTTACGAGCAAAAATCACAGGAACACCAAGTTCTAAACCTGCCATGATGGCAGGTGCGATACCAGAAGCTTCGATAGTAATGATTTTTGTAATACCGGCATCTTTAAAACGCGCAGCAAACTCTTTACCAATCAGTTGCATTAATACTGGATCGATTTGGTGATTCAAGAAAGCATCTACTTTCAAGACTTGATCAGATAGAACGATACCTTCATTTAAGATTTTCTGTTCTAAAGCGTACACGGGAGAATCCTCTAAACGGATGCTTATTCAAGCAAAGGCATATTTTAAAAAGCATCTAAAAAAATGCAAGCTAAAATTGACCAGATGGTTAGTTGGTTTTACCGGTATAGCCTGTTAATAATAAGCCATAAGATGATTTTCCATCATTATGTGCCATTTTGACTGGCAAGTAATCAAGTTGAGGTGCTAACCAAAATACGGTGTTACGTTCAGCTTTATCATGTTGCATAACCACTTTGATTGTATTGAATGTTCCATAATTGGTTTTAATTGTTTCTGTGCCTTGTTTGACAAAGCGACGATCATCTAATGCCTTTGCATCAGCAATCAAATATTTGGTTTTAAGCGAATTACTTTTTAAATCTTCACGAATTTGTAGTTCAGCATTTAACTCATCCAATGCACCTGCTTGCCATGCAAATGATCGAGCCTTATCATCTTTTTTAGTATTAATTACTTTCGCGCTTGGATTGAAGTTAATATTCATGGTGTTGTTGTGGATTAAAATTTTGCTACTGCGGCTAAATTTCTGTGAAGTGATTTTGTTATCTACAAAACTAAATTGGCTTGTTTCAGATGCAGAGGCAATACCACCCGCTTTTGCAACAAATTTATAAGTCCAATTGTTTCCCTGTTGAGATAGGGTGCGTGTTGCTGAACCGAGGTTCTTGTTATTGTAGCTGAATTGATAACTTGCTTGAAATGGGGCCATCGCTAATGCATGACTAGATAGGCTTGCCGCTAAAATAGCAGCAGAACTCACGGTAGCGATACTAAGCACTTTCGATAATTTCTTTGTCATAACACTATATCCTTTGAATGATTTATATCAATGAATCACTCATTTATCATTACGATTTACGGCTATTATGCCTGTAGATTATGAAGAAAAGATCAGGTTTTTTACGTGGCAGTTGTTAATTTTTCGTATAAATCATGCAGATGTGTAACCTTGAAAGTGATATGACTTGATAATTATGCATATCACTTTTCAGCTAGATAGGTTTACCTTTTACTTCTTTCTTTTTGCTCGATCGGAGTGACAATTGTGTCATCTAATAGATCTTCATCATAATCATAATCATCATCGCTAGATGCTGATAACATTGCCGCTAAATTGACATTACCCCAAACGATTAATTCAGCAGGGCGAACTCTGGCACGATTGACATGTACTTTACTTAATGTGTCAATAATGCTCTGTTTTTTTCCAAGCCAACGATTTAAATCGAGATACAGTAATTCATCTTGAACTTTAACTACTTCAAAGTGTTCTAAGATTTTCCCAAGAGGGTCTTCTTCACGGAATTTTTGATAGTACCAAATAGCGAGATAAAAGCCCCATTTCTGAAAAATATTTTTAAATGTTGCCTCAATGACTTGGGTATTACTAATTTGTTCAAAAACCATGAGTTGCACATTTTGATTCATTTCCATCTGAATCAATTTTAGATCAACCGAAAGCGTTGTATGCAAACCTTTAACATCTAAGGTTGTGTACAAACGTAGCCACCCATCATAAAGATCTGCATGTAAATCTTGCATGATTTCTACATTTTCAGTGACGTAACGCTCCATTGTCGCGTTCACAAATACTTGTGAAAGTGAAAACTCTCTTTCTTCTTCGATGAAATCTTCGGCTTTTTGGTAAACTTTACGTAGACGTTTAACCACAGATGAAATTAGCGTTTGCATAAAAGCTGTTCCAGAAAGTGAAATGATCTAAAGCGGGCATTAAAGCTATAAAAACCCAAATGCAATGTCACAATCTTTGTATTAACTAAAAATAAAATAAATTTCTGACTTGCAGTGTAGCAAAATTAATTGCTACATTTTCATAAAATGATGGTATGGAAACACTGTAACTATAAGTGGATCACATTTTTGTAATTTTTTGAATATTGGTTCTATTTTTTATACGGTGTTACCGTCGGGGATGAGGCATTTTTTGTCGCTTTAATAGCTATGCTAAAGAAAATAAATTTTCGTTCTCACCTGTTACAGTATTGGTGGCAAGATCCAATTTTTGTCGGAGCAGTTGTCTTCGCAATATTCATGCATCTTGTAATACTTACCATCCAATTTGCAATGCCATCACCTTCAGATACCTCAACCAAAGAAATCGCAGTAACGGTTCGGACTAGTTCTGATAAAGTTAAAGATGCAGATTTCTTGGCGCAGGCTGATCAAAAAGGTTCTGGTGAGTTCCGTGAAGCACATCGCATGTCTAGTGATATGCCTTCACCTATGCAAGCAGATGCTACGACCGGCGAAGCTGAACTTGAAAGTTTAGAAAAGATTCAACAGAAAAGAGAATTAAAGTTTGAAGAAAAGGTCTTGATGACCGTTTTAAGTTGGCAAAAACAAGCTGAACAAAGTGAGCGTAAAAAGTCGTTAGATGAATTACAAAGTCAATTTCAAGCGAAAGCGGCAATGGTTGCGAGTTTAGAGGCGCAGTATTTACAACGACAACAAAATTTTAGTCGTAAACAGCGCATTAAAACAGTAGACGGCATTCAAGCTAAACAAGATGCATCTGCTGCATATTTGGATAAATTCCGTCAAAAAGTTGAGTTGTATGGAAATCGTTATTATCCGAATGAAGCCAAGCAACAACGCTTGAGCGGCGAGGTTCGTTTAATGGTGATTCTAAATGCTCAAGGTGGGATTCGTGCAATCCGTTTAATTGAAAGTTCTGGGCATAGCATTTTGGATGAGGCTGCGAAAGCATCGGTTCGTCGCGGTGCGCCATTTGGAACATTTGATGCCACTATGAAAAAAGATATTTCAGAATTACGCATTATTCGGACATGGCGCTTTGATCCAGTAGATGCAGAATTTGAAGTGCATTAATACAGTGTGCTTCATAATCCAAGAAAATTAAAAATAATTTAAAAAATATTAAAAAACAATTATTTGATTTTTGTTTTATGGAGATTATTAATTTTAAATAAAGAAAACAATAGATTAAATTAACTCAACAAAACTTGAATTGCTAATAAAAACGATTATCATTTGCTATATCTTTTTTATTAAATCTCCTTTTGGAAATCAATGCACCCTTCTTAAAATTTTTCGGGGGAATGAGGTGCATGTTTTCAAAGCCGCCCCCTTGCAATAAGGACATATTTCATGCATCAAAATCCATCTTTAAATGTATTTAAAGCACACCCGCTTGTATTGGCAATGGCTGCCATCTTATTACCTTCATTGGCTTTTGCAGAAGGTGATAACAGTAATGAAAATGCAAAATTACCGACGATTGTAGTAAAAGCTGAAAGTGTAAAATCCACTGATTCTTATACAGCAGAAACAGCTTCTACCGCTTTACCTTTAAATCTTGCATTAAAAGAAATTCCTCAATCTGTCTCTGTAGTTACACAGCAACGAATACAAGATCAAGGATTAACGACATTAGTTGAGGTTGCTGAAAACGTAACGGGATTGACTGTAAATCGTTATGAAACGAATCGTGGTGGATTGTATTCACGCGGCTTTGTTATTGATAATTATATTATTGATGGAATTCCAACATCTTATACTTTACCGTGGTCTTCTGGAGAAATTTTCGCAAGTACAGCAATTTATGATCATATTGATATTGTACGAGGTGCAACAGGTCTAACAACAGGAACAGGAAATCCTTCTGCAGCAATCAATATGGTTCGTAAGCGTGCGATAAGCAAAGTGCCTGCCGCTAATATTGAGGTTAGCGGAGGAAGTTGGAACAATTATCGTGTGATGGGCGATATTGCGAATAGTTTAAATGAGTCTGGTTCTTTACGTGGACGGGCTGTGGCGCAATATGAACAAGGCGATAGTTTTACGGATTTGTTGAGTAAAGAGCGTTTGACCGTAATGCTCACGGCTGAGGCTGATTTAACCGACTCAACATTAGTGTCAACAGGTGTGAGCTATCAAGAAGATGATCCGCGTGGTCCGATGTGGGGTGGTTTACCAGTTTTCTTTAGTGATGGTACACGGACAAATCTTAAAAAAGGTACAACAACAACTCAAGATTGGACACGCTGGAATGTTAAATATACCAATTGGTTTACTGATTTAACGCACAAGATTAACGAGGACTGGAATGTCAAATTGTCTTATGCACATGGCAAAAGAGAGGCAGATTCAAAACTATTTTATGTTTCTGGAAATCCTGATAAAACAACAGGCTTAGGGCTATCTGGTTTTGCTGGTTCATATAAAGTGAATGTTGATCAAGATAATGCTACGTTACAATTAGATGGTAAGTTCAATTTGTTTGGTCGAAATCATAAAGTTGTCGCAGGATATCAATACTCAAATCAAGATTTCGAGGCTTTGGGGCGATCTGGTACAACGCAAACACCTGGAAGCATTTATGATTGGAATACTTCTCTGCCAGAGCCTGTATGGAGTAACTGGAGTCCTTCGGAAAGTTATAAAGTTAAACAAAATGCAATTTTTGCAGCTACACAGTTTTCTTTACTTGATCCACTGAAGTTAATTGTTGGTGGTCGAGTAACTGATTATGAAAAGGATTTAGGTTCAACAGCCCCTAAGATTAAATATGAACATGAATTTATTCCTTATGCAGGATTGGTGTATGACATCAATTCCAATTATTCTACATATGTAAGCTATACCAGTATTTTTCAGCCACAGGATGCAAGAGATTTTAATAACAACTATTTAGATCCAATTGAAGGAAATAGTACAGAAATTGGTTTTAAATCATCTTGGTTTGATAATCGCTTAAATGGATCTTTAGCACTTTTTAATATTAAACAAGATAATCTTGCACAAGAAGCTGGTTTGATAGATCGAAATGGAACGAAAGAGGTTTATTATAGAGCTGCGAAAGGTGCTGAAAGCCAAGGTTTTGAACTTGAAGTCGCTGGTCAGATCACGCCAAATTGGAATATTACTGCGGGTTATAGCCAATATAAAGCAACAGATGCCAATGATGTTGATATCAATACTCAACTTCCTCGTAAATCGATTCAGACATATACAACCTATCAGCTTCCAGGTCATTGGGATGCCGTGAGTATTGGTGGTGGAGTAAATTGGCAAAGCGACACTTATGTACTCGCAAGCAATGCACCATTGGGGGCAAATCCTAAAATTGAGCAAGGTTCTTATGCTTTGGTTAATTTAATGGCAAAATATAAAATTAATAAAGACTTCTCAGCTCAATTAAACATCAATAATGTATTTGATGAGGGATATTACGGTGTATTCCCTGCATATGGACAGATCACTCAAGGCACGCCACGTAATGCAACATTAACTCTACGTTATCAATTCTAAAAATGGGAAATAGAAAACGGCTGAATTCAGCCGTTTTCTATTTAAGGTGTGGATAAGTTTGCACTTATTCACATGTTATTTTGACTCGAATAAGCACGTTCAACTGTGCAGATTTCCACACTGAAATCTTGATACCATTTTTCTTTACCTAAACGCTGAGCGGCTAAGTGCTCAGCATCTTGCTGCCAAAGCTTAATATCTTCAAGGCTATGCCAATAAGACAGAGCAATTTCAAAACCATTTTCACTACATGCTTCAAACTTAATACAGTTAAATTGGCTCAACGCTTTATTTCTCAGATTTTGCGCAATTTCTGAATAAGTTGCATCGAGTTGCTTGATTGTGGCTTTAAAAATAACAATATACATAAGGTTTAAGTTTAACTTTCATCAGCTTGATAAGGATTGGCGATACCCAGTTTTTTTAGAATCTCAATTTCCAAAGCCTCCATTTCTTCAGCTTCGACTTCATTCGTTTCATGGTCGTAACCAAGCAAATGTAGAACGCCGTGAACCAGTAAATGGGTGAAATGATCGTTTGGTATCTTTTGTTGTTCTTCCGCTTCTTGTAAAACGACAGGAATACAAATCACCAAGTCTCCTAGAGGCTCTGCATCGAGTAAGCTGAGCATTTCTTCAGGAATATCACTCGGAAAAGACAATACATTGGTGGGTTTGTCTTTCTCGCGGTATTGCAAATTCAGTTCATTGCTTTCTGCAATATCAACGCATGCAATACCAATTTCACAATCGAAGTCAAAACCGACATGACGTAGTGCAGTTTCGATATTTTTTTTGATTTGACCACGTTTAAGTGGTAATTCAGCAGCTTGAAAGTCTTGTTGAAGACTTAAATTGATTTTCAAAATAGATCCTTAAAATCATCCCCCTTATAAAAGGGGGATTGGAAGTTACTTTAAGAGTGTTGCGCATCCGCAGCAGAGTCATTTTCTGCAATCAATGCTTCTTGTTTTGCTTTGCGTTCAGCTCGAGCTTCAGCAGATAAACGTTGTTGCTCGTTATCCCAACCTTCATAAGCTTCAACAATTTTTTGCACTAATTGGTGACGTACCACATCTCGAGAGTGGAAATGAGTAATATGAATTTCATGTACATTTTCAAGTACACGTAGTGCCTGCGCTAAGCCAGATTGTTGCCCACGAGGTAAGTCAACTTGTGTTACATCACCGGTAATAACAGCACGTGAACCAAAACCTAAACGCGTCAGGAACATTTTCATTTGTTCAGGTGTGGTATTTTGCGCTTCATCTAAAATCACGAAAGAATGGTTAAGGGTGCGTCCACGCATATAGGCAAGCGGAGCGACTTCAATCACTTGACGCTCAATCAGTTTTGCTACTTTTTCAAAGCCCAGCATTTCATAGAGTGCATCGTAAAGTGGGCGTAAATAAGGGTCGATTTTCTGAGTCAGATCACCTGGTAAAAAACCTAATTTTTCGCCTGCTTCAACGGCTGGACGCACCAGTAAAATTCTTTGAATTTCGTTACGTTCAAGCATATCAACCGCTGCGGCAACTGCTAAGTAGGTCTTACCTGTACCCGCAGGTCCTACACCGAAAGAAATATCACTTTGTAAGATGCGTTGTACATAACGTTTTTGGTTGGCACCACGAGGATTGATACGACCTTTACGAGTCTGAAAATAGACATCCATAGGTGCATCATATTCATCAAGTTTCTCACTGACCAATTCAAAATTGCGATCAGTTTGTGAGGATTGGATCAGGAGATGTAATAAATCTGCACTGATTTGTGTGGACATTTCTGATTCTTGAAAGAGCCGTTGCAATAGTGCTTCGGCTCTTTCGACCGCTTCTAGATCACCATCTAAATAAAAGGCATCGCCTCGGTGAGTAATTTTGACATCTAAACGTTGTTCGATTTGTTTTAAATGCCCGTTATACGCACCGAGCATGCTTTTTAAACGTTCCATTGAAATCTCAGGAAACGTTACTGTACGTCGAATCGCTGCAGTCAAGAGAAACCCTTTTTGTTGCTTTGTAGGAATACCCTTACATTACGCTACGTCAGGTTCAAGATTCAAGAGTTCACCATAAACTAAATTTAAAGTTTTGATTTCAGTGATCTCAATCTCCGCGAAACGCCCGATCCACGCTGCGTCACCGACAAAGGTAACTAAACGTGTATTGTCAGCAGTTCCGATTAAAACATTTGGATCCTTATCTGACACTTTTTCAATCAAAACACGCTCAATTTTACCGAGCATGGCATCCGTTTTATCAATGCTTGATTGCTTAATCACTTGTTGGACTTGCGCTAGGCGATCTTTTTTTACTTGCTCAGGTGTGCTATCGGGTAAATCCGAAGCAGGTGTTCCTGGGCGTTTTGAATAAACAAAACTATAAGAATGATCAAAATCTAAATCTTTAATGAATTGTAAAGTTTCAGCAAAATGCTCATCTGTTTCACCAGGGAAACCGATAATAAAATCGCTCGATAAGTGCATATCTGGACGGACTTTACGAAGCTTGGCAATTTTATCGATATACACATCAATGGTGTGATTACGCTTCATTGCTTGAAGCACATCGTTTGAACCACTTTGTACTGGTAAATGTAAATGTGAAACCATTTGTGGTAAATCACGATAGCATTGAATTAATTCATCAGAAAACTCAAGCGGGTGAGAGGTGGTATAACGTAAACGTCCAATTCCAGGGATTTCTGCAACTAAGCGAAGTAATTCAGGGAAGGTGCAAATTTCACCTTCAAAGGTTTCACCGCGATAGCCGTTGACGTTTTGACCAAGCAAACTGATTTCACGAACACCTTTTTCGGCTAAGCCTGCAATTTCAGCGAGAACATCATCCAGTGGACGAGAAACCTCTTCACCGCGTGTATACGGCACGACGCAAAATGAACAGTATTTAGAGCAGCCTTCCATAATCGAAACAAATGCTTTAAAACCTTCTACACGTGGTTCAGGCAAAAAGTCGAATTTTTCGATATCTGGGAAAGAAATATCAACCAATTTGATTTTTTCTTTCTTTGGTTTTTCAATTTGTGCTTGGTGCTGATCTAACATCTGCGGCAAACGGTGCAAAGTTTGTGGACCAAAAACCATGTCTACATAAGGTGCACGTTTTTGGATGTTGTCACCTTCTTGAGATGCAACACAGCCACCGACACCAATGACTAAATCAGGATTTTGTTCTTTCAGTTTGCGCCAACGACCTAAACCACTGAAAACTTTTTCTTGTGCTTTTTCACGAATCGAGCAGGTATTCATCAGTAGAATATCTGCATCATTTGGATTGTCAGTGAGCACATAACCATGTGAATCACCTAATAAGTCTGCCATACGATGACTGTCATACTCATTCATCTGACACCCTTGCGTTTCAATATATAATTTCTTAATTGAAACATCAGTGGTGTGCATTGGCTGGGTAACAGTGTTTTCTGCAGCAGCTTTTATAGCACTGGGAATGAATGTTTGAACCGTCATGCAGGCTCCTAAAACGAGGTGGGTATCAACAAACCGCGAATTATAACAGCATTTTTAATAGAACGCAGAGAATAAAAAAGTGACAAAAATGGACACTTTGTGGATAAAATTACGTGAATTTTAATGAATATGAATCAGCAAGTTACATAACACAACAATTGTAGGAAGCCAGACTTATTAAACTATGACGGCAGGGCAAAATTGGGCAAATGTATTGATGAAGATGAATAAGCAGCATGATTTTATAATGACAGTAAGCAATAAATTCAATAACAAGAAAAACTTCCGCCAAATTATGGCGGTAGGTGGAATGATTGTTTGTTCATCTGTATATGCTTTAGATGAGCAATTTAATGATGCTTTACGTGCTGCAAATTCTGGCAATACTGCTTTGCTCGATCAGTATCAGTTTGATATGCAAAACGATGCATTGGGTTACTATCCTGAATATTGGAAATTGAATACTAATCTTGGATTTCAGCCTGCTAGCTCAATTATTAGTTTTGCCCAACGCTATCCTCAATCTGCTATGGCTGAAAAATTAGCTGCCGATTACGTCGAAGAAAAAGTAAAACAAGCAAATTATAGTGAAGCAAAACCTGTTTTAAGTTATGTGACAAATCCTGACCAAGATGAAAGCTGTGCGGTTGCTCAAGTGAGAGCACAAACAGGTGATAGTTTAGTCTATGCGGAATATAAAGATATTTGGTTAGCTACTGGCTCTCAGCCCGAAGCATGTAATGGTTTAGGACGGTTAATGCTTTCTAGTCCGTTAATGACTGCACAAGATCGTCAACAACGGTTATGGGGACAATTACGCGCAGGTCAGTCAGGACAAGCTATTGCTACAGCACAGACGATTGGATTAAATCTTTCTTTGGCTCAGTTTAATCAAATTCAAGCAAATCCTTTAGGGTATTTGTGGAGTGCGCCTAAATCAAATGATGCTGATTATGCCTATTTGATTTTTGCTTTAGGGCGAGTTGCTGACAGTGATTTAACCAATGCTTCAGGTAATATTCAGCGTGTGGCTCAAGATACACCGCCCGCAGTACAAAAATATTTATATCGTACGATTGGCTATATTGGCGGTACGACCGTCATGAAAAATGGCTTTAATCGACAAGTATTAAATGCTTATGATCAAAGTTATGGTTATCCATTTAGTCCTGAAGAAGCGGAAATTTATGCACGCCAAGCGATTCGATTTGGTGCATGGGAAAGTTTGATTCGTGCGATTGATGCGATGTCAGTTTCGCAAAAGCAAGAGGATCGTTGGCAATATTGGCTTGCGCGTGCATCTGAGCAGCGTTCTGATAAAGAGTCAAAACAAGCTGCTCAACAAATTTATCGTAAATTAGCTCAATCCGGTGATGACTATCACAACCTACTTGCGAAAGATCGTATAGGTGAGCGTTACAATCATCAACCTTATAATGAGCAGCCAAGCGCGCAAGATGCTCAGCGTCTGAGTCAAAATATTCATTTTAGACGCGCATTTGCATTAAGAGATGTAAACGCACCCGCGAATTACACCAATCGTGAATGGAACTGGGCAGTTCGCCAAGCGTATTTGCAAAAAGATGATGGATTAATTTTAGCTGCGGCTAAACGTGCGCATGATATGGGTTGGTATGATCGTGCTATTTATGCTGCTGATCGCACAACATCTCGTCATAATGATACATATCGTTATGCAACACCGCATCGCAGTAACGTAACTAGTCATAGCTATAATGCGGGGATTGATCCTGCTTGGGCATATGGCTTAATGCGCCAAGAGAGTCGTTTTGTCACTTCAGCACGTTCTCATGTAGGTGCAGGTGGCTTAATGCAGATTATGCCAAACACAGCAAAATTGATTGCACGTCAAATGGGTGAAACTTATAACCCAGCAGCATTGAGCGAGATGAATACGAATATTCGTTATGGTACTTATTATTTATCAATGATTCAGAGCCAACTCAGCGGCAATGCTGTGCTAGCGACTGCTGGCTACAATGCGGGACCAAATCGGGCTCGTCGATGGCAATCTGACTCACAAGTGATCAGCGCTGATCAATATACTGAAACCATCCCATTATTAGAAACACGTGACTACGTCAAACATGTCATGACCAATGCCACACATTATGGTGTTGTATTAGGGCAGGGTGCTCAATCTTTAGAGAAAAGGATGAGTACGATTCCTGTGCTGAATCAACCTTAAAGGCACAACGATGTTTAATGTGAAGTAATGAATTTTTTATATTTGATGAAGTCAATCAATTTACGCAAGGGGCAAATGATGAGAATAATGAAGGCATTAATTTGCTATCTATTCATATCATTTAGTGCACCATTATACGCGGCTGATAATGCTGATATTTCAGGCTATGTGATGCATGTACAAATGACGCCTGCGGCCTGCGCTTTTGACTCATCAAGACAAAAGCAAAGAAAATGTTTAGAGGGTTATTCTTTAACAATTTCAAGTTTATTGCCTGAAGTTCCTGTTGGGCGTGATTGTGAAACTCGGACTTCTGCAAAACTTACACCGTTACAGGCAAAAGTCGTGGCTCGTATCATGCCTGATGAAAATGCAAGGGTACAACTTTGGCAAAATGTTGGTGGTTGTGTACCAATGAATGCCAGTCAATATTTTAGAACGATTATCAATTTTGCAGAAAGATTAAAAGTTCCTGCTGATTTGACCAGTCCAAACACGATTGAAGTTCAAAAAGAAAACCTTAGACAGCAATTTACCAAGCTCAACCGAACATTACCGCCAAATGGTATCCGTTTTACTTGCCAATCTTCACGATTTGATTCATTTCTGACTGAAATTCGAGTGTGTTATCAAAAGAATGGTCAGTACAAACAATGTGCAAGTCATATTGTTTCAGGATGCCCGAATGAATTTACAATTAAAGGTAGTTATTAAGCTTTTTTCTGGCTTAATTTGTATTTTCTATCAGACTTTTGTTGAAATCCATTCTCTTTTACATGCATCTGAGTTCGCATTAGAGTACAATCTTTGCCGTTTATGATAATTCAGTTGAACCATAATAGCGTTCAATTGTGCAAACGCATCTCATTGGAGAATATCACATGAAGCAACCCGTTCGTGTTGCCGTTACAGGCGCTGCTGGTCAAATTGGTTATAGCTTATTATTCCGTATCGCAAGCGGTGAAATGTTAGGTAAAGATCAACCAGTCATTTTACAATTGCTTGAAGTTCCTTTTGAGAAAGCTCAACAAGCGCTTAAAGGCGTAATGATGGAACTTGATGACTGTGCTTTCCCATTATTGGCAGGCATGATCGGGACTGATGATCCTAAAGTTGCATTTAAAGATGCTGACTATGCTTTATTAGTTGGTTCACGTCCACGTGGTCCTGGTATGGAACGTGCTGACTTGTTAAAAGTGAATGGCGAGATCTTCATTGGTCAAGGCCAAGCACTTAACGAAGTTGCAAGCCGTGATGTTAAAGTATTGGTTGTAGGTAACCCTGCAAATACAAATGCTTATATCGCAATGAAATCTGCTCCAGATCTTCCAGCGAAAAACTTTACAGCAATGTTACGTCTTGATCACAATCGTGCATTAACTCAACTTGCTCAAAAAGCAGGTGTTGCAGTTTCTGACATCGAAGATATGACAGTTTGGGGTAACCACTCTCCAACAATGTATGCTGACTACCGTTTTGCTAAAGCAAATGGCGTAAGCTTAAAAGACAAAATCAACGATGCAGAATGGAATAAAGATGTATTCCTTCCAACTGTTGGTAAACGTGGTGCTGCGATTATCGAAGCACGTGGTTTGTCTTCTGCTGCTTCTGCTGCAAATGCTGCAATCGACCATATGCGTGATTGGGCTCTTGGCACAAACGGCAAATGGGTAACAATGGGTATTCCTTCTGACGGTTCTTATGGTATTCCTGAAGGCGTAATGTTCGGTTTCCCTGTAACGACTGAAAACGGTGAATACAAAATCGTTCAAGGTCTTGAAATCGACGAATTCAGCCGTGAGCGTATCAACTTCACTCTTAATGAGCTAGAAGAAGAGCGTGCCGCGATTGCTGACATGGTTAAATAATTTATCTTTTTGATAGATTGAAAAAGCACCTTTTATAAGGTGCTTTTTTTATGCTGAGTACACACAAAAAACAACAAGAAAATATAGACATACATCTGCAACTAGATCATTTTAATTGTTAGATTATTTGGATATAAGAAAGTATAGGAGAATAAGATGTTTGAACAACAACCGACACTAGAACTGTTATTCGAACAACTAGGACTTGGAGCGGATGAGGCAGCTATTGAAACATTTGTGAAAAACCATCAACTCAGTGCTGATCAAAAATTACATGAAGCTGAGTTTTGGAGTGCAGGTCAGCGTGATTTTCTAAAAAGTCATTGGGAAAAAGATGATGAATGGGCGATTGTGATTGATGAGTTGAATCAGCAATTACATATAGATAGCACGAACTGATTTTAATATTAAAAATAAAGCTCGCATTAGTGAGCTTTATTTTTAATTAGTATTTTGAACCATTCTTGTTGACGTGCTTGAGTAAAAGCAGGGTGCGCGTGTAACAACTCTAAGTCGTGATCTAAGCAAGATAGGTATTTCGTTAGCCAATGCCGTGTTAATGCCTGTTCTTGTTTAGCAGCTGAAGCGTAAGCCAAGAAGAAATAAATCTCTAAGTGTTCGGTATACGCCAAAGGTTTAAGAATTTGCTGGGTAATTAAGGCAAACCGTTGCTCCTTGGTCAATTCGAAATAAATCATATACGCTTTTGCAAGGCATAAAGACAGATTTAAATACAGACTTAAAGGCATTTCTTCATATTCAACTCGCGCCTGTTCTAATAAAACAATTGCTTCTTGTAAAAAATGTAATTGTTCTTGGCGTAAATGGCTCAATACAACCAACTGTAAACGCAAATCAGCGCGCTCTAAAGCAAGCTCAGGTGAGTTACTCTCTATAAAAAGTTGGTCAGTTTCACCAATTCGAGCAATCACTTGTTTGGTTTGATTCGACATGTATTGATCCAAAATCTTCAGTTGTTGGTGTTATATAGGGCTATTTTTAGTAATTTAAAGGGTTAAAGCTATTTCCAAATAGAATCGCTACTACGCAGCCAAGCTGTAATCGATAGACGTTGATGATTTGAAAGTAGCACTTCATGTAACAAATCACTTTGGAAAATAGCCAGTCGATTTGGTAAGGGTTCAATAATATGCCAATGTTCATTTTTATCCTGTAGGCGTAATTGTCCACCAAACTCTTCTTGCCAATTCTCATGCAAATAAAAAACAGTTGAAATCATACGATCATTTTTTTTCTGAGCATTATCTCGATGTAATGCATAAAACTCTCCCGCTTGATAGCAAGCGAAATGAGCCTCAACTTCTTTAATGCCGAGATAAAAAGCTTGATTTAGAATTTGAGATAAATCTTGTAAAAATTGAATATGTTGTTGAGCAACAGGCAGTTGACCATCAATCCATAAAATATGATCACTACGAATGTGGCTGACTACACCATTCTGTACACCTGCTGCTCGAAACTGTTCTAAATGAGAACTACATTCTTGCACTAGCGCAGAGATATATTCAGATGAATATAGATGATCAATCAGAGCAAACCCTGATTCATTTAAATCATCTAAGATTTTATCTATATTCCAAGATGTAGTAATGGAAGAGGATTGCATAAAGCTCCTATGATATTCGTTTAATTACATTGCAATTTTAGACGATCACATCAACGCTAAAGAATACTTTTTTCTTTCATGTTAAACTATCGGTTGAATTGAGGAATAATTGTCAACATGAATTACCGTCACCATTTCCATGCGGGTAACTTTGCCGATGTTATGAAGCATGTACTTTTACTTCAACTGCTCGCTCGTTTAAATGCTAAAGATAAACCTTATCGATATATCGATACCCATGGTGGTGCAGGTAAATATGATTTATCTAGGTCTGAAGCACAAAAATCAGGTGAATTCTTAACGGGTATCCATCGTTTGGTCAAGCTTGACGATTCGATTAAGCGTAATGCGCCTGAAGGTGTAAAACAATATCTTAAAATTGTTGAAGATATGCGCGTAGGTTCTGGTAAAGGGGCTTATCCAGGTTCACCTTGGTTTGCACTTGAGGGTATGCGTGATATTGATAAAGCAACTATTTTTGAAATGCAGCGTGATGTATTTCAGCAATTGTATTTAAATATTCGTGATAAACGTGCGGGTCTACATGAGCGTGATTTTTATGAAGGCTTAATGGGTGTCATTCCGCCGAAAGAAAAACGCGGATTGGTCATGATTGACCCACCTTACGAAATCGAGCGTAAAGATTTCCCGCAATTGGTTGAAATACTGCAAGATGCACATAAAAAATGGCCAACAGGCGTATTTGCAGTTTGGTACCCAATTAAAGACCGTGCCATGATTGAACGGTTTGAAAAGAAAATGTTTAAAACGGGTATTCGCCGTCAGCTGATTTGTGAAATTTGCGTATGGCCAGATGATACTCCAGTTGGATTAAATGGTTGTGGTTTACTTGTGATTAACCCACCTTGGAAATTTTCAGAAGATGCTGATCAAGCCTTACAATGGCTTTTCCCTCATTTACGCATGAGTGAAAATGGTGGTCATGCAGCGGTGCGTTGGTTGGTGGGTGAATAACCCATCAACGTCAAAATATTCTCGAGGAATTGAAAATAATGACAAATTCTCTTAAACCTGATGCTGATTTAAATAAAGATGATCATTCTTTTGATGGAATTACGTTTGAAGTAGAAGAAGAAGAGCATACGCACGAAGGTCAAAAAGTGAAACGCCGTGGTATTTACTTATGGCCTAATTTAATTACCACAGCAGCATTACTCTCTGGTTTTTATTCAATTATTGCCAGTATGAATGGTAACTTTAATCAAGCGATTTATGCCATTTTCTTGGCGGCATTACTTGATGGTTTAGATGGTCGAGTTGCGCGTGCGATTGGTGCACAAAGTGCCTTTGGTGAGCAATATGACTCACTTTCAGACTTATTAGCATTCGGTGTCGCTCCAGCTATTTTGATGTATAGCTGGAGTTTGCATGATCTTGGGCGTATTGGTTTAGCTTGTTGCTTCATTTATACAGCTTGTGCCGCGTTTCGTTTAGCTCGTTTTAATGTGCAGATCGGTATTGTAGATAAACGCTACTTTATTGGGATTGCAAGCCCGCTTGCTGCGGTTACAGTGATTTCACTTGTTTGGGTTGGAAGAGACTATCCTTTTATATTTGATTTAAAAGACATTGTGATTCAAGGTGTTAACTCTATTGTTATGGTAGGCGTTGGATTGTTGATGATTTCAAATATCAAATACTATTCATTCAAACAAATGGACCGTAAACGTGTACCTTTTGTTGTGATGCTGCCTGTGGTCTTGATTTTTGCTGCAATCACGTACAACATTCCTGTAGGGATTTTGATCGTATGTATTATTTACGTGCTCTCAGGATTCGTAACGACATTATTTGCGAAAAAGAATGATTCAAAAATAACAACTTAAAATATGGAGGTTCAGTATGCCATTGATCACTAATAATCAATTAAAGCAGCTGAACCTCAATAAGTCAGACGCTTTAACTTTTCATCCGCCTAAAGGTTTATTTAAAATTGTTTATCAAGCGCTGATTCTACCGAATTTGCCAGAACCCTTTCATTTTTTAAATTTCATTAGCTTAATTGGTCAGCCTCGTATTCCGATTTGCTATAACCCGAGTGCAATTCAGACAACCGCCATTGATACTGCGACTGTTCTAGTTGGCAGTAGCGTTTCAACTGTTGGACATCTCAAAAGTTATAGTGCCAAAGAGCAGTGTCAGTTAGAACAAGATCATTATCAATTTTCAGAAATAGATCAGATAAAAGTTGATTTTCCTAACTATCATTTTTATCGGATAGATGAAGAGTTGAGTTGTCAGCTCAAAGTGAATATCAGTACTGAAATTGAAAATCATTCGGCCTTACAATGGGGGGTTGGGGATTATTGGTATGTACGCTGCCAGTGCGAAGGCGAAATCATTTATAAAAAACAAAAATATCAAATCGAAGCGCAAGGTATTTTAAAACATGCCAGAGCCATCTATTTACCTTTTATCGCGTTTCATTTTTTTACCTATCAAATTATTCAGGTTAGTGCAGACATTCAGATCATCTTGTCTGAACTGAGAAATCAATGGAATAACATCATTTTTTCGAGGATTGAAATTCAGTCGAATAAAAAAGAATCGACGCTTTATAGTCAGAACGTCGTTTTAGACATAACTCGAGTTTATCCAAAGGTACATACCCCGAATGCTCGTGAAATGTACTTGGCTAGAGAGTTTATTTGGCAGTATCAAGAAAATAACGAAATAATCTTTCATCTCAAAGCGCAGAGTCGTGGGGATTATAAGTTTGGTTTGGGAGCGGGTTATGTTGGTAGTTTTAATTATGAATTGATTTGGAATAATCAAGATTACCAAGGCACGGGATATTGCGAATACATTGATTGTCGCCCATTACACTTGCAAGAAAAAAATAAAACTGAACAAATAATAGATCGAATCGCACATTTTCAGCCTTATTTGTGTAAAAAATAAACACTTGGATTAATAAGTTAAAAGAAATTGAGAAAAGTGCTTGCGCCTGACCTGAAATGCTGTAGAATGCACATCCATCGGCGGTGATGCAGATAAAAACTTGTTGAGAAACAAGGATTTGGCTAGAAAGGTTGGATTCTTGGATTGGTTGATAAGTTTGATAAATATCTAAATTACCTGTTGACTTTGAAGAAATTCAGAGTAATATAGCCGACCTAGCTTGATGATGACGAATCATTGAGAAGATCATTAAGAGAATAGAAGAACAACTTGTGTGGATTTTTACTGGTTAATCGATCGAAAATATTTCATTGATTAGATGGTAGAAATTACTCGAAGTTTATTTGAGAAATTAAAGTCAGAAAATTGATGAGCCAAGATTTGTAGCCATAAGCTACTAATGATTATAAACTGAAGAGTTTGATCATGGCTCAGATTGAACGCTGGCGGCAGGCTTAACACATGCAAGTCGAGCGGGGAAAGGTAGCTTGCTACCTAACCTAGCGGCGGACGGGTGAGTAATGCTTAGGAATCTGCCTATTAGTGGGGGACAACATTCCGAAAGGAATGCTAATACCGCATACGTCCTACGGGAGAAAGCAGGGGACCTTCGGGCCTTGCGCTAATAGATGAGCCTAAGTCGGATTAGCTAGTTGGTGGGGTAAAGGCCTACCAAGGCGACGATCTGTAGCGGGTCTGAGAGGATGATCCGCCACACTGGGACTGAGACACGGCCCAGACTCCTACGGGAGGCAGCAGTGGGGAATATTGGACAATGGGGGGAACCCTGATCCAGCCATGCCGCGTGTGTGAAGAAGGCCTTTTGGTTGTAAAGCACTTTAAGCGAGGAGGAGGCTACTAGTATTAATACTACTGGATAGTGGACGTTACTCGCAGAATAAGCACCGGCTAACTCTGTGCCAGCAGCCGCGGTAATACAGAGGGTGCGAGCGTTAATCGGATTTACTGGGCGTAAAGCGTGCGTAGGCGGCTGATTAAGTCGGATGTGAAATCCCTGAGCTTAACTTAGGAATTGCATTCGATACTGGTCAGCTAGAGTATGGGAGAGGATGGTAGAATTCCAGGTGTAGCGGTGAAATGCGTAGAGATCTGGAGGAATACCGATGGCGAAGGCAGCCATCTGGCCTAATACTGACGCTGAGGTACGAAAGCATGGGGAGCAAACAGGATTAGATACCCTGGTAGTCCATGCCGTAAACGATGTCTACTAGCCGTTGGGGCCTTTGAGGCTTTAGTGGCGCAGCTAACGCGATAAGTAGACCGCCTGGGGAGTACGGTCGCAAGACTAAAACTCAAATGAATTGACGGGGGCCCGCACAAGCGGTGGAGCATGTGGTTTAATTCGATGCAACGCGAAGAACCTTACCTGGTCTTGACATAGTAAGAACTTTCCAGAGATGGATTGGTGCCTTCGGGAACTTACATACAGGTGCTGCATGGCTGTCGTCAGCTCGTGTCGTGAGATGTTGGGTTAAGTCCCGCAACGAGCGCAACCCTTTTCCTTATTTGCCAGCGGGTTAAGCCGGGAACTTTAAGGATACTGCCAGTGACAAACTGGAGGAAGGCGGGGACGACGTCAAGTCATCATGGCCCTTACGACCAGGGCTACACACGTGCTACAATGGTCGGTACAAAGGGTTGCTACCTAGCGATAGGATGCTAATCTCAAAAAGCCGATCGTAGTCCGGATTGGAGTCTGCAACTCGACTCCATGAAGTCGGAATCGCTAGTAATCGCGGATCAGAATGCCGCGGTGAATACGTTCCCGGGCCTTGTACACACCGCCCGTCACACCATGGGAGTTTGTTGCACCAGAAGTAGGTAGTCTAACCGCAAGGAGGACGCTTACCACGGTGTGGCCGATGACTGGGGTGAAGTCGTAACAAGGTAGCCGTAGGGGAACCTGCGGCTGGATCACCTCCTTAACGAAAGATTGATGGCCGGTAAGAATCCACAACAAGTTGTTCTTCGAAGATGTATCTGAGGGTCTGTAGCTCAGTTGGTTAGAGCACACGCTTGATAAGCGTGGGGTCACAAGTTCAAGTCTTGTCAGACCCACCACTACTGACGAAGTGATGAATAATCACAAGCTGCTAGATTGAAAGATATGTCGTTCATTATGATTTAAGCTGGGGACTTAGCTTAGTTGGTAGAGCGCCTGCTTTGCACGCAGGAGGTCAGGAGTTCGACTCTCCTAGTCTCCACCATGAATTAAAAAGAGTTTGTAAAAACGAAATTAATTCAAAGCTAAAGTAAATTATAGAAATTAATAAATGCCTAAATAAATCAAAAGAGATTTTGATTTGAGTTTATTAACTTCTGTGATTTATCACAGTTTACTACGCACCGACGAGGTGGTAGTTAATCATTAACAGATTAGAAAATTGAGTCTGAAATAAATTGTTCAAACTCGATTAATTCAACACTAACAGTAATACGTAAGTATTTCAGTTGGATGAAGAGTTAATCTGAGAACTAGCAAAAACACTGAATCAAGCGTTTTGGTAATGAATTTAGATTGAAGCTGTATGGTGATTAAGTTCACAGACAACGAATAGTAGCAATTAAGTTTGCAACGCTAACACTCACTTGTATGTGTTAACGACTGTTTGGGGTTGTATAGTCAAGTAATTAAGTGCATGTGGTGGATGCCTTGGCAGTCAGAGGCGATGAAAGACGTGATAGCCTGCGAAAAGCTCCGGGGAGGCGGCAAATATCCTTTGATCCGGAGATTTCTGAATGGGGGAACCCACCCGCTATAAGGCGGGTATCATAAACTGAATACATAGGTTTATGAAGCGAACGAGGGGAAGTGAAACATCTCAGTACCCTTAGGAAAAGAAATCAATTGAGATTCCCTTAGTAGCGGCGAGCGAACGGGGAGCAGCCCATTAAGTTATGTGTGTTCTAGTGGAACGCTCTGGGAAGTGCGAACGTAGAGGGTGATATTCCCGTACACGAAAGGGCACACATAATGATGACGAGTAGGGCGAGGCACGTGAAACCTTGTCTGAATATGGGGGGACCATCCTCCAAGGCTAAATACTCCTGACTGACCGATAGTGAACCAGTACCGTGAGGGAAAGGCGAAAAGAACCCCTGTGAGGGGAGTGAAATAGATCCTGAAACCGCATGCATACAAGCAGTGGGAGCCGACTTGTTCGGTGACTGCGTACCTTTTGTATAATGGGTCAGCGACTTACATTCAGTAGCAAGGTTAACCGCATAGGGGAGCCGTAGAGAAATCGAGTCTTAATAGGGCGTTTAGTTGCTGGGTGTAGACCCGAAACCAGGCGATCTATCCATGAGCAGGTTGAAGGTTGGGTAACACTAACTGGAGGACCGAACCCACTGTCGTTGAAAAGCCAGGGGATGACTTGTGGATAGGGGTGAAAGGCTAATCAAGCCTGGTGATAGCTGGTTCTCCCCGAAAGCTATTTAGGTAGCGCCTCGGACGAATACCATTGGGGGTAGAGCACTGTTTCGGCTAGGGGGTCATCCCGACTTACCAAACCGATGCAAACTCCGAATACCAATGAGTACTATCCGGGAGACAGACTGCGGGTGCTAACGTCCGTAGTCAAGAGGAAAACAATCCAGACCGCCAGCTAAGGCCCCAAAATCATAGTTAAGTGGGAAACGATGTGGGAAGGCATAGACAGCTAGGAGGTTGGCTTAGAAGCAGCCACCCTTTAAAGAAAGCGTAATAGCTCACTAGTCGAGTCGGCCTGCGCGGAAGATGTAACGGGGCTAAAACTATGTGCCGAAGCTGCGGATTTACGCATTAGCGTAAGTGGTAGGGGAGCGTTCTGTAAGCCGATGAAGGTGTATTGAGAAGTATGCTGGAGGTATCAGAAGTGCGAATGCTGACGTGAGTAACGACAAAACGGGTGAAAAACCCGTTCGCTGAAAGACCAAGGGTTCCAGTCCAACGTTAATCGGGGCTGGGTGAGTCGACCCCTAAGGCGAGGCCGAGAGGCGTAGTCGATGGGAAATTGGTTAATATTCCAATACTTCTGTGTAATGCGATGAGAGGACGGAGAAGGTTAAGTCAGCCTGGCGTTGGTTGTCCAGGTGGAAGGCTGTAGGCATGCATCTTAGGCAAATCCGGGGTGCTCTATGCTGAGAGCTGATAGCAAGCTGTACTTGTACAGTGAAGTGGCTGATACCATGCTTCCAGGAAAAGTCTCTAAGCTTCAGTTACACAGGAATCGTACCCGAAACCGACACAGGTGGTCAGGTCGAGTAGACCAAAGCGCTTGAGAGAACTCTGCTGAAGGAACTAGGCAAAATGGTACCGTAACTTCGGGAGAAGGTACGCTGCTGACGGTGATGGGACTTGCTCCCTGAGCTATTGGCAGCCACAGAAACCAGGCCGCTGCAACTGTTTATTAAAAACATAGCACTCTGCAAACACGAAAGTGGACGTATAGGGTGTGATGCCTGCCCGGTGCTGGAAGGTTAATTGATGGGGTTAGCGTAAGCGAAGCTCTTGATCGAAGCCCCAGTAAACGGCGGCCGTAACTATAACGGTCCTAAGGTAGCGAAATTCCTTGTCGGGTAAGTTCCGACCTGCACGAATGGCATAATGATGGCGGCGCTGTCTCCAGCAGAGGCTCAGTGAAATCGAAATCGCTGTGAAGATGCAGTGTACCCGCGGCTAGACGGAAAGACCCCGTGAACCTTTACTGCAGCTTGACATTGAACTTTGACCTTACTTGTGTAGGATAGGTGGGAGGCTTTGAAGTTGGAACGCTAGTTCCAATGGAGCCGTCCTTGAAATACCACCCTGGTAATGTTGAGGTTCTAACTCTGCCCCGTAATCCGGGGCGAGGACCATGTCTGGTGGGTAGTTTGACTGGGGCGGTCTCCTCCTAAAGAGTAACGGAGGAGTACGAAGGTGCGCTCAGCGTGGTCGGAAATCACGCGTAGAGTATAAAGGCAAAAGCGCGCTTAACTGCGAGACCCACAAGTCGAGCAGGTACGAAAGTAGGTCTTAGTGATCCGGTGGTTCTGTATGGAAGGGCCATCGCTCAACGGATAAAAGGTACTCTGGGGATAACAGGCTGATACCGCCCAAGAGTTCATATCGACGGCGGTGTTTGGCACCTCGATGTCGGCTCATCTCATCCTGGGGCTGAAGCAGGTCCCAAGGGTATGGCTGTTCGCCATTTAAAGAGGTACGCGAGCTGGGTTTAGAACGTCGTGAGACAGTTCGGTCCCTATCTACCGTGGGCGCTGGAAATTTGAGAGGATCTGCTCCTAGTACGAGAGGACCAGAGTGGACGAACCTCTGGTGTACCGGTTGTCACGCCAGTGGCATCGCCGGGTAGCTATGTTCGGAAGGGATAACCGCTGAAAGCATCTAAGCGGGAAGCCTACCTCAAGATAAGATTTCCCTAGGACTTTATGTCCTCTAAAGAGCCGTTCGAGACTAGGACGTTGATAGGTTGGGTGTGGAAGCACGGTGACGTGTGAAGCTGACCAATACTAATTGCTCGTGAGGCTTGACTATACAACACCCAAACAGTTGTTGTATTCAAGATAAATTCAATACTTAACTTGATTTAGTGTATAAACTAGTTACAATACAGACCAATGATCTAATCCGTTAATAACTCTTTCGGTACTAAGTGGCAAAGAACTTAAAATTAAGTTCAAGAGTAAGACCACCGAAAGCCAAAACAGTTTGCTGGCGACAATAGCAAGAGTGAACCACCTGATCCCTTCCCGAACTCAGAAGTGAAACCTCTTCGCGCTGATGGTAGTGTGGCACTTGCCATGTGAGAGTAAGTCATCGCCAGCTTTTAAATTCAAAACACCCCTAACCTAACGGTTAGGGGTGTTTTTTATCGCGGGGGAAATGAAAATAGGATAAATGTTGTGCACAGTGGTGATATATTTCACTCATATATAAAACAAATAATACTTAAAGAGCAAATATGGTTTATAAATTAAGTGATCAGTTAGATCATGTAGGTAATTCCAAATATATTTTTGAAGCTTATAACGAATATTTAAGGGAAAATCGAAATAAATTTCCAACCAGCATCTTAGACTTGATGGCTTCTGAGCAATGGTACGGTGGAAGTGGTTCAACGGCTCCGTATTATTGTGAATTACAGAATGTTGAAATCATTGATTTTGGAAAAGAAACGGCTCATTTTATCCTCACATTAATAAAAAAAGATCATAGAGACTATAAAGAAAAGCCTTTTCGACTTAGATTGATTTATCAAGGTGTGCTAGAACTCGAGATTCCCTATCAAAAAGATATTTCAATTAATTCATTTATGTGGCGTTATGATGAGTTTTTATTTTTTGATCCATGGAGTAGTTATGGACATAATGAAAAAATGTTCACTCATAATATTGAATGGGTTGGGAAACATGTCTGGTCTATTACAGCAAAAGACTTAATTGCTACTTGGGAAGAGTTATGAGAATTAATTAAAGTAGGTTTACTTAAAAATAAATACTCATTTGAAAAAGTCTTGGCGTAGATGAGATCAAAGCAAGTATCCATAAGCAGTTTGCTGGGGACAATGGCAAGAGTTAATCACCTGATCCATTTCCGAACTCAGAAAGGAAACATTTTAGGGTTGGATGGTAATGTGGCATTTGCAAAGTGAGAATATAGCATCACTAGCTTAAAAATACTAAACCTTCCAATTCTTGTTGGGAGTTTTTTATGCGATGAATTCTATATACTGGTTGTTTACTTAAAGGCTTTCCTAAATGACATGGGTTGTTGTGCAAAGCTTTTCTTTTCCATATGAGGCTCAGATTGCCAAAACGCAATTAGAAGCGGCTGGCATTCCTGCACGTATTGAAAATGAACATACGATTAATATGGATTGGCTTTATTCCAATGCTTTAGGTGGTGTTCGTCTATTGGTTTTAGAAGGAGATTCGGAAGAAGCGAGAACGTTGCTTGCACAGGATTTTAGCCAACAATTACAACAACAGTTTGGACTAAGTGAAAACTGCCCAAATTGTGGTAGCAGTGATATACAGCCATATACTGAAGGAAAACGTCCTGCTTATTTAGTTTTTTTATTGCTTGGTTTTCCATTATTTTTTTATAAAAATGGAATGAAGTGTCAGCGATGCCAATATTTTTGGAGCTAATATTTTCTATAAGAATCTACAATAGGTTTTAAATAATCAATGATTGGCTTATGCTCACATTAGAATAAAAAGTGTATTGGTTATGAACATTCAAAAAAATATTCTATGGATTGATTGTGGGGCAGCTGCATTGGCAGGAATGCTTGTGTTATTTGCTGTCCAATGGCTAAGCTCACTTTATCATTTACCAAAGAACGTTATAATTTTTATTGGCTTTGTTAATTTGCTATATGCATGTTATTCATTTTTATTAGCCAATTATAAAAAACGTTCCATTCTATAGATCAACATGTTAGTGGTTGCTAATAGTATGTGGGGTTTGATTTGTCTAATTATGTTATGGATGTTTTGGCAAGAAATGACAATTTTTGCGATCATACATATTTTAGGTGAAGCGTTTTTTGTTAGCTCTTTAGCAAGATTAGAATATCTTTGGCGACAGCAACTTTCATCTTAGTATTGTTGATGTTACACAATGAATTTTTATTCTGTATTAATGATTTAGAATAAATGATCTATCAACCCACTATTTTTTGGTTAACTTATATATAAGCAATAGTTTAGAGAATAAAAATGAGTAATGTAAGGCAATTAGATGTAGAGCAAACAGAAGTTTTGCTGATGATCTTAAAGAAGCGTTTTGAAGCCAATATGCATCGACATCAAGGTTTAAATTGGTTTGATATTGAAGATCAATTAAAACAGCTACCTGAAAAGTTATGGTCACTCAATCAAATGGAAGAGACTGGTGGCGAACCAGATATCGTTTCATTTGAGTCAAAGCCATCACAAATTGTCTTTTATGATTGTGTCTTGGAAACGCCAAAAGGTCGCAGAAGCCTTTGTTATGACCGTGAGGCATTGGAATCACGTAAGGAACATAAACCTGAAAATAATATAATTGATATGGTTGAGGTTATGGGCGTTGAGCTTTTGACAGAAGAGCAATATAAGCAATTACAGTCTGTTGAGCATTTTGATTTAAAGACTTCGAGTTGGGTGAAAACGCCAGATGATATTCGAGTGAAAGGTGGAGCTATTTTTTGTGATCGTCGCTACGGACGAGTTTTCACTTATCACAATGATGCCCAATCTTATTATTCAACTCGAGGATTTCGTAGTTTACTAAAAATCTAAAGTTCAGTGGGTATGAATGGGATTCCTCTTATAAAGTTAAAGTAATCGAACCAATTGAATATTTTTTTAATTTTAAATTTTGCCAAGCGCTTGCTTGGTTTTTGTGGTTTTGATACCTTAGAGCTCACTAAATACTCGAAAACAATGGTCAATAATTACTAGGAAGCAAGCATGCTACTCAACCCCTTATATTACACTGAGCAACATTTAGCCTTTGCTGAAAGTGTTAGGCGCTTTACTGAAAAGGAAATTACTCCGTTTATCAATGAATGGGATGAAGCGGAAACCTTTCCTCGAGAGCTTTATAAAAAAGCAGCCGATATTGGCTTGCTCGGCGTTGGCTTTGATGAAAATTATGGAGGTATTGCGGGGACGGATGCATTTTATACTTTACTTGCCTCTGTTGAATTAGCGAAATGTGCCTCAGGTGGTTTGGCTGCATCTTTGCTTTCACATACGATCGGTACACCACCAATTCAACATTTTGCTCAAGAAGAAGTAAAAGCTGAAGTATTACCAAAAATTTTATCGGGAGAGAAAATTTCTGCATTGGCAATTACTGAACCGAGTGGTGGGTCAGATGTTGCGGCTTTAAAAACTAAAGCGGTCCGAGATGGTGATGATTATATTGTCAGTGGTGAAAAGACCTTTATTACATCAGGTATTCGTGCAGATTATTATTCTGTTGCGGTGAGAACTGATCCCGATGCGAAGGGTGCTAATGGTATTTCAATGTTGCTGATTGATGCACATAGTGAAGGCATTACAAAATCAAAACTGGATAAAATGGGTTGGTGGGCATCGGATACAGCTCATTTGCACTTTGATAAAGTGCGCGTGCCAGCCAAAAACTTACTCGGCGCAGAAAATATGGGCTTCTTCGTCATCATGAACAACTTCAACATGGAGCGATTTTTTCTTGCCGCAAGTAGTTATGGTTATGCATTGGTTTGCTATGAGGAGGCTTTGGATTGGGCAAAGCAGAGACAAACATTTGGGAAACGTTTGGTAGATCATCAAGTCGTTCGTCACAAGCTGGTTGATATGGCGACACGTTTAACTTCGACTCGTGCATTATTGGAAGATACAGCCTACCGTTTAGGAAAACCTGAATTACAAGGAAATGAACTGATTGCTCAAATTTGTATGCTTAAGAATGTCGCAACACAAACGATGCAATTCTGTGCCGATGCTGCGGTGCAGACATTAGGCGGTATGGGTTTTATGCGTGGTATGAAATCTGAACGTATTTATCGCGAAGTGAAAGTCAACATGATTGGCGGTGGGGCTGAGGAAATCATGAAAGATCTTGCCAGTCGCCAACTGGGCTATTAATCCAAATTTTAAAGGCTTTAAATCAACAGTAAACAGGTTTAAAGCCTTATCCACATAACAAGAATGCGTTAAATAATAATTTAGGAAAAAGACATGGATGGTTTATCACTTAACCCGATTTATTACACATCAGAACATCGGGCTTTTGCAGACAGTGTCAAACGTTTTGTAGAGAAAGAAATTTCACCTTATGTAAATGAATGGGATGAAGCAGGATCATTTCCACGAGAACTTTATCAAAAGGCTGCGAATGTCGGTTTAATGGGGCTCGGCTATGATGATGAGCATGGCGGTATTCCTGATTCCGATGCTTTTTACGTGATGTTGGCAGCTATTGAGATGGCAAAAGCTGGATCTGGTGGTGTACATATTTCGCTTATGATTCATAGCATTGGAACACCACCCATTCATCATTTTGCTCGACCTGAGATTCGTGATGAAGTTATGCCACAAATTATTGCTGGTGAAAAAATATCAGCCTTGGCAATTACAGAGCCTAGTGGCGGTTCTGATGTCGCTGCAATTAAAACCAAAGCAGTTCGAGAAAGAGACCATTATATTTTGAATGGTGAAAAGACCTTTATCACATCAGGGATTCGTGCTGATTATTATACGGTTGCTGTAAAGACGGATCAGAATGCTCAAGGCGCAAAAGGCATTTCTATGTTATTGGTCGATGCGCATAGTGAGGGAATAACCAAATCACCTTTACAGAAAATGGGTTGGTGGGCATCAGACACTGCACATCTGCATTTTGACAATGTCAAAGTCCCAGTTAGCCATTTGTTGGGCGAGGAAAATGCCGGTTTTAAAGTCATTATGAATAACTTTAATATGGAGCGTTTTTGGCTAGCCGCGATGGCATATGGTTATGCTTTGGTCTGTTATGAGGAAGCCTTAGATTGGGCAAAACAGCGACAAACTTTTGGAAAGCGCTTGGTAGATCATCAGGTGGTTCGCCACAAACTTGTAGATATGGCAACACAATTGACCACAACACGAGCGTTATTAGAAGATACAGCTTATCGAATGGGACAAAAAGAGCTTCAAGGAGCAGACCTCATTGCACAAATTTCGATGTCAAAAAATATAGCGACTTGTACTATGCAATTTTGTGCGGATGCTGCTGTGCAAACTTTGGGTGGAATGGGTTTTATGCGTGGAACGAAGTCCGAACGAATTTATCGTGAAGTCAAAGTGAATATGATTGGTGGTGGTGCTGAAGAAATTATGAAAGATCTAATCAGTAAGCAGCTAGGCTATTAATTAATATCTATGATGAATAAAAAGTGCGGTTAATTTCCGCACTTTTTATTTTCAAATTTATTCGAGTTCAGCCAATTCTTCTAAAGAAATCTGACGGATTTCGAATATAGGTTGTTTCAAAAATGAGTTCAAAGTTTTTATATCGATAAATTTTATATTATCTAGGGCAATACCTTCAATGCTGTCTTTTTCAGCATCGTAACGAATATCTGGAGTTTGTTCGATAAACTGTTTGAGTAATAGTGGACTATCGCTTAACTCTGCAAGTGGTTTGTCCATCAAAGCTTCAAACTCATAGTCCATCGCATAAATATTGGCTTCCCACGACACATCACTAAAGTTCTCATCTTGACTTGAAATAATGCTACCAGTTTCATAACCTGTGAAATAGTCTTCTTCAGAGTTGATCCAGAGTACATAGCAAGGTTGTGTCGCATCGATTTCTAAGAGTTGATACCAGACAATACCTGAAATTTTGGCAAACTCGAAAGCATCATCTTCATTGAGTTTTGGAATTTCTCCATCATCAATATTAAATTTTTTGCCTGTTTTTTCTAATACAAAAGCTTCAAGTTTTTCATAGATTTCATCATCTACTTCGCCATTACCGATGTCATAATTACATAGTTCATCATAATATAAGCCTTCGATAACTAAAGCTTTGTATGCCTTTTCCGCTTCAGCTTTATCAGTATAAATCTGTTTAATTGCCCCCGTAGAAACGCAATTCGTCAGATGCCATTCATCATTGTAAGCAAAATCATTTTGTCGAATGACGTATTGTATATTGTTCATTTTTATTTCCCCTTAAGTTAAGCAATTTTAGTTTTTAATTCTTGCAGTTTGGCTGCACTTGGTGGGACGGCCATCCCATTATCCATCCACAGTTCAAAACGCATTGGATTAAAAAAGAAGTCTGGACTGATATCAAAATCAATAAACTTGGCTTCGCTTTTCCCCATCATTGGTAAAATAGTATTGATAAACCAACTATTATGTGTGATCAGCAAAGATTTTAGTTGTCCTGTCACTGATAATGGCGAGAGTAATGTAGCGGACAGCTTTGGGTCATCAATCACATCAGCGTGGAATTTTTCTAGGCGTTTAGCCAGTCCATCAGTCGGAATATCCTGCATTGCTGCAACAAAGTCTCCAATCGTTGGAATAAAGCGGTGATGGAAATCAACTAACAGATGATCTTTTTCACAAAGGTCTTTAACTTCTATGCTATTCCCAGCACTATTTTCAAAGTGGTGTCCAAAAATCGGAATAATCACTTCTTGCACGCCCCAAAAAGTATGCAAGATACGATGGCGATTGTCAGTGCATAGCATTTTGGTACTGTCGATTAGAGCATGAATATCAATATAATCTTCAAGCTCGCCCCCACGACGTTTCACCGAAATATTGGCATGTTGGACTGGATTCATTTGTACTATTTCTTGTAATCTTTTGATGTTTAAGCAGAATAGCAGTTTTTAATTTGAACGAGAATAGAGGAAAAGGGTTAGGCGTTAAGTTGTGTCGTTGGAAGTCGATATATTTTAAATTACAGGTTTTTTTAGTTAGATTAAGGTTGTTTAATGACTAATTTCTTTTGTAAAAATATCTAAAATATGAGTTTGAGAATTCTCTAATGTGATTAATATTTGAGACGGAGAAATTTGTTGAATAACATCAATCCACCAGATGACGGTGGATTTCGATGTAATTCAAAATATTGAGAGGTTTTTTGACCGTATTGATAAACAATGAATGGTTCTTTGATAAAGTAAATAATTAGTCCACATCCTCCAATCGCACACCATTTCTCATCATGATCAATGATTGCTACTTCTAGATTCCCATAAAAATCTCCTATTTCAATGTACTCATTTATACAATTTGATTGTAACGGTACAAGATAAACAGTTTCTTCAAGGTGGATAATTTTATAATTTTGAGATTGAGTCAGTTGAATATAATTCATTTGCGTTGTTATAAATCCCCACTTTTTCTTAGTCTAGCCATGCATTGCCAATATTCCGAATATACACCTCATCAGGTTCATCCTCATCTTGATAAAGATAACCATTATCTTTCAATATGTTGAGCTCAATGAGCTCTTTAACAAGCTCAGATGTTTTATCAGGATAAGACCAGAGTGCATGTCTATCTCCAGATTCAAATGGCCAATCTAGTCCCATATCTGATACAAGTTGAATCAGATCTCCTTGGTTATTTAATAAATACCACGTGACAATAGCTGATTGGGCTACGTTACCTGCTAATTCTTTTTTCTTATTGCCATTCAAATGAATAAACGAGATGATTTCTTTTTTAGTCTCATTCACGAGTATGTATTGAATTCCCATAAGATACTCATCTTTTCACTTAATAAACGATATTTATTTTCTGACATTAGCAATAAAAGTACCATAATCATACTTTAAGAAGCTTAACTTTTAGAATGCTTGATATTTTTTATCGGTCCAATCGGCATTTAAAATTGCCCAACGCTCATGATCTTTCCATTCTTTTCCACCAACACGCAGGTATTGGCGAGAAAACCCTTCTTTTATAAAACCTGCATTTGCGACAAGGCGAATAGAGGACATATTGTCTGGTTGGATATTGGCTTCTACTCGATGCAGATTCAGTGTTTGAAATGCTTCTTTTAAAACCAGTTGTAGTCCATGTCGCATATAGCCATGTCTTGCATAAGGATAAAAGGCTTCATAACCCAAGTAAGCAGAATGAAAGTAACCTCGAATGATATTGGATATATCAAAGGTGCCAACAATGGCATGATTTTCTGTTAAACACACAAAATAACGGTGTTCTTGAGTGAGATAGTGTTCAAAATCAGTGGGTGGATAGGTCCATGGTTGATGGAGTTGAATACTATTTTGGTAAGCTTGTTTGATTTCAACTAAATCGCTGAGTTGAGGCTTACGTAAATAGATAGCACTCATTTAACCGCCATTTCCCAGACCATTTCCGTCAATTCATCAATTTTAACTTTACCTTCAGGTCGGTACCATGTGACTGTCCAAGAAATAGAACCACCGACTAAACGTCGCCAAATAAACGCATCATGTTTAACCTTGCCTAGAGCGCGTAATTTCTCAATCACATCAAGCCAGACTTGCTCATATTCATTACGCATTTTCAAAAGATAATCTTGTTTTTCTTTAGAAAGCGCAAACCATTCATGTACCAGCACCGCCATAGCCGCACCAGTATCACCAGTAATTGAAATCAATTCAGCTCTGATTAAATCACGCAATTGCTGTTCAGGATCATTTGAGCGTTCAGCTGCTTCTTTAAGTCGTGCAAAGTTATAGATAATGGTTTGTTCCATCACAGTAGCAAGAATGTCATCTTTACTTTTAAAGTGATGGAAGAGACTACCTGATTGAATACCAATAAATTCACCAAGTTGGCGAACCGTAGTTTTATCATATCCTTGCTTATAAAATAGATAGGCGGCACCTAAGAGCAAACGTCCACGTGGGCTATCGTCAAAACATACGATTTTAGGTATTTGCTCAATTGAAGTTGCGATCATGCCTGTCTGTCTATCCCGTCTTATCAAAGTGTATTGTAACAAAATTCATTTCATTAATTGTCTTATCTTTTTATAACAAGCATTTGCTTGAATTTGTCTATTTTTGCTAATACAGCATATCATTATGCACTTTACAAACCAAGCACTTGCTTGGTAATGTTGTGTTGTTTTTAATAATAATGAGAAAGCTCATGACAAGCGTCAAGCAGGATGACCAAAAGTTAGTAAAAATTGGATGTGCTTCTGGGTTTTGGGGCGATACCAATACCGCTGCTTTTCAGTTGGTACATCTGAGTGATATTGATTATTTGGTCTTTGATTATCTATCTGAAATTACCATGTCAATCATGGCTAAAGCAATGATGACCGATCCTAACCATGGTTATGCATTGGATTTTGTTAGTCGTGTGATGTCTCCACTGATCAATAAAATCGCTGAAAAGAAAATTAAAGTGATCAGTAATGCAGGTGGGGTGAATCCCTTAGCTTGTCGTGATGCTTTACAAAAAATCATTAATGAAAAGGGCTTAGATTTAAAAGTAGCTGTGGTACTTGGTGACGATGTATTGCCAAAGCACACCGAGCTACAGCAAAAAAATATCAAAGAAATGTTTAATGGTGAGCCTTTGCCTGCACATGTGGCGAGCAGTAATGCCTATTTAGGTGCTGTTGCTATTCGTGACGCTTTAGATTTGGGCGCGGATATTGTGATTACAGGTCGTGTTGTTGATTCGGCTGTGGTACTTGCACCGTTGTTGCATGAATACAAATGGTCATTGGATGACTATGACAAACTTGCACAAGGCTGTTTAGCTGGACATGTAATTGAATGCGGTGCGCAATGTACGGGCGGTAATTTTACCGATTGGCGTTTGGTTGAAGGCTTTGACAACATGGGCTTTCCAATTGTTGAAGTCAGTGCCGATGCTTCATTCATTGTGACTAAACCACAGGGCACAGGTGGTTTAGTGTCGACCGCTACGGTTGCCGAACAGATTGTTTATGAGATTGGCGATCCTCAAGCTTACTATTTACCTGATGTGACCACAGATTTTAGCCAAGCTCATTTAGAGCAAGTCGGCGAGCATCGCGTAAAAGTGACTGGCGCAACAGGACGAGCGCCTACACCACAATATAAAGTCAGTGCGACCTATGCGGATGGTTATCGTGTCTTGGTTAGTTTCCTTATTGCTGGACGCGAAGCACCTGAAAAAGCCCAAGTGATTGCGGATGCAATCATCAATAAATGTGAACGTGTCCTCGCATTGCGTTCAGTACCGCCATTTAGTGAAAAATCTGTCGAAATTCTAGGGATTGAAAGTACTTATGGCGTACACGCCAAAGTCAAAGATAGTCGTGAAGTCGTGGTCAAAATTGCAGTCAAACATATGTTTAAAGAAGCGTGTATGTTCTTCGCTTCGGAAATCGCACAAGCTTCTACAGGTATGGCACCTGCATTAGCGGGCATTGTCGGTGGTCGCCCTAAAGCCTCAGCAGTGGTGAAATTGTTTTCTTTCTTGATTGATAAAGATCAAATCAAGGTTGAGGTTGATTTTGCAGGCCAGCGACATCCTGTTGAGATTCCTACTGGCTCAGCTACACAGAATTTCGCTCCCCATCCAACTGGCGAAGTCGCAACTTATCAAGGTGATGAAATCGAAGTGCCTTTGATTGAGATTGCTCATGCTCGTAGTGGAGATAAAGGCAACCATAGCAATATTGGTGTGATTGCGCGTAAAGCAGAATATTTGCCGTGGATTCGAGCGGCGCTCACTGAAGCAAATGTTTCAGACTATATGCAGCATGTTTTAGATCCTGAAAAATCGAATGTGATTCGTTATGAGTTACCTGCGATGAATGCATTGAATTTTATGTTGGAAAATGCGCTAGGTGGCGGCGGAATTGCCAGTTTACGTATTGATCCACAAGGCAAGGCATTTGCGCAGCAATTATTGGATATGCCAGTGAAAATCCCAGCAAAGTTGTTAGAAAAATAAAGTAAAGGATGTAGAGCAAAATGAGTTATCAATCAATTTTTAGAACCGATGCATTTGCCGATAAAGTGATTATCGTTACAGGTGGTGGTTCTGGTATTGGGCGCTGTACGGCACATGAGCTGGCATCTTTGGGTGCGCAAGTCGTGATCACAGGGCGAAAAATTGAAAAGCTGGAAAAAGTTAGCCAAGAAATCATAGAGGATGGTGGCAAAGTCCATTTCATCGTTTGTGATAACCGTGATGAAGAACAAGTCAAAAGTATGATTGCTGAAGTCATTGAAAAATTTGGCAAGCTCGATGGTTTAGTAAATAACGCAGGTGGGCAATTTCCTTCTGCACTTGAAAATATTTCTGCCAATGGCTTTGATGCTGTGGTCCGTAACAATCTGCACTCTACATTCTATTTAATGCGTGAAGCTTATAATCAATGGATGGCAAAGCATGGTGGCAGTATCGTCAACATGACCGCAGATATGTGGGGCGGTATGCCGGGTATGGGGCATTCAGGGGCGGCACGTTCAGGGGTAGATAATCTAACCAAAACGGCTTCGGTGGAATGGGGTAAATCAGGCGTACGTGTTAATGCCGTTGCACCAGGTTGGATTATTTCCTCTGGCATGGATAACTACAGTGGTGACTTTGCCAAAGTGATTATTCCAAGTTTGGCAAGCAACGTTCCTTTAAAACGTATGGGTACGGAATCTGAAATTTCTTCAGCGATTTGTTTTTTACTTTCTGATGCAGCGGCTTTTGTTTCAGGCGTGACTTTACGTATTGACGGTGCAGCTTCACAAGGTACGCGCATGTACCCATTGGCGGATGCCACCAACAATGAAGCATTTAATGGTTTTCACCGTGCCTTTATTCCAGATATTTTTAAAAATACAGATGGAGAATAAATGATGACTATTCTTCAATCTGAAATCGCTGTAGGTAGTGAGCAATACGAACAAAACCGTGAAGCGCTATTAAGTCAGCTTGCAGAAGTTCGTGCTGTACAGCAAAAAAGCATTGATAAATCGTATGCTGCAAAACCGAAGTTTGACAAGAAAGGCAAAATCTTGCCGCATGAACGTGTACGTTTATTGCTTGATGCTGATTCACCATTTATCGAGCTGTGTGGCTTAGTTGGCTACAACATGCATGATGATAAAGATGGTTCTGAAGCTGGTGGTGGCATCATTGCTGGGATCGGCTTTGTGAGTGGTGTACGTGCTTTAGTGTCTGCCAGTAATAGTGCCATCAAAGGCGGCACCATGTCGCCAATGGGTGTTCAGAAAACCTTACGTTTGCAAAAAATCGCGCTTGAACAAAAGTTACCGATGGTGACTTTGACTGAAAGTGGTGGGGCAAACTTAAATTATGCCGCAGAAGTATTTACCTATGGCGGAATGACTTTTGCCAATCAAGCTCGATTATCTGCAACAGGCATTCCGCAAGTCGCAGTCGTACATGGCAATGCAACCGCAGGCGGGGCATATCAACCAGGTCTATCTGACTATGTGATCGCGGTGCGCAAACAAACTGAAATGTTGTTGGCAGGTCCACCTTTGTTGCTGGCTGCAACAGGTGAAGTGGCGACAGCTGAAGAACTGGGTGGTGCTGAAATGCATACACAAGTGTCAGGGGTAGCAGAATATCTTGCTGAAAATGATGCCGATGGTATTCGTTTGGCAAGAGAAATTTTTGAGCATTTGAACTGGAAAGAACGAACCACACGTCTCAATCAAGAATACAAAGAACCTCGTTATTCAGCAGAAGAGCTATTAGGCATCATCCCGCAAGATCCAAAACAACCTTTCGATATGAAAGAAATTGTGGCTCGCATTATTGATGATTCTGACTTTCTGGAGTTTAAACAAGAATACGATGCTTTAACGGTATGTGGCTGGGCAAAAATGGGTGGGGTGCATATTGGTATTATTACCAATAATGGTCCAATTACACCACAAGGTGCAGTCAAAGCGGCACAGTTTATTCATCTGTGTGAGCAGACCAAACGACCACTTTTATTCCTGCATAACACCACAGGTTTTATGGTCGGAACAGATGCTGAACAGAACGGCATCATTAAGCATGGTTCGAAATTAATCCAAGCGGTTGCGAATGCGACTGTACCGAAAATTTCGATTATTGTGGCTGGCTCCTACGGTGCAGGCAACTATGCGATGTGTGGGCGTAGTCTCTCTCCAAGTTTTATCTTTGCATGGCCAAATTCACATGTTGCGGTAATGGGGGCAGCACAAGCAGGGAAAGTGTTGCGTATCGTCGCAGAAGGTAAACAGAAAGCTTCTGGAATGGAACCGAATTCACAAATGTTGGATTTCCTAGAGCAAAGCACTGCGATGAAATTAGAACAGCAATCGACTGCTTTGTTTAATACAGCAATGTTGCATGACGATGGCATTATCGATCCAAGAGATACGCGTAAAGTCCTGATCTTCTTGCTACAAACCATTTATGAAGCACAACAACGTGAGTTAAATCCAACTCGTTTTGGTGTATCGAGATTTTAAGAAATCTCCCCTAGCCCCTCTTTTAAAGAGGGGAACTCCTCCCTTTGAAAAGGGAGGTTGGGAGGGATTTAAAAATATTTAATGTTTAAGGAAAAAAATAATGAAATTTACCGCAGAGCATGAAGCATTACGCCGTACCGCACGTCAGTTTGTAGAAAACGAACTTAATCCGTTTATTCCCGAATGGGAAGCAGCGGGACGTTTTCCGATCCATGATGTGTTTAAGAAAATGGCAGATTTAGGTTTGCTAGGTATCTGTAAGCCAGAAGAAAATGGTGGTCTGGGTTTGGATTATTCATATAACCTTGTGGTGGCAGAAGAATTAGGGCGTGCTGCATGTGGTGGTGTTCCACTGGCGATCGGTGTGCAAACAGATATGGCGACACCTGCACTAGCTCGTTTTGGTAGCACAGAATTAAGAGAAGAATTTTTGAATCCTGCGATTCGCGGTGAATATGTGGCATCAATTGCAGTATCAGAAGTGCATGCAGGTTCAGACGTGGCAGCAATCAAAACCACTGCGAAAAAAGAGGGTGATGATTATGTGATTAACGGCAGCAAAATGTGGATTACCAATTCACTGCAAGCGGATTTCTTCTGTTTACTTGCCAATACCTCAGATGACAAACCGCATGTCAATAAATCCATGATTATTGTACCTGCGAAGACTGCGGGGATCAGTTTTTCAGAGCCACTGAATAAATTAGGTATGCGTTCAACGACAACTGCTCAAGTCTATTTCGATAATGTTCGAGTGCCGCAGCGTTATTTGGTTGGTGCAGAAGGCATGGGTTTCATGATGCAAATGATGCAGTTCCAAGAGGAGCGTATGTGGGCATGTGCTAATGCAGTAGGTGGTTTAGAAAAAGTCATTCAACAAACGATTGATTACGCTAAAGAACGTACTACCTTTGGTCAGCCCTTGATTAATAACCAGTATGTACATTTCCGCTTCGCCGAGTTAATGACTGAAGTTGAAGCATTAAAAGCGCTGACTTATCAAGCTTGTGAACAGCATATTGCTGGGGAAAATGTCACGATGTTGGCTTCGATGGCGAAACTCAAATCGGGACGTCTCACTCGTGAAGTGGCTGATACTTGTCTGCAATATTGGGGCGGCAATGGCTTTATGTGGGATAACCCTGCTTCTCAACTTTATCGTGATGGTCGCCTTGGTTCAATTGGTGGTGGAGCCGATGAAATTATGCTTGGAATTATTTGTAAGTTGATGGACATTTTGCCGAAGAAACAGAAATAAGACAGGGGAAGATCATGACGCTTTCAACTTCTCTAACTGATTTACAAGTGGATGACAGTATCCAACTTGAACAACAGGGCAGTATTTTAACGATATGGCTTAATCGACCTGAAAGTCGCAATGCCATGAGTCTCAATATGGTCAATGCGATTCAACAAGTCTTTACCTACATTGCAGATGATGTATCGATTCGTGCTGTGATTTTACGTGGCAAAGGCGGACATTTCTGTGCAGGCGGTGACATTAAGGATATGGCAGCACTCCGTGTTGAAGCGGCGAATGTGGGTAGCTTACAGCCATATGTTGATTTTAACCGTCGTTTCGGTGCCATGATTGAACAAGTTGATCAAGCGCCACAAACCGTGGTTGCGGTATTAGAAGGTGCGGTATTAGGTGGAGGTTTTGGCTTGGCTTGTGTTTCTGATATCGCGATTAGTCGCGATACGGCACAGTTTGGCTTACCTGAAACAGGCTTAGGTGTTTTACCAGCGCAAATTGCACCTTTCGTAGTGAAACGCATTGGGCTAACACAAGCGCGTCGTTTGGCATTGTTAGGTTCTCGTTTTAATGGTGAGACTGCACAGAAGTTAGGTGTTGTGCATGATGTTGTGCATGATGAAAATGAGCTTGAGCAGTTACTGACCAATACAATTCAAAAAATTAAACGTGCTGCACCATTGGCCTCTCGCAATACTAAAGCTTTATTACATCGTACTTTGAATGAGCCTTTAGATTCTCTACTGGATGACGCTGCACAGCAATTTGCGCAAGCTGTAGGTGGAGCTGAAGGTCAGGAAGGTACAATCGCATTTATTCAAAAACGTTTACCAAATTGGACAGAATAAAGGAACTAAAAATGGCTATTTTATTCTGTAATGTTGGGTGGATGGAAAAATATCAAGGTAATAGAGCATCTGACCAAATTCAGGGTGGTGGTTCTTTTGTTGAGATAGAAGGAAGTGGTGGAGAAGTCTGTAATTTTAGTCCTGATAAAGATATGTTATATGGTTTTGTCCAAACAAGAGGACAAATTAATATTGATAATCTAGGGGCAAGTAAAACAGATGAATTTATTAATGGTGTAACGGTTGTTTGGACTGCAACAAATCCAAAGACTAAAGGTACTTATATTATTGGTTGGTATAAGAATGCAACTGTATTTAGATATTATCAAAAATTTGAAGTTATTCCAAAAGTACAACGAGAAAATGGCATTGATTGTTATCGAATTAGGGCGTTAAAAGTAGATGCAAGATTGTTATCTACTGATGAACGTATCTATTCTATTCCCAGAGCAGGGCAAAGTGGTTTTGGTATGGGGCAAGAGCTAATTTGGTATGGTAAGGGGGAGAAAAATGCAGCACTTATCAAAGAAATTTATCAATTTATAGAAAGTAAAGAGCGTGTTATTGACGTAAAAAATAGATTAAATCGTAGTTATGACCAAGCAAAGAAAGTTCAAGTTGAGAAAGCGGCAATTGAGACAAGTTGTCAATATTTTGAAAGTCTTGGATATGACGTTAAAAGTGTTGAGAAAGATAATTTAGGTTGGGATATTGAAGCTATTGCAGGAAAATTGAAATTAAGAATAGAAGTTAAAGGACTTTCAGGCACAAATTTTACAATCGGACTGACGCCTAATGAATATTCAGCATTTTTACAAGAAGACTTAGATTACCGACTTGCAGTCGTCACGAATGCACTTGTAGAGCCTAAATTATGGATTTGTCGATTTAGTATAGAACAAAATGATTGGATTGCTGAAGCTGTTGATCGTGATGAGTATCAGACGTTAAATATTGACCAAAAAGTTAGTGCCATCATCGAACTAAAGACCAAAATTAGCAAGGAAAAAACTCAATGAAATTTTCAAAAGTTTTAGTCGCAAATCGTGGTGAAATCGCAGTTCGAGTGATGCAAACGGCCAAAGCAATGGGTTATCAAACTGTTGCGGTGTATTCAGATGCAGATGCAAATGCTCGCCATGTTCAAGTGGCTGATGAAGCTGTATACATTGGTGCTTCTAAAGTCTCTGAGTCTTATTTGTCGATCACCAATATTATCGAAGCCTGTAAAAAAACAGGTGCAGATGCGGTTCATCCTGGTTATGGATTTTTATCTGAAAATACCGATTTCGCCCAAGCGTGTAGTGATCATGGCATCACTTTTATTGGTCCAAATGCTGCTGCGATTCACTTGATGGGTAGTAAGCGTTTGTCAAAAATTGCCATGATTGAGGCGGGTGTACCTTGTGTACCAGGTTATGAAGGTGATCGACAAGATATCGAGTATTTGGCAGAGCAAGCAGAAAAAATTGGTTTCCCCTTGATGGTGAAGGCATCTGCTGGTGGTGGTGGGCGTGGTATGCGTTTGGTTCACCAGTCTGCTGATTTACTCGAAGCTTTAAAAACAGCGCGTTCAGAAGCCGAAAATGCATTTGGTTCAGGTGAACTAATTATTGAAAAAGCAGTGATCGCACCTCGTCATGTGGAAATTCAAGTATTTGGTGATACGCATGGCAATTACGTTTATCTATTTGAACGAGATTGTTCAATTCAGCGCCGTCATCAGAAAGTAGTCGAAGAAGCACCTTGTCCCGTGATGACACCTGAATTACGTCAACAAATGGGCGAGGCTGCTGTTGCTGCCGCCAAAGCTTGTGACTATATCGGTGCAGGTACAGTTGAATTCTTACTTGATCAATCAGGTGAGTTTTATTTCCTTGAAATGAATACCCGTTTACAGGTTGAGCATCCAGTAACAGAAATGATCACGGGCCTCGATTTAGTTGAATGGCAACTACGTGTCGCAAATGGTGAAACTTTACCTCTACAGCAGCATGAACTCACCTTAAATGGACATGCAATTGAGGTGCGTTTATATGCAGAAGATCCACGTCAGGACTTCTTGCCTCAAACTGGAAAAGTACTCAGTTGGAAACCTGTGGACTTACCCAATGTTCGGATTGATCATGGGATGTTAGAACAGGGTGAAATTAGCCCGTTTTATGATCCAATGGTGGCGAAGGTGATTGCTTATGGTAAAACTCGTCAGGATGCGATTCGTCTGTTAGCGCGTGCAGTAGATGATTGTGTACTATTGGGTGTGAACAGCAATAAACAGTTTTTGGTAAATTTATTACGTCATCCGATTATCGTGGCAGGTGATACCAATACCGCATTTATTCAACAACATTTTCAAGATGATGTCAGCCTACATCAGCAAGCGCCAAGTTTGGAGAACCTTGCGGTTGCTGCGGCATTGTTCACCCAACTGAACCAAGCGAAAGTTTCATGGCAAACAGGTATTTCTGTGCCTTTCCCATTAAAACTAAAATGTGCAGATCAACAACTGTCACTACAAGTCGAGATGGGTCAACAGCAAGTCACCGTGCGATTATGTGATCAACACTGTACGATTCAGGTTGTAGAAATAACTGATACTCAGATCATCTATAACGTTGATGGCGTGCGTCGAAAGTTGAGTTATGTACTTGATCAAAATCAACTCTATTTAGATACAGCTAATGGTAATTTAGTGATTGAAAATATCACCTATGCCGCACCTGAAGCTGCCGAAGTGGTGGGGGATGGTAAAATCCGTGCACCAATGGATGGTGCGATTGTGAATCTATTGGTCAACGCTGGAGATACCGTTAGCAAAGGTCAAACTCTGTTGATCTTGGAGGCGATGAAAATCCAGCAACAAATTAAATCTGATGTGGATGGTGTTGTTGATGAGCTCATTGGTCAAGTCGGTCAACAAGTGAAAAAACGACAATTGTTATTAAATGTCGCAGTTGCATAAGGCCTATTAATTAAAAAGCTAGGTTAGACCTAGCTTTTTAATAATTTTTCTACAGCAACGAGTGAGCTTTCTGAATTTCCCTTTAATTCTTGTGTTGCAAACTCTGCTAAAGCCTGTTCATGTGCCAATAAATATTGCAGAAAAGTTTGGGTTTGAGCATCGGCATGTTGATTCATTCGCTCAAATGTTTCCATAAAAGGTTTGGTACCTTGTTTAAGTAAATGCATCGCAACTTTCCACGGAAGTTTTGCCATCGCAATCCCTGATGCTTTAGCTTGTAATTTGATATGTGGTCGTATCTTTGCGGTATGACCATTTTGAATCAGAAACTGTTGTAACTTATGTAAAGTTTGAGTTTCTAATTGAGCCAAAACATTCCATTTATATTGTTGCTCAGTCGAGCGGGTATGCTTTGCTGCATTCAGAAAAACTAATTCACCTAAAATTTCAGATTCAAGCGCAGTATTTAAGTCATGTTGAAATTTTGGGTAATTCATTCCATTGATTCCTATCAATCTTTTTATTTAAGTTATTCATAAACTGATTTTATCACTTATGAGTTCGTTATGGTTGGAATTGAGACTAAGTGAAGGATGCTAATTAAAAATTAAGGATTTGAGTCATCTATACCAGAGATATTGATGACTCTATCATTTAAGAAAACATCTTGAGACGTAAGCTTTCCAAACGTTGTTGATATTGCTGTTGCCATTCTGTTTCGGATATTTGTGATTTGAGTGGTTGCATCTCTTGCTGGAGCTGCTTAACAGCTTGTTGATATTGATTGGCTTGTTGCTGCTGTTGAACTTCACGTTGATCACGTTGTTGAATCTCTTGTCGCTCTTGCTCAGTTAAATATTGCTGCTGTAATTTTTGTTTTAAGCGTGCAATTTCAGCAGGGTTATTTGAGCTTTGATTGAGCAGTTGAATCGCTTGTTCATAATGTCCAAGTTTACTGTCTTGCTCAATCATCGTTGGGTATTGACGTTGCAGTTCTTCAAAGGCTTTTAAACGTTGTTCTGCACTTAGATTGTTATCTTTAGCTAAATCATTATAAGCAAAACGATAATCTGCATAGTGACGTTCATCGCCAAATCCAAGTGTCGCTTCTTTTTGTCCTAAGGTACTTTCTCTGAGTTTCCAAATCGCATCAAAACGTTCCTTAGGCGATAATGATGTGGATAGCACCATACTTTGCATCTTTTGTTCATATTGCGGCAAGTGTTTTAATAGATTTTCTACTAAACGGGCAAAGGCTTGGTCAGGGTAATTGGCTAAGGCTTTTGCCAAAGCTGCATTGCAATCTTCAACATGACAATTCGCATTGAATTCATTCAAAAATTGAGTGATATTACCTGGTTGTTGTTGCAGCAACTTAAGTTGTTTGGAAAGGGATTCTTGTAAAAGCTCTTCTTTATTCTTATCTTGCATTGTTTCATCACTAGCATTTACGGATGAGTTGTTAGATTGTGCCGTAGTTTTGGACTGTTGGATTGCAGCGGAAGAGGCAGTGCTCTTCCAAACCACAATACTGACCAAGACCACTAAAACAATAATAATTGTTAGCAATAGTCTTTTATTCATATTTTCATCTACTTATCTGTTAGTAGTTAAATTGACCCATCACAGGGAAATGATCAGATAAATCCCAAGTCATAAAAACAGGATCAGCTGCAGAACGTAAAATACGGACATCGTTACGAGATTGAATAGGTTGACGATGTGTATTAGAAGAAACCACATAATCTAAATATTCAACCGTTGTTCCACCTGAACCTGCTGCACCAGCGAGTTTGTTCACACGAGGATCAAAAGTCGAAGCGGTGTAGCCAGTGCTTATCGGTGCGGTTGCGTTCAGGTTGTTTAACATATCTTGATAGTCTTGCGGCCATAAGAATTTATTTACATTAAAATCACCGCCCATCAAGACAGCATCAAAATTTGGAATATTTTGTTGATTGACCAACTGACGAATTTGCTGAAATTGAACCTGACGTAAAGCACGTGCTTCAGTTGTATCAAATGATGCGGTATGCGTTGAAGTTACATGATAGGCTTTACCATTTTTAATGATTTCAGCATATAAGACCCCTTTATCTGCAAAACAATCTGTGCCTGTGCAGTCTGGATAAATCATTTGTGCTGTTTTCACAATTGGATAGCGACTAACAATCACTAAACCACTATCAAATAAGTTATAACCTGATCCCACTGGAATATGTGTTTGATACGGATATTGTTGAGCTAATTGATTCAACATACCTGTACGGGATGAAGCAAAGACTTCTTGCATCAAAATTACATCATAACCTTTTACGTGATTTGGCAGTTCAGCCAAGCGTTCACTGATCTTGCTCGCGACCATAGGCAAAGCATAGATATTATAAGTCAGTACTTTTAATTCATCAGCACTACTTGAAACTGGTTCTTGAACTGTATTTTGATGAATGGTGTAGTGGAAATCATCATATCCACCCGTATATTCTGCTTTTACAGCAGCTTGAGCTGCTAAACCGCCATAGTTCGTATTTAATCGATAGACACTGCGATCTGAATACCAAGGAGAAGTTGTGGTCGCAGTTTGAATACCATGTTTAATATTACTGCCAGTCCAAGTGCCAGTCATCGTTTGTTTTAAGGTAACTTGTGAACCACCGCTACTGACGATCGTATCAAAATTATAGGTTTGTCCAGATTTTATTCCTGAGTAACGATTCATCCGTAATACACGTTTGGTTTCATACGGACCGATTTGTGTGGCTTCTTGTGCCCATTGATTACCTTGCTGTAATATTTGGCTACCTGTTTGGTTAACCTGAATAGATACAGTCTGCGGTGTTGTATTGGTTACAAATACATAAGAATCTGCTAGTGCATTTTGACTGGCAAAGCCGCCTATCAATAACGCCACCCCTGCGCCTAGTTTTAAGCTATTCAGCTTCATTTTTATCTCCATAGTGCTTAATTATTCATGAACAAAAGCCAATCAAGAAAGGTTGTAATTATTCATTAATGAAAATTTTTTGATTGATGTTTGTTCGAAAACTATAATAATGAAAAAATATTGCTAAATCATTTAAATTTAATGTCATTCATCTGATCTATTAAAAACAATATGTTAAGAGGAAATTGTTTGTACGTGAAAAAACTTATAATGATGTGATAAAAAAATGGTTAATTATCGAAATAGTTCATATTCATAAACGAAAATTGAAAAGTAACATATAAAACGATAGAAATAAAAAAACTGATAGGTGGTGACACCTATCAGTTTTTTAGTAAAGAGATTAGTTTAGGCTTGGTCAGCATCTACAATTGCTGCACTTGCTTGCTTTAGGCTATATAGAAGTTGCCCTAACAGGACATCTTTATTACTTAATGTCACCATGACCATTGGATGATGAGGGGCGGGTATCGACGTTAAAATGGCTTTGCCATTCTCTGCATCAAAGGTAATACTTTGACAACCAGTGAGTTGAATCTCATTCAGGAAAGCACTCACCATCGCTAAAATTGAACTACTCACGGCAGCTAACTTAGTGCTGTTATAAGGGTTCTTTTTATAAATAGAAGCAAGCTCAAATCCATCTGTCGAGCAAAGCATGATGTAATCAATACCACGAATATTGGTTAATATTTCGCTTGCTTGAGCTTTTGCCAAATGAATCAGTTCTTTTGGCGCGGTACGTTGTTGGCTTGGAATACTGAACATAATTCTTCTCTTTATAAAGTGATTAATTTGTTGCTCGTAAATTTACTTCTAAGGCTGCAATCAGCGATTCAACCATAAGTAAAATATGTTCTTGTTTGCGCGCATCGATAAAAAACAATGGATATTGATATTCATTTTGAATCAGCCAATCACGATAAATCGAAGTAGATTGGGCTTTGTTTTCATCAATATGAGTGATACCAATCGAGATATTTTTTGTATAATCTTTAAATGTATCTAAATATCCTTCCAGCTCTTCAAGTGCAACTTTGCTATTGTGATCGACCAAAATAATTGCACCAAGAGCACCCTGACAAATCACAGGCCAAATAAAATCAAAGCGTGCTTGACCTGGTGTTCCGTAAAGTCCAATTTTGGCACCGTCATCTAATGTAATTTCGCCATAATCAATACCAACAGTTGTTTGCATTTTATTATGGGCTTGGCTATCTGTATTAAAGGCTTCAGTAGCAAGGACAGGAACTTCAGAAAGTGATCTAATCGCTTCCGTCTTACCTGCACCCATACTGCCAGCAAATACAATTTTATATTGTTGAAGAATCATAAAAATCCTTAAAGCCCAAATCGACGTCTAATCTTGCCGAAAAATTTATTTAAAAAACCTTGTTGTTCAGCAGTCTGCTCAGTCGCCTGTGTTTTTAAATAATGGCTTTCTGATGCAGAAATAATGCCTCCGTTATTGGAAATAATGCAGGCTGAAATAAATTGTTGAACCGTTTCAATAGGAAGTTTCAATTGTGTTGCTACTTGTGAGAGTTGAGCTCCTTGTATAAAACATGCAGAGAGTAAAAGTGTAATTTTTCGATCTGTGCTTTGAGTCGGTTGAGGCCAGTACTCAATTTTGTAATATTCATTTTCGTTTGGTGCTAACTTTTGAAACTCAAGTGAATGCCAAAAAAGATTCCATAACCAATCTTGTAAGTCGTATTCGATCTTACGAGAGACTTTTGTAAAATCGAAAGTAGTCGCAAACTCATAATTAAAACTATAATTGGTTTGCGTAATCGTGCGTGTAGGTTCCAACCATGCAATTTGGCTGCGTGTATCAATGACGGCCAAAGTACCATGGTCATCAAATAGATGAAGCCGCGCATTTTCTGGATTTAACATCTCATTTAAAAACTTTGCATTCACGGCATTGTGTGTCGATTGGATTTCTACTTTGGGCTGCTGTGATTGTTGTTGAGTGAGATAACTTAAAAGTCTAAGTTGAATCCAATTTTTTAAAGCATCTGTTTGTTGAAATGGTAGATAAAGTGTATTGTTTTCTTCGATATTGCACGCACCTTGTCCTTTAGATACTTTTAAACAAGGTAGTTGCTTTGTTTCTATAATACGTTGGATACCTTCAGTATCAAAAAAATTTTCATTTATTAATAACAAGTCTATATTAGGATCGGCAATATTAATCCAATTAATGCCAAATTCATTCGGTATTGTTTTTCTAAGTTCTATTTTTAATTCATCTGAAACTTTTAAACTTATACCTGAAATTGCGATATTAATGCAATGTCCATTCATAGTATCACTTTAATATTTTATAAAATATTGGACTGCACAAAATTAGTCTAAAATAATAAAGACTAATAATAGGCTCTTGCATTATTTTAACTTTATTTATTTTATAAATAAAATTAAAATAAATACATAAAGCCTAATATATTAGAAGTCTTACCTGTGCTGGTTAAGCAAAGTCTAACTCTTTCTCAAATGTTTTGAGTTCATGGCGAGACATTGCTAGGTTTGACTTAGAGCGATCCAATACCAAATAAAGGAATAGATTGCCATTGCTTTCGAGTGGACGAATTAGGTGGTATGCCTTGCCGAGAGTGATTAAAATATCTTCAATATCATCATTTAATTTTAAAGAGTTTGCAACACGGCGTTTTGCTCGAACAACTTCGGTATTACCTGCTGCAGCTAATTCTAAATCAATTCCGCCCCCACCTTGAGTTGCTAACGCTAAACCACTTTCTGTGTCTACTAATGCCGCTGCAACGAAACCATCAATATTTGTTAAGCTTTCTAATGAAATTTTAGCCATGATATTATCTCTACTAATGCATCTTTGTTTATGAATTTATATTGGCTACTTTTGTTTAGATTAGTTTTCAAAAGCAGTTAATATCATTATAGGAAAGTCTTTTATTAAATCAATAATACTTTTAAATTATTAAAATCACAGGAATGAAAATAATTGACAATTTTTGTCAATAAAACAAATTAAAATATTAAATAAGGATAATATTTTTATTTTAGTGTGATGTGATTGGCATTAATTTTTGATATGATTAATATTATTTGATTGTAAATAAATGTAAATTATATTGATTAAAATCTGTAAAATTATTGTTTAATAAATTTAAAATTTTCTTAAGTTTATGATAAAGAAGAATAAAAATCCTTCTTTATCATTATTTAAATATTATCCCGCAATAAGTTGACTATATGAACAATATAAAAATATTAGAATGACCAATGCGATAATTGGCGAAATTATGTACGACCAAGAGGGTGGAGTGATGCTTTGCTGTTGATCATCATCAGTTGTATGCTGAAGAGGTTGAGCTTGCTGATGTACCAGCTGATTGAATTCTTGCATCGTGACTTCTAAAGACGTTTCAGGTTGCTCGATTGGTTTTGAACCAATCAGTTCGATGAGTTGATTGGTGGACCATACCCAATCTTCTGCTTGACCTGAAAGATGTTCGATCTGCCCGATAAGCAATTCACCCATGCCTGTTTGACCAAAGCTTCCAGTTTGATCTAATTGATTTAATTCAGTAAATTGTAAAGTGATGACTTCAGAAATACTAGACTCAAGTTCCGTAGCACTTAGCTTCGATTGGTTAGATTTAGAGGTGGTGAGGTGGCGAGCAACTTCTTGCACATAAAGTGGATCAGATGCTTTAATTTCTTGATAAAGTTTTTGAGGATTTCGTTTCCATAAGCTAATCAGTTGTCCTAGAGAAAGGACATTTACTTCATCAATAAAATTAATTTTCTCTTTGGTTGAGTATTTATTGAAAAGCTGCGGTTTCTGAATTTTGATTTGTTCAGAAAAATATTGCACTAAATCAAATGCCATGGGTCATATCCTCATTTTTTTAATCTAAAATTCTTAAAGAAGGCTTTTTCTTACTTGGTTTTGCTTCTTGTTGTGTTTCAGTTTCGCTTGTATTTGCTTCAACGTGAACATCTGCATATTCACTTGGTTCAAAAAATAGACCTTGACCATTCTCTCTTGCATAAATTCCTAATACCGCACTGATAGGAATATAAATATCTTTAGATACACCACCAAATCTTGCAGAAAAACTAATCGACTCATTACTCATCTGAAGTTGATGAACTGCATGTGGTGCAAGATTTAATACAATTTGTCCATCTTTTACAAATTGCTGAGGCACTTCAGTGTAAGGTTGAGTTGCGTCAACCAGTAAATAGGGCGTAAGTTGGTTGTCGCAAATCCATTCATAAATGGCACGAGCAAGATAGGGGCGAGTGGGTGTGAAGGTCGTTTGCTCAGACATAATGTATAAACTAACTAAATCATTGAAATTAATTCATTGTAGCTGTTTTTTTCTTGTGCTGTCATTGATTTAATAAAAGATGGTCGGTTAAAGATACGATGACAATACAAGAAAATAGGGCGGCAGTGTTGTTGCGGAAGATCAATTCCCATGCTTTTTAGGCGTATGAAAATAGGTGCTAACATACAATCTAAAATAGAAAATGTTTCTGACATGAAAAAAGGAAAGTGTTGAAATAAGGGTGTGAGCGAAATGAGAGTATCTCTCAGTTCTTTTTGAGCTTTTTGCTTTTGCTTTAAATCTAAGCTATCAGAGTGTCTAAGCATTTGATCGGCAAGCTTAAACCAGTCTTGCTCAAATCTCCAAATATATTGACGTTGTTCGGCTCTCGCCATAGGTGCATCTGCATATAGCTTATTTTGACGATAACGATCATCTAAATATTCAGCGATGACATTACTTGAAAATAGTTTTAAGTTTTGTTCAATCAACATTGGTAGTTGATTATAAGGATTAAGATCGGCTAAATCCTCATCTTCATGGTCAGTAATAATCAGTTGGTATTTGATTTGTTTTTCAGCAAGTAAAAAACGAATCCAATGTGAGCGGAAATCATCTGCATGACTATAAAGCGTAATGCCTTGAACAGGGGTTGGGGGATTTTCTAAAGACATAAGTCCAAAAAATTATGATTGACTGTTTAGAATACTAAAATTAACGTTGGAAAGCACTTAAAGCTGAACAATATGATTGTTACAGAATAGATTTGTGATCCAATAAGTTCAAAGAGAGATAAATAGTATGAAGCAATATTACTTTGCTGCAATCTTTAGTACGGCATTGTTGGGTGGTTGTAGCAGCTCACCTGCTGTCTCGAATCAATTGAGTGTTGGCTCTTTACGAGAGAGCGATGCAGCTACAGATGTTACGATTGCTGGGGACGCTGATCAGGACAGCTCACCTTATGGGGGAATAAAAAGTCAGTATGTGGTCAAAGGCTGTAAAGTGACGATTTACAATGATGGACCAATTCAGATGATCAATGAAAAAACTGATCAGCTTTGTAATGCGCCGATCCCAAAAGATCACCAATTTTCTAAGAATACTCGAACTTATCAAGAAAATGGATGCACAGTGACTGAATCAGTTGCTGCTGATGGCTTAAGTGATGCGGTGATGGATTGTTCTAAAAAGAAGTAATGAAAATTAGGCAATAAAAAAACCTCGGATAAATCCGAGGTTTTTTGTCCAATTCGTAAAACGATTAACGTTTAGAGAATTGAGGACGTTTACGAGCTTTACGTAAACCAAGTTTCTTACGTTCAACTTCACGAGCATCACGAGTAACGAAACCAGCTTGACGAAGAGCAGGTTTTAAAGTTTCGTCAGAAGCGATCAACGCACGAGTAATACCGTGACGAATTGCACCAGCTTGACCACCGATACCACCACCTTTAACAGTGATATAAAGGTCAAATTTTTCAGTAACTTCTAAAAGCTCTAAAGGCTGACGCACAACCATACGAGCAGTTTCACGACCGAAATATTGCTCAAGTGTACGGTTGTTGATTACGAGTTTACCAGTACCAGCTGACAAGAAAACACGTGCAGTTGCGGTCTTACGGCGACCTGTACCATAATTAGTAGCCATGTGCTGTATCCCTTAGATGTCCAAAACTTGTGGCTGTTGAGCAGTATGAGGATGCTCAGTACCAGCGTACACTTTCATTTTTTTGATCATTGCATAACCAAGAGGACCTTTTGGTAACATACCTTTAACTGCTTTTTCTAAAACAGCTTCAGGTTTGTGAGCAATTAACTTCTCGAAGTTAGTCTCACGGATACCACCAGGGAAACCAGTATGGCGATAATATTTTTTATCAAGCGCTTTTTTACCAGTCACTTGAACTTGCTCAGCATTGATAACAACGATGTAATCACCAGTGTCAACGTGAGGAGTATAAGAAGTTTTGTGCTTACCGCGTAAACGACGAGCGATTTCAGTCGCAAGGCGACCTAAAGTTTTGCCAGAAGCATCAACAACATACCAGTCATGTTGAACTTCAGCTGGCTTAGCGCTGAGAGTTTTCATTTAAACCACTACCTATTATAGTTGGTTTGGACGGTGAAATCTGTCCAAACAAAAGGAGACCGAATTCTACATTAGTTTGAAAATTCACACAAGAAAAAATCATTCCTTACAACATAATTTGTGCGAATGTGACCGATTTGGTAACTATACCGACCTTTATTAGACGCTACATTTTTTGGCTTGAGTGGCTTAGGTATTTAACCTATTATTTTGTATTAATTGATTGAAATAAATAGAAGTATTTACCTCTTCTCTTGGGGAATTTGATGAAGTTGTCGTTTTCTACAAAAATAGTTGTAGTTAGCTTTTTAATAGCTGTTTGTTCTACGCAAACAAATGCACGACGCTTATATAAATGGGTAGATAATACCAGTGTTACCAATTATTCTGAGTTTAAACCGAAAGAAGGGACCAGCCGTAAGTTGGAAGTATTGGAAAGCCGAGGTGATGATCACGTTGATCCTGCGATGGCGGTGACAGCACAAATGAAACCGATTGAAATTCCGCTTGATCAAACGAATACACAAGTTCAGCCTGCGAATACAATAGCCCAACCTGCTCCTCAGCCAGCAACCCAGACAGTTGTGAAACAAGGCGCAATTGCCGCACCTTATACACGACCAATAACGACAGCTGCTAGCAATATACCGACAACTGAAAAGAAAGAAGTCCAACCAACGCAACAAGTTCAGGTTATGGAAAAGAAAGATGTCGCAAATCCTTTTGTTGAAAAAGCAGCAAGTGCAGTTGCAATGATTGAGAAAAAAGAAGAAGTTATAGTTGTGGCTCAGCCTGAGAAAAAGGTTCAACCTAAAATCAACCCTTGGACGCGAAAAGTTGAGTTTGTTCCCTCAAATTTAGTGCCGCAAAACCTTCCAAAAACATCAACTTCTGCTGATAAGAATTAAAGTAGTTAATTGATGGTCGGGTTTTAGATGAATGTTCTTGATTTTGAAGTTGTAGTTCCTTTACTTCGAAAATTAGCGAGTTAGGCTAGAGTCCGTCATAGTAATTATAATTCATAGCATTTCTTAATGTAGGCATCTGACTGTTCGAGGTTTTATTTTATACATTCGGCTTTCTACATCTTTATAATTTTCATCAACCCAATTCGTAAAATAAAAGAGGCAGAAATAGATTCTTTGGGTAAACTATTGACTAGAAACCAATGGGAATAATCATTTATGTTGCCCCTATACGTCACTTCAGGTGAACCTGCTGGAATTGGACCTGATATTTGTCTTAGTTTGGCTAAGCGTATCGATGAGCGTCCTATTGTTATTTTGGCGGATTTAGAATTACTAAAACAACGTGCTGACCAATTGGGTATGAACGTTGAGCTTATTCCGTATCAAGGACAACAAAAAACGAGTGTTTCTGGACAACTTTTTGTTGAGCATGTGCCTTTAGCCCATTCTGTTGCCTTAGGGCAATTAGATTGTGCGAATGCAGCTTATGTATTAGAACAATTACGTCGTTCAGCTGATTATGCGATGTCAGGTCAAAGTGTCGGTGTTGCAACTGCACCTGTGCAAAAATCGATTATTAATGAGGCAGGCATTGCATTTAGTGGGCATACGGAATATTACCAAGAGTTTGCAGGTATTGATCGTGTGGTTATGATGTTAGCAACGAAAAGTTTGCGTGTTGCCTTGGTGACGACGCACTTACCTTTACGCGACGTGCCTAATGCAATTACAAAAGAGCGTCTACACCAAGTGATTGATATTCTAATTCACGATTTGAAAACAAAATTTAAAATCACAGAACCTCGTATTTTAGTTTGTGGTTTAAATCCGCATGCAGGTGAAGATGGTTATTTAGGTCGCGAAGAAATTGATGTGATTAATCCAGTGTTAGAAACCTATCGAGCACAAGGCATTGAGATGAGCTTAAGCTTACCCGCAGATACCTTATTTACTCCTGAAAATTTAAGCAATGCAGATGCAGTTTTAGCGATGTATCACGATCAAGGTCTACCTGTGTTAAAATCACAAGGCTTTGGTGAAGCAGTAAACATTACATTAGGCTTACCATTTATTCGAACCTCTGTCGATCATGGTACGGCACTTTCTCTTGCAGGCACTGGACAGGCAAAAGCATCAAGTTTGCATGTTGCAGTGGATTTAGCACTTGATTTAGCTCGTCAATGATGAGCCAGTAAATTATTCACGTTGGAATTATTATGTATCAAATTAATGCCCTAAACCCTAAAGATGAAGGGCATCAGTCTCGAAAACGTTTTGGTCAAAACTTTTTACATGATCAACGTGTGATTGCCAAAATTGTACGTTCTGTAAATCCACGTACAGGCGAAAATATTGTTGAAATTGGTCCTGGTTTGGCAGCGCTTACATCACCATTAATCGGTGAGTGTGATGCTCTGACTGTAGTTGAGCTTGACCGAGATTTAGCCGCAGGTTTGCCAGGGCGTGTGCCGCATCCTGAGCGTCTCACAATCATTGAAGCTGATGCGTTGAAATATGATTTCACTGAATTATTTCAAGAGGATCGACCGCTACGTGTTGTTGGTAATTTGCCTTATAACATTTCAACGCCGTTACTGTTCCATCTCTTAGAATTTGGTGACAAAGTCAAAGATATGCACTTCATGTTGCAAAAAGAAGTGGTTGATCGCATCACTGCTGTACCGAATACCAAAGAGTATGGGCGTTTATCGGTGATGATTCAGTATTATTGCAAACCTACATTTTTGTTTGAAGTGCCACCGGGATCGTTTAATCCACCACCTAAAGTGACTTCAGCGGTTTTTCGTTTAGAGCCTTACGCAATTAAACCGATTGTGGCAAAAAATGAGAAAGCTTTGGCACGTCTGGTTGGGCACGTGTTTACCCAACGTCGTAAGACCTTGCGCAATAGCTTGAAAGGTATGTTAGTTGAAGATGGTTTTGAAAATGCAGGTGTCGATCCGATGGCTCGTCCAGAAACGCTGAATTTGGCTGATTTTGTTGCCCTTTCTGATCAGATGGTGGCTTGATGTCTAAGCGCTATAATTATGTCATTGGTGATGTGCAAGGCTGTTTTGAAGCACTGAAAACGTTGCTAAAAGAAATTCGTTTTGATCCTGACCAAGACTTTTTATGGTTTGCTGGTGACTTAGTTGCTCGTGGTGAAAACTCGGTTGGTGTATTACGGTTTGTAAAAAAGCTAGCGGATCGTGGTGCTGCCGCAACTGTATTAGGCAATCATGATCTAACGCTAATTGCTTGTGCGCGTGGTTTTAAAAAAGTCAAAGATAAAGATCGTACACAAGAGATTATTGATGCGATTGATGGCGATGAATTGATTGATTGGTTGCGTAAACAACCTTTAAGTATCTGTCCAAATGAGTACACCTTGATTACCCATGCTGGCGTGCCCTGTATTTGGTCGGCTGAGAAAACCATCGCATTGGCGAAAGAGGTACAAGATGCGGTCGGACATGACGATTTATCAGTATTAGATGCATTCCTTACAGAAATGTATGGTGAGCAACCTGATCTATGGTTGGATGATTTAAAGGGCGTAGCGCGTTTGCGTTGTATTACTAATTATCTCACGCGGATGCGTTTAACCGATGCAGAAGGGCGTTTGGAATTTGATTTTAAAGATGCGCTTGATGCACCTATGCCTAATGGATTCAAACCTTGGTTTGAGTTTGAAAGCCAAGCAGCACAAACCCATCAATTGATTTTTGGACATTGGGCGGCTTTGCAGGGTAAAACCATTAGCTCTCAAATTCAAAATGTTGATGGTGGCTGTGTTTGGGGGCAGCAGCTTGTGGCTCTACGCTTAGAAGATCAGCAAATTTTTGCTGTGGATAATCCTTTAAGTTGATGATTTAACTTTTCTTGATGCCCTTTTTTTCCATAAATGGGCATTTTTTAATTATGATTGTAAAAAAACTGTCATAAACTGATCATTAAAGTGTCAAATAATATTTATAAGCTTAAAGCATGAAAATAACGACACAAATGAGTGGCGATATGCAAAGTACATACGCGACATCTCAATTAAAGCAAGAACAGTTTCCAGAAAATTTTAAATTTTACTTTAAAAGGAAACAACTCCAAAACAAACAAGATGAACTATCTCAGCTTCGTGATCTTGTTCGTCCGCGCCTAAGAATTGCAATTGTCACTGAGACATGGCCACCAGAAATTAATGGTGTTGCACTGTCGATGATGCAGTTATGCCAAGGCTTACAGAGACTTGGACATAAGATTTTATTAGTACGACCTATACAAAAAGCAGTTTGTACCGAATTTCATCCAGAACAAGAATGTTTAGTAATGTCTCAGCCGATTCCTAAATATCCAAGTGTTCAGTTCGGTTGGCCGCAATATCTCAAAGTTTCCAAAGCATTTGAGAAATTTTCTCCCGATGTAGTGCATATTGTGACTGAAGGGCCATTGGGTTTAACTGCGTTACAAGCTGCAAAATCAAAGAAAATAGCAGTTTCGAGTGGTTTTCATTCGGCTTTTCAAGATTTTAGTCGATTTTTTGATTTGGCTTTTTTAGTCAAACCGATTCAGCGTTATTTAACTTGGTTTCATAACAGTACCGATGTGACTTGTGTGCCGAGCCAATATACAGAACAAGCACTACGTGGATTTGGCGTGACCTGTCCATTAGTTGTGGTAGGAAGGGGCGTGGATACGAGTAAGTTTTCACCTAAACATCGGTCACAACAACTCCGTCAACAATGGGGTGTTGATACTGATACCCGTGTGATGTTGTACGTCGGGCGTTTATCACCAGAAAAAGAAGTCGATGTGTTAATTAAAAGTTTCCATGCTTGGCAAGCACAGCAAGGTGCCAATACTAAATTTGTGATTGTAGGTGATGGACCTGATCGTGCGCGTCTCGGCAAATTGACGACTTCAAAAGATGTCATCTTTACAGGAAGTTTGAGTGGTAAAGAACTTTCTGCTGCCTATGCAAGCGCAGATGTTTTTGCTTTCGCCAGTCAAGCCGACACCTTTGGTAACGTAGTACTCGAAGCGATTGCCAGTGGGTTGCCAGTGGTCGCTTACGATTATGTCTGTGCACATCAGCATGTAAAACATGATGTCACGGGCTGGTTAAGTCCTCTTGGGCAAACTGCCGATTTAATCCAATCTATTTGTGATTTGCCTGCTCTCCCGCAATTAAGACAAATGGGTTTGCTTGCAAGTGAAAGTGTACAAGAGACCAGTTGGCAATTTCCTGTACAACAATTAGAACAAGCACTTTATCAGGTAGCGAAGGAATCAGTTATGAACTCTACCTAAAGTATCCTCAGAAAGGAGAAAAAGTATGAAATTTCAAAATGCAAAAATAAAAATGCTCGACCTCGATTTAAAAGGGTGTGTATACCTCAATCATCTCTCCCAGTCTCAACGCATTGCCTTATTTTTTAAAACGATTAGTCGTTTAGGTGATGGACCGTTTTGGTACGTCATGTTATTGACCGTATTAGCGGTACAAGGTCTGACTTACGGTTTGCAAATCTTATATTTGCTTGTTGCGGGATCAGTTGGAACACTCATTTATAAATTTTTAAAACACAAAACCACACGACCAAGACCCTATCAAGTTCATCAAGTCATCGTCTTAGGTGAGCGTCCTTTGGATCACTTTAGTTTTCCTTCAGGACATACGTTACATGCAGTGATGGTGACAATCACGCTCGGTTATATTCAACCCCTTTTACTTATCTTGATGTTACCGTTTACAGTGCTTGTGGCACTTTCACGTATGATTCTAGGCTTGCATTATCCAAGTGATGTGATTGTTGGTGCGGTAATCGGGGCATCTGTTGCAAGTGGTATTATCTTGCTGGCGCCAAGCTTTAATATTCTACTGTAAAAAAGATTCACTATAATTTAGCTACAGTACTATTTCTTAAAGCTTACGATTTGCTAAAGTACGCTCAATAAGATCTTTATATATAGGTATTAATATGGGCTTACGTTGGACAGATACGATTGATATTGCGATTGAACTTACTGAAGCGCATCCCGATGTAGACCCTCAATGGATTCGATTTACCGATTTACACGCTTGGGTGTGTGCATTACCTGACTTTAATGATGACCCAACAAAATCGACTGAAGGCTTGTTGGAGGCCATCCAAATGGCGTGGTTAGATGAAGTTCGTTAAAAATTCGTCAGAAAAGACATAAGTTTTACAGATTCAAGCTGCTTATTACCGATGACATCGGTATAATGCGGCAAATTTTTTTAGTTTAAACCATAATAGGAGTCAATCATGGCGATTGAACGTACTTTATCTATCGTAAAACCAGATGCAGTTTCTAAGAACCACATTGGTGAAATTTTTGCTCGTTTTGAAAAAGCGGGTTTAAAAATTGTTGCAACTAAAATGAAACACCTTTCTCAAGCTGATGCTGAAGGTTTTTATGCTGAACATAAAGAACGTGGTTTCTTTGGCGATTTAGTTGCATTTATGACTTCTGGTCCAGTTGTTGTTTCAGCTCTTGAAGGTGAAAATGCAGTACTTGCTCACCGTGAAATTTTAGGTGCTACAAACCCGAAAGAAGCTGCTCCTGGTACGATCCGTGCTGACTTCGCTGTAAGCATCGATGAAAATGCTGCTCACGGTTCTGACTCAGTTGCTTCAGCTGAGCGTGAAATCGCTTACTTCTTTGCTGATAACGAGATCTGCCCACGCACTCGTTAATCCAAAGTATTCAAGCCAGATAAGTGGTATACTACTTATCTGGTTTTTTATTTTTTATAGATTAAAGTTGCGTAAATAATGCGCAGTAAAATCTAGCGTTGATATTGTTTAGGTAAATATACATGAGTTCTGCAGTGGTCGTTTCATCAGAAAATTTAGATGAAAAACAACAGTCTGTTTCTACACCTGTGGTTCAATCTGTCGATAAGAAAGTAAATTTACTGGGCATGTCACGTCCTGAGTTAGAAAAATTCTTTGAAGATTTAGGTGAAAAGAAATTTCGCGCTGGTCAAGTGATGAAATGGATGCACCAATTTTTTGTCACCGATTTTGCCGAGATGAGTAATATCTCAGGAAAATTGCGTGAAAAATTAGAAAAAATTTGTGAAATTAAAGCACCAGAAGTTGTACACCGTAATTATTCAAAAGATGGAACTCGTAAATGGGTGTTCCGTGTAGGTGATGGCGAAGGCTCTTTAGTTGAAACTGTACTCATTCCAGCGGAAGACAAAACGGGTGCGCGAAAAACCTTATGCATTTCTTCTCAAGTGGGATGTGCATTGGATTGTTCATTCTGCTCGACAGGTAAACAAGGTTTTCAACGAGATTTATCACCAGCAGAGATCATTGGGCAACTTTGGATGGCAAATTATTCCTATATGGAAGATGTGCCAGTCGCTGAGCGTGAGCGTACAGTGACCAATGTGGTGATGATGGGGATGGGTGAGCCATTACTTAATTACGATGCTGTGCTTAGTTCTATGCAACTCATGCTAGATGATTTTGCATATGGCATGTCGAAACGTCGTGTAACTTTATCGACCTCTGGTGTTGTACCGAAGATTGACCAACTCGCACAAGATATTGATGTTGCTTTGGCAATTTCGCTACATGCACCGAATGATGAACTTCGTAATGAATTGGTTCCAATCAATAAAAAATATCCATTACAACAATTGATTGCTGCTTGTCAGCGTTATTTGGCAAAAGATGGTAATGAAAGTTCACGCCGTCATGTCACGATTGAATACGTGATGTTGGATGGAGTGAATGATAAACCTGAACACGCGCAACAGTTATTAAAGTTATTGAAAAACTTACCAAGTAAAATTAACTTAATTCCGTTTAATCCTTTTCCTCACGCGCCTTATGGACGTTCGAGCCGAAACCGCATTATCGCTTTCCAAAAAACTTTGTCTGATGCTGGATTTGTGTGTACGATTCGTCAGACACGTGGCGATGATATTGATGCTGCGTGTGGTCAATTGGTAGGACAGGTTGCTGATCGTACACGTCGTGCAGAACAGTGGAAAAAGAAAGTGGCGCAACAACAGGAAATTTTGCGCACACAAGGATAAAACTTGGGGATAACGCGTTGAATATCAATCAATCACATAAGCTTATAGCAACTGCTGTTTTGTTTACCGTATTCGGCTTAACAGCTTGCCAATCTACTGCATTAAAAAAAGACCCAGAAAAGGCAGTACAAGTTCGTACACAACTTGCAGCGGAATATATTCGTACACGTGATTTAGATTCAGCTAAACGTTCGCTTGATCAAGCTTTAAGTATTGATTCGCGTGATGCAAACGCAAATATGATGATGGGAATCTTGCTGCAACAAGAAGGCAGTAAGACCAATATGGATAAAGCGGATGCTTATTTTAAGCGCGCGATTTCCTCTGAACCTGATAATGCACAAGCTCGTAATAATTACGGTACATATTTGTATCAATTGCAACGTTATAATGATGCGATTGAGCAATTTACCCGTGCAGGTGCAACCTTGGGTTATGACCAACGCTTTCAATCGTTGGAAAACTTAGGGCGAATCTATTTGAGATTAGGTGATGTTGCGAATGCTGAAAAATCATTCAAACAAGCGCTACAAGCAAATCGAAATGCAACGATTTCAATGTTAGAGTTGTCTGAAATTTTCTATTTGCAACAAAATAATAGAGATGCATCACAACTCTATGAACAATATGTTCGTAGTGTGGGGCAGAAAAACCAAGGTGCACGTGCACTTTGGATTGGTATACGCATTGCTCGAGCAAATGCGGATCAATTAGGAATGCAAGTGTTAGTCAACCAGTTGCGTGCTTTATTTCCTGATAGTCCAGAATATCAACGTTATTTGCAATTACAGTACAGTACTGAGGCCGTATGGAAATAAATCCAAATTCACATCAGCCAACTGGCTCAACCTCGCCAACGTCAACGTTAGGAAATATTCAACGACCTGGTGAGTATTTGCGTCAAATTCGTATTGCACAAAAGAAAGAACTTGAAGAGATTGCAAACGTTTTGAATATGCCTGTCAAAACTTTGACAGCATTAGAGCAAGATGATTATAAATCATTGCCAGAAGCAACTTTTATTAAAGGTTATTATCGTGCGTATGCAAAATGTTTAAATGCGGATGCGAGTGCGATCATTCAACGCTTTGATGAAATTTATGCAAATGATACTGGGCTTAAAGCTAATCATGCTTTAAGTAATTCTCCAATCAAGACGATGGGGAAATTATCAGGTTCGAAAAGTGTAAGAAACCGTAAATGGTTAAAGCGCATTGCTATTTTGGCTGTTGTTGCATTATTGGCATGGTTGGCTGTAATGGCTGTGCAAAAATGGACATCAGGTCAAAAAGATGAAACTGATATACCTAAAATCAACAACTCTGATGTTGAAATTCTCCCAATGGGGAATACGGTAGCAACATCGGGTGATCAATTGGTCTTAAATTTTAGTCGTCCAACCTCAGTGCATATTGTTGATGCAACTGGAAAGGTATTGGCAACAGGTCGTCAGGCTTCTACACTAACTTTGTCTGGTGAATCACCATTCCAAATTCGTTTAGATGATGCGACAGCAGTTACATTGAATCTGAATCAAGAGCAAATTCCATTGTCACCTTATACGGTCAATGGTAAAGCAGAATTCCGTTTGTCTCGTTAATGCCAAAGAGTAGAGCTATACGATGATTGTGAATCCAATTAAACGCCGCCCGACACGTAAAATTCGTGTTGGCTCGGTGTATGTCGGTGGTGATGCCCCGATTAGTGTGCAAAGTATGACGAATACTGAAACATGTGATGTCGATGCGACTGTCGCGCAAATTCAGCGTTGTGCAGATGCAGGTGCAGATATTATGCGTGTTTCTGTTCCTTCAATGGAAGCAGCAGAAGCGTTCGGTGCAATTCGTAAACGTGTTTCAGTACCATTAGTTGCAGATATTCATTTTGATCATCGTATTGCTTTAGCTGTTGCAGATTATGGTGCAGATTGTTTGCGAATTAACCCAGGTAATATTGGTTCTGATCAGAAAGTACGTGAAGTGGTTGCTGCGGCAAAACATCATGGTATTTCGATTCGTATTGGAGTAAATGCAGGCTCTTTGGAAAAAGATTTACAAGTGAAGTATGGTGAACCGACAGGGCAGGCTTTGCTTGAGTCGGCAATGCGTCATATTGATATTTTAGATCGCTTAGATTTTCAAGAGTTCAAAGTCAGCGTAAAAGCATCGAATGTATTTTTAACGATGGATGCATATCGTTTATTATCCCAGCAAATTGATAATCCATTACATTTAGGTGTAACTGAAGCAGGGATTTATCGCACAGGTACCGTAAAATCTGCGATTGCTTTAGGTGGCTTATTGATGGAAGGTGTTGGCGATACCATGCGTATTTCGCTTGCTGCTGAGCCTGAAGATGAAATTAAAATCGGTTTTGATATTTTAAAATCGTTGGGCTTACGCTCGAATGGAATCAACTTTATTGCTTGTCCAAGTTGTTCACGTCAAGAATTTAATGTGATTCAAGTGATGCAAGCATTAGAAGAGCGTTTAGAGGATATTCGTACGCCAATGGACTTATCGGTGATTGGTTGTAAAGTGAATGGTCCTGGTGAGGCGAAAGAAGCTGATATTGGAATTGTTGGCGCATCGCCGCGTTCACTGGTCTATCGCAATGGTGAAAAAAGTCATTTAATTGACACAAATCAGTTGGTTGATGAAATTGAAACAATGGTTCGTCAACGTGTTCAAGAGCTTGAAGAAGCAAAATCTAAAGAAATTATTCGTAGTTCATCATGAGTTCAATTGTCGCTATTAAAGGGTTTAATGACATCCTTCCAACGCAAACTGCGGCTTGGAGAAGTCTGGAACAACAACTTGCATCACTAATGGATGCTTATGGTTATCAACAAATTCGTTTACCGATTGTTGAGCAAACGGGTTTATTCAAACGTGCCATTGGCGATGCGACCGATATTGTTGAAAAGGAAATGTATACCTTTTTCGATAAAGGAACGCCGCCAGAGTCTTTAACTTTACGTCCTGAAGGAACGGCAGGTTGTGTGCGTGCGATGTTGGAACATAACTTACTTCGTGGTGCTACACCTCGTGTTTGGTATGTAGGACCGATGTTCCGTTATGAAAAACCACAAAAAGGTCGTTACCGCCAATTTCATCAATTTGGTGTGGAAACTTTTGGGGTTGCAACACCTGATATTGATGCTGAAATTATTTTAATGACCGCACGCTTATGGAAGCGTATGGGTGTGGCTGCAAATGTACGTTTAGAGTTGAATACTTTAGGCGAAACAGATGAGCGAACAGAATATCGAGCAGCACTGGTTGAATTTTTAAACCAGCATAAAGATGCATTAGATGAAGATTCGCAACGTCGTTTAACCACAAATCCATTACGTATTTTAGATTCTAAGGTTGAATCAACGCAAAAGATTTTAGAAAATGCGCCGAAGCTGCATGATTTCTTAAAAGAAGACTCAATCAATCACTTCCAGCAATTACAGCAATACCTTACAGATGCTGGTGTTGAGTTTGTAATTAATCAAAAGCTGGTACGTGGGCTCGATTATTACAACAAAACCGTTTTTGAATGGACAACCACTATGTTGGGCTCGCAAGGTACGGTTTGTGCGGGTGGTCGTTATGACGGTTTAGTCGGTCAGCTCAAAGGTAAAGCGGATCAATCTGTGCCTGCTGTTGGCTTTGCGATGGGAATGGAGCGTTTGCTGTTATTACTTGAGCAAGTTGAGCAAGTTAAACCTGTTCGTGATTGCGAAGTGTTTTTATTGGCTGAACCTGCATATCAAGCTAAAGCTTTGGTTTTCGCTGAGCAAATCCGAGATCAATTAGAAGCTGCAAATAGTTCCATTCGTCTTAAAACAGGTTCACAAGGCAGCATGAAAAGCCAGATGAAAAAGGCTGATCAATCAGGTGCTGTTTTTGCGGTGATTTTGGGTGAGCGTGAATGGGAATCTCAACAGCTTTTAGTTAAAGAGCTTGCCACGGCTGAGCAATCACAGGTCAGTTTAAACGAGCTAACTGAGTTCTTGATCGAAAAATTTAAACAATAAATTGCACAATATTTAGGAAAAGGACAATCACATGAGTGTAAGTGATGAAGAACAACTCGACCAATTAAAGTCGTTTGGCAAAAAATATGGTTCGGCCATTATTAGCGGAATACTCATTGCTTTGATTGCCTTTTTCGGATGGGAATATTGGCAAAAGAAAAATCTTGCTGAAGCTCAGAACCAAACAGCGAAAGTACAAAAGTTGATGGATGAAGCGAAAGCTGCATCAGGTCAGCCTAATGCTTTTGCAACGGTTTCTGAAGCAGCAGATAAAATTGTGAAAGATGATGCAAATTCAGTTCAAGCAATTCAAACTCAGTTTATTTTGGCAAAACTTGCTTATGATAAACAAGATTATGCTGCTGCCGAAAAAGCATTGAAAAAAGTTGAAAATACTAAGGTTAAAGATGCTGGTTTGGTGCAAATTGTTAAACTTCGTTTAGCAGATGCGCAATTGGCGCAGAAGAAATATGATGAGGCGTTAAAAACTTTATCAAACGTGACTGAGCCTGCATTCAAAGCTTCAGTTGAAGAGTTGCGTGGTGATATTTTTGTTGCGAAAAAAGACAATGCTTCTGCTCGTAAAGCGTATCAAAGTGCGTGGGATAGTTTGCTTGAACGTAAGCAAGAGCGTCAGCTTTTACAAATTAAACTCGAAAGTGTTGGCGTTTTAGTGGATGATCCTGATTTTGAGCGCCCAATCTTAGATACCAAAGTGGATGAGTCTTAATGCAGAATAAACTAAAACTTCCTTTGGCAATTGCAATTGCTTCAGCTTTATTGGTTGGTTGTTCAAGCAATAAAGTAAAAGAGGCAAAACCAAATCCTTTGCCTAAAATCACGCAACAACAAAATCTTAATCTTGTGTTTTCACAAAGTGTATCGTCGACTAATGCTGCTGAAGCATTACGTTTACAATTAGATACAGATAATGGTGTGATTTTTGCGATTGATCCTGATGGTCAAGTCTCTGCTTATAAAGGCAAAGAGCGTCTTTGGAAAAGCAAGATAACCAAACAAGAACTTACTGCGGGTGTAGAAGCTGCTGAAGGACTTGTGGTTATCGGTAATCGAAAAGGGCAACTATTTGCTTTGGATCAAAGTACTGGTGAACAAAAGTGGACGGCTAAATTATCTGGTGCCATTTTATCACCATCTCTTGTTCAGTCTGGACGTGTAGTTACCATTGCCAATGATGGTACTGTGTTTGCGCATGATGCAGCGACTGGTCAACAAGTTTGGGCGTATAAACTTCCAAATGTTCAGTTTAGTTTACGCGGTCAGCCTGCACCTGTGCGTTTAGATGATCGTACCGTATTGATTGGTTCTGCAAATGCCTATGTGTATGCAATTGACATTATCAGTGGTGTACCTCGATTCCAACGTCGTGTTGCAATCAGTGAAGGGCGTTCAGACATTCAGCGTTTAGTTGATATTGTTGGTGATCCAGTTGTTGCAGGACAATACTTGGTAACGACCAGTTTCCAAGGGCAAGTAACGGTGACCGATTTAGCGACACAACGTGTGGTGTGGAGCGAAGATGCAAGTAGTACAAATCGTCCAGAAGTTGCAGCAGATAAAGTATTTGTTTCAACAGTTGATGGTAAGTTGAATGCTTATAATTTAGCGACGGGTGAGTTGGTTTGGCAAAATGAAGAGTTATTGAATCGTAAGCTCAGTAACCCAGTAATCTTAGGACAAAATTTAGTCGTAGGTGATTTAGATGGTGTGATTCACCTGATTGATCCTGCTACTGGAAAATTAGTTGGGCGTGCAAAAACCAGTGGTGAAGTACTATCATTACGCGTGATTGACAATCAACTTTATGTTGCGACTCGAAAAGGCGCATTAAGCATTTGGCAGAATCGTTAATTTTACCCAAGCTTGTGGTAAAATAGTTGATTAGCATTTGCTAGACAAGACATTAATCGGGGTGTTTGATAATCAAAGCCCCGAATTTTTATTTTATTTACTTGAGTTCGATATCAAATTTTTAATTAAAATATGATATTCGGAAATGTCATTCGCATCTGTTTGAAATAGGACTAGATCAATTGGATATAGTTTCTGTGACAGGTTAGGCTCATCACTATAGAACGAGTTTTGCGAACGACGATGGTTTTGCCTAATTTGGCGAAGTCTTGTGAAGCTTGAACGGCTTCTCAGGTCGAGTCGATGGTTTATCTGATAATAAGATGAACACTCGGCAATATCCCATTATGATCATTCATACCTCAAGGTTATTCTCTATATCAAGGTTAATCTATGAAACCCGTTATTGCGCTCATTGGTCGTCCAAACGTCGGAAAATCAACGCTATTTAACCAAATCACTAAAAGTCGTGATGCTTTGGTTGCTGACTTCGCTGGTTTAACTCGTGACCGCAAATACGGTGATGCGGTTTATCAGAACAAATCTTTTATTGTCGTTGATACTGGTGGTATTGGTGAAAATGAAGGTGGTATCGATACTTATATGGCTGAGCAGTCTAAAACTGCAATCCATGAAGCTGATATTATTGTATTTGTTGTTGATGCGCGTGCTGGCTTGTTAGCATCTGATGAGCAAATTGCGCGTGAACTGCGTACTTTAGGTAAAAAAGTTTATTTAGTAGCTAATAAAGTTGATGGCGTACATGCTGAAGCTGCTTTGGTTGAGTTTTATAAGCTGGGTATGGGTGAGCCAATCCAAGTAGCAGCAAGTCATGGTCGTGGTGTGCAGCAAATGCTTGAAGAAGTATTGGTTGATGTACCTGAAGATGAAAATCCAGACGAACATGACAAAGCAACAGGTTTACGTTTAGCGATCATTGGTCGTCCAAATGTGGGTAAATCAACATTAGTCAATCGCTTACTGGGTGAAGATCGTGTTGTTGCATTTGACCAACCTGGGACAACGCGAGATTCGATTTACATCCCTTTTGAGCGCGATGGTCGTCAATATACTTTGATCGATACTGCGGGTGTGCGTCGTAAGGGTAAAGTAGATGAAATGATTGAGAAGTTCTCAATTGTAAAAACACTACAAGCGATTAAAGATGCACACGTTATTGTGGTTGTATTAGATGCTCGTGAAGGTGTGGTTGAGCAAGATTTACATTTAATTGGTTATGCATTAGAAGCTGGTCGTGCCATGGTCATTGCGATCAATAAATGGGACAACATGACCGAGTATGATCGTAAACAATGTAAGTTGGATGTTGACCGTCGTTTTGACTTTATTCCTTGGGCAAAAGTACATTTAATTTCTGCATTACATGGTACTGGCGTTGGCGAGATGTATCCGACAATTCATCGTGCCTATGATTCTTCACACTTAAAAGTTTCACCTGCAAAGTTGACCCAGATCTTAAATGATGCAACTGAAGCACATCAACCTCCAATGGTTGGTGGTAAACGAATCAAAATGCGTTATGCACATATGGGTGGACAAAATCCACCAACGATTGTTATCCACGGGAATAAGGTGGATAAAACCCCAGCGGATTATCGCCGTTATCTTGAGAATGTTTTTCGTAAAGTTTATAAATTGGAAGGAACACCAGTTCGTGTCGATTTTAAAACATCTGAGAATCCATTCGAGGGGCGTAAATCACAAGTGGATGAGCGTGTAGCTGCACGTAAACGCCGCTATGTTCAAAAGTTCAAAAAGGCTGAAAAGAAATTTAAGCGTTAATTTTTATTGATGCAAAAAGCCCAAAAGTTTTGGGCTTTTTTTATAAGAGATGATAGGGATGGCTGCACGAATTATTCAGATCCATGTTCAGGCATTGACGCAGCTGCTTGAAAAACATAAAACTGATTTTGCTGATTTACGCAGTTTTAACCATTATAAAAAACAGCAGATAAAAGACCATCGCAATCAACTGCTAGCGAAGGAGCTAGGTTGTTCGATAGCTGATTTATTTTTTGAAAAACATGATCATGGTAAGCCTTTTTTAAGTTCGCATAGATTGCATTTTAACCATACTCATAGTCAGCAATATTATGCCTTGGCGATGAGTGAGCGGGTCAAAGATATTGGGATTGATGTGGAAGAACTCGATCGCAAAGTACGCTTTGATGCGTTGGCAAAACATGCATTTCATGCCGAAGAATATGATGTGTGGATGCAACAAGATCAAGACACTGAATATTGGTTTCGCGTTTGGACTACAAAAGAGGCGGTTTTAAAGGCATCAGGTTTAGGGATTCGTTTGGACTTGAATAGTTTGAACACGCAGGTTCATTCTTCAAATCATGGTGGTATGTGTTCTCATCCTTTGATCGGGACTTTTGCTTATCAAAACTTTATTTTAAATCAGAAGATAGTCCTGACTTTAGCATGGCGGGCAGAGCAATCTTGTCGTGGTTTTCAATTTCCTCAGATTCAGTTAATTCAGTACTAGAAATAGATGATATTGAAACATGATGATCTCCCTTTGAAAATGGAGATTTAAAAATATACGATAATGTATGAAAAAAATTATGTTTTTCATTTTTTAAAATTATATTTTTATGTAGAGTTTTAATGGCCTAAAATCTATATCAAAATATATGTTCAAAAATAAATTTTATTAATACTCTTTGTTTATAATACCATTAAATAAAATCTAGAAAGATCCATAATGAATTGTGAATTTGAATTAAACAACATTGCAAAGAACCAACTGATTCAGTTATTAGATTATGTATCTCATCAAGCTGAGGATACTCAAAAAATTCAATATGAAATGAGTGGTAATAGATTTTATTCTCATGATCTAGAAAAACTTCGTGGCTTAAAAATTCTGAATGATGACGATTGGTGGTTCCAAATTGAACGATTACAGCTTCAATCGATGCCGAAGCCATCTGAAATACTCTCTTCCTACATTCATGTTGATGCCGAAAAAGAACCCAGTGTTCATTTTTCTAGTTTAAATAAGATTGTATCTTTCAAAAAAGTTCATCAATTCCGCTTGCCCTACAGTAGCGTGGCATGTGATTTGATTACTAAAATTGCCATACTTCAGAAGCTGTTCAAAGAATTCGAAAGCTATCAAAATATTTGGGAAGATTGGAAACAAAATAACGATGAGATTAAAAAATCTATTGTTGTTTACGACAAATTATTCTCATGGAATACAGCGGTTAATTTAGGTGGAACAGGTGATGGTGATGAGATCGTTGCAGGCTTTGGTTTAGTTGACTGGGTACTTCCAACGACTCAAAAATCTTATTCATATCCTCTCATTACTATCCCATTAGAAATGGAGATAGAAAAAAATGGATTAATACGTGTAGGTGCCAAAGATACACGTGCCAATATAGAAATGGATGCCATCTTATTAGAGGATGATCTGCCTACTTCAGGACAAGTAAAATTAGCTTTAAAAGAAAACTTAAATAATGGTCGCTCACTACAACTATTTGAAGGTGGAACTTACTCTGATCTAGTTGACGCATTTGTTGCGAATATTTTTTCAAGAGGAGTAATTGTTGAGGCAGAAAATAGGGCTATACCATCTAAAAATCTAGCGGTGACATTAACATCAGTATTGTTTAGTCGTCCTAAAAGAAATTCTATTTTAAGTGATGACATTGAGTTATTGAAAACTAGACTTAATGATCCTTCAGTGGCTATACCTGAACAACCTTTGTCGTTAGTGACAGAATTAAAAAGCGATATTAATCAAAAAGAGACTTATAGTTTTAGAGGGCGTTCTGGTACTGAAGGATTCGGATCAAAAGTTGAAGAGCTTTATTTCCCGCTGCCTTATAACAAAGAACAAATTACTATTGTCCAGAATCTGCTAACCAGCAGTGGTGTAGTGGTGCAAGGTCCACCAGGTACAGGTAAAACACATAGTATTGCCAATATTATCTGTCATTATTTGGCGAATGGTAAAAAAGTACTGGTAACTGCACAGCAGTCACATGTCCTTAAAACAGTACATGAAAAGATTCCTGATGAATTAAAGCCTTTAGTAGTCAGTCGCATTGGTTCAAGCAAAGAAAGTAAAAATCAGCTTGAATCTTCAATCGATTTGATTGTGCAAAAAATTACCCAGATGAATGTTGCAGAAGTTCGAAAAACGATCGAATTTCTAAAACAACAAATAGATCATAACCATCATGAAATGGCTTTGATTGATCGAGAAATATATAACTTTGCAGAAAAGCATTATCAGAATATTGAGGTAGATGGTAATAAAAAATTACCTATGGATATCGTGAAAACGGTATTAGAAAGTAGGGCATCTTACGAATGGTTTACCGACCAATTAACTTTGGAGGAAAAAGACCAGTTTCCTTTTTCCCAGATCGAGTTGATTCAATTGAGAGACTCAAGAAAGAAAATCGGTACAGATTTAACATACATAAATTATGGCCCTTTGCCAGCTCTTGAAAAGCTGTTAGATTCGACCAGTCTGAAGAAATTAAGTGAGTTCTTAAAAGAAAAAGATGAGATTGAGGAATTCTTAAATCAAAATGACCAAAATAATTTCAAGGAAACTATTTCTGAATCTGAAATTAATGAGCTAAGAGATTGGTTAAAGATTTATCTAGAAGATCTAAACCTTGTTCTTGATCATGCAGAACCATGGTTATTGAGCTATTTCAAAAAGATAAATTCAGAAGATAAGGCTATGGAGCTGGATATCTATAGCAACCTTATTCAAGAAGTTCAACCTTTATTGGAATACAGAAAAACACTACTAATTGATCCCATAGAGCTGAATTTTGGGATACAACCAAACTCTAAAGAATATCAAGCTGTTCAACGTGCTGTTGATACAGGTAAGCCATTTAATTGGTATCATTTTGGTACTGCTGAGTTACAAGACCTATTTAAGTCAATTAAAGTTTCTGGAAAATATCCTGATACATCAGATGAATGGAAAAGACTTAAAGAATATCTTGATAGAAGGCAGACTCTTAATGTCTTTATGAGCAAATGGAATAGTATTGCCGCACAATTAGACATTCCTTTAATTGAGTTAAATAATCGTAATATCGATGAAATATTAAAAGAGTTTACGCAGCTCATCAGTAGAACCCAAAAATGCCTAGATTTAAAAAATAAATATTTGGATCTATTTAATGCGAATTATCTAAAAGTTTTTAAGAGAGCTAAATCTTTTGATTTCTACGGATTACCTAAAAATATTGATGGCTTAATTCAATTGTTAGGGCAGAAGTTAAAAATATTTAATTTAGAAGTCTATCAACAACAACTTGCTGATCAAATCCTTTATTTATCAGAGTTTGGTAATAAAATATCAAATCAGTTACAAAAAATTGTATCTCAGATTGATTCCGATTCATTACATGAAAGTGAACTTGGAGAGTATGCTGATCTATTAAAAAAATTATCACATTTAAAAGATCTAACTGAAGATTTTGAAAGGGTTAAATCCGCCAGTATTAGATTGAGCAAAACAAATGCTTTGCTTCTTAGTAAAGACATTCTTGAAATTCCGTACGCTGAAGAAATTGAGGATCCTATATTACGTAATACATTGCTAGAGGCTTGGGAATGGAAACGTCTTGAGATTTTTGTAATGGCCATCAGTAATACAAGTCAAATTGAAAATTTGTATGAGCGCCGTCGTATTCACGAGAAGAATCTATCTCAAAATTATGCTCAATTGGCAGCAAACAAGACATGGCTGGCATTAAAGGAAAATGCCTCAGATAAAATTTTAGTTGCATTACAGCGTTATAAAATTGCTGTACAACACTATGGAAAAGGGACAGGTAAGAATGCTCCACGTTATAGAAAAGATGCTCAAGTAGCCCTTAAAGAGGCAACAGCAGCTATTCCTTGCTGGGTCATGTCACATCTTCAGGTATCTGAATCTATGCCTGCGGAATTAGGTCTCTTTGACTTAGTGATTGTGGATGAAGCATCACAATCATCAATTGACGTATTACCTGTTTTAATGCGTGCTAAAAAGTTATTAGTTGTTGGGGATAATAAACAAGTTTCACCAAGTAATGTCGGCCTAGCAAGCGCTCAAATTGATGTATTAAGGAATCGTTATCTACATGGTCAGCCACATGCTGCATATTTAACACCAGATATGTCTTTATACGATATGGCTTCTTCTATCTATGAGTCAAGCGTGATGCTTTTAGAGCATTTCCGCTGTCATCCTGCAATCATTAGTTATAGTAATAAAAACTTTTATGGTAACCGTATTAAGCCAATGCGACTATCGAAGAAGTCTGAGCAGTTAAGCCCAGCTTTAGTCGCAATTTATACACCGCAGGGGTATAGGGAATCTAAAAACAGCAAACATATTAATCGAATAGAAGCGAAAGCAATTATTGAGGAAATGAAGCTACTTCTTAAAGATGAACGATATGCAAATAGATCAATTGGCGTGATCTCTTTGTTAGGTCCAGCACAGGCTGAGTTCATTCAATCAGAAGCTTTGAATGAATTTGGTGCAGGGACTCTTACTCAGGTTCAATTTGCTTGTGGCGATGCTTCAGCATTTCAGGGTGCAGAAAGAGATATTATTTTCTTATCTATGGTAGCAGATCCTGAGAATTGTCATGCTTTGAGTCGATCCGATCATGAACAGCGATTTAACGTGGCTGCAAGCCGTGCTCGTGAACGTATGTATCTTGTCCACTCCGTGAGTCGTGATCATATATCTCCAAAAGATCTAAGGCTGAATTTACTCAATCATTTTTATGATTTGCAAGAAGATCAAAAAGCGTCATTTGAAGCAAAATCAGCGTTATGTGAATCAGAGTTTGAAAAATCTGTATTCACGGTATTACATGAAATGGGATACACAGTTACTCCACAAGTTAAGGTTGGAAGCTATCGAATTGATTTAGTCGTTGAGTCTGATGGTGATCAGCGTTTAGCTGTTGAATGTGATGGTGATAGCTATCATGGGCCAGAACAATGGCATGATGACATGACTCGTCAACGTGCTTTAGAACGTGCAGGATGGACATTCTGGAGATGCTTTGCATCAAGCTGGGAAATTGAACGATTTAACATGATTCAATCATTACAATCAAAATTAAATTCTATGGGAATTAAAGCTACACATGGTATGAGTAGTTTAGTTAATGATGTTGAACATAAAGAATGGTTAGATAATGATATGTCAGAAATTATTATTGATGCTAGTCAACAATTGTCATTAATGTGAAGGTAGTTCAAGCTATCGCAAGATATTTTTTATTGAACCATTCCATATAAAAAAGCCAGCATTTTGCTGGCTTTTAATTTGGATCAGAAGAATCGAGTGTAATTAAGGAATCTCGTCTTCTTCAAATTCAGGTTTAACTTGAACAATAAAATCTTGACGATTCAAACCACGCCATAATGCATAAGCTGTACCAATATAAATTGAAGAGTAAGTCCCAACAAATATACCGACAAACATTGCCACAGAGAACCAATGTAAACCATCGCCACCAAGGAACATCATGGCAAGGACTACGAGTAACAATGTCATCGAGGTATGAATGGTTCGACGTAAAGTTTCTGTCAGTGCAATATCGACGATTTCTGTTGGTGTTGCGCCGCGAATTTTACGGAAGTTTTCGCGGATACGATCTGATACAACGATATTATCGTTGAGCGAGAAACCAATAACCGCAAGAACTGCTGCTAAAACAGTTAAATCGAACGACCATTGAAACAGCGCGAAGACACCAAAAATGATGATAATGTCATGAAATAATGACAGAACAGCACCAATTGCCAGTTTAAATTCAAATCGAATGGTGACGTAGATCAACATAAGAATCAATGCAAGCGCAACAGCACCTGCTGAACGAACATAGAGCTCATTGCCTACTGCACCACCTACAGCATCGACCTTATGGACTTCAGCTGTGTTGTTTGGTAATTGCACTGCTTTAGTTATGCTATCACTGAGATCTTCAACATTCAGATCATCTTGTACTGGCATACGCACGATCAGGTCAGTATTACTTCCTAATGTTTGTACCACAGCATCTTTAAAACCAGCACTATCTAAAGCTTTTACAACTTGAGCTGGTTGAACTGCTTGTTTGTAGTTCAATTCAGCAGATATACCGCCTGTAAAGTCCAAACCGAGATTTAGACCTTTAGTGACGATAAAGAAAATACTCGCAATTGTAATCAGAATCGAGAAAATTGCCGCAGGTTTTGCAATCTTCATGAATGGGATGATTTTTAGATCATCAGGACGACCGTATTGCTTTGAGTCTTGTTGAGTCAGATCAGTCATGTGAATCTCCTTAAATGCTCAACTTAGTCAAATTACGGCGTTTGCCATAAATGAGCTGTACGATTGCACGTGTTACTGTGATTGCGGTAAACATCGAACAAACAATACCAATCATCAATGTCACAGCGAAGCCTTTGATCGGGCCTGTACCAATTGCGAATAAAATAAATGCAACGAGGAATGTGGTTAAGTTTGAGTCTAAAATCGTGTTATAGGCTCGATCATAACCCGCCACAATCGCCTGTTTCGGCGAGGCACCCCAGAGCATTTCTTCTCGTATTCGCTCACAGATCAGAACGTTGGCATCGACTGCCATACCGATGGTGATCACGATACCTGCAATACCAGGTAGGGTGAGGGAAGCACCTAACCAAGACATCACTGTCAAAATCATCGCAAGGTTAAATACCAAGGCAAAGTTGGCGATTAAACCAAATAAGCGGAAGAATACGATCATCCAAATAGCAACGAGTAAGAAACCAATTTGGGTAGATAACACCCCTTTATCAATATTTTCTTGACCAAGACTTGGACCAACGACACGCTCTTCAACAAAGTACATTGGCGCAGCCAATGCACCAGCACGTAGCATTAATGCAAGTTCAGCAGCTTCTTGAGGTGAGTCAAGACCCGTGATACGGAATTGTGAACCAAGTACAGCCTGAATAGTTGCTGCATTGATGACTACCGATTCTGTATAAGGTGTACGAACCTCAGTTTGTGCACCTGTATTTGGATCGGCAACGTAAGAGATTTTTTGTTTATTTTCAATAAACAATACCGCCATACGCTTGCCTACAGCACCACGCGTCGCATCAGCCATCAGCTTGCCACCAGCGGTATCTAAAGTAATATTTACTTCTGCACCACCCGAATCTTGGCTGAAACCTGAGCTTGCATTTTGAACACGTTCACCCGTTAAAATACGGTTGCGGTTGAGGAGTAATTGACGACCGCTATCCAAAGATTCGTAAGCAAAAACTTCAGTACCAGGCGGAAGTGGTTGACCATTATATTTACCCGTATATGGGTCAATATATTGATCATTGCTATCAGCAACTAAACGGAACTCTAAGTTCGCAGTACGACCTAATACACGTTTTGCTTCAGCTGTATCTTGGACACCAGGTAATTCAACTACAATACGATTGCTACCTTGGGTTTGTACTAATGCTTCAGCTACACCCAACTCGTTAATACGATTACGTAAAGTAGTTAAGTTTTGATTGACAGCATAAGACTGAATTTCTTGACGACGAGCATCGGTATAATTCAATCGAAGTGTTGCACCTGAAGAGGTAGCAATAGATTGTTGGGTAAACTCATTGCCATTGCGACGTAAGAAATCAGCTGCAGCATCACGATCAGTGTTGTCTGCAAATTGAACCGTAATTGTATTATTACTGAGCGCAAGATTATTAAATTTGATTTTGTTATCGCGAAATTGACGACGCAAGTCAGTTGCAGATGTTTCCATACGCTGACTAATTGCTTTATCCATGTCGACTTCAAGCAGGAAATGTACACCGCCACGTAAGTCCAAACCGAGTTTCATCGGTTTAGCCCCAATTTTTTGCAGCCATTCAGGTGTCGTTGGTGCAAGATTGAGGGCAACCACGTAATTATCACCTAAATCACGGCGTAGAACTTCTTTTGCTTTTAATTGAGCTTCTGATGAGTCTAAGCGTAATAAAGCCGCATTGTTGGTGAAACTATTATCATGACTGCTAATATTGGCAGCTTTTAAAATCTGCTCAGCTTTTTGCACTATGGTTTGATCAATTTGAGTGCCTGCTTTTGCACCAGAAATTTGGACAGCAGGCTCATCTGGATACAGACTTGGAAGTGCATATAACGTACTGATCACAAACACAACAAGGATCAGTAAATATTTCCATGCAGGGTAACGCATTCGCTTTCTTCTTAAATGAAAAAGTCGTGCTGAGGCACGACTGTTTTATGATTAAAGGTTATTCAGTGTGCCTTCAGGTAAAACTGAAATAACACTTGCACGTTGGATTTTTACTTCTACACCACGACTGAGTTCTACAACCGCAAAGTCACCCTCAAGTTTGATGATTCGTCCCATTAAACCACCCGCAAATACGATTTCACTACCAACACCTAAGCTTTCAATTAAAGAGCGATGTTCTTTGGCACGTTTTGCTTGAGGTCTCCAGATCAAGAAATAAAAGATTGCAATAAATACAGCAATCATCAATAAGTTAGCCATTAGGCTAGGGCCTTGTGTAGCTGCTGGAGCTGCGTGAGCAGTAGAAATTAAAAAGCTCATTTCGATTTCCTAAAGTTAAAAAAGCCAAAAAAATAACAATAAATTCCAATTCGTTTTGCAATGTACCTTGTCTTGCGTTTAGGCGCAAATCTTGATGCATTTACTTATAAATTAATCTTCAGGGCAGGGTGGAACTTCTAATCCACGACGAGCATAAAAGTCCTGAACATATTCATCAAAAGTTCCATTATCCAATGCATCACGCATACCCTGAGTGAGGCGTTGGTAGTAACGTAAGTTATGAATTGTTCCAAGCATGGACGCTAACATCTCACCACACTTCTCTAAATGATATAAATAGGCACGACTGAAGTTTTTACAAGTGTAGCAATCACAATGCGGGTCTAAAGGACCTTGATCATGGCGATAACGACTATTACGAATTCTGACTAGACCATCAGTAACAAAATAATGACCATTACGCGCATTACGTGTAGGCATCACGCAGTCGAACATATCAACACCACGACGAACCGCTTCCACGATATCTTCTGGTTTACCTACGCCCATGAGGTAGCGCGGTTTATCTGCTGGCATTTTATTAGGTAAATAATCAAGCACCTTGATCATTTCCTCTTTTGGCTCACCTACTGATAAACCACCAATGGCATACCCATCAAAACCTACTTCGAGTAAGCCAGTAAGTGACTCATCACGAAGGTCTTCGTACATACCACCTTGAATAATGCCAAATAATGCATTCTTATTCTTCAGCCCATCGTGGTGGTGGGTTTTACAACGTTTCGCCCAACGTAAAGAAAGTTGCAATGATTTTTGCGCTTCTTCATGTGTCGCAGGGTATGGTGTACATTCATCAAAAATCATGACGATATCTGAATTGAGTACATGTTGAATCTCCATTGAAATTTCAGGAGATAAAAACACTTTTGAACCATCAATCGGAGAGCGGAAAGTCACACCTTCTTCTTTAATTTTACGCATTGCGCCTAAACTAAAGACTTGGAAACCACCTGAGTCGGTTAAAATAGGCTTATCCCAACGGATAAACTCATGCAAACCACCATGCTCTTTAATCACTTCCAAGCCTGGACGTAGATACAGATGGAAAGTATTTCCTAAGATAATTTGTGCCTGAATTTCTTCAATATCACGAGGGAGCATGCCTTTAACCGTACCATAAGTACCCACTGGCATAAACACAGGGGTTTCAACCACACCGTGTTCTAAAGTAAGTCGACCACGACGGGCGCGCCCCGACTGGCCTAATTTTTCAAATTTCATGTAATAACCTGAGCAAGATCGAAGTGCTACTTTGATTGCAGCGCAAGGAGGCGAAAAAACAGTTCGCTGATCGAAAGCAGCTATTTTCCCCGATTATGGTCTGTAGTTCTACTACTAAATGTAGCGATAGATAAAATAGATTTAATTTAATAAATTTTGAATGATATTTGTTTGAATATTGAGAAGTAAATTCTTATTTACGTTAATAAGGTTTTTGCATTTTGTAATGCGAAATTTGTGAGGAAATTTGCTATCGAGATGGCGGCATGGATGCCGCCGCGTTAGACTGCGGTAGCATGGATGTACCGTCAGTCTAACAAATGGTTTTGGTTACTTTTGCCAAAACAAAAGTAACTCCAACCGAAGGTTTTTTTGCTGAAATAGGTGAGATAACTGAAAGATGCTAAGATAATAATATGTATAACTACCGCGCTAAAAATTCGGTTTATAGTCAAAGTTTTCAGTGGCGAGATTATCTTTAAACGGGCGAATGGTTTTCTTCGATAAGGTCAGTGTATTGATCAAGTTATTTGGAAATACTTCAATTTGATTATTAAATAATTCCACATTACGGTTAAAGATGGTAATTGCAGCACCAACATTTTCGTTTTGTTCCTGAATATCATCCATCATTTTGCTATATAGCGTATCCGCTTTAAGCTCAGGATAATTTTCAACTACAACATTTAAACTACGGATCAGTTCCTTACTCATTTTCTCAATGTGTTGTAACTGAGAAATATCAGCATCATTCACATTTAGATTAAGAATTTGCTGACGTAGTTCAGTTACTTTCTCTAATGTTGATTTTTCAAATTGAGTATATTGCGCCAATGTCGCTTCTAATGCTTCGAGTGTTTTCACTTTTTGGCGTTCAAAGTTAGCTACATCAGACCATGCGCGTTTAGTCGCATTGAAATAACGGACAATATTGTTACGTGTCATAATCCCCCAAACGATGATTACAACAAAAATCCCCAAGAAAATCATTAAGCCTGTCATCTTGACTCCCCTTGTTTTTATTCGCCCACAGCATCCTCTTGATTGAAGAGTATGGTAAGAAATTTATTGAATTAAATTCAGCATGAGTTGTTGAAATTTTTGATATTGAGGCATATTCATGGTTCTTAAATGTCCACGTAATGCAGAAATATCATTAATTTCACTACGCTTACTGGCGGTTTGGAAAAGATTTTGTTCGCCAACGTAACACAAGATTTGCTCTTCATGATGATAAATTAAATCACCTGTAAAATGTTCAAAAAAATCATGTAATTTTAAGGTCATACTAGGACCGACTTCTTTTGCGAGTTGGTGTTGGTTGATGCCAAAAATATTTAGTTTTTGATTAATTAAGATATCACTGCTTTGCCAAGAACTGCTATAAGGTTGAAAAAATCGAGAGCGTTGGTTGCTCACTGCAATACCCAATGCGGGCATCTGAAAAATAAAAGCTCCCCATAAATCTTTATGGATTTCTTTGACGATTTTTTTATCGCTATTCTGATCCTGAATAATCGGCATTTCACTGACATAGTGATATTGAAATAATAAGACTTGATGATCAGTTGTTCCATCATTCCATGTGGTCGATGCAAATTGAGTAATGTCGTTGGATTCAGTTCCACGATTAAACAAAGGGAAGTGTTGTTTTAACTTACTGATGACCAAAAGTGGTTGTGCTTGGATGGGTAAATATGCAGGTAATTGTTGAAACTGTAAGCCATAACGCAATATGGTCATTCGCTGTTCTAAAAAAGAAATCACTTGAGTTAGAGGGGTTTTCGGTTCGTAAAGTAAATAGGCTAAAAAACCTGTTAAAAATCCTCCGAGTAAACTCCAGATATATTGAATATGTGGATGCAGAAAATATCCAAATACCAATGTTCCAACACTAATAACTCCTAATAAGTAGGGAAGCACATTAAAAAATTGTAGACTATGATCGTCACGCCACGGATGTAAAGCATCTAGCAAGGCTTGATCACTATGTGACTTTTGTCCTGCTTCCCACAGCCGAGCAATATTACGAAAAACCTGTGCATTTTTTTTACGTCTGATATGAAGCACTTGTTGTACAGTGTCAATTGGCATGGAAATAATCGTTTCATTATAATGAGTTGGTCTTATTTGAATTATGCGTTAAATTTAATAAACGAAGAAGTCTATAATCTGATTCTAGTTATCTTTTTATTATGAATAATTATTTTTATCAAAGGTTTGTGATAGGTGGGAATAGGCTAAATTGTGATTTAGCCTATTGAACAACTTTAAGCTTCAAGCTTATCAATAAGCATTGCATCACCATAACTAAAGAAACGATAACGTTGTTCTACTGCATGGGTATATGCAGCCAAAATGTTGTCTCGATTAGATAGCGCTGAAACCAACATCAGTAAGGTCGATTCAGGTAAATGGAAGTTGGTAATCAAACGATCCACAATACAGAATTGATAACCTGGATAAATGAAAATTTGAGTATCACCTGTCCACGCTGCAGTTTCACCTTGATTAGCTTGAGCTGCACTTTCTAAAGCACGTGTTGCGGTTGTACCAACGGCAATCACTTTATTACCACGTGCTTTGGTTTCCAAAATTAGGTCAATGGTTGTTTGTGGAACATCACACCATTCACTGTGCATAATGTGGTTACTAATATCCGTGGTGCGAACAGGCATGAAGGTGCCTGCACCCACATGTAATGTTACGAAGGTTTTCTTTACACCTTTAGCTGCTAGTTTTTCTAATAAATCTTGGTCGAAATGTAGACTTGCGGTTGGCGCAGCGACACTGGCAATTTTTTCAGGATCATGGAAAACCGTTTGATAACGTTCTGTATCAATTTCTTCAGCTTCTCGATTGAAATAAGGTGGAATCGGGAGCTGACCGTATTGATCGAGCACAGACAGAATAGGTTGCGAAAATTTCACCACAAATAAATTTTCATGACGACCCTGTACAGTTACGGGGATTGAGTCTTCACCTACATATAATTCTGCACCTGCTTTAGGTGAGTTGCTTGATTTGATGTGGCAATGTGCAATGTGACTATCCAACATACGCTCAACTAAAACTTCGATAGCACCGCCTGTAGCCCGTTTACCTTTTAATCTTGCTTTCATGACCTTGGTATCGTTTAAAACAAGCAAGTCGCCATCTTCAAGTAAATTTAGAATATCGGTGAAAGCATGATCGTGATACTGACCTTGAGCATCTATATGCAGTAGTCGTGATGCACTGCGGCTTTCTAGAGGATAGCGAGCTATAAGTTCATCTGGGAGATCAAATGAAAAGTCGGAGAGTTGCATACATCTAAAACATTGCAAAAAATTGGGCGTAGTATAATCTTTTTTGCATTTTCTCGCTGAGTTAGATGTTTATAAGATCGAAAAATATCTGAGTGATTTAAAAGTGAGCAATAAGTGATAGATGGGGTTTGACAATAAAATCAAACAGGTTATGATACGCAACACAAAGCATCGCACTCTTCCCGAGGTGGTGAAATTGGTAGACGCGGCGGACTCAAAATCCGCTGTCAGAGATGACGTGTCGGTTCGAGTCCGACCCTCGGGACCAAGATTCAAAGACCCCAAGCTGGTATTAAAGGCTTGGGGTTTTTTAATATCTAAACATATATAAATTAAAAAAATTTAATGAAACTTGTAGTTCGATTAATAAGGGGGAGAAATGTTAGATTTAATAATAAAAGCATTACCAATATTTTTAGCTGTTGTGCCGCTGTTTGTTTGGTTGGATAAAGCAAAAAGATTTACTCATCGTAGAAAATTCTATCTAGAGCGATTAATCGCTGTAACTGAGTATATCGATCATTATTATGGGCAAGATAAAGAAAAGATAGAAAAAGATTGTGCTGCGCAGGCATTAGTATGCTCTGAAAAGGTGAGCCATCTAGAGGTGGATTATGTTATTAAAGAGTATCCTCAAAGATTTTTTATGATGACCAATAAATTGATAGCTGCCCGTCATATGGTAGACACAACTTTTAATAATGGGGAGATAATTTTAACAGCAAATTCCTCAAAGCAGAGTTATAAAAAGAAAAGATGGATATTGGCTGGATGTTATTTTTTATCAATGATAATTATTCAGTCGAATAACTTGTTAGTCTTTTTGATGGATCAATTAGGATTGAAAGCATTTCAGGTTGATGCTTGGATTCTTTTAATGGGGACAGTAATTACACTTATTATTGGAATATTTGTAGCGGTTATTTCTGGGTTGTTATTTGTGAGTGTAGATGCATTAATTGAAATCTATGATGATTTAAGAGTTCAGCATGTTCCAAGGACTTAATGTATTCATTGCGATTTTACTCAAGTTTAAATTTGATGAAATTTCACGTTTTGTTGCGAATTGATAGAAACTAGAATTGCCTTTTATGTTAAAGTTTGTTAATAGTAGGTGATGGTTTTCACATTTTTTCTTAATAAAACCTACACAGTGATATAACGATAATATCCGAGAGGCGGGCATGGCTATTCAATTATTAGAATTACAGCAAGCCGAAAAGCTAAGTGCTTGTAAAATTTCTCTTTCTTTGGGGCTAACCGCAGAGCAAAACTTGCTTGAGCAGTTTTTACAGTTTAACCGTAAGCTCATGCAAGCAAGTACGGCATTGCTTGCCTTTCATCAAGAACCTTATGTTTGGCATCGTTGCCCTGAAAAGCTTCAAGCGATTGACTCTTCAAAAATTATTAAAAGTTTAAATACCTTATTTGTAAATGATGATTTGATTGATAGCCAACATACTCAGTACCAAACATTATTGGCTTTTCTCAACCCATTAAAACGAAAAGTTCAAACCGCAGTTGCATTTCATCTTAGACATCCGGATCAAACTTCATTGGGTTATATCATTTTATTTGATGAAGTGGCTCAAGAGTTTAGTGAATTACAAAAGCAATTGCTAAAAGATCATTGCATTAGTTTTATGCAGCAACTTGAATTAAAGTTTAGTCATGACGAGCTTAAAGAGTTATACGAACAAGAAGCAGCACTGAATTTCAGCAAAACCAAGTTTTTTTCGATTATTTCTCATGATTTACGTGCGCCATTCCATGGTTTATTAGGTTTTTCAGAAATCTTAGCGAAAGAACGTGACACTTTAGATGAGTCTAGCATTCAAAATATTGCAGATTATCTTTATGAAACATCACAGTCGACCTATAACTTATTAGAGAGCTTACTGAATTGGGCGATGGCAGAAGGTGGTCGTTTCGTTTATCACCCAATTAATTTTAAATTAAGACAAATTACCAATATTGTGACTGATATTTTAAAGTCATTGGCGATTAAGAAGAACATCCAACTGATTAATGAAGTAGACGAAAATTTAAAGATCTATGCCGATATGCATATGATTACCTCTTTGATCCAAAACCTTGTTTCTAATGCTTTAAAGTTTACCGATATTGATGGGTCTGGAAAGGTTTACATCGGAGCGAAAAGTGAGGGCGACTTTGTCGCAATAACGATTAAAGATTCAGGTCTAGGGATGACTGAAGAGCAGATACAAAATTTGTTCCAACCTCGGATTACTGCGAGTTTTAAGGGTACTGCTGGAGAAAAAGGTGCAGGCTTAGGTCTGACTTTATGTAAACGTTTTGTTGATTTGAATCAAGGGCAAATCAGTGTTAGTTCCCAAGAAGGAGATGGCACTACATTTAAAGTGCTGTTACCGGCTGAACGAGAACATGTCGATTTATGTACCGAACAGAATAAAACTATAGCGAAATTAGTCTAAAGAGATTTTAAAGATAAGCTTGTAACTGATATAACTATTTGAGATGACATACCATCAGTCGAGCCTTTTTATATGAATGTGGAACAGCTACAAAAAACCTTAGTTGCAAGCCAATATGCTGAACAAGTTTTAAATTTATACAAAACTGAATTAGAACAACAATATCTTGTAGATCAATTTACTGCCTCACTCTCAACTGATGCGATTTATCAACAGGTTCAGCAAGCTGTTGAAAATATCACTGACGAACAATCATGGATGAAAGCTTTACGTATCTTACGTGCTCAGTTAATGTTTCGTTGGATTTGGCAAGACGCCAATCAACTCACGAATGTAGTGACGCTGACACGTGAATTATCTGATTTCGCCGATGCCAGTATTTGTGCGGCTAAAGCCTTTGCATTACCCCCTTTATTAGCCAAACATGGTGAACCCATTGGTTATTCAGGTCAAATTCAAGATTTAATTGTGATTGGTATGGGTAAGCTCGGTGCTCAAGAGTTGAATCTTTCCAGTGATATTGACTTAATTTTTGCTTTTGATGAACAGGGCGAAACCAATGGTCGTAAATCTATTGATGTACAGCAGTTTTGTATTCTGTGGGGGCAAAAACTGATTTATCTGCTCGATCATATTACTGCGGATGGTTTTGTATTTCGCGTCGATATGCGCTTACGTCCGTGGGGTGACGGCTCTGCATTGGCGATTAGTCATAGTGGACTTGAAAAATATCTAAGTCAGCATGGGCGTGAATGGGAACGTTATGCATGGATTAAGGCACGCGTGATTACTGGTGGAGAAACAGGTGCAGACTTGCTCGACATGTCTCGTCCGTTTGTGTTCCGCCGATATGTAGATTATTCCGCTTTTGCTGCCATGCGTGAAATGAAAGCGATGATCGAACGTGAGGTCATGCGCCGTAATATCGAAGATGATATTAAATTAGGTGCGGGTGGTATTCGTGAAATCGAATTCATTGTGCAGGTATTCCAGTTGATTTATGGCGGATCAAAGCGAGAATTGCAAGATCGCCAATGTTTAATCAATTTACATCATTTGGGCGAAGCCGAATTATTAGATCAACAAGCGGTAATTGATCTTGAAGATGCCTATTTATTTTTAAGACGAGTCGAACACGCGATTCAAGCACTGAATGATCAGCAAACTCAATCCTTACCAACTGAGTCTGAACTGAGACAGCGTATGTTGGATACACTTGGGTTTGCGGATTGGCCTGCATTCTTGGAAGTGTTGAACCAAAAGCGAGATAAGGTCAAAGTTCAGTTTAAACAACTCATTCAGGAAACAGAGTTTTCTGAACCTGTGGATGATTTTGTTCTACTTGAGCAAAAACTCAATGCAGTGCTGGATGATAACGCCAAGAACCTGATTCAAAACTTTTGGCAAGGGCAGGCGTTACGTAAAATTCCTGCCAGTGCTTTAGAGCGGTTAAAGAAATTTTGGCCGCATTTAATTGAAGCTATTTTACAGTCGGATCAACCACAGGTTGCGCTATTAAGACTGATGCCATTAATCGAGTCGGTACTACGCCGTACAGTGTATCTCGTGATGCTGATGGAAAGCCGAGGTGCTTTACAGCGGTTAGTCAAAATGGCGACTGTGAGCCCATGGATTTGTGAGGAATTAGCACAATATCCAGTGCTATTAGATGAATTTTTATCGATGGATTTTGGTTTACCACAACGTAAAGATCTCGAAGATTCTCTGCGTCAGCAATTACTGCGGATTGAGATTGATCAAGTTGAAGATCAGATGCGAGTGTTGCGTTTATTTAAAAAGAGCAATGTACTCACCGTTGCAGCCAGTGATGTATTGGCAGAAAGTCCTTTAATGAAAGTCTCTGATGCTCTAACAGATATTGCAGAAGTCAGTGTTCAAGCAACTTTGGGGTTAGCATATGAAGCGGTTGTGCAACGGCATGGTTATCCGTTAGGGATAGATGGAAGTCGTTGCAGTTTGGATGCCAAAGGCTTTGCAGTGATCGGTTATGGCAAGCTAGGTGGAATCGAATTAGGTTATGGCTCAGATCTTGATTTGGTATTTATTCACGCTTTTCAAGAACATAATGAAACGGATGGACGTAAAGGCATTAGTGGGGCAGAGTTTGCGATTCGCGTCGCGCAGAAGTTTATGTCGCTGATGACCACGCAGACTTTAGATGGACGTGTTTATGAAATTGATACACGCCTTCGACCATCTGGTGAAGCAGGGATGTTGGTCACCAGTTTAAAAGCCTATGAGCAATATCAACAAAAAAGTGCCTGGTTATGGGAACATCAAGCTCTTGTCCGTGCCCGATCAATTGCGGGTGATAAAAATTTATGTCAGTTGTTTGAGCAGATTCGTTGTCAAATCCTGACACAAGTCCGAGATGAAAACCATGTACGCGAAGAGGTGCTGAAAATGCGCCAAAAGATGAAAGATCATTTAGGATCATCTTCTGAGCAAAAAAAACATGGGATTTTTCATTTAAAACAGGACTCAGGTGGTATCGTTGATATCGAATTTATGGCACAGTATGCTGTGCTTGCATGGAGTGGGACGAATACAGATCTCGCCCATTTTTCCGACAATGTAAGAATTCTAGAAGATGCTGCTAAAGCAGGCTGCTTATCCAGTGAAGATGCCACAGCATTAATACACGCTTATCTCCGTGAACGAGCTGAGAGCCACCGTTTAGCGCTTGCAAATCAATCTATGCAAGTTAATGCTGCGGATTGGCACGATACCCGCGAGATCGTTTGCAAGTTATGGCAAAGATTAATTGATCCGACTGCGCAAGCGTTGGAAAGTGAATAAATGTGTAAAAAGAAAATGGAGTATATGCGATGAGTTTGGCTGATCGTGATGGTTTTATTTGGCAAGATGGAAAGTTAGTTGATTGGCGTGATGCAAAAATTCACGTCTTAACTCACACACTACACTACAGCATGGGTGTCTTTGAAGGCGTCAGAGCTTACGAAACCCCGAATGGTACAGCAATCTTCCGTTTGCAAGATCATACTAAGCGCTTATTAAATTCAGCAAAAATTTATCAAATGAATGTTCCATTTGATCAAGCGACATTAGAACAAGCTCAAATCGATGTGGTTCGTGAAAATAAATTAGCGTCTTGCTATTTACGTCCATTGATTTGGATTGGTTCTGAAAAACTCGGTATTGCAGCAACAGACAATACCATTCATGCCGCAGTTGCAGCATGGGGCTGGGGTGCGTACCTCGGCGAAGAAGCAATGGCACGTGGTATTCGTGTAAAAACCTCTTCATTTACCCATCACCATCCAAACGTGACTATGTGTAAAGCAAAAGCATGTGGTAACTACACCGTGTCGATCTTGGCACATCAAGAAGTTGCACGTTCAGGTTATGACGAAGCAATGCTACTTGATCCACAAGGCTTTGTTTGCCAAGGTGCAGGCGAGAACGTATTCCTAATCAAAGATGGTGTATTGCATACACCTGATTTGGCTGGTGGCGCATTAGAAGGAATTACTCGTCAAACAGTGATTACCATTGCTAAAGACTTGGGTTATGAAGTGGTTGAACGCCGTATCACCCGTGATGAATTCTACATTGCAGATGAAGCATTCTTTACCGGTACTGCTGCGGAAGTAACACCAATTCGTGAATATGATGACCGTGAAATCGGTTGTGGTTCACGTGGCCCGATTACCACTGTGATTCAAAAGACTTTCTTTGATGCAGTGCAAGGCCGTAACGACAAATACGCAGATTGGTTGACTTACGTAAAATAAGTTCACATCGTCTTAAAAGCGAAGCATATGCTTCGCTTTTTTTATTGCGCTGCTGTCAACAGATTGCAATTAAATCATCATCAATCTTTCATTTAACTCGACTACGGTGGTTTCTAAGAGCAATTAGAAAATAGAGTAACAATGAAAATTACTGTGGTTGGCGCAGGTTATGTTGGATTATCCAATGCTTTATTATTTTCAAAGCAACACGATGTTATTGTCCTAGATATTGATAAAACACGAGTAAAAAACATTAATCAAAAAGTATCGCCGATTAGTGATACTTGTATCCAAAACTATTTGTCAGAATCTCATATTGAAGCGACTTGCGATAAAGAACTTGCTTATCAACATGCAAAGCTGATTATTATTGCAACGCCTACAAACTATAATCCTGAAACGAATTACTTTGATACATCGAGCATCGAAGCTGTTATTGAAGATATTGTAAAAACCAATCCTAAAGCACTTATGCTTATCAAATCGACTGTTCCAGTAGGATATACAGCGGAAATTTCTAAGCGCTTAAAGCTAAAAAATTTAATTTTTTCACCTGAGTTTTTACGCGAAGGGCAAGCCTTACAAGATAACCTTTATCCTTCTAGAATTATCGTAGGTGAAAAGTCAAAACGGGCTGAAAAGATTGCCAAACTATATTTAAAAGCAACGGTGGGAAAAAAAGCAGTGTTACTGTGCGTCGATTCAACTGAAGCCGAAGCAATTAAACTATTTTCAAATACCTACTTAGCTATGCGTGTTGCCTTTTTTAATGAGTTAGATACTTATTGTCTTAAAAATAAATTAAGTGCTTTGGATATCGTTACAGGCGTTGCTTTGGATCAGCGTATTGGCGATCACTACAATAATCCTTCGTTTGGTTATGGCGGTTATTGTTTACCGAAAGATACCAAGCAATTATTAGCCAATTATCATGACACACCGCAAGAGTTGATATCGGCAATTATACGTTCTAATCAAACTCGCAAACATGCCATTATTGAAGATATTATGAGTCGTAAAGTCTCGGTGGTCGGCGTATATCGCCTCACAATGAAGGCAGATTCTGATAATTTTAGAGAGTCCGCCGTGCATGATGTTTTACAAGGACTGGCTGATCAGGGTATTCAAATTATTATTTATGAACCAACTTTAGACGTAAAAGAGTACTTGGGTCACCCAGTTGAGTCTAGCTTGCAAAAATTCAAATCTAAATCAGATTTAATTATCGTCAATCGAATGGTGCCCATGTTTAGTGATGTGATGGAAAAAATTTATACACGAGATTTATTTGGTGTGAATTGAACTAATTAGCATCGAATAAAAACAATAAGGGCGAGTGGTTTGACCAATTAATAGTAAAAAAAAATATGATCTATATGCTAAGATGACGATACATTCAGTGCATAGTTTTGATTGGTAGTTTGTTTTAAACTTTCAATCTAAACAATCCTATCTAAAGCATTTAAGGTCATCAGATGGTAGATACTCAACTAGATTCGGCAGCTCATGAAGACAATGTGATCTTGTGCATGAAGTGGGGAACTAAATATGGTGCCGAGTACGTAAACCGTTTGTATAACATGGTCAAACGTCATTTGACCTTGCCTTTTAAAATGGTCTGTTTAACAGATCGGACGGAAGGTATTGATCCTAATGTTCAATGTTTCCCAATTCCTTCACTTGATTTACCCGTAGGTAGTCCTGAACGTGGATGGAATAAACTCTCTACCTTTGAACCTGACCTATATGGCTTAAAAGGCAATGCTTTATTTCTCGATTTGGATGTGGTCATTATTGATAATATTGACTGTTTTTTCCAAGCGAAAGGCGAGTTTTTAGTCATTCATGATTGGAAACGCCCTTGGCGTATCACAGGGAATAGTTCGGTTTATCGTTTTAAGCTGGGTGCTTTTTCAGATATCTTGCCTTATTTCCGTGACAATTTTGATGAGATTCGTAAAAAATTCCGTAATGAACAAGAGTATTTATCTTGGTTTGTTCACAAAGAAGGTAAGTTAAGTTATTGGAATAAAGATTGGTGTAAAAGTTATAAATACCATTGCCTAAGAAAAGTGCCATTTGCTTATTTTCAGCCACCAGTAAAGCCTAAAGGCGCAAAAATTATTATTTTCCACGGTGAAATTAACCCACCTGACGCAGTTTCAGGTGGTGGCGGTAAGTGGTATCGTTATGTATTGCCATCAGATTGGATCAAAGAGTCTTGGCAGTAATAAAGACGACATCATTACAAGAGTTTGATTTATGAAAGATACTCATCCTATTGATATCGTAATTGCTTGGGTAGATGGAAATGACTCTAAGTTAAAAAATAAACGCCGTCAGTTCATGAATCAATCTGAATCTTCTAATGCCTTGCAAGACACTCGTTTTGCGAGTAATGATGAAATCTATTTTTGTATTGCCTCGATACTCAAGTTTGTCCCGTATTGTGGGAAAATTTATGTAGTCACTGATCAACAAACTCCACAATGGTTGGATCAGTTTGAGCAGCAGAATCTCTGTGAGAAAGGCAAAATTAGATTAGTCGATCACACAGAGTTGTTCAGAGGACACGAATTTGCATTGCCCACATTTAATTCTCTAAGTATTGAAACGATGCTTTGGAATATCCAAGGTATTTCAGATTATTTTATTTATTTAAATGATGATTTTTTCTTTAACCAACCTTCTGATCAACAAGATTTTTTAGTTGATGATCGCATGGTGATGTATGGGCATTGGGAAATTAATCTAGTAAAAAAAATCAAATATATTGTTAGAAAGTTTGTGCAAAATAAATTTGGAAAAGTTCCACAACCCTCATATACAATGGCGCAAATGTTAAGTGCAGATTGTCTAGGACTGTCTAAATATTTTGAGATTCACCATCGCCCACATATCTTGAGTCGGGTACTTTTATGCAATTATTTTGAAAAAAATATGCAACAATTGCAGAAGCAAATTGGCTTTAAATTTAGGAATATTGATCAGATTTTGCCTGTAGGTTTATCTAATCACCTAGCAATTAAAAAAGACCAAGCAATTCTCAAAAATGATGTAGAAATTGCGTATTTAAAAGATCATCGAGATTTAGAGTTTTTTATTGAGGCTTTATCTAATCCAGATGTGAAATTTGGTTGTATTCAAAGTTTAGATCAATTACAGCAGAGTGATGAACAGTCCATTCGTCTTGCGCTTGTTGATAAATTTAGAGATGTTTTACCTAGTCAAATCCAACCGATTAATGCAGGATAAGCGAAGGAAAATTAAATGAAAGTCGTTACTTATCTTATAAATCTTGACGGTAGTGATCAACGTTTAGCGAGTGCAACAGCGCAATTGCAGCACGCGAATTGGGAGTTTACTCGTTTTCCAGCTTATGATGGTCGAGGAAAAGCATTATCTGAGTTTCAAAATTATGACGATGCAGAAGCGCAGAGAGTTTTAGGGCGTAGTCTGATTAATTCAGAATTAGGTTGTTATCTGAGCCACTATGGCTGCGCTGAAAAATTTCTTGAAACAGATGCCGACTATTTGGTGGTGTTAGAGGATGATATTCAGGTTCTACCCAACTTTAAGCATAATCTTGATTCACTTCTCAATTATCTAGATCAGCATAAAGAACTGGATTGGTATGTGGTGAATATGGCGGCTAAAAAGAAAAAATTAGCAAAAGATATTGTTCAAATAGATCAATATCAATTGTGGCATGCTTATTATTTCCCGATTCGTGGGGTAGGACTACTTTGGTCTCGCAAAGGTGCAGAAGAGTTTGTAAAACTTGGCAAACAAATACATGTTCCTGTCGATATTTTCTTCCAAGGCTGGCTGAGTAAAAATGGCAAAGGCTTAGGCGTTTGGCAACCTTTCGTAAAACCAGCAGGGTTGGACAGTGATATCTTAGGTACTGTTGCAACGCAGGGGATTCAGCGTAAGGAGTTGGAAAATCGCGATTCATCTCATGGTCTCAAGAAACAGAAACGCATGTGGCGTGACCGTTTTTATGCTTTTAGGCATCTGTTCTTCTAATGAAAATGATTTGTGTAAATCATTGCTATGAAATGAAAAGCATAAATGATTGGGTTTTTGCTGAGTTCCCTTTATGAAAATATTTAAAAAAATATTCTATCTCTTAAAATTTTATACGATGTATTGGAGTAAAAAGAGAGGGGTTAATGAAGTAATAGACAATGAAGCAGATTTAATTGTTCTTAATCCGATTAAGCAAAACGCGGTAATTCCTAAAAAAATCTGGATGTATTGGGAGGGGGCACTTTCAGGCTTTGTTAAACAATGTATCGAGCAAGTGAAAAAGACCAATCCAGACTACGAAGTTTATTTTTTAACCCCAGATACAGTCAACGATTTCTGTGATATTGATTTTAGTCGCTTCTCTCAGGCGACACCGCAGCAAAAAGCCGATCTCATCCGTTTTGAGCTGATTTATCAACATGGTGGCATTTGGTTGGATGCTAGTACGATTGTTTATGAGAGCTTGGACTGGATTCAAACGTTAGTGGTGAAGAATCAAACCAACAGCTTTGCCTACTATCGTGCTAAAAATACGACAATTACAGAGTTTCCAGTAGTAGAAAATTGGTTACTGGCTAGTGCAGAGAAAAATATTTTCTTTAAAGAGTGGTTTAATGAACTGGCAAAAGCCATTGAAATGAGCCCTAAAGCTTATCTGCAGCAACTTAAAAAAACAGAGCAACAATATCAGGACTTATTTCAACAGATTGGTCGCTTGGAATATTTGGTTGCCTATGTGGCTTGTCAGAAGGTGATGCGTAATCATTTGCCAAGTATGAGTTTGATTAACTGTGACAAAAATGCCTTGTTTTTCCAAGTAAAACATCAATGGATCAAAGAAAAAGTATTGATTGATATGGCTGTTAATTATCCACCTGCGGAAATGCCAAGATTGATCAAACTTGCGGGTAAGGAAAGAAAAACGCTGAGTCATTATTATGAAAAAGGAATGTATCTGGAAGGTTCTCTACTCGATCTCTCTTAACTTTTAGACAACTCTGCTGCCGATATGAATTGGTGGTGAAGCTTATTCAAAAAGGTAGTAAAATACGACTAATCTTCAGTTTTTTACTACTATGAAAAAATTTGTTATTAGCCTTGCTACTGCACATGAACGTAGAGAGCATATATGCGCTGAATTTAGTAAGCAGAATCTAAACTTTGACTTTTTCGATGCGTTAACTCCTGAACCCGCTGCTATTTTCGCCAAAGAACTCAATTTAAAAATTGATGAGAAAACTTTAACTAAAGGTGAAGTTGCATGCTTTATGAGTCATGTATTTTTGTGGAATAAAATGATTAGCGAGAATATCCCGCATTTGGCTATTTTCGAAGATGATATTTATTTAGGTGAGAATGTTAAAGCATTCCTAAGCGATAATTCTTGGATTGATTCTAATTGGCATCTTATAAAGATTGAAGAATTTACTTCCAAAGTTGCATTAGGGCAAAAGATTAAAACCTTTAATAGTCAGCCAGATAGAGCGCTTTTTGAGCTTAAAAGTAAGAATCTCGGAACTGCTGGTTATATTCTTTCTTTTCATGGTGCTAAGCAATTAATCAGTTATATCCAGTCCTTGGATAAGTTGATTGCATTGGATCATTTGATGTTCGAAAAACTTGTTCAAGATAAAATTTTACCCGTATCTCAAATGAAACCAGCCTTGTGTATTCAAGACGTTACGCTTTTCTCTACAAAGGATAGTGTGCGTTTTACTAGTCATTTGTATAAAGAGCGCTTAACCAGAAGACATTATGATAAAAAAACGGGGCTGGATAAAATAATTCTAGAGTTAAAGCGAATTTTTATACAATTAAGAAATTTTATTTTTTTAAAGTCTGTCGGTTTTAAATAACTTGAGCTTTAAGTGATCTTAATTTTAAGGGTTATGAAATAAAATTTTCATAAAGGTTCTTTATATCTTCAATATCCAAATAATATGAGCTATGTATATCATTTGGATTATCAGATAATGTTAAGATAAACCTCATATCACAATCATTAATCTTTGCTAATGTTGAAAATATAGAAAATTCTGAGAGATGCTTTGGAAGCCAGCTTATCGCTTTGCAATGTGAATTACAAAATATAATATTAGACCAAGCTGCACCGCTTGGGCCTGCAATAAACTCTGCATTATTAAAAATAGTGACTTGCTCATAAAAATCATAATCTTCTAAATAAAGAGGTGTGAAATCTTTACTGATAAAATATTCTAATATTTCATTTTGGTTGTAGCTTCTAGCAGCATTTTCTTTCCTTGCGAGAAAAATTCTTTTCGGAAAATCTTTTGAGAGACATGTATTAGATTTTAAAATAATTTCTCGTATTTCACTAATCAGTGATTTGGATAGTATAGAAAAGTCAGGGGAAGATAAAATTTCTTTAGAATTAAAAACAATATTGTTTTCATTGTTAATATAAAATAACTCACTTACGTGTAAATCAATATTATGATCTGAATATATAATTTCTAGATTTAGATCTTTCTCTTTAAAGTAAAGTGATAAAATTTTTTGAAAAGAGGAGATTTTTTTTACTCTCTTATCAAGTATGAGATGTTTGATATTATATTTATTTAATAAGTCAGAATCTAATAAAAGGATTTTTGGGGATACTTCTAACAACCAATGATAATAATTAAAAACACCATTTCCACCTAAAAAAATCGCATGTGAAATACTTTCTTTTTTCTTATTATAACGAAGGATCATATTTTCATGATTATGCCATTTAATAATTCCAGTTGAATAATTACAATATGCAATATTGGCTCCTTTTACTCGCTCGAAAATTGCATTTGAAGTGGTGATGAGGTTGCTTGAGTTGGTATTTATAGTGACATTGCTGAACTTGTATAAATTGACCTCTGGTATTTGAGCAATAAAATCATTTTTTTGATTAGAGTTAAGCGTTATTGGCTGAAAATTTAAATCATTTCTACTATGTTTGAATGTCAGAATTTTTTCATCATTTAACTCATCTAGCCATATAATTTTTCTTGTTTCGATCCTTTTCATTCTCTTTAGTAATATTTTTAAATATTGAGAAATGTGAGTATTCTTTTTTATTAAATACTTTATAAGAACGCGACCAAGCATACTAGAAACTCTATGAAAATTATTTAGACGTTAAATAAATTAGATAGTACTTTAATCTAAGGACTAGCGCTTTAAAAGGATTTTTCTTCTGGTATGGGCGTACTTTGTATTTTTTTTGGATACGATACACCGCTTTAGCATAATCAGGTTCATTCTTATATTGATTAACAACTTTGATTACTTCGCTATGTATTAATTCCAAATTTTTACTAATATTATTTTCATGTGACCTATAACCAATAAGCGCATGGGGGATATAAATGATTTTTTTACCTAATTTACTGATTTTTAACCATAAATCCCAATCTTCAACTTTGGTATTTGGGTTAAATCCACCAACTTCACGAAGTATGTCTGTTTTAATCATTTGAGATGACGCAGGTAGATCAAATCTGTGCATAAAAATTCGATGGAATTTATATTCACCGTAATCGTTGACATTCACTTTAATTGTTTGATTATGTGAATCTATAGAATGATTTCCACCACAAATACAGACAATTTCTTGATCTAATTGAAATGCTTCAAGTTGTAAACTTGTTTTTTCTGGAAACATAATATCGTCTGAAGCTAAAGTACAAAAAAATTGTCCTTTAGCCCATTCAATTGCTTCATTAAGCGTATTACATAACCCTCGATTTGCCCGATGTCTAAATTCGAAACGTACGAATCGCTCTTCACATTGTGAAAGTAGCTCTTTAATTTTTTCAATCGAGTTATCTGTTGAGCCATCATCAATGATAATAAGCTCAATGTTTTCATAGCTTTGATTCAAAGCACTTTTGATCGCATCTTGGATATATTGCCCATGATTATAACTAGGAATTGCTATGGTGACTAAAGGGGGAGATACTGAGTTATTCATACAGGATTAAACTGATTACAGAGCTGAATAATTTTTTGAACATCGTCTAATTGAAGTGTAGGTCCTATTGGTAGACTCATGACTTCTGCATGGATTTGCTCTGAAATAGGATAACTTTGATGATTCCATTCTTGATAAGCTTGTTGCTTATGTGGAGGGATAGGATAGTGGATAAGCGTTTGAACACCATGATCCGATAAATATTTCTGTAAAAGATCTCTATATTCAGTTCGAATTACGAATAAATGCCATACATGCTGTTGATATTCTTCAGCATTTACATTGTTCAATGGTAGTTTAATGAATGGATTATTGATGTTGTCTAGGTATAAGCGTGCGATTTTTCGGCGATGTTGTATTTCTTGATCTAAATAACTTAATTTAATATCAAGCATTGCTGCTTGAATTTCATCTAGACGGCTGTTTACACCTGGAACCAAATTTTTATATTTTTCATGTGAGCCATAGTTGCGAAGCGCACGTAGCATGTGAGCCAGCTCTTCATTATTGGTTGTGATTGCTCCTGCATCACCCAGCGCACCTAAGTTTTTACCAGGATAAAAGCTGAAGCCAGAAGCATCGCCCCAGTTGCCTGCTTTGATCCGATTAATTTCTGCACCGTGGCTTTGTGCTGAGTCTTCAAGAACCAGTAGGTTATTCTTTTTTGCAATTTCCATAATTTCAGGCATTGCAGCAAGTTGACCATAAAGATGGACAGGTAAAATGACTTTAGTTTTTGGTGTAAGTACAGCTTCAATTTTCTTTGGATCAAGGTTAAAAGTCTGTGGATCAGGTTCAACCAACACGGGGGTAAGTTGGTTTGCACTAATCGCCAGAATACTTGCGATATAGGTATTTGAAGGAACGAGGACCTCATCACCCTCATTGAGTTTACCTAGTTCTTTCCAAGCTCTTAATGTAAGAATAAGGGCATCTAAACCATTGGCTACGCCAATCGCATATTTGGTTCCGCAAAATTTTGCAAAATTCAGTTCGAATTGTTCGAGTTCTTTTCCACCAATATACCATCCAGAGTCAATCACTCGTGTACAGGCTTCAATGAGTTGTTCGCGGTATTGTTGATTAATATTTTTAAGATCAAGAAAAGGAATCATTGCCCAATATACCCTTTAATTTTTGCTGGATTGCCGACCATAATTGCATTTTCTGGTACATCTTTTGTTATGACAGCACCTGCACCAATCATTGCATTCTTTCCTATTCGAATACCCGGCAAGATAGTTGCATTCGCTCCAATACTAGCGCCTTGTTCTACAACCGTATTTGCGAAGCTTTCAGGATATTGCTTAGATCGTGGTTTTTTGTCATTGGTAAAAGTAACGCATGGACCAATAAACACATTATCTTCTAAGTTAATACCATCCCAAATGTAAACGCCTGACTTTATGGTGACATTGTTACCAATATGAACATCATTCTCGATTAGGGTATGGGCACAAATATTACATCCAGAACCAATTACCGCATTTTTCAGAATAACACTATATTGCCAAACCCGGGTATTCTGACCTATATGGGGGCTATGTACATCAGACAATGGATGAATAAATGGACGATTTACAATGCTAATAAATTCATCATAGCTACGGATATAATCGCTTTCATCATAATGTTCACTTGCCAACACTAATAAGACACAATCTTCTGAAAAGTCGTGCATTTCACGCCAAGTCATACTTTCGATGATCAAGCCTTGAGTTGGTGAGCTGAGTATAACCTCCTCTTTATTACGGCCATCATCTAAAATGAAGCGACACTGACCATGTAGGCAGATTGCAAGTTGTTTTAAGTCTTTATGTGCGTGAAAACCTCTAGGTTTATCTTTTGAGGCAGCAAAAATATAATAGATACGTTTAATATCAAAGGGGATATGCTGGTTCGCTTCGATCGCAACGAGTCCACCGCGTTGATCTCCTAGATCTGGTAAATCAATGAGTTTCTTTAAGCTCATATTTCATTCACCAAAGAAACTAGATATTGACCATAATCATTTTTATTCATACTTTGGCCGATTTCTAAAACTTGCTCTTTGCTTAGCCAGCCGTTGTTAAACGCAATTTCTTCTAGGCAAGCTACTTTGTAGCCTTGACGTTTTTCAATCGTTTCTACAAATTGTGCTGCTTCAAGTAAGCTTTCATGTGTTCCTGTGTCGAGCCAAGCAAAACCTCGACCAAGTAACTCAACATTTAAGTCGCCGCGCTCTAAGTACATTTGATTCACAGTCGTGATTTCTAATTCACCACGTTCAGATGGTTTAACTTTTTTTGCGATTTCAACAACATCATTGTCATAGAAATATAGACCAGTTACAGCAAAATGTGATTTTGGCTGTTTAGGTTTTTCTTCCAGAGAAACTGCACGTTTTTGTTCATCAAACTCAACTACACCAAAACGTTCAGGATCTTTAACCTGATATCCAAAGACCGTCGCGCCTTTTTGACGAGCGACAGCTTGACGTAGCATTGGTGTAAAGCCCTGACCATAAAAAATATTGTCGCCAAGAACAAGGCATACATTACTTTTGCCAATAAACTGTTCACCAATAATGAATGCTTGGGCTAAACCATCTGGACTCGGTTGGATTGCGTAACTCAATTCAATACCCAATTGAGAACCATCACCAAGTAAACGTTTAAATCCATCGATATCGTCAGGTGTACTAATAATGAGGATTTCACGGATACCCGCCAGCATTAAAACTGAAAGGGGATAGTACACCATTGGTTTATCGTAAATAGGGAGTAATTGTTTAGAAACACCTTTGGTGATTGGGTAGAGGCGTGTACCTGAACCACCTGCAAGAATAATACCCTTTGTAGACATTATACATTTACCCCTAATCTTTCACGTTGATAGCTACCATCTTGAACATGGCGGCACCATTCTAAATTGTTTAAATACCATTCGACTGTTTTACGAATACCTGTTTCGAATGTTTCTTGAGGTTTCCATCCCAACTCATGTTCTATTTTTGCGGCATCAATTGCATAACGCAAATCATGTCCAGGTCGATCTTTCACGAAAGTAATTAAGCTTTCATAAGATTGGGAATTATTTTGTGGTCTTAGTTCATCCAAAATTTTGCAAATAGTTTTGACGACTTCAAGATTCTGTTTTTCATTATGTCCACCGATATTGTAGGTTTCTCCAACAGTGCCTTGGGTAATAACTTGATATAAGGCACGAGCATGGTCTTCGACAAATAGCCAATCACGAATTTGATTACCTGTACCGTATATTGGTAATGCTTTACCATCTAAAGCATTCAAAATGACTAAAGGAATTAATTTTTCAGGGAAGTGGTATGGACCATAATTGTTAGAGCAATTGGTCACAATGGTAGGTAGGCCATAAGTACGCTGCCAAGCTCGAACTAAGTGATCTGAACTGGCTTTACTTGCTGAATAAGGTGAGCTGGGTGCGTATGGAGTTGCTTCAGTGAATAAATCCGTAGTCCCATCCAAATCGCCATAAACTTCATCTGTTGAAATATGGTGAAAGCGAAAATTTGCTTTTTTATTATCGTCAAATGCCTGCCAATATTTACGTGCTGCTTCTAATAAAATATACGTTCCCACAATATTGGTTTGAATAAAAGCACTTGGTCCATCAATTGAACGATCAACATGTGACTCCGCAGCCAAGTGCATAATTGCATCGGGTTGAAAATGTTCAAAAATCTGTTCAAGTTTTGATGAATCACAAATATCAACTTGTTGAAATTGATAGCGGGGGTTCTGATCAATTTCTTTTAGCGACTCTAAGTTACCAGCATATGTAAGCTTATCCAGATTTAGAACTTCATCATTGGTATTTTTTATAATATGACGTACTACAGCTGAACCAATAAATCCAGCTCCGCCTGTAATCAAGATTCGCATGCAACTACTATCCTTTTAAATGATTGGATCATTAAATTATTCATTTGAAAAATAAATTATTTTTGAAATACGTCAAGAAGAATTTATTTAATACTAAGTATATTTTAATAAAACTTAGTATCACCACCCCTAAACCTTTTATACCCCCACATATATTCTGTAGGAAAGCGGTTGATCATTTGCTCTACCGCTTTATTCAGTGCAGTTGTTGCAACTTCTATATCTCGATCATAGAGTTCAAGATCATAGAGATCATCACAATAAACATCAAAGCCTTCGCCATCTTCACGACGAAAACAACTTAACCCGACTAAGCGGCATTGCGTTTTTTGCGCCATTTTACTTGCAAGCGTGCTAGTTAGACATGGGATTCCAAAAAAAGGAACGACTACACCACCAGAAGGTTGCGGAACATGATCGGGTAGAATGACGCTAAACCCACCTTGTTTCAAATTCTTAAATAGTGCTTTGACACCATTTGCATCGGTTGGAACAAGGGTTGCTTTCAATCTCTGACGCGCATGTAAAGCAAAAGCATTAAAGCCTGAATCTTTCATCGGCTTGTACATGATGGTTGGAATACCATATTGATGTACCCATGCATTCATCATTTCCCATGTGCCGAGGTGAGGGGTGATAATCAATGCACCACGCGGATCACTTAATGCATTTGTTAACACATCTAACTGATGAACCGTCTTTATTTGCTCAATGCTCCATTCTGGGGGCATTGCCCAGCATTTTCCAGATTCAATATAACTCAAACACTGCTTGGTAACGCTTTCTCTTGCAAGGTGCTCGCGTTCATTTTTTGGAATACTTGGATAAGCTAGACCCAGATTTACACGTGTTTTCCAAAGCATACTTTTATTCGGATTTTGATTAATAAAGTAAGCTGCCACTTTTGCGATACTGCGCAAAAATGCTAAAGGTAAAACACGAAGTAAAGTGATATAAAAAGACATTACGATTAATCTTATTTGTTCGCGTTGCCTTTAAGCACCATATAAATTAGTGCGACAAAAATCAGCAGTGCTCCGACTAAACTACTTACGCAAAAATATAAAATGCGTTCATTTGTAGTCATATTGAAGAGTTCATTTGCCAAGATGTAACGCATGAAAAACCATTGAGCAAGTGAAAAAATAATAATCACGATTGCATGTCGACGTACATCAGGACGCATTGCCATAAGACTGACCTCTCAATAAAAAGCAGCTTATTATGCCATTAGCACTGATATTCTCAAAGAAAAACTCGAATATAAAAAAACCCTGCATAAAGCAGGGTTTTACCAAACAATAAACTGAATTTATTTTTCTTCAGCTTTTGGCTTTTCACGTAAGCGAATACCTAAGTCACGCAATTGATTCGCTTCAACTGGTGCAGGTGCTTGAGTTAATGGACATTCAGCAGTCTTGGTTTTCGGGAATGCAATGACATCACGAATCGACGATGCGCCTGTCATCAACATGATCAAACGGTCAAGACCAAATGCTAAACCACCATGAGGAGGAGCGCCGTAGCGTAATGCATTGAGTAAGAAGCTGAATTTTTCCTCTGCTTCTTCTTCACCAATACCTAATGCTTCAAAGATTGCTTTTTGCATCTCTAAAGTATAGATACGCAGTGAACCACCGCCAACTTCTGTACCATTCAATACCATGTCGTATGCAACAGATAAAGCAGCACCTGGATTGTTCTTCACTTCTTCAACACTTGATTTTGGCAGTGTGAATGGGTGGTGAACAGAAGTCCATTTGCCGTCATCGGTTTCTTCGAACATTGGGAAATCGACAACCCAAAGAGGAGCCCATTCACATGTTGCAAGATTCAAGTCATGACCGATTTTGACACGAAGTGCGCCCATCGCATCATTTACAACTTTGGCTTTATCCGCACCAAAGAATACGATGTCGCCATTTTCAGCACCTACACGTTTTAATAAATCGAGCACGATTGGTTCGATAAATTTAACGATAGGTGATTGAAGACCTTCAATGCCTTTTTCAAGTTCATTGACTTTGATATAAGCCAAGCCTTTAGCACCGTAGATACCTACGAATTTAGTGTATTCGTCAATCGCACTACGTGGTAATGAACCAGCACCTGGTACACGTAATGCAACGATACGACCTTTAGGGTCTTTTGCAGGGCCAGCGAATACTTTGAATTCAACGTCTTGCATTAAGTCTGCAACGTCAACCAATTTCAATGGAATACGCATATCTGGTTTGTCAGAAGCATAGTCGCGCATTGCATCGTTATAGGTCATACGTTCAAATTTATCGAATTTTACATTCAATAATTCGTTGAACATTTTAACCGTTAAGCCTTCCATTAAATCCATGATGTCATCGTCGCTCATGAACGATGTTTCAACGTCGATTTGGGTAAATTCAGGCTGACGATCCGCACGTAAATCTTCGTCACGGAAACATTTAGCGATTTGGTAATAACGATCAATACCACCGACCATCAACAACTGTTTGAACAATTGAGGTGATTGCGGAAGCGCGTAGAAGCTGCCATTTGAAACACGACTTGGAACTAAATAGTCACGTGCGCCTTCAGGTGTTGCGCGGGTTAAGATCGGTGTTTCAACGTCAAGAAAACCGTGGTCTTCGAAATAGTTACGAATTAAGTTTGTAACTTTAGAACGGAAGCGTAAACGATCTAACATTTCTGGGCGACGAATATCCAAGAAACGGTATTTCAAACGAATTTCTTCAGAAATATTGGTGTTTTCGTCATTCAATGGGAATGGAGGTGTTTCAGAAGCAGCAAGAACTTCGATTTCTTTCGCTAAGACTTCAATTTGACCACTCACCATATTGGCATTTTCAGTACCTTCATAGCGACGACGTACGCGACCTGTAATTTTTAATACAAATTCAGAGCGTGCTTTATCCGCAGTTGAAAATGCTTCTGGTGTATCAGGATCAATAACCACTTGAACGAGACCATCGCGGTCACGCATATCAAGGAAAATTACACCGCCATGATCACGACGACGATGAACCCATCCGCATAAAGTAACTGTTTGATCGATTTGGGCTTCAGTTAAAGAGCCACAGTAATGAGTGCGCATCATATTGAATTATTTATCCAAACTATATTGGCTAGACGGTGAATGCGTAAACAGCGCAGCACCAATGAAGGGGAGATTATGCCTTGTTGAACGTATAGTCTCAAGTCTTAATCTTTTCAAGCGGATTTTAAACATACGCTTTTAAATAAAACTATTCTAGGCGAGCATTTCGATCTAAGCATAATAGTATTAAACAAGATGCTGTAAATAAAATTAAAGCTGCTTGGCTGAATTCATTGATCGATTTACCGATAAAAAAATATCGTTCGGTGTGCCAAAGATCAGCGTGAATATGACGACTGTAGTCCCAAACAGAAAATAGTCCAAAAATTGTTGAAATGACTAAACTTATGATAATAAATAGTTTAATTTTTATAGGAACAGCTTTTGGTTGTTTATACTGATGGTAATAGCTTTTACACATATAAAAGATAAAAGGCAAAGCGATAATTGATGAAGCGATTTGCAATATAAAATGTAGGGGATAGTCAATTCCAAACAAAGAAATCTGTTGTGCAAGCAAACTTTTAAATGCAAAAGTACGAAAGTCGAGATGGGTTAAACCATCCCAAATCAAATGCGTTGCTGTACCAATAATCACTGCAACACAACTCATTAGACTAAATGCGATAAAATTATCAAATGATTTAATGTTCATTGCGTGACGTATACCTAAAAAACGATAGATCACGGGGCGATAGATGAGATACCACAATAAGCAAAAGCATAAGCCAATTGGCAGATTTGGAAATAAAATCCCAGACCATTGATGCGTCAAGTCAATGCTCTGTTGTGTAAATAAACGATACAGATCAGGGGTCATACAACCGATTGCCAATGCAGCTATAGGCAAATGACCTTTACTCAATTTTGATAATGGTGGTGCGAGAACAGCATGTGACAGCGTAAATGGCATAGCTTTGGCTAACGAACTCAATTCGAATCGTGGATATGCAGTTTAACAAATGAATTTTCTTGTACTGTTTTTTATTGCAAAATAAATGAAATGTTATAATATAACAATAATTTTGTAAGCTGATTCCGAGACACGGCATGTCATTTCCTAAAAATATATTGACTCTATCTATATTAGCAGTCGCATCTGTATCCTCATTTGCAGCAGAAAATGAGAAAGTTGAAACCTTAGAGACAATTAGAATTAAAGCCCATCCGCTTGAGCAAACGTCTAAAGACTTTGCTGTTGCAGATACAGTGGTGAATCAAAAACAATTACAACAAGGTGCTGTTACCATCGGTGAAGCATTAAACCAAGAAGTTGGGATTTATTCTAATCAGTTTGGCGCAGGTTCAAGTCGACCAGTAATTCGTGGGCAAGATGGCGCACGCGTAAAAGTTTTACAGAACTCTTCTGAGAACATTGATGTTTCGACTTTATCACCTGACCATGCAGTGACGGTTGATCCAGCCTTGGCAAAACAAATTGAAGTCATTCGTGGACCATCTACTTTATTGTTCGGCGCAGGTACTGTTGGTGGTTTAGTCAATGTCAATGACAGCAAGCTTCCAACTGAAATGCCAGAAAAAGGCTATGAAGGTAATGTCGGTTTACGTTACAACACGGGCAGCGATGAAAAGCTTGCTAGCGCGGGTGTGACGGTTGGCTTAGGTGATCAAGTTGCATTGCGTGTAGAAGGTTTAAAACGTGAAGCAAATGATTATATCGCGCCAGATTATTTTCACGAAGGCGAGAAAGAACGCCGTGTCGGCAATACTTTTGCTGAAGGACAAACCGTAAACGTTGGTTTGTCATGGATTTATGACCGTGGTTTTACAGGTATCTCTTATAGCAATCGCCAAGATAAATACGGTTTACCTGGACATAGTCATGAGTACGAAAGCTGCAAAGCGCATCTCTCTGGTAAACCTCATTTACATTGTGGCGAGGATGACCATGGACATGATCATGGTGACCACGAAGAAGATCACGACCACGACCACGACCACGACCACGACCACGATCATGACCATGCACATGAAGCAGGTCCTTGGATTGATTTGAAATCTGAACGTTATGATGTGCGTACAGAGTTGAATGATCCATTTGCAGGCTTTAAAAAACTACGTGCGCAAGCAAGCTATACTGATTATCAACATGATGAAATTGAAGAAGATACTATCGCAACACGCTTTAAAAACAAGGGCTATGACGGTCGTTTAGAGTTAGTCCATAATCCGCTGGGTCCTTGGGAAGGGGTCATTGGTACACAATATGGTCAGCAAAAATTAGAACTTACAGGTGAAGAAGCCTTTTTAGCACCAAATACCACGAAGAAGTGGAGTATTTTTGCTCTTGAGCATGCTCAATTTAATGATGTTCATGTCGAGTTAGCGGCTCGTATAGATCAACAAAAGATTGATATTGAAGATTCGACTAAAAAAGATTTTGACGGTTCAGCTTTTTCTATTTCGGGTGCTGCCAACTGGGAGTTTGCGCCTAATTACAAACTTTCATTGGTCACTTCGCACCAAGAGCGTTTACCTTTAGCGCAAGAGTTGTATGCCAATGGTGGACATTTTGCGACCAATACCTATGAGTTGGGTAATGATCAATTGAAGAAAGAACAGTCCAATAATGTCGAACTTGGTTTGCACTATGACGATGATAAATTCGACTACCATTTCCATGTTTATCACAACTGGTTTGATGACTACATCTATGCGCAAACTCTAGATCGTTACGAGAATTTCCGTTTAGTACAATATGCTCAGGATAAAGCAAAATTCTATGGAGCTGAAGCTGAGATAGGTTATCAAATTTCACCAATCTATAAACTTGGTGTGTTTGGTGATTATGTCCGCGGTAAGATCGACAATGAAAATGCACCTCGCGTACCAGCAGGACGTTTAGGAACAAAAGTAAATGCTGATTTTGGTGATGGTTTCAGCGGTTCGGCTGAGTACTATCATGTATTTAAGCAAGATAAGATCGCTGCTTATGAAACTGATACCCAAAGCTATAATATGTTGAATCTTGGTGTGGCGTATTCTGGTAAGTACAGTAAAGCGACTGACTATCGCGTATTCTTAAATGCAAATAATTTGCTGGATGATCAGGTTTACCAACATGCTTCATTCTTATCTACCATTCCACAAGTTGGACGTAGCTTTACAGTTGGTGTGAATTTTAGTTTCTAATTTGTCACCTAAATCTTATTGAAAAATATAAGTATAAGCCCTAGCCTTAGACCATTAGGCTAGGGCTTTTTCTGTTATATGCGTATCTTCCAAAGAATTCATCAAAAATTAAACTGGTCAGGTCGACGTTACATGGCAGTCATATTGAGTATTTTTGCGATTGGGTACATTGCTTCTGCAATTTACCATACTGTAAAACCACTTCCGAAAGGGCTGGATTTTACGGGTCAGCTTCGGCATGCCAATGTGAAATTCCTAGCAGATCAAACCTATATCGATGCAAAAGATCAACAACAAGTTGACCAACATATTTTCAATGAGATGTTTAAGCTAATTGATGAGGCACAAACCACCATTGTGCTAGATATGTTCTTATTTAATCAGGAAGTAGGTGAATCCAAAGTTAAGCAGTTTCCACTGATGCAACAACTGACGGATGCACTCATTCTGAAGCGTACACTTAATCCTGCTATTCAAGTGGTCGTTATTACTGATCCAATCAATTCAGTTTATGGTGGGGTCATGCCTAAACATTATCGTCAGCTTCGCCAAGCCGGTGTGGACGTTATTGAAACTGATTTAAGACCTTTACGAGCATCCAATCCATTATGGTCGGGCTTTTGGTATATCTGCTGTCAAAATTTAGGCAATAATTCTGAAGGAGGTTGGTTAAGCAATCCTTTTGGAAAGGATAAAGTTACCTTACGTAGTTATTTAGAACTGCTCAATTTTAAAGCCAATCATCGTAAAACCTTGGTGGTCGATACTGCTGAAGGCTGGAAAAGTTTGGTGACTTCAGCCAATCCTCATGATGGTAGCTCGCATCATAGTAATGTTGCATTAGTGGTTGATGGCCCAACAGCAATTGATGTTCTGCAAACAGAACAAGCGGTAGCAAATATGTCTCATGGTTCAAGTCCATTTGTGATTATGGGTGGACATACAGAAGACAAAAGCTTGCCACAGGTTCAGGTTTTGACAGAAAAAGCGATTTATGATGCAACCTTAAAAATCATTCAAAATGCCAAAGTGAATGAACATTTGGATATGACAATGTTCTATTTATCTGAACGCAATATTATTGAAGCATTAAAACAAGCAAAACAACGTGGTGTAAATGTCCGTATCATGCTTGATCCAAACAAAGACGCGTTTGGTCGTCAAAAAAATGGCATTCCAAACCGACAAGTTGCATCAGAATTGAATGCTGCTGGTATTCCTATTCGTTGGTGTAATACGCGTGGCGAACAGTGCCACAGTAAAATGCTATTGAAATATAATGCTCAACAAGCGGAGCTGATGCTTGGTTCAGCAAACTTTACTGCACGAAATTTGAAAAATTATAATCTTGAAACGGATATGCGTGTCATTGGTTCCGTTCAAGCACCTGTGTTTCAAGATGCAACAACTTATTTTAACTCCTCATGGACTAATGCAAACGGTCGCCAAATGACGGTTGATTACAAGCAATATGCAGATGAATCCAAAGCCAAATATTGGCTGTATCGTTTTATGGAATGGTCAGGTTTATCGACTTTTTAATTCAGTAATTAGGATTCTATTGAATGGCGAAAATTAAACTGAATATCAAACAAGATGAGCAACTTAGTTTAGTTGCTCATCAGTTAGTACATTACGCGGACATTGTAGATATTCAGAATTGGAATGAGCTTTTAGAGTGCTATTTTTCTATAAAAAAAGACGTTAAAGCAAAGAAAGTCTTTTTGGTTTTAGATGATCGATCGCAAGCTGAATATACTTCCATGCATGCGGTTGGAGATGAGCGGCTATATATTGATTATAGTGATGATCTTAAAGATATCGATGTGAATGATCCTAAATGGGAGCAAACTTACCAGAATGTTTGTATGCCAAAGCAATTGCAGCATTATATTCAACAGCTTCGCCGTATAGAAAATCAATGTGTGATAGAAGAGCTGTCTAAAAAAATGCAGCATTATGATGAGGATGATTTACAGGCTTTAATATATTTGAATCAAGATTTTGCTCCGTCTATGGATACGGAGATTGTGATTAAAGTTGCTGAAATTGAGACTGAATCACTTAAAATAGCCATGATGCCGAATGGTTATTTTACTTGTGATTTTGATCCTTTTGAAAATTTTGCCATTATTCAACGCATGCAACACTATGGTTATGAGTTTATGGGGTTGGGTGCTGCGTTGTTAGGTTGGGTAAAAACAGAAGCGTTTCGGGCTGAAAAAATTGAAGATTTAATGCAAGACTTGTCTGTGATCTATCCTCTAGATTCTGCTCATCAAATGGCATTAAAAAAGCTTATTTTAAAAAATAATTATTTGATTTTACCTTATTCTGAATCACCACAAGAATATTTAGGTTACGACTTATCTTGATTTAGAACCAGAGCTCAACAAGCAGAATTCAGAAGTTTATTTGGCATTCCGCTTGTTGAAAGCAATACATAATCAGTAAAGAATTAAGGGCTTGGTGGCACCAATTGATCTAAATCTTTATCTGTTAATGTTTCAAGTTCACTCAGATCGGTTTTAATTTTCCACTGACTTTCATCATCCACTGGATTTGGCAAGCGTGCTTCTAACCAATCACAGACGACATCTGGATTAAATTCAGCATGGTTGCATTGAATGACCCAACCGAGAAAATCTTTTGCTTCCCCATTCATGTAGGGTGGGGGGGAAACAGGGAAAAACTGCGTCGGTAAACGCTCATTGGTCGATAAATAATTGAGTACATGTCCAAGCTCTTGAACTGTTTGCCATGCGAGTGGATGCTCAACATTAATATTGAATTTAAACCACCATGCATGTTGACCATCTGTACCATGTGCCACAATCAGTGATTCTTGCACACTTGGAACTTTACAAAAAAATTGATAGAGACGATCAAAATTCATTTCAGCCACAGATATTGCCTCAAAATCAAAAAACTGATTTTAACATATCTATCTATGTATATAGCTGCATGCTGTTTATCTATTGAATAGAACGGCTAATCTGAAAAAATATTATTACAACAGTCCTGTTTATTATTTATTCTAAAATATAAAGATAGTCAGATTTTTAGGGAGATCATGATGAAGCAATCAAAAATATATTTATACGGCTTGATGGGCGTACTGAGTTATCTCCCTGTGAGCACATTTGCTGATAATGCATGGGGTGGATACAGTTCGGTTGAACGTAGACCTTACCAGCAAGCACCTACTTATCAACAACCAGCACAAGATCCTTTTGCATTCTCAAATCAGCGATACACACCGACTGCGCCCCCAAAAGGTTATTATTATCAACCGAATCAAAATAATTATTCTCACTATCCAAATCATCGTCCTGGCGTGCGTATTGAATATTATCCTGAGACTCAATACGAGCATGGTTATCGTAGAGAATCGTTTGTGGTAGGGAATGAGTTGCCGAATGAGTTTCGCAGTGAACGTTATGTGATTCAGGATTGGAATTCTTATTCATTGCGAGAACCACCAAGAGGTCGGCACTGGGTGATGATTGATGGACGTTATTTTTTAGTGACTGATGATAATTTCCGAATTGAGATTATCCGCTGATTTTAAATTAGGTTTATAAAAATTTAACAGGAAATGAATCTTCATAATTTCTTGGATTTCATTACAAAGCTTTGCAATGTCGTGTGTTTTATTCATGGTTTCTCCTTGAGTTTCTCTTAATCTGAACTCAGATCGAAACAAAGGATTAAACAATGAAAAAGACAGTTGTATTGCTCGTATCATCTCTTATGCTTGGCATATCAGCTTCAGCTATGGCAGATTCTAATCGTTGGAATAATCACCACGATTATAAAGATCGCTATGAACAACGTTATGACAAACGTCATGATCATCGTGAACAACCTCGATGGTCTAAGGATGATCGAGGTCATCATTATGGTCAGCGTATCAATTTCAAACGTGGTGAGCGATTACCATCAGAATTCCGTAGTAATCGCTATGTCGTATCTAATTATCGCTATCATCGTTTATATCAACCACCACGCGGTTACAATTGGATGCAAGTACAAGGCAAATATGTATTGGTCGATTCTAAGTACAGAATTTATCGAGTTGGATAAATCAATCAATAAAAAAGCAGGCACAAAGCCTGCTTTTTTTTATGCGAGTTCGTCATCTTGTGGTCGAGGTGTTTTATTTACTGGAACTTGTTGTTCTTGCTCTTTGCCTCGAATGACAGATGGATAATTCCATGAAGCAAAACGTACGATGAGAATGGCGAAAGCTAAAATTAAAATAGAACCTGTGATAATCACCAAATCCATAGATGCTTTATGGTTATGTTGGATGTCTGCAATTAAAAGTCGAGTCAGTGCTGTTATTGCGACATAAATCAAAAAACGCACAGGCATATGATTGGTTTTAAAATAAATTCCAACCATTGCACCTAGCTCAAGATAAATAAAGAGCAATAAAATGTCGTCAATGGTTGCATATTGCTTAACTGTTAAAATATCAATAACTGTATGTACTGCTGACCATGCGACCATACAGCCAATAATAAACAATGCCAAATAATGGAATGCTTCAACGGCATAGTGACCGAAGCGATCGAAAAGACGCTGTAAGTTTTCAAGTTTCTGTTTTGAATTGGACATATGGATGGAATAATCTTTGGGGATGTCGAGAATATACAGCAAATTTCGTGCACAAAACGTAGTGAAACTTATGGAATCTAAATGAAAGGATAAATGTTTTGAAATTTAGATTATTTACAATCGGTATTGTTTTTATATAAAGTCAGCTAAATATTAAAGTTCTGAATCATTGAAATAAAAAAGCGTCTGAATATTCAGACGCTTTTTTCTGCTTAAAGCATTAAGCTTGGTTTGTGAAGTAATCTTCGCTGAAGTTCATGATCAAGTCAGAACCCGCTTTGATTTTTGCTAAACGAGAGTCGATTTCAGGTAAGATGCGATCGACGAAGTATTGTGCTAAAGCAAGTTTGTTTTGATAGAAATCACCAGACTTATCTTTTGCCGCAGCTGAGATTTTAGCAAACATATATGCGAAGCTGAGTAAACCAACTGCATGTAAGTAATCTACTGCAGCCGCATTCGGGAAGTCTACATTTTCAGCAGCTTGCTCAATGATGAATTGAGTGATTGCTTCAATTTCAGTTGCAGCGTCTAGAGTTGCATCTTTAATGAAGTTTAAATCAGTATCTAATGCATTGGCAAAATCACGGATTTCAGTGATGTACTCTGCGATGAAAGCACCACCACATTTAATCGTTTTACGACCAATTAAATCTTGAGATTGAACGCCGTTTGTACCTTCGTAAATCTGAGCAATACGAAGATCACGAATACATTGTTCCATACCCCATTCACGAATATAACCGTGACCACCAAATACCATTTGTGCATCTAAGGTTGCTTGGAAGGCAGTATCAGTGAGATATGCTTTTGCAATTGGCGTTAATAGAGCAACGCGGTCATTGGCTTTTTTAACAGCTTCAGCATCAGTTGAGAATTTAGTGATGTCGAGCTGTTGGCCAACATAGACTGCGAATGCACGTGATGCTTCGTTATTGGCACGTACGTTGAGCAACATGCGACGTACATCACCATGCACTAAAATGCTATCAGCAGGTTTGTTTGGAGATTGAACACCAGCAGCGCTACGACCTTGCAAACGGTCAGTCGCGTATTGTGCTGCATTTTGATAAGCAAATTCAGAAGCACCAAGACCTTGGATACCCATCGACAAACGTTCATAGTTCATCATCACGAACATCGCAGCCAAACCTTCGTTTTCTTTACCAACGAGGTAGCCTTTCGCACCGTCAAAGTTCATCACACATGTTGCAGAGGCTTTGATCCCCATTTTATGTTCGATAGAACCAGGGCCAACAGGGTTGCGCTCACCTAATGAACCATCTTCATTTAACAGGAACTTAGGTACGATGAATAACGAAATACCACGTGAACCCGCAGGTGCATTTGGAGTTTTCGCAAGTACAAGGTGAATGATGTTTTCAGCTAGATCGTTATCACCGCCAGTGATGAAGATTTTAGTACCTGTAATATTGTAGGTACCATCTTCATTTGGTTCAGCTTTAGTTTTAATAATCCCTAAATCTGTACCTGCATGTGGCTCAGTTAAGCACATGGTGCCTGACCATTCGCCAGAGTAGATTTTAGGTAAATAAGTTTCTTTTTGCTCTTGTGAAGCATAGCTGTTTAAAGCCATACCTGCACCCACAGAAAGAAGCGGGTAGAGCATGAACGAAGGATTCGTTGCGAATAACATTTCATCAGAGAGTACAGTCAGCATCTTAGGCATTGCCTGACCGCCCCATTCTTCATCTGCACCTAGGCCGATCCAACCACCTTCAGCGTATTGACGGAAAGCTTCTTTAAAACCAGCTGGTGTGAAAACTTCGCCATTTTCCCAACGTGCGCCTTCTTCATCACCTGTACGGTTAAGTGGGTGAGTGACGTTTTGGGCAAATTTAGCCATTTCTTCTAAAATTGCTTCAGCGGTTGCGGCATCTACATGAGCAAGTTTCTCATTAGACTGCCAAAATTGTTCTGCTTTAAATACATCATTTAAGATGAATTTCATGTCTGCTAAAGGAGCATTGTAAATTGGCATAATCGTTCCCTTCTACGCACAGGTCATGTGCAAAGTGATCAAATAAAACGAACAAATAAATGAATAAGGTAAATTTAGCATTGATTAAACAAAAAAAGGACGGTCAAAACTGACCAGTCCTTTTTTTGTGATGAACGTTGCATCTCATTCTAATCTATGATTAGAACGCGAAGTGTTCCGCATCAAGTTCAAACAATGGCGCTACGCCAGTTGAAAGAACATCTACATGTGAGCGAACACGTGGCAAGATCTTCTTGAAGTAGAAGCGAGCAGTGGTCACTTTTGCATTGTAGAAGTCAACTTCTGTTGAACCTTCAGCCAATTTCTCTTGAGCAACAAGTGCCATACGCGCCCATAAGTAAGCAAGCGTTACATAACCAGAGAAGTATAAGTAGTCAACCGCAGCTGCACCCACTTCATCAGGATTTTGCATTGCACGCATACCGATTTGCATGGTGATATCGCCCCATTCTTTGTTTGCAGCAGCCAATGGTGCAAGGAATTCTTGCATCGCAGCATTGTCTTTGTTTGCTTCAACAAATTTATGGATGATCTTAGTGAAATCTTTAAGCATTGCACCTTGAGTTTGCAATACTTTACGACCTAATAAGTCAAGCGCTTGAATCTCAGTAGTACCTTCGTATAAGCAAGCAATACGTGTATCACGTACGATTTGCTCCATACCGTGCTCAGAAATAAAGCCGTGACCACCAAATACTTGCACACCATGCTTCGCAGATTCAGAACCAGTTTCAGTTAAGAATGCTTTAGCAATTGGAGTTAACAAAGACAAGATGTTATCAGCAAACTTACGCTCTTCTTCAGTTTCGCCTTTTTCAACGATGTCTGCATACTGAGCCAATAAGTAAACCAGTGCACGACCACCTTCAGCAAATGCTTTTTGGGTTAAAAGCATGTTACGAACAGCAGGGTGAACAATAATTGGATCTGCTTCTTTTTCAGGCGCTTTAGGACCTGAAAGTGAACGCATCGCTAAACGATCTTTCGCATATGCTAAAGCACCTTGGAAAGAACCTTCAGATGCAGCAAGACCTTGAACTGCCGTGCCAATACGTGCAGTGTTCATGAATGTGAACATGCAGTTTAGACCGCGGTTTTCTGGCCCAATCAAGTAACCTTTTGCTTTATCAAAGTTGATCACGCAAGTTGCGTTACCATGGATACCCATTTTGTGTTCGATCGAACCACAACGTACTGCATTGCGCTCGCCAACTGAACCATCTTCATTTACAAGGAACTTAGGTACGATGAAGAGAGAAATACCTTTAGTGCCTTTAGGCGCACCTGGTAAACGTGCAAGAACGATGTGAACGATGTTGTCAGCCATGTCATGTTCACCAGCAGAGATAAAGATTTTCTCGCCAGAAATTGCATAGCTACCATCATCATTTGGTTCTGCTTTAGTACGAATAATACCTAAGTCTGAACCAGCATGAGATTCTGTTAAGCACATGGTACCAGTCCAAACACCTGATACAAGGTTTGGCATATAAGTCGCTTTTTGCTCATCAGAACCGTGGTGTTCAATTGTACGAACAGCACCATGAGAAAGACCTGGGTACATACCCCAAGACCAGTTTGCTGTACCAACCATTTCAGAGATCGTAATCCCTAATGAGTTTGGTAATGCTTGACCGCCAAACTCTTCATCAGCAGAAAGAGAAGGGAAGCCTAATTCGATATATTTTTGATACGCTTCTTTAAAGCCTGTAGGTGTAGTAACAACACCATCATTCCAAGTACAACCTTCACGGTCGCCTGTTTGATTAATTGGAGAAAGTTCATTCTCACAAAAATCAGCCGCTGCTTCTAGATATTGATCAACCAATTCACGGCTTACTGTGTCTTGAAATGCAGGAAGTTTCGCGTAATGTGCTTCAGCGTTTAATAATTCGTGCAATACGAACTGCATATCACGTAAGGGTGCTTTGTATTGTGGCATAGCGGGTTCCTCAATACTGGTTAAACCAGAGTTATAATCTTAGTCAATGATAAATGTGCCCAATGACACCATTTTGTACTGCTAATCGTGCAACAAGTTATAGTTCGGTACAAGCTATTACAGGTCATTTCTTAGTGACTGTGAAGTCAAAGATTGTCGTGTTGCCTGTATAAGCGCTTAGATTGTATGTGGTTTTTAAGATTTTTTCTCATTTTGCTGATTGAAAATCGTAAGCAGCTGTGTAATGGCTGATTTAGTCTAAATTTGGATAAAAAAAGAAATGAATTCTTCTGAGTCGTTTAATACCGTTAAGACTGTAATAAAATTAAAAATCAGGGTGTTGATTGCATTTAAACAAGCATTTTAATCAAATAATTCAACGTATAAGTTTTATTTCATCAATTTAAATCGCAGTGAAATAACAATTTTAAAAGTTAAAAAAAGGCGCTTAAAGCGCCATGAGGAAGGGAGGTTTAGCTTGTTGAATTGGCTTGACGCTTGAACTGAGATTTATCTGGGGTAAAACGAACGTCGCAAGTTCCCTCAATGATGTGATTGTTCCATTGAACATTCACTTTTTCGCCAATACGTTTACCTTGACAGGCTTTTTCAATTTGAACTTTTTGAGCTTGATGTTGTTGGCGCATTTGATCGCGTTGTTCTAAACGTTGTTCACGTTTTGCTTGCCATTCGGCACGTTGTTCTGGTGTCAGCGGAGCGCGTTGCATATTATGGCGATGATGATCGTGTTTCATTGCTCGGTCTGTAGGTGATGTTGATTGGCAGGCCGCCAAACCTAAAGCAGAACCAAGCAGAGTCGTCATGAGTACAATTTTGGTCTTATTCATTGTTTTATCCAGCGTGATCAGTTGAGATTTGATCATTAAAGATTAGATAATAAAGATGAAGAAACAATGGAGAGTTTTTTTCGACCATGTTGGTTACAATCCATAAATAGAACACTATTGAGATTCTGCATTTGAATGTTCGTCGCGTGCCCTTAGCCTTACGCTTGTTTTTAACTGTTTTATTGACGACTTTGCTCATCGCAACGATTAGCTTAGGTATTTTACATTGGACTATGCAAAAGAACTTTGCACGTTATGTTGCTGATGTTGAAATGCAAAAGTTGGATCGACTGATTGCTAACTTAGGTAATGTCTATACGGTTTATCACGATTGGGGCAATGCGATTCAGGCGCAGATTTTACAAATTGAAGGTACTGCTGCACCAGACGACTATGATCGACTTTCTCAGTGGTGGTTACGCCGCCAATATGATATTGCTTTGCAGCAACGTTACTTTAATGATCACACGCTACTCAGTCTATCTCCAACCTTAGCGCAAAATAATACTGAAATTAAAAATCGCCAAATCTTTAATGATGAAGAGTTAAAAATATTAAAACTGAATTTACCCTCAGAATATCAACCCTTTGAAGGTTTGCGTTTTCCGTTAAGTCCAAGTCAATTTCGCTTAAAAAAAGAAGCGAATGACTCGAAGCAAGCGGTTAGTTCGAACAATAATCAGAACCATGTGAAAAAACAATTTGTCTCCATTCCAGATCGTTTAGGATTGAGTTCTCGATTGTCTTTGTATGATGACAAACAGCAATTTATTGTAGGTGAGCCTGCGAGCGATCAACTTTCATTTCGTCCGATTGTTGTCGGGGAAAAAGTGGTTGGTTATTTAGGTTTGAAACCTGTTTTAGATCAGGATGATGCATCAAGTATTAACTTCTTTAGTAATCAAAAGCGTTATCTATTTTTGGTTTATGTGCTCACTGTATTATCTAGTTTAGTTGCTGCATTATTAATGGCGACCTATTTTAAAAAGCCAATTCAACGTTTGCTTAATGCCACTTTAGAATTAACTCGCGGAAACTATCAACATCAAGTAAAAATTAGACGGAATGATGAGTTGGGTGATTTATCAAACCAAATCAATAATTTGTCTGATATTTTACATCAACATGAAGAATCTCGTCGGCAATGGGTTGCGGACACGTCACATGAACTAAAAACCCCTTTAGCGGTTTTACAAGCTCAGATTGAGGCGATGCAAGATGGCATTCGTAAAGCCACGCCAGAACATTTAAGTGCCATGATGCGACAAGTGGCAAGTTTGAAAAAGTTGACTCAAGATTTGGCGGATTTAGCACAAGCTGACGCTCAACAACTGAAATGTTATTTTGCTGAGGTCAATCCATGGGAAGTGGTGTTACAGGAAGTAGAGAACTTTAAGTCGACCTTTGAACAAAACCAACTCGAAGTTTTACTTTCAGGCGAAGGTTTGATTTTGTCTTTAGATCGCGATCGCTTTAAACAAATTATTGTCAATTTATTAGGTAATTGCGTTCGATATACAGAGCAAGGTGGAAAGATACAGATTCATACTCAACAAAATGAGCAACAATGGATATTGTATGTGGATGACAGTCCGTTTGGTTTAAATGACGAGCAACTGGCACGCTTAGGCGAACGTTTTTATCGTGTTGATGATTCTCGTACAAGGAGTACAGGTGGTACAGGTTTAGGTTTAGCGCTGTCATGTAAATTGGCCCAAGCATTAGGTGGCTCACTCACATTTGAACATTCACCATTAGGTGGATTACGTTGTGTACTGACTTTTCCAAAATCAATTAAATAACTTTTAGATCCTCTGATGTTGAGGATGATGGATAGGATGAAAACCATGAAACACATTATGTTGGTTGAAGATGAAGTTGAACTGGCACAGTTGGTTCGTGATTATTTGGAAGCTGCTGGTTTTGAAGTGAGCATGTTTCATGATGGTCAAGATGCTTATGCTCAGTTTCAGCAGCGCAAACCAAATTTGATGATTTTGGATCTTATGGTACCGCGTATGGATGGCTTAACCATTTGCCGTAAAGTGCGTGAACAGTCTGATTTACCGATTATCATGGTGACTGCGAGAACAGAAGAAATTGATCGTGTTTTAGGATTAAATATGGGTGCAGATGACTATATCTGTAAGCCATTTAGCCCGAAAGAATTGGTTGCTCGTGTGCAAGCGGTGTTACGCCGTTTAGAGCGTAAGGCTGAACCAGAGCAAAATGATTTATTCCGTATTGATAAAGCTCAACAACGAATTTGGTATCAACAAAAAGCGTTGACTTTAACGCCAACAGAGTTCCGTTTATTAGAATTATTCTTAGAACATTTAGGTCAAGTCTATTCACGCGCACAGTTGTTGGATCATATTAATCCAGATAGTTTTGATGTGGCAGACCGTGTCATCGATAGCCATATTAAAAATCTACGTCGTAAAATTACTGAAGCTGCTGAAACAGGTAATCGACATGAGTGGATTCAGGCTGTTTATGGTGTTGGCTATCGTTTTGAATATCCAGAATAAATTAATATAAGCGCTTGCCTTATGACCTTGATAAGGCAAGCCTAGTGAAATTTAAAAACAGACCAAAAAGCACATAATTTGTGATTTATCTAAACTTACATTTATTGTGTCGCCATCTTTCAATATTTTGACAGGTTTCTCGAAAGAAGCTCCTTCTTTCACAATATAATTCCAGCGTGCAATTTGATCATTTGAACCAATATATTGATTTCCTGCATAGACATCAGTTCGTCCAACGACTTCGGTATGGCTGACATTTTTATCATATGAAAAGTTTGCAATCAGTATGTAGTCGCCAGCAGGCAAGTTTGTGAATTTGAAACGACCTTGATTATCTAAAATACGTGTCGACATGAAATGCTTGAGAATCGATTCAGGTATGTGCGTAGGAATTTTCTGATTACGTTTGACTTGTTCGTACCATGTTTTAAATTCGTCTGTCATCCAGATCAAACCCACTGCTTGACTGTCTTTTGGTGGATATTGTTTCTTTGCAAGTACAGCACCTTTATAGAATGCTTGACCCGCAATGGTTGAATGACCGACTGGACGAATTTCTGCGGTTGCTTGTTTTAATGATTTGATCTTAACTACTTTACCAGCGAGACAATCTTGCATCGCTGTGCGTGCTTGAGCAAGACCTTCATAGTTCAGCGTGTAAATAGTGGCATCATTCAATTTTAACTGCATATCTTTTTCTTGATCACGCATGGATTTAAGCGTTTGTTGAATATCTCCTGTATTCACTGCGAGCATGCCTACGTTTGAACTTGGCAAAAGTTGGGCTTTTAATGCGGTCGGTGCTAAATTTTGTTGTCTAAGTTGGATCTGCATTTCTGCTAGAGCAAGTGTTGTAGGAATACTTTTAGCCTGAAATAAAATCGTTGCATGTGAAGACTGTTTTGTTGCACCAAAAATAGAAAAACTGGTTTGGGTATCTTTTGCCGATATAAATTGAATCGCGCAGTTGTATTTGGGTTGATTTAAATCCTGTTTCAACATCCAAACCCCGAGAGCTGATCGAGAAATCACTTGAGTATCTTGATCAGACATGGGCGTGGCATGTGCGAAATGAAAACATGACAGCATACAAATTAAAATTGTTGTGATTAAATTTTTTTGAGACATCTCTAAATCCCCCCGATCAGATTGAGTTTATTTTCTCATATTTTTTTCGTTTAGATTTTTGAATATTTGAAAAGCATAACTTATGAATCTGATAAATAATGCGTCAGTCATTTGGTAGCATGTGAATCGCTTACGTGTCATTAAAAAGTATTCGTATGCCGATATAGAGACTTATTCTTTTATCCTGTGGATAACCACAGTATTATCCACAGAAAATGTGGATAATTTTAAAGAATTATGGATAAATATTGATCTTTGTATTGTTGGGTACTAATGACCAAATTTCATCCATATCTGCATTAGTTACAGCGATACAACCCAAAGTCCAGTCCTTACGAGGCATATAGTTTGCACTTGCTGCAAATGATGTTGCACGTTTAGGCACTGTTCCGTGAATCATGACATCACCGCCTGCAGATTTCTGATGCTGTTCAGCATAAGCATTATCTTTTGTATTCGGGTAGGAGATATGCAAAGATTTATAGTAAGCACTTTGAGGATTGCGCCAATCAATAGTGTAGCTACCTTCAGGTGTTTTACCATCACCCTCAAACTGTTTATGTCCTATAGGATCAAAACCCAAACGAATTGGGTAGCTTCTGATCAACGCATCATGATGTTTGAGTTGTAAAACTCTTTGGCTTTTATACACATCAATGGATGTGACGGGTTTGGTTTGATTGAGCCGTTGTATATCTGCGATTGAAAGCGGTTTATGGGATTCTGTGGACGATGGTAAGAACTTTTCAAATTTATAAAAAGCTAAGCCAACCAAAACAATCAGCAGTGCAAATCCAACAGCAAGTCCTAGCTTCATAATTTATCTTCTGATGAAAGTTCGCTTGAGCTGCGATCGCATTACAAAAAATTCAACCTAGTCATATTTAAGATGAACAACTAACAGAAATTTCAGGAACATCACTTGGTAATGGGGCAGTGTCTTGCTCAACTTCTAAATCTAATTGTTGTGTATAGGGCCGATTAAGTAATTTAAATAAACGATCAACCTCACTAAAATCACCACGCTCAGCAAGCTCAATTGCTTTCTGCGCCATATGATTACGCAGAATATAGTGAGGATTTGCTTTTCGCATATTTTGATCTAACTCTTCAGTATTCTGATGTTCACGAATCGATTGATACTGTTGAAGAAAGCTATCGAATTGTCGTATATCCAAGCAATCATCACGCAGTGTTTTATATTGCTTGTTCTGTAAGCGGATAAAACTTTGCGTATAGTCGAGTTGTTCTGTTTGCAAGATTCTCAAGAAAGCAAAACTACAATCGAGACTATCCTTATGAAAATGTGGAAGTCCCATCTTTTCACACAGGCCTTGCCCATAGTGTTCTAAAAAAATGGGTTCAAATTTTTCCAAACATTTTGCTAAATCTTGTTTAAATTGTTCTTTATGCTCAGGTGTTGCTAGAGCAATTAAATTATTCAACCATGTCCACAGATTCCAATGACCAATGCTTGGTTGGTTTTGATATGTATAGCGACCTTGGTAGTCCGAATGGTTATTGATCCAATTTGGACGGAAACGCTCCATAAAACCGTATGGACCAAAATCTAAGGTTGAACCTGTGATATTGAGGTTATCAGTATTCATTACACCATGAGCAAAACCGACTAATTGCCATTTGGCAATCATCATCGCAGTACGCTCAATTACTTTTTCAACAAACGCGAGAATAGGATGTTCCGCTTCTAGACATTCTGGATAATGCCATTCGATACATTTCTGCGTGAACTCTGCTAAAAGCTCAGGGGCATATTGATTAATCCACTCAAAATGACCGAAACGAATATGACACTCTGAAGTGCGCAACAACATTGCACCGAGTTCTAAGGTTTCACGTTGTACACCCTGCGTTGAGGTGGTAAAACCGACTGCATGGCTTGAAGCGACACCTAAAGCATTTAGTGCATGTCCTGCTAAATATTCTCGAATGACTGAGCGAAGTACGGCACGACCATCACCCATACGCGAGTAGGGGGTCGAACCAGCACCTTTCAAGTGTAAATCGATCGTTTCGCCATGCTTATTGAGTATTTGTCCGATTAATAAACCACGACCATCACCCAATTGTCCTGCCCATTGTCCAAACTGATGACCTGCGTAAACCATAGCTAAAGGTGGGAAGTCGGTGAAAGTTTTTTGTCCGCTACAAATTTCAACCCAGTTCGCTTTATCTTGTTCGCTCCACTGTAATTCATCCGCTAAATTTTCATTAAAATGACCAGCTTTAGCACCACGTAAAGGACTTGGTTGTTGTTGATGATAAAGCTTTGGATTAAGTGAAGAATAGCGTGGATTAAAATGCATAAGCTCATTATCGGACTTAGAGGGTAGCTAAGGACTATAACAAATTTGAGATAGGCACTAAAGAGATTCTCATAGGCATAAAAAATGGCCTCATCGAGAGACCATTTTAATTGAGTAAATTGATTACTCTGAAACTGGTGCTTTTTTGATATTTCGAACCAATGTTTCTAAACATTCACGATGATGAGCCAGACGATGTTCAAGTAACTGGAAATCAACTTTAAGCTTATGATCCATTTGGTGAATCTTTTCAGCCATTGCTGCTTTCTTTGCTTGTAACTCTTGTTCTTTCAATTTCGCCCAATCATTTAAAGTATGTGTAAACGCTTCATATTCTTGCGCGATACGTTGTTTCATCTGCGCAATATCTGTATTTACATCATGACCATAAATCGCAAGGTCTTGTTCAGCATATTTGAACTTCATTGCAAGTTCAGCTTTTTGGATATTAAAGCTCGGAATGCGACGTAAGTTTTTTGCTAAACCAAGTTTAGAACTTGTCCAAATCAACCATTTTGTTGGGTCATATTGCCACCATTTCACGCCATTACGATAGTCGTATTGGAAAATATGGTGGTAGTTATGATAACCCTCACCCCAAGTGAGGATTGCTAAAACAAAATTATCACGCGCTGTATTTTCATCAGTATATGGACGTTTGCCCCACATATGACAAAGTGAGTTAATGAAAAAGGTTACATGATGGCTAATAAATAAACGAACCAAACCACCAAGCAATAGTACGCCCCAAACATCGCCCACAAGCCAACCGATTGGTAACAGAAGACCTGCATGTACGCCAATCACCAGTGGAAGATAATATTTATGTTGGAACATCACGAGCTTGTCATTCAACAAGTCAGGTGCATTTTTATAGTTTGGTTCAGCCGCAGGGTAGTTACGTAACATCCAACCCATATGTGCATACCAAAAGCCATTATTGATAGAATAAGGATCTTGATCGACATCATCGACGTGGCGGTGATGTGTACGATGACCAGAAGCCCAAAACAAAATACTGTTTTGAACTGCAAATGTACCAGCAATCATCAGTAAGATTTTAAGTGGTAGAGCTGCTTCATAAGCACGATGTGCCCATAAACGATGATAGCCAGCGGTAATACCTAAACTGCTTACAGCCAGTAAGACGAACATGCTAATCCATGCGCCCATACTGAAGTCATGATGGTAGCTATAGATTGGAATCGTAATTAGCGCAATGATTGGTAAAAAAACCAATGCAAAAATTGCAATCCAATTAATGGGTGCTTTCTTGAGTGGGGCGGAATTCATATCCGTCAGCGCTCCTAATAATCTTGTTTGCACAAGATAATAAAACTAAACGAGATAGCAAAACCAATCATGACGATATATTGCTATTTTATCTCGATATTAGCATGCTCATATAAATTAGCACTAGCATTATTCTACAGTTGTATCGAAAGAACAGTAACAAGATTCGTTTATTAAATTGGTCAATTCGTTAAAAGGTGAAATAAATCAATGTCTGAGCAAATTATCGTGAAAAATCCTATTTTTTCTTTCAGGACATTTTTTCACAAAACATTAATATTTCCTATACTTGTCGCACTCACAGCGTGTCAAAGTCAACCCACAACTGTACAGAAAAAAACATTACAACCAAAGCGGGTGAATCAAGTACCTCCAATGCAAATACGTAAAAGTACAGATGGTGTACAGGATGTCGATTGGCAAATTACCATGATACAAAACAAACGTGCTTTATTCTTTAATCAATATCCAAGCTTCACGTTGCACTCCGTTGCTACAAGTGTTTCTGGTCATACGGGTTGCAATAATATTTATGGTCGATATAAATATGATTTCACACAGCGCAAACTTGATTTAGATGTAATGGCGGGACATTTCAGTTGTAATAAAGCACTCGCACAAGAAGCAGATCTTATGGATTCATTGCAACGCGTTGAACGGTTTCAATTTGATGGTACAAATTTATATTTACTCGATGCAAAAGGACAGCGTTTAATTCAAGCACAACGTAAAAAATAATCACTTTAAAGGCGAAATCTCAGTCGATTTCGCCTGAATCACAAACTCAAATTATTTAACATATTGGTCGGAACATCGGTAATCAAACCTTGAATGCCCAATTGTTGAAGATGCTTGGCACGTTCAACTTCATTCACCGTCCAAACACTGATATTCAAATTTGCTTGCTGAGTTAGTTTGATGATTTCATCAGTTGCTAATTGATCTTTCCAGCCAATTTGACAGCAGTTATATTGATGGGCAAGTTCTATGGCATATTCGCCAATCGGGATTTCAATCAATAAGCCACGTTTAAAATGGCTTTGGTATTGCTGTAATGCAGCTAAAATCTTAATGTCAAAACTGGTAATTAGCGCGGTTTTTTCAAAACCTTTTAAATCTTTATGTAATTGAATAATTAAACGCTCAGCCGCAGCTTCATCTGTAACAGCTTTAATCTCAACTTCTATATGTTCAAAGTCTGTGAGACATTCCAAAACATGCGGTAGGCTAGGGGTATACTCTTCAAATGCCCACGCCTGCCACTGATGGCGATGATCAAATTGTTGAGCTTCCAATAAATTACATTTTTCTACCTGCTGTGAGCGACCAGCGGTGCGAACAAAATCATCATCATGGATCACGACCAATTGGTCATCTTTAAGTTGGCGTACATCAAATTCAACCGCACGTATACCTAAATTGTGCAGATAACGAAAACCACCTAAAGTATTTTCAGGTGCTTCGCCTCGTGCACCACGATGACCAATAATTCGCATTTTGATTTACCTTAAAATAATTATGCTTGATCAATACTATCATTAATGTTTTTTTGCCAAAGCACTTCGTTTCCACCTTCGGCACGTTGTAAAGCACGCGAAGCGACAAATAACCAATCAGACAAGCGGTTTAATAGTTGTAAAGCAGTAGTTTGAATATTTTGATCGCGATTATGCACTGATAATAATGCACGTTCAGCACGACGACACACTGCACGCGCTTGATGTGCATAACTACATGCTAGGCTACCTGATGGTAAAATAAACTCTTTGAGCATGGGTAAAGATTCATTCATATGATCAATTTCTTTTTCGAGAAATTCGATACAAATTGGCTGGAGTAAATGATAGTTTGGAATACAAACCTCACCGCCTAAATCAAATAACCAATGTTGAATTAAGCTTAGACTTTTATCCCAGTCAGCTTTATTTTCAATTTGAGATGCGCTGATTTGTGCTCTTAATACGCCAATCGTGGCATTGAGTTCATCCACATCACCTAATGCATTAATTCGTAAGTCATCTTTAGCGACACGTGAACCATCCCCAAGACCTGTTGTGCCTGAATCACCTGTACGTGTATAGATTTTACTTAAACGATGTCCCATGAAGCTGTCCTACAAATAAAAAGGGGATAATGTCGGTCAGAACATTACCCCGAAATTGGAGTTAAGAAAATATTTTTATTGTCTCGATTACGCGATTAGTAACGGAATGTGACACCCGCTGAAGCTTGGCGACCAGTATTAATGTACCAATCATTCGAAGGGTAAGTATTTAATACCTCACGATACTCAACATCACCTACGTTTTGAATGTTAGTAAATACTTTTACATTTGGATTGATATTCCAATAAGCATTTAAATCTACGGTTGCATAGCCAGGTACTCGGGTCGTATTTGCTGTGTCTGCATAGGATTTAGCACGTGCGATTATTGATGCACTGATGCCATAAGTTGCATTTTCTAATCCTGTACTTACCGTTAAGGTCTGACGTGGACGATAAGCAATTTCTAGTTCAGTCGCTTTATTTTCCGTTTTCACATAAGCATATTGCGTTGATACAAATAAATCATCTTGATGCCATTTGATGCTAGCCTCGCCACCTGTGAAATTTGCTTTCGCTATATTTTTATTTGTACCAGCATTATTTGTAATGAGATTTTTAATCTTTGTATGATAAACAGAAAGATTGGTGCTGATACTCGGTGTGATATCGTAATCAGAACCGATTTCATAAGAGGTGCTTTCTTCTGGAGCAAGGTTTTGATTGCCCCCCCATTGTGAATAGAGTTCATTTAGTGTTGGTGCGCGGAATGCACTACCAATATTTGCGTAAACACTTGCATTTTGCAGGAAATGATAACGAATTGCAGCTTGTCCAACTGTGTGATCGCCAAAACGTTCATTGTCTTCTAGACGTATACCTGCTTGCGTATCAAATTGTTCATTTTTAAATTGGTGTTGTAGGTAATAGCCTGTGCTATCTACACTCTGATCACCTTTTAGAATCGTGTTTGTTTTATAATTGGCATCCGTATATGTTGCACCAACTAAAATGTTTTGATTTGGTGTGAATTTCCACTTTAAGTTTAAATCTCCTTCGTTATTTTCAGTATCATAGCGCGAACCGTAAGAAGGTACATTTTGCTTGTCTTGCGCATTTGAATAACGTGCGTTTAAGATTAAGTCAGGTAAAATATTGAAGGCAACCTTCGCATTAATGACACGATTTTCAAATAGGCGTGGCGCTGTATTGGTAATATAGTCATTACTGAAAATACTGGTTCCCTTGTTTTCACTAATCGAAGCGGAAGCATCAATGGTATTTTCTTGATAGTAACCAACTTTGGCATGGTAGCCTTTTTGGTCATAACTGGCTTTTTCATTTTTAGCTTGGCTTTCAAAGATACGCGTACCATCACTTTCTAAGCGTTGACCACCGATTTGTGCATAAAAGCCTTGATCAGTCACTAAATTGGCATTGGCAATTGTTTTATAAGTATTATTTTCCCCATAAATGCCAGTTAAATCGGCACCTGTTTTTTCAGGTTTTTTTGAAATTAATTGGACAACACCACCAATGGCATCACTACCATATTGTACAGATGCAGGTCCTTTTAAGATTTCAACTTGTTGAACATTAGTTGTATCTAAAAATGCAGGGTAGAGTGGGGCAAGTTCATTTTGACTATTTAGGCGAGCACCATCTTTAAGAACTAAAGTGTGAACCGATTTAGCACCGCGAAGTGAAATCTCAGAAATTTGTCCTAAGCCACCGCTTTGTTTTATATATACCGATGGATCACGTTGAATGATATCAGAGATATTTAATAAAGGGTTTTGTTCGATAGTCTTTTGATCAATCACAGTTAGACGTACAGGAACATTCTTTAACTTTTCTTCTGAACGCGATGCCGTTACAACAATTGTATCTAACGTTGCTGTTTTATCGTTTGATTGATCTTGAGCAAAAGAAGTTGAAGAAAACCCCATCGCAATAGCGATAGCACCAACTAAACGTGTCGGTTGAAAAATAGTAGACATGACGTCGCTCCATACACTCACCCGTCGTGAATGTTAATGTGGAAATGAACAACAAGCAGGTCTCCGGACTTCACTATATCATCACAATGGTGATGCTATTAATCATCTTCCCACATCATTCAGATGCAGTGATTTGGCGTTTAGCTAAGATTAATAATTCGGTGTTACCGTTGCGAGGGCAGTGTTGGATTTGCACCAACTTCCCTATAAGCAAAAGAATTTGCTTTAGACTTGTTGCGAGAATAGGCGAAGTATAATGTGTTAACATTTTTTAAACAATTGCATTTGGATATGAACTTTGCCCAAAGTCTGCAAAATTGCTTTACAATATGAGCGTTACAAATATTCATTTCAAATTGGACATCAAATGCGCCAAACACAATTGCGAACTCGTGCCAAAATTTGTGGAATTACTCGAACTCAAGATGTTGAGGCTGTTGTACAAGCAGGTGCAGATGCGATTGGATTTGTATTCTTTCCTCCAAGCCCACGTCATGTCAGTATTGAACAAGCGCAAATCTTGGCAAGCTCAGTACCCGCTTATGTTCAATTGGTCGGTTTATTTGTAAATGCAAGCGCAGAAGAAATACAAACAGTGCTTGATTCAGTTCCTTTAGATGTATTACAACTGCATGGTGATGAAACACCTGAACAATGCCAACAGATTGCTGTGCAATGTAAACGTCGTTGGTACAAGGCTATTCAAGTTAAACCTGATTTAGATATTTTGACCGAAATTCAACGCTATCAAGCTGTGGGAGCCAGTGCGGTTCTACTTGATGCGTGGCATCCTGATTTAAAAGGTGGAACTGGTTATTGTTTCGACTGGACTAAATTTCCAAAACTCGATATTCCACTAATCTTGGCAGGTGGCTTAACCCCTGAAAATGTGAGTGAAGCTATTGATACTACAGCGGCATTTGCTGTAGATGTCAGCGGAGGCGTAGAATCCGCAAAAGGTATAAAAGACCAACAACTCATTGAAAAATTTATGCAAGGAGTCCAACGTGGATCAGCAAAACCTTAGTCAACAAAATCAAGCGATTGACTACACCCAGTTTCCAGATGCTCAAGGGCATTTTGGTATTCATGGTGGGCGTTTTGTGTCAGAAACGCTTATGGCTGCACTTGAAGACTTAGAAAGTCTTTATGGTCGTATGAAAAATGATGCCCAGTTTTTGGCTGAGTTTGACCGTGATCTTGCGTTTTATGTTGGTCGTCCAAGTCCGCTTTATTATGCAGAACGATGGTCTCAGCACCTCGGCGGTGCGCAAATTTATCTGAAACGTGAAGACTTGAACCATACAGGTTCGCATAAGGTTAACAACACGATTGGTCAAGCGTTATTGGCTAAGCTGTCAGGTAAAAAGCGTATCATCGCTGAAACAGGCGCGGGGCAACATGGTGTTGCAACGGCAACCATTGCTGCACGTTTAGGTATGGAATGTGTGGTGTACATGGGTGCTGAAGACGTAAAACGTCAAGCGATGAATGTCTATCGTATGCGTTTGCTTGGGGCTACTGTAGTTCCTGTGCAAAGCGGTTCAAAAACATTGAAAGATGCGATGAACGAAGCGATGCGCGATTGGGTCACCAATGTTGATACAACTTATTATGTGATTGGTACAGTTGCAGGACCGCATCCATATCCACAACTCGTTCGTGATTTCCAATCAATCATTGGTCGTGAAGCACGTCAACAAATCCAAGAGCAAGCAGGGCGTTTGCCTGATGCATTAGTGGCTTGTGTTGGGGGCGGTTCAAATGCAATGGGCTTGTTCTATCCATTCTTGAATGATCAAGATGTGAAAATGTACGGTGTTGAAGCGGCAGGTTATGGTATTGAAACAGGTAAACACTCTGCGCCATTAAATGCAGGGCATGTGGGTGTATTACATGGTAACCGTACTTATCTCATGTCGGATGAGCAAGGTCAGATTATTGAAACACATAGTATCTCAGCAGGTTTAGACTATCCAGGTGTTGGTCCAGAGCATAGTTTCTTGAAAGATATGCATCGTGTTGAATATGTTCCGATCAAAGATGATGAAGCCTTACAAGGTTTCCGTGATTTAACTCAGATTGAAGGCATTATTCCTGCGCTTGAAAGTTCACATGCGATGGCATATGTCACTAAACTGGCGCCGACAATGTCGAAAGATCAAATCATTATTGCAACGGTTTCAGGTCGTGGTGATAAAGACTTGATGACGGTTGCACGTATTGATGGTGTTGAAATGGTTGAGATGTAATTCAGCTTATTGCATTAATAAAAAAGCCTCTTTTATAGAGGCTTTTTTATGTTTGGAAAATGAGCGTACTCTACAAAAAGCACATGGAAATCATAATTTAAAACAGACAAAGTTTTATAAAAATCAGTAGTTGTCTTTTAATATGCATTTTTTACAGCAAGTTAGAGCTGAGCATTTTCCCGAAAAAATCGTATGGGGGTGGAAAGACACCTTTGCGATTTTGATCATTCCTTTAATTATTTTAAATGGTTTTATTTTAGAAAAAATATTTGGCAGCTTAATCGCTGTGAGCTTGGGTGATACTGTTTTAAGGGCGTTGCTATTTATTTTAGTGTGTTTTTTATATAAGGATATGCTGTTTGCTCATTGGATTAAGTTTAGACAGGCATTTTGGCGTTCTAGTTTATTGGTTGTGATAGGAGCAGTGCTATTACAAGTAGTGATTTCGCTCACACGCCAACTTGTGCCCGTCGGGCAAAGCACGGAAGAAAAAAGCTTTATCGACCCTGAACATATTCCTTTTTTAAGTTTGTTGATGATTAGTTTGGGTCCATTATTTACCGCACTTTTAGAAGATATTGTCTTTCGTTATACCTTGTTGCAAAAGTTGTTTATTCAACCCTTGTTATGGCGCATCATACTGATTATGTTGAACTCTATTTTGTTCGGTTTGATTCATTATCATAATTTTGATGGTAATTTGATTGCGACAATCAGCTTTATGAGTGCAGGTTTATTTCTAAATTTGATTTATCTATGGACACGTAATATTTGGCATGTGTTGATGATTCATTTCTTGAATAATGCGGTGTTATCAGTGGGTGGAATTGTATTATTAAAACTTCTTCAATCATTTACATAGTGATTCAATATGCCAAATTTGTTTATGGTGATGTTAGGTGGGCGACACGCAAAAGCTAATACCGAAGTGCATGATGTGGTGATGGCGATTGGTCATGATTTGCAAGAGATCATTCCTCAACTAAAACAAGCTTGGTTTGGTGAATCAAAAGGTTTACATATTGATGCTTGGGCACAGTTTTCTGGTGTTCAATCTGAAGGAATTGATTATCAAATCCAGTTTTCAGATGCAGCACCTTCAGCAACTGACCAAAAGTTATATTTGATTAATCTGGGTGGATATAGCTCGGAAGTATTTGGTGAATTACATCGCTATCATTTAGTTGTTGCACCTGATGCGATGACTGCAAAACAGTTCGCTAAACAATTAATAAAGCAAGCTTGGCATAAGCCACATATTGATCGCATTATGGATGTTGATGACTGTATTCCAATTGATCATATCGCGGGGCGGTATATTCATTTAGTGCAGGGTGAGTTTAATCCTACAATTTGGGAAAACACCTATCTGACTCTAGCCTAATCTTTGATCCAAAATAAAAACAGGGAAGCATTTATGTTTCCCTATTTGTGTAAGCCCAAATCAAATCAAGGAAGCACTGTAATGCGTTCAGTTTTAGGTGCGGTTAAAGGAGAGTTCTGTGAGATATATTTTTCCAATGCATCAATATCCTGACCACCACCGATTGGATTTTTTCCTTGTTTTAAGATGGTAAAGTTATCGCCACCATCAGCAAGGAAACTATTTACGGTTACGCGATAGACCTTAGTGTCATCTAAAGCTTGTCCTGCAATCAGAATATTACTGGCGCGTGGTGAAGCAGAGGTGTCTTTTTTATATGAATAACTGAACTCTTTCGATGGTTGTAAAATACGAACCGTTGCTGCATTTGCTCCAGACCATTGTTGTTCTAAAACGTCACGGATTTGTTTACCTGTAAGACTAATCGTCACGATAGAATTACCAAAAGGTTGTACGGTAAATACATCACCAAAGGTAATCTGCTTATTGGTATTGACCTGTAAGTCGGCGCGAACACCACCTGGATTCATCAAAGTAAAATCAGATCCTTGATTACTTGCTGTCAATGCCATCGCTTGTTGCGCGTCCGCAATTAAAATACCGAGCGCACTTTCGCCACTTTCTGTTGCATTACGATTAATTACACCTGTAGCAGCTCCAACGACTCGTGCTGAAATGGTACTAACGGCTTGGCGATATTTATCTAATATTGCTTCTATACTTGGGGTTTTATTAAATTTCTCGTATAAGTCAGTCAAATTTACCGTTGTGGTACCAGATGTATAAGCTTCACTTTGAATCGGAACTTGTTTGGCATCCTTTTTAATCACATCACCTGTTTTGCCATCCAATTCGAGTTGAATGTTGGTAATGGCAGTACCGTACTGCCCCGCAGAGGTCAGCAAAAATGGCTTTTGTGGATTCTTGGTCGAATAATCACAAATATAAGATTGATGCGTATGACCAGAAACCACTACATCAACAGCGTTATCTAAGCGATCTAAAATACCTGTTAATGGTCCGCTTAAACCATCACACGTTTTCTTATTAAACTTGGTACTTGGCGCAACACCTTCGTGTACCACCACCACAATCGCTTCAATGCCTTGTTTTTTTAACTCAGGAATCAAGGCATTCACGGTATCGGCTTCATCATGGAATTCGACATCTTTAATACCTGCTGCCGACACGATACTTGGAGTTGCTTCAAGAGTCATACCAATAAATGCGACTGGAATACCTCCATAAGTTTTAACTTTATATGCTGGAAAAAGGGTTTTTTTAGGGTCTGCCTTTAAGGAAACATTCGCAGCCAAGAAGTTAAATTTTGCCCCAGAAAATTCTTTATTAATTTGACATGGCTGTGTGCTGGTATATTGCTGACAACCACCATTCTGCAAACGACGAAGTTCATCTGTACCACGATCAAATTCATGATTACCAACAGCATTAAAGTCAATCTGAATATCATTCATGGCTTCAATGGTCGGTTCGTCCAAAAATAACGATGACGTGAGTGGTGATGCACTAATCAAGTCACCTGCTGACACTACAGCATTATTTGGATACTGGGCACGTAGTTTTTTAATTGCATCGGCAAAATAGCTAACACCACCTACGGGAATACGAACATTCTTGGTATTGTCTGTTGGATCTTCTGCTTCAATAAAGCGTTTAGGCGGTTCTAAATTACCGTGAAAGTCATTGAATGCAAGGATGTTGATATTTTGATTTTTGCGTTCAACTGTTGGCGTTCCGTTATTATCATCATCGTCATTACATGCTGTTAAAGCCAGCATCATCATACAGAGCAGTTTTGCTTTTAGTAGTTTTTGATTCATCATGGTTTTTGATCAAGTGGTATAAGATTGTTTTTTAAAATAAAACCTCTGTGTGAATGTTTGATGAAAAAATAAACTTTAATAGAAATTTGAAATTTTTTTTAAGCATAAAACATGATGAAAATCGATCAATTATAAATACAAAATTAGTAGTAAATTTGATCACTTACAGTCTATTATTGGCAAAGATGCGACCGAGCAATCATGGAAATAAGCAATGGATTTGATACAAGCCAATGGTCAACCTCGTTATGGACGTTTTGACCAGATCCCTTCACGAATAAATCTCGATGATTATATCTATAAAACACCTTATGGTCAGATTCTGAAAGGTTGGCGTAAACAGCTTAAATATAAGAAATTTAAATTCTGTGGTTTACAGCATGAACATTACAGCATTGGTATTGCGATTGTCGATTTGTCGTGGGCAGGGCACGGTTTTTTTTATGTCTATGATCATCAAACGCAGAAAGTGATTGAGTGGAATGCGATTCAGCCGCTTGCTCTAAAAACTCAACTCGATGAACAGCCTTTATTCAGTCAAAGCTATTTTAAAAAATCAGCTTATCAATTTGATATGCAGCATGCGAATGGTGTGCGTTATATCCAAGTGACTAAACATGGTGAGATAAAACTTAAAGCTCGTATTTTCTGTGCAGGGACTGATGCACTCAGTTTATGTAGCCCCACAGGGATTAATGGTTGGACGTATACGCAAAAACAAACCACTTTGGCTGTAGAAGGATTTTTTATTAATCCTGATAAACAACAGGTTGAGTTTAATGCTCAAAGCCTTGCTGCATTAGATGATACCTGTGGTTTTTTGCGCCCTGAAACCGCTTGGTTTTGGTTGTCTTGTCAGTTCCGTGATGCAAATGATCGCCGTATTGGTTTGAATCTCGCATCTGGAGTTAATGAGAGTTTTGGCAATGAAAATGCGTTGTGGGTAGACGGGCGTTTGCATCCGCTCACCGATATTTTATTTGAACAGAAAGATGCTAATACTTGGTCAATTCGTTCTTTGGGGGGATGTTTAAATTTGGTGGTGGAAACTGGTTGGTGTCGTTTTGAAAATATTAATCTGCGTTTGATCGGCAGCCAGTTTAATCAATGGCAAGCCAAAGTCAGTGGCACCATTGCACATGAGCAGGTTGAAGTGGTGTCATTAGATAATGAATATGGTCTTTTAGAACAGCATTATGCGAAGTGGTGAGAATGACAGAAAAAATCCCCTAAATTCAAAGGGGATTTTTTATGAGACGTGAATTAAAGCCCAGCTTGCCAAAAAGCTTCACCCGCTGCAATTGGATCATTGGTCTTGGCTAAAGTATCAATCCAAACATCGTATTGGCGAATCACTGGATGTTGATTCGGATGGAAATCTTTTTTAAACCAGTCGCTATATTGTGCTCTTTTTGCGGTCAAAATACCGTTACGACCAAAGAACCAAGGTAAACCTTTACGTGCCATATCAAAACGTTGTCTTAAACTAAAACCATCTGTTTTAAGCATCACATCAGTACGATATAAAGTAAAACCAAACATCATCACTGTTGTGAATACCAAGGCAAAGCGACGAGTTGCTTCAGGTACTTCACCCACTTCGCGCATGACATCAAAAGCAACATCACGATGTTCCATTTCTTCAATTGCATGCCAAGCAAATAATGCGCGTACAAAAGGATCGGCTTCCGCTAAAGTTTCTTTTTTACTATAGAAAGTATCTGCCATTAATGCAGTTAAATGCTCTGCTGCAGCGGTCATGGCGATGTTGTATTGAGCTGAACGATTTTTCAATTCAAATCTAAAAATCTTTTTCAATCGAGCAGTGAACTGATCAACTGGCATACCTTGATCTTTCATGATTTGGTTCATTTTATCGTGAGCCATACCATGTTGAGCTTCCTGACGGATAAAATCAGCCACACGTTCTTGCAAGTCTGGATCATCAATTTTGTCGCGGAATAAACGCACACATTCAATAAAATAGCGCTCTCCATCGGGAAAAGTCAGGCTCAACGCATCAAACATACGGGTGCGAAATGGATCGCCACCAAACCAAAAACGGGGTGCTTGGTCTAAATGAAAGTCTAGTTTTGTTCTTACAACGGGTTCAACTTGATAGGAAACATGTGCATTCATTTTTTGCTATTCCTTGTCTTTTCATGAACTCAGTATGAGAAAACTCCGATGAAATGTTTTGACAGTTACAGCCAATTTTTATACAAATAACGACAGATCAGGATGAGATCGGTATATGTCAGTCAAAATTATCATTGGATATTTGCGATTATTTAATCGTGTTTTACAACAAGAACAAATTGATTTGTCTAAAGTTGTCGCGCCTGAACTTTGGCAGGCTTTTCAAGCTTGCTTGGAAAATCCAGATGAAAGAGACTTTGATGTGGAGCGCTATGCTTTATTGTTACAAGCTGCTCAGCCGCATTTCACACGTCCGATCACATTAGTTTTAGCTGAACATGCCAATTTGCAAGATTTAGGTTTAATGGGTTATTTGGCATCAACCAGTATTGATCTACAACAAGCCTTACAACTCTTACAACGCTATTATTCTTTGGTATTTAAGCAAACTAATTTAGAACAGCTCGATGTGCAGCAATTTTCTGAATATATTCAAATTGTGTGGAGTGCATCTTATAGCGATTTTCGCGAAATGTACGAGTTAAACCTCGCGTTGATTTTTAAAATTTCTCAATCGATTGTCCAAGATGCGTTGGTTCCGCCGCAGATGATTCAATTTGGATACATGCCACATACGGCTTTATATCATTTTGAAAAATTTTATGGTTGTCCGATTCAAGTTCAAGCAGGACAGTATGCGATTCGTTTTTCTAATCAAATTTTAAAAGCGAAAAGTATTGCCGCTGATCAGCAATTAAATCATGTACTTTCTACCCAAGCGCAGCAATCTTTAAACAGCATTACTTCTTTTGAGATTCAGCAACAACAATTCCGTCAAAAAATACAGACACAAATCGAGCAAGGTCTTTTGCAGCAAGAAGAAGTATTACTGAGTTATGTCGCAAAACGTTTGCATTGTTCTGAACGAACATTACAACGACAACTCAAAACCTATCAGCTCAATTTTCAAGATATTTTAGATCAGTACAGGTTAGAGCAAAGTAAATTGTATTTGCAGCAAGGGAAATCTTTTTCTGAGATTGCGGAACGTTTGGATTATGCAGATCAGAGTGCGTTTGGACGGGCGTTTAAGCGTTGGACAGGGATTACACCAAAGCAGTTTTTAAAATCTCTTTAGATTTTAAATGAATCTTTCCACTGGGCGTAAGTCTTATTTAAATAGAAATTTTCTCAACAGAGTCTTGCTGTATTCTCACCTAATTATTGGATATACCACTATGTCTTGCACTTCAGTTGAAATATATTTCAACTTTGTTCAGGTTTTGCCTACTTTTGTTTTGGCAAAAGTAGGCAAAACCATTGTCATTCACATGAGGAGCGATTGAAGCTCCGCAAGGTTCACTTCCTCGTTCTTGCGCTTCACCAAAGCTTCAGTCGCTTTGGCTTGCTCAGGTTGTGAACGACATTTCTGAGTCTCGTATTTCGCACAGGATTTAACATGTTTTGAGGCGTGGATAATGAAAGACAATGGCGAGCACGGCACAAACCGCAAGAATCCAGCAATAGTAGATATTGCCAATCAACTCAACTGGAGAGAGTTTGGCAATCGAGCAAGCAAGCAATAATTGCGCACCGTAGGGAATAATTCCTTGAACCACACACGAAAAAATGTCGAGCAGGGCGGCACTACGCTTAGGATCAACACCATATTCTCTCGCCACTTCACGTGCCATATCCCCCGATAAAATAATCGCGACGGTATTATTCGCCACAAATAGATTTGAGAATACAACCAGAAAACTGATACCCAACTCACCAGCGCGTTGTTTACCGAATTTAAATAGGCGAGTTAATGAATAGATACGTTGAATTAACCATTGTAGTCCGCCTTCTTTTTGCATCAGCGTGGACAGTCCACCAAGCACCATGGAAAGTAATGCCACCTCAAACATGCCAACAAAGCCATCATAAATAGAGCTGTTTAACTTTAATAAATCAAATTCAGGTTTTTCAATGAGTCCAATAACACCTGAGAGAATGATGCCAATCATCAATACAGCAAGGACATGCAAGCGGGTAAAGGCGAGAAAAAATACCGCAAGATAAGGCAAAATCAACCAAATATCGTAGGGTTTTGATTGAATCGCTTCAGCCTGATGGCTCATAAAAATATAAAGCACGAGTGTCATGATCGCAGCGGGGAATGCGATCCAAATATTAACTCTAAATTTATCTCTGAGTTCTACATTTTGACTTCGTGTAGCAGCAATGGTGGTATCCGAAATCATTGATAAATTGTCACCAAACATGGCACCACCAACTACAGCACCAATCGCATAAATTGGAGCAATTTCGGTGGCTTGGGCAAAACCAAAAGCGATTGGGGCACAGGCGGCAATGGTACCCATTGAGGTTCCCATGGCTGTTGCAATAAATGCTGCGATAATAAATAGCATTGGCAACACAAATTCAGCTGAAATGAGTGAAAGCCCAAGTTGAACAGTGGCATCTACACTACCAATCGTACTTGAAACACTTGCAAATGCACCTGCCAACATGAATACCATAAACATCAAAATCAAATTTGGATGACTAGCACCTTGTAAAAACTCTTCGATTGCAACATTCAGTTTCTGTTTATAGAGTAGTAATGCCAAAATCACAGCAGGGATTGCAGCAACGGGCGCTTTGACTTGATAGAAGGCAAATTCTGTCCCAATCATTGAATGATAAAGACCACTCCCGAGAAAGATGATCAAAAATACCAATAGCGGTAACAAAGCAAGGGCATTGCTTTGTACTTTTTCCTGAGTGTGGGCAGACATAGAATTAAAAAGAAAATTTAGAAATTGTGGTTAGTATAAAGGAGCTGAGCCTATTTCTAAAATGCGAGAACATTCATTAGAATTTAGGAAGCTTTGATCATTGAGAAAAAACTTAAAATATAGATAAATGTAATAAGGCAGTTGTAAGTAGAAACATTCACTGTTGCAATCACGTCAAACTCTGTTCAATGAACAAAAAATAGCGTTACAATGCAGTGTTCTTGTATGACTACAAACAACTCCTTAATTTATATAAATCAGGAAAGCATAATCCTATGTCACGTCTTGCCACTCGTTTTGAACAGCTTAAATCTCAGCAACGTAAAGCGCTTGTTTCTTATGTAATGGCAGGTGATCCACATCCACAGGTAACAGTTCCATTACTTCACCAAATGGTTGAAGCTGGCGTTGATGTCGTCGAGTTGGGACTCCCATTCTCTGACCCAATGGCAGATGGTCCAGTGATTGCTTTAGCTGCTGAACGTGCGTTAGCAGGTGGAACAAGTACGCTTGATGCATTGAATATGGTGAAAGAATTTCGTCAAAAAGATCAAACAACACCTGTTGTCTTGATGGGGTATTTGAACCCTGTTGAAGTGATTGGGTATGAAAAGTTTGTTGCTTATGCGAAAGATTGTGGTGTTGATGGTGTACTTTTGGTGGACTTACCCCCTGAAGAAGCTAAGCAATTTGGTGAAGTCTTAAAACAAAATGAGATGGATCAAATTTTCTTGCTTGCACCAACTTCAACAGACCAGCGTATTCAACATGTGGTAAATCAAGCCAGTGGTTTTGTTTATTACGTGTCACTAAAAGGTGTGACAGGTGCCGCAACTCTAGATACCTCTGAAGCAGCAGCTCGAATTGCTAAAATTAAGACCATGACTGATGTACCTGTCGGTGTAGGTTTTGGAATTAGTGATGCTGCGTCTGCAAAAGCGATGGGTCAAGTTGCTGATGCCGTTATCGTAGGAAGTGCTTTCGTTAAATCTTTTGCGACATTGCCAGCCGATGAAGCTGCGCAACAGACGGTGAATAAAGTCAAGGAGCTTCGAGCTGCGCTCGATGAATTAGTATGAGTCAAGAGTTAACAACAGGGAAGATTCTAAGCCCTTCAACGCCTTGGACTGAGCGTCAAGTACCGAGCATTCAGGTTGCGAATCAGCAGCAAATATTTAAATCGACTTTTACTGAGCCGACAATCGAATGCCCTGAATGCCATGCATTAGTGACACGTACAGCCATGTCTTTTAATGCTTATGTGTGTCCACAGTGCGATGAACATTTACGTATGCGTGCTCGTGATCGTTTGAACTGGTTCTTTGATCAAGTGAATGCTGAGTTAGGACAAGAATTTAGTGCTAAAGATCCATTAAAATTTGTTGATAGCAAACCATATCCTGAACGTATGCGCGAAGCTCAAGACAAAACTGGCGAAACTGAAGCATTGGTTGTAATGCAAGGTTCTTTAAAAGGTTTGGACTTGGTGGCTTGTGCCTTTGACTTTGATTTCATGGGCGGTTCAATGGGTACAGTTGTGGGTGACCGCTTTGTACAAGCTGCTGAACGTGCAATTGAACTTCACCAACCTATGATTTGTTTTGCTGCTTCTGGTGGCGCGCGTATGCAAGAAGGCATGTTGTCTTTAATGCAGATGGCACGTACAGCTGCTGCGATTCAAAAAATGAAAGAAGCACGTGTTCCATATGTTGTGGTATTAACACATCCTGTTTATGGTGGTGTAACGGCTTCATTGGCAATGTTAGGTGATGTACATATTGCTGAGCCTAAAGCGATGATTGGATTTGCAGGTAAGCGCGTGATTGAGCAAACGGTTCGTGAAAAGCTCGAAGAACCATTCCAACGTGCAGAATATTTGCTTGATCATGGTGTGGTCGATCAAATTGTTCATCGTCATGCATTACGTGATACTGTATACAGACTCGTGGCTAAACTGATGAACTTACCTTGAAACCCGACGCTCCACATTCAACAGATACATTAACAACATGGCTCGATTATTGGGGCCATGTTCACGTTACAGGCATTGATTTAGGTTTAGAGCGCGTTATTCCTGTCGCTGAAAAGCTAGGCGTAATGCAACCGAAGGCAAAGGTTTTTACTGTAGCGGGTACCAATGGTAAAGGCTCAACCACAACCGCGTTAGCTGCAATTTTAAATGCTCAAGGCTACAACGTTGGTTTATACCAATCACCGCATATCTATCGTTTCAATGAGCGTGTAAAACTTGCAGGTTTGGAAGTTGATGATCAAAGTTTGGTTGATGCATTTGTCATGGTCGATCAAGCGCGCCGTGAATGTGGATTAAGTCTGTCTTTTTTTGAAGCAACCACTTTGGCTGCTTTTGTTATTTTTAAGTTAAAACAATGTGATGTTTGGGTACTTGAGGTTGGTCTTGGTGGTCGCCTTGATGTTGTCAATGTGATTGACCCTGATATTGCGGTAATTACCAATATTGGGCTAGATCATGTTGATTGGTTAGGGGATACCATTGAAAAAATTGCTTACGAAAAAGCAGGCATCATTCGTCCTCATATCCCTGTGATTTTTGCCGGGCAACAACAGTTACCTAAAGCCATTCAACACAAGGTTAATGAAACACAATCCCAGTTATATGCTTTAAACCGTGATTATTTTTATCAGCTCAATGATGATGGTCAAACATGGTCATTTGCATCTTCTGGCACAACTTTAAAGCTCCCTACAGGGCAGCTAGCTTTAGATAATATTTCGACTGCTGTTGCTGCTGTTTTAGCAAGTGGTGTGGATATTTCTCAAGAAGCGATTGTCTCGGGTATTCAACAAGCTCGTTTGCAAGGTCGTTTTGAAATACGGCACATTCAAGATAAAACCGTCATTTTTGATGCAGGTCATAACCCGCATGGCGTCGAATTTTTATTGAATCAGTTGCGAAAATTCTTAAAATACAATAAACAGTACACAGATGTTGTCGCAGTATTTTCAATGCTGGCAGATAAAGATATTTCATCTGTCACCGATTTACTAAAAACAACAGTAAAAGATTGGTTTATTGCTACCTTAGATGTGCCAAGAGCCGCACCAATGCAACAGTTGAAACAAGCTTTGCAAGGACAGCAAGTACATGAGTTTGGCAATATCCAGCAAGCTTTTGAAACTGTGCTGAATAAATGTAATAACAATCAGCTGATTTTAGTCTGTGGTTCGTTTCATACTTTAGAAGCGGTCTGGGAGTATTTAGAAGAATGTCAATGAATAACAAACAACGTTGGATGGGTGGCGTTGTTTTATTAGGAGGTGGTGTGTTATTGGCTGCATTACTCCTTAAAGGTAATGAAGAAATCGAGCAAGATAATACACAAGCGACTATTACGCATCCTATTCCCAAAACGCAATCGACTCCTAAAACTGCTCAACCAGCGCAAGATGGCGAAATGGTTTCGCTACAACCATTGGCTGTTGATGTTGAAACAGAAAAACGGTTACTTGAAGAACAACGCCGTTCACGTGAAAAAGCTGTTGCAGAGCAAGAAGCGCGCGCTGCTGATTTTTTAAAGATGCAACAAGAAGCTGAAGCTGCTGCTGCACGAAAGGCAGCTGAAGAATATGCAGCGATTAACGCACGTCGAAACGCTGCACAGGAAAGTTCAGATAATATTCCACCTGAATTAAATGAAGATGATAAAGCGAAAGCACAACGTCTAGCTGAAGAAAAAAGAAAGGCAGATGAAAAGAAAAAAGCTGAACAACTCAAATCAGATCAGCAAAAAACAGATGCTGAAAAGAAATTAGCGGAAGAAAAACGTAAGGCTGAAGCAGACAAGAATGCTGCTGAAGAAAAACGTAAAGCTGATGCAGACAAGAAAGCTGTGGAAGAAAAACGCAAAGCTGATGCAGACAAGAAAGCTGCCGAAGAAAAACGCAAAGCTGAAGCAGATAAGAAAGCTGCTGAAGAAAAGCGTAAGGCTGAAGCAGAGAAAAAAGCTGCAGATGAGAAAAAGCGTAAAGCTGAAGCAGATAAAAAAGCTGAGGCTGAAAAAGCTCGTGAGTTGATGGAAAATGGCGATAAAAAGTGGATGGTGCAAGTTGCATTAGCCGCAAATCAAGCCAATGCTGATGCAGTTGTGTCTAAATTACGAGCGAAAGGCTATAAGGTAACGACTAGCCCGACCTCTAAAGGTATCCGTATTATGGTTGGACCATCGAAAGATAGAGATACTGCTGACGCGGCGCGTAAAAAAATCACCTCAGATGAAAGTTTAGGTATGAAATCAGCTTGGGTAATTGATTGGGTTCCACTTGATCAGAGATAAATAGTCATATTGATCTAAGTAACTAAAGTATCATCAGGATCAGTTGATTGTGAGATTTTCATCAAATAGGCGATGAAGTTATGAAACAAACGGATTTGAGGATACTTGAAAAATTTAGCTTTTCGCCAGACTCTGCAATTGGTGCATTGTCTGGCGTTGCTTGCTTAGAGGACTATTTATATCTCATTGGAGATGATGTTCGTTACTTATTAAAAACGAGCCTAAAAAATAAATTGACTGCAACGACAGCTTTTGAAAAAGTCCCTTTATTTGAATCGTCTGAACAACAAGCTCTAGCAATTTTTAGCAAAGCAGAAAAGCCTGATTTTGAAGCACTAAGTTGTATCATTTTTAATGAACAGCCTCATTTATTAATTATGGGATCAGGTTCGACTGAAAAGCGAAAGCAAGCTGTCCTATATAATCCATCCAATCATCAATTCAAGACTTTGTTAGATCAGGTGGATTATGATTATTTGCAGCACTGTGCTGCACTCACCGGCGGAGCCGATTTAAATATTGAAGCAGTATGCTCAGACAACCGTCATCTTTATGTCTTTCAACGTGGCAACATTAATCACTTTCATGGTGTTTTAGTATTTGATTTAGCAAAAATTCAAGCACATAAATCTTTAGAAAACTCCTTTATACGCTCATTCAATTTAACATTGCCTGAGATTAATGGTTCAGTAAGTGGTATTTCAGATGCCTATTTTTTAGTGGGTCAAAACCTACTGATAGCCACCGCTGCGGTTGAGCAAACATTAAATACCTATGATGATGGTGATGTGTTGGGGAGTTTTATTTTGCTGTTCTCACCAGATGGTCAACCTATATCGAGTCATTTGATTCAGAGTGCAGAGGGTAAAACGCTACCAATTAAAGTTGAAGGGATTACGTGGCTCGAATCTCGACCTGATGGCGAAGTATTTTTATTGGTCACTGACAGTGATGGTGGTGATTCTGAAGTTTTGAAGATATTGTTGGCTAATTCAGCTTTTATAAAATGAGAAGTTTAAGTGAAACCTATTCGCAAGGTATGCAATTTTGAGCAATATACTTTACAGATTGATCAAGAATAATTTGATAGATCGGTTTGTTTAATAAGCTCTATTGTTTTAGTAAATAGAGCTTTATCTAGAGCAATTCCAGTCTTCTAACGAGATGGATTCGACAGTTGTTGTCGAATCCATTTTACATTTTCAGGTGTAAATATATTTTCAATGTTTTTCCAAATGATATGGTAGCCATATCCTCCTTGCTTCATTTCTTTAACCGCATCTTCAATGGACCAATTTTCAAAAATAATCCGATACATCGCTATCGTTGCACCTGTCCGATCTGAACCATGATAACAATGCACTAAAATTTTATGATTCTTTTGTTTTGCTGTTTGAATTGCCTGCATTGCTTTTAATAAATCATCACGCTTAATCGCCCATGTATAAATAGGGATGTGCACAAGATTGAATGATTTATCGTTAAAAACATGAGCATCTTCATTTCTAGCTCTAAGATTAATTACCGTATCAATTTGATGTTGTTTCAGCTCTGGAATTAATTGATTATTCGGTTGGTCACTACGAAAAACATCATGACTGATCTGATAAAAATTATGGGTATTCGAAATCAGCATTCCCCAATTTTCGGGGCGTTGCTCATCATCTAGACTTGGATGTTTCATACATCCAGTTGTAGTTAAACTGGAAATTAAAAGAATGCTAGTAAGTGTCTTTTTCATATTACTGGTAACGATTGAATTCAACTGGATCGTGCGCACAAATTAACTCAATACTTGATTCATGTTGAGCGAGATATTGTAAACGTTTCAGATTATGTAAACGCTGTTGATTATTTTCAGCCAGTAATCGTTCCGTGAGATCTAATACTCTAAGTTTATTTTTCTGATTTAATTCTAAATGTGAGAAGTAGGCATCTCCGCAAAACAGAATCCATCCATCTTGTTTTTTAATTGCAATACCACAATGCCCCTGTGTATGACCTAATAATGGAATCATTAATATTTCATCACTAAAAAAGGGTAAACCTTTAACTTTTTCTAGGTTGAACCATGATTCACCATCGCTGTGTTCTGCAAAACTCCAGTATCGATGTTGTTTAAATTGTTCTGTTTTATATCGAAGCTTGGCTTTGCCAGAAAGAGATTGCGTCGCATTATATTCAGAAGCGAGCACATGGACTGTTGCATGTGGAAAATCCGAAATCCCGCCAGCATGGTCAAAGTCTAGATGAGTGACAAAAATATGTTTCACGTCATTCGGATTAAAACCAAGCTTTTGGATTTGTTGGATAGCGCTCAGTTTTAAATTAGATTCAAATTGCCCAAAGCGGGTGAGTAATTTCCCTAAACGCTGCTCAGTATGTAAATAATCTTGTAGACCCAAACCTGTATCAATTAAAACTAAGCCACGGTCAGTTTCAATCAGAAGGCAATGACAGACTAAATGCGCTTTCCAACCTTTTTGACCGAATAATGGAGCACAGACAGGGCAGAAACTGCCACAGTGAAGGTGGTGAATGTTATAGATCATAATATTTTTATTGTGTCTCAATATCGAAATATTTTTATAACCGATTGATTCAAAAATACCAAAGAAATTTTCAAACACTCGAAAAAAGCCTATCAGAAGATAGGCGATGGAGTTTGTTTTTCACTTTTTATTTTTAAGCTTAAAACAAGCGCTTTTTAATGTTGTCCTCATTCAATTTTCAATTGAAACCTTGAGTTGGTTTCAATAGCTTTTACAATTTGATTTTGAGACCTCTTGTGAAGTTTTAAGTCGCTTTTTAGTAGGAGCGAACCATCACTCAGGCTGTGCTGTTAAACGTAAATAAGGTTTCACAGCTTTATAACCTTTAGGGAAACGTTGTTTAATTTCTTCCTCATCTTTTAAAGAAGGAACAATCACGACATCTTCACCATGCTGCCAGTTTGCTGGTGTTGCTACCTTGTGCTTATCGGTTAATTGTAGTGAATCGACGACTCTTAAGACTTCGTTAAAGTTCCGACCCGTCGATGCAGGATAAGTAATAATCAAACGTACTTTTTTGTTCGGATCGATAATCACCAATGAGCGTACGGTTAGAGTTTCACTCGCATTTGGATGAATGAATCCATATAACTCAGATACTTTTCGATCTTTATCGGCAATAATTGGAAAATTCACTATAGTATTTTGTGTTTCATTAATATCTTGAATCCAATTTTTATGTGATTCAACATCATCCACTGACAGGGCAATTGCCTTGACGCCCCGCTTTGTAAATTCATCTTTTAGTTTTGCTGTAAAACCTAGTTCTGTTGTACACACAGGAGTAAAGTCTGCTGGGTGCGAGAATAAAATTCCCCAACCATCAGCTAAATACTCATAAAAATCAATTGTACCCTCACTTGATTCTTGCTGGAAATTTGGAGCAATGTCGCCTAAACGTAGTGTCATGATTCATCCTCAATACATTTTTATGTTCTATCTGTCTGTTTAATATGCAGCATCAATCTTATAAATAAAATTATTGTTTTTTCATTTTATTATGAATAATTATGATAACTGAACTTTGCTGACTTAGAAAATTTGATCATAAATTCACATTTAAATCGGTGTAACTTAAATGCAAATTTGCTACATTAACGGCTCTTCGGTTGTGTGATGTCAGAATCGCCTAGCAGATTTTTTACCTGTTTGGATGCAAAGCCCTTGTAGTTCTTATTTCTGACTCCATAATAACAGCTAAGAAAAAATTACTTATTTAAACAAACAGGATTAGAGAGTTTATTCATGTTGGCAAGTCTGATCGGAGGTATCTTCGGTACAAAAAATGAGCGCGAACTCAAACGCATGCGTAAAATTGTTGATCAAATCAATGCGCTTGAACCGACGATATCTGTATTAAACGATGCAGACCTCTCTGCAAAAACTCCAGAATTCAAACAACGTTTTAATAATGGTGAAAGTTTAGATAAGTTATTACCTGAAGCTTTTGCTGTATGTCGTGAAGCGGCAAAACGCGTCATGGGTATGCGTCATTATGATGTGCAGTTGATTGGTGGTATTACCTTGCATGAAGGTAAAATCGCTGAAATGCGTACAGGTGAAGGTAAAACCCTAATGGGTACTTTGGCTTGTTACCTAAATGCATTGAGCGGACAAGGCGTTCACGTGATTACCGTGAATGATTATTTGGCGCAACGTGATGCTGAACTGAACCGTCCTTTATTCGAATTTTTAGGCTTAAGCATTGGTGTCATTTACTCGATGCAAATGCCAGCCGAAAAAGCTGAAGCGTACATTGCGGATATTACATACGGAACTAACAACGAATTTGGTTTCGATTATCTTCGTGACAACATGGTGTTTTCTCTTCAAGAGAAGAAACAACGTGGTTTGAGCTATGCCATCATCGATGAGGTGGATTCAATTTTAATTGATGAAGCACGTACGCCTTTGATCATTTCTGGGCAAAGTGAAGACTCATCTCACTTGTATCAGTTAATCAATAGTATCCCGCCACAGTTGAGTCCTCAAAAGGAAGAAAAAGTAGCTGATGGCGGTCATTTCTGGGTTGATGAGAAACAACGTTCGGTTGAAATGACCGAAGTTGGTTATGAAGCAGTTGAACAAGAATTAATTCGCATGGGCTTGTTAGCTGAAGGTGAAAGCCTATATTCAGCAACCAATCTAAACTTGGTTCACCATGTAACGGCTGCGATACGTGCGCACTACTTGTATCAAAAGAATGTTCACTACATCATCGGTATTAATCCACAGACTCAAAAAGAAGAAGTGATTATTGTGGATGAAAGCACTGGTCGTACGATGCCTGGACGTCGTTGGTCAGAAGGTTTACATCAAGCGGTTGAAGCCAAAGAAAATATGGAAATTCAACCAGAAAACCAAACGCTTGCAACGACAACATTCCAAAACTATTTCCGTTTATATAAAAAGCTTTCAGGTATGACAGGTACGGCTGATACTGAAGCTTCTGAAATGAAAGAAATTTATGGTTTAGATGTTGTATTGATTCCAACCCATCGTCCGATGGTTCGTGAAGATCATAATGATTTAATTTATTTGAATCGCAACGGCAAATACAACGCCATCATTGAAGAAATCAGTAATATCCGTCAAAAAGGGGTTGCACCTATTTTGATTGGTACTGCAACCATTGAAGCCAGTGAAATTCTTTCTTCTAAATTGCTTCAAGCGGGTATTCATCATGAGGTTTTGAATGCAAAACAGCATGAGCGTGAAGCCGATATTATTGCTCAAGCGGGTAGTCCGAATGCAGTAACCATTGCAACGAACATGGCGGGTCGTGGTACGGATATTTTGCTTGGTGGTAACTGGAAAGCGAAATTAGCAAAAATCGAAAATCATACCGCAGAAGATGAAGCACGTTTGCAAGCACAGTGGGAAAAAGATCACGAAGATGTACTAAGTTCTGGTGGTTTGCACATCATCGGTTCAGAGCGTCATGAATCACGCCGTATTGATAACCAGTTACGTGGTCGTGCAGGTCGTCAAGGTGACCCAGGTGTTTCTCGTTTCTATTTATCGTTAGAAGATGACTTGATGCGTATTTTCGCAGGTGATCGTGTTGTTGCGATGATGCGTGCAATGGGTTTACAAGAAAATGAAGCCATTGAACATAAAATGGTGAGTCGTTCGATTGAAAATGCCCAACGTAAAGTTGAAGCACGTAACTTTGACATTCGTAAAAACTTGTTGAAGTACGATGATGTTAATAATGAGCAACGTAAGATCATTTATACACAACGTGATGAAGTCTTAGCTGAAAGCACATTGCAAGATTACATCGAAGAAATGCATCAAGAAGTGATTAAAGGTTTAATCGCAAACTTTATTCCACCTGAATCGATTCACGATCAATGGGATATTGAAGGTCTAGAAAATGCCTTGCATGCAGATTTAGGCATTGAATTACCTGTTCAGCAATGGTTAGACCAAGATCGTCGATTAGATGAAGAAGGTTTAATTGCACGTATATCTGATGAAGTGATTGCCCGTTACCGTCAACGTCGTGAACAAATGGGCGATGAGTCTGCTGCAATGCTTGAACGTCATTTCATGTTGAACTCATTGGATCGCCATTGGAAAGATCATTTGGCTGCAATGGATTACTTACGTCAAGGCATTCATTTACGTGGCTATGCTCAGAAAAACCCTGAGCAAGAGTACAAGAAAGAAGCATTTAACTTATTCGTAAATATGTTGGGTGTGATTAAGTCGGATGTTGTAACCGATTTATCGCGTGTACATGTTCCTACCGCTGAAGAGTTGGCTGAACTTGAAGCTCAGCAACAACGTCAAGCAGAATCTATGCGTCTTTCATTTGAGCATGACGATGTTGATGGTTTGACTGGTGAGGTGACAGCATCTGAAGAGCTTGATTATGTTGCTAACAATGCACCATTCCCAGTACCAGAAAGCCGTAATGCACCTTGTCCTTGTGGTTCTGGTTTAAAATACAAACAATGTCACGGTAAAATCTAACTTTATTTAGATTTAATCTACACAGTAAAAAGCAGAGCATAGGCTCTGCTTTTTTACGAGAAGTAACTTGAGTCAAATCCAGCTTTGTAGTTTTATTATTGAAGTTATAAATCTTGATTGGGTTCGCATTAAAAGCGGGAAGAAAATGAAAAAACCATTACAACTTTTAATTTTAGCAGGCGCTGCGGTATCAGGTATTACATTTGCAAATGATGCGCCACAAACCACCACAGTGGATAAAGTTTTGGCTGCTCAAGGTACGACCACAGCGCAAGCACAAGTAAAACGCGAAGTAACGACGGTCATAAGTCCACGTACTGGTATTCGTTATACATTAGGTGATACTGGAAATCGTCCAATCGTGTTGCAAACTGCGGCGATTGCACCTGCAAACTCTGCAAACATCAATCGTATTGTGGCATCAAATCCAGCTCTTTCTGCTAAAAGCCAAGAAAAAGCCAAGATTGCTTTAATTGGTGAGGCAGCTGTTCAAGCGGCTGACGCAGCTGCTGCACAAACCGCTAGTGCTCAAGCACCTCAAAATAAATAACGAATCAGTTATTTAATAAAAAAGAGATGTAATGGCATCTCTTTTTTTACAGCAAATTTTTATTATATAAAACTTGGAAGTAATACTAAGCCAATAAGAATGGCAAATAGCAGCCATTTAGATATATAGTATAAGGGGCGATTACGCTCTTTTAAGCCTCGACCATAATGATGCACGGCATAACCATATTTGAAAATGCGGTTGATAAAACCTGTTTTATCTTGATCATCATTGGGTGAGCTGGCTGCTGACATGATGTTTCGACCAAACCAGTGATTTAGCTTTTGAGCCCAACCCCATTTCATTGGACGTTCAATATCACAAAATAAGATAATACGCGTTTGATCGGTTTTATTTTCAGCCCAGTGTACGTAGGTCTCATCAAAAACAGTTGCCTCACCATCTCTCCAACTATAACGCTCTTGATCCACCTCAATAAAGCAATCATCACTGTTTGGCGTAACTAGACCCAAATGATAACGTACTGATCCTGCATATGGATCACGGTGCTTACCCAAATAGCTTCCTGAAGGAAGTTCGGTAAACATTGCAGCTTTTACCGAAGGAATACTTTCTAACAATGCCACTGTTTTTGGGCAAAGTTGTTGCGCAGAAGGATGACTTGCTTGATACCATTTTAGATAAAAGCGCTTCCAACCGCGTTTGAAGAAGGTATTAAAACCTGCATCATTATTTTTTTCAGCAGCTTTGATTTGATTTTGGAGTTGAATGGCTTCTTCACGGATTACTTGCCAATTATCTTGCAGTGGTTTGAGTTCTGGAAACTGCGCCACATCAAAAAAAGGCTGATTCGGCAGTTTTGAAAACCCAGTCATAAACATATTCACTGGTGCTAAGAAAGTCGAATGGTCAAATAATTGTCGAGATGCTTTTAAGCGTTCTTTACCACGATAGTAAGTGTATAAGAAACTGACTAAAAATACGGCAACGATAATCACTGCGTACATGAGCACAATCATCTAAAAAATGGGAGTCGCGCATTTTAGCATAAAAATTATTTCGGAGAATATTGTTATAAACGTTGAGCTGAAAGCAAACGCATTAATCGATAGGAGGCAATTCAGATGATCATATAAACATGATCACCTGAATAGAGTAAGGATTTAGATTTGATTATTTACATCATCATGCTTGGTTTCACGAATGAGTAAAAATGCAATTAAAGACAAAATTGAAGCCAAGCTTAAATACATTCCTACCGCACCTAAGCCATAACTTTCAGCAAGTTTCGTTGCGATATATGGCGCGAATGAAGCACCAAAAATACCTGCTAAGTTAAATGTTAAAGCCGATCCTGTGTAACGAACAGAGGTCGGGAAAATCTCTGAAAGTACAGTTCCAATTGGACCATAGGTTAAGCCCATAATCGACAAACCAAGGCATAAGAACAAAAATACCAAAAGAGGATTACCTGAACCTAAAAGTGGTGCAAAGCAGAGTCCAAATAATGCAGATAAGATGCAAATTACAATTGAAGTTCTTTTACGCCCGAACTTCTCCGCCAGAATGGCTGAAACAGGAATAAACGCTGCAAAGCATAGTGTTGCCACCAATTGCAATACAAGGAAATCTCCTCGTGCATAGCCTAGTTTTGTCGTGCCCCAGTTCAGCGCGAAGACAGTCGTGAGATAAAACACCACGAAAGTACAGATTGCTGCAACTGTGCCGAGCACTAACATTGGTAAATGTTTGGTCATCACTTCTTTAAAAGGGACATTCACTTCTTTCTGTTTATTTAAAACTTTTTGGAACGCAGGAGTTTCATGCAGTTTTAAACGGATATATAAGCCGACTAAAACGAGAATTGCACTCGAGATAAATGGAATACGCCATCCCCATGTCATAAAATCTTGTTCAGACATAAATGCATTGAGTAGTAAAAATGAACCTGTCGCAAGAATAAAACCAATCGGTGCGCCCAGTTGTGGAAACATGCCATACCAAGCGCGCTTGCCTTCAGGCGCATTCTCAGTTGCTAGTAGGACAGCACCACTCCATTCGCCACCAAGCCCTAAGCCTTGACCTAAACGGCATAAAGCCAAAAGCAGTGGGGCAGCAAGACCAATTTGAGCATAGGTTGGAAGCAAGCCAATACATACTGTAGAAATACCCATCGTCAGTAATGCGGCTACTAAAGTCGCCTTACGACCAATTCGATCACCCAAATGTCCAAAGATTGCCGCACCAATGGGGCGCGCAATAAAAGCAATCGCAAACGTGGCAAGTGATTTTAGTACCGCAGCACCATCGCTGCTTTCTGGGAAAAATAAATGTGGGAAAATGAGTACTGCTGCTGTGGCGTAAATATAAAAGTCGAAAAACTCAATTGTTGTACCAACGAGACTAGCAAATAATACTCGTGTTTTTGAATTGCTTGCCACTTCCGTGGTAGCAGTCGTAGCGCCTGACGACATACAAGACCTTTACTTTATTTATTCAGGGAACAGACCAAATCTGCCCATGAAAATTCCTTTTGAATGCGGATTTTACTCAGGAAATTTGATGCTATGTCTTCATTTATAAAACATAGCAATAGATCGCTAAGAAGTGTAAACCAGCCCCTATTAGCACAAAAACATGCCAAATTGCGTGGCTATATCTTACCTTTTTTAAAGCATAAAACAACGTGCCGATCGTGTAGGCTAGTCCACCTGCAATCAAGAAGGTAATAGCATCTTTGGAAAGATAACGTTGCATATCATCCATGACCAAAACAGCGAGCCATCCCATCACCAGATAAGCCGCCAGTGAGACTTTTTGGAAGCGGTGAATAAACACTAATTTGAATAATGTTCCAATTAAAGCGATCACCCAAAGCGCAATCAATAAATAATGTGCTTTAGCTGTAGGAATAGCGATACTTAAAAAAGGTGTATACGTTCCTGCAATAAGATAATAAATTGCGGTGTGGTCTAATTTTTTGTACCAGTATCTTTTATTTTCATTCTGAGCGAAATGATAGAGCATAGAACTACTCAGCAATAAGATCAGGCTAAATCCATAAACCCACAAACTGATCCATTGACCTAGAGGTAAATGAGCGCCTTTTATAATGAGAAAAATTGAAGCGATTACAGCGAGTCCTGCACCGATACCATGACTATAGGCATTGATGAGCTCTTCTTTAGGGTCATAATTGAGTGGGGAAATTGAAGCCATTTACAGCTCATCTGAATAAAAGTACAACTGTATCGTAATGTAATTTCCCTTTTAAAGTAAGACGCTTTAAAATTTAGTTTCTATTTGTCAGGTTTTCATTATGTTTGCGCCAAAATTTTCATTTGAACAAGAACAGCAGTTTTTCTTGGATATTCAGCAATCTATTGAAAATAATAGCTTTGAGCGTCTTATTTTGAGTCAGTACAAAGGAGAGTTGGCAGATTTAGAGAAGATAAGTTTTCGTGCCATTGAGTTACAAGGTCAAGTGATGTTGTCTTGCTTGTATCATCATACAACACAAGATGTGACTAAAAATTACTCACTTGATGAAGGTTTGGCGAAAATAGCGGAATTACTTAATCAATCAAAACAGGCAAATTTATTTACGCATCATCAAGATGTGCAACTCAAGAAAAATAAAAAGAAAGCGATGTTGAATGTACAAAAAAAACAAGTATTTGCATCTCAGACACAACAGCAGCATGACCGAGAAAAGCATAGATTTGTACAGCAACAAAGTATATTCCTAAAACATTTAGGTATTACTGATGAAAAAGGGCAGATCATTCCGAGCATGGCGCGTAAATGGAAACAGATTAATAAATTTATTGAAATCTTTTCAAATGCCTATGAACAGATTGATGCTTCGCAACAGCAATTAAATATCGTTGATTTTGGTTCAGGTAAAGGTTATTTAACTTTTGCATTATACGATTATTTACTGGAACAGAATAAAACACCCCTCATCACAGGCGTTGAGTTGCGTTCAAACCTAGTTGAGTTTTGTCAAAAAGTTGCCGATGAGGTGGGCTTTAATCATCTTGATTTTTTTGAAGGGGATGTACGTAGTTATTCACCAGAAAAGTTGGATGTAATGATTGCATTACATGCCTGTGATGTGGCAACAGATTTTGCAATCCATACAGGGATTCGTCTGAATGCTTCGATGATTATGTGTGCGCCGTGTTGCCATAAAGAATTAAGACCACAACTCAAAAGCCCAGAAGTATTGCAACCGATGCTACAGTTTGGCATTCATGCAGGGCAGCAGGCAGAAATGCTGACTGATACATTGCGTGCTTTATTACTAAAGGCATACGGCTATGAAACCAAAGTTTTTGAGTTTGTCTCCTTAGAACATACCAGTAAGAACAAAATGATCTTAGCGACTAAGCGTAAAGATATTCAACAGCCTGATCCAAAAATTATTCAGCAGATTCAAGCTTTAAAGCAGATGTATGGCATTCAAAAACAAAGTTTAGAATTATTGTTACAAGACCAAATGCCGACCGAAAATCTGGGTTGTAAGTGTTAAATGAATCGAGATCGAAATGTTTAGAGTAGAAAATGGAAATTGGGATCAACTTCATCAAGATGCCAAATTTATTCGGGAACAGGTGTTTATCATCGAACAAAACATCTCTGAACAAGATGAGTGGGATGATCAGGATTTAATTTCGCAACATTTTGTGGTTTATGATCATGATCAGCCAATCGCTACTGCACGATTATTGCAAAATAATAGTGTGGGGCGGGTCGCTGTTCTCAAACCATATCGTGGTCAAGGTATTGGTCACCTAATCATGTTAGAGATCATCAATTATGCTCAACAGCAACATCGATCAGTATTGCAGTTATCCTCGCAAGTCCATGCGATCTCATTCTACGAAAAGCTTGGCTTTACGGTACAAGGCAATCAATATGATGAGTGTGGAATTCCACACATTGAAATGATGATTAATCTAAACTAGATAAAAATCGTACTCACTTACCCAACCGATATAGCGATTAAGATTGGGTAAGTTAATATGCTGATGCTACTGTTGTGGATTGTGCTCAATAAGGTCTGATGCAGCAGAAGCATGGTCATGTTGAGCAAGTTCTTTCTGTTGTTGGGCTTTACGTTGTGCACCAGGCATGTAATCAGGTTCTTGGCTCATTGCCAAATAGAAAAAACTTAAAAAGATCGTGCTCAGTACGCCGACGATAATAACAAATTTCCAGCCTAAGACGGTTTCACTTGAATCGTTGTGAGAGTTTGATTGTTTGCCCATAAAAAATTCCAAAAAAGAAAAGCTATAAATTGAGATATAGTCGTATTAATTCATCAAATTGAGAAAACCTTAAATATTATATGGTTTTTATATTGTGATTTGCTGAAAGGTGGCGATTATATTTGGAATTAGAAGAAATTGATTGAATAGAAAAGTATTTTAAGGCTGAATATCTACTTCGTTGGTTTAATAAATCTGCTAGAACAATAAAGACCACCTTTCAACTAATGCATATAAAAGGTGGTTTAATTTTAATTAAAGATTTTTCCAATCCTCAATCGCTTTAAGTCCAGTTTCAACACCAATATCATAACTATAACGAATTTTAGTTTTATTTTTAGTCAGTCTACCTGCCATATGCTTTAAATCAGGTGGACATACTTCCAAGATTTTTTGCTCTGAAGGCATTCTAATAAATTCTACGGAATCGTTATATCGTTGAGTTCTGGTCAATAAACTCTTAGCAAAACCACGCTGCTGCTTAAAGGCATATTTGGCAAGTAGCTGATCACCTTTATTACTCGCTTTATAGTAGCTTTTAGGACGTGTTCTCAAAACCATGAGTTTTGAAACATGATCTTGCTTTGCTGCCCAAAGAGTGGGTAATGCATCTGCGACGCCACCATCAAAGTAGGGTTCACCAAAAACTTCAACTGCTTGACGTGTCAGCACTGGAATAGAGCTAGATGCTCTCAATCCATCGAGAATATTGTCTTTAGATGCTTTGATATAGGTGGCTTCACCTGAGATAGCATGCGTTAATACCATATAAAATTCAGGATGATTGGCAAATAATTGAGCTTGATTGAGAGGATTTTCTTTCTCAACCACGTCCCACATCCATTTTAGATCGAGTAAATCACCGCCTTTAAAAAAGCGTCCATAATGAATGAATTCAGAACGAAGTGAATGATCTAAATAGATTTGTAGGGTACGACCTTGTTGTGCAGCTAAATAATTAGCCACATTGGTAGAGCCTGAAGAAACACCAACACAAAGATCAAAAGGATTAAATTGTTGCTGTAAAAATGCATCTAAGACACCACTGGTAAATGCGCCACGCATTCCACCACCTTCAACAACCAGTGCCTGACGATTTTGGTGAAGCATTGAAAATCTCGAATATCATGATAAATCCATGTTTACACAGATTTATCATCTTCGACAAGAATACTTTAGTGATTGTGCTGATGTTCTGCCTGACCCGATTCTGCATTCATAGATGATTGAGACATTTCGGCAGCGGCTTTTTTCTGATTCATTGGCATATAGTCAGGCTCGTTATTTATGGCTAAATAGAAAACCACCATAAAAATAAAGCTTAAAATGCAAGTGATGATCAGTGCTTTCCAACCCCAAGGCGAGGTTTCAGGACATAATTTCTCAGACATAAGACAAATTTCCAAAGGACAAAAAATAAAGCATAATGGGTATATTTATAGCACAATTTGTGATGGATTAGGCGAAATTCTGATACAGCTAAGATGCATATTAAAAACCCATATCGATCATAAATATCGATATGGGCTATAAACAGACAAAAGAAATAGCTTATGAAATAATTTCTTTCTTTTGCGCTTTGTCTTTTAACAATTGTGGTGGATTGAAACGTTCACCATACTTAGCTGCCAATTCTTCTGAACGTTGTAGTGATTTCGCAACGCCATTTTGATTCAAGAATTGAATCGCTCCACCTGTCCACGGTGCGAAACCGATTCCGAAAATCGAGCCGACATTGGCATCAATTACTGATTCCAGAACGCCTTCCTCATAGCAGCGTAAAGTATCGAGTGCTTGAACAAATAAGAAACGATCAATCATATCTTGTTCAGAAATATCATTCGCTTTCGTCCAACGGCTGAGCCCATCCCACAAATGTTTTTTGCCATTTTCAGGATAGTCATAGAAGCCTGCACCGGCTGCTTTACCTTTACGATTCAGCTCGTGAATCATGGTGTGAACCACCTCATCTACTGGAGTTTTAGGTAAGTCTTTACCTTCAGCTTGCAGTGCTTTGCGCGTTTCTCCTGCAACATGCTCAGTCAGAGTTAAAGACACTTCATCCTGAATCGCAAGGGGACCAACAGGCATACCTGCTTTGAGTGCTGCCATTTCGATTTTTGCTGGATGTACGCCCTCAGCAAGAAGACGCATACCTTCTTGAATGAACGTACCAAACACACGACTGGTAAAGAAACCACGACTGTCATTTACCACGATTGGCGTTTTAGCAATTTGTTGTACAAAGTCATATGCTTTAGCCAATGTTTCAGCAGAAGTCTCTTTACCTTTGATGATTTCTACCAATTGCATTTTGTCTACAGGGCTAAAGAAGTGTAAACCAATAAAGTTTTTAGTATCTTTACTTGCTGTAGCTAAGCCTGTGATCGGCAAAGTTGACGTATTTGATGCAAAGATTCCACCTTCAGCTAAATACTGTTCAGCTTCTTGAGTCACCTTGGCTTTGAGTTCTTGATTCTCAAATACTGCTTCAATAATTAAATCACAGCCTTGTAAATCAGCAGCATCAGCGGTTGCAGTAATCAGTGCTAAGACTTGATCTCGTTTTTCAGCTGTCATACGACCCTGTGAAACACGTTTATCAAGTAGCTTTTGTGAATAAGCTTTGCCTTTCTCTGCATTTTCTACAGACACATCTTTGAGTACTACAGGAATACCTTTGATTGCGGTTGAGTAGGCAATACCTGCACCCATCATACCTGCACCTAAAACACCGACTTTCTTCGCTTGCCATTTTGCAACATCAGCAGGGCGGCTTGCACCTGATTTAATTGCATTGAGGCCATGCCAGAATGTACCGATCATGTTCTTCGACACTTGACCGACAGTCAGTTGTGTAAAGTAACGTGATTCAATACGAAGTGCGGTATCAACATCAACCTGTGCACCTTCAACCGCAGCAGCCATGATTGCTTCAGGTGCAGGATAACAGCCTTTAGTTTTGTCACGTAGCATGGCAGGGGCAATTGCAAGCACTTGCGCAACCGCAGGCGTTTTAGGATCACCACCAGGGATTTTGTAGCCTTTCACATCAAATGGTTGCTGTGATTTCGGATTAGCTTTAACCCAAGCAATCGCTTTTTCTAAAAGCTCTTGTTCATTCTCAGCCGTGTCATGTACCAAACCCAGTGATTTTGCTTTATCGACACCAAATTGCTTACCTTCCATGAGGAACGGGAATGCATTTTGTAAGCCAAGTAGACGCACCATGCGGACGATACCGCCACCACCAGGAAGTAGACCTAAAGTCACTTCAGGTAAACCAAATTTGGTTTTTGGATCGTTAATGGCAATACGGTAATGACAACCTAAAGCGATTTCCCAGCCACCGCCAAGAGCAGTACCGTTTAAAGCTGCAACAACAGGTACACCTAAAGTTTCAATTGCACGTAAGTCACCTTTGAGTTCTTCAATCATTTTGAAAAAGTCAGTGGCATGTTCAGGTTGTACTTGAATCAGCTCATCCAAGTCACCACCAGCAAAGAAAGTTTTCTTAGCAGAACGGAAAATAATGCCTTTTAGATCAGTTTCAGCTTTCAGCTTTTGGCTGACTTCATTGAGTGAGTCACGAAATTCTGCATTCATGGTGTTGGCAGATTGACCCGATGAATCAAGGGTAAGAATTACAATATTGTCAGCGTTTTTTTCGTATTTAATAGCGCTCATGTTGTGCTCCTTACACCAACTCAATAATGGTAGCGATACCCATACCACCACCGACACATAATGTTGCTAGACCGCGTTTTTTACCTTGACGCTCTAACTCATCCAATAGTGTTCCTAAAATCATGGCACCTGTTGCACCCAATGGATGTCCCATCGCAATTGCACCACCATTGACGTTGACTTTCTCAGCAGGGACTTTGAGTTCTGTAATAAAACGCATTACTACAGCTGCAAAAGCTTCATTTACTTCAAATAAATCAATATCGTCGATGCTCAAGCCTGCTTTTTCTAATGCTTTACGTGCAGCAGGGGCAGGACCAGTCAACATAATAGTTGGATCTGTACCGACTAATGCAGTTGCAAGCACCTTGGCACGAGGTTTCAAACCTTGCTCTTTGACTGCTTTTTCAGAAGCCAATAACACCACCGCAGCACCATCGACGATACCTGATGAGTTACCTGCATGATGAACGTGATTAATTTTTTGCGCTTCAGGATATTTTTGTAGAGCAACCGCATCGAAGCCCATTTGACCCATCATTTCAAAGCTGGCATTCAGTTTTGCCAAACCTTCAACGGTGGTAGCACCTCGAATAAATTCGTCTTTTTCTAGGATTGTTACACCTGAATGATCTTTCACAGGCACAACTGATTTATCGAAATAACCATTTGCTTGAGCAGCAGCGGCCTTTTGTTGTGAACCAACTGCAAAAGCATCCACATCTGCACGACTATAACCATCTAAGGTTGCGATTAAGTCTGCACCCACACCTTGTGGAACAAAAGAGGATTTCAAATTGGTTTCAGGATCAAGTGCCCATGGTCCACCATCTGAACCCATAGGGATACGTGACATGGACTCTACACCGCCAGCAACCACAACATCTTCCCAACCTGAACGAACTTTTTGTGCAGCCAAGTTTACTGCTTCTAAACCAGAAGCACAGAAACGGTTGATTTGTACACCTGCAACATCATCATTCCAACCTGCGGCAATCGCAGCAGTTTTGGCAATATCCCCACCTTGATCACCAATCGGCGTCACACAACCTAAAACGATATCATCGACTTTAGATGTGTCGAGTTGATGGCGTTGTTGTAATTCATTCAATAATGTTGTCAGTAAAGTAATTGGTTTTACTTCATGTAATGAGCCGTCTTTTTTTCCTTTTCCGCGTGGTGTGCGAATGGCATCAATAATATAGGCCTCGCTCATAGCTGTTCCTTGTATTGCCTTAAATTAAAATCATTGTGCTTCGAGTGTACTCAATTTAATTGGCAGTGCAATGATGATAAACATTGGCAAGTTTGATGTTTTTCGCCAATTTGATGGGTTCAGTAAGTGATCAAGCCAATTGTTAATATTGATATTTTTCTACATGTCTTTGGACATCTTCGATTAGACTAGTGTTTGGAAATAATGGATAGAAAAAATGGGCGAAAGCGCATGATAAAACCAAAGCATTACTATGCAGTCATGGCATTGATTTTGTCACTTTCTGGATGTGATTCATCTGTAAGTAATATTGAAAATAAAAAAGCAATCGAGGATAAAAATAAGGTGAGCCAAACGTATTCGAATCAGGTCGCTGATGACAAAATGCTATTGGTATTATCGTCGCCTTCTGTGCATGATCCTTATTACAAATCAGCCTTTCAGCGGATTGTGGATTTCCAGATTAATTATGCAGAATCAATTTTGGGCAATGATAATGTTGTAATTTTGGTGGATGAGGATACCAAGCCTTATTTCACAGGCAAAGTACCTGAAGATATCTTACTGGTAGATGATGTCCGTGATATTTGGATGCGTGACTTCACCACGGTGAATCCAATGCAGCCTGTGCAATTTGCTTATACTTGGGCATCCATGACCAAAAAGCAAAGTAAAGATGTGCAAAAAAGTTTTAGTCAGTTTGCTGATCGTTATCAAATTCAAAGAGCCAAAACTGATTTGATGATTGATGGGGGTAACCTTGTTGATGATTATGCGGGTCGTGTCATTACCACCACGCGGTTTATGGAAGATAATGAACTTAGCTACAATGAAGCCAAACAAGAGTTAAAAGCCGCATTAGGTGCAACAGAAGTTGCTATTCTAGAACCTGATGAAGAAGTGCTGGCACACTCAGATGGCATGGTCAGTTGGGTGGATAAAAATACTTTACTTGTGAATGATTATTCAAACACACCATCATTTAGAACAACAGTAATGAAGGAGTTAAAAACTTCGTTTCCAACTGCAAAAATTGTGGAAGTTCCTGTTGAGTATAAAACCAATCCAAAAGGTCAGTGGGAAGGTTTTGAATCGGCCTGTGGTGTGAATTTAAATGCCACGGTCACACATCACAATATTTATGTGCCGACTTTTAATATGCCGCATGATCAAAAAGCACTCACGATCATCAAGCAAAATACCAGCAAGAAAGTCATTCCTGTAAATGCTGAAAGTGTTTGTCCAATGGGTGGCAGCGTGCGTTGCCTTACTTGGCAGGTGACAGGGGATAATGCAGAAAAACTCATTCAAGCAGCGAGAGAAAAGTAATTGATTTACAACATACATCGGCTGGTTCACAAGCTGATGTATGTTGTTTAAACTCACATCCCTTTTTTTATTGTGCTAATAACAAATGAAGTTTATTAATATTATTGGTACAACAGGTTCAGGCAAATCTACATTTGCTCGTCAGTTGGCTCAAAAACAACAATTACAATACATTGAACTTGATAATTTACTTTGGCTAGATGATTGGCAAGAATCGACAAATGAAGCCTTGTTTTTGAAGCTGAAAATCGCCATGAAAAATGCTGCGACAGGATGGGTCATTGATGGACTTTATACTCGTACTACTACAATGATGATGGAGAAAGTAGATACCGTCATCTGGTTAGATTATTCCTTTCACATCAATTTATATCGTCTTACTAAACGCACTTTAGGGCGTGTGATCAGTCAAAAAAAGTTATGGGAAGATTCAAATAATCGAGAAAGTTTAAAAATGATGTTGTCTAAGGAATCTATTTTTGTATGGCTATTCAAGTCCTATCCGAAAAACCGAAAAAATACTTAGCTTTGATGCAGAACCCAGACTATCAACATATTCGATTTATTCGTCTGACTTCCCCAAAACAAGCAGAAAAGTTTTTAGAACATATTAAGGCCGTGCAATGACGTCTATTCGAGCAAAAGCGTTATGCCTATTTCGTCATAATGAAAAGGTGTTACTTGCAAAAGCGTATGATCCTATTCAGGATGAACACTTTTTCAGACCCATCGGTGGTGGTATTGAGTTTGGGGAAACATCTATTCAGGCAATTGAAAGAGAGGTCTTTGAAGAAATTCATCAGCAGATTATTCATTCAAAACTGTTGGGTGTAGTGGAAAATTTATTTAGCTTTGATAGGCAGCAAGGTCATGAAATTGTATTTATCTATGATGCTGAATTCGTAGACTCACATATCTATAAGCAATACCACATACAGGGTTGCGAAACCAATGGACATAGCTATATCGCACAGTGGCTAAGTCGAGAGCAAATCGCACTCACTCAATATCCAGTTTATCCCAAAGGCATTGAGCAATGGCTATTCAATGAATAGATCATCTCAAGCTTTAGTTTATCGTTTATTTGATAAGTCTAAATGAAAAAATTGGTTATAGGGTGATTCGGTATATTCTGCGAAAGCTGCACCTTCAACAAAACCAAACTTCTTATAAAGTTTGATTGCTGCATCAAAGTTACTATCTTTTCCTGTTTCTAAACTGACTTTTTGATAGTTACGTTGCTGGGCAAGTTCTAGCAAATATTCCAGTAGTTGTGCTGCGACCCCTTGACGTAAATGGGCAGGGTGAGTCCGCATAGATTTGATTTCTGCATGGTCGGGTGTCAGTTCTTGGATTGCGCCACAGCCCAGTAATTGCTCATCGTTCCATAAGGTATAGACGCTAATGGAATCTTTTTGCAGACGGCTGAGGTCTAATGCAAAACTATGTTCAAGTGGGGTGTTTTGATGCAGACCATGCAAATGGATGTGAATCAAATTTTGAACTTGTGGGTGAGAGAAGTTAGCTTTTTTAATGATCATTTTTATTCAAGCACATTAGAATGGTATGCTTGATTTTTACCATAGTTTTAAACGAGCGTTCAATAATCTCTGGTTGAACGCTCGAGTGAAAAATTAGTTATGATGTCCATGCAATTGACGATATAAACCAGGTGTTACACCCGTCCATTTCTTAAAGGCACGGTGGAAAGTACTGGTTTCACTAAAGCCGACTTGTTGAGCGACATCTTCAAGAGTGAGGTTTGGAGTCAACAATAAATGAATTGCAGCATCACGACGCAAGGCATCTTTAACACCTTGGTAGCTCTTACCTTCCGCTGCTAAACGACGACGTAAAGTTTGCGGTGATAGATACAACATCGATGCAACATCATTCAATGTTGGCATTTCTTCGCCGATTTGGCTCTTCAAGACATCTCTGATACGTGAAGTCAATGAATTGGTGTTTTTGAATTTCACCAATAACTGTGCAGGCGCAGCTTTTAAAAACTCTTCTAAAGTATTTTCATCTTGGCGAATTGGTAAATCGAGATAGTCCGCAGCAAAAGTAATTTCAGTGCGAGGTGCATCGAATTGCATTACAGGTGCAAAGAACAATGCATCGTATTCATCGGCGTGATTTGGACGTTCATAACCAAAATGAACACGTTCCAAAGGTAGACGACGTTCAATCAACCAAGATGCTAATCCATGCCAAATCATCAGCATACTTTCAGTAATAAAATGATCAGGATCTAATGCTTTTGGAATATGGGGGACAAGGCGAGCTTCGTGTTTATCGCGCTCTAAACTTACCGACCATTCATCTCCAAACAGTTTGTAGAACTGAGATGATAATTCAAGTGCTTGTCCAAGCGTTTTAGAATGGATAATTAACTGGCACATAATTGCAAATGTACCTAAACGACGTGGTTGTATATCAAAACCAACATGTTCGTCTTGAGTCACCATCCACAACATTTTGACAAAACGAGTGTATTGCTCAGGGGAGATTCGAGCTTTAGGTTGTCGCAGTAATTCTGCTTCTATACCGACATGTGAAAGTAATGTTTCAACGTCCATGCCTAGGCGCTTAACACCTGTTAAAGCCGCATTCACGAAGTGGATGCTGATCGTATCACGGCTCATATTGAATCCTTCAGTTTCTTTACTATTCACGATAATTGACCTAAATAACCGTCTAAAATATCAAATTGGGCAATTGACAAGAAAAATAATTGCTCAATGTGTACATGTTAAATTGCCGAAACTATCAAGGTAAATGGCTGAACATGACATTGTTTTTGTGTTTATCCGTACCTAGTATAAAAGAAAATCTAAACAAATTGAGTAAAAATTATCATGCCATCTGCTTTAAAAGGATTGAAAGTCCTCGATTTTTCTACTTTATTACCTGGTCCTTTTGCCAGTATGTATCTTGCAGACATGGGTGCAGAAGTTATCCATATTGAATCACCGACACGTCCAGACTTGGTAAGGATTATGCCACCCTATGCGAATGGACAAGCCACTGCGCATAGTTATCTGAATCGGAATAAGCAGTCGATAGCTTTAGATTTAAAAGATGCAGCGAATATTGAACTGATCAAAACTAAAATTTCTGAGTTTGATATTGTACTAGAGCAATTCCGTCCAGATGTGATGCGCCGTTTAGGTTTAGATTATGAGACTTTGGCAGAAATCAATCCTCGACTCATCTATTGTTCGATTACAGGTTATGGTCAAACGGGTGCATATAAAGATCGTGCAGGCCACGACATTAATTATTTAGCATTAGCGGGTGTTTCAGGTCATAGCGGTCGCCAAGACAGTGGTCCACCACCACTTGGAATTCAAATTGCTGATGTTGCAGGCGGTTCTTTACATGCTGTTATTGGGATTTTAGCCGCAGTTGTGGAGCGTCAACGTAGTGGTATGGGGCAATATATTGATATTTCCATGACCGACTGTGTGGCGAGTCTAAATAGTATGGCGGCCTCAGCGAGTTTAGCTGGTCAAACACCACAAGGCCCAGAGCAAGGCATGTTGAATGGTTCAAGCTTCTACGACTATTATCAAACCAAAGACGGTCGTTATTTCTCAGTGGGAAGTTTAGAACCTCAATTTATGTCAGGTCTTGCTGCTGCTTTAGATTTACCAATCCTCATGGCAAAAGGAGCATCTTTTGACTCTAAAGATCGTCAAGCGGTTAAACAGGCATTACAGGAAAAGTTTAAAACTCAAGATTTTGTAGCATGGCAACATTTATTCCAAAGCTTGGATATTTGTGTTGAACCTGTGCTTAGCCTAGATGAAGCATTAATTTCGCCAATGGCACAGCAACGGAGTTGGGTTGTTGATGTACCCTTATCTGAAAATGCATCTGAAACAGAGCCTCAATTAGCTTGTCCGATTAAGTTTTCTCGCTCTCAAATGAAGTATCAATTTATCGGGCAGGGTTTGGGAGAAGGGAAATGGTAGAAAATGTGTGCAGTTGATCACTGATTGTTAAAATATTGTACAGATTGTTAACATTTTGAATAAATTGTAATTTAAAAATAAGAGTAACCTTTTATGTACAAAAACATAAAAGGTTACGTAAACATGACAATCTCTAAGTCTATGATTGTTTCTTGTTTATCCGTTCTCTCATTGAGTCTTTTCACACAATATACTCAGGCAGCATCTTCCGCATTTGACCCGAATGGTCAATGGCTGTTTGGTGATTGGAACGGTCAGCGCACTGCGTTGCAAGAGCAAGGTTATAAATTTTCTGCTGATTACACAGGTGAATTTGCAGGGGTTTTAGATTCTAAACAGCATTCAAGCCATGGTAGTGAATTTACTGGACAACTGGCTTTGGGCACAAACTTCGATCTAAATAAAATTTTAGGTTGGCAAGATACTGAGGCTCAAATCACCGTTACCTATCGTGATGGTCAGTCTTTGTCACAAAGCGCAGATGGCTTACAAGGTCACCAAAGTTCGGTACAAGAAGTATGGGGTCGTGGTCAAACCTGGCGCTTAACCGATCTCTGGATCAAAAAGAAATTTTTAGATCAAGCTTTAGATATTAAAGTTGGTCGTTTTGGTGAAGGTGAAGATTTCAACAGTTTTGACTGTGATTTCCAAAATTTGTCGTTATGCGGTTCTCAAGTTGGGAACTGGGTTGGTGATCAATGGTACAACTGGCCTGTGAGCCAATGGGCGTTACGTGTCAAATATAACCTACAGCCAGATCTTTATGCACAAATTGGTGCATATGAATATAACCCTGAAAATTTGCAACGTGGCAAAGGTTTTAACCTGAGTACAGATGGTTCGCGTGGTGCAATTATTCCTGCTGAACTGGTTTGGACACCAAAATTAGGTCAACAATCTCTTTCAGGTGAATATCGCTTTGGTTATTACTACAGTACAGCGGATGCCACAGAAATTGAGAATCCATCAAAAACTGGACACAAACAAGGTGGCTGGTTTACTGCGAAACAACAGTTAACGCGCCATGATGGTCAGTCAGATCGTGGTTTGGCTGGTTTTGTCAATGTCACAGTGCATGACTCTAAAACCAATGCCATCAAAGACATGCAAAATGTCGGATTGGTCTATAAAGGTTTGTTGGATCAGCGTCCTCAAGATGAAATTGCTTTAGGGGTGGCTCGTATTCACGCCAATGACAAAAACAATAGTCTATTGGATGAAGAATATAACACCGAGTTGTATTACGGCATTCATGCGACCAACTGGTTAACTATCCGTCCAAATATTCAGTATGTTCATCATGTGGGCGCACTGAAAGATGGTGATAAAACTTGGGTTGGCGGTATCAAGTTCCAAACTATTTTCTAATTTCGATACTCGGGCAGTTTTGCAGATGCAGTTCAGATGATAGGCGATATCTGCAAGATTGTTATTGTGATTTGAACTCGACCATAGAATGAGATTTTCTACTTTTTATGGATTTAAAATATAAAAGATGCAAGGTGATCTTATGAATCAATCTGCTTCAAAATCTGGGCTTAGAACTTTGACGGTGGTGATTATCACCCTCATTGCATTGTTCTTGCTTGTAGGTGGTGTCTGGCTCGCGACAATTGGCGGGTCTTTTTATTATGTAATTGCAGGTGTGTTGTTACTGATCGTAGCAGTACAATTGTATAAGCGAGCATCTGGACCACTATGGGTCTATGCTGCATTGATGTTAGGCAGTGTGATTTGGGGTGTTTGGGAAGTTGGAACTGACTTCTGGGCACTGGCGCCACGCCTTGATATTCTTGGAATTCTAGGTTTATGGTTACTCATTCCAGCTGTGACGCGTGGGATTGATAATCTCACTTCAAGTAAAGTCGCGTTATCATCGACATTAGCCATTGCGATTGTGGTGATGGTGTACTCAATCTTTAATGATCCACAAGAAATCAATGGTGTGATTCAAACGCCACAGCCAGCACAAGCGAAAGCAGTGGATGGCGTTGCCCCTGAAGATTGGCCTGCATATGGTCGTAGTCAGGGCGGTGAACGTTATTCTCCATTGACACAGATCAACGATAAAAATGTCAAAGATCTTAAAGTGGCTTGGACATTACGTACGGGTGATTTCCGCACTGCAAATGATTCGGGTGAAACTACCAACCAAGTAACACCAATCAAGATCGGCAATAACATGTTTATGTGTACGCCACATCAACATCTAATCTCGATTGATCCTGCGACAGGTAAGGAAAAATGGCGTTTTGATCCTAAACTCAAAACTGATAAAACCTTCCAGCATTTAACCTGTCGTGGTGTGATGTACTACGATGCTTCCAATACCACTGAATTTGCAACCAGTTTACAAGCGAAGAAGTCGAGCTCAACCGAGTGTCCACGTAAAGTGTTTGTACCTGTCAATGATGGTCGTTTGGTGGCCGTGAATGCAGATACAGGAAAAGCATGTTCTGACTTTGGTCAAAATGGTGAGGTGAACTTGCAAGAGTTCATGCCATATGCTTATCCAGGTGGTTATAACCCAACATCTCCGGGTGTAGTTTCTGGTACAACTGTGGTGATTGCTGGTTCAGTTACCGATAACCATTCGAATAAAGAGCCATCAGGCGTGATTCGTGGTTATGATGTGAACACAGGTAAATTATTGTGGGTGTTTGATACTGGTGCAGCTGATCCAAATGCAATGCCAGGTCAAGACACGCAGTTTGTTCATAACTCACCAAATGCATGGGCGCCACTTGCCTATGACTCTAAACTAGATATCGTTTATGTCCCAACAGGTGTAGGTACACCAGATATCTGGGGTGGAGATCGTACCGAGCTGAAAGAGCGTTATGCCAACTCAATGCTGGCGATCAATGCAACGACGGGTAAACTGGTATGGAACTTCCAAACCACACATCATGATTTGTGGGATATGGACGTACCATCACAACCTTCATTGGCTGATATTCAAGATAAATCAGGTCAAACAGTGCCTGCAATTTATGTATTGACTAAAACAGGGAATGCCTTTGTTTTAGATCGTCGTACTGGTCAGCCGATTGTACCGATTACTGAAAAACCAGTACCGCAAACAGTGAAGTGGGGACCACAGACTAAAGGTGAGTTCTACGCTAAAACTCAACCATTCTCTGACTTTAACTTAGCACCGAAAGATAAATTAACAGATAAAGACATGTGGGGTGCCACCATGTTTGACCAGTTAATGTGTCGTGTGAAATTTAAACGTCTAAACTACGATGGTATTTATACACCACCTTCTGAAAATGGAACCTTGGTATTCCCAGGAAACTTAGGTGTATTTGAGTGGGGCGGTATGTCTGTGAATGCGGATCGTCAAGTTGCGGTGATGAACCCGATTGGCTTGCCATTCGTTAGTCGCTTGATTCCTGCAGATCCAAACCGTCAACCTGTGGCACGTGGTGCTGGTACAGAACAGGGCATGCAACCGATGTATGGTACGCCATATGGTGTTGATATCAGCCCATTCCTGTCTCCATTGGGTTTACCATGTAAACAACCAGGTTGGGGCTTTGTTGCTGGTGTGGATTTAAAAACACATGAAGTAGTATGGAAAAAACGTATTGGTACCATTCGTGACAGCTTACCAACGCTATTCCAGTTACCACCAGTGAAAATTGGTGTACCAGGTTTAGGCGGTTCGATTTCAACTGCGGGTAATGTGATGTTTGTCGGTGCGACACAAGATAATTACATCCGTGCCTTTAATGTTTCAAATGGCGATAAATTATGGGAAGCACGTTTACCTGCGGGTGGGCAAGCAACACCAATGACTTATGAAGCCAATGGCAAACAATATGTGGTGATTATGGCCGGTGGACATGGTTCATTTGGTACCAAAATGGGTGACTATCTCGTGGCATATGCATTGCCAGATAAGAACTAATTTCATTTAGAAATTGAATATCAAAGCTCAGATTCGTCTGGGCTTTTTCTTTTTGTGGCAATTAGATAGGCTTATCAATAAAATCGTTATTAAATATGCAAAAAAAGCATTTTGTTGATGAATAAAAGCTCGCTATGCTAGTCGCCTTTATAATGAATGACTAGCCATACGCCATGTATTTATATACGGATTTCGATCAACAATTGATTAACCAACGTGTTGCTCAGTTTCGCGATCAAACAGAACGCTATTTAGCTGGAAAATTAACAGAAGACGAATATCGTCCACTACGTTTGCAAAATGGTCTGTACGTGCAGCGTTATGCACCTATGCTCCGTATCGCTGTGCCGTATGGCTTGATGAATACTAAACAACTCAGAAAAATTGCTGAAATTGCGACAGAGTACGATCGTGGTTATGCACACGTTTCAACCCGTCAAAATATTCAGTTGAACTGGCCTGCTCTAGAAAATGTACCTGATATTCTTGCTGAACTCGCAACAGTACAAATGCATGCTGTACAAACTTCAGGTAACTGTATTCGTAATACAACGACTGACCAGTTTGCAGGTGTGGTTGCAGGTGAGATTGCTGACCCACGCCCAACATGTGAATTGATTCGTCAGTGGAGTACATTCCACCCTGAATTTGCATTCTTGCCGCGTAAGTTCAAGATCGCAGTTTCTGCTTTAGAAGAAACAGATCGTGCTGCAACAGCATTCCATGATATTGGTGTTTATATCGTTCGCAATGAAGCTGGCGAAATCGGTTATAAAATCATGGCAGGTGGTGGCCTAGGTCGTACTCCAATTATTGGTAGCGTGATTCGTGAGTTTTTACCACGCGAAGATTTAATTGCATATTTAGAAGCGACTTTACGTGTTTATAACTTGCATGGTCGTCGTGATAACAAATACAAAGCACGTATCAAAATTTTGGTGAAAGCATTAACACCACAAGTATTTGCCGAAAAAGTTGAAGCTGAATTTGAACACACGCGTGAAGCCTTAAAGATTCAACCTGAAATCTTGAAAAAATTGGATGAAGAATTTACACCATTTGATTATCAAGATTTAGAAGATCAAGACTTCACAGATTTATTCGCTGCACATCCAAAGTTCAAACAGTGGTTTAACGTTAATACCAATGCACATAAGGTCAAAGGTTATCGTATCGTCACGCTTTCTTTAAAGCGTGCAGGTATTGCCCCTGGTGATGTCACTAGTGAAGAAATGAACTTAATTGCTGACTTAGCCGATAAATATACTTTCGGCGAGTTCCGTACCACACACGAACAAAATATTTCATTGGTCGATGTGCCGCAAAAAGACTTATTTGAATTGTGGCAAACGCTTGAACACAGCGACATGGCACGTGCACATATCGGCTTTATTACCGATATTATTTGCTGTCCTGGTGGTGATTTCTGTTCATTGGCAAATGCGAAATCGATTCCAATTTCTGAAGCAATCAGCCGTCGTTTTGATGATTTAGACACCATTTATAACCTTGGTGAACTTGATTTAAATATTTCTGGTTGTATGAATGCGTGTGGTCACCACCACGTCGGCAATATCGGTATTCTTGGTGTCGATAAGAAAGGCGCAGAGTTTTATCAAATCACTTTAGGTGGCAATGCAAATCATGATGCATCTATTGGTGATATTTTAGGACCATCTTTTGCTGCTGATGCAGTGCCTGATGTCATTGAAGAAATTCTCAATACTTATCTTGATTTACGTAATGAAGGTGAGCGTTTTATCGATACATATCGCCGTGTTGGTATTCAACCATTTAAGGAGCGTGCATATGCTTAATACATCACTACAAGTGCTCTCTAAAGATGGCACAATCACTGATAATTCTTATCAAGTGATTTCTGAAGATGGCGTAATTTCACAAGGTGATGTGGTGTTAACAACTGCTCAGTTGGATCAATTAAGTAATGTGCAAGGTAAAAAAGCACTATACATTACAGTGAATGATTCACCTGAAACGCATCAATTTCCATTAAATGAATTGGATGCAATCTTCATTGAGTTTGCAGGCTTTAATGATGGTCGCGGTTATTCATTCGCAGCATTGTTACGTCGCCAAGGTTACCAAGGTGAGTTACGTGCTGTCGGGGATATCTTCAAAGATGTTTTAAACTATTTAAAACGTTCTGGTTTTGATACCTTCGTCGTGAAAGAAGGTAAAGATATTCATGAAGCAGCTGCCGGGCTTCAAGATTTTACCAACCCTTATCAAGCTTCAACAGCTGTGCCAAAAGCGAGTTATCAGACAGGTGCTTAATTTTATTAAGCTTTATGTTTGAATAAAAAAGGCCAAACGAATGTTTGGCTTTTTTATGTTGATTATTCTAAAAGCCTATTCTTCAAGTTGACAATTCACCATCCATTTTATGCCGAACTGATCAGTAAATGCGCCGTAAAGTGCACCCCAAAAAGTTCTTTCCAATTGCATTTCAATATGACCATGCACCGATAATTGATTGAATAGACGACGGGCTTCCATTTCATCATGTTCAATATTGATTGAAATATAATGATTATTGCCCTGCGTGAATACGCTATTTGGGGCGCAAAACTGATCATTTACGTCTGATCCCATTAAAACTGTGTATTCATTGATCGGCAAAGATACATGCAGAATTAAGCTTTTGTCAGCCTCAGATAAAGTGACACCTTCGGTAGGCGGCATATCTCCATAGCGGCTAATCAGTGCGAACTCACCGCCGAAAACTGACTGATAAAAGATAAATGCTTGTTCAGTTTGCCCTTTAAAATTTAAATAGTGATTGAGTTGCATTGTGAGAGTCCTTGTTGTTTTTTTATACAGAACATAACTTATCGGGATTTTAACAACTGGTGGATTATTTTTTGTAATCAAAAAAGTAAAAATCCTGCTGAAATGCAGGATTTTTACTAACAGTTTTGAATTTTAGATTAATTCAATTGCGACAGCAGTTGCTTCACCGCCGCCGATACATAATGCTGCAATACCTTTCTTACCACCAGTACGTTTGAGCGCATGAATTAATGTAAGAATAATACGTGAGCCTGTAGAACCTACAGGATGACCTAAAGCACAAGCACCGCCATTGATATTTACTTTTTCTGCATCTAATTTGAAATCATCAATTGGGCACATCGTCACCATTGCAAAAGCTTCATTGATTTCCCAAAGGTCAACGTCTTGCGCATCCCAACCTGTTTTCTTCAGTACTTTCTCAATTGCACCAACAGGCGCAATGGTAAATTCAGAAGGGTGCTGTGAGTTTGACGCTGTTGCTAGGATTTTTGCTAATGGTTGTAAACCACGTTGTGCGGCAACATCACTTGAGGTTAATACCAGTGCTGAAGCACCATCAGATATTGAGCTTGCATTTGCAGCGGTAATTGTACCGTCTTTTGCAAATGCTGGTTTCAAACTTGGAATTTTGTCAATTTTTGCATTTAATGGTTGTTCGTCTTGATCAACAACAACATCACCTTTACGGCTAGAAACAGTTACTGGAACGATTTCATCTTTGAAATACCCTTCGGTAATTGCTTTTTGTGCGCGTTGTAAAGAGCGAATTGCAAAGTCATCCATTTGCTGACGCGTATAGCCACGAGTATTTGCCATATCTTGTGCAAATGAACCCATTAAACGACCTGTTTCAGCATCTTCTAGACCATCAAGGAACATATGGTCTTTGATTTCGCCATGACCCATGCGGTAACCTGCACGAGCTTTTGGCAATACATAAGGAGCATTGGTCATGGATTCCATGCCACCTGCAACAACGATCTCTGCGCTGCCAGCTTTGATCATATCTGCTGCTTGCATGACTGCTTTCATGCCTGAACCACACAATTTGTTAATTGTTACAGCACCAGTAGAGTCAGGTAAGCCCGCTTTACGCATGGCTTGGCGTGCAGGTCCTTGTTTTAGTCCCGCTGGAAGAACACACCCCATGATGACTTCTTCTACATCAGTTGGTTGTAAACCAGAACGCACAATAGCCTCTTTGATTGTTACTGCACCTAATTCAGGTGCAGTTGCACTTGATAAAGCACCTTGGAAGCCGCCCATTGCTGTACGAGCGCCATTTACAATTACGATGTCAGTCATTGTGTGTCTCCAGACTTATAATTTGCAGAGAATGTTCAAAACCTATGCAGTATAGTAAAAAAAAGAGGGGAATAAAGTGTTTTACATCGTTTAAGCTAGACTGAAGAGTTTTCAACATGTTGCTATATCTTCTGGTGTTATATTGCCCATGGAACTGAGTCTTATTCTTTTATGGTGCTTAGGCGAACTCGAGCAATAAAAGAAACTACCATTCGAGCCTCTAGGTAATCCAGTATCACCTTGAAATGTGACTGAGTTGACTCTAAGCGTACCTCTCCAATCCAAATTTCCATATTTATAATTTAATGGAACTGCGTATAAAAGAACTTCATCAGGATCTCTTAATCGATTATTATTGATATCCAAAAAACCGATCATGCCATTATTCCAATCATGATGACAGTTGATGAGATCTAAACTTGCGCACAAAGTCACATTTTTATGACGAATTTGTGCTTCGGATTTGGCTTTTTGTATATGAATTGTCAGTACTTTTTTAATTTGATTTGCTTCATTCTTAATCAATAACTCTTGAAAAGAGGGAATAGTGATCCAAATTAAAACAGAAAAAATTGTGATCACGATCAACAATTCACTGATTGTGAATCCAAATGCTTTAAACATAATTTACCCATGTATGTTTCTGTAATTTTTTTATTAACAAAGTGTTAAGTAATTACTGTATTTATTAAATAAAGTTTAGTATTAGAAAAACTAACGATTACTTCTCGAGCAAAATGCTGCTAAAATCGAAGCAAGCGAAAGATAAGCTATTTACATCTTAGTTTTGAATTGTAAATTTACTGAACTACAACGGAAATTGTAAGAATTTTTGTCAATAATTTACGAGGTTAAAGTTATCAAGCACTTGGAAAATTGATCAAGTGTTTGTATGATTCAAAGTGAAGTGAATAGCTTAAAAAAAATACTATGAACATTCATATGTTTATGGGGCCAAAAATCATAGGCTAAGCTTGAACAACAAACAATTGTTATCTCTGGAGGATATCCATGAAATTGAGTCGTATTGCACTTGCTATGCTTGTTGCTGCTCCTTTAGCTGCTGCTAATGCCGGTGTTACAGTAACTCCATTAATGCTTGGTTACACATTTCAAGATTCTAAGCACAACAACAGTACTGAAAATTTAACTAACGGTGCTGAAATTCAAGACGATTTATTCGTTGGTGCTGCACTTGGTGTTGAATTAACACCTTGGTTAGGTTTTGAAGCTGAATATAACCAAGTTAAAGGTGATGTTGACGGCGCTACAGCTAACGCTGAATACAAACAACAGCAAATCAACGGTAACTTCTACGTTACTTCTGATTTAATCACTAAAAACTACGACAGCAAAATCAAACCATATGTATTATTAGGTGCTGGTCACTACAAATATACATTTGATAATGCTACTGATGTTCAATTGGGTCGTGCTGGTCGTGGCTTGAAAGAAGAAGGTACTTTAGGTAATGCTGGTTTTGGTGCTTTCTGGCGCTTAAACGATGCTTTATCTCTTCGTACAGAAGCTCGTGGTACTTATAATATCGATGAAGACTTCTGGAACTATACAGCTCTTGCTGGCTTAAACGTAGTTCTTGGCGGTCACTTGAAACCTGCTGCACCAGTAGTAGAAGTTGCTCCAGTTGAACCAACTCCAGTTGCTCCACAACCACAAGAGTTGACTGAAGACCTTAACATGGAACTTCGCGTATTCTTTGATACGAACAAGTCTGATATTAAGCCACAATACAAATCTGAAATTGCTAAAGTTGCAGAGAAATTGGCTGAATACCCGAATGCGACTGCTCGTATTGAAGGTCACACAGATAACACTGGTCCACGTAAGTTGAACGAACGTTTATCTTTAGCTCGTGCTAACTCTGTTAAATCAGCACTTGTTAACGAATACAACGTAAATGCATCTCGCTTGTCTACTCAAGGTTTCGCTTGGGATCAACCGATTGCTGACAACAAAACTAAAGAAGGTCGTGCTATGAACCGTCGCGTATTCGCTGCGATCACTGGTAGCCGTACTGTTCTTGTACAACCAGGTCAACAAGCTCAATAATTGAGTTTTGATGATAGAAAAAAGCGACTCAAATGAGTCGCTTTTTTTATTGTGGATCCGTTGTAAATATTCATTTTATTTCTCCTTAGCTTTAGTAATTTGATCAAAGGTTTTCTCTACCATACACCTTTATTCAATTGTTGCTTAGTTTGTTGACGATCACGACGATGTTGCGCGCGTGGCTTTTCTGTTTCGTGAATCCCTCCTTTTTTCAGTAAAGGTGATAGAGCCACAGGATTGCGAACTTTAATTTTTGGCATTGATTTAATTTTCATTTGATTAACCTTTAATACATAAAACTTGCTTCAGTGTATGAATAATTTCAATCAGATCAGATTGATTTGCCATGACTTGATCTATGTCTTTATAGGCACTAGGAATTTCATCAATCACACCAGTATCTTTACGACATTCGATACCTTCTGTTTGTCGAATTAAGTCATCCTGATTGAACAATAACTTTGCTTTGCTACGACTCATTTTACGTCCAGCGCCATGAGAACATGAACAAAATGATTCAGGATTAGCTTTACCTTTAACGATATACGATCGTGTTCCCATTGAACCGGGGATAATTCCAAGTTCATCTAAACCTGCTCGAATCGCACCTTTACGAGTAATTAAAAGATCTTCACCATAATGGTTCTCGCGACTGACATAATTATGATGGCAGTTAATAGCTTCTTTGGTCATTTGAAAAGGTGGAAGCAGTGGGCGAACCGCCTCCAAAATCAGTCGCATCATTTCACGACGATTTTCATAAGCATATTGTTGGGCCCATTCCACGGCTTCTACATAATCATCAAAGCTATTTGAACCCTCTGCAAAATAACTCAAATCCTTATCTGGAACGTGTCCAAAACGATGTTGAGCTTCTTTTTTTGCAAGCTCGATAAAATAGGTACCAATGACATTACCTAAACCGCGACTGCCAGAGTGCAGCATGATCCAAACATCTTGGTTTTCATCTAAGCAGAGTTCGATAAAATGATTACCACCCCCAAGAGTTCCAAGTTGCTTTTGCCACGTCGCATCAAACTTTCTAAGCATTCTGACTAAGCCCGGATGTTTTTTGATAATGGGCTGTAATCTTTTTTCCAGTGGAATAATACTCGATGCTTTTGCCTTGATTTGTTTATGTAATTCAAAACCAACAGGTACTTTTCGTTCAATAGCATGACGTATAGGTGTAAGATTATCGGGAAGTTGTGACGCTTTTAAATTCAAGCGAATCGCATTCATACCACAACCGATATCAACACCAACAGCGGCTGGAATGATAGCGTGCTTTGTGGGAATAACACTTCCTACAGTTGCACCTTTGCCAACATGTACGTCAGGCATTACTGCAATATGCGAATAGATAAATTGCAGTTGCGCCATTTTTTTCAATTGTTCAATACTTTCGCTATCAATATCTGTTGTGAAAATTTTCACAGGAACGCCATATTGAGCCTCAGCATTGAGGATTTTTTGTATGCCCATAAGACACTCTCTTATTGTATTTTTCTGTCCGAATAGGCATAAAAAAACCTAGCGAATGCTAGGTTAACTATTACATTCGGACAAGTGATCAGTTGATTTGCCACTTGTCCGTGAGACGACAGTGCCAAATCTTAAAGTGTTTTACTTGGTAGTAATGGCATGTGCGTTCTCCTATCTAAAATTGCCGATGAAAATATGAGCATGAATTTTACTCATATTTAGCATTTGGTCAAGTGAAAAAGTATTTTTATTCGCCTTCTTTTACATTCATGTCTTTATAGGCAATAAGTTTAGATTTATGTTTCCATTTATAACCTAACCAAATCGCTAAAAATAACGGAATACTGATGTAAGTTGAAAGCAGTCCTAACCAGTCAATTTTTCCACCCATAATGGCTTGATAGTTTTGACCTAAGATGATGATCGAACAAAGAATAAATGCAAACCATGGTGCAAATGGAAAAAATTTTGCTTGGTATGCAAGATCCTCAAGTTTGTAACCTTGAGCGATATAGCCTTTACGGAAACGATAGTGGGAAATAGCGATACCCAACCAAACAATAAAGCCGCACATTCCTGACATATTGAGGAGCCAGTTAAATACTTGCTGTTCACCAATAAATGTAGTCAAAAAACACAATGCAGCAACGGCTGTTGTTGCGTATAGTGCATTCATTGGAACACCGCGACCATCAAGTTTTGAGAACCATTGAGGTGCACGACCTTGTTTCGCCATATCAAAAAGCATACGTGTTGATGAGTACATGCCCGAATTACCCGCAGATAATATCGCACTTAAAATTACAGCATTCATCAAGCTGGCTGCAAAGGCGAAACCTGCTTTTTCATACAGTAATGTAAAAGGGGATAGAGCAATATTTTCACTTTCTGCTGCATGCAATAGCAATGGATTGTCATAACTAATGAGCGTCCCGATGATAAAAATACATAAGATATAGAATAATAATATGCGCCAGAAAATTTGCTTAATCGCTAATGGAATGGTCTTTTTAGGGTCTTTAGATTCACCCGCAGCGACGCCGACCATTTCAGTACCTTGGAATGAGAATCCTGCAATCATGGCAACACCGACTAAGGCTTGTAAACCGCCAACGAAAGGAGCATCACCCTTAGTCCAATTACTAAAAGCTGAAACATTCGGTGTGAGCATAATTTTGGCAATCATAGCGATACCGATGATTATAAATACAATAATCGCGATAACTTTAATCATTGAAAACCAAAATTCACTTTCGCCGAAGCCTTTTACTGTCATTGCATTGATGCCAAAAATAACGGCAAGAAACAATGCGCTCCAGTAAAAACCAGAAATTTCAGGAAACCAAAATTTCATAATAAACTGAACAGCAACAAGTTCAAATGCGACGGTAATTGCCCAGTTGTACCAATAGTTCCAACCTAGAGCGAAACCGAAGCCATCTTCGACATAGCGGCTGCCATAAGTGAAAAATGCACCAGAGGTTGGGGTGTGCGTTGCAAGCTCACCTAAACTGGTCATTAAGAAATAAATCATAATACCAATCAATGCATAGGCGAGTAATGCACCACCAGGACCAGCAGTAGCAATGGTAGAGCCTGACGCAAGAAATAAGCCTGTACCAATTGATCCACCAATTGCGATCATGTTCAGGTGACGAGCACCGAGCTTACGCTGTAGGTGTTGAGGAGCAGATAGATCGCTCATAGAAAATCCTTAAACTGTTTATTTCGCACAGGCATATAGCACCTTAAATCCTTGTTGATCTGCTTTGAGTTCACAATGACTAAAGCTTTGTTCAATCAGGAGCGGGTAATTCAAGAAACGATTCGCAACGATCCATAATTCACCTGCATTTTTAAGATGTAATTTGGCTCGTCGACAAAGTTCTTCACTCGCATCGTAGTTAGTATGAATTCCCTGATGAAAAGGTGGGTTACTTACAACTGCATCCAAATCTGTAGGTGCATCTTGGAAACCTGTAACAGGTTGAAGCGTTAACTGAGTTAAATTTAGCTGATTTCTTTTAAATGTTATCTCAGTTGACCGTAATGCAAATGCATCTACATCAAGCGCAAAGATCTGTTGATTTGGATTAAGCTTGGCTAAATAGCCACTAATAACACCAGCTCCGCAACCAAAGTCGGCAATCTTACCTGATTTTACTTGACTTAGGTAAGGGAGTAATACAGCCGTTCCGACATCTAAGTGATCTTGACTAAACACGCCTGGGAGGGCGCAGATCTCTAAAGTATGTTGATCTATTTGAATACTGTAAGTTTTTATCCAATCTTCCAGTGGTTTTAGAATTTCATTTTTTTCAATTTTCATTTGCCAAAATTGACAGTGGCGAGCGCTATCAAGTTTGAGTGTTTTGCCATAGGGCTGTAATTGTTTTGCTGCGCGCTCTACGCCTCCTTTCTTTTCACCCACCAGAAAGACGCTTTGCCCCATTTTTAAATGGCTTATCACCACATGCAAAATATAATTGAGTAATTCCTTAGATTTTGGTACAAAAATTACCACTTGATCAAATTCATGTTGAGGAAATTCAACTGAAAAGTGGGAGTTAATTTCACTCTTTAGAAAAGCTTGATGATCAGCATAATTCCAAGTCCAAACTGAGGATTGCACTTGATTTGGCAATAATTTTGCGAGCTGATCATTTGGTGCATTGATTAAAAGTACATGCCCATTTAAATAATCTTGCTGTCTGATGACAACTTCACTGCGTGGATCCATTTTTGATCTCTCATCAAAAACAAAGCCCAGTCGCGAAACTGGGCAGTTGTGATGTTTAAATAACTATTTATGTGTTTCAGGTAAAACAATATTTAAAATCAAGGCTGCAATACCACCTGTTGCAACACCTGAACTAAAAATATTTTTGATTAATTCAGGTAAATGCTCAAGAATCTGTGGAACTTGTGCGACACCTAAACCAAGTGCAAGTGAAATCGCAATAATCAGTAATGCACGACGATCAAGATGAATACTCGAAAGAATATTGATACCTGAAGCAGCAACCGCACCAAACATGACCATGACTGCGCCACCAAGCACGGCTTGTGGAACTGCCTGAATCACTGCGGCTACGGCTGGAAACAGCCCTAAAATAATCAATAGTACGGCAATCCAGATCCCCACGTAACGACTTGCTACACCTGTGAGTTGAATAACACCATTGTTTTGTGCAAAAACAGAGCTTGGAAAAGTGTTGAAAATACCAGCTAGGAAAGAATTTGCACCATTAACAAGGACACCACCTTTAATGCGTTGCATCCAGATTGGACCATCAACAGGTTGATTTGAAATTTTACTGGTGGCTGTTACATCACCAATCGCTTCCAGAGAAGTCACTAGGTAAATAAAAGCCATTGGAATAAATAAGCTCCAAGAGAAGCTTAAACCGAAATGCATAGGGGTTGGAATTTGAATTAACGGTGCATCTTGTAATACCGAAAAGTTTAAATGTCCCATAAATCCTGCAAGAATATAACCGATGACTAAAGCGATTAAAATTGCTGAACTTTTCACCCAAATAATGCGAATCCGATTGAGTAAAATAATAATACCTAGCACAGTACACGACATGATCAAATTGTCGGCATTTGCAAAAGTATTGTCCTGCATTGCGGTATAACCGCCGCCCATACTAATCAATCCTTCTTTAATCAAGGTAAGACCAATTAAAAGTACAACAATACCTGTGACCAGTGGGGTAATTAGTTTTTTGACCCATGGTAAAATTCGAGACACACCCATTTCAATGAATGAACCGGCAATTACCACACCAAAAATAGCAGCCATCACTTGCTCAACAGGCGTGCCTGCTGCGACCATTGCGCTACCAATACCAATGATTGGACCTATAAAGTTAAAGCTTGTACCTTGGACGATCAATAAGCCTGCGCCAAAAGGACCAACTTTTTTACATTGTAAAAAAGTAGCGATTCCAGAAATGATTAACGACATCGATAAGATCATATTTGTATCTTCACGAGATACGCCTAGAGCCAAACAGATGAGTAAACCAGGGGTTACAATGGGAACTAAAATCGCCAAAAGATGTTGTAGCGCGGCTAAAAATGCAACAAAAGGTTTCGGTTGATCATTGAGTCCATAGACTAGATCAAGTTGTTGCTGAGGTTCAGAATTCGACATGGGAGTATAAAAAGCGGTAAGCATTAGTGGAATATTCTAATAGAGTTAAAGTGCTTTACCAACGATTCTGTTACAGTTCGTCAGAAAAAAAATGCTCTGTCAATAAACTGTCACTACTAAAGTTTAGTATTTTTCTGTATAATTTGCCCTCAAATTTAAAGCGTATCGAATTTTACATGTCAGATATTAAAACTCTCCGTAACATTGCCATTATTGCGCACGTCGATCATGGTAAAACGACTCTTGTAGACAAACTTTTACAACAATCAGGTGCTCTTGGTGATCGCGCAGGCGAGATTGAACGTGTTATGGATTCTAACGCGCTTGAGTCTGAACGTGGTATTACCATTCTTGCAAAAAACACTGCAATCAAATGGTTAGATGCACGTACAAACACTGAATATCGCATCAATATTGTAGACACCCCAGGACATGCGGACTTCGGTGGTGAAGTTGAACGTGTAATGTCGATGGTTGACTGCGTTTTGCTTCTTGTTGACTCTCAAGAAGGTCCAATGCCACAAACTCGTTTCGTAACGCAAAAAGCGTTCGCACGTGGTTTGAAGCCAATCGTAATTATTAACAAAGTTGACAAGCCAAGCGCTCGTTGTGACTGGGTTATTGATCAAGTATTTGATTTATTTGATAACCTCGGTGCAACTGATGAACAATTGGATTTCCCAATCGTTTATGCTTCAGGTCTTCGTGGTGTTGCAGGTCCATCACCAGAAGAATTAGCGGATGATATGACTCCGTTATTCCAAACGATCGTTGATATTGTTGAACCACCAGCAGTTGATGTTGATGGTCCTTTCCAAATGCAGATTTCATCACTTGACTATAACAGCTTCGTAGGTGTTATCGGTGTTGGTCGTATTCAACGTGGTTCTGTAAAATTAAACACTCAAGTGACTGTGATTGATAAAGAAGGTAAGACACGTAACGGTCGTATCTTAAAAATCATGGGTTACCATGGTCTAGAGCGTGTTGATGTAGAATCTGCATCAGCTGGTGACATCATCTGTATTACAGGTATTGATGCATTAAACATTTCTGACACGATTTGTGATCCGAAAAATGTAGAAGCTTTACCGCCATTATCTGTTGATGAACCAACAGTTTCGATGACGTTCCAAGTGAACAACTCACCATTCGCTGGTAAAGAAGGTAAATTCGTTACTTCACGTAACATCCGTGAACGTCTTGATCGCGAATTGATTCACAACGTAGCATTGCGTGTTGAAGATACTGACAGTCCAGACCGTTTCAAAGTATCTGGTCGTGGTGAACTGCATCTTTCAGTATTGATTGAAAACATGCGTCGTGAAGGCTTTGAGATGGGTGTTTCTCGTCCACAAGTCATCATGAAAGAAATCGATGGCGAAAGACAAGAGCCGTTTGAGAACGTAACGTTTGACGTTGAAGAGCAGCACCAAGGTTCTGTAATGGAGCAAATGGGTTTCCGTAAAGGCGAGATGACCAATATGGAAGTTGATGGCAAAGGCCGTATCCGTATTGAAGCGACTGTTCCTTCACGTGGTTTGATTGGTTTCCGTTCAGAATTCCTTACCATGACTTCTGGTACTGGTATCATGACTTCAAGCTTCTCGCATTATGGTCCTGCTAAACAAGGTACTGTTGCGAAGCGTCAAAACGGTGTGTTGATCTCAATGGTTCAAGGTACTTGCTTGGGCTATGCATTGTTTACACTTCAAGATCGTGGTCGTCTATTTGCTAAACCACAGCTTGAAGTTTATGAAGGCATGATCATCGGTATTAACTCTCGTTCAGACGATATGGTTGTTAACCCAACTAAAGCGAAACAGTTAACTAACGTTCGTGCATCTGGTACTGATGAAGCGTTGACTTTAACACCTGCAATGGAATATACGCTTGAACAAGCGCTTGAATTCATTGAAGATGATGAATTAGTTGAAGTAACACCTAAATCGATTCGTATTCGTAAGCGTTATTTAACTGAAAACGAACGTAAACGTAATCGTGATAAATAATTTTTCTTGAATAGAAGAATGAAAAAAGCCGCTAAATTTATTTAGCGGTTTTTTTATTGAAAATAATGATTGATTACGGCATGCTTAAGTTCATCTTTTTCCTAAAATAAATTATGTTGTTAAAGTGTGAAATAACTATCTTTTTTTGAGAAAAATATTAAATTATCAACATTATGTGAAGAATTGTACCTGTGTAATAAACAAATCAAAAACAGGCTACTTTAATTTCAACTCTGGAGTGATATATGAGCATTATTAAAGAATTTAAAGAATTTGCTATTAAAGGCAATATGATGGACTTAGCAATTGGTGTCATTATTGGTGGTGCATTTGGTAAAATCATTGATTCATTAGTGAAAGATATTTTAATGCCAATCATTAATTTTCTGATTGGTGGTGAAGTCAATTTCAGTAATAAATTTATTGTTTTACGTGGTGAATCAGAAAATATAACGACTTTGGTTCAAGCACAAGAAGCGGGCCTCACTGTCCTATCTTATGGTAATTTTTTGACAATTTTAATTAATTTCTTAATTTTGGCATGGGTGGTTTTCTTATTGGTGAAGGTGATGAACCGTTTACGCAAACAAGAAGAAGCGGCTCCAGCAGAGCCAGCTCCTACACCAGAAGATGTCCAATTATTACGTGAAATTCGTGATGAGTTGAAAAAACAAGGTTGAACATTTTAGTTGAGGAAACGGCATTTTAAATGCCGTTTTTTTTACTTAATATTTGTTAGATTTTTGATAGAAAATTAAAGCGATTGATTTTAATATGCAAAAAATATTGGAATGGAACATACAATCATGAATCGACTTTTTGTTTACGGAACATTGTGTCCAAATCGAGAAAATGCACATATTCTTGGTGAGATCGGTGGTGATTGGCAATCTGCAACAGTACATGGAACAATTCACATACTAGATTGGGGCCCAGATCAAGGTTTGCCTGCGATCGTCCTAAATGATCTTGATCCAGTTGTCGATGGTTATCTATTTAGTACAGAAAAGTTAGCACAAAACTGGCAAATGTTGGATGACTTTGAAGGTGAGCAATATCAACGTGTAGAAGTTCAGGTTTATTTATCTAATGCTACAACTACATCAGCTTGGACTTATGTGATGAAATCTCAAGTTCAACGCTAACGGAATTCAGAAAACGATGAGCTTAAATGATAAGTTTAAGCTCATGATCTTATCTCAAACCATCCATGCGGAACTTTACTTCTAAAAGATGAAATCCAAATTGACTTTTGATCGGGCCATGTAAGACACGTTCTGCCGCAGTAAAAACGAGTTTATCAATGATAGGAACCAGTTGCCCTTTTTTGACTTCGCCAAGTTCACCCCCCCGTTTAGCAGAATTACAGGTTGAATACTGCTTGGCAATTTTGGCAAAATCAGCACCCGATTGGATTCGTTTTTTTAGCTGTTCAGCCAAATCTTTATCTTTCACAAGAATATGTCGAACAATCGCAGTTTTCATATCTTGTTCTCCTTACATTTATATTTCAGTGTTTTTCAACTTTAATGGCTGGCATTGTGGACAAAATACACTGGCACGTTGACCTAATTTCAAGTTTTCCAATGTGGTTTCACAATTAACGCACATTTCACCTGCACGACCATAAGCTAAAAGTGTTTGCTGAAAATAGCCATTTTCGCCCATCGCATTAGTGTAATCGCGTAAGGTTGAACCGCCTAGATCAATGGCATGTTTTAAGATGCGTTTGACTTCGACAACCAACTTTTCCACTTGTGTTTTGCTTAACGTTGAAGCAGGTTGTGCTGGATGAACCCCAATGTTGAATAAACTTTCAGTCGCATAAATATTACCAACACCTACCACTACGTGATTATCCATTAAAGCAATTTTGATGCCTACATTCTTTTTATTAAGTTTTTCTTGCAGGTAAGCAGCATTAAAATCATCACTTAGCGGTTCAGGACCAAGGGTATCAATAAGTTTGCTTTTACTTTCGGAATCTAACCATAAAATACATCCAAAGCGACGTGGATCGTGGTAGCGAAGCTGATGATCTTCAAAGTTGATGATGAGGTGATCATGTTTTCTAAGCTCATCATTTGGCTGGCATAAGCGAAAGCTGCCAGACATACCGAGATGCCAAAGCATTTGATTTCTTTCAAACTCTGCCAAAATATATTTAGAACGTCGTTTCAATTGAATTAGACGTTGTCCAATCAGTTTTTCAATATCATTGGGAATAGGCCAGCGCAAACTTGAATTGTGTACGCTTACTGATTGAACACGTTGCTCTAATAGCGGGAGTAAACTGGTTTTTGTGGTTTCAACTTCTGGTAGTTCGGGCATAGGTTACTCAAGTTGTTTCAACAACAATACAATGAGGGCAAAGGTTTCACTTACAATTATGCGTGCATTTAATTTTATTTGCTAATACAGATCACGAATTGTTTTGATCGTTTTCGCTAAAGTTAAATAGGTAAGATAATTATAAAATAATCATATTCTTACTTTTAAATCGCGACTTGAAATTTTGAGAAATAAGGAAACTTCATGCCTTCAATGAAAATTAATGTTTTATACGGTTGTATCATCATATGCATGGGGTTCACTAGTTCTAGCTTATGGGCTATAGAGCCTAAACAAGATTTACCAACGCAACTACCAGTGATCAAAGTTGAGGCAACACGGACAGACACTTCGTATATGGAAACGCCTGCATCGATCTTTAGGGTAGATATGCCTCAAAATGATCAATCTGCACAGGTAAATTTAACCGAAGTGGTGAAAGGTATTCCAAGTGTACAATTACGCAATCGTGAAAATTATGCACAAGATTTACAGCTCTCAATGCGTGGTTTTGGTGCTAGATCGACTTTCGGTGTACGCGGTATCCGTTTATATACAGATGGTATTCCAGCCACTATGCCAGATGGTCAGGGTCAAACCTCAAATATTGATTTAAGTAGTTTAAGCCATCTAGAAGTATTAACCGGTCCATTTTCTTCACTGTATGGAAACTCATCTGGTGGCGCAATTCTCGCAACGACTCGAGAGGGGCAAGGTAAAGATTCGATTGAAATGAGTTATGCAGGTGGTAGTCATAACAAGAATCGTACTGGTCTCGTGTTGCAAGGCGGTGCGAAAAATCAAAATGAGCCGAGCTATATTATCAGTTCCTCTTATTTTGATACTGATGGTTACCGTGATCATAGTAGCGCAGAAAAAGTCTTAAATAATGCGAAACTGACGTGGAATTTGGACGATGGCAGTAAAATTAATTGGGTTACTAACTATGTCAAGATTCATGCCGACGACCCACAAGGATTAAATAGAACACAGTGGCAACAAAATCCCCGCCAAGTAAATGATGCTAATAATATTTACAATGTTCGTAAAGATATCGAGCAAACTCAGACAGGCGTGACTTGGTCTAAGCCGATCAATGATCAAAATGAATTGTATGCGATGGCGTATTTTGGAAATCGCCAAGTGACTCAATATCAATCTATTCCCCAATCTGCTCAAAACAACCCAAATCATGCGGGTGGTGTGATCAACTTTGAACGCAACTATTATGGCGCTGATTTCCGATGGACAGGTAAAGAACTATTGCCGAATACAACCTTCAGCGCAGGGTTTGCTGTTGATAGCATGGATGAAGATCGTAAAGGGTACGAGAACTTTAATCTTGTTAATGGCTCACCATCTTATGGGGTGAAAGGTACATTACGTCGTGATGAAGACAATAGCTTGTGGAATGTTGATCCTTATGTACAAGCTTCATGGCAATTTTTACCGAGTTGGCGTTTAGATACGGGGCTGCGTTATAGCAATGTAAATTACAAGTCTAAAGATCATTATCTAAATAATGGCAATGACAGTGATAAAACGGATTACAACAAGTTATTACCATCAGCAGCACTAAGTTGGCAAATAATCCCTGAGTTATTGACTTATGTCAGCTATGCCAAAGGTTTTGAAACACCAACCTTTACTGAAATGGCTTATCAAGCAGATTCGACCAAATCTGGATTTAATTTTGGCTTAAAACCATCGACCAGTGATAACTATGAACTGGGTTTAAAATCACAAAACCAATTTGGTGATTTTACGTTGGCTGTTTTCCAGAGCAAAACCAAAAATGATATTGTTTCAGCGGGAACTTCGAATGGACGTTCGACATTTCGAAATGCAGATCAAACCTTACGTCAGGGTGTTGAGCTAGCTTGGAATAAAAAACTCTGGAAAGACCTAGAGGTTAATACTAGTTATGGTTATTTAGATGCAACTTTTGATGCTGCTATCCCTGCTGTTGGAACAGTAAAGGCTGTTCAAAAAGGTAATGCAATTCCTGGTATTGCGAAGAACCAAGCTTTTTTTGGTTTGGCATGGAAACCAGAGCAAGGCTTGTATGCAGGTGTAGATGCTCAATATATGGATAAGGTCTATGTTGATGATATCAATAGTGATACGGCGCCAAGTTATACCGTTGCTTCGATATACACGGGATATGCTTGGAAATATGCAGATTGGGGAATTAATGGCTTCGCACGTGTCGATAACTTATTTGATAAAAACTATGCAGGCTCTGTGATTGTCAATGATAGTAATGGCCGATTCTTTGAGCCTGCTGATGGGCGTAACTGGAGTGCTGGAATCAAAGTGAGTAAACAATTCTAAATGGAAAGAGCAGCATTTTAATGCTGCTCTTTTTTTTCTATTTTTTAGGTGCTTGGGCCGTAGCTGCTTTTTTCGCTGTAATGGCTTCTTCAACCTTGGCTAAAGACTCTTTCGCATTTGGATAATTTGCTGCTGCCAAACGAGCAAAAATATTTTTAGCTTGCTCTAAATCTTGATCAACAATGCCGCCATTAGCAAGCATATTTGCCAAAACCATAAGCGAGGGTGGATATCCTTTTTTTGCTAAATCTTGTAAAGATTCAACAGCCCGTTGCTGCATAATAGGATTCTTATTTTTGACCCCTAAACTCAGATCATAAATTGCTTTCAAATGAACTGCTGGTTGATAGCCTTTGCGCAACAGAGGAAGTAATTTTTGTACGGCAAGCTGATCGTATTCGGGTTTTCCTTGGCGAAACAAAATGTTCGCACTCTCTACGATGGCTTCTTCAGAACCTTGATTTGATGCTTTATCTAAATATTCTTTGTATTTCTGAGAGTTTTTGCTAATGCCCAAATCACCAGTATTATAGGCTTGAGCTAGAGTAAAGCTTGCTTTGCCAAAGCCCTTATTGGATGCTTCTTGATAATATTGAACAGCTTTTTTTTCATCCTTGCTGGTGCCTTGCCCAACTTGATGCATATAGCCAAGATTGTAAATTGCTTGAGCATTTCCTGTGTTTGCAAGTCTTTGCATTTCTTCAAAGGCAGCAACATAATTTTTTGCTTCATACAGTTGGGTTGCTTTCGCAAATACATCAGGTTTTGCAGTTGTTTTGTTATCTGCTGCAAATGAAGAATGACTAGCTACAAATATTAGACCAGCAGTGAGCAACTTTTTCATATTTTATTCCTTTCATCTCTTTCTGCTTAAATCCTTTATAAGCAGTAGAAAATAATTTGACATGCTCATGATAAAAGTTTGGTTGAGAATGTAAATGAAGATTTTGTATATCTTATAGCATTTGGATGTTAAATTTAATTATTTTATAAAAATCATTATCTTAAATTTAAATAAGGTATTTGTTTAAATAGTGAATTAATACAAATACCTTTAAGTGTTGTGTTATTTATTTAAGCTGGCTTCTTGTAATATTTTCTCAAGATGATCTGCATTTTGGGGGATGCCAGAAATTCGGCTGCCATTTTGTAAAAACAATGTTGGTGTTCCATTAATTTGTAAAGATTGACCTAAATCTAAGTTCTTTTGAATTGGTGTTTTACATTCGCCTGAATTCTTGGTGAGTTTGCGATGCAACATATAATCTTCCCAAGCTTCGTATTGGTTTTTAGCACACCAAATTTTGTTCGCAACAGTTTCTGCTTGAGGGTGTAATTTCTTCAAAGGAAATAAGAATAAATATACAGTGATGTTATCAATAGATGTCATATGCTGTTCTAGCTTTTGACAGTACGGACAGTCTGGGTCAGTAAAAATATAGACAATACGCTCTCCATTGCCTTTTACGTATTTAATGGCTTGATCAAGCGGTAATTGTTTAATATCAATCTTACTTAGCTCTGCTATGCGTTCCTCCGTAAGATTTTTTTGATTCTTTACATCGAGTAAGTTGCCAAAAAATAAATATTTTGCCGCCTCATCTGTATAAATAATTTTTCCACCAACATAGACTTCATATATCCCAGAGAATGGTGAAGCTGAGATAGCGCTAATAGGCAGGTCAGGATAATTCTTCTTAAAATTTTGTTCTAAAGTTTTGCTATCAGCATGCAGTATTTGTAAACCTAGAACGCTTAGACTAAGTGCTGATATTAAGGTTTTGATCATTATTTTCATTGGAAAAGTAAATTGTTAAGAATACACAAACAATAACGTTCATTTTTATTTTCGACAAGAATAGAAATAGAACTTTATTTTAAATAGGGTTGCATCGCTAATTTTAATAATTCGATGAGAGCTGGATCCATATAGTGATAATCATCTGGAATATCTAGGACAAACACTTTTTTGTGGAGAAGTTGTTTGGAAAATTTTTCTTTAATTTGTTGTTTATGCCGTTGTTCCATCACAAAGATCTGTTCAGCCCATGCAATATCTTTGATTGAGAGGGTGTGCTTGGCATGGCGACTCGTGCCAGCTGAACGGGTCTGTAGACCATATTCCTGCGCGAAAATACGTTCAGCTGTTGGGCTACGCCATTGATTACGGCTGCAAATAAAGAGTGTATTCAGAATTAAAAAATCCAGTAATTAGAACGAGCATCATGTAAATATTGCTTTGCAGAGATTCGTGGATATTCGATTGCTAATTGTCTTGCTCGAATAATTTTGAGTTGTCGTGTATATGGATATTTCCACTTCTTGGGTGCTTTCCACAAAAGTGTTGTGTGTCTACAGTCACGTCCTCGAAATAAATATTTCTGCTTACGTCGCCATGATCGATTACGTTGTTGTGATAAGTGATCCATTGTAAAAAACTCATGAATTAATCGGGTTCAGCAGTCGCGATAACACATGAGTTTTTAATATAAAATTAAAGCCTGATTTTTACAAGGGCTTAGCTTGGTCTTGCCACATCACCATTCAGCGCTTCTGGTAGATCTAAAACGGATACACCAAGTTCTGTTAAAGCTGCTGGTTTGGCAATTACAAGTGCGAGATAGCCATCTTCAAATACAACACTATTTACCACTTCTACATCTTTACTCAGTTGAGTTGCAGGGGCTGGAAGTTCACCTTTAGCCTGAATTAAATGTAACCAATGCTTCGGTTTTGCTTTAAACCAAAGACGTGCCACAATTTCTTGACCTAAATAACACCCTTTATCAAAGTGTACGCCTTCACGTTGATGCAAACGTAATTCTTGAGGTTGGAATAAGTGTTCAGTTGCCTGGATAATCCACGCTTGACCTGATCGAATAGCTGCGGTTTGCCAAACTTGAACATCAGTTTCTGTTTGAGAGAATTCAGTATGATTACCAATTACACTTGGAAAAACTGCACCAATTTCTTCCAGTTTCATTTTAGAGAAGGCACCAAACTTACGAATGTGTTTGGCAAATTCTTCTGCTTGATCTTGAGTGGTGACCAACTCAAAACTTTCAGGATTGAGTTTTTTTATCCAAAGACCAAAGTGAATTCGCCCTTTTAAATCACAAATTGCAGTGTAACGGCTTTCGTTTTCAGCCAAGCGTTCAATGTGAACAGTGACCTGACCTTGTAAGAATTTTTGTGCATCAATACCATTTAAGCTAAAAGCAGTAAAAGCAAGTTGACTCATAGATCAATCCTAAAGCTGCGTTCTGATCATTAAAATACGGGATACTATTCTGCGCTTTTTTTCACAAAAAAGCAGCTTAAGAATCTCGATAATCGTGCTGAAATATGCGATTGAAGGTATAGTAATTATTAATCAAATCGCTATGATCATTTCACCAAATAAAATAATAGTAAGATTGGAGAATAAAAATGGCAGGTACAGTACGATTACATCGAATTTTTAGCGCACCGCCTGAGCGAGTTTTTAAAGCATTTCTTGATCCTGATGCCTTAGTAAAGTGGATGGCTCCTCACGGATTTACCGCAAAAGTTCACCACCTAGATCCGCAACAAGGCGGCACATATAAAATGTCGTTTACCAACTTTTCAACTGGTCGGGCGCACTCATTTAGCGGCACCTATGTTGAAATTATTCCTAATGAATTATTACGTTACACAGATAAGTTTGATGATCCGAATTTGGTCGGAGAGATACAAGTCACGATTCAATTGAAATCAGTCTTGGTCGGAACTGAGATAAATATTACCCAAGAGGGAATACCAGATGTGATTCCTGTAGAGGCGTGTTACTTAGGATGGCAAGAATCTCTTTATTTGTTAAATCTATTGATACAGCCTGAAATTCCTGATGAGTAATTGTTTCAGGTTTGGTCAAAATTAAAATAGAAAAATAAAAAAATGTTTTTATTGTGATTGTGAGGGGATTATGTCTGAACAGGAAAATATTCAACAACGAGAACATCTTGCACGTATTGCTATGCGTGAGGCTTTAGAAAATCAAAAAGCTGAAGATAGTGTAGAATTATTTATTCAACATCATCTTGAAGAAATTGAACCATCGTATTGGGAAAAACATACTGGAACTCAAAAGCCTACAGTATTACAGGTATTAGATTTATTGGTTGTGGACAACGATGAAGATGATTCATTTCAAAGTACTGAATTAATTGATTTTAGCTTACCTGATGAAATAACCAATTATGTGCTTTGTGTCAGTTTTGATAAGAAAGGAGATGTTATTGATATCTCTATGGAGAGCTAATTCAGAATTTTTTGCCACTTCTGTGAATAACAAAAAAAGGTGTATATGAATCTGTCGAAATAGTGGGTGGCTAAATCTAGTTTGATCGTTTGTGCTCAATAGGATTTTCTAAAAAGCTTGCACATTTAAATTATGACTGAGGGGAATTGCACTTTTACTGAGTTGTGATAAGCCTTTTATCACAAGGTTGAACATTGGCTAGGTTTTTCGAGATGGATATCACCAAGAACTTAAAGATAATCTTTATCTGCATCAGTTCAGAGAAATAGCAGAACAACAATTATTGATTCTGATTTTGCAGCGAAGAATACTACACCTAATTATGTTTTAGTACTTAAAATTATTTACTCGAAAAACGATTTCAGCCTAAGACTTTGAATAATTGAGTCTATCCATCATAATAGTCGTTTTGAGTTTCTTTTATGTCTTTTCCACATTGCCCACAATGCCAATCAGAATATACTTACCAAGATGGCGACTTATTGATTTGTCCTGAATGTTCACATGAATGGAAGGAAGGGGAAGCAGCGGTTTCAGAATTACAAGACGTTATTAAAGATGCTAATGGAAATGTATTGGTTGACGGTGATGTTGTAACTGTGATTAAAGATTTAAAAATTAAGGGTTCATCTTCTGTTGTTAAAGTTGGAACAAAAGTGAAAAATATTCGTTTAGTACCAGATGCAGTCGATGGGCACAATATCGATTGTAAAATTGAAGGTGTTGGAGCAATGAAACTCAAATCGGAATATGTGAAAAAGGTTTAACTCACATGAAAGGAGCATGCAAAAATGCTCCTTTTTTAAAATTATCAATTACCAAAAATGAACAAAAAACGATCTAATATTTTTTTAGCTGATTTATATTGAGTAAATAACAAACAATATTAACTCTAAAATAAAAGAGGTTTTTTATGGCTGGATGGTTTGAAGTAAGCTTAGCTAGTGATGGTCAGTTTCGATTTATATTAAAAGCAGGAAATGGAGAAGCTATTCTAAATAGTGAGTTATATAAAACAAAAGCTGCTGCTATGAATGGCATTGCATCAGTACAAAAAAATAGTCCAGATGATGCACGTTATGAAAAACTAACTTCTAAAAATGATAAAGCTTATTTTAATTTAAAGGCGGCAAATCATCAGGTTATTGGCACAAGTCAGCTTTATGCAAGTGAGCAATCACGTGATAAGGGTATTGAATCAGTAAAAAACAATGGTCCATCTGAAACAGTAAAAGATTTGACAACTTCATGATTACAATAAAAAAGCCGTTTATAAAACGGCTTTTTTATTTATGGATTCTAGTGAAAAATTAACGCGCGAATTTTGCGATTAATTCTTCTTTAGTCAAATTGCTTGCTTCTTCATCGCGACGACCTTTGTATTCAAAAGTACCTGCATCCAAGCCTTTTTCACCAATCACAATACGATGTGGAATACCCATCAACTCAAGATCAGAGAATTTTACACCAGGACGTTCATTTCGATCATCCAGTAATACATCATAGCCTTGTGCTTGTAATTCTGCGTACAGAGCTTCAGCAGCTTCAACGGTACGAGGCGATTTATGTGCATTCATTGGCACAATAGCGATGTCAAATGGCGCAATTGCTTGTGGCCAAATAATACCTTTATCATCAAAATTTTGTTCAATCGCAGCCGCAACCACACGTGTTACACCAATACCATAACAACCCATTGTCACGGTAAACGGCTTGCCATCTTCACCAAGCACTTTACAGCCTAATGCTTCAGAGTATTTTGTGCCGAGTTGGAAAATATGACCAACTTCAATACCACGTTTGATTTGAAGGGTGCCTTTACCATCAGGAGATGGATCACCTTCAACCACATTACGAAGATCGAAGACTTCAGTAAATTTCGCGTCACGATCCCAATTTACGCCAGTTGCATGTTTATCCACTTCATTCGCACCTGCAATAAAGTTAGATAATACAGAGGCTGCACGGTCGATAATGACTGCCAAACCTTTTTCAACAAGACCTTGCGGACCACAGAAACCAGCAGTTAAGCCTTTCTGTTTCAATTGTTCTTCTGTTGCAAAAGCCAAAGGCGAGGCAATTAAAGGGTGCTTTTCTGCTTTGATGTCATTCAGTTCATGATCACCACGTAAGAATAATGCAACAACAGGGATATTGCCTGATTCGTCAGCTATACCTTGTACAAGCAAGGCTTTTACTGATTGTGCTGCATCTGCATTTAAGAATTGGCATACATCTGCAATGGTTTTTTGATTTGGTGTCTCAATCAATGCCAAATCTTGAGTTGCAGCGCCACGCTCACCCACTAATACAGCCTCAGCCATTTCAACATTAGCTGCATAGTCTGATTCTGTAGAAAATGCAATATCATCTTCGCCGCTAGCTGCAAGTACATGAAACTCATGTGATGCTGAACCACCGATCGAGCCTGTATCTGCTTGTACAGGGCGGAAGTCTAATCCTAGACGACTAAAGATACGACTATAAGTGTCATACATCACATCGTAAGTTTCTTGAAGTGATTCTTGATTTGCATGAAACGAATATGCATCTTTCATGATGAATTCACGAGAACGCATCACACCGAAACGTGGACGAATTTCATCGCGGAATTTGGTTTGAATTTGATAAAAATTCAATGGAAGTTGCTTATAACTTTTTAATTCATTACGCGCTAAATCAGTAATAACTTCTTCGTGCGTTGGACCCAATACAAAGTCGTTAGTATGACGATCTTTAAAGCGTAATAACTCAGGACCATATTGTACAAAACGACCAGACTCTTCCCATAAAGCAGCAGGTTGAGTCACTGGCATAAAGACTTCTAATGCGCCTGAACGATTCATTTCTTCACGGACAATCGCATCAACTTTCTTTAAAACACGTGTTCCCATGGGCAACCAAGAGTATAAGCCAGAAGCTAATTTACGAATCATCCCCGCACGTAACATGAGCTGGTGAGATATCACTTCAGCATCATTTGGGGTTTCTCTTAACGTTGCAAATAAAAAGCGGCTTGCGCGCATGGAAACTATCCTAAAGTTAAGTGTTATATAAAAATAAGATTACAACAGTGAACAAGTAATATGCCCATCTTTGAGTAGTTGGCATTATGCCATGAATCAATCAATTTCGGGAAAAGTTAAAATGCGGGAATTGCGTTTGAAGGAATAAATGATAATTAAATTGGGAAGACTAGATGAAACTAACTAAGAATGATGTGATCCACTTTATTCAAGCTTACTCAAACGATTGATAATATCGGCATAGTCCTGTTCAGTTTTATGATAAGCATTACGTAAACTTTCTACAGTTCTTTTTACATTATCAATATTTCTTGCATTATTCTCTAAATTACTTTTAAGTTGCGGAGGTAAGGGTTGGCCTTTGCGATGATATTCCATTTCTTGGCGTTTAAAACCGATTTTATCTTGTTGTAGCTGTTGAAGTTGCTCTTGTTGATAGTTCAGTTGTTTTTTTAAATTTGCTAAAATTTGATCACGTTTTGCTGCAGCAATTTTGGTACTACCATAAGCACGTTTGAGTTTCAAATCTTGTTCGCGTTGACGTGCTATAGATTCACGACGAGAAGATTGTTGTACATCTTGAATCGCATTGTAAGGACGATTTCGCTTAATAACTTGCATATTACGATCTAAAGCTTCATAGCCATAACGAATATGTTCAGGAGTGACCGAAGTGCTCACATTTGCCACGCCATTTTTATCATAGTAACGATACCAAACGGGTTTAGACTGGTCGGTTGCTGCAAAGCAATCAATAGTAAAAATGCATAATAAAAAAGCACAAATGTAATTGCGAGTGATCATTGTAAAGTGACTAACGCGGCAACTCCACTTTAACAAACCAGTCATTACATTCCCCAAAAAAGTTAACTAAATCACTTATTTTTAAATAATAATCAGTTGTATATTAGTAGCTATTTATACAATTAAAAATACTTAAGATGCAAAAAAAATAGTTATTCGATGAAAAGTGTGAACCACTTAGTGTTGTTAAGAAAAACTGATAGATTGGTTCAAAAAACTTCATTGATAATGCAAGTAAAGATATGTTAAAAATATCAACTAATCTGTATAAAACAAATTAAACAACCATAATTTGTATTGAGTATTGGGGCAGGACAATTAAATGGAAGATAAATTTCAAAATTTAAAGGTAATGGTAATTGACGATTCAAAAACAATTCGTCGTACAGCAGAAACATTATTGCAGCGTGAAGGTTGTGAAGTAATCACAGCCGTTGATGGTTTTGAAGCACTATCAAAAATTGCTGAAGCTAATCCTGATATCGTTTTTGTTGACATTATGATGCCTCGTTTAGACGGTTATCAAACCTGCGCATTAATTAAAAACTCTCTAAATTATCAAAATATTCCTGTGATCATGTTATCAAGCAAAGACGGTTTGTTTGATCAGGCGAAAGGTCGTGTTGTGGGCTCAGATGAGTATTTAACTAAGCCATTTAGTAAAGATGAGCTTTTAAATGCGATTCGTAACCACGTTGGCGCATAAAGAATTAAATTGAGGAAAAAATGGCTCGTATACTTATCGTAGATGATTCTCCTACTGAAACATTTCGTTTTAGAGAAATTTTGACTAAGCACGGTTATGATGTGATTGAGGCGACCAATGGCGCGGATGGTGTCACGATGGCACAAGCAGAATTACCAGACTTAGTTCTTATGGATGTGGTTATGCCAGGGATGAATGGCTTTCAAGCAACTCGCCAAATCAGCAAAGGTAAAGACACACAGCATATTCCTGTTGTGATCGTAAGTACCAAAGATCAGGCGACAGATCGTGTATGGGGTAAGCGTCAAGGTGCTTGTGATTATTTAACCAAGCCAATTGATGAACAGCAACTTATTGATGTAATTAAAGAACTATTAAGTTAATCAATACGGGCCTTTTCATTACTCAATACAGGATAGGTTATGGCAGCAAATGGATTTATCGAATTGCTTCGCTTATCCAAGCGAGGCAATAAACAATACGCTTCAACTCAAAATGAAGTCAGCCGTTGGTCTGGTATTGCATTTGAGATGTTAGGGCAATATTTTGTCGCTCCATTGGGGGAAATTTCGGAAGTAATATATCCACCGAAATATACTCCTGTTCCAAATACCCAAGCATGGGTGCGTGGTTTGGCAAATATTCGTGGACGATTGCTTTCAGTTTCTGATTTAACGCATTTTATTTCAGGGCAGCGGAGTCAATTTTCGCCAACACAAAAAGTAATATGTATTAGTCATCAAGATCATTATGTTGGCTTGGTTGTAGATCAAGTTCTTGGAATCCAGCACTTTAATAAAAAGAGTTTCTTTTCTCAAAGTGCTGAAATTGACGATAAATTAAAAGATTATTGTCAAGGTTATTTCCATCAACATAATCAGCAATGGCATGTATTTTTACTGAGTCGGTTGTTGCAAAATCCTCAATATATGAATGCATCTATAAAATTTATAAACTAATTTGTACGCTACGGAACATAAACGCGTATTCTGGGGAGAAGCTGATATGGGCTTTAAACTTAAAAAGAAAAATGGTAGTGGCAGTGATAGTGCTGGTCAAAAAAGTGGTGGTGCGTTTCTAGAAAAGATACGAACTCAGCTTGATCAGTTTTCACGTTTATTCGGTGAAACTGAGAAATCTAAGCCAATTATTTACCGTGCTTTAATTGCTCTAGCTCTTGCAGTCATCCTCTTAATTTATCTGTTTGTGAGTGTGCCACGTTCAAATCAGTTAACACGTAGTTTGGGTGAATTACGTCTGTTATCACAAATGATTTCTCGTCAAGCAACTGAAGCGACAGCTTCGGGTACACCTGAAGCGATGAAAAGTCTTGTTGAATCAGAGAAGCGCTTTGCTGAAAACCTTGAAACTGTTGAAGATGTCTATGGTAAAGGGTCTGAAGAATACAAAAAAGTGAATGAGCTTTGGACTAATGTATCGAAAAACATTGAGTTAATTGCCTCGCAACAAAAAATTATTAACCAACTCTACGATACCAACATTTCGATCAGTGAAACGATTCCTGAAATTCAGGCTGAATATAACTTGATGGTTGATCAAATGGTTCGTGAGAACATGCCAAGTAGTCAGGTAATTATCACGAAAAACCAAGTGTTTATTGCAGAACGTATTTTACGTTCGATTAACTCAGTATTGGTTGGAACGGATAACTCTAACGTTTCTGCAAATGACTTTGGTGCCGATATTGATACTTTTGGTGTTTACTTAAACGCTCAGCTAAATGGTAGCTCTGAATTAGGTGTAGATCGTATTTCATCACCAGATTTGCGTGAATCTGTGGACAGTATTAAATCTGATTATGATGCTGTATTGAAATCAGCCGCTGCAACAGTTTTACAGAACGCCAATCAAATCGTTCGTGTACGTCAAGCATCTTCTCAAATTTTCTCTCAATCAGATAGTTTATTAGGTTCATTAAATACGTTGTCTGATAAAGCTGAAAGTGGTTGGGGTAATGTAATTGCAGGTGTTGTATTAATTGGTGCATTAGGTCTATTGATTTTCTCAGCACTTCAATTGCTTGCACTACGTAGTAACACAGATAAAGAGCGTGTAACACGCTTGCAAGATGAATATGATCGTAACCAAAATGCGATTTTACGATTACTTGATGAAATTGCCGATCTTGCAGATGGTGACTTACGTTCTTATGCAACAGTATCTGAAGATTTTACCGGAGCGATTGCTGACTCGATTAACTTCGCGATTGATCAGTTACGTGATCTGGTATCTCGAATTACGGATACGTCTCAAGAAGTTGCTCGATATACTCAAGATACTCAGAACATTACCAACCAGTTAGCAGAAGCATCTGAACATCAGGCACAAGAGATTGCAGGTGCATCAGCAGCGATGAACGAAATGGCGCTGTCGATTGACCAAGTATCTTCAAATGCATCAGAGTCAGCGGAAGTAGCACAACGTTCAGTACAAATTGCATCGAATGGTGCGCAAGTTGTAAACCGTTCTATTGAAGGTATGGATCATATTCGTGAGCAGATTCAAGAAACCTCTAAACGTATTAAACGTTTGGGTGAGTCATCTCAAGAAATTGGTAATATTGTCTCTTTAATTAACGACATCGCCGACCAAACGAACATCTTGGCATTAAATGCTGCAATTCAAGCATCGATGGCAGGTGAAGCAGGTCGTGGCTTCGCAGTTGTAGCAGATGAAGTACAGCGTCTTGCTGAACGTTCAGCATCTGCAACTAAACAGATTGAGAGCTTAGTTAAAACCATTCAAACAGATACTAACGAAGCTGTAATTTCGATGGAACAAACGACTTCTGAAGTTGTGCGTGGTGCAAACTTAGCAAAAGATGCGGGTATTGCACTAGATGAAATTCAGACGGTATCAGGTGATTTGGCAAAACTTATTGAAAGCATTTCTGATGCAGCAAAACTTCAGTCAGCATCTGCAAGTCACATTGCGACGACGATGAATGTTGTACAAGAGATTACCTCTCAGACCACGACAGCAACCTTTGATACAGCGCGCTCAGTTTCTGAGTTGGCGAATATGGCTGAATCATTACGTGAATCTGTAACTGACTTTAAGTTACCTGACTAAGCAGCATAGGGAAGGCAGATGGGGTGTCTGCCTTCCTTTTTTATAGAGATGTAGATTATCTTGGCAAGATGATGATGAAACCAAACAACGTCTTGAATGATAGATACACGTAATTTTTAGCCACAGTTAGTGGATAAAAACTAAAGAAGCCGCTATGAAAGAAATATTAAAAACGTTAGTTGAAACAATGACGCTTCCTGAAGATAGTTATCTTGAGCAAGACGCAGAAATTCTCGAAATTTTTATTGAAGAATTAGATGAGATTTTTGTTGAGCTAGAGCCATTACTCGTTCAATGGAAAGAACAGCCGAATCAACAGGATGTGCTAACTGATATTCGTCGTCATTTCCATACCTTAAAAGGTTCTGGGCGTATGGTCGGTGCAAAGTCGTCTGGTGAATTGGCATGGACTGTTGAAGATACTTTAAATCGAGTGCTAGCAGGAACAATTTCATTAACAAATGAAATTCAATGCTACGTAAAAGCGATTGTTAATATCTATCGCTTTAAGCTCGCTCATGATTTTAAATCGGTTCAAAAACATCAAATAGATTTAAGACCTTTGGTCTTACTTGGGCAGCAATTACAACAGCAACAAAGCTTAGAGCCTGCTTTAATAGATTTACTGCTACTGGCAGATCAATTAACTGATGATTCTGTGATTACCGATTTAGAGTTCGTAAGTGATCAATTCAATACTGAGCCATTAGATTCGGTTGATATTGAAGAGCCACAAGTGATCAATCTTGAAGATGATGGCTTATTAAAAGAAACCTTGGCGATCTTCTTGGAAGAAGCAGAGGATCATTTAGCAACAATCGATCAATTCTTAATTAATGATCGTCCGTCAAATGAAAATTACAATACTTTAATTCGAGCACTGCACACATTACGTGGTAGTTCCGCAATGGCGCATGTTAATCATGTGTTTGATGCGAGCTCTAAAGTTGAAAACTTATTTAAAACATTATTACAAGAAGAGTTGGATTCTAGTTCAGATGAAACTGCGCTGTTAACTCACTATGCACAATTTGTACGTGATTATTTACATACATTAAAGCATGAAGGTTCAGAGCAGAAATGTAGTGAAATCTATGACACCTTTAATGTGGCGTGGGATAGTTACGATTTCCAATTAGAAGAAAAACATGGTGATGCGGTTCGTCCACAAGGTCTAGTTTCACAGTTATTAGAATTAAATATTAATGATTTATTGGATGTTGAATTTGATTTTGAAAAGCGAGCTCGTGACGAGTTCCCTCGTTATATTCAAACATTAAGCCAACAAACTGAACTGTTATTACAACATACCCATCATCATGCAACGATTGGTATGTACCAGTATACCAGTCTATTGCGTTCTAGTTATCAAGATCTCTTATTTAAGCCTGATCTTTTAAATATTGATTATGCTTTTGAGTTATATCATCAAGTTCATCAACAGTTTATACAATTGTTTGATACTTTGGCTGCTGGGCAGCGGGTGACATTAAGTAAAACCCATGAGCGTGTTTTAAATGAATTAAGTTCATTTACCCAACAGAATATTGAGCTTTTAGAGCCAGTTGATACAACATCTACTGAGCAATATCAACAGTCGAATACTATTCAAGATACTGATGAACAAGTAGCTTCTTCTATTGATATTACTGATTTAGCAGCACAATTCGCATTAGATAAACAACAAATTGAATCTAGCGAATCAAATCGAGATTTTGATCCTGATTTACTTGATATTTTCCTTGAGGAAGCTGATGAGTTATTGGGTGGTATAGATGCTGATTTAAATAGTTGGGCTGCTGATCAACAAAATATAAATGCACTCAAAAATTTAATGCGTCATTTGCACACCTTGAAGGGTGGCTCAAATATGATTCAAGCGCGTCATATTGGTTTGATTGCGCATGAGTTAGAGACCATTTATGAAAAGTTGATTAATCTACAGTTACAACCATCTAGTCAGCTTATTGCTGTTATCCGTGCTGTACAAGATGATATTGCAGATCGAATTCAAACGATTCGTGATCAGAAAGTTGATTATCCATCAACACATGTATTAGCAATATTAAATAACTTCGATCAGTTAGAAAGTACCAGCGTTGCTGTACTTGATATTGTAGATGAAGATCAAACATCAGAAAATGAAATTGAAAGTTTAAGATTTAACGACACTGTTTTTGAAACTGAAATTACTCAATCTAGTCATGCTGTTAATGTTTCTCAAACGGATAATCAGCCTTCTACAATTGATGTGACAGCCTTAGCGGCACAGTTAACTTTAGACAAACAGCAGTTACAGTCTGATCAAGCAAATCGAGATTTTGATCCAGACCTATTAGATATTTTCTTAGAAGAAGCAGATGAATTGTTGGCAGGTATTGATACTGATCTCAACAGTTGGACTTCTGACCATCAAAATATTAATGCTTTGAAAAACTTAATGCGTTATCTACACACCTTAAAAGGTGGCTCAAATATGATTCAAGCACGTCATATTGGTTTGATTGCGCATGAGTTAGAAACAATTTATGAAAAACTGATTAATCAACAAATACAGCCTACAGCTTACTTGGTTGCATTAATTCGTATTGTTCAGGATGATATTGCAGATCGTATTCAAACGATTAGAGATCAGCATGTTGATTATCCATCAACTAATGTCATCAACCTTCTACAACAATCTGATCAGACTGCTACGAGTGATCTTGAGATTGCGAGCTTAGAAGAGCAAACCGAAGATCTAACACAAATTGAACATTCTCAAATTGACAGTAGTGCATTTGAGTTAGCGGCTGATACATCAGAAATCGTACTGAATGATCAGCATGAAGTTGAAGATACTTCGTCTCTTGAAACCATTGCTGAAGTTCAGCAACGTAATGAAGATGATGAAGTTCGTTCTTTGGTTGAAGAGACATTCTTTGAAGAAGCTGAAGAGCTATTAGAACAAGCAAAAACTTTGTTGAAACAATGGATTGATCAGCGCGGTAACCGTAGTTTATTGTTACAACTCCAACGTAATGCCCACAGTTTAAAAGGTGGCGCTCGCATGGCGGAGTTGGATGCGATTGCTATTATTGCTTATCATCTTGAGAATGCATTCGAGCAATTTGGTGTCCATCATTTTAATTCTAATGTGTATGACAATTTGCTCAACACAGCTCTTGCTTGGCTAAATGATGCGATATTTAAGCGTCAATATGCAAACTTTGATGGTTTAAAACAAAGCTTAGAAAATATGGAGTTTGTAGATGTTTCTGCAAAACTTCCACAAAAGCTTTCTGCTAAAGATATCTTTACACCTGAATATACGATGGAATTTGTTCAGGGTGATGGTACTGAACCACCTTCAATGTTGGGTGAGTGGGAAACGACAGAGCGAAATGAACAAAATAATGAGATGATTCGTGTTTCCGCAGATGTCATTGAGAAAATGATTGATCTGTCGGGTGAAAATGCAATTAACCGTTCACGTATTGAAATGGATCTTGGTCAGTTAGGTGGGACATTGACTGAGATGGAACTTGCAATCAAACGTTTGGCTGATCAGTTGCGCCGAATGGAGGGCGAGTTAGAAAGTCAAATTATTGCTCGTCATGGTGGAGAAAACTCCCGCTATGCTGATTTTGATCCATTAGAAATGGACCAATATTCATCATTAAATCAGTTGTCTAAGTCTCTTGCTGAATCGGCATCGGATTTGGTCGATTTTAAAACCACACTTTCTGAGAAAATCCGTGATACGGAAGGTTTGCTATTGCAACAATCACGTATTCAAGCTGAAATTCAAGAAAGTTTGATGCGTACCCGTCTAGTTCCTTTCTCTCGTTTATTGCCACGTTTACAGCGTATTGTGCGCCAAACTGCATCTACCCTAAATCGCCCAACTGAGTTAATTGTCAACAATACCGAGGGTGAATTAGATCGCAGTATTTTGGAGCGCTTGGTTTCACCATTTGAACATATGCTTCGTAATGCGATTGACCATGGTATCGAAGACCGTGAACAACGTTTACAAACCAAGAAGCCAGAAACAGGTCATATTGTTTTAAATATTGGTCGTCAAGGTACGGATGTTGTCGTTACATTCAGTGATGATGGTAAAGGAATTGATGTTAATCGTATCAAGCAAAAGGCGATCCAAACTGGATTGATGACCAAAGATCAGAAGCTTGATCAGGAAGAAATTCTACAATTTATCTTCCATCCTGGTTTTAGTACAGCAGCAGAAGTGACTCAGATTTCTGGTCGTGGTGTCGGTCTAGATGTAGTACAAAGTGATATTAAAGCTTTAGGTGGTCATGTTAGTGTCGATTCGACTCTAGGAAAAGGTACGACCTTTACGATTCGCGTACCAACGACAGTAGCGGTCAGTGATGCCTTAATGGTTAAAGCGGGCGATCAGCAATTTGCATTCCCATTGGCGCAAATTGATCGTATTGTTCGTATTTCGCCAACAGCTCTAGAAGAGTATTTTGAGAGTAAAGAGGATTACTTCAAAATTGATCAAGAACGCTATCGCTTACGTTATTTATCTGAATTTGTGGCTGGACAGCCTATTCCACGCTTACATGGGGTTGTCCATTCATTACCTGTACTATTGGTTAAAGGTGCGCAAGGTCAAACAACAGCATTACTTGTGGATCAATTGATTGGTTCTCGTGGTCAAATTGTTGTAAAACCAATTGGACAACAATTCTCTAGTATTGGGGTCATTGCGGGTGCAACGATTCTGGGTGATGGTCAAGTCTGCTTGATTTTGGATGGTCAAAATATTGCGAGACATGCACAGTCAACTAATCGTAGCAAACAAGCAGATGAAACCTATACTAAGCAACGTTATGACGAACGTCGTTTGATCATGATTGTGGATGACTCAGTCACAGTTCGTAAGGTTACTTCTCGTTTGTTAGAACGCCAAGGTTATGATGTTGTGACAGCGAAAGATGGTGTCGATGCGATTGAGCAGTTAGAAACCATTAAGCCAGACTTGATGTTGCTTGATATTGAAATGCCTCGTATGGATGGTTTTGAGGTTACAAACCTTGTACGCCATCATGAATTGCATCGTGATTTGCCGATCATTATGATTACTTCTCGTACCGGTGAGAAACATCGTGAACGAGCACTATCACTAGGTGTGAATCAATATATGGGTAAACCTTTCCAAGAAGAAGCTCTCTTGGAAAATGTTGAAAGCTTACTCGCAGTGCGCTAAGAGGTGAAAAAGAATGGCTAAGAAAGGCGCAAACCCAACATTGGGTCAAATTAATCAGCAAGAGTTACAGCACTTAATTACGGTATCTACTGGATTTATCGATGCCTATATTATTCAGTGTCATCAGAAAGTTCCGATGTTATTACCACAAAATATTGTGTTATCTGCAATGGATACTGAAACCAACGTTGATCATATTGAATGGCATGATTTAAAACTTCCAGTTTTTGCTGTGAATGATCCTAATCATAAAGAAGGTGTGGCTTTAGTGATTGAAGGAGATGATGTCTCTGAACGTTTTGCATTGGTTTGCAATGAAATGCCTGAATCAATTCGTGTACGTATCTCTGAAATTGTTGATGATGAAATAGATGTTGACGATAATAAGGTATTTAAATATGTAAAAATGGGGGAGCAGCAGTTTTATGTTCCTCACTTGCAAAATATTCAAACCCAACTTGGGTTGTAAATAAAAAAAGGAGCTTTCAAAAGCTCCTTTTTATTTTAAATCAAATCATTATGCTAAAAGTTGTTCGAGGATTTGCTCATATATTTCAGCCAATGGCTCTAAATCAGCAACATTGACATGCTCATTGATTTGATGAATGGTTGCATTTAACACACCGAGTTCAAGCACTTGAGCACCTGTAGGAGCAATAAATCGACCATCCGATGTACCACCACTTGTCGATAATTCAGTATCAACTCCAGTGACATTTTTAATAGCATTGCGTGCTGCATTTACAAGCTCACCAACAGGGGTGAGGAATGGTAAACCAGATAAGGTCCAATTAATCGTATAGGTTAAACCGTGTTTATCCAAAATTTCTAAAACGCGCTGTTTAAGAATTTCAGCCGTCACTTCAGTCGAATAACGGAAGTTAAAGGTCACATCTAATGTGCCTGGGACAACATTTGTTGCTCCTGTTCCAGCATGGATATTTGAGATTTGAAATGAAGTAGCCGGAAAATACTCATTACCATTGTCCCAAACCGTTTCACATAACTCAGTGATCGCTTTAGAGGCTAAATGAATAGGATTTTGAGCTAAGTGAGGATAGGCAACATGACCCTGTTTACCTTGTACAGTTAAGACACCATTCAGAGAACCACGACGACCATTTTTTACAATATCACCAAGTGTAGTAGTACTTGATGGTTCACCCACCAAACACCATTTCATTTTTTCGTTACGCGCTTCTAAAGTTTCAACAACTTTCACTGTTCCGTTGATTGATGGACCTTCTTCGTCAGAGGTTATCAGAAACGCAATAGAGCCTTTATGGTTTGGGTGTTTAGTTACAAAGCGTTCAGAAGCAACAACCATAGCGGCTAAAGCTGTTTTCATATCCGCAGCGCCACGACCGTATAACTTTTCATCACGAATACTGGGAATAAACGGATCGGAATTCCAAGCATCCAGTTGACCGGTTGGAACAACATCGGTATGCCCAGCAAAACAGAACACAGGACTTTCTGTACCACGACGAGCCCACAAATTGTCGACATCATCAAAACGCATATTTTCGATATTGAAGCCAATTTTTGCTAAGCGCTGAGCCATGATATTTTGACAATCATGATCTACAGGTGTAACTGAGGGTTGGCGAAGAAGTTGTAAGCTAAGTTCTAAAGTATCGGAATGGTTCATGCGAAATGTGGCTAAATCTGGTGAGTTATAAGCCGATATGATAGGGGAATCTTAAGAAGAAAGGTATGTCAAAATAAACCTTATCTAAGAATAGATAAGGTTTAATGCAGCTTGTTCGGCTAAATTACATTTTATCTTGAGTTTTTTCAGCAGTTTGACTCACTTTATCACCAGCTTTAGAAACATCTTGCCCAAAGCCTTTAAACGTATTACAACCAGTTAGAACAAAAGCAGTCATGATTGAAGCAACTAAGATTTTTTTCATCATCTTCTCCGTTTAAATGTAATTATGATGTTCATCAAGGCTAAAAAAAAACGCGTAAAATGAACATGATGGTTTGTTGGTAGATGTGTTATAAAATGTTACTTTATAAAAAATGATTTGATTAAGTACCACTTAATAAAATAGCTGGATTGCGAAACATATAAAATTGCGGCTCAGTTTCTTCTGAGTAATAAAGACCATTTGTCCACCATTTTGCTGCTTCAGAAGAGGGTGCATCGTTTTGACATAACCATTCTTGCCGCTGTAAACGATAAAATGATGTACTTGGGATTTTTGTTCCCCAGTAACCCAAACGACGTTCTGTATTTATCCAATCAGGCAATGCTGGATTATTTTGCTCAAATGGGATAAATAATTGACCTTTTACCACAGCTATTTTTCTTTGAATTGTATGTTCTAAAGCTTGTGAAAACTGAAATTGACGATCGGTAAAATGTTGTAATTTCCTTTGTAATGTATCTTCCCGATTGAGACCAAACCATTGATCTAAACTGAGTTGATCTTCTCCAAGATAAAATTTTAACGCAACTTCCCAATGTTCAATCTCATTTGATATTGTATTGAGTACCACAAAATCAAGCTCACCCAAGGTGGTAGCACCATTAATTTTCTGGATGCTATGTCCTAAAAGTTGATAAGGGTGATAAGCGTTATCTAATAACCAAAACCACAATAAATTTTCAAAACGTAGTCCTAGACGGGTGCTTTTCAACCGAGAGAGGAAATCAATTAAAACATGCGGCGCTTGATCAAGTTCATGTAAACGTATTTCGTATGAATCATAGTAAGTTCGCCATTCATGATTATGATGTAATTCAAAGTCATTTTTTATGTTTAGTTCTGTTGGGATGTTGATCAAAATATTTGGACTGGCGATACAAAATGCAAGTTGCCGAACAATTGGCGTCTTAAATTGAGTCCATGGTTCAAAATATTTTTTTTGAGAAATCGCTTTAATCATTAGTTAACCCAATTGTGGAAATAAGCGTGCTAAGTTTAAGAAAGCAGCGAAAAAACAATTTATACTAGCACGCTTGGATTAGCTTATTGGTTATGGCTCAATGAAAACTTTGTTCTGGCGAAGTCTAGTGGTAATTTTTATTACGCTCGGCATTATTGGTGCAATATTGCCAGGTATGCCAACAACGGTTTTCTTGATTTTAGCTGCTTGGGCTGCATCTAAAGGATGGCCAGAAATGGATGCTTGGTTATTGAATCATCCTAAGTATGGTTTTACCTTACGGAATTGGCGAGAAAATGGAACAGTGCCACGTAAAGCGAAATGGATCGCCAGTATTATGATGCTGCTTAGCGGTATTATAATGTTATTTACCAATGCGCCATTTTTAGTAAAAGTATTTACAGATTTAACAATGTTAATCGTAGCAATTTGGTTGTGGATGCGACCAGAGTCGAAAGTTGAGCTAGAACCCAATCAAAAGTAGGTTGCTCAGCTAAACATCTTATGGTCTATCATCAGACTAATGAGAAATATTAGTTAAGCAATCAAACAGTTTTGATTGATTTATAAGATGTTCATATTTAATTGAGTATTTGCTTATTGGTTTTAAAACTTGTTGTAAATTAAAACTACTGAAAAATACAAGAAAATGATTGCTGACTATGTTGAAATAATCATGTTTTATTCATCTTGAGATCACAATGTCCTATATGCTTGATCAGGCAGATATTCTTATTGACCTAGCACAACAAACGTTGCATTTGCCTAAACACAATAAATTTTATGTGATTTCATCGGGTAAAAATGGCATAGGGGAGCAAGAAAACAGTGGCAAGACGCCTAGAGGTTGGCATCAAGTTGCACAAAAAATAGGTTTAGATGCTCAAGAAAATTCGGTATTCATTGCTAGACAAGCAACAGGTGAAATATACGATCAACAACTTGCACAGCAATTTCCCGAACGGGATTGGATTTTATCTCGAATCTTATGGTTAGATGGATTAGAGGTTGGATTTAACAAAGGGGAAGGTTGCGATACTTTTCGACGGTATATCTATATACATGGAACCCCAGATACCGAACCGATGGGAATACCAATGTCGCATGGGTGTATTCGTATGAGAAATAAAGATGTGATTGAACTTTTTCAACTAATTTCAGAACAAGCTTTGGTTTATATTTCAGAGCAAGCATTGGAAAATAAGCCGTTAAATTTTCAATAAGTGCCTAAATAAAATACGGAAACCTTTATTTTTTAACGGAATCACCTATTTTTTAATCATTCACACTGTTTTTTCTAAAAAGAATCGGAAAAGCGTTTGACAGGCTGTAAAGATTCTCTATAATGCACCTCACAAACGATGAAGACGTTAAGGGCGCTTAGCTCAGTTGGTAGAGCGTCTGCCTTACAAGCAGAATGTCGGCGGTTCGATCCCGTCAGCGCCCACCAAGCCTTTACGTTAAAACTCAAGTGCAGCGGTAGTTCAGTTGGTTAGAATATCGGCCTGTCACGCCGAGGGTCGCGGGTTCGAGTCCCGTCCGCTGCGCCACTTAAGTTTTAATATCGTTTTAACCATAATTGCAAAATTATAGTGCAGCGGTAGTTCAGTTGGTTAGAATATCGGCCTGTCACGCCGAGGGTCGCGGGTTCGAGCCCCGTCCGCTGCGCCACTTTAAATTTGCATGCTTGGTTAGAGTTGAATAGATTGGATTTTTTCTTTTTTATTCAAACAAACTTTAAAGCAAAACTTTAAGTTTGTTACCTCGCTCAGGGCGCTTAGCTCAGTTGGTAGAGCGTCTGCCTTACAAGCAGAATGTCGGCGGTTCGATCCCGTCAGCGCCCACCATATTTGTGACATTTACTTCGTTAGAAGTAATCCAGTGCAGCGGTAGTTCAGTTGGTTAGAATATCGGCCTGTCACGCCGAGGGTCGCGGGTTCGAGCCCCGTCCGCTGCGCCATTCTCTTGATTCCCTGTTCAAGAGGGTGATAATGTAAGACACTACGCACTCCGTTTGTCTTGCGTCATAAAAATTGATATTGAATCAATTTTTATTCCTCAGGGCGCTTAGCTCAGTTGGTAGAGCGTCTGCCTTACAAGCAGAATGTCGGCGGTTCGATCCCGTCAGCGCCCACCATATTCTCTCTATTAAAATCAAATCATTGTACTTTAACGTAAAATATTTTAATATTGGCATCAATAATGATTCTAATATTGAAGTAATTTTATGAAAAACCCTTATCAACGCAAGGCTGCGTCGAAATCAAAAACAACAACATCCAGTTCATTACCGAAAGATGCTTATCGTCAGTTTATCCAAAATATTATTATTCAACGTCAAGTTATTGCTTTATATCATGATGGTTGGGCTTTGTGTTCAACGCCATCTGGTCAACACGCTTTATCAATTTGGCAACATAAAGGACTAGCAAAATTATTGATCAAAGATAATTGGGCTAAATATGAGATCCAAGAAGTATCTTTGTCAGCACTGATTGAAAAGCTGATTCCATTTATAAAAGAAAATAATACGATGTTATCACTGGATTTAACACCAGAAGGAAATAACCTTTTGGTGTCACCAGATACATTGTTATTGGATATTAAAAACTTTCTATATCAAATTTATTTGCAGCGTCCAGACGTGTTTGCAGAATTAAAATTACCTATGCCACGTGATATTCGACTGCATAAATAAGTTTGAATTGCGATAGAGGTTATTCGCTCATCAATATTCATTCAGTAACCAACCACTCACATAGGCAAAATATTCTCTTAGCCATGCATTGTAGCGTGTTGATAGCGGAGTGGTTGAGCCAAGCATGGTAAAGTTGCTATAACCTTGTTTTTTGGCAATTGCAGCAGCACGAGGGGTATGAAAATCACTGGTGACAATAATAATCGGCTGTTGAATAGTGATGCTATGTGCTTTTAGTAAAGGTTGGCTATTAATAAGATTCAATTCTGTGCTGGTGCTTTTATCTTCTAACAGAATTTGTGATGCGGGAATGTGATAGCTTTTCTGTAGATAGCGAGACATAACCAATGCTTCACTATCGACTTCACCAAAATCGACGCCACCCGATACAATTAATTTTGCATTAGGTTGAGATCGTGCTACTGGCGCTGCGCGGTCTAATCGCTTTGCTAGCGTAACAGACGGTTCCCCATTTTCTACACCACTGCCTAAAACGATGATGGCTTCAGCAGTTGGAACTTTTTGATTGATTGGATTACTTTTTGAAAGGTGATTAAAAAAATAGCCTAAGCTAATTAACCAAACCCAAAAACATAGCCACCCAAAACGCCAAACTGAATGTAAGCGGAAATGGTAAAAGAAGAATCGTTCAATATGATAGTAATAGAGCGAATAAACACAAAGAAATAATCCCAATACGAGAGGGATAACAGTTCCAATATGAATCTTTTTAAAGGCGATTAAGATCGCACCATCGAAAAATAAAACTAAGCCAATAAGGGCTATAAAAATGCGTATCCATGAGCTTAATTGCATAATTTTAAGAGTAGTCGATTTGAGTCGTGCTAAGTGTATGCAAAATTTGTAGAAAGGCAAATTTGAGTGCATTTAAATAAAAAAGACGAGTGAAAATCACTCGTCTTTCTGCGCATTAAAATTACTTAATATACATCGCGACGATAGCGTCCTGATTGGCGGAGTTCATCTACTTTCTCTTCGCTAAGTATGTCATTTAAAGCTTGGTCTACACCTGAAGCCATACCTTCAATACTACCGCATACATAGATCACTGCACCTTGATCTATCCAGTGTTTGAGTTCCTCAGCATTTTCTCGAAGAATATCTTGAACATAAATACGTTGTTCTTGATCTCTAGAAAATGCAAGATCGAGACGTTGCAGTGTTCCCATATTTTTCCAAGCGTTAATTGTTTCTTGATAAAAGAAATCATGCTCACGTTGACGTTCACCGAATATGAGCCAATTTGCTGTGTAATTTTGTCGATTACGCTGCTGTAATAAGCTCATCAGACCAGCAATACCTGTACCATTACCAACACAAATAATTGGGCGATTGTCATCTATTAAATGGAAAGATTCATTGGTACGAATACGTAATGAAATTTCCTGTTTCAGTTGGGCAAACTCAGTTAACCAGCCAGAACCAAGACCAAGTTGATTATTTGCATCACGCTTTTGACGCACCACTAATCTTAATCTTTGTTGTGCAGGAATACTGGCAATCGAATACTCTCGTGTAGCTAAGGTTGGTAGTTGTGCTAATAGCTCTTCAAGTGTTTTGAAGCTTTGAATATCCGTGCGTAGGTTTTTATCCCACAAGACTTGTTCAATTTCAAGATTGAGCGACTCAACTACTGCATGTGCTGGAATTTGATATTTAACCAAAAATTCCTGAATTTCAATCAAGCTATTTGCAGGTTGTATTTCGGCAATATCTCCCGCACGCCAAGTCATATCATGTGGTGCTGTTAATTCAATGTTAAAAGCAGGATCACCAACGCTATTTGGATTGAGTACATAGCGTTCGCTTAACATCCATTGATCAAAGACTTTTTCAATATTTATGGCATGGAGTTCATGCTTGGTGATGACTGATAGTGCTTGATTCCAACGCTGAATATCATTGATATTGGCGTTGTCGACTTCAATCAGATCAAACAAAGCTTGCGCTTTAGATTGCTTAAGCCATGCATTAATTGCATGGCCGAAACTGCAATAACTATTTGGATATTCTTTTGAACCTAGAGCTAAAACAGCATACTGCATTTGACTTAAATCAAATGTTTGTCGCATCACTTTTTTAGTAAAACTTGACGCAAGATCTGGCGCATCACCTGTTCCATAGGTACTTACCACAAACAAGACTTGCTCGGCTTGCTGAAGATCTTGTGGCGTAAGCTGTTGAATAGGCTTAACCGTTGTTGGTTGCTTAGCTTCTTGTAGGCTTGTTGCTGTTCGCCAAGCAAGTTGCTCGGCTATACCCGTTTGAGATGCATAAGTAATCAACCAAGGTTTAGCATTGGGATCAATTTGTTGTGTGGTTGCGGATTGACGAGCTGCTAAAGTTTGTTTTTTCTGCTTACGTCGTTTGAGATAAAGCATCCAACCCGTTACAAAAAATAATGGCATGGCAAGGGAAGCAAGCAATGCAATAAATTGATAGGTTGAACCAAAAAAACTGCCACGATGAACAGGCAACATGCTGCTCATAATTTTTTCATTGAGTTTTTTGTCTTCATAAAGCTCTAATTTTTCAAATTTTTTCTTTTCATAATTATAAACAGCTTGATTGCGAGCGCGTTCATGTTGCGGTGTTGGATCAACAAAAGACACTTCAACTTTTGCATCATCTTTTTTAGGAATATTTAGTGTTAGACTAGAATATTGATGACCAATTTGGGCGTTTACACCAGTCCATGTTTGGGTAAGGATGGTATTGACTTGCTGAGGAGATAAAGCGGGCTCTTTCTTTTTATTATGTTCGTTATTTTGTTGATTGCGTTGAGGTTGTTCCACCCCCATCACTTTAAACATGCCAGCACGCCACCAGTCATAAGACCAATATAAACCAGTACACGCAAATAAAAGATAAAAAACGATGACCCACGTTCCCACAACAGCGTGTAAGTCCCAAATAAAATTACGACCTTTTAGTTTGGGTTTAATAAATAACCACTGCTTAACAGTATGCTTTTTAGGAAAACGCAGGTAAATACCGCTAAGTACAAAGAAAATTAACATCAAGGTCGATGCACCAGTAATTTGTGCACCAAATTCGCCGACGGTTAAATTGCGATGTAATCGTTGAACAAACTGAAAAAATTCGCGTCCTTTGACTTCAGGCAACACTTCAGCAGTATATGGATTCACCATCATATTATAACCACGCCGAGCGCCTTCTTTTTTGATATTAACTGTCGAAGATGCGGTAGGGCTGGCTTCAATCGTCACGCTATTGATAACAATTTCTGGTTGCTGTTGATTGAAATGTTGATAAAGCTGAGCAGGAGTTAATTTATGCGTTGTTGCAGCTTGTACAACATAACTGTCCTGATTGATCCATTTGAGAATTTGCTGATCATAAGAATAAATTGCCCCTGTTACTCCCATCAAAGAGAGAATCAAACCTGCAGTGATTCCTAAGAACCAGTGAATTTGGAAAAAAACTTTTTTTAGCATGGTCAAATCATGAAAAGATAATGAAATTCATGTAAAAAATTATAACTCAAGATTAAGAATATAATATGGATTTTCTAGGTAATATTGATTTTGATTCTCATTTATTTTTAAGGATATAAAAAAACCTTTCATTGTGAAAGGTTTTTAGATTTTAAAAATTAAACTTGCTTAGCAGGACCAACGATTTCAGTTAAATGCTTGCGAACAGTATTAAATGGAAAGTTTCTAGAGTCCATGCGCTTTGGCAAAATATAAGCGCCTTGTTGCTCATCACCTTTTGGTGTTTTCACTTTGAAGTTAACCAAAATAAAGTCAGGGGAGTTGTACCACTCGTAAATGTCTTTCCAACCGACAGTCATAATGCCATCTTGCATGCCTACTTTTTGACGCATTACGATCCCATGTTGCTGTACACCTAAGCGCAAGCCCTTGGTTTCTTGAACAGGGAACTCATTCATTTTACGTTTTACATACCACTCAAGCCCAAATCTTTTGATCAAGTAGAACAGAGCGACACCGATGATTACCACCCAACAGATAATGGTTGAGTAAGTTGAATAATATTTGATAAGTCCTGCTGCAACTAAAGAGAGCACAACCAGTGCAATCATAATCATCCATGCTTTGCGGCTGAATTTGTTGGTACTACGCCAAATCATCAGTTGAGCTTGACGTTGTTCAACTTCAGAGACTTCATAGGGAACAGGTTGTAGCGTGTAAGCGTATAGTGTTTTGGCGGTCATAATAATGTAAAAATGAGTTTTAGAACTGGGTTAAGTTTAACACCTATTGGCATGCAAAGATATTATGCCAATGGTGAATGATGAAGGTCGATTGCGATTTCACAATGCTGATCTACTGATAACATCTATACAGTACAAAGCACTCTAACATTTCAAAAATATTATAAAGAGGCAAACTCTGTGCCATCTTCATTTGGCTCATGACTTAAACTTTGTTTTAACATACTTAAGCGTGTTAACACACTGAGCATAAGTGACAATTGCTGTAAAATGATAAGTGATTTCTCATCGTTGTCTTCATCACGACTCAAATGTTCACGTATGGTTTGCATCATATTTTGTGCTGATAAATCAGGTACTTCATCTCTTAAAAGTGCACCTTGAATATCATCTAAAGCTTGATCGAGTAAAGCCAATATTTCTTGGTCTTGAATTTGTGCACGATGAGCACCTAAAGCCGCGATATAGCTTAAAAAAGTATGACTCAGACATAAAAACTCGAAAGCTAAAGTTTTCTGATTAATATCAATATTCGGTTCAGTCGCAATGGTTGAAATGAGGGAAGCGACTTCAGCATCTGTGTTATGTGCTGCTCGTCTCACCACACGATAGTTTAAATCATGATTTCGACCATGATGATATTGTTCAACAACTTCTGCTAAGTATTTACACTGCGCTTGTAAAGAGCGTTGAATTGAGCGAGGTAACCTGCGAAATTTCCAATCTGGCCAAATAAAACTGACCCCAAACCAAGCTAAAGCGCAGCCAATCACTGTGTCAATGAAGCGGGGCAAGCCCGCTGCAAAAGCAGATCCATCCAAGTTAAAATTGATTAGTGCCAAAATGGTAATGAACGCAGTTGCTTGTGCATATTGTTTACTGCGAAGCTCTAAGAATAAGACGCCACTCAATACCAACATGACTAATTGCCCTTCTATTGAAGGTATAAAATAAATAATGGCGAGTCCAACAATAATCCCGACCAATGTTCCGATAATTCGTAAATATAAACGTCGCTTGGTCGCATTAAAGTTCGGTTGGCAAACAAAGAGTGCAGTTAATAAAATCCAATAACCATAGGCAATATTGGTCAGTTGAATAAATAAGTAGCCTATAAATAGCACAATCGATAATCGTACAGCGTGGCGAAATAACACCGACTCAGGGGTCAAGTGTTGTTTAACACGTACGATAATGTCATTCCACCCTTTTAGATCATCATCCTTAAGTTGTTTTTCAGCGTTTTGTGCATTTATTTGTTGAAGATTGCGTTCTGTTTCTAAGTTTTGCAACTGCGCATCAATTGATTTTAAGTTCTGATAAAGTGCAAATAAGGCATTGATGCGTACTTGATCATAAAATCCATCTTTTCTTAATTTTTCTAGGGAAAGTCTTAAATTTTCAAAGCTATGTTTAAAGCGTTTATTATGTTCATAACGAGTGCGAGTTAAAATAGATTGCGATAAGTCCTGACACGCTTTACCTTGAATCGATAAAATCCGTTGAAAGCGAAAAAGAATATCGCTGTGCTGAAACACTTTTGCTAGTTTCTGATAATCAATATGCGCTGAGTCTGCACGTTCATGAATGTCTTGAGCGACAAAATAATACTGCAAACTTCTTCGTGTGTCTTTTTGTCCGCGGTCACCTTTGAGACGCGTTAAAAGCGACATCCGCATCTCATTAAAGATCGCAACTAACTTACCGTTTTCAAGTGCGATATCAATCATGCTTTGCTGGTAGCTTGATGGTGTCATATCAACATCAAATAAATTTGATTTTGCAAACAAAAAGCTACCCAATGCTGAATAAGATGCTGAGAGCTGATCTTGGACTTTTCGAACAGGGAAAAGTAAAAAACTAATGGTGGATAATAAACCGTACCAAGCTGCCCCAACAACTAAAAGCGCAGGTTGTAAATACCATTGTTCAAATAGATGTACACCAAGCATGGTATAAACTGAAATGACTAAGCAACCATAGGCAATCGTCGCATAACGACGACCTAAAGAACCTAGTAAAATCCAGCCGATACATGAGGCAATTAAGCCGATTGCAAAAGCAATCGGGTAAGGGAATAAAAGATGAACCGATGCCGCAGTGATGAAGAATCCGATATAGGTATAGATCAAATTCATAATGCGTACGGAAAAGCGATCATCAATATCACTAATCGCCGCAGCAACAACGCCTAAGGTCAGTGGAATGGTAGCAAGCTGATAATTCAAAAAGTAAGGAACAAAAGCTGTCCCTGTAAAAGCAATTAACATCCGCACGTTATACATAAACGTGGTGTTATACGTGATCTGTTTTAAACGTCCGAACCAAGGATTCAAAATGTGTCCTTTTTAGTTTTATCCAATCATTTTTAAGCGCGCTGATCGCACTGATCATGCGTAAGCGGATTCTCATTATTATGCACAAAATAAAGCAGAGATGTTAAGCTTACACCACTAATAAACTTGAAAAGTGCAGTATTATGAAGGTGCAGCAATCTAATTCACGTCAATATTCAACAGCTTGGATTATGTTACTTGCACTTTTAACTGCTTTAGGTCCTTTATCCATAGATATGTATTTACCCGCTTTGCCGCAAATGGCAGATGAGTTCGGGGTAAGTACACAAATGATTTCGAATACACTTCCTGCATATTTTCTCGGACTGGCAATTGGTCAACTTATTTATGGTCCCGTGAGTGATCGAATTGGTCGAAAACCGCCGTTATATTTTGGCTTAACACTCTATGTGATTGCGAGTTTGGCATGTGTGTTTACAACAAATGAATGGGCGTTGATTGTTGCACGTATTTTTCAGGCATTGGGTGGATGTGTTGGTGTTGTGATTGCACGGGCCGCAATACGAGATCGTTTAGATATGCAAGGCTCTGCACAAGCATTTTCAAGCATGATGATTGTGATGGGACTTGCGCCGATTTTGGCTCCGATGTTTGGCGCATGGATTTTAAACTTTTTTGTATGGCAAGCCATTTTCGTGAGTTTGGCGGTGGTTGGTGTCATTTGCTGGCTATGTGTTCATTTTTTCTTTAAAGAATCACTGCCTGTAGAGCGCCGTTTAAAGTTATCGACTTATCAAGTAACAACCCTATATGCAGCAATTTTAAAAGATGAAAGCTTTAGAGTGCCTATGTTTGCTGGTTGCTTAACTGGTGCTGCACTGTTCTGTTATATCAGTTCTGCATCGGCTGTATTTATGGGGCAATATGGACTTTCTCAACAACAATTTTCGTATGCCTTTGCCTTAAATGCAGCGGGTATTATGTTGATGTCATCTTTAAATAAACATTTAAACACGCGAATGGACATTTTCCCAAGATTGCGTTTGGGCGGTTCAATTCAATGTTTTGGTGCTGTGATTGTGGTGTGTGCAGGGGCAATGGCTGATGCACCACTATGGTTTCTTATGTCTGGTTTATTTCTTGTAGTTTCGGGAATTGGTTTGACCGGTCCTAATGCAATGGCATTGGCGATGTCTAAACAAGGTGCAAGGGCAGGTACAGCCAGCGCCATTATGGGCAGTATGCAATTCGCTTGCGGATTACTCGGTGGTGTAATTTTGAATTTCTTGATTTGGAAAGCATCATTCAATATGGGTTTAATGATGCTAATGTTTACCAGTGCAGGGCTATATGCAATTTTGAAAGTTGGTCGCCAGCTAAACAACAGTATCTCTGCTTAGAGATACTGTCCACCTCTTGAGTCCTTATTACTCTACAAAAACAGTAAAATTTTCTATGGGTTCACGTGGCGTAATAAAGGTGTTCACAATATGATCTGGATCGGCATAACCAAGTGCAATCGTACAGACTAAATCCTCATCATCAGGTGCACCCAATACATCTAAAACGATTGGATGAAAATGATTCCAAGCTGCTTGAGGGCAAGTATCTAATCCTCGAGCTTTAGCCGCGATCATCACATTTTGAAGCATCATGGAAATATCCATTTTTGCTCCAATTCCCATGATTTTATTTACAGTAAAGTAAAGTGCTACAGGTGCATCGAATAACTGAAAGTTACGCAGTTGTTGCGCTGCCATTTTCTCTTTTTCGCCCTTTTGAATTTGCAATAATCCATAAAGTCCCCAGCCATTTTCACGACGGCGGTCTATAAAGGGCGAGATCCAAGTCTCAGGATAATAAGCAAAAGTTTCTTTATATTGCTCAGAAAGCTCAGGTTTTTGATAAAGTTCCAATTGTGCGGTGCATACGCGATCGATCATTTCTGTGCGTTTTTTTCCTGTGACAACATAGACTTTCCATGGTTGAGTATTTGTGCCAGAAGGTGCACGACAGGCGACTGACAAAATATCTTTAATGGTTTGGGTGTCTACAGGAGTATTTAAAAATGCACGCACAGAATGACGAGAGGTAATCGCATCATCAACATAACGGACTTGATCCATATTCATAAAACTTCCTAATCGTTTCCAATTTTTCTCATGTGATGAGACTATAAAGGAAGAAATTGCTTTTGCAGATGATTTTTTAGTCGTAGAGCTGGAATTTAATATTTTTTATATATTCTTTTGAATTATTACCAAATTAAACTGATTCATTCTTTTATGGTAATTATGGGAAAAAGAAATCTAATAGTAACGCAATGAAAATAAACTATTATTTAGCCAAAGTGTTAAACCCTAAAACCTCATTCAAATAAAAAATACACACAATCTGCTAAATTTATGCATAATACGCCCTTTTTAAAAATTGATTAGACTTTCCTTGCTGAAGCAGCGAGGGGGAATTTTCTATTCATAAGCGTATTAAATTTACCCAATTTTATGCTTTTGGAAAATGTTGAAATATACACCAAACCAAGGAGCTTCTCATGAGTTTAACTCTCATCCGTAAGCCATTCATTGTTAAAGGATTAGCATTAAGCATTGCAATCTTCATGATGAATAGTGCTCAGGCTGCTACTGAACAAGAACAAATTCAGCAACTTCGTGACGAAGTAAAAGAATTAAGAGCTTTACTTGAACAATACGTTCCGCAATCAAAACAAAAAAATCAAGTTTTACCAACAGTGGATACCCAAGCAACCATTGTGGCGAATACATCAAATACTCAACCAGTTCAAAAAGAGAGTCCTCAAAAATCATCTTTGGGTTTTCACTCCGCATCTGGTGCTCAAGTTCAATTGTATGGTTTTTTACGTGGTGATGCTTCTTACCAAGCTAAAGGTGGGAATGGCATCTTTAACCGTATCAATAGCGTTGATCTCGAAGCTAACGAAAAAAACAGCGATCGCTTTTATAGCACAGCGACAGTCACTCGTTTAGGCCTAGATTTCAAAGCACCTGTTGAGGGTGCAAGTGTCGGTGGTAAATTAGAAGTTGATTTCCGTGGCGGCGCGAGCAACGATACGATCCGCATTCGTCATGCTTATATGACGTTTAATGATTGGTTATTTGGTCAAACAACATCGACATTCTTGGCAACAGATGTGCAGCCAGAAATGCTTGATTTTAATTCACCACTTGGCATTGGGACTTACCGAACACCAATGGTGCGTTACAGCGGGAAAATCAATTCTGATACCAGTTATGCGGTCGCTTTAGAAAAGGGCAATGATGACAATCGTGCTCCTGCGCTTACCTCAAAACTCAAATATGACTTCGCTGATGGCAATGCTACAACCTCAGTTCGGGCTTTGTTGACAGAAGCGCGTAGCAAAGTTGCATTTGATAGCAACAATCAGCAAATCAGTGCGAATGATGCAGATTTGGGATGGGGCGTAGCGATTGGCGCAAAATATAAATTCACAGATAGTTTACAAGCGATGATTGATTATTCGCATGTGAAAGGTGATAGTAAATTTTTACTGTATACCAACAATGCTTTTAATGTGAATCAAAATAATTTTGGTTTAAATTTGAATGAGTTTGATGCCGTGACATTAGGCACAACTTACCAAATTACCCCGAAAATGCGTAGTACCTTAGCTTATGGCGCAATGTTTGCAAAGGATAATAATGATTTTGCTAAACAAGCTTTTGCAGATGCAACGCAAAATAAAACCTTACAACAAGGTTGGTGGAACATTATGTATTCACCAGTAACACCCATTACGTTTGGTTTAGAGTATATCTATGGTGAACGTAAAACCTTTAATGGTCAAAAAGGTAAGGATAACCGTGTAGGGGCTATGGCTCGCTACAACTTCTAACCTATCCTGTAGGCGTAATTATCCATGGAAACCAACCACTTTAAATGGATTTGAGTTCTTACAAAGAACTGTATGATTTTTATAAAGTCGGTTGTGTTTCTACTCAATTTGAGAGTTACTATTTTATTAGTTAAGTGGTGATCATGATTCATCGAAAACACTAATAAAATAAACGGAAGAAGATATGGAATTTACTTTTAATGGTTTTTACACCCTAATTTCAGCGGTCATCGTTTTATTATTAGGGCGTATGCTTGTCAATAAAATTGACTTCTTAAGACGTTATAACATCCCAGAGCCAGTTGCAGGCGGTTTAGTTGCCGCTGTGTTGTCACTATTTGTTCACTCATTCTTTGGCTATAGTATTGTTTTTAGTAGTGAATTGCAGACAAGTTTTATGCTGATCTTTTTCGCTTCGATTGGTTTAAGTGCCAATTTTATGAAGCTAAAAGAGGGTGGTATTGGGCTGGTCATTTTCTTAATTTGTGTCGCCTCATTCATTATTGTACAAGATGCAGTTGGTATGAGTCTTGCCACGTTATTGGGTATAGATCCATTAATTGGTTTGATTGCTGGTTCTGTTACTTTAACGGGTGGTCATGGTACTGCGGGTGCATGGGGAGAAATTTTTGAAACTCAACATGGTATTCAAGGTGCTTTAGCTTTAGGTATGGCAAGTGCAACCTTTGGTTTGATTATCGGTGGGATTATCGGTGGTCCACTGGCTAAATTGCTGATCAATCGTTATAGCTTGGCACAGGCAAAAACATCTTCTGAAATCCAAAATCGTGATACGCATTTAGATAAACATCCAGATGAGCTTGCGCCGTTTGAAAATCCACACCAAGTCCGTTTAATTACCGCAGACAATGCAATTACTACTTTAGGTATGTTTGCTGCTTGTTTGGCATTTGCTGAATTTATGACAGGTTATAGCAAGGGTACTTGGTTTGAATTGCCTACGTTTGTATGGGCACTCGGTGGTGGTGTTATTCTAAGAAATATTTTAGAAAGCGTTTTAAAAGTTGATATCTTTGATCGTGCAATTGACGTATTTGGTAATGCATCATTGTCACTTTACTTGGCTATGGCTTTACTTTCTCTAAAACTATGGCAGCTGGCTGATTTAGCTGGCCCGCTTGTTGTTATTTTAGGTGCTCAAACCATTACCATGGCATTGTATGCTGCGTTTGTAACGTTCCGTGTGATGGGTAAAAACTACGATGCTGCGGTATTAGCTGCAGGTCATTGTGGTTTTGGTATGGGGGCAACGCCAACCGCAGTTGCAAACATGCAAGCCATTACTAATATGTATGGACCTTCGCATAAAGCATTCTTAATCGTTCCGCTTTGTGGTGCATTCTTCGTCGATTTAATCAATGCAACCGTCATTCAAGTGATTTTGAAATTCTTTGTCTAAATCGGATCAAAAGCCCCCACAAGGGGCTTTTTTGATTCATACCTTGTTATCGTATATGTCCTTAAATAGGTCATCAATTTGTTAAAAGCGAATAAGTGATGAATGAACAATTAAGTGCCACGCTGATGTCGTGGGTGCAATTTTTAAATGATCCGCTTTGGAATTTCTTAGTCATTTTATTGGTTGCAGTTGGGGTGTTTTACACCATTGCAACAGGTGCTGTTCAACTCCGTCTATTTATCCAAAGTATTCGGGTGATGAAAGGTAGTCGTAAAGAATCTCAAGATGATCATGGGATTACACCATTTCAGGCATTTGTTACAGGACTTGCAAGTCGAGTCGGTGTGGGTAATGTCGCGGGTGTAGCGATTGCAATTGCGATTGGTGGACCTGGTGCCGTTTTCTGGATGTGGGTCACAGCATTTTTAGGGATGAGTTCGGCTTTTGTTGAATCATCACTTGCACAGCTTTTTAAAGTGAGAGATCACCAAAATAAACAATTCCGTGGTGGTCCTGCTTACTACATTACACAAGGTTTAAAGCAAAAGTGGTTGGGGATTTTCTTTGCTTTGTCACTTATTTTGGCTTATGGCTTTGTATTTAATGCAGTCCAAGCAAATGCGATTATTGGTGCAACCTCACATGCTTGGGGATGGGATAAAGCCAATCTAATTCTTGGTCTCGGTGGTTTGGATTTAGAAGTTTCTTGGGTCGGTATTGTATTAGTTATCATGACTGGCTTGATTATTTTTGGCGGTATTAAACGTATTGCTAAAGTTGCTGAACGTATCGTGCCTTTTATGGCATTGCTTTATATTATGGTTGCTTTATACATTGCGATCATTAATTTCCCAATGTTACCAGAGATTTTTAAACTCATTTTTAGCAAAGCATTTGAGTTTGAAGCAGCCGCAGGTGGTTTCTTCGGTGCAATGATTTCAATGGCTATGATGATGGGGATTAAGCGCGGCTTGTTCTCAAACGAAGCAGGTATGGGTTCTGCGCCGAATGCCGCTGCTGCATCCGATGTTAAACATCCAGTAAATCAAGGTTTGGTACAAATGTTGGGTGTTTTTGTGGACACTTTTGTCGTGTGTTCATGTACAGCGATCATTATTATGGTTTCAGGTTTGTACCATGAAGCAGGATTTGAGGGCGTAACCTTAACGCAAAAAGCTTTAGAAAGTCAGATTGGTAGTTGGGGTGGTGGCTTCCTTGCTATTATTTTATTCCTATTCGCTTTTACCTCGATTATTGGTAACTACGCTTACGCAGAAAGTAACGTTCAGTTTATTAATAACAATCCTAAAATCATGTTTGGTTTCCGTGTATTGGTTTTGGCAATGGTTTATTTTGGTGCGATTACCAGCGTGCCATTAGTTTGGTCAATGGCAGATTTGTCGATGGGTTTAATGGCAACGATTAACTTAATTGCGATATTGCTATTAACACCAATTGCTCTCATTTTATTGAAAGACTATACCGCTCAGCTTAAAAAAGGCATTAAAGAACCTGAGTTCAAAATTGATAATCATCCAACTTTAAAGAAAAAAGTTGATTCTGATATTTGGTCATAAGCTCAAGCCCCTTTCGAGGGGCTTTTTATTTTTGCATCATTAAAACAAAAAAACTGATACAGCATTACTGCTCAACTCAAGCTAATATTCACATCAGAAAATTGGGTGAATTTGGCAAAACTGAATGATGAAACAGCTTAAATTATTTACGCTTAGTCTATCGATTATGGTGTTGGCAGGATGTCAAACGACATCACATCTGAAACCTGCTATTGAAGATGCTCAAGTACAGCAAGCCCTAAATAAGCCTTTTAGCTTGATCAAACAGAAACAAAAAAGACCGGTGGTCGCTTTAGTTTTAGGCAGTGGTGGCGCGCGTGGTTATGCACATATCGGTGTGATTGAAGTGTTAGAGCAACAAGGCATTCGCCCCGATTTTATTGTCGGAACCAGTGCGGGAAGTATTGTCGGTTCGATTTATGCCAGTGGAAAAAGTGCAGCAGAATTAAGAGACATTGCACTTAAACTAAAAGCCAATGACGTACGTGACGTCAGTGTAAGTCTGAAAGGCTTTTTTGATGGTAAAAAAGTTGAAGACTATATCAATCAGCAAGTCCATAACACGCCATTACAAAAACTTAAAATCCCAATGTACGTGGTTGCAACTGAGTTAAAAGCAGGTTCTAAAACTGTTTTTAATTATGGTAATACTGGGCAAGCAGTACGTGCATCTACATCGATACCAAGTATGTTTGTACCTACCAAGATTCGTGATGTTGAATATGTTGATGGTGGTTTGGTTAGCCCTGTACCTGTCGATGTTGCACGTGATTTAGGCGCAGATATTGTGATTGCTGTAGATATTTTGGCTCAACCGATTCATACCGAAACCACGAATGTATGGGGCTTGTTCAATCAGAATATCAATATCATGCAAGGGCGATTGGCTGAAGAAGAATTGAAAGATGCAGATGTCGTAATCCAGCCTGATCTACGTGAGAAAGCACATATCTTTGATGTAAAAGGACGTGAGATGACCATGCAAGCGGGGATTGATGCAGCACAAGCCAAACTTTCAGATATTGAATTGGCAATCGAAACCAAAAAAAATGCTAAGCAGCGCGATCAACAAAATTTGGCTTTGAAAACGAGCACACCCAATCCTTAATCGTACTTAAAGTGAAAGGTGGTGCAGTCAAATCATCCAATTTGTTTGGCTGAAAATTTTATTTATTCAAACAAATTGTAAAAGCTGTACAAAATGCTATGAAAAAAATGAGAAAACAGGTAAATAACTACAAATCATTAAACTTTTTTATCAGACACATTTAAGTTTGAAGTTATAGGATGACGCTCTAACGTCAATAGCAACACTACAAGGATTGTTAAACGCGATGTTTAAATCTTTTTTTCCTAACCCACGTTTGTTTTTTATTTCAGTCATCGTGTGGTTAGCACTCAATATGCTGCTTTGGTATACCGGTGGACATGGCTGGGGTGAATATTTGGGTTTTCCTAAAGGATATGCTGAAACTGAATTACCTATAGGAGTGAGCCGTTTCTGGTCGCCAGCATTTATTTGGTTTTATATTTGGTTTTTTGTTGCTACAGCTTTATTTGCAGGTTTTTGGCAGTTTTTGTCAGATAACAAATGGCAGAGATGGTCAATCTGGGGTTCAGCCTTTATTTTATTTAATATTTGGTTTGGCGTTCAGGTCAGCGTTGCAATTAATGCGTGGTATCAACCATTTTATAACCTAATACAACAAATGTTGGACAACAAGGGAGGGGATATTCAGGATCTGTATAATGGCACATTAACGTTCCTCTATATCGCGATGGTAGCAGTGACTTTTGCTGTAATTAATGCATTTTTTACCAGTCACTATGTATTCCGTTGGCGTACAGCAATGAATGAATACTACACTGCGAATTGGGATAAACTGCGTCACGTTGAAGGTGCATCACAGCGTATACAAGAAGACACCATGCGTTTTGCTACCATTATGGAAGACCTTGGGGTTGAATTAATCAAGTCCATTATGATTTTAGTCGCATTCTTGCCATTGCTGTTCAAACTATCGGAAAAAGTCCCAGTCTTACCGATTGTGGGTGAAATTGAACATTCGTTAGTTTGGGCGGCAATTGTTTGGGCTATAGCTGGTACAGTGATTTTGATGGTCGTTGGACAAAAATTACCAGGTCTACAATTTAATAATCAAAAGGTAGAAGCCGCTTATCGTAAAGAGTTAGTCTATGGTGAAGACCATGCAGATCGTGCTGATCCTGTCACCTTAAAAGAGCTATTTAGCAAAGTCCGATTTAATTATTTTAGACTTTACTTTCATTATGCTTATTTTAATTTAGTCGCTATTTGGTATAAGCAGCTCGATATTTTGTATAGCCTCGTCGTATTATTCCCTGCAATTGCCGCAGGTAAAATGACATTAGGTTTAATTACTCAGATAGGAAATGTCTTTGATAAAGTCCGTGAATCATTCCAATATCTGATCAGTTCTTGGAAAACTATTATTGAGCTGTTATCTATTCATAAGCGTTTGAAAGCCTTTGAATCGATTCTTGATAAAGACTAAATCCTGCAACGAAAAAACCTGCTTAGTGCAGGTTTTTTTATCGCTTAAAGTAGGCAAATCCCTAATCCAGCGCCTAATGCCATGACCCACAAGGGATGAACTTTTTTAAACATCCCAAGAGTTGCGGTCAAGATCACAATTAAGACCAGCAAGGCATTTTGTGCTGAAGCATCTGCAATCAGCCATGCACTGACTAAGACTAAACCGACTGTAATTGGCTTTAAGGCTTTCTCAAATCTTGCACGTAAGGGATGAGCTTTAAAACGTTGCCAAAATTTAAGTGCGTAAATGGTGATGATCGAAGATGGACCAAACTTCGCTAAGGATGTAACCAATAGACCCGCTGGACCTGCAACATGCCAACCGACCAGTGGCACAATCATCATATTTGGACCGGGTGCAGCCTGTGCCATTGCAAAAAGTGAGCTGAATTGTTCAGCAGTCATCCATTGATGTACAGTAACAACTTGATGCTGCATTTCAGGCAGAATGGCGTTACCACCACCAAAAGCCAATACAGAGAGTTGTGTGAATACGATCACTAATGTCCATAAGATCATGATTTTTTCACTCCAAGTACCAACAAATTAATCGCAACTAAGATAAATAAAGTCAGCGCTAAAGGAAGTTTGATTAGCAACATAAATACAAAGGTCAATGCAATCGTCAAAACAGTGAAGTAGCTTTTTAAAATGGGGCGTAACATTTTAAATCCAGTGGCAAACAGTAAACCTGCCGCAGCTGCCGCTAGTCCTTGGATCATATGTTGTACAGCAGCTAAATATTGAAAATGTTCATAGACTTGGTAAATGATCAAGACAATCGCAGTGGGCGCTGAAATTAAACCCAGTACAGAACTGATTGCACCTTTAATGCCTTGAAATTCCATGCCAATTGCAACTGACATATTGATAATATTACCGCCAGGAAGTAGCTGACATACACCGAGTAAATCGGTAAATTTTCCTTCATCTATCCATTTTTTATCTTCAACAATAATGCGATGGGCTAAGGGTAGTACCCCACCGAATCCCATCAAACCCAATTGCATAAATCCCGTGAATAATGCCTTGCAATCAGGCGTTGATGATACTGGTTCACGCTCTATTGATATTGCTTCGGCTTTCATCGGAATACGTCCTCATCTCATTTACTCATGATAGGATGGTGGAATAGTGATATATTTACAAATGCTATTTTTTACATCATCTATACTTTTAAGGTATGTTTAATGGATATTCACAAACTCAATGCATTTGTTGCTGTGGTCGAGGAAAGTAATATTTCAAAAGCCGCTGTTCGTCTACATATACAACAGCCACCCTTAACTCGTTTAATCAAAAGTTTAGAAGAAGAACTGGATACCGCATTATTAAAACGATTGCCTCGTGGTGTCGAAGTCACAGAGGCAGGAAAAGCCTTATATCAAGAAGCGATTACAATTTTGGCGCATGCCCAGTCGATTCCAAAACGCGTCAGAAATATTGCACAGGGCTTGGAAGGTCAGATCAATATTGGCTTTACCAATTCGGCAGGTCTACATCCATTTTTACCCGCATTATTGCGCCAATTTCGTGAGAAATTTCCTGCTGTGGCAATTCATTTAGAAGAGGACAGCAGTACAGCCTTAACAGATGCCGTGATCAATGAAAAACTGGATATTGTATTTTTACGCAAGCCTGCACCCATTCATAAAGACGTACAAAGTCTTCATGTCTTGGATGAGCCGCTGATCGTGGCTTTACCGAGTAATCATCCATTGGTAGAAAAAGAGTGTGCGATTCATTTACTCGATTTAGAACCTTATGAATTTGTGCTTTACCGACGTTTAGCAGGGCAAGACTTATTCGATAATATTTTGGCAAATTGTTATCAGGCAGGTTTTAGTCCGAATATCATCCAAGAAGCCCCACGTTTAACTTCAAGTCTCAACTTGATCGCAGCAGGGATCGGACTTTCAATCGTACCTGCTTCGATTCAGGATTTTTGGAATAAGCAGATCATCTATCGACCTTTAGAAGCGAAAAAACCGTGTATTGCACCGATTTATGCGATTTATAGAGTGAGAGGCAACAACATTCGCATAGAGCACTTTTTGCATTTGCTTAAAGCGAGTCAAACAGCTTAAAGCGAAGTTATGCTGCTAATGGGTAAAATGATAAAAATTTAGAATCGTTCCGACTAAATGCTGTTGTGACTTATCCAATGTGACTTTGATTTCTCTAAAATTAAAATCACCATCATCAATATATTTGGCTACGCCGTGCGTTTTATAGCTCAAGTTAGGCACTTGATAACTAAAGAAAGCAACTTGTTTAGATGGATGTACGATATTGATTAATTTGTGTCGATCTTGATAGCCACCATATTCGTATTCCAGACTTTGTTTGAGTAAATTCGGAAAATAAAGCGTGGCATAAGGCATACCGCAACCCACACAAACTGATGAATCATAAAGTTCAATCGCTTGTTTTTGGTTTGGACTCATCAGTAAGCCTGAGCCAGTTCCATTGGCTCCTGCACTTGCCTGAACATCTTGCCAATCTTTAGGAACGAGAATGACACCAAGCTCAGGTAAAGCAACCAGTTTGAGTTGTGATGCATGTTCAGCTTTCAACTTAAAATTAAAATGACAGCTTTTTGAGCTACATGATTTAAAATCTTTTAATAAGCCATCGTCCACAGGATGAAGTACAGTTACACCATAAAAAGGCACTCGAACACCATTAGAAAAAGAAGCTTCACCGAGAGGATAAATTTGATTTTCAGTTTTACGTTCTTTTGCACTATTGTTAAATTGAGGAAAAGTTGCCTTAAAAGTTGTTATTTCAGCGTGAATGCTTGATGAGAATAGACCCATTAAAATCGTAGACAATAAAACTGTTCTTTTCATTTTTAGAATTTGACCAAATTCATTTTGCTTTCATAATTTACTCTGTTCTGCAATAAAATGGCATATGACAACAGTACATAAGCCATTTAAACTCATTACAAGTTTGATAATAAATTCGAGTGATAAAAAATGAATCCGATGAAAAATATACTTTCCGTTTGCTGTTTTGTGGTGCTCAGTCCGACTGCTTTTGCACAGGAAATCAAAGGGATTTCATTTTCACATCAGGAGTGGGAAATATACTGTACCAATACAGGAACATGCCAAGCAGCAGGCTATTCGGATGACTATAGTAAAGATCAAACTCAGCCAGCATCACTCTTACTGATACGCAAAGCTGGAGCAAAGCAAGCCGTCAGTGCTGAATTTGCGTTAGGTAATTTTGAACAAGAATCTCTATCATCAGCAAAACTTAAAAATATTCATTTTTATGTGAATGGAAAAGATTTAGGGCAAGTGACCGTTGATGGTACAGATTTTCCAATCATGGGAAAACTTTCAACTAACCAAGTCAATGCCTTACTGCAACAAGCCAAACAAAAAACAGAGATTGTCTTTAAAAACGCAAACGTTCAATGGCGTATCTCTGATGCAGGTATGACTGCTGCATTGTTGAAAATGGATGATTTTCAAAAGCGAATTGATACAGTTGGGGCATTAATTAAAAAAGGCAAAGCTGATGAATCTAAGGTTTTGGCTGCTCAACCGAAACTGGTTGTGAAAAAGGTGAAAACAACTGATAAACCTTATCTCACGCTACAACCTAAAACAAAACAGTATCAATCTGTATATCAGGTTTTGATGGCTGCTCAGCCGACTCCAAAAGAAGAGGAGTTTTGCAATGGGCTTTATAATGGTGATGTGTATGAATCACAACCGATTGAGTTATATAAGCTTACAAATCACAAACTTTTGGCGATGACCATCTGTTGGCGTGGAGCCTACAATGAAGGTCATGGTGCATGGGTATTAGATGAATCACTCAAGGGCAAAGCAACTTTTGTGACGGAACATGCCTCAGATTTTTATGAAGGTGTGATTCAGAGTGCTCAAAAAGGTCGTGGCGTCGGAGATTGTTGGTCGAGTGGTGAATGGGTATGGGATGGTCAGAAATTTGTACACACCAAAGATATGTGGACAGGTATGTGTAAAGGGCTTGCTGCGGGTGGGGTTTGGGAACTTGATAAAATCGAAGCCGTTGTAAAATAAAACGATACGCCAATAAAAATAGCCTAAGGAAAATCATGTTGAATAATAAAATTCATATAAGTGGACTGATTTTAACTGTTTCATTCAGTTGTTTTAATTCCTCAATTTTTGCAGCGCCATTGCAGATTTTAGAGTTTAAAAAAGGACAGCTCAGCCAAGTTGAACAAATGCAAATTTGTGAACAACTTAAAGGTGTCTGTCCACAGCAAGCGCAATGGCGCAGTTTGAAAACTGCGGATCAAAATCTATGGCTATTGTCAGGAAGTGATATTGCTCAATTTCGCCTATCAACAACAGGATTGAAATTAACTCATCAGTGGCGTATACAATTAGCACCATCAGAAGAAATGGAGCGGACTAGCCAATATATTTTTCCTAAACTGTTTCCCATGACTGAAAACCGTTATGCGATTGCGCAGATTGATACCTTTTCTGAAATGTATTCAGGTGGTGGTGCAGGGATTGAGCGTGCAAGTTTTTATGAACTCAAGGATTCAGGGCAGACACATCGCTTTATTGAAAAATTTCCTTTTAGTTTTAATCGTATGATTCGGGCATGTTTCTCAGAACAAGATTATGACACTTCTAAAGGTAAATGCCACGATGAAGATCGTTTGAGTCTGGATATTCGTCCGATTAAACCGATGTTGTGGCAATTCCGTTATCGTTACAGTTTAGACGTATCACCTGCCTCGGATTCAGGTGAGAAATCATTTAAGGGTAGTCGCAATCTCAATATTAATCTAAACAAAGCACCCAAACAGCCAAATATTCCTGCACATTGGGATTATCAAGGACAAGGTTAAGTTCGAGTTTTACATTTTGTCTAAGTTTTAAGGCTTTGGGCTTACGCAATTTACAGCGTCATAACAGATGATTTGTATAGTGCGTGGTACAAAGGGAAAGATTGCAATTTGGAACTGTGCTTATGTCTCGTGTTTATACTTCTGCCCGCCGTAAATTTTCTCATTTGAGTCGTTCTATATTAATGGCTGCGGCTGTGTTGGGGACAACGCAAGTAGCTATAGCAGGGCCAACAGTGGATCAACTCAGTGATTGCTTGGTGAAAGCCACGACAGCAGCAGATAAAACCACGGTGTTGCAATGGACGTTTACGGCTTTAGCAGCGCATCCTGATTTAAAATCTTTTAGTAATGTTACGCCTGAGCAAAAGAATCAGTTAGATCAGAAATTGGCACAAGTTTTACAGCGTGTGATTGTGGAGCAGTGTTCGACTCAGACCAAAGCGGTGATTCAGGCAGAGGGGATTCAAGCGGTTGGTGAGGCTTTTCAACAGTTAGGTCAGAGTGCAGGTGAGGATATTGTCAAAGACCCAGCGGTAAGACAGCAGTTGCAAGGCACGTTGCGTTATATTGATTTAAATAAGTTAGTCACGACTTTTTTAACACCTGATATTTGGAATAAGTTGGGTGTGTTAAGAGGCGAATAGGTTTCTTTTATCTAAGAAAGAGCACCATCTCGCTAACCGTCTTCTAAAGAAAAGGGGATACCCATCATTGGCGGCATTGGCGGCGTTGAGTTTATAATGAGATCCTCTTCCCCCTTGGAAGATGGTTAGAATTATTGGCGAAGGGCATTACAATAAACTAGGATCAAACTTCACTAATTTTTTATGTGCTGCTGTACAATACAAATTCTTAGTGTAGTTTTTCTTTTTTATTGCCTACTAATACGAATTTTTGACTCTAAATCCAGCATATCCATATGGGACAGGTCTGAAGTATCGCCTGTGTAACCTAAATTTTTCAGCAGTTGACTAGCACGAATTCTTGATTCTAAATCCAGCATATCCATGTGGGACAGGTTTGAAGTATCGCCTGTGTAACCTAAATTTTTCAGCCGTTGACTAGCACGAATTCTTAACTCTAAATCCAGCATATCCATTTGGGACAGGTTTGAAGTATCACCAGTGTAACCTAAATTTTTCAGCCGTTGACTAGCACGAATTCTTGATTCTAAATCCAGCATATCCAT
>NZ_KB849765.1:1487334-1614661 GCF_000369005.1 Acinetobacter beijerinckii CIP 110307
TGGGACAGGTTTGAAGTATCACCAGTGTAACCTAAATTTTTCAGCCGTTGACTAGCACGAATTCTTGATTCTAAATCCAGCATATCCATTTGGGATAGGTTTGACGTATGACTTGTGTAGTTTAATTTTCTTGGCTGTTGGCTAGTAAGAATTGTTGGTGCTGGCTCTATATTTCTGCTAGAAGTAGAATCAGTGAAACTATATTGTTGGTTGGTTAGCTTTTTATTTGATGAATAGGATGTTGTATAAAGCGTATTTAAATCTTTAGGGGGTGAAGGTATATAAGTAATTCCTTGATTTGAATTAGTCGTTTTTGTTCCATATTCCCCTGTATGTGGATTAACATTACCAGCAGTTGACCAATTATTATAAAAGTTTCCATCAGGATTTGATCTGTAATGGGGTTGGACATAGGTTCCATTTTTACGGTAATAACCACTAATTCTTACATCAGCATAGATGTGAGAACTAGCCATTAAAAACAATAAAATAAAAATAGACTTTTTAAATAACATGAAAAATAAAACCCCGCCTAGGCGAGGATTTTTATCTCATAAAAACAATAGATTAGTCAACTATTAACCAATCAATTTCTTCATCAACTCATTCACTTGTGAAGGGGCTGACTTTACCATTAGATGATTTCATCACTTGGCCAAGGAGACTATCCTAGGTTTTTTTGCATTTTAAATTCACTTAGCTTTTAAGCGAACTTTTTAAAATGCCATTTTCTCCAAATAATTTTTCTCGGTATTCAGCTTCAAGTTGTTCTGTCTGCATATCTAATGGATCGAAATGTTGATCTCTGACATCAAGCATTTCTATAAATGTGCGGGAGAAAATACCTAAACGATTTACACCACCAAATGCCAGATAAAATGCATCTTTCAGTTCTTTGCCTGAAAACTTAACATCCTTACGTTTTAAAATCTGTATCCAATAATCAAAGGTAATTGGCGCAATAAAGCGAGCTACTCGAATCAAAGCAATTCTTCGATTTCTAACCGTATTACCACCAATCGCTTTCAGCGCATCAAAAGCAACAGATTTATGCTCCAGTTCTTCCAGCGCATGCCATTCCCAAAGATTTCGACTTTCTTGAGTGGTTTTCTGTTTGATTAATGGATCAGTCAACAGCAAACGAGCAAGTGTAGCAGTGAAATGCTCCATCACTACGGTCGCCGCTAATTGTTCAACTTTGGGAAGTTTACGAAAATTATCCAATCTTGCTTTGGTTAAGGCTTCGATTTCGACTACTTCGGGGTAATTTGATTGAATCAGATGCTCATTCAGAGATTTATGTTCTCGACTATGAAAGGCTTCTTGCGCAATAAAATTACGAATATCTTCGAGTAACTTTTCATCCGTAATTTGATCACGAACATTACGTACGCTCTCGATGAAAAACATTTCACCTGGTGGAAACATCGCAGATAAAACGACAAAAAGAGAGGTCACAACAGCATTATCTTCATAGTAAAAAGTAAATTTTTTGTTTTTGTCTAAAGGAATAATCACATTGCGACGGACGATTTGTTGTAGAGATTGCACTGATATATTCATCTTTTTTCCTTTATAGAATACAATTTGAACAAAATTTAGTATGTATATAGAATCTATCAGTGAATTTATACGGAAAAAAGACGGATTTAAGGATGGAATTTTTATAATGGTAACTATCAGAAAACCAAAACAAAGTAGGTCTAAAAATACTTATAAGTCTATAGTTGATGCAGGATTTATATCAGTAAAAAATAATGGATTGGATCACACTACCGTGTTGAAAGTCTGTGAGATTGCGGGAGTTGGTTCTGGAAGTTTTTATGAATATTTTAAAAACAAAGAAGCCTTGTTTGTAGAGATGCAACAACACTTTATTGCTGAGCTTGCCAAAGTGATTTACGAGGTCATTCCAACCATTCAGGAAATGGAAATTCCCGAAGCGATTAGATCCATTTTTTTACATATAGGTGAGTTTTTAGCAGCAGATGAGAATAAATATTTTTATTGGTTGAGTGTATCGAGTAAATACAGTACTGAAGCCAGTCACGTAAAAGCAGTCAAGGCGATCAATACATTAGCGATTGAATACGCGGTGAAACATCCTGAGGTATTGAGAATAAAAAACCTAAAAATGATGGTTTATATTTTGATCAATTCTAGTGTCGCACTGACGATGAATTTCTTTTCATCTCAAAATATGGGTTTTACTTTTGAAGAATTAATAGATTGTCTGATTGATATTACAATGTCCTACATTGATGATGATCGTAATAAGTTAAAAATATAAAAAAACCCGCTCTAAAGCGGGTTTTCTTTTGAAATCAGATCAGTTTAACCAATCAATTTCTTCATCAATTCATTCACTTGAGCTGGGTTAGCTTTACCTTTTGCAGCTTTCATGACTTGACCAACAAGACCGTTAAAGGCTTTTTCTTTACCAGACTTGTACTCTTCAACCATTTTTTCATTGGCTGCAAGTACGTCTTTGATAATTGCTTCAATCGCACCTGTATCGGTTTCTTGCTTTAAGCCTTTCTCAGCAATAATGTCATCTGCAGATTTTCCTTCTGCTTCCCACATAAAGCCAAATACTTGCTTCGCAATTTTGCCGTTAATAGTGTTATCGACAATACGTGCGATCATCCCACCCAATTGCTCAGCAGAAACAGGAGAGTCTGCTAAATCTAGGCCTGCTTTGTTTAAAGCACCTGAGAATTCACCCATCACCCAGTTTGCAGAAACTTTACCTTGCTTCGCACCGCCAGCAGCAGCTACAACAGCCTCGTAGAAGTCTGCCATTTCGCGTGACAGCGTCAATACATGTGCATCGTATTCAGTTACACCGAAGTCAGCAATAAAGCGCTCACGACGTGCAGCAGGCAATTCTGGCAGGGCAGCACGTGCCGCTTCGATCTGCTCATCAGCAATGATCACTGGCAATAAATCTGGATCTGGGAAGTAGCGATAGTCGTTCGCTTCTTCTTTCGAACGCATTGAGCGAGTTTCCATCTTGTTTGGATCGAACAAACGAGTCTCTTGGTCGATCTTGCCACCATCTTCCAAAATTTCCATTTGGCGTTCAATTTCAACATTGATCGCTTGCTCGATGAAACGGAATGAGTTGAGGTTTTTCAACTCGCAACGCGTACCGAATGGTTGACCCGGGCGACGCAGTGACACGTTACAGTCGGCACGGAATGAACCTTCTGCCATGTTACCGTCAGAAATCCCTAACCAACGCACGAGCGTGTGAATTGATTTAATATATGCAACCGCTTCTTCAACCGAACGCATATCAGGCTCAGACACGATTTCTAGCAATGGTGTGCCCGCACGGTTTAAGTCGATACCAGACATACCTTCGAATTGGTCATGAATCGATTTACCTGCATCTTCTTCAAGATGGGCACGAGTCACGCCAATACGCTTTACAGTACCATCTTCAAGCTGGATATCGATATGACCCAAGCCCACAATCGGATTGTCCATCTGGCTGATCTGGTAGCCTTTTGGCGAATCTGGGTAGAAGTAGTTCTTACGTGCAAATACAGAGGCTTGGTCGATATACGCGTCAATACCCAAACCGAAGCGAATCGCAAGATCAACGACTTCTGCATTCAATACAGGCAATACACCCGGCATCGCCAAATCAACAAGGCTGGCTTGCGTATTTGGGTCTTGACCAAATTCAGTTGATGAACCAGAGAAGATTTTTGATTGAGTTGCAAGCTGAGTGTGGATCTCAATCCCGATAACGACTTCCCAACCGTCAATCAGCTTTGATGAAGGAGCTAACTTTTGAGCTTCAGCCATTATGCATTCTCCTCAGCAATTTCCGCACGTTTGGTATGCCAGTCTGTATTTTGTTGATATTGATGCACAATCGAAAGCAATTGCGATTCTGACCAGTAGTTACCAATCAACTGTAAGCCCACAGGCAAGCTGTCTTTATCGAAACCAACAGGTGCGTTGATCGCAGGTAGACCTGCCAAGTTCACAGCAAGGGTGTAGATATCGCCTAAATACATTTCAGTCGGGCTGAGATTCGCACCGATTTTGTACGCTGTCGTTGGTGCAGATGGTGCTGCAATCACATCGACATTTTCAAATGCTTTCAAGAAATCTTGCTGAATCAAACGACGTACTTTTTGTGCTTTCACATAATATGCATCGTAATAACCCGCAGAAAGGGCATAGGTCCCGATCAAGATACGACGTTGTACTTCTGCACCAAAACCTTCTGAACGTGAACGTTTATACAAGTCCATCAAATCCACTGGATTTTCACAACGGTAGCCATAACGAACGCCATCAAAACGTGACAGGTTTGAAGAAGCTTCCGCAGGTGCGATCAAGTAGTAAGTTGGTACATAGGCTTCAGTCATGTTGAGATCAATCTCAACCAAGATCGCGCCCATCTCTTCAAGCTTTTTCAATGACTCTTCAACGCGTGCTTTCACATCTGCATCTAAACCTGCGACATTGAAGTATTGCTTTGGAATACCAATGCGTAGACCTTTCACCGCAGTGCCATTTAGGTTAGCAACATAGTCATCCACTTCTTTGTTGATTGAAGTGGAGTCTTTAGCATCATGACCTGCAATCACATTCATCAAGTAAGCACAGTCTTCCGCAGAACGTGCCATTGGACCACCTTGATCCAGTGATGATGCATACGCAATCATACCGAAGCGTGATACGCGACCATAAGTCGGTTTTAAGCCTGTTAAGCCACAGAATGAAGCAGGTTGGCGAATAGAACCACCTGTATCAGTACCAGTCGCAATTGGAGCCAAATCTGCTGCTACAGCAGCAGCAGAGCCACCTGATGAACCGCCCGGAACATGATCTAATGCCCATGGGTTGCCTGTTGCACCAAAGTAAGAGCTTTCAGAGGTTGAACCCATAGCGAATTCATCCATGTTCACCTTACCTAAAGTCACAAGACCCGCAGCTTTTGCTTTAGCCACCACAGTCGCATCGTAAGGTGAAATGAAGTTATCCAACATTTTTGAACCCGCAGTGGTTTTAATTCCTTGGGTACAAAAAATATCTTTATGCGCCAGAGGAATCCCTGCAAGTGCATGTGCATTGCCAGATTTAAGTGCTGCGTCAGCAGCATCTGCTTCAGCAAGTGCTTGTTCTGCGGTGACCGTCACATAACTTTTTACTTTTGGGTCAATTTGGGCAATACGTTTTAAATAATGTTCAGTCAATTCACGTGATGAAAATTGGGCTTGTTTTAAGCCTTCAGAGAGTTCACGAATTGATAAGCGATGTAAATCTGTCATATGAAAAATTTCTTTACATTCTAAATATAAATTATTGACGAATTGAATATAAATTATTCAATTACACGAGGTACAAGGTATAGACCTGCTTCTGTAGCTGGTGCTATCGCTTGATATTCATCACGATGATTGGTTTCGCTAACAACATCTACGCGTAAAGGCTGAGGATTATCAAATGGGCTTTTTAAAGGCTCAACATCATCTGTATTAATGCCTTTTAAGCTTTCCATCATGCCAAGGATTTTATTTAAACTTTCAGCATATTCAGTAGATTGCGTATCGTTTAACGACAAACGAGCAAGGTGTGCAATCGCTGAGACGGTCTGTGCATTTAAGTCCGTTGTCTGCTGAGCATCTGATGATGTAGACATAACATTACCTAATTCAGTATCAAAAAATTGCAAAATATCGTGCGTTATAATAAGCGATTGACTTGTTCAAAGCATCACATTTCGTTAAAGTTGCCACCTTGCATCCATACAAAGTTTAATTGAGAACGCACCCGTGATTCTAAAACGACTAATTGGCTTGTTTTCGCCGGATTTAGCCATTGATTTAGGTACTGCAAATACACTTATTTATGCTCCAGGCCGCGGCATTATTTTAAATGAACCAACTGTTGTGGCAATTCGCCATAGTGGTTCACAAAAAATTGTAGCTGCTGTTGGTCTTGATGCTAAACAAATGTTAGGTCGTACACCAGCGAATATTTCAGCGATTCGTCCAATGAAAGACGGTGTGATCGCCGATTTTGAAGTAACTGAGACCATGTTGAATCAGTTTATTGGCAAAGTACATGAAAAGCGTTTATTCCCACCAGCACCTCGTGTTGTAGTGTGTGTGCCATGTAAATCAACGTTGGTAGAACGTCGTGCGATTCGCGAAGCAGTATTTAATGCTGGTGCACGTGATGTTCGTCTCATCGAAGAGCCGATGGCTGCTGCGATTGGTGCAGGTATGCCAGTTGAGCAAGCGTGCGGTTCGATGGTGGTTGATGTGGGTGGTGGTACCACTGAAATTGCGATTATCTCATTACAAGGGTGTGTTTACGCCGATTCATTACGTATCGGTGGAGATGTCTTTGATGAACAGATTATCAATTATGTTCGTAAAGCACATGGTTGCGTGATTGGGGAAACAACGGCTGAAACGATCAAGAAAGAAGTCGGTATGGCTATTCCTGATGGCAAAACACTACAAATAGAAGTGCGTGGACGTAATTTAGCTGAGGGGGTTCCTCGTGCAATTACAGTCACTTCTGATGAAATTTCACAAGCGATTTCAGATCCATTACAAAGTATTGTCAGTGCTGTGAAATCTGCTTTAGAACAAACACCTCCAGAGTTATCTTCTGATATTGCTGAACGTGGCATTGTTTTAACAGGCGGCGGTGCATTACTGCGTAACCTAGACAAACTCCTTGCTCAAGAAACAGGTTTACCTGTGATTGTTGCGGATGATCCTTTAACTTGTGTCACTCGTGGTGGCGGTAAAGTTTTAGAATTCTTTGACAATCCAAACCATGACATGCTTTTTGTTGGTTAATTCATAAGGACTAGGCGGTGCAACCGAATCTTTTTTCAAGACAACCGCCATCTTTTCGCTCATTTATCATTGCGGTCATTACATGTTTGGTTGTGCTTTTCTTTGATTGGCGCATGCCTTATGTAATTCAGCCAGCAAGGGATGTCTTATATGCGGCGTATAATCCAATTTATGCGCTAGCGAGCTATCCTGTACTTTCGCGAGAATGGCTAAACCAACAAACCAAATCTGAAGCTCAATTGCGTCGTGAAAACACGGCAATGCAGGCTGAACTCCTCCAAGCACAAGTCCGTCTACAAAAACTTTCAGAGCTTTCTGCAGAAAATAACCGTTTACGTGGTCTTTTGGATACGCCGTTAATTATTGATGGTCGTATGCAAATTGCTGAGGTGATTGGTACAGATGCAGATCCCTTACGCCATATTATTATTATCAACCGTGGTTCAGTTGATCATTTAAAAATTGGACAAACTGTTTTAGATGATAAAGGAATTATGGGGCAGTTGATTAACGTCTACCCGCATAGTTCTCGTATTATGCTACTTTCCGATAAAGAACATTCATTGTCCGTACGTTTAGAGCGTACAGGAATGCGTGCAATCATTTCTGGAACAGGTGATTTAGGTCAGCTTAAAATGGAATATGTACCAACTAGTGCTGATATTAAGGTTGGGGATAAAGTGTTTAGCTCTGGCTTGGGTGAGCATTTTCCAGCAGGTTATTTGGTGGGTACTGTATCTAAAGTCAGTCGACACACATCAGGTGAGTTTGCTGAAATCAGTGTTAAACCAGCTGCACAATTGGCAAGTGGTCATCATGTGGTTGTCCTCTTCTCAGAATCTTTAGCGCAGGAGCAACCATATGCCGATCGCTAAGTTAAATTTTGAGAAACGTAAAGATCCATTATGGATGATTATTATTTCAATCGTCATTGGGTCGGTTTTACTTATATATCCAATGTCGTATGAAGCTGCTGGTTGGCGGCCAGCAATCATGCTAATGATCATGTTGTTTTGGATATTGTATCAACCTGTTTGGTGTGGTGTCTGGTTTGCCTTTGCGATGGGTATTTTTACCGATTTATTATTGGATGCACCTTTAGGTCTAAATGCACTCAGTTTTGTGTTAATTACCTTTGCAACCCGATATTTTATTCGCGAACGTCGTATTTTGACTTTTGGAAATTCATGGGTCATCGCAACACTTGCTGTAATTGCACATATTACGTTTCTGTGGATTAGCCAAACAATTTCCGGAACGCACTTTACCATTGCAAGACACTGGCAACCCTTGGGTACAAGTATTTTAGCTTGGCCAGTACTCTATTATTGTTTGCATAAATGGCGGATATAATTCTTGCTTCAAGCTCACCACGTCGGCAGGAGCTATTGACACAACTGGGGTTGGATTTCGATATCTTTAGTCCAAATGTGGATGAGACTGTACAAGAAAATGAAAGCGTTACGGATTATGTTGAGCGGCTTGCTCGTCATAAAGCGCGAGTCGTTTTAAGCCAGTTTCCAAGTGCGATTGTGATCGCCGCAGATACCAGCTTAAGTGTGAATGGCAAAATTATTGGTAAACCAACATCAAAGCAACATGCTTTTGAGATTTGGTCGCAGCTTTCTGGGCAATGGCATGATGTCTATTCAGGAGTATGTGTTGCTACATCGGCACAAGTATTGAGTCAAGTGGTACGAACACAAGTTGAATTTCAACAGCTTAATCAGGTCGAGATGGAAAAATATTGGGCAACAGGTGAACCAATTGGGAAAGCTGGTGCATATGCAATACAAGGAATTGCTGCTCAATATATTCCTCAAATTAAAGGAAGTTACAGCAACGTTGTTGGCTTACCTTTACATGAGATTGTACAGTTATTAGCAAGCGTTAAAGTTTGAAATAAACACTTTCGGATATAAGAATTTTTATAAAAGTTTTGAGTTGATTATGGCAGAAGAATTACTAATCAATGTCACACCGATGGAATGTCGTGTCGCATTGATTGAAAATGGTACGGTCAATGAATTATTTGTTGAACGCACTGTAAAGCGTGGTTTGGTGGGTAATATTTATAAAGGAAAAGTTGTGCGTGTACTGCCAGGTATGCAAGCTGCTTTTGTTGATATTGGTTTGTCTCGAACCGCATTTTTACATATTAATGATATGGTATGGCCACGTTCGCAGCCAACCCCAAATGTTTTTGAACTGCTCCATCCTGGACAAATGCTCACAGTGCAAGTGATGAAAGATATGTTGGGTACTAAGGGTGCTCGCTTAAGTACAGATCTTTCCATTCCATCGCGTTATCTTGTGTTGATGCCTTATGGTAATCATATCGGCGTATCTCAGCGCATAGAGTCCGAAGAAGAGCGGGATCGGCTGCGTGGAATTATTGAACATATCCAAGCTGAGCATAACTTACCGGGTAGTGTGATTGTCCGCACCGCAGCAGAAGGGGTGGATGAAGCAGCTATTGTTCAAGATATGTGTTACTTGAGCAAACTTTGGGAGTTTATTCAACGCAAGCAGAAAGAAGTGGCAACTGCTGAACTGATTTTTGAAGAATTACCGCTACCACAACGGATTGTTCGTGATTTAGCTAGTGATGAAACCGCAAAAATCTATGTCGATTCGCGTGAAATTCATGCCAAATTGAATGATTTCGTGCTTGAGTTTGTACCTACAATTCAAAATCGCTTAATTCATTATCCGGGTGAGAAGCCACTATTTGATTTGTACAATGTCGAAGAAGATATCCAAAAAGCATTGCAAACGCGTGTAGCGTTGAAATCTGGCGGCTATTTGATGCTTGATCAGACAGAAGCCATGACCACAATTGATGTGAATACAGGGTCTTATGTCGGCGGTCGAAGTTTAGAAGACACTGTTTTTAAAACCAATATGGAAGCTACTCAAGTGATTGCACGACAACTTCGTCTACGCAATTTGGGTGGTATTATCATTATTGATTTTATTGACATGCAAGAGGCAGAGCATCGTGAAGAGGTGATGCGTCAGTTTGAAAAAATGCTCGAACGCGATCATGCAAAAACTAAGATTACTCAAGTTTCTGAGCTGGGTTTAGTGGAAATGACGCGTAAGCGTACGCGAGAATCTTTGGAACATTTGCTTTGTGAGTCGTGCCCAACCTGCCAAGGTCGTGGATATGTGAAAACAGCAGAGACAGTGTGTTACGAAATATTTCGAGAGATCATGCGATATGCTCGTGCATTTGATTCCAAGGGTGGCTTTACTGTCGTTGCTCATCCCGCAGTGATTGATCGACTATTAACAGCAGAAGCCCCAGCCGTGGCTGATTTAGAACATTTTGTGAACCGCGTCATAAAATTCCAAGTGGAAAATTTATATACGCAAGAGCAATACGATATCATTTTAAGCTAAAGTTGTAACAAGATTTCGCTTAATCCTTGTTACAACTGAAATTTTACTTTCTATCACGAATTTTAAATACTAGAACTATAAAATTAGCCATAGATACTTTCGGGTGTCTTAGCAAATATAAGAGGTCTATAATTATGAATGTCAGTGAAAGATTAGTGAGTCATGGTTTTAAACATGTTTTGGACAGTAACCCTGTAAATACATGTTATATGGTCGATAGCCAAGGTAAGGAAGTTCCGATTACCACAGCAATGATTCGATCTGCTTGTCATCAACTTTTACAGCGCTGTCGTGCGATCAAAAAATAAGAGGCTTGTTAAAGCCTCTTATTTTTTCTATAGAATTAATTCGCAACTTTTTGTTTAGGTAAGTCTTTAATAACTTGCTCAAAACGTTGAATTTCATCTTCTAAGTGTGTCAATAAGTTTTGCATCTTCGGTAAAGCATTACGACATGCAATCAAACCCACTTCAAGTTTATCTAAATAACTGGTCATCGTGATATTTAACGCTTGTCCATCCATCACGATAGAAGCAGGATAAAGCGCGTCAAGCTTTGCACCATTCCAATACAGAGGTTCACGTGGACCAGGTACGTTTGAGATGACAAGGTTAAAGGCTTGGCGTTTAGGCAGCATACCAGACACGATATTTAAACCTGCTGGACCATAAACCAAAGCACTGTAATTCAAGATTTCGTTTGCTGTCATACGACTAAAACGCTGTTTTGAATTTTGTACACTACGGCGAATGATTTCTAAACGCTCAATTGGATCTTCAATATGAGTGGCTAGGTTTGCCAAAATCATGGTAATACGATTACTCACATCAGAATCATCTGTACGTAACGATGCTGGTACCATTGCAATGAGTGGCTTCTTAGGTAAGCTATCATGACTGATGAGATATTCACGTAATGCGCCAGAACAAATCGTCAAAACGACATCATTAATCGTTACACCCAATGATTTTGCAATATTGCGCAGACGATCAAGTTCAAATGATTGTGCAGCGAAGCGACGAGACGAACTCACACGTTGATTAAGAATAGAAGGCGGTGCCTGAAAAGTGGAAACATAATCAGGATTTTTACCCATTTCTTTGAATAATGTTTGAGAAAGTTCCTGCATCACTTTAGGTGTGACTTCAAGTTGTGATTTGATTCCATTCATCACACCCTTGATTTTACTGACTGTAGGTGGTTTTGGCGCTTTTAAACGTTTCGTACGTTTACCTTCTACACACCATAATGGTACGACATGCTTTTCATTTGGATCTTTTGAAAGCGATTTTTCAATCAGACGCATACCTGCAACGCCATCGACCATCGCATGATGAATTTTGAAATACATGGCAAAACGATTACCTTCGATTCCTTCAATCACATCGCAGGTCCAAAGTGGTTTTGCACGATCAATCAGTGAGCTATGTTGCTGCGAGATATAGACCAGTAATTCACGAATACGTCCCGGATTGGGTAATGCAATATGACGGAAATGATGGTCGATATCGAACTCTGGATCTTCACCCCAAAACAATCCTGTTAACTGATTGTTGAAAGGCGCAACAGGAATACTTTTGGATTGGCGAATATCTTGAACCAGATCATGCACAAAGGTTGGAGAGGCATTTTCTGGAATTTCAAATAAGAATAAACCGCCGACATGCATAGGTTGCTGTCTTTTCTCTAATGAAAGAAAAATGAAATCAATCGGGTGTAATGGGCGCATAGCAGACATAGCCTCTCTTGCATTTTTTATAAGATACTCTTTGAGCTCTTATTAGAATTATTGAACCGTTGTGTGAAGTATATACGGTTTAGTCTGGTTAAAATATGACTTTGTACAGAGGAGTCAGAAAAAATAAAACCACTGACGAATCAGTGGTTTTTATATACCAAATCTGCTAAGCGTTATTATTTAAGATTGCCTGCATGCAAACCACATTCTTTATGTGTTGCTTCTTCCCACCACCAACGACCTTCACGTTCATGTTGATTTGGTAATACAGCTCTCGTACATGGCTCACAGCCGATTGAGATAAAACCACGCTCATGCAACGGATTATATGGTATTTCCATCATACGTATATAACTCCATACCTCTGCACTTGACCAGTTCGCAAGCGGATTATATTTAATCAACTGTTTGCCTTCACCAGAAAAACCAATATCAGCTTGAACGACGGGCACATCACTACGGGTTGGACTTTGATCCTTACGTTGACCTGTGATCCAGCCATCTAAAGTTGCTAACTTTTTACGTAAAGGTTGTACTTTACGAATACCACAGCATTCTTGATGACCATCTTCAAAGAAGCTAAATAACCCTTTTTCATTTACAAACTGTTGAACTGCATCTGATTCAGGAAAACAAATTTCGATATTAACATTGTAGTGTTTACGAACAGTTTCGATAAATTGATAGGTCTCTGCGTGTAAACGACCAGTATCTAAACTGAATACACGAAATGGTTTGCCGATTCGTGATGCGATATCAATCAATACAACATCTTCTGCACCAGAAAATGAAATGGCGATTTCGCCTTGTTGGCTTAATGCAAGTTCTAAGATTTCTCGTGGTGATTTATCTGCATATTCAGCAGCGAGTGCATCTACATGGTCAATAGTTGGAATAACAGTCATGGATGTTCCTGGCGAAAGGCTTGGGCACAATTGTAAAACATTCTAAGCAAAGCAGTTTGCTTGTGATCGATTTTAATCTTGCAGAATAAAATCGTTTTATTCAACAACAGCGCAAAAATGAAAATCTTAATGGTATGATACAGCAATTTTTAACCAACATTGGACGCATTCATGGAAATCGTATGCTTAGATCTTGAAGGGGTTCTTGTCCCTGAGATATGGATTAACTTTGCAAAAAAAACAGGAATAAAAGAGCTAGAAGCAACGACGCGTGATATTCCAGATTATGATGTTTTAATGACTCAACGTTTAAACATTTTAAAAGAACATGGTTTAGGCTTAAATGATATTCAAGCTGTGATTGCGGATATGGGGCCGTTTGAAGGTGCAAAGGAATTTGTTGAATGGGTGCGTACGCATTTTCAATTGATTATCTTATCTGACACATTTTATGAGTTTGCACATCCTTTGATGAAACAATTAGGTTGGCCAACGATTTTCTGCCACAAGCTTGAAACCGATGAAAATGGCATGATCACAGCATACAAATTGCGTCAGCCTGATCAAAAGCGTCAAGCAGTAAAAGCATTACATGGTTTGAATTATCGTGTCATTGCTGCGGGCGATTCTTATAATGATACAACCATGCTAGGTGAAGCTGATCATGGCTTCTTATTTGATGCACCAGCAAATGTCATCGCTGAATTTCCTCAATTTCCACCACTTCATGGTTATGAAGCATTAAAACAGGCGATTCGTTCTGTATCACAACGTAATATTCCTGAATAACTAATCCTCCCCAGCCCTCCTTTAGAAAAGGAGGGAGTTTTCGCTCTTTATTAAAGAGGGGGTAAGGGGAGATTTCTTAGAATTTATAACCAATCTTTAAACCATAGGCAATTGCATCATTATTTTCAAATTCAGCAACATAAGCTGGCGTATTAAACTGAGAACCTGATTGTGCATTTGCATCACCCAACCAGAAATACTTCACGCCGCCTGCGATAAAGTAATTTGGAGCAGGGCTGTACTGAATACCAACGCCAACATTCCAATAACCCTCAGTTGGACCTAATGTAGTGACTGGATTACCTGCACCAGAATCCCAACCTACAGAAATGTTACCCGCCCATTGCTCATTCAGTTTACGACCTACACCAGCTGTAATCGAGTATTGATCTTCGGTATAAGCAACCAAGTCAAAACCATCTTTTTTACCTGTATTACTTACAATTGGAGGTAATGTGGAAGCTTCACCAAATTTATAAGGTCGAATTGCAAAGTCTTTCCAGTTCACCCAGCGCAGATTGGCAAATGCAACCGTGTTTTCCATAATACCTGTCTGGAAATCAAGATTGACTGATTGTGGGGTTGTGATTTCAGTTGTGCCTTCAGAATTATTAATTTTATTCAAAATGGCGTCAAAACCAGCATTACCAGTCATTCCTGCAATACCATGCTTTTCATAAGCATTCATTTCATGCTTAATCTTAGCGCGATAGGTAATAGAGGCTTTAAGTGCAATTTCTGGCATTTGATAAGCAGCACCTGCTAACCAACCTACTGCCTCATCTTTACCTGTTTTAAAGTCATATCCACTATAAGCACTATAACTTTGACCACGTAACAATACGGTACTATTTAATGTTTGATATACCGCACCAGCATAAAAATTCCAATTTTGCGTTGGTTGAAAACCGAATAATAAATTTAGATTTTCAGTATCAACAGTAACCGATGTACCACCTTTAAATGGGAGTGGACGACTTTCTATAAAATTACTTTGACCTTTATATGCCGCATCAGCACCATAGGGTTGGTCATAGATTAGACCAATAGAGAATTGTTCTGTGGCTTGAATCTTTAATGCAGCATTTGGCGAATAGTAATGATTTGCCATATTGCCAGTACTATTTTGCGCTGTATCTTTGCCAGATACGTTTGGGTCGAGAACGGTAATACCCGCTTCAAAATAGTTATTGGGTTGTAAAAATGGTGCGATAGATTGACCTGAGCGATCCAATGCCGCGGCAAATGTTGTGGTTGTTGGAACTAAACTAAGTAGAAGAGCCGTTTGAATAGCATTAAGCTTCATTGATTTTCTCTCTCAAATCACTTTGTAACAAGAATGGCGCGAAAAGTAACACAATTTTTGTGAGCTTAAATAATTTTACAAATGTCCATAAATGAACTGATAAAGTCATGAAAAATTATTGAATAACATTGTTTTATCGACTATTTGCTCTAATTGTGTTTGTTATCTTTTTGCTAGGGCTAATGTTATTTATAGATGGATTAATTTGAGAGTATTTTTTGTAATTTTCACATAAAAAAAGACCATCATAACGATGGTCTTTTTTTTAAGCTTTTAGCTTAGAAACGGTAACCCATTTTTAAGCCATAAGCGATTGCTTTGTTGTCTTCAAATGTACCAGCAGCTGAGTGAGCACCTGTTACAGCATCAGCATCACCTAACCAGAAGTATTTCACACCACCAGCAATAAATGTCGCAGGAGTTGGGCTATATTGAACACCTACACCAACATTCCAGTAACCTTCTGTTGGACCAAGTGTTGTCACAGGATTACCTGCACCTGAATCCCATCCCACAGAGACGTTACCCGCCCATTGCTCGTTTAATTTACGACCAACACCAGCAGTTACAGACCATTGGTCATCGCTATAATCAACAAGGTTAAATCCATTTGGTTTACCTAATGCTGGAAGCATTCCGCCAGCTAATTTAGATAATTGACCGAATTTGTAAGGTTGGATTGAAAAGTCTTTCCAGTTTACCCAGCGGACATTTGCAAATGCCACGGTATTCGCCATCACACCTGTTTGGAAATCTAAATTCACAGACTGAGGAGTCGTAATTTTAGTTTCGCCACTTGCATTTAATAAGCCATTCAATTGCGCTGGTGTTACTTTACCAGTTGCAACAAGAAGTGAACCTAAAGGACCTAAAAGAGGTAATGATTCATCAACATTAACTTTGTGATCAATTTCAGAACGATATGTTAAAGAAGCTTTTAGCGCAATTTCAGGAATCTGGAATGCTGCACCAGCTAACCAACCAAATGCTGAATCTTCAGGAATATTTGCATCATAACCGTTATATAAGCTATATGCTTGACCACGAAGGCTTACATCACCTTTTACTGTTTGATATACACCACCAGCATAGAAATTCAAGTTTTTATTTGGTTGGAAACCGAAAATAAAATTGATGTTTTGTGAATCTACTTCAACAGATGTATTACCTGATTGCGCTGCATTTAAAGCGATAGCAACAGGTTGACCATTACCATTTACAATCACAGGAATGCCGCCTGGACCCACTGCATTAGGCTTGCCTGTTACTACTGGTAGACCATTAGTTAGAGAAGTTCCTGGTAGTACACCATCAGAGCCTGAAGCTACAAAATTACTTTTGTTTTTGTATTCAGCATCAGCACCAAATGGTTGATCGTAAATTAAACCGAATGAAAAATTTTCTGTAGGTTGTAACTTTAATGCTGCATGCGGGAAATAATAATCGCCAGCCATATCCCCAGTTTTATTACCAGCAAGATCTTTTCCTGAAACATCAGGATCTAGAACCGAAATACCAGCTTCAAAATAATTTCCTGGTTGTAAGAAAGCAGCAATTGATTGACCTGAACGATCTAATGCCGCTGCAAAAGCTCCAGTTGCAGGAAGCGTCGCTAAGATCATGGCAGTGCTAAGATATTTTAATTTCATTTTAAATCTTTCCTTGAACTTCAAGATTCTAAGTATTAAGAAGCTACGATTGGCTATAACTTCATGTAACAAAAATACCATAATTAGAATAAGAGTAAATGTTCTAAATGAACTCCTTAGTACGATTGATTACATGAAAATGAACAAAAATAATGCTAATAAAGTTTTTATACATATGTGTTTTTATTGATAATATCATGAAAAATATAAATTATTATTTAAAAATATTCATATATGTTTTTTGCATTTTATCAAAAATTTTTTTAAAAAAGGTCAAAGATTTTTTGTAAAAAATACGATTTTTTTCTTCATCTTTTGCATTTTGCCGACTTTTTGAGGTTTTGAGCTTTATTTTAAAGAAGTTTACGCAAAATTTACGCGGCTCTCTTATTTCAATATAGAGAATTTACGTCCTGAATTTCCATACTAATACTGACTTATTTTTTAAATGGCATGTGCTATGTGGGAATTTATTTCCGTATTTATCCTTGCATTGGTTTTAGCCTATCCATTAGGACGCTATCTTGCGGATGTGATGCAAGTTCAACCAATGAAAAGCGATCGTTTCTTTAAATGGATTGAGCAACCAATTTATTCCATTTTGAATGTGAAACAAGTGGGTATGAATTGGCGGCAATATCTTGCTGCTTTTGTCATCAGTAATCTTTTGTTATTAGGCATCAGCATCGCGATCTTGATGACGCAAGCTTGGTTACCGCTGAATCCTGATCGTATTCCAAATATGAATTGGGATTTGGCAGTACACACAACGATTTCATTTCTAACCAATACCAATCAGCAGCATTATTCAGGCCAGGCTCAATTGTCTTATCTGTCGCAAATGACTGTGATTGTTGGTTTGCAATATTTATCTCCAATTATGGGTTTAGCTTTGTTAACAGCCATGTTAAGAGCTTTATTTTTACAGCCCAAAGATCAAGCTTTGGAAAATATTGAACCAAAAAATGCATCACAAATTAATCTTGGTAATTATTGGATGGATATGATCCGACCATTATTCCGATTCTTTATTCCTTTGGGTTTAGTCTTTTCTCTATTACTGACTTTTCAAGGTGTGCCATCAACACTTTCTGCTGGTCCAACCGCGCAAGTTTTAGATCGTACATCTGAAGTTCAGACCCAGCATATTCCGCTTGGACCTGTTGCACCGATGGTAGCGATCAAACAATTAGGCAGTAATGGTGGTGGTTGGTATGGTCCAAACAGTAGTGTGCCTTTAGAAAATCCAACGCCATTATCCAATGTGCTGGAGATGCTTGCGATTTTACTGATTCCAATCTCAGTTGTATTTATGGTGGGTCGTTTTGTGCAACGCAAAAAATTAATGTGGATGATTTTGGGCACGATCTTATTGATGTCATTGGCTTCTACTGTATTCACATTGTGGGCTGAAAAATCTTCTTTAATCCCAAATACGGCGCTAATGGAAGGTAAGGAAGTTCGTTTTGGAGCTGAAGCCTCTGCATTATGGGGAAGTTTAACTACACAGGTGAATAATGGTTCGGTCAATATGATGCATGACTCAGCTTCGCCATTAACGGGTTTGGTTGAGTTATGCAATATGCTGATCAATGCCATTTGGGGTGGGATTGGTTGTGGTCTATTACAATTTTTTATCTATCTATTTTTAGCCGTATTTATCGCGGGTTTGATGACAGGTCGCACGCCTGAATTATTTGGACGAAAAATTGAAGTCACTGAAATTAAGTTATTGGCATTGGTCATTCTCTTACAACCTGTGGTGATTCTTGGTTTGACTGCAATCGCCATCGCTTTCCCATCTTTAACAGGAAATTCAAACCCTGCATCGCATGGTATTAGCCAAGTCTTTTATGAATATGTGTCTGCGTTTGCCAATAATGGTTCTGGTTTTGAAGGTTTAGCCGACAACACTTTATGGTGGAATCTAAGCACCAGTGTTGCGTTATTAGCAGGTCGTTATAGCGTGCTGATCATTCCAGTTTTAATTGCAGTCAGTCTAGCAACCAAACCGAAAGCAGATGAGACCAAGGGTTCATTACAGATTGAGTCGCCTACATTTGCACTGACTTTAATCGGAATTGTACTGATTTTAACGCTTTTGCAATTTATGCCAGTGTTGGTGATTGGACCAATTGCTGATTATTTATCTGTAAAGATCTAGTGGAGCAAGTACCATGAATCACTCTAATGCGACACAAATGGATATCTTGAATAAAGAAATTATTCAGCAAACCTTTTATAAATTATTACCACAGCATGCCTTTAAAAATCCTGTGATGGCATGTGTTTGGATTGGAACTGTGTTAACCATCGTGGCAACATTGATGGGTAGCACCAGTTTTGGATTTGGTATTTTACTGAGCTTGATCTTACTAGTAACCGTTTTGTTTGCCAATTATGCCGAAGCAGTAGCAGAAGCCAAAGGACGTGGACAGGCATCTTCTTTACGGCAAGCTCGTGAAAACTTAACGGCAAATAAAATTGCTGATCTGAATGCTACAGCAACGGTGATTTCTGCAAATTTATTAAAAAAAGATGATTTGGTGATCATCAAAGCCGGTGAAATTGTGCCTGCGGATGGTGAAATCATTCAAGGTTTTGCCACCATTAATGAATCGGCGGTGACAGGTGAGTCTGCACCTGTATTACGTGAAGCCAATACGGATCGGTCAGGTGTGATTGGTGGTACCAAAGTTTTATCTGATCAAATTATTGTTCGTGTCAGTAATGAGGCAGGCAATAGTTTCTTAGATCGAATGATCGCTTTGGTTGAGGGTGCAAACCGTCAAAAAACACCGAATGAAATTGCGCTGAGTATCTTACTCAATATCATGACCATTACTTTTATCGTTGTGGTTGCCACATTACCGTTTATTGGTTCTATGGTGGGGATCAAAATCAGTCTGGTGATGTTGATTGCGTTATTGGTCTGTCTCATTCCAACAACAATTGGTGGTTTGTTGCCTGCAATTGGGATTGCAGGGATGAACAGAGCCTTAAAAGCCAATGTATTGGCGAAGTCTGGTAAAGCGGTTGAGGTTGCTGGTGATATTGATGTATTGCTGTTGGATAAAACAGGCACGATTACCTACGGTGATCGCCAAGCAACCGCTTTTTATCCATTGGCTGGTGTGAGTCCAAGTGAATTACGCCAAGCAGCAATGCTTACGTCTTTTGCTGACCCAACGCCTGAAGGCAAATCAGTGGTGAGTTTAGGTAAAGAAATGGGTGAAAGTATCCATGAACCTAAAGATGCAGAATTTATTCAGTTTAGTGCTTCAACGCGTTTATCTGGGGTTGATTTAGCAACTGGACAAAAGATTCGCAAAGGCGCAGTAGATGCAATTCTAAAATTTACCCAGCAAGAAATTAAAGACAATATTGAGCTAAAAACCCGTGTAGAGCAAGTCGCTTCTAAAGGTGCAACGCCATTGGTTGTTGCATCGAATCATACAATTTTAGGTGTGATTGAATTGTCAGATGTGATTAAACAAGGGATTAAAGAGCGCTTTGCATTGTTACGAGAGATGGGGATTAAAACCATCATGGTAACAGGGGATAATCCTTTGACCGCAGCCGCAATTGCCGCTGAAGCAGGTGTAGATGATTATATTGCTGAAGCTCGACCTGAAGATAAATTAGCTTGTATTCGTAAAGAACAAGCCGCAGGAAAATTGGTCGCGATGGTTGGCGATGGAACCAATGATGCACCCGCTTTGGCACAAGCAGATATTGGTTTGGCAATGAACTCAGGAACGCAAGCTGCAAAAGAAGCTGGAAATATGGTCGATCTAGATTCTGATCCAACCAAACTGCTTGATGTAGTAGAAATAGGCAAGCAGCAGTTGATTACTCGAGGCGCTTTAACCACATTTTCTTTAGCAAATGATGTGTCTAAATACTTTGTGATTTTACCTGCATTGTTCGCTGTTGCGATTCCTCAGCTTGGTGTCTTGAATATTTTGCAATTGCATAGCCAAAGTAGTGCGGTGATTTCGGCATTAATTTTTAATGCGCTGATCATTCCAATGTTGATTCCTTTAGCGCTGAAAGGGGTGCAATTTAAACCTGCCAGTGCCTTACAGCTATTGCGTCGTAATATGTTGATCTATGGTGTGGGTGGCGTGGTTTTCCCTTTTATTGCGATCAAATTGATTGACCTTGTTGTGTCGTTGTGGATTTAGGAGTACGTCATGAATACATTAGAAAATCTTCCCTTATCGACTGAAGCACACTCCATTTTTCGGTCTAGCCTAGGTTTAGTGCTGGTTGGATTCTTGATCGCAGGCGTATTGTATTGCAGTGCGAGTGTCTCTTTGGCTCAATTGTTATTTCCTAAACAGGCAAATGGGAGTTTGATTGAACTGGATGGAAAAATTGTCGGGTCAAGCTTGGTAGGACAAAACTTTGTGAGTGAACAATATTTCCATAGTCGTCCGAGTGCTGTGAATTATAATGTGGATGGTGTGGCGGGCAGTAACTTGGCGGTTTCTAATCCTGAATTGCAAAAGCAAATTAAAGAAAGAACCTTGCAGTTTGCTCAAAGCAATCAAATCCTTGAGCAACAAGTACCACCAGAGATGATCACTGCATCGGGTAGCGGGATTGATCCAGATATTTCACCTGAAAGTGCGCTATTACAGGTGAAACGTGTGGCACAACAACGTGCTTTACCCGAGCAGAAAGTCAGAGATTTAGTGCAACAACAGATTGGACCTGTTCAATTGGGCTTGTATGGGCAGGCACGAGTCAATGTGCTTCAGCTCAACATCGCTTTAGATCAATTATCATCAACTTCACGTTGATAGAGCTTAACCTATGCAGATCGACCGAAATAACAAAGCAGATGCATGGTTGGCACATAGCCAACGTGAACAATCTGGACGTTTAACCATTTTCTTGGGGGCGGCACCTGGCGTGGGCAAAACCTTTGCCATGTTGTCGAGAGCACATGAGTTGATGCGACAAGGTCATCATGTTCTGGTGGGTGTGGTTGAAACACATGGTCGAGCTGATACGGAAGCATTGATTCAAGGGCTGAATGTTGTTCCTAAAAAGACTGTTGAATATCAAGATCGATTTTTAGATGAAATGGATCTTGATCAAATTCTGAAGTTAAAACCTGAAATTGTTTTGGTCGATGAACTCGCACATCGAAACGTACCCAATAGTCGTCATGAATATCGTTGGCAAGATGTGAATGAGTTATTAGATGCGGGTATTGATGTGTATAGCACATTGAATATTCAGCATCTCGAAAGTTTGAATGATGTGGTCTATCAAATTACGGGCATTCGGGTAACAGAAACGGTGCCTGATGCATTATTAAAAAGATTAAAAGATATTCGGCTGGTCGATCTTCCTGTACCTGAACTATTGGAGCGTATGAATCATGGCAAAATTTATTTAGCGGATGTCGCTCCACATGCCTTGCAAGGCTTTTTTAAGCCAGCCAATCTCACAGCTTTACGAGACCTTGCGATTCAAACAGTTGCAGGACAGGTGGATATCGATTATCGGGAGAAATTTGTAGCTCAAGGACGAATTATTCCGATTCAAAATCATGTCATGTTAGCCATTGATGGAACTGAGTTTTCAGAGGATTTAGTAAGACGAGCACATCGGATTGCCGAAAGGAGAAATGCGACTTGGAGTGTGATTTCAATTCAAAAAAGCAAGATTGAAAACACGCAAACCTTTGCTGTCACTAAAGCATTTAATTTGGCACGTAAGTTGGGTGCAGATACTTATTTATTATATAGCAATCAAATCGCAGCAACGATTTTACAGGCTGCTTATGATTATGGCGCATCTAATATTTTATTGGGCAAGAGCGCTAAAAAATCTTTATGGCAACGTTTATCTTCAGACCATATTGCTGATCAGCTTTTAGAAAAACAACATCCTTTTGAGATTACTTTTGTTCAGCCGTTAAAAGCAAAAAATAATGAATCTAAAACGCGAATAGAAAACTCAACTTCCGATTGGTTAGAGCAAGGCTTTAGTTTCAATCCACGTGAGATCACAGAAAGTATTTTAATCGTATTACTCGGTTTTTTTGTCGCAGTGGTGAGTGATCACTTTATTGGTTACAGCGAGCTAGCCTTGATTTTTGTTGTGACCGTGCTGATCGTTGCGATGCGGACAAGAATGTTAATTACGATTATGAGTGTCTTGATTTGCTTTCTACTTTATAACTATTTCTTTATTGAACCACGATTTACCTTCCGAGTCAGTGCTGAACGTGGCGTGATGACGATTATTATTTTTATCGTTTCTGCTTTATTAGTAGGACGATTGGCCAATCAACTACGTGCTCAAGTGCTGAGTTTGCGCGCTGCAAATTCGATTTCACTTCAATTGCAAGAATTAGAACGAAAGTTATCCACTTGTGTTGATATTGAGCAAGTTTTAAATATAGCCAAACAGCATTTGGAAAGTTCACTGAATGCCGCTGTTTGGTTGAGAGTGGGCGCACAATCTGTAGGCGATGCATCGATTTTGAATGAAAAAGATCAAATTGCAGCAGATTGGACACAAAAGAACGCTAAACCATGTGGACGTTTTACCAATACTTTGACCAATTCAGAATGGTGGTTTAATCCAGTAAATTTAGTGGCAGATTTTGGTGTGGTTGCCATTCGATTTAACCGCAATTTACAAAGTATTCACTTTGAACAGCAACGTTTGGCTGAGTTAATGATTGATGATATTGCACAAACGCTTTCTCGGGTGCAGCTATCGTTGCAGTTGGAAAATTCTAGAGTTGTTGCTGAAACGGAAAAGCTTCGTTCTGCTTTATTGTCATCTGTATCACATGATTTGCGTTCGCCGTTGGCTGCAATGATTGGTTCAGCAGATACGCTTAAATATTATGGCGAGCAAATGCCTGAGACAGATCGCCATGAATTATTAGATACCATTCATATAGAAGGTGAGCGTTTAGATCGCTATATTCAAAATCTTTTGGATATGACTCGTTTGGGTCATCAAGGATTAACACTTAGTCGTGCTTGGATTGGTGTTGATGAGTTAATTGGTTCTGCTACTGAACGTTTAAAACGATATCAACCGCATGTGAGAATTAAGACCTTATTTGCTGAAGAGCTGCCTGCGTTATATGTACATCCTGCTTTAATTGAACAAGCTGTTTTTAATGTTTTAGAAAATGCGGCTAAATTTTCTCCAGAAAATGTGCCTATAGAAGTGAATATTCAGCAGATCGAAAGCTATTTACAGATCGAGATTGAAGATCAAGGTGTTGGTATTCCTGAAGATGAACGTGAGCAGATTTTTGATATGTTCTATACCATGCAAAGGGGCGATCGCGGTAAAACAGGAACAGGGCTTGGTCTTTCAATTGTTAAAGCGATTATTGGCGCACACATGGGAAGTATTGAAGCTTTTAGTGGCAAACATGGTCAAGGCACTTTAATTAGAATACGATTACCTTTACATCAGGATTAAAATGATTTCATGCCTCATACATTAAACGCCCAAGCTTCAATTCTTATTATTGATGATGAACCACAAATTCGAAAATTTTTGGACATTGCTTTACGCGCACAAGGTTATCAAGTGCAGGTGGCTGAAAATGGAATGAAAGGACTTGAGACTTTGGCGAGTCGAGGTGCAGATTTATTGATTCTTGATTTGGGTTTACCTGATATGGAAGGTCAAGAGGTTTTGACTGAGTTAAGACAATGGTCTGACATTCCTGTGATCGTACTTTCTGCGCGTCCTGATGAAAATCAAAAAATTAAATTACTGGATGCGGGGGCGAATGACTATGTTACTAAACCGTTTAGCATTCAGGAGTTATGTGCCCGTATCCGTGTCATGTTTCGCAATAAACCACAACAGATGGAACAGAAAATTGTTTTTGATGATGGTCAATTATCGATAGATGTGGCTGAACATGTGGTGAAATTAAGTAAAGAAGAAATTATTTTGACTAAAAAGGAATTTCAGCTTTTGGCTTTATTGATTCGTCATCAAGGTAAGATCGTGACTCAAAAGCAAATTATGACGGAGTTATGGGGCATTACTCATGAAGAAGATACACACTATCTCCGAATTTTAGTCAAAAAACTCCGAACCAAAATTGGAGATTCAGCCATCAGTCCCAAGTATATTTTTACAATCGCAGGTGTCGGATTACGTTTTCAAGGGCAATCTGACACCTGAGAATAAAAGACAGTTTTAACTCTCTTTTGGGTAATAGATATTTATTTTAAATTTGGATCGCCTTTTTTCAAAAAGAAATGCAAAGCAAGTTTTTGTACCCAAGTTCCATAGGGTGGATAGAATAATTGCGTTGGGAAAAAGCGATGACGAGCAAACACTGTTTTTGCATGTGAAAGTTCACGAAACCCTTCTATGCCATGATATGTTCCCATACCTGAATTGCCGATACCGCCAAAAGGCGCATCATGATTCACGACATGCCACCCCCAATCATTCATCGTGACACCACCTGAATGAGTCTGTTTTAGAACGTAGTCACGTTCATTAGAATCATGGGTAAAGCAGTATAAAGCCAGTGGTCTTTCGCCCGCTTTAATATATGCAATCGCGTCATCTAAAGCATCGTAAGCAACAACGGGTAACACAGGTCCAAACAATTCCTCTTTTAAAATACGCATGTCTGCTGTGCAATTCAGCACAATATGCACAGGCATACGACGAGCATCTTGGTCGCGGTCGTATTCGGCGCATGCAATAATTTGAGCGCCTTTGGCTTTTGCATCATCAAGAATTTCTAAAAGACGTTTGAAATGACGATCATTAACAATAGAGGTGTAATTTGGATTATCACGGATGCTATTTCCATACATCGATGAAAAATTAGCTTTGCATTCCTCTACAAATTGATCGACTTTATCTCGTGGCACAAGTGCATAGTCAGGTGAGACACAAATCTGACCACAGTTTGTCGCTTTGCCATGCAAAACACGTTTTGCTGCATCGGCTAAAGGATAGTGGCGACTGATCAATGCAGGGGATTTACCACCTAATTCGAGTGTTACAGGTGTTAGGTTTTCTGCTGCTGCGCGCATCACGACTCGACCAATTGCAGGAGAGCCTGTAAAGACAATATGATTGAAAGGTAGGGTCGTGAATAGCGAAGGATCGGTAATTTCTTCGCCAAACACTGCAACTTCATGTTCAGTAAAAACTTCTGCCAGCATGCGTTTCAGAACGGCATTGGTTGCAGGTGTAATTTCAGGTAGTTTAATCATCACCCGATTACCCGCTGCGAGAGCTGCAACCAACGGACCTAAAGCCAAATAGACAGGAAAGTTCCAAGGGACAACGACACCAACCACACCTTTAGGCTGATATTGGACATGGAGACGATTTGACAGAAACAGTAATTCGGTACTTCTTTTACTTGGACGCATCCATTTACGTAAATGACGAATCGCATGTTCTGCTTCCAAAACAGAACCTAACAAATCAAGTAGTTTAGATTCATCTAGAGATCTGGAACTGAAATCTGTATTGATCGCATTTGCGATCACGTCTTGGTAACGAATAATTTGCTTTTTTAGTTTAAATAATTTGCTTCTACGACTATCTAAATCAGGATAGGGGGTGGCTTGAAAAGCAGCATTTTGTTGGTTAAATACTGAAAACATATGATTGTTTTCAGGCAGGTTATCTTCATTGAAATGTGGGGAGTTCATTGTTCTTCCTTCCATGATTTTCGTTAAATTGATTTTTATGTTGATCTAAGGAAAAGATTAATTTCGATTTACAAATCAGGTTTCATCTAAGCCAATTATGCACTATTCGCGAATCTCTGAACTAGACAAACAACAAAAAAGATCGAAAGCATTAAATTTTGTGTGATTTTGAAAATAATATTTTAAATTACATTAATTTGGTTTTAATTGAGTCTTTATTTTAACCTTTTATTGTTCTATTTAAATATTTATTCATAAGCTTATTTTTTCTTTTAATAGTTAATTAATTTTTTATATTTTAATGAGTGTTTTCTTGCGAGTAAGAATCAATATAATTTTTAGTTAAATATAATGTAGTGGTTTTGCAGATTAATGATATTAGTTTAACTGTTTAGGTGGATGAAATACCATCTAATTTGATTAAAATTGCACTGTAATATAGCATTGATATTATAAATATATGGTATTTTTACATTTTATTTGATTGTTTTTTGGTCAAACTAAAAAGTAAATATTTCAATTAAAATAAATATTATCAAATGCTTATATTGTTATTGTTTGTATTGTTGATTTTGCTGTATTTTTCATGTGAATGAATGTGTGAATTATTATAATTAAATTAAATGCAGTGTTTATTTTCAAATCGCATAGAATCACCGCTGGGTTAGGAATTAACCATTCACAATATTTATATGCTAAGGATTGCTTAAAATGCTTACTTTTTTAGGTATTAGCATGATCATGTGCTTTATGTACTTGATTATGACGAAACGTCTTAGTGCATTAGTTGCATTAATTTTAATCCCGTTTATATTTGCAATTATTGCTTGGGGATTAGGTTTTTATTTTGAAAGTTTGAGTCATATTCAATTAGCTGAACTTGGCAATACCATGCTAGATGGTATTAAAAAACTTGCTCCTACAGGCGTAATGCTGCTTTTTGCAATTTTGTATTTTGCTCTCATGATCGATACAGGATTGTTTGACCCTTCGGTAAGATGGATTTTAAAAAAAGTAAAAGGCGATCCATTAAAAATTACAATGGGAACAGTATTCCTGACCTTACTTGTATCTCTAGATGGTGATGGCTCAACAACATACATGATTTGTGTGGCTGCAATGATGCCGCTGTATAAGCGTGTAGGTATGAATCCGCTCATCATGACCTGTTTGATGTTGTTGTGTAGTGGTGTTATGAACCTCACACCGTGGGGTGGACCAACTGCACGAGCTGCCAGCGCGCTTCAAGTCGATGCCAGTGAAGTCTTCATTCCAATGATCCCTTCTATGGTAATTGCAGCTGCTTGGTTATTCTTCTTGGCATATTTATATGGCATGTATGAACGTAAACGCTTAGGTGTGATTGAACTGGTTGATATTAGTCATGCAGATGATATTTCGATTTCTAAAGATCCTGAAGCGCAACGCCCTCACTTACGTTGGTTCAATGGTATTTTAACAATTGTATTGATGGCATGTTTGGTAAAAGGCTTTTTACCAATGTCGATTTTATTTATGCTTGGATTCTGTATCGCATTAGTCGTGAACTATCCATGTGTAAATATGCAGAAAAAACGTATTGCGATGCATGCTGACAGTGTTTTAGCAGTGGTTGGTGTTATTTTTGCAGCAGGTGTCTTTACAGGGATTTTATCTGGTACAGGTATGGTTGAAGCCATGTCTAAAGGTTTTGTAGCTGTGATTCCGCCAAGTTTAGGTCCTTATTTGGCACCGATCACAGGCATCCTGAGTATGCCGTTAACATTCTTCATGTCGAATGATGCTTTCTATTTTGGTGTGTTACCGATCCTTGCCGAAGCTGCCTCTCATTATGGAATCTCACCTGTTGAAATTGCTCGTGCATCGATTATTGGACAACCGATTCACTTATTGTCTCCGTTAGTTCCATCAACCTATTTATTGTGTGGTTTGGCCGCTGTTGAAATGGGCGACCATCAAAAATTTACCTTGAAGTGGGCGTTTATTACCTGCTGCGTACTTATGGGCAGTGCTTTAATCTTTGGCGTGTTCCCATTTTATAATATGTAAATCAAATCATGACGATGCTTCTATATTGAGTGAAATATAGAAGCATTTGTATACATCAAATCCCTTTTTTATTGAATTATTTTGCTCGAAAAATAGCAAAGTAGAATTTTTTTGCTCTTTTTTTAAAGACGGTTAGGACGACTAATATGAAGACGAATATTGCATTAGCAACAATTTTAATGCTTGTAACGGGTTCTACATGGGCAGCGCCAAAATTTTACGGTGAAATCGATGCCAGCTTAGATTATTTACCAGAAAACAATGCCAATTCATCTAATCGCGATGTCTGGAAAATTAACAGTAATAGTTCATTTCTTGGGATTAAAGGTGAGGAAAAATTAACTGAAAATCTAAGCGCAGTCTATTTAGCAGAATGGGCATTTTATGCTGATGGAGACAAAAATGATTGGTCTCAAAGAAACCGTTTCCTCGGTTTAAAAGATGATCGCTTTGGTACCGTTAAAGTTGGTAAACACAATACTCCGCTTAAAGATTTATCTAGCCCAGTAGATAGTTTTAATAATTATATTAGTAATAAAGCCGATATTACGGGCATCATGACTGGTGAAAATCGCGTCAATAATGTCGTGGTTTATGATTCTCCTGAAATTGCTCTAAAAGGAGGTAATCTTGAAGCAAGTGTATTGCTTGCAACGGGCGAGAGTCACGGAATACAAGATGATGGGCGCGGTGGTGTCAATGCTGCTGGTCGTGGTTTAGGTGATGCGTGGTCTGCTTCTTTGAGTTATACCCATCCTATGTTTTTAGTGGGTGTAGGCTATGATAAAGCAATTCCAAGTGACTTTTTAGGACACGGTTTACTGAATAGTTCAGATACCCAAACACAAGTTGATGAAGTTTTTGCTGCCGCAAACACACTTAGATTGATTGGACGTTTGAATCCGTTAGAAGGCTTGATTTTGAAAACGCTTTATCAAAACTCAAAGGTAGAAAACAAGCTAGGGAATGATCAAGCGGCAGCAAATATTGATGATGCTCAAGGTTGGCTGATCGGGGCAGAATATAAACTTCCGCAGCAATCTAAATGGACCGTTAAAGCTCAATATAGCCAAAATTCAACCAGTTTTAAAACCAATGATGCTGACTTTGATGCCAAGCAATTTTTAGTTGGTGCTGATTATGCATTCAATAAACAAGTTAAAGCCTATGGTTATGCTGGCTATTCTACTTTTGAACAGTCTACAGCAGAAGACAAGCAACCTGTGGTCGGTACGGGTTTAGAATTTAAGTTTTAATCCTTCGATTTTGAGCCTTGTGAGTGTGATGAATATTTACATTCACAAGGTAGCATCTAGTTTGCCATACATTTTCTAGTCAAATAGATTTAAAAAGGTGAAAATTAAATTAAAAATTCATCATTTTTTCATTTTCTAACTTTATATTAAGGCAACGCTATTGCTGATCGATCTCAATATATGGAAAGAAATAATATGATCTTGGAAGATACAAATATTCATTTATTTCATGTAATTAACTCACTTGCTACTAAGTATCCAATTATTGATCAAATAGCCATTTTTTTAGCGGATGATTTAAATACATTTTTTATAAGTTTTCTGGTTTTTCTATTGGTTGTGCAATGGAAAACATATCACCAAATCTTTACGAAAACATTGTTCATCGTCTTAGTATCGTTAGTTTTAAGTGATCTGATTGAGTTTTTTTATCATCATCCGCGTCCATTTCAGTTAGATTTAGGGCATAAGTTAATTGGTCACGGTTTAAGTTCATCCTTTCCTAGTCAGCATACTTTAACTATGGTGGTCATTGGTTTTACGTATCTTTTTGCTGGTTTTAAATGGATTGGTTACATTGGACTCTCTACAAGCTTAATAGTCGGTTTATCAAGAGTTTATGTCGGTGTACATTTCCCATTTGATGTGGTTGGTTCTTTTCTTATTGGATTTATTTTAGTGCTGTCTACTCGTTACCTGCTGAAAGAGTTAGCGATAAGAATTAGACGAATCAAACCATTACAAGTGATGGATTAAATTTTGAAGTAAAAAAAACGGAGCAATGCTCCGTTTTTTGTTCATGTAGACTGAATATGAAATGGATTCTAAGATTAAACAAAATCAGAGTTATATTTTGTATCGGGTGCTCTTTTCTATAAGATTATCATTGCTTGAGTACCAACTTCTTACTGCTATATCGGCTATAAAAATAAATGCATAACCCCACGACATATAAAACAGCAGAAAGCAAAAGCAGCGAAATACCTGCAGCATAAATGAGCCAAGCCGAATAAATGACAGCAATGGTTGCAATGCTGATGTGCTTAGTGCGCTTATTCTTCAATGATTCTTTGAAATAAAATGCTGATACTAAAAAATAAGGTACTAAAATCATCACCGATGAAATTAATAGTAATTGTGTATAGTTTTTATCAAAAAAGCAGACTGCGATTAAAGAAATTTGCACCACAATTGATGTAAGCCATAACGAAGAAATAGGCACATTATTTTGATTAATCTTTAAAAATATTTTGGGGAACGCATTATGTTTAGCAGCAAGAAAGGGGATTTCCGTCGCATACAGCGTCCAACTCAAATAAGAAGAACTGACAGAAATGATCAACCCTACAGTGATGATAATCATGCCAGGTAAGCCAATCAGTTGCTCTAAGATCGCTGCCATAGATGGATTATGCATACCTGCAATTTCAGCACGACTTGCCACACCATAAGAGAGCACAGTGACTAAAACGTAGAAGCTAAGCGCGAGTAACACACCTAAGACTGTTGCTTTGCCGATATCATTTCTTTTCTTGGCTCTTGATGACAGTACGACAGCGCCTTCAATACCTGTAAATACCCAAAGGGTAATTAACATCAGGTTTCTGACTTGTTCCCAAGTTGTCGTTTGTAAAGAAAAATCAAGAAAATTGCTCTTGAACAGATCAAGTTTAAAAGCAATCAAAGTAAAAATGATGAAGATAACAATGGGAACAATTTTTGCGATCGTAGCAATTAAATTGACCAGCGCAGCTTCTTTTATGCCTCGACTTACTAACCAATGAATCAACCAAACAAAAATAGATGAACCGATCAATGCATAGAGAGTATTGCCTTCGCCAAAATAGATTTGATTTGGACTATCGGTAAACATGCCTACACTAGAAAATGCAATTACCACGTAGCCAACAATACCAATGGTTGTGCAGAGCCAGTATCCCCATGCAGAACAAAACCCAATTAAATCGCCAAAGCCTTCACGTGCATAATTATAAATTCCACCGTCTAAATCTGGACGCTGACGTGTTAAATACAGAAGCGCAAAAGCAAGAAATAAAATGCCTACGCCTGTTATAAGCCAAGCTATTAACAAGGCTTGTCCATTCGCGACAAAAGCCATATTTTGTGGAAGGCTAAACACGCCAGAGCCAACCATTGAACTAAAAACAAGTGCAGTTAAGGAAAGTAAGCCGATTTTTGCTGTAGACATAAGATGAGATTACTTTTTAAAGAAGTTGGAAAGAGCTGAAATATGTTCTGGACCTATGCCACAACAACCGCCGATCAGTGTTGCACCCGCTTGTTCCCATTGCTTGGCAAAGTTGAGATATAAATCTGGATTTAAATCGGCTCTAATTTCATCTAAGCCATCATTAGCCGTTGCTTCGCTGTTCTGAGGTGGAAAAGCGTTGGCATATGCACCCACTTGAATGCTTTCTGGCAGTGCTGTTTTGATTGCTTTAATCGCTTGCAGAATAACCTCAGGTTGGCAGCAGTTGAAAAGAACAGCATCGGCTTTGATACGGCTAAGTAACTCAATCACTTGCTCAATCGTTTCACCTGAACGTAGCAAAGGCTGTTGATTTTGGATTTCATCTTGTAAGGTAAAAGATACCCAAAATTCACGATTATCTTTTGGTAATAAAGCATGCACTGCTTCAACTTCTGCAATACAAGACTGTGTTTCAGCAAGCCAGAAATCAACATGAGGTGAAAGAGTTTCTATAATGGGATGAGCTAGTTTTTCTGCTTTATCTTTTTGAAAAAGATCAGCTCGATAAGAACCAAAAAGTGGTGGGAGACACCCCGCAATTAACACATTTTTATCACTTTCAATCACCGCTTGTTTGGCTTGATCTACAGCAATTTGAACCAGCTGTTTTACCTCATTTTCGAAACGTTCTTCGCCAATATGAAACGGTACAACAGCATAATTATTGGTGGTGATTACATCAGCGCCAGCATGGATAAAGTCTAAATGTACCTCTTTTACAATTTCTGGCGCTTCGGTTAGGGCTAAAGCCGACCATTCAGGTTGACGAAAAGGAGCACCACGACGAGCAAGTTCTCGTCCAAAGCCGCCATCTAATATTTTCATAATTTAACATCGAAATAATATACAAGTGTATTAATTATACTTGAATATTCAATTATTAAGTGAGTAAAAACAGAATCCTATTGCTTGGTTTTTCATATAATTAAAATCATTTTTTCTTATGAATATTTTGTATTTTTAGTAGTAGAAAATGAATATGTTTCGATCTTTAAAAATAAATGCAATCTATTCATAGTTTTATATTTCTATGCGCGCTGTTTCAATGAAAAGAGGATCTGTTTGATGTGATTGAATTATTTAAATATAATTTTTACAGATTATTTTTATGCGTTAAATACTTAAAGACATAAGTTCGGAGAGGAGAAGAATCAAGGCAAAGCAAATATTTTAATGCATAGAAATGTCGATTTTGAATGAGATTTCATCGGGGCAAATTTATAAATTTTTTACTGGATAGATAAAATAATTTACATAGTCTTTACGTTACAATTATTACTGTATTCACTACGCTAAATAGATCGAAATAACTTAGGTCTACAGCCATGAGTGCTGCGCTAACTGAGATAAACTCTGCTATCAGAATGAATAAAAATATTCATCCATTCATTACTCAAACACCGCAAGAAAAAACGGATCAAAATCATTTATTTATCAAAGAAGTAGAACGATATTTAGAGTGTTATCCCGATACTAAACATATTGATATTTTTCTTTATGATCTTAATGGGCATCTGCGAGGTAAAAGAATTGATATCAGTTGTCTCAGAAATTTAGCTAAAGGCTGTTATTTGCCGCTGTCTATTTATGCGATGAGTTTGGATGGTCGGGTGATTGAGGAAACGGGGATAGGTAAGTTTGTAGGTGAACCAGATTATTTATGTTTGCCCGTGTTGGGGTCATTATGTCCAAATCCGATTGAACCACAGATCAATGCGCAACTACTCTTGACTATGAAAGAGGAGCACTTGCAAGAATGTCGATATGAACCACGCAATATTTTAAAGAAACTGCTGCATCAGCTACATGCCTTAGATTATTTCCCATGTGTTGCAGCCGAGCTTGAATTTTACTTACAACCCTTATCTCAAGAATCCCAAAAATCTGCATTATCCAAACAATGTTTCGACTTAAATCCAGATGAAGCTATTCAAGCTTTATTGGATGAAATTGAAACCATTTCAAAACGACAAGGTATACAAATCACAGGCATTGTATCTGAGTCATCGTCAGAACAGTATGAGATCAACATACAGCATAGTGATAATATTTTGAGCTTGTGCGATCAAATCATGATGTTAAAGCGTAATATTAAACAAATTGCAAACAAGCATGGGTTTAGAGCAAATTTTTTAGCGAAACCTGACCTGCACAAGGCTGGGAATGGTATGCACTTTCATATGAGTCTACTTGACTCAAATAAGCAAAATATTTTTAGTTGTTCTGCGGGTGATTTTACTAAACCCTTATTAAGTGTTATCAGTGGTTTGATATATTTTATGCCAGATTCGATGGCAATTTTGGCACCCAATCTCAATTCATATCGCCGTTTTAAATTAGGGCATCATGTACCCTTAGAAGCTAATTGGGGCTGGAACAATCGAAATGTTGCTGTCCGTATTCCGTGTGCTGATCCAGAAAATCAGAGAATTGAATATCGTGTTGCGGGAGCAGACTGTAATCCTTATTTGGCATTAGCGATGATTCTAATGGGGAGTTTACATGGCTTAACTCATATATCAGCCATACCAAAATCTGTGAATCAACCCAAGCTTCAAACTGAGCATAACTTTCTTCCCACAGAACAAATAGATGCCCTAAAGCGCTTTAAAAACAATCATTGGATGAAACAGTATTTAAATTCTGATTTTGTAGAGTTATGGTGCACGGTAAAACAGGCTGAGTATCAGCATATTTTTAGTCAAATTACGGATGTTGAAAAAAGTTGGGATATTTGAACCATAACTATTGGTAATACTGCGATATAGCAGATGATTAAAGGCTTCAATTTGAACAGAATTATATAAATTGAAGTCCTGTTTCACTATGAATTAAAAATAATTTGTACTGATATATTAGATGAATAGTATTAGTCTCACTCAGTGTTATAGCTTGAAACGTACATTAGCTTTCTAAGTGTGAGTTTTAAAGATAGATATTACTTATGCCAATCAGCCCATCTCATGCCGAGAGGGACAATATTTTATTCAACATCAACGTGATATAAATGAATATTTTAGGTGTTTTTTGTTTGAGGTATGAACTCCGTTAAGGACATAAAAAGTCTTTATAGGACAAATAAGCCCATCAACTTAAAAACATATTGACAGCATATATGCTAGACGATAATTTAATTACTAGTTCCAATTTGGAACTTATTAGTAACTGTAAGCCAATTCATATAATTTCTTATTAGCTGGCTTGGGTAAGGATAAGAATTTTTAGAATCTGTTATTGATTGCCTGCTATTTCTATAGGTGAGGAAAGCCGTGATGCTAAATGATGTAAATACAATTACTGTGCGTCAAACACAATTCAAGCCTGAGAAAATTAAAGCTCATTATACTGAATCCACTTTGATGTCACATTTTCTCACTGCATTGTCCATGAGTTTTCCTCAGGGTGAACGTTTTTTTGTAGAAACCGTCCGAAATGTGCGTAATCAAATCCATGATGAACAACTACAAAAAGATATCTCAGGTTTTATTGGGCAAGAGGCGCATCATGCGCGAGCACATGAGCAGTTTAATCAACTGGTACAAAGCAATGATTATCATCTAAAAAATTTTGAAAAGGCTTATGAGCAGGAAATGATCCGCTTAAGAACATTGAGTCAGCGTCGCCAATTGGCAGCAACGGTTGCACTCGAACATTTTACGGCGATGATGGCAGGCTATATGCTTGAGTATCCCAATATCATGTTTAAAGGTTTATCTGAAAACATGAAGAATCTTTGGCTTTGGCATGCTGTTGAGGAAATCGAACATAAGCATGTAGCATTTGATGTCTATCAGCAGGTTTTTGCTAATTTAGCTCAACGTCGTAGAAGTATGCGTACAATTACAGTGGGATTTATTAGTAGTACCATAGTGATGACCAGCCATCTGGTCTGGCAAGATCGAAAGAATACCTTATATTCCCCTAAGCAAGTTTTAAAAAATACGCAGACCCTTTTAGGGCTCACACAAATGATGTGGCGTTTGTTGCCTGACTATTTAGCATTTTATAAAGCAAGTTTTCATCCATCTGAGATTGATCAACAGGATCTATTAATTAAAGCTAAAGCATTATTAGTTAGGTAATTTACTGATTGATATTTAAAAACTTAATCATGTTGAATGAGTCAATCAGTAGGTTGGAGCTAAGAGAGATTTGGTGATTAAAGAGGGAATATTTGCTCTCATTATTTTTAAAATATTTAGCATTTGAGAAGAGGTAAACTATTTATAAATCGTTGAAATAACTTTGTGCTGTTTAGCGCTTATTGACTATAGTCCCCAAAATCTTTATTAAATTGATTTTTGAACATTTAAAAAGGATTACATAAAACCACAAAATGGTGCGTTCAGCTGGAATCATTTTTATATATTTTTTTGAATTATTTACGATGAAAAAATGAAACTACGATTTATATAATTAGCCAATCACTAATGCTTTAGTGATAGATCAAATAGCTTTATTTCATAAATAATTCAACAATGTTTTGTTGACTACTGTTTGTTACACAATATTCATGTTTCAGATAATAAATGATGTCGTACAAACTTAAACCATGACTAGTTTTTTTCTTTGAAAGTGAAGTTTAGTTATAAATCTATTACATTAAGAATATAGACAATGTAGTCTACTGTTTATAAAATGCGCGAAATTTAAGCCAATATTCAAAAAAGATGTTCAATAATATATTTCAAGCTTTAGAGAGTTTAGGTCTTACCGCACAAAAACGTGCCATTCATATCCAGTTTTCCAATCAAAAATTAAATACACAAATCTTTTTGCAACGTATCGATGGCCAACATCACCTCAATGAAGGCTTTAAAGCAGAACTGATCTGCCTATCCACCAATGCCACCATTCCCTTAAAACAATTCATTGGTAGTCAGGTTGCGATAGATACAGTGACCGATCAAGGTCAGTTGACTCGTGTCACAGGCATCATCATCCAAGCCCTACAAGGACAATCGGACGGCAGCTTAACACTATATAAACTGACCCTCGAAGACCCCACCACACTATGGAAACAACGCCGTAACAGCCGCGTATTTATGAATAAAAGTGTGCCTGATGTAGTGGAAATCATCTTCAAAGAGTGGCAACAAAAAAGCCCACTGTTTGCTTCAAGCCTAACTTTAGATTTAAGTGGCCTCAGCCAAGACTACGATGTCCGCCCATTCATCATGCAAGCCAATGAAAGTGACTATGACTTCCTAACCCGATTAATGCGCAGTGAAGGTATCAATTGGCTAATCGATGAAGCCGAGCGAATTGTTGCACTCAGCAGCGCTGCTATCCAAGCACAAAAACTTCGACTCATCGATGACAATAGCCAATACCAAGCACTCGAACGAAGACAGATTCGCTACCACCGCAGCAGTGCTACAGAACAATACGACAGCATGACCAGTTTGGTCGGGCAGCGTTCACTACAACCCAGTAGTGTACATGTACAACGCTGGCAAGCCGATGCCTTAGAACAAGAAGAAGGCGCAGGCAGCGTCCAAAGTACCCATCTACACAGTGAGCAACATAACAATGCCAGTCTAGGACTAGAACAAGCATGGCACTTCTCACCCGCATGGATGCAAGACTTGAATGGTGAAGATGGATCAACTCAATCAGGCAATGCTCAAATTGAAAAAATCAATCAGAACCTCAGCCAATACTACGACTTACAATCCAAACAATTTATAGCCCAGACCACCGTTCGAGATACCCATGTCGGTTACTGGTTTGAATTGATAGAACACCCTGAAATAGATCAACACGATGGAGCAGACAAAGAGTTCCTCATTACAGGCAAGCAATTTTATAACCAAAACAACTTACCGAAAGACTTGAACCAACAGATTAATCAACTATTAGCGCAAAGCAATTGGCAGCCAACCCAACCAAATAACACCGAAGAACGCCAAGCCAACCAGTTGACACTACAACGTCGCAATATCAAAACCGTACCCGAATATTACCCATTACAACACCGTCCAGCAGCTTCACCACAACGTGCCAAAGTGGTTGGGCCAAGTGGTGAGGAAATTCATGTCGATGAATGGGGTAGGATAAAAGTAAGATTCCTATTCACAAGAAATGAAGACCATAGCCACGATGGCGGTGCAGGCGCGAATAATAACGACACCGATTCAGCGTGGGTGGATGTACTGACTCCATGGGCAGGAGAAGGCTATGGTGCACGCTTTTTACCGCGTATCGATGAAATCGTAGTGATCGATTTCTTTGATGGAAATATTGATCGTCCATTTGTCACAGGACGGATTCATGAAGCACACCGCAGCCCGACCAAGTTCGATAACTCAGGTAAGCTACCTGATACCAAGAAACTGGCAGGGATCAAGTCCAAAGAATATCAAGGCGAAGGTTTTAACCAACTACGCTTTGATGACACCACTGGTCAAATCAGTGCACAACTACAAAGTAGCCATGCAGCCAGTCAGCTGAACTTGGGTAAACTGAGTCATCCCAAAGACAAGGCTGAAAGCGAAGACCGTGGAGAAGGCTTTGAACTGCGGACAGACCAATGGGGAGCAGTACGTGCAGGACAAGGTTTATTGCTCAGCACCCACTCCCAAGAACAAGCACAGGGTGATCACCTTGATGCCCAATCCGCCAAGCAACAACTGCAAGGCAACCAAAACAATGCCAAAGCCCTGAGTGAAGTGGCGAAGAATCAGCAGACCGATGAGATTGAGTCGATTGAGCAGTTAAAAGAATTTGCAGAACAGATTGAAGCAAAAATAGCTCAATTCAAAAAATCATTATTATTACTAAATTCACCTGCGGGCATAGGTTTAAGTACCAATGAAGACATTCATTTATCGGCAGATGGGCAAATTAATCAGATTGCAGGGGAAAGTATCAATCTAAGTACGCAAAAGAATCTAGTTACGCATGCGCAAAATCGAATCAGCCTGTTTGCTGCGCAGAATGGGATCAAGCAGGTGGCTGCCAAAGGTAAGTTTGAAGCCCATGCGCAGTCGGATGGCATGGATTTGCTTGCTAAGCAAGGCATTCAGATTATTTCGACCGAAGACAGCATTGAGATTAGTAGTCCAAAAGAGATTGTGATTACTGCGGGTGGTTCACAGATCAAGCTCAATGGTTCAGGTATTTTTTCAAGCACAGGTGGCAAGTTTGAGGTGAAAGCGGGGCAGCATTTGTTTATGGGTGGGGCAAGTATTTCACCTAATTTGCCAGCGTTACCTGTTCTAAATCTATTACCTAAAGAACTTGAGTTAAAGTATGTCTACGATGATTTAAAGCCTGTAATCCAAGCACCTTATAAATTAATATTTTCAGATGGTACTTCTCAGGAAGGAATTCTTGATGCAAATGGCTATGCTAAGGTATCTATTCCTGGAGATAAAACACAATCCAAAGTTTATTATGGATTTAGTCTCGTAGAAGCAAAGCCTGATAAAGAGAAAGTAGCTAATCCTTTTAAAGATAGGAAAGTTATGAGTGTCGCAGAAGCAGAACAACTCATTGAACAATATAACCAACAGGAATTAGCTACTTTATTAGATGAATATTTTCCTGATGAAATTGAAGAGATGATCAAAGGAAATAATATCGAATATGATGATCATATTAGTGATTATGAAGAACATTTAATTGCATCAGAAAATAATGCAGAGGATGTACTGGAGGATGATGCAGAAGAAATTCTATTGAGCAGCGAGGATTCAACTTCTGGGTTAGGGCTAGGAGATAAACAATGAATACAGCTGTAGCAAGAACAACATCTCAAACAATGAGAGTCACTCAGAAAGGTGAGGAGTCGGCAGCTCAATGGATTAAAGGGGTGCTTGATGGTAGTGGATCAAGCCCGACACAGATTATTGTTGCTGTTGTGATTGGTTGTATCCCTTTTGTTGGTCAAGGGGTAGACGTTGGGAATGTCATTGTTTCTGTAGTGAAGATAGCTGAAAAACCAGAAGAGAAAGATAACTGGTTTGATTTGGTTTTTAATCTTGTGGCATTTATTCCTGTAGCTGGAGATGGGTTAAAAATTGTCTTTAAGCAATTACGCTCAGGTAAAGCGATGGGGGCTATTTTAGATGCGATTCCAAGTAAAACCATGCGAGGGAATGTTGATAAGTGGTTTAGAAACGTAAACTGGAATACTTATACCAAAGAGCTGCAAACGACTTGTAATAAGATTATTGATGGTTTAACTGATGTTTTTGATAGCTGGTTAACTAGAGCTGTATTAGGGCAAGCTAGACTAAAAACCTTGGTTACTCAGTTGAAGCAAATGAAAAAAGTTGCCAATCAAAAAATTGATATGGTAATGAAAGAATTACAGGCTGCACATCAAAAAGCGTTAGGAACACCTTATCCTAATACTACAGCACGAGCTCCAGTTGTGACGACGAGAGCACCCTCAACACCAGCGGCAAAGACCCCTAGACAACCGAATAAACAACCTGCGCCTCACACACCGCCAAATGGTAGCGTACCTAAAAATACCGGTGGAAATACCGCGAATGCTGGTACACAAAATAATTCAACCAAAAGAAAGCAAAGAAAGAGAAGACGACGCTCAAATCAAGAGTTAGGTTCTGGTGGTGAACATATAACGGATTACTACTATGTTAAGCGCATGAAAAGTCGAACTAAAATCAATTTTAATGGTGTACTTTATGAATATCATGATAAAGGTCACAACGGGATTGATCATGTATGGCATAGTGCAAGATTAGGGCATAAATACCGAGTAACCGACAGTAAGGCGACCAATGCTTTAAGTCACAGATCATTGATGACCCCAAAAGCTGCAATGATGGCTTTGAGAATGGGCTTAGATGTTTATATGGCTTCAGACGAAGACGATAAAGTAAAGCGTTCCGTGGGTAGGACTGTGGGAGATGGCGTGCAAATGTCACATCTCTGGGTTTCTAGTAAAATCGAATCAGCAAGAATTATTCCTGCACATGATAGTTTAATTGAAGCTATTGAAGCGTGGAGACGAGTAGATTTTAAGCCATCAACAGAAAGAGTATTTAAAAATGGTAAAAGACAAACAATGGCTGTCCGTTGTCCTTATGATCGCAGTTTAGTAACTATTACTGGAGACAAGTTTGATCATCATCAAAAATGTAAAGGACTTGATAAACCGAAGTGTACACGTACAGTGACAGCACATGGTATTAAATTGGAATTTGTTTTACCAAATGATATGTTGCCGGAGTAAGAAAGTTGAATAACCAAATAAATGATTTAAATATTGATTGGGAACAGTGGTTTAATCAACAAATACTAAATTATGGAAAATATAGAGATAGTTTCTTACAAGAAGATATGTATCAAAGGCGGTTTGATGCTTTTCTTAATGGTGTTTATTCAGTAACTGACGGTTTTCAAAAATATAAGGCAAATGCTAAATCCAGTAAGATGATGGCTGCTGGGCATCAAAGATTAAAAGATGTTTTAAATTTAATGTCATTACAGTACTCTGCTGGTGGTGATATTGCGTTTATTCAGGAGCTTTACCCATATCTTTTAAACTGGACAGAAGAATATGCCGAAATTCATAGTCAATATCATCAAAGCCCTGAGGCAGATGGACGGTATGTTTGGCATATCAGTTTAGGAACAGAAGACTATTGGTATATTGCTTTGCGTCTGATTTGTTTTGGACTGTTGACTGGCTATGCCGATCAGATGGATCGGATTATGCCCATCATTGACTATGTAGAAGCAACACCTGAAGGACAGGAAAAAGATGGATTAATTGAACGTTTAGTTGCTCCTTTTGTTGCAGATCGTGGAACTCCACCAGATGAGGCTAGACGACATTTACCTTATCGTAAGCTGATCAAAGTGTTTAATGCTTCACCTGAAAAGCGTCCAGCTTTAATGCTGCAATACCTAGAAGACTGGTATGAGGCGAGCCGTCGAGAACCTTACCATGATCAACATCCTCAACCAGATATAAGATCTGGAGTTAGCTATTATGGCTATTGGTCATGGGAAGCAGCAGCGGTAACGTGGTTGCTGGATATAGATGATACGTCATATTGTGAACATCAGTTCTATCCAAAAGATTTGGTTGATTTTGCTCGAACACAGTCAAAAGTAGTTCTAGATGATCAACAATTAGAACGCATGAAAGTTAAGGGTGGAGAAGCTTGTATTAAAACAGGTTATTGGAGAACACCAGCACAACCAGATTCACGACAATACTTTAAACAAGGTGAGATTGTTCCTGCACTTATCGAGCTAGATTGGGGGGAGGTATATTGGTATTGGGATGGTGAAAAATAATTTAATCATTTGAGAAAAGCCATCCTCTTTTGGATGGTTTTTTTTACTTTTACTGAATGATAGGTAATAGAAGTAAGAGAATTTAATAGTCAACTAATTGATTTAAATATTGATTTTTATGTGATTGTGTATTCCAGAATAATATTACATAACACCACAAAATGGTGCGCTCAGCGGGACTCGAACCCACGTCGGTCGCTTAGGAGGCAACTGCTCTATCCAGTTAAGCTATAAGCGCATAATTAAATGATTATAAACAAAAAAGTGATTGCCTTAGCAATCACTTTTTGATGAAACCGACTAACTGTGTTTAGCTCTTATTTTTTAGATTTAAAACACGATATAGCACAAACATTAGAACGATCCAGATAGGGATCATTAACACTGATTCTTTAAAACCTTGTTGCCACATGATGTAAAGCACAACTGCAATAAATGCGAGCACAAGATAGTTACTAAATGGTGACCATAGCGCAGGGAAGCTCGTTTTTAAAGCTTTTTGTTTAACCATCGCTTTAAATTTCAAATGCGTTAAGCTGATCATTGCCCAGTTTAAAACTAGAGCACCAACAACAACATACATTAAATGACCCAATGCATCTTCTGGTACAAAGTAGTTTAAAAGTACACATCCGAAGATTAGTAATGCTGAAAGTAAAACGGCTGGAACAGGAACCCCTTGTTTGTTCACTTTAGCAAATACTTTAGGTGCATTACCTTGTTGAGCTAAACCAAACAACATACGGCTGTTTGCATACATACCACTGTTATATACAGATAATGCAGCAGTTAAGATAATGAAGTTAAGCAAATGTGCCGCCCAACCAATTCCCATTTGACTGAAAATCATCACAAATGGACTTTTATCTAAACCACCTAAATCCAACTGATTCCAAGGCACAAGCGATAATAAAATCGTAAGTGAACCGATGTAGAAAATCAGGATACGGAAGACTACTTGGTTGATTGCTTTCGGAATGGTTTTCTTTGGATCATTGGCTTCAGCCGCTGCCATACCAATCAATTCAATACCACCAAATGCAAACATTAAAAATGCCAGCATGTAGAACAAACCATCAAAACCATTTGGGAAAAACCCGCCGTGACTCCAAAGGTTTGTAAATGAAGCAGTAGAGTTGGCATCTGCGGTAAACAGCAAGAATAAACCAAACAAAATCATAGCAACCACAGCGGTAACTTTGATGATCGCTAACCAAAACTCTGACTCGCCGTAGAATTTAACATTGGTTAAGTTGATCGCTGTAATAATAACGAAGAAGAATAGTACTGATTGCCATGCAGCAATATGAGGCCACCAGTAATTGATATATTTTGCGACTGCCGTGAGCTCACTCATCGCCACAAGAATATATAATACCCAATAATTCCAACCAGATAAAAAACCTGGAAATTTACCCCAATACTGATAAGCAAAATGACTGAATGAACCTGCTACAGGCTCTTCAACGATCATTTCGCCTAACTGACGCATGATTAAAAAAGCAATCAAACCGCCAATAGCATAACCCAAAATAATTGATGGTCCAGCAGACTGGATCACTTGCGCAGAACCTAAAAATAAGCCCGTACCAATTGCTCCACCCATTGCGATGAGTTGGATATGGCGGTTTTTTAGTCCACGTTGAAGTTTAGAAGAATCGTTGTTCAAATGATTGAGCTCGACGAGGAATAAGTGGATTATTCTAATAGATTGAAAGATTTTCGCCTAGTAAAAGTACAGGCTTGGTATGACTGGAAAGTTGTTTTTAAAACTTATTTAAAATCCGATATTTGAATGATTAGTAAATTAAAGGTAACTCATTTTTTAAACATTTAATGCACTTTTTTGTTTTAAAAAACCTGAGTTCTTGATTTTAGTGTCATTGTTAAGTTGTTTGCTTTTGATCAATATAGATAACAACTGCGAATGAATCTATTTTGCTATTGCAAAGCAAATAGTCGTATGGCATTTCTCTGCATAGTACGCTAGTTTAGGCTCAACATTTGCTCAAAAGAACATGATAAAAGGATCAATAAACATGAGTTCAGTACCACAAATTAAAGTCCCTGCAACCTATATGCGTGGTGGCACAAGTAAAGGTGTCTTTTTTAAACTGAATGATTTACCAGAAGCTGCTCAGATTGCAGGCAAAGCACGTGATCAGTTACTTCTCCGTGTAATTGGTAGCCCAGACCCATATGGAAAACAAATTGATGGAATGGGGGGGGCGACTTCAAGCACCAGTAAGACTGTGATTTTGGCTAAAAGCTCAGAACCTGAACACGATGTTGATTATCTATTTGGACAAGTTTCGATTGACCAGCCATTTGTAGATTGGAGTGGCAATTGCGGAAATTTAACTGCTGCTGTAGGTTCTTTTGCAATTTCAAATGGTTTAGTAGATGCAGCCCGTATTCCTGAAAATGGGATTTGTACAGTTCGTATTTGGCAGAAGAATATTCAAAAAACCATTATCGCGCATGTACCTGTCACCAATGGTCAAGTTCAAGAAACAGGTGACTTTGAGTTAGATGGTGTGACTTTTCCAGCTGCAGAAGTTCAAATTGAATTTTTAGATCCAGCAGATGATGGCGAAGAAGGCGGGGATATGTTCCCTACAGGAAATGTGGTCGATCAATTAGTTGTACCTGATGTTGGAATGTTCCAAGCGACATTTATTAATGCAGGCATTCCGACTATTTTCCTAAATGCTGAAGATATTGGTTATCAAGGAACTGAGTTACAAGATCATATTAACGGTGATGCCGCAGCATTGGCACGTTTTGAAAAAATTCGTGCTTATGGTGCTGTACAAATGGGTTTGATTAAAGATATTTCTGAGGCAGCGGCACGTCAGCATACGCCAAAAATTGCTTTTGTATCTCAGCCGAAAAGCTATACATCATCAAGTGGTAAACAAGTTGAGACCAATGATATTGATTTATTGGTTCGTGCCTTATCGATGGGTAAGCTGCATCATGCAATGATGGGAACCGCCGCGGTTGCGATTGGTACAGCAGCAGCAATCCCAGGTACTTTAGTTAATTTAGCAGCTGGTGGCGGGGAACGTGAAGCAGTCCGCTTTGGTCATCCATCAGGTACTTTACGTGTCGGTGCTCAAGCTGAGTTGATTGATGGGAAATGGTCGGTGAAAAAAGCGATTATGAGCCGCAGTGCACGTGTATTGATGGAAGGTTGGGTGCGTGTTCCTGGTGATACTTTCTAAAAATATTTGATTTTTAAGCTAAAGCCTCCTTTTTCGGGGGCTTTACTATTTTGATTTGATCGAAAATTACAACGACAGAAACAACTAATTTCACATTATAAATAATGATATGATGTCAGCATTCTGACAATTCTTGTCATTTTCTCCTTCCACCAAGATTTCCCGAGGCAATTGTGTCGTCTATTTCTAAGGTTAATGCGGATGCGCTAAAACAGGCTCAACAACGTATTCAACAAGATTTATTGACAGCATTGGCTGCATTTTCTATGCCTGAACCGTTAAAAGCTGCTGTTCATCATGTTGTTATGTTAGGCGGTAAGCGTGTCCGTCCAGCATTGTGCTATGCAACAGCTTCATTGCAGGCGAATCAAAACTTTGCAGCAGCACGGCGAGCAGCAGTGGCAATTGAATTAATTCATTGTTATTCACTGGCGCATGATGATTTACCTTGTATGGATAATGATCTATTACGTCGTGGTCAGCCAACATGTCATGTGGTCTTCGGTGAAGACACAGCTTTGTTAGCAGGTGATATTCTTCAGTCGATGGCATTTGAGATTTTAGGAAGTCGATTATTTGACGAACAAGGACAAGGTACAGAGCCTTCGATTGTTTTGAAGCAAATGCAGATATTAGCAACCGCTAGTTCAAAAATGGTGTGTGGGCAAGTATTAGATTTACAAGCTGAAGCTAAAAAGATTGATCAAGCTGAATTGGAAAATATTCATCGTAATAAGACGGGTGCTTTGATTCAAGCGGCAATTATGATGGGTGCTGTGACGATCTTCTCAGGTACAGACCAAGCAATTCCTAAGTTACGCCAGTTTGGTCAAAATATTGGTCTCGCCTTTCAAGTACAAGATGATATTTTAGATATTACAGCCAGTACGGAAACCTTAGGTAAAACTGCGGGTAAAGATGAACAAGTACAAAAGTCCACTTATCCAGCACTGATGGGCTTAGAACAAGCGCAAGCTTATGCACAAAGTTTGCATGATCAAGCATTTGAAGCCTTAGCTTTTTTCGGGAATGATGCTAAAGAACTTGTTGAAATTTCTCAATTCTTATTGGCGCGCCAAAGTTAATATTTATTTGATCAAATATACGTTCTTAATAAGTACTTAGAAAAATGAGTTAAATCTTAACTTTCAAACTTTATTTGGATAGTTATGCGATGTACATGATAGATGTTCAAATTGTTAGATACGTTGATAGCTCTTTTCTAGGGTAGGTTGAGTGTATATTAAGAGATGCTTCAAATCGAGAATGGCTGTTTATAGATAAGGTTGCTATTTTTTCAGATCAAAACTTACATTAAATCAGTCGATATCTAAAACAGAAGATGATTGCTTGTGAAATTATTCGTGAATGGATTGGGGCAGATGGGCTATAACGTTGCTTAATAACAACTGAACGACCTTGGGAGATCTCTGCTAAAGAGGGGGAGACTGAGTTTGAAGTATTTTATGATCAACTAAAATTAAAAACAGGCTTAAATATTTAAATTCATTTTAATAATAAAGGGATACCATCGAATGAATGAAGATGAATTAGAACAATTTGCACTTGAGTATGGGCAAGAACTTGCTTTTTCAATTCAGTCTCAACCTTTTGGACCAGACTGTGAAGTGTTTAAAGTTTTTGAAAAGATGTTTATGTTGGTTGGTACCTTTTCGGGCAAGTTGCTAGTGACTATCAAGTGTAAGCCTGAAAAAAGTTTAGAATATCAGGAATTGTATCCATCAATTTCGGCAGGATATCATATGAATAAGAAACACTGGATTTCCATCAAGAGTGGTAATGATATTACAGCAGATTTGCTGCAAGACCTGATTAAAGATTCTTACGATTTGGTGGTAGAAAAATTGTCGGTTAAAGATCGAAAACTGATTCACAATGTATAAAAAATAAAGCAGCGTTATCGCTGCTTTATTTTGATTAGAAATTGGGTTTAGTGTTTTCCCATAATCCCACGAATGGCATTGAGTACATCCGCTGGAAGTACCACAGTTTTTGCATTACTTGATTTAGATAGATCCTGCATTGCTTTCACATACTGCTCACCTAACAAGTAAGCTACAGGAATTTCTTTATCACCTACCGCACTTGTGACCATTTCAATGGCACGTTGCGATGCTTCTGCAAGAACTACCTGAGCTTCTGCATCACGGCGTGAAGCTTCCAAACGACCTTCTGCTTCAAGAATTGCAGCTTGCTTCTCACCATCAGCTTTGGTTACAGCAGCACGACGTTGACGTTCCGCTGCCGCTTGTTCTTCCATCGCAGTCTGCATAGTATTTGATGGTTTAATATCTTGAATTTCTACGGTTTTAAGTGTGATACCCCAGTCAGAAATATCTTCAGAAATAGCTGCTTTTAATTTCGCTTTGATATGATCACGAGATGAAAGAGCATCATCTAAATCCATTTCACCCACAATTGAACGAAGGGATGTTTGAACAAGATTTTGAATCGCCCAGATATAGTTCTCAATACCATATACTGCCTTTTCAGGTGTGGTTAAATTGATATAAGCCACAGCATTCATCAATAAAACAGCATTATCACGAGAGATCACTTCTTGTGATGGAATATCCAAAACAATATCTTTGGTGGTGATTTTATAAGCAACTTCGTCTACATACGGAATCACAAAATTCAGACCCGGAGCCAACGTCGTATGGTATTTACCTAAACGTTGAACAATCCATTTATAACCTTGGGGAACAATACGAACCCCTTTAAAAATGGTTATACCTACAAAAGCGAAAAATGCTAAAACAACAATAGTACCGACAGACATGAAAAACCCTCTTTGTATTTATGCCATATTATGTGGTTGGACAACTAAGTCGTTACCCAAAATATCAACGACTCTAACTCGGTCACCGACTTGTACTGGAGTCGTACAACGGCAATTCCATTCATCTGAACCTAAAACAGGCATTGGAAAACGAACAATGATTTGCCCGTGTTCTAGTCCAGTTTGAATCACCATACCGACTTGACCGATAGTAGACTCCCGCGATAAACCCGCTTTGGTTTTATCGATAGAAAGTGGTTTGATAAATTTAAACCAAAGAATTGTGCATAAAATAGATAAAACACCCCAAGTAATCACTTGAGTGGTGAAACCCATCATTGGGAAAAGCCACAGTAAAATACAGACCATGACAGCTGCAATACCAAACCATAATGCGGCGAAAGCAGGCAGAATTAACTCCGAAAGAATCAATAAAATCCCTAATACAAACCAGTGCCAAGGTTCAACTACAAATTCCATAGATTTGCTCGTATCGTTAGAATGAAATAGAGGTGAAAAAATATTCACCTCTAGCACTGTAACAGATGATTATCTTTATGAATATATAAAGATAATGAATGTGTTTTAGAATTTTGCTCGTGGAGCAGGTTTGAATGCAGCGGGGGATTTTTTGAAGTTAGTAATAGCCGTACGAATCGCGGTAATTTTGGCTTGAGCTGCTTTTTCACCTTCTAGAATAGCTTGGTTACTAGATTTAAGGTCAAGCACACCGAGATGCCCAACTTTAGGTTGAATCACAACAGTTGCTTGATTCAACTCTTCATTAATACTTTGCTGACCCATAATATTAATGGTTTGATCCAATAATCCCCACATACTAAGTGGTTTATCACCTGTTGGACGCGCTGAAATATCCACGGCAATGACAATATCTGCACCCATATCTTTTGCAGTTTTCACTGGAATTGGGCTCACAAGTCCGCCATCAACATATTTTGTATTACCAATGACAGCAGGGACAAATACATTTGGGATACTGCAAGATGCACGAACGGCTTGTCCAGCATTACCTTTAATAAACTCTGCTTTTTTACCATTGTCTAGACGTGTCGCCACTGCTGCAAAACGAATCGGAAACTTTTCAATTGGCTTATTTGCAACTTGGGCATTGACATAGTTTTGTAGTTTTTGACCTTGAATAAAACCTTGACTATTTAAGGTCAAATCACGAATGTCTGATTCTTGCAATTTGAGAGCAAGACTTTGCATTTGATACGGTGTTTGCCCACTCGCATAAATACTACCGACAAAGCTACCCGCGCTCGTACCCGTTACGATTTTTGCTCTGATACCATGTGATTCTAAGACTTTAATCACACCAATATGCGCGAACCCTTTTGCACCGCCACCGCCTAAAGCAAGCGCAATTACAGGTTCACGTGCATTGATCGTTGTAGTGGGTGGAGTTTTCTTTGTTACTTGATCACAACCAAATAAAGCCAAGCTAACTACAGCTAAGCAAGAGAGACGAGCAATATTCATATCAAATGCAGATAAAATGTACAGAAAAGATGGCACATCAGAGCAGATTTACCCTTAATTTTCTAGTCTTTTTTCACTAGTTTTTGTAAGGGTTTCGCTAACCAATCTGGATTTTTAGGTGAGAAATGTCCGACATAATATTGCATAATTTTTTCAAGATCTTGCTGATAGTGTCCAGTGGGAGTGAAACTTCCTAAGCTGTATATGATTTTATGATCATAATCAAATGCAAACATCACAATTGGAATGCCAGCAGCATGAGCAATGTGATAAAAACCACTTTTAATTTTTTCGGCTTGTTTCCTTGTACCTTCTGGCGCCATTCCGATCCAAATTTTATCATGCTGCTGAATCGTCGCGACGACTTGTTCAGTTAGACCATGCGCACTTTCACGTTTTACTGGAATCAGTCCCGCCCAATCCAAAATTGCTTTGAATGGCGGTTTAAACAACGTATCTTTTCCGAGAACTGTGACTTTTAAGCCTAAGCCACCAATGGCTAGAAAACCATACCAACCATCAATATTTGAGGTGTGTGGTGAAATTATTGCTACGGCTTTCGGTAGATTCGGAATATCACCTACGACTTTCCAACCTTGACTCAAAAAGATCTTTTTGCACAAGGCTCGACTATAAGCTGTTCCACGTTGTGGAACTAACGGAGGTAAATCTGGAAAATACTGTGACATAAATTCAGAAATATAATAACGACTAAAAACTATGTTAAACGCGGATGACAGTTGCTGCATTGGCAAAAAATGAGATTTTGTAACACTGAATATGAGAGGATTAGGCAGTTAGAATTATTTTCTTATCAGTGGAATGCGAAGAATGCCTAATTTTCAACAGGTCTATGTTTTATTATTTTCCTTGTATTGGGCTCAAGGATTACCTGTTGGTTTTATGACGCATGCTTTGCCTGTAATTTTAAGAGCACAAGGTGTTTCATTGGCACAAATTGGTGGTTTTGGATTACTGATGCTGCCTTGGTCAATCAAAATATTATGGGCACCATTTGTTGACCGTCATGGCCTTTCATCTTTTGGACACTATCGCAGTTGGATTTTGCCTACCCAATTATTGAGTGTCTTGATTCTTATTGTATTGTCGTTTTTTCCTATTCAAGCCTTAGATCAACCCAGTTATCTCTTGGTTTTTTTCACATTACTATTGCTCATGAATTTAACTGGCGCAACACAGGATATTGGTACGGATGCGCTCGCTGTTCATTTGTTAAAAGGGGATCAGCAGCATTGGGGTAATACATTTCAAGTGATTGGTTCGCGACTTGGCTTCATTGTGGGTGGCGGTGTGGTTCTATGGTGTCTAGACTGGCTGCAATGGCAGACGACTTTTCTGATGCTTGCAGGTATTGTTTTCTTAAATACTCTTCCGATTTTGTTTTATAAAGAAATTCCACATGTTGTTACTGCCACGCCTCTAGAAAATACAAAGCTAACTTTGCTCCAAGCAATCCATCAATATCTAGATTACTTTAAGTCCACGCCAGAGTTAAAAGCATGGTTATGGGTATTGATTAGTTTTAAGGTGGCGGACGGTTTAGCAGGGCCTTTGTTGAAACCGTTGATGGTGGATATGGGCTTGAGTTTCTCGCAAATCGGTATTTACATCACTATGTTTGGTGCATTGGCAGCACTTATTGGTGCTGCTTTCGCAGGGATATTACTCAAACATTTTTTGCGTGTACATGCGTTGATATTTTTTTCAATTTTAAAAATTTTCAGTTTAATTGGATATGTGGTTTTAGCTTACATATATGAACATCAACTTACGGTAAAACCGATATTTTTGTATATGGTCAATGCGTTTGAAGATGCCTGCTCAGCGATGCTCTTAGTGGTGATGCTGACCTTGATCATGCAATACAGTCGTAAGCAATTCGCTGGTACGGATTTTACTTTTCAAGTTTCAATCATGGCAACAGTCAGCGGCTTACTATATTTAATGAGTGGTGTAATCGGTGACTTACTTGGATATTATCGATATTTAGTCTTGATTTGTGCTGCTGCTATTTTGTGTCTATTGCCTATTTTATATTGGAAAAAAAATATAAGTTAGAAATGTATTTTTATTAGAATTTTATTTTAAAAAAAATACACCAGCAAAACTTCTTCAACTCGCAAAATGTGATTTTGTGATCTATTTCATATTTATTGATAATCTTAGAAATAAGGGATATGTTAAATTTTTTAATGGAAAATTAAACTAAAACTAGATAAATAATCTATTGAAATTTAGAATAATTTAGAGTTTATCTTTTTCTAAAAATTTTGTTTTTCAGCCGATTCGCTCTGTGCTTAAAAATTAAACTTTAGTCGAAAATGGAATAAATTAATAAGATTTTAATCGTTTTGTCATATAAAGTTAATGTGTAGGATTTGTTACAAATTTAACTAGGATGTACACAATGAAAATCAAAATTGTAACAGCAGCAGTGCTCAGTTTACTTGCAACTTCAACTTTTGCAGCACCAACATTCTATGGTGAAATTGATGCAAGTGTTGATTATTTACCAGAAAAAAATGCAACAAAATCTAATAAAGATGTTTGGGAAATCAGTTCAAATAGTTCGTTTGTCGGTTTGAAAGGCGATGAAAAATTAACAGATCGTTTAAGTGCTATTTATGCGATTGAATGGGCTTTTAATGCAGATGGCGACGGTGATGATTGGAGCAAACGTAATCGTTTTGTTGGTTTAAAAGATTCACAACTCGGTGCTGTTAAAATCGGTGCACATGACACGCCAGTCAAGCAATTGTCTAGTGTAGTTGATACCTTCAATAACTATGTTGCCAATAAAGCCGACATCACAGGTATTTTCTCGGGTGAAAACCGCGTCTCTAATGTCGTGGTTTATGAGTCACCATCAGTTAAATTGTTAGACGGTGCATTTAAATTTAATGCTTTGCTTGCTACGGGTGAGTCTAGTGGCATTAAATCTGACAAGGGTGTTGTTAAAACAGCTGGTCGTGGTTTAGGTGATGCTTGGTCGGCAGCAGTGACTTATGAAAATCCTTTGGTTGTAGCGGGTATTGGTTATGACAAAGCAATTCCAAGTAATTTCTTAGGACGTGGTTTTTTAAATGCTTCAGATAAAGCGATAGCAGGAGAGCAATTATTTGCTGCTGCAAATACAGTGCGTGCTATTGGTAAATTAACACCACTTGAAGGTTTAGCATTAAAAGCACTTTATCAGACCTCTGAGGTAGAAAAAGCGACAGGTAATGCAGCTGGTTCGGAAAATATTGATGATGCACAAGGCTGGTTATTAGGCGCTGAATATAATCTTCCACAAGCGAAAAATTGGACAGTAAAAGGTCAATATAGCCAAAATGACACAAGTTTTAAAAATAATACGGCTGACTTTAAAGCGAAGCAAATTATTGCTGGTGCGGACTATGCATTTACTAAACAAGTTAAAACTTACGGTTATGCTGGTTATTTAACACTTGAGCAAGCAAGTAAAAAAGATAAACAACCTGTTGCAGGTTTAGGTTTAGAATTTAAATTCTAATTTGCTTGTTTTGAAAAAGAGCCTCTAAGTCTTCTTAGAGGTTTTTTATTTAATATAAAAATCTGTTATAGAATGAAATGTGATTTTAGAAACGACTCTTACGTATTTTAAAATAATAAATAGATAATGATTAGCCAAAAGCGAATGATTATTATCAAAACAAAAGATGTTTTGGTTAATCAATATTTTTTGAAAAATAAAAAAACAAGTTCAGCATTTTAATATCCAATTAAGTCATTTTTAAGTTTTAATTTTTATCTTAGCCCTGCTAAGAATTTTCTTTTCAGATTGTGATTATGAAACTACTACAAAAATTTAAGTTGCAGCCTATCTCGCTACTCACATTTAATGTGTTGTTGGCGATATGGTTAGGTGTTTTTTTAAACGTTGAGTTTTATCAAAAAATGCAATCGCTTACGCCTTATCAAGGAGTCAAAGCAGGCTTTTTTGTAGTAGCTTCAATCGTTGTTATTGTTTCCTTATACACATTTATTTTTCAGTTGATCAATTGGAAATGGACTGCTAAACCAATTGCAATTGCTTTGGTATTGATTGGTGGCTTTGCTTCTTACGCCGTGAGTACACTCGGTGTCTTGATTACATCTGATCAAATCCAAAATCTCATGCAAACGGATTTAGCTGAAGCACGTGATACATGGTCTTGGCAGTTGGTTGTGTGGACACTTGGCATGACGGTATTGCCGATTATCGCAATCATCTTAGTCAAGTTCAAAGCAGAACCAGTTTTAAATCAGTTGATTAAAAAAGTGGTTGCTTCTGTGGTTTCATTGGCGATGGTGGGTGGTCTGCTTTTTGTTTTCTATGTCGATTTTGCTGCAATATTTCGTGAAAATCGTGATTTAAAAAGCATGATTTCACCTCAAAATATGATTGCTTCATTTGTGTCATATTATAAAAAGAAAGCACCGAAAGAAAATTTACCTCTCATGCATTACGGTGTAGATGCACAAATGGTAAAAGCCAAGAATGCAAAACGACCTAAATTGATGGTTCTGGTGGTGGGCGAAACGGCACGTGCTGAAAATTTTTCACTCAATGGTTATGAAAAAAATACCAATCCAAAATTGGCGAAACAGGATATTTTAAATTTTTCACAAGTGAGTTCTTGTGGTACTGCCACGGCAGTTTCAGTTCCTTGCATGTTCTCTGGCATGCCTCGTAAAGAATATGATGAAGCTTTGGCAAGTCATCGCGAAGGGTTATTGGATATTGCCAATCGAGCAGGTTATAAAGTGACTTGGATTGACAATAACTCAGGTTGTAAAGGTGCATGTGATCGCGTGGGTGAATTTAAAATTCCTGAGCCGATCAAACAAAAGTGGTGCAAAGATGAAGAGTGTCTAGATGATATTCTGATCGATAGTTTGAAAGCATATTTAGCAACTATTCCGAAAAATGATACACAGCCTCGTCTGATTGTACTGCATCAGATGGGGAGTCATGGTCCTGCATACTATAAACGTATACCTGATCAGTTTAAGGTTTTCAAACCAACCTGTGATACCAATGCGATTCAAGGCTGTTCAAGAGAAGCATTGTTAAATAGCTACGATAATACCTTGTTATATACAGATTATGTTTTGGATACCCTTATCGAAACATTGAAAAACACAACCCAATATGAAACAGGTTTATGGTATTTATCTGATCATGGTGAGTCGACTGGCGAAAGTGGTATGTATTTACATGGTGCTCCATATGCAATCGCGCCATCTCAGCAAACCCATGTCCCGATGCTGATGTGGTTTTCAAAAGAATGGAAACAACAGGCTGATCAGCAAATAAAATGCCTAGCTAAGCAGCATGATAAAACATTGAGTCAAGACAATTTATTTCCAACAATGCTGAGTTTACTTGACGTTAAAAGCAAAGTTATTGATACAAATAATGATATGTTAGCAACATGTGCTAACTCATAAGGTGAGATGAAATCATGACAAAAATCTTGATGATCGAAGATGATTTTATGATCGCAGAGTCAACATTGACACTGTTGCGATACCATCAGTTTGATGTGGAATGGGTTAATAATGGGGTCGATGGGCTTACATTATTATCTAAGCATGCTTTTGATTTGGTGCTATTAGATTTAGGTTTGCCATTGATGGATGGAATGCAGATTCTGCGTCAAATTCGTCAACGCAGTTCATTGCCTGTGTTAATTATTTCAGCCCGAGATCAACTGCAAAATCGTGTCGATGGACTCAATCAAGGTGCAGATGATTATTTAATTAAACCTTATGAGTTTGATGAGTTGTTGGCACGAATTAACGCTTTATTGCGTCGTGGTCAGGTTGAAACAGCACAATTAAAAAGTCAGTCGCAATTATTAAAAAATGGTGATTTGGTTTTAGATGTTGAACAGCATTTGGCGACTTATAAAGGTCAACAAATCGAGTTGTCGAATCGAGAGTGGGCGATTCTGATCCCGATGGTCAGTCATCCAAACAAAATATTTTCAAAGGCAAACTTAGAAGATAAGTTGTATGATTTTGATAGTGAAGTGACTAGTAATACAATAGAAGTTTATGTGCATCACTTACGTGCGAAGTTAGGCAAAGACTTTATTCGTACCATACGTGGACTGGGTTATCGGATGGGACAATCTTAATTATTATGAAAATATCCAAGCAACATTCACTTAAAAGTAGACTGATCTGGGGAACGTCTATTTTTAGTCTTTTGCTTGGATGTTTATTAATTTTTACCGCTTATAAAATTGCATTACATGAAGTGGATGAAATATTAGATACGCAAATGCAGTACATGGCAGAGCGTTCTACATCACAGCCTCTTTCACCCTTGGCAAGTCGAGTAGAGTTACATCGAACCTATCATGAGGAAGATCTGCTCGTTGATATTTGGGCATACAAAGATCAAAGCCATTTATGGCATCAAACTCACTTGCTGATTCCACCTGTTAAAAAAGCCGGTTTTTATAGCCAAGAAACCGCACAAGGTAAGTGGCGACTGTATGTAATTCCACTCAAAGATTATCAGATTCAAGTGAGTCAGCAGGAGAAAGTACGCCAAGCTTTTGCTTGGGAGCTGGCTGGAAGTATGTTTATTCCTTATATCTTGCTGTTACCTTTCGCAATTTTAATTCTCGCTTTTATTATTAATTTGAGTTTAAAACCATTAGATGATTTTAAAACTGAATTAACCCAACGCGATTCTGATGGCTTGTCACCCATAGATAGTCAAGAATATCCTCAAGAGTTGATCCCCACCATTGAAGAAATGAATCGTTTATTTGAGCGTATCCAACATGCCCAAACTGAACAAAAGCAATTTATTGCCGATGCTGCTCATGAGTTAAGAACCCCTGTGACGGCGTTAAATCTTCAAACTAAGATATTGATTAGTCAATTGCCTGAACATGAGTCATTACAGAATTTAAGCAAAGGCTTGGCACGTATTCAGCATTTAGTTACGCAGTTACTCGCTTTAGCAAAACAAGATGTTGGTCTGAGTTTAGTAGAACCACACACGGTTTTTGTGCTGAATGATGTTGTTCTAAACTGTGTTGAGCAGTTGGTGAATCTAGCGATGCAAAAAGAAATTGATTTAGGCTTTGAGCGGAATGATGCAATTGAAATGCAAAGCCTTGAGTCAACTGTCCATTCAATTATCTTTAATCTGATTGATAATGCGATCAAATATACGCCTCCTCAAGGAGTGATTAATATCGCCGTATATAGTGATTCAGAAAATTATGCCTGTGTACAAATCGAGGATAGCGGTACTGGGATTGATCCTGAAAATTATGACAAGGTGCTGAAACGTTTCTACCGCGTTCATCATCATTTAGAGGTCGGAAGTGGTTTAGGCTTATCTATCGTGGATAAAGCGACCCAACGTCTTGGCGGAACATTAAACCTTTCAAGAAGTATTGAATTAGGTGGTTTGTCGATTTTAGTACGATTACCGAAGAAACTTGAACATCATTAGAAATCGCATTAAAAATGCGATCTTATGAATTTGTTGGCAGAGAATGTTCTTTCAAGTAACGCAGAAAAAGCACACATTTTTGAATGCGTTTACCATCATTACCGACTCGGCTCACATTCAATTTGAGCACCCAATTTAAGCGTTTACCTACTTTGCAGATATCGCTATACACTTGTGGTTCAGCAAGTAAGGCTTGATAAAGAATATGACTGGCTTTTTCGAGTTGTTCAAATTCAAAATGATAAGCTGTAGAAAATATAAATAAGAGCCAATCACGAACAAAACAATCATGCAAACTTAAAACGTCTTGTGGGTCTGTTTCAAAATCAATAAATGTAAATTGATGTTGTTGATCAACTAAGATATTTCGAGCAAAAGCTTCGCTTAAATATCCATGTTGTTGATGTATATCTGAAATTGCTTGGATTGCTTGGGTAAATAAAGAAAATCTTGCTTCAGGATTATCTTTATAACTCCCTAGTAGTTGATCAAGTTGGCTGACGTGGCTGTTGCGTTGTACGCCAATATCTTCAAGCAGAATTCCTTGATCAGATATAGCCAAGACATTTGGAGTGGAAATCCCGAGTTGTTTTAGCTGATTGATACGGCGAAATTCACATTGAATTGCTTTTGAACCACCCTGATTAGGCACAGGCATAATTGCGCCTAAATTAAATATTTTCGCAAGCCATTTCAGTGGGGTATATAACCATAGACCATGACGTTCAGAAGCTTTCTTTAACCATACTTTACCAGTACTTAATTCATATGCTTGGATAGAATCGTGTTGTGTAGTAACTGTGGTTTCTAAAAATTTTTGAAAATCATCCATTCGTCGTCATCAGTCCTAAGTGATTTTACCCTTTTACAATTGAGGCTCACTTTACCACATTCGCAGGAATTGGGGGAAAGCAATTACGCTTGGCGAAGCGTAGATGATATTGATAGCTAAGGATATAAACAGCAAAATTGATTGCTAAACAAATCCAACCTGTCCATAGATTATGACTGATAAAATGAGCCCCACGCATCATTTGTGCCCATCCCATTGCGAAGCCTAAAATCAAGCTTGCGCATAAATAAAACCATGCTCGATTTTTATGATTTAAGCGGTAGACAAAGAAACCAGTGATGAGGGCAAAGCCTGTACTAGCATGTCCGCCTGGAAAGCAATGACCAGCCGTTGAGCTAAAATCCCAAACAAAACCAGTCGTCGTTTGCTGTGTCATATCCCAAGGACAAGCATGCGATGAATGAGCTTTCATGAGTCCAATGACACATGTACATAGCATACTGACCCAAAACATATAGCCATACTGCCAGCGCTTAGCTTTGATTTTTTCGACTTTAAAAGACAAAATCCATAGTGCAAAAAAACTGATATATACAGCAGTAATTAGTTGTTTGACATAAGTATGATTCAGTTTAGCTAAGTACCAATTATTCTTTAATGCGAAATCACCAAACGTTCCGACCCAAGGTTGAATGAGAGATAAGTCAATCGCTCCATCAACAGGGAACACCCAAACTAAGATAAAAAAACTTAGCAGTAAAATGCATGCAGTGATTACAAAAAAAGGTGTTTTCAACATCATAATATCTACGAGGTAAGGCGGAACAATATACTTTTTATTAAACTGTTTTATTCTTAAACATCGCTTAAAAAATAAAAAAAAGCGGCATCATAGCCGCTTGAAAAATAAATAAAAACTAGAACATCGACTCTTCAGAATTTGCTGAAATTTTATGAATTGAAAGATCCGCACCACGATATTCATCTTCTTGCGAAAGACGAATGCCCATAGTTGCCTTTAAAATGCCATAAACAATAAATCCACCTGCAAGCGCAATAAAAATGCCTAAGCCTGTACCAATAATTTGAGAAATAATCGATACACCACCTAAACCGCCAAGCGCTTGTTGACCAAAAATACCTGCTGCAATACCACCAAAAGCACCACATACTCCATGTAAGGGCCAAACACCAAGTACATCATCAACTTTGAGTTTATTTTGAGTATAAGTAAACAGATAAACAAACATCGCTCCAGCAGCGCTACCGATGACCAGTGCGCCAATTGGGTGCACAATATCGGAGCCAGCACAAATAGCAACTAAACCTGCAAGCGGACCATTATGTAAGAAGCCTGGGTCATTTTTACCCATAAAGTTTGCAGCTAAAGTTCCGCCAACCATTGCCATAAGCGAGTTAATGGCAACTAAGCCCGAAATTGCTTCAACACGTTGCGCACTCATGACATTAAAGCCAAACCAACCGACGATTAAGATCCATGAGCCTAAAGCGAGAAATGGAATTGAAGACGGTGGATGCGCACTAACACGTCCATCTTTTTTATATCGACCATTTCGAGCACCAAGCAAAATCACCGCAGCCAATGCGATCCAACCACCCATGGCATGTACAACCACTGAGCCTGCAAAGTCATGGAAACTTGCACCAAATGAGCTTTCAAGCCACTTTTGGAAACCATAGTTGCCATTCCAAATCATTCCTTCAAAGAAAGGATAGATCAGTGCTACCAACAGCAATGTTGCGATGGCTTGCGAACGCATTTTGGCACGCTCTGCAATACCACCTGAAACAATTGCGGGAATCGCAGCTGCAAAGGTCAGTAAAAAGAAACAACGCATTAAGTTGTAACCATGATCAGCAGCTAAGGCTTCTCCTGCATGGAAAAAATTTTGTCCATAGGCAATCCAATAGCCCACAAAGAAGTAGGCAATTGCTGAGATTGCAAAGTCAGTCAAAATTTTACTGAGTGCATTGACTTGGTTTTTATGGCGCACTGTGCCCAGTTCCAAGAATGCAAAGCCAGCGTGCATTGCCAATACGAGTACTGCACCGAGCAGTAAGAAAAATAGATCTACGTTTTGCATAGTGGTGCTCAAAAAAAGTGCTAAATTATATTTCAGTGCAAATATTTGATTCGTTTTCTGCACCAAAATAGATTTAGTAAATCTAAAAACTAGAGCAATCTTAAAAATGCTCATTTTGATATGATTTAATAAGCAAAAAACGCACCAATTTAGAAAATAAATTGTAATTTTGGTGAAAAGTGGTGCATTTCGAATAAAAATAGCGCAGTTTAAGCTTTAGATTGCATGAAATATTGAAACTGATTGATCAACTTACTTAGTCATCCAGATATAAACAGCATTATGAATCTTATTGATTTAGCAAAAATAACAAATTGCTTTATGCTCAATAGAAGTTTAATTCCTTCCTTATTTGATTATTGCTACACTTTTTCTTTTTCGGGTGGGTGAAGTATGTCCTTTGATCTCAAAGTCAGTTTAAAGCAAAGGGCTGAATCTTCCTCACAGCATAAAAAGCTGAATCGTCTGATTGATCAAATAGAACAGCAAAAAATCAGCCTTGCCACATGGCTAAATGCGCAAGCTGAGATTCAACAGCACACACGGCAAAAGCTGATGCCTGTGTATAGTGAGTTGCATGAAATCTTGTTTCAGCAATTGCAACAGCTCTGGAATTTGTTGCACAGCCATGAATTTTCTAAATCTGATATGCAACAACTCGATGAAAAAATTGCTCAGCTTGCCCAATTGTTAAAGCGTTCCAAAATGCTGAAGGATGAACAGTTAAAGCTGGTACAGCAGATTGATATCTTTTATCAGCAACATGCACAGCAATCATCGAAAAAGAATAAAAAAGTACAGTCTGCCAAGTTCGAACTTAATGAAAACTTTGATCAAAATATAGAATTAGATGAAGATGACTTTGAACAATATGCTGCTGAGCAGCAACAAGCTCGTGAACAAGCCAAACAGTTAAGACAGCAACAAAAGCGAGAACAAGCTGAGCAGATGGCAGCGCAATCGTTGAAAACCGTGTATTTAAAAATTGCTGCCATGATTCATCCTGACCGTGAGCAAGATGAAACCAAGAAAGAGGAAAAAACTGAATTGTTTCAACAGGCGAGTCAGGCATATGAACAGCAGGATTTGTTTTATTTACTCAAACTTCAATTACAGCTTGAACAAAATAAAGGTGTCGGGACGAAAGAGTTATCGGCGGAGCAAGTGAAGTTTTATAAACTGGCTTTGGATGCACAGAGTCAGCAGTTGGAAAGCCAAATTGAAGAAATTTTTGATTCTTTTCAGTTGGCTAAGAAAGTAAAGGCTGAGCATCTGCATATTAGTGATGTATATAAAGCCATAGATGCGGACTGTGCTGAGTTAAAGCAGCAATTGAAGTGGGAAAAAGAGCGTTTAAAGCATATGAAAAAGCTGAGTGGGGTAGAGAAGTTGTTGGAGCATGGGGTTTTGTAATTTTATCTCACTCCAACCTTCTTCCTGAGGGAGGGGTTGGAGTGAAAAGTATATTATGAGAAAATTTTATGCATCATTCTGCTTATTTCACAGTTTTCACCATTAAGGTAAAGTATTTTAGGTAGGTAATTAATATTACTTGTTTTTAATATTTCTAGTGCATTCAATGCTTTAGATGGTTTGTCTGTACCTGTATAACCTGAAGGATAGTAGCTTTCTATAGCTCCATTATTTAATACGAAATAACCAAGCTCATATAATCTATTTATTAGGTTTATTTTTTCGGGTAAATTACGAGTAATTTCCAGTTCTAAGGCTATTCTTCTTATATTATTTGTTTCAAATTCAAATAGTGATCTAATTTCATTAAATTCATCACTAGTTAATGTTCTTTGATCTTCAAATTTAAAAGTTAAATCTTTAAGTCTGTAGTATTTTTCAACCCAACTACGAGAGTCTCTTTGACTTTTAATATCACTACTCTTTAGCTGTGGTGCAATATTTTGTTCTACACAAATTTCATCTATTTTAGTAATAAAAGCTTCTCTAAGTTGCATTAATTCATCTTTAGAATCACCTAACTCAAGATGATTAAACCCATCAATAAGTACATCTCGATCTAGTAAGGAAAAGACTTCAATATCAAAATGCTGGTAAAAATTAATAAATCTTTTAATATTACTTTTTCCATTAATTCTTATGATTGGAATGTTCAGTTTATCAAAGCAATATGTATTGTTAATCAGTGGAGAAAGCCCTTTTAAAAATATTAAATCGGAATCTCCTTCAACCAATAGCACCTTCTTTGAAAAGAATGCAGGTGTACTATTCTCATAGCATATAATTTGGAAAGCATCTTTGTATGAACTGTTCTGGACAAAGTTAATTTCTTTAGCTTTAGAGCATGGAGGAGATGAGGAAAAGTCCTTATAAATTTTAATGAAACAAGTTGCTTTGGCTGTAGCAGAAAAAAAGTTTGGAGAATGCGTTGTGACGAATACTTGATCTTTTAAGGATAATTTTTCAAGAACATTATAGAGGATTCTCTGACCATTGGGGTGTAGGTACAACTCAGGCTCTTCAAAAAGAAAAATGTAGTCTGTATTCTGATTATCAGAATTAAGCTTTTCAACATAAGTTCTGAGTATAGAAAAAACTAAAGTACGTTTAACACCATCACCTTTATAATCAATAGTAGTTTTTATACCATCATCTATTAAAATTTGAGTGCTATTAAAAATTTGTTTTACTTCTGGATTAGGAATTTCTAGCTCTAATTTAATTTGTGAAAAACTTTCTTGAAAAATATTTTCTATTTCAGTTTCTAATAATTTAAGACTAGGTAATCGCTCATCAAGAGTACTTTCAATGCCATTCTCATCTTTGATAAGCTGACGATTTAGCATTTTATTGAGCTTTTCAAAAGAGTTTTTTATGTCTAAAAATTCAGGAGAATTTTCAATTTGTTTGAATAAAATTTTTATCAGTTTACCAAAACTTGTACTTTCTTTGGTTTTTGTTTCATCACTAAAATCTTTTACAGCGGGAATATAAATAGGTTCAGGAAACATGGGGGTAACTGTATTACTAAATCCAGTGGGTAAATTTTCCCAATCATACTGAAATTTATCTTCTGTTAGCTCTGAAATTAGCTCCTCAATTTTTTCTTTTGCACCTGTTTGCGTGGAAATTGAACTAGCTATATCTTGTGGCAATTGGTATGTATCTCTCATCAATGCTTTTATTTCTGTTGGTTTTTTACCTTTAAGTTCATTAGCTATCCAGTTAGCATTATAAATTGTATCGATAGGAACTTTTTTGTAGCAAAGTAGATCACTTGTGAAATCTAATTTATATTTTCTTCGAAAGCTGATTGTATTGTTTTCAATAATATGTTGAATTCTTGATCTATTTTCCTCATCTGATATTTTGTTTAAGTCATTTTCATTTAAATCACTAAAAGTTATATCAATAAAGATTTCTTTAGATTTATCATAGTAGTCAGATTCTGAAATTCTTGTGCCATTTAGAAATAAATTTATTGCCAAAAGAGCGGTTGATTTTCCAGCATTATTTTCACCTATTAAACAATTCATTTGCGATGGTGTTAAATCAATCTCTTTAAGACCCCGAAAGTTTTCGATGTGTATGTTTGAAATTCTCATTTATGAAATATCTATTTAATTCTAATAATTATATTTATAGATTATAGATGTAAAAAAAGCCACTCTAAGGTGACTTTTTTATGTCTAAATCGAAGTATTAAAGCGCAGCAATCTGCTCCATATTCGCTTTAATTTTCACTAACTGATCAGCAAACTCAGCCAATTTCGCTTTTTCACCTTCAACCACAGCCGCTGGTGCTTTCGCCACAAAACCTTCATTACCAAGTTTAGTCGCAATTTGGTCATGCTGCTTTTGTACTTTGTCCAAGTCCTTCTGCAAACGACCAAGTTCCGCTTTCGGATCAATCAAGCCTTTCATGGGAACAAATACAGATACATGACCAACGACAGATGACGATGACAATGGTGGTTGCTCAGCATCAGCCAAGAACGTAATACTTTCTACTTTTGCCAAAGCTTTAAATAAAGCTTCAATACGTGTGATCTGTGCTTTTTCAGCTTCAGTGGTGTTTTGAAGCAATACTGGCAATAAACGTGCATTACCTAAGCCCATTTCACCACGGATGTTACGTACTGCACCAATCAAGCCTTGTAACCACAACATATCAGCTTCGGCTTGTTCGTTTACACGCTCAGGATTCGCAACAGGATATTGCGCAAGCATAATACTTTCGCCTGAGATACCAAGTTTCGGTGCAAGCGTTTGCCAAATTTCTTCAGTTAAATACGGCATCAACGGATGTGCAAGACGTAAAGACGCTTCCATTACTGCAAGGAGTACACGACGCACTTCTGCTTTACGTTCAACTGATACATTTTCATCATTCAGAACTGGTTTAGTCAGTTCAACATACCAGTCACAATATTCATTCCAAATGAATTCGTAAATCGCTTGCGCGGCTAAATCTAAACGGTAAGTAGCAAAGGCTTGTTGTACCGCAGCTTCAGCTTTTTGCAGACGGCTTACGATCCACTGTTCAGGCAACTCCCAAAGGTCTTGACGAATTTCAGTACCAATCACTTGCTCTTCGCAGTTCATCATCACGAAACGGGTTGCGTTCCAGATTTTGTTAGCAAAGTTACGATAACCTTCAACACGCTTCATGTCGAATTTGATGTCACGACCTGTATTGGCAAGCGCACAGAACGTGAAACGAACTGCATCAGTGCCATAAGCTTGAATCCCTTCTGGGAATTCTTTACGCGTTGATTTTTCAATCTTCGCCGCTTGTTTTGGATTCATTAAGCCCGTAGTACGTTTTTGTACAAGCTCTTCAAGGTCAACACCGTCAATTAAATCCAATGGGTCAAGCACGTTGCCCTTAGACTTCGACATTTTCTGACCTTCGCCATCACGGACTAAGCCATGAACATAGACCGTTTTAAACGGTACTTGTGGCGTACCATCTTCATTCTTCATGAAGTGCATCGTAAACATAATCATACGAGCAACCCAGAAGAAGATGATGTCAAAACCAGTGACTAATACATCAGTAGGGTGGAATGTATTGAGGAAATAGTTTTCCGCATCTTTCTTGGCATCGCCAGTCCAACCCAAAGTTGAGAATGTCCACAGTGCAGAAGAGAACCAAGTATCGAGTACATCTTCGTCTTGGTTTAACACAACATCAGCAGGGATATTGTTTTTGGCACGAACTTCAGCTTCGTCACGACCGACATAGATGTTGCCTTCAGCATCGTACCAAGCTGGGATACGGTGACCCCACCAAAGTTGACGAGAGATACACCAGTCTTGGATGTTGTTCATCCACGCCATGTACATGTTGCTGTACTGTTCAGGTACAAATTTAATGTCACCATCTTTCACCGCTTTAATAGCAGGCTCAGCAAGCGGTGCAATTTTTACATACCATTGGTCTGTCAATAATGGTTCAACGATCACACCTGAACGGTCACCGCGAGGTGGTTTAAGTGTGTAAGGTTGAATTTGATCTAACCAGCCTTCAGCTTCAGCTTGTTCAACTAATTTCTTACGTGCAGCAAAACGCTCTAAACCAATATAGTCCGCAGGTGCAGGGAGGGTTTTAGAAATTTGCTCGCCTGCTTTGGCGATATATTCAAACTCAGCCAATACTTCTGCATTTTTGTTGAAGATATTGATGATTGGGAGTTCACAACGTTTACCGACTTCATAGTCGTTAAAGTCATGTGCAGGGGTGATTTTCACACAGCCTGTACCGAATTCTTTATCTACATATTCATCTTTAACGATAGGAACAGCACGACCTGTAATTGGCAGGATAATATTTTGACCAACGAGGTGCGTGTAGCGTTCATCATCCAGTGCCACAGCAACTGCGGTATCACCTAACAAAGTTTCAGGACGTGTAGTTGCCACAACGATGTGGTCTTTACCATCATGGGTACGTAGGTTTTTATCTTCAAAGAAATATTTGAAGTGCCACAATGAACCTGCTTCTTCTTTATCAGACTCAACTTCAAGGTCAGAAAGGGCTGTTTGTAGCTTCGGATCCCAGTTCACTAGGCGTTTGCCACGGTAGATCAAGCCATCTTCATGCAGTTTAACAAAAACTTCTTTTACTGCATTGGATAAACCTTCATCCATGGTGAAGCGTTCGCGCGACCAGTCCACTGATGAACCTAAACGACGAATTTGACGTGTAATCGTACCGCCAGATTGTTCTTTCCATTCCCAAACTTTTTCAATAAATTTTTCACGACCTAAATCATGACGGCTTACGCCTTGAGCGCCTAATTGACGTTCAACCACCATTTGCGTTGCAATACCCGCATGGTCTGTACCTGGTTGCCATAAGGTGTTTTTACCAGACATACGGTTGTAACGCGTTAATGCATCCATGATGGCATTGTTAAAGCCATGACCCATGTGCAAGCTACCCGTGACGTTCGGCGGCGGAATCATGATACAGAATGATTCACCTTGACCTGATGGTTTGAAATAACCTTGTTGTTCCCAGATTTGATACCACTTCTTTTCGATCTCAGTTGGATCGTAAGTTGTTGCGATATTTTGAGCAGATTGAGCGTCAGTCATAGTACAGAAGATCAAAATAGAATAAAAAATTGTATCTATTGTAGCAAAAAATCCTCGCTTCTGTAGGCGCATTTCGGCAACTCATATCGCTGTTTTATCAACATTAAAAAAATAATGTTTGAGCTGTACGATTTAGTCAGATTGTTTACATCTATATCGACATTATTGAGGCTGTTTCAGCTTTTATTTGGAATAATAAAAGCTCTATTCCATCTATTCAGAAGATTAAGTTTTTGATTCTTCGATAAAGCCGACGAAATGCGTTGGTTTTTTTTAACAAAAACGTTAGATTTGTGTGTATTGGATCACATAATAAAAATGTGAATGCATAAAACAACAATATAAAAATGCGAAAAAATTAAAAAAGGATGGTTCTGATGAGTTATTCAATTCTATTAAAAATTAATGAAGTGACACATGGACAATTTGAGTCGATTCGCCAACAACTCAATGCTGGAGCACACGAAAGCCAATCAAGGATTTTAGGAGAGGTGCTTTCAGAAATAGCCTGTGAAATTGTTGAGCAAGTTTTTTCAGTTTTACTGATTCAAAATCGCCAACCCAATCAATTGGCTCAAAAATATACACATGATTCTGAAAAAGTGATTCAACAAATTATCGGTGCAGTTCGCAAATATATGCCTTGGTCGATTGCTTTATTTGGCAATGACCGTTTATGTCCTTTTGCGAATTATTTTTCCGATATGATCAAATACCATGATGAGCAAGTCTATGTATCTTATCCGATCGATCGAAATTTAGTTCAGCAAGCACATGCACTTGTATCGCAATTAAAGAATAATGAAATCAGTGACATGGTTGAAGTGTTTCAGACTTTAATTCAAATTATTGATTTAGGCGTGACCAATCTCATCCGTGAACCAAAAAAATGTCTTAATTTCAATAGAGTAGTGGATAAAACCCTCAATGGTGTAATTAATATGACCGCACAGCTTAGCTATAAGCGTTTGGAAAAAATGGGAAACCAAGTTGACCCAAATGCCGCTTCAGATTGCGTTAATCACTTTTTGGCATTTATGCATGTTGATACGGAATAGATTGTGATAAATTCGGCGTGTACACAGCCAAAAATGATAGAAAAATAGATTCATGGATATATAAGGGCTTACATACAAGCCCTTATTTTTTTGGAATCTTAAAAATAGGGTTATTAGAATGAACACCGCCGTTTTTTTAAATATTCAGCCAGATACTTACGCAAGATTTGCACATATTCGCTCACAACTACTACAGGGCAGTAAAGAAAGCCAAGCCAATGCATTAGGAAGTGTATTGTCTGAAATGTCTTGTGAAGTCATTGAACAAGTCTTTATGGTTTTATTACAAGAAAATCAGCATTATTCTCAAACAGGTGAATCTGAAAAAGTCATCAATCAAATTTTGGAAGCGATTCGTAAATACATGCCTTGGTCGGTTTCATTTTTTTGTAATGATCGTCTTGTGCCTTTAGTTGAATATTTATCTAAAACTTTTCAAATCGAAGATGAAACGGTTTATATGACTTACCCGATTGAGCAACACCTCGCTCAGAAAGTCAAAACTTCGAGTCAAAAATTGGCAGAGGGCGATAGTAGTGAAATTCAGAATGCGTTAAAACTTTTGACTGAAGTAATTGATATTGGTGTAACTCATCTGATTCGAGAACCTAAAAAGTGTTTAAAATTCAATTTTGTAGTCGATAAAACCTTAAATGGTGTGATTAATATGACCACCCATCTTGGTTATAAGCGTTTAGAAAAACTAGGGACTCAACTTGATCAGAAAGTAGCTGCAACCTACGTTGATTATTTCTTGAATTTTATGCGCCAACAAGCTTAGCGAGGAAATTGATATGACGAAGCTCAAAAGTCTTGAAAATAAAGTCGTCTGGATTACAGGGGCTTCTTCTGGTTTAGGCAAAGCTTTGGCACGAGAATGTGCTCTGCAAGGTGCGCAAGTGGTTTTGACTTCACGTCGTTATGACGAATTGGAAGCTGTCCGTTTCGGTTTACTCAAACCTGAGCAGCACCTGTCGATTGCTGCGGATATTACCGATGAAGCCCAAGTTCGGCATGCCTATGAACAGGTCTTGGCTTGCAAGGGTCGTATTGATTGGTTGATGAATAATGCGGGTTTGAGTCAACGTGCGCTGATTCAAGATACGACCATGCAGACCGAACGAGCGATTATGGAAGTCGATTACTTTTCACAGGTCTTTTTCACCAAAACCGTATTGCCGACATTGTTGAAGCAAAAATCAGGTCGAGTTGTGTTTGTATCCAGTGTCGCAGGGTTATTAGGGACACAATATCGTGCCAGTTATTCTGCCGCTAAAGCAGCCATTCACATGTGGGCAAATAGTTTGCGTGCTGAAGTTTCAAAAGATGGTGTCAATGTTTCCGTCGTATTCCCTGGTTTTGTCAAAACCAATGTTTCATTTAATGCTTTAAATGGTGAAGGTAAACCACAAGGGCATCAAGATGAAGCCATTGAAAATGGTTTGGATGCTGATCAATTCGCAGAACGCGTGGTTCAATCATTGATGGCAGGGGATGAATATATTGTTGTTGGTGGGAAAAAAGAACAATTAGGTGTCTTGGTCTCTCGTTTATCTCCAAGTTTGTTGTATAAAATGATTCGCAAAATGAAAGTGAAATAAGTGTGAACAATCCTAAGAAAGCCGTTTTTAATTGGAGCGGTGGCAAAGATTCAGCATTAGCCCTGTATAAGGTCTTACAGCAACATGAGTTTGAGGTGGTCGCGTTATTAACCACGGTGAATGAAGAAACGGAATTGTCATCTATGCATGCGATTCCATTTTCCTTGTTAATGAAACAAGCTGAAAGTATTGGGATTCCACTTTATCCTGTATTTTTACCCAAAAATCTTCCTGCATATGAGCAACGCATGTCAGATGCTGCTCATCATTTTAAAGCGCTAGGTGTCGAGCATTTTATCTTTGGTGATATTTACCTGAGTGATGTACGCAAATATCGAGAAGACCGTTTACATCCTTTGGGTATAGAAGTGGTTGAGCCGATATGGAACCTGAACTCGAATGAAGTGATGCAGAACTTTTTGGATTCGGGAATTAAAACCAAAATTATTGTGACCGATGCAAGTAAATTAGACGAGTCTTTTATCGGACAAGATATTAATGCTGCTTTGCTTGAGAGAATGCCAAGTGAAGTCGATGTCTGTGGTGAAAATGGTGAGTACCATACCTTTGCTTATGCGGGTGCTTTATTTAAAAATCCAGTACAGTTTGAAATTATTGAGACTCGAAAAATGTCTTATGATTTTAAATTAGATAATGGTGAAGAGAAAACTTATCACTATTGGCAAGCGATTTTTGCTGAGTAGCGGGGTTGTCCTGATGCAATATATTCAACAGGACATAAATCTTTAAGATTGATGAAAGATCGCCGTACCATAAGCAAATACTTCAACCATTCCACCTTGCATACCCAGTTCTGTGGTGCTGAGTCGAACGCCCATAATATGGTTTGCGCCTATTCGATCTGCTTCTTGCTTGAGTCGAAGCATGGCTTCACGACGTGCCCGTTCCACAATGCTTTCGTAGCTCACTAGACGACCACCAAAGAAATTTCGAATGGTTGCCAGTACATATTTAAAATAATCATGTGAGATCACCACATTACTACTGATCATTTGTCCATTTGAATTGGTTTCGACAAAGCGATTGGTATCGATACGAATATGAGCATATTGTTTTTCTTTTTCATCAAGTTCGCGTAAGTGTTTTTGTTCGATATGACGACCAAAACCCCAACCGACTGAAAATAGAATAAGAAAAATGACAATTTGAAAAATTAATCCATCCATTGTATTTCCTAAGAGTTAAATGGATCAGGTAGTTTAGGTGTAACAGGTTGAACAACTACCGCTGTGCCGTATACAAAAAGCTCAGATGCACCTTGAGCAATATTCGATGTCGAAAAGCGAATACCTACAATTGCATTCGCACCTAAACCACGTGCCTTGTCGATCATGCGTTGGGTTGCTTCTTGGCGAGATTCTTCTAGGAGTTCTGTATAACCTGTCAATTCACCACCGACGATATTTTTTAAACCCGCCATAAGATCACGCCCAACGTGTTTACTACGGACAGTGCTGCCATAAACCACATCAAGTTGACGTGAGATTGTGTGACCGGGTACAGACTCTAAACTGCTTAGTAACATAGTTTTTTCTAAATCATTGAAATTATCTTCTTGAAGATAAGAAATATTCGCAATACTTGCAATAAAAAAGCCCACCGAAGTGAGCTTTTTTATCTATCAATTATTTCAATTATTGAGCAGCACGGACTTCAGCACTTGACGGTTGTTGTATTACCGTTTCGCTACTGTTTGCTTTTAAGCCACCACCGAGCGTCTTATAAAGTTCAACTTGATTGTTTAAGTTAGCTTGTTGTAATAACAATAAACCTTGCTCAGCAGAGTATGCAGAACGTTGTGCATCTAATACGGTTAAATAGCTATCAATACCAGCACGGAAGCGAGCATTTGAAAGTTTATAAGTAGTATTGGTCGCTTCAACTAAACGAGTTTGAGCTGTTAAACGGTCACCAATATTTGCACGCGTTGCTAATGCATCATTCACTTCACGGAAAGCAGACTGTATAGACTTTTCATAGTTAGACAATGCAATTTTCTGATCGGTTTCTGAGATTTTGACATTGGCTTTACGAGTGCCCCAGTCAAAAATTGGCATATCGATACTTGGGCCGATAGACCAAATTCCATTACCTGATTTAAATAAATCACTTAAATCAGTAGATGCATATCCCGCTGTGCCTGTAAGGCTAATGGTTGGAAATAATTGTGCTTTAGCCGTACCAATATTTGCACCAGCAGCACTAAGTTGATATTCCGCAACTTTTACATCTGGACGATTATTTAACAAATCACTCGGTAAGCCTGCTGAGAAGACCATTTTTTGGGTGATTCGAGGCACTTGTTGTTGTGGTAATAGATTTTGTGGAACTTGTTGCCCCACTAATAAATTCAACAAGTTTTGCGCTTGGGCAATTTGTGTTTTGTAGTTCGCTACATCATTACGAGCTGTTTCAACAGAAATTTGTGCTTGACGCAATGGAATCTCGCTGTCAATGCCGACATCAAAACGCTTTTTATTCAGATTATACGAATCTTGTTGTGCTTTAAGCGTTTGATCCGCAAGCTTGAGTTGTGCATTAGCAAATGAATAGTTCAGCCAAGCTTGAGTTACTTCACTGATTAAACTAATTTGCGTTGCATCACGTGAGCTTTGTGTACCCAAGTAATTATCTAATGCAGCATCTTTTAAACTACGCACACGTCCCCAAAAGTCTAACTCATAAGAGGTTAGACCCAAACCCACTCTGTAGGTTGATGATGGGTTCGTGTCAAGAGAAGAGCTAACTTGACGTATTGCGCTACCGCTTGCACCAATTGTAGGTAATTGATTATTTTCTGAAATTCGGTACTGTTGTTGCGCTTTTTGAATGTTCAAAGCTGCAGTACGCAAATCACGGTTATTGGCAAGAGCCAAATCAATCACTTGTAACAGACGTTGGTCAGCGAAGAAGTCTTTGTAACCTTGTTCTGCGATAGATGTACCAGAAGCATTGCTATAAGAGGCATAGCTTTCAGGAGTGCCAGTGCTCACAACAGGCTCTGGCCCGCGCATGCTTTGGCAAGCTGCCAAAGAAAACGCAAGTGCAGAGATTGCCAAGCCACGACTAGAAATAGACCATACAGTTTGCATCACGATCAATGCTCCTGAGTATTTAAAGTTTTAGGTTTGTACTTAAAGATACTACGAATCCATACGAAGAATACAGGGATAAAGAAGATACCTAAAAGCGTGGAAGAAATTACGCCACCGAGTACACCATAACCAACAGAATGTTGACTACCAGCACCTGCGCCACTTGCTAATGCGAGTGGTAATACACCAAAACCGAAGGCAAGTGTGGTCATGATAATCGGACGTAGACGCATTTTTGCAGCATGTAACGTTGCTTCAAATAGTTCTTCGCCTTTTTCTTGCAATTCTTTAGCAAACTCTACAATTAAAATCGCATTTTTTGCAGAAAGACCAATTACAGCTACGATTGCGACTTGGAAATAGATGTTAAAGGATAAGTTTGGATCACCTTTAATCACCATGCCTAACCATGTCATTGTGAATGCACCAACGATACCTAAAGGTACAACCAGCAATACCGAAATTGGAATTGCCCAGCTTTCATAAAGCGCAGAAAGACATAGGAATACGATTAATAATGAAAGAATTAATAATGGAACCGTTTGGTTACCAGAATCACGTTCTTCTAAAGATAAACCTGTCCATTCATAGTCGAAACCTTGTAAGCCCATAGATGGTAACTTACCAATGATTTCTTCCATTGCTAACATGGCATCACCCGAACTCACACCAGGAGCAGGAGTACCTTGAATATTTACAGATGATACGCCGTTGTAACGCTCAAGACGTGGTGAACCATAGGTCCATTCACCTTTAGCAAATGCTGAGAATGGAACCATTTCACCTTTGCTGTTACGTACATACCATTTGTTTAAGTCTTCAGGCATCATGCGGGTATCTGCTTCACCTTGAACATAAACTTTCTTCACACGACCACGATCAACGAAGTCATTGATATAAGAACCACCCCAAGCCATGCTCATGGTGCTATTAATATCAGCAATACTTACACCCATTGCACCAGCTTGCGCTTGATCAACTGTGATTTTGTATTGTGGTGTGTCTTCTTGACCATTTGGACGTACACCTGCAAGACGTTTGTCTTGTGATGCCATACCCAAAATTGCGTTACGTGCAGCAATTAGCTTGTCATGACCTTGACCACTTACATCTTTCAACTGAATGTCAAAACCAGATGAAACACCTAATTCAGGCATAGCAGGCAATTGTAAAGGCATGATGTAAGATGCATCTTTTACAATCATGTTTAATGCCATACCACGTTGAATAATGGCACCAATTTGCGATTCAGGTGTTGTACGTTCGCTCCAGTCTTTCAGTTTAATAAAGGCAAGCCCCGCATTTTGACCAACCCCTGTAAATGAGAAACCAGATACGGTAAAGATCGACTCTACGTGTTCTTTTTCTTTATTTAAGAAGTAGTCCGTCATGGTGGTGATGACTTTATCAGTACGTTCAAGACTTGCGCTAGGTGGTAATTGAACCAGTGTCATAACCACGCCTTGATCTTCTTCTGGTAAGAAAGAAGAAGGCAGCATTTTGTATAAACCAACTAACGCAGCAATAACGACGATATAAATCACCCCAGAGAAAAATTTATGATGGGTCATACGATTGACACCACCTTGATATTTCTCTGACAGCTTTTCAAAGCCATTATTAAAACCACGGAAGAAACGTGCAAAGATGCCGTTGCTTTGTTCTTTGTTCGGATCGTGCTGTTTTAGCAAGGTTGCACAAAGGGCAGGGGTAAAGGTCAATGCAACAATTAATGATAAAATCATTGCGGTTACTAAGGTGATCGAGAACTGACGGTAAATTACACCCGTTGTACCACCAAAGAATGCCATCGGTACGAATACCGCAGTCAATACGCTGGTAATACCGATTAACGCACCTGAGATCTGACCCATCGACTTTTCAGTAGCTGGTACAGGTTCAAGATGCTCTTCTTGCATGACACGTTCGACGTTTTCAACCACAACGATCGCATCATCGACTAGAAGACCAATGGCAAGAACCATCGCAAACATCGTGAGCGTATTGATTGAGAAGCCGAAGATGTTAATCACGGCAAATGTACCCAATACCACTACAGGAACAGCAAGTGTCGGAATAATTGTCGCGCGCCAATTCTGCAAGAATAAGAACATTACGATGAACACGAGGACAACTGCTTCAATCAGCGTATGTACTACACTTTCAATCGAAAGCTTCACAAATGGCGTCGTATCGTAAGCAAGCTTATCTTTCAAACCGTTTGGATAGTTCACACGTAATTCAGACAAGCGCTTTTCAACTGCGGCAGCTGTATCTAGCGCATTTGCACCAGTCGCCAGCTTGATTGCCACACCACCCGCAGGATTACCGTTAAACTTAGAATCAAACTGATAGTTGTCTGAGCCTAATTCAACACGAGCAACATCACTTAAACGAACTTGTGCACCATCTGCTGAGTTCTTTAAGAAAATATTTTTAAATTGCTCTGGGGTTTGCAACATGCTTTGAGCATTCACCGTTGCATTCAGCACTTGCCCTGTCGTTGCTGGAGCACCACCGAGCTGACCTACAGCAACCTGCGCATTTTGAGCACGAATCGCTGCTGCAACATCTGAAGGTGTTAAATTGAAACTGCTGAGTTTAGCAGGATCAAGCCAAATACGCATTGCATATGAGCCACCAAAGACAGTGACTTCACCCACACCTGCAACACGACTCAGCGGTTCAGAAATGTTTGAGTTTACATAGTCTTTAATATCAGATGCAGAAAGCGACCCATCAGGCGAATAAAATGCAACAACTTGCATAAAGCTCGCGCCTGATTTGGTTACTCTTACCCCTTGACGTTGTACGTCTTCTGGTAAAAGTGCTGTCGCAGATTGTAATTTATTTTGAACTTGAACTTGAGCGATATCAGGATCAATACCTTGTTCAAAGTTCAAATTAATAGATGCCTGACCATTACCAGCACTGTTTGACGAAATGTAACGTAAACCATCCAAACCATTCATTTGTTGTTCAATGATTTGGGTTACCGTATTTTCAACAGTCTGTGCCGAAGCACCAGGATAAGTTGCAGAAATTGTCACCGTGGGGGGAGCAATTGTCGGGTATTGTGCAACAGGCATTTTTGTTAGCGTAAGAATACCCGCCAACATAATGACCAGTGCAATCACCCATGCAAAAATTGGGCGATGGATAAAAAATTGAGCCATGCAATCTACCCCTTACACTTGTGAAGTAGCTTTTTGTTCAGCTTTTGATGAGTCAGGCTGCTTTTGTTCATTTGCTTTAGGTACAGCATTTTGACCCTGTTGTTGTTTAGCTTGAGGTTGATAAGGTTTGGTAGTGACTTCTTGCCCCTCTTTTACCTTAGCAACACCATCCACAACCACTTTGTCACCTGCTTTTAAACCCTCAGTCACGATCCAATCTTGACCTTGAACACCAGCGGTCGTGATAGGACGAGTTTCAACCGTACCTTTAGCATTTACAATCAGAGCAATTGCTTGTCCTGTTGGTAAGCGAGTGATCGCAGCTTGAGGAATCAGGTAAGCGTTTGGTAAAACTGCTTGAGATATTTTTGCTGTCGCATACATACCTGGCAGTAATAAGTGATTTGGATTTGGGAAAACTGCACGTAAAGTCACAGTACCTGTTTCAGGGTTAACACTTGCACCCGCGAACGCCAATTGACCTTCGATTGGATAGTCTGAACCATCTTCGAGTGTAATTTTGACACGCGTGTTATTACTATTGTTTAAGTTACCTTTGCTCAACTGTTGACGCAGACGTAACATCTCAGCACTTGATTGATTAATATCTACATAAATCGGATCAAGTTGTTGAATAGTCACTAAAGGATCAGCTTGATTCGCAGTCACTAATGCGCCAGAAGTCACTGATGAGCGACTAGACTGACCAGAAATAGGAGCACGTACAGTTGAATAACCTAAATTAATCTCAGCATTCTTTAAAGCTGCTTGAGATGCTGCTACATCAGCTTCAGCCAATTGAACTTGAGCATTGATATCATCATACTCTTGTTTAGAAACAGCATTGGTACTCACAAGTTGACGATAACGACCTTCTTTAACACGAAGTGCGTTTAAGTTTGCTTGCTGACGTAATAGTGCTGCACGTGCATTATCTGCTGTTGCACGATTGGTATTCGCATCAATTTGATAAAGTGCTTGACCTGCTTCAACATAACTGCCTTCAGCAAATAAACGCTTTAAAATAACACCGCCCGTTTGAGGGCGAACTTCTGAAATTTGATAAGCAGAAGTTCGACCAGAAAGTTCGACATTCTGTTCAACACTTTGCGGTTGAGCGACGATGACACCGACTTCAGGAGGTGGCATTTTTTGAGCAGCAGCAGCTTGCTCAGCATTTTTAGGGTCTTTGCTACAACCAACAAGCGCAATGCTTGTTGCTAATGCGCAAGCAGTCAGGGCAGGTGCCCAAAGCTTAGCCGACATCATTATTCCACCTCAGTTTAGATTTTTTATCTAAAAACAAATTATTGCTGAAATTGCTTTGATACAGCCAAAACCAAAGCAAGGAAGTCAAAATCAACCCAATTCCCCAACCTGCGAAAACATCAGTTGGAAAGTGTACCCCTGCGTAAACTCTAGATATCCCCATGAATAAAAACCATAAAGTAGATACTAAAATGATGCTGATGCGATATTTATGTTGTTGAGACAACAATATCGCTAAACTCGCAAGGGTTGCAGCATAAAGGCTATGGGCACTTGGGAAGGATGCACCATAACTATGAACCAAGTGATAAAATTCCAAAGGTCTTGGTCGATCAACGCCCCATTTCAGAAGCCAACCAATCGCAATACTTCCACTTATACTCAAAGCAATAAAAATCACATTCTTATAGTTTTTAATCCACGTTTGATAAATACACAAAAATGTAGTTAAAAATAATAAAAATGGCATTCCACCTAGTCGAGCAAGTAGAACTGTCACATGGTTAGGCATGAATGAACGGTGTTCAAAAAAAGCTTGAACACTAAAACGATCAAAAGCTAATGTATTCGGGGAAAATAACCCGAACACACCTATTCCAAAAAAAAAGCAACCAATACAAAGCAGTAGGTACGGCATGCGAACCTCAATTAAATGCTTAACCATTGTTTAGGGTTGTCGAATGGTATAAAGTGTACTTGCGAGTACACTTTTGGTCAAGTCTTGAAATTTTATGATAATTTCATTTTCATCTTTTTATAAGATGTAGTAAAAAAACATAACAAAATTTGATTAGTGTCTCACTTTTGAACCTGTTGTACTTTGCTCTTCAACTTCAATTGGCTGTTTAGGTGGCCAAAAGAAGTCACTTGGGCGAGTAAGGAAGTGGGTCATCACCAATTTAGCCAAAGGTTTCCATTGAGCAAAGCGAACCCGACGAGCACGAAGCGCGACAATAATTGTCAACGTGAAACTGACGAATAAGTTGGTTAGGCCAATCAGCATAACCCCTAAAAATGACACAATGATTAATGCAAGATCCGGGCTGCCAATCGTCATCAAACCCTGAATGAAGTTTGCAGAAGCGAATGCAATATGGCGAATATCTAAAGGTAAACCTAAAATAAATCCGATGGTTCCCATGCTGCCGAGCATAATACCAAATAGAAAATTACCCGCCAAAGCGCCTAAATTCGTTTCAATATAAGTCGCAAACTTATCTAAGCGTTGCTGTCCCATTAAACGTTTTAAGCGATGATGTTGTTTCAGTCGAGGTCCAACTTTGCGATAAATGGCTAAGTTATCAAAATATCCTGCAAGTAAGCCTGATAAAAATAAGCATACTCCCGCAATAGCAGCGTGCGGCACAGCTAATGAGGTAAATGGGTTTAAACTATGCAAAACTGCAGCCGATTTATTATGATTCAGTAGCGGCTCACCTAAATTATATTGCCACAAAAAGGTGATGAGCGCGGCTGTTGGTATCGCAATTGAAATATTTCCTAAGATTGCAATAAATTGAGTACGAATGATATTAATAATCAAAGCAGCCAGTTCAGCAATTTGAGCTGTTTTACTGCCTTTTTGTTGTTGTACCGTAGATGCAAGTGCTGCCGCTGTCATTGCTGGCTGTTTTGTTGCGACAGTAAAGTGGAGGATATGAATGAGCATAAAACCCAATGCATAGTTCATGCTATATAGAAATGCATGTCCGAAAGGCGCTAAAACTAATCGAGCCGTTAATATTTTCAGCGTTGCCATGGTGGCAATAATAGCGCCCGCACCAGCCGCAGCTTTGTACATACCAAAAAAGCCAGCTTTATCGGTACTTACATAATGTTCACCCGTTTTACTGGCATTTTCAGTCACTTGCAGCGCAATTAACTCACTGGTTGAACTCAGTAAATGACGAACACTCTTTTCGTCATAATGTGCTTTGGTCACATCAATCAGTAGTTCACCCAATGCAACATATCTCACTTCATCTTTACTTGCGAGTAAACTCAACAGAAGTTCAATACGATCAATCGCTTGTTCAAGCAGTGACAATAGATAAGTTAAGCTAATGCTCACCCCAATTCTTCGCGTTGCTCTACGAATTTTCAATACCGCTTCTCGGCATTGATCAAGCATTACAAAAGCTTGTGAAGCATCAGGTGGCGGCATGACAACCACGGCATCTTGGTCATCTATTTGTTTTTTATATTTTTCAATAAATTCGACAATTTCTCGGTTTTGTACCAAGAACGGAGATTCGTATTCGGTGATCTCTGGTTGTGCATTAATAAATTCTGGATATAAGCCAATTCCACTGATGCGATAAGATAAAACAGTGATCGCTTTGATGAGCTCATTTTTAGAAATTTGCTTTTCGATTGTATTACTTTGACTTTCACTAATTAAACTAAATAATGAAATCCAATCTTGTTTTTCAATAAGATCAAGCCATTCATAATCATTTTCTTGGTGAAAAATTTTTCCGACTAATGTACGGAGCTGTTGTCCATCTTCAACCAAAGGAAGGAAATGAGCGCCTAAACGTTGGCTTAGCTGATTCCAAAAACCATCTAAAGATAAGATTCCACTGTCTGCATACAAACTGAGCTGTTTATATTGGCTAATGAGTTTGAGTAAAAAGTTTTGCAATAAAATGGCAGAGGTGGGGGTAAGTAATAGCGTACGAATAAATGTATGAATACGCTGTTTGACTTCCTCAGCATCATTCGGATTTTTAGGTCGTAAACGATTGACCAACTCAATAATTAGATTTTCATCAAGAACAGTTTGAGTCTGATCAAGCTGTTCCTGCATTTTTAAAAATAAATCAGATAAATTTAAATGCATGGGCACTCAGAAAGTTATTGTAGTCGATGTAACGCCATTAAAGTCAGATTCATTAGTGCTTGACGATATTCATTATCTGGCAGAGCTTTTAAAGCCTCTAAAGCGGCATCCGTTTCCTGTTGAGCACGTTTTTGACAATAGTCTAAACCACCCGAATTGTGCACAATTTCAATGACTCTATCCAAATGTTCAACACCACCAGTGGCAATACTACGACGAATAATCGCATGATCCTCACCAATAGAATGAGCCAACGCTGAAATTAACGGCAAAGTAGGTTTACCTTCCATTAAATCATCACCAATATTTTTACCTAACGTTTCAGCATCAGAAGTGTAATCTAAAATATCGTCAATAATTTGAAAGGCATTTCCAAAATGTCCTGCATAACGACGCAGAGGCTCTCGGTATTCTTCTGTACCCGCTAAAATTGCTGCACCTTCAGTTGCAAGTTCAAACAGGCGAGACGTTTTACCATGAATAATCCGAAGATAGGTTTCTTCGGTGGTATCCGGTTGATGCTGTGCTTGAAGTTGTAAAACTTCACCCTCAGCAATTTCACATGTTCCAGTGGAAAACACTTTTAACAGACTAATACTATTTAAGTCGACCAATAAATCAAATGAACGCGCAATCAGAAAGTCACCAACCAGTACCGCAGTTTGATTATTCCATGTTGCATTCGCTGTAGGGCGACCACGTCTCAAGTTTGATTCATCGACAACATCATCATGTACTAAAGTTGCAGTATGCAGCATTTCTATGATCGCAGCCAAATGTTGGGCTTGTAGCATATTTTCCACGCCACACGCTCGAGCTGCAAGCAAACACATGATTGGACGCATACGCTTTCCGCCAGCTTCAACAACATGTTTACTCACTGACATTACTAAGCCGACTTTAGAGCTAATTCCTTCATTGATCAGATGATCCATCGCAGCAAAATCTGTCGCAACAGGGGAGAGAATGTCTTGCTTAAAATCGATAACCATATGAAGAAAAACCTCTTACAGGTGGGCAATGCGCTAAGTGTATCAATTAATATGTTGCTAAACAGTTATACAGCTGCGTATTAGGTCATTTAAAACATAATGATGAGTTTTTTGATCTTAATTTAGACAGAAAAAAGCAATTTTCTACTAAACTTCATTACTTTAATGATGACTTTATAAAAACACAGTTTGTTCTTGTCGCAATTTGTTTTTAAAAATGTATTGTAAATCACTGAAAGAATCAATCAAAACCAGCTAGATTAAATCTAATTGATTTTACTAAAAAATATAAATGCTGAGCTTAGATATGTTCATTTGTGCAAAATCACTTGTTGTTTGATCAATTTTCACTTAAAATTTGTCCCCTTGTATAACCCCAGTGGCGATCGTCTTAAGTTCGGTATATCCCTTTATCGACACGACGACACGGGCATGTTGGAGTACATTATGTACGCAGTAATCCAAAGCGGTGGTAAACAGCACCGTGTTGTTGAGGGTGAAACCCTTAAAGTAGAATTATTGAAAGCTGAAACTGGCGCGACTATTACGTTTGATGACGTATTAATGGTTGTTAATGGCGAAAGCATTCAAATCGGTGCTCCAGTAGTAGCTGGCGCAAAAGTAACTGCAGAAGTAGTTGGCCATGGTCGTCACGACAAAATCCGCATCATCAAAATGCGTCGTCGTAAACACTACCGTAAGCAACAAGGTCACCGTCAATGGTTTACCGAGTTGAAAATTACTGGTATCGCAGGCTAACTCAGGAGTAAATAGACATGGCAACTAAAAAAGCCGGTGGATCGACGAAGAACGGTCGTGATTCGAATCCTAAGATGTTAGGTGTTAAAGTTTACGGTGGTCAAACTGTAACTGCTGGTAACATCATCGTTCGTCAACGTGGTACAGAATTCCACGCTGGTGCAAATGTTGGTATGGGTCGTGACCATACTTTATTTGCTACTGCTGACGGCGTAGTAAAATTTGAAGTGAAAGGTCAATTTGGCCGTCGCTATGTAACTGTTGAAGCTTAAGTTTTAATAGTTCGAGAAAACCCGCGTTAAGCGGGTTTTTTTTATATGTCTAAATTTTGAATTGTGTTTTAGTTTGATGGTTTTCCAAAATTTTCCGTTTTTAAGTCTTCGTATGCCTGTAAAATTTCTTCATAGTTGTTCATGACAAAAAATCCATGTCCGTTAATCGGCTCATGCAGTGGTTTTGCAGATAAAAATAATAAATCGCAATTTTCTAAAGCTGTAATTGCAACATCGTTGCCAAAACTAGACATAACCGCCATAGCCTGTTCTTCCAGAATATCTTCATCAGCAGAAAATTGAAGCTTGCCACGGCGCAAATAAATCAGAGTACTATCTCCGTGTTGAGCTGGCAGAATCAGTTGGCTTCCTTTAGACAAATGAACGTCAAGTACATTCATCGGGCTAAAAGTCTGAGCAATACCTTCAATCGTCTGAAACTCACCTGCCACAATACGAACATAACCTGCATTATTTTCGAGTAAGACTTTTGGAATATTGCTATTCGATAAACTTTGATAGTGTGGTGCAGACATTTTATCTTTTGCGGGCAGATTGACCCACAATTGCACCATTTCAAAGTAACCACCACCCTCGCGAAAAGCAGGGCTAAAATGTTCTGTATGCTGAATGCCAGAAGCAGCGGTCATCCATTGCACATCACCTTCTTGAATGACACCGCCGTTGCCAATAGAATCTTGATGTTCTAATTCACCTGAAAAAACGAAAGTGACTGTTTCAAAACCACGATGTGGATGTTGATCTACCCCTTTCTTATTGCTTTTCGGTGCTAAACGACCTGGTCCGAGATGATCCAAGAGTAGAAAAGGAGACGTGGTATTACCAAGTTCCTGATAAGAAAATACAGAAAGTGCAGGATAGAAGTCACCAATTGCAAATCGAGTATCATTGCGGTGAATAAAGGCAAGGCTTTTCATTCGTTATACTTCTAAATAGAGCTTGTACTAGACTAACAAAATCTAATTTTTCGTCTAGCATGTTGTTGATAAACAGTTTCTCATTTTAGATATAATCATTAAAATTGTATTCTTCTTTGATCTTTATCGCTAAGCGCTTTTATTATTACAATCTCTACATAAAGGCTGTAACTTCATACATAATGCAGAACTTTGCGACACGAATTACACAAAACCGATGATTTTCTTCATTTTTTAAATGATCAAAAACAGTAAGATGTCGTCATGACAGTAGAAATCTGATAGAAGGTTCATTTTATGAATTTCGTAAAAAAAATCGCTTATGCAACAACTTTAAGTGTGGCTACACTTGCTCCTGTTGTGAGTAGTCAGGTATTTGCTGCACCCGTGGCTGCATCGACTCAGCAGGCGACGAATAGTTTGGTCCAACAATTATCAGGCTTACAAAGATTCACAGCAGATTTTGAACAAAGCACAAAAGTAGCTGCAAGTAACAAGGCAGTTCAGAAAAAAGGTTTAACTGCTCAACATATGAATCAGACTTTTAAAGGTTCAATGAAAGTTGAACGACCTGGAAAGTTTTATTGGGAAACCACGAGTCCTGCAAAACAAACGATTGTTACCACAGGTAAAGTGGTATGGATTTATGATCCTGATTTACAACAAGCAGTACGTCAAAGCTTGGATGATCAAATTGCCAATACGCCTGCATTATTATTATCAGGCAATACCAATCAGATTATGCAGTCTTATCGTGTGACCCAACCTGACCGTACCAAGCTGTATTACACCTTGTATCCAAAACAGGAAGATGGTGCATTTCAAAGCTTAACGATTAGTTTTGGAGCGAACAAGGCCCCTAATTTAATGGTCTTAGCGGACTCATTAGGTCAGACGACTTATGTACGTTTCAGTAATATTAAAGTGAATCAACCAATTCCAGCATCGGTATTTAATTTCACGCCGCCGAAAGGCACTGATATTATTGATCAGTAATTCTTTACCTATTCAAAAAGCCGCACATGTTGCGGCTTTTCTGTGAAAGTTGGATACATTTCTTAATTTCATCTCAGGACAAGGCTTTGTATAGTGAAGAAAAACATCAGAGACTTGCATGACGATGAATACTTCACAACTATTAAAAATTATTCCACTGATCCCAATTCTGACAGTTGTTGTATTGGCGGGTTGTCAACCAAAACAAGATACTGCTGCGACAACTGAAAAAGTGGATATTCCATTGATTCATGCAAAAGTGGTGACAGTTAAAATTCCAAAACAAAAAGTCTGTTTGGAGGATGGCTGTACTAGTTATGATTTGCAAACAGTTGAAACCAATCAGAAATGGATTGATGAATATTTCGTGAATCGTATGAAAAAGGCAGAGCCGAATGCGTTTTCCAATATCGCAGATCAAAAAGTAAAAGTACCAGCAGATGAACCCTCACTGAGTGAAAGCAGTACTTATGTTCGTTTTGTTGGGCAAAATTATAACTTAGCGACTTTTGCGATTCAGAGTTATTCCTATTCTGCTGGCGCTGCACATGGCATGTCACATCAAGAATTTGTGAATTTTGACTTAAGCAATAAAAAACACATTACGGTCAGTGAGTTGCTTAAACCTGATATGAATACCAAACTACGTGATGAACTTTATGCCTCTAATCAGAACTGGTTAGAAGATCACAGCATTAAAAAAGATGATCTACAGGTAAGCGACAATTATTATTATGGTGTCAATGGGATTGTATTTGTTTACCCACTTTATGAGTTAGCGTCTTATGCGGAAGGGATGAGCGAATTGACACTACCGTACTATGCGGCCAAGCAGTTTGTGAAAGCAGAATATTTACCGAGCTTACCTAAAGATCCTAATTAGTTTAACTCAGCGCCTACATCTTAGCTGTAGGTGCTGAGACTTTATTGCCAATCACTGTATTTTTTTAGGTTAAAGCCTTACACTATAGCCAGTTTTTTCTCTATTCATGATTGATTATGATCGACCCAAAATTACTCAGAAATAATATTGAAGCGGTAAATGCTGCTTTAGCAAAACGTGGTATTCAGCTAAATGTGCAAGAGTGGGCTGATTTAGAAGTTCGCCGTAAAGATTTACAATCCAAAGCTGAAAATTTACAAGCAGAGCGTAATGCTGGTGCTAAACAAGTGGGTCAAATCAAAAAGTCGGGTGGAGATGCTTCCGAAATTATGGCACGTATGTCTGCCATTGGTGATGAGATCAAGGCAGCAGAAGTGGCTTTGGCTGAGTTGCAAACGGAGCTTGAACAAAAGTCTTTAGCTATTCCAAACTTACCTGATGAGTCTGTTCCAGAAGGTAAAGATGAAAGTGATAATCTAGAAATTTTAACGTGGGGCACACCGCGCAAATTTGATTTCGAAATTAAAGATCATACTGATCTTGGCGAATGGATGGGCGGTCTTGAGTTTGAAACGGCAACAAAATTAACAGGTTCGCGTTTCAGTGTGTTGAAAGGGCCTTTAGCTCGTTTGCAACGTGCTTTAACCCAATTTATGCTTGATACACATACGCTTAAAAATGGTTATACCGAGGCTTATGTTCCTTACTTAGTCAATGCAGATACTTTACGTGGTACTGGTCAATTACCTAAGTTTGAAGAAGACTTATTCAAGCTACAAGGTGAAAAAGAGTATTACTTGATTCCAACAGCCGAAGTGCCGATTACGAACTTTGTGCGTGACGAAATTATTGATGCTGATCGTTTGCCGTTGAAATATTCTGCACATACACCATGTTTCCGTAGTGAGGCAGGTTCTTATGGGCGTGATACTCGTGGTTTGATTCGTCAACATCAATTCGATAAGGTCGAAATGGTGCAAATTGTCAAACCTGAGCACTCTATGCAGGCACTTGAAGAATTAACTGCACATGCAGAGGGCATTTTACAGGCGCTTGGTTTGCCATATCGTAAGATTTTGCTATGTGGTGGTGATATGGGCTTCGGTGCAGTCAAAACTTACGACTTAGAAGTTTGGGTGCCGAGCCAAAACACTTATCGTGAAATTTCAAGCTGCTCAAATATGGGTGATTTCCAAGCGCGTCGTATGAAAGCACGTTATCGTGTAGACCAGAAGAAGATCGAATTGGTGCATACATTGAATGGTTCAGGTCTTGCGGTGGGTCGTACCTTGCTTGCGGTGATGGAAAACTATCAACGTGCTGATGGTTCAATCGAGATCCCAGAAGTTTTACGTCCATATATGGGCGGTATTAGCTACATCGATTAAACATTGCATCGATTTTGTGCATAGTTTTTGCTTTAGTTCAATCAGATCGAAAATATAGAGGCGTGATGTGGAAATTTTCCCAATCTCTTTAAAGTTGCAGCAGCAACGTTGTCTGATTGTGGGTGGTGGGCATATTGCCTACCGTAAAGCGAACTTGCTTGTTAAAGCTGGTGCAATTGTTGATGTGATTGCACCAGATATCATCCCTGAATTACGCCAACTTATTGAGCAATCAAAAGGGCAATATATTCAAGCCTCTTTTTCTGACACTGTTTTGACAACGGCTTATCGTTTAGTAATTGCTGCAACAGATCAACCTGCCGTCAATAAAGCGGTATTTGAACAGTGTGAACAGCGCAATCTGTTGGTCAACAGTGTTGATGATATTCCACATTGTCGATTCATGGTGCCAGCGATTATTGATCGTTCACCTTTGGTGATTTCAGTTGCTTCCAATGGCGCATCGCCTGTTTTATCTAGACAGCTACGCACTCAGATCGAAACCATTGTGCCGCACGGCATGGGTAAATTGGCTGAATTTTCGGGGCTATGGCGTAAGCAAGTGAAAGCCAAAATTGTCAATCCTGATGAGCGTCGTATCTTCTGGGAAAATTTGTACGCCAGTCCTCTGAAAGAACAGGTTTTCAATGACAATATTGATGTGGCGAATGATCTGATTGAGCAGGCTTTAACTGAATGGACAGCACCGAAAGGTGAAGTGTATTTGGTCGGGGCGGGTCCAGGTGATCCTGAGCTTTTGACCTTAAAAGCATTACGTCTGATGCAGCAAGCGGATGTGGTGATTTATGATCGCTTAGTGTCTGCGCCTATCTTAGATTTGTGTCGTCGTGATGCCGAAAAGATTTATGTTGGTAAAGCCCGTTCTAATCACTCGGTTCCACAAGATGGTATCAATGCTTTATTGGTTGAATATGCACAGCAAGGTAAACGTGTTTGTCGCTTAAAAGGCGGCGATCCTTTTATCTTTGGACGTGGTGGAGAGGAAATTCAAGAGTTGGTGGAAGCCAATGTGACTTTTCAAGTTGTTCCCGGTATTACCGCTGCTTCAGGTTGTTCGGCTTATGCAGGGATTCCATTAACCCATCGTGATTATGCACAAAGTGTACGCTTCTTGACAGGGCATTTAAAAGAAGGCTCACCTGAGTTACCTTGGAATGAACTAGTCTATGAAAACCAAACTTTAGTCCTTTATATGGGATTGGTCGGCTTGGAGCGTATTTGTGAACAATTAATTGCACACGGCCAACGTCCAACCATGCCTGTTGCATTGATCTCTAAAGGTACAACACCTGAACAAAAAGTTGTTGTTGGAACCTTAGCTGATATAGCCACCAAAGTGTCTGAACATCATATCGTAGCACCGACTTTAACTATTATTGGTGAAGTGGTGAGTCTACGTGAGCAGTTAAAATGGCAATAACATTCTCCCTACACTTCCTTTAAAAAAGGGAGGTTAGGAGGGATTATTAAAAGTAGAGAAAATTTGTGATTCATGTTGTCCTATACGAACCTGAGATTCCAGCGAATACAGGTAATATCATTCGTTTATGTGCTAATACAGGTGCACAATTACACCTAGTCAAACCTTTAGGTTTTGAACTCGATGATAAAAAGTTAAAACGCGCTGGTTTGGACTATCACGAATGGGCAAGAGTGTTGATATGGGACAATATTGAATTGTGTCTTGCTGATCTAAAGTCTAAAGGTGTTGAGCATGTATTTCCACTCACTACCAAAGGTACAGCAACACCGCATACAGTAGACCTCAACCGTCCAGTTGCCTTGTTGATGGGCCCTGAAACACGTGGTCTACCTGAGCAAGTGCGTTTGATGTTCCCACAAGATCAGTGGATTCGTCTACCTATGGCTGAAAATTCAAGAAGTTTGAATCTTTCCAATGCGACAGCCGTAATCGTATATGAAGCATGGAGACAGCAGGGTTTTAAGGCTTTAGTTTAAATTTAATATTGAACAACTAAAACGGCTTAAAGTGATCTACTTTAAGTCGTTTTCTTGTTTTGAGGCTGAGTCAAACTTATGCTGAGCTGATATTACTTTTTCAATATTACTTTCAGCCCAATCTTTTAATTGAAACGCCATTTTGGCAACTTCATATCCTAAAGATGTTAATGAATAATCAACACGTATCGGAGATGTATTCTGGACTTGTCTTTCGATAAAACCATCGCGTTCCAGCATTTTTAGCTTTTGGGAAAGGACTTTAGGTGAAATACCTTGAATGCTCTTTTTTAGTAAATTGAAGTGCTGAGTTTCTCTAGCTAATACATTAATAATCAGTAAAACCCATTTATCTGCAATTTTTTCAAAAAATAAACGAGCAGGGCAATGTTGTTGATAAATATTATATTTTAATGCCTGATTCATTTAAATACTCTCATTTTCTTGGCTGATACTACCCAGTTACCATTAGGTAACTAATTGACACCTAGTTTCTAAAATATATCATTAAATCGAACTTTTTAAAAATTTTGGATATTCTCATGACACAAATTGCAGTTGTTTACTTCTCAGGTTATGGCCACACCAAAGTGGTTGCTGAAACTTTTGCGGGTGCGATTGACGCATCATTAATTGAAATTGATCAGAATGGTGAAATTACGGAACAGGATTGGCAAACACTCAATACTGCACAAGGAATTGTGTTTGGGGCACCAACCTATATGGCAGCGACACCTTGGCAGTTTAAGAAATTTGCGGATGCTTCCTCAAAAATTTGGTTTACTCGTGGTTGGCAAGATAAAGTTTTTGCTGGTTTTACCAACAGTGCTAGCTTGAATGGTGATAAGCAAGTCACTTTGATCCAATTACAAACCTTGGCATCTCAGCATGGTGGTATTTGGGTTAGCTTAGGTTTATTGCCAGCCAATACCAAAGATGCGAAACGTGAAGATGTAAATAACTTAGGGGGTTCTGTTGGTCTGTTGGTTCAGTCGCCATCAGATGCGAGTACGGATGAGATTCCTACAGGGGATTTGGAGACAGCCAAACTTTATGCGAAACGTGTGCAATCTATTGTTGAAAAACTACATGGATAATTTGTAAAAATAAAAAAGGCGCATTGAGCGCCTTTTTTGAATTGTGAAGTTCTATCGGTCATCAAACTCATTATGTTGAGGGGCATTGTATTTAAAGCCTTTGGTTTTATAACCAAGGTATAAAATACCGAACATTGCCCACCATAAACCATATTTTAATGCGGTGTCTTCAATTTCAAGCCACATCGCAAACACGCTGATAAATCCTAAGAGAGGAATAATCACAAAGCTTAGAATATCTTTGAACGTTTTGGTGCGACCGTCACGTAGAGCATAACGTGAAATCACCGACAGGTTCACAAAGGTGAAGGCAATCAGGGCACCAAAGCTGATCATAGAAATCACAACATCCAGACTCATAAAGCCTGCACTCAATGCAACCAATCCTACAATCAGGATGTTGTATGAAGGTGTAAAGGTTTTAGGACTAATATGACCAAAGATTTTCTTATTGATAACCCCGTCACGGCCCATAACATACATCAAACGAGACACACCTGCATGCGCAGAAATCCCAGATGCCATGACTGTCACAATCGCAAAAGCAAGTACGTAAGATTGGAACAATGAACCACCAACCAATAATAGAATATCTGGTTGAGTCGCTGCGACATCTTGGAAATAGCTTTTTGGATCATTAGGAAAATAGATTTGCATGAAGTAAGTGCTGATAATGAAAATCACACCAGCAAATAAAGCTGTTAAGAATATTGCTTTCGGCAAAGTCTTTTCAGTGTCTTTGGTTTCTTCAGCAAGAGAGCTGAGTGAATCAAAGCCTGTAAATGAGAAACACAGTAAGGTTGCGCCTGTAACTAATGCACCAACTGAGGTGAGTTCATTCCAGAAAGGTTCTAAGCTCCAAAGCTGATAACGCGTTTCTGCGGTAATTACACCTTCGGCGTTATAACCCATTTGTAATTTGCTATAAACTAAATATGTAAATACAGCAATTACAATCAGTTGGACTAAAACAATCAGACTGTTAAAGTTCGCAACAAAACGTGCGCCACGTAGATTAATCCCTGTCATAAATGCAGTTAGGACAATCACCCAAACCCAATGATTCACATCTGGAAACAACGCTTCAAGATAAATGACGGCCAAAATAATATTGACCATTGGCGAAAGCAAATAATCTAGCCATGAAGACCATCCCACCATAAAACCAACGTTTGGATGGATAGATTTTTGCGCATAGGTGTAAGCCGATCCTGATGATGGGTAACGGCGAATCATGTGACCATAACTGATCGATGTGAATAAAATTGCAACTAAGGCAACAATATAAGAAGTCGGAACATGATGATGACTTTCTTCAGATACTAACCCAAAAGTATCAAACAACGTCATGGGTTGAATATAGGCTAAGCCAATAATAATAATGTGCCAGAGACCTAGCGTTTTTTGCAGCTTAGCTACCGATGGAGTCCCAGAGATATTTGTCAACGGCGTTATCCTCGTAATCGTTGATCAAGGATCAGCTATGGTTTAAGGATCATTTGAGACGAAATGATCCCCCCTACAGGAATAAGAAGTGCGCCAATTTATCTCAAATCCCTATAAATTGTCAGCACTTTTATGTTTTTTTTAGCAATTTTTTTGCCAATTTGCGAGACAAACCGATGAATAAAGATTCACCTAAAATATAAAATCCCCAATATCGAATAGGTATTGGGGATTTTTGCTTGTAAAAAATTAATTAAATAAATGAATTACCAAGCTTTTTGTAAAATTGCACGAATATCCTGCAAGTTTGCTTCTTTCGGATTATAAATGATTGAACCATCATTTAATGCCTTTTCTGCAACTTCATCTAATTGTGCTTCTGTCACTTTACCAGTTTCACGTAAAGTACGTGGTAACTTGGTTAAGCTGAATAAACGATCACGCATGGTTAAAATCGTTGCAATTGCTTTATCGGCGCGCAGATTGGCAGGTGTTTGTGCGTAAATATCCGCACCAGCAAGTGGCAGTAATAACTCACCAATTTTATCGCCATTGATCTCTTTGTTGTATTCAAGCACATAAGGTAGAAATAAGTTCATGCAAAGTCCGTGGGGGAGATGCGCAACAGCACCTAAAGCATGACCGAGTGAATGAACTAAACCAACCATTGAGTTAGAAAATGCGATACCCGCCATAGTTGATGCTTGAGCAAGCTCTAAACGACCTTGGGCATCACTTGGGTTATCTAAAACTTTAAATAAATTTTCGCTAATTTTCTTGATGCCCGCACTTGCATAAGCATCACTCAGTGGATTTGCAGCTAAGCATGTATATGCTTCAACACAGTGCGTCAGTGCATCCATACCCGTCATTGCAGTAAGATGAGGCGGCAATGTCATGGTCATGCGTGGATCAAGAATCGCTGCATGAGGCATAAGATAATAAGATGCGAACGCTAACTTCACATTGCGTTGAACGTCAGATACAACAGCAACCATGGTCACTTCTGAACCTGTACCTGATGTGGTTGGAATCACAAAAAATGGTTTTAGTGGCTTCGGCAGATTATGCGCACCAGAGTACTGAAGTAAATCATCGCCACCCTCTGAAACCAAAATATTGGTTGCTTTTGAGGTATCAATGACTGAACCACCACCAATTGCAATGATTGCATCACAATTTTGCTTACGATAAGTTTCGGCAGCTAAGCGGACCACTTCTAAGCTTGAGTCTGGCGGAACATCGTCAAAAATTGCACCGATGACAGCATCTGTTGTGCTAAATGCAGCTTCAATTGGGCTTAATAATCCATTTGCACGCACGCCTTTATCTGTAATGATCATTGGGCGTTTTGCGCCTAAAGTAGCAAGTTCAAAAGGGATGTGCTCTAACGCAGCATTACCAGCAATTACTTTTACAGGACAGAAAAATTCGTAATAAGGCTTAGCCATGTTATGCACTCCGTTTAAAGTAAGATTGTGCGACTTTAAGATAGATATTTTTTGCACCAGAGAATTTTTGTTTCAATGTTAATTCTGCTGGATAACGTTTTACAGCAAGTGAGGCGATCAGTTTAGGTAAGATTAATGCTTCCATCTTATTTAAACAGCGTACGAGACGAATAGCACTCGATACATCTCCATCAGCAATCATGCGATCATTTGCGAAAGCTTGTGCTGTACTCTCTTGAAAAGAGAAAACTAAAAATGCATGGGTTAAATGCTTAAATGTGATGGTTAGATCAGGCTTACCTTTATAATTTGGTAAAAGTTCTAATTGCTTTTCTTCTGTTACTTTTGCAACAAATGCAGGTCCATTTGGGAAAACATTCATTGAAAGCACAAAACCAACAGGAAATTTAGACACTTCCTCTTGTACTTCATTATCCACTTGGCTTGCCATTACTAAACCACGACCAACAACATCCATCATGAGTTTTACGTAGGCAAATTGCAAAGTGGGCTTCACTGCTTTGGTCGAAATCACTTGCGTATCCCTTGTTAAAATTATGCAAAAGCAAATTTAGAGTATTTACTCTAATTTATTTCTTTGTAATTGAAAAGTAGTTTATTCAGATTTGACTACGAGGTCATGAAAGTAATCTGTATTTTTTAAATACTGGATAATATCTTGACAGAGCTGCTCAAAACTTGGGTAGTCACTTAATAGGTCTTGTAAGCGTACCATTTCTAAACCAGTGTATCCACACGGATTAATCGTTTGAAAACCTGTTAAATCACAATCGATATTTAAAGCTAAGCCATGGTAGCTACGTCCACGACGAATTTTAAAACCTAGAGAGCCAATTTTTCGACCATCTACATACACGCCAGGTGCATCTGGTTTTGCGTAAGCTTCGATGTGGTACATTTTAAGCAAATCAATCATTGCTTGTTCAGCAAAGCTCACCAAAGTACGCACATGCCATTTCAAACGATTTAAATCTAATAAGAAATAAGCAACTAGTTGTCCTTTGCCGTGCCAAGTTACTTGTCCACCACGATCTGTATGTACAATAGGTAAGTGAGTTTGAATCAGGATGTGTTCAGCTTTACCAGCCTGACCTTGAGTGAGAACATCTTGATGTTGCAATAACCAAATTTCATCAGGCGTAGTTTCATCACGATTCGCTGTAAACTCCTTCATTGCTTCAAAGCGAATCGTGTAATCCTCTAGATCATGAAAACAGCGAACGATTAAGCTGGGTTTATCAAGGTTCGTCACAGTAAACTTCCTTTGACTGAATAAATACTTTTGTACGGAAAATCTGTTCTAACTGATCGTTACTCGATTGATGGGGATTAGCACAGTTTGACCATTCACGAATCAGTTGAATTTGAGCATATTGAACAGCCTCATTACTTTGTAGTTTAGAGTAAAAGTCTTGAGTACGTTTTGCTAAAAATTGAGGATCATTGCCTAATTTTAACTGTTCTTTATTTTCTCGTTGCATTGATAATTTTGCATTATTCACTAATTGAGATTTATTGTGAGTATTTAATGATTTTGCAATGGATAAACATTGTGTTCCATAGGTTGGTATTAACAGTTTCTGAGGTTGTGAAAAGGCTAGAGCAGTTAAATAGTGATGTTTATATTCCTGATCAAGATAACCTAGTAAACGATCTTTTAATTGTTCAAATTCTTTCAGTGGAATAGGCTGTAAGCTTTTTAATTCTTTCTTTGTTAATTCATATTCTTTACGAATCAGATCCACATTGATTTCTGCAATTTGACTCGGTTTAAAAGCATAGGATTTACTATTCAATAGCGTTGTATGACGCTGTTGCATCATTTTAACGGTATCGCTTAATTGTTTTTCAGAGTATTTGCCAGCATCGTAAACACCTTTAAACTCGCATAGCTCATCTTGCCATATAAAATTTGCTGTTTTTGCATAGCAAAAACTTGATGCTAAAATCATGCTTATGGAGACTAAAAATCTTATTTTCATCCGTTATTTCACAAAATGCTTTAACAATAATCGTAAATATATTTAATTTTATCAGTAGTTTGTATGGTCATGTATTTTTATAAGCTAAAAAAATCCAAAATACTTTCGCATTTTGGATTCCTCTTTTTAAAGCGCTGTCTTAATTAAAGGACAAGCTGCAAGATCTGCATATAAAGCATGAACTTGCTCCAACTCTTCAAAGCGTAATTGCGCAGTTAAAGAATGGTATTTACCTGTACGTGATGGCTGAACTTTAACAGTACCTCCATCAAATTCTGGGAAGTGCTTCTGCAAAATATCAACAACAGCTACTCGAAGTTCATCCCCTGCATTACCAATCAATTTGATTGGATAGTCCATCGGGAAAACCCAAAGATGTTCTTGCAATTCACGAGAAGGAGTGCGGTCTAACATGAGCAACCTCTTAATTTGAAACGCCTGCATCAGTGCAGGCGCTTTTTGATCTAATAACTAGATGGGGATGAAATATTTAGTTTCAAGTTCTGAAAGGTGGCTCTCACCATCACTCAAAATTTCCCAATATTAGTCATTTTCCAAGAATGAACGTAAGTGTTCTGAGCGAGAAGGGTGGCGAAGTTTACGTAATGCTTTCGCTTCAATCTGACGAATACGCTCACGTGTTACATCAAATTGTTTACCTACTTCTTCTAAAGTATGGTCGGTTGGCATATCGATACCAAAACGCATTTTCAATACTTTAGCTTCACGTTCAGTTAAGTTTTCAAGCACTTCGCGAGTTGCTTCTTTTAAGCCTTCTGAAGTAGCAGCATCGATTGGAGATGTGATGTTGCCATCTTCAATGAAGTCACCAAGATGCGAGTCTTCATCATCACCGATCGGTGTTTCCATCGAAATCGGTTCTTTAGCGATTTTAAGCACTTTACGAACTTTTACTTCATCCATTTCTAAGCGTTCACCTAACTCTTCAGGTGTAGGCTCACGTCCCATCTCTTGAAGAAGTTGACGTGAAACACGATTGATTTTGTTGATTGTTTCAATCATGTGCACTGGGATACGAATGGTACGTGCTTGGTCTGCAATCGAACGCGTAATTGCCTGACGAATCCACCAAGTTGCATAGGTCGAGAATTTATAACCACGACGATATTCAAACTTGTCTACAGCTTTCATCAAACCAATGTTACCTTCCTGAATAAGATCAAGGAATTGTAAACCACGGTTTGTATATTTTTTCGCAATCGAAATTACCAAACGTAAGTTGGCTTCAACCATTTCTTTCTTAGCGCGACGAGCTTTCGCTTCGCCTACAGCCATACGTTTAGAAATATCTTTAATTTCTTTAACGTTTAGATCTAGTTCTTTTTCGATGTCAGCAATCTTTTGTTGGAATGCTAATACATCTGGGCGAACTTTTTCTAAATGTGCTTTTGTTTCGGCAGGTGCTTTTGCAATTTGCTCATCTAACCAAGCAGGGTTTGATTCTTGCTCAGGGAAAGTCATACGGAAAGTTGTACGATCCATGCGACCACGACGAACTGCATAGCGCATGATTTCACGTTCATTAGTACGAATTTGATCATGAGTGCCGCGAATCATTTCTGAAATAATGTCAAATAGACGCGGTGTAAATTTGAACATCATGAACACAGTTGCTAATGATTCAAGCGCAACTTTTGCTTCTTCGCTATTACGACCATGTTTACTGATAATTGCTTTAGTATCATTCCAAGCATTTTCTAGCTCAGTAAAACGAGCCTTAGCAATTTCTGGATCTGGACCTGATTCACCTTCAGAATCATCATCACCTTCAGATTCTTCGTCTTCATCTTCATCGTCAAGTTTTACTTCTTTTGCCGTTGCTGGAGTGCCAGCTTCTTCAATTTCAGCTTCTTCAAGAACTTCTGGAATTTCTTCATCAGATTCTGGATCTAAATAACCAGAAAGAATATCAGCAAGACGACGCTCGCCAGTTAAAAAATCATTATATTCTTTTAAAACGACTTCAACAGCATTTGGCCAGTAAGCGATTGAGTGTAAAACGTCACGTATACCTTCTTCGATACGTTTCGCAATACTAATTTCGCCTTCACGTGTGAGAAGTTCAACAGTTCCCATTTCACGCATATACATACGAACTGGATCAGTGGTACGACCAGGCTCACTTTCAACTGATGCTAATACTGCTGCCGCTTCTTCTTCTGCAACTTCATCAGCTGCTTCAGTTGATTCACCGAACATGGTGTCATCAGTTTCAGGCGCACGTTCATGCACAGGAATCCCGACATCTTGAAGCATTTGAATAATGTCTTCAATTTGCTCACTTTCTGTAATTGAGTCTGGGAGATGATCGTTAACCTCAGCGTAAGTTAAGTAACCTTGTTCTTTGCCTCGGCTAATCAGAGCCGCTACTTGCGAAGTAGGGGAATTCATATCGCTCATCTTTGCTTACTCTTTTGTTGAATCTGTGGCGGTGAAAAACCGTGCATGATAGCACAATTCACTCAGAATGTTTTGGATTTGATCCGTTAACTTTAAATAAAAAAATATGTTTGATTTCATGCTAGTTTCTAAAATATGGGGCTAGATCAATTTTTTTCAAGTATTAAGTCATGTCAAAAATATTTTTTCGATCTAAATACTATTAGACTATAAATACACAAAAAAACTGCCGAAAAAAAGTACAAAACAAGGTTTTATAGTAAAAAAAACAAATAAAACTTGACACGGATGGCTAAGACCGATAAATAGCGGCTAGACCCAATTACATTTTTCATAATATAGAGGTAGTGTTAGTGTCTTCTACAGATTTTGAATTAGATGATGATAACTACGGTGAGGATGATGTTAGTTTTGATGAATCATCAGGAAAAATCAGTGCCAAAGAATCATTAGAAAAGCGCCGTTTGATTGATGATTTATTAGCTCAACGTCGTTTGGAGCGTGAATTAAAAGATTTTGACTATGATTTCGACGATGATGATCTTGGTGATGAAGACTAAGCAAAATTGCTGAGACTTTGGGCTTTAAGATGTTATGCTGTTGCCGATGTTTTTTTGAAATTGGATAAAGAATGAGTACGTTAGATTTAGACTTATTGAGTAACTATCTTGACGGTGACCAAAACGAACATGGTCTAGATTTTGCGGCAACTCATGGCTTTCTATGTGCGATAGCTGTAGGGCCAAAATTTGATCGTTGGTTAGATGAACTGTTCGATAATAACCAAAAGAAAATTCCGAATGAAGTCATTGAACAAATCAAACTTTGGTTAGAATCACTACGACAAGATTTAGCCAATGAAAATGGGATCGAGTTTCCATTTGAAATTGAAGAAGCCGATGTGGAATCTAGCTTAGGTGATTGGAGTGTTGGTTTTGTTGATGCGATGTTCTTAAATGAAGATGCATGGTTTGCGCCTGAATTTGAAGAGCAATTGATTGACTTAACTTTACCGATTATGGTCTTTAGCGGTATTGATGAAGAAGACCCTCAAATGGAGTCTTTCCGTCGTAATGGTCAATTGATGGATGAATTAGCTGAAGAAATTCCAGATAATTTAAATGAACTTTATTTAATGTATCACACGCCATCTTAAATCAATATTCTGTATTATTAAGATCTAGATTTTGGTATATAGCATATTTAAAAGATTAAATAAAAAAACGTCCTTGAAGGACGTTTTTTTATTACTGTTGTTGTGATTTGTATCGAAGAAATATTTATATAAAGGTTGCTAAAGATTCGTAAGAAATAAACTAAGACCTAAAGCACCTAGAATAATACCAATAATACGATTTATATTGCGTTGTTGAGCGAGAATTTTATTTCGGATTACTGGACTTGAGCAAAAAAGTGCAATTAAACAGAACCATAAAAGATGCATGCCTGATATGTAAATACCATAAGCAAACAGTTTTGTTAAGCTATTTTCTGATGTCATAATTTGAGAATAAATACTCATTACAAAGAGAGTAGTTTTAGGATTTAAGCTATTGGTCAAAAAACCATGTTGAAAGGTTTTCCAATGCGTCGTTTCAGTATTATCTTCATTTAATATAATTGGACGCTGGATATAGGTTTTATAACCGATATATATTAAATAACTTGCGCCTATGTATTGAATAAGCTGAATTAAATTTGGAATATGATTTTTTAGAAAGCTTAATCCAATTAGGCTATAACTAATATGTACCCAAACACCGCAGGCAATTCCAAAGGCTGTGTATATTCCTAAACGGCGTCCATATAGGTAACTATTGCGAGTAATCAGTGCAAAATCTGCACCTGGGCTTATTACTGCTAGTATCGTAACCAGCGCCACAGCAATTATTTCATTCACTCATTTATTCCAAATATCGGTATTACAAGAATTTCTATATTTTTCATATCTTTGTTATAGTTTAAATCGAAATTAATTCTCTAATACATATGAGTTTTTGGAATGATTGAGCGTTTATCTCTGAATTCACTAAAGTTTTTTTATTATGTTGCTCGTTTTGAAAGTATGACGATTGCATCAAAAAAGTTATTTGTGACTCAAGGTGCAGTCAGTAAGCAGCTCAGAAATTTAGAAGATAGTTTGGGTTTTAATCTATTTAGTCGAGAAACACGAAAATTAAGTCTAACCACAGAGGGTGAGATTTTATTTGAGTGTTGTCAGCAAATATTCCAACAGCTAGATCAATGTTTATTAGATTTAAAAGATCAGTCTAAAAATAGCCAAAATTTAGTTCTTTCATGTGAGCCAACCATTGCTATGAAATGGCTCATCCCACGACTGAATAAGTTTAAAAATCTTTATCCTGAATTTGATGTGACGCTGTTAACGGGTGGTGGGGCAGTAAATTTTCACGATCGAAAAGTGGATTTGGCGTTAAGGCGTAATGATTTTGATTGGGGTGATGGAATTTACAGTGAAAAAATTGCCGATGAAACTATGCTATGTGTGGCGGCAAAAAATGCCCAACTAACCCATCGGCAAATTTTCATTTCTGCATCTAGACCAAAACTTTGGCAGCAATTTAAGCAACAAAACATTGAGTTGCTCAAAGATTATAAAAAAACATCACTTGAACATTTTTATCTGTGTATTGAGGCAAGTTTGGCGGGTTTAGGCGCAACAGTGGTTTCTGCATATATGGTCGAAAAGGAAGTGAAATTTCAAATGTTTGATTTAATTAGTTCAGGATATCAAGATGAATCTTCTTATTTTTTACTATCTGCTGAACCATTTGAAAATGATGTGAGAAAGCTCTTATTCAGAGATTGGTTAAGAATTGAAATGCAGGCAAGCCAATTAAGGTCTTCATCACTTAAGCCAAAGCACGACTCTGATTGCTAGATGTGTCGTATACAATCACTTAATAGAATGAGAAAGATCGATCAAAAGGTATTTTGATTCAGTGCCTTAAATCTTTTAATAATAAAGTAGACGATAAAAATGCTTTAAAACTTAGATAGAAAGTTTTGTAAGATGCCACACATGTTCATAGGCAATAACTTTACCCTTTAAGTTTTCTGGGCTTGAGGCAAGTAAATCAATATCGTAGTCTCGAGCATAATGTTGAATTAATTCATATTCAGCAACAGAAAAAGGTGGTCCTGCTAATAACATTTGATCATATTCAAGACTAATCAAAAGTTGTGGGGCTTGATCAGTAATTTTTGAAAGATGTTGGGTATATTGTTTACGCATTTGTTCAGGCAGTGCAATAAGTGCAGCCCGATCATAAATTGCATCGACTTGATCGAGTTGTGCTGATGTTAATGCAAAAAAATCACCAACAAATAAATCAATTTGAGAGTGATGGTAATGGATTAATGTTCCTACTTGATGCTCTTCAAATGTAAGACCTAGATCTACTATAAGATCTTGAATGGCAATCGGACTCAGATCAATTCCAATGACATGATAGCCTTGCTCTAAAAGCCAAGCTATATCATGGCTTTTTCCGCAAAGGGGAACAAATACGGTTGCGCCTTTCACTAAATTTAAACACGAAAAATATTTTATGAGTAAGCTATGAGGTTGATCTTGATGAAAGCCGATATGATTGGATTTCCATTTATCATGCCAAAAATCATGTTGCATTAATCAATCCTCACTTTTTACGCTTAAATAATAGATGTTCAATACGTTAGTCTTTTCTTTTGGCTAGATAATACTTTTTTGCTAAACGCCAGCAGACGTAAACTGCCACTATAAGCAGAATGATATAGCCAATACGTTGAGTGATCGCAGCCATTAACGCTTGGTTTTCACTAAAATGATATCCTACATAAGCTAAAAAACTTGTCCAAATAATTGTTCCTGCAGCGCTATAAGTCATGAATTTGCTGAAAGGCATTCGACTCATGCCTGCTGGAATACTAATTAGGGAGCGGACTGCGGGGACCATACGTCCAAAAAAAACGACGCGATGGCCATGTTTTTCAAACCAAGTTAAAGATTTTTCAAAATCGGTAACGCTTATTCTTAAATACTTTCCATATTTTTCGATGAATAAATATAAATGTTGCTGCGGAATTTTACGACCAATCCAATACAGAAGCATTGCAGCTAAAAGTGAGCCAGCACTACCAGCTATTATGACACCAATGAGAGTTAGATCACCTTTTGAAGCGGTATAACCCGCAGATGGCATGATAATTTCGGATGGAATAGGCGGGAAGACATTATCAAGAAACATAAGGAATGCGATTCCCAAATATCCTAATTTTTCCATAATTGATAAGACCCAATCTTCAAGTCCCATAGTACCTTTGATATTCGTTTTTAAATTGTATTGAAGATTAATTGTTGTTAGTCAAACTCTCAATAGTGGATTGGTTAACTTTTTAATATATAAAAAAGCCTTAGTAAAAACTAAGGCTGTTTGTTACTTATAATTGATCTTGATTTAAAGGCGCTTGCGTTTTGCTGCAGTAATCTGCGATTGACGCATACGGAAGCCTTCTTTTTGCTTCTCAGTTGTTTTATCTATACAAAAAACACAAGAAACACCATGTTCATAACTTGGAAGTTCGGCCTCTGCAGAAGTTAAAGGCCAACCACATGCATGACACTTGATATTTTCACCTTCTTCAACACCGTGTGTAACCGCAGTACGGCCATCAAAGACGAAGCATTCACCTTCCCACATGCTTTCTTCAGCAGGTGTTTCTTCTAAGTATTTTAAAATACCGCCTTTGAGATGATAAACCTCATTAAAACCTTCTTGTAGCAGCAAAGACGTTGATTTTTCACAGCGAATTCCGCCTGTGCAGAACATTGCAATTTTTTTGTCTTTATGTTGTTCAAGATTTTGCTTTACATATTCAGGGAATTCACGAAAAGACTCAGTTTTAGGGTCGATTGCGCCTTTAAATGTACCAGCTTTATATTCGTAGTCATTGCGAGTATCAATCAAAATAACATCATCGCGTGCAATTAGATCATTCCATTCTTTTGGATCAAGATAGTGACCGACTAAATCACGTGGTTTGACTTCTACGCCTAAAGTTACGATTTCTTTTTTTAGTTTAATTTTCATTTTACGGAATGGTTTTTCAGAGCTTTCAGACTCTTTATATTCCATTGCGTTAAAGCCTTCATTCAGGAGAAATTGATGGATTGTATCAATCGCAGCGCGATCACCAGCAACAGTTCCATTAATTCCTTCTGATGCAACAATAAGAGTTCCACATAAATTGATGCTATTCACTAAATCTAAAAGACGCTGTTGCAGATCTGCTGCATCTTGAACTTCTTTAAACTGATATAGTGCCGCAACAACCCAATTATTGGTCGCTTGCTGTTCTACAGGTGCAAGCTGTTCTACAGTAGCGTTCATGGATAACTCCAAATGTATTAAGATAGAAAATTAAGGCGCATATTTTAGCGCGAAATTTGAAAATAAGCGAGAAAACCATAAAGTAAATATGGTTTTATGAGGAGTTGGTTTTGAGTAACGATCGTCGAATTCCATCATTAACCCCATGTGCAGGGCGTTGTTCTACGGTGTTTGGTGATCTAGTCTGTCGAGGTTGTCGTCGCTTTAATCACGAGGTGATTCAATGGAATACTTATACAGCAGAGCATCGTTTGGCTGTATGGACCAGATTAGATGCGCAGTTGGATCAAATCCTTATTCCGTTATTACCGCACGCGAATTTAATGCATATCGAGGGTTTTATTCAAAATAAGCGTGTTCGAGTGTTAGACAGTGCGAGTAAAGGGCGTAAGCTCTATCATGCTTTAAAAATTTGTGAAAAAAATAAACACTTGGCACATGACAGTGGGCTTGGGATTAATGATTCACAAGTCAAACCCATTTGGGATGAGTTTGAACGGCGAGTGCTTGCGTTGGCAAAGGCGAGTTATGAGTTAGCATGGTTACGTGCAGATGGAATTAGCAATAATTTGTTGCGTGCATTAGAAGAAGATGAAATTTAAATATTTTTCTTCTTAATACTCAATCTGGAAATAATGATTTCAGCAATTAATAGATTGATCGTCCAACCTAACCATGATTCAAGCTGATAAATATGTATGGGCGTTAGCCAATCCCAATAAGGTTGAACTTCATAAAGTGCTAACTTCCATGTTCTGAGACTAAGCGCAGATAAAGCTAAGGCAAAGCTACGAATCATCCAGTTGCGATGCTTGCTCCATTGCCGCTGAAAAGCATAATAGAGCGCTAATAAGCTGCTCAGTCCCCATAATAAACCAAGTGACACAAAAGCGATTTGTGTACTTAATCCTCCATTGGCTGAAAGTGCCAAGATAAAACCGCTAGGTAGAGCTAAACCAAGGGTGATAAAAATATACAGCCAACCTGCATAACGATGTAGGTGAGGGAGCTTTCTACGAATGTCTTTGGAAAACTGAGTAAAACCAGCCAATAAAACGAGGCTACTGGTGATTACATGAATCTGGAAAGCCAAGCGCCAAGGCTGGGTGTGGACGACATCCTGCTTTAAAACTAAAAAATGATTGCTGTCAGACCATGGAAAATATTGCATACATATCTTCAGCATCAACCAACTCAAATAAATAAACACCATGACAGTAATCAATTGAGTGAGTTGATTGAGAATTTTCCACATAAATATTGATCACTGTTATGATATGGAATGAAAATAATTTGAATAATGTCTATTAAATGAGAATAGCGAAATGAATAAGCTCAAACAAATATTAATTTTCAGTACAACTTTCGCCTGTAGTGCGCTTAGTGTAGCTCAAATTCCTCAAATATCTGCTTCATGGACAGGCTTATATAACGATGAGCAAAAAATCTCATTATTTTTTCAGCAAAAAGGCACTGATATCACGGGTTATAGTCTATTGAATGGAAAGCAAACTCATTTCAAAGGTAAAATTCAGCAGACTGATTTGAATTATACTTTATCCTTGAATGAAATAGGTCAAGGCGCAGATGTTGGGAAATTTATTTTAGATTATAAAAACAATACGATGCCGATTGATGCACAATGGTTGTCTGCTGCAAAAACGGTGAAACCGAAATTTTTTAGTTTAAGCTCGCAACAATGTAAATATGCGAAAGGGCAAGGGGAATTTCCTGATGCTTCATCACGCTTATTAAAAGATGCAGACTTACAAGTACCTTTGGGGCAGTTGCAATATATGCGGAACGAGATCTATGCGCGTCATGGCTATGCTTTTCAGAATAAAAAATGGGCAATAACCTTTTCTCAAAATGATTGGTATATGCCTTGTTACACCAATGTGGATACTCGTCTAACTAAGATCGAAAAAGAAAATGTGAAGCGTATTAAGTTAGTAGAGCCTTATGCAAAAGATTTGGATTGGGGGCGTTAACTGATTTGATTTAGTGAATCAATAAAAAAGCTGCCAATTGGCAGCTTTTTTAACATTAACTTTTCAACAAAAATTAACGTTTGATATCGCGTTGAGTCGAGCCTGTGTAAAGCTGACGTGGACGACCGATCTTGTAAGGACCGCTGTGCATTTCTAACCAGTGGCTGATCCAACCAACTGTACGTGCAAGCGCGAAGATTACCGTAAACATACCTGTTGGGATACCAATCGCTTTTAAGATGATACCTGAGTAGAAGTCTACGTTCGGATAAAGTTTACGTTCAACAAAGTACGGGTCGTTAAGCGCAATACGCTCAAGTTCCATTGCAAGTTGCAATTGTGGATCGTTGATACCTAGTGCAGCAAGTACTTCGTCACAAGTTTCTTTCATGACTTTCGCACGTGGATCGAAGTTTTTATACACACGGTGACCGAAGCCCATGAGTTTAACTTCTTTACGCTTCACTTTTTCCATGAATTCAGCAACGTTTTCTACGCTACCAATTTCATCTAACATTTTAAGTACAGCTTCGTTTGCACCACCGTGAGCAGGTCCCCAAAGTGCTGAGATACCAGCAGAGATACATGCATATGGGTTTGCGCCAGTCGAACCAGCAAGACGAACTGTAGAAGTAGAAGCATTTTGTTCGTGGTCAGCATGAAGCGTGAAGATACGATCCATTGCTTTAGCAAGAACAGGATTTACTTTGTAATCACGGTCAGCAGGTGTAGCAAACATCATGTGTAAGAAGTTTTCTGCATAACCTAAGTCATTACGTGGGTAAATGAATGGTTGACCTACAGTGTACTTGTAGCTCCACGCTGCAAGTGTAGGAATTTTCGCGATTAAACGAATTGCTGTGATTTCACGATGGTTTACATCTTCGATGTCTAAACCGTTGTGATAGAACGCAGATAATGCACCAACAACACCAACCATGATCGCCATAGGATGGGCATCACGACGGAAACCATTGAAGAAACGACTTACTTGGTCGTGAACCATCGTATGGTTACGTACTTTTGCGTCGAATTCTGCTTTTTGTTCAGCATTTGGAAGCTCGCCATTTAATAATAAGTAGCAAGTTTCTAAATAGTCTGCTTGAGTCGCTAATTGATCAATTGGATAACCACGGTGTAATAACACACCTTTGTCACCATCAATGAATGTGATCTTAGATTCGCAAGCAGCTGTCGCCATAAAACCAGGATCGAAAGTAAAGTGACCAGATGCTAAAACATCTTTAACGTCAATTACATCTGGGCCCAATGTGCCGCTGTAAATTGGTAATTCAATTTCTTTGCCATCAAGCTGTAATACGGCTTTTTTGCCAGTTGCTGCAGACATTCAATAGATCTCCTGTCCTGGTGAATGATTATCTGACTCGAAATACTAATCTTGTCATGTGCGAATCAGACGTTGTCAAAATTTGCTATAAGATTAGTGGCTACTAAAATTTTGTCAATTATACTTAGGGATAAAAAATGACGTTGCTACAGTCAATTAGTCATTCCATATCGAAGAAAAAATTGAGTAAAATCACAGCATCGGTCGAGTATAATATGTCAAATCATGTTTTAGGTGCATAAAAAAAATGAAGCACCAGTACAATTGTAAGTAAATTTTTATGCTTGCAAACTTTTGGTGCTTATAAAATAAATACTTATCTAGGATTAAAAAACTATGTATCTCATGGCCTACAGTTAAATAATAGGTCAAAAAACCGAAGATATTATTGAAAATTAAATTATAAACGACCTAATCTAGTGCGACTAATTGTTTAAAAAAAAATCAATTTACTTTTATAAAAGTAATGAAAATATAGATTACTGAATTTTTATATTTTATATATAAATGAGGGGTATTATTTTCAACAATAATTATAATCACTCCTTTTATGGGCTATTTATCAATAAAATCATCTTCATTTGTAAGATTTTAGAAATAATTATTGCTATTTATAGCGCAAGAGATGGAAAGTGCTGATTAAATTTTATTCTTAAATAACAGTGGGATGAATTTAAATTAATTCATACAGGGGGGCGTTTCATGCTTTAATTGATGTAAATGATTCTTATTTATTTGTTTTTTAGACTAAAGCTAAAACTGATTGTTTGTATTTTGATATTTCACGTTTTATAATTCGGTGTCGTTATATAGGTTGGGCATGCACTATGCTTGCCTAACAATGCCAGCTTTCCTTTGAATTAATTCAAACAAACTCCGGATGGAGTTTCTACCTACAGGATGCCCGCTGTGAAAAGCAACAGACCTGTCAATTTGTCCATGGGTCAGGTATTAGCGGTAAATTTACGCTCACCCGTGGCTATTGCATCAATTCTACACCGTTTATCAGGTGTAATCGTTTTCTTATTAGTCGCTGTTCTTTTGTGGATTTTAGATAAATCTTTATCTTCACCAGAAGGATTTGACTACGTTAAAAATGTCGTTTTCGGAAATATCATTGTACGTTTTGTCGTATGGGTATTTGTAGCTGGCTTAATTTTCCATTTCATTGCTGGTATCAAGCATTTACTTGCTGATATTGGTTTTGCGGAAGAATTACAAAGTGGTCGTATTGCAGCTACAGTTTCATTGATCTTGTCTGCGATTGGTATCGTCGCAGCATTCGTATGGATTATGTTCTGATGAAAAGTGCTACAGGTTTAACAGGTTCAGGTTCTCGCGATTGGTATATCCAACGTGTCAGTGCTGTAGTGTTAGCTGCATATACTGTGGTGATCTTCGGTTGGATCTTATGTAATAGCGGATTCGGCTACGAACAGTGGGCTGGCTTTATGTTAACTCTGCCAATGAAGATTTTCTCTTTATTAGCAGTATTATCGCTCGTTGCACATGCTTGGATTGGTATGTGGCAAGTCTTTACAGATTATGTAACGACTCGTCAAATGGGTCCTTCAGCTTCAGGTTTACGCCTTGTACTGACATCTGCTGTTATTATTTCAGTGTTCGTGTACGCAATCTGGGGTATCCAGATTTTCTGGGCAAATTGATAGGAAGAGATCATGGGCGCAATTAACCCTAAAGAAGATTATTCAAATATTCAAAACCTCACTTTCGATGCAGTTATTGTCGGTGGTGGTGGTTCAGGTATGCGTGCTTCTTACCAACTTGCTCAAGCTGGTTTAAAAGTTGCTGTATTGACCAAAGTATTCCCAACACGTTCACACACTGTTGCTGCCCAAGGTGGTATTGGTGCGTCGTTAGGAAATATGCAAGAAGATAATTGGCATTATCACTTCTATGACACGGTTAAAGGTTCGGATTGGTTAGGCGATCAGGACGCAATCGAGTTTATGACGCGTGAAGCACCAAAAGTTGTTTATGAACTTGAACACTTAGGTATGCCTTTTGACCGTAACGAAGATGGGACAATCTATCAACGTCCTTTCGGTGGTCACTCTGCAAACTACGGTGAGAAAGCGGTTCCACGTGCATGTGCTGCTGCCGATCGTACAGGTCATGCTTTGCTTCATACTTTATATCAAAGCAACGTAAAAATGGGTACTCAGTTTTACGTAGAATGGATTGCATTAGACCTCATCCGTAATGAAGCGGGTGATGTGCTTGGTGTAACTGCTATTGACCAAGAAACAGGTAATATCGCAGTATTCCAAGCGAAAGCAACATTGTTTGCTACTGGTGGTGCTGGTCGTGTTTATCGCGCATCAACCAATGCATATATCAACACGGGTGACGGTCTTGGTATGGCTGCTCGTGCAGGTATTCCATTACAAGATATGGAATTCTGGCAATTCCACCCAACGGGTGTTGCTGGCGCAGGCGTATTGTTGACTGAAGGTTGTCGTGGTGAAGGTGGTATCCTTCGTAACAAAGACGGCGAACCATTCATGGAACGTTATGCACCAACTTTAAAAGATTTGGCTCCACGTGACTTCGTATCACGTTCTATGGACCAAGAAATTAAAGAAGGTCGTGGTTGTGGTCCTAAAGCGGATTATATCTTATTAGATATGACTCACTTGGGTGCTGAAACGATTATGAAGCGTCTTCCATCTGTATTTGAGATTGGTAAGAAATTCGCAAACGTTGACTGTACTAAAGAGCCAATTCCTGTGGTACCAACAATCCATTATCAAATGGGTGGTATTCCAACCAATATTCATGGTCAAGTGGTTGTGCCTCATGGTGTGGAAGAGGGTGAATTCTCTGCGCATTATGATAAAGACACGAAAGAATATACCTATAAAGGTACACGTGATTATGTGAAACCAGTAAAAGGTTTCTATGCAATTGGTGAATGTTCTTGTGTATCTGTACATGGTGCAAACCGCTTAGGTACAAACTCATTGCTTGACCTTGTAGTATTTGGTAAAGCAGCGGGCGAGCACATCATTGATTACGTAACTAAACATCATGGCGATGATTATCAGCCGCTTCCGACTGATGTATTGGTAAATACATTAGATCGTATTCGTAAGCTGGATGATTCAACCACGGGTGAAAATGCACAAGAAGTTGCTGATGCAATCCGTGACATCGTACAAGATCACGCAGGTGTATTCCGTACTCAAGCATTGCTTGACAAGGGTGTAAAAGAAATTCTTGCGATTGAACCACGTGTTCGTAATATTCATTTAAAAGACAAATCTAAAGTATTTAACACAGCACGTGTTGAAGCATTAGAAGTTGAAAACTTATATGAAGTTGCGAAGGCGACACTAATTTCTGCTGCTGCACGTAAAGAATGTCGTGGTGCACATACAGTTGTTGACTATGAGTTAGCACCTGATCACCCAACTTATTCTTACGGTCGTCGTGATGATGAGTGGATGAAACATACTTTGTGGTATTCATCAGATAACCGTCTTGAATATAAGCCAGTACGTTTCAGCCCATTAACGGTTGAAGCAATTGAACCTAAACCACGTACATTCTAATCGGGAGAACAAAGATGAGTAGAGGCACTCGTACATTCGAAATCTACCGCTATGATCCTGATAAGGATAAAGCGCCGTACATGCAAACTTTCAAACTTGAGTTGACCGATAAGCACCGTATGTTGCTTGATGCGTTACTTGCGTTGAAAGTACAAGATGAATCATTAACATTCCGCCGCTCTTGCCGTGAAGGTATTTGTGGTTCGGATGGTGTGAACATCAATGGTAAAAATGGTTTAGCGTGCTTGTGGAACTTGAACGATTTACCAGAGAAAATTGTGATTCGTCCTTTACCTGGCTTACCAGTTGTAAAAGATTTGGTTGTAGATATGAATCAATTCTACGATCAATATGACAAAATCCAACCGTTCTTGATTAACAATCAGCCAGCGCCAGCGAAAGAGCGTTTACAGTCTCAAGCAGAACGTGAACACTTAGATGGTCTGTATGAATGTATTCTTTGTGCATGTTGTTCGACTTCATGTCCATCATTCTGGTGGAACCCTGATAAGTTCCTTGGACCGTCTGCATTATTAAATGCATACCGTTTCATTATTGATTCTCGTGATACAGCAACACAAGAGCGTTTGGCTCGTTTAGACGATCCATTCTCTTTGTTCCGTTGTAAAGGAATCATGAACTGTGTATCAGTTTGCCCTAAAGGTTTAAACCCAACAAAAGCAATTGGTCACATCCGTAATATGTTGTTGGATCAAGCTGGTTAATCAGAATGTTCTAACAAAAAAAACGGGAGCTTTGAAAGAAGCTCCCGTTTTTTATTTTTAAAATTAAACTGTGTGAATTTGAGTTTTTGTTTATTGGTTTTTCTACTAAATAAATTCAAAAAATAAATAAAAACATGATCCTGTTCTGTTTTTAAGCACTCTGCATAGTGTTTGTGCAAAAATTGTAGCGAATGTTTAACTTTGGTCTATAAAGATGCAACTATTATAAAAAGGGCGGTATATTAGAATATAATTAGTGACGTGTATTTAGCTGCTTTATGGATGGTATGTGTCAAAAAAATCAATCCAAGCTGAATAACATGTTAGGATTCTGCCACAACTGAAAGCGAAAAATGAGCATATTCTAAAAGTTATCTGAAAAGTGCAACTTTGAGATTTATGCAAATTATTCTACGAAAGTCAATTTAGAAAAGTTAAAAAATTATTTAATTTTTCTAAAATGATTTGCAAAAAATTGCTCGATTTTATCGAGTATAAGGATGAGTTATGTGCTTTGAATTGAAAGCACATAGCTCATTTATTACATCAAAAGGAATACTCCTGATGTGTAGTGATATGTCTCAAGGTTGGATGATCTTGGGTAGTAATGTCATGTTACCAATTTGACATTATGAATCATGGGTGTGCTTAAAAGGCAACCTGTATTATTTTTTGCAATAGGAAATGGGTCCAAAAATGCAAGAAGTTGCTGACGCATTGCGTCTTGACACTGAACTTTCCGCTGATAGTGCAGCGTATATCGAAGAGCTCTACGAACAGTACCTAACATCTCCAACCTCAGTGTCAGAGGATTGGCGTGAATATTTCGACAAATACCCTAAAGGTGATCAACCACACGGCAGTGTGCGCGAGCAATTCCTCCTCTTAGGTCGTAATTCAAGCCGAATTCAACCTGTTGTTCAAAGCACTGTAAGCACAGAGCATGAGCGTCGTCAAATTGGTGTATTACAACTCATCGCTGCCTACCGCAATCGTGGTCATCAAAAAGCGAAACTTGATCCATTAGGTCTTGCAAAACGCGAAGACGTTCCTGATCTTGATTTATCCGCGCACAACTTAACCAAGTCTGACTTAGATACCGTATTTAATACGGGTAATCTTGCGATTGGTAAAGCAGAAGCAACATTGTCAGAAATGATTGAGGCAATGGAAGCGACATACTGTGGTTCTATTGGTGCAGAGTATATGCACATTGTAGATACCAAAGAAAAACGTTGGATTCAACAACGTTTGGAAGGTGTTCGCGGTAAATATAATTTAAATGCTGATCAGAAAAAAGGCGTCTTAGAGCGTTTGACAGCGGCTGAAGGTTTAGAAAAATACCTTGGTAATAAATTTGTTGGTGCTAAACGTTTTGGTGTGGAAGGCGGTGAGTCTTTTATTCCAATGGTCAACGAACTTATTCAACGTGCAGGTAGTGTAGGTTGTAAAGAAGTCGTCATTGGTATGCCACACCGTGGACGTCTCAATTTACTTGTAAATATTATGGGTAAAAACCCAGCTGATCTTTTTGGTGAATTTGAAGGTAAAAGTATTCACAAAAAAGGTTCGGGTGACGTTAAGTACCATCAAGGTTTTTCTTCAAATGTCATGACCTCGGGTGGCGAAGTTCATCTTGCTTTGGCATTTAACCCATCACATTTAGAAATCGTTGGTCCTGTAGTTGAAGGATCTGTACGTGCTCGTCAAGTTCGTCGTAAAGATATTGGTGGTGACGATGTACTTCCGCTAATTGTTCACGGTGATGCTGCGTTTGCAGGTCAAGGTGTGAACATGGAAACCTTCCAAATGTCACAAACACGTGGCTACACGGTGGGTGGTACAGTTCATATTATTGTGAATAACCAAGTTGGTTTTACCACATCTGATCCACGCGATACGCGTTCTACAGAATACTGTACTGATGTTGCTAAAATGATTCAGGCACCAATTTTCCATGTGAATGGTGATGATCCTGAAGCAGTTATTTTTGCAACTCAAATTGCACATGATTTCCGTCATGAATTCCGTAAAGATGTGATTCTTGATTTGTTCTGTTATCGCCGTCGTGGTCATAACGAAGCAGATGAGCCATCTGCAACACAACCATTGATGTATCAAGTCATCAATAAAAAAGCAACAACGCGTACTTTGTATGCGGATCAATTGGTACAAGAAAAAGTACTTGATCGTGCGACTGCTGATCAAATGGTAGAAGACTATCGTTCTGATTTAGAAGCAGGTAACCATGTTGCTAATGCTTTGGTTCGTGAACCAAACAAAAAGATGTTCGTGGACTGGTCCCCATATCTAGGTCATGAATATACTGATATTTGGGATACAAGCTTCAACATCGATCGTTTAAAAGAACTTGGCAAAACAATGAATACATTACCTGAAGGTTTCGTATTACAACGCCAAGTACAAAAAGTGATTGATGATCGTGTAAAAATGCAAACGGGCGAAATGCCACTCAACTGGGGTGCTGCTGAAACTTTAGCTTATGCAACACTTTTAGATGATGGTTTCCTTGTGCGTATTACAGGTGAAGATGTTGGTCGTGGAACATTCTCTCATCGTCATGCAAAATTACATAACCAAGTTGATGGTTCTGTATATATTCCTCTTTGTCACATTAAAGAAAATCAGCCTCGTACAGCGGTTTATGATTCTTTATTGTCAGAAGAAGCCGTACTTGCATTTGAATATGGTTATGCAACAACTTTGCCTAAAAGCTTAATTGTTTGGGAAGCGCAATTTGGTGACTTCGCAAACTGTGCGCAAGTTGTGATTGACCAGTTTATTGCGTCTGGTGAAACCAAGTGGGAACGTGTATGCGGTCTTACAATGTTATTGCCACATGGTTATGAAGGTCAGGGTCCTGAACATTCATCTGCACGTTTAGAGCGTTTCTTGCAACTTTGTGCTGAAGATAATATGCAAGTCATGACACCAACGACACCTGCGCAAATTTTCCATGCACTACGTCGTCAAGCTGTTCGTCCTATTCGTAAGCCACTGATTGTAATGTCGCCTAAGTCGCTATTACGTCATAAACTTGCAACTTCAACTTTAGATGAGTTGGCAAACGGTTCATTCCAAACTGTGATTGATGAAATTGATAACATCAATAAAGCTGACGTAACGCGTTTAGTTCTTTGTGGTGGTAAAGTTTATTACGATTTACTCGAAAAACGTCGTGAACTTGGATTAGATAATACTGCGATTGTTCGTATTGAGCAATTATATCCATATCCAGAACAGCGTTTAGCTGAAGTAATGGAAAGCTATCCAAACATTCAAGAACTTGTTTGGGCGCAAGAAGAACCGAAGAACCAAGGCGCTTGGTTATTCATCGTTCCTCGCTTATATGAAGACGTTCTAAAATCTGGTAAACAAATTCGCATTAGCTATGCTGGTCGTGAAGCATCAGCCGCACCTGCTTGTGGCTCGCCATACTTGCATGCAAAACAACAAGCTCAGCTCGTCAATGACGCACTTGCAATTGAAGCTGAACAATCAGGAGATTCTAAATAATGGCAACCGAAATTAAAGCACCGGTATTTCCAGAGTCAGTTGCTGACGGTACGATCGCAACTTGGCACAAAAAAGTAGGTGAACCTGTATCACGTGATGAAGTGATCTGTGACATTGAAACCGATAAAGTTGTTTTAGAAGTGGTTGCTCCTGCTGATGGTAGCTTAGTTGCGATCATTAAAGGTGAAGGCGACACAGTTCTTTCTGATGAAGTGATTGCTCAGTTTGAAGCAGGCGCAGTATCTGGCGCTGCTGATACTCAAGCAGTACAAAGTTCAGCTCCAGCTCAAGTTGAACAAGCTGTTGCTAAAACAGAAGCAGGTGCAGCTCCAGTTGTACCAGTTCAAGATCAAGCTCCTGCTGTTCGCAAAGCATTATCTGAAACAGGTATCAATGCTGCTGACGTACAAGGTACAGGTCGTGGTGGTCGCATCACTAAAGAAGATGTTGCTGGTCATCAAGCTAAACCTGCTGCATCAGCTCAACCATTAAGCGTTGCTGTTGGTGAGCGTATTGAGAAACGTGTTCCAATGACACGTTTACGTAAGCGTGTAGCTGAGCGTTTATTGGCTGCAACACAACAAACTGCAATGTTAACTACGTTTAACGAAGTGAACATGAAGCCAATCATGGAAATGCGTAAGCAATATAAAGATGCTTTCGAAAAACGTCATGGTGCGCGTTTAGGCTTTATGTCTTTCTTTGTTAAAGCTGCGACTGAAGCACTAAAACGCTACCCAGCAGTGAATGGTTCTATTGATGGTGATGACATCGTTTATCACGGTTTCTATGACATCGGTGTTGCTGTATCGAGTGAACGTGGTTTAGTTGTTCCTGTACTTCGTGATACTGACCGTATGAACTATGCAGAAGTTGAAAACGGTATTCGTGACTATGCTTATAAAGCACGTGACGGTAAATTAGGTATCGAAGACATGACTGGCGGTACGTTCACGATTACTAATGGTGGTACGTTCGGTTCATTGCTTTCAACGCCGATTTTGAATACACCACAAACAGCTATTTTGGGTATGCATAAAATCCAAGAGCGTCCAATGGCGGTAAATGGTCAAGTTGAAATCTTGCCAATGATGTACTTAGCACTTTCTTATGACCACCGTTTGATCGATGGTAAAGAAGCTGTAGGTTTCTTAGTAACAATCAAAGAGTTGTTAGAAGAACCAGCTAAACTCATTCTTGATCTTTAATACATTAATTATAAATCTTCCCTAACCCCTCTTTAGTAAAGAGGGGAAGCCCCTTTTTGAAAGAAGGGGATTTAAGGGGGATTAATTGGAGATAAAAATGTCTCAACAGTTTGATCTTGTTGTTATTGGCGGTGGACCTGGTGGTTATGAAGCGGCGATTCGTGCAGCTCAACTTGGTTTCAAAGTCGCTTGTATCGAAAAACGTATTCACAATGGTAAGCCATCTTTAGGTGGTACATGTTTAAACGTTGGTTGTATTCCTTCTAAAGCATTGCTTGACTCTTCTCACCGTTACGAAGCAACCCTTCACGAACTTGCTGAACACGGTATTACCACAGGTGAAGTTAAATTTGATTTAGATACTTTGTTAGCTCGTAAAGACAAAGTTGTTGATCAGTTGACTGGTGGTGTTGCTCAATTACTGAAAGGTAATGGTATTGAGTGGTTACAAGGTACTGGTAAATTACTTGCTGGTAAAAAAGTAGAGTTCACGCCTTTTGAGGGTGAAGTTCAAGTTTTAGAACCTAAGTATGTGATTCTTGCGACTGGTTCTGTACCTGTAAATATTCCAGTAGCTCCTGTTGATGAAGACTTAATCGTTGATTCGACTGGCGCATTGAAATTCTCAGAAGTTCCTAAGCGTCTTGGGGTTATCGGTGCAGGTGTTATTGGTTTAGAGCTTGGTTCGGTATGGCGCCGTCTTGGTTCAGAAGTTGTTGTGTTTGAAGCATTAGATGCATTCTTACCAATGGCTGATAAAGCATTGGCGAAGGAATATCAAAAAATCTTGAAGAAACAAGGTTTAGATATTCGTATCGGTGCGAAAGTTTCTGGTGCTGAAACCAATGGTCAAGAAGTAACAGTTAAATACAACCAAGCTGGCGAAGACAAAGAACAAGTTTTTGACAAGTTAATCGTTTGTGTTGGTCGTAAAGCATATGCAGAAGGTTTATTGGCTGAAGATTCAGGCATTAAATTGACTGAGCGTGGTTTGGTTGATGTCAATGATCAATGTCAAACATCTGTAGAAGGTGTTTACGCGATTGGTGACTTGGTACGCGGTCCAATGCTTGCACATAAAGCAATGGAAGAGGGCGTAATGGCTGTTGAACGTATTCACGGTCACGCAGCTCAAGTGAACTATGACACGATCATCAGTGTTATTTATACACACCCAGAAGCGGCTTGGGTTGGTTTAACTGAAGAACAAGCTGTCGAAAAAGGCCATGAAGTTAAAGCAGGTCAATTCCCATTTGCAGTAAATGGTCGTGCTTTAGCAGCTGGTGATACTGCTGGTTTTGTTAAATTCGTTGCAGATGCAAAAACTGATCGACTGTTAGGTATGCATGTTGTTGGTCCAAACGCATCTGACATCGTACATCAAGGTATGATTGCACTTGAATTTGTATCTTCTGTAGAAGATTTACAGTTGATGACTTTTGGTCACCCAACATTCTCTGAAGTTGTACACGAAGCTGCGCTTGCTGTTGATGGTCGTGCAATCCACGCGATTCAACGTAAACGTAAATAAAATAAAAAGTGTGGCTTTTGCCACACTTTTTTGAATGATGATGATTGGTTTACAAGACAATCATTTACTCAATATGTAACAGCCTAGTTTAAAAAAAATATCTAGGTTGTATCACATCAAACAACATAGTAGGTAACTAAATGAACTTACATGAGTATCAAGCTAAAGCGTTATTGAAAGAATATGGTATGCCAGTACAAGAAGGTATCTTGGCAACCAATGCAGATGAAGCAGTTGCTGCATTTGAACAGCTTGGTGGTAAATTCGCTGTAATGAAAGCGCAAGTTCATGCTGGTGGTCGTGGTAAGGCTGGTGGCGTTAAAGTTGCAAAATCAAAAGAAGATGTTATCGAATTCGCTAACAACATCATTGGTACTCGTTTAGTAACGTATCAAACAGATGCAAATGGTCAACCAGTTAACAGCATTATTGTTGCTGAAGACGTTTATCCAGTTGAGCGTGAGCTTTACTTGGGTGCGGTTGTAGACCGCTCTAGCCGTCGTATTACTTTCATGGCTTCTACCGAAGGTGGTGTAGAAATCGAGAAAGTTGCAGAAGAAACTCCAGAAAAAATTATCAAAGTTGAAGTTGATCCACTCGTTGGCTTACAACCATTCCAAGCACGCGAAGTTGCGTTTGCTTTAGGTTTGAAAGACAAGCAAATCAGCCAATTTGTAAAAATTATGGCTGCTGCTTACCAAGCATTTGTTGAGAATGACTTTGCATTATTTGAAATTAACCCACTTTCAGTTCGTGAAAATGGCGATATTTTATGTGTAGATGCGAAAGTAGGTATCGACTCTAACGCGCTTTATCGTTTACCTAAAGTTGCTGCTTTACGTGACAAGTCTCAAGAGAATGAGCGTGAATTAAAAGCATCTGAATTTGATCTTAACTATGTTGCTTTAGAAGGTAACATCGGTTGTATGGTGAATGGTGCTGGTCTTGCAATGGCAACGATGGACATCATCAAACTTTATGGGGGTCAGCCTGCAAACTTCCTTGACGTTGGTGGCGGTGCAACGAAAGAGCGCGTAATCGAAGCGTTCAAAATCATCCTTGCTGATACTTCTGTACAAGGTGTTTTAATCAACATCTTCGGTGGTATCGTACGTTGTGACATGATTGCTGAAGCAATTATTGCAGCGGTTCAAGAAGTAAATGTAACTGTACCAGTTGTTGTTCGTTTAGAAGGTAACAACGCTGAGTTAGGTGCTAAATTACTTGATGAATCTGGTTTGAAATTAATTTCTGCGAACGGTTTATCTGATGCCGCAGAAAAAGTTGTAGCTGCAGTTAAAGCGTAAGGAGTATCAATCATGAGCGTATTAATTAATAAAGACACTAAAGTATTGGTACAAGGTTTTACTGGTAAAAACGGTACTTTCCACTCTGCACAAGCTTTAGACTACGGTACAAAAGTTGTTGGTGGTGTTACTCCAGGTAAAGGCGGTACAACTCACCTTGACCTACCAGTATTTAACACAATGAAAGAAGCTGTACGTGAAACAAATGCAGATGCATCTGTAATCTATGTACCAGCTCCATTCGTTTTAGACTCAATCGTTGAAGCGGTTGATTCAGGTGTTGGCCTGATCGTTGTGATCACTGAAGGTGTTCCAACGATCGACATGCTTAAAGCTAAACGCTACCTAGAAACTAACGGTAACGGTACTCGTTTAGTTGGTCCTAACTGCCCAGGCGTGATCACTCCTGGTGAATGTAAGATCGGTATTATGCCTGGTCACATCCACCAACCAGGCCGTATTGGTATCATCTCACGTTCAGGTACATTGACTTATGAAGCTGTTGCTCAAACAACTAAGCTTGGTTTAGGTCAGTCTACTTGTATCGGTATTGGTGGTGACCCAATCCCAGGTATGAACCAGATTGAAGCACTTCAATTGTTCCAAGATGATCCAGACACTGATGCAATCATCATGATCGGTGAGATCGGTGGTACAGCGGAAGAAGAAGCTGCTGAATTCATCAAATCTAACGTGACTAAGCCTGTAGTTGGTTATATCGCGGGTGTAACTGCACCTAAAGGTAAGCGTATGGGTCATGCCGGTGCGATCATTTCTGGTGGTCAAGGTACTGCTGAAGAGAAATTCGCTGCATTTGAACGCGCGGGAATGGCTTACACTCGTAGTCCAGCTGAGCTTGGTTCTACTATGTTGCAAGTTTTAAAAGAGAAAGGTTTAGCGTAATTCGTTAGATTTTAATCTTTAAAAAACCCCAATGGCGACATTGGGGTTTTTTATTAAAATAAAATGATATAAGTTCCTAAAAAATAGCATAATTAGCCCAAGGGTAAGATAAATGATTAAAGAAAAATTGATTTACAGTGTTAAGCAGTTTATAGATAAAAAACGATTTATCTATTAAGAATGCGCAAAGAATAGAAGATCTTCTTGGTGATTTGAAGTTAGAGGAAGAGTGGATAAATAATATGGTTCTAATTTTAGCTTCATATGTGTGTGGAGGCGGTGAGTACATGTATGATGAAGATGAGGTAATTTTAGAATTGAAGAAAATCTTAATTTTTTCAAATGATGCTTAATCTCCACTAGCTATCTATTTATATTTTTTAGATGAAAAAAAAGAGCCTTATTGCTAAGACTCTTGATAGATTGAAAATAATTACTCAGATTTAGGTTTTAACCCTTGAGTCAAACCATTGATATCGCCACCTTGTAAACCTAGTTCATTCATTAAACTATCAATCAATGGCGCTTGTGAACGATAGCGTAGGGCGCTATTCACGACTTGATCCGATAAAGAGGTTTGACCATTTTCAATCGTATCACTACCGACAGTGCCACCGCCTGCAAAGCTACTTAAACCATTCACTTGTAAAATCTTGATGTCATCAATATTTTCCATTGGTTTAACGCTTTCACGAATGATTTCAGGCAAATGTTTGAGTAATGCTAAACGCACTTGCATTTCCACTTGCTCAGCAGAAAGGGTATTGGCTGCTTCATTGACTGCACGCGCACCTTCCGCATCAACCTGATACTGTTTCTCTAAAGCTTGAGCAAGTAATATTTTAGCATCTGCTTCACCTTTCGCTTTTAAGCGAATTTTTTCAGCATCTGCTTCAGCAGCAATACGCACAGCTTCAGCTTCATCTGCCGCAGCCTTTTTACCCGCATCCGCAGCAACGGTAATCGCAATCGCTTCTTTCTCAGCAGTTTGTTTAGCAGCAACCAGCTCGACTGCTTTTTGACGTTCAGCGCGTTGTGTTTCACGTACAGTCACAACTTCTTCCTCCGCTTTTACCGCTTCGGCACGGGCCTTGTCTGCTTGCGCTTTGGCTTCTGATTCAGCACGAGATTTTTCAGCAATGGCAATGGCGCGGTCTTGCTCAGCCAATTCAATGGTTTTTTTCTGTTCAACTTGTGCTTTTTGAATGAGCTGAGCTTTTTGGATATTTTCATTCTCAACATCACGGGCAGAGGCAATACGTTTTAGTTCCACTTCACGTTCAGCAGCAATTTGAGCTTCTTCAGCTTCACGTTTTTTACCTGCTTCTTGAGAGGCAATTTCTGCAGTTTGTTCAGCTTTACGTATCGAGATTTCACGCTCTTGTTGTAACTTCGCGTATTCTTCTTCACGAGAGATTTCTAAACGTGCACGTTCTGCTTGTAAGTTTTTTCCACGAATTGCTAAATCAGCATCTTGTTCAATGTCGTTACGCTTTTTTCGACGATCTTCAATGGTTTCAGTTAGCTTGGTTAAACCTTCTGCATCGAACGCATTTTGTGGATTAAAGAATTTAAAGCTAGTTTGATCAAGCCCTGTTAAAGACACTGTTTCAAGTTCCAAACCATTTTTTGATAAATCTTCAGAAACGACTTGCTGAACTTTTTGCACAAAGTCGACACGCTTTTCATGTAGTTCTTCCATTGCCATTTCAGCAGCAACAGCACGGAGTGAATCGACAAATTTGCCTTCGACCAAATCTTTTAATTCAGGCGGGGACATAGTCTTTCTACCAAGTGTCTGGGCAGCCGTTGCAATCGATTCAGCAATCGGTTTGACGCGAACATAGAATTCAGCCATGACATCCACACGCATTCTGTCACGTGTAATTAACGCTTGATCTGCTGCGCGTTTTACCTCTAAACGTAAGGTGTTCATATTGACTGGAATAATTTCATGTAGCACAGGAAGTACAATCGCACCGCCATTTAAAATGACTTTTTCGCCACCAAAACCAGTACGAACAAAAGAGACTTCTTTACTTGAACGGGTATATAGGCGGGCGATAATTACCCCAATAAAAATAAATGCAGCGAAAATCACACCTGCAATAATCAAAATTTCAGTCAATGCTGAATTAAACATTTCTACACCCTCAAATTATATAAAAAAATTAACAAGCGATTGCTTGGAATCCAATTTTGGTTCTTTGCGTTAAAATCACATCTTGACCTTGATGAAAAACCAGATCAAGTTCGGGTTCTACTAAGATGTAATGGATTTGACCAAATTGATCTTTAACTTTGGCTTGGGCAGGTGAGTTGGGTTTTGCTTCACCTAAAACAATTTGAGCTGTTCGCCCTATCAGGTCGTCAATCTGAATAGCAGTTGTTTCATCTTTAGGAATAATTTTAGCAATTAAAGTAGCACTCAAACGTACTATAGGCATACATAAAAATAAACATGCGGGAGCGATAATCCAAGCTGATAAATAATGTTCAGTAAATTGGAAAAAAATATCCTGAATAATTAATCCTGTTAATGAGTAAACCGTTAGAAAAATGATTAACCAGATAAGCAAAGGAACTTTACCTATATATAGCCATTCTAAAAGCTGAGTAAATAAACCGTCCGTATGTTCTGCTGATACTTCTGCGTGATTAACATCCGTTAGACTATCTGGTAAAAATTGATCAAAAAAACTGGTGCTACCACCAAACATTAATAGAATTAACTCAAGCACACCAATAAATAGGCACAACATTAGGGATATGCTAAAAACGATGTTGGATGGATGTGTTATTAAATCCCATATCATTAGTAATACTCTTATTTCTTTTAGAAATCGTTAAGAAATTTTTTATAAAAATAAATCAGTTATAAGATTAAATGTTACTGGCTTTAATTTCAATAAAAAATCAATTGTTATTCTTCAAACGAAAAAAAACGCAATGATTGGGGTGATCACTGCGTTGAACAACGAATCTGTAAAAACAGTTTCGGTTGAAAGGAGAAATGTCATGAGATTAGTGTTTACTAACCTACATCGCTATATTATTAAAAAACCTGACCAATTTCATAGGTATTCATGTAAGGGAGTGTAAATTGATGTTAATAAGTGACAAAAAATGTTAGTTTGGATTTTTAAAGATGTATGTTGAATTGAAAATTAAATCAAATAGTTAGTAAAAAAGCCCAAAAGATGGGCTTTTTATTGTAAAAGTAACGTAAATTAGAATTTAAACAAGCCGATTCCAGCTTTTACTTCATCCAAAGTCTGTTGGGTAATGTCACGACATTTTTCTGTACCATGTTTTAAAATATCCATGATGTAATCAGGATCTTTTTCCAACTCAGCACGACGTTCACGTATAGGTGCGATAAGCTCTTGTAAAATGCCTTCTAGACGTTTTTTCACCATACCATCGCCAAGACCACCGCGACGATAATGTGCTTTTAGCTCTTCGACTTCTTCTTTATTCGGATCAAAAGCATCGAGATAAGTGAATACAATATTGCCCTCAACCTGACCTGGGTCTTCAATACGTAAATGGTTTGGATCTGTATACATTGCATTTACGGCTTTTTTAATATCTTTATCTGTCGCATTTAATACAATGGTATTACCTAAAGACTTAGACATTTTTGCTTTACCATCAAAACCAGGCAAACGTGCCATATTCGATAATAATGCTTTGCATTCTGGTAATAGATCATGACCAATTTGACGATTGATACGACGTACAACTTCGTTGGTTTGCTCGATCATAGGTAATTGATCTTCACCTACAGGAACCACAGTTGCCTTAAAGGCAGTAATATCTGCTGCTTGAGCAATTGGATAGCACAAGAAACCTGCCGGAATATCGCGCTCAAAATTACGTAATTGAATTTCTGCTTTTACTGTTGGATTACGTTCTAAGCGCGCAACTGTCACGTAGTTTAGATAAATCATGGTGAGTTCATTGAGTGCAGGTAAGCAAGACTGTACACAAATTGTTGTTTTGCTTGGATCAATACCCACAGCCAAGTAATCTAGAGCAACTTGAAGAATATTGTTGCGAACTTTATCTGGGTTATCAGCATTATCAGTCATTGCTTGTGCATCAGCTAATAGTAGATGCTGATGATGACTATCTTGTAGACCTACACGAGAACGTAATGAACCGACGAAATGCCCAAGATGAAGTTGTCCTGTCGGACGATCGCCTGTCAAAATAATTGGACGTTGATCAACATTACTCATGATATGTTCCAAGATTCAGTTATTTGATAAATATAAGATTGGCGTTATTGTACGGTAAATAAAAATTTTTCGTCAGCGATTGCTTCAACTTTTTCTTAAAATAATGTTGTGAATTTATTGAGTAATTCTACAATAGCGAGATAAATACAAACTAGGAAATAAAAATGGCGAGTGGTTTATTATTATTACTTGATGATATTGCAACGATTTTAGATGATGTTGCTGTAATGAGTAAAATGGCAGCAAAAAAAACTGCGGGTGTATTGGGTGATGACCTTGCTCTGAATGCGCAGCAGGTGAGCGGTGTACGATCTGACCGTGAATTGCCTGTAGTATGGAGTGTTGCAAAAGGATCGTTCGTCAATAAGTTAATTCTAGTTCCATTAGCACTGTTAATTAGTGTTGTTGCTCCTTGGTTGATTAATCCACTACTTATGATCGGCGGTTTATTCCTCTGTTATGAGGGTGTCGAAAAAGTCGTACACATGCTGCATCATAAAAAAGCCAAAACGGCTGAAGAGGCAAATGAAAATCTTAAACAAGCAGAATTAGATTTAGAAAAATTTGAAAAAGATAAAATTAAAGGTGCGATTCGAACAGACTTTATTTTATCTGCCGAAATTGTGGTGATTTCACTTGGTACCGTTGCAACAGCAGCATTTATGACGAAAGTTTCTGTACTGAGTGTGATTGCAATTGCGATGACTATTGGTGTTTATGGTTTTGTTGCAATGATTGTTAAAATTGATGATTTAGGCTTATATTTAACACAACAAGCATCAGACTTTAAAAACAAGATCGGTCGTGGATTACTGGCTTTTGCACCAATATTAATGAAAACATTATCGATTGTTGGAACAATTGCTATGTTTTTAGTCGGTGGTGGAATTATTTCACATACTATTCCTTTATTACATCATTTCACAGAAGAAACGGTAGATCATTTAGAACTCATACCAAGCATCGGTTCGATTGTTGGTGCTTTAACACCAACTTTGATTAATTTAGGTATTGGTTTTATTGCTGGTGCGATTGTATTAATTTTGGTTGGAATAATAAAAAAAGTTTGGACTAAAGCTTCTGCTTAGCATTGAAGCCCACATCATCATAATAGAGAGAGATCGTTATGCGTTGGAAAGGTCGTAGAGTCAGTACCAATGTTGAAGACCGTCGTGGTGGTGGCGGGGCAAAAGCAGGTGGAATTAGTATATTAGGATTAATCGTGGCTTTTGTTGCATGGAAGTTTTTTGGTGTTGATCCTCAACAAGCTTATCAAGCAACTCAGGCTGTGACGAATGCTCAATCTTCTCAAGCAGCAGCAGCCCCACAGAATTTAACTGCTGATCAGAAAGAGGCAAGTGAATTTGTGGGAACTGTACTAGCCGATACCGAAGATACATGGGTACCTATTTTTCAACAATTAGGAATGACGTATAAGCCACCCAAATTAGTTTTATTTAATGGTGTTGTTCGATCGGGTTGTGGTACTGCTCAAGCGGCGATGGGACCTTTTTACTGTCCAGCAGATCAAAAAGTATATATCGATACTGCTTTCTTTAAAGATATGCGCCAGCAAATGGGTATTTCTGGAGAGCAAAATCAAACTGAACTTTCTCGTCAAGATCAGGCTGGAGATTTTGCACAAGCTTATGTGATTGCTCATGAAGTTGGTCATCATATTCAAAATTTATTAGGAATTTCTGGACAGGTTCAACAGGCACGTTCACAAGCTAGCCAAGCTGAAGGTAATCAGCTTTCCGTACGTTTAGAGCTTCAAGCAGACTGTTTTGCAGGAATTTGGGCACATCAGAATCAAAAGCGTACTCAGTTTTTAGAGCAGGGTGATATTGAAGAAGCGATGGATGCTGCCGAAAAAATTGGTGATGACTATTTACAGCGTAGATCTACGGGTCAAGTTGTGCCAGATAGTTTTACTCATGGTACAAGTGAACAGCGTATGCAATGGTTCCAATTAGGATTGAAGTCTGGTGACATTAATCAATGTAATACATTTAAAGGCATTTGATCATCTAATAAGTGATTAACTACGTAAGCTATACGAATAACAAAAGCAGAATTAAGTAAAATATTATTTACAAATATTGATTCTAGATCAAACGCTTATCCCGAAAATCGGCCTTGTGCGATAACCAATAATGGATGGGTGTTTGATCTATTTAAATTTCCTAAAACCGTCATTAATTTATTTTGATAAGCTTTATGTCTAGGTAGGTTGTTGGCTGTGTAATAGAAATATTAAAGAGGTGTTATGGGTAATTTCTTTCTTTTACAAGCATTAACGGCTGTTTTTGCACTTTCCATAGCAACCACTATCTTTAATAAACGAATATTAGGTTTTCCTCAAGCGATCGGTGTGCCGATTGTATCGGCAATATTCGTCTTTATTCTGCAATGGGGGGCGAGTTTATTAAATGGAAATGAGTTTATAACGATTAATATTCATAATATTGAATCAGCGGTTCGGAATATTGATTTTTACGATTTTTTAATTAATGGTGTTATTTGTTTTATTTTAACTTCATCAGCGCTTAAATTTAAAATTTCTGATTTAAAAAGTTATTGGAAGCCAATTAGTATTTTGGCAAGTATTGCTTTAGTACTCTGCGCCGTTTTTTATGCTGGGTTACTGTATATCTTCCAATGGGTGGTTGGTTATCCAGTACCTTTACCTGTATTGTTATTACTTGGTGCAGCTTTAGGAGCTACAGATCCAATTGGGATAAAAGGGGTATTAAGCTCTATTCGAGCACCGCATCATTTAATCGTAAAGCTTGAAGGTGAATCACTCTTTAATGATGCAATGTGTATTGCATTATTCATGACCTTGCTCAAAGTATTACAGGGGGAGCATTTTTCTCTGATCGCTACGATCGAGACATTACTTTATGAAATTATTGTAGCAGTCATTATTGGTTTTGCATTTGGTCTAGGTATTTTAAGACTGCTGCGTGGTAAGCATGAAATGGAGTCACTTATATTAACCACCGCTTTATTGGCCAGTGGTTCTTATTTAGTTGCATTATTTGCACATGCATCTGCGCCGATCGCTTGTGTGATAGGTGGCTTAATCGTTGGGAATAAATGGCAAGAAATAAGAGATCAGCGTGAAATACGCGAGGTGAATCATTTTTGGCATACCGTAGAGGGAATTATCAATTCATTCCTATTTACGCTGATTGGTCTAGAACTGTTTATATTGGATTTAAGTGCAAATTTAATTATTGGTGGAATTATTGCCTTCTTTATTCTCCATTTCTCTAGATTTGCCGCAAATTTTGCAGCTTTCGCATTATTTCCCTCTTTTAAAAATAAAAGCTATAACGGCAGTTTAGCCATACTTTCATGGGGTGGCGTTCGCGGAGGTATCTCTTTAGCATTAATTCTTGCTGTAGCGAATGTTCCGGCTCTTAGTGCGTATAGCAGTATTTTAATTGGATACACCTTTATCAGTGTTTTATTGTCTGGGGTGGTTTGCGGCTTGGGTTTACCTGCAGTGATGAATGCTTTCTACTACAATCCAAGCGAGGAAAAGGAGGGAATAAAAGGGCTATATCAACGATTATGTAATAAAATGAATAGAAGAGGATTCAAGTATATTGTTGGTGAAGATAGTGCAGGTAAAGAAATAATCACTATTTATAACCCCGAAATTTTATTAGATGAGAAGTCAGATGATGGTGTGGCAACTGTACATAATCCAAATAGACGTGAAGAAGTAAGACGTTTAGAAAATCCTGATAATTTTTAGCATTATATTTTGTTTATTTGATAAAAACCTTCTTTAAAGAAGGTTTTTCTTTTTAAAGGTGATTAAGATTTATTAAATAATATTTTAAAGTTATTTAAATACCTTTTAGGAACTAATTATAAATTCACAGTATATTTATTAATAAATGTAACTTTTATAATGGAATTAAAATTTATTTATTAAAGTAATTAATATAAATCAATTATTTATGTCATTTTGATTAAATTGTTTCATTGTAACTATTTTTATATCGGTTGTGTGAACTATTTAACATTTTGTGTATTTGATTTAAAGTAATGTTGTGAACTATATCACTAGAAACAATAACTTAAACTTACGTTAATAATGCAAACAGAAAGTAGTTGAAAATTAATAATTTATAATGAGGAATATAACCATGTCTGAGATACAAATAATTTCCAAGGAAAGTCATAAAACCCTTGAAAATACGACGGGAAAAACTGCGACATTATCTTCTGAACCCTCTGTAGTTTTAGTGAAGGTTCCAGTGAGTGATATTTCAGCGGTCAAAAAGGATGGCAATAATGCTGTTGTTTTATTAAAAAATGGAGAAATGATTGTTATACAGAATTTCTTCAGCCAAGGAGCCAATTTAGATAATAGTCTTGTCTTTCAGGGTGAAAATGGTCAATTAATTTGGGCTAGATTCAAAGATTCAGAAAATGATGCAGATGCAGATAGTGACGCAGATGCAGACAGTGATTCCGATAATGAAGGGGCAGTATATTTAGAGGAAACACCTGCAGCAGTACCTGAAGTGGCGCAAGCTCCAGTTTCAGATGTGGTATTTCAACCAATTCAATCAGTTGAACCTCTTTTGTATCACGATGCTGGTATGAGTCCTTGGTTATGGGCGATACCTTTGGTGGCAGGTGGTATTATTGCAGCAGCAAGCGGTGGGGGCAGCGACAATAATAACAACAATAACAATAATACGGATACAACACCTCCTAACACCGATAATGTTGTATTTGATATAGATCCATTAACTCCTGACAATGTTTTAAACGCAGCGGAAGCAGCGGGTAATGTCACGATTACAGGTAAACTGACCAACATTCCTGTTGATGCAGCAACAACAGTCGTGACTGTAGTTGTGAATGGTGTGAACTATATTGCAACGGTAAATACTGCAAATGGTACATGGAGTGTAAGCGTACCAGGCAGTGGCTTGTTGGCAGATGCAGATAAGACTATTGATGCAAATGTGAAATTTACAGATGCGGCAGGTAATAGCAGCACGGTAACAGACACCCAAGTGTATACAGTAGATGTTACCTCACCAAATGCGCCAGAAATTGATCCGATCAACGCAACAGATCCAATCACGGGAACAGCTGAACCTGGTTCGACGGTGACTGTGACCTTCCCAGATGACAGCACAACAGAAGT
>NZ_KB849766.1:0-40797 GCF_000369005.1 Acinetobacter beijerinckii CIP 110307
ATGTCTAGTATCAAAGATGAAATTGATAACTTTCAATTCAAATTATTAAGCGACCTAATTAACAGCAATATATATGGAGGTGCTTTAAGATGGTGCAGATAACTACTGTAGATGCATCAACCATAGAGAAAATGGTGCATAAACTTGATGAGCTTTCTAAACAAAGCACTGTTATTGATCGACGTGTGCGCGCTAATGAATTTATGAAATTACTTTCTATTGAGAAAGATAAGTTTTATGGCATGATTAAGTGTGGTGAAATAGAAAATCCGATTAGATTAAGCCCAAAAGATGTTTTTTGGTATGCTTCCTACGTCAAGAAAAAGGTAGAAGAGCATAAAAAAGTAATCTGATGTAGTAGCCCGCAAATAGCGGGCATTATTTTTGCATTGTATAGGCAATCAGATTAAACGGGTAACTATACGGGTAACAATAAAATGAAATTTTCAATCACCCTTATAATTCAATAGGTTAATATGAAAATTGCACTCATTGACGATGATCAGGCTCGGGCTGACTATATCAAGACCAGTTTAATTGAACATGGCTTTGAAGTCGTTGCATGCTTTACCCTAGATCATCTCAATATTTTTAAATTAGAGCATCTTCAAGCAGACATTATTCTGCTAGATATGGATCATCCACATCGAGATGTGATCGAAAGCTGTGTCAGTAATTTTGATCTACCGACTGTTTTATTTACCAAAAACACCGATAAAGATACGATTAAACAAGCCATTGATGCTGGTATTACAGCTTATATCGTCGATGGTCTTGACCCTTCACGCCTACACACTATTTTAGATATATCAATTGAACAATATAAGAAACATAAAAAATTAGAAGGCGATTTAAAAGATGCAAAAACCAAACTAGCGGATAGAAAAGACGTTGATAAGGCAAAAGTATTGTTAATGAAATTGCATGATCTAACTGAAGATACAGCCTTTCAACTACTTAGAAAAAATGCAATGAGTCATCGAATGACCATTGGTGAAATGGCACGGCGATTACTTGATGCACAACAGCTTTTAAACAATCATACAAAGGATGAATAAATGAGCAGTTTAGAAAAAACCGAATTGCAACTTGGTTATATTCCTTTACTTGATTGTGTTGCTTTACTTTGGGCAAAAGAAAGAGGCTTTTTTGCTGAATTTGGTTTGAATGTTACCTTAGTGAAAGAAGCATCTTGGGCAAGTCTGAGAGACCGACTGGCATTTGGATTGTTAGATGCTGCACATTGTTTATCTGCAATGCTTCCTGCTGCTGCTGTTGGTGCAGATCAAATCGGTATAGCACTACAAACACCGTTAGTGTTAAGCGAAAATCGCGCATTTATTAGTTTAAGTCAAAAATTATGCTATGAGTTAGCGATTCATACTGAAGATAGCGCTGAAATTTCGGCACAAAAATTGGTCAGTTTTATTCAAGAAAACAATTCTGTCTCTTTAGCCCATGTGTTTCAGCATTCAATTCATCATTATTGTTTGAGAGAATGGTTGGCTCTAGCAGATGAAAAGCTAGCTCATTCAATTCAAGTTAAAACACTTCCTCCACCGTATATGGTTGAAGCGCTGAGCAATCATTTAATTGATGGTTTCTGTGTAGGAGAACCTTGGAACACTCAATCTGAGATACAAGGCTTGAGCCATATTATTTGCTCAAGTCAGCACATCATTCCAAATGTCGCAGATAAAGTTTTAGCTGTAACTAAAGAATGGGCGCAACAAAATCCCAATACATTAATTCATTTAACTAAAGCGATTTTAAAAGCACAGCAAGAACTTCGTGAGTTAAAAGACTTCGATCCTGTTTGGCAACTTTTAGTTAATTTTGAAGTTGTACAATTTGATTGCTCAGCCGAAGTTCATGTTGAAAAATATTTTGCGATTCAAAACATCATTCGAAACTTTATTCAGGATAGTGCAATTCCTAAAGTCGATGATTTCGAATGGCTATTTGTACAAATGAAGAAATGGAATAATTTATCATTAAAGTCAGCTTCATATACAAGTGAGGCGTTGGGTTGTTTACTACCAGAAACCTATGCTCTTGCCGCTGAATAAAAAAAAGCTGCCTTTTAAAAGGCAGCCTTGAAAGACCATTAAGAGAATATACCAATCAAAATATTCTCTTAAGTAAACATAGCTTAATTGGAACGACTTATCTTTTTCAGACAATTTCATATCATTTGCAACCATACAAAACTTCACAATTCATGTTTTTTGCCAATAAGCATATGTGATGATGCTTGTAACTATTGAGAATAGCTCTCTAGATTGAACTGAATATAGCCTTTTGCTTATGCCTACACCTTGTAGATTAATCAATCATCCCTAACATCTTTTTTTAACAACCCATTTAATTTTCAGACATAAACCTCCGCCAACTCCAAAATATAAATTTAAAATTTTTAAAAACATATATTTAAATCAAAATTACAAGATTATTATTTACTCATAATTGGCAATATACAACTTAATACTACAGTCGGCTTTCATGTCATTTTTTTTGTTTAATCAACAATTATGTAAACACGTGACTTCTGAGTTACACAAATTACATCCACGAAATAAGCGATTTCAGTTTATTATAATAAAAAATAAAACTTATTAAAATTTGTCATATTTTAACATTGCCATTTCCTTGCAAAGTTTTCATTATATGCACCATGCTTGGTATGCAGTTTTCTTCGTTGATAAAAACAATTTATATAAAAAATGCAGAATTATATGCCATAATAAGCAAACTTTGCAGACATCTTGCAAAAAACATTTGCAGTTATAGAATTGGAGCAGGCTGAATGAGCTCAACCATTTTGGTGATTCACGGACCGAATTTGAACTTGCTAGGAAAGCGCGAACCAGAAGTTTATGGTTATCTCACCTTAGATGATATTAACCAGCAACTCATCGCTCAAGCTAAAAATGTATCCTTAACATTAGAAACTTTCCAAAGTAATTGGGAAGGTGCAATTGTTGATCGTATCCATCAAGCACAAATCGATGGCGTCAAATTTATTATTATTAATCCAGCTGCACTTACCCATACATCTGTAGCTCTTCGTGATGCCCTGTTAGGTGTCGCAATACCATATATTGAAGTTCACTTGTCAAATGTTCACACTCGTGAAGCATTTCGTCACCACTCGTATTTATCAGATAAAGCCATTGGCGTGATTTGTGGCTTAGGTGCTAAGGGTTATAGCTTTGCACTCGATTACGCAATTGAAAAAATTCAATCTTCTAATTAATCCAAACATTTAGGAATGCTCACTCATGGATATCCGTAAAATCAAGAAGCTCATCGACTTGATGATTGAATCTGACTTGCAGGCGATTGAAGTTAAGGAAGGTGATCAATCCATTTCATTGACTCGTCCAACTCCAGTTTTTGCAGCGGCTCCAATTGCGGCAGCACCAACAAGCTCTACTCCAGCAGCTCCAGCAGCTAAGACCCCACGCGGCGCAGTAGAAACATCGCCTATGGTTGGTGTGTTTTATTCTGCTCCTAGCCCTGGCGAAGCACCGTTTGTGAACGTTGGTCAAACCATTTCTGCTGGTGAAACCTTGGGTATCATTGAAGCAATGAAAATCATGAACCCAATTGAAGCAACCAAGAGCGGCGTAATTGAAGAAATTTTAGTGAAAAATGGTGAAGTCATCCAATTTGGTCAACCGCTTTTCCGCTACCGCGCTTAATGAGCTTGGGGATTTCTATGTTGCAAAAAGTACTGATTGCAAACCGTGGTGAAATCGCTTTGCGAATCACGCGGGCTTGTAAAACGCTTGGTATTAAAACAGTCGGCATTTACTCAGATGCAGATAAGGATCTAATGCATCTACGTTTTGTAGATGAAGCGGTGTGTATTGGACCAGGTGCAAGTAGCGAAAGCTATTTGAATATTCCTGCAATTATTACTGCCGCAGAAATTACAGGCGCTGATGCGATTCACCCTGGTTATGGTTTCTTATCAGAAAATGCAGAGTTTGCTGAAATTGTAGAAAGTTCTGGTTTCATTTTTATTGGCCCTCGCCCTGAACATATCCGTCTCATGGGGAACAAAGTTTCCGCAATTATGGCAATGAAAAAATCAGGTGTTCCTACAGTTCCTGGTTCTGCTCACGCTGTTACGCCAAATAATGCACTTGCCGAAGCAAAAGAAATTGGCTTCCCTTTGATTGTTAAAGCTGCTTCAGGTGGTGGCGGTCGTGGGATGCGAATTGTAGAACGTGTAGATACATTACTTGAATCAGTTCAAGCCGCACAACGCGATGCAGAAATGTGGTTTGGCGATGATACGGTTTACATGGAACGTTTCTTACAGAAACCTCGTCATGTCGAAGTTCAGATTCTTGGTGATGGCAATGGTCATGCGATTCACTTATATGATCGTGACTGTTCTTTACAACGTCGTCATCAAAAAGTTTTAGAAGAAGCCCCTGCTCCAAACTTACCTGAGCAAGCACGTGCTGATATTTTAGAAGCATGTGTGAATGCCTGTAAGTTAATGCAATATCGTGGTGCTGGTACATTTGAATTTTTGTTCGAAGATGGCGAATTCTTCTTCATTGAAATGAATACACGTGTCCAAGTTGAACATCCTGTGACTGAAATGGTAACAGGTGTTGATATTATTGAACAACAACTTCGAATTGCTGCTGGTTTAGGCTTAGAGCTTGAACAAAGTCAAATCGAAGTCAAAGGTCATGCAATTGAATGCCGTATTAATGCTGAAGACCCAACGACGTTCTTGCCTTCTCCAGGAAAAATCGAAAGTTTCTATGCTCCTGGTGGCGCAGGCATTCGTTTAGATTCTCATATTTATCAAGGCTATAGTATTCCTCCATACTATGACTCTATGATTGCAAAATTGATTTCACATGGCAAAGACCGTGAAACTTGTTTAGCTCGTATGCGTCAAGCACTTGATGAAATGATTTTGACGGGTATCAAAACCAATATTCCTTTGCACAAAGATCTGATCTTAAAAGATAAGAATTTCTGTGAACAAGCAATGGATATTCATTATTTAGAAAAACATTTACTAAAGCAGCTTGAACCTAAAGCTGAAAAAGCATAAAAAAAAGCCTCTTAATATCTAAGAGGCTTTTTTTATATCTTTAGAATTTAAGGCAATACACGACGTAGTGTTGCAAAGCATTTCTCGCCTTTTTCATTAGCACAAAAATCAATCGTGTGATCATTTGACCATTTCACAAAGTACTGTGATACCTCGCCAGTCTGATCTTGTTGCTGCCCTGAACAATCCATCAGATTGTTATCGTATTTAATTTGAAGAACTAGAGCAGGTAAACGCTCTTTGTGGTCTTCCGAAGGCTGATAATCATATAAGCCGTAAGACCATTCTTGACCGCTTTTAATTACCACTTCATTTGAACCGCGAAAGTTGTAATATTCAACACATTTTTTATTATTCGGAATTTCCATCCCCCAAAGCCCCATGATCTCTGGTCGAGTGGTAACACGAATCGCATTTGCCTTAGCAATTTGTTGTGCCGCTACTTCTTTATCATTTACTACCGTCTCTGCCATAGTCCATGTTGAGCAAGCCCATAATAATCCAATAATATAAATATTTTTCATAGATTTAATTAAGTCGTCATCTAAACGGTGCATTGGGTTAAATTAGCATATTTTTTGAGAAAAACATGCATTCATAACCATATAGACACAATATTTTTATCATCTAATTTATTTGATTGTTCTGCAATTTTTTTCAGGTATTCTGTTTTTCAACGCTTCATTAATTTGATTTTACCAATAAAATAGCTTTAGGGATAAAAGCCATGAATTTTGCCGAATACGTACAATATGATGGTCTAGGATTAGCCCAGTTAATTAAAAATAAAGAAATTCATCCTTCTGAATTGTTAAAAATCGCACTAGAGCGAAGTGACAAAGTGAATCCTAAACTTAATGCCATTATTATTCCAATGTATGAGCATGCAAAACAACGCTCTAAACAAACACTTTCTGGTGCGTTTGCTGGCGTTCCATTTTTAGTCAAAGATCTATTTCAAGAATACAAAGGTATTCCTACATCATATGGAAGCCATTCGCTAAAAAAGATCAATTATACGCCTGACTTTAATGCAGAAATCGTAAATCGTTGGGAACAAACCGGGATCATTACGTTTGGTCGAACCAACACACCTGAGTTTGGTATTAAAGGAATTACTGAACCTGATGCATGGGGTTCATGTCATAATCCTTGGAACTTAAAACACAATAGTGGTGGATCTTCTGGAGGTTCAGCGTCTGCTGTAGCAGCAGGTATAGTTCCAATTGCGGGTGCTGGTGATGGCGGTGGCTCGATTCGTATTCCTGCTTCATATTGTGGTTTGTTTGGATTGAAACCCAGTCGAGGTCGTACACCATGGGGACCACAATATAGCGAAGCGATGCATGGTGCAGCGATGCAACATGTTTTATGCAAAACAGTTCGTGACAGTGCTGCGATGCTTGATGTTGTACAAGGACCTGAACAAACTTCGCTATTTAGAATAGAAACACCTCAACAAAAATATCTTGAGGTCATTCAACAAACACCCAAAAAACTCCGAATTGCATTTAGCACAAAATCGCCAATCGGCACCAAAGTTTCAAAAGATGCAATTCAAGCAGTTCAGCAAACAGCGAAATTATTAGAATCTTTGGGGCATACTGTGGTTGAGGATACCCCACTCATAAATGGTTTAGAATTAGCAAAAGACTTTATTACAACGTGGTTTAGTCAATTTACCTATATGCAAGCACAGATTAAACAAATGTCGGGTGCAACTGATCGTGATTTTGAATTGGACTCGATTGCTTTAGCTGCTTTTGGAGCAAAAACAACAGCCACCGAATATATTAATACACTCAACAATTGGGGACTTTATAGCACTCAAATGAATCTATTCTTTGAAAAATATGATCTTTATTTGACACCTAGCACAGCATCTGTCGCGCCAAAAAATGGTGAAGTGGCAACCCCTGCTTGGCAAAAACCAATTTTGAAAGGATTGCTCAAACTTGGGAAAGCCCATTATTTGGCACAAGGAAAATTGGTGGAAAAGATGGTGCAGAACAATTTAAGTTGGGTACCATTTACACAGTTGGCAAATGTCACTGGTTTGCCTGCTATGTCTGTACCGCTTTACTGGAACAAACAAGGACTACCTTTAGGTAGCCAGTTTATTGCACCATTTGGTCGTGAAGATCGGTTACTTCAACTGGCTGCACAGCTTGAACAAGCTCAATCTTGGTTGCATCAGTATAAAAATATTCAAATTTAACTCACCTTAGGCTGCTGTTTCAATTCGATTCGGCAGCCATATCACCAAGAGCAAGCCTAAAAGTACGACTAAACTTGCAATTAAGAAAATCGTTTCACCAGAAAGTATTTGCCAATAATGCCCTGCCAATAAACTTCCAGATGCAACACCCAAGCCCCACATCGTGCTATACAAAGCTTGTCCACGACCTTGTTGCTCTGCCGAAAAATTCTGAAAAATCACTTTCATTGCGATCAAATGGAATAGCCCAAAACTAAATGCATGTAGGCATTGAGTGAGCAATTGTCCAATATAATTGCTCTCTAAAATTGAGACCAAGTACCATCGTAGACTGGTTAATAGCAGACAAACGATGACCAAATTCCGCCATGAAAAGCGTGTAAAAAATACTCTTTGTGCCACAGCAAACATTACAATTTCAGCGATGACTCCCATCGCCCACAAGCTACCGATTTGGGTCGTACTAAATCCTATTTCTTTTAAAAAATTGCTATAAAAGCTATAAAAAGGCGCTAGGGAAAAAAGTAAGATAAACTCAATAATAAAAAATGCAGCAACAATAGGTTTTTTTAAAACAGGGATTAATGATTCTAATTTTTTCTGTGAACTTGGAGCATGTTCAGGTTCTTTAATCGTAAAAGACCATAAAAATGCGAGGAATGAAATTGCTAATAGCAATACTGGAAGCATAGAAATTGGGATAATTTCTAATAGTGCTCCAATCAAAAACACACCCAAAATAAAACCCACTGAACCCCATTTACGAACTTTACCATACAGTTCTGCTCGTTTTTCACCCAACCAAAATAACGTCACGCCCTCAAATTGAGCTAAAATTGCATTTTGGAAAAAGCTAAAAATTAACATCAGCAAAGCCACTGCTTGAAAGCTATTTGGAATGATAAATATTGCAAACCAAATACAGGCTTCCATCCATGTCGCAATTCTTACTAAGAGCATGCGTTTGCCAGATTTATCGGCAATCCAGCCCCAAATTAGTGGTGCAAAAAAACGTGTGATAATGGCAATCGAAGAAAGAATGCCGATTTCCTCATAATTGAAGCCCTGATCTTGTAGATACAAGTTCCAATAAGGCATGAATGTTCCAACGATTGAATAATAAAATAGGTAAAAACCACCCAATCGTGTTTGGATACTTAAATGTTTAAACAAGTCTCAAGCCTATTAAAAAAATAAAATTAACAACAAATGATCTGCCTTGTTGTTCGTGTTTAATTTTAACTGATTTAACACTTTAATTTGCTATTTATACTTTGTTTTTGAAATGGCTGCTTGTTTTGGTTATAAAAAAAGGGCTGAAAATTCAGCCCCTATTCATCTACTACAATATTTATTTAAAATTTACACATCGGCATTATATGCGACACTTGGTTGTGCGTTTCTCAACCTACGCTGCTTTAAGTAATATGCCAGCATTAAACAAAGAATCCATGCTGGAATCATCATCACGGCGATACGCATATCTGGAGTGAGTGACATCACAACGAGAATACCAAGCATAAAAATGATGCAAAGATAATTGCTAAATGGATAAGCGATACTTGGGAATTTAGTGCTCTGCCCTTGTGTCTGCATTGCTTTTCTGAACTTTAAATGAGTCCAAGAAATAACGATCCAGTTAATTACAATTGCTCCAACAACCAACATCATCAGTAAACCAAATGCTTTTTCTGGAAATGCATAATTTAACAACACACACAAAACGGTCACGAATGCCGACACTAAAACCGCATTGGTAGGAATACCATTTTTATTGATTTTTTCAAGAAATTTAGGTGCATTGCCTTGTTGTGCCAAACCTAATAACATGCGGCTACTGCAATAACTTGTCCCGTTATAAACTGAAACAGCAGCAGTCAAAATAACGAAGTTCAACATCGTTGCCACACCATGGCTATCGAGTGAAGCAAATACCATAACAAAAGGACTACCGCCATTTGCCATTTGATTCCAAGGAAATAAAGCAAATAAAATAAATAATGTTGCGATATAGAAAATCAAAATACGATAAATAATTTGGTTAACAGCTTTAGGTAAAGTTTTGTCAGGATCACGCGCTTCAGCAGCCGTAATACCAAATAGTTCAATCCCGCCAAAAGCGAAAATAATCACGGCCATTGCCATAACGAGACCTTCTACACCAAATGGAAAGAATCCACCTAATGCCCAAAGGTTACTAATACTGGCTTGTGGCCCAGCAGTGCCTGTTGCAAGTAGATATGAACCAAACCCAATCATTGCCAAGATTGCTAAAATTTTGATGATAGAGAACCAAAATTCCATTTCACCAAAAAGCTTTACATGTAATAAGTTGATACCGTTTATCAATAAAAAGAAAGCCAAGGCTGAAGCCCATGTTGGTATTTCGGGCCACCAATACTGAATATAGAGTCCAATTGCACTCAATTCTGCCATACAGACTAAAATATTGAGTACCCAATAATTCCAGCCTGACATGAAGCCCGCAAATGCCCCCCAGTATTTATAGGCAAAATGACTAAAAGAACCACTGACAGGCTCTTGTACTACCATTTCACCTAACTGCCGCATCATTAGAAACGCAATTAATCCGGCAATTGCATATCCTAAAATAACGGACGGTCCCGCAAGTTTGATTGATTGCGAAATACCAAGAAATAGTCCTGTACCAATCGCACCACCTAGCGCGATAAGCTGGATGTGCCGATTGCTTAAACCGTGTTGCAGGTTTCCTTGCTGTTGTTTTGACATATGATTATTCTCATCCTTGTCACGTAATTTTTTTGTATTAAATTACGTATATCATAAATTAATCAAGAATATCTAGCGTTGAAAGAAAAATAATTAATTTACTTTTCTCGTAACCGCGCATATAAACAGAAAATTCAATAAATAACAATTATTATGAATAATGTAATTTAATTACGTATTGCATAATTAAATTATTTAAGTATGATATAAATCATAAAGCATCATTTTTTCACTGCTCACTGTATGTCTCAAAGTCTTAAATAAAATTATATTTAGGACTTTCAACAAATTAAACAGTTGAGAAAAATTATTTAGATCGGTTTTTAAAAAATTAGAGACAAGGAAAGCAAATCATGGCAAATCAATTAACATCTTTTCTTGAAATTGATCCGCAATCAGATTTCACAATACATAATTTGCCATATGGCATTTTTAGCGAAGAACCTAAAAGCACCAAGAAAGTTGGCATTGCAATCGGTGAATGGGTACTTGATCTTGCCCTGTTAGAGTCTGAAGGTCTTTTGAATCTTGAAGGAAATATAAACTATTTCAATCAACCAACACTGAATCAATTTATCGAATCTGGTAAACAGAATTGGCAACATGTTCGCAAAACAATTCAGAGTTTACTTTCAGTAGATAATCCTATTCTTCAAGAAAATAGTGATTTGCGTAATCGTGTTTTATTCTCAAAAAATACCGTAACTTTACACCTACCAATTCAAGTGTCGGGCTATACCGATTTCTATTCATCTAAAGAGCATGCAACCAATGTTGGTACCATGTTTAGAGATCCTAAAAATGCATTATTGCCAAACTGGAGTGAGCTACCTGTTGGCTACAATGGTCGTGCAAGTTCGGTGATTGTAAGCGGAACTGATATTGTTCGCCCATCAGGTCAAATTAAACTTCCAAATAATGAGCGCCCTGTATTTTCAGCAACACGTAAGCTCGATTTTGAATTAGAAACAGCATTTATTATTGGAAAACCAACTCAGCTAGGTCAACCAATTTCAATTAATAATGCTTGGGATCATATTTTCGGAATGGTTTTACTCAACGACTGGTCTGCACGTGATATTCAACAGTGGGAATATGTTCCATTAGGTCCTTTTAATGCAAAAACCTTTGCGAGCGCGATTTCTCCATGGGTAGTGACAATGGATGCACTAGAGCCTTTCAAAGTTAAAGGGCCTGAACAACATCCAAAACCTCTTCATTATTTACAAGAAAATATTGCTACTAATAGTTATGACATTCATCTGAGTGTCGAAGTGCAAACACCTGATTCAGAACAAACAGATGTCATTTGTGAAACCAATTTCAAATATATGTATTGGTCTATGGCTCAACAACTTACACATCACACTATTGCTGGTTGTAATGTACAAGTTGGCGATCTAATGGGTTCAGGCACAATTTCTGGTTCTGCTGAAAATTCTTACGGTAGCCTACTTGAATTAACATGGAATACGACAAAACCGCTCACACTTTCAAACGGTGAAAAACGTGGCTTTTTAGAAGATGGTGATCGCGTCATCATGAAAGGCTATTGTGAAAAAGATGGTATCCGTATTGGTTTCGGGCAAGTTGAAAATACCATTCTTTCTGCACATACATTTGACTTCAATGAAACTGAGGTTGAACAGTATGAAACTGTATAGTTACTTTCGTAGCTCTGCTGCGTACCGCGTCCGAATCGCATTAAATCTTAAAAAATTGAGCTATGAAACCGAACCTGTTCATTTAGTAAAAAATGAACAGTTGCTCGAAAGTTACAAAGCGATCAATCCAAGTCAACTGGTACCTGTACTTATTGATGATGCTCATACATTTTCACAATCCATCAGTATTTTGGAATATTTGGAAGAGCAATATCCAACTCAACCTTTACTACCAAAAGACGTTATAGAACGCGCCAAAGTTCGTGCTTTTGCTCAATCGATTGCCTGTGATATTCATCCAATAAACAACTTAAGAGTTTTGAAATATTTACAAAACGATCTTTCGTTAAATGATGAACAAAAGAAATATTGGTATCAACACTGGATTGTCGAAGGCTTTAAAAGTCTCGAAGCACAATTAGAACATTCAAATGGGCAGTTTTGCTTTGGAACGCAACCCACTTTTGCAGATTGTTGTTTAATCCCTCAAGTCTATAACGCGAAACGTTTTAAAGTTGATTTGAGTCCTTTTCCCAAAATTGAATCTATCTATCAACACTGTTTAACCATTCCTGCATTTTTACATGCTGTTCCAGAACAACAACCAGATTGGGAATAAGATAAAAGGAGTTTTCTATGAGCTTTGCAATTAAAAAAATTCATCATGTAGCATATCGCTGTAAAGATGCGAAGGAAACCGTAGAATGGTATAAACAAATGCTAAACATGGATTTCATTTTGGCGTTTGCAGAAGATCACGTACCTTCAACTAAAGCATTTGATCCTTATATGCATTTGTTTCTTGATGCTGGTCAAGGAAATGTCTTGGCATTTTTCGAGCTTCCTACTCAACCTGAAATGGGTCGTGATGAAAATACTCCGCAATGGGTACAACATATTGCCTTTGAAGTGGAAGATCAAGCAACTTTGATGATTGCTAAGGAACATCTTGAATCTCAAGGCGTGAAAGTTTTGGGTGTCACCAATCATGGTATCTTCCACTCAATTTACTTCTTTGATCCAAATGGACATCGTTTAGAATTGACCTATAACGATCGTCATGCCGATGCAAAAATTGCGCGTATTACCGAAGAAATGAAACTTGAAATGTTAGATGAATGGAGTCGTACCAAACGCGCACCACACCACACACATTTCTTACATGAGGATGAGCTAGGAGCATAACTCTAAGCTCATTAGTCGATGTCTTATTGAATCGGTATTGAAGTCCCCTGACATCAATACCGATTTTTATTGTTTTAATTTAAACATTCTATTTTTTATGTGATAAAACTAAATAGATGAATAGCGATATGCTTATACAATTCACCTATTTATATCATTCAAAAAGATGATTTCTATTTTACTGATCACTCAGGCATGATGTGATCGAAATGGATCGATCTACTGATAGTAAATGTATACGGCTTGAAAATAGCAAACTAAGGGTTATTGAATGATTGAAGAAAAGTTATCTGGTGGAGTTCAATCTCTTGAGGTGGGTTTAGCTGTACTCAATGCGCTTTTAGAACATAATAAGCCGATTATTCTTAAAGATTTATCGAGCAAGCTAGATATGCACCCAGCTAAAGTGCACCGCTATTTGGTTAGTCTCATCAGAATGAACTATGCAAAACAACTTGAAGCTGGTCAATATGCCTTAGGTGATCAAGCTTGGCGCTTAGGTTTAAGCTGTATTCAACATACTGATGTGCTACAGCTCGTTCAACATTTAATTTATGACCTGCAAAGCAAAATTGGTTGTGGCATTCAAATCAGTAAATGGTCGCCACAAGGTCCTTTGGTTGTGCAATCAATAGAATCTAATCACCCTATTTCTATTGTGACTAAAGTCGGTTCAATCATGCCTTTGGTCAACTCAGCAGCAGGTCGTGTTTTTGCGTCTTACCTTCCCGAAGCTGTTATTAAGCCGATGATGCAAAACGAGTGGGATAAAGCGTCTCAGAATGGGTATTCAGTTAAGCCTAAAAACTGGGATGATTTTCTAGCGTTAAAAGAAAATACTTTAGAACTCGGTATGGCAATCGCTCAAGGTGATTTACTTGTAGGGATAAATGCGGTTGGCTTACCCATTTTTAATGCACATCGCTCGATGGAATTCTGTATCGTGGCTTTAGATAGTGAAATGTTTTTACCTGTTCACAAAGGCAGTGAAAAACTGGAATTATTTAAACAGGAAGTAGCTCTGATCAATCAATATATTCAAACTCGATAATGATTAGAGATAAACAAAAAGCCAAGAATTTTATCTTGGCTTTTTTTTTTCGATAACTTTTATTTATTATTTTGCTTCTAATACACCACGACGGATTTGATCGCGCTCTATAGATTCAAATAATGCTTTGAAGTTACCTTCACCAAAACCATCATCATCTTTCCGTTGAATAAACTCAAAGAAAACTGGTCCAAGCATGTTTTGCGAGAAAATCTGTAATAACAATTTTTTCTCACCTTCTTTGGTATTTCCATCCAGTAAGATACCGCGTTTTTGCAGTTCTTCTGTTGGCTCGCCATGCTCTGGTAAACGCTCTTTTAGCATTTCATAGTATGTTTCAGGCGGAGGTGTCATAAACTGAAGACCTAAGCCTTTTAACTTATCCCAAGTCGAAATTAAATCATCAGTGATAAATGCAATATGCTGAATCCCTTCACCATTAAAATCAGCTAAGAATTCTGCAATTTGTCCATTCCCTTTATCTGAATCTTCATTCAATGGAATACGAATCATACCGTCAGGTGCTGTAAGTGCTTTAGAGGTTAAACCTGTGTATTCACCTTTAATATCGAAATAGCGAATTTCTTGGAAATTAAAAATTTTCTCGTAGAAATTTGCCCAATAATCCATACGGCCTTTATATACATTGTGCGTTAAATGATCAATTTCATTTAAACCTGCACCTTTTGGATTTTTATCTACATCATCAAAGAAAATAAAATCATTTTCATAAATATCCCGATCTACAAGGAAAATTGGCATACCACCAATTCCTTTAATTGCAGGAATATTTAACTCCATTGGACCCGCTTGCGTGTACATTGGCTCTGCACCAAGTTCAATTGCATTTTTAAATGCTTTTGCTGCATCACGAGTTCTAAAACCCATCGCACAAGCCGAAGGACCATGTTCTTTGAAGAAGAATGAAGCATAAGATTCCGGCTGATAATTCAAGATAATATTGATGTTACCTTGTCGCCATAAATAAACTTTTTTAGATTTATGTTTTGCAACTTTGGAAAAACCAATCGTCTCAAAAATTTGATCTAATCCATTTTCCGTCGAAACAAATTCAATAAAAGCAAAACCACATAGTTCTAATGGGTTATCTAAAATGTCCATCTAGTTTCCCTTATTTAGATAAATTCATCCGTTTTAATTCTGCGCCCAATGTTTTATGCATAAGCATTTAAACTCAAACATAAATCATAACAACACAGCTTAATAGAAAAGGTAAAAGGCGTTTTATACATCTACTAAAGCGTCCTTGTTACACTTTTTCTTTCCATAACTGAGCCAACAGTGCTTTGAGAAATACCTTTCTCTGTATTGGCTCTCAACCATATACCCATGCTACAAGAAAGAATTAATTTATGCAATACATAATTTAATTATGCATTATGTAATTATTAAATTTTATACTGACTTAAATTTAATTGATATTTCATTAGAATAAGGTCTTAAAATGATAAATTCCATATCAAAATTCAACAAAAGATAAAATGAGTAATAGCAAATAAATAAGACAATATTTTATTACTTTAAGAAGAGAATAATTCTCAAGTCTAACAATTCGTTACTTGTAGATCAGTTTGGTTCTTGGCATGGTTTGGATACTGCTTAATTATAGGAAAAAATTGTCTATGGCTAGCCCAGCACAAGCGATAAGACATAAATTACTTAATACTTTCTTTTCAAGACATTCTGTTTGGTTTCTTTGTATTTTTACCGCATTAACTATTACTTGGTTTAAGTTCACTTATACACCACATTCAATTTATTATTTTATTTCAGATACTTTATTGAATGGATTGTGGCTCGTGACCAGTTTACTCAGTGTGGTTGGTTTACACGACCTCTTACAAAAGAAGCATGCAATTCTAAGAAATTATCCAATTCTGGGACATTTCCGCTTTATTTTCGAGGATGTTCGTCCAGAAATTAGGCAATATTTTATCGAATCAGATCAAGATGCTTTACCATTCTCTCGCATGCAACGCAGCTTGGTCTATCAACGTGCTAAAAATGAAAATGCGGATAAACCTTTTGGTTCTATTGTCGATGTTTATGAGCCTAATTATCGTTTCATCGTTCACTCTATTGCACCTTGTCCACCTGCTGATTCAAGTACATTTCGAGTGCTTATTGGTAATAGTCAATGTAGCCAACCTTATAGCGCATCGATTATGAACATTTCAGCAATGAGCTTTGGAAGTTTGAGTGCTAATGCCATTCGAGCTTTAAATAAAGGTGCTCATTTAGGTAATTTTTATCATGACACTGGTGAAGGAAGTCTTAGCCCTTATCACTTAGAAAATGGCGGTGATATCGTTTGGCAAATTGCGAGCGGTTACTTTGGCTGCCGTACAGCAGAAGGATTATTTGATCCTGAAAAATTCGCTCTACAAGCTAAAAATCCAAAAATTAAAATGATTGAGCTTAAACTGTCTCAAGGGGCAAAACCTGGACATGGCGGAATCTTACCAAAGCACAAAATTACCGAAGAAATCGCCCAAATCCGTGGCGTTTCAAGAGACCATGATTGTATTTCTCCTGCTAAGCATCCAAGTTTTAATACCCCTATTGAAATGATGCATTTTATTCAGAAGCTTAGAGAACTTTCTGGAGGTAAGCCAGTTGGATTTAAACTATGTATTGGTCAACCTTGGCAATTTATGAGTATTGTAAAAGCCATGCTAGAAACCAAAATTGTTCCAGACTTTGTAGTAATTGATGGTTCTGAAGGTGGCACTGGTGCAGCACCAATTGAGTTTAGCGACTATATTGGCACCCCCTTGCGAGAAGGATTACGATTTGTTCACAATACCTTAGTCGGTGCAGGTTTACGTAGCCAAGTTAAAATTGGAGCAAGTGGCAAAATTATTAGTGCCTTTGATATTGCCAGCACCTTTGCATTAGGCGCAGACTGGGTCAATTCTGCACGTGGGTTCATGTTTGCCGTTGGATGTATTCAAGCACAAAGCTGTCATACCAACCAATGTCCCGTAGGTGTTGCAACACAAGATAAAGATCGCCAAAAAGCCATTAATGTACCTAGTAAAGCGGAACGTGTTTTTAACTTTCACAAGAATACTTTACATGCCTTGTCTGAAATGATTGCGGCGGCAGGTCTTAAGCATCCATCAGATATCAAAGCACATCATTTAGCTCAACGTATGAATGACCGTGAAATCAAAAACTATGCTCAAATTCACTTTTTCTTAAAAGAAAATGAGTTATTAAGTAATGAATTAAACGATGAAGAAAACTTCTATTACAGAATGTGGAAACTGGCAGACGCTAAAACGTTCTAATTCTGATGATTAAATACCAAATCACCACTAGTAATAGTGGTGATTTGGTTTTGCATGTAAGAAAGCTGGAATTAAACCTGTTAATGCTGCGCGAATATCTGCACGCTCATTAATGAGCTGGTGAGAACCCTCTTCTAACATTAACAAGGTCTGTAATCTAAACTTACGACGAATATATTCAATGTTATAGCGCCAATCAACAGTTTGATCGAGCGCACCTTGTGCTAGCCATACAGGGATACGACAAGCTGGTCGTTGCTCCATCTCTAACATCCATTTCGACATCGCTAGTATCCAGTCCATTCCCATCATACGAGGCTGTAGCGGATCAGTTAAACGAATAAATCTTAGAAATTCTGGATTATGGTTATTACGACGGAAATGTCTCGGTACTTGACTTTTAATTCTGCGGATAATGCCAAGTCCAACTGAGTTATGCCACCAAGCCGTTTTTGCTGGGCGTATTAAAGGAGACAAAAGAAGTACTCGATCCACAATTGGATCTTCTCTTCGTTCGGCAAACGCTAACAAATGATGCATCCAAATCGCACCACCCGTACTTTGCCCTATACCTAACCAAGGTTTTGGTAATTGTATCGCTTCATGAACAGCATCATAAACTGCATGCAACACTTGTTGATAATGGTCAAAATTTTGGATACTTGCTGGAGAGCCATTACTTAATCCATGCCCAGGAAGATCATAAGTAATGACGCTAAAGCCTTGATCTAGAATTTCTTTAATAATGGGCTGATAAATACCACTATGCTCTAAATAGCCATGTAATAAACAAACAGTTCCTTGAATTTTTTCTTGTTTTGGCTGAAAAACTTGTACATGTAAACGGAATAAAGCCATTTCCACATATCCCTGCCAATGCTCGCACTCTAGCAGATGCAAACCATACAGTTTTCGATATGCCTGAAGTGGTTTCGATGGTTCAGTTATTAATTTAGATAAATCAAGTGGTTCTAAAACTTGTGGTGTCGTTTCTCGATTAGGAATAGGTAAATCTAATTGTTTTAAAATTGTCGGATTTAAAAATGGAATATTGGACATTATGGTATCTCTCGACAATCACTTGAGCCAAACAACATATCACGAATAGTAGCAAGCATTTCATAGTTTGCACGACGACTATGATCATAATTTTGTTCACTTGGTCGCCAAGTCGTTAAAGTCGTTGGCATAGGTGCAACAACGGGTACTGTTTCTATCCCATTCAATGCAAATAAACGGCGAGTCCGAGGCATATGATACTCATCTGTAATCAAGATAACCGTAGGCGCGCCACCTTTCTTTTGCAGTAGCAAAGAACTAAATCGGGAATTCTCACAGGTATTCATGCTTCTATTTTCAAGCAATTTTGCTTCAATCCCCCGTTCTTTTAACCAAGCTTGCATATATGGAGCTTCTACACCACTTAATACAATCGGTAAATCATATTTTTTCTCAACCTGAAGGGTTTTCTCTAGACGCAATCGGGTGTAGTTATTTACCACAATATCTTTGCCATTTTCCCCTAACTTCAATCCGCCACCAAGCACTACAATGGCATTCGGCTGAGAAAAGTTTTGTAGCTCGCTGAGCTGATCTTTATTTTTTTTGAGTTCCGCTAAATCTTTATTGGTCTCATCTTTTTCGTCTTGGTTTATAGATAAATCGATAGGATATGTTTCCAAAAAAACCACATACTTATCTATTAATGCCTGATTATCAGCAGTATTCCATTTGAGAAACTCAATCGGTTCACTTACAGCGACAGCCGAACTTTCTTGCTCTTGTTCAGAATTTTCAACCCTCAAAGGAATGCTTGGCTGTTTTTCTTGATCTTCGTTTTCTTGGTCTTGCTCTTGAACGATCAACTCTTGCAGTAATTTATATCGTGCTTGGATCAAATTTAAATCTTCAGGCTTTTCAGACTGAAAGGTTTTTTCCATTAATTTCAGATAGGCTTGCCGAGCAATCCATAAATTTGAACCAGGTTCTAAAGTTTCATGCTCACTTAACGCAGCAGGTTTTTGACTTTGTGCCGCGACCTCATTGACATCGACAGGAACAAAATGGTTTAAACTTTTTACAATCATTTGCGAATAAAAAGGTGAATATAAAAAAAGTACAAAACAGCCTAACAGCACGAATAATATCGTTATTACCCGTACTAAACTGACCATCCAATGCACTTTAGCCATAAGTCTCCTCAATCACCATGAGCTTGAATTAAACCCTGTTCACTGTATAGCACAGGTTCAGGTTCCAACTGAATACTAAACTTTTGTTTTACATCAAATTGTACTGCTTGATATGTCTTTTTGACATCTGCCAAAGTTGCATCAGCATAATTGACTAACACTAAGGCTTGTTTGTGGAACATTCCAACCGTGCCTAGTTGCTTGCCTTTCCAACCCGCTTGATCAATCAACCAACCTGCTGCCACTTTAACATCGCTATTTGCTTGAGGATAATGAGGAGTGTTAGGAAATTGTTGAGAAATTTTGTCAAATGCAGCTTGGGTTAAAATTGGATTTTTGAAAAAGCTGCCAACATTTGGAAAATCTTTTGGATTTGGCAGTTTACTTTGACGAATCTGAATAACTTTGTTTTGCAGGTTTTCAGCAGTGAGTTCATCTGCCATAGCCTGCTGGAGATCACCATAACTCAACTTTAAAGCAGCTTTTTTAAGCAATTTGAATGTAACACTTAAGATAATGTAACGGTTTGGTTCTTCTTTAAAACGACTGTGTCTGTATGCAAAATTACAATCTTGACTCAGGATAGAACTAAATTGTTGAAGCTCACGATCATAAACTTGGACTGATTCGATGAACTCTCCTACTTCAACACCATAAGCACCAATATTTTGTACTGGTGAAGCACCCACTAAACCAGGGATAAGAGCAAGATTCTGTAAACCATACCAATGTTGTTGCGTGCTATATAAGACAAAATCATGCCAAACTTGACCAGCGCCTACTTTAACGGTAACCGTGTTTTCATCTTCATCGATTCGATCAATACCTTGAATATTTAAATGAATAACTAAGGCATGAATATGTTCGGGTAATAATAAATTACTACCACCCGATAGAATCAGAACATTCAGATCATTTTTTTTAGCAAAAGCTAAAGCTTCAATGGCATCACTCGGTTGATTGATTTTGACATAGTGTGAAGCAATGGCGCTAAGATTCAACGTATTTAAATTTTTCAGTTGAACCTGCGTTTGTACGTGCATATTAAATTAAATCCTACAAATCTGCTTTTATTTGCTTTGTTAAAATCTCAACCCAAGCTTCGCTACTCGACTCGCATTGATCAAGTACACGATCAAAACCATCAGCTCCGCCATAATATGGATCTGGAACGCCTTGTTGCTTAAATCGAGAATCATGCTCACTCATCAAAGCTATTTTTGCACGAATTTGACTCGCTCCAAATTGCTGTGCTGCTTTGGATAAAAGCACTTGAATATCATCAAAATTTTCATGATCCATCGCTAAAATCAAATCAAACTGAACAAAATCATCTAAGGTGATTTGTCTTGCTCTTAATTCAGATAAATCATAACCACGTTTACTTGCATGTTTTTGGCTGCGTGGATCTGGAGCTTTATTTGGATGATAGTTACTTGTACCAGCTGAATCTACGAACACATTTAAGTTATGCGCATCACAATAATGTCTCAGAATTGCCTCTGCCGTTGGCGAACGGCAAATATTTCCTAAACATACACACAAGACCTTATACGGCGTCTTGGATGGCATAAACACCCCAAAAACTACATTTTAGAACGCCTTATGTTAATTTATTTAAGCCATCAAGCCTATAGCATCATGATATAAAAATGTTGTATTTATAAGGTTTTGTTTACATTTATCTGCAAATAATACAAAGAATATTTTTAGATAATACAAAGAATGAGTTTGAGAAATTTAGTAATCTATCTAAGTAATACACTCACAAAACAAAGTATAAGGAAGTATGTATGAACTCGTTTCAATTTCAAACCGTTCCCAACATTATTGCTGGGTTAGGTTCTATACAAGAACTTAAAAACGTTTTATCAGAAAAAAACTACCATAAAGCGCTACTGGTGACTGATGCAGGGATGATTCAGCATCAATTACATCAACCCATCTTAGATATTTTTCAACAAATTGGTCTTGAATCTATTATTTATTCAGATATACAAGCCGACCCTCCTGAACATATTGTTTTAGAAGCGGTCGATTTCGCCAAACAAGAAAAGATTGATGTGATTATCGGTTTTGGTGGTGGTAGTTCGATGGATGTTGCAAAAATTATTGCTTTGCTCGCACATCCTAAACAACAACAAAATTTAAGTGAAATATATGGTGTAAACCAGGCAAAAGCTCCTCGATTAGCTTTAATTCTTATTCCCACCACTTCAGGTACAGGATCAGAAGTGACGCCAATTTCGATTGTAACCACTGGCGCTACCACTAAAATGGGAGTTGTTTCTCCAATTTTATATGCTGATGTCGCCATTTTAGATGCAACATTTACTCAAGGATTACCAGCACATATTACTGCTGCAACAGGCATTGATGCAATGGTACATGCAATTGAAGCCTATACCTCAAATTTAAAAAAGAACTTTTATGCAGATATGTTAGCTAAAAATGCTCTGAAATTATTGAACAATAATTTATCAAAAGTTTTGAAAAATGGTTCTGATCTTGAAGCTCGGCAAAATATGTTGGTTGGTTCCATGCTTGCAGGACAAGCCTTTGCTAATGCTCCAGTTGGTGCTGTGCATGCCTTAGCTTATCCATTAGGTGGTCACTTCCATCTGTCTCATGGACATACCAACGCTTTGGTTCTTGTGGAAGTATTAAAGTTTAACGCCCCTCAAGCAAAACGATATTATGCAGAATTAATGCAGTTATTAGATCCAAGAAGTACAGGCTGTACGGATGGTCTCTGTGATTTATTTATAGATCATATGCAAAATCATTTGGATCAAAGTGGTTTAACTTTGAAACTCAAGGATTTGGATATTGCTGAGTCTAAACTTCCTCAATTAGCCCGTGATGCTATGTTGCAAACTCGTTTGTTGCAAAATAATCCAAGGGAAATAACCGAACAAGATGCTTTACAGATTTATCAGGCGATTTATTCATGAGTAAGCCAACCTTAAAAACCCGTAACCAATTTAAGTTCTTTTTACCAATTCAAACTCGTTGGGCTGACAATGATATTTATGGTCATGTAAACAACGTGACTTATTATAGTTATTTCGATACAGCGGCAAATTCATTACTGATCCAAAAGACAAATTTTGATATTCACCAAAGTGAAATTATTGGTTTAGTCGTCGATTCCGCTTGTAGCTTTCTGCAAGAACTTTCATTTCCTGAAGTCATTGAGGTTGGAGTCGCGATTGGTAAAATCGGAAACTCTTCACTGAAATATGAGTTGGCTATTTTTAAGCAAGGGCAAGCAACTGCCGCTGCACAAGGACATTTTGTTCATGTTTTTGTAGATCGTGAAAATCGAAAAAGTACTACAATTCCTAATGAGATGAGGAAAATTTTAGAACAATATCAATTTCAATGTTATTAAAAAAATGCCTACAATATTTTAACAATTGTAGGCATTAACATGAGTCTTATTATTTAAATATTTAAATATGAGGTAAAACATAAGGTACGATATCTTGGAAAGTACGTCCGTGAACATTTTCACCAATCGCATGCATTTTCCAAGCATCATTATGACGATAGATCTTTGCAATAATTAGACCTGTATGCCCACCTTGCGAAGACAATTTATAACTCGCAATTTGTTGATTAGTTGATTGATCAACCAAACGACAGAAAGCATTTTCAACTTTTTCGAAAGTTTGACCGCGAAAGCTGCTAACTGTAAAAACTAACGATTTCACTTGGCTTGGCACTTGATTTAGGTTTACGCGAATCACTTCATCATCCCCATCACCAGCTCCTGTGAGATTATCGCCGGAATGGTTAATACTGCCATCCTTACTACGCAATTGTCCAAAATAAACAACATCTAAAACTTGTTTATTCTCATCAAACATTATAACTGAGGCATCAAGATCAATATCTGCACTACCGCCACCGAAACCTAAAAAGCCTTTGCTTTTAGCAACATCCCAACCTACACCAAGGAAAATTTGCTGTAAGCTAGTACCATCAGCTTTTTGCAAATTGATTTTTTGCCCTTTTTCTAAATTAATAGCCATTTTGTTTATACTCCATAACACATGATAAAAGTGATTAATTAATTTGTATTATTACGACCCAACTTTGACATTAGCCATTGAAGGAAATTATTTCGATTGCGAGAGCAAATAATGACTTTTCCTTTACCAGAGAAACGTAATACCATCCCTTCTCCGCTGGTGACACTATTAACAATATTTCCTAAGAATCCACTATTTTGAGATGTCGAAAGAGATAAATTATAATTTAGACGTGAATCCCAACATACAACATGACCATTATCAATAATCACATCTTTATTCGGTTCAACTTCCAACTCAAATAGAGTTCCACAACCTGAAACAACAACTTGACCCTGTCCACTGGTTTCCATGACGAGAAAACCACCTGTATTTCCAAAAAAAGCCCCACCTAAGCTACTATTCAATCTCGCCTTAACTTCAACTGAATCATGTGCCGCAACAAATGCCCCATCACTCAGCAAATACTGTGTTGCACCAACATCTAAGATTTGCATATCACCATCAAGCGTAGCTGAAAGCAGGCAATCACCATCTCCACGTACAGCCTCAATATGCTGTTGAAATAAGGACTCTTCATTAGCAAAACGACGTAATAAAGATTGCATCAAGCCCCCTTGTAGACGACCTTTAAGCTCTAAAGAATCTTCAAGCATAACCATTGCATTACTTTCGCAAAAAATTTTATCGCCACGTCGCATTGAAACATGTAAAAAAGGTTCAGGTGAACCAACTAAAGTAAATTGAGCCATATAATTTGCTCCTTAATTTTCAATAATTTGTTGCTGCTTTGCAGCGTTTAACCAGTCAGGAAATTCATCTAAAAGCAATTCATATAAACGATCATCTGAAACACTATCAATTCGATCTAAACTAAAAAAATTACAGTTATCAACTATTCGACCTTTTAAATCATCTAATTTTTCTAAAGCCCCATAATCTCGCCCACCAATCCCCACAAACTGCCAAAAGATAGGTAACTTTGCAGCTTGGGTTAATATTTTTTGCATCTCTCTTCGACTACCTACGCCACCATCCGAAATAAAGAGCACAAAGGTAGGTATTTTATCTTTGAATTTTTGATAATAATCTATCACCGCTTCAATCGCAGGAATCTCTTGATTAAAACGAGCTCCAACTTGCCAATTTTTCCAACCTCGTTGGGTCGTGTTGATAAAATCGTTCACGTTACTTATTGTGACTTCATCTAGCTGTGTTGTTTTTGCAGCGAAAGCCCAAGATTCGAAACTGCCGTCGTCATCAAAGTGAATCGCTAAAGGCATTAAGCGATTAACCACTTTCTGAACATCACCTCGGCGATACTGTCCATCCATTGAACCAGATGCGTCTAAAACCAAAGCAACACGAGCTGTTATGCCAAGTAAATTTTTCTTTTCTAACTGAACCATTGATTTTTTGGTCAGGTCAATAATCGAAGCATTGCCTGTTTTTTCTGCTTTTTCTAAAGACAATTTTTTCTTTAAATTAATGTTTGACTGTGGTGTTGATGATATTTGTGGAGCAGCTTCTTCGGCTACCTCACCACCAAAATATTGAATCAATGCGTCTAAACCCGCACTAAAACCCTGTCCATTTGCAGCTAATCGCCAAATATTATCTTTGCGATAAATTTCGATCAGCATTGCTGCACGTTCCTGATCGAACGTATGACCATCAAGCCTAAACTCAGCCACGACCTGCTGCTGTAAATTCAGGATTTGAACTGTGATCTGTTGTGTTTGCGACATTATTGCCTGACCATCAATCGCTGCGGTCATAACCAAATGTTGAATGACTTGCGGTAATTTTTCCAAATCAATCATAAAATGACTAGACTGGACTTGATTGTCTGTCAGTTGCACCGCTTGGCATGGTGTTTTAGGTTGATTATAGAACGTCATATAACGCTCATCGCTTAATTTATATTGTGGATCTAAGCCAAAACTAGCGATATCTAAGGTGAAATTGGCTTGATATTGAATGTGAATATAAAAAGAATTTTGTCCTTGTAGAAGATCATCTAATTTAATTTTTTGCCCACGAATTAAGCTCAGCATATTCTAAAATTGCCTATTTTTTCATTTATATTTATATAAATTTTAAGATGATGATACTTGAGTACCATCATCTATCACTAAATCATTTAATGATTATACAGCCACACCAAAAGATGCTGCTAAAGGACCTAAACCACCAGCAAAACCTTGACCAATAGCACGGAATTTCCATTCGCTACCATGTTTATATAATTCACCAAAGATCATCGCTGTTTCTGTACTGCTGTCTTCTGATAAATCATAACGAGCAATTTCACTACCGCCTGCATCATTTAATACGCGGATATAAGCATCGCCAACTTGACCAAAGTTTTGATTACGACCTTGACCATCATAAATCGTTACAGCAAAAATAATTTTTGCTACATCAGCAGGTACTTTAGTTAAATCAACACTTAGTGTCTCATCATCGCCAGCGCCTTCACCAGTACGGTTGTCACCGTTATGTACAACTGAACCATCTGATGATTTTAAGTTGTTAAAGAAAATAAAATCATTGTCAGCACGTACTTTACCGCTTTCAGTGACAAGAAATGCAATCGCATCCAAATCAAATGCTTGGCCATCAGTTACACGTGGATTCCAACCCAAACCAACTGTTGTTTTGGTGATTCCAGGTGCTTCTTTAGTTAAGCTAACATTTCCACCTTTGGTTAGACTAATTGCCATGAAATATACTCCCTATTCTACTATTGAATTAAATGATTACTTGCTATTTGATATAACAGATTTTATCTACTATATCTATATATTTTATGAAGATTTTGATTGTCGCTTTTCATAAGCAATCGATGAAAAAACTGCCCAAATGATAAATGCAACACCAATTAATCCTGTCACAACTTCAGGAACGTGACCGCCTGTACCTGTATACAGCATGATTGCAGCAAGCATACCAATAGCATACATTGCACCATGTTCTAAATATATGAATGCTTCTAAGGTACCCTTTTCCACTAAATAAATGGTCATTGAACGGACAAACATAGCTCCAATTGCCAAACCAAGCATAATGATGACAACATCGGTAGTAATCGCAAATGCGCCAATTACACCATCAAAGCTGAAAGAAGCATCAAGTACTTCTAAATATAAAAAACCACCAATACCAGCTTTTACAATCGTACTTGAAGCGCCTGTTGCTTTCGATTCATTGTCTACAGTTTCTTCTGCTTGACTGCTTTCAAGTATATGCCCCAACGCCTGAACACCTACATAGACAACAATGCCCCAGATTCCAGCTAAAGTCACCACGAGTTTCGTTTCTACATTAACTAAACTCACCATAATCAGCAGTGCAATCATGGCAACAAATACAGACATTGCAGGAACATTAGCGAGATTCGCTAGTCTAGATTCTAACCAATGGAACCAATGGGTGTCTTTACCATCATCGAACAAGAAATTTAAAAATACGAGTAATAAAAACATCCCACCAAATGCAGCAATTTCAGCATGATGAGCTAGAAGTTTTTCTGAATACAGAACTGGATCATTCAAAGCCATTTTTACAACTTCGACCATTCCAATATCAGCAGTGATTGCAACAATCACAATTGGGAAAATTAAACGCATCCCAAAAACAGCGATAAGAATACCAACAGTTAAAAATATCTTTTTCCAGAACTCGTCCCAATGGCGTAAAATCGATGCATTTACCACGGCATTATCAAAAGATAGAGAAACCTCCATCACTGCTAAGATTGCAGTAATCAACAACACCCGAAGCATGGATTGAATCCCTGCTTGCGGTCCATGGCTAAAACCCCACCAAGCAGATAAAGCCAAGCAGATTACAGTGAAAATAATTGAGAAACGAAAATGTTTCATTGTGCCTCTTTAGATAAGAATCTTATCATCATGATTTTTAAAATTAACCGACTTGGATTCCATATTGCTGGCACATTGCAGCAAGTCCACCAGAATAACCTTGTCCAACCGCTTTAAATTTCCATTCACCGTTATGACGATAAACTTCACCGAAAACCATTGCTGTTTCTGTTGAATAATCTTCTGCAAGATCAAATCGGACAACTTCCACATTTGTATCTTTATTTACGACACGAATAAATGCATTGGCAATTTGACCGAAGTTTTGTCCACGTGTTTGAGCATCATGAATAGTGACTGTAATCGCAACTTTTTCAATCTCAGGAGACACTTTAGATAAATCAACCAATAAGGTTTCATCATCACCATCACCTTGCCCAGAGCGGTTATCACCTGTATGTTCAACTGAATGATCTTGTGATTTAAGTTGATTATAAAAAATAAAATCATGATCACCGCGAACTTTACCAGTTGCAGTTAATAAAAACGCACTCGCATCCAAGTCAAATGCGGCACCGTCAGTGGCACGCTCATCCCAGCCTAATCCAATTAAAATACGAACTAAGTTTGGATCTGTCTTACTTAAGGAAAGATTTCCACCTTTATTTAAACTAATTGCCATTTTGTCTATTCTCCTCGATTGAAGTTTATAATTAGTTTCTACACTACAAAAAATATAAGCTTAATTTTTAAAGGATTTTTCAATATAAAATTAAGCTAAATTTTAATTTTATTTGCTACCTGCAACCCAACGTAATCCAAAATTAAAGGCTTGATCTAACTCTTTATGACCTTTCACATATTGAACATGTCTTCGTACTTCTATATTTCCCTTTTGATTCATCAATTCAACGATTCCACACATACCTAATGGTTGCCCTTCAGTCAAACGAATTTCAATAGGCGGTTGTTCTGGAACATATATGGTCACAACAGCATCCGTTTCAGCCCAGTTTGGAACACCTTGATATATAAAAGCGAAAATCACAACACGATGAATTTGATCCCAATTTCTCCCATTTATTCGCAGCCATTCCCCTGTTTGCAATGCTCCAGTACGATCATCATCAGATAACTGAATATATGGAAATGTTTGGAATTTCCCAAAACAATCACCGAGTGCCTGAACCACAGATTTTGTTCCATCTTGCATTTCAAACAGACACCCTAAATCAAGATCAATGTTTTTGCCTTGATTCAGCATTTTGTCAAAGAAACTTTTTTGTTTTGTAGCAGTTTTTTGGTTCCAATTTAGATTAATTTTAATTTCACCGAAAGTTTGATCTTTTTTTGTTAAGTTAATCCTATTGTTTTGTTTATCTAAACTAATCTTACTTAAACTTAATTTCTCAGGTTTTGGCGGTACTGGAGCAGTTTGTACAGCAGGTGGTGCATCACTAATCTCCACACCAAAGTATTCTGACAATGGTTTTAATCCACCATTAAAACCCTGATTCACAAAACGGAATTTCCAAGATTCTTTATAGCGATAAACTTCTGCCAAAATTAAGGCTTTTTCAGTTTTTTCTGCACTTTTAATATCTGCTGTGGCAGACAATTGACCATTTTCCCACAGCTCAATCTGAATATCCTGAACTGCATTGATGGTTAGGTTACCGTCAATTGCAGCACAAAACGAAACTTTGCTGATTTCAGCTTCTAATGAGTGGGTATTGACATTAAATTGGGCTAAGTAAGGCGTCTTATGCGTGGATTCTAGCAATTCCACACTACGATTTGGCGTTTGCTTTTGTCCATAAAAAATCATATCCGCATCACCGCGCACCTTAGCTTGAGCATTAAGAATATATGCACTCATATCCAAACTTATTTGTTCGGGCATCGCCGTCTTTATTTTTATTTGAATCTCGGGCTGTGTTAAAGCTAAATTCGCCCCAGTAATTAATTGTTGCATTGCGATACCCTCGTTTATCTTATTTGAATTACTTTTAAATGAAATTTAATTATTTTCATATCACAACGAATACTAGATTTTTAAACCAAAAACTTTAGCTCGCTCCAAAATTCGTTCTGCCCAATGTTTATGTGTCGCAGGTTCAAGCATAGAACCATGACATGCAAAAACGGCCTGTGCATCTTGATTTAAAATATCTTGTGCTTGTTTCAATTCAATTTCATTGACTTGAAAAGCTTGATGCACAATCGGAATCTGTGCTGGATGAATAATGGTTTTACCAGATAAACCATGTTGAATATCTAAGTACAATTCATCTTGCAATAATTTAACTTGGCTAAAGTGTTCACATACAGGCGCACTTAAAGAAAATCCATGTGGCAAAAACTGACCAGCTAAATTTGAAATTAAAGTCCCAATTGGTGTTTGATATAAAGTCATGTCATTTGGGCGACGTAATGCCAAACAATTTAATAAATCATTACCGCCTATCCGCAAGACCAATACAGGATGAAACTGTTGTTGTAAAGCTTGCCTTAATTCCTTCATCGCTCCCATATCAAATGTATCAGGCGTTTCTAAGGTCGGCATCAGTTTTAAATCAGATGATAAAATAGCATGCCATTGATTCAAATTAGATAAGCCAAATTTAGGCAAGACCATACCATCTAATAACTGAATCTCTGCCCACTGCATCAATTCTTCTGCCATTTCTAAATGACGAGGACGAATAAATAACTGTGGATGCTGTAAGTTTCTTTGATTCTGTTGTAAATGTTGCAATAATTTTTTTAAATTCTCTTTTGCAAATTCAACATCATGCTCGACAACGGCATCTTCTAAACATAATACAACTGAACGTAATTCAGGATATTTTTCACCATTCACCACCTGCCATAAATCTGGTCGCGTGGCTGGCATGTATAATGTTGCCCCCAATGACAATGCAGATAACATATTAATTTTTCCCTAATTTTTGAATTAATGTAATGGCACGATAGGGTGCAATTTGATCACCAACGACTTTGGTTGGTGTCTGGGTAATATCCGTAAGATGGCGTAATAAAGCAGTGTCAGCATCATCGGCATCTCGCAATAGCACCAGATCAGGCACACGGCGTAAAATTGCACGTGTTGCTTCTGCAATACTCGGCTTAATTCGATTTAAATTAGTGATCTGATATTGCTGTGCCAAGTCTTGAATCACTTGCTGGCTTTGTTGCTGTTGTTTTTGCCGTTGTGTTTCTGTCCAAACGGCATTCGGTTGAACTGCACATTGACGGCGAATTTGATTAATTTTTTTAATAAATTGTTGTGATTGATCAAACTTTTCTAGCTGAGTATATTCAATACAACTATGCCATTGGTCAATATTTTGCGCATTAATCTCTTCAGCTTTGAGTGGTTCACCTTCACAAATCGTTCGTGAAATTAGCCCTGAAATCGTTGAACCCAACACCCCAGATGGAATCAACCAATCATCACCACTGGCAGCCAACCATGCACAGCCGCCAATATCAGCTAATACAACTAATGGCAGTGGCCGATTGGCAAAACGAGGATCATCTCCTAAGCTACGCTGTAATTCTTGTCGAATTGCACCTTTACCTGTCCAACCATCTACAAACACAATGGATTGATGCCCATGCTTGGCAACAATGGTTTCTAATGCTGCAAAATCAATCCCACGATCACGAAGAATACTTACCCCATAATGGATACAAGGACGACCCAAATCTTGTAAAGCATGATAAAGCAACACCCCTAAAGGTACGCCCGCACGAACAAAACTGACTAATACAATTGGCTCAACAAATTGCGTTGCTAAAGTTTGAGCCAACTGTTGTACATTCTCCGCCAAACGTTGCTGCCCTTGTTGCAAAGCATTTTCATACAGTACTAAATGACGTTCAGAAGGAGCATTTTCCTGACTAATCATTTGAGAATAGTGTTTTTGCCCAGACTGAATTAAATGTTCTTTCTCTACAGTATCCGTTGCTTGAATATGGGTACGACGCAATAAGAAGATTACTTGCTCAGGTAAATAACTACCACTAAACCCTTGCTTTGAAATCAATTCACTGGCTTGTTGCTTATTGATAATCGCCATAATACCCTTCTTGTGCATATTGTTGAGCCAAGTTATGTTTGACCCAACGATTCAATTGGCTATGATTCGGCATGCCCCACCAATCGCATAAATTTAAAAATTCAACATCAGATAAACTATCACCAAAACCTAAAATACTACGTTGTGGCACATCTAGTTGCTGTAATAAGAATTTTGCAGCATTAGCTTTACTGACAGGTTTTGGGATAAACGCCAAATTATTACCATTCAAATGAAAATAAAACCCATCTAATAATTCATCACTCAAACTATTCAATAGTTCTGGTAAAAAATTCGGCGCATACGGATTGTCATTTTCAGTATTTTGCTTGGCAACAAGATACAGCCCCAAACCTTGTTCTTCAACGATCCATGTCCGAATTGAGCCAAAGTCAACTGCTTGTTGGATAACTTGCATCAAAGCTTGCAATCGTGCTTTGTAAGGCAGTAGAACCTGCTGCATTTGTGAATGCCAATCTCGGTTAATTGACAGATCGGCATTTAAAACAGTTCCACCATGAGAACATACAGCACCGTACTGAAATGGCAAATGGACGCGAGATAGTGCTTCTGCACTACGCGCCGTCACAGGGATCACATGTGTACTTTGTAATAACCACTGCACAAAATGTTGTTGCACAGGATTCATATACGCCAAAGCCTGCCCATTTTTATCAGTCGTTGCCATTTTAAAGTCAGGTTGAGGTGTAATCCGTCGATGTGTTTGGAACAAAGTATCATCCAAATCAACCAACATAATGGGAGCTAAAACGGGAGTTGAACTTAATAAAAAATCAGTCATAAAAACATACAATTAAGAAATATGGTGAGGGTAATCTACAGCACTAATCACTTCAGCATTTGGCAATGCAGCTAATAATTCGGTCGCCACTGAGTCTTTTGTCGTTTCAACCGTAATAAGGATACGATCATAATCTAATGGTTTGATATTGTAGACAAAGTTTTGAATACCGAGGCCATAGTTATCCGAAAATGCCAACGCCGATTGAATCGCATGTCCTTCTGCGATTGGCGAACGTGTAATTGCGCTGAATTTCACATCAGCACCTTGTTGGTGTAAATGTTCTGCCAATAAAAAAGAAGACCAAACATATTCACCACTGCCTAAAACCAAGATTCGTTCTTGTGCTTGAGCAGAGAGTCGAATATGTGCAGTCGTATCCTTCACTGGTAAGCGTCCCCATGTCGGTTGCGCTAAAGCTTCAAATTCACCAAATGCAATCGTATCGACTTTTGGCATCTCAATTTTTTTTGGATTTTCAGCATCTTGCCATTGCCATGTGCCAGTCATCAACGCCACAGATTCACACTCTAGACCTGAAATATGAATCCCTGATGACCAATCCGCTAAAGTTGCAGTCACCACATGCGAAATCTCATTTAAACCTGCATTCTGCAAAGCTGAGATGAGATTAATAAAGGTTTTCCCTGTCGAAGCTTCATCATCAACGAGAACAATACTCTTACTCGCTAATATCTGAGCATGAATTTCTGGATCAGCAGAGCTATATAACAGTTGATCTTGCGCATGACTGTGCTCTTCTAAAAACCGAACGAGTAATGGCGCGTCTGCCACAGGATGTCGTGTGGTTGTGACATACAAAGCATCAGGATATTGTCGTTGTAACACCTGATGAACACCAGCTCCCAAACCAACGGCGGTTTCTGCCATCCCAATCACCAAAACAGGTTCAGGTAAATTCGCAGGAACTTGTTGCGCTAAATCAGTAAAGGCTTGGCGAATAATCACAGGGCTCACGGGAATATGCCGACCCAATACTTTTGATACAAATAAAAAAGCACGTTTTGGGTTAATACGTTCGGCAAAACCTAATAAATCTTGCCATTGCCATACATTATCTTTGCTAGGTTGTAAGGTTAATGTACCGCGCTGCAATTCAATCTTAATCATAAAGCTTTTTCATTCAAATCAGTAAAAAGGTATATTTAGCGATCAAATCTGGAAGTTAAACTTGCAGGCTTTGACTAATATTTCGAACTGTTATATTGCCAGGCATAACTTCCGCTTGGTACTCATGCTCAAGAAACTCTGAAATAAGAGCAACAACTAAATTAACACCACTATGAAAGGTGTGACTAATTCCACCTGAAGGTCGTGGATTGACTTCTAAAATATAGATTTCACCGACATGGTTATAGCGCGCTTGCATATTCACTAAACCATCACAATGAAATAAACGTGCTACACGTCGCCCAAGATCAATCGCAGGATCATCTAAAGTTAAGGTTTGATAATCACCACGATGTTTATAACGAGCCACGGCATAACGCACTTCACCATGAACGCAGAACATATCGACAGAACATTCATGCCCAGATAAAAATGGCATCACCAAATAGGCAGGCGTTTGTGGGAGCTGGCGATAACTTTCTATAAAAGTCTGCGGATGGGCTTTAAAATTTTGGCTGTTGTGAAACATATCAAACGGCGTAGCGTTTGGGTCTAAACGCCAGAATCCTGAAGCAAACACTCCTGTCACAGGCTTCACACATACCGCACCTTCGGCTGACCATTTATCATAAGCAGCTTGTAATTGATCCGCTGTTTCAACCGTTGTTGCAGGAACTACAGGAATACCATGTTCAGTACAAATTTGAGTAAATGCTGATTTATCATGTAGCTGTCCTACGTTTTCAGCAGTGTCACAACCCGCCATTAAACGAATACCAAGTGCATCAAAACGATGCTTTTGCTCTAAGTAAATACGTCCAAATCGTCCAGCAACAATCAATTTAACCTGTAAACGCTGTGCTTGCTCCAACACCCATTCTACTCGTTCTGACAAAACAGGTTCTTGTAAGGCAATATCGGCTACAGATGTAATTTCAGGGCGCAAATCTTGATGTGATGCAATAACGTGAATCGGAAAATCTGAGCGCAACTGCTTTGCAGCTAAAACTAAATCTCGTTGACAAGAATGCGCTTGAGTAAACCAAATTCCAATTGAATGCGGAGAAATAACCTTTGTTTCATCAATTTGTGGAACATTTAAATTTAACTTTATCATGAAGAACACACTACCATCTGAACCACCACTAAACGCCCGCCATCCTGACGGGATAATAAAATTTGCTTGCCATCTGTTAATTCAATTTTTGAACCAATCGGCACGACTGTCTTGGTCGCCACATCCATCAGATCAGGTAAATTTTCATTGACCAACCACCATTGCTCTTGATGAAAAATAAAATAACCCACACGTTTAGTTTGCTCAGCAGTCAGACGCTCATTAGGGGCGATCAGACTATTTGCATGCCACTGATAAATTGACTGCCCTGTCCATACCATTAGCCGATGATTGTCTGGTCTAAAACTCCCTTCTTGACGCGCTGAGTATAAATTTAAAATAGGTAATTGTCCTTTAAATTTAGTACCGCAGAAAGGACATATGGGTTGTGTGGTATTATCAAAAACATACCATTTTTGGCTGCAATCCGTATTAAAACAAGGTTGAATTAAATCAACAGTTTTAACCAAAGCAGTTTCCCAGTCATTTGCTGAGGGACGCTGTTGTGGTTGATGTAAACCTGTCACAAAACTTTTTAAAAATAAATCTTTAAGATAAGGGCCTGTCACATCATAAGGAATTTTTTCTGGATCAGCCCACGGTAAGGCACTCGGACGCACCTGACTTACTTTAACTCGATTACGATGATCCGTTGGATGCTCAATAAATAAAGCTTGTTCACCCATTGCGAGATTTTCATCTCGTTGAGGATCATTGAGATCATGCACCAAACCGCCACGTAGTGGATGTCGATAGAGCAGATACATATAAATCAACACCGCTAAAGCATGCCGATCTGTCATGATGTTTGGCAAATGCCGTGCTGGATCATCCTTTGTCAAATGATTGGTCTGTATGACTTCAGGTGCAATAAAATCAGGTGTTCCCACAACATCAGGCGGATATTTACCTGGGACAACCAAACCATCTACATCAATCACACAAGCACGACCCGTCACAGGATCGATTAGAATATTCTTATACGATAAATCAGAATGTGCTAAGCCTGCTGCATGCATACGCCGTACTGCACGGGCAATCAGAATACAAATTTTTAAATAATTCAGCCATGTACCTTTTTCTCGTTCGTCAAGGAAGCGATTTTGGTTATTGGCACTTGCAAACCACTTGCCTTCTTTTTCTTTGCCTTTAATTCCCAAAAAATCATCATTCTTTGAACCAAATTCAAAGAAGAATGGCTGTTGATAGGTAGGAGCTGTGATTCCAAGCAAACCATTATATTCCACCAAACCATCAGGCCAACAAAACACATTCTTCCAATAGTCACCACCTGCACTATTAAAAATTCCTTGCCATTTATTGCTGACAATTTCTTTTAAACGATCTTTTTGACGCTCTAATTCTGCTTGTGATTGATAAAAACTGTTTTTCTCTTTCGTAAAAAAACAGACGACATAAGATTTATCAGGTGAAAAATACACATCCTTCATCGCACCTGAGCCAACCACTTCATCCACAAATGCAATCGACCGACCATCTAGAGTTTGACATTGAATGATTTTATTCATCTTTAACCTCTAAGCGGCTTATCATGTACATTCAGTTCTGAACTTTTTTGATCATCGTTCTCATCAACCTTTTTTTGCAATGAATCTTGCCATAAAACCGCCAAAGTACGATCATCATGATGCCCTGCACTAAAGAATTTTGACCATTCCAATAAAGCTTGATCTGGTTTTTCATGCTGTAATTTTGGCTGGATCTCTTGCCATAGCTGTTGCCATTTTTGCAGATTATTCAAACCTGCATCTGTTTCAAAACGTGGGTCTGAAATACCATCGGTCATCAGCAATATCGCTTGGCAGTCTTGAAAATAACCAATATTCACGTGTGCGCTAAATTGATTGACTACTTGCCGAGATAAAAATCGAGTTTGACCTGCAAACTCTCCACCATCAGGTTTGCCCATCAATCGTATTTTATCAGGGCTATAAACGGCGATTGCACCATCCCCAATCCAAAAACTACTGATCAGTGTTCGTTCAGGTTGTTGTTTCACGATTGCAGCTAGTAATGTGGTAGAGAATTTTTTTACATCCACTTGCTGCTCATGTGCTTCATGTTCAATCGCCTCAACAGCAGTCAATGCTGCTTGATAAAATAAATCCTGCAACTGCTGACCTAAAGCTTGCAATTGTTGATCCACTTCTGCAACTTGCCAGCCTGCTATCAGTTGATCTAAGTGCGCTTGTCGCTGCTTTAAATCGTCAAGCAATATCTGTCCCATAGACTGCACTGCCAGTTGCGAACCACGCCTAGAAAAATCAGCGCTACCCGCACCATCCGCCACGATTAAAATTGCCCAATCACTGTTGTCTATTTGCCTAATCAGAAAATCATCATCACGAAAGCTTCCTGCATGTTCATGTGAACGCCCTCGTTGACTCGAAGCAGCAATCTTAAAATTCTCTGCTTGAATATACTCGGAATCACTGTGACTTTTCTGATAGGGTTCATTCGCGTCTGGCTCATTGATTTGCCATAAGCTTCGTGGATCAGGCGTTACAATGAACGTGACTTCACCTTGCTGCCAATCGACTTGTTCTTGATTGATTTTATATTGGAAATTTAATTTGAACTCACCTGCCTGCAACGGAGTTCCTTGTAACTGCTGCATGTCCTGATTAAAATACAGACCTAAGTCATCTGAGATTTCAATACGATCGGCACAGATATAGACTGGTTGTTGCATAGGATGTTGCATTTGAATCTTGGCTTGATAAATCTGCCCAACACGTGCATTTGGAATCTGAAAATAAGGCATTTTTTTCACCGTTTCTATAATATCAGTGGAGACATTTGGCGCATCCTTATTTGGTGCTGAGTTCAATACGACTTGAAGATTTGTAGCCAGCATTTGGGGATCAAGACTTTGTTCATGAGATACTGCACTTTCTAATTGGTAATCTAGCACCAAGCTCAGCAACTCAGTCTTTTGATTGAAATCAGATTGCCTAGTTTCTACGTCTGTATGAACTGTATTTTTTTCAATTTCTATTTCAGAATCAACTGGTTGCTCAAACTCACTTAGGTTATTTGGACAAGGTAAATAAATGGCTTGTCGCCCTTGTTGCAAAATATGGTATAGCTGAGTTTGGTGAAAATATGGAAGTTGCTCACATTGAAAAGCACTCGCATCATAAATCTCTTCAGCCAAATCATAATAAGCATTATAAATACGTTTGTTTTTGAGCAACTGACTGATCCATTCTGCATTTTCGCTCAAGTCAGGTGATTGGGTTTTATCTTGTAATAATTGCGTTAATAAATCAGTGAAAGCGCTTTGTATCTCTGGATGTAAAACTTGAGACATGCTTATTCCTTATGGCTATTTTAGCCACGCCCTCGTTGTACATCGAAACCATCAATTCCACCATAACCAAAGCGAACTTGGCGGCGACACCACGGACATGTTGCTTCTTCACTAAATCCGTCATAACACATCAATTGACCACAACCACACATTGCAAATGCAGTATCAGCCAAACAATGTGGACATTCGGGTGCACCTTGTAGCAAGGTTGTATTGACTTGTTGCTGATGCTGACTCTGATCAGACCACGTAAAATAGTCTTCATCTATTTTGCAGCATTCAGTTAATTGAAAATGATACAAATTAAGTTCGATATTTAAATCCTGTGGCGCTTTGTACTGAATTTCTCGCTCATATTTCATCAGATAAGGACGATTGAGTTTCGCGCAACGCCCAACAAAGGTGACACAATTTTCATCCACCAATGTATTTTTAGCTGGAAGATCTTTCACCAATCGCATATAGCTTTCATCTAAGCTTGGTAAATGATTATGTTCCTGTCCATCACCAATACTCTTACTTTGTGCTAATACAGAAGCACTGATCCATTGGAAAAACTTTTTAAAATCATGTTCATTCAATTCATCAAAGGCAATACAATGCTCAGTTAATTGCTTTAGGGTTTGATAATCCACATTTTTGCCCATACCTAAAGCAATTAAAGTGCAGCGTCGAGCATATTTTTTCTGCCAACGATAAATCGCATCTTTACATTCATCTGTTGGACGACCATCTGTAAATAAATACACCACAGGTTTCCAATCACCTTTAGTGTCCTCAGTGGTTTTAATTAAATGGCGATCAAATTCATTCATTAAATGTTCTAATGCTTTGCCTAAATGTGTACCACCACCTAAAGGTAGTTTCACAGGATAATAGGCAAAGACTTCAACCAATGGAACTAGTGTTCGAACTAAACCAGCAAAGGCAATCACCGAAACATAAACCGTTTCCAAAGCATAAGGATCTTTGCGCAATTGTTGCATGATCAATTGTATGCCTTGCTGCATCTGTTGGATATTCTGCCCAGCCATAGACTCAGAACAATCCAGTACAAAAAAAACAGGTAAACGGCGCATCTTTTGTCCTTAATGATTGATGATCGAATTACAAAACTAACTGTACTTCAGGTGGCGGTGGCGGCAATGAAATTGAACCTGAAATACCCGCACTACTACTTCCAGCAACCACACTGGCTGAGACCCATTTAAAAAATCCAGCAAATGAAGCCGCATCCATGGTATCCAATACCACGACCTTATCCGTGAGTTGCAATAAGTGCTCTTGTTTCGCTTTTGGTCCAGCAGCACAAGCCACAATACTGGCAAAATTAAATTGTTGAATCACAGGAATAACCTGTTGATAAGCATAAATATCTGAGGGTGAACCGTCAGTCATAATGAATAATAAAGGTCGCCAATCACCTTTCTCATCCGTTGTATTTGTTTGCACCTGTTGATTGACGCATTCAGCAAGAAGCTCCAAGGCAGCACCCATAAAGGTTGCTCCTGCACTGGGTGCTTGAATTTCTGCGAATTGAACTTGATCTAAAGGAGTTAAAGGTAAATAAATTTTTGGTTCTAAATCAAAGGTAATAATACTTAAATAAACACTTTCTAATGCATAAGGATCTTGACGCAGTGCACTCAACATGGACTGCAATCCGACATTCACTGAGTGAATCGGCTCACCTCGCATAGACCCAGACGTATCCAACAAAATATAAACAGGCAAACGACGCATAATTAGATTACTCAAACATGTAAAGCTAAAGTTTTAAAATTAAATAAACGCGATGACAATTGGACTTTGCAAAGAAAAAAATGATTACGTTTGTTATTCCATGAATATATAAATTAATGACTTCAATTTTCTAACATTCTATCCAAAACAGATGCAATTTTATTTATAGAAAGAAAATTGTTTTCAGTTTTTTAAATCAACACTTTTAACTTTGCTACTAAAATTAGTGATATACCCCATTGTTCAATTAAAATTTATGCAGTTTTATTATTTCACTTGATATTTTTAGGGTATCTACAATATTAATTTGATTAGAATAAACTCAATTAATACGTTCCTATAGAGCAAGAGTTCTAAAATTTCTCTGCTCATATCAACGTATCATTTTTAGCATAATCGTCAGTATTTTTCTATAAAAATCATTAAGAAATATATAAAAAGATACTGACTTGTATACCTTCTATAATTTTAATTGAATATTTTGAAGTTCAGCATCAAATGTATCAACTAGACTTTTAATAGTCGGTTCTTTATGTAACAACTCAACCGCACGATTAAACGCTTTTTGCTTGCGCGCATTTTGCATCATCAAAGGTGTATTTGAGTCTACTTCAGCATACTCAACGTTAAATTGTGTATTTGGCCACTGTACTTTTAAGGCATCTTCTAACCCATGCTGCAATTGAGAGAGCATGCCCTCATATTCCCGTGGGATTTGAAAAATCGAAGAACCATTAATTTGCCCTTGCATAACACCGTGCTGTGCTAACTCTTGCACTGCTGGCGAAAGTTGACTGGTTCTAAACCAATATTCCCACTTCTCTAAATTCCACTCCCCCTCTAAAACTTGTTCACGCAATTTTAAAATATCTTGTGGCATTAAATCAGTCGATTCAGCTTTATGCTGTTCTTCTAAACTTGTAACTGACTGCTGTTGTTTAATATCTACAGATTCTACTGAAAAAGGTGTCTCCTCAACTACATCTAACAGTAAATCAACGCGCTGTTCATTTTGCTGAATATCAACGTGTTCCCGAATATTATCTTCAACAGGAAAAATCAAAACTTCTTCTAAGTGTATAAATTCAACTTGAACGTTGCTTACTTCTACTGAAGTGTCTAACTCAACCAATTGCCCCGCACTTACATCAAAAACCATCATATTACTATTTAGATTTTGCGCAGCAGATTCAGATTCAGATTCAGGTTCAGGTTCAAGTTCAGGTTCAGGTTCAGGTTCAGGTTCAGGTTCAGGTTCAG
>NZ_KB849766.1:40807-229620 GCF_000369005.1 Acinetobacter beijerinckii CIP 110307
GTTCAGGTTCAGGTTCAGGTTCAGGTTCAGGTTCAGGTTCAGGTTCAGGTTCAGGTTCAGGTTCAGGTTCAGGTTCAGGTTCAGGTTCAGGTTCAACATTAACCTGATCTAATTTCTCATCAAACTTATTTTCAACCGCCTGAAAATCTTGTTCAGATTGCTCAATAGAAGTCTTTGATGCCTCATGCAATATTATTGAAGGTTGTGAAGCTTCTATTTGAGTTTCATTCGTTGCGCTGACGACGATTTCATTAATGGATAACGGTCTAAACGCAAGTAAACGCAATACCGTCATTTCAAAGCCTTGCTCTTGAGTCACTGCAAGCTGAAGTTCCGTTCGCCCTTTACAAGCAATTTGATAATAAAGTTGTAAGTCTTGAGCAGAAATTAATTTTGAAAGTTGAATAATTTTTTGATTAATTTCTTCACTATATTTCAAAGCAAGATCTGGCAGATATTGTAATAAAGCCAATTCATGTAGTGTTGAAACTAATTGGTCTAGTACCAATGAAACATCTAAGGCTTGCTGTCGAAATTGCAACAGCAATTGACTAACACGCGCTTGCTGATTTTGATGAATCGCTAAAATCAAATCATAAATAATAGTTCGATCAATCAACCCCAACATTTCTTTTACATCTTGATGATGCACAGCACCTTGACCATAAGCAATGGCTTGATCAGTTAATGACAAAGCATCACGCAATGAACCTTGTGCTGATTCTGCAATTTGCCAAATGGCGTCTTGATCTGCTTCGATATGTTCTTTATTTAAAATAGAACTTAGATGTGTTGTGATTTCATCAACAGCTAAAGGACGCAAAGTAAACTGTAAACAGCGCGAGATAACGGTGATCGGTAACTTTTGTGGATCTGTAGTCGCAAATAGAAACTTTACGTGCTCAGGTGGCTCTTCTAAAGTTTTAAGTAAAGCATTGAATGAATGCGTTGAAAGCATGTGCACTTCATCGATTAAATAAACTTTGAAGCGACCTTGGGTTGGTGCATAAGGTACGTTATCAAGTAATTCACGGGTATCTTCGACTTTAGTACGCGAAGCTGCATCGATTTCAATCAAATCAATAAAACGACCTTCATTCACCGCCTTACACGTTGCGCAAACTTCGCATGGTGTTGAGGTTACACCTGTCTCACAGTTCAAGCATTTGGCTAAAATACGTGCAATCGTAGTTTTACCAACCCCACGTGTTCCCGTAAACAAATAAGCATGATGCAAACGTCCACGTTCCAATGCGCTGGTTAAAGCACGCGAAACATGATTTTGCCCCACTAACTCATTGAAATTACGTGGACGGTATTTTCTTGCCAGTACTTGATACATGTATGCTCCTCTCTGCATGTTAAGCATACTGTTTTTTTGAAAGGACTGTAAACGAATACGTTTCTAATTGATCAAGTTTAAATACATTCTCTAACTTTTAATGACTATTTCATCTTATGCAGACAAGACTTGCGTCAATATTCAACTCAAGGGAGAATACGCGCCAATTTCAATATTTTGGTTTCATTTCCCATGTCACAATCTTTAACAGTACTCGGCGGCATCACCGCAGAAGAATTTCTTAATGAGTATTGGCAAAAAAAACCACTGCTAGTACGTAATGCTCTACCTGAAATTATTGGATTATTAGAGCCAGAAGATGTACAAGAGCTGGCATTGGAAGAGGATGTTACTGCCCGCTTAATTCGTCAAAAAAATAAAAATCCAAATGAATGGCATGTTAAATCTTCTCCACTGACTAAAGGTGATTTTCAAAAACTACCTAATTTATGGACTATTTTAGTTCAAGCAGTCGATCACTATTCATTTGACATTGCAGAGCTTTGGAAAAAATTTCCTTTTATCCCGCAATGGCGTCGTGATGACATCATGGTGTCTTATGCGCCTAAAGGTGGTTCTGTAGGAAAGCACTTTGATTTTTATGATGTGTTTTTAGTACAGGGTCATGGTCATCGTCGTTGGCAGTTAGGTCAAATGTGCAATGAATCAACTGAGTTTTTACCAGACCAACCATTAAAACTGCTTGCAGAAATAGATGTTCATTTTGATGAAGTGCTTGCTCCTGGCGACTTACTTTATGTTCCCCCTGGGCTTGCTCATTATGGTGTGGCTGAAGATGACTGTTTAACGTTTTCTTTCGGTTTCCGTATGCCAAATCTTTCAGAAATGATAGATCAAGTCAGTGATAAGTTTGCAGAAAATGATTCACTCAAAAACCCTTTATTGGATATTGCGCGTCACCAAACCGAAAATCTTGGGGAAATTAATAGTACTGAATTTTCCTATTTAAAAACTGAGTTACTTAACTACCTCAGCAAAGCGCCAGAGTTTGACGCGGCAATCATGTCTTATATGAGCGAATCTAACTATCCAAATAGTATTCCAGAACCTGAAGAAATTGAGGCAAATGATTTATTAGAGGTTGTAGGCACTGGTTATCAACTAATACTCGAACCAGCATCAAGACTTCTTTATAGAAATCAGAATGAAGTTTTAGATTTTTGGGCGAATGGTGAGAATATTGGCATTTCAGAGTCTTTCGCATCGACACTAAAACAGATTGCAGATGGAAAAGTTTTGATGTTTGATGAAAACTTGAACCAAGATGAAATCTTGGAAGATATCGCTCTACTTTTAAACAATGCAATCTTGATGTTATTGCCACCAAACTAAACCAAATTTAGGCTTCTGGATCATGGTTGAATTAGATAAGAAAAGTTTTTGTTTTTTTATCAATTTCAGTCACATTCAGAAGTCTTTCTTTTACCAATATTACATTTTAGCGATTGAATACTAATAAAATATTTATAAACTAATTACTGATAAGCTAAAAACATATATTAATTTTAAATAATTCTTGATTAAAAAATGTGGAGATCAACATGTTGAAAAAAACATTACTTTGTTCATTCATCGCATCGTCATTATTTTTTCAAACAGTTCAAGCATGTACAAGAGCTGTATATTTAGGTAATGACAATCACATTATTACAGCTCGATCTATGGACTGGAAAGTAGATGTCGGTACTAATCTTTGGATCATGCCAAGTGGTGTAGAGCGTGATAGTAATGCAGGTTCGAAATCTCTGAAATGGAAATCAAAGTACGGCAGCGTGATTGCTTCTGGATACGATATATCAACAACAGATGGTATGAATGAAGCAGGATTAGTCGCAAATGTGTTATGGCTAGTTGAATCCCAATATCCTGATAGTAAACAATCGAATAAACCACAATTAAGTATATCTGCTTGGGCTCAATACGTACTTGATAATTATGCAACTGTTTCTGAAGCAGTATCTGCTTTAGAAAAGGAACCTTTTACACTAATCACAGATGCTGTTCCTGGAGAACAACGATTAGCGACTCTTCATTTATCTATTTCTGATAAGACCGGTGATAGCGCGATTATTGAATATATCAACGGAAAGCAAGTTATTCATCACAACAAAAAATATCAAGTTATGACCAACTCGCCTATCTTTGACCAACAGTTAGCATTAAACACCTACTGGCAACAAATTGGCGGCACAATAATGCTCCCCGGTACAAATCGCGCAGCAGACCGTTTCGCTCGTGCGTCTTTTTATATCAATGCAATTCCTAAAAATGATAACCCCAAAGAAGCAATCGCATCTGTATTTAGTGTGATTAGAAATGCTTCAGTTCCTTTTGGTTTAAACACTGCCGAAGAACCAAATATTTCTTCAACTCGTTGGAGAACAGTAGCGGATCATAAACAGCAACTTTATTTCTTTGAATCAGCAGTATCGCCAAATGTATTTTGGGTTGATTTGAAGCAAATAAATTTTAAAGACGGTGTTACACGTAAACTTGATTTAGGTAAAGATCAGCAGAATACTTTTGCTGGCGATGCGACAAATCAATTTAAGACCGCTAAACCATTTGAATTTCTTGGCCCAACACTACATCATTAAGCAAATAAATTCAGAGCAGACTTGAGAATTGAAATCATGAAAAAAGTAATAGGCTTATTGTGCTTCGCAAGTATTGTGAGTGGTTGTTCTAACTTACAACATCAATCAACATCACCAACAACCTTGGATCATCTTGCTACGGCTGGTTCTTTAAATTGTAAATCCAATGAAATTTGTCCAACAGTCGTTGTAGCGTGGGATAAACAAACAAAAGAACAGCTTAAAATTGATGTTTCACTTACAAGTACATATGACTATTACGACATAAAAAGTATAAGCTTTAGCGTTGATGGAAAATCTATTAATTATGATGCCATGACAAAGACCGAGCAAAAATATATAAATCGACTCATTCCAAGAAGATCATCAAATTCATTCATACTTCCAAGCTCATTTCTTAATGAACTCAGAAGCGCACAAAATATTGATCTATCAATTTCTACAGATAGAGGCGTAATCAAACGTTCTGTTTACACGCCTACACAGCGCTCACCACTTTATCAAAACTTTGTGAACTTAATCGCAAGCTTGCCACAAAAATAAGCTCAATCATTTTAAATCTGTGGGTCAGTTGAAAAAAATACTGGCTCACTTTAATAATACGAATATTTCTCATTTACCAATTGAGGAATTAAAATCTTTGTAATCCAGTTAATAACATCAAAATATAAACAATCATAAACCACCTAGAATCAACTTAATAAATTATTATTAATACAGCTAATTCAATTTGTTAATTTTATCGATAAATAATACATTTCACCTAATAATCGCAATTCATAAATATTGTTATTTTCCGCTAGAATATTTTCAAAATAGCATGTAAAATCCCATGCCAAAATTGCATATCAGAATGCGAAACTATGCTCTAGTAATGGGGAGCGACTTAGAGGCTAAATATGTCAAAAAAAGAAGATATTATTACCACAGCATTAAGACTTTTTAACTCTCATAGCTATAATTCAATTGGAGTTGATCGGATTATTAGTGAATCTAATGTCGCTAAAATGACTTTTTATAAATACTTCCCTTCCAAGGAGAAACTAATTGAAGAGTGTTTACTCCAAAGAAACGTAAATTTACAAACATCATTAAATGCAGCTTTAGCTGAATGTAATCCAGATGATTATCTTGAACAACTCAACGCAATATTCATTTGGTATGACGCTTGGTTTCATAGCGAAGACTTCAATGGTTGCATGTTTCAAAAAGCATTAGAAGAAGTCATTAAAATTTATCCTTCTACTTTGGAACCAGCTACTCAATATAAAATATGGTTAACCAATTTAGTTCACGGCTTATTGACACATTTAGATATTCGTAATCCGACCCATCTAGCAACACTGATTGTGAGTATTTTGGATGGCATGACCATTCAAGCTCATGTAAATAAAAATTCTGTCCAAATGAATGAATACTGGACACGTGTAAAACATTTAATCAACTTTGAAAAAGAATTGGCTTAAAAGTTAGAGTTTTCCTTTGAATCAATAGTCATTTAAAGGAAAATTGATATATAAGGAAAATTAAAAAATAAAGCGTGATTTATAGTTATAATTGTGGCTCACGCTTGCGTCTGAGTTGTAAAAAGAATAATAAAATTATTACCCTCTGGCGGTAGTACAGTAGCACTCCCACTCCTTTTTATGCAGACAGATCGTTCTGTCTTATGATCAGTATATCTACTTTTTTAAAAAGTACAAACTTTTTTTTAATTTTTTTATATTCATTAATGTTATTAATAATTTATTTTTATTGTTTAGTTATTTTTAATAATTTTAATTATCAACCATATTTTTAAATATAGAAATCACTTAAAAAATAGACCAAAATATTAAATAGAGACTTTAATCTCACTTTTGAATAAAAAAATATAATGGCATACACAAATGAGAGTCATTATTACTTTTACTTATATCCTTTTTCATAAAAAACCATTGCAATTATTCAGTTTTGCTACATTTTTTAATTTTGCTGCCCTTATACTAAGTTCGCTTGAAACATCGTGAGGATAATATGCAAAAAGATCTTGAGATCGAAGCAATGAGAGAGTCTGCAAGCTCAATTGTCAATGTACTTAAATCTCTTGCAAACACAGATCGTTTAATTATCTTGTGTCATTTAGCGAAACAAGAGTTAAATGTTTCTCAAATTGAAGAGCTAACTCAAATCTTTCAACCTACCCTTTCGCAACAACTCATGATGTTAAGAAAGAGTAATGTTGTTTGTACTCGTCGTGATGGAAAGCAAATTTTTTATTCAATCAGTGATCCAAAGTTACAAGTTGTGCTAACAACGCTTTATCAGAATTATTGTCCTAACATCTAAACTGATCTAAGTTTTATATTTATATGCAGTTTGCTTTGCTTTTTTTCTGCATAATATATGCATAAATACATTTTTAGATGATTTATGCATGAATTCTATAAATCAAAAAATATTAAATCTATTTCCCTCTTCTAAGTGGCTACAAAACTATAGCTCAGCCAACTTCAAGTCAGATTTTTTTGCAGCATGCATCGTACTTACAATGCTTGTTCCGCAAGGCATGGCTTATGCTATGTTGGCAGGTTTACCTCCAATTATGGGTATTTATGCCAGCATTTTACCTATGATTATTTACGCATTCATCGGTAGCAGCACCACCCTTTCTGTCGGGCCTGTGGCGATTATTTCGATGATGATTTTTGCGACCTTAAATCCACTTTTTCCTATAGGTACAGTCGCGTATATTGAAGCCGCTTGTTTGTTATCTATATTAGTTGGCTTTATTTCACTCCTACTCGGCTTTTTTCGATTTGGTTTTTTAATTCAGTTAATTAGCCACCCTGTAATCAAAAGTTTTGTTATCGCTTCAGCTTTGCTTATTGCGCTTGGGCAAGTTAAATTTTTATTAGACATCCCTTTAAAAGCAAATAATATTCCTGAATTTATCAGCACCTTAATTCCAAATATTCATCTAAGCAATCTATTGACGATTAGTACGAGTTTAGCTGCAATTATGATCTTGGTTTGTATTCCCAAATTGTTTAAAAATGACGTGATTATTAAACTGAGCCCATTACTATTAGTCGTTTGTTCTATCGGAATAGTTTTCTTATTGAATTTAGATCAATACGGTTTAAAAACCGTCGGGATGATTCCTTCAGGTTTGCCTGATCTTAAATTTCCAACGTGGAATATCGAGCTTGTAGAAACCTTACTCCCAAGCGCTTTCATGATCGCCATGATTAGCTTTGTAGAATCATTAGCAATTGCTCAAGCAACCGCCATCAAAAAACGTGATGATTTAAATAGTAATCAAGAATTGATTGCTCTCGGTCTAGCAAATATTTCGGCTGGAATAAGTTCCGGTTTCGCTGTTTCTGGAAGTTTATCTAGAACTGTTGTTAATGCTGATGCAGGCGCTCAAACACCAATGTCAGGTGTACTTTCATCATTACTGATGATCTTTGTGGGTTTGTACTTTACAGGTTTTTTCCAAAATCTACCTTTGGCAATTTTAGCCGCTACCATTTTAGTTTCTATTTGGAAGTTAGTAAGTTTAGTCCCATTTATAGAAACATGGAAATACTCCAAAGCTGATGGGCTTGCAATGTTAGCAACTTTTATCGGTGTAACATGTATTGATATTTCCACTGGATTAGTGATCGGAATTATTTTAACTTTCATTTTATTGTTGTGGCGAATTAGTCGTCCCCATATTGCTCAAATTGGCTTAGTCGAAGGAACACAGCATTTTAGAAATGTTTCACGTTATAATGTAATCACAATGTCTACAATTTCTTCATTTCGTGTAGATGAAAATTTAAATTTTTTGAATGCTCATGTGCTAAAAGGTTCTGTTATTACAGAATTAAGTAAAAATAATCAAATTCAACATGTCATTATCAACTGTTCGAGCATCAGCAATATCGATCTGAGCGCATTAGAAATGCTGGAAGAACTTAATCTAGAACTTTCAATACTCGCCATTCAACTACATTTATCAGAAGTTAAAAGTCCAGTGATGGATCGACTGTTAGACTCTAGGCTAATCAAAGAGTTAACAGGGCACATTTTTTTAACGCACTATCAAGCAATCCAAGAAATCTCAGTGAAAACTAGCGATAATTAGCCTGCTTTGAGATGCTTTTTTATTCAAAAAGATAGAGCTTGTTCTTATAATTTTTCTTTAAAAACATTATCTTATTTTTTACATAAATTTTAAACTAATTTGCTTGTAAAAAAAATTTTTAAATACTGAGTGCTTAGGTATAGAATACGGCGCTTGTTTAACCTTAAACCACATACGGGTTTATAAGGCTTTTATATGTTTAATGTATTGTCTCGCTTAAGTTTAGTTAGCAAAATTATTATTGCTATTTTTTTAGGGATTGGCGTGGCATTGCTATTTCCTAACTTTACACCTTATTTAAGTTTATTAGGTGAATTGTTCATCAAAGCATTGAAATCTGTTGCGCCAATTTTAGTATTTGTATTGGTTCTCTCTTCAATCGCAAATTTCAAAGTTGGACAGAATTCTAATTTAAAGCCAGTGATGGTTCTATATGTAGCAGGAATGCTATTAGCTGCATTTAGTGCGGTTATTGCGAGTATCATTTTTCCAAGTCAATTATTTTTGCATTTAACAAATCAATCAGAGCTACAAGCGCCAGGTAGTCTTGCTGAGATCTTAAAAAATCTACTATTAAGCTTTATAGCCAATCCTGTTCAAGCCATTAGTGATGCTAATTTTATTGGTATTTTAGCTTGGGCTATCGGTCTAGGTTTAGCACTTAGACATAGTTCTAATGCAACCAAGCAAGTATTAACTGATGTTGCTGATGCGGTGAATAAAATCATTCATATCGTGATCAGCTTTGCACCTGTTGGTATCTTTGGTTTAGTTGCAGTTACATTTGCAGATGCGGGCTTAGCAACGCTATCAAGTTATGCACATTTATTAATGGTTTTGATTGGAACAATGCTTTTTGTTGCATTGGTGATCAATCCGATTCTTGTTGCATTAACAATGAGAAAAAATCCGTATCCATTAGTGTTTAAGTGCTTAAAAGAAAGTGGTATTACTGCATTCTTTACGCGTAGCTCAGCTGCCAATATTCCAGTCAATTTGGATTTAGCACATCGCCTTGGTGTAAATGAAGCCACAGCGAGTGTTTCTATCCCTTTAGGCGCAACAATCAATATGGCTGGTGCAGCAGTAACCATTACAGTTTTAACGCTTGCTACAGTTCATACGCTGGGTATTCATGTTGATTTTAGTACCATGATTATTTTATCAGTTGTCGCAGCAGTTTCTGCATGTGGTGCTTCAGGTGTTGCTGGTGGTTCTTTATTACTTATCCCTGTTGCATGTAGTTTGTTTGGTATATCATCTGAAATTGCCATGCAAGTTGTTGCGATTGGTATGATTATTAGTGTATTACAAGATTCAACTGAGACTGCGTTAAACTCATCAACTGACGTTTTATTTACAGCCGCTGTAGATTTCCGAAACCGCTAAAACGAGTAGGTTCATGCCCTTACAACGTTTACCCAACTGGATTCAAATAAGTGCTTTTTTACTCGCACTGAATGCTGGAATGGTAAACGTTTTAGGCTTATTCACTGTCCTTCATCAATCCGTTTCGCATATGACTGGTAATGTCAGTATGCTTGCAATGAGCGTACTCAACTGGCAACCCGAACATTTTTTCTATCTAAGTTCAGTCATTGTTTGCTTTGTTATCGGCTCATTTTATAGCGGTCTAATTTTAGGTAATAGCCATAGCGCATTTGGTCGTCACTACGGTTTCCCTTTAAGTCTAGTTGCTATCTTTTTGTTTCTCACTTGGTTATTACTGCCCTATTTTCCTCGATATGGACTGTTATGGGCTTGTGTTGCTATGGGTGTACAAAATGCAATGGTGAGCCATTATAAAGGTGCAATTATCCGTACAACCCATTTATCTGGCGTATTAACAGATATTGGTTTAGCGATTGGATATAAAGTTCGCGGTTTAAAAGTAGAAAATCGTCGTATTTTTTTACATCTACTCATTTTTTCGGGTTTTTTAGTTGGTGGACTTATTGCGAGTTTGCTTTATCCTTATTTAAAATTACAAACATTTTTAGTCCCTGCTGGACTCAGTCTGACATTGAGTTTAGCGTATTGGGTTGCATATTTTCGCTTTTCATCAAAAACGCATCTGGATTGAACTATGGTTAAAAATGCATTGCAAGCTCAGTTATTAAAGGCTGGTTTAGTAGACAATAAAAAAGCGAAAAAACTCACTAAACAAGCGCAACATGAGCAAAGAACAGGTCACAATGATGATGCTCAAATTAAAGCTGAAATTGAACGAGCAAAACAAGAAAAGTTAGCGAAAGATCAGGCATTAGATTCTGAAAAACAACGTATCTTAGAACAAAAAGCGCTAAAAGCATCAATTATTCAAATGATCAAACAGCATAAAGTTGGTCAAACAGAGGGTGATGTGACTTATCAATTTATTGATGAAAACAAGATTAAAAAGCTATATATCAATCAACAAATTTATAATGCCTTAGTTTCTGGCTCATTGGTGATTGCTAAAGATCAAGAAAGCTATGCTTTTTTACCTAAAGCACTTGCCGATAAAATTGACCAAAAAATGCAAGGATTTGTTCTGATTAATAAGAATACAGAAAAGAATGATCAAGCGACTGATGAAGAAGATCCGTATGCAGCTTATGTGATTCCTGATGATCTAATGTGGTAAACCTTACTGCATGTTAAATCACCTTACAGTTCGTATATAAACTGTGAGCAAAAGATGAATATCGTGTTTAACACCTTACAATTCTAATTCAAAGAATTTTAAGGTGTTTTCGTTTGGATTATTTAGGTTTTATAAGAGAAATTCGAACCGAGTTGAGCCATTATCCATGGCTAGAAATGTTGCTTGGATTAGCTGTTTTAATTATTTTTGCAGCTTTGGCTAACTTTGTAGCTAAAAGAATTATCGTTCGTGGAATTCGTCATTTAATTACCAAATTTAAATCTCCAAATCAGTCTATTTTTGCTCAACATAGTGTAACGCGACGTTTTGCAAATATAGTACCTGCTATTGTGATTATGAATGGTATTACCACCGTTCCACATCTTTCTGCAAAATTCATTACATTTGTGCAAATGGGGGCACAAGCTTTTATTTTCCTTACGCTTGCTCTTACAGTGAGTGAAGCCTTAAATATTTTTAATTTGATATATCAACGTAATCCTAAATCAAGAAATAAGCCAATTAAAGGATATTTACAGCTCATTAAGCTGATTTTATTCGTTGTGTGTGGTCTGATGATTTTAGGTACATTCCTAAAAAAAGATGTCTTTACTCTACTCGCTGGTTTTGGTGCAATGGCAGCGGTATTGATGTTGGTCTTTCAAAACACGATACTTTCGCTTGTTGCCAGTGTACAAATCGCATCTTATGACATGGTTCGTATTGGTGACTGGATCGAAATGCCATCACTCAATGCTGATGGTGATGTAATTGATATGTCATTACATACCGTAACTGTGCAGAATTTTGATAAAACATTCACAACCATTCCAACCAATAAGCTGGTAACAGATACGTTTAGAAATTGGCGTGGAATGAGTAATTCAGGTTGTCGTCGTATAAAGCGCTCTATCTTTTTGGATCAAAGCAGCGTTCATTTCATGAATCATGAAGAACAGCAAAAGCTAAAGAATTTTTTACTTTTGGATCGTTATCTCGATGCAAAACAATCTGAAATCGATGAGTTCAATAAACATTTAAATAGTCAGTCTCAATACAATCAACGAAGATTAACAAACTTAGGAACATTCCGAGCTTATGTGGAATTTTACTTACGTCAGCATCAAGGTATTGCTCAAAATCAAACTATTTTAGTTCGTCAATTACAGCCCACAAGTCAAGGTTTACCCTTAGAAATCTACGCTTTTACCAATACGATTGCATGGGCATCTTACGAAGCGATTCAATCGGATATTTTCGATCATTTGATCGCAATTATTCCTGAATTTGGTTTAAGAATTTATCAAGCCCCATCAGGATATGATTTACAAAAACTAAATTCTATATCTTCTATATCTCAACCTGAACTTTAAGCTGAAATAAGTCTTCATTCGACAATAATTTATGATGCAATAAATAAAAGGAAGCCTTTAGAAAAGGCTTCCTTTTATTTGAGTTGAAAAAAATGATTCTAAACTTTAAGAAAACTTAGATTTAAATTAATGGACACTTAACTCATCATCTTTTGCGAGCACCACAGAAGCTAACATCGGTATGCCTAAAATAATCGGAACAACAATGATCCATAAATCAGTAGTTAATTTACTAGAAAAGAAGAAATGAATAACCATCGCGGCTAAAGCCAAGACTGAAGCTAAGATCACCATGAACCGTACTGCAAATTTAACAAGCATTTTATAATCCTATCGTTTTTGATTCTTGATTTTAGTATACGCTTTAATCTGGAAAAGATAAGGAATTAAACTACTACCGCTTGATCAGCCAGTTACATAAGCAATTTCAAAGGATGAAAAGATCAACGTTCTGAAAAATATTTAATGTAAATTAAAACGCCTCATTCAATTGCTTATCTTTAAAATCTATCTAATTGCTGTTTTTGTCCTTTATGAACATGGTGATCTTTTTTACTCAATGCTAAAAATTACATATTCAAATTAGTTTGTCATTTTAGATTGGGTAATGCATATGATCACAGAAAATCATCAAATTAAGGCTAGAAAAGTACATTTCAATTTCTCTGAGTCTTCAGTTTGTTGGATGCCAAATGATCCTCTATGTTCTCACATCGCCAATGGCATTAACATGCTACTTCCAGCGGGTGAATTTTGGTTTTGTCGTGTATTTAACAAAACACTCCCCCATATAACGGATGAAAAACTAAAACAAGAAGTAGTTGGTTTTGTTCGCCAAGAAGCTGCACATGCTCGAGCGCATGAAAAAGCCCAAGATTTTTTAAGAGAAAATGGTTATGACATCCAAGACCCACTTAATCGCGCACATTTAATTTTTAATATTCTTTTAGGCGATAAACCACTTGGCATTCCGTTCCTAAAAGGTGAAAAGCTTGATGAATATTGGTTACTATTTCGAGTTGGTGTAATTGCTGCAATTGAGCATTTTACAGGCACTATTGGTCAATGGACATTAGAGAGTAAATCTTGGGACAAAGCTGATCCAGCAATGTCCGATTTATTCCGCTGGCATTTAGCTGAAGAAGTTGAACACCGTTGTGTAGCTTATGATTTATTTGAACATCTATTAACGAATAAATTAGGCTTCTACGTTTCGCGTCAAGTGATTATGATGGCGATTTTCCCATTATTTATTTATTTTCTTGCTGATTTTGCACGCAGTCTTGGGAAACAAGATTTAGAGCATAAAGACATTCAAAAATTAATGCGTCGTGGTTTCTTCTCATTTATTCGCGAGTTTGAAAAAACAGCCACTAAAACTGATAACTTACCAACGATTAAATATTTATGGAAAGCAACTTTACGTTGGGTTTCTCCAAATTTTAATCCAATCCATGAAGGCGATACAGATCAAGCATTGGCTTATATGGCAAAATCCCCTGCTGTTCAATATTTTGAACAAATGACAGTAACACCAAACAACATTCCGTCTTAATTTAAAACCATCTTATTGATTTTGGATGATTTATAGACATATAAATTATCCAAGTTTAAAAGTTTTAAACCCCTATCTATACAAAATTTAATAAAAAAATAACTGAAAATTTTTGCTAAAAATGTTTCTATATTTTGAAAAGGACGACCTTTTTATTTCTTAAGTTGTTAGGACGACCTAATACTCTAATAATGAGGTGTCTCAATGGCTTGGGCTTATTTAATTTTAGCTGGAATATTCGAAATTGTTTGGGCGTTTTCTATGAAAATGTCAGATGGTTTTACAAAACTCACGCCAAGTATAATCACAATTGTTTTCATGATTTTGAGTTTCGGCCTATTAGCTGCTGCCATGAGAACCTTACCCCTAGGAACTGCATATACTATTTGGGTTGGTATTGGAGCTATTGGTGCATTTCTTATTGGTATATTTTTCTTACATGAGCCGATAGGACTTTTGCGAATTTTGGCAGCAGCCTCAATCATATTTGGTGTTGTATTGATGAAAGTAACAGCCAGTTGATTATTCATGATAGAGATCTTCAGTTTTAACAAGATCTCTATCATTTCAATCATATTTTTAGTTTTATATCTACAGAAACTTCTCTCAGTAAATTCACTTCGGTCTGATCCTGAACGATATAGTACAAGAGATCACTATTTTCAAATTCATAATTGGGACTAAGTGATTGAAGCTAATCTAGCTTTTTCCAAAAAATAACAGGAAGTTTAAATTCATGCTTCAGTAAGTAAGCACAAAGTATTAACCCTGCACTTATTGCAAACCATATTAGATCCAACTCAAGAAAACCAAATAAAAAGATGCTTATCCCTAAAAGAATCAATATATAGAACACAACTATTCCTAAGTTGTCATTCATTTTATCCCCAATAAAATTAAATATTTAAGTGATTGATAAATTAAATCAGTTTAAAAAAAATACAATACATTTGAATTATTGAATTTTACGAATAATTTTCAATTGTTAAACTAATTTTCAGTTTAACCACAAAAAAGATACAAACTACATTTTTTTTTATGATATTTGAAATTTCACATTTTCTTAACAATCGCATGCTATTAAAAACAAGTTCTCAAGAGTGATCCCATACCATTCGTTTTGATCTCATAAAACCGTTTAATTCAGCATAAGATCTATAGTTACAGCTCCTAACAAAGAAAATATTAGAAAATTCCACAAAACAACCTTATTCATCTATTTATTTGATTTTCTGTTATGCTACAGCTAGCTAAGTCGATACTTTAAAATTTGAGGGAAACGTAATGCTGCAATGGTTTGAAAAATTAGTCGATCCTTATCCCACCAAAGACTTAAACAAACCATTACCAACCACGTTCTTTGCTTTTGTATGGCAAGCAACCAAAGGCGTACGCCCTTTTCTATTTTTTCTTATTGCGTGTACTGCTGCTGCTGCATGTTTTGAAGCACTATTTTTTGCATATGTTGGAAAATTAGTAGATTGGCTCACAAAAAGTCAGCCTAGTACCTTTTTACAAACCAATCAGCAAAGTTTAACGATTTTAATTAGTATTTTATTTGCAAATATTTTCTTTGTAAGCCTTCAATCCATTATCAAACATCAGGTTCTATTTAGTAATTTCCCGATGCGTATGCGTTGGCGTTTTCACAACTTATTATTACAGCAAAGTTTAGATTTCTTTCATACCGATTTTGCAGGTCGTCTTTCAGCAAAAGTGATGCAGACTGCATTAGCCGTACGTGAATTTTGGATGATTCTGGGCGACATGTTGGTTTATGTCTTGGTTTACTTTATTACCATTAGTTTAGTACTTGGCTCTATTTCACCTATTCTCATCGTTCCGCTCATTTTATGGCTCGTACTATTCATTATCATCGCCAGCTACTTTATTCCACGCCTTGGTAAAGTATCTATGGAACAAGCCGACGCACGTGCCGTTATGACAGGCCGTATTACTGACGCATATACCAATATTCAAACTGTAAAATTATTCGCTCATGCTGGACGAGAAAGCCAGTATGCCAAAGAGTCTATGCGCGAATTTATGGTGACTGTTTATAAACAAATGCGTTTAGGTGTGAAATACCAAATTAGCATTCGTTTACTCAGTGCCTTTCTTTTCATAGGCGTGATCGGAACTTCAGTATGGTTATGGACACAAGGTCAAGCCGCGATTGGCGTTATTGCAGCGACCACAGCTATGGTATTAAAACTCGATAGTTTGGCTGAATTTATTATGTGGCATGTCACAATGCTGTTCGAGAACGTCGGTACCATTCAAGATGGTATGAAAACTTTGGGGAAACCAATCCAAATTCAGGACAAACAAGATGCAACTGAGCTCAACGTTAAAAATGGTGAAATTCGCTTTGAAAATGTAAGTTTTGCTTATAATGAGAAAAATGTGATCGAGCATTTCAATCTAACAATCAAGTCAGGTGAAAAAATTGGAATTGTGGGACGTTCTGGTGCTGGAAAATCAACACTAATCCAATTGCTGCTTCATTTTTACGAAATCAACCAAGGTCGTATTTTGATTGATGGTCAAAATATTCACGATGTAACACAAGATAGTTTACGCGCCAACATCGCTTTAGTGACGCAAGACACTTCCCTATTACATCGTACAGTTGCTGAAAATATTAAATACGGTCGTCCGAATGCAAGCGAAGTAGACCTTCAACTCGCTGTGAAAAAAGCACGTGCTGAAGAATTTATTCCGCAATTGACAGACCAAAAAGGACGTGTTGGATTCGATGCCTACGTCGGTGAACGTGGAGTTAAGCTTTCGGGCGGACAACGCCAACGTATTGCAATTTCTCGTGTTTTTCTTAAAGACGCGCCAATTCTCATTTTAGATGAAGCAACAAGTGCTCTTGACTCTGAAGTGGAAGCAGCGATTCAAAGCAGTTTAAATGACTTAATGGTAGGCAAAACAGTTATTGCTATTGCGCACCGTTTATCTACTATTGCTCAGATGGATCGCCTCATTGTACTCGATCAAGGCAGAATTGCTGAACAAGGTACACATGAAGAACTGATTGCCAATGATGGCTTGTATGCACAATTATGGAAACGCCAAACGGGTGGTTTTCTAGTTGAACAACGAGTGACTCAGGACACAGAATAATGTTGTATTTAGAAGATTTAAAGATTGGAGATCATTTCATAAGTCGTGAATATGAAATGACTTTGGAAGAAGTGAAGCAGTTCGCTGGTCAATATGACCCGCAACCCTTTCATTTAGATGAGCAAGCTGCCGCACAACATCCGATTTTTCAAGGCTTAGCCGCAAGCGGTTGGCATACTTCTGCCGTGACAATGCGGTTATGGACAGAGTGTTTTCCTATAGCAGGCGGATTACTCGGCTCAGAATCAAGTCTACGTTGGCCACGTCCGACTCGTGTTGGCGATAAAATTCATGTTGAAATTGAAATTACAGCGATCGTGCCATCCAAAACTAAAAACGATCGAGGTATCGTCAGCTATGTCACTCAAGCTTTAAACCAGCATGGTGATGTGCTATTAATATCAACAACCAAAATTATGGTATTTAGAAGACCAAATTAATGTTTGAAGACTCAGTGACTCTTTTGTCCAACAATTTTTATGATTGATTATATTATTTCATGTAAAGATGTTTAAGACTTAAAAATGTTTAAAAGATATTGGCAAAATTGATGAGCGCCACGGAAAGCACATGAAAACACCCTCAACTCGTCAAGATCAAGGTATACCAGGTGTCTATGGCTTATTGTTATTAGACGTAGTTTCTCGTTGGGGATATAACGATGAAACTTTATTTGCTCCATTCCATCTCACGAGCGAACAACTGGCTGATCCAAATTATCGAATTCCAACACCTATCGCAAACGAACTGGTAAAGCATTCTTTGCGCTTAACAGGTGAAAGTACTCTTGGTTTTCATATAGGTACGCAAATGCGTATCTCTATTCATGGTTTTATTGGTTATGCCATTATGACTGCACATGACATCACTGATGCCATTGCACTGGCTAGTCGTTTTATTCAGCTTCGCCTTCCGTTTTTACAGCTTTATTTTTCTACTTTTGGTCCTAAAGCCACTTTACAACTACAATGTGATATTGAGGTTGAACCTTTACGCACCGAAATTATTTTAGGTTTGACTATTGGCATCATGACCATGGCAAAAGCCTTAACTGGAATTGAAGATTTAAGTGGTGAAGTTGATTTAGATTTTCCCGAACCAATTGGATTCGAAAAATATCGGGATAAATTAACAAGTATTGTTAGATTCAATCAGCCACATTTAATTTCCAGTTTTGATAAAAAATACTTAGGCTTGAAAATGGTCAATGCTGACCCGATTGCCAGTCAAATTGCTATTAATCAATGTGAAACTGAGTTATCTGCTTTAGGTGAACGGAGACGTCTAGCTATGCGTGTCCGTGATATTTTAACCAATTCAGAGCAGCATTATTTAAGTATCGAAAGCGTCGCAGATCGTTTACATATGTCAGATCGGACTCTAAAACGACAATTGGCAGCCGAAGGCACGTCATTCTCAACATTGGTAGATGAGGTACGGTATCGTCATGCTACTTCCCTACTTTCAAGAACTGATTATAGCTTGGAACAAATTGCTGATGAGTTAGGTTATTCTGATGTAGCCAATTTTAGCCGAGCATTTAAACGTTGGAGTGGTCGAAGCCCTAGCAACTGGCGCAAAGATCCATATTTATAATATTTAAATGCTTTTTTGTTAGATGCTTTTGTTTTTATTGAAAAACCTGTATAAAACCAGACAAAAATGATACGACAGATTTTAAGGAGTTGTCATGAACCATCCAGCAGATTTGAAATATGCAAGAACGCATGAGTGGGTAAGAATTGAAGGTGACTTAGTTGTTACGGGTATCAGTGACCATGCTCAATTGGAATTAGGTGATTTAGTTTATGTTGAAGCACCTGAGGTTGGAACTCAAGTTGTTGCGACTGAACAAGCGGGAATCGTAGAATCAGTTAAAACGGCATCTGACATCCACGCACCTATTTCAGGTACTGTCGTTGAAGTAAATACAGCTCTCGAAGATGATCCTGATTTCGTAAATGAAGAACCGTATGGTAAAGGTTGGATCTACAAAATCAAACCTGACAATATGGCTGACGTTGAAAAGCTTCTGTCAAATACGGATTATGAATCAGGTTTGTAAGATTCATTAAAGCAATTTTTAAAAAACCTAGTCAAATTGCCTAGGTTTTTTTATGTCAAATACAAAACTAGCTAGCGATAAACTCATATCATTTTTCAAATGAATGAAAATTTAACTCATTACAAGCAATTTAGCTTTTTTGATCGAATACAAACCACAAAATATGCCACTTTAGCATCTTAACCAAACTATATTCGCTAAATTTAAAGCCATTTCATTCAAAATAGATTTTTATCAGCGTTTTAATAGCTTAATTAGATCAATTTAAGTACATCTCAATCCCGTAAATAGCTCAAAAAACACAAAATTATTAAATTGCATGTATTCATAGCTAATATTTTGCAATTTAAAATAAAATATTGTCTGATTTATAGTAGCTCTAAAGTTGAATTTATACGATTAAAAACATAAGATTCATGAGCTTATTTTTAATTACACAATTAAACAATTTTATTACAAAAAAACAACGGTTTTCCCAAAATCATCCATGCTTGAATCTGTCACCTTATCAGTCTTGTTAGAATAGTAAATCAATTTTGGGCTATTCAGATGGGATTGTACCGTTATGGATAAATAAGGATAAGCATCCATTATGAATTTTTCTAATCCCACTGTTGTAATATTCGTGGTGTATATCGCTGCTATGTTAGGCATCGGTTTATACGCCTATTTTTCTACCAAAAACCTTGATGATTATATTCTTGGGGGGCGAAGTCTAGGAAGTTTTGTCACCGCCCTATCAGCTGGTGCATCCGATATGAGCGGCTGGCTGCTCATGGGTTTACCCGGTGCTATTTATCTTGCCGGACTATCTGAATCATGGATTGCAATTGGCTTAATTATCGGTGCTTGGCTCAACTGGTATCTGGTTGCAGGACGCTTACGTGTTCACACCGAAGTGCAAAATAATGCCCTGACACTACCAGATTTTTTTACAGGTCGTTTTGATGATCAGAAGAAAATCTTACGTGTTACATCCGCATTGATTATCCTTATATTCTTTGCAATTTACTGCGCTTCTGGCATGGTTGCTGGTGCTCGTTTATTTGAAACCCTTTTCCAAATACCATATACAACTGCATTGTGGTTAGGTGCTTTTGCAACCATTGGTTATGTCTGTATTGGTGGCTTCCTTGCAATCAGTTGGACTGATACTTTCCAAGCAGGCTTGATGATTTTCGCCTTATTGCTTCTTCCAATCGTGACCTATATCTCTTTAGGTATTGGCATGGAAGAGTTTACAGCAGTTGTTGAAAGCGTTCGTCCACAGGCATTTGATTTTGCTACCAACTTAAGTTTTGTTGCGATTATCTCTGCGGCAGCTTGGGGTTTAGGATATTTCGGTCAACCGCATATTCTTGTACGCTTTATGGCAGCAGACTCTGTAAAATCGATTCCAGCAGCACGCCGTATTGGTATGACTTGGATGATTTTGTGCTTAGCAGGTGCAGTCGGTTCAGGATTTGTTGGTATTGCATATTTCCAAATGCATCCAGAACTTGCAGCCGCAGTAACGGGTAACCCTGAAACTGTGTTCATGGAACTCACTAAAATTCTATTCAATCCGTGGATTGTTGGTATCATCCTTGCTGCAATTTTATCTGCCGTAATGAGTACATTGAGCTGCCAACTTCTCGTTTGCTCTAGTGCCTTAACTGAAGATTTATACAAAGGCTTTATCCGTAAAAATGCCTCTCAGAAAGAGCTTGTTTGGATCGGTCGTGCAATGGTTCTTGCTGTTGCGATGCTTGCCCTTGTTCTTGCACAAAACCCAGAAAGTAAAGTTTTAGGCTTAGTTGCTTATGCATGGGCTGGTTTCGGTGCTGCATTTGGTCCATTAATTATTCTATCGCTATTCTGGAAGCGCATGACCTTAAACGGTGCTTTAGTGGGTATGATCGTTGGTGCTGTTACCGTTATTGTTTGGAAAAACTTCTTCGGTGAAACAGGTATTTACGAGATTATCCCTGGCTTTTTATTCGCGTTTATCAGCATCATAGTAGTGAGTTTGCTTGGTAAAGCACCAAATGCAAATGTAACTAGCCGTTTTGAACAAGCTGATGAAATCTATACACGTGAAATGAAATAATTGACGAAATAAAATAATCAAGGGGCTTTCGAGCCCCTTTTTTGTACTTTGTTAAAATTTGGTTCGCGATTTGATTTTAATTTTTGAACTATCTTTCACAACTTGCATCACAGGATAACTACGTGTTTCTTTAACACCCGGTAACTGCCAAAGAATTTGTCCTGCAATTTTTCTAAACTCTTCCATCCCCGCACTACGCAATTTAATTAAAAAATCAAAGCCACCACTCACCATGTGACATTCAACAATTTCAGGGTATTGAGTCACTGCATCAATAAAATCATCTAAAACATTTGGCGTAGTTTTATCTAAAAGCACCTCAACAAATACTAAAAAATTCGCATTGAGCTTATTGGGATTAAGCTTTGCCTCGTACCCCAATATAAATTCATCCTTTGTTAATTTCTGAACACGAGCCATAACCGCTGTCGGAGAAAGGTTCACTAATTCAGCTAATTTACTATTAGAAATTCTTCCATCTGTTTGAAGAATATCCAGAATTTTTAGATCAGTCCGATCTAATGTATAAATAGGGCTATTCAACTGAATTTTCCTCTAAAAAATGGGTCAAATATAGTGAGTTACTCGGGTTTTATTCTGTAATCATAAATTATCTAAACCTCTCTACTCAATAGAGATAGATTGTTATCGGAATTTAGCATGAATACTTTGGATACTCCCGCACAAATGGACACAGCTCACACCAATGGTGGTTATATCACCGAATTTAAAGAAAAAAGTGAGTTTGAGCAACGCATTAATACTGCTTGGCGACGTGCAGAACCAGAATCTGTTGCAGAACTCACAGAAGCTGCAAATATATCACCTGATCTTGATCAAAAAATTTACGAACTTGCATTCAACTTAGCCAATAATTTACGTGAACGTAAAAGCTCAGCTGGTAAAGCAGGTATTGTTCAAGGTTTACTTCAAGAGTTTTCACTTTCTTCACAAGAAGGTGTTGCATTAATGTGTTTGGCGGAAGCATTGCTTCGTATTCCAGATACTGCAACACGTGATCTTTTGATCAAAGACAAAATTAACCAAGGCAATTGGAAAGAGCATGTTGGTCAGAGTAGCCTCATGTTCGTCAACGCTGCTGCTTGGGGTTTGATGCTTACTGGCAAGCTGATGGAAACACCTAAGCAAACCAGTTTATCTAGTGTTTTAACAGGCTTATTGGCTCGCAGTGGTCGTGGCATCATCCGCAAAGCAGTTGACGTAGCAATGCGTATGATGGGCGAACAGTTCGTAACGGGTGAGACTATCCAAGAAGCACTTGAGCATGCCAAACCATTTGAGCACAAAGGTTTCCGCTACTCATACGATATGTTGGGTGAAGCTGCACTTACTGAACATGATGCTGAGCGTTATTATAACGATTATACCCAAGCGATTCATGCCATTGGTAAAGCATCAAATAGTCGTGGTGTTTACGAAGGCCCTGGCATCTCAATCAAGCTATCTGCTTTGCATCCACGTTATCAGCGTGCGCAAATTGATCGTGTTCATCATGAGCTTTACAACAAAGTTTTCGAGCTTGCGTGTTTAGCAAAACAATACGACATCGGTTTAAATATTGATGCTGAAGAATCTGAACGTTTAGAAATTTCACTCGAATTACTTGAACGCTTATGTTTCGAACCGAAACTTGCCAACTGGAAAGGTATTGGTTTCGTTATTCAGGCATATCAAAAACGTTGTTTCTATGTGGTTGATTACATCGTTGATCTTGCAAAGCGTAGTAACAAACGCCTGATGATCCGTTTAGTAAAAGGCGCGTATTGGGATAGCGAAATCAAGAAAGCGCAAATTGATGGTATGACTGACTACCCTGTGTTTACACGTAAAGTGCACACGGATTTATCATACATTGCTTGTGCGAAGAAACTTCTTGCTGCACCAGATCAAGTATATCCGCAATTTGCGACACACAATGCGCAATCACTTGCAACCATCTACACCTTGGCCGATCCAAGCAAATATTATCCAGGTCAATACGAGTTCCAATGCTTACACGGTATGGGTGAGCCATTGTATGAGCAAGTTGTTGGTGCTAAAGAAGATAATAAACTCGGTATTCCATGTCGTGTTTATGCACCTGTTGGTAACCACGAAACCTTATTGGCTTACTTAGTTCGTCGTTTACTTGAAAATGGCGCAAACACTTCATTTGTAAACCGCATTGCAGACAAGACATTGAAAGTAGATGATTTGATTCAATCACCGATCAAAGATATTCAAACTTCTGCAAAAGAAGAAGGTCAACTTGGTTTAAAACACCCTGCGATTCCTCTTCCACATGATTTATACCCATTGCGTCCTAACTCAAATGGTTTCGATTTAAACAACGACACACCGCTTGTAGATTTAGATGCGACGGCACAAAAACTTCGCAATCATGTGTGGAAAAGTATGCCGCTACTTGGATTTGAATCAACAGTTCACGATCAAAGTAATGCGATTGCAATTACAAACCCAGCACAAAATAGCGAAATTGTTGGTCATGTAAATGAAGCGACGAGCGCTGATGTACAACTTGCATTAGAAGCAGCGATACAAGCTGAACAAAGCTGGGCTGCGACTGATAAAGTTGAACGCGCTGCATGCTTAAAACGTGCTGCTGACCTAATGGAAGCTCGCATTCAAGAATTGATGGTATTACTTTGCCGTGAAAGTGGTAAAACTTATGCCAATGCGATTGCGGAAGTTCGTGAAGCTGTAGACTTCTTACGTTACTACGCAACTCAAATTGAGAACTTACCTGCAAACGCGCAAGTAAAGCCATTAGGTACAGTCTTGTGTATTAGCCCATGGAACTTCCCTCTTGCGATTTTCTCGGGTCAGATTGCAGCAGCATTGGTGAGTGGCAACTGTGTGATTGCCAAACCAGCTGAGCAAACACCATTGATCGCGGCTCAAGCAGTACAAATGCTTTGGGAAGCTGGTGTGCCACGTGGGGTTGTTCAACTTCTTCCTGGTCGCGGTGAAACAGTTGGTGCGCAATTAAGCCAAGATGATCGTATTCAAGGCATTATGTTCACTGGTTCTACTGAAGTTGCAAAAATCTTGCAAAAAACAGTGGCAAAACGTTTATCTCCAAATGGTCAACCAATCCCGCTTATCGCGGAAACGGGTGGTCAAAATGCTATGATCGTTGATTCTTCTGCTTTAACCGAACAAGTCGTATTGGATGTGGTAAGTTCTGCATTTGATAGTGCCGGTCAACGTTGTTCCGCTCTTCGTATCTTATGTGTGCAAGAAGACAGCGCTGCAACAGTCATCAAAATGTTAAAAGGTGCAATGCAACAGTTGATCGTAGGTAACCCTGCAATCTTAAAAACTGACATTGGTCCTGTAATCGATACTGAAGCTAAAGAAACCATTGATACGCATATTCAAAAGATGAAATCTAAGGGCTACCCTGTTCATCAATTGATGTTTAATGATGCGGTAAGCCAACAAGCGCTTCTACAAGGTACATTTGTTCCACCGACAGCGATTGAATTGCCAAACCTTGACGATCTAGAACGTGAAGTCTTTGGTCCTGTATTGCATATCATCACTTATAAATATGGTGAGCTTGAGCAATTGATCGACCGTATCAATGCTAAAGGCTATGGCTTAACCATGGGTCTACATACACGTATCGATGAAACCATCAATACTGTGATCCAACGTGCTGAGGTAGGTAACTTATATATCAACCGCAACATCGTCGGAGCTGTTGTAGGTGTGCAACCATTTGGTGGCGAAGGTTTATCTGGTACTGGTCCGAAAGCAGGTGGTCCTCTGTATATGTACCGTTTGATGGAACATTGTTCAGAGAAAGTTTTAGCAACACCTTTTGCGGTGAAAGCTGAAATCTCTCAATTTGATGCTGTTTCTAATGTTGCGTACCAAAACTTATTGACTTGGGCTAAACAAAATATGCCTCAAGTAATTCCTACGATTCCAGCATTTGGTGTTGGTAAATTCTATGAGTTGCAAGGTCCTACTGGTGAAAGCAATCAATACATTATCTTGCCTCGTCATCGTGTGCTTTCCATCGCAAATGATGAAGCGAGTCAGTTACAACAGTTACTAGCGATTTTCTCAGTCAGCAGTTCTGCTGCTGTAACTCAAGATAATGCTTTCTTAGCGAAACATCAGAAATCTTTACCAAAAGATGTTTTAGCTGCAATCACAGTCATTTCTAGCATTGAAAAAGATGCTTTTGATGCTGTTTTACATCATGGTTCAGTTGATGAGTTGACTGAACTACAAACTAAAATTGCGAACCGTTCTGGAGCAATCGTGGGCATTACTCATCTTAAGAAAGATGAGCAGGTTCCTTTAGAACGTCTAGTCATTGAACGCGCTATTAGCGTAAATACTGCTGCTGCCGGTGGTAATGCGAGTTTAATGACTTTATCTGAAGACTAATTTAAGTCTTCAAATCTCCCAGCCCGAATCATGTTTACATGGTTCGGGTTTTTTATTAATGCAAATAATTAAACAGTTTTAATTCAATCTACCCACCAAGATAAGCATATCAATAAGTGAATGTCATAATTTCCTGCACCTTACTACGCTTTTTTGATACCATTCCCGTTTAGATTTTACCTGTAGTTTTCTTTTTTATGACCGTATCTTATCAACAGCAACTTCAAGAGAAAGTTGAACGAATTACCACACAATTTGCACCGTTCAATCCCCCAGCTTTAGAAGTGTTTCAATCGCCTGAACAACATTTCCGTATGCGCGCAGAATTTCGTATCTGGCATACTGAAGATGATTTGTTCTATGCCATGTTTGAACGTGCTGAAGATGGTAAACAAAAAGAAGTAATCCGTGTCGATGAATTTCCGATTGCGGATCAAAGCATCAATGATTTGATGCCACGTTTATTAGATGAATTAAAAGCAGCCCCTATTTTATCGCAACGTGTTTTTGAGGCAGACTTTCTCTCAACCTTAAGTGGCGAAATGCTGGTCACGCTAATATACCACCGTAAATTAGATGCTGAATGGGAAATTGCTGCGAAAGCCTTAGCAGAAAAACTAAATATTAAAATTATGGGTCGTAGCCGTGGTCAAAAAGTTATTATTAGCGATGACTACGTGGTTGAGCAGCTCAATGTTCACGGTCGCACGTTTAAATACAAACAAATTGAAAGCAGCTTCACTCAGCCAAATGCACAAGTATGTCAACATATGTTGGAATGGGCCTGTGATGCTGCCGCAAGCTCTGATAAAGATCTATTAGAGTTATACTGCGGCAATGGTAATTTTACCCTTCCATTATCTTTGAAATTTAAACGTGTGCTGGCAACAGAACTGGCAAAGTCTTCGGTTTATGCTGCACAGTGGAACATCGAACAAAACAACATTGATAATATTCAAGTTGCGCGCTTGTCTGCTGAAGAGTTCACGCAAGCCTATCAAAGTGAGCGAGCGTTTAGGCGCCTACAAGAAGCTGATATTGACATTCAAAGCTACGACTTTGACACTGTCTTTGTCGATCCGCCACGAGCAGGGATTGATGATGAAACGTTAAAATTACTTCAAGGTTTTAAACGGATTCTTTATATCTCATGTAATCCTGACACCCTGCATGACAATTTAGAAATACTGGCACAAACCCATCGGATTGTGAAATTTGCCATGTTTGATCAGTTCCCTTTTACCCATCATGTTGAATCTGGTGTTTTGCTTGAAAAAATTTAAACAATTTATTGCAACGTAACAGTTTTAAATAAAGGGTTGCTTTAACCCTTTATTTTTTATCAAACTAATCTTTCAAAAAAGTTATAATTTTCAAAGATCAAGTCATTATACCGTCATAATTTCGTTTAATTTTTAAATTATCATCGAAAAAATTGAAGTTTAACTGCTGCTTTTATCACTTATGTTGACTTGTATTTTATTTTAAAGTGATTATATTTCGATCTATGTTAGGTCGTATATGAAGGCTATATGAGTTTCTGGCAAAAACTGTTTAATGCAGATGAACAATACAATGAACACAAGAACCAAACTTCTTGTGTTGAAAATGATTGCTCTTGCAAATCAAACGAACAACTGTTGGATGCTTTAGTAAAAGCAACAGATGAAGATGTTATTCGTGGCATCAAAAAAGTACTTATTTCTCGTGGCTATAGTCGTAAAGAGCTTCTTGCGATGATCAACCCACCAATTCAATAAAAATAACAGCCCTAGTCTTTTTCGAGTAAAAAGATTAGGGCATCATCATTTTTTGCAATTTTCTGCATCAATTTCAGCAACAATTGGGCCTAAGTTGAAGGTTTCATCATTTCTTTTAATTTGCGCTGAATATAAACTGGAAATTGAACCATCTAAATATAAAGCATTGTCGATTTTCAATTGTTGTTTAAAAAAATCAGCAAATTGATAGAAGCTGACGCGCTGCTGAGAAATCACAAAATATAACTGATTATTTTTTACACCCACTCCATTTCTAATTTTTAACGAGTTTGAGTTAGGTAGAAATTGCTTATTTATTTGACCTTGATTCACCAATATTGGTCCTGATTGCGTTGCAAACTGAGCTTTAAATTGATCATGCTTATAATCAACCGTGGTTTTAATTACAGCTCGACGATCATTCCAAGCAACGACACCATTGGGTTGCATAAAGAAATTACCAAAACCCTTTTCCTCATTTAGCTGAGTAAGTACCTTGCCATTTTCCACATACAAACCGACTGGTTGAAAATCTGCATGATACATCCCCGCATTCATAGCAAAATTTAAATATTTACAAGCAGCTAACTTATCCCGAAGATTACTGAACTTTTGATAATACCGATTAGTGCTTTTATCTTTCAGAAACAGCTTTAATTTATTTAAATTTTCTATTTTTACGACATTATATTGAATATCATTAGCTTCAATCAGGTTATGTTCTACCGCATAAGTTGGCATACTCATAACGATCATAAATAGAAGTAAAAAACTAATTTTCATCACAGTTTATTTTTCTAACAACTTATTCATAATATTTTCCCATAGCGAGATGGTTATCTAAAGCTTAGATACAAACTCAACACATATACCCTATTTTCAGTGTATAAACCTACTCGATTCATTCATCCTTTTTCACTAAAATACCTATGTAAATACAATATCTTTGTATCCCCAATGCAGCCCAAACAACAACGCTTTCCGCTTGGTTCACATCTCATCGTTAAACATTTTGGCTATAGTCATCATGGAATCTATGCCGGTCGTGGTAGAGTCATACACTATTCAGGATTTGCTCATATATTCAAAAAGCATCCTATAGAAATGACAACGATTGAACGATTCGCACGCGGTAAAACAATTTATACGAGACTTTACCCTTCACCACGCTATAAAGCTAAAGCTGTTGTTAAGCGTATGCGTTCACGTATGCATGAAAATCACTATCATTTAATTATTAACAACTGTGAGCACTTATGTACATGGGCAATTACAGGCGTTGAATCAAGCACACAAGTCGAGCGAATGCAACGTCGCCTTGCCACTATTGGTTATGTGAGCTCAGTTATGAGCTATATGAATAGTTTAATGCTAACTGTAGCGACAGCGTGCTTTGCGATTGTTTTGTACATTAAACTTATGCTTAGAAAGCAAGCGAAAAAGACGATTCCAACCTACTTACAACTTAAAGAGAAAAATTCTAAAAAATAATTAGACAGCAATTTCCCAAAACTCAACTCATTAATATGAAGTAAAATTCACATAAATATTTACTTCATTTATTCAATCTCATATAATTCTTTTGGATACATTTCGTATCGCTTCTATATTGAGGGTTTTATGTTGGAGATAGCAGTAATCTGATAATCGTATTTCAATAACATATTGAAATGGGTTATCGACGCGATTTTATGGGCTTTTTAAAGCTTAACTTTGCTTATGATTACTTGTATCTGGATAACAACATGAACTTATCTAAGTCCGAACAAAGGACACTTCACGTCTTAGCTAAAGGCGGAAAAATCGTAAAAGTTAAAAATGATTCAGGACAACTCATCGCTGTAGAATGTTATAGCCGTGAAGGTTTTGTATTGTCTGATTGCACAATCGATGTTTTTCGAAAACTTAAAAAGAAACGATTGATCAAATCACAGGAAGGAAAACCCTATCAAATCAATTTGAACGGGCTTAAAAGCGTACGTCCTCAACTCGACAATCAATAAACATAGGTAACAACTGATCTGATGAAATATGAACATGATTTTGTTTCATCAGTGATTTTAAAAAGTAATAGGTAACTAAAATGAACATTCAAATACGTAATGAACAGAATACTGACATCCAAGCCATTTTTGATTTAACACAAAAAGCTTTTAATGATTTAGAACATTCTAGCCATACAGAGCAATTTATCGTCAATGCGCTTAGAGAAAGTAAGCAATTAACTCTTTCTTTAGTTGCTGAAATTAACAATCAAGTTGTTGGACATATTGCTTTTTCACCTGTAAGAATATCAGATGAAACTACTGGCTGGTATGGCTTAGGCCCTGTTTCTGTTTTACCAGAATTTCAAGGCAAAGGTATTGGTTCAAAGTTAATACGCTCAGGTCTCGAAGCATTGAAAGATTTAGATGCTTTGGGATGCGTTTTATTAGGCGACCCAAATTACTATGGAAAATTTGGTTTTAAGGCTGATGCTAGGCTGATTTTAGAAGGGGTGCCAGCTGAATATTTTCAAATCTTACCGTTCACCAATGATATTCCATCTGGCACTGTTTTTTATGATGATGCGTTTAATGCAACAACATAATTATTCTTATTAGTCCTTATTTATTAAGCAATAAAAAGCTCACATTCATAATGTGAGCTTTTTATAAAACTTCATATTACTTTGCAGCAGTTGCTTCAGTTGTAATATTTACAGTGATCTTATCCCCTACATTCGGAACATAGTTTCCGATACCAAATGCAGAACGATCAAATGAAGTCGTTGCATTAAATCCAATTGCAGGCACTTTAGCCATTGGATGCTCACCTTGTTTATTAAGCACAGCATCTAAAACCACAGGCTTTGTTACACCTTTAACTGTCAAATCACCCGTAATTTTGAAGTGTTTCTTGTCTTTAGTTTCGACTTTAGTACTTTTAAAAGTGATATTCGGATACTTAGCAGCGTTAAACCAAGCTTCTTCTTGGAACTCTTTATCCAAAGCAGCAACATTTGTATTCACACTACTGATCGGGATAATCACGTCTACAGAAGAGTTTGATGGTTTAGCATTATCTACTTTAATCACACCTTGAATATCAGTGAAGTTTGCACTCGGTGTAGAGAAACCAAAGTGATTCCAGCTAAATACTGTTGCTGTATGTGTTGGATCGATTTTATAGTCTACAGGCGCAGCTAATGTTACAGAACTTGCGATAGCAGCAGCTAAACCGAGGCTTAATGTTTTAAATTGCATTTTTCGTATCCTTGTTTGATATACGTAATAGTTTATAGATCAAGTATTTTTATTCATTATTCTTTATAAAACGATATGTTTCATCCGTGCAACAATAAAAGCGTTACAGTACTTATCAAACACAATTATGATAAGACTATTCGATACTAGACAATTGAGCTTATAAGCAACAAGATCAATTGGTATATTTTCATTTAATTCCTGAAAGATAAACAACAAGGTAAAACATGACACATACAGCGCAAGCACTCAGTACATCAACACCTTATCGCGTTACATTAATGGATTCTTCAGGTCATACTTGGTATGCAGATGAGCCTACAAATAAAGGTGGTCAAGATACAGCACCAAACCCAATCCAGATACTATTGTCTGCTTTAGGTGCCTGTACAACTATTACACTGGAAATGTATGCCAATCATAAAGGAATTAAACTTGAGCATGTTCAGGTCGATTTAGCTTTAAATCCCAATGGTGAGCCTGATTCTGGTCAAAACAATATTGAACGTAAAATTATCTTAAAAGGTGAATTTACCGAAGATCAGCACAAACGCCTGTTAAAAGTCGCAGAAAGCTGCCCTGTTCATAAATTATTAACGTCGAATATTTCGATTCAGAGTGAATTAAGCATCGGCTAAGAGATATAAATATGGTTTTTATTTTAAAGACCATATTTTTATAAAAAATTAATATTGAACTGATAAGATAATTCCTGACATTTAAATTCCTCCAACATATTCTGAGGAATGATCTGTTTTGCTTCTGGACTTATGATCATATAAATTAAGTCATACCAATTCGCTTCACTTTTGTCATCTGGAGAGTAGAAAAGCCCTTGTTTCTGGTTCAGTTTAATATATTTTTCATCGACACTTCTTAACTCATAGCCATACTTATTGGCTAAAAGTATGTTAACTAGTTCTATAATTTTGGTCTTATACTGCGGAAACAACTCTGGTTTTTCAAAATTATGAACCATATCCAAGCTTGCCATCTTCAAAAAATGTGTTTCATACGCATCAATAGAATTGACTCCAAAGACCCGCCAAGTAGATAAATTTTCGACGTCGTTCAAACTCTGAATTAAACTATCTGTATATTTAAATAATTGATATTTGCATAAATTTTGTTTTGGATCTTCTGTAAAAAGTATTTCTGCATCAAACCCCATATCAAGTTCAGCCATAGTACTTTGTTCAAATAAAGCTTCTCTAAGTTTTAAACGCCATTCATCACGCTCAAAATAATAAGTCTGGTTAGCAGCGATTCTACAAATTATTGAAAATAAATGTGGGTGCATGTAATTCATATTAATTTTTATTCACCTATAAAACCAAAGAGTATTTCATAATTTCTTTAATTTTCTATCACTATTGTTTCAAGAAACTCAATTCACATATGTAAAAAAAGCGCCCTAATCAGGACGCTTTTTACCACTTAATTTGATTAAGCAGTCAATTCTTTAACCGCAGCAACAACCTCTTCAGTGGTAATACCGAAGAATTGGAACAAGTCTTTTGCTGGAGCAGATTCGCCATAAGTGGTCATACCGATCACTTTGCCGTCTAAACCAACAAACTTCCACCAGTAATCCACATGAGCCGCTTCAACCGCTACACGTGCACGGATATGCGCAGGCAATACCGCTTCACGATATCCAGCATCTTGCTTCATAAATTCTTCAGCACATGGCATAGATACAACACGCACACCTTCAAGTTGTGCATATGCTTCCATTGCCAATGAAACTTCTGAACCTGTTGCGATGATAATTACTTTCAACTCACCTTTTTCTTCAGCAAGTACATAACCACCTTTTGCAACGTTTTGAATTTGAGCTTCATTACGTACTTGGAATGGTAAGTTTTGACGAGAGAAAATTAATGCTGATGGGCCATCTTTACGTTGAAGTGCTGATTTCCAAGAAATTGCTGCTTCAACTGTGTCACATGGACGCCAAGTATTTAAGTTTGGAGTAGCGCGTAAAGATGCAATTTGTTCGATTGGTTGATGCGTAGGACCATCTTCACCTAAACCAATTGAGTCATGCGTATAAACATGAATCACACGTTGCTTCATCAATGCTGACATACGTACAGCATTACGTGCATATTCCATAAACATCAAGAATGTTGCAACGTAAGGAACAAAACCACCGTGTAAAGCCACACCGTTTGCAATTGCAGTCATACCAAATTCGCGAACGCCGTAATACACGTAGTTACCCGCTGGATTTTCTTGTACGCCTTGGCAACCTTTCCAAAGTGTTAAGTTAGAACCCGCTAAGTCAGCAGAACCACCTAATAATTCAGGAAGTAATGGACCGAATGCTTGTAAAGTATTTTGACTAGCTTTACGTGTTGCAATCGTTTCAGCTTTAGCATTTGTTTCAGCAATAAATGCATCTGCTTGTGCAGCAAATTCAGCAGGTAAATCGCCATTTATACGACGTAACAATTCGGCTGCTTCAGTTGGATATTTTGCTTGGTATTGAGCAAACAATTCATTCCAAGCTGCTTCAGAGCTTTGACCTTTTATTTTTGCATCCCAAGCTGCATAAACATCTTCAGGAATAACAAATGCGTCTTCTTTCCAGCCCAATGCTTCACGTGTTAAAGCAATCTCATCTTTACCCAGTGGCGCACCATGGCAATCTTCTTTACCTTGTTTGTTTGGTGAACCTAAACCAATAATCGTTTTACAGATAATGATCGTTGGCTTATTGCTTTCCGCTTTCGCTTCAATAGTTGCTTGACGAATCGCATCAGCATCATGACCATCTACACGGAGTACTTGCCAGCCATAGGCTTTGAAACGTTGTTCAGTATCATCGCTGAACCAACCTTCAACTTCACCATCAATCGAAATACCATTGTCATCGTAGTAGGCAATAAGCTTACCAAGACCTAAAGTACCTGCAAGTGAACATACTTCGTGAGAAATACCTTCCATCAAGCAACCATCACCTAAGAAACAGTAAGTGAAGTGATCAACAACATTTAAACCATCTTTGTTAAATTGTGCAGCTAAAGTTCTTTCAGCTAAAGCAAAACCAACAGCATTGGCAATGCCCTGACCCAAAGGACCAGTTGTGGTTTCGATACCAGGCGCATAACCCAATTCTGGATGACCTGGAGTTTTAGAGTGTAATTGACGGAATTGTTTTAAATCTTCAATTGATAATTCATAACCAGTCAAATGCAATAAAGCATATTGCAACATAGAACCATGACCATTTGACAATACAAAACGATCGCGGTTTGCCCATTGAGGGTTTGTTGGATTATGATTTAAAAATTCGCGCCAAACTACATCAGCGATATCTGCCATCCCCATTGGAGCACCAGGATGCCCTGAGTTTGCTTGTTGCACAGCATCCATAGCCAAGACACGAATTGCATTTGCAATACGACGTTCATTTAAAGGGGTTGTCATAAGTCAGAATCCGATTAAATCAATTAGATGAGAGAAGATGAGAAATCACCTTTCAAAAGATGCGACTATTGTCTTAAAAAAAACACATGGGGTAAAGCCTAATACACGATATTTCTTATATTTCGATCAATCACCAACAATTATATAAACAAACGTTCAACTCATAGACGAGTTCAAAACGTTTTCATAAAACAGACAAACAACTAAATTCAGAAAAACTTTACAATATAAGATTTAATATCAATTTTATTGATACACATATCAATAAAAAGATGATGAAAATGAAATAAATTCATGCATTTTAGTCAGCTTATGCTAGTCCTATACGTCAAGTCGATGTAACATACTCTGTCTTTTTGAAAATACCAGTGATAGGACGTTCATGCGCGAGTATGCTGTTTTTACTTCAGAATCTGTAAGCGAAGGTCATCCAGACAAAATGGCTGACCAAATTAGTGATGCTATTTTAGATGCAATCCTAAAAGAAGACCCGTATGCGCGTGTCGCTTGTGAAACATTAGTAAAAACAGGTGCCGTTGTTCTTGCTGGTGAAATCACAACAACAGCAAATGTGGACTTTGAAGCGATTGTACGTCAAACCGTAAATGGAATTGGTTATCACCATTCTGATTTAGGTTTTGATGGTTCAACTTGTGCGGTCATCAATATGATCGGTAAACAATCTCCTGAGATTGCGCAAGGTGTTGATCGTCAAAAACCTGAAGACCAAGGTGCAGGCGACCAAGGCTTAATGTTTGGATATGCAAGCCGTGAAACCGATGTTCTTATGCCAGCTCCTATTTCTTATGCGCACCGCTTAATGGAACGTCAAGCTGAGTTACGTCGTTCTGGCGCATTACCTTGGTTACGTCCTGATGCGAAGAGCCAAGTCACATTCGCTTATGAAAATGGCAAGCCTGTTCGTTTAGATGCAGTTGTTTTATCAACTCAACATGATCCTGAAATTTCTCAAGCTCAGTTAAAAGAAGCAATCATTGAAGAAATTGTTAAACCGATCATCCCTGCTGAAATGTTCCATGCGGGCACTAAATTTCACATCAACCCAACCGGTATGTTTGTAATTGGTGGACCGGTAGGTGACTGTGGTTTGACAGGTCGTAAAATTATTGTGGATACCTATGGCGGTATGGCGCGTCACGGTGGTGGTGCTTTCTCTGGTAAAGATCCATCGAAAGTTGACCGCTCAGCAGCGTACGCTGGTCGTTATGTCGCAAAAAACATTGTTGCTGCTGGTTTAGCAGACAAATGTGAAATCCAAGTAAGTTATGCAATTGGTGTTGCTGAGCCAACTTCGATTTCAATTAATACATTTAACACAGGCAAAGTATCTGATGAGTTGATTATTCAACTTGTTCGTGAACACTTCGATTTACGTCCATACGGCATTACCCGTATGTTGAATCTGATTCAACCGATGTATAAGCAGACTGCTGCTTATGGTCACTTCGGTCGTGAAGGTTCTGATTCTGCATTTACATGGGAAAAAACCGATAAAGTTGAAATCCTAAAAGATGCTGCTGGATTGTAATAATTGTTAAATAAAAAAGCTCGCTTATTGCGAGCTTTTTTATTTATTCTTTACTTATTTGAATCAGAATTATTTTGCTTCAAAACTTCAAATATTGAATTTGTTTGAACGGGTTGTTCATCTTGATGATGCTGAGAATATAAATGAGCTATTTTTACAATAACAACAACTGCTAGACAAGCTGCAAAACAGAACATCCACAACCCATAAGGGCTACGAATATGATGCGAACCGCAGTAAGGGCACTCTTTATCAGTAGATGCGACGACCTTGTCACAACACGCACAATGATATTGATATAACATCATTCATTTCCTCCTAGTCGTTTTTTTATTTTCTTTTTACAACAATTTCCACCGTCATACTTTTCATCCTATGAGAAACAAAAAGAGAATTCAATCCAGTTTTCTGACTTGCTCATTCAAATTAACAAAAAAATATGACAGTTTTATGAGTTATTCATTGTATTAAAACTACCAACTACCAAGTATTCTTTTGATTTTTCACATAGTTTGTTAAACTATTTTTTTAAATTGTGGGAAAAATATAATGACACAATTAATTAATAAAGGTGGATTCCGTGAGCGAGCTAACCGCAATCGGAAATACAAACACTCAGAAAATGAAATAACCACATTGAAGCCAAATCAATATCAGCCCGCAAAGAAAGATGATGAAAATGACTCAGAAACGAACTTGCTTGAGCAAAATAAAAAACAGAAATAAAAAAAGCACACTCATTTTTAGTGTGCTTTCAATAAGTTTTAAAAATTAATTTACATCTTTAAATTCAATTTTCTTTTGGTCAGGTTTAACTTCTCGCGCTTCACCATCAATAATAGTTGAATCCCGATATTGGCTACCACCTTGTTGATTTTGCATGTCTTGCATTTGACGCATAAGGTCTGCAAATGGATTTTGACCTGCCGCACCATTACCCATGCCTCCCATCATCTTATCCATCATTGCTTGTTGACGCTTTGCCATCGTTTTCATTAATGCATTACGAAAAGCAGTCTGAACTGAAGGAATCAAAACAAGTAAAGCCAAGACATCTGTGATTAAACCTGGAACCATCAACAAAAAACCAGCCATAGCTAATGCAAGTTTCTTAGTAACCGCTGGGTCGCCGCCTAACTGCCCTGTCATTTGCATTTGTTGCAACTGCGGCATAATTGTTGAAGTACTTGATCGAACAAGATTCAAGCCGATGAAAAATGCAATCACAAACCAGAAGAATACGTACCACATACTCCCCACAAGGTCGCCTACGCCGATCCATACTAAAACTTCAGCAATTGCGCCAAACACCACGATAAGAAGTAGATTCATGTTAATATTTCGTCTATCTCAAAATAAGAAAAATTTATACAAATAGAATTTTATATTGGATCTTCCAATACAACAAATATAATTGCATTAAATAATTGATGGGTGCTATTTGTCATTTATCAAGAGTAGAAGCTAAAATTAAGATATCTCTACATTAAAATGACGTGGAGAGATATCTTAAATTGAAAGGTTAACCGCAGTTCGCACTAATGATTTTTTTAGATTGCGGATCAACAGTAACAGTAATCCTATTATCTCTATAATCCATTGTCACAGGCTGATTTGGTCCAACACTGCGTACAATTTCCGACTTCGTTTTTTGTTTAATTTGCTGTTCAGATAGACCTGATTGGCCGATAAGCTTCTGGGCTTCTTCAGCTATACATTTAGGTTGATTTGCTCGAAAAAGCTCCCACTCTTCTACAACTTGACCATTTGGCAACTTACAATATCCAACTTGCCCGTTCGCCTCATTTCTAATTTCAAGCTGACCACCCTGCTCAATACAATATTTACTCGCTGGATTTGCCATTCCAATTTTTGGTGGGGTCATATCATGATTGGGTGTTGCTGAACACGCTGCCAATGAGGCTACAACCGCACTTAAAAGTAAGATCTTTTTCATAGTTTGAATTCTGATAAAGTGAAAAGGCAAAGATACCAAAAAAATTTAGATCATTATGTCTATGATTTGAAACACAAACCAGCCCTATCAATTCTATTTATAATTTTTGCATAAAACTCAAAAATCTCTTAAATATATTAATTTTATTCTTATTTGGTGGCTGATTACGGGAGCTATTATCTTCTGCTATTCTTCTTAGACGATACTGCATTTCATTGGCGATTTCCCTGTTTTCACTCTTTGCATATTTTCTTAACAATTCAAAGGCTTCGTCAGTACCAATATCAGCTAATGCATGACTAAACCATTTTGCGATTGCACCATCGTCCGAAGCCGTATACTTAAAACGTTTAAAATCTTGTTCAAGTATCTTGAAAATAATTACAACACTGGATGGATGACCAATATCTTGCAGCTCTTTTCTAATCATTTGATGACTAAAGTGACCATCAAGCAACAAAAATTCATTTAATGCAGTAACCTTAATACTTTGATTATCTGATCGAAATACCGCACCAATCAAAAGCCCTACTGTGTCCTCGTCATTCTCTTGAATAGCTGTATGAAACAGATCAATTAAATACGAGAGTTTTGGTTCATCAGGTATGCCTACTTTATCCCAGTAGTGTTGTTAATTTCAGCTGATAACGAACAAACCAATTACAGCTTTCGCTCTGCATAATTTGACCATATATATTTTTAATATTATTGAACAATAAAATATTCAAGACGAATCGCTTGATCAACTAAGTAATGCTCTTTAATCTTATAAAAATGTGGTCGAGTATTGATCCATTCATCCATCGCCATTATTGCTTTTGTATATCCTTTTGATGCTGAAAAATCTATTATTTGCATGATATCCATAAGCTTATTCCTTTTTTATTAACCCTATCATACCAAACAACAATTTTCACACTTACAGATTCATCCTGATGAGTCAATTTTTAAAAATTTTCTGACTTAAGGCATCAATGATTAAAATTAAAAAAAGCATCCGAAGATGCTTTTTTGTTTCTCATAGGCTTGTTGCAATCAATACTACAAAGCTAAATAGCAAAGTGCCTAAAGATCTTTTGCAATGCACATGAACTTCATGCTCAAACCCATGAGCATATGTCTCTAAGTTTTCCATAACTTTAACGCTCATTAAATGTACTACAGTTATTAATTTGCCTAAAAACTTAATGAAATTAAATTAGCAAAAAGTCGTATATCTAACTAGAGCATTTTATATCACTTAAAGCCACATACTGACAAAGAATGTCAAAATCATTAAATAAATTCTTAATATTAAAAAAGCTCACCAAAGTGAGCTTTTTTTTGGAATACTGTTAATTAAGCAACTACAGTGATACCTGTTGCTTGAGGACCTTTTTTACCATCAGCGATAGTAAAAGAAACACGTTGTCCTTCGTGAAGAACTTTAAAACCGCTACTTTGAATTTCGCTAAAATGAGCAAAAACATCTTGCCCAGAATCAGCATGAATAAAGCCAAAGCCTTTAGTTTCGTTGAACCATTTAACTGTACCAGTCACAGTGTTAGACATATACTTAACCTACTTTAAAAATTTGGAGTGCTTAGCAGCAAAGTAACTTGGAATCATAAACTCTGAGATTAAATCTGATAAAACGAAAGGTTTGACTAAACTACGAGATGAAAGATTTGCTGAATCAACAGTGTTATTCTTCTAGTTGTTCCCAACTATACACCACTTTACTTTTTTGACGCAATATTAATCTACTATTTCACTTGATTTAACAGTCTTTATTTTTATAAATATTTAATTTTATTTGAATATTAATTTATTAAATCAACCTTTAACCTCCAAAAAAACAAAGAAGCCCACTTATGTGAGCTCCTTTTTTACCGAATTACTTCTGTTAGATAACGGTGATGTTTGTAGCTTGAGGTCCTTTTTTACCTTGACCAAGCACAAATTTAACGCGTTGACCTTCGTGTAAAACTTTAAAACCACTGCTTTGGATTTCGCTAAAATGAGCAAAAACATCTTGCCCAGAGTCAGCTTGAATAAAACCAAAACCTTTAGTTTCGTTGAACCACTTTACAGTTCCGTTAACAGTTTCAGACATAAAACCTAAACCTTTAAAATCTTTTGTTAAAAAAAGAGCAAAAATAAAGACAGAATGTCTTCTAATTTCTACTCTATCTATTTTACTTAAATAGATACTATAAGCATAACAAATTTTAAGTCAAACGATATAGCTGATTGACCGAAGTATAGAAACTTTTTCCATCTTGGTTGAATTCAATTTCTTGACCAGACTGCAAAAGTACTTTTTTTCCAACTTCAACCCACTTAAAACCATCCATTGTACTTTGTCGACGTTTAAGTGGAATAATTTGTACGCTAATTTCGTTGCCATTTGTGGCAGTGGCAATATGCCATTTACTGATAATATTCAAAACTCTATACTCATTACTGAGCTCAAGTGATTGATCTTAATTTACTACATTGCTAGATAATAAGAGATTACATAACTAGAATTTAATAATTTTTAGCTTTTTTGGGGTTATTTAAGCTAATTTAGTTGCTATTTGTTCTTTCCAGAATAGCAACTCTAATTCCATCACAGAGCATAATTCAAAAATTCGGTTGGTAGCGGGAGCTGGATTTGAACCAACGACCTTTGGGTTATGAGCCCAACGAGCTACCAGACTGCTCCATCCCGCACCGAAGATTTAGCTTTATACGCGCTTAAACTTCATAATGCAAATTATTTAAGTAAAAAACTCTTATTTGCCAATCAAGTGCTCAGAATAGATACAAATACGACTGAAAATTCATTTTCTCAAATATCAATTAGATTTTTTAAATCCTCAATAAAATATTGATTAGTTGCATATTCACATCGAAACTTTTTGTTATTTCAAACATCTACAAAAAAAAATATGCAGTAAAAAGTTGATTATGTAACAATATCAATAATCTTTTAATCATAAAGTGCTTCATGTCATTAATTATTGGTATTGATCCTGGTTCGCGTTTAACAGGTTATGGAATTATCGAAAAAGATGGCAATAAATTACGGTTTGTGGATGCTGGAACAATTCGTACTGAAACCCAAGCCATGCCTGAACGTCTAAAACGTATTTTTGCAGGTGTTGAACGTATTGTTAAATTTCACGGCCCAACAGAAGCTGCTGTGGAACAAGTATTTATGGCACAAAATCCTGATTCTGCTTTAAAACTAGGTCAAGCACGAGGCGCAGCAATCGCAGCTCTCGTAAATTTAGATTTACAAGTTGCTGAATATACGGCTCGTCAAATTAAACAATCCGTCGTAGGTTATGGTGCCGCCGACAAAGAACAAGTACAAATGATGGTCATGCGTTTGCTCAATCTAAGCATTCAACCACAATCCGATGCCGCTGATGCGCTAGCAGCCGCTATTTGCCATGCTCATGCTTCTGGGAGTATGACTAAGCTGGCTGTGCTAAATGCTCTCGGAGGCATGGCTCGTGGACGTAGTCGCGCTAGTACAAGACGACGTTAATATTCACATTTGTTAATTTTTAAAAAATATTCGTATGTCTTTCAGTAATTATTGATCATACGAATATTTTTGAAACAAGCTTATTCTAGATGGTCGTGTTTTTAGATCAGTTTTTTTCTAATCTCTCATTTCTTAATTCAAATGTCTTTTTAAAATACCTTTGCTCATTAACTCATAAACTTGCTCTAAATCTAATTGATTCGATTCTGCTAATAACTGAGTGTGCATTTTTAAAATATTTTCATCACCTCGTCTTGCTGGTCCAGTCTGCATCTCTTTAGGATCATTTGCGACTGCCTTACTTGCAGTTTCTAAAATTAATGGAAATAACAAACTAAAATCGACCTGTTCAGCATCTACCACTTGCTTTGCCATGTCATAACAATAATTACTAAAATTACAGGCAAATACAGCTGCTAAGTGTAAAGTTTGGCGTTGTTTTGAACTATATTGATACACGCGCTGGCTTAAACTATTTGCTAAAGCTGTTAAAAAGCTTAAATCCTCATGATTACTTGCTTCAACAAAAAGAGGTGTCTCCTTCCAATCCACTTCCCTTTCCCTACTGAAAGTTTGCAATGGGTAGAAAACACCTGATCGCGGATGCACCTCTTCCATTATCTGTAAATTGGTACTACCAGAAGTATGAATAATTAAATTATTTGGCAAATATCCATGAATTGATTTAATCACACTTTGAATAGCTTGATCACTTACCGCAATGATTACTAAATCAGTGTCTTGAGTGAGTTGCTCAACTTGGTTAATGGCGTGTGCATTAATTTTTTCCGCAAGTTCTTGTGCATTTAACAGGTTACGACTAAAGATTTGAACGATTTGATGTTGTCTGTGTAATACTTTTGCTATATGTGTTGCGACTCGTCCAGCACCAATTAATGTAATTCGCATAATTTCAATCTAAAACAATTTTGGCTCTAGCATGCCAATAAACAAACAACGAATCAATTCTTCCTTTCTACAATGCATTACAAGAAATTTTTTAAATTATATCCCATCATTTCATTAGCTGATAAATCCATAACAATGATATACATGCTATAAATAGACTAAAATATGGAAAAAAATTAGACTTTGTTTTTAGTCGAGGTTCAATTATTTCTTCAGCTGTTTTATTATTTATTTGTACTTTCTCATGAACTTGGTAAAGCGGCTGTAAAACCTCATTACTCCAAATAGGTAATAAAGATTCAATTGAATCTCGATGTTGACGCAAATAATTAAGAATATCTAAAGTATCATTATTAAAATGATTTGAAAGTACAGCTAAACTTTTTGGAATAGCTCTATTTAAAGTTATTTCAGCTTCTGCGATTGAAACTTTGCCTGCTGATAATCTTATAAGTAAAGCATTTTTTACCGGATCATTTCTTTCAAGTAAATCTGAAAATGTAGGCACTAACATTTCTTTTAACATATCAATAATTTGGGGTTTCGTTAAAAATCGATAAAGCAATATCGGATAAAACCTTGATAAAATATCATTTTTTTCATTCATCAAGCATGTTTTATCATTTACGATTAATGTAGAAACATTTTTCTTTAATAATTCCATTGGGTTCATATCAGTCATATTCACTCCAAATTATCAAATAAAATCTCTTTTTTATAGTTTTGCGTTATTTAAATCACATTTTTAATTCATTACTCTAGTATATTTTTTATTGCTGTTCTTCTATTTTTTATAAATTAGATACAATATCTACATCACATTTAACAAAGCAGAATAAAGTGGTTTGAATTACTTTATTCTGCTAATTTTATTTATGCAAAAGTATGCAACACTTTTCCAGTCAAGTTTTGTCCAAGTAATGGCGTATTTTTCCCTTGTGAAACAATTGTCTCCTTTGAAACATTCCACTCTAAATCTGGATCAACAAGTACCCATCCTGCTTCTTGTTGCCAACGCTCAGCCATATTTGCCACGACAGCAGGCGTCAATGTCACTTTTTCTACCCATTCTAAAGGTTCAAATACCCCCTCTTTAACAAGCTGCACACCTAAACCAACATAAGTATCAAAAGCAGTAATTCCTGATAGCGTCTCTGCAAATGGCGCCATTTTCGCTGAACTACTGAGTGGCTCATGGTGTGTACAAATAGCATCAATAACACCATCTTTTACCCCTTGTCTTAATAACTCTTTGTCTTGTTCAGAACGTAACGGCGGACGGACATGCGCAAGAGAGTTAAAACCATCAGTGAGTTGTTCAGTTAAATGCAACTGATGCATTGCAACGTCTGCTGTGATCGGTAAGCCTTTTGCTTTGGCTGCACGAATTAACTCAACTGACGCACCACATGACAATAAACCAAAGTGCGCTTTCACACCTGTTGCTTCAATCATCAGAATATATTTTGCAATTGCGACCGTTTCAGCAATCGCTGGAATCATGGGTAAGCCCTGACGAGAAGCAATGAATCCCTCATGTGCACAGCCATCTTTGGCAATTTGAGGTTCTTCCGCATAAAAAACCACTGTTAGACCTAAACCAGCAGCATATTCAAGCGTGCGAATAACCACATCGTCATTCTCAAATGCGGCATTGGCATTTGAAACAGCAGTACAACCACCTTTTTTTAAGCCAGCCATATTAGAGGGTTGTTTACCATTTAAGCCTTGTGTCTGTGCCCCAATGATTTGTAAATAAATACCACCATCAAGTTGCGCTTTTTCAATTAAACCATGAATTAAAGCACCATTATCTTGCACAATCGGCTTAGAGTCAGGTGGCGTCATCACATGCAAAATACCATTGGCGCGTGCAGCTTTACCTTCTGATTTTAAGGTACCATGTTGTTGTTGCCCTGGCTCGCGTAAACGCGCACACAAATCAACCATGGTCGGCATCAACCACTTACCTTGACCATCAATGATTTCGCTAACACTTTCAACAGTATCTATCAATTTACCATTTTCAATATAAACAGTTTTTATTTGATCTGTTTTTTGAATCGGATCAAGCACACGGACATTTTCAATTTTTACAATACTCATGTGATTTATCCTTTACAGTGAAATTGCTTCAATTAAACCTTGTTCTTGCAACTGTCCTTGCATTGCAAGTGCCAGTACAGCCATACGAACGGCAATACCATTGGTAACTTGTTTTAGAATCACAGACTGCACACCATCAGCCACACTTGAATCAATTTCAACGCCACGATTCATAGGGCCTGGATGCATAACGATACAATCAGGTTTCGCTAATGCTAAACGTTCTTTATTTAAGCCATACATTTTGTAAAATTCAGCTTGTGAAGATAGCGCTGGAGAATCAATACGTTCATTTTGAATACGCAATGCAATAATCACATCACAATCAGTCACACCTGCATCCATTTGATTAAATAAACGGACATGTTCGCCATATTCATTAAATCCAACGGGTAATAAAGTATTGGGTGCAATGACACGAATATCTTTACAACCTAATGTTTGTAGAGCTGCAACATTTGAACGTGCCACTCGTGAATGTTTAATATCACCAATAATCGCAACACTGAGTTGTTCAAATGGCTTTTTAGTCTCGCGACGGATGGTTAACATATCCAACATGGCTTGAGTTGGATGTGCATGACGCCCATCTCCAGCATTAATAATTGCCACGTTTGGACAGACATCTTTTGCAATAAAATGAGCTGCACCAGATGAAGAATGACGCACTACAAAAATATCCGCAGCCATCGCTTCTAAATTCCAAAGCGTGTCTCGTAAAGTTTCACCTTTGGATGTACTAGAACGTGCGATGTCTATATTCAACACATTGGCAGATAAACGTTTTGCTGCGGCTTCAAAGGTGGTGCGAGTACGAGTGGAATTTTCAAAAAACAGATTCATAACCGTTAACCCTTCTAACAAGGGACGATTAATCAAATTATTATTATCATCTAAAAAGCTTTGCGCGGTATCTAAAATCTTGGTTAAGCTTTCTTTAGACAGTCCCTCAATCGTTAAAAAATGTTTTAAGTTTCCTTGTTGATTGAGTTGAATCTGACTCAGAGTATGCATTGCTGCCAAGTGCATAAGAGATTCCCTATACGTTAAGTTAACGCATTATACAGATTTTAGATTTCATTCGTCGTTGAAGTTTTCAGCACTTAAGTAAAAATCTTTTAGATTGTTTTGAGTTAATTATTGTTCTTCAATACGACAAGCAAGTTTACTTAGATCTGTATCCATGGCTAAAACTGTAGGCTCTTGTTCTTGAAAATGTCCTAAATTTCCAAACTCATCAAATAAGAAAAATGTACGTTTTAAGCTTTGATCTTCACAGGACAACTCAGTTTTAGTGATTGAATGTCGAGGAAAACTGCCATAAGAAGCATTAATGGCTTTTTCGATAACAACTTTAACGCCCGTAGAATCCAACTCTTTAGCTCTAAAGAGAATAAATTGACTTTTATCCCCTGTTTCATACCCTTGCATAAAATTTGGATGCTTTTGTACTGTATAGACTTCATCTACAAACTGAGTAACATTGATCGTAATTGGTTCAGCAAAGACGTTTTGACTAGAAAGTAATATATTGAGGCGACTATTTTTTTCATTTTATGGTTTAAAAAAATGGGTGTGAAAATATAATACACACCCAATACATTTTTAATTATTATTTAATTTATGTATTTTTATTAATCATCGCAATGCACCAATATAGTGATGCGCGACTTGAGCTTTATAAATTTCTTCTTCTGTAACTTCCATGAAATAGGTTTCTTCTTCTTTTTCTTCTATCTTATTATTTTCAACTATGTCCAGTGTAGGCTCAGGATATAAGTCAATCAAAGGACGTAGACGGTCTACATAGTGAGCCAATTCCTGATCACTGGTAGCTAAAGCAATTTCTATAATGTGTTTTGCATATTCTTTATTGTGGACTAAGTACATCACATCAATTACACGACTAGATACACGTCTTAAACGAACATACATTTGAGTTGCTATTGCAAAAGCTTCAGCATTTACCTTAATTTCACTATTCATGCTTTCTTTCATAAAGTCCTCACGTCGTTGGGAGAAATGTTTATTCTTAACTCATTCCAAAGAAAGCAAAATATGTACCAACAATTAAAAAACACTTAAACTTGAAAATATTTTTATTATGAATGATTAAAAATTCTCAAAATAATAGTGAATAAAGCGGACGATCACACAAATTTGCACCGACAGTTTCATTAAAAATCAGTTAAAATAGCCGATTGCTAAAAATGTTTTGGAAAATTTGAATGAATGCTAAACAACGTCTAACAGACTATTGGGTTACCTGTGCGGACGGGCTTGAAACCTTATTACAAGAAGAGCTTGAAGATATTGGCATTCAAAACATCCAACGCTTTGCTGGACGTTTAATTTTCCAAGGTACGCTTGAACAAGCTTACCGAATTTGTATGTGGTCGCGTCTCGCGTCACGTGTACTCTTACCCATTCACACGCATGAACTTGAATATACTCATGATGCTCGTGATGTTGCAGAAGAACTCTATGAAGGTGCAATTAGCTTTGACTGGTCTCTCATTTTTGCACCACAAAGTACCTTTGCTATTCGTTTGCACATGGAAAGAGATATTAAGGTAAATACCCAATTTGCCACATTACGCGTGAAAGATGGTGTTGTTGATTCATTCATGGAAGCTGTTGGTAAACGTCCTAGTATTGATATCAAACAGCCAGAAATTACACTTTATGTTTTAGCAGGAAAAACGCAACATACTTATTGCTTAGATTTATCTGGTGACTCTTTACATAAGCGTGGTTATCGCCACTATATGACCGATGCGCCAATTAAAGAAAATCTAGCAGCCGCTATTCTTCAAAAAGCACAATTAAAGCAATTAAATCCAGACTTAATTGTCGATCCAATGTGTGGTTCGGGTACTTTTATCATCGAATCGCTCATGATTTTGACTGATCGTGCACCTGGATTAGTTCGTCGTTTTGGTTTCAATGGTTGGCATGGTCATGATCGTGATTTGTGGCTAAACATTAAAGCTGAAGCAGCCGAAAGACACGAGATTGCTTTAGAACAACCATTAGCTAAGTTTTATGCCTACGATGCTGACTGGGAAGCCGTAAAAGCTACACGTCAAAATATTATCGCTGCTGGTTTTGAAAAACTGCTTAATCATATTCAAATTGAAGAAAGAACATTAGCAGATTGGGAAGACTTCGAAGCAGAAGGTAAAAAAGCCTTTATTGTTACCAATCCCCCTTATGGCGAGCGTTTAGGTGATAAAGCTTCAAGCCGATCTTTTTACTTAGGTTTGTCAGGTTTATTACAAAAGAATTTTCCGAATCAACCTGTCGCTGTTATTGCAGCTCAAATTGAGCAGGCAGATGTTCTAGCAATCAATGAACCTCAAACATTACGTTTGATGAATGGTAAACTGCCAATTTATGTTCGATTTGGCACAATCAAACCTGCAACTGTTACACAACCATTTTTAGCAAACTGGCAACCTCAACAATTTGAAAAAATTGAAGGTGCTGAAGATTTTACCAATCGTTTGCAAAAAAATATGCAAAACCTAAAAAAATGGGCCGTTAAAGAAAATATCTATTGTTTACGTCTTTATGACGCAGACTTACCTGACTTCAATGTTGCGGTTGACCTATATGGTGATCGATTACATGTACAAGAATATGCACCACCAAAAACAATTGATCCTGAAAAAGCCAAAAAACGCTTTAATCTCGCTCTCGCGGCGATACGTGCAGTAACAGGATTGAATCGTGATGCGATTTTTATTAAAACACGTGCAAAGCAAGTGGGTGCTAATCAATATACCAAACAAAGCACTGCCTCTAAGCGATTTATTGTCCAAGAAGGTAATGCCAAAATTTTAGTGAATTTGACTGATTATTTAGACACTGGTTTATTCCTAGATCATCGTCAAATTCGTCTAAGAATTGCGAAAGAAGCAAAAGGAAAACATTTCCTTAACCTTTATAGCTATACCTCTACGGCAAGCCTACATGCTGCTTTAGGTGGAGCTGCTAGCACCACAAGCGTCGATCTATCAAATACTTACTTGAATTGGTCTAAAGAAAATTTCGTCTTAAATGGTTTAACTGTAGATCACGCAGATGAACAACATATGTTCTTTTCAAGTGACTGTTTTGAATGGCTCAAAGAAGGTCATGAGCAATATGATTTAATTTTTATTGACCCACCAACTTTCTCAAACTCTAAAAAGTTTTATGGAACTTTTGATGTGCAACGTGACCACGTTTCATTGATTAAACGTGCGATGAATCGACTAACAAGTGATGGTACGCTTTACTTTTCAAACAACTATCGTGGTTTTGAATTAGATGAAGAAATTGAAGCAATGTATCACATTGAAGAGATTACTTCTGAAACGATTGGGTTGGATTTTAAGCGTAATCATAAAATCCATCGTGCATGGAAAATTCAACACCCAAGTGTTTAAAGCTTGATTCTCGATTTCACCTATATGTTATTTTCGATCTTTTAATATTAGGTGAATCGAACTCATATATCATAAAGCGATCTGGAGACTCATCATGAGGCTTCATGGTCGCTTTCTTTTTCTCACGGCCATCCGATACAGCTGTTTTCTTTTGCTCTTCATAAGGTGATAAAGCACCTTCAGCCAACATATTTATACGAATTTCCCTTAAATTACGATCACTTAACACCTTTTGAGCAAGCCATCGCTCTTGCAAAGGTTTTTGAGCATCTTGCTCTGCTTTTTCAATAATCCTAGGTAAAGCGTTATTTAATACACCTGTTTGGAGTGCCAATGATCCTTCAGCTAGTGGTTGTACAGCCCAACCCGCTAAGGGTAAGACAGCAGTAAACAAAATCACACCCATGCTAGTGTAATGATGTTGCTTTTTCTCCATTGCAATTCATCCTGAATTTTTTTCTTATTTGGTTTTCAAACTAGCAAGTTTTTAATCAAGTAGCAATGTCATTGGTAATTTTCCCATATAAATCTGACAAGTTGCATCAATAAAAAAAGACGATGACTTTCGTCACCGCCTTTTATTGATTGTTAAAATTTAAGCTTAACTCAATTTCATTTTATCAAAGACTAAATGTCCATCTTCAGCTTTAATCAGGATATTATCACCTGCTTGAAATGCGCCAGAAAGAATTTTTTGAGCTAAACTATTTTCCACTTGCTGTTGAATAGCACGTTTTAAAGGACGCGCGCCATACACAGGATCAAAGCCAGCATCGATTAATAAATCAAACGCTGTATCATCAACAGTTAAACCCATATCTCGCTCACTTAAACGTGAACGTAAACGATCCAACTGAATATCTGCAATCCCACGAATCTGAGCTTTTTTGAGTGAATGGAACACCACTAACTCATCAATACGGTTAATAAATTCAGGTCGGAAATGCTGACTCACAGCAGCCATGACGACAGTTCGAACTTCATCATCACTAGCACCCTCACCTAATTCGCGAACGTCTTGCGAACCTAAGTTGGACGTCATGACGATTACCGTATTTTTAAAGTCAACCACACGACCTTGCGAATCAGTTAAACGACCATCATCCAACACCTGCAATAAAATATTGAATACATCTGGATGCGCTTTCTCAACCTCATCAAATAGAACAACGCTATATGGTTTACGGCGAACCGCTTCTGTCAACACACCACCTTCTTCATAACCGACATATCCAGGAGGTGCGCCTACAAGACGACTTACAGAATGCTTTTCCATAAACTCAGACATATCAATACGAATCATGGCATCGTCACTATCAAACAAAAAGTTTGCTAATGCTTTAGTCAACTCTGTTTTACCAACACCTGTTGGACCTAAGAATAAAAATGATCCGCTTGGTCGATTTGGATCAGACAAGCCAGCACGTGAGCGACGAACTGCATTCGATACAGCAACAACAGCTTCATCCTGCCCAACCACACGATTATGTAAAAACGCTTCCATATTTAAAAGTTTTTCACGCTCACCTTGCAGCATTTTCGACACAGGAATCCCCGTTGCAGCACTAACAACTTCTGCAATTTCATTCTCAGTCACTTTGGTACGAATAAGTTTTGGTTCTTCATTTTCTTCAGCGACTTCGGCTTGTTCCAAACGTTTTTGAAGTTCTGGAATTACACCGTACTGTAAACGTGCTGCTTCAGCCAAATCACCTTCACGCTTTGCTTTTTCCAAAGCTACACGGGCTTGATCGAGTTCAACTTGTGCCTTCTTATCACCTTCAACCAGTGTTTTTTCAGCTTTCCAAATTTCTTCAAGATCATTGTACTCTTTTTGCTTTTCAGCAATTTGCTGTTCAAGATGATTGACTTCGGCTTTACTACCAGCATCTTCATCTTTTTTGACTGCTTCTAACTGCATCTTTAACTGAATAAGACGGCGATCAAGTTTGTCCAAAGCTTCTGGCTTTGAGTCAATTTCCATCTTAATACGCGATGCAGCTTCATCAATTAAATCAATCGCTTTATCAGGTAATTGGCGATCTGTAATATAACGATGTGACATTTTTGCAGCAGCAATAATGGCTGAGTCTAAAATTTGTACGCCATGATGCGTTGCATATTTCTCTTTTAGACCACGCAAAATCGCGATGGTATCTTCAACACTTGGCTCATCAACCAACACTTTTTGGAAACGACGTTCCAGCGCAGCATCTTTTTCAATGTACTGACGATACTCATCTAAAGTCGTTGCACCTACACAACGTAACTCACCTCGTGCCAATGCAGGTTTCAACATATTACCCGCATCCATAGCACCATCACCTTTACCTGCACCAACAAGCGTATGTAACTCATCGATGAATAGAATGATTTCACCTTCATGTTTTGCAAGATCTTTAAGAACTGCTTTTAAGCGTTCCTCAAACTCACCACGATACTTTGCGCCAGCAAGTAATGAGCCTAAATCTAATGAAAGTACCCGTTTACTTTTAAGACTTTCTGGTACTTCACCATTAATAATACGCTGTGCTAAACCTTCAACAATCGCAGTCTTACCGACCCCTGGCTCACCAATGAGAACAGGATTATTCTTAGTACGACGTGATAAAACTTGAATGGTTCGACGGATTTCATCATCACGCCCAATCACTGGATCTAACTTACCAGCTAAGGCACGTTCAGTTAAATCAATCGTATATTTATTAAGAGAGTCACGTTGATCTTCGTGATTATTGCTCATGACTTTGTCATTTCCTCTAATATTTTCAATCACTTTTCGTAAACTATCTGATGTTACACCCACACTATTTAATATCGTTTTAGTTTCGCCTGTTTCGGCTAACCCCAACAAAACCCAATCTGTAGATAAAAACTCATCACCGACCTTTTGCGCATATCGATCAGCTAAATTCAGTGCTTTTACAGCTTCAGGATTGAGATTAATGTCTCCAGTAGGATTCGCTAATGTCGGTGCATTTTGCAAAGCTTGTTCTAACTTTTGCTTTAATTCAGGTAAACGAGCACCTGCTTGTTGTAGCAAGCTCAAGTTAGCGGGTTCTTCTAATAAAGTCATTAAAAGATGAATTCCTGCGATTGCAGTATGATCTTTACCCATAGCTAATGATTGTGCATCTGAAAGGGCTTGCTGTAGACGGTTTGTAAATTTTTCAAAACGCATTCTTGTTATTCCTCACAACAAATTTTTAACTTATCACTTAGATGGGAACGTTTTTTTAAATTTCAAATAAATTTTATATATTTTTCAAAATCTTATAAATAAACACATAGTTAAAACTCAGTAATAATATGGGTCTATAAACAATATATTTCAAGTATATTTTGTATAATTTTTCATTGAGTCAGAACATCAGAAAAGTATTATTGCTTATGTTCTCTATTTCACCTATTTTAAACTGAATAATTTCTTAGCATTGAAAACAATGTACTTTAATAAATTTTTTCTATGTTCTATTCTCCTTACAATTTCATATACCTCATCGGCAGAATTACCTCAAGATTCACGCCGAGCAGGTGGCATTGCTGTCATTCCTTTATCGGCTCATACAACTCAAGTTTTTTATGAGCGAAATCCTGTATTAATTACACAACAAAATGAACAGCGTTATGCTGTCCTAGGTATTCCTCTTTCTGCACCTACAGGTAAGTTAACTTTAACGACCAATACTAAGCCAATAGAAATTGAAATAATCCCTTATCCTTATGCCGAGCAGCGACTAACTGTAGCAAATCAAGACTATGTTAATCCCAACCAAGATCAGCTAGATCGTTATGCACGCGAAGCTAAAGAGCAAAATGATGTATATAGTTCATTTAGTAACAGTCATTTGACTTATTTTCCAAATTTTATTCGCCCAACGGCAGGAAAATTTAGCAATTCATTTGGACGAAAGCGTTTTTTTAATGGTGAAGAGCGCGCTCCTCACTCAGGTTTAGATATACCAACCCCAATTGGACAAAAAGTCATCGCACCAGCTGATGGTATTGTGGTGCAAACTGGTAATTATTTTTTTAATGGCAATACTGTACTGATTGATCATGGTCAAGGTTTAATCAGCATGTTCTGTCATTTAAGTAAAATTTACGTAGAAAAAGGACAATCTATACGTCAAGGGGAGCTACTAGGCTTAGTCGGTAAAACAGGACGTGTTACGGGTCCGCATCTACATTGGGGAATGAGCCTTAATAATGCACGTGTAGATCCAGCCTTATTTCTAAAATAAAAATTCAATAAAAAAGTGATCTACTCAAACACAGATCACTTTTTAGAAAAACTAAACAATATCGTGTTATTCTGCTTCTACAATCTCAAAATCGTGGGTGATTTCAACGCCACCCTCTGCAAGCATTTTACTTGCTGAACAATATTTTTCAGCAGAAAGCTCAACTGCTTTTTCAACTTGTTTGGCTTTTACGGATTTACCTGTCACAATGAAATGCAAATGGATTTTAGTAAACACTGCTGGGATTGAATCTGCTCTATCAGCTTTTAGCTGACATACTACACCTGTCACATCTTGGCGAGATTTCTTTAAAATGGTCACAATATCAAATGAAGCACAACCACCAAGTCCCATTAAAATCAACTCCATAGGACGTGGACCGCGGTTTTCACCTCCATATTCAGCCGAACCATCCATCACCACACTGTGGCCACTTTCTGATTTCGCTTCAAAAGCAACATTCTCTAACCAATGTACACTTGTTTGCATTGCAACTACCCACGAAACGTTATAAATTTACTCTGTTCTTGTACACTAACATAAAATGAGTTGATAAGGAATTTCAGCTCTTCTGTGTAGAAAAGGCTCAAACAGAGCCTGTGCGATCGGTTTTATCCAAATTCGGAAATTTTAAGCATGACTTCAAATTTTTCACAACTTAGCACTGACGCTTTATCACCAGGCCAACTACCTGAATCAGTTAAAGCCTTGCTAAAACGTGCTCATATTAACAGATACCCTAAACGCACCGCGATTGTTGACGCTGGAACGGAATCAAAATCACTGTATTTAATATTAAAAGGTTCAGTGTCAATTATATTACGTGAAGATGACGAGCGTGAGATTGTTGTTGCCTACTTAAACCCAGGCGATTTCTTTGGCGAAATGGGTCTTTTTGAAACTAATCCTCAACGAACTGCTGAAGTACGTACCCGCGATGTATGTGAAATAGCAGAAATTACCTATGATAACTTCCATGAGTTAAGCAAACAGTATCCTGATCTAAGCTATGCTGTATTCGCTCAACTTGTGCGTCGTTTGAAAAATACAACGCGTAAAGTGACAGATCTTGCTTTTATCGATGTTTCTGGTCGTATTGCACGCTGTTTAATTGATTTATCTGCTCAACCAGAGGCAATGATTTTACCTAATGGTCGTCAGATTCGTATTACACGTCAAGAAATTGGTCGTATCGTAGGCTGTTCTCGTGAAATGGTTGGTCGTGTTCTTAAAACACTAGAAGATCAAGGCATGATTCAAACTGATGGTAAAGCGATTTTAATCTTCGATACTTCTTTAGAAGAAAACACATTTACTGAAGAAGAGTTTGATGACGAGGAATAAACGTCCTTGTTGTTAACCTAGATATAAGCCAGTGTTTACACTGGCTTTAATTTTTTATGGATGTTTGTTTTAAAGTACAAAATAACATTGATTACATAATTACTATGATTATAGAGATATTCAGAATGTAATCCGATCTAAACATTTTCTATAATCCTTATTAATCATGAATATATTCAAAAATACTGATTTGGAGCGAGTAATATGAAGAAATTGGCTTTAAGCCTTTGCGCGATGACAATATTAGGGGTTTCTGGTTGCGCATCATTTGCAGAAATGGCAGGTGCTGACACTGCAACCTTGAATGCTCAATCGGCTCAAGGTTTTTCAAAAATGACTCAAGAAGCTCGTGCGAAAAATCAACTTGATACAAGCTCAAGCACTTATCAGCGTATTAATACCGTATTTTTACGCCTTAAACCGTACGCGGATCAAATGAATCAAACAGGCCAACGTTTTGATTGGCAATTGGCTGTACTAAAATCTGATACGGTCAATGCTTATGTTGCGCCAGGCGGGAAAGTTGTTTTCTACACGGGTATTGTAAATAAACTCAATCTTACCAATGATGAGATTGCAGCAATTATGGGGCATGAGATGACTCACGCCCTTGAAGAGCATGCTAAAAGTAAAATTGGTGCGCAAGCCCTGACTAACTTAGCCATCGGAATTGGTACTTCTTATGCGGGTGCTAACATTGGTGAGGCTGGGAATGCTGCAATTAACTTAGGCAGTCAAATTGGTATTGGTCTACCTTATTCACGTAATCTTGAAAGTCGCGCAGACTATGGTGGCTTAATGCTGATGGCTAGAGCGGGCTATAATCCAAATGCAGCGATTAGTCTGTGGGAAAAAATGAATCGTTTAGACGGTGCAGGTGGCGGTTCATTCTTATCAACCCACCCATCAAATACACAGCGTATTAGCGATATGCGTAAAAACTTGCCTGCTGCAATGGCATTGTACAATAAGCGTCGCTAATTCACATTTAAGCCATTAAATCATCAATTGATTTAATGGCTTTTAGTCGATTGACAGAGAAATAATTTTAATTAATCTCAGCTATTTTTGTATCAGCAACCACCGTCTGATTTAGATTGAACAGCTTTTGAATTTTTCCCGTTTCATGCGCAACAACTGGAACTTCCATTTTCATTGCTTCCATAATGGCAATGGTATTACCCTTTTCAACTTGATTATTTTCTTGCACCTTCCAAGTTGTAATCACACCACAAATCGGTGCTAGAACTGCATTATCATTTTGAACAGGATCTGAATCATATGATTTTTGATTGAGCTGTTGTGTTCCCATTAAACTAAAAAGCCCATTTGGTAAACCAATCTGATGCAACTTGCCATCTATTTCAAGTGGATAACGTTTTAGCTCAGTTTGATTACTCAGTTTACTGCGTGAAGAGTGAGGATAATCATGCTGACAATCTTGTTCAATCCAACGCGTATGCACTTTAAATTCATCAATGAAATCATTATCTGACAAGATCGCACGATGAAATGGTAATACTGAGGCAATCCCTTCTATTTTAAAATGAGCCAGTGCTCTTTTAGCGCGTTGAATTGCAATCTCACGTGTCGCACCACTCACAATTAATTTCGCAATTAAAGAATCAAAATGACTTGAAACCATACTTCCAGTTTGCACGCCAGTATCAAGGCGAATACCAATTCCTGAGGGTGGTTGAAACTGAGTGATCTGTCCAAATGCTGGAATAAAACCACGCACTGGATCTTCTGCATTAATCCGAAATTCGATTGCATGACCTACTGGTTTTGGCATTTCTTGAACAGAAAGTGGTTCACCTAATGCAATTCGAATTTGTTCAACCACTAAGTCTAGACCAGAAGTTTGTTCCGTCACAGGATGTTCAACCTGTAAGCGCGTATTGACCTCTAGAAATGACAGTTGACCATCTTGGCTAAGTAAGTATTCCACTGTACCCGCCCCGACATAATCAGCAGTTCGGCAAATTGCAATTGAAGATTGCACTAATTGCGATTGAATTTGCTCATTGATAAATGGCGCAGGTGCTTCTTCTACCAACTTCTGATTACGGCGTTGTAAAGAGCAATCACGGGTTCCAACCACTACAATATTACCATGCTGATCGGCAATTACTTGGGCTTCCAGATGTCTAGGTTTATCTAGATATTGCTCAACAAAACATTCCCCGCGACCAAATGCAGTTAATGCTTCCCGCACAGCAGATTCATATAGAGCGGTGACTTCGTTCAATTGCCTTGCAACTTTCAAACCACGCCCACCGCCGCCATAGGCAGCTTTAATCGCGATTGGCAGACCATACTGTTTCGCAAAATCAACTGCTTCTTGAGCCGATTGGAGTGGCTGTTCAGTTCCTTGTACCAGAGGCGCATTTACCGATTGTGCAATCTTACGTGCCTGTATTTTGTCACCAAGTTTATTTATGCTTTCAGGAGATGGACCAATCCAGATCAGACCAGCATCTATCACCGCATGGGCAAATTCAGCACGTTCTGATAAAAAACCATAACCCGGATGAATCATTGTGACTTGGGCTTTATTCGCAATATCCAAAATTTTATTGATATCTAAATAAGTTTGCTGTGCTGTTTGCCCTGATAATGCCCAAGCCTCATCGGCAAGTTGAACATGCAAACTAGCAATATCATCATCTGCATAAATAGCCACTGATGTGATGTCCATATCTTTACAGGCTTGAATAATACGGACAGCAATTTCCCCACGATTAGCAATCAATAGCTTATGTTTTTTATGCATTTTCTTTGATGTCCATGAATTCTGAGACTTTATTAAATTGGATAGAGCATCCAACTGGAATCTGTGCGATCAAGTCCAAATGATAGGATGCGACCGCCGCAATCACAGGATAACCACCTGTAATCGGATGATCATTCATAAATAATACAGGTTGACCATTGGGTGGGATTTGCAAAGCACCAGTACAACAGCCTTCACTGGCTAATTCTTGATTGAACTGGCGTTCTAAAGGCATATCACCCACTAATTTCAATCCAATTCGATTGCTCTCTGTGCTAACCAACCAAGTTTGTTTAAACAATAAATCAAGGCTTTCTTCAACAAACCAATCCGTACGAGGTCCTAAGACAAGATCAACGTTAATCGTCTCACCTTGTTTCGGTAATTTAATCGGGATTGCGTTTAAACTAACAGGTTGAGTTTTTAATTCAGCAGAATAAATTTTATCATCGATTTGAACTGGCCGTGGACCTAAGCCTGCTAAAGAGTCATAACTGGCACTATTTAAAACCTGTTCAACGGCAATACCTCCACGTACTGCAACATAATTACGAATGCCTGCTGTAGGCGCTGCAATATAAATTTCATCGCCAGAATCTAAAGCAGTTGGCTGGTACATCGACACTTTTACTTTATCGGTACCAATATACCTAATCCAAACTTCTGTCTCTGCACCTGTCACAGCAATAACCGTTGGCTCTAAAACCTCGAATCTTAATCCACCACTTAAAACTTCTAAAACTGCTGCATTGTTTGGATTACCAACAATTAAATTAGCCTGTTGAAATGCAGTTTGATCCATTGCACCTGCTCGCCCTACGCCTAATTCAGCCAAATGCTTACGCCCTTCATCTTGGAGTAATACTTGTAAACCAACATTCTTAACGTGAAGTACGGCTGATTTTTTAAAAGAATCATCTTGAGAAAATGACTGCGCAGGCACGCTAACTTGCGTTGGATTACGGCTTATATCCTTAAAAATGACACGATCACTTGGCAGTAATAGAGCAGGTTGTTTTCGTTGGACATCCCATAACATCTCATCAGTCTGTCCAATTAACTGCCATCCTCCGGGGCTGTCTTTGGGGTAAATACCGCTATATTCACCTGCTAGTCCTACAGCACCCGCACTGACTTTTTTTCGGGGGGATGCTAAGCGCGGAATACTACCAAATACTTGTTTTGGGTTGATGAGATAAGCAAAGCCAGGCGCAAATCCAATAAATGCAACTTGCCAATCGGAATTAGTGTGTTTCTGAATGACTTGGCCTGTACTGATTCCCAGATATTCAGCGACATTGTTTAAATCAATTCCGTTATAGCGTGTATTGATCACTATTTCCTTACCTTGACGCAAAACATCCTGACTGATTTTTTGGTTTGAAATCCATTGAATAAGTGATCGAATTTCTACTAGCAAAGGATCAAAGTCAATCAATATGCTACGTGCCGCAGGAATGAGTTCTTTTATATGCGGATGCTGTGCCTGTTTTAAGCAGTAATAAACTGCCATCGTTTCTTCTAAACTTTGAAACTCAATAAGAAAACAATCTAAATTAACGGATAAAAATCGCATAAATCACTCGTTGGAAACATTCAAAATTTACTTAACGACTAAAAGCACGAATTTCAATTTTATTTTCTAACAATACATCACGAATCTTTGCCGCCATTTTGACTGCTCCTAACGTATCCCCATGTAAACAAATTGTATCAGCCTGAATGACCGTAAAATCCCCTTCCATCGACTCAATACCGCCGTTCTGGATCATATTCAATACACGCTGAGCTATGATTTCAGCATCATGTAAAACTGCCCCCTCTAAGCGACGAGAAACTAGCGTTCCATCACGATGATAAGCACGATCAGCAAATGCTTCAGAAATAACACTAAGCCTCTGTTCACGAGCAAATTTGATTAATGGTGAACCCGCCAATGCGACTAAGACTAATGTTTTATCAAAATGTTGTATTGCATCAATTACCGCTTGAGCTTGGGTCAAATTGGTAGCAATGGTGTTATACAATGCGCCATGTGGTTTGACATAACTTATTTTGGTTCCTGCGACTTGAGCTAAGCCTTGCAAAGCTGAGATTTGATAAAGTACGTCTGCGTATAGTTCCTCATAGGATAAATCCATATTACGGCGACCAAAACCAACCAAATCTGGATACGAAACATGCGCACCAACACATACATCGTGCTTAGCTGCGTGTTTCAAAGTACTGAGAATATTTGATGGATCACCTGCATGAAAACCGCATGCGATATTGGCGCTACTAACAATTCCAAGAATTTGCTCATCATTGCCCATTTTCCAAGCGCCATAGCTTTCGCCTAAATCACTATTCAAATCAATATGCTTGCTGGTCATAGGCCCATAATTTTTAGATTTTAATACAAATAATATATATAGTTTTTAGCCAATTACCTATCTTTAGGGTATAAATATTGGTGTGAATTTGAGTCAAAATAGAGAATATTCATACCAGTAAACAAGTTAATTTACTCTTAATATCTCTTTCCAATTGGTTAAATAGCTTGGGGATTTAAAGTTCTGATTCATTGCCCATTTACGACCATTTGGTGTAATTAATCGTCCTAATAACATCGTATCTTTACCAAACTTTTCATTAATATCATCAAACGTAACTGATAGCTCTTGTCGTCTTAACATTGCTGTGGTGTCTTGAAATAAATCAATAGCATGGCTATGTCTTGGAATAATATCTAGTAAGATAATTTCAGCTTTTTTATAGCGATGACCCGCTTGATAAATTCGATCTAAACCATGCTGTACTGCTTTGATAATTTCCAAACGATCATCACTATAGTCAGCTAAATAAACCGTAGTAAACGGACGACTATAGTGTGCATGATTAAATCGATTGGTACGAATACTAACACCAATAGCCTTACATAAAAGTTTCTGACTGCGTAAGCGCTCTACCGCTCTTAAAGTAAATTCAGTAAGCGCCTCACTTAAACTATCCTTATCTAAAATAGGCTGCCCGAAAGAGCGGCTACTTAAAACTTGCCGACGATCTGGAACGATATGTTCTACTTCTAAACAGGCGATGCCCCGTAACTCTTTTACCGTATTTTCTAATACTACCGAAAATTGTTTTCCAATCATTTTAGGATCAGCTTCAACTAAATCTAAAACTGAGGTGATCTGCATTTTTTCTAAACGTTGTCGTATCTTCCTCCCAACTCCCCACACTTCTCCAACTGGAGTTTGAGATAATAAGTCCTCAATAACGCATGGATCTTCATCCACTATATTGCATATGCTATTAAAACATGGATGTTGCTTTGCTAAATTATTCGCCAATTTTGCTTGGGTTTTTGAATAACCAATACCAATACAGCAAGGAAGCCCCAACCAATTGTTAATTGTATTGAGTATATTGCGCGCATAGTCAGTTAACTGAAAATGTTGCTGATAGGCTGTTAACTCTAAAAAGCATTCATCTATAGAATAAATTTCTTGCTCACAAGAATCCACAAAACCACTTAATATATTCATGAAACGCCGAGACATTTCTGCATATAAAGCATAATTACTAGACAGAACTGCAACTTGATGTTGTTGAACAATGTCTTCAATTTGAAAAAATGGCACGGCCATTTTTATACCAAGTTTTTTTGCTTCGTAGGAGCGCGAAACTACACAGCCATCGTTATTGGATAATACCACCACTGGACGATTTTCCAGCTTTGGATTGAACACACGCTCACAACTCACATAAGCGTTATTCACATCAATCAAAGCAAAAATTCGGTGTGGCAAACCCATATCGATTACCTCATCGGCTTCAAGTTATAAGTTACCACACCCCAAATCTGCAATTCTTGCCCTTCGTCAATATAAATATTCTGATAGTCTGGATTCTCAGCTTTTAACCACACTTTGGGCGGACTAAAATGGTGGTCAATCATCAATCTTTTTACTGTGAAATCATTGTCAATTAATGCTATGACAATATCTCCCGACTTTGCAGGAATACTTCGATCAACCACGAGAGGGTCATCAATATCAATTCCAACATCTAACATCGACAGTGAATTTGCCTTTACAATAAAAGTTGAGTTTTCATTGCGAATTAAATATTGATTTAAATCTAAGGCTTGCTCTACATGATCTTGCGCTGGCGATGGAAAACCTGCCGCAACACGTTCCGTTGCCAAAGGAATGTGGTAAATTCGATCATTGTTGGCTTGTACGTTCTGGATTTTTAATGAAGTGCTTAGATCAGAATGCTGACCTGTTTTGACATTATTCAGTAGCCAATTTTTGATGAAATCAACTTGAGATTCTGGCACTCGAATAACTTTGGTCGGCTCACTAAACTGAGCTTTACGTCCAGCATTGTGTCTAGCACCGCCGTGTTCATATTCTGTTTTTTTGGACATAACTTCCCCCTCCCAACTCTGATTTGCATTAAATCAATTTAACTTGAAAAAGTTACAAATTCAAGTTGACGTAGAATATTTTTTGCATAACAATAAATTCCATAGATCAGATTTTAGCTTGTTCAACTTAGACAAGGATGTAAAACAAACTAAAATTAATATTTTAAATCAGTATCTTAGGTCTATTTAGCATATCATGCACGATATTAAGTTATTGATCTAATTGACTAATATATTTGATCTTTCAGCAGATAGTTTTTATTCAAATATTTTTGATGTGGAGACATGAAAAATGAACAATCAACGTGATGCTATTCTTGGCTATGCTGATGAACAACATGCCTATTTTATTCGCTTAATTGAGAATAACACGGTATTAGGTAACTGCTATGGACTGTTTTGTGAAAGTCCAGACAGTGAAGCAGCTGAAAGTATTATGACCACTTTGTTTTTAAAGAAATCATTTTGGTTAAATGGCAGTGAATTCCAACATATCGTACAAGGTTTACAACCCTTATAAATCGTAGATGAAAAAAGAATTTATAAGCTGCTTTAGCACTAGATAAACCGAAGCAGCTTTTAGATCTATTTAATTAATCTTAAATGAAGCATGTGTGTTGCGATCGTATGTCGAATATGGTCAGCTCGAGTATTAAAATAGCGATGACTTAAACCATCACCTGATAAATCTTCAGCAACTTCAAAACCCATATGATTTACAGAGTCATGGAATAACTTAGGTCGAAACTGCCCTTTTAACGGTTCTTTCAAAAATCGAGTAAATTGGGAAACAAAAAGGCTGCCAAATCGCTCTACACCTGATAATTCTCGATGATCAATCGAGTAGTCTAGAACTACTTCACTTTTTGGAGCAGCAATTTTTGCAATGCTTTTTAAAGTGTTCAATGTTGTTTGTGGTTCAAGATAATGTGTTGTTCCTAACCATGAAAAAAATGCAGGTTTATCTTGTTTGAAACTACTTCTCGATAATGCATCTGCAATCGATTCTTTCTCAAAATCAATTGCCACGAATTCAACATTTTTAGGAATTTCACCAAATCGTTGTAATTTTCTTTGTTTCGTTGCTTGTGTATCAGGATGATCCACTTCAAAAATTTTCAGATTCGGATATTGTTGTGCTTGTCGTAATATAAATGAATCTAATCCCGCACCAACCAATACATATTGCGTTATTTTCTTCTCAATCGCCTGTTGAAGTAAATCCTCTGCATAGCGTGAGCGACCAACAACTTGTCCTGTGAGCAATCCCAAGGTTCGATTAAGCACAGGAGAATTGATTAATTTAACGGTTAACGGTGTTGTAAGTAATTTTTGCCACCCTTTACTGGTCAAATCAAATGCAAATGGATCAGAAAAAACGGGATTTTCAGCATTTTTGAAATGATTAGCACGTAATGCTGCCGCTGCTTCAGCAGTTCGGCTCGATTGTCCTTCTTTCATATCTCTATCCCAAGTTCTTTATATCTGGCAAAAAATAAGCAGTAAATTCCATCCTAAGATAAAATTTACTGCTCATACACTATTTATCTGAGATTATTTAGTTTTTTCAGTTTGATACGTGACTTGATAATCATTCAAATCCATATGCTTTAAACGTTGCTTTAATTTCTTCAACGACCAAGGCCAAGCCGCAAAGTTACGACCATTCGCATCTAAATAATAACTCTTACATCCACCCGCGTTGAATACCGTGGTTTTAAGATGCTTTTGTACCAACTCATTATGCTTCTTGATCACATCAGGCTTGATATTTAATTTAGCAATCCCTTGATCGCGGATTTTTAATAGACCATCGACAATATAATCCAATTGCGCTTCAGCCAAACCAATGAAAGAATCATATACCAACACGTTTGGACCTAACACCAAGAATGCATTTGGTACATTTTCAATACTGGTTCCTAAGTATGCTTCTGGTGAACTGCTTTTCCATAGATCATTTAAAATCTCGCCTTTTTCATTGGTAACACGCTTACCAATTGGCGGGTGAGAAACTTCAAATCCTGTACCCCAAATGATCACGTCTACTTCATGACGTTCACCATTCGCTGATACAACGGTATTGCCTTCTACTTTGACTAAACCATGCGGAATGAGCTTAGTATTTGGTTGTTGTAACGCTGGATAATAGTTGTTAGCGAACAATAGACGTTTACAACCAATAGTGAAGTTTGGCGTAACATTTTTACGCAGTTCTGGATCTTCAATTTGGAAACGTAATATGAATTTAGCCAACTCACCTACAGGCTTTAACATAGCTGGATTACGTAAACCAAAGTTAATCGCATTCAATGATTGAGCAACGGCTTGACGCCATGTTTTTTGAATGAGCGGGAACTGTTCGATAAGTTTTTTGCTGACATCACCCAAATCTGTATCAGGCTTTGGAACAACCCACGGCGCTGTACGTTGGTAAACATATAACTCTTTTGCCAAAGGTTGAATTTGTGGCACAAACTGAATTGCTGATGCACCAGTTCCAATCACGGCGATACGCTTACCAGTCAAGTCATAATCATGATTCCATTTTGCTGAATGGAACATTTCACCTTTGAATGTTTCCAAACCTTCAAGTTTTGGAATCTGTGCTTCAGTAATTGGACCTGTTGCGAAAATCGTAGTACGAGCCAAGAACTGACCTTTATTGGTGTCCATTACCCATAAATTACGTTCATTATCCCACTTGGCATTGATAAGTTCTGTACCAAATTCTATTTTTGAACTTACACCAAAATTTTCACTGACTTCTTCTAAATAGTTCAGAATTTCAGGTTGACGCGCAAATAAGTGACTCCATTTTGCGCTCGGTGCAAATGAGTATGAATATAATGCTGATGGCACGTCACATCCGCAACCAGGATAAGTGTTTTCACGCCATGTACCACCAACACGTGTTGCCTTTTCAATGATCTTGTAGTTGCTATAACCGACTTGATCAAGACGGATCGCAGTCGCTATACCTGAAATACCTGCACCCACGATAAAGGTATCGTAGATATGTTGCGGTAATGCTTTTTTGTCAGCAGAATTTAATTTTTTTGCTTGAGCTGTCATTTAAACTATCCTTTCATCTATTGAAATGAAATAAGCCTGCCATGATTAGATTTTGGCTTAATCCATCGATCAAAATCTTTTCTCCCATCCAAGGGATTACTTCATAAATCTGTAAGAGTTGCCTAAAAATTTTGCATATAAATTAGGTGCAGTACGCTTCATTAACCAGAACAACTTGGCATCGATTTGAGGAATGGTATAAAGCTCGCCTTTATCCAAACGATCTAATGTTAGCTTTGCGACCTTATCACTGGTTGTAAATGCCAAATTGGTCAAGGCATAATCTAAAAGACCTTTGTGCGGTACTTTGCCATTTTTAATAATATTGGTCGGTACTAAGGTCGGGCACAGTACATTCACTTTGATGTTTGACTTTCTAAGTTCAGCGGACAAGGTCTCTGATAAAGCACGTACCCCTGCTTTAGAAACGTTATAAACCGTCATCTCTGGTGCAGCAGTAAAAGAGGCTGCTGAAGCAACATTGATAATTGCACCATGACCCAGCTTTTTAAACTTTGGTACAAAGGCACGACAACCATAGATAACGCCCCATAGGTTGATATCCATGCACCATTTCCAGTCTTCTGATGACATTTCATCAAACTTACCACCTAGACCAATACCTGCATTATTAATCACTAAGGTGGCAGGATTTTGCATCAATTGCTCAGCTTGTTCAGCCAATTGATTCACCTGCTCCTCTTTAGCAACATCACATTGCACTGCAAAGGCTTTTGCACCAAGTGCTTCGACCATAGCAACAGTTTCATTCGCTGCATCAAGATTAATGTCTGAACACACAACTGTGCCACCACGTTTTGCTAATTCAAGTGCAAAACTACGACCTATCCCACTTCCCGCACCAGTCACAACAGCAAACGCTTTTTGACTTGGCTTTGTTCTTTTTCCAAATAATTTCATATTTGTTTTCCAGCAATCTCGTGTTTAAACAGACCAAGTTATGCAGAAGCTGCACGTACAGGTGGGGTAAATTCTTTGAGAAAATAGGGTGTCAATAAACCTGTTTCTGGGTTTAATAAACGATCCTTGTAATATTCCATGTAGGCTGAGGTGTCATGATCGTTTGGATGAAAACTTGGGCGTAAATATTCCAAGATATGCATAAAGCTACTACCAAATACGCCTCGTTTACTGCCGAACAATAATGCAGTACTTTCGACAACATCTTTCATATAACGCGGATTAATGAGATTACTTGGCTTTCTAAAAAATGGCATGAGATAACCACCTAAAGACACGCCACCCAAAATAGTTAAGCTTGCAAGCAAGAAACCAGTAATCCGAACCCAGTAATCACCCGATAGCTCTAAAAAAACATCATAAGCAATATCTTTATGCTCTGATTCTTCTAGCATGTGCCACATCCACATCGCACGCTGTCTTTCATCTTGTGAGCCGAGCAAATAGTCTTCATGCTGCATCATAAATTCAGCAAGGACAGCCGTGTAATGCTCAATCCCAGCCATCAATGACAATTGCATTGAGTTAGGTAACTTATAAATGCCGTACTCAAATACTTTATCTGCAATTGCACGTAGCAACTCCACGGGATAACCATTCTCTTTCAGAACTTCATCATTGAATTGATTATGAATTTTAGAGTGAATTGCTTCTTGTCCAATCAAAGAGGTTAGTCTTTGTTTTAAAATAGGATCATGAATAAAATCACGATGATGACGAGCGGTATCGATAACAACATCTTCACCAAAGGTTAAGAAAATAGATAGCGCATGAAAGTATGATGTCGCTAATTCTTTATTTAGAAAAAACCTCTCATCCAATTCATTTGGGTTGAATTTAAAATCAAAATGACGAATTGGAATGGGTGGTTTATTCACAAAATTTTGAATAATGCCTTGATACTTAGTGCTTAATTTTTCTGAAAAAGCATTTCGAATAATTTGAGCGACCATAACTTGATCCCCATAGAGAGAGTTAAATAAAGCTAAAGAGCTAAAAATCAACTGGAACGATAAAATTGTCTATTAAGATTATTTCTGCAATTTTATTGATTCCAATTCCTACAAAATCTAAGTTTGATGACTTAGCTCATTTCGTCTTAGAAAATCCTTCAATGGATAAACTTTGAAGAATAATGATTGCATAGTGCACTAGCAAAATATGGGCAACAAGAACCAAATTGCTCATAAACATTTGAACGTTTATGCCAACTGAACTTACTGAATTTGTAGTGCACTATTCATCCACCAACTGGATAATTAAGCCGCTTGAACTTTGGGCGTAAACTCTTTCACGAAGAAAGGATGTAATGCGCCACCTTCAGACAATAATTTCTTTTCGTAGTACTCAAAATACGCTGAAGCATCATGATCATTCGGATGGAAATCGGTACGTAAATAATCAAAAATTCGACCTTGTGTACTACCAAAAACACCATCTTTAGGACTAAAGATCAACTTCACACCACGTCTTGCATCTTTCCAAAACTTAGCTGTCAGCATTTCTTGTGGTTTACGTAAAATCGGTACCATCGTCGCAGAGAATGGAATCAATCCAAGAATGGTGAAATATGCAAGGAAGAAACCTGAAATACGTAATGCATAGTTACCGTTTAAAGTTTGATAAACATCATAAGCAACGTCTTTATGTTCAGATTCCTCTAACATGTGCCACATCCACAATGCACGTGTTTTAGCATCATCTGAAAAATAGAAATTTTGCTCATGTGCCATCATGTATTCAGCCAACACTGCAGTAAAATGTTCAATTCCAGCCATCATTGAAAGTTTTAATGGTTGTGGGAACTTCAGGAAGATATGCTCAAAGAATTTTTCGCCTAGAAAGCGATACAGTCTCACGGGATAATCCAATTCAACTATTGCATCATTAAATTCATTGTGTAGTTTTGAATGAATAGCTTCTTGACCAATGAGTGAAGTCACTCGTTGCTTTAAAATAGGATCTTTTAATAAATCTCGGTGATGGCGTGCAGTTTCAATCACTAAATCTTCGCCATAAGTCAAAAACACAGACAACGTAGCAAAAAAAATCGTAGCAAACTGATTGTTCATATAGAATGATAAATCAACTTGCTTGCCTTCAAATCCAATCGCCAAATGTCGAATCGGAATGCTTTTTTTACTTGCAAAGTCAATTTGCTCAGTTATTGGGTTAGATTTAAATAAACTTAAACCTTTCTTTAATGTGTTGCTGATCATGGCTACACCTACCTACTTCACTTGAGCGTCATTTGCCCTTAACATTTTTGAATCAGGTTCATCTCTTTTCGTATAACTAAATAATTTTTTGAGTTACGAAAAAATATTCGGGAGATTTTCTTGAACCTAATTTCCTACTACAAACACTGTAAACTGATCTTATGTTCGGATTCAATTCGGGTAAAATTCTATTAACTACATGTAGCAATATTTTCTAAAAAGTATCTTTTTATAAATTAAACTCTATCTCAAATATTTTTAAAAATTTATTTAAATCTATATATTTCAAAATCTTAATTTTAAAATTCAAAATTATTAATATCAAAAAATCATGACTCAATTAGTCAAAAAAATTTTTATTACAGTTTTAAATTAGATATTAAAAACAGTGTAATTTTATTTGTTCGGATTAATAAGAGTATGCTTTCTCTAATTTCAACAGCATGTTAATCTGACAGTATGTTCGGATTTTAATAATAACACTTATGGCAACTCGTAAACCTCGTCAATCTCGCTCGAAAGTTACTGTAGATACCATTATTGAAGCAGGTTTTATTGCTGTTGCAACCAATGGTACCAGTGGTACAACCACTCGCCACATTGCTGATATTGCAGGTGTAAGTGTTGGTTCTTTATATGAATATTTTAAAAATAAAGAAGAAATCTACGATGCCATGGCGAAATCTTTTGTCAAAGAAGTGCTTGATATGGTGAAGGAGCTGACACCCATTATTGTTGAAATGGAGCTAGAACCTTTATTCGAAATGATTTTTTATACTTTCCGCGACTTGCTGACACGTGACAATGATCGCTATCTAATTTGCTTGCGCTATGCAACAGAGCTCAAGTATGAGCGTTATATTGGTCAGATCGAAATGGCGCTTATGGAGGTTCTGATGAAATATATGATGCGCCATCCAAGATATCTCAAAGTGAATAACTTAAGCGTGACAGCCTATATTAGTATTAATAGTAGTATCTTTAATGTGGCACGCCACCTGATTTTACCAAATCCACAAATTACTTTTGATGAAATGGTGAAAGGTTTAAGTAGAATGATCATTTGTTATATTGAAGCAGAATTAGCAGATGCTGAAAAATAGTCATATATCAATATATTAAATCCGAATTTATGACAACTCGCTAAGAATTCACTGCTTATAAATTTTAGTCTTTACCGTGCCGATGAGAATCGGTAAAGATACTATTCGGTTTCTTATTTTCATACTGAATAGAGCCTTGATCTGCAATCGCTCCATGATCCCATTATCAGGGTTAAAAGGCTTCACCACAAAGTCACCAGCGCCAATTCTCTATGCCATCACCTTCTCGATTAGATGCATAACACTCTATTTATGCGATTCAACAAAGTTTGCTGATGCTTGAACAAACTAGATTGAATAATCATATTGAATTGTATAAAGCTTTAGGGGTGGATTATCTCGGCATTCGTAAACGCTTAAGTCTATAATTTGGGCTGATTTTTAAAGATTCAGCCCTTATAGTGTTTAGGTTTAAATCAGAAAATAACAGTTAATCTATGTTTACACTTTCGATTACACCCAGATTCTATGAAACCGATGCTTTTGGACATATCAACAATACCGTGATCACAGGCTGGTTTGAAACAGCACGTGAACCTGTTTTTCGTTTATTCAATCCAAGTATGCAAATCAAAAACCTACCTTTGATTCTGGCTCGGGTTGAAGTCGATTTTGTTGCTCAAATCTATTACGGCGCTGATATCCAAATCAAAACATGGATTGAACAGATTGGCAATTCTTCTTTTATTGTTGCGCATGAAGCTTGGCAAAATGATCACTGTGTTGCCCGTGGCAAAGCTGTTCAGGTGTATTTTGATTTCAGCACGCAAAAATCAAGTCGTATCCCAGATCAATTCCGTGACCAGTTACAACAATATCTGATAAGCCAATAAATATTTTCCGCTGAAATAGACTGATTTATTTCAGCGGATTAAACTTATTCGCCTAAATCTTCGAGAAAATCAAAGGTCGGCACAAAGAATAAGCTGCCTGAAACTGCGGTACTAAAATCAAGTAAACGATCGACATGTCCAGTTTCTTTACCTAAAAACATATTTTCCAGCATGGTTTTGGTGATATTAAAAGAGCGAGAATAGCCAATAAAGAAAGTGCCGTACTCTCCTTCTGTTGGATTGGAAAATGGCATATTGGCTCTTAAGATTTTTAGCTCATTCCCATCCGCATCATGTGCCTTACTAGCCACATTATGTGCGCTTTGTGGTTTGACATCATCGCCAAGCTCAACGTCATCATATTTCTTGCGACCAATGACCTTTTCTTGTTCTTCGGTACTTAAGCCCTTCCACATTTCCATGTTATGTAGGTATTTTTGGATAAACACATAACTGCCACCAAGAAACTCGGCATCTTCTTGGCCGACATAAGCAATCTCTTTGGCAATTTCATGCTCAGGATTCTCGGTCCCATCCACAAAGCCAATAATCGCGCGACCATCAAAGTATCTAAAACCTTTGGTCTCACTAATTGGATAGGTATCCTCTTTTAATTGCTCATGCAGAATTGAGGCGAGTTCATAACAAATTGCCATTTGATTGGCACGAATATGAAAGAATAAATCACCTGCTGTCGCGACCGCAGTATGTCTTGGTCCTTTGATCTCTTGAAATGGGGCTAGTTCTTTCGGCTTATTTAAATCTGGGAACAGCAAATCCCAAGCATTTGAGCCAATCCCCACCGAAGCACTAAAATTACTGTTTGGAAAACGATTGGTTAGACTGCGGACGAACGCAGAAAAATTAGCGAGAAAATCGATTACCCCTGAATGATCAGGATTGGTATTGATTCCAAGTACGATAAATAAAGCATTTTCACCTGAAAGATTATTGATCACAGGTTGATATCTTAAAGGTGTATTCATAATATTTGTGAATAAAAAACTTAATGCTCATATCCTACACAAATCAATGCATTAGAAATCAAGCAAATCACAAATTTTTACTATTATTGCGTGTATAAAACAAAGCTATCACCACGGCAAAAACTGGCTAAGGTGAGATTTAATTGCTTTGCCATGTCAATCGCCATACTGGTCGGAGCAGAAATGGTCGCCAATAATCCAATATTGTATTGCGCACATTTGCGGATCAACTCATAACTGGCGCGACTGGTCATCACTACAAAACCTTCAGTAACATCGAGTTTTTGCTCTGCCAAATAACCCAATAATTTATCCAATGCATTATGCCGCCCAACATCTTCAAATAATGCTACGATCTGCCCTTTCACCACCCATGCTGCGGCGTGTGCTCCACCCGTAAGCGCAGTGATTTTTTGTCCCACTTTAAGTTGGGCGATCGCATTGGGAATCTGATTTAACCATGTTGATGGCACTTGGGTACTGACCGCAGGTAGATTTGCATAGAGTTGATTGAGACTCTTAATGCCACATAAGCCACAGCCTGTGCGCCCCACCATCATCCTTCGCTGTTCTTTTAAAGCCATAAAAGCACGAGATGAGATAGTCATGTCCACTTCAATCCCCAGTTCATTTTGACGAATATCGAGTGAATACAACTCGTTTAAACTTTGCAAAATACCTTCAGATAAACTAAAACCCTTGGCAAACACCTCAAAATCAGACGGCGTTGCCATCATCACCGCATGAGAAATTCCATTGTAAATCATTGCAACAGGATACTCTTGAACAATATAGTCCATTTCATTTTCATACATATCCTGATGAAAACGATGTACTTGCATCGTTTCGTAGCCGCGTATTTTTGTATCCACCTTTAACCTCATTTATGCGCTTGATTCAAGAAAATAGATGATGAATCAACTACGCACTCCCCACTCGTTCATTGGCATGTTCAGGATCAACCTCAACTGCTAAGTTAAAATGCGCGGGAGCTTGTCCTGCATGAAGAATCACAGGAACACTTTTTGATGCTGGAATCTTAGCGTATTTATCATGACTACTTAATGCGACGAGTGGATTGGTTTCAGGATAATAAGCCGCCAGACTGCCTTGTGGAATGTTATAAGGTACGATGCGGAAACTATGTACAATCCGTTTAACCCCATCTGAGAATACACTTTCAATATCGACCCATTGATCAGCCTCAAAACCTGCCTCATCAATATCTGTTTGGTTCATAAACAGGACACGTCGCTGCCCATACACCCCGCGATAACGATCATCTAAACCATATAATGTCGTATTGTATTGATCGTGAGAACGAGTCGTCATCAAGGTATATACTTTGCGCTCACTATAGGCTGCTGCATATTGATTTTCTTTATCTTCATAGACTTCTGCCAATGGCGTAATCATGAATTGTGCTTTGCCACTTGGCGTATTCCACACATGCTGATTGGCAGGATGTTCTAAGTGAAAACCACTCGGTTGGTAGACTCGTTGATTAAAGTCATGAAACTCATCGAAGACATCGGCAATCGAGTCACGAATACGATCATAGCTATCGATATACCAACGCCATTTGACTTGACTGTTAGGCAAAGCAGCTGCTGCCATACGGGCTACAATATCAGGTTCAGATAAGATATTTTCAGAGATCGGAGGATTACGTCCTGCTGAAAGATGCACATTCGACATCGAATCTTCTACTGAAATTGCTTGTGGCCCATGCATTTGCATATCAACTTCTGTACGCCCTAAACACGGCAGCATCAAAGCATCTTTACCACAAACCAAATGGCTACGATTCAACTTAGTTGTGATATTGACGGTTAAATTACAACGGCGTAATGCCTCTTGGGTATAAGGCGTATCAGGTGTAGCAACTGCAAAGTTTCCACCCAAACCAATAAAGACTTTTACATCGCCTTCGTACATCGCCTTTATGGTATCGACAACGCCAAAACCATGTTTACGCGGTGATTTAATCCCAAAGACACGATCAATGCTATCCAAGAGTTTATCACTTGGATTTTCATTAATTCCCATAGTACGATCACCTTGCACATTACTGTGACCACGTACTGGACATAAGCCTGATCCTGGACGACCAATATGCCCTCGAGCCAACATTAAATTGGAGAGCATATGAATATTGGCTGTGCCATGCCGATGTTGGGTAATCCCCATACCCCAACAGAAAATTGCCGTTTTCGCATCTAGATACATCTGAGCAATCGATTCTAAATGTTCAGCTGAAAGTCCCGTATGCTTATGAATTTCAGACCACGCTGTACTATCAATCTCAGCTAACATTTCATCAAAACCAATTGTATTCATCTCAATAAAATTACGATCAAAAACGCTTGGCTTTGCTTTAGCAAGTGCTTTGTTATCCCACTCCAGCAAATGCTTCATCACCCCAAACATCAGGGCATAGTCACCCCCAATTTTAGGCTGGAAGTAATAACGACTAATTGGCGTACTGCCATTGGTCATCATTTCCAGTGGTGCTTGTGGATCTTGGAACCGTTCCAATCCACGCTCTTTGATTGGATTAATGGCAACAATATTACCGCCTCGTCGAGAGACTTCTCTTAAGGTTGCTAACATGCGTGGATGATTTGTACCGGGATTATGTCCAAAACTAAAGATCGCATCCGCCAAATCAAAGTCATCTAAAATGACAGTGCCTTTACCTAAACCAATTGTATCTTTTAAACCGACACTGGTAGTTTCATGGCACATATTGGAACAATCAGGAAAGTTATTGGTTCCGAAGCTTCTCACAAAAAGCTGATATAAAAAGGCTGCTTCGTTACTAGCACGACCAGACGTATAAAAAGCAGCTTGATCAGGATGATCGAGTGCTTGTAGATGTTTGGCAATCAACTGAAAAGCCTCATCCCAACAAATCGGCACATATTTATCTGTCACAGGATCGTAACGCATAGGGTCAGTTAAGCGTCCGAGATCTTCCAAATAAAAATCACTTTGTTCAGCGAGCCAACTCACAGTATGCTGCGCAAAAAAATCAGGTGTGACCGTTTTACTGGTTGCCTCAAATGCAACGGCTTTGGCACCGTTTTCACAAAAGTTAAAGGCATGCGCATCTTTTTTCTCAGGCCAAGCACAACCCGGACAATCAAAACCTGTAGGCTGATTTATGTTAAGTAATGTGATTGAACCTTTCTTTAAAATATCTTGTCTTTTGAGATTACGAGCAACACTGAGTAATGCTCCCCAACCACCCGCAGGTTGAGTATAAGGTTCGATTCTGGCGTAGCTCGTATTTGCTTGCTTATGAATGGTTTGTTCTGAGTCGTCCATCATGTTGCCCTCATCTGAGCTATTCTTAAAAATTATTAGCATTAGGATTAACACGATTTTTTATTCTTTTCTATTCTTGATTTGTCTAATTAAGCATCTAAAAATCAAGCCCAGATGAACTAGGCTTGATCAAGTTTTACAATACCAATATTGGTTTTTATTATTCCCCAGCCAAAGAGCATTCGAAATTTGTTTTATCTATTGAACAACGCGCTTTTTTTAATACAGACATCATACCTGCATCGTAAATACCTCTCTGCGTCAACTCAATACGACCATCACGCATCATTTTTTGATATTTCAATTTATCTTCCGGCGTAAGATTCATTTTGTATTTTGCAGAAATTTCAGCCTCAAGACGCTTGATCGTAGCGAAGACTTTTGGAAGCTGTTTGACTGACCAATCACGAGATTTCTGACCAAAACCTGCTGGAAACCTTTCAGGACGTATGACTAAGTTTGCCGTCACTTGCAGTACAGGAAAATTATACATAACACCATTTGTACCTAAGCCCTTGCTAAGCTCCAATGGTTTATAGGCATACGCTGGCGCACCAATCATATCCACCTGACCATTATTAAATTTAGCAGCGAAGTTAGAAATATCCGAAAGTACTGCTTGCGCACCAACACGTTGTACAATCAATTTTTGTGCATCGTCATACCCCAATACCGCAAATTTTTTCCCTGCAGCTTTTTCAATTGAGTTGATACTTTTGTCACGGACAAAGATATATGCTGAACCTAATGGAGAAATACCGACGACTTCATATTTATTGCCAGCTAAATTTGTGGTCATTTTCGCTGCATTACGCGGGTCAGATACGAAAGTAATGGCACGTTTCGCAATCTCATCACTGGGTACACCACCAAGTGAATCAATCGAACCGACAAATTTATTATATGGACGGGCACGCATTGAGGTCATTGCCACACCCGCACATTTCCCTGCTTTAAAATTGTTGTCGGCAACTTGCTCATCAGTAATGGCAAGAAGATTAACATCAGCACCCCAACCTTTTGCTGCCAGTGCCCAGTCTTGCATCATTTTATAAGCCTCTCCAGACTTTCCTAAAATATCAAACACACAAACGTCAATTGCTGCTTGGGTCGAAGCAGAGACACTCAAAATTGAAGTTGTTGCGATAGCAAGTGCGATTTTTTTCATAAGTTCTTCCTTTGACAAACGTATCGTTTGATTTCCACATGACGACTACATTAAGTTTTTTTGATCGCTAATTTATGGCTTGATTCATATTTATCAGACGAAATAAACACATTTTTTCATTTACTTAGCATTTGAACCGCTGGAGAGCGTGCTAAATAATCCAAAGCTTGTTGTGTATTTCCCTCTGTTTCAGGATGAAATTTTGGTGATAACCAACGTACTGTTGTTTTAAGTAAAAATGTCAGCGTAGGACCATTATCTGTTTGTTTTGCTTGTCGATGATATTTGCTAAGTAATCCAACTAATGTCCGATTAGCAATTTTCTGAACGGCTTGATCAGGATCTTGCTTTCCAAGTTTGCGCCCTACATCAGCAAGAACATAAATGAAAATAGGAAAGACAAGCAGCATTAAAAACTGACGATATAAATAAAAAAACACTTTATTTGGCATCATTTCTTTAAATAAATCAAAAGCTACACTTCGATGCTCAACCTCTTCAGCCAAATGCCAACGAAACATATCTGCAATGACTGGATCTGCTTTGTCCCAAGACTTATTGTCCATACACCACTGACCAAGCGCACCTGTAAAATGTTCGATCGCTGCAACTACACCCACTCTAGTGACTAACCAGAAATGTTCTAATGGCTTTAACTCTAAGGCTTTAATACCTAAAGGACTTTCACCAAGTAAGACACCGAAAATCCAATTAATTTTTTTTAAAGCAGGATCAAGATCATAACCATGTTGAATAAGAAACTCTTGTGCACTCTGATGTGCTCGAGCATGAGTTGCTTCTTGACGAATAAATCCTTTTACATCATCGATTAAAACTGGATGATGAATGTAAGGAAGTGTCTTGTTATAAACACGACAAAACCAAAACTCACCTGCGGGCAAGATTAGATTTATTCCATTAATCAGATGCGAACAAACAGGATCATTTGGAATCCACTGCACAGGAGAATTAGAAAAATCAAACTTAACTGCTCTTGCGACCAGCTTGTGATGTTGAACAATCGCGTTCATATTGACCTCTACTTACAATCTAGGTTTATAACGTCTAAATATTTGAAATTAAAAAAAATTACTACTCACCACTTAAAGAACATTCAAAATTTGTTCTTTCGACCGTACAACGCGCACGCTTTAAAACACTCATCATTAATGGATCATAAATGCCTAATTTTGTGAGTTCTATTCGTCCATCTCTCAACATTTGCTGATAGCGGCGGGTATCTTCTGATGAAAGAGATTGTTTATATTTCGCAGGAATTTCCGCTTCTAATCGTGCAATCGTGGCAAAATTTTTCGGCAGTTGTTTAATTGCCCAATCACGTGATTTCAGACCAAAACCAGCTGGAAATTTTTCAGGACGGATAATGATGTCTCCCGTTAGATTGATCACTGGGAAATTAAACATTGCACCCTGAGTACCTAGCCCTTTGGCTATTTCTAATGGCTTATAGGCATATGCTGGTGCGGCAATCACATCGACTTGTTTATTATTAAATTTTTTTGCAAAATCTGATATTTCTGAAGGCACTCCCACCAAATCTAGACGTTCTACAATCATTTTTTGCGCTTGGTCATAATGTAAATAAGCAAATTTTTTGCCTTTACCTTTCTCAATCGTATTTATATTTTTATCTCGTACAAACACATACGCTAAACCAATTTGAGCAATCGCAGCGACTTCAAACGCTTCGCCATTAATACGAGAAACCATTCGATTTTTATTACGCGAATCCAATACATAACTAATTGCTTTTTTGGCAATTGAATTACTGGTAATCGCACCTAATGCATCAATTGATCCTGCAAATTTATTGTATTTACGCGCTCGCATTGATGTCATAGAGACACCATCACATTTACCTGCTTCAAAGTCGCTTTGTGCTTTTGCCTCATCTTGATATGGCATCAAATTAAGATCAGCATTCCAAGATTTAGCTGCTAAAGACCATTCTTCTACCATTTTGTACGACTCACCTGCTTTTCCAAGCAAATCAAATACGCATATATCAATTTTTGCCTGTGCATTTGTTGATAAAACTGTAATGAAGGCTGCAATCAAAATTCCTTTTTTCATGACTCATCCTAATATTATTTTTAATCTAAGCACCCAAATCGAAAGTGATCATTAAGCTGTGTAACGAAGCAATCGCTTAAGATTTATTGAGGCTATTTTTAAATAAAAAAAAATGCTGTAATAGTTCATAGCAAGCCATTTTGGTATCATTTTCCGACATTGCTTTTATGAAACTGAACAAAGAAATAGAAAAAACTGTTCCGGGTACATACATCGCCTTAATGGTCGATGTCGTTTCGCGTTGGGATATTTCAGCAGATGAAATTCTAAAAGGATCAGGTTTTAACACGGAGCAATTGTTGCAACCCTTATGGCGTGCAGATGCGAAAACTGTAATGGGTATCCTGCGACGAGCGCTTGATATTACCCAAGTGCCTGCATTGGAATTTGGTTTTTATTTAGGTATGCAAATGACCATTACATGTCACGGTCTAATGGGCATGACCGCAATGTTGGCAAGCGATGTCAGACAAGCCTTAAATATCGCTCAAGAGTTTATTTCTCTGCAATCCAGCATTCATACCATCAAACTTGAAGTCTTAGATGATCGCGCTGTAATTATCTTCGAGCAAACCGATGCATATTATCTTGATGAAGTCATTCAAATTGCTTTATTGATTGGATTTGCTCAAATGGGGAAAACAATTTCTGGACAAGAGCTGAGAGGTTTTGCAGATGTTCAGTTTAGTAAACCCGACTATTTTGACAAATTACTTCCCTTGATTCCTGGTGAGGTAAGATTTGATCGTCCAGCTACACGATTAGAATTTGATAGCGAAATATTAAACCTTCCACTGCTCCACTCTGATGCGATAGCAGAGCGACTCGCACGAGAAGAATGTAAATCTCAACTGCGTAAATTACTCAATCAAGATAGTTTCACCAGTTTTGTTCAGGATTTGATTTACGATGAAGCGATGGGCATTAGCTCACTCACTGATATTCTACAAAAGGCACAAATTTCTGAGCGCAGCTTACAGCGCAAATTAGAAAGTGAAGGAACGAGTTTTAGAGCACTTGTAGATAAAATACGATGTGAAAAAGCGATTCAACTATTGAAAAATCCGAACCTATCTCTTGAGATGATTGCTGAACATTTAGGCTATACAAACTCAAAAAATTTCTCTCGTGCATTTAAACGTTGGACAACAACCTCTCCAAGACGCTTTGAATAAAAAAACTTACTGATTACAGCTCAAATAATCAGTAAGTGAGTGAAAACAATATTTTATTGTTCTTTATTATTTATTTGATGACATATTGTGCTGAACTTGATTGATATTCTGCTTCTGTTGTGACGGCATATAATCTGGTTGATTACTGACTGCGAGAAAGAAGAAAACTAAAAATAAGCAACCGAGTAAAATACTGATTCCAACGACTAAATAAGGAAATTTTGACTGCTCTTGAGACATATCGTCTACTCCTATTTAAATACAAATATTCAGCTCTTAAATGTTTAAATCATGGATAAGGTTTTATAACTTGATCCATTTTGGATTCGGGTTTGCATGTATTCGGCATACACAGATAACTTTTCAAAAATATGTTCCGAATAAAACATATCTTCAATCAAATGGGCTGCCTGCATTTCACTAAATTGACCAACCTGAGAAATGAGTTTTGCGTTTAAATGTGAAAACAATGTACAAATATTTCGATGAAAATCATCTTTGTTTTTAAACAACAATTTCCGAGTATTTAACATTTCATCCTTTACAATACTTTCTTCACAAACTGTCTGAATGACACTAATCTTTATCCCCAAGAAATCTTGCAACTGTTGAAGCTGCTGATGATTTATCACAGATGATGTGATCAAAAAAATTTGTGAAATATCTGATCTGCACAGTGCTTTAACCAAACTCCTGAACAGAAAGTCATCTTGGTCGTTTGGTTCATCCACAACGTCAATATAAACTTTCAGACTTTGCAGCAAATCTACAACATCAAACTTCACTCTTTTTTCCGCCTGATAATATTGATTTAAAATCTTTAGCACCGACGCTGAGTTGAGGGTGGTATAAATCACGGGAAGATTTAAATTGGCAAGTACAAATGGCGCAAATAAATATGCTAGATTCTGATCATTGTCATGAATTTGTGCTTGAGCAATATAGGTGACTTTTTCCTTAGCGAAACCTCTTAAAACCTTTGCTCTTAATAAAGTTGCCTCAAGATTGACATATTCAAAATGTAATTGAGCTTGTATCGATTGTGAAGGCTCACTAGATTGAAAAATCTGAGTGATCGCATTCAGCTCTTTTGTTTCAAACATCGATATACGCCCTTTTCCAATCGAATCATGATTTATAAACACTTCAATCTAAAATTTTGAATAAGATTGAAATCGTTGATGCTGTTATTTTGATCGTTCTTTTAATTATTAAATAGCTACAGAGTTTGCTTAAAAAAATATAACAGATGATCCTAATTATCCAAATCTGTTATAAAATCAACATAGATTTTCATTTTTAATAAAAGCAGATATTACTAAGGCTGCAAACTTTATGTATAAGTCAGAACAGTTAGCACAGAACCTAAAATTACTGATCGAAAATGGTACTTGGAAGGTGCATAGCAAACTTCCCTCTCTGCGTGAGCAAGTACAACGTTCAGGTTTTAGCTTGATCACAGTGATGAATGCTTACCAAGAATTAGAGTCGCAAGGATTAATTTATTCAAAAGAAAAATCAGGTTATTTTGTCGCTGAGCAAGTAACAACTCAAATTCCACAAACGCACGCTGTTGTAGCATTGAATCCCAAAATTGAAATTAACTCTTTGGTGTTTAAATATCTAAAATCAATTCAATCCAAACATATCAGCCCACTAGGCTCGGCATTTCCTGACAGTCAGTTACTCTATCCACCCAAGCTGATTCAAATCATGGGGCAACTCTCCCGTAATCGACATAGTTATGACCAAACCACCAATCTTCCACCCGGAAATCTGGAACTTCGGAAACTGATCGCCCAACGCTATTGTATGCAAGGTATACCAACCGATGCGGATGATATTGTCATCACTTCTGGCGGCTTGGAAGCACTCAATCTTTCCTTACAAGCGATCACCCAACCCGGTGATTATATTCTATTGCAGCAAACCATTTTTTATGGTGCTTGGCAGGCAGCCGAACGTTTAGGATTAAAAGTTATTACACTGCCTGAACATCCGCAGCATGGTTTTGATATTGAAGCGTTTGAACAAGTAATTCAGACGTATCCTATCAAAGTCTGCTGGTTTATGCTCAATGCACACAATCCAATTGGCTTTACGGTCAGTGATGAAATCAAATATAAAATTGCTCAACTTTTGCATGAACATCAAATTCATTTAATTGAAGATGATGTCTATGAAGAATTGTTTTACGGCAGTCAAAAACCACTTCCAATGAAGTATTTCGATCAACAGAATTTGGTATTGCACTGCTCTTCTTTCTCGAAAACTTTAGGTTCTGGTTTTAGAATGGGCTGGGTCTATGCAGGTAAGTTCTCAGAGCACATCCAACATTTACAACTGATGAGTACAATTTCTGCAAATGCGCTCATTCAAAATGCCCTCGTTGAATTTTTATCACATCATCATTATGAAAAGCATTTAAGAATGCTTAGACGTGCACTAGAGAAAAATAAAAAACAATTTTTCCAATATCTAAAACAACATTTACCCGAAGGCTGCAAGGTATATAATTATCCAAGTGGTTATTTTCTTTGGATTCAACTGCCTGATAAAGTCAGTAGTATGCAAGTCTATGAACAGCTGATTCAACAACAGGTGGGCGTTGCGCCAAGCCCTTTATTTAATGTGTTGCCCTCACATCAACATTTTATTCGTATGAATTGTTCCTTTGAATGGACAGAACAGATTCAACATGCCGTAGATCAGTTTGTGAAAATCATTGATAATAGATTATTAAAACCAAGTACCTGATTTTAAAAATATTAAATTTAAATTCTTAGCAACCCCATTAGAAAACCATTTAAAAATTAATACTAATGATTAGGAAATTAATAATTTATACTCATCTAAAATTTTACCATTAACAAATAACAAAAAATCTTGTAGAGAAAACCTCAGATTTTCTGATAAATAAATGGAATCATAACTTTCCAAAAGTTGTGTTATTTCATCTATAAATTTAATTAAATCTATATTTTCAATAAAAAAATCATTTTCATTATTAGAGTTATCAATTAAATCACGAAATACAGGCATATTTTCTAATTGCGCACAATTAATTTGTGAGAAAAATGCACTAAAGCTGCCTAAATAAAATGATTTTATATCATCCTGTTTATTATAAATAATAATAGCAATCCCCATTCTTAGATACTCTCAATAAAAAACCTTAATAAATTTTTAATAACCAAAAAATTATTAAAAATATAAAATTAATTCACTATAGATAAACACCTTTTCCGATACTGACTTGGTGTTTCTCCAAATGTCTTTTTAAAGGCACGGATAAAATTGGTCGCTTCTTCATAGCCAACAATACTTGCAATATCCTGAATGCTATATTGTTTTTGTTGCAGCATTTTTTTAGCTTCGGTAAATCGCACATCAGCTAAAATCTGTAAAAAAGTCGTCCCTTGCGCCTGTAAATGTCTTTTTAGAGTTCGTTCAGACATATTCAAATGTTCAGCAATCATGGGCAATGTGGGATAACCATTGCTTGAGTTATACAATAATTCTGAGCGGATACTTTTCTGTAAATCCCTTATATTTTCTTTAACCAATCGCCCTTTATCATTTTCACAATACAAAAGTGCCTGCTGAAAAGAAACTTGATCAGCATTTTTATTTTTGCAGTTAAGGAAGAATTTAGGGAAACGAAGCCCATTTCTTTTTTGACTAAAATGTATTTTAACTTTTGAAAGCTCAATACATTGGTAATCATCGCTTTCTTCCCAATCAAGAAAGACTTCACTCTGTGCAATCAGCTCTTTTGAAAACAAACTTAAGAAATGAATTGCTCCAAAGATCAAACATTCGACTAGAAAAGATCGTAGTTGCGCTGATTGTTGCTCATCACCCAATCTAACAGGATGTACATCATTTAAATAAACATATACAAAATTTTCATCTACAGTCCATTCAGGTGTGAAATTCTGAATCCTAGTACAGAAATACTGCTGACAGAGAGTCAAAGCAGTTTCAACATCAGCGCAACTTAAAAATGCAAAGCCCAATGCCCCATGTGAAGTAGGACGAAGTTTGAGTCCATACTCAATGCCCAAACGATGATTACCTGTGAGTTGTAATGCATTCACCACCAACTTAGACCACTGATGAGCACTCATTTTGGCATCAGCATGTTTCATAGCTGCTAGAACCAACCCTGTATTATGTAAAACCGTTTGATTCTCGATGCCATATGCTTCAGTAATTTCTAATAATACATGAGCATAAGAAACTGAAATGTTTTCTTGAAACAGCCCAAAAGGATCACGCATTGCACATCCAGTGTCCTAAAATGATTATTAATATGGCATAGTCTACCCTATTGGGCGAGAAGTTTATTCTGAATAATCAGTCATAAATGAATGAATAAACTTAGAGGAATTGCTTAAATGGCAAGCCTACATCTCGACAAACAACAATCCATTTATGTGCTGACATTAATCAACGGCGATCAGGAAAATGCGCTCAACAAAGACGTTTTGGATGAATATATTTCGGTTTTTGATGAAATTGAAAACGATAAAAATAACGCGAGCCTGATTATTCGAAGTGATCATCACAAAACATTTTGTAATGGATTAGATCTTGCATGGTTAATGCAGCAATCTATCGAAGATAAAAAAGTATTTACTTCACAACTAGAAGATATGTTACTTCGCTTAGCATTATTGAATCTCCCTGTCATTGCTGAAATCAATGGCAATGCTTATGCAGGCGGTGCAATCTTAGCAACAGCTTGTGACTTTAGATTTATGCGGTCAGATAAAGGTCGATTCTGTTTTCCTGAAATAAAACTGACCATTCCTTTTACCGATATTATTGCAGAGATTGTCCAATTGCTACCTAATCAATATGCAACTTGGGAAATGTCGTTAACAGGCAAATCGATGACAGGCGTTGAATGTTTACAAGCTCAAGTCGTGAGCCAAATACATTCTGTTGAATCTTTACCGACCGAGACTTTAAGATTTGCAGAAGATATGTCACAGAAACATCGCCTGACCTATGCCGTAATTAAACGTCAATTACGCCATCGAATTGTAGAAATTGCCAAACAACGCCAGTTATATGATGCTGAAAAATTTGCACACCCTTTCATGATCTAATTCAACGGTTACAACAATTCAAATTTAGGAAATATCAATGAATAATATGCAAGGAAGAACTGTTTTTATTACCGGTGGAAGTCGTGGTATTGGTCGAGCAATTGCATTAAAGGCAGCCCAAGCCGGTGCGAATGTCGTGATTGCAGCAAAGACTGCTGTCGAGACGGCCAAACTCTCAGGCACGATTTATAGTGTAGCGGAAGAAATTGAAGCTGAGGGAGGCAAAGCACTTCCACTTATTTTAGATGTACGCGATGAGCAACAAATTCATTCTGCTATTCAACAAACAGTTGAAACTTTTGGTGGATTGGATGTGCTTATCAATAATGCAGGCGCGATCGCTCTCACTGGTGTTGAATCAACTTCACTGAAACAATATGATTTGATCCAGACCATCAATCACAGAGCAACATTTATCTGTGCTCAAGCAGCATTGCCTTACTTAAAAAAATCTTCAAATCCGCATATTTTAAGTTTGTCTCCACCAGTCAATATGTCACCGAAATGGTTGGGGATGCTCTCGCCTTATGCGCTGTCAAAGTATGGTATGACCATTCTGACTTTAGGTATGGCTGAGGAATTTCGTCACTATAGTATTTCATGTAATACGCTATGGCCCGAAACTTATATTGCGACTGCTGCTGTTTCAAAAAATCTAGGCGAAGAGAATACATTACATGTAAGTCGCAAACCTGAAATTATGGCAGATGCAGCTTATACAATTTATACGACCAATCGCGGTGAGCTGACTGGTCAGAGTTTAACTGATGAGCAAGCTCTAGCAAGAATTGGAATTACTGATCTTAGAAGTTATGCATGTATTGAAGGTAACACTCAACTACAAAAAGATTTCTTTTTAGACTAACACCAACACAAAAAAGCGACCTTAAAACTATAGTTTTAAGGTCGCTTAAAGTTATTTCACCCGTATTAACCCGGGAAAATACCACGCTCTTTACGTGCTTTTAAAATACGCTCACAACCTAAAATAAAGGCTGCTGTACGTAAAGTACATTCTTTCTCGCTTGATTTATGCCATACATCATTAATGGCTTGAATCATCAACTTATCCAGTCTTTCATTAATTTCTTCTTCAGACCAGAAGTAGCTCGACATATCTTGAACCCATTCAAAGTAAGATACCGTTACACCACCTGCGTTACAGATCACATCAGGAACAACAGTAATACCACGTTGAACTAAAACATCATCTGCTTCTGGGAATGTTGGACCGTTCGCACCTTCAAGCACTAACTTCGCAGTTAACTTTTGAGCACGTTCAACTGTGATTTGGCTTTCCAATGCAGCAGGGATCAAGATATCCATTTCTACATTCCAGAACTCTTCATCACTGATTACTTGCGCACCAGCAAAACCACCCACACCTTGATGCGTTTCCATGTGAGTTTTTAATGCAGCAAGATCGATCCCTTCAGGATTGAAAATCGTACCAGTGTGATCTTGAATCGTCACAATGATCGATTTCGAATCAGCAAACAAATATGCAGCTTCGCTACCTACGTTACCAAACCCTTGAACTGCGATTTTTGCACCATCTAAAGGTAATTTGATTTTTTCAGCAACTTGTTGGCCTGTGATAAATACGCCACGGCCTGTCGCTTTGATACGACCAAGAGAACCACCGAGATGTACAGGTTTACCCGTTACAACACCAGTCACAGTATGACCTTGACCAGATGAATAGGTATCCATGATCCAACCCATCACGTTTGGATTGGTACCCACGTCTGGTGCAGGAATATCTTTTTGTGGGCCAATAATATGGCTGATTTCACTGGTATAACGACGTGTTAAGCGTTCTAATTCACGTGGTGAAAGTTGACGTGGGTCAACACGGATGCCACCTTTTGCACCGCCAAATGGTAAATTTACCACCGCAGTTTTAATTGTCATCCATGCAGAAAGTGCCATTACTTCATTTAAATCTACATCTGGGTGATAGCGAATACCGCCTTTACCCGGACCACGTGACAAGTTGTGTTGTACACGATAACCTTCAAAATGACGAATTGTGCCATCGTCCATAACAATTGGCACGTCAACAATCAAAGCACGTTTTGGGCGCTTCAATGTGTCAACATAGTCTTGTAAACCATCTAGATATGGAGCAACACGCTCGATCTGTTCAAGATAAGTTGCCCATGGGCCTTCATTTTGAGAGACATAAGATAAATTAGACATGTTTTAACCTTTTGATGAATTCACATGATCCATCAATCAAATATGTAGTTAAAAATTATATAAGCGGCTAATTTGGAGGTTCTACTATCCAAATCCAACCGTGGGTTACATTCTGCCACATCAAAAACCTTAATTTTTCCTGTTTCCTTTATGGCAGCTAACAGTGGGTCAAAGACTGACAAATCAATACCTTTAACCGCTGGTGCGCTTACACCTGGCGCAATGCTAGCACTAAATACATCAAGATCAACCGTAATATACAAATAGTCAACTTTTCCAATAAAATCTTGGACTTTTGAGATGATATTTTCTACATTTTTAGGCTGTAATTGATGATCATAGATATATGTGCAGTTCAAACGATCAGCCGTTTCAAACAACACTTTGGTATTGGAATGTTTTGCGACACCAATACATAAATAATGAAATTCTTGATGATGCTGTTCGGAGAGTTGAGCAGCATTTAAAAAAGGCGTACCTGAGGTTACATTTTCAGCTTCACGTAAATCAAAATGTGCATCAAAGTTAATGATGCCAATTTTCTTATTTGGCTCACAGTTTTGGACATATTGAAATAAACCAGAAAAGCTGCCAAAAGCAACTTCATGTCCGCCACCTAAAACAATCGGTTTCATTCTTTGTTTTAAGCTTCGTTCAACCTGTTCTGCGAGTTCAGCTTGTGCTTGTTCCAGTTTAGAACCGTCACAAATAACAGTTCCTATATCTGCAATGGTAATCGGTTGATGAACGGGTAAATTTGCTAATTGCGCACGAATCGAATCAGGCGCATCTGCTGCACCTAAACGTCCTTTATTCCGTTTAACACCTTCATCAGAGCTAAAACCGATCAAAGCAAAATCAGCACGAGGACTAGTATTAATGACTTGATGAATGCGTAGATGATCTACACCCTCGCCATCTTTTCGTCCTTGCCATATAAATGAATGATTCATATTCAATATCACTAATTAAAACTGTTCGCACTACACAAAAATTTCATTGCCATGCTGAATAATACGTTTAGGTAAATCTCCACCGAGCCAATACACAATCTCAGATGGATGTTCAATTTCCCAAGCAATAAAGTCAGCAACTTTGCCTACTTCTAAACTGCCATGTGAATCTTGTAGTCCCAAAGCATGTGCCGCGTGAATGGTTACGCCTGCCAAAGTTTGTTCAGGTGTTAAGCGAAATAAGGTACTTCCCATATTCATCATCAAACGTAAAGACAATGCTGGAGAAGTTCCTGGATTCAAGTCGCTCGACAACGCAATCCGAACACCATGTTGATGCAAACTCTCTAGCGGAGGAAGTTGTGTTTCCCTCAAAAAATAGAATGCACCAGGTAATAACACTGCAACTGTTCCTGAGCTAGCCATTGCTTTAACATCGTCTTCAGTCATAAATTCCAAATGATCTGCCGACAATGCGTGATAACGAGCAGCAAGACTAGAGCCACCTAGAGAAGACAATTGTTCTGCATGCAATTTAACTGGGATATTGAGTGCATGTGCTGTATTAAATATACGTTCAACTTGTGCTGGTGAAAATGCTAAATACTCACAAAATGCATCGACCGCATCCACCAGTCCTTCTTGATGCAGTTTTGGCAACATTTCTGTACAAATATGATCGACATAGGCATCACTTTGACCTTTATATTCAGGAGGTAATGCATGCGCTGCTAAGCATGTACTACGTACAGTCATTGGCAAAATATTTGCAATTTGACGAATCACACGTAACATTTTACGTTCATTCAGATAGTCCAAACCGTATCCAGATTTAATCTCGATGGTGGTGACCCCATCTTTGAGTAAACAACGAATACGTTTTAGTGCAGAAGCAAGTAACTCATCTTCGCTCGCCTCGCGTGTTGCACGAACAGTACTGGCAATACCGCCACCATTTGCCGCAATCTCTGCATAGCTCACACCCTGCAAACGTTGCTCAAACTCAACACTACGATTTCCACCAAACACACTATGGGTATGGCAATCAATTAAACCGGGTGTTAGCCATGCCCCATTCAAATCAATGGTTTCAGCATAGTTATCATTTGGAATATCACTTTCACGACCAATCCAATGAATATGCTGTCCAAATGTCACTAAAGCAGCATGTTCAATACTGTTGTATTTCCCATCCTGCATAGTAGCGATATGACAGTTTTTCCAAAGCTTTTTCATTTCAGATCATCTCCCTGTCCAAGAGCTATGCGCTCTTGAACAGTTGGGTTATTAGCTTTCCATTTTGAAATTTTGGGGTAAATCCTCATCAACCTTAATTGCATCTTGCTTTGGTTTAACCCAAATATTGTATGCAATACACAGTAAAACTAACCATCCAATACCAACATACAGTGCTGGTCTTGAGTCAGGGAAATAACCCATCATTGCCAAAATAAACAGCATGAATGCAATGGCAAATGCAGGAGCATACGGCCAACCGATCACAGGAAAATCAAGTGCTTTAATCTGTTCTTTCGACAACTTACGACGCATCGCAACTTGTGAAAGTAAGATCATGAGCCACACCCAAACCGTTGCAAAAGTTGCGATTGATGCAATGATAAGGAATACGTTTTCAGGAATTAGATAGTTGAGAAGCACACCGATAAGTAAGACTCCAGCCATAACCACGACTGTCATCCACGGCACACCATTTTTAGAGATTTTTTGGAACACTTGCGGTGCTTGTCCTCGGCTTGACATACCAAATAACATACGTCCCGCACCAAATACATCACTATTAATCGCAGATACCGCAGCGGTAATCACTACAATGTTTAAAACTGTCGCAGCAGAACCAATACCTAGATTTTCAAAAATTTGTACAAATGGGCTACCTTGACTACCGATCTGATTCCAAGGGAAAATCGACATCAATACAAAAATCGTCAAGACATAGAATAGTAAAATACGGACAGGGACAGCGTTAATTGCCTTCGGAATAGAAGTCTTTGGATCTTTAGATTCACCCGCCGTAATCCCAATAATTTCAATACCACCAAAAGCGAAAACGACGACAGATAAACATGCAATCAGACCCGCAATACCATTAGGCATAAAGCCTTCATGAATCCATAGATTTTGAATGCCTGTGGTAAAACCACTATGATCTGCTTGGAAACCATAGAACATCAGTCCTAAACCACCTAAGATCATGGCAATAATTGCAGTCACTTTCACAATAGAAAGCCAAAACTCAAGCTCACCAAAAACTTTGACGTGAATGAGGTTGATTGCACCTAAGAACATGATGAGTGACAGAATCCAAATCCATCGCGGAACATCGGGATACCAAAATCCCATATAGATTCCAAATGCAGTTACGTCAGCCAACGCAACAATGATCATCTCAAAAACATAGGTCCAACCTGTGGTAAAACCTGCAAGTGGTCCAATGTATTGTGAAGCATAATGACTGAAAGAGCCTGAAACTGGATTTTGAACCGCCATCTCACCTAATGCACGCATTACGATATATATTGCGATCCCTGCAACAATATATGCGAGCAAAACTGATGGACCTGCCATTTTAATGGCTGTTGCTGAACCGTAAAAAAGCCCCGTTCCTATTGCTGAACCTAATGCTAAAAAACGGATGTGACGGGTGTTTAATCCCCGCTGTAAAGTGGAGTGTTGTGACATTATTATCTCCAATCCTTGAGGAAATATAGTTAGAGTCGGTCACTCCATGTGACCGTTATCCTGATTACGCGTTAGATAGGCTTGGCAATAAATTTGGAATGAGTAATTCATTCAAACAACCACTTGCGAGTAATTCACTCGCCTGTTCAATATCAGGAGCGAAGAAACGATCTTCACTGTAATACGGCACTTGGTCACGCAATGCTTTACGCGCACGTTCAAGTTTTGGCGAGCTTTTTAAACCTTCACGGAAATCAAGACCTTGACATGCCCCTAACCATTCCACAGCAAGAATGCCACGAACGTTGTCCGCCATATACCACAAACGCTTACCCGCATTTGGTGCCATAGAAACATGGTCTTCTTGGTTTGCTGATGTTGGTAAACTATCCACACTTGCAGGATGCGCTAAAGCCTTGTTGTCACTTGCCAAAGCTGCGGCAGTCACTTGAGCAATCATAAATCCAGAATTGACACCACCATTGGCAACTAAGAACGGTGGAAGTTGTGACATATGGCGATCCATCATCATCGAAATACGGCGTTCAGATAGTGAACCAATTTCTGCAATTGCCAGTGCCAAATTATCTGCCGCCATCGCAACAGGCTCAGCATGGAAATTACCACCTGAAATCACATCACCTTCAGCTGCGAAAACCAGTGGGTTATCGGATACAGCATTTGATTCAATTGCTAATACTTCTGCTGCCTGACGAATTTGAGTCAAACACGCACCCATCACTTGAGGTTGGCAACGCAGTGAATATGGGTCTTGAACTTTGCTGCAATCTTCGTGCGAATGTGCGATTTCACTTGAATCAGTGAGCAAGTCACGATAAGCCGCAGCAACATCAATTTGACCACGTTGACCACGAACTTCATGAACACGCGCATCAAATGGTGCACGAGAACCTAACATTGCCTCAACGCTTAAACCACCACAAACCGTTGCAGCAGCAAATAAATCTTCAGCTTCAAATAAACCACGTAAAGCATATGCAGTGGAAACTTGCGTACCATTTAACAGTGCTAAACCTTCTTTAGCCGCCAGAGAAATTGGCTCTAAACCTGCGATTTTAAGTGCTTCTACTGCTGGTAACCATTCACCTTTATAACGTGCTTTACTTTCACCTAATAACACTAAAGACATATGTGCAAGTGGTGCCAAGTCACCCGAAGCTCCCACCGAACCTTTCAGTGGAATATGTGGATAGACTTCTGCGTTGATCAACGCAAGAATGGCATCAATCACTTTACGGCGAATACCAGAGAAGCCACGTGCCAAGCTGTTTGCTTTGAGCAACATGATTAAACGAACCATTGCATCATCTAATGGCTCACCAACACCTGCGGCATGTGAAAGTACCAAAGAACGTTGTAATTGTTCTAAATCTTCTGGTGCAATTTTAGTTGAAGCAAGCAAGCCAAAACCTGTGTTAATCCCGTAAGCAGTACGACCTTCATTTACTATTTTTTCGACACATGCAACACTGGCATTAATGCCTGCTGATGCACTTTCATCAAGTTTGACTTGGATTGGATTTAGGTAAGCTTTACGAAGATCTGCTAAGGTAAGTTTGCCGGGTTGAATTAAAAGTTCCATCGTTGGCGTCCTGTTTTTGCATTGTATTGTTCGCTTACGATGCTGATTACACAATTGCAAAAAGCATCGTAATGTTGTTGTCTGTTTACTGTGTGATCATAGGCAAGTTCAAACCTTGCTCTTTCGCGCATTCAACTGCAATCTCATAACCTGCATCAGCATGACGCATTACCCCAGTTGCAGGGTCATTGGTTAATACACGAGCGATACGTGCCGCCGCTTCATCGGTACCATCACATACAATCACGACACCTGAATGTTGAGAGAAGCCCATACCGACACCACCGCCATGATGTAAAGAAACCCAAGTTGCGCCGCCTGCTGTATTCAAGAGCGCATTTAATAATGGCCAATCTGATACTGCATCTGAACCATCTTGCATCGCTTCTGTCTCACGATTCGGACTTGATACTGAACCTGAATCTAAATGATCACGACCAATGACGATCGGCGCTGAAAGCTCACCACTACGAACCATTTCATTAAAAGCTAAACCAAGTTTGGCACGTAGACCTAAACCGACCCAACAAATACGTGCTGGTAGACCTTGGAAGCTAATACGCTCACGCGCCATGTCTAACCAACGATGCAAATGTTCATCATCAGGGATTAACTCTTTTACTTTGGCATCTGTTTTATAGATATCTTCTGGATCACCTGAAAGTGCAACCCAACGGAATGGTCCTACGCCACGACAGAACAATGGACGAATATAAGCTGGGACGAAGCCTGGGAAATCAAAAGCGTTCGTAACACCTTCTTCTTGTGCCATTTGACGAATGTTGTTGCCATAGTCAAATGTAGGTACACCCATTTTTTGGAAATCAAGCATCGCTTGAACGTGCTGCGCCATAGATTGTTTAGCCGCTTTTACCACAGCTTCTGGTTCAGCTTTAGCACGCTCACGGTACTCTTCCCATGTCCAACCCACTGGCAAATAACCATTGAGTGGATCATGTGCGCTCGTTTGGTCAGTGACCATATCAGGACGTACACCGCGACGGACTAATTCAGGTAAAATTTCTGCTGCATTACCATGCAATGCAATCGAAACAGCTTTACCTTCTTTGGTGTATTTTTCAATACGCGCCAATGCATCATCCAAATCAGTCGCTTGTTCATCAACATAACGTGTACGTAAACGGAAATCGATACTGATTTGTTGACATTCGATATTCAGTGAACATGCACCAGCCAATGTTGCTGCCAATGGTTGAGCACCGCCCATACCACCTAAACCAGCAGTCAGTACCCAACGACCTGTTAAATCACCGTTGTAATGTTGACGACCTGCTTCAACAAAAGTTTCATATGTACCTTGTACGATACCTTGGCTACCAATGTAGATCCAAGAACCTGCTGTCATTTGACCGTACATTGCCAAACCCTTTGCATCTAGCTCATTGAAGTGTTCCCAATTCGCCCAATGTGGAACTAAGTTCGAGTTTGCAATCAAAACACGTGGCGCGTCTTTATGAGTTTTGAATACGCCAACAGGTTTACCTGATTGAACCAACAAGGTTTCATCCGCTTCTAATTTTTTTAAAGTTTCAACAATTTTATCAAAGCATTCCCAGTTACGTGCAGCACGACCGATCCCACCATAAACAACGAGTTCTTTTGGATTTTCTGCCACATCAGGGTCAAGATTATTCATCAGCATACGTAACGGTGCTTCAGTTAACCAACTTTTTGCATTCAGTTGTGTACCACGTGGTGCGCGAATTTCTACGTCACGAAATTTTGTTGTCATTGTAGTCACAATCGGACTCCTTCCTTTGAGATTTGAACCGCAAATTAAACTGCTTTTAACGTATAGCAATGTATTAACTTGTATATACATCTACATACTACACAAATCTTTTATCTTGAAAAGATGCATTTCATTCCATTTATGAAAATAAATTTTAAACATATGAAATAAATTGATTTATTTTTATTATGACCATAAAAAACCCATACAACTAAAAATTGTATGGGTTTCAAAAAAGTGTGAATTATTTAAATTTTTGTAAGTCGAATCGCACAAACTTGCTTTTTATCCTGCTTGCCAAAAGCAATATTTTTCAAGTAATTCTGATCTTTTATAATTAAACTTTCTTGATATTCAAGATAGAAAATAGATTCATTTATTTTAATTTCTAAAGGTTCTAAACTTTGATTGAAAACAAAAATTAAATCAGCAGAACTCGTTATTTCAGAAGCAGCAGACTCGAACATCCATTCATAATCTGCATGAAATTTTCTAGCATCATATATCAGATTAAAGTCTCGAATCTTTCCATTGGGCAATTCACAACTAACCCGACTGTCTCCACTGAACTTTATCGATTCCAGATATTGTAAATGCTTCACTTGATGATCAATATTCAGCAAAATATCTTGACCTTCCAAAACCGTCAGATAGCGTTGCATACCTTCAAATTTGGAAAATGAACCAGACGTTTTGACGTCCGCCATGGAAATACGCCAATCAAATGACTCAAGGCAACTCCCTTCACTCCGAGCAAGTTCAACTGTATAGCCTGCACCATTTTTCCACAGCATGCGTTTATAATCTGCTGTGCTTAGATGCTGAATCATTGCGTAAATTTACCTTCCAAATAATAACGACTACCTGGATAAATCAAACGTGCACTAGAAATCAGTTGTTTATTTGACCATGTGCGACGGCGAATCAATAGGCAAGGTTCTGTTTTATTAATCTTCAACCATTTACATTCTTGAGCCGAAGCTAAAATCGCTGTAACCACATGCTCACCCTCAGTCACAGGTGCTTTTGACATCAAATAAGCATTCGGCGTGATCGCTTTAAAGTCTTGCGCTAAATAATCTGGTATCAAGACTGGATCAACTAAACGATCTTCTATTTGCACAGGCACATCATTTTCATAATGCACAATAATCGAATGAAATAGCTTTTGCCCTTCACGCATCTGCATTAACACGCTTTGTTCTGTATTGGCTTGAATTTGCTCCAACACCAATACTTCTGCACGATGTTTATGATTTCGAGCAATAATCTCTTCGGCAATATTATTCACATGAAATAAAGCTGTGCGCCCTTGTCCTTCTGCAACAAAAGAACCCACACCTTGTATGCGAACCAGCAAGCCCTCACTGGTCAACTCACGCAACGCACGATTAACTGTCATACGACTACAACCAAGCAAATTCACTAACTCACTCTCGGATGGAATCTTTTTATTGACTGTCCATGTGCCTTCGTAGATTTTCTGTGAAATCATTTGTTTCACACGCAAGTACAAAGGAACAGGGCTGTCTTCCCCGAGTGATAAATCCAAATCGGTCTGCTTGGATGTTCTTGACATTGACTAAAACTCATACACAATACTTTGAGCTATTGTATATAGATTATCGCCAATTTGTATATACAAGCTTATACAATTAAACTTCTAAAATAAAAATAATGTTGCATTTCATTTGCTTGATTTTTCAAAATTCTAAACTTGTATAATCCTAAACTGTATAACGCTTACTCAAACCCCAATCTGCCAATATACGGCGATACATGGTCGAAGAACGATCCGCTTCAAAATGTGCTTCCATTGTAATATCTACAGGTAATTCTTCAGGTTTTTGAGACTCTACCATCTCTTGATCCTCTGCAAAAATCTGCGCATTAAAATCATATACGCCTTGTAAATCACCCTTCGTATCAAAGTTTCGAGTTAAAGGCACAAACAACCGAGTTTTGTTATGCGAAGTTGGGCAACAGGCATTGAGGATTTTCAACACGCCAGCATTTGGAAAATGGATGGTGAGTACTGCTGAAAATGGTGGATAGACATCAAAAATCCGCTCCCAAAGAAAATCATCAGGCGCTAAATGTTGCATCCCATGCGGATAATTACTGACGTTACTGACATATTCAGTATGTAACCCATAATTGGTGCGTTCAGTCGAATACTTCGGAACGACAGGATTCTCTCTGTCCGCAAATGCATTGTGATGCACCCAAGCAAAATGCGCCACATCAATAAAACCCTCTAATTGACGACCACTTGAACCAGCAATATCCACATATGGAGGTAAAATTCCTTGGTGTTCTTCTGTATCCCATGTATCCAGTACTGGGAAATTTGCCAAGCTTTCATCTCGTCCTAAAATACTCGTCCATACCAAACCATATTTTATGACTACTGGAAATTTGGTTAAGGAAAAACGATCAGAAATTTTGGTTAGATCAGGCTGTGCAGGAATTTTTATGCATTTACCTTGTTCATTAAAATGCAAACCGTGATAAGGACAAATAATCGTTCCGCCTTCAACCCAACCTTTACTCAGTGGTACACCACGATGTGGACAAATATCACGAACTAAATGGATATTCTCTGACTCAGTTTTATAAATCGCCATTTTCAGATCCAGCAAAGTGACTTGCTGTGGCTTTGTCGTCACATCTTCAACTCGTGCAACGGGATACCAATGTTGAGCCAATATGTGCCAATCCTGATCGTCAAACTGACTGTGACAAGGTTTATTTGGAAGATTGATTAACGAAATTGCATTCATGCTTTGCTCTCATTTTCTGCTATAGATCATGGATCTGTATGGCTTAAATGCAGTGTGGAACAGAATGTTTTTTTCGTCTATTAGAATGAATTTGATCATTCATTCTAAAAATTAGAACAGGAACGGCACTAAAATTGCTTTTGTATAAATACTTATTTTTATAAAAAGTACATGTAATGGCATTACCCTTTTCTCGCTTCGCTGAATATTTTATTGCAGTCGCCAAAACAGGTAGTTTAAGAAAAGCAGCGGATCAGCTTTTTATTTCAGTTTCAGCGGTACATCGTCAAATCGTTTTGGCTGAGGAAGAACTTGGTGTAGCTCTATTTGAACGCCTGCCAAATGGCTTAAAACTAACTTTGGCCGGTGAGTTGCTATATGCAGATTTGCTAAGTTGGCAAAAAGACTTTCAAATGACACAAAAACGCTTGAATGAAATCCAAGGCTTACAGCGCGGTTCAATTGATTTTGGTGTAATTTCCGCACTCAGTGAAAGTTTTATTACGGATGTTATTCAGTCTATTCATCAAGATTATCCTTGGATTAATTTCAATATTCGCGTGTTAGATAGCGACTCTGTTGCTGATTTCGTAATTAACGCAGAACTCGATTTTGGTTTAATCCTCAATCCAAAACATCAGCATCAATTGCAAGTCAGCTCTTTTATTGAAATGCCACTTGGTTTCGTCATTCCCAAACAACATCCCTTAGCAAATAAAGAAAAAATCTATTTTTCGGATACATTGGAATTCAATCATATCATCGCCGCTGCACCACTGATTATTCATGATCATGTGATGGCTTTATATAAGAAACATGATTTTAATCCGCCCCATCAAATTGAATGCAATGATATTCGTATGATGCTTTCATTGCTTAGAAATAATCTAGGTATTGGTATCATGAGTTATCTAGATGCCTATGCTTTTATTGAAAATGGTGAATTTCTGTTCAGAACGATTCACGAAAATGGACTACATCCGATTACCCTCGCCTTGTGTGTTGCACCAAAACGGCAACTCTCACGAATATCACAAATTATGATGAATCTGATCATTGAACATATGGAAGCACTAAAATTGAGCATGACTGAAATCACCCAATAAACAAACTCAATTAACGCACCAAAACAAATCAATCAAACATTTGATTTATATTGTTTTATTATTTGACACCCAAACAATTCATCGAGTAATTTAATGAGAAGTTTCACATTTCTATCTTCTTAGGCAAACCCATGACACTCTTAGATCAAAATAGCCATGTCGCCCATGATTATCCTCGAGATATGTTAGGTTATGCCAATCATCCTCCACATGCTCAGTGGCCAAATCAAGCAAAAATTGCCGTTCAGTTTGTATTGAATTATGAAGAAGGTGGAGAAAAACACATTTTGCATGGTGATGAAGGCTCAGAGCAGTTCCTTTCCGAAATCAGTGGCGCTGATAGTTATCCTGCTCGTCATCTTTCGATGGATTCCATCTACGAGTATGGTTCACGTGTCGGGTTTTGGCGCATTCACCAAGAGTTTGCCAAACGTAATTTACCTATGAGTATCTTTGCAGTCGCCATGGCACTACAACGAAATCCGTTGGTTGTAGAAGCAATTAAACAGCATCATTATGATGTTGTTTCGCATGGTTTACGTTGGATTCATTATCAAAATATAGATATTGATACCGAGAAAGCACATATGGCTGAAGCCATGCAAATTTTAAAAGATTTATTCGGGGAATATCCAACAGGTTGGTATACAGGGCGTGATAGTCCTAATACCCGTCAACTCTTGGCTGACTATGATCAGATTCAGTATGACAGTGACTATTATGGCGATGACCTGCCTTTTTGGACAAGCTTATCGAAAGAGAATGGTGAAACTCGTCCTCATCTCATTATTCCTTATACACTAGATACCAACGATATGAAGTTCGCCTCTCCGACTGGTTTTAATCGTAGTGAAGATTTTTTTGAGTATTTAAAAGATGCTTTTGATGTGCTGTATGCTGAAGGGGCGACTTCACCGAAAATGTTATCTATCGGGATGCATTGTCGAATTCTAGGTCGCCCTGCTCGTTTTAAAGCACTACAGCGCTTTTTGGATTATGTGCAAAATCATGATCGAGTATGGATTTGTACTCGTCAGCAAATTGCGGAACATTGGCATAAATATCATCCTTATCAGGGATAGATCTATTTCTTTTAAAGTTTTCTAGCATTGCTACATCAGCAATGTACAAACAGATTGCTTTTATATTGGCGATTTCTTAATTTGAAGGATCAAAAGTAATCAAAAATCTTTGTTAGACTGACGGTACTTCCCTACTACCGCAGTCCAACAGGCGGCATCCATGCCGCCCCCATGACAGTAATCATCAATATAAATTCAAAAAGCTTAAGTTCTAAAGTAGATCATAGCCTAGCAACATTACATAATCACTTAGGCTATTTTAGCCATTTGTATACTCCGCTGTTGTAACAGCTTTACTGATTGTTTGGCTTGCGAAGCCAGCTCCATCATATCAACATCAGGAATTTGGTCATTTTCTACCACCATTTTTCCTGCAATAAACATCGCTTTAATGCGTGCTCGACCACCACTTGCAATAGGCCCAATTGCCATATCATGTAAGCCAAAATATCGAGGATCATCCAAACGATACAACACCAAATCAGCTTGTTCACCAACTTCAATCGTACCGACTTGATCTAAACCTAGAACTTTTGCACCACCTACTGTTCCCCAGCGAATAATATCTTCAATACTTGCAGCATCGGCACCGCCTTCAAATTGTCCACCATCATATTGTGGTTTTGCCAACATACCTTTTCTAGCACGTTGTAATAACCATGCGGCATGCGTTTCTGACAACATATCAGCAGCCTCATTGGAAGCCGCACCATCAACGCCGATTGAAATTGTCATGCCAGCATTTTCTAAAGTCACTAGATCAGCAATACCACTGCCTAAACGCGCATTACTTTGTGGACAATGTGCAATTCCAGTTTTTGTTTGACCCAAAATTTGGATCTCTTCTGGTAATAGCTTCACCAAATGCGCAAACCAAACATCATTGCCCACCCAATCATTTTCAGCACAATATTGCACAGGTGTCATATTAAATTTAGCTTTTGCTGCATCCAAATAGTCTACCGTTTCAGATAAATGACTATGCATTCGAATACCAAGTTGACGCGCGATCTTGGCACTTTCTCGAAACTGTTGCGCTGTTGTAGAATGTAGTGTAGATGTTGGCGCCATAACAATTTTACGAAATGCATCTGAGCTCGGCTCATGATAGTGAGCAACTAAACGCTCAACATCGACCATGTAATCTTCAAACTTCTCAGGTCGCAAAGCTTGTGGTAAATCACTTTCTAAGCCACGCGTAAGTGTTGCACCACCTCGACACAGCACAAAGCGCATGCCCAGCTTTTCGGCTTCGTCAAATAGAATGGCAGCGCCATCGAATGCCATTTTCGGCCAATATAAATAATGATGATCTGCAACCGTAGCGCAACCTGAACGTAGTAACTCAATTAAGCCAATACGTACTGCGATTCTAAACGTCGTTTCATCAAATGCACCTCGAAATCGATACGGTGTAGTCGCAAGCCATGCACTTAAATTTTGATTTAAACCCTGAGGTTCTCCTTTTAATAAAGACTGGAATAAATGGTGATGAGTATTTACCCATGCAGGATAAATAACACAGTCTTTCGCATTTACTACCTGTTCATTCTCAAGCTCAGTTAACTGCCCAATTTCAGAAATTTTTCCATTTTGAATCCGAATATCCGTAGCAGATGAACGCGCTGCTGTACCAGATAAACCTGTCAAAATTGCATGCGCATTTTTAATCAAATAGCTGTTATTCATCATGCTTGTTCACTCTCATGCCATTTACTGAGAAATACACGACTTAATAAAGACATCAATACGAACAGCCCTAAGCCTGTACAAGTAATGAGAAATAGTGCAGCAAACATTAACGGTAAATCTAGTTGGAATCCTGCTTGCAAAATTTGATAGGCCAAGCCTGCACTTGTACCCCCAGCACCAGCAACAAACTCGGAAACTACTGCTCCAATAAGCGCCAGACCACATGAAATACGTAAGCCACCAAAAAAATAAGGTAAGGCATTCGGCACGCGCAGACGCATCAGAATTTGCCAACGACTGGCTTTATTAATCTGGAAAAGATTAAGTAGCCCTTTGTTGACACTACGCAAACCTAAAGTTGTGTTGGTAAGTATAGGGAAAACAGCCACTAACATAGCGCATACCACTAATGCCAAAGTGGTATTTTGAATCCAAATAATTACTAAAGGTGCAATCGCCACAATCGGTGTAACTTGAAATAAAATGGCATAAGGCATAAAACATGCTTCGACAACACGACTTTGCACGAATAGAAAAGCAATTAAAGTTCCAATAATCACTGCACACGCAAAAGCAAGTAACGTGATTTTTAACGTCACCAATAAACTACCTAACAACAGCGAAGATTGATTGATCAATGCCATCACAATATCACTGGGCTTAGGTACGACATATACAGGCACTTCAAGTTGCTGAAAGCTCAATTGCCATATCAGCAAAAATAAAAAACCAAGTATTAATGGTGCTGCAATACGTTGCACAATAGGATGTTGTATTAATGGTTTAATCATGATCTTGTCCTCCACTTGCTTGTGCCAATAGTTCAGAAAAATGTGAACATTGTTTAATAAAGCTTTCGGATGTTCTAAATGATTCATCACGATGATAAGGTCCATCCACCTCAAGATCAGCAATAACTCGACCTGGGCGTGCGCCCATTACAATCACTCGAGAAGACAAATACACCGCTTCATAAATACTATGAGTGACAAAAACCACAGTTAAATCACGTTCTGACCAAAGTTTACGGATATCACTATCGAGTTTATGTCGAGTAAACTCATCCAAAGCCCCAAACGGTTCATCCATGAGCAATAAATCAGGCTCCGTTACCAATGCACGAGCTAAAGAAGCACGCATTTGCATACCACCAGATAGTTCACGCGGATAAGCTTTCGCAAATTTATCTAAGCCTACAGCTTTCAAAGCATCTAAAACTTTTTCTTTACTCAATGACTTTGCAATATGTCGTAAATCAAGTGGTAAGCGTACATTTTCCTCAATAGTTGCCCAAGGCATAAGTGTGGCTTCTTGGAATACCATTGCCATTTTGCATTGTGATTGGATATCTGCCTTGCCATTCCAACGGACTTGACCTGCTGATGGTTGTTCGAGATCGGCAAACATTTTCAATAACGTACTTTTTCCACAGCCTGATGGTCCGAGCAACGAAATAATTTCACCTCTAGCAATATTGAGATCAAGACGTTGTAAAGCGTGTGTACCATTTGGATAAGTTTTTTCGACGCCTCTTACCATGATCATGGGCGTAACAAAGTTTGATGTTGTTGGAATATCTACTGATAAAACTGAATTCATGCGGCTTCCCCTTGAGACATATGTCTTATTTGCTAACCTACTGGTTTAATCGTTATTTCTTCACAGGATTGAACTGCGTGGTATAAGCCGATTTCCAGTTGGTTTTGGCATTCAGCAAACCTGCATTCACCATAAAATCACGTGTTGCTTTCCAGCGTGCATCTGTCATCACACCAATTCCCTTAATTTTTGCATCGCCACCATCTATAAGTTGCAGTTTTTTCATTTGTCCGACAGCAAAAGCTAATAGCTCATCATTCATATTTGGATTTTCTTTTTTTATAATGGCGTTACCTAAGCGAGGGTCAGCTAAATAGTTTTTCCAACCTTCCATCGAGGCCTGTACAAAACGTTTAACCACCTCAGGTTTTGCTTGAATGACATCATTTCGAGTCACTAAAATTCCGCCATAAGCTGGATATCCCGCTTCGGCGAATAAGAAGAAATTACTTGATGGTTCTGCTTTTTTTGCCTGAAAAACCTCAGACGTTGCATAAGCTTGTTGTGCAACATTTTTGCCTGCAAGGAATGGTTGCATATTAAAAGTATAAGGACGTGCTTGTGCTACATTTAAATGATATTTAGCTTTTAACCATGGCCACCAACTTGCTTGTCCACTGGTAGATACAAGAATTGTTTTCCCTTTTAAATCAGCTAAAGATTTTATATCACTGTGGGTTAAAATCCCTTGCGGATCAAATTGAAATGGTGCTGCAATCGCTTTAATGGGAAAATTACTTTCAATACCTTTTAATACTTGTAGATCATAATTAATAATAATGTCAGCACGTTTAGACAATAAAAGTGACATATTATTAACCTGAGGACCACCGATTTTAATATCAACATCTAAACCATATTTTTTATAAATACCTTGCGCGAGTGCTTGATAATAGCCACCTTGCTCTGCTTGCGCGTACCAAGTCGTTTGTAAAACCAATTTATCGGCAGCATGCGTAAATGAACTAAGAAATAATGTACTAGCAATAACTGTTAATGTTGTTTTGCCTACAAAGTGCTGAATTTTCATAAGTAAGACCCCTAAATATGTTTGAACTCAATTCACTGTTCTCTAGGGGAATAAAAACCAAATGTATTAAGCACATAGATTCTCTCAAAGCCAATGAAGAAATGACTTTGTCCCCCTTGGAGGAACAGCTAACGCTGTAGAGCAATGTCCCATGTGTTTTACACACTAACCGCTTATACTCAGTTAAGATTTAGCAAACACCATGCCAGTATTCATTAATAGTTGTTTTTTCATAGTTAATTGTTGTGATTATTAAATCTTTATTGAATTTTGCTGAATAATTTTTGTCTCCGCATTTATTTAAATAAAAAATATATGACATTAAACTTAGAATGCACCATTTTAAAACACCGCACCGCACGAAAAAGAGTCGGAAAAATGATACTTGAATTTTTATTGATTCATATCGTCTTATTTTCATCAATATACTATACAGATAAACATCTTCTTATATTTGGTATAGAAAATGCTTATATAGATTTGTCAGAGTAGAAGCGTTCAGCATATATCAAAAAATATATGTGGGTCATTGCTCAGGAATAAGCTCACTTTCTATTTATTTGGAACGTGTTGCTTTTTTTTGAAAAATGATCCAGTCTCCTTTCATTCAATTTGATTGGGTCATGGTTTATCCAAAAAATTGAGGTGAAATATGAATAGCGCAAACATGACCAATTTAGCTGAAACCAATTACAGCTTAGAAGAACTCCAGAAAGAATCTCGCATGGGTGCTTTGGGTCAAGAGACTTACGACCGTGAAGTCCGTATCATTGATCTTTCAAACTTTGAAGATCGTAAATGTGAAATTGCAGAACAGCTTTGGTCTGCCGCAACTGATATTGGTTTTTTCCAAGTTTCAAATCATGGGCTTGGTTTGGATAAAATTCACAATGCTTTTGAAATGACAAAAAAGTTTTTTGATTTACCAACGAACACAAAAGCGCAATATCCTTTAAATCGTAATGCGGGCTGGGAAAGTAAAGCTCAGATTCGACCATCGACAAGCACTCCTGACCAAAAGGAATCTTATCAAATCACTCGTCCACGAATGGATGGGTTATATCCGACTGAACAAGAACTACCTAATTTTAAAAATACCATGCTGGAATTTGAACAGGAGTGCTGGCAAGTAGGTATGAAAATATTATCTTGTTTCGCCTACAAACTTGGATTCGCAGATAATTTCTTTACACTTGCACATGATCCTGATCAAGAAACCTATCAAAGTACACTGCGGATGTTGCACTACTATGCAATTGATCCTGCGATCAAAGATCAACTAGGGTTATGGCGTGCTGGTGCACACACCGATTTTGATTGCTTAACCTTACTATTTCAGCGTAAAGGTCAAGGTGGTCTACAAGTTTGTCCTGGTAAAGACATGGAACAACAACAATGGACAAGTATCGAACCGCGTGATGATGTAATCACTTGTAATATTGGGGACATGCTCATGCGCTGGAGTGATGATCAGCTTCCATCGAATTTTCATCGTGTCAAAAATCCTGAAGCTGATGAATATCAAGGCGCACGTTATAGTTTGGCATTTTTCTGTCAAGCCAATGAAGATGTCCTGATCGAAAGCCCACAGAAAAAATATCTAGCAATCACGGCAAAGGAATATCTAAAACAAAGAATTAGTGCAAATTTTAAAGGGAAATATTGATTATTTAGGATTCAGCCAGTAGCGATACTGGCTGATTTTTTTATTGATTGATTTAAAAATAAATGCCATTACATAAAAATTTAAGATAATCACTCAACCAAATCATAAATATATCTTTTTTCTACAAATAAAAATTTTACTTTTACATATTTAATTTTATAACAAGATACATTTTTATTTATGTTTTTAATAAAGTTATGATATTTATCAACAAATGGAAAATCACTAATAAAAATACGCCTAATCACATACTCTTTTCCATCAATATCAACATCATAATCTTTGTATGCATTTTTATCAGAATAGGATTTTTTTAAAGACAAACATCCATGTACAATACTATCCTGTTTTTCAGAAAGCTCTACTGCTTTCAATTTACAAAGATAGTCAGCTATAAAATAAGATATTCCCACAAAAATTATGATTATCACAATAAATATGACTTTAGTATTATAACGATCATCATCCATAAGATTACCCTAAATAGAACTATCTAACCAAAACACACATAAAAAATAATTCTAATATATTAATCCCAGATAGTCATAAATAAAAAATTTCTTAAAGAATGAATACCCTACTTCTATATACTTAACTTTATAACAACTATATTTATTTCTATCAATATCTCGATAAAAATCTCTTTGTTTATATTTAAAATGAAAACTTTTCAGCATAAAAATCTCTATCATCAAAATATTTCTATTTACAGAAAAATAGTACTCTCCCCATACTTTGTCTTATAATCTCCAGTATAATAAATACATGCTGCCAAAATATCACTTTTATTATTTGCTTTATATTCTGCAATACACTTATATCCATAGACATCCATAAAAAATTTTAAAACCGTTAAAAATAAAACACCCCAAACGATCACACTATAATAAATAGGATTATTCTTAAGATATTCATAATAGTTTTCTGACACCAATTACCTCACAAATAGAAGATATTTCGCTCATTATCCTTAGTAAAAATTCCATATGATAATAAATACTTTTATACAATTTTTCCTTCTACAATACAACTTAACTCTACCAACCGATAAACATCACAATTATGTCCACCACCAATTCGATCAACCACCAAGAAATCACTATTTTCTTCTAAAGTAATGAGTGGATGGTGCCAAACCCCTTGGTGGTAATTCACACCTTGCCGACCATTGGATAAAAAGGCATGAATCTGTTGTTCATCAGGTTGTGTTTCATTAAATGGCAATGCCACCACAATCACAAATTTCTGTTGTTGTAATGGAATAAAAGACTGTGAACCATAAGGATGCCGTTCCAACATTTCAATACTAAAAGGAAGCGTTGTTGCCGCCAAATTATGAAAAATACTCATACCCACAGCGACATTTTCACCACTGACCTGAGCCAAAGACAAGGCATGATAACGCTCAGCAAGACCTTGATTAATAGTAAAAAAATCTCGCCCTGTAGTTTCAATCACATCGCCAAATGCTGCAAATGCCTCTTGGGTTAAAGGTTGTATTTGAATCATGGTTATATTCATTGCTAGAACATCCTAAATCTCTAAGCCAATATCAGGGCGCAGTAAATACGCCCGACACCATGCTGCTTAAATACCGCCCTTACCCCATAAGCGAATGCGACTAATCCCACCATCAGGAATCATATTAACACGAATATAGTTCACTTTTTGATGCTGCAAAATTTCGGCAATATATGCGTGAATCGCATCCATTGATAACGGTTGCTGCTCTAACACAAAAGGCCAAAACATACTCTGAGGAATCAACTGTGCATCCGTAGCATCCTCCACATAAGCAGCTTGTATCGAACATAAAGCAGGAAAATTACCCTTAAAATGTGCTGTATCAACTTCTATTTTTTCTACTTTCCCAGCTTGACCTAGCGCAATAACGCACCAGTCAAAACCAGGCGCGCGGCGACGCTTAGTTTCCCAACCATCTCCCATATTGATGCCACGATCTGGGCTAAGTAAGTTATTTGGATGCCCATAATGCGCATCACTAAATGCAACAATGCGTCCACCATTTTTCAAACCAATCAGATCAATTTGTTGGTTTGAATCTATATTTTCCAGTACAACATTGCCATAAACACGTAAACGCGCAACACCACCGTCAGGGAAAATATTGAGTCGAATGTGGCTGATTTTATGTGCTTCGCAATTAAAAAAATGATGATGATCTGGAGACAAAACTGAATTTTCTAACAATGGAATCCAAGTGGTATTTTCCAGTTGATCATCAGGTGCATAACACCCTTCTATTGAAGCAGAAGCAGGATAATTCCCTGTAAAAAAAGAAGTATCGAGGTCAAATCCTGATACTTTTCCAGTGACACCCAAACGGACAATGCACCAATCGTACCCTGCTTCGCGCTTACGGCGTGTTTCCCAGCCATCCATCCATTTGCCATGATCATCAAACTTACCCTCAATGAATTTCGCAGGTTCTGGTTGTAACATTCTTTCCGCGCTTGCAAAAAACTCATCAGAACATGACACAATGCTTGCGCCAATACGCGCATCAGCTAAATTGGTTAAACCCTGTAAGTTATCTGGCAAAGTCACTACTTTGGCAATATGTACCGTCATTGATCAATCCTAAATAATATTTTCATATAGTTCATTCTATGCAAAATCCAGTCCAACTGGTCTGACCTGTTGTAAATAATTATCTATTTTTAGCTTTGAAGCAATTTAAATTTATGAATTTTGTGTAGAATCAAATTGTTCATTTTTTATTTTCGGAAACGATGTTTATGAGTCCACAAGCAATGCTTAATGGAAAATCATCTCAGGTGACTGAGCAAGCTGTGGAAGTGATTCATCAACGCATTCAACAAGGCAGCTATGCGATTGGATCAGCTTTGCCCTCGCAACGTGATTTAGCGGCACAACTCGGTATAAGCCGTGCCTCTCTACGTGAAGCCCTGACTCGTCTTGCAGCCTTAGGTCTATTAGAAATCAAAGCAGGTAAAGGCGTTTATGTTATTTCACAACATAGTCAAGCGGCTGAACAATGGGATGGGGAACATCGAGTTTCATTAAAAGACTTTTATCAATTACGTTATGTACTTGAAGGCTTTTGTGCCCTACTTGCATGTGAATATTTAACTGATCAAGATAAAACAATATTGCAGCAACATTATGAAAATCTAGCACATGCAATCAAAGAACAGGACTGGCAAGCCGCTTCTGAATTTGACTATGCTTTTCATCAACATGTGATCGAATTAAGTCACAATCAATCTATTATTCAAACACTTAAAATGCATACTGAATGGATTAAAAAGAGTCAAATTCTTCCATTTGTTCAACCAAATTTAGCATTCAAGACCATTCAAGAACATGATTTGATATTGCAAGCACTTTTCCAACAAGACGCACCTGCTGCTGAAAAAGCCATGCGTGTACATATTATTGGTGCTGCACAAAGAGCTGGTGTTTATTTTTCTCGACATGATAGCTAAAGGTACACAAATTAACTTTGAATATATCCAACCGATAAGATCAGCACAAGTTGCACCACTTTATTTCACCTTCTGAACAATGATATTGCGCCTCACCCTATCTTGCATTCTAATGATGCAAAACTACTGGTATGACCAGTAAAACCAGTTTATAAAATTGGCACGCTTCTCGCTTAATACTCCTTAGAAATTTTTGATGTATTGATAAAATATTTAAGGTCTTAAAAATGAATATTGCGATTGTTGGTGCAGGTATGGGCGGTTTAACGGCTGGTATCGCTTTAAAAAAGTTTGGTCATCAAGTCACGATTTATGAGCAAGCAGCTGAAATATTACCAGTAGGAGCAGCAATATCACTCTGGTCGAACGGCGTAAAATGCCTAAATTATCTTGGTTTGACTGAGCAGATTCAAACTTTAGGCGGTGAAATGGAATCATTAGCCTACATCGATGGTCTTAACGATCAAACCATGACTCAGTTTGATTTAACTCCTTTATACAAAGAAGTTGGACAACGTGCCTACCCTGTCGCACGTGCAGATTTACAACGACTTCTCATGGAAACGTTTGGCTTAGAAAATATTAAACTGGGTATGAAAATGACTGAGATTGAAGATCAGTCTGAATATGTCAGCCTTCGTTTTGCCGATGGTTCCGAGATTCAAGCTGATCTATTAATTGGTGCGGATGGAACCCACTCCATCACACGCAAGTTTGTACTCGGCCGTCAAGTCGAACGGCGTTATGCTGGTTATGTCAATTGGAATGGGCTGGTTCAAATCGATGAAAAAATTGCACCGGCGCAACAATGGACAACCTACGTCGGTGAAGGAAAACGTGTCTCCCTTATGCCTGTAGCACAAAATCGTTTCTATTTCTTTTTTGATGTGCCTATAGAAGCAGGTCTACCCAATCAACGTGATCAATATAAAACTGAGCTGAAAAAATATTTCAAAGACTGGTGTTCACCTGTGCATCAACTGATTGATTGTTTGGATGAACAAAAAACCAATCGCGTTGAAATCCATGATATTGAACCTTTTATGAATTTTTATAAAGGTCCTGTCGTTTTACTTGGTGATGCAGCCCACAGTACCACTCCAGACATTGGGCAAGGTGGCTGCCAAGCTATGGAAGATGCCATATACTTGGCACGTGCTTTGCAAATAAATACTTTTGGGCTAAGTGATGCACTAGAACGATACCAAAACAAACGTAATGACCGAACCAAAGAAATGGTATTGCGAGCTCGTAAGCGTTGTGATGTAACGCATATGAAAGATCAAAAAGTGACTGAAGAATGGTATCAATCACTTTATACAGAACAAGGTTCGCACATCATGCAAGGAATTATTAGCAATATTGTGGGAAATCCTTTAGATTAATAACATAAAGTTTTAACTCCCCCCTTCAATGGGGGCTTTTTTTTATCTAAATAACTTAATCAGGTAATCTTATAAAGCTGATAATAAAAAAGCCCATTTCATAGCTGAAATAGGCAATTGCGATAAAGCAAACTTTAAAACTTATAGCTCAATGTAAATCGATTTTGTAAAAAGTCTTTTTCATAACGTGGTGAAGTTTGGATACCAAAGAAGTTACTCACACTAAATCCTTTTAAAGCGCCTGTGAAATTATAAATGCCAAAAACCATATACTCAGACTGATTGCGACTCGCAAGATGATCGGCATCTTTCAAATCCATAAAAGAATATCGAACACCAGCAATCACTTGATCAGTGAGCTTCCCTTCCAAGGATGTCATAAAAGCATTTCCCGTACCTAAATCTTGCGTACTGGTAAAAAATGGCTGTGCAAAAATTTCACCTGAAGAAGTTTTAGTAGCATATGGTGTTAACAAAGCACCATTTAAATAACTTTCGCTATCTGGTTTGATATAGTTATAAGCCACTTTCAAACTTGCTTTTGGAAAAATTTTAAACGCCGCCTGAACACCAAAAATCTGGCTATCTACCTCTCCAGCTAAAGCTTTCCCTTGATCTTTACCCGAAATATATTGCATAGAAAACTCTGGCGAATAATTCAATTTTGGCAAAGACAAATCTGCTTGGATATAAATCAAACGTGTGTAATCATCATAGTCTTGATACCAAAACTGAGCTTTAAGCTTCTTATCTTCATCGATGTCAAAACTCTTACCTGCACCAACTGACCAAACACCATCTGATTGAATATTTGAGTTTTGACGTGTGGTTTTGGTAAATTCATCATCAGCATAGCTTTTAAATTTATTGACTTTGGTTAGGCGCATAAAGTCAGTGTTATTTCCAATTTGGAGATCCGCAGCTTGATACAAAGCCATTAAAATGCGCCGATCTGCATAATCCCCCATAAATGGTAAATTAAGACGCTGATTACCGACCGTCACCCGTGCGAAATCATTTTTCCAAGTCACATAGGCTTCCGCCAAGCCATCGCGATCTTCTTTTAACTCAGATACTTCATCATTTTTATTTTTCTCATCTAAACGACGTTGCAGATCATAACCAATGGTTGCTTGTATACCGTAAAATGGCGCTGTTTCATATCTAATATAACCTCCGATGGAAACTGTATCTTGATTAAGATTATTGACAAAATAACCATTATTCAAAGAATAATAAGCTGTTTTAACTGCACTATGTATCGCTCCACATGTCAGCATTTCCTGTACGGATTTAACTGAATTATCTTGCACTTTACAATCTTGCCCTAAATTAAACAGACCATTCAAGCTTGTATCCCCAGCCGAAACTTGGCCCATGCTCCCCATTGCGATAAGCAGAGTCACCGATTTCAAAGTAAAATTTTTCATAATATTCCCCTAATGATTCATTTAAAAAATCAACTCAATTCATTTTTAAGTCGTCAAAGCCCCAACCTTTGATTTTTAAAATCAAAAGCTCCTCTAGACCTATTCAAAAATGAATAAGTAATTTTTTAATGGTTGATGTTTAAAACGTGTAATGGATTTGGAAAATCAGGCCACTTCTATACGCTATGAGTGGCCAGAATTAATAGGTAATGTTGTTGTTTCCACCGATTTTTTGGCGAAAGGTAAATGATTAAATAAAATATTGAGCAAAATGGCCGTGATACATGCTGAGCTAATTCCAGAATGTAATAGCGTACTAACCCATTTTGGAAACTGTGCATAGAACTCATTGTTTGCTATCGGAATCATTCCAATTGCCAATGAGGTTGCGACAATAATCAGATTTTTATGATCGTTATAATCAACTTTTGCCAATGTGCGGATACCACTTGCGGCCACTGTACCAAACAATACAATACCTGCCCCACCTAATACTGGCATTGGAATAGCAGCGACTAAACGCCCAACAATTGGTAATAAGCCAAGTACTATCAGAATCCCTCCAGCAGTAGCTACAACAAAACGACTTTTGATTCCTGTAATTGCAACCAACCCCACATTTTGTGCAAATGCGGTTTGCATAAATGAACCAAAAATTGGGGCAACCGCACTAGATAACATATCAGCGCGTAAACCGTCTCCAATCCGTTTAGAATCAACTTTGCTTCCAACAATTTCACCAATTGCGATAATGTCTGCTGTAGTTTCAGTCATAATGACTAAAGTTACGATCACCATAGAAAGAATCGCTGTAAATTCAAATACTGGCATGCCGAAATGGAAGATATGAGGAAAAGCGAACACAGAACCATTAGCAACTTTGGAAAAATCTGCAAATCCAGCCAATGAAGCGATAATCGTACCTAAAGCAATCGCCATTAAAATCGCTAGACGTCGCATTAACTGACTTTTCAACATACTGAAAATAATAACAATCGCTAAAGTCATCGCAGCTAAACCAATGTTTGCTGGATCGCCCCAATTTTCAGCTTTTGGATTACCACCCATCATCCAACGAATCGCAACGGGCAATAAAGAAATACCAATCATGGTAATTACACAACCAGTCACCACTGGTGGGAAAAAACGAATAATTTTTGAAAAGAATGGTGCGAGTAACAAACCAATTAATGATGCAACAATAACTGCACCAAACGCTGAAGCTAATCCCCCACCTGTGGTGACAATCGCCAAAATTGTAGCAACACCAGCAAAAGATACCCCTTGAACTATTGGCAACTTTGCTCCAAAGTGTTTAAAGCCTAAGGTCTGTAACATTGTTGCAATGCCCCCAACAAAGAGTGCCGCAGCAACCAAAAAACCTATTTCCGAGGCTTCTAAACCTGCGGCAGCACCAATAATGATGGGTGGTGCAATAATTCCACCATACATGGTCAGTACATGTTGCAGTCCATAAATAACATTTTTATTCATTCCTAAATATTGATGTTCTGCTGAAACGCTTGCACGAACTTCACTGTCTATTTTATCGTTGTGCATGTGATATTCCTCAATAAAAATTCATCATGAATACATTTTCTGTTTAACTGCCGCGATAGGTTGAATAGGAAAATGGACTAATTAATAAGGGCACGTGATAGTGCTGATGGATATCTGATATTTTAAAATCGATACAAACCTTTGGATAAAAGCATTCAACATCTATAGATTTAAAATAATTCTCCACATAGAAAACTAGTTGATAATTTCCTTGTTTAAATGAATCGAGATTAAATGCTTTAATACGACCATCTATATCAGTTAACTGTTTATCTATAGAAAAATAGCCTTGCGATGTTTCCTGTAATAATTCCACAGAAACCCCCACAGCAGGTTTACCTAATGAAGCATTTAGAATATGTGTACTTATACCTGCCATTATTGAATCTCCTGCTTTAAGCGAATTAATGCAATTTCACTGAGTTGTTGTTTGACTTCTTGCTGCTCTTGTTCATCTGAATTTTCTAAACGTCGATTGAGTTCTGCTAACATTTCTGTACCTGAACGACCTGATGCTCGAATCAAAAAAATATGACCAAATTTGTGCTCATAAGCTAAATTGCCCTGAGACAGTGCTTGTTGAAGATCGCTATTAGCATCTAGCAAAGCTTGTTCATTTTGCGAAAATTTCTGCTCTTTAGCCGATAAAGCAATAGCTGCTTTTTTCTCACCAATTCGCGGATGTAGCGCCAATGCTTGTGATACTTCTGACCAGTTCCATGTTTTGGCTTGTAAGCTCGCCGTTTCGTATAATTCTTCTGTTGAAATAAAAGGACGCTGTTGAAGAATAGTCTGAATCCAAGATTGGATATGAACACAGGATTTCAAGACTTCTATCGCTTGCTCATCTTTTAAAAGATTGAATTGTTCCAAATTCATTTTTGCTCCAAATTGTTTCATTGTCAGACTGGTCTGACCAGATCATATATCTTTAAGCAATGAACATGCCAATCTAGACATTCAGAATCAATTGGATTTAAAAATAGATATTATGAAAATATATTTATTCTAAACCCATTTATAAAATAATCTAAAGTAAATTATATGAACTGATTTAAATAATAATTTGACTATAAAAATATCATCTGCTAGTTTTTATATGCTCGATTAATCTTATATATTTAGAGCAAATAAACATTAATATAAGATTAAATAATAATCACCAATATTAATTAGTAAATATTCATAATTAAAAGAGAAAATAATATGTGTACTGAGTTTATTTTACCTCAAGCTACTGGTTATCGTATTTCAGGTCGTACAATGGATTTTGCTGCCACATTTACATGGCAATTAGCAGTAATTCCGTTGGCAACATCTTTGAAATCTATCGAGACCTTGCATAGTTCTACACCAGCTTATCACTGGCAAGCAAAATATGGTTTTATGGGCATTGGGATAAAAATGCCGCTAAATATACTCGATACTAAATTGTGTGATGCAATGAACACCGAAGGATTTTCTGCTGCCGCACTTTGGTTACCTCCTTCAATTTATCCAAAGCGGGCGAATGCACCACAAAATGCTAAGTTAATTTCTGCATTAGATATCTGTGGCTGGGCTGTGTCTAATTATGCTTCAGTTGAAACCTTAAAAAATGATTTATATGCCATTCAACAAGGCAAAGTTACATCTTTAGGTGAGATTTTATATTTTTGGGATCCCTTACAATTTTCAGAAAATAGTGAATTAAATAACAGTAATGAAGTCAAAAATTTAATTCCTATCCATTTTCAATTTCATGACAAAACTGGTGCAAGCTTAGTTCTTGAATTTAGAGATGGTGCATTATCGATTACCGATAATTCAGATATCGGCGTGATGACTAACACCCCATTTATTGACTGGCATCGTACCAATTTAGAAAATTATTTAAGCCTAACCAATGTTGAAACCAACAGTAAAACCATTATTGGTATGAATATAAATAAAGCAGGCAATGGCGGCGGTTCTATTGGCTTATCATCTTCGGCACTGCCTTCAGATCGCTTCTTGCGCACCACGATGACATTGAACTACTCTATTCCTTGGCTCAATCAAAATACTAAACCTAGCAATACTGCTGCAATCGCTTATGCGATGAATGTCATTAAAGGAATATATGTTACCCAAGAGCAATGTATTGACCAAAGTGGCAATATTAAAGGTGATTATACCCAGTGGGAAATTATTCGAGATCACAACAATCAAATCTTCTATATATCAACAACCGCTAGCTTAGGATTTTGGCAAGTTAATTTCTCTGACTTCCAACTTCAACAAAATGCTGAACCGCAATTTGTGGTGATTTCAGATGCGATTCAAATGCCTATTCTGAAAGCTTCAGCGTAATTCAATACGTAATAAAAAACCTGCAATAATTCAATTATTGCAGGTTTTCAAAGTGAATTTTAAACGCTTATTGCAAGCTGTACGCAATCACATAATCACCATGATCAGGAGATTGTCGTGCACCACCCGCAGTGATCGTTACATACTGTTTGCCCGTTTTTGGAGAAACATAACTGATCGGGGTACTTTGACTACCGACTGGTAAACGTGATTTCCACAACTCTTTACCTGTTGAAGAATCAAGTGCTCTTAAATAGTAGTCTTGTGTTGCTGCAAAGAAGACTAAACCACCTTGAGTTGCCATTGGTCCACCAATTGTAGGCATACCGATTGGTGCTTTCAGTCCCATTTTGATACCCATTGGTCCAGTATCTTCTACTGTTCCCATTGGTACTTGCCATGCAACTTGACGTGTTTTCATATCAATTGCAGTCATCGTACCGTATGGTGGTTTTTGACATGGAATATTAAACGCTGACCAAAAGCGGTTTTTGTCTACTTTATATGGTGTGCCTTTCATTGGTACTGCACCCATACCTGTATTGACTTTTTCTCCACCGCTCGCCTCAAGCGCTAAATCTTCTGGCGTTTGCTCAATCAATCTAATCCATAAGCCTAAACGCATGTCATTCACAAACATATATTGATGGCTTGGATCAAATGCAATACTTCCCCAGTTCATTCCACCTAGAGAACCCGGAAAGCTGAGTGAAACATCCTTACCTGGTGCGGTAAATAAACCCTCATAACGCATTGATTTGAAGTTAATACGACACATCAATTGATCGAATGGTGTTGCACCCCACATATCTGATTCGGTTAAGGTTTGATTGCCAATTTGCGGCATTTCAACCGAACGAGGTTGTGTCGGACTGTATTGTTCACCTTTAATATCGGCAGGTTTTACAGGTTGCTCAATCACTTTTGTCAGTGGCTGACCGGTCAAACGATCCAGCACGAAGAATTGACCTGATTTTGTTCCAATCACAACCGCAGGCTTATTTGTTCCGTCTTTCATTGGAAAATCAACAAGACTTGGTTGCATTGGTAAATCAAAATCCCATAAATCATTATGGACAGTTTGATAAACCCATTTTTCTTTACCTGTAGTTGCATCTAAAGCCAAAACAGATGAGTTGTATTTGTGATCGAGTGGCTGACGATTACCACCCCAAACATCGACAGATGAACTTCCCATCGGTAAAAATACGGTATTCATTTGCGGATCATAAGACATGGCTGCCCATGAATTCGCAGAACTACGCTTATAGGTTTCACCGTCTTTAAGTACATAGTTTGGATCAGGGTTACGTGGATCAAATGCCCAACGCAATTCACCTGTAATGACATCGTATGCACGAATTACACCACCAGGCATATCAGCGGCAAAATTATCTGCGATACGACTACCAATAACCAATACTGAACCAGCAACAGTTGGTGCAGAAGTAACTTCAAAACGTGGGGCTTTGGTACCCTCACCCAATCCTTTTAATAAATCAACTGTTCCATCTACACCAAAGTCTTTACAGCGCTCACCTGTGTCGGCATTCACTGCAATCAAGCGTCCATCGGGTGTATTGGTATAAACGCGACGTAAACAAGAAGTATTTGTTGCAACCGCTTTGACTGGTGTTGCGCCAACTAGTGTTGGTTGTTGCAATGCTTGAGTTGAGTCAAAGTATGCAACACCACGACAACGTTCCCATGCATCCGCTTTAGAATTTATTTCTGCTTTCCAAAGTTGTTTACCTGAATCGGCTTCTAAAGCAAAAATATTATTGTGCGGAGTACATAAGAAAAGTTTATTTCCGACCTGCAAGGGTGTCATTTGATCTTCAGCACCATTACCTGATCCTGTGGTGAAATCACCTGTACGGAAGCGCCAAACTTCTTTTAATTGATGTACATTGTCACGGGTAATTTGATCTAAAGCTGCGAAACGGCTACCACCAGCATCTTGTCCATAATGTTGCCAATTGGTTTGTTTCATGTCTGTTTTGACAGGAACTAATGGTAATTGCTCACCTGAAGCGGCAACAGTCGGATGTGGTACAAACATTTGATAAAAACCAAAGATCATACCCAATACAGTCAAACCACCCACTGCATAAGCTGGGGTAGCCGATATCGGTTGAAACTGATAACGACGTACCGCAGGTAAAGTCAGCATGAGAGCTGCAAACAAACCTGCTGGGAACATGAGTCGAGAAAATAAAGGCCAAAATTCCCAGCCAGCATCAATCAGCGACCAAATAATAGTTCCAATAAATACAAGAGCGAAAATACCTACGCCTAATGCTTTTTTCTTAAAAATAAAAAATGCAGCGACTAAAGTTATAAGACCTGCGATCATGAAATACCATGATCCGCCCATTGTAACCAACTTCACACCACCGACTGTAAAAAACAGTCCTGTCAATAGCAAAGCTAGTCCTAAAATAAAACACCATATTTTCAGTATGATATGTGAGCTTGTAGATTCAGACATACGTCATACTCCTTATTAGAAATTCACGCGCATGCTTAAACCTGCAACCCAAGCATCATCGACCTCTTTAACACCCGCCGGTTGATGAATATATTGTAGGTTTGGTCTGAGCATTACCGCAGGTGACCATTGATAGGTATAGTTCAATTCAACATTGAGCTCATCACGCTGCACTGGAACATAATCTGCTGCAAAGGCATCATACTGGTCGTAACCTCGACTGGTATTGAGAGCAACCTGACGATCTTTATAACGATCATTGACTAGATAGTTTGCGATACCAAATCCAATTGAATCGTTTAGACGACTATTAAATGGTCCTTTGTACCACAGTGCAAGTTGTTGCGTACTTTGTACTGCTGTCGTTTCTTTATCATTTACGACTGCATTAAAGCTGACATATAAACCACGTTTAGGATCATTTCCCTTTTGGCTTAATTGTTGTTGTGCATTCAGCCAAAAACTGTGTTTGCTGTCGTGGACTTTACCTACAGTGGCAATATCATTCGCTTCTGCTGTTGAATACAATGCTCCTACCTTATATTCACCAGCCAAGCCGTCAAATGCTGCTAATTTAGGTCGCCATGCCAATTCAACAGGAATTGTTGCACCTTTGACATTGTCCATATCCAAGTTAAAACCATCATTTTTTCCAGTTTTAACATTGTCAGGATTGACTTCATATACGCCCACACCAAGTGTCCATTCAGGTGCAAATTGATATTTGACATTGGTACCCCATAGACCTACAGGTAAGTTATACCAAATCGAACCAATCGATTTTCCGAGCTGTCCGCCACAGAGTAATAAGTTTTGAAATTCACATTGGGAACTATTGAAGTCGTCAGACATACCCATACGACCAATCTTGAATTGAACCGTGTTATCCGCGAAACCTTTTTTGACCCAAGCTTGCGTTAAGCGCCATATTTTGCCTCGTCCATAGATTTCTTGGCTATTTCCCAAAGCACTTGAACGTGGATCTTTAATACGATCCAAAGTTAAAGCATTGCCATCTCGTTTCGTAATTAAGATGTTAGCAGTGGTATCTTTCCAGCCTGCAATTTTTTCTAAGTCAAAATTTGCACCTAAAGATAATTGCGCTGCATTTTTAAAGGCATTGTCATCGTTATAGCCACCATCTAAATTGGTAGCAGATTGACTCATGATCGCGGCGGTAAATTTATAACCTTCTTTCTCTAACTGTTGGCGTTGCCCATTCCAATCACCTAGTAACCATTGACGATCTTGTGACCAAGCTTGATTTTGGTCAGCAAAGCTATGTTGGGCTGCACAGATCGCAATCGCCAAACAACTCATTTTGATCAGTAAAGTGTTTGTATTCATATCAAAGCCTCCATGCTTCTATTTAAATTTTACTGCTGAGCTGAGTTCAGAAGTTGCACCTAAATGATCTGTAACATTTGCGGTCACACTTGCGACTTTTGATGTTGGCTTATAAGCAACTTTTGCAATACCCTCTGCATTGGTCACAGCTACAACCGAACCTAAATAAAATTCGGCTTCATTTGCATTTGCTGATGAGTTTCCAAATAATTCAACTTGATAACGCTGATTTGGTTGTCCTTTTACCTCAACAACAACTTGACCTTTAGATAGGCTCAATGTCGGTGCCTGAATGCCTTGATTTGGTTGCTGATTGCAACCTTGTTGATTCGGTTGTAGACAAGTTTTTTGTAAGTTTGCAGGATCAATTTTGACACCATGTCCACGCGACCCAACAAAATGCGCATGCTCTAAACCGGGAATATCAAAAATAATTGCACCTAAGCGTTGGTTCGGAACGCAGCTTCCACCAGCTTCACAACGTTTGATGTCTTTGCCATTATTCCAAATTTGATTTTTGGTTAGGGTGATATGAGCGTTGGCATCTTTTTCAGAACGAATGGCGATTCCCACTCGGTTACCATGCACTTTATTGCTATCAAAGATATTGCCATCGCCCGTTAGATTAAAACCATTCGAGTTATTGGTTAGTTCGTTATAAGCGATATAGTTACGTTTGCCCCAGTTAATCTGCAAACCATCTGAATAATTTTCAAATTTGTTGCCGACCACGGCATTATCATTCCCCCACAGAATCTCAATACCTTGTGATGGTTCTGGATTTGCGGAAGTTGAAATAAAATGGTTATTGGCAACGAGATTGAATGCAGCTCCGCGGGTTAATTCCAAACCATCGCCATTGTCTTGGAAATAATTATCTAAAACCTTGTTGTTATTGGTCGTCGTTGCTGTTGGATTGCCTTTGCCATCGTCACCCGTCAACATCACCCCAGCACCACCATAGTTGTGCATAATGCGGTTATGTTGAATCAAGTTATTGCTGGCACGATTCATCAAGATACCGATACAAAAATGACGAATTTCTAAACCTTGAATGGTCACACCATTAATGTCACGTAAAACGATACCTGGTAAAGTCGTGGTACGCACATTGGTTCCAAACTGCCCTTCTACCGCTCCCGGACACGCCTCAACACCACGACCTTTAATATAATTTGAACCGTCTACTGCGACAAACTCACCTGTTTTTGCCCATTGTGTACCGATGATTTTGACAGGTGCTTTAATTTCAGGAAGTGGGCTATTGACCTTGATTGCATACGGTGCTTGACCAACTGCTTGAATCAAAATTTCACTAGCTTCCGTTGGTTTGGTATTGGCTTGTTCAATCGCCCAACGAAGAGAACCTTTTTCAGTATCATCCTGATAACGATCAACTACATAAGTTTCAGCTGCTGCCAAACCTGATACTGCTAAACCGATTGCAAGCGCACTTAAACGTAAAGAAATAATGTTCATTATAAAATCCTTTTCAATTATTGTGTTGGTTGAACTGTTTTTAAGAACTGTTTGAGTTGGGTCACATCAATTTGACCCGGTGCTGATGCTTCACCAATCATGCCGAAGCTAAAGCTACCGCCCATATTTGCAGTTGCAATTCTTGAAATTGTGCCTAACTTGCCCATAGACATGGTCAACAATGGTTTTTTAGATTGTTGGCTGACTTTTAAAGTCGCATTCATCAAAGTGAAAACATCTTGTTTGCTTTGTGGCATCACTGCGATTTTTAAAATATCAGCACCAAGCTCATCCTGTTTAAGAAGACGCTTCACAATTTCATCTTCACTTGGCGTCTTCTGAAAATCGTGATTCGACATCACAATTAATACTTTTTTGTCATGCGCCAATTTGACTGTATTCTTAACCACCTGCTGATCTCGGAACATTTCCACATCAAGCATGTCCATAAAAGGCTGTTTTAAATAAGCTTGATAGGTCTTGCCATAATCAGCATCACTGATGGTAAGTTTTCCACCTTCGTTGTGAGTACGAATGGTTGCAATCATTGGTTTAGTAGCTAGAATCTTTTTTAATTCATGTCCTAATGCAATCACTTGTTTGCTATCAGCAGCAAAATCGAGTAAATCAATCCGAAACTCTGCTAAATCAGCATCTTGATTGGCAGCAATCACTTTTGCTTGAGCGATCGCTTGCTCTTTAGTTTTTGCAGTAATGGGTACAATTGTTTTAACAGGGAGTTTCGCTAGGGCTGAAAGTTCAATCTTTTTTTGAACATTTTCTTGGGCTTGTACCATTTGAACCGTAAGTAAAGGGCTAACAAGCAGTGTTAATGCTGCCAGTGTTTTCATTTTCATCATCATCTTCCTTAATGGATTGCCTGTCTTTCCCAAGAGCAAGCAATCATTCGTTATGCACTTAAAATTTAAATATCAAAAAACACAGTTTCATCTTCGCCTTGAATACGAATATCAAAGCGATACACCACTTCACCATCCACTTCTGTGCGTTTGGCAATTAAGGTTTGACGACGAGTCGCCCATTCAATACTGTTTAGAATCGGATCATTTGCGTTCGCTTCCACTTCATCCTCGAAGTAAACACGAGTATGCAAACCAAGATTGATACCACGCGCAAAGACAACCACTGCAATATGCGGCGCTTGTGTTGTACCTTTACGACCTGCTACAGCACCTGGTTTAATGGTGTTGAAACTCCAAAAACCTGTTTCAAAGTTTGCCCCTGTACGTCCCCAACCAAGAAAGTTTGGATCAACTGTTTTGCCTTGAGTATCAGCTTGACTTGGGTAAACACCGTTGGCATCGGCTTGCCAGATTTCTAACAATACATCTCTTAATGGCAAGCCAAGTCCATCAAATACTTGTCCTTCAAGGCGAATACGTTGACCTTGCGTTTTTTCGCTAACCAACTGATTGTTAAAATTGTGTTCAAACACCTCAATATTGGCTTGTTGAGGTAGTAAACCAATATGTACATATGGTCCACCCGTTTGTGATGGGGTTTCTTTCAATTCATGAAAATTCCACGCGTTCATTGTGTTACTCCCTTAAGTCAAATCATTTTCAAAATAAGTCGCACGACGACCACGAAGATGAATATCAAAGCGGTAACAACGGCTATCAGCTTCAATGAAATTGTTTTTATCTTCCAATGCAATCAAGGCACGACGCTGATCTTCAGATGGAATCGTTTTTAAAATTGGACAAGAATCAATTAACGTATCGCCCTCAAAGTAGAATTGCGAAATCAAACGCTGTGCCCAGCCATCAGCGATCAAAGAAAAGTGAATATGTGCTGGACGCCATTCATTGATACGGTTACGCCACGGATAAGGACCTGGTTTAATGGTACGGAAAATATAGAAACCATTTTCATCCGTTAATGTACGACCACAGCCACCAAAATTTGGATCCATCGCTCCAATAAACTTATCGTTCGGATGACGATAACGACCTGAAGCATTGGCCTGCCATACTTCTAATAAGGCATTTTTAACAGGGCGACCAAACTGATCACGCACATAACCATGCACAATGATTCGCTCACCAACAGGTAAACCCTCTTTGGCGTAGTTCAGAATCAAATCATTGTCTTTAGGACCAAAAAGATTCGGTGAAAAATGCGGTGAAGTCACTTCTGTTAAAGTTTCATTGATCGAAATCAACGCATTTTTTGGCGAGCGTAATACACTAGTTTTATAGCCTGGTGTATATGCTGGCGGATGATCATCTGTATTTCTTTGCGGATACGCACCTAATGTATGATTTAACATGCCTATCTCCTTAATCCTGTGGTTGTGGCGTAACGGGATGCACTTCGATTCCAATTTCTTTAAAGACTTCCTCGGCCAAGTGCATTGCAGCATTTGCAGCGGGTAAGCCTGCATACAATGAACTATGTAAAATCAGTTCCTTAAGTTCATCTTTAGTCACTCCGTTATTAAAACAAGCACGTAAATGCATTCTGAGTTCATCTTCTCGCCCCAATGCCAATAAAATGGCAATGGTGACTAAGCTTCGGGTATGGCGTGGTAAACCTTCGCGTGACCACACTTCACCCCAAGCAAATCGACTAATAAAGTTCTGAAAATCTTGATTAAAGTCATTCAGGTTCTCTAAAGAACGCCCGACATGTTTTTCACCAAGTACTTCAGTACGAACTTTCAGTCCTTGTTGATAACGTTGTTCATCATTCATTGACGTTGTCCCTGATTATGAAAGTTAAGTTGCATCTGTGTGCGCAACTAAAGATTTAACAAAAATCGCGACAGCCGCAGCTGTTGCTGGAATCATGAGTAAGCTTAGAATTGCAGTGAACGACCAATCATTGCCTAATAAAACTGCACCAATCCAAGCTCCAAATACCGCACCAAATCGACCAATACCTGTCATCCACGAAATACCAGTTGCACGACATTGAGTTGGATAAAAGCGAGCACTCAAAGCTGGCATTGAAGACTGAGCACCATTAATTGCGATACCAGCACAAAGCACAAGCAATGCTAATAATGTTGGGTTGTTGAGACTTTGCCCGACTGCGACTGCAAATAAACCTGCCACAAAATAGAACGCTGAAATAATGCGATTCGGATTAAAACGATCCATTGCCCAGCCGATAAATAATGCGCTGAGTACACCACCAAATTGGAATAATCCACCAATAAATGCTGCACGTTCCATCGTTGCGCCAGTCTCACGCATTAAGGTTGGTAACCAACTGGTCAAGAGATAAATAACGACTAAGCCCATGAAATAAGTCGACCATAATAAAACCGTTCCTTTGGCATATTGCTTAGAGAACAGCATGCCAAAGACGTTTTTCTTTTCAGCAACCGCCGATTGTTCTTCTAGGATATAAAAGCTTTCAGCTTGTTGTACTTTTTCAGGAGCAATACGGCTCAGAATTTTGCGAACTTTTTCAGGATTTTTCCCTTTTACAATTAAGAATCGATAAGACTCAGGTAAAAAGAAAATCACTAACAACATTAGAATGAGTGGAGACCAACCACCCAATAAAAATAGGCTGTGCCATCCAAAGGTTGGGATTAACCAACTACTGATAAAACCACCTGTTGCCATACCCAAGTTATAGCCACAAAACATACAGGTGATCAGAAGTGAGCGAATCCGATTTGGACAATACTCAGAAAACAATGTGGTCGCATTTGGCATTGCAGCACCCAGTCCAATGCCTGTTAAAAATCGCAATACAACTAAGCTATCCAAATTGGTTGCATAAGCCGAAGCCAAAGTAAAACCACCAAAAATCAGCATTGAAATCGTTAAAACGATCTTACGACCAAAGCGATCGGCTGTAGGACCTGATACCAATGCACCAATAATCATGCCACCAAGTGCAGCACTCATGACTGGTCCAAGCTGAGAACGATCAATTCCCCAATCTTGTGCCAATGCAGGTGCAATAAAACCCATTGCCGCAGTGTCGATCCCATCAACAAATACAATGAGAAAACAAATGATTGCAATCATCCATTGATAGTTACTAATCGGTGCATCATTGATGAGTGACTGAGCATCCATACTGCTTTTTTGGGCAGCAAATTCCTGTGCCATAGTTGCCTCCTTGTAGGCGAATTCCTTTCTAACCCTGTTCGGTTATATCTTTTGAATAAACTTGGTCAATGTTTGGTTAAACACTTGTGGTTGCTCAATATTTGACAGATGCGAAGCTGCCAAAATTTCGAGCTGACTGTTTGAAATTGATAAATGCATAAACTCTGCATCTTTAACCGTGGTTACAGGGTCAAACTGACCTGCAATTATTAAAGTTGGGATTTGAATGTGTTGAAGTTGATCTCGTAAATCTGCATCTGCCAAAGCTCGACATGCATTTGCATAGCCTTGTGATGGCGTTATAGACAAGCTTTGAATGGTTTTTTGTGCTAATACATCATGGGCGTAATCAAAATGCTCACTAAACCAACGTGTGTGGGTGGTTTTAACAAGCTCAGCTAAGCCATTTTGTTCCACACTAGTTGCGCGACTACCCCATGCTTCAGCAGTTCCAATTTTTGCAGCAGAGTTTGCGATCGTAACGCTTAGGAATCGGTCAGCATGATGGATCGCTAAATACAATCCAGTAATACCACCCATCGAAATGCCACAAAAATGCGCTTTTTCAATTTCGAGCACATCTAAGATATCCACTACATCTTCAGCAAGATTTTGCAAAGTGCTGCCAGCGATGACAGCGCTCGTACCATGACCACGAGTATCATAAGTTACGACTTGATAATGGTCTGTTAATGCCTCAACTTGTGGTTGCCACATACCATGATCAGTTCCCAGTGAATTGGAAAAGATAATGGCAGGCACCCCTTTCTGTCCTTGTACTTGCACTGCAAGTTGATACCCTTGACGATTTTGAATATTGATCATCATTGCGAATCTCCTTGAGCTGCTTTGAGAACAGAATCAATTTGCGCTTGAATATTGCCAAGATAGGATTCAGGCTTAAAAAGCTCATCTAAAGCTTGTGCTGAAAAATGTTCTTTCACTTCATCTAGATTCGATAAAATATTTTTTAAATGTGTTTGTTGTGAAATTGCTTGTTGACATGCTTGCTCGACTAAATGATGGGCAGTCAAACGTCCAATCTTGTCTGCAAGTGACATCATCACAGCTTCAGCCATGATCAAACCTTGTGTAGATTCAAGATTACGTTGCATCGCTTCAGGGTTAACCTGCATATTCTCAAGCACATCATTTGCACGCTCTAATGCACCAGCGCACAGTTGAAACATCTCAGGAATCGCTAGCCATTCGGCATGCCATGCACCTAAAGCCCGCTCATGATCTTGAACCATGCTTTGATAAACACTAGCCATCAATGCTGGAACGCGATTTGCAGCAGCAAGAATTGAAGCGGCTGCAACAGGATTCCGTTTGTGAGGCATTGTTGATGAACCACCACGCCCTTTAGCTGTTGGCTCAAAAACTTCAGCAATTTCAGTCTGCATGAGTAATGACCAATCTTTTGCCATCTTGCCGACATTGCCTACAATCATGGCAAGCTGACTAGCAATTTCTACAATACGATCGCGCTCGCCATGCCAAGTGCATTCAGGCTTTGTAAGTCCTAGTTCGATAGCGAAAGCTTCAACTACTGCAGAACCTTGATTTTGCAAAGATGCTAATGAACCTACTGCACCACCCAGTTGTGCAGTGAGCACTCTGGTTTTCATTGCTTGCAAACGATCGAGATCACGCTTTAATGCTGCTGCATAACGCGCAAACTTATGCCCTAAGGTAATAGGCAAAGCTTGCTGCAACCATGTACGTCCAATCATGACTTGGTCACGGTGACGTTCAGCTTGTTGCAAAGAAATTTGATATGCAGATTGGAGTTGTTTTTCAATCACTGCTAATGCATCACGGCACTGTAAAATTGTTGCCGTATCAATGACATCCTGACTGGTTGCGCCCCAGTGCACATAACGATCAGCATCTTCATTTTGCTGTTTTACAATAGCTGTAAATTGCTTAACAAAAGGGATAGCAATATTTCCAGCCAAACCTGTTGCCACCGCCAAAGCATCCAAATCAATCTGTGTTAAAGCAGATTGCCCAACTTGTTCGATGATCATCGCCATCTCACGAGGAATGACATTGATCTGAGCCTGTGCTTTTGCCAAAGCCACCTCGGCTTGGATCATATAACTCAATAATGAACGATCACTAAAAATAGCGGTGACGTCTGATTGATAAAACAAGCTGGCATATAACTGGCTCATTGCATACCTCACTCAACACGCTGAATAACCAAGGCAATGCCTTGACCCACGCCGATGCACATCGAACACAAAGCATATTGTCCTTGGATCTGCTCAAGTTGGTTCAGAGCGGTTGTCATTAATCTCGCACCTGAGGCACCGAGTGGATGACCTAAAGCAATCGCACCACCATTCGGATTGATACGCGCATCATCATCTGCCAAACCTAAATCACGAGTCACCGCTAACGCTTGAGCTGCAAAGGCTTCGTTCAACTCAATCACATCCATTTGTGCTAATGTCAGATTGGCTTGTTTGAGTAACTTTTTGATTGCAGGTGCAGGTGCGAAACCCATAATGCGTGGTTCAATACCCACTGTAGTTGCAGCAATGATTTTTGCACGTGGTTTCAGTTGGTATTGAGCAACCGCGTCATCTGAAGCGATCAATAACGCCGCTGCACCATCATTAATACCTGATGCATTACCCGCGGTGACTGTACCTTCTGCTTTCACCACACCTTTGAGTTTGGTCAATGCTTCAATGGTGGTCGATGCACGTGGATGTTCATCCGTATCTACAACGATCGAATCACCTTTACGTTGAGGGATGCTCACAGGCACAATTTCATGTTTAAAAAAGCCTTTGGCTTGCGCTGCTGCTGTACGTTGTTGGCTCACCAAGGCAAACTGGTCTTGATCGATACGATTAATATTAAATTGCTCTGCCACGTTTTCTGCAGTTTGTGGCATGGTATCTACACCATACATTTCTTTGAGCTTTGGATTGATAAAACGCCAACCCATGGTGGTATCTTCAATCTTTTGGCTACGACCAAAAGCACTGTCCGATTTACCCATCACATAGGGTGCACGGCTCATACTCTCAACGCCACCCGCAATAATGAGATTTGCTTCACCTGCTTTAATTGCACGTGCTGCCATGGCGATGGCATCTAAAGATGAACCACAAAGACGATTTACTGTGGTTGCAGGGACTTGATACGGCAAGCCTGCTAACAGCGCAGACATACGGCCGACATTACGGTTATCTTCACCTGCCTGATTGGCACAACCATAGATCACATCATCCACCTGTTGCCAATCCACGGTTGGGTTACGTTGCATTAAGGCTTGAATCGGAACTGCCCCAAGGTCATCAGCACGTACAGGCGCTAAACCACCTGCATAACGGCCGAATGGAGTGCGAATCGCATCAATGATATAAGCGTTTTTCATGTTTTTTCCTTTATCTAAAATCCCTCCCAACCTCCCTTTAATAAAGGGAGGAGTTCCCCTCTTTTTAAAGAGGGGTTAGGGGAGATTTATAATCCTTACATCGCATCAATCAATTGAGCACCCGTCAAAGCCTGCAGCTCTTCAAAGCTTAGACCATCCACTTTCTCAATCACTTTTAAACCTTCTGTGGTCACATCAATCACACATAGATCGGTATAAATACGATCGACACATTTCAAACCCGTGGCTGGATAACTCAGTTCTTCAACAATCTTAGGTTCACCTTGTTTGGTGATATGATCGGTGGTGATAAAGACTTTTTTTGCACCTACTGCTAAGTCCATTGCACCACCGACAGCAGGAATCGCATCGGCAGCACCTGTATGCCAATTGGCAAGATCACCGTTAGCTGCGACTTGGAATGCACCGAGTACCGCTATATCTAAATGACCACCACGCATCATGGCAAATGAATCCCCATGATGGAAAAAGCTTCCACCTGTGAGCATGGTCACATATTCTTTGCCTGCATTAATCAGTTCAGGATCTTCTTCACCTTTGGCTGGTGGTGGGCCAAATGCCAATAAACCATTTTCAGAATGCAGAAAGACATCTTTATCCGCAGGTAAGTAATTTGAAATCTTAGTGGGTAAGCCAATGCCTAGATTGACATAGGCACCATCAGGGATATCTTGTGCAACACGTTCTGCAATTTGGTCACGGCTGAGTTTTTGATAGCTCATTGTTATTCTCCTTATTGCACAGCGACAGGTGATGTTGCTTCAACAGAAACCACATGCTGAACAAAAATCCCTGGGGTAATAATATGTTCAGGATCAAGCTGACCGAGTTCAACCACTTCTGAGACTTGAGCAATGGTGACATCCGCAGCCATGGCCATGATCGGTCCAAAGTTACGTGCCGATTTATTAAAAACTAAATTGCCCCAACGATCGCCTTTGTGAGCTTTGATCAAGGCAAAGTCAGCTTTGATTGGATATTCAAGCACGTAGTCTTTACCCTCGATATGACGAGTTTCTTTGTCTTCTGCCAATAATGTTCCAAAGCCTGTAGGCGTGAATACAGCACCTAAGCCCATACCTGCGGCTTGGATACGGCAAGCGAGATTGCCTTGTGGGACGAGTTCTAATTCGATTTTGCCTGCATGGTAGAGTTCATCGAACACCCATGAATCAGACTGACGAGGGAAAGAGCAAATGATTTTACGGACTGCGCCGGTTTTTAGGAGTTTGGCAAGTCCATAATCGCCATTGCCTGCATTATTATTGACGATGATAAGGTCTTTAATCCCGAGTTCAATCAGACCATCGATGAGTTCAGCAGGTTGTCCTGCAGTTCCAAAACCACCAATCATGATGGTCGATCCATCTTTAATTTGGGATAAAACCTCAACCAATGAGGCTGTACTTTTATCAATCATCTGACCACTTCCTGTATTAAGAATCACTCAATTTCCATCCAGAAAATCGATGAAATTAAACTGAGTGTTTTATTCGGATTTCTTCTATTTATTCTTGATGACTTTTGATTTTAGTTCTACAGAATGAAAGCTATTTTGTTCGATTATTAGTTTTAATGTTCGATGATCGAACATAATCCAAGTAAATTAGTCATATTTCATTTAGAATAATTTTTACCCAAGGGATTATGAGTAGAGTTATTAGTTATGGAAAATAATTTGGACAAAAATTTGAGACTTATTCATCACACTGAAAATAAAAAAATCATTCGGCATGAAGACTTTATCGCTGGAATCGCCAAAGGTTTAAGCATTTTGGAATGCTTTGGACCTGAGCGACATCGTTTAAATATCAGTACTGCCGCAGAAAAAACAGGGATGACACGCGCAGCAGCTAGACGACATTTACTCACATTGGAGTACTTAGGCTATTTAGAGTTTGATGGACATTATTATTATCTAACCCCAAAAATACTAAAATTTTCAGGTGCTTATTTAGATGGATCACCTCTCCCTAAAATTTGTCAGCCTTTGCTTAATCTGTTAACCAACCAAACTTCTCTAATTTATTCAGTTATGGTTTTAGATGGATACGAAGCGATTACCATTTCTCGAAGTGCAGCACATCAACAAACAGATCGAGTAAATCCATACGGATTGCACTTAGGAAATCGCCTGCCAGCCCATGCAACTTCTGCGGGTAAAATATTATTGGCACACTTAGATTCAGAGGCACAAAAACAATGGTTAGAACAATATCCTCTTAAACGTTTAACCAAATATACGCATACAGACACTGAGATATTTTTAGCATTATTGCATGAGATTAAAGAACAAGATTGGTGTTATTCATGTGAGGAACACGAACTTGGTGTACATGCAGTGGCTGTTCCAATTTACGATTCCAATGCTACTGTCGTTGCCGCATTGAATATTGTATCCCCCACTATGCGTACCACAAAAGACTATTTAATTACTCACATTTTACCTTTACTTCTTGAAACTGCTCGCGACTTGCGTCAAGTCATTTGATAAGAATAAAGCAAAAAAATTATTTTCTTAGGCTACGAATAACGTATTAAGTTTAATAATCAGTTCACAACAGATTCACACTTTTACTTTTATGCTGTTTATAAAACGAAATGAGTGTAAAAAAATGGCATTTCTCAGAACTTTAGCAGTTTCAACACTTGCATTGTTTTCTTTAGCTTCCTGTAAAAGCATACCAAGTTATACAAATGATTATGCGAAAGCAAAAAATCAAATCTCAGGCGTTCGTTTAGATCAGGCGAAAGCTGAAGATATTGGGAAAAAATTTGTGGCTGCATTTAACACGCTGGGTACGCCTAAATTTATAGAAAATGCAGGTCAATTGTATGCTGATCAATTATTTATTAACGACACCCTCTCACAATTTTCTAACAAGCAAGATCTAGTTAAACATTTTGCAGGTATGAACGAGCATGTTAGTAATGTAACCGTAAACTTAATTAGTTCAACGTATCACAATGACTCGGCATATATTCATTGGTATATGTCATACGACTTTAAAATGTTTGGTCGAACTAAAACAATGGCTTCATATGGCATAAGTGAGATGAAAGTTAATACATCGAACCAAATTATTTTCCAACAAGATTATTGGGATCCGAGTAATGGCTTGTACCGATCTTTACCATATGTAGGAAAAGCTTATTCCTTAGTATTACCCTTTAAAAAGTAGATTCAACTTGCCGTGACTAAAGAAGGAAATAATATAATTTTTTATATTATTTCCTTCCATTTCTTAAATAAAATTTATTTTTGGCACATTTTTTTAAAAATATAATTAGATTGTTAGAGGGCAGACCATTTCAATTTAAGAGCTTTTAGTATTGCTCAATTTTTAATTAAACTTCAATTTAAACAAAGGTTAAAACTTGAGCTGAAAAATTTATCCTAAATTTTAAAAAGCCTAAAACATAATAAATCTCAATAAAAAAATAATATGTGACCTAGTTAACAAATTAAAAATTTCAATTATTTAGTACAATTCCATAAAAACAATAAACCCATCACGGTTTAAAAATTTATTTAATCAAAGTGTTATTTTAATATTGCCTTAACAATAAATTCCATGTTAATTAATAATAACAAATGATACCAAGGAATATAATCATGTATAAAAATATATCAAAATCATTATTAATATCGATAGTAGCTGTATTTTCAGCAACTACATATTCTGCAAACACAATTCAATTTAATGGAAATATTGTTGAAGATACTTGTTTTTCTAATCACACCAATAAAGATTGTGAAGCAATCAACAAATTTCAAGAAAAAATCAATACACAATCAATATCTAACAACGATTTAAATACCAGTTCACAAAAAAATTCTATAAATGAGATCTCATTTGAAAAACTAAATGATGAAAAAAGTGCTGTGATCGTTGCTAGTTATTACTAACAATTAAATTGTAAAATTTTTCAATATATGATACCTGCATCAATCAATTACCACATGTTGCTAATATTAATTAAACTATCTTTTTAATATTAGCAGCATATTTTAATTTAAAATTAACATTATCTTTAGAAAAAATTCAACGCATAAGTATTATTAAATAAATATTCTATTTTTAAGCATAAATATTGACCAAAGAATATCTTTTCTGTAGTTTGATCGTTGCAAATATAAAATACTTTAAAAATAATAAGGAATATAATAATGGATAAACCATCCTCAACGCATGTCACCTCCTGTGTCGACTGCTCACAAGATCCAATTACATCATTAAAAAATATGTTTGTAGACATGGTACAAGCTGGACGAATTGTAAAAGGTCAATGCCCTGCCATGCGACCGGTTTTTTTAAAAGCGCATGGCGTAGCGGCGGCTGAGTTTATTATTCGAGATGATTTACCTGAGAATTTACGCATTGGTCTATTCGCGGAGACAAAGAAAAAATATCCCGCTTGGATTCGTTTTTCTTCAGATACCACACCAACCAGTACCGATTTCAAATCGACATTAGGAATTGGAATTAAATTATTTGATGTTGATGGTGAGAAACTTCTCGGCAATCCTCATGCCGATACTTTTGATTTTATCATGCAAAACTTTGATGCTTTTTTTGTTGATACAGCCAAAGATATGTGTGAGTTCACTAAAGCTGGTGTGGTAGATGGTGATTATACTCCTTATCTAAATGCTCATCCGAAAACATCAGAATTACTTGATGCTATGGCAAAACCAGTTGCCAGTGTTCTAGTTTCACCATATTGGAGTGGTTTACCATTCCATTTTGGAGAGAATCAATATGTAAAATATAAATTGGAACCTACATTCTATTTAGACCCACCTACCCACTCTCCAAACGACCCTTCTTATTTGGGTCAAGATCTTGTTCAACGTCTATCTCAATCTGAAACGCATTTTCGTTTTATGATTCAGCTTAGAACTGACCCGGAAAGAATGCCATTGGATGAGGCAACAGTTGTTTGGTCTGAGGATCTTAGTCCACCTATTCATGTTGCTGATATTGTTATTCCTATTCAAGATATTTCTGCACGTGGTCAAGCTGAATATGGTGAAAATCTAGCAATGAATATTTGGCGTGTAACTCAAGAACATGCGCCTGTTGGTTCAATTGCAGAAGCACGTAAAGTTGTTTATGCAGCATCGGCTGAATTACGTCGTAATGTAAATGGTGTACCACTTTCAGAACCAGATGTTCCTCGTCCATTAATTTCACCTGCTACAGCAATAGATACGTATATTGTTCGAGCAGCGATCCATCCTGCAATCGGTATTGCTAGAGTTGGCGATAGTGAAACAGAGTTTTTTATCGGTCCTGAAATTGTTGATGCTTTATCAGATCCAAATCAAAAACCAAATAACTTTAGAGATGAGACAGGTGCGATAAAACGCCAAGCTGCCCGCTTCCGAATTTATGGTTATAACGCTGCGGGTGAAGTCGTTCGCGAACTAAATCCAGACAATGCAGATATAATTTGGACAGTACATGTTGCAAACCGAAAATCTCAATGGTATCAATTTCAATATGCACTCGATATACCTGAAGCAGTCAATGCCCCAGATAATGCCTTCACACTTCGCAATCCTAAAGTCAAAGATAGAAAAAAATTAGCGATTGATCCTGGTCCGCGTAGTATTTCTGGTCGAAATACGATTGGGGGTACCGAGCATCGATTTGATACAGGAACTTTTCAAGCTGCGGCACAACAACCAGTGATTGTGCCATTAGGTGAGATCCAAACGGATGAAAATGGCAGATTACTGTTTTTAGGTGGACATGGTAAATCAGCCTCGCCGACCAATGCTCCTGTATACGACCCAGATAATCCGCCAAGTTTTAATAATGCGGATGATTGGTATGACGACACTTCAGATGGGCCAGTAACGGCAACGGTATCTATCAATGGTGTGTCTATTCCAGTTGAATCAGCTTGGGTTGTTGTTGCTCCACCTAATTACGCTCCTGACGTTGTTAGTTGGAGGACAATGTATGACTTAATGTGTGATGTATATGTCAATGCTGGTTGGATGACTATGCCAGAAACCCCTTCTTTCACTCATGACATTTTACCATTACTCAAACGGTTAGGAGGCTTACAGTGGGTAAATAAAGGTTTTGCGGCATATTTTGGTAAAGGATGTCCAATGGATTTCAATAATCCAGACTTACTTTCTAAATTGTCTTTTAAACCTAAACAAGGCGGTTCTGACCCATATACAGAATTACGTCGCGCAATTTTTCATAGTTTCAGACCATCTAAACCAGTAGTCGCTGAGCCTGTGGCGTGGCCTCATGTTTGGCCTTGGATCTATGGCGATGGTTTTGGTAGCTTTTCTGAAAGTGGAACTGGCAATATGCTCACCATGACAGGTTTGCAAGAAGCATTACTCCGTCATTGGGTTGAAGGTAAATTTCTGAATGATTGGTCAATTGAAAACTGCAAACTTGAGACCTCAATCGATAAAGTTCCACTCGCACAACAACCGAATGTGCTTGATCAAGCAGCGTTACATTATTGTTTAGCGGATACGTTCCATCCCGGTTGTGAAATGACTTGGCCAATGCGTCATGCCAGTCTGTATAGCTCCCCTTTCCGTATTCGCTCACGAATAAATGATGCGGAACCAAATTATGGCTCGACCATGACTCCAATCAAAGTGCAACAAGTAGATGGCCCTTTATATGGTCAAATTCCAGGAAGCATTACCCGTTGGATGGCGGTCCCATGGCAAGGTGATACTGCATTTTGCCGATCAGGATATGATCCTGACTATGATCCTTACTTACCTACATTCTGGGCAGCAAGAGTTCCAAATCATGTCTTGACTGAAGTCGATTATCAACAAGTGATCAATGACAAACTTCCAAGAGAACAGCGTATTGCTGCCTTTAATCAACGTCAAAACTGGTTAAGATCAATCATGGATGCCAATGTTGCAGATGTGATGATGCGAATGATTGAGCATTTTAATGAACTCGGCATCGTTGAAATACGTCCAGGTCTAAAAAACGATCCTGATATTCCTGAATATTTATATGTCGAAACCTTAATTGCTGGGAAATTAAAAGAGTCAGCCGAATATGCGTCTCATTTGCTTCAAAGCAAACCTCGTCCGCTGAATGATCTTGAAAAAGCAGGCTGGGCAAGTCATGAACAATTACAAGCATTCCGTTCAGTCCGCGTTCAAAAGCGTTGATATGAACTTGTCCAATATTGATGTTTGTATTGCTGGAAGCGGTCCCGCTGGCTGTATTGTTGCTCGGCAACTTTCTTTAGCGGGTCTAAATGTCATGTTGATAGATAGACCCGTAAGTAATACTAATAAATTTGGCGAAACATTACCTAGCGCAGCTATTCGCTTATTAAAAAAGCTGGGCTTAGAGTTCATTATCGAAAATTTAAGCTCTAAATCTAATTTTCAAACATCTTATTCTGAACGTGTTGGCGGTAACATCTCTTTTTGGGGCAGCGACTTTAGTTCTATTACAGATTTTATTCATGATCCTTACGGATTAGGACTTAGAATTAATCGAAAGACATTTGATCATCAGTTAAGAGAAGCAGCACTCACCAGTGGTGCAAACTTTTATGCCTCGAATATCACTCATCTGAAAAAAAAAGAAAATAATTGGGAAATAGAATTAGAAAATGGAGAAAAGATCAAAGCTAAATGGATTGTTGATGCGACTGGTCGTAGTGCAAAAATTGTAAAGCTGCTTGGCGTGCAACGTAATCGTGGTATTCCCTTAGTCGCCTTATACCGGACCTGCTTACCTAAAAAAAATCATCAGCTGAATCGCACGATCCTTTCAGCCCATAAATATGGCTGGATATATACGGGTAAAATGACTGATCAGCAATGGGTAATGGGATTTCATACTACACCTAAAATTGCTTCAAAATTCCATAAAGATGCCAATCAATGGCAACAAATGATTCAAACTAACTTAGGGCTTTCTGAATTGTTTGGTGCACTAGAATTTGGAAAAGATATTTTCTCACATGATGCAAGAAGTTGCTGGCTAGAAAAATCGTTTGGAAAAGATTGGGTTGCTTGCGGGGATGCTTTATTAGCTTTCGATCCAATCGCAGGCCAAGGTTTATTTAATGCAATTTACACTGGAATGAAAGCCGCAGAAGTCATTTTATCTAGTAAAAATGCAACTAAGGACACTAAATATACAACCGAATTAAATCAGATACTTCGAACATACGAAAATCGGAGGCTTTCGATTTACAGACATGAACAAAGATGGAGTAATAGCCCTTTTTGGCAAGCACACCAGCTACAGCAAATCTCTGATTAGATTATTAGAATTTCTCGAACCAAATACTGTTTAAGCTGTGAACTATAGTTATAAACTATTCAATAGCTAAAAGATTTTGAAGCCTATAAATTTCCATAACCAATAAAGGAATATCTTGTTTGGCACTCGCGATAAAATCTTGATCAGCAATATTCCTTTTTAATTAGTCTAATGAAAGATACAAAATATACAGCGCAAAAAAATTAAAAAAACAGCAGAATAAAGTAGTGAGCCAACAATATATTTAGATAGCTAACTGAGAGCATAAAGTTTGGCTGATAATCGTTGGAATAATTGAATAAGTCAAAGTAGAGATTACACACATGATAAGAAAAATATTATATTTTCAATTGTTTGCAGTGGTCTCTCCTTTTTTATTACTCGTAACAGGATGCTATGCGACCTCTCCTGCAGAAACTGATATTTTAACAAAAACTACGATTGCGAATCGTAATAAAATTATTTATCCAAATATTGATAAAGATTTAGGTGAAGCATTACAACCAAATGAAAAAATGATGGCTGAACAAATTTCAGCAATTATTGAACAATCTATACGTCAAGAATATTCATTAGGTCATGCACTTCGAGATGCCCATCCAAAAGCACATGGCTGTGTTCGAGCCATGTTTCAAGTCAAAAGTGATCTAAATGAACGTTTTGCTAAAGGTATGTTTATTCCCAATAAAACATACTCCGCTTGGATTCGTTTTTCGAATGCCTCTGGAGATGCAAAAAAACCAGATTATGAAAAGGATGCTAGAGGAATAGCGATCAAAGTTTTAGGTGTTACAGGCAAAAAAGTTTTAGAAAGTGAGCCAGACGCAAATACTCAAGATTTCATCATGATTAATCATCCCGTATTTTTTGTGAATGATCCTAAACGTTATCAGTCATTTATACAGGACGTTAATAGTGAAAGCTTATTAAAAAAAATGCATATTCCCATCGCACTTGGAGAGAAAGGCACCATAAATGCTGTAAGAGCAGCAAGTTCAAAAATTGCAAATCCTTTACAAGCAAGATATTGGTCGATGGTGCCTTATCAACTCGGATTAGGAGCAGAACGTGAGGCAGTTAAGTATTCGGTTAGAGCATGCTCACAAGGTACAGACACGATTCCAAATAAACCAAATCAAAACTTTTTACGCGAAGCACTGCGAAATGAACTCAACAATCATGATGCTTGTATGGAGTTTTTAATACAGCCAAGAACTTCTCCTAAAATGTTAACTGAAGATTCAATGACCGAATGGAAAGAGAATAAAGCATCTTTTTATACTGTTGCTACAATCCGTATTCCACAACAAGTATTTGATACACCTGAACAAAACAAATTCTGTGAAAATCTATCATTTACACCATGGCATGCTTTACCAGATCATAAACCTTTAGGCGCTATCAATAGATTACGAAAAGTTATATATGAAAATATAAGCACGGTAAGGCATGAAATGAATGCTGCACCAAGACAAGAACCTCAATAATTGGATGCACATAATTGTAATGATTGAATTTATTGAAATGATTAAGAGTTATTTCTAATCAATAAAAGCTGTGCTTAGACTATCTCAAAATATAGACCGATATTCGTTTTCTAATTATGTTAGGCTGATGAGTTTTGCTTATGAAACTCGTCATCATGGATTTAAAAACTCAATATACAACAGGTGAGTTTCGCTGGTCATTTTTATTACCTAAATATTGGGGAATATGGTTCGCTATTTTAATATTAATGTTTTTTGCAATTTTGCCTTGGGCTTTGCAATGGCGATTAGCTGAAAAATTATCAAAACTGGCATGGAAGACCTTAAAATCTAGACGAAAAACCACAATTAGAAATTTAGAATTATGCTTTCCAGATAAAAGCCCATCAGAAATTCAAACAGATGCTCAAGACGTATTTTTCAATGCATTTCTAGGCGTGTTCGAAGCGCTCAATGCTTGGTATAGTCCAAAATGGTTCAAAAATCGAATTCATATTGAAGGACTTGAACACCTAAAAAATGCCGAAAGAAAAGGTGTTTTATTATTAGGTAGTCATACCACACTGTTAGATGCAGGTGGTTTCGTTAGCAGTTGTTTCTTTGATATGGACGTTGTGTATAGACCACAGAATAATCCCCTTTTAGATATGATGATCAGTCGATGCAGAAAAACAATTTATAAAAATCAAATTTCCAAAGACGATATGAAAGGTTTAATTCAAAATCTTAGAGCTGGTCATGCAGTTTGGTACAGTCCTGATCAAGACTTTGGTTTAAAACAAGGTGTTATGGCACCATTTTTTGGTATACAAGCTGCGACTTTAACCTCACACAGACGGTTAATGAAGATTGCTAAGGCTTCTGCTATTCCAATATTTTTCTATCGCACAGGTACTATACAAAATCCACAATATCAAATTTTATTAGAACCAGCTTTGGAAAATTTTCCAAGTGATAATGAAGTCGATGATGCGACTAGAGTAAATTTGATTTTGGAAAATCAGATCAAGATGTGTCCAACACAATATATGTGGTTTCATCGTCGTTTTAAAACAAGACTAGATGGTCAGCCTAAAGTTTACTAATCATTGAAAATCAAATATTTAAATCAACATTAGAAATTCAAATGATTTTTGGATTTCTAATATCTTAATCGAATTTTGCATTGAATGAATTAGGTATAGTGTACTTAGATTGTCAGTTTGAAACCTAAGCTTAACTACTATTCATCGATCACTAATTCCATTTAAATAAGCTAAGCCGAAATTCTGATGCCAATAAATATGATGAAAACAGCAATGCAAATGCCATGACAATTAATATCACATCAAATGATGAAACACCCAGCACCACAAGTATGGCACCAATCACGAAAAGCATACAGACGATCAAATTACCCAATATTCTAAACATCATTTTTTCATTATTGTGAAATCCATCACATTATCCACGTTTTTCATGTTTACTCTAGTATTTCTTTATATTAAATCTGTTCGCATTTTTATTTGCTTTCAATTCAATCAATAAAAAAAGCATTCACTCGATTACACTTAAAGAATATCTCATAATTTTTTTAAATATATTCAAAATCTTACAAACAAATAAATTGTAAAAATGAGTGAAATAGAAAGAACAATTTCCTGTAGAACTTAGTGTTTTATTGAGATATAAAATGATCAGCAGCATATTTTAAACATAAAATACACATCTAACTTTTGTTTTTGTTTGAGCTTTTTGGATATATATTTTCTCAATTTCTGGTATTACACTGCTCTGATTCATTCGCTATGAAGACAAATATGAGAAAAGTTTTAGGAAAATCGATCTTTAAAGCAACTGGTTGGGAATACAATGTTGATCCAACAATTTTAGAAAAAAAACAAGTCATTATTGGTTTTGAGCATACCTCCAATCTCGACACAATTTTATCTCTGGCTTTATTTGAGATCCTAGAATTAAAAGTTCATACACTTATCAAAAAAGAATTATTTAAGGGTCCACTGAAACCCATTTTAGAAAAATTAGGTGGCATTCCTGTTGATCGTAAATCAAGTAAAGATATTGTCACGCAAATGGTTGAACTATTTAACCAAAATGAAAGTTTTAACCTCGTGATTGCACCTGAAGCAACACGCGCAAAAAATGGAGAGGAACGCAAACCGATTCGTTCAGGTTTTTGGCATATTGCTAAAGCAGCCAACGTACCTATTATTTTGATGTATGCCAATGCACGCACAAAACAAGGTGGTATTTTAGGCAAGATTTATCCAACTGATTTGCAAACAGATCTAGAAAAAATTAAAGAACTTTATGCCGAGTTTGGTATCGATGTAAAAATTAAATAATTCATTTGATCAAACTTTGAAAGATGATCAATATTTTAAATTCTGAATGTAGTGCGCAAGAGTTTTCAACAAAACTATCGCTATGCTAATATTCACGCACTTTTTTGAGTTTTAATTTTTGGAGTTACTTCCATGGCGGGTCATTCTAAATGGGCCAATATTAAGCATCGTAAAGCTAAACAAGATGCAAGTCGCGGTAAAGTTTTTACTAAATATATCCGTGAAATTGTGACTGCTTCAAGATTGGGCGGTCCAGATGCAGCGAGTAATCCTCGTTTACGTGCGGTTGTAGAAAAAGCACTGTCAGTGAATATGACGCGTGACACCATTAACCGTGCGATTCAACGTGGTGCTGGTGGTGATGATAACGATGATTTAAAAGAAGTAACCTATGAAGGTTATGGTGTAGGTGGTGTTGCTGTTATTGTTGAAACAATGACTGATAACTTAAACCGTACCGTTCCTGATGTACGTCACTGTTTTAGCAAAACCAATGGTAACTTAGGAACTAATGGTTCTGTAGCTTACTTGTTTACTAAACGCGGTGAAATTTCTTTTGAAGATGTGTCTTTAGAAGACAAAATCATGGAAGTCGCTTTAGAAGCAGGAGCTGATGACATCGAGATCGATGAAGATAGTATCTTAGTCATTACTAGCCCAGAAAGTTTTGGTGATGTTCAAGATGCACTTACAGCAGCAGGATTAAAATCTGACAATGCTGAAGTAGTCATGAGCCCATCGACTAAAGCTGAAATCAATGATATTGATCAAGCTAAACAAATCATGAAAATGATTGATATGCTCGAAGATCTTGATGATGTTCAAAACGTTTATACAAACGTGGAGTTTACTGAAGAAGTTTTAGCTCAGCTTGATGGTTAACTGATTTAGCTCAGTAAAAAATGCATCTTTTAAGATGCATTTTTTATAGCTTATTTAAAAGTTTATAGCAGTTAAATACGTTATATTCTTTAATCACAAAACTTGAATGTAGTGCCACCACGCTGTCAATCTTACCAATACGGCGTAGTAAGATTTCACTATAATCATCCATATTTCTCGCAACCAGCTCTAAAATAAAATCGGCACTCTGCCCTGTCACTAGAAATGCATTGGTCACTTCAGGAATATCTTCAATTTCTTCTAAAAACTTATCAAAGGTTTCAGTATCATGTTTACTGAGTGATACTTGCAAAAGAATATGCAGACTAAAACCCAATTTATTAAAATTAATTTCACGCTTGAGTTGCCCCATCACTTGGGACTCAATCAGATTTTTAATACGACGATGAACTGAACTGACAGAAAGGTTAATTCGTTCAGATAGTTCATTTAAATTGACATCTTCATGGGTCAAAATTTCAAGAATTTGTTTATCGAAACGATCCAATTCCATCTTACAGTTCTCACTCTAAATTTATGTTTTTATCGGAACTGTTTGAACTCAGTAATTTTAAGGGTCAAGGGAAAACAAATGTTTAACTTTTGACGATGTTGCGTGGATAACACAAACATGATTCCGATAAACTTGTGATTTATCTTAGTCTCAAAGCCGAAACAAGACCTTTTGAGCAACTGTTCAACTGATCTCCCAATAGTTGAACAACTCGTTTCGATCCCCATCACACCCTGAAATATAAGATAGCAAAACCTTTCTATAATTATTTCCCTCTTTTCAGTTTTTTTAAAGTAAATTTGGCAATAATTTCTAATATTTCAGTATAAAAACGAATTTTCTTTTAAAAATTATTTTTATTGTTCATTAATTTTTTAATTTTTTGGCATTTCCCCTATTTTCTTTCCCATAAAAAACCCTGATTTAAAATCAGGGTTGTATCTATTGATTACATGAGTCAATTAGAGGCCGCGCCAATCGATACGTGCATTACGTTCGGTTGCATAAATTCTCTGTACATACTGCCCGATTGGTAAGTCTAGTAAATAATCATGATACGCTTTTAGTTCACCTGAAAATTGTTCAATATCATCATTTTCTAATTCCCAAGGCGTTCCTTTGATCACTAGCAAAGGTGCGAGAATAGAACAAACTGCAATATCAGCTAAACCTAAACGATCACCGACCAAATAACGTCCTTGATTGTCGATCAAACGTTGATTTAAATCCCTAATTAACGCTGTCATTCTTACTTTAGATTTCTCAACTTTTTCTGGGTTCAGTTTGTAATTCGTAGAAACTAAACTCTTTAGAATTGGTTTTGATATTTTTTCAAATTGACGTAGATAACCTTGCTCACCCATCATAATTTCAAGTGGATGATCACCTATAGAAAGTGCTTGTGCTAGCGTCCAACGACGAACATGAACACCTAATTCACCAGCAAGTTCGTCAATCTCAAGTGCCTGTTTGCGTAGGTTTTCATCACGTCTAAGTAATGCATGCTCTGGGTAAGTCGCATCAAGATAGAGGGCAATCTTGGTTGAATCAGCAACCCATCGTTTGTCATCTTTTAGCATTGGCAAAAAATATTGCCCAGATTTGAGATAAGTAAATGCCCGATGAACACCAGGAATTAAATTATGTGCCACATAGTCCAATTCTTTATGATCTAACAACCAGCGAGCTTTTTCACAATAGTGAGACAAAGGAAATTGGTATAAAACCCGCATAAATTCTCCAAATTTATTTTTCTATTCATTCAAACATAAAGTTTTCCTTACTTTAGAAGTAAAAGTGAATGATTACAATGTCGTTTTCGCTCTATCTTTTTTAATTTCGGCTAAATTTCTTTATATGTTTTTTGGTTGTTATTATTCTTTTATTTCATAGAAATATTCTTTTTTACATCACCATTAAATTCAAAATAACCACAAGTTATTGTTTTTTAATATTATTCAATATCTATTTTTACGTTAATTTTCTCATAATAAATGCTTAACAATTATTATGATATCTAAACCAAAACTGATGGTTTAGTGGAAAAGTAAAACTTTTGTAAAGTTCCTATTATCTATTAGAGGTGCTCACATGTCCAGTAATCAATCAGTGATTCAAGCTAAAACCCAACTGATTTCAAATGATCAGCAGGCCATTAACGCTGCCTATCAAGTTGCTGACTTTGCATTAGAAGATCGAAATGATCGGGATCAAAATCGTATTCTACCTACCGAACAAATCATTCATTTTAGTCAAAAAGGTTTAGGTGGAATCCGTGTACCACAACAATACGGAGGGGCTTTTGTTTCCAATAAAACTTTGGCCCATGTGTTTCGTATTTTGAGTAAGGCAGACGCGAATGTTGGACAAATTCCACAAAACCAATTCGGTCTTTTAAATTTTATTAATATCACAGGTTCAGATGCACAAAAACAGTTTATCTACGCTGAAATTCTTGCAGGTAAACGCATCGCCAATGGTGGTCCAGAGAAAAACTCAAAAGATACTAAAGCCATCCAAACCACTTTAACGTTAGAAAATGGTCAATATCTTTTAAATGGAGAAAAATTTTACTCTACAGGAACCAGCTTTGCAGATTGGGTAGCGATTCGTACCTTACATCCAGATGGCTATACCGTATTGGCAATCGTTGATCGTCATGCTGAAGGCGTGGAAGTGATTAATGACTGGAATGGCTTTGGGCAACGGACTACAGCAAGCGGAACGGTAAAACTACACAACGTTGTCGTTGATCCTGCACTATTTTTCGATGAGCGCATTATTGCTGATACCCCAAATGTTCGCGGTGCTTATTCTCAGCTTCTACAAGTTGCGATTGATGTTGGCATTGCTGAAGCTGCTTTTGATGACACTTTATCCAGTATTCGTAAAGCACGTCCAATTGTGGATGCCGGCGTAGAAAAAGCCAGTGAAGAACATTACACCCTACAAGAAGTTGGCAAGCTCAATATCCTGCTCGATGCAACCATTCTATTACTGGATAATGCTGCCGAATATCTAGATGAACTTGATCAACTTACTGAGATTTCTGCCGAGCAAGCCGCGCGCGCTTCTATTTTAGTGGCGGAAGCAAAGATCTATGCCAATGATGCTGCCCTGCATATCTCAGAAAAATTACTCGAACTTGGAGGAAGTCGTGCCAGCCTAAGCCAACACAATCTTGATCAGCATTGGCGCAATGCTCGCGTACATACATTACATGATCCTGTGCGTTGGAAATTTCATGCCATCGGTGACTATTACCTCAATGGTACTCACCCTGCCCGCCATGCTTGGATTTAAGGAGTAAATCATGACCTCATACCAAGAATTACAAGGTTTTGCTAAAACCCATATTAAAGCAGCGCATATTATTCAAAACGATGCTGAAGCATTGCAAATTGCTACGCAACTGAGTCAGCAGTTTAAACAAGCTGCGGTTGAACGTGATGCCAACCGGAACTTGCCTTTTACAGAAATCGAAGCCTATAGTCAGGCAGGTTTATGGGCGATTACTGTACCTAAGCAGTATGGTGGTGCAGAAGTTTCCAGCCTCACCGTCGCTAAAGTGATTGCGCTGTTTAGTGGTGCGGATGGTTCAATCGGTCAGATTCCACAAAACCATTTTTATGCGCTGGAAGTATTGCGCAATACTGGTACGGAAGCGCAAAAGAAACGCCTCTATCAAGAAGTATTACAAGGTGCGCGTTTTGGTAATGCACTGGCTGAATTTAAAACCCGCACCTCTGCACATAAACAAACTACCTTAATTCCAAACGAAAACGGTTATCTGATCCAAGGAGAAAAGTTTTATTGCACAGGTAGCCTATTTGCACATAGTATTCCTACTTTAGTGGTTGATGAAACGGGCAATGAGTTTTTGGCTTTTGTACAAAGAGATAGCCAAAGTTTAGAACTGATTGATGACTGGTCTGGTTTTGGGCAACGGACTACGGGCAGCGGTACAGTCAAATTTAATCAGGTGTTTGTTGCCAAAGAGGATGTGATTCCTTTTGATACTGCCTTTAAGCAACTGTCTTTGGTTGGCCCCTTTGCTCAAATCATGCATGCCGCGATTGAAGTCGGGATTGCTCGTGCTGCTTTTGAAGAAACACTGGAGCGTGTGCGTGTCGCCCGCCCTTGGATTGATGCCAATATTGATTCCGCCACTCAAGACCCCTTAACCCTATCTGAACTCGGTCGTGTGGCAACCGATGTCAAAGCCAGTGAATTATTACTTAAACAGGCAGCCCGATCTGTTGATGCTGCTAAATATGAGTTGAATGCTGAGACCTTAGCCAAAGCCTCTATTGATGTCGCCAAAGTTCGTGCACATAGTACTGAAACAGCATTAAAGGCATCATCGAAACTGATTGAGTTGGCGGGTAGTCGTGGCAGTCAACGTGCTGATGGTCTTGATCGTCATTGGCGTAATGTGCGTGTACACACCTTGCATGATGCTGCACGCTGGAAATATTACTTCATTGGTAATTATGTGTTGAATGGCATTCTGCCTCCACGTCGGGGGACTTTGTAATGAGCCAAACGACTGCTAAAAAAATCTTGTTAAATGCCTTTGATATGAACTGTGTCGGTCATATCAATCATGGCTTATGGACCCATCCGCGTGATCAATCACATCGCTTTAATGAACTGAGTTATTGGACTGAATTGGCACAGACCTTGGAACAGGGTCTGTTTGATGGCCTATTCCTCGCCGATATTACAGGGGTCTATGATGTCTATCAGAATGGGATTGATCTGACCCTCAAAGAGTCCATTCAACTACCGAGCCATGATCCATCGACCCTGATTTCGGCAATGGCCTTGGTGACGCAGAATTTAAGCTTCGGCGTGACTGTCAATCTCAGCTATGAACAGCCCTACCAGTTTGCACGGCGTTTTGCCAGTCTTGATCATTTAACTCAAGGTCGTTTGGGCTGGAATATCGTGACAGGCTATCTAGATAGTGCCGAACGTTTGATTGGGCAAAAAGATTTAAGAGATCACGATGCCCGTTATGATCAAGCCGAGGAGTTTTTACAGCTTTGCTATCAATATTGGGAAGGCTCTTGGGAAAATGATGCCTTGAGAAAAGATAAGCAACAACGCATTTTTACTGATCCGAACAAAGTCCACTCGATCAATCATCAAGGCCAATATTACCAAAGCCAAGGGGTGTTTCAGGTTGCGCCGTCACTACAGCGTACCCCAACACTCTTCCAAGCAGGTGCATCACCGAAAGGTCTGCAATTTGCCACACGTCATGCCGAATGTATCTTTATTGGCGGTGATCAGCCTGAAAAAATTCGTCAGCAAGTTAATAAAATACGACTACAAGCAACACAGCAAGATCGAGATGAAGATGCGATTAAAATCTTTGTCGGCATTACCGTCGTTGTGGCTGAAACACATGAACTTGCTCAACAGAGACTGGCTGAATATCGCCAATATGCCAGCCCAGAAGCAGGTTTAGCGCATTATGCCAGTTCCGTCGGTATTGATCTTGCTAAGTTTGCTGATGATGAAGCGATTCCTTATCAAAAGAGCAATAGCATTGCCTCCGTCAATGAAAAATTTAAAGAACAGCGTATCAGTAAAAATGACTTAAAAGCACAGCATGTTTTGGGTGGACGTTATCCACTGATTGTCGGGAGTGCTACGGAAGTTGCAGAATATCTGATTGAGCTACTCGATCAAACTGGCATTGATGGTTTTAACCTGACGCGTACGGTTGCACCTGAATCACACAATGACTTCATTCGCCTAGTGATTCCTGAGTTACAGCAACGTGGACGTTATAAAACTGAATATGCCACAGGTTCACTGCGTAACAAACTGTTTGCCCAAGGCGATCATTTAGCTGCTAGCCATCCTGCTAATCAGTTTCGATGTAGACCGCATAACAACACAGCTACCCTAAAAATAATTGAAGAAATTAGTGCTTAACATTAAAGAAAAGAATTGGAGAAATATATTGCTCAAACAGCCTCTAAAAAATGGCTCGGTATTGGCCTTGTCTTCGTTGTTGCGATTATTGCCTTATTGATTTGGAATAAACAAAAACAGAACCATAGCAGTGAACTGGTGATTGGGATTAGTCCCTCTTTTGCCCATCCACTGCAAGTTGCAGCGGATGAAGCCAAACAGCAAGGTTTGAATGTCAAATTGGTCGAGTTTTCCGACTGGAATACCCCAAACATCACTTTGAATCATGGTGATATTGATGCAAACTTTTTCCAGCATCAACCTTTTTTGGATAATGCCATTAAAGAAACTGGCTTTAAATTAAAGTCATTTGCTGCGGGTGCGGCTTCACATGTTGGACTGTATTCAAAAAAATATAAAAGTTTTGATGAACTTCCGAATGGTGCAACTGTTGCGATTCCGAATGATCCTGTCAATCAAGGGCGTGCTTTATTGCTATTCCAACAAGCCAAGTTGATTGAACTGAAAGACAGTAACAATCACCTTTCTGCATTGAAAGACATTAGCGCGAATCCGAAGAATCTGAAATTTACCGAAGTTGAAGGACCCCAAACTGCACGTGCCATTGATGATGTTGATCTCGCTTTTGGCTATCCACATTACTTACGTTTAGCCAAAACGGCTGATCCTGAAAGTGCCTTATTGTTTGATGACAATACCAATAAACGTTATGCGATTTTATTTGTGGTGCGTGATGATTATCAGGATAAAGACAGCAAACTACAGAAATTTGTCGAAATTTATCAAAACTCACCCAAAGTTAAAGCAGCCTTGGATAACGATTTCGGTCCAACGTTGTGGTTCCCAGGTTGGAAATAAGGAGAACAATCATGGTGAGTTTTGGTTCACAGGTCGATTTTTCATTCCCGCATCTGAAAATACGTTGTTTAAATAAGTTTTATGATGTACAGGGCCAACGCTTACATGCTTTAAAAGACATTAATATTGATATTCCCAAAACACAGATTGTTGGGATTATCGGGAAAAGTGGCGCTGGTAAATCATCCCTACTCCGTACCTTAAACGGCTTAGAGTCGATTGATACAGGTAGTATTCTGATTCATCAACAAAATATTGCAGAATTTAGCCATGCCGAGTTGATCAAAACTCGGCAGAAAATCGGCATGATTTTTCAGCATTTTAATTTAATGTCTGCCAAAACGGTGTGGGAAAACGTGGCTTTGCCACTCCGTATTGCGGGTTATGACAAGGCTGAGATCGAACAACGGGTCACCGAGGTACTGACGCTGGTGGGATTAGAGGCAAAGCGAAATGATTACCCAGCTCAATTGTCTGGTGGACAAAAACAACGAGTTGGTATCGCGCGTGCCTTAGTTTCTCAGCCCGAGGTCCTGCTCTGTGATGAAGCCACCTCAGCACTGGACCCTGAAAGTACCGCCAATATTCTGTCCTTATTAAAACAGATCAATCAGGACCTTGGTTTAACTATTGTCTTGATCACCCATGAAATGCAGGTCATCCAAGAAATTTGCGATCAAGTCATCGTAATTGATCAAGGTGAAATCGTTGAGTCTGGGCAAGTCTGGTCGGTATTTTCCAATCCACAACAACAGATCACGCAAGAATTACTTAACTTTGAACAGGTAAATTTACCCTTTGAGTTGAGCCAAACCATTCTGCCTCAGAGTACGCATCAGATTTTAAAATTGAAATATGTCAGTGAATCGAAATCGGTGCCTGATTTATACGAATTGCTTAGTGGTTTTAGTCGTCCTGTTCAAATCTACCACAACCAAATTAATAACATTCAACAACGTACGATTGGCTCATTGATTATCGGGGTTCCCACTCCAGAATTTGATTTAACTTACCCACACTTTGAAAAACATTCTGCAATAACACAACTTGAGGTGATCGGTTATGTACAATCAACTCATTGATCTGTTACTCACAGGTACGACCGATACTTTAATCATGGTCGGTGTCTCTGCGATTCTGGCCTTTTTGATTGGTCTGCCGATTGCCTTGATTCTGGTCAGTACCGCAGATTTTGGGATTTACCCATCCAAGAAAATTAATCAGCCTTTGGGCTGGGTCATTAACATCACTCGATCCGTGCCCTTTCTGATTTTAATGGTGGCATTGATTCCATTTACCCGTTGGATCGTTGGCACCAGCTATGGCGTATTGGCTGCGATTGTGCCCTTAACCATCGCCGCTATTCCGTTCTTTGCCCGTATTGCCGAAGTCAGCCTGCGTGAAGTGGATCAAGGTCTGATTGAAGCAGCACAGGCGATGGGCTGTAATCGTAAACAGATTCTTTGGCATGTGTTACTTCCTGAAGCCTTACCTGGGATTGTCGCAGGCTTTACCGTGACCATTGTGACCATGATCAGTTCCTCTGCCATCGCAGGTGCGATTGGTGCAGGTGGTTTGGGCGATATTGCTTACCGTTACGGCTATCAACGTTTTGATATGCAAGTCATGCTGGCGGTAATTTTAGTGCTGATTGTCTTGGTGATGTTGGTACAAGTCACAGGCGATAATATTGCCAAACAACTCGATAAACGCAAAGTTTAAGTCCGAAATAAAAATCCGCACGCGCCATGACCTGACTTTGTCATGGCTTTCATGTAAAATCAGCAGCAATTTTTAAATAACACATTTGTGAGTGGTTTCATGGGTTTTAATTGCGGTATTGTTGGTCTGCCAAACGTAGGTAAATCTACATTATTTAATGCATTAACAAAGGCAGCAATTGCTGCTGAAAACTTTCCGTTCTGTACCATTGAACCAAACACAGGCATTGTCCCTGTTCCAGATCAACGTTTAGACAAACTTACAGCAATTGTTAAACCACAACGTGTTATTCCAACTACAATGGAATTCGTTGATATCGCAGGTTTGGTTGCTGGTGCATCTAAAGGTGAAGGTTTGGGTAACCAATTCCTTGCTAACATCCGTGAAACAGATGCAATTGCACATGTGGTACGTTGTTTCGAAGATGAAAATGTGATTCATGTAAATGGTAAAATTGACCCATTAGATGACATCGCGACCATTAACACTGAACTTGCACTTGCTGATCTTGATACTGTTGCAAAAGCATTACTACGCTTAACTAAAGCAGCAAAAGGTGGCGATAAAGAAGCAATCGCAACCAAAGCAGCACTAGAAAAAATCCAACCTTTACTCGATGAAGGCAAACCAGCTCGTGCCGCTGACCTTTCTGATGACGAACGTAAAGCAGTTCGCGGTTTTGGTTTAATGACACTTAAACCAACCATGTATATTGCCAACGTTGCAGAAGATGGTTTTGAAAACAACCCACATCTTGACGCAGTAAAAAAACTTGCTGCTGAAGAAAATGCAATCGTTGTACCGCTTTGCAACCAAATCGAAGCTGAAATTTCATTATTAGAAGATGAAGATCGCGCTGAATTCTTGGAAGCAATGGGTATGGAAGAACCTGGTCTAAACGTGGTGATTCGTGCAGGTTATAGCTTACTTGGCTTACAAACGTACTTTACTGCAGGCGTACAGGAAGTTCGTGCTTGGACAGTTAAAGTAGGTGCGACTGCGCCACAAGCAGCTGGTGTGATTCATACCGACTTCGAAAAAGGCTTTATCCGTGCTGAATGTATTGCGTACGATGACTTTATTCAATACAACGGTGAAAACGGCGCTAAAGAAGCAGGAAAATGGCGTTTAGAGGGTAAAACCTATGTCGTTCAAGACGGTGATGTTCTTCACTTCCGCTTCAACGTATAAATCAAAGTTTTGATTGCCAAATCGCCAATTTGATCTGATTGGCGGTTTTTTTATTTTTTAATTACCACTGAAATTAAAAAAACAACTTATAACAATAACTTTTTCAATTGTTGCGTGACATGCAATCTCGCTTTTTTCTGCTTAAAAATAGTTGGGATATGTAATAAAAAGAATGAATGTCGATATTCTTTATGGTCTCTCAATTTTTCATTTAGATAATGATACAAATCTAAAGCAGCCTCATGATGAAATGCCCATAAAATCTGCTGTTTATACGTCACAGTGTAATAAGCATCATTCGGCCAATTTAATAGATGCTTTCGTCGATAATCACATAATTCACAAACGACTCCTCCATGACTTAGTTTGGAATGCCGTGCATGCCAAATTGTTGCATCATAGCCTTTAGGTAAGTATTGAATTTGCTCAATCGGAATTGATAGATTTGGATAATAAAATGCCGCATGCCAATAAGCTCCGCAACTATCCTGAAAGCGCTCATATTCAAAATCAGCGTGTTGTTGGAAATACCTGACATCTTTCTTGAGTGTTATCTTGGCTATTCTGGCAAATTCGAAATTAGCTTTACCGACACAACATGGACATTTAATTTCTAATTTTTCAGGTAAGTACAAATATTCATAAATTCCTGTCATTTGCTTTTTTATAATTAATCATCAACCTAAACTGAAACTAAGCTTAGCAATTAGATCACACTTTTAGAATCAGTAAATGAAAAAGCCAAGTCATTATGAGCTTGGCTTTATTAAGTTGAAATAAATCTATTAAGACACTGTTTGTGTTTTCATATCCATTTCCGCACGTTTCATTTGTGCTTCTTTTAAAATACGTTGATGCAATGACTTTCGGAATCCGAGTAAGAAGATGAACTCTGCTAATACGAATAGAGGACCGATTGCTAAACCTACTAAATCATCAACAAATGCAGGTTTTTTCTTCTCAAAATAATGTCCTACGAACTGAAACACCCAACCTACAACAAAAATACCGATGCTCATACCTAGCCAACTCAACATCGGTAATGCTGCTATTTTGACTGCAAGTGGATATGCTGCGATGAATATAATCAGCATTAGAATGCCAAATAACTTATCTAGTGATATATAGTAAATCGCACTCAATACAATCAGTATCGATGCCAAAGTCACTGAAACTCCTGATATTTCTACACCCCCACGCGCAGTTAAGCATAAAATTGAAAAAACAATCAGTGGAATACCCACAAAATGGGTCACAATATTTTTCTGATCCAAATGATATGCAGCATACTGACTGAGTAGACGCTCCAAATTTGTCATTTTTAATTCCTCATATTATTTCTATATGTTATTAATCTATTACAAATCAGCAAATAAAATTGTCATGTAGCTGACAAATGGATTTATATTTGAGAAAGGAAATGCTGTGTTAGACTCTATTTATATCCACCATTTGCAGCAAAATGCTTGGTTTAGTCATCTTGCTGAGCCTTTCAAGCAGTTCATTTTGGATCATGGTAAGAAACTCATCATTGAAAAAAATGCCGCTGTGTTTAATGCTCAAGATCAATTTGATGGTGTGTATGGTGTTCTCGATGGATCAATTAGTTTGGGTTATATAGACGTTAACGGTAATGAAGCAATTGCTGCTATCGCTGAACCAATCATGTGGTTTGGCGAGATTTCTCTCATAGACAAACAACCACGCTCTCATGATGCGATAGCACTTAAAAAAAGCGTTGTTTTGCAAATCCCAGCAGAGCCACTAAAAGAGTTCTTATTAAAAAATCCGTACTATTGGTACTACTTTGCCCTACTAACCAGTCAAAAACTTCGTTATGTCTTTTTAGAGCAAATTGCAATTCAAACTCAAAGTATTAGTCAGCGTCTTGCTCAACGCTTGTTATTTATATTGGAAGGTTACGGCAACCGCTCGTCTATTCAAGATCTAAATATTCAAATTTCACAGGATCAATTGGCCAATATGCTGACAATTTCTAGACAAACTGTGAATCAAGAATTAAATGCTTTCGAAAAACAAGGGATCATTCAATTAGGTTTTAAAAAAATACAGGTTATTGATTTTAACAAATTAAAATTATTATCTAAAAAGGTACTTTAATGGATTGAAACCTGTGTAATCAAAATATTGTTCAAAAGATGATTACACAGGCGAAAGTGATATAACACAATGCCAACTATGTATTAGCACTGATTAAAAAAACTATTTGAATGGCGATTCTAAATGAATACCCATTTTTTCAACTCGCTTTTCCCAAAGTTGTCTTGCTAACTTCTGCATGTCTTCAACTTTGTCACCTTCATCAAGGATTTCAATTCCTAAAAGTGTTTCAACAACATCTTCAAGAGTCACGACACCTTTGGTATCGCCATATTCGCCAACCACCAATGCAATATGCTGTCGCTGCTCCAATAATATTTCCATTAATTTAGAAAGTGGTGTTTTAGCCATAACAGTAATGAGCTCTCTTCGGAAATCATTAATCGAATTTCTCCCTTTACCTTGGTTTTTCGCAACAAGTAAATCTTCACGTAAAACGAAGCCAACTATATGATCTAGATCATCGGCATAAATAGGTAAACGAGAGAAATTAGAGATCGTTGACGTCGATAATGCTTCATCAATTGTGATATCTTTTTGCAAGGCAGATAAGACAATTCTCGGGGTCATCACCGTACTGGCATCAAAAGACTTGAACAAAAACAGATTTCTAATAATTTTAGATTCTCGATCATTTAGCATACCTTCTTCTTTTCCTATCCCAGCCATCGCTACAAACTCATCGCGACTAAATTGCTGTGCTTTTTTATTGCCAGAAATGAGTTTAGTTAATTTCTCAGAGACAATAATTAAGGGGTACATCGACTTAATCAATAAGTTTACGTAAACACCTGTGAAAGAAGCCAACTGACGCCAGTATACTGCGCCAAGTGTTTTGGGAATAATCTCTGAAAGGAATAGGATTAATAGTGTCATGACTGCGGAGAAAACACCGAACCATGCATGACCAAATACTGAAGTTGCTTTGGCACCAGCTCCAATCGCACCGACGGTATGTGCAATGGTATTTACAGTAAGAATTGCTGCTAAAGACTGATCAATATTATCTTCTTTTAAACGTCTTAATCGTTCAGCTTTTTTAGGGTTGGTTTCTTTTAAACCCGCAATATAACTTGGAGTAATACTTAGTAAAGTGGCCTCGGCAATCGAACAGAGGAACGAAAAAAATAAAGCTAAAATAACATACAAAAATAAAAGTAAAGCGTCACCAGTGAGGGCTGAATCTAGAGAAAATTGACCAAAAGTTTCTGAAATTAAACTGGGAATATCCATATGAGAACTTGGCTTTTAACCATAGAACCTTACATAATTGAGGAAATTTATCCTACGTTTTCTGGATAATTGGTGTCAACCAATTATCCAGATTATCCTCTTTATTTCATTACAATTTATAATTTTAACCAATCAGATTCATTTTGGCGACGTATTGCCTAATGCAGGATTATCAATTGCATCCTTACATTGAGCTTTATCACGCTCATAATCTGATTGCTTCTGACCTGAGTTATTTGTATTGTCTTTTACATCTCTAGCCCAACTATCTAGACTTGTGAGCGCTTTCCGACATAAAGCATATTTCCCTTCCGTCACAGAATCAGTCATTTTGACATTAATACGCCAATCTGTACTCAACTGACGAATAGGCTTTCTCACATTCTCTTCGATATCAGTAATTTGCTTGTTGTATACAATCACATCTATCTCATTAATTAACTTCCATGCTGTATTTGCATATGTTGTTGCGTCATTCGTTAATTTTGGAGCTGGTTTGATTTCAACCTTTTTCTCGCTTTCACTGTTTGAGTTACCACATGCAGCTAAAAAAGGACAAATCATCAGTGCTGCTAAAAGATTAACTCTTACATTTAACATATCAAATCGCCAATGGAACATTTGTGGATTATGCTAGTCAATTCAGCAACAATACTCAATCGTTGTTACTTATTTATCTTATAGAGTAATCTACGTTCTAAAGAGTTGATCTAATATCAATATCATTTAAAGTGGTGAAATAAAAATATCATTAAATATCAAATATTTTTAATATTAATTTTGGAATAACTTATTTATGTCACAAATTAAGATTTATGCATTAGAAAAAACAATTGTGGAATTTAGAAATCTCCTTTCAAATGCCATTCACCAAGCCTTAGTTGAAAGTTTAAATTACCCTGTAGAAAAGAAATTTCAGCGTTTCATTGGTTTGGCTCATGATGATTTTATTTATCCTGAGGATAGAAGTGAAAATTACATAATCATTGAAATTTCAATGTTTGAAGGAAGAACAAATGAAGCAAAAAAACGCCTAATTCAAACTATATTTTCTAATATTCAACAGCAATGTGGAATTTCACTACAAGACATTGAAATCACTATTTTTGAGACACCTAAAAGCAATTGGGGTATCCGTGGAAAAAATGCCGACGAATTACAATTAAATTATCAGGTGAATGTCTAAACAGAAAGTCTTGCTGCATAGTGCTGTTTTTTGTCTAACAAAAACCATGTTTTTTGTCTCATTTTGACTTAATTCCTTAAAAAGTTCTGCTATGCTTAAATGCAAATTACTCAGGATAGGATTATTCGCATGAGCGTCACTCTAGGAACTCCACTTCAATCTTCTGCATTTAAGGTTTTACTGTTAGGTTCTGGAGAACTTGGTAAAGAAGTCGTGATTTCTTTACAGCGCTTAGGAGTAGAAGTTCATGCTGCTGATCGTTATGATCATGCGCCTGCAATGCAAGTAGCGCATTATTCATATACATTAAATATGGCTGATCCTGTTGAATTAAAACAACTCATTGAAAAAATTAAACCGAATCTTATCGTTCCTGAAATTGAAGCAATTGCGACAGAAGTTTTAGTTGAAATCGAACAAGCTCAAACAGCTACAGTTATCCCATCTGCAAAAGCAGTGAACTTAACAATGAACCGCGAAGGAATTCGTCGTTTAGCTGCCGAAGAACTTGGTCTACCTACTTCTGCATATCGCTTTGCAAATACTTTAGAAAGTTTCCGCGCAGCGTGTGATGACATTGGTTATCCAAACTTTGTAAAACCTGTGATGTCATCTTCGGGTAAAGGTCAATCACGTGTAAAAAGCTTTAGTGAAGTTGATGCCGCTTGGGAATACGCGATGCAAGGCGGTCGTGTCAATCAAGGTACTGTGATTGTTGAATCTCAAATTGATTTTGATTTTGAAATTACGTTATTAACAGTGCGTGCAAAAAATCCTGAAACAGGTGAAATCGAAACACATTTCTGTGACCCGATTGGACATCGTCAAGATGCAGGTGACTATGTTGAAAGTTGGCAGCCGCAACCAATGACAGCAACGGCGTTACAAGAAGCAAAACGTATTGCAAATAAAGCAACAACTGCATTAGGCGGCTGTGGTATCTTTGGTGTAGAGTTATTTATTAAAGGCGATAAAGTGTGGTTCAGCGAAGTATCACCTCGCCCACATGATACTGGCTTAGTCACTTTAGCGTCTCAATTCCAAAGTGAATTTGAATTACACGCTCGTGCAATTTTAGGCTTACCTGTCAATACACAACGCCATAGTGTGGCTGCCAGTGCGGTGATTTATGCGGGTGTTGATGCGAATAATTTAAGCTTTACTGGCTTAAATCTTGCTTTAGCAAACCCAAATACAGATTTACGTTTATTTGGTAAACCAGAAGGATTTAAACGCCGTCGTATGGGTGTTGCAACTGCTCGTGCCGAAACAACAGAACTCGCTCGTGAGTTGGCACAACAAGCTGCTGACCAAGTGAGCGTACAAACTAACTCTTAACCTAAATTGAGTAGACCCATTTTCATGATCAATACATCTCCATTGTTGAACTACGTTACCAGCCATCATGATATTCAAGCTATTAATCAATGGCGTACTGATGTAGAAAAACAATTGCAAGAGAGTTATGAAAATGGGCAAACTATTCGTGAAGTCATTAAAGCACGATCTAACTCAATTGATGAAGCACTGATTTTTTTATGGAATCATGCTGAGTTAAATAAAACACAATTGGGTTTATTTGCTGTAGGAGGATATGGTCGCCGTGAAATGCTACCGTATTCCGATACAGATATTATGATTTTGTCTGAAGATGAAATAAGCGAAGAACAAGAAAAACAGATTTCAATCTTTATATCTTCATTATGGGATGTTGGTAATTTCAAACCCGGAATTAGTGTTCGTACCATTCAGAACTGCGTCGAACAGGCAAGTAATGATCTTACCGTTGCAACGACGCTCATCGAAGCGCGTTTAATTACCGGTAATGAGCAGCTTGCAAAATGGCCTCGTAGAATTGTTGCACAAACGTGGACAGATAAAACCTTCTACGATGCGAAAATGGCTGAACAAGCTAAACGCTATTTTCAACACAACAATACTGAAAGTAACTTAGAACCTGATATCAAAAATGCGCCTGGTGGTATCCGTGATATCAATCAAATTGGCTGGATCGCCAAACGTCATTTCCGCGTAAATCGTATTTATGATTTGGTTCATTTAGGCTTTATTACTGAATTTGAACTGGGTGTTCTTGAAGAAGCAGAAAGCTTTCTATGGGAAATCAGAACCCATTTACATCGACTGGCGAAGCGCGATGAGAATCGCCTACTCTTCGAATATCAAAGAGATATCGCTGCAAAATTTGGTTATGTCCGTGAAGAAGGTCAACCTGTTAATTTTGCCGTTGAACAGTTCATGAAGCGCTACTATAGAACGGCACAACAAGTTTCAACGCTGAATGAAATGCTACTTGCCTATTTCAATGAATCCGTAATTACCCCTCGTTTAACAGATTATGAACGTGAAATTATCGATATTAATGAACGTTTCAAAATTGTAGATGGCAAATTAGCCGTACAACACCATAAAGTGTTCGCGGAAGAACCAAGTGCAATTTTAGAGTTATTTTATTTACTGGCAAATCGCGCCGAAATTACAGGGATTCGCGCACGTACTTTACGCTTACTTGTTCTTGCTGCTAAACGTATTGATCAACGTTTTAGAGATAATCCAGAACATCAAGCTTTGTTCATGTCGATTATACGTTCGCCGCATCGCTTGTATGACACAATGGTTTCGATGAAACGTTATGGTGTATTGGGTAATTACATTCCTGCTTTTGGACAAATCACAGGCTTGATGCAGTACGATCTATTCCATATTTATACTGTAGATGCACATACCCTATTACTACTACGTAATTTAAGTCGTTTTAAAGAACCTGAGTTTGCAAAAGAATTTCCTGTTGTGAGTTCCGTGTTTCAGCGAATAACTCGACATGACATCGTATTTCTTGCAGCAATTTTCCATGACATTGCCAAAGGTCGTGGTGGTGATCATAGTGAGCTTGGTGCACTTGATGCGATTGAATTCTGCCGAACTCATGGATTTACCGAACGTGAATGCAAATTAGTCGCATGGTTAATTAACAATCATCTACTCATGTCTCTCACAGCACAGAAAAAAGATATTTCCGATCCTGATGAGGTGAAAGAATTTGCTGAAAAAGTCGGTGATATGGAGCACTTAGATTATCTCTATACGCTAACAGTAGCAGATATTAATGCGACCAATCCAAAGCTTTGGAATACTTGGCGCGCTTCACTTATGCGCCAGCTTTATACATATTCGCGTGATGTGATTCGTTCAGGATTGGGGCGTCCTGTGGATTACCAAATGCTAATCGAAGATACCAAGTTTGCAGCGAGTGAGTTATTGGTCAATGATTTCTCGTTAGCTGATGTTGAAAAAGTTTGGCAAGAACTAGGCGATGAGTATTTTGTTAAAGAATCTGCGAATGAAATTGCATGGCATACTCAAGCAATTTTGAAACACGGCGATAATCCTGAGCCCTTGGTTTTACTACGTGCGCACCGAAATGCAGCCGAAGATGCTGTTCAGATCTTTATTTATACACGCGATCAACCGAACTTGTTTGCAACTACAGTTGCTGTGTTAGACCGCATGAATCTTGATGTGCAAGATGCAAGAATTATTACCGCATCTACTGCTTTTAGCTTAGATACTTATTTAGTTCTTGATCGTTTTGGAACTTTACTTACCGACCCAGATCGAGAGCGCAAAGTAAAAGCAGCGTTAGTCGATGCACTCAGCCATTCAGATCAATATCCAGGTATTATGCAGCGTCGTATTCCACGTCATTTGCGCCACTTTGATGTGCAAAATACCGTTGATATCGTACTGAATCCGACCTTACAACAGCATATGGTTGAGATTTCAACCCTCGACCAACCTGGGCTACTGGCTCGAATCGGTGGTTTATTTATGCTACAAGGTCTAGACATTCATTCTGCAAGAATTGCAACGCTCGGTGAGCGCGCAGAAGATATTTTCTTTGTTACCAAGAAAAATGGCATTTTATTGACAGATGAAGAAGTGAAAATTTTCGCTGAAACGCTAAAATCTGCCTTAGATGAAGCCTCAAACCAAATTTGTAATCCATCCTAACCTTTTGAGTTCCCTAATATATGATTATGTTTATATCTCAGGGAACTTGTTAATCTTATTTCGGTACTTGTTTAAATGAACTCTAGCTTGTCTTTATTGCATCCCTATCCTTTTGAAAAGTTAAATCAACTTTTTAAAGATGTGCAACCAGCCAATTTACCGTTAATTCCCTTATCAATAGGTGAACCTAAACACCCTGCACCAGAGTTTGTAAAACAAGCACTTTTTGATAATTTCGCTCACCTTTCTACCTATCCAAATAGTAAAGGCTTACTTGAGCTGCGCCAAAGTATTGCACAATGGCTCACCAGTCGCTTCAAGCTGAATCAAATTAGTGCGGAAGATCATATTCTGCCTGTTTCTGGTACACGTGAAGGCATCTTCTCTTTTGTACAAGCTTTGATTAAACGTGAAGAAGCACCATATGTGGTTATGCCAAATCCGTTTTATCAGATTTATGAAGGTGCAACTCTACTTGCAGGTGCAAAACCCTATTTCATTAACTGTACCGCCGAAAATGGTTACTTAGGTGATTTCGATGCTGTGCCAGCGGAAGTATGGGAAAAAACAGCATTATTATTCGTTTGCACACCCGGCAATCCAACTGGAACCGTGCTATCGAAAGAACAATTTAAAAAACTGATTGCCCTCTCCGATCAATATGGTTTTGTGATTGCATCTGATGAATGTTATTCAGAACTTTGGTTTGACCAAGCACCAATTGGTCTTTTAGAAGTCTGTGCTGAAATAGGACGTGATGATTATAAAAATTGCATCGTATTTCATTCACTCTCTAAACGCTCAAACTTACCGGGTTTACGTTCTGGTTTTGTTGCAGGCGATGCGGCTTTACTAAAACCATATCTGCAATACCGTACTTACCACGGCGCTGCAATGCCTGTTCAAAATCAATTGGCTTCAATTGCAGCATGGAATGATGAAGCACATGTTGAAGAAAACCGTCAGCAATACCGTGCTAAATTTGACTTGTTTCAATCAGAACTCGGTCATTTATTGCCATTACAAAAACCAGATGCAGGTTTCTATTATTGGCTAAAAGTAGATAATGATGAGACCTTTGCCAAAATGTTGATGGAAAAAGCCAATATCAAAGTCTTACCTGGTCGTTATTTGTCCCGTGATACCGCGCAAGGTAATCCGGGCGAAGGTCATGTCAGAATGGCATTGGTTGCTGACTTAGCGCAATGTGAGGAAGTCGTTAAACGACTTAAATCGATTCTTTAATGTTATCTCATCTTGGAGTCTATATTTTGTATAGATTCCAAGATTAGCATCTACATTTGACCTATCAATAGAATAAATCCTATTCCCATCATCAAAGTAGCAGAAATTCGACTCACAACTTTCACTGCGCTTGGTCGAGTCGCTAACAATTTTTTAGCAGCAATTCCAACCAACACATATACCACTGCACAACTCAGTAAATGAATCATCCCCAATAAAATGATCTGAGTAGTCGGTGAAAATGTCATGTCTGGATGAATGAAAGATGGTAATAGAGCAAAAAACAACAGCAACACTTTAGGATTTAATCCGCTAATCCCCACCCCTTTAATGAGCCAAGAGCGAGCAGAATCAACTGATTGCATAACATCAGTCTCATTTGAAATTGTTGCAGGGCGTAGAAAAAGATTAATGCCCATCCATAATAAATAACAGGCTCCCAAAATGGTCATCACAGTTAATAAAATCGGATAGTGTTGTACAAGTACACCAACACCTGCCGCAACACACAGAATAGCAATTAAATGCCCTATCACTAATCCACCAACAGCAGTAAATACAAACTGTCCTTTTATCCCTGCAAGAATAGCATAAGCCCAATCTGCACCAGGCGTCAGTACGAATAAGATCGACACACACCAAAATGCAAAAATCACACTCAGTTCCATTATCAAAGCCTTCTCAACATTTAATCGGTTTCTTCAACTCAAGTTTTTCAACCAAATGGTGAAGATTATTTGCAAAGAATATGCTTAAATGCTGAAAATGTTATTCCAAATACTTCTATAAATTTAAAAGCATGAGGGAGATTCTTCTAAATGGATCGGATTGATAAGAAAATAATTGCTGAACTACAAGCAAATGGGCGACTATCTATCACTGAACTGGCTGAAAAAGTAGGGCTAAGTTTATCTCCATGTCATCGACGGGTAAAAGCGTTGGAAGAATCAGGTGTGATCAAAGGCTATCATGCAGATTTAGAAGCTTCTAAAATTGGCTTAAATTTTTCAGCAATTATTTTCGTTACTTTAAAAGATGGTGATAAGAGCGCCCTATCTAGTTTCGAAGAGAAAGTTACTGAGATTCCAAATGTGATCCAAGCACAGCGCTTATTTGGAAATCCTGATTACCTTCTTCATGTAGTCGCTAAGGACCTTGCAAGTTTTCAGAAGCTTTATGATGATAGCCTCTCTGCTTTACCCAACGTTCAGCGTCTTACATCAACGATTGTGATGAAAAATGTGGTAATCAATCGTTTACTTCCCCTATAAAATTACATACTTAATTGTTGTATCAACCTAACGTTAATCAACTTGTTTATGTATGTATTTTTGAATGAATTCATCTGTCTGTTTACTATTGACCATCTGTTGAAATCTTCGTCTATACTTAGGCATCAAAATTTAGTGACTATGGAAAGATGAATTCTCAAACTTCCCAAAATTCAAAGAACAAGGTTTGGTTAATTTCAGCAATCGTAATTATGGTTTTTATTGTTGCACTTTTAATTTGGAAATCTGGATCGGATAAAAAAACCAATCAGGGTGAAAAACAGCGAAAAACAGATCAGACCGTGCAGAAAGCCGCTTTAACGGTAACAGTCATTCAACCTCAACAGCAAAATTGGCAGCAGACCTTTACTGCCAATGGTAATATCGCAGCATGGCAAGAAGTAGTTATTGGTAGCGAATTATCAGGTCAGCGCTTAACCAAAGTAAATGTCAATGTCGGTGATCAAGTTAAACGCGGTCAAGTTTTAGCAGAAATTAATAGCGAAACAATTCGTGCAGATCTAGCAGCAGCAAAAGCAAGCTATGCAGAAGCACAAGCTGTACTTACTGATGCGATCACTAATAATAAACGTATTCAACAGCTAAAAAATACAGGTGCGATTTCTGCACAAGAAGCGACTCAATATCAGACTTCTCAAGCAACCGCACAAGCACGCCTTGATGCAGCTAAAGCACAAATAGAAAGCAATCAATTACGTTTATCTCAAACACAAGTCGTATCACCTGACCACGGTGTTATTTCAGCTCGTATAGCTACCGTAGGTTCTTTGGCGCAAACAGGTCAAGAATTATTTCGCCTTATAAGAGATCAGCGTTTGGAATGGCGAGCTGAAGTTACCACGACTGATTTGTATAAACTTCAACAAGGCATGACAGCGCATATCATTTCACCTGATCCAACTCAACCCGCTGTGACTGGTAAAGTACGAATGATTGCACCTGTGATTGATCCACAAACACGTTATGGGCTTGTGTATGTTGATATTCCGACAACACAAGCGTTACGTATGGGAATGTTTGTCAAAGGTGAATTTGATTTAGGTCAAAAACTTGCGCTCACTATTCCACAAACAGCTTTGTTATTACGCGATGGTTTTTCATATGTCTTTATTGTGGACAATAAAAATCGTGTGAGTCAGCAAAAAGTGCAGGTTGGACGACGTTCGGGCGATCGTGTTGAAATTTTAGATTTGAATCCTAATGTAAACGTCGTTTCATCAGGTACGGGTTTTCTTACAGATGGCGACCTTGTGACTGTTGCTAAAGCGATTCCAGAAACACCTCTTAGCAAGCAACTCGTAAACTCACAGGAGAAATAAAATGAATTTCTCCGCTTGGTCTATTCGTAATCCTATTCCCGGTATTTTATTATTTATTATGCTCGGATTAGCAGGATTACTCTGTTTTCACTGGATGAAAATACAACAGTTTCCTGATATTGAATTACCGATGGTCACTGTAACTGCGGCTTTACCGGGTGCTGCACCTCCCCAATTGGAAACTGAGGTTGCCCGTAAAATTGAGAATTCAATTGCGACATTACAAGGATTAAGAAATCAATATACCAATATTCAAGATGGTGTAGTCACCGTTACAGCCGAGTTTCAGCTTGAAAAACCTTTGCAAGAAGCCGTAGATGATGTCCGAAATGCGGTATCACAGGTTCGCTCAGACTTACCCGCTGATTTACGAGATCCAATTGTAAGTAAAATAAACCTTTCAGGCTCTCCTATTCTGACCTATACCATTCAATCACCAAAAATGGATGAAGAAGCATTGTCATGGTTTGTAGACTACGATATTGCTCGCGCCATGTTACAAGTAAAGGGCGTTGGCGCTGTGGCACGTGTTGGTGGTGTAACACGACAAGTCGAAGTCGAACTCGATCCTGAAAAATTATTAGCACTTAATGCAACAGCAACCGACATTACCCGTCAACTTCGTTTAGTTCAACAAGATGCTTCAGGTGGTCAAACTAAAATTGGCGGTAGTGAACAATCAATTCGTACAATCGCAACTGTAAAAACAGCTAATGAAATTGGTGCGATGGAAATCGCTCTAAGTGATGGTCGCCATATTCGCCTAGACCAAGTCGCGAATATTCGTGATGGTATTGCTGAAAGACGTTCTGCCGCATTACTCAATGGTCAGCCTGTGATTGGCTTTGAAATTACCAGAAGTAAAGGTGAAAGTGAGGTTGATGTTGAAAAAGGTGTGGTTGAAGCCTTAGATAAGCTTAAAGCAGCCCATCCTGATATAAAAATCACAGAAGCATTTAACTTTGTAAAACCTGTCGTTGATAATTATAAAGGATCAATGTCTCTTCTTTACGAAGGGGCGATTTTAGCAATCTTAGTGGTTTGGTTATTTTTACGTGATTGGCGAGCAACGATTATCGCAGCTACTGCTCTGCCATTATCTATTTTACCAGCTTTAATTGGTATGTATTACTTTGGCTTTACCCTCAATACAGTCACACTTTTAGCAATGTCACTTGTGGTCGGTATTCTAGTCGATGATGCTATTGTTGAGATTGAAAATATTATTCGGCATTTAAGAATGGGGAAATCGCCCTATGAAGCCGCGATGGAAGCAGCAGATGAAATTGGTTTAGCAGTTATCGCAACGACCTTTACACTGATTGCTGTATTTTTACCAACTGCTTTTATGAGTGGGATTGCAGGTAAGTTCTTTGTTCAATTTGGTTGGACAGCTGCACTGGCAATCTTTGCATCGCTCTTAGTTGCACGTTTGCTTACTCCAATGATGTCAGCCTACATACTTAAACCTTGGGTGGGTAAAGTTGAGGCACAAAATGAAACCTCTCAAAATCAAGCTATTCATGATCAAGGGACTTCTTCCTTAGCCAAAGATCGTTCGAGCGATGGCAAAGTGATGCGCAGTTACATGCGTTTGGTGACATGGTGTCTCAATCATCGTTGGATTACATTATTCGGCGCAATTGCATTTTTTATCGGTTCAGTAATGCTGATTCCATTACTACCCACTGGTTTTGTCCCTCCACCAGATACAGGGCAAACTCAAGTTCGATTAGAGCTTACGCCTGGCTCACAATTTTCTGATACGTTAAAAACTGCCGAATACGCACGTAGCTTAATTAAGGATCATCCTGAAATTAAGAGTATCTATACAACGATCGGTGGTGGTGCTGCGGGTACAGACCCATTTTCTGGTGGGGCATCTAGTGAACCACGCAAAGCAACTTTAACCATCCAAACCTCTGAACGTTCAGATCGTAGTGCAAGCTTGCAAACGATTGAAGAAGAAATTCGTCAAAAATTAGCACCTCTTCCTGGTGCACGTATTCAAGTTGGATTAGCTGGAAATAATAGCCAGTATCAATTAGCACTCTCTGGTGATGATCCCGAAGCCCTTATGGACACGGCACGAAAACTTGAACGCGAGCTACGTACTATTCCTAACATTGGAAGCATTACCTCAAGTGCGGCATTAATTCGTCCTGAATTGGTGATTCGTCCTGATTTTGCAAAGGCCGCTGATCTTGGTGTCACAACTTACGATATTGCAGAGACTTTACGTATCGCAACTGCGGGTGATTTTGATCAAAACCTTGCCAAATTGAACTTATCGCAACGACAAGTACCTGTGGTGATTAAACTTCCGCTTGCAGCGCGTCAAGATCAAGATTTAATGAAAAGATTAATGATTAAAGGTAGCCGTGGCCCCGTGATGTTAGGCACGATTGCTGAAGTGAATATTGAAAGTGGTCCATCGCAAATCGATCGCTTCAATCGCTTACGTAATATTAATTTTAATATTGAATTAAATAATCAGCCTTTAGGTGACGTGGCAGCCAAAGTCGATCAATTACCTACCATGAAAAACTTACCACCAACAGTAAAACGCACCAATATTGGTGATGCAGAAGTCATGCAGGAACTGTTCTCAAGTTTTGGCTTAGCTATGCTCACGGGTGTGCTTTGTATTTACGTTGTACTCGTTCTTTTATTCAAAGACTTTTTGCAACCGATTACTATTTTGGTTGCTTTACCCTTGTCGCTTGGTGGCGCATTCGTTTTATTACTTTTAGCTAAAAGTAGCTTCTCGATGCCGAGTTTAATTGGCCTAATCATGCTGATGGGTATTGCCAGTAAAAACTCAATTCTACTGGTTGACTATGCGATCATTGCCCGAAACGAAAAGCATTACTCTCGTTTCAATGCATTATTAGATGCATGCCATAAACGCGCGCGTCCCATTATCATGACTACATTGGCAATGGGCGCAGGTATGCTGCCAATCGCTCTCGGTATTGGAACAGACCCAAGTTTTCGTGCGCCGATGGCAATTTCTGTGATTGGTGGACTGATTACCAGTACGTTCTTATCATTATTGGTTATTCCAGTGGTATATACCTTTATTGATGATATAAATCGTAAGATACGCTTTAGAAAAACTGAGCCTCAATCTAGTAATTAATTTTCATCGCTCAAATTAAAAAAAGACGATCATATGATCGTCTTTTTTATTTCTAAGACATAATCAGTACGATCATAAAAAATATAAAACTGATTCCAGCTAAAAAATAAACATGATGAAAATGGCGTTTTAACCAAGATAAGTAAACATTTGAGCTTAGAAAGCTAACAATTGCTACATTCCAGATCAGCACTAAAGCAACCATCCAAATGCACAACAAGATATTTTGAATAAAATTATATTTAGGGTAAATCAGGATAACTAAAACGGTATAAAACATCAGATTTTTAACGTTAAGCAAACTGGAAAGCAAACCCAACCCGAAATACCTCAAGTCACTCGACTTCCGCATTTTTTTAATCTTATCATCAGATATATCTTGTACTGTTTGAGCCGAAACAGCAGAGCGTAAACATTGAAAAGCCAAATAAGCAAAATATATTACCCCCAACCATTTCAAAAAAATAATCAGATCAGTATCCACTTGCCCTAGCAGATATAAACTGAGATAGATCAACATCAAGATAATTGCATTTCCAACAGCAATACCTGAACACGTATATTTTGCTGATGTTTTACCTTTTTCAATTACTGTTTTTAAGATTAAAAAGAAATCTGCACCTGGTGAGAGTAATCCAATAAAATGAGTGATTGCAATTGTTATAAAAAACTCCATACATCTTTCTCCACGTCAATGGAGCAAGCTTAAAAAAGCCATCAGCTTTATTCTTGTATAAAATTGCGCGCGCTAAGTTTTTTTAGAATATTGTTTCGGTGTAATCCCTGTATGTTGCTTAAACACTCTTTGAAAATGACTCTGATCTGTAAAGTTCAACTCATAAGCTAACTGCGCAATATCACAACGCTGTTGTAATCGTTGACGAGCGATATTGATTTTAGTATTAAGTTGATACGCATGTGGCGTAAATCCAAAATAATGTTTAAATAACCGAATTAAAGCATATCGACTAATCTCCATTTTTTCGGCCAATTGCTGTAGAGATAAATTTTCTGAGCCTGTAGATAAACATTTGATCAGTTGCGGTAAATATTGCTGATAGTAATTTGACGGTACGATTTCTTGCAAATCAAAATCTGGTAATAAAATTTCTGTGAGCGTGGCAACCAAATTCTGTTCTTTCTGAAAAATTGAAATTTCTGAATCAAACAAACTATTATTTAAATGAGTAAAAGCAGAATAAGATTTTGAATTTTTTAATATATTTGGTTTTAACTTTGGTATTTTTGCTGCAATTGAATCTGAGTTTAGCATTTGATCAAGCCTTAACTCATTCATCAACGTTTTTAACCATTCGACATCAAGGTGCATCATTTGATAGCTCCAAGCATGTTGAGGTAAAGGATTACACGAATGCTCAACATTTGCTGGAATGACAACAACACTACCAGACTCAAGCATTTGCTCTTGAGCAAAATAGCTTGAAAAATGACTCTGCCCCACATCCACCGCACCAATTGAAAACGTAGGATGGCTATGTGATTTATAACAAATTCGACTTTGGCATGCCCTACGTATTTCTACATAAGGCATGAGTGGATCATTCCAGAACTCAACTGTTGAGTCTAATAACATCTCAGCCTCAAAATTAAAGAGTGACCACAATTTCTAAAAACTATTTAGCTAAAGCTTTTTCAATATCAGCTTCTAAAGCTTCTGGCTTTGTGGTCGGCGCATAACGCCCCAAAACTTCACCATTACGACCAACTAAAAACTTTGTAAAGTTCCATTTGATATTGCGGCTACCTAAAATTCCTTTTGCTTCGCGGGTTAAGTAACGAAAAATCACATGTGCTTCAGGTCCTTTAACATCAACCTTAGCAAACATAGGAAAGTTAACGCCGTAGTTACGTTGACAAAAACTTCCTATCTCCTTATTTGTCCCAGGGTCTTGTCCACCAAATTGATTGCATGGAAAACCCAATATTTCTAAGCCTTGCGATTGATATTTTTCATATAACTTTTCTAAGCCTGCAAATTGCGGTGTGAAACCACATTTACTTGCAGTATTTACAATTAGCATGACCTTGCCTTTATAATCAGCGAGCGCCTTTATTTCTCCCTCTAACAATTCAGCTTCGAACTGATAAATGTTACTCATGGATAAGTTTCCTCGTCATTCTTTTCTTCTGTTTTAAGTTGTAATGATGCCGAATTCACACAATAACGTAATCCTGTCGGCTGTGGGCCATCCTCAAACACATGCCCCAAATGTGCATCGCAATCATGGCAGACTATTTCGGTTCTGACCATACCATGAGATAAATCTTCATGTTCTTCTATTGCAACACTATCAATCGGTCTATAAAAACTTGGCCAACCACATCCACTGTCATACTTTGTTTCTGATGAAAATAGCTCAGCTCCGCAACAACGACAAATATACGTTCCGTGTTGTTTATTATTCCAGTATTGTCCAGTAAATGCGGGTTCAGTGCCTTTCTTACGTGTGATTCGGTATTCTTCTGGAGAAAGCTCTCTTTGCCACTCACGATCTGTTTTATTCACTTTTCCCATAGCCTGCACCTTTTTATTTTGTTGAAAACAATTTCTTGATGATCATGTTTTTATATTTACGCCATTCAAAAAAAAAACTCTAGTCTTTCACTGTATAATTTATCGTAATTTAAGCACTTAACTTAAAATAGCAAATAGTAAGCAAAATAAATTAACTAAGGTAAGCATTTTTAAATAAATTATCTTTCAAGTAAGCAATCATAGTGTTATTCTTGTACAGCAAGGTTGTGTAGGAAAAAAAATGTCACAGAAAAAAAGTGTGGTTTTTAAAAATCTATTACCAACCATCAGAGAATATCAACAATCGGGTTTCACCCATGAAAAAATTGTTGAATTGCTGAAAGATCAACATGATCTAAATTTGGTTAGTGTCGAAACATTCAAAAGTTATTTATACCGATATGCAAAAGTGAATCCTGCTATGTCTAAAAATACTGTTACACCCCAGTCAACTCAATCAAGTCGAGAAATTAAAAAGTCATCTAAACTTGAGCATGTTTGTTATGACATTCGTGGACCAGTATTACGCGCCGCCAATGAAATGGAGGAGCAAGGACACAAGATCATTAAGCTCAATATTGGCAACCCTGCACCTTTTGGTTTTGAAGCACCACAAGAAATCATCAACGATGTTGCATTAAATCTTCCGAATGCAATTGGCTACACTGATTCAAAAGGAATCTTCCCTGCACGTAAAGCCATTTGCCAGTACTATCAGCAAAAAGGTGTTTTTGATATGCACGTCAATGATGTGTATGTCGGAAATGGTGTTTCTGAGCTAATCGTCATGGCAATGCAAGGCTTACTCGATGATGGTGATGAAATGCTGGTTCCAATGCCTGATTATCCGTTATGGACAGCAGCAGTCAATCTATCTGGTGGTAAAGCTGTTCACTATAAATGTGATGAAGAAAACTATTGGTATCCTGATATTGCAGATATGGAAAGCAAAATCACTTCCAATACACGCGGTATTGTCGTGATCAATCCGAACAATCCAACAGGTTCAGTTTATCCTCGTCATGTATTAGAACAAATTGTCGCTTTGGCTAAAAAATACGATTTAATTTTATTTGCAGATGAAATCTACGACAAAATCGTTTATGACGGTATTGAACATGTGGCTGTTGCTGCCCTTTCTGGTGATCAGCTCTGTATATCTTTTAACGGTTTATCAAAAGCATATCGTATTGCAGGTTATCGTGCTGGATGGATGGCAATAACGGGTGATAAATCACGTGCAGCCGATTACATTGAAGGTTTGGATATGCTCGCTTCAATGCGTTTGTGTGCGAATCATCAAGCTCAATATGCCATTCAGACTGCATTAGGTGGCTACCAATCGATTAATGATTTGATTCGTCCTGGCGGTCGTTTATACGAACAGCGTAATATTGCATGGGAAATGCTCAATGAGATTCCTGGTGTAAGTTGTGTGAAGCCTGAAGGTGCAATGTATTGCTTCCCTAAACTAGATCCTGAGATCTATCCAGTTGAAGACGATGAAAAACTAATGTTGGATTTACTTAAAGCTGAAAAAGTTTTGCTGGTTCAAGGAACAGGCTTTAATTGGCCTACACCTGATCATTTCCGTGTGGTGTTCTTACCTGCTGAAAATGAATTACGTGAAGCAATCAATCGTTTAAGTCGTTTCTTGGCGAAGATGCGTTAAATAAAATACGAAATAAAAAAGGAAGCAATTTGCTTCCTTTTTTACTCATAACCAGTTTCCTAATTAATTAGCTTCAGACTGTAATTCATCCCATTGAGCTTCATACTCTTTGGCTTTCTTTAAATTCTTAGTTAAACCAAAACCACCTTTCGCATATAAACGAGCTAAATCTAATAAAGCTTCGTTCTCACCTTGCTCAACTGCGAGTGAATAATACTCTGCTGCCTTTTTATAATTTTTTTCAACACCCTTAGCTTCTTCATATACATAGGCGATATTTGAAGAACCCAAACCATTTTCAGCTTCTGAGGCTAAAGTGAATAAACGCAAAGCTTCTTTGTAATCTTGTTTTATACCCGCTTTTCCTTCCAAATAGAAAATACCAAGATTATTAATTGCAGATGATTCATCTTGCTTTACTGCTAACTGATAGTAATGTAATGCTTTTTTTAAGTCTTGAGGAACTTCATCGCCACCATCATTATATAAATGCCCCAACTCCGCTTGGGCAAGATCCAATCCTGCATCAGCAGATTTGGTCATCCACTCCAAACCTTTCTTAGTATTAACAGATACACCTTCATCACCATATAAATACAAGTAACCCAAGTAATATTGAGCATGTAATTGCCCTTTTTGTGCCGCCTGCGTATACCATTTCAAAGCTGTTGGATTATCTTCTTCAGTACCCTCGCCGTAGTCATACATATAACCTACGGAAAATAAAGCATCAGCATTACCTTTAGCAGCTGATTTCTTAAACCATTCTAATGCTTTACCAAAATCTTGCTCAACCTCATTTCCATAATAGTAAGCATCACCCAAATTGTTTTGGGCAACTGCATCACCCGCTTTGGCTTGTTGTACAAGCTCTTGAGTAAAAGGTACATCTTCTGCATGTGAGAGATTAAATGCGCTAAAAACCATGAAAATTGAAAATGCGATATTTTTTAATTTCATTATTAAGTCCAATTTGATAATTTTTTAATCAAAGATATTCTAGCGTCAAAATGTTCTATGTAAACCTAAATTTAAATTGACTGAAAGCCAAAAAATAAAAATTCAATTCTATAAAAAAATGATAACTCTAAATGAATTATTAATGTTCAGTACGGATAATTGTTGCTACTCTGACTTAATTTATCAAACAAATCACAAGAAATATGATGTAATTTTCATCAAGAAATAACGCGTAAAATATTGTGACAATGACACTTTGCCATAGAGTCTCTGTTGAATTTAAGCTAAAACTTATTGTTAATGCGATTTAAAAAATTAAAAAACAAGGATTTTTTGTCTTATTGGAAAAAATAAAATAATGAAAATAATTAATTTTAATCATCACATTCAGACGTACTGAATTAAAAATCAATCAAAAAATAACTTCACTTTTTTAGAACGCGACTCATTTAAGAAAGCATATATTGCCAATGATTTAAAGATCAAAAACAAAAATAATGTCCGCGCTGTCATGTCTTGTATAGACATCATGGTTCTGATGGAAATTATAAAATACAGGATTGTTATTGATGATCAATAAAACGGTTAAAACAGTTGGTTTAGTATTCACATTGCTTGCTGCTTCTGTTTCATTATATGCAAAAAATAATGTAGTCGTTGTTGCCACTGGTGGAACAATTGCGGGCGCGGGCGCGAGCTCAGCCAACAGTGCTACTTATACGGCAGCAAAAGTTCCTGTCGATGGTTTAATTAATGCAGTGCCTCAACTTAAAGATTTGGCAAATGTCAGTGGCATACAAGCTTTACAGATTGCATCGGAAAATATTACCGATAGAGAACTTTTATCACTCGCTAGACAGGTGAATGATTTAGTCAAGAAACCATCTGTAAATGGTGTCGTGATTACGCATGGATCAGATACGCTTGAAGAAACGGCTTTCTTTTTGAATCTTGTTATACATACAGATAAACCGATCGTTTTAGTTGGCTCTATGCGCCCATCAACTGCTCTATCCGCAGATGGTCCTCTCAATTTGTATAGTGCAGTCGCTGTTGCTTCATCTGACGAAGCAAAGAATAAAGGCGTCTTTATTGTAATGAACGATTCAATTTTTGCTGCACGCGATACAACCAAGGGCATTAATATCCACACCAATGCTTTTGTAAGCCAATGGGGTGCTTTAGGTACTATTGTTGAAGGCAAACCATATTGGTTTAGAAATAGTGTTAAACGTCAGACCAATAGCTCAGAATTTAATATTGAAAATATTAAAGGAGATCAATTACCACTGGTACAAATCGTATATGGTTCTAGCTCAATGACACCTGAAGCTTATCTTGCTTATGCAAAAGCGGGTACTAAAGCCATTATCCATGCAGGTACAGGTAATGGTTCTGTGCCTAATTATATTGTACCTACATTAAAACAACTACATGATGAACAAGGAATACACATCATTCGCTCATCGCGCGTGGCACAAGGTTTCGTCTTACGGAATGCTGAACAGCCAGATGACAAATATGGTTGGATCGCTGCGCATGACCTTAATCCCCAGAAAGCACGTATCTTAGCAGCACTTGCGCTGACCAAAACCAATGATGCAAAAGAAATTCAAAGAATGTTCTGGCAATATTGATTTTAGCGCGCCATTTTATAATCGATGTATATAGTCTGATCACTTATACATCGGTTTTTTGTTTCTACTCTATTACTCAGACTGGATATCCGCCCTATTGCAAAAATATTAGACAACTGTCCTAGACAGAGCGTGCTAGAATATTTCGCAGTCGCGTTTAGGATAGATTTATGCAGTTTGTTCATCTTGGTATACACACAGAGTTTTCGATTACAGAGTCGATAGTTCGCATACCTGATTTGGTCAAAGCTGCCGTAAGTGAAGAGATGCCTGCTCTTGCGCTTACAGATTTATCAAACCTGCACGCAGCAGTTAAATTTTATGAAGCTTGCTTAAAAAAAGGCATTAAACCTATTTTAGGCAGTGTCATTCGCCTGAATGATGCAGAGCATAGAGCCACGCTACTCGCCATGACGAGTGTGGGCTGGAGAAATTTGACAGAGATCATTTCTCGCGGTTTTATTGAAGGTCAGCAACTCAGTATTCCTTGTGTTCAAAAAGATTGGATACTTGAACAAGCTGATGACTTGATTATTTTGCTCGGACAACACAGTGATGTTGGCAAAATGTTGTGCTCCTCAAATCCGCAAAAAGCCGAACCATTATTAGAAGCTTGGATTGAGAAATTTGGCAATCGTGTTTATCTGGCTTTAACCCGTACAGATCGTGCTGGCGAAGAAGATTTTATTCAACAAGCCGTAAAATTAGCTGCCAAATATCAAATCGGTGTTGTTGCACATAATGACGTGCATTTTATTGAACAAGATGATTATGATGCTCATGAAGCGCGCGTCTGTATTGCAGATGGTTATGTTTTAGGAGATGACAAACGTCCTAAAAACTACAGTACTGAACAATATTTTAAAACGGCTGAACAAATGTCTGAGCTTTTCTCAGATATTCCAAGTGCTATAGAAAACTCGTATTTTATTGCGCAACGTTGTAACGTTGCTTTGCAATTAGGAACGTATTTCCTTCCTGACTTTCCTATCCCTGATGGTTACACCATTGATACCTATTTCGAGCATTTATCGCGTACAGGTTTAGAGGAGCGACTCAATCATCTTTATCCAATTTCTGAACGTGATGAAGATTGGGCTGACATCCGAAAGCCTTATGATGATCGAATCAAATACGAAGTCGATATTATTCTCAAGATGGGTTTCCCCGGTTACTTCCTCATCGTCATGGACTTTATTCAATGGGCAAAAAATAATGGTGTACCTGTAGGTCCGGGACGTGGTTCAGGCGCAGGTTCATTGGTTGCTTATAGTTTAAAAATTACCGATCTTGATCCGTTACGTTACGATCTACTTTTTGAGCGTTTCTTAAACCCTGAACGTGTCTCAATGCCCGACTTCGACGTCGATTTCTGTATCGCTGGTCGAGATCGAGTAATTGAATATGTCGCACAAAATTATGGACGTGAAGCTGTTTCACAGATTGCGACATTTGGTACGATGGCTGCCAAAGGAGCAATTCGCGATGTGGCACGTGTCTTAGGTAAATCATACGGTCTTGCCGATCGTATTTCCAAAATGGTTCCAACCAAACCACTCGGTGTCGACTTGGCAACAGCCATCGATATGGAACCTCAACTTAAAGATATTGTGACCAATCCATCGAATCCAGATAATGACGATGCCGCTGAAATCTGGGAAATGGCGCTCAAACTAGAAGGTATAACTCGTAATACAGGTAAACATGCGGGTGGTGTAGTCATTGCACCGGGGAAAATTACTGATTATTCAGCTGTCCTTTGTGAGGCTGATGGTACAGGTCGTGTCGCACAATATGATAAAGATGATGTTGAGGCCGCTGGCTTAGTTAAGTTTGACTTCTTAGGTCTGCGAAATTTAACGGTTATTGAAGATGCTGTTCAGAATATTAATAAACGGATCAAATCCGATACTCCACTGAATATTGCAGATGTGCCTTTAAATGATAAAGATGCCTATTTAGTCTTTGCCGAAGCAAATACTACCGCCGTATTCCAATTTGAATCCGTCGGCATGAAAAAAATGTTGAAGGAAGCAAGACCAAGCAAATTTGAAGAAATTATTGCTTTCGTATCCTTATATCGTCCTGGTCCAATGGATCTGATTCCAGACTTTATCCATCGTATGCATGGTGGTGATTTTGAGTATCTACATCCACTGCTCGAAAGTGTGTTAGAGCCTACTTACGGGATTATGGTTTACCAAGAACAGGTTATGCAGGCTGCACAGTTCTGTGCAGGCTATACACTTGGTGGTGCAGATTTACTTCGTCGTGCGATGGGTAAAAAGAAGCCTGAAGAAATGGTGAAACAACGCCAAATCTTTATTACAGGTGCTGCTGAAAAAGATATTGATGAAGCGACAGCGAACCATATCTTTGACTATATGGAAAAGTTTGCTGGATATGGCTTTAACAAATCACACGCCGCTGCTTATGCACTCGTTGCTTACCATACAGCATGGTTAAAAGCACATTATCCTGCTGAATTTATGGCTGCCGTTCTATCATCGGAAATGCAGAATACGGACAGCATTGTATTCTTAATTGATGACTGCCGAAATAATAAACTAGAAGTACTACCCCCTTCTGTAAATATGTCTTTGTATCATTTTCACGCCAGTGATGAGAAAACGATTGTCTATGGTTTAGGTGCAATCAAAGGCGTAGGTGAACAAGCGATGCAATCTGTCATCGACTCACGTATCAAAGAAGGACCGTATAAAGACTTATTTGATTTCTGCCATCGAATCGACCTTAAAAAAATCAATAAGCGTACCTTAGAAGCATTAATACGTGCAGGTGCTTTGGACTGTTTAGGTATCGAACGTTCAAGTTTAATGGCGCAGTTACCAGAAGCTGTGCAAGCCGCAGAACAAGCACGCAGTAATCGCGAAACTGGGATTATGGATTTGTTTGGTGAGGTTGAAGAAGTTCAACGTAAACCCGCTAAACCTGTGAAACCTTGGTCAGATGAAGTTCGATTGAAAGGTGAAAAGGATACGCTTGGTTTGTATTTAACAGGTCATCCAATTGATGTTTATCGAACTGAATTAAAAGCTTTTGTACCTGTTAAATTGAATGAACTTACACCTACGCGTAGAGGTGTAACTACAGTTTATGCAGGCTTGGTCGTTGATATTGGTAACTTTCCAAACCGCGTTATGATCACCTTAGATGATGGTACGGCTCGGGTAGAAATTAGTTGTAATCATGAACGTTTCCAACGTTATAAAGATATTATTCGTTTAGAACAAGTCATCGTTATCGAAGGTGAGATCTACGAGCGTGAAGGCTTTGATCGACCTATGGCTCGATTAAGCAAAGCATTTACTTTAAATGAAATCAGACAAAAACGTGCGCAGAGCATTCAAATTCGATTAGCACATGATCTTATGAACAAATCTTTAGCTAAAGATTTGCAAACCATACTTCTTCCATATTGTAATATCGATATGTGTCAGCATATTGGTCTTCAAATATTAATCGATCAAAGTTTTGCTACTGCTGAGCTTCATTTGGGTCCTCAATGGAAAGTTGCTCCATTTGATGAATTACTTAGCAAGCTCAGAGATTACTTTGGTAAAGATGCAATTTTTATTGAATACCAAGTCAAATCAAAAGCAGCTCGGGTAGCTGAATCGCCTAAACCCGCGATGATTGCGCCACCGCCTGAAAATATGTCAATGGATGAAGCTTTAGATATCTATCAAGCTGAAATCTCTCAATATTCTTAATTTTGGATGATTTATGAACTCATTTGACTCAAATGACGTGTCCAACCGTTTGGATCATGTTCGTATCGTTATGGTCAATACCACTCTCCCAGCGAATATTGGCAGTGCCTTACGTGCCATGAAGACCATGGGATTATCTAAACTTGTTTTAGTTGCGCCAAAAACCTATCCGCATCCTGATATTGATGCGCTTGCAGCGGGTGCACAAGATTTAATTGAAAAAATTGAAATTGTTGAAACTTTAGAACAGGCGATTCAAGATTGCCACCTTGTTTTCGGAACAAGCGCTCGTAGTCGTACTATTCCTTGGCCATTACTTGATGTTCGACCTGCTGCAAAAGAAGCTTTAAATGCAGCAAGTAAAGATCAAAATATTGCCATCGTTTTTGGTCGTGAAGACCGAGGTTTAACCAACGAAGAATTAGCATTAGCAAATTATCATTTAACGATTCCTGTTAATCCAGATTATGGCGTTTTAAATGTTGCTCAAGCCATTCAAGTCGTATGTTATGAACTCAGAATGGCAGCATTTGAGCACCATAATCAGCCTAATGAAATAAAAAATGACCATATGCAGCTAAAACAACAGCAAAGTATGCAGTGGGATGAACCTCTAGTTACTCAACAGCAGATGGAAGAGTTCTACCCCCATTTCGAAAAAATGCTAACCGAAATTGAATTTTTAGATCCAAATAATCCACGTTTACTTCCTTTACGCTTGCGTCGTTTATTTGGAAGGATACAATTAGATCGTATGGAGTATCATTTATTACGTGGCGTCTTCAGCCGCGTACAGGCCTTAGCCAGTGGTTCATGGAAAAAAAATATCAAAGAGGATCAGTCTCATGATTAAACAGCTAAAAGAAGATATTGAAGCTGTATTTGCACGTGATCCTGCTGCACGAAATACACTTGAAGTTTTAACCACATATCCAGGTATTCATGCGCTGATCATGCATCGCGTAGCGCATGAACTTTGGAAAAAAGAACTGAAAGGTTCTGCTCGCCTACTCTCTTCATTTAGCCGATTCGCAACAGGTATCGAAATTCATCCTGGGGCTAAAATAGGTAAACGTTTCTTTATCGATCATGGTATGGGCGTTGTGATTGGTGAAACAGCAGAAATTGGAGATGATGTGACCCTTTATCACGGGGTTACATTAGGTGGCACAACTTGGAATAAAGGTAAACGCCACCCAACTTTAGAAGATGGGGTTGTGGTAGGTGCTGGCGCAAAAATTCTTGGACCATTTACTGTACATAAAGGTGCAAAAGTAGGTTCAAACGCAGTAGTAACTAAAGAAGTTCCAGAAGGTGTAACTGCTGTAGGTAATCCAGCAAGATATATTTTCAAAGATAAAACTCAAATCGCGCAAGATGAAGCGAATCGTCGTGATTATGCAGAAAGCATTGGTTTTGAACCTTATGCAACGACTCAAGATCAAGCAGATCCTATTTTAGATGGTATTCGTGTTTTACTCGATCGAATGCAGAAAAATGAAAAGCATATGAATATGCTTTGCCAACGTTTGTCTGAACTTGATCCATCATTCAAGCCTCAGACGTCTAAGAATCAACCATTAAGTAAAGAAGAACTTAAGATTATTGAAGAAGTTAGACGAGAATGTGAAGCACAGAGTAAAACTTCATCAACCTAATATATAAATTATAAAAAATGTAACAAGCTTATCATTGCAAGTTGGTTTTGCTTTTCCTAGACTGGTAAAACCAACTATCTACTTCTCATTTAACTAAAATTAATGGATGTAAAGCATGAATTTTAAGCCTTTGGCACTACTTGTCCTTTCAACTTCTGTTCTGACGGCATGTGGTATTGCACCAGTTAAAAAGGAAAAGGTGAATGAACCTTTTGTGTTTAAAGAACCAGACCCAACTCCGCCATTCTATGCTTTAAATCCAGTCAAATACGATGCACCACCGAGTTTTGAAGTTGCAATCAAAGATGCAGCAGCTCAACCTGTGACGAAAATGGTTGTTTCATTACAAAATGATCCAGCTAAATCTACGACACTCGAAGTCAATAAATTAATCGTACCTACAATTGAGAGCAAGCAACGTAATATGAAATACGCTGTCCTTGCAGGTGAAAATGAAGTTGATGTCACTGAAGTTGATGACTTCTTACAACTCGTTGAAGGCAAAGCTCGCCACTACCCTCCACGTTTCCCTGAACGTCAAGAACGTAAAGGCTATGAGGTGAAATTAAAAGAAATCACTCAAAAACTGGATGCTTTAGCCGAAAAACCAAATGCTTCATTAGACGTTCTAACGCGTGCATTTAAAGCAAGCGTCATGGCTCGAAATATGGATTTGGGTACAGCATATACCACTAAATCCCTCACATATGCTCAACGCATTCTTGCGATTAGTCCAAATGATCCTGAAACCAACTTCTGGTTCGGTTTTGGTTTATCAGAAGGCGGCGGGCAACGCGAAGCTATTCCTTACTTAGATAAGGCAATCAAAGGTGGTGTACAAGAAGCTTATCTTTCTGCTGCAAACAACTATTTATGGTTAGAGCAAAAGAAAAATGCAATTCAAACACTTAAAAATTATAAAATTAATTACCCAGACGAAGCTGAAGTGACTGATAAACTCATCAGTGAAGTGGAATCAGGTAAACGTTGGAATGTTTGGCAAGTGCTTAACTAAATCTGCTTTTTTTGTAAAAAATAGATCGTTTTAACGGTCTATTTTTTTTGGGCGATTGAAAAAGCAACTTATTTTCGTATTATAGCCCTATTCTTTCTGCATAACTTGCTGAATTCCCATGCTTGTATTTAAATCAAAATATTATCTTTTTTATGGCATTTTACTTACAACGCTAACAATGAGCGGTTGTCAGGTTGTTAGCTTAAAACAGCAAGCGCTTGACGTAACCATTGCAAATGAACGTAACAGTATTTTGACGCAAAAAAAATTAAGCGAAGCGAGCCTTAATGTTCTTTCCATGTCAGGCAAAGAAGCCAAGATTTGCATGCAAACACCTGATCAATGTATTGCAGACTTACATAAAATTCCTCAGATTTTAGATGAGCAATTGCTTTCAACAGCCAGTGAATTGTATCTCTCTAAATCCATTACACTTTCAGAATCAGCTGCCTGTAAAATAAGTAAGTTAAGCAAACATAAATCGGATGAAGAACAACAGAAAATTCAAAATAGTTATGACGAATGTTTAGATCAAGAACTTGAAGCTTTAGACAAAAGCATTCGATATAGTTATGCCTATTTATTTAAAACAGAACGACAACCGCAAGAACGTATTTTTGACAATCGCCAAGTTCAAATTCGTGATTTTTATAACCAAGCCCTTACAAAACTAGTGAATGTGCATAGTTTGAGAAATCCCTCCACCAATATCGCTCCGACAATAAAAATTGGTAAAAGTATATACACCATTGATATTCAGTCATATCAACGTATACAAAACATGCAATTAGAAAAGTTTATTTCTAGCTATAACATGAACTTCTCAGGTCTAAGGGCGATTAATAGACGTGATGGTTTCGGTTCTGACTTTGTTGCAGTCTATCCTTCAGGTGATACATCCAAACTTGAAAATAAATATATTCTTGATCCACTCTCATTTGATTACCCTAAAGGCATCAATCCTAATATTCATAAAGCACGTTATTTAGCTGCGACGATTATTGCCCAACCTAAGAAAAATAATGCAACCATTGATGATGTATTACATAGTCCAAATTTTGAAATTAAAGTTTATGATCCCTATAACACAGAAAAAGTAAATATTGCGGGTAAGCCTTACTCCTTAGCTGCAAACTTCTCAGCACCGTATGGTTTATGGCTAGCCGAAAACAACTTAGGGGCAGCCGCCTACTTAACTTTAATAGACCGCGATCAGCATCTCACCATGCCGCACCTCTATATGCTTGAACCTTATAATCCAAATAAAAAAGTGATTGTACTGGTTCACGGACTTGCAAGCAGCCCAGAAGCATGGATTGCAGTGACAAATGATATTATGGGTGATCCTGTCCTGCGTGAGCACTACCAAGTTTGGCAAGTGTTTTACTCAACCAACATGCCAATTTTAGAAAGTCGTTTTCAAATTTATGCTCTACTCAAACAAGCTTTTGGCTCTTTAAACAGTAAAGATGCGGCTTCCAAAGATGCTGTACTCATAGGTCATAGTATGGGTGGTATTATTAGTCGCTTATTAGTAAGCGATGCTGATATTTCTAAACAAGCATTGGAAATGATGAATAGCCGCCAACAATCTCGTTTGAGAAAACATCCAGTGATTGGTGAGCGTCTTAAAATGAGACCAATTCAAAACTTCGATCGTGCTATTTTTCTTGCAGCTCCTCATCGTGGGACAGATTTTGCTGATCGATGGTTTACGCTAGCGGCGCGTAAAATCATTAAATTGCCAGCAACATTTTTAACCACACTAACGGATACATTAACCAGTAATGATGCCGATCTTAAAGATTTTGTTAAGACAATTACCAATGAAGTGATTCAAAATGGTCCTAGTGATCTGAGTAAAAAATCAAAATTTATGGAGCTTACTTCTGGCATCCCACCTGAAAAAGACCTAGTTTTCCACTCTATTATGGGCAACATCACTAAAAGTGATGATCCTAATACAATTACGGATGGGATTGTTCCTTATAAGAGTGCACATTTAGATGGAGCTGTTTCTGAAAAGATCTTTACTGGCGGACATTCTATTCAAGAAACACCCGAAGCTGTTTTAGAGCTACGTCGTATACTACGTCAACATTTAGTTGATCATGGACTATACAAACCCAACAACTAACAGAATAAAAAAGCCCAAAGATTTCTTTGGGCTTTCCTTTAAGAATTGAAATTACAGACCAGAGCGGATCATATAATCAAAAGCGGAAAGTGAAGCTTTTGCACCTTCACCAGTGGCAATGATGATTTGCTTGTATGGCACTGTGGTACAGTCGCCCGCAGCAAACACACCTTTAACATTGGTTTCATTACGATCATTGATCACAATCTCACCACGATTACTCAGTTCAACCGCACTGTTCTTTAAGAAATCCGTGTTTGGTAGTAATCCAATTTGCACAAAGATTCCAGCAAGTTCGACAGTATGTTCAACATCCGTGGCACGATCTTTATATTTCAATGCGGTGACCTGAGCACCATCACCCACGACTTCCGTACTCAATGCATTTAAGATCACGGTGGTATTTGGCAAACTGTTTAATTTATCTTGCAACACTTGGTCAGCACGGAGCTTGGTATCGAACTCAACCAAAGTCACATGCTCCACAATCCCTGCAAGATCAATTGCAGCTTCGACACCAGAGTTACCACCACCAATCACTGCAACACGTTTGCCTTTGAATAGTGGACCATCACAGTGCGGGCAGTACGCAACACCACGAGTACGGTATTCAGCTTCACCCGGTACATTCATTTCTCTCCAACGTGCACCTGTTGAAAGAATGATGGTTTTAGATTCAAGCTTGGCACCATTTTCCAATTCAACTTCAACCAGACCATTCGCCGTTTGATCTGCACCTGTGATCTTCCTGACACGTTGCAAATTCATAATATCCACGCCGTATTCACGAACATGTGCTTCCATATCTTGAGCAAACTGAGGACCTACGGTTTTTTGCACCGTAGTGAAGTTTTCAATATCCATGGTATCCATCACCTGACCACCAAAGCGTTCAGCTACGATACCTGTTTTAATGCCTTTACGCGCTGCATAGATTGCTGCTGTACCACCTGCAGGACCACCACCAATCACCAACACATCAAATGCATCTTTGGCATTGATCACTGCTGCATCTTTCTCAGCAGAATTGGTGTCCAATTTCGCTACGATTTCTTCCAAAGTCATACGACCTTGACCAATATGTTCATTATCTTGGAACACCATGGGTACAGCTAAGATTTTACGTTCTTCAACTTCATCTTGGAAGAAACCACCATCAATCATGGTTGCGGTAGTATTTGGATTATTAATCGCAATCAGATTCAGTGCTTGAACCACATCTGGACAGTTATGGCAGCTTAAAGATACGAACACATCAAAATTTGCAGTTAATTTTAAACCTTTGATCTGAGCAAGCACTTCATCAGAGACTTTAGGTGCATAACCTGAGACTTGTAATAATGCCAAGATCAAAGAGGTAAACTCATGTCCCATTGGTAAACCAGCAAAGAACACACGTGGTTGTTCACCTGCTTTGGCAATACCAAAACTAGGACGGCGAGCGTTTGAACCGTCAAAACGCGCGGTAACTTGATCCGAAAGTTCTGCAATTTCAGTCACGAGTTCTTTGATTTTTGCAGCTTTGTCTGATTCATCTAAAGCAGCAACCAACTCAATTGGACTTTCTAAACGTTCTAAGTAAGCTTTTAATTGCGTTTTAATATTTTGATCTAACATATATTTCTCCAAATTCTAAGCAGTACAATCAGCTAAATTCTCTCAATGAAGCTATAGTACGCAAAAACACTAAATAGGTAAAACAGTATGTTTTTATTATTTCAATCGGTTTTTTGAATTAAATATAAGATATTGATTTTAATTCTGCTAAAAGCGCAATCTAAAACGCCTTTAGATAAGAAATACAATTCATAGTTATGCAGTAAATCGTATATTTAAAATAGATATTATTTAATCAATTTTATGATGTTAATAATAATTCTTAATTATAAAATTTTTTGAATCTTTGATACTGATAATCATTTATTAAATATAGATTATACTTGCTTAAAATTTATATCATTAAATAATCAAAAAAATACTTAAGAAATAACATATTAATCTTAATTACATAAAGAAACATTAATACGAAGAACAAGCCACAATATTTTTTTTAACCATTCAAAATAAACAATAAAATGAGTTTGTCAAATTTTAACATTCTATTTTGTGGGTATTTAGATTCATGCTTAAATTTTTAAAAAGCTTTCATTCAATTAATACATATCTAATATTATCTATGATGCTTCTAATTTCTATCATTCTCTATTTTTACCACATCAACCCATAAAAAATCAGCCCAGTTTTTACACTGGGCTGATTTCTATTTGAGTGAAGTTTAGAACAACAACATCCAAATATAATTAGGTCTTACTTTGAATCTACTTGGCTTTAAAACTATCTTTTAAATCAAGAATACGGTTGAACACAGGCTTTTCAGCTTGATGATCATGTTGATCCGCAACAAAGTACCCTTCACGCTCAAATTGGAAACGATCTTCAGGTTTTGCTTGTGCTAAAGCAGGCTCAATCACCGCTTGAACCACTTTTAATGATTCAGGATTAAGATTTGCTAAGAAATCATCATCTGCATCTGGTGCAGCTTCGGTAAATAAACGATCGTAAATACGAACTTCCGCAGGTACACCTTTGGTCGCAGAGACCCAATGAATCACACCTTTTACCTTACGACCTTCAGGGTTTTTACCCAAAGTTTCAGGGTCAATTGAACATTTAAGTTCAATCACTTCACCATTGGCATCTTTAATCACTTCATCACACTTGATCACATAGGCATGACGTAAGCGGACTTCACCATCAGGAATCAGACGTTTAAAGCCTTTAGGTGGCACTTCTTCAAAGTCTTTACGATCAATATAAAGTTCACGTGTTAATGGAATAATACGTTCGCCCATATCCACGTTTGGATGACGCGCATGAGTGAGATCCAATTCTTCAGGTAAATTGGTCAATGTCACTTTCAACGGATTGAGTACTGCCATTCCCCGTGCCGCTGCATTTTCCAATGACTGACGAATACAGAACTCAAGCATTGCCACATCAACAATACCATCCGTTTTCGATACACCGACACGCTTACAGAAATCACGTAGACCTTCTGCGGTAAAACCACGACGACGCATCCCTACAACAGTTGGCATACGTGGATCGTCCCAGCCCTGTACGTGATTACCTTCAACCAATTTACGTAACTTACGTTTAGAAGTAATCGTATAATCAACGTTTAAACGTGAAGATTCGTACTGACGTGGTACAGCTTGCGAGTGAACTTTTTCTACAATCCAGTCGTAGAATGGACGGTGATCTTGGAATTCTAAAGTACAGAGTGAATGGGTAATACCTTCAATCGCATCGGACAATGGATGAGCGTAGTCATACATTGGGTACATTTTCCATTTATCACCCGTTTGGTGATGCTCTGAATGTAGTACGCGATAAAGAATCGGATCACGCATATGTACATTCGGGCTTGCCATATCAATTTTGGCACGTAGAACAGCACCGCCTTCCTGAATTTCACCATTACGCATTTGTTCAAAGCGCGCTAGGTTCTCAGCAACCGTTGCATCACGGTATGGAGAGTTTTTACCAGGTTCAACGAAATTACCGCGATTCAGCTTAATTTCTTCTGGTGTTTGCAAATCAACATAAGCATCACCTTGTTCGATCAACTGAACAGCCCATGCATAAAGCTGATCGAAATAACCAGAAGCATAGCGTGGCTCACCATTCCAGCTAAAACCTAACCATTTCACATCGTTGGCAATACCATCAACATATTCTTGTTCTTCAGCATCTGGGTTTGTATCGTCAAAACGTAAATTACATAGACCATCAAATTCTTCAGCAATACCAAAGTTCAAACAAATTGCTTTGACATGGCCTATATGTAAATATCCATTTGGTTCAGGTGGGAACCGTGTTACTACTTTTTGGGTACGCCCTTCTTTAAGATCGTCGGTAATCACTTGACGCACAAAATCTAAGCCTGCCTGTTGTTCTTGCTGCACAGCGTCGACAGAGGCTTGATTATTCGGTGTCGGGGTCTTTGGCAGTTCTGAAACAACATCATTTGGCTTCATAGGGTGTAAATCACTTCTTACAGTTAAAAATGGGAAATAAAAACGCAATCTTTGCTTTTTCTGAAAGATTTTAACGTTTTTTACTTGCCTTGTAGTTTACAGTTTGCTTATGCTTCTCTCAACCAAAAACCCATGGTCACAAGACCATGTTTAGGAGATTAATGTAATGAGTTTTCCTCAAGTCGAATTAAATACCAACAAAGGTCGTATTGTTCTTGAGCTTAATGCTGAAAAAGCACCAAAAACGGTTGCAAATTTCTTAGAATATGTACGTGACGGTTTCTATGACGGCGTAATTTTCCACCGTGTGATTGATGGTTTTATGATCCAAGGCGGCGGCATGGACGAAAACTTCAAAGAAAAGGCAACGCGTGATTCAATCGAAAATGAAGCTGACAATGGCTTAAGTAACGATGAAGGCACAGTTGCAATGGCACGTACTCAAGCTCCGCACTCTGCATCTGCTCAATTTTTTATCAACGTAAAAAACAACTCTTTCTTAAACCACACTGGTAAAACAGCACAAGGCTGGGGTTATGCAGTATTTGGTAAAGTCGTTGAAGGTCTTGATATTGTAGAAGCGATCAAAGGCGTACGTACAGGTAACCGTGGTTATCACGCAGACGTTCCTTTAGAGAACGTTGTAATTGAATCTGCTAAAATTATTTCTGAATAAGAATCTCCCCTTACCTCTCTTTTAAAAGAGGGGTAACTCCTCCCTTTACAAAGGGAGGTTGGGAGGGATTATAAAATAGGATAAAAGTGTGACCTACCTGTTTATCTCAGATCTACATTTGTCACCTGATCACCCTCGACTCGTTCGAGGGTTTTTGGCTTTATTGAAACAATATCAAGATAAAAACACTCAACTCTATATTTTAGGTGATTGGTTTAATGCTTGGATTGGTGATGATTACACTGCCCCATGGTTAAATGAAATTGTAACTGCCTTACAAAAATTCACTGACGCAGGCAATCGAATTTACTTCCAAGTGGGTAATCGCGATTTTGCTTTGGGTCGAAAATTCTTAAAGCAATTCGATGGAATTTTATTACCTGACGTTTATACCCTAAATATTCATCAGCATAGATTCCGACTGGAACATGGCGATGCACTCTGTACTGACGATGTTTCTTATCAGCGTTTTCGCAAAGTGATTCGTAATCCTATCTTATTGGGGCTAATAAAACGTACCCCTCTCAGCTTTAGACAAAAGCTCGCCAATGGTTTTCGAAAAAAGAGTAGTGAAACCAAACAACTAAAAAACTATGACATCATGGATGTAAATCGCCAAGCAGTAGAATCTGTCATCACACAAGTTGATTATTTAATTCACGGTCATACCCATCGTCCAGAGATTCACCATATCCTCAACAAACAACGTATTGTTTTGGGAGATTGGCGTGCAGATTCAGCTTGGATTATAGAGATCAATGAGCAACAAAATAATCAATTAGATTTTAAACAATGGTTCTATTGATCATTATTGAATAGTCGTACTCATCTGTTTCTTCATCTTTAACCATTTTATAAAACATTTGTTATTACTTCGCTAAACCTTCAGTCGGTTTAGTGATCATAGCTCACTCACATACGACTTAAATCTATATAGAAATCACATTTAGCTACTTTTCGTGAAATTTATATCAAGTAAAATAAATTAAATTTTTAAATCGAGTTAGTGACGGATGGATACTTTAGCTACAGCAAAAACACGTTATGCGACAAAAGCTTATGATGCAGAGAAAAAAATTCCTCATGCACAATTTGAAAAACTACTGGAAATTCTACGCTTCAGCCCTTCTTCGGTAAATATTCAACCTTGGCATTTTATTGTCGCTGAAACAGACGCTGCAAAACAAAGAATCGCAGCAGGTTTAACAGGCAACTATATCTATAACTCAGCCAAAGTTCTCTATTCATCTCACACTATCATCTTTTGCACACGTACAGATATCTCTGCCGAATATTTAGAACAATTATTACAGCAAGATGAGTTAAATGGTCGTTTTAAAGATGAAACTGCCAAACAAGGTCAACGTGACACACGCCAAGGCTATGTTGAATTTTATCGCAATGAATTGAAAAATCTTCCTGCATGGATGGAAAATCAAACTTATCTAGCACTTGGACAACTGCTTTTTGCTGCAGGTCTAGAAGGAATCGACGCAACACCAATGGAAGGATTTGATAGAGACCTCATTAATCAAGAATTTGATTTAGCTGAAAAAGGCTTAAAAGCATCTGTAATTGTATCGCTTGGTTATCGCAGTGAAACAGACTTTAATGCAAAACTTCCTAAATCACGCTTGACGGATGACGTCATTTTTACGCGTTTATAAATTTTAGGCAAGTGGCTGTAATCTAAGCAAAATATTAGAAGATTGCAGCCATATTCTATCAACAAGAACTGAGCTATTTTATCACTAAAACATCTTGATCTAATTGATTGAAAAAGTCCTGTAAACCATCTGCTTGTATAAAATCTGCTCCATAAAGAACTGATGTTTGCACATCCTGAAGCCCGCAAAAACCAAATATACCTTCTACGATTTGTGTTTGTATCGCCTGAGTATAACCATGTTTATCGTAACCAGCTTTATCCCCTGTTCCTGTAGCAATCAGTTTGACTGGAATATTTTTTAGACTCCCCAATAGATTCCCCTGTTCATCATATTTATAGGCCCAGCCCTGACTAAATACACGTTCAAACCAGCCCTTTAAGAAAGCAGGAATCGACCACCAATACACAGGAAAAATAAAATAGACAACATCCGCACGATCAAAGCGCGCCTGTTCAAATTGAACATCAACATCCAAAGCTTGACGACCACGATAAGCTTCAATATCAGAAAACATCATCGCAGCTTGAAAACCTTCCTTATACAAATCTGCAATTTCTACTGAAATTCCCTTTCCAGTTAAATCATTAGCAATATGCTGTGCAATCTGGTGAGAAAGTGACTCTGTATCTGGATGCGTTATGACTATCAAAGCATTTTTATATTGTTTAGAAGTTGGCATGAGATTTTTCCAAGCGTTATTATAATGTATAAGTTACCATTGGTAACTTATACAAGCAATGTTCTTGGTTATTTTTGTCTAGTATTTAAATAATCATTTAATATGAGTAAAGTTGATTTTTCCATAACACACTGGGCCATCTCGACATCAATCACACCATTACTCGCTGCCACACAAATTGTTTCCATCAAACCTGTTATCGCAATGATGATAGCTTCACCTTCTTGACCTTCAAGAAAAACAAAAGGATGAATGCTATGTCTAAAAATTTCGATAAACTCCTGCTGACATTGCAGCAAATAGTTTTGCAACAGATCCGTACCAGAGAGTGCAGCAACGACCAAACCAACTTCAGGACCTGTTGCGATATAATAATTCAAACAAGCATTGCAGAAAATATGAATGGTATGGTCTAAACTAGCAATATTTTGTTCCAAGGAAGTAGATAAGTCCTGCTTCTGCTTGTCACTAAACTCTTGATAAATCGAAATCAATAACCCTTCTCGGTCAATAAAATGTCGATATGCTATTGGCTTAGTAATACCAGCTTGCTCTGCTAAATATCCAAGCGTTAAGGCTTCTACACCTTCTGTTCGAATAATTGAACGGGCTACTTGCAACAATTGTTGTCTGCGCTCTTCTTTAGTCAGTCTCTTACCCGTCATAATTCTACTTCCATCAAATTTAACCAAATCGCTTTACATCATTGCTTTGGCTAAACACATTACTGCAACTACACCACTAATCAGTCCAATCCATGTATATGCTTTTAAACGTTCTTTGAATAAAATTACACCACTTAATACACCTAGAATAACCACTAGTATATTCATCCCAGCAAAAACAATGGCTGGCGTTTCTTTGAAAATCATATGTGCTTTGACATATAAGGCGATATTGGCAAAATTCAGTACACCTAAAAATAAACCTGTAAAAATATTTTTAGGCTGCCAATTGGGTTGAGTAATTGCGATATAAGCGATGGATAAAATAAAGGCTGCAATAAACGTTAAATTCAGTATGACTGCAAACTGTAAACCTAAACTACTACTATATTTAAGTAATATATCTACAGCAGCATAACCTGCCCATACACTAAACAGAAATATGGCTGATTTTAAATTCATGCCTTTACTTGCCTGCTCAGTGGCCTGTCCGATAATAATCACTAAAATTGCAATAATCCCTAGTACGGCACCAATTAATTTTAATTGGCTAAATTGCTCCCCAAAAATAAAATAGGCAGCTAATAACGACAGTATGACTGCAAGTCGCTGAGCAATTTCTGTTTTCAGAATGCCTGCAAACTGCAATGACTTTGCCAAACATAAAAATATGCTGGGTAATAACACGGCTAAAATAAGAATTAACCACCAAGGGGTATGATTCAAAGAGATATGCGTAATATCGGTTTTAAACCAATAAAAACATAAAAGACTTGCGCTCAAATAATTCCACGCAATCATTTGAAAAACATCAAATCCCTTTGCCTTTAAGTATTTAAGCAAAATCGAGACCAATACACTACAACACGCCGCAGCAACAATCATTTCCATAATATTTATTCTAGCTTTTGAATAGACAAAAAAATGCCAGTCTAACGTGAGACTGGCATTTTCTTAAAGATTATCAATCAATTAACGATTATTTTCGTCTTCTTGACCATCTTCAAATTTAGTTTCGCCATCGAAGCCACCTTGATGACCAAAGCCACCTTGACCACCGAAGCCGCCACCTTGACCACCGAAACCGCCTTGACCACCGAAGCCGCCGCCTTGACCACCGAAGCCGCCTTGACCACC
>NZ_KB849766.1:229720-476073 GCF_000369005.1 Acinetobacter beijerinckii CIP 110307
CCGCCTTGACCACCGAAGCCGCCTTGACCACCGAAGCCACCACCTTGACCACCGAAGCCACCTTGACCACCGAAGCCGCCACCTTGACCACCGAAGCCGCCAGTCGTACCTTGACCACCGAAGCCACCAGTCGTACCTTGAGCTGGGAAGCCACCAGCAGTACCTTGAGCACCAGCTGGACGAGGGTTGCGTGCAGGAACAACAGTAGAAATCGCGTGTTTATAAACCATTTGACTTACAGTGTTTTTTAATAAAACAACATATTGATCAAAAGACTCAATATGACCCTGTAATTTAATACCGTTCACAAGGAAAATAGAAACTGGAATACGTTCTTTACGGAGAGAATTTAAGAACGGATCTTGTAAAGTTTGACCTTTAGACATTTTTAACTCCAAAAATTTTTAAATCAGCGCAAAAAAACTATCTTTATTTTTCAACTAAAAATTATAAAAAGACAGTTTGCGAATTTTGCTTTATCCAAAGAAGTTTCGCAAGTCTTCTTTCGCCTGCTTTATCGTCACGTAAGTTTTAAAATCGTGTAATTCTTGCAAAGAACGTAACCATGTGTATTGACGCTTTGCAAGTTGTCGTGTCGCAAATAGCGACTTATTCTCCATTTCTAATTTACTTTTGAGACTCAAGTCACTTTTTAATAAAAATTCTAAAGCTTGGCGATAACCAACAGACCGCATGGATGGTAAATTATCATCTAAATCGTATTTTCTAATTAATTCCTCCACTTCATTTAAAAAACCAATGCTCCACATTTTGCTCAATCTTTGCTCTATGCGTTGATGTAATTCTACCCGATCTGGCATCAAAGCGTAGTTATGAAATGTGTAACGATAAGGCTGATTTTTTGGTTGCTCAGCTTGTAATGTAGTGATTGGCTGACCAGTTATTTTATAAACCTCTAATGCGCGAATAATTCGTTGTTTATCAGAAACTTTAAATTTTTGACCTGCAATAGGATCAACTGCAATAAGTTCATCATACACAGCTTGCCAGCCTTGTTGTTCAGCTTTCGTATTTATTTCATCACGTATTGTCTGATCAGCATTAGGCAAATTATCGGCTAAACCTTCCAACAAAGATTTAAAATACAGCATCGTTCCTCCCACTAAAATCGGGGTTTTACCACGAGCATGCATTTCATCAATTAATGGACAAACATCTTCAACAAATTGTGCGGCTGAATACACCTCTAAAGGTGTAATAATATCAATCAAATGATGTGGATATTGTGCTTGCTCTTCCTGTGTAGGTTTAGCTGTTCCAATATCCATGTCTTTATAGACGAGTGCTGAATCAACAGAAATCAATTCAAAATTACCACGCTCATAGAGTTCACATGCCAATGCTGTTTTACCACTTGCGGTAGGTCCCATTAAATTGATGACGGGCAATTGATTTGACATGTAAAACTACTCTCCTCGAGCAAATAATTTATCTAGTTGATTTAATGGAAAAGCACGCCAAGTCGGACGGCCATGGTTACATTGACTCGCAAATTCGGTTTGTTCCATTTGTCGTAATAAGGCATTCATTTCTGAAAGGCTAAGTTGACGATGAGCACGTACTGCACCATGACATGCCATACCTGCTAACAATTCATCACGTTTTTGCAGCAAGCCTCTCGCTTCATCATTGGGATCAAGATCATTTAATAGTTCAGGAATTAAATTACCAAAATCTGCTTTATGCAAAATGGCAGGCACGCCGCGTACAATTACCTGATCATCACCATATTGATCAATTTCCAAACCCAAGCGTTGTAACTGCGATTGTAAATCTTCAACACGAGTGGCTTGCATACGGGTAATCGATACAATTTTCGGAATCAATAATTGTTGTGAAGTCCAAAATTCGGGCTTATCCCAAGCAGTTTTCATTTGTTGCAACAAAATACGCTCATGCGCTGCATGCATATCGACAATAATTAAGCCCTCTGTATTTTGAGCTAAAATATAAATGCCATGAAGTTGTGCAATCGCAATACCTAATGGAAATTCATCTACGCGAGAAGACAAAGCTTGATCGTCTATTTCAGTATTTGGAGGAATTTCTTCCTCACGTAAAGGTGCTAAATAGGTTTTTAAAGCATTATTTAGTTGAGCAGAATTATTATAACGGGACTGTTGTGCTTGCGATGAATGATATTGAACTGCTTGAGGACGACTTTTTTGAAACTCATCCAGTAAATCTGTTGATACGTCTAATTGCTGATTTAATTTTGGTTCTTGCTCTAATGCCGCACGGTGTAAATTAAATTGTTCTTGATATTTAGGTTGAGGCTGATGATTAGCGTTTTCTGCACTATTGTGATCCGATTTCATAGCTTGAGCTAAATCTGCGCTCGCAGTTTGAAATTGAGACAAAGTTGCTTTGGCATAATGACGTACAAACTCATGTACTTCACGCTGATTTAAAAATCGAATTTCGTGCTTAGTTGGGTGAACATTCACATCAATATTTTCAGGATCAACTTCTAAAAACAAGAGATAAGAAGAATGTTGATGGCCGTGCAAAATCCCGTCATAAGCCATGCGTAAAGCATGTGAAATGGTTTTATCTTTGACAATACGTCCATTTACATAAACATATTGCATATCAACTTGCGCACGGGCATCCGAAGGGTGCCCTAACCATCCAGACAAACGCATATTGATACTATCAGAATCAATCCAATAAGCATTTTGAATAAATTGCTGCCCCAATAACTGTTGCACCCGCTGATAACGTAATTCACCACTATCAGCGACAGGCAGGTTTAAACGAATATTATCGTTATGCTCCAATACAAAACGAATATCGAAATGGGTTAAAGCCAAACGGCGAACAATTTCTTCAATATGATTAAATTCTGTGGTTGGTTTTTTTAAGAATTTACGACGTGCTGGCACATTAAAAAATAAATCCTGCACACGGATATGCGTACCTTTTTGCGCTGCAACAGCTTGGATTTGTTGGTGATCAAAAGCCGTTCCATTCACTTCAACTTGATAGCCTACGCCTTGTTCATCTTGACTACTGGTTAACGTTAAACGAGATACCGCCGCAATCGAGGCTAAAGCTTCTCCTCGGAACCCCAAACTCACAATTGCATGTAAATCCTCAGCTGTTTGAATTTTGCTAGTGGCATGACGCATCACAGCCAAAGGTAAATCTTCTGCATGAATACCTTGACCATTGTCAATAATCTCAATTAATGTCGAACCACCTTGTGCCACCCGAATAATCAGCTCAGTCGCTCCAGCATCAATCGAGTTTTCTAATAATTCTTTGACTACAGATGAGGGACGCTCAATCACCTCACCTGCAGCAATTTGGTTCGCTAAAGCAGCATCGAGAGTATGAATACGACGCTTTGAATCATGCACCATTCAATTGTTCCTGCAACGTTTGTGCTAGCAATTCTGAATTTACAGTTAAAGTGACTAATCGAATCAATTCATCATCAGACTTTTGAATATCAATCACAACATCAGGTTGCGGAATTTCATCACCACCTTTTGACGGCCATTCAAATAAAAAAAGCCCGTCAGGTGTATCTAGATAATCTCGAATTCCCATTAATTCAAGTTCATATGGATCGTCTAAACGATATAAATCGAAATGGAAGATTTCTTTGCCTTGTATGGTGTACGGCTCAACCAAGGTATAAGTTGGGCTTTTTACTGAACCTTGATGTCCAAGGCTTTGTAGAAAATAACGTGTAAAAGTTGTTTTCCCAGCACCTAAATCACCGATTAAATAAATAATCCCTGAATGTACTTGCTTTGAAAGTACTTGTGCAAAATGTTGAGTGTCTTGTTCATGATTTAGAGTAAATTTCACTGAATACGACATGGCAAATAAAACAAAATTGGGATGGCAGCTATGATAACATTGCCCTGCTTTAAAGCCTAATAAAGTCCTTTTAAAGTGTTTTATTACATCATTTTATTAAGTTGATTTCGTTGTATGCCATCAATCATTGAGTTTACACCGCCATTAATCAATGGCGTCAGTGCAAGTAAAGTCTTTTTGCCCAATGATGTTTCAGCAGTGACTATTTTTGATTACTTATGCCAGCACTTTCCACATATTCAGGTTAACGAATGGCAACAGCGTTTTACGGATGAGTTAATCTACTCTGCGCAGGGAGAAAAATTAAAATTAAATAGTGTCTACACTCCCAATACCCACATTTATTATTATCGTTTTCTGGCGCATGAAATACATGTGCCATTTAAGCATCAAATTCTATTTGAAAATGATGATTTGCTTGTTGTTGATAAACCACATTTTTTGACCATGAGCCCTACAGGTCAATATGTTCAAGAAACTTTACTGGTTCGATTAAAAAAGCAAACTGGCTATGACGATTTAACGCCAATACATCGACTAGACCGTGAAACAGCAGGCGTTGTGTTATTCTGCAAAAAAGTATCATCAAGAAATGCATACCAACAACTTTTTGCAGAGCGCAAAGTTCAGAAAACATATCATGCGATTGCAGAATATAGATCAGAGATTCATTTTCCTTTGACTCTTGAGTTGCATTTAGAAAAAGGACATCCTTTTTACACCATGCAAATCAATCCTGAGAAAAAAAGTAATACTGAGACTATTATTTCTATCATTGAACATAATGAAAATTATGCAAAATACCAACTACAACCAAAAACGGGAAAACAACATCAGTTGCGAGTGCATTTGAATTTTTTAGGGATTCCCATCCTTAATGATGCTTTTTATCCAAAGGTTAAACACAAGGCTGATGATGATTTTAGTCAACCGCTACAACTACTCGCCAAGCAAATTCAATTTATAGATCCATTTACAAATCAAGAAATGAACTTTAGCTCACTTCAAGAAATTTCATTGTAAACACAACGTAATGACAAAAAAATCCACTTTTCACTGCAAAAATATTGAAATTACATTACGATCGTTTAAAATACATGACGATAAATATAAATATTTGGTTTAAATATTCATGCGAAAAACAGAAGTTTATCAGGTTCGCCTAGATTCACAGGAAAAAAAGCAGGCTTTTGCCGTTTTTAAGCAATTGGGTATATCCCCTGCTCAAGCAGTTCGTCTTTTCTTTAAACAAGTTGTACTGACTAAATCAATTCCATTTGCAATTGAAAATCAAAATATCAATATGGAGCAGTTACTTAAACTGCGTAAATCTAAAGCTGCGAATGCAGTAGAAAATCCATCTGCCATAGATATTGAAGATGATCACGAAGATTTATTTGAAGAGTTGAACGCTCTTCTCGGTGAAAGTGACAAAACTTAACAATGTTGCATTTATAAACAAGTTTTTATTTTTTAAGCTGAATTTTTTTCGTTATCCTGACAGTCCAAATAAAATTATAAATGTAAGGATCAACAGGAATGATTGTTAAACGAGCAATAAAGGAAGATCTCCATCAGCTTGCTGTCTTGTTTGATGAATACCGCCAATTCTATGGGGCATCATCAAATATTGAACAATCTTATCAATTTTTAAAACATCGTTTCGATAATAAAGACAGTGTTATTTTCATCCATGTTAAAGATGATGTATTTACTGGCTTTGTATTACTTTATCTTGCATTTTCTTCTGTGGCTTGTGAAACCTATTACATTTTAGATGACGTTTATGTCACACCCTCATACCGTAAACAAGGTTCTGCAAAACAGTTGATTGATACTGCCATTCTGTTTGCACGCCATGAAAACGCGCAACGGATTAGCCTTGAAACGCAAAAAAATAATTATCAATCCCATCAACTTTATGAACAAATGGGTTTTATTCAAGATAGTGAATTTAAAACTTTTCATTGTTTTTTAAAATAATCATTTATCTACAACTATGTTTTGGCTTAACTGTTTTTGCGAAGGAGTTAAATACACCCATTCTCCTTCCGCTAACTTTGGTAATTCAAGTAAACCGACTTGATGTCGATGCAAAGCCTCAACTTTATTCCCAACAGCTGCGAGCATTCTTTTAACTTGATGATACACACCTTGATGAATGGTCATGGATAGTTGATGAGTTGATATCAATTCGACATCAGTCGCAGCAAACACCCCTTTTTCATTACGAAGCTCTACTCCAATCTCTAAAGCATGCTTTTGATCCAGTGTAATAGGATCAGCTGTAGTAACGTGATAAACCTTGGGCACGTGCTTACGTGGATTGGTCAAAGCTTGTAAATATTGACCATCATCCGTGAGTAATAACATACCTGTTGTGTCCTGATCTAAACGACCAACACATTGGATACCACGATGAAGCAAAATTTCAGGAAATAAACTAAAGACACTTTTGTGATGCGTTGCTTGATGGGAACATTCGTAATCTTGAGGCTTATTAAGAACAATATAGACCTGCTCTCTATATTGGTATTCTTCACCAAATACCTGAAAACAGAGTTGATCAGTATGAATTTTCTGCTTTGGATTATCGCAGACCTGATGATCAATTTCGACAGAACCATTTTTTATTAACTGCTGACAATACTTTCTTGAACCAAAACCTTGCGATTGTAAAATTTTTTCCAGCAGCATAATTGCATCCTAATCCGAACTACAACTATTGTACTCGATTCCTAGATGCACCGTTGGCTGTTGCTTATTCATTCTCTGTTTTTATAATTTATTCACAATCTCTTCACTTGTAATAGAACACCTACAAAACCATCGTTAAACTCTCTCAATCGTAGTATTGCGCTCCATATTTTCACTAGAAAATCTTGTTAAATTTGTCACAAGCAAAAAAATATTGTCCAGATAGATGGATAAGGAGTTTCACTATGAAATCGAATATATGGTTATGCAGCCTTATTTTAGCAACTTCGTCGATGGCAACAGTCACATATGCTGATAACGCGACACGTGTTGCTGCTACTTCTGCTCTAGGCAGTGTTGTAGGTACAGCAATTGGGCAACAATTAGGCGGACAAACAGGTGCCATGATTGGTTCAGCCATTGGTGGTGCTGGTGGTGCTGCGGCATCTAGTAACAAGCGTGATCGTACTGAAGCTGCAATCGGTGGAGGCTTAGGTGGTGCAGGTGGATATACAGTTGGTCGTAATGTAGCTGGAACCAATGGTGGTTATATTGGTGCAGCTCTCGGTGCGGCAGGTGGTGCGGCATTAGGTCAAAAGGTTGGACAAGATCGAGATGCTGATAACCGTTACGATGATCGTCGCTATGACCGCCGTTACGATAATCGTCGTTCTTATGATGATCGCCGTTACTACAACTCTCGTCATAAAAATCGTCATGACAATGGTTTGCATCGTGGCTGGTATAAAAACCGATAATAGATTGTTTTGTATAAAGCACCTTCGGGTGCTTTTTTGTTGGTTAAATATAAATATCGATTAAAATCGATATACAAAATACAATTCATATCGTATTATTTCGATATATGATTTTGAGAATTGATGATGAAATCACTACAAGATATAAAGTTTTCTATCCTAGAACTCGCGCCAGTTCGTGATGATAAAAGTATTGAGTTTTCACTCCTTCACGCACTTGAACTCGCCCAACATGCTGAAAATTTAGGTTATCAACGGTTTTGGCTCGCTGAGCATCACAATATGGATGGGATTGCCAGTTCTGCTACAGCCGTTTTACTCGGATACATTGCGGCAAATACTCAAAGTATTCGTCTAGGTTCAGGCGGTATTATGTTACCAAACCATGCGCCGCTAGTGGTGGCAGAACAATTTGGGACCCTAGCGACACTATACCCAAATCGTTTTGAACTTGGTTTAGGTCGTGCGCCAGGAACAGACCAAATGACAATGCGTGCACTACGTCGTGGTCGCCAAGAAACCGAAGATCAATTTCCACAAGATGTAATGGAAATTTTGCAATACTTTAAAGCGCCGCAACCGAATCAAAAAATTATAGCTACGCCAGGGCAAAATACTCATGTCCCTGTTTGGCTACTTGGCTCAAGTTTATTCAGTGCTCAATTAGCTGCAAAGTTAGGACTTCCCTATTCTTTTGCTTCTCATTTTGCTCCAAGAATGTTAGGTCAAGCGATCGAGATTTATCGTGATAATTTCCAAACATCTGAATATTTAGATAAACCTTATGTGTCAATTGGCATCCCAACAGTTGTGGCTGCAACGGATGATGAAGCTCAATATTTAGCGACAAGTTCTTATCAGAGAATTTTAAATTTAATTCGTGGTCACAGTTTAAAACTTAAACCACCGATTGAATCGACTCAAGGTCTCGCAAGCAGTGCTGAACAATTAGCGATTCAAAATTTTTATGCGATGGCGCAAATTGGTTCTCAAGAAACGGTTAAATCAGGTTTAAATCAAATTGCGGCACAATATGATGTAGATGAATTTATATTCACCTGTGATATTTACGATACACAGAAACGTTTAGATAACTTTAGCTTGTTAATGGATATTAAACAGAACTAAATTCAATTTACAGGCAAGTAGGTTGTTATTTAATTTTAGCGACTTGCTTGTCAGACTAACCGCATCACCATTAATTGATGATGACTTTGAATATTTCATTTATTTTCAATTATTAAAACAGCAACTTCAAATCACAATATCTCAAAATTATACTGTTTTGCCTAACATCAAGGTCGCTTGTTGATGACTTACGGCTTGGCTAAATAGGAACCCTTGACCAATAGTACAACCAGATAATTTAAGCAACTCTAATTGCTCTATATTTTCAATACCTTCTGCAACAATATCTAAGGATAATTTTGGCCCCAATGCAACGATTGCTTCTACGATTGCTGAAATGGCAGGATCATGGTTCATTCGTCTAATAAAATCGCAATCAATTTTCAAGCAATCAACTGGGTAGTCTCTTAAGCGGGTTAAAGAAGAATGACCTGTACCAAAATCATCAAGTGCTATTCGCACTCCATTTTGTTTCAATAGAGTTAATGCTCTCACCACATAATCTGAACCACGATCATCCAAAATTTGTTCAGTAATCTCAATTTCAATCAGATGATGTGGAATTTTATATTGACTTAAACGATGCAATAAACGCTCAGCATAATTATCTTTCAGAAACTCAACTGGTGCAGCATTAATTGAAACTGGCACAAGTTGAAGTTTTTGCTTCATCCAAGTTGAAATATCCGCGAACACTTTGTTTTGTATTGCATCACTTATTCTTGTCGCCAAAACATAGTCTTGAAAAGCTTGTTCAACATTTTTTGGGAAATGAACCTGATTATCTGATGTTTGCCAACGCAATAAAGCTTCAAACCCGACTACTTTAGCATCTGACAATCTGACTTTAGGTTGATAAAACGGAATAATTAGATCATCACGAATGATATGACGTGCTTTATTAAGCTGGATTGCAACATCTTGAGCAGCGACTAGCATATGAGAATTGAACATGCGAAAGCCACCTCGTCCTGTGGCTTTTAAATCATTCAATGCAGTGTCAGCACATTTCATTAATGTAGATGAATCTTTGCTATCAAGTGGATAAATTGCACAACCAATACTCATACTTCCGTTAATTAAATTTCCAGCATATGTAATCGGTGCATCTAACAATTTATTGACATCAATTGCTATTTTTTCGAGATCACTTCCATCTTCAATCTCGTTTACAACAATTGCAAACTCATCTCCGCCAAGACGTGCGACAAAAGTATTGGCGGGAAGTATGTTCTCTATTCTCTTTGATAATATTCTGAGTAAATGATCACCTGCGGCATGACCCAAAGTATCGTTAACATGTTTGAAATAATCTAAATCAAGCAGCATTAAACCTAAGCGCTTTTTATTGCTTTTATGTTTAAGCAAAGTACGTTTAAGCTGAGATTTGAAAAAACGACGATTATACAACCCAGTTAATTCATCTAATTCACTGGCAATTTGAAGCCGCATTTCTGTTTCTTTTTGCGAAGTTACATCACGAGAAATACATAAGATACGCAACGTCTCGCCTGTATCATTAAATATAGGTGTCAGTAAATTATCCCAATACTGCTTTTTATTGCCACTTGTACTCATTCCACGAAATCGTGATGGTTTACCCTGCGCGGCAACCTTTAAAGCACGTACTGCCTTTGAGCGAATCTCCGCAGGTAAAAGATCAACCCATTTCATCCCAGAATGTTTATTGTTTTCAGATATATTTAATGCGGTACAGCCTGATTTATTGATATGTAAAAGTGTTCCATCGACTTCAAGTAATTTAATACAATCGATACTGGTATCAAGCATATTGGTTTGTGTGTCAATACATTTGACTAAGTTCTGTTGATGTCGCTTAGTTTCATGAATATCTGCACAGTTGATGAACCAATATTTTTTTTCAACATTTGTATTTTCAATAAATTTTGCGGACAACAAGAACCATCGATATGTACCAGAATGATGTTGTATTCGGCATTCAAATTGAAATTCATTTTTATGAATGAAAGCCTGTAACCATTCATTTTTATATAATTTTGAATCTTCTGGATGAATTACATTATCCCAGCCATTGATCAATTGATGTAATTCTTGTGCGCCTATATATTCTTGGCTTAATTTATTGAAAAAATAAGCATCGCCTTGTTCTGTCAATAACCAAACTAAACTGGGGATATTATCAAAAACGTTTTTTTCAATATCACTCATTTCTTGAAAGCATCGAAAAGCCCTAGTCGCATTGACATTTGTGTCATGCAACTCCAAAGATTTTATTTCTTTAGGGAACTCTTCATTTAAAAAATGACTAGCCAAAAGCAAAGTCATATACCGATGCTCACAATAGGTTTTAATTCACACATATCATATCAAAATGTGATGTAATTATCACTAAAACACACAACCCAATAGTCATATTTTGTAGTAATTTAAATTTTAAAATAAATTCAAAAAGTTATGATTTCATCAGTGACGTATGTCTTTGATATTAAGTTTTTGATTAAAATAAAAACACGTTATTTTATGTGATTTTTCGTATGAAAGGCTAAGTCAAATAAGGATTCACTTAGCCAAATTAAACTAACCAATACGTCGCTTCAGACCTGTCATCTGTAAAACTCGTGTAGAGATTTCCTCTATCGACATCTCCGTCACGTTCAAATATTTAATCCCCTCGGAGATATAGATACCCTCAATCGCACGCAACTCCATTTGGCATTGACTAAAGCTGGCATAACGGCTATTCGCTTTTCGCTCACTACGAATAGCAACTAAACGCTCTGCATCAATCATTAAACCAAAGAGTTTATTTTTATGCTCTTTGAGTACCGCAGGTAAGCGATTGTCATCTAGGTCTTCTTCGGTCAAAGGATAGTTTGCGACTCGAATACCAAATTGTAATGATAAATAAATCGAAGTTGGTGTTTTGCCTGAGCGAGACACTCCAACTAATATAAGATCTGCTTTATCATAATGTCGAGTGCGCGCACCATCATCGTTATCTAGTGCAAAATGAACTGCATCAATACGTGCTTTATAAGATTCGGAATCTGTTACTGCATGCGTTTGACCCACCAATGTTGTTGGAGGTGTACCCAATTCTTGTTCTAATTTACTAATTAAGCCTTCAAAGACATCCAAATTTACGGCTTTAGCAGTATTAATGATTTCACGTACATCTGGATCGACCAAAGTATCAAAAACAAGTGGTAAAGAACCGTCACGTTTCTGGCACGCATTGATCTCTACAGCAACATTCATTGCCGCCTCTTCTGTAGTGATATAAGGCATGATATGAATATCAAAATCAACGTTTGGAAATTGCGCAAGTAGCGAATGTCCAAGGGTTTCTGCAGTGATTGCTGTGCCATCTGAAATAAAGAATACACTCCGTTTAATTTGTTTACTTTCGGGCATCAAAATTCTCCTTAAACATTTGTCTTAGTGCTCTATAATCTTTATAGTAAACTCATCTAACATGGCTGTCGCTTAGTAAAACGCTAAATCTAAGCACATTCGTATAATTTCATACCAATGATGGTCATTCATACTGCAAAAAAAGTGGAGTAAATACTTTGGAAGCGCGCGTAATCGGTCTGGAAAAATTAGGAAAACACGATGTCGAACTCGTAGGTGGGAAAAACTCATCTTTGGGTGAAATGATCAGCCATTTATCAAATGCTGGCGTATCGGTACCTGGTGGATTTGCAACAACTGCAGCTGCCTATCGTGAGTTCTTGGATCAAAGCGGCTTAAACGCTCGTATTCAGGCTGAACTTGCACAGCTAAATGTTGACGATGTTATTACACTTGCTGAAACAGGCGCTAAAATTCGTAAATGGATTGTTGATACTCCACTTACTACAACATTAGAACAAGAAATTCGTGAGGCTTTTGCAGCACTTTCAAACGGCAACCCAGACATTGCTGTTGCGGTACGTTCTTCTGCAACTGCAGAAGATCTCCCTGACGCTTCATTTGCAGGTCAACAAGAAACCTTTTTAAATATTCGCGGTATTGATAATATTCTTATTGCGATTAAAGAAGTTTTTGCATCACTTTATAATGACCGTGCGATCGCTTATCGTGTACACCAAGGTTTTGAACATAGTGTTGTTGCCCTTTCTGCTGGCGTTCAACGTATGGTTCGCTCTGAAACTGGCGCTGCGGGTGTCATGTTTACACTTGATACAGAATCCGGTTTCCGTGATGTAGTCTTTATTACTGCATCGTATGGTTTAGGCGAAATGGTTGTACAGGGTGCAGTTAACCCAGACGAATTCTATTTATCTAAGCCACTACTCAATAATGGCAAACATTCTGTTTTACGCCGCAACCTTGGTTCTAAACACCAAAAAATGATTTATGGTGAAGAAGGTTCTGCAGGCAAATCAGTGGTTGTGGTTGATGTTGAAAAACCAGAACGTCAACAATTTGCTTTGAATGATCATGAACTGCATGAGCTTGCTAAACAAGCATTAATTATTGAACAACACTACGGCTCACCAATGGATATTGAGTGGGCAAAAGATGGTGATGACGGTCAAATCTATATTGTACAAGCGCGTCCAGAAACTGTAAAAAGTCGTCAAAATGTTGGCACAATGGAACGCTACCTGTTAAAACAGCGCGGTACTGTCATCTGTGAAGGACGCTCAATCGGTCAACGTATTGGTTCAGGTCGCGTACGTGTTGTGACTTCAATCAAGGAAATGGATAAAGTACAAGATGGTGATGTACTTGTATCTGATATGACTGATCCAGATTGGGAACCAGTAATGAAACGTGCTGCTGCGATTGTCACAAACCGCGGCGGTCGTACTTGTCACGCAGCAATTATTGCTCGTGAACTTGGTGTACCTGCCATAGTTGGCTGTGGTAACGCAACAGAAGTATTAACTGATGGCCAAGAAGTAACTGTTTCTTGTGCTGAAGGTGATACAGGCTTTATTTATGAAGGTGCGTTAGACTTTGAAGTACAACGTAATTCAATTCATTCAATGCCTAAACTACCGTTCAAAATTATGATGAACGTGGGTAACCCTGACCGTGCATTTGATTTTGCTCAAATCCCAAATGAAGGGATTGGTCTTGCTCGTCTTGAGTTCATCATCAACCGTATGATCGGTGTGCATCCAAAAGCATTATTAAACATCGAAAGCCTTCCTCGTGAAACACGTGCTGCTGTAATGACACGTACGGCTGGCTACACTTCTCCGATTGAGTTTTATGTTGAAAAGTTAGTCGAAGGTATCTCAACACTCGCCGCTGCCTTTGCAAATAAGCCTGTGATTGTGCGTATGTCTGACTTTAAGTCAAATGAATATGCGAACTTAATTGGCGGTAAGTTATACGAACCTGAAGAAGAAAACCCAATGTTAGGTTTCCGTGGCGCTAGTCGTTATGTATCTGACAACTTCCGTGATTGTTTTGAGCTTGAATGTCGTGCATTAAAAAAAGTGCGTGATGAAATGGGCTTAACCAATGTTCAAATTATGATTCCATTTGTTCGTACAGTTTCTGAAGCGAAACGTGTGATTGAGCTGCTTGCTCAAAATGGGTTAAAACGTGGTGAAAATGGCCTAAAAGTCATCATGATGTGTGAATTACCAACCAATGCATTATTGGCTGAGCAATTCCTTGAGCATTTCGATGGTTTCTCGATTGGTTCAAATGACTTAACACAACTTACACTGGGTCTTGACCGCGACTCTGGTATCGTTTCACATCTGTTTGATGAGCGTGACCCAGCAGTCAAAGCTTTATTATCGATGGCTATTCATGCCTGCCGTAAAGCAGGAAAATACGTCGGAATCTGTGGACAAGGTCCTTCAGATCACCCAGATTTAGCTAAATGGTTGATGGAGCAAGGTATTGAATCTGTTTCACTTAATCCAGATTCTGTCCTTGACACGTGGTTCTTCCTTGCTGAAGAGCAGATCAAAAAAGCCTAATCTTTTATAAAAAAAGACCCTTCCGTGGGGTCTTTTTTCATCTTTAGTCATTGAGATTTTTTTATTATGCAAATTTACTTGGCTCGTAACAATCAACAAGCTGGACCATATAGTTTAGAACAAGTGAACCAAATGCTGACCAGCCAACAGGTTTTACTTACCGATCTTGTTTGGCATGAAGGTATGACTGAATGGAAAACACTTGGTGAATTAACACAAGGTAAACTTGTTTACGAACCTGTAGGATACTCTCCTTTCAGTACGCAAATTAATAATGAAACAGAAAAAGCCTCTTTTAATATAAAAGTGGAACAAAAGACACCTGAGCTTGCTGCTTTTCACTCACGCGCACTTGCCAAAATTTTAGATTTAATGCTTTGGTTACCGATGGCTGCAATTCCATCATTTTTCTTTAATGAAAGCCAATATCAAGAGCTATTTGATATTCAGAAACAGCTACAAGCCACCCAAATGGCCTCGACTAAAGCTGTCGAATTACAACAGCAGTTGATGCAGCTCATTCCAAATGAAGCATGGATGACGATGTTTGCCTATCTAATTATCATGCTCATGATTCAAGCCTTCTTTATTGCGAAGTCAGGGCAAAGTATTGGTAAGAAAATAGCGAAAATAAAAATTGTTGATGTAGAACAAAATACACAGGTGAATAGCATTCGTGCGTTTTGGCTAAGAAGTGTCTTGTTCATTATTCTCAATTTATTATTCATGCCTTTTATTACACTTATTGACTATACTTTCTTCGTTTTCAACAAAAATCGTCAAACATTGCACGATAAATTGGCAAAAACCAAGGTCGTAAAGCAATAATCACAAATCAATAAACAAAAGAGGATTTAATCCTCTTTTTTATATATTAAATTGATATCTAAAAGAAAAACATACTACCAAACAATAACCCTACAAAATAAATCGGGTTTTAAAACAAGTATTTCTGACCCTGTTATGTGTAGCTTAGTTTTTCAATATGAGGCATAATGCCCAACAACGTAGCGGTGTCGCATGATTGCTAAGCATTTCACAAAAAATTCTTATCAATCATGCGACACTTTAATCGCTATCCCATAATTTAATTAGGGAATGGGACTCTTCACCGAGGTTGTAAAATGAGACAAACGATTTTAGCTGTATTGTCTTTATCTACGATGGCTGCACTCTTGACTGGGTGTGGCGGTGATATGGTACTTCTAAACAATAAAGGTCCAGTAGGTCAAGGTCAAAGTGACCTGATGATGACTGCGATCTATCTAATGCTGTTGGTGGTAATTCCATCAATCGTAATGGCATTATGGTTTGGTTGGCAATATCGCGCATCGAATAAAGATGCAGACTATAAACCTACTTGGGCACACTCTACGACAATTGAGATCGTTGTTTGGGGTGTTCCTGTCATTATTATTGGTATTTTAGCTTGGTTAACTTGGTGGGGTTCCCACAAGTACGACCCTTACCGTCCGTTAGAGTCAGATAAAGCACCATTAACTATTCAAGCTGTCGCTGAACAGTTTAAATGGATTTTTATCTATCCTGAGCAAAATATTGCAACGGTAAACGAAGTACGTTTCCCAGAACAAACGCCTATTAGCTTCAAGATTACGTCTAACTTTACGATGAACTCGTTCTTCATCCCACAGTTAGGTGGGCAAATCTACGCTATGGCGGGTATGCAAACTCATCTTCACTTATTAGCAGATGAACCAGGTGTATTCCGTGGTTTCTCAGCAAACTATTCAGGTTATGGTTTCTCACAAATGCGCTTTAAAGCACACAGCGTGACTGAACCAGAATTTGCACAGTGGGTTGAAGCTGTAAAAGCTGGTAATGGTACAAGCATTAATGCTGAAGCGATTCAAAAAGGTACACTTGACCAAGCTGAATTAGCAACACTTAAAGATGGTGATCGTTCTAAACATCAGATCGAAATTCTTGTTAACCGCGCTAAAGCTGCGGGTGATGAAGAAGCTATCGCTAAAGCTGAAGCAATGAAACCATTCCCAAATAAGCCACACCCTGTAACGTATTACTCATCAGTTGAACCAAAATTGTTTGAAACAATCATCAACTATTACATGAGTAACTATCACGGTGCTGACCACTCTGCTGCTGGACATGCAACAGCAGAAACTCATGCTGCAGCTGAACACGCTGCTCAAGGGGAATAAGACATGGATATGATTTTTGGCAAATTAGGTTGGGACTCTATCCCAACAGAGCCGATTGTACTCGTTACCATGGTCATGATGGCTCTTGGTGGCATTGCGGTTGTTGGTGGTATTACCTATTTTAAGAAATGGGGCTACCTTTGGAAAGAATGGTTTACATCTGTAGATCATAAAAAGATTGGTATTATGTATATCATTGTATCTGTAATCATGCTGTTGCGTGGTTTCGCAGATGCGATCATGATGCGTCTACAACTTTTCCTCGCTAAAGGCGGTGGTGAAGGTTACCTACATCCTGACCATTACGATCAGATCTTTACGGCACACGGCGTAATCATGATCTTCTTCGTAGCAATGGGTCTTGTTGTTGGTATGATGAACATCTCTGTACCTTTACAGATTGGTGCTCGTGACGTTGCATTTCCATTATTAAACTCTTTAAGTTTCTGGTTGTTTGCTGGAGCTGCTGGTTTGATGATGGTTTCACTTGTATTAGGTGAATTTGCTGCTACAGGTTGGATGGCTTATCCTCCATTGTCTGGTATTCAATATTCTCCTGGTGTTGGTGTTGACTACTATATTTGGGCACTTCAGGTTTCTGGTCTAGGTACGCTTTTATCAGGTGTTAACTTCTTCGTTACCATCATTAAAATGCGTGCTCCTGGTATGAAACTGATGGACATGCCTATCTTTACATGGACTTCTCTTTGTACAGCAGTACTCATCATTGCATCATTCCCTGTATTAACAGGTACACTTGCAATGTTGACGCTAGACCGTTACTTCGGCTTCCATTTCTTCACAAATGAGCTTGGCGGTAGCCCAATGCTTTACGTGAACTTGATCTGGACATGGGGTCACCCTGAGGTATACATCTTAGTATTGCCAGCTTTTGGTCTATACTCAGAAATCGTTGCAACCTTCTCTCGTAAAGCGTTATTCGGTTACAAGTCAATGGTGTATGCAACAATTGCAATTACTGTACTTGCATTCGTTGTATGGCTTCACCACTTCTTTACCATGGGTGCTGGCGCGAACGTTAACGCGTTCTTCGGTATTATGACCATGGTTATTGCGATTCCTACAGGTGTGAAAATCTTCTCTTGGTTATTCACAATGTATAAAGGTCGCATCACCTATACTACCCCAATGTTATGGACGCTTGGCTTCCTTGTGACATTCGGTATCGGTGGTTTAACTGGTGTACTTATGGCTGTTCCACCTGCGGACTTCCTTGTACATAACTCATTATTCTTGATCGCTCACTTCCATAACGTAATTATCGGTGGTGTGGTGTTTGGTATGTTTGCCGGCATCATCTTCTACTGGCCGAAAATGTTTGGCTGGAAGCTCAACGAAGCATGGGGTAAAGCTGCGTTCTGGTTCTGGTTTATCGGTTTCTATTTTGCATTCATGCCACTTTATATCCTTGGTTTCATGGGTATGACACGTCGTTTGAATACATATGACAACCCTGAATGGGATCCATACTTAGCAATTGCATTGTTTGGTGCTGTGCTTATCGCGATCGGTATTGCATGTTTCCTAATGCAAATCATCGTTGGTTTCTTACAACGTAAGGACAACATGGACCATACAGGCGATCCATGGGATAGCCGTACACTTGAATGGGCAACATCTTCTCCTGCTCCGTTCTATAACTTTGCACATGTACCAGAAGCTAGCGGTGTTGATCGTTTCTGGACTGACAAAGAAAATGGTGTAGCATACGCTCGTGATACCAAATATGAAGACATCCACATGCCGACTGATCGTGCAGCTGGTTTTGTCATTGCAATGTTCATTACTGTGCTTGGCTTTGCATTAATTTGGCATATTTGGTGGTTAGTCGTTGTTTCATTCGTTGCAGCTGTTGTTAGCTTGATCGTAAGCTCATTCACTAAGAATGTTGATTACTACGTTCCTGCTGCTGAAGTTGAGCGCATTGAAAACGAACGCTATGCTTTACTTGAAAAACACTTGAAGAAGGACTAAGGAAATGGCTGAAGTACTTCATCACGACAACCACGGTCATGACGGTCATCACGAACATGATGATACAGACTTAACGGTCTTTGGTTTCTGGACTTATTTGATGAGTGACTTGATTCTTTTCGGATCACTCTTCATCGCGTTCGCCGTATTAAGCAGTCATATTCCACCTGGTACTCCAAGTGCGAAAGATCTTTTTGGTGATTCTTTAGGTTTTGTATTAACCGAAACTTTTGCCCTATTGATCTCTTCGGTAACATTCGGATTTGCAGTTCTTGCATCTTATAAAAAGAATGTAAACCAAGTGATTACTTGGTTATTCATTACTTTCTTATTTGGTGCAACGTTCATTGGTATGGAAATCTATGAATTCCATCACCTTGTACATGCTGGCCACGGTCCGACTCATAGTGCATTCTTATCAGCATTCTTTACTTTAGTTGGTACACACGGTATTCACGTAACTTCTGGTTTAGTGTGGATGCTCGTACTTATGTATCAAATCAAGAAGAATGGTTTGACACTACCGAATACACGTCGTCTTGCTTGCTTAAGCTTGTTCTGGCACTTCCTTGACATCGTTTGGATCTGTGTATTCAGCGTCGTTTACTTAATGGGAGTTCTCTAATGAGTGGTCATGACCATAATGCTGCAGGTGCATCACACGGTAACTTCAAACAGTACACGGTTGGTTTCATCCTGTCTGTTGTCCTCACCATCATTCCTTTTGGAATGGTGATGGCGGGTGGTTTTAGTCGTGGTATTTTAATGACTGTAATCGCAATTACAGCGGTTGCTCAGGTGCTTGTACAGCTTGTGTATTTCCTACACATGAATACATCATCAGAACAACGCTGGAACTTGATTGCATTCATCTACACAATCCTATGTATCGCTGTTCTTCTTGTTGGTTCAGTGTGGATTATGAATTACCTACACTACAACATGATGATCTAAACTGATTGTCATGTGGAAAAAGTATTTATTCCTGACTAAACCAGGAATTCTCTTCGGTAATTTTATTACCACCTTGGGCGGCTTCTTTTTAGCCGCTCAAGGCTCCATAGACTTCCTCTTATTATTACTTACTCTGATTGGAACGACATTTGTTGTTGCTTCTGGTTGTGTCGTAAATAATGTAATTGATCAAGACATCGATCAAAAAATGCAACGCACCATGAACCGTGCTCTTGTTAAAAAAACAATCTCCCCTACTATAGCAATGTTTTATGCATTCGTTTTAGGTGTCATTGGTTTTAGCATTCTCTGGTTCTATGTGAATGCTTATGCATTCTTATTCGCTGTAATTGGTTTCGTCGTCTATGTTGGGTTTTATAGTTTGTGGACAAAACGTACCACAATCCATCAAACCGTGATTGGTAGTATTTCTGGAGCGAGTCCCCCAGTTATTGGTTACACGGCTGTAAGTCAACAATTCGATATGGCTGCTCTCCTCATTTTTGTTGCATATGCTTTATGGCAAATGCCACATTCTTGGGCGATTGCAATTTATCGGTTTGACGACTATAAAAATGCAGGAGTGCCTATTTTACCAGTAGCACGTTCTATTCTGAGAACCAAAATTGAATCACTGATCTATGTGATTTTATTTACGCTTTCAATGAATGCTTTATATGTATATGGATACACCAATATTATTTTCTTGGTGATTTGCAATGCATTATGTATTTACTGGTTTTATATTGGTATTTTAGGATTTAAAGCTGATAATGATCAGCTTTGGGCAAAACGTTTTTTTCTTTTTTCAGTCATTTTAATTACTGTGATTAGTTTGAGCTTTAGCTTTACATTCTCAAGTCCTGCACCTCTACTCCCTATTTTTTAAAAAGATAGAGACTTCTCTGTCTTTTTATTATTCCTTCTGTTGTTATCATTTCGTGCAATAAAAACATTAGATTCTTATTGCCTAAATGAAATTACGCTATATCCAATTATTCAAACCCTTCTTTTATTCCAGTTTATTTGTGATCTGTAGTTAAAACTCTACAGAATGTCCCAACATGAAAGTTTACTGCGGACAAAATATGAATTTGCTTGCGATTTAAGCCAAAGATGTCTAGAATTAGCGCTTCGCAATTTGCGACATAACTTTTAGTTATGACTCCTTGCTTCTAATTTTTATAATTAGGGGCTGCTTAAACCGTAAGGAGCTGACAATGCGTCACTACGAAATCGTACTATTGGTACATCCAGACCAAAGCGATCAAGTTGTAGGTATGGTTGAACGCTATATCTCTCAGATCAAAGAAGCTGAAGGTCAAATTCACCGTTTAGAAGATTGGGGCCGCCGCCAATTGGCTTACCCAATCAACAAAATCCACAAAGCACACTACATTCTTATGAATGTTGAATGTGGTCAAACGACTCTTGATGAGTTAGAAGAATTGTTCCGTTATAACGATGCAATTATTCGTAACATCATTATCCGTCGTGAAAATGCAATTACTGAAGAATCATTACTTGCTAAAAGTGCTGAAGAAAAACGTGCGCGTAAAGCTCAACGTGAAGAAGCACAACACGCAATTCCAGAAGCTGAATAAGGAGAACCTCAATGGCACGTTTTTACCGTCGTCGCAAGTTCTGCCGCTTTACAGCTGAGAAAGTTGCGTATATCGACTACAAAGATATCGACACTCTAAAACAGTACATCACTGAAAACGGCAAGATTGTTCCTAGCCGTATTACAGGTACTAAAGCTCGTTATCAACGCCAATTAGCGTTAGCTATTAAACAAGCTCGCTATTTGTCTTTGATTCCGTACACTGACAACCATAAGTAAGTGAGGTGAGCTGTGGACGTTATCTTATTACAACGCATTAAAAATCTTGGTAAATTAGGCGACAAAGTATCAGTTAAAGCTGGTTACGGTCGTAACTTTTTGATTCCTCAAGGTAAAGCAGTAGCTGCAACTGAAGCTAACACTTCAGCTTTCGAAGCTCGTCGTGCTGAACTTGAGAAACAAGAAGCTGATATTTTAGCTGCTGCAAATGCACGTGCTGAACAATTGAACGAAGTTAATATCGTTATCACTGCTAAAGCTGGTGATGAAGGTAAACTTTTCGGTTCTATCGGCACTCGTGACATCGCTGACGCTTTAACGAACGCAGGTCTTGTTGTTGACCGTGCAGAAGTTCGTTTACCAAACGGTGCGCTTCGTCACACTGGTGAATTCAACATCGCAATCCAATTGCACCATGATGTTGTTGCTGAAGTTCTCGTTACTATCGTATCTGAGTAATTTCTGCAAAGAAAAAGAGCATGTTTTACATGCTCTTTTTTTATGTCAAAATTTTATAAATAAAGTTCAACTTTTAATTTTTCACCACTTACACAATTTTCACTGAATTAAATTGTCGCGTTGACCTCCATTTGGATTAAGATAGTCACTCGGTTATGTTTCATCTTTTTTATTAGGTCTTGTTATGTCACAGGCGAATGCCAATTTTACAAAAAATTCTCCAAACACAGAGAGTAAAGTGAGTGACTCAGGTCAATTAAAAGAATTTCGCACCCCGCCTCATAATCTTGCAATCGAGCAAGCTGTTTTAGCTGCATTAATGACGGTTGCTGAATCCTTTGAGCAAGTTAGTGACTTACTCAAAGAAAATGATTTTTATGCTACACGTCATAAATATATTTATCGTGCAATTGAAAAACTGGCTCAAGAAAACTCTCCTTATGATGCTGTTTTGGTAAATGATTGGTTACTCAAACAAAGCTTGTTAGATGCAATTGGTGGCGAAGAATATTTAATGCAACTGATGGCAGATTCCCCTTCAAGTTTTTATAACCTTGAAACTTATGCCAGTAAAATTAAAGAATTTTCAACACTACGTGCAATGATTAAAGTCAGTAGTGATATTTTACAAAATGCTTATGACACCAAAGGCCGACCTGTTAGTGAAATTCTAGATTTAGCAGAAACTCAAATTTTCTCGCTAGCAGAACAGCATAACAATAATAAAAAAGATTCAGGCCCAAAATCGATTAGCTCTGTAACGGCGGATGTTATTTCTAAACTAGATGAGCTTTCTAAATTAGAAGGAAATATCACTGGTTTAACCACAGGCTTTTTAGAACTCGATAATAAAACTTCTGGTATGCAAGCTGGCGATCTAATTATTGTAGCCGCACGTCCATCGATGGGTAAAACTACTTTTGCGATGAACTTGGTTGAAAGCGTTCTGCAATATAATCGTTTACCTGCTTTGGTGTTTTCTATGGAAATGCCAGCAGACTCGATTGCAATGCGTTTAATTTCAGCCATGGGTAAAGTACACCAAGGTCATTTACGTTCTGGTAATTTAGATGCAGATGAATGGACGAAAGTGACAGGTACGATCTTGCAATTACAAGAAATGCATTTGTACATCGACGACTCCTCTGCTCTTCCACCAACAGAACTTCGTGCACGTGCTCGACGCATTGCAAAAATGCATGATGGTAAAATCGGTTGCATTATGGTCGATTACCTGCAATTGATGAAAGTGCCGGGTATGGGTGATAACCGTGTTGGCGAAATTTCAGAAATTTCTCGTAGTTTAAAAGCACTTGCAAAAGAAATGCACTGCCCCGTGATTGCACTATCGCAGCTTAACCGTAGTTTGGAGAATCGCCCAAACAAACGTCCAGTAATGTCTGACTTACGTGAATCGGGTGCAATCGAGCAGGATGCCGATTTAATTATGTTTATTTACCGTGATGAAGTTTATAACAAAGAATCTAAAGAAGCAGGTACAGCAGAAATTATTATCGGTAAACAGCGTAACGGTCCAATTGGTAGCGTTCGTTTAGCCTTCGAAGGTCAATATACTCGCTTCAGTAATTTATCGCCTGAGTTCTATGCTCAGTATGAAGATGACGAATAATATTTAAACTATTTTATTTTATATACAATCCAAGTCGACCCAAAGGAGATCTCAGGGTGCGCCAAGCAACAGTTTATATTGACAGTGAAGCACTGCAATATAATTTAAACCGTGTTAAACAACTTACTTCACATTCAAAAATCGTCAGTATGGTCAAAGCCAATGCTTATGGACATGGAGTAAAACACTGTTTAGCCGCCTTAGAGGCCACGGATGCTTTTGGTGTCGCCTGTCTAGAAGAAGCTTTAGAGATCAGGCAACTTGGATATACCCAGCCGATTACATTGATTGAAGGTGTATTTGCTGAAAATGAGATGCAACAAGTCATCGAACAGAAGCTTGAATGCATCGTGCATCACAACCAACAAGTAGAATGGTTAATTCAGCATAAAGCTGCTTATAACGCATTAGATTTAAAGGTTTGGGTAAAACTGAATAGCGGCATGAATCGTCTCGGTTTTAAAGTCGATGAAATCATTGACGTGATTCAGCGCTTGAAAGCTGAAGGTTTTACCTGCGTTTTAACCATGCATTTTGCCAATGCTGATGCAGAACATCCCTTAAATGAACAGCAAAAAAATCAATTTTTAGAAGTTAAACAAGCGTGTGACCCTATACTAGCCTCTTGTTGCAATTCAGCAGCAATTTATAAATATCCAGAACTTCATTTTGATTATGTTCGCCCTGGAATTATGTTGTATGGAGCATCACCATTTTCAGATAAAAATGTATGTGAGCTTGATCTCAAACCTGTCATGAGTTTCACTGCTGAGATCATTGCATTAAATCAGATTCAACAAGGTGAATATGTAGGCTATGGCTCAACATTCACTGCATTAAGTCCTTTGACTATAGCTATTGTTTCTATTGGCTATGGTGACGGCTATCCACGCGCTTACGTGAAACAAAATTTTGTTGCAATTGACCAACAAATGGTTCCTGTTGTTGGACGTGTCAGTATGGATATGATTGCAATTGATGTAACCCATATTCATGCAGAAATTGGCACGAAAGTTGAGCTATGGGGTAAGCAACGTTTAGTTGATGAAGTTGCACATGCAAATGGAACAATTGGTTATGAATTACTTTGCCGCCTTACACAACGCCCTACTCGACGACTAGGTAACTAAACAATACTTGATCATTTTTTGTGTTTTATTTCTAATACAGTTTTAACCATTTAAACTTAAAATGCTAAAACTGATATACGATAATCCGCTTAATAAAATGCCGATTCAACAATTCGTTATTTTTCTGATCCGAATTTCTATCGGCATTTTTTTCTTCACCACAGGCTTCAATAAGCTTTTCGTTGAGAAAAATAAACTGATTATGTTGGAGACAATCATTGATGCAGGCATTCCATTTCCTGAAATTATGAGTACTTTTGTTTCCACTACCGAAATGCTTGCAGGTTTATTTCTGCTCCTCGGATTATTGACTCAGCTCAGCAGCATTCTATTATTCATAATTTGTCTTACCGCATTATATACCATTGGAATCCATACAATTCCAAACGGCTTAGATCTGATTAGCTGGTTCAGTTGGTTCTTCTATACTCACGATTTGCTCTATATGTTTCTTTTAACGGTACTCATTACATCTAAACCTAGTATCCTGTCACTAGATCGAACCTTAAACAAAAAGATAAACCTATGATCATAAAAAATAGAGTCTCAAAGTAGGGATTGAACTACTTTGAGTAGTTCGCTTCTATTTATAGACCATAGTCAACGGTAGGTTTTGGTAACTCCTGTAGCCCCCGACGCAAAGTTTCAGACCATTGCTTACTAATTTGACTAAAGTACGGATCTTCCTCTCCGATGCGCTTCCCTTCAGGTATGACAAGACTATCCTTGTGATATATCAACGCATCCAATGGTAATCCAACAGAGACATTCGATCTCAAAGTTGAATCAAATGAGATTAATGAACAACGTAAAGCATCAGCAAGTGGCATCGTATAATGCAAAGCACGATCTAAAATAGGTTTCCCATATTTACTTTCACCAATTTGAAAATAAGGTGTATCGATGGTTGCACAAATGAAATTTCCTTGAGGATAAACATTATAAAGTTGGATTTCCTCGCCCTTAATTTGTCCACTCACTAAAATACTGCAAGAAAAGTTCATCTGTTCTTGGGTATTTTCGGTAATATCTTCTAAAACCTTACGTAATGTTTTACCCACTAATTCAGCAACTTCAAACATTGTTTTAACAGTAAAAAGATTTGGCTCTTGATCCAAAGCAAGTGCATTTTGCAAATGCCCAATCACAGCTTGAGTTGTCGCTAAATTTCCAGCCGTTTGTAACGCGATGAAACGCTCACCTTCAACACCAAAAGTATGTAATTTACGAAATACAGAAATATGATCGACCCCAGCATTGGTTCGTGTATCACTGATCAATACTAAACCCTGCTCCAATCTTAATGCACAACAATAGGTCATCTTTCTCTCTTTAAACTCAACAAGCCAAAACCTGAACAACAGACATCATACTTTCTACACCTCCCTGCTCTCGCACACCACGAACAGGTGCTACATCCAAATAATCACGTCCAACTGCAACGTAAATATGATTCTGAGGTGTAAATATCTGATTACTTACATCGAAACAATACCACTCATTATCCACAAATACTTCTGCCCATGCATGACTGGCGAGGTGTGGTTGATTTTGATCATATAAATAACCCGAAACATATCGTGCAGGCAAATTGAGTGAACGACACATTGCAATTAATACATGCGCATGATCTTGGCACACACCCTGCCCAGCATAAAAGGAATTAATCGCTGAGGTCGTCACAGAAGTACTTTCAGGCTGATAAGGTATTAGTCTTAAAATTTCTTCAGCTAATAGAATCAAATGTTGACGATCTTTGACTTTTACGACACTGTGAGCAAAATCAGCCATAGTTAAATCACAGCAAGTCATTGCTGTTCTTTGCTGAAAAATAATTGGTGAAACATCGCTCTCAAAACTACCAACTTCAGTATCGAATAAATCGACAATTCCCTGCGCCATAATCGTCAAATAATGATAATCATATCTTTGAGTTGCTGTGATCCATAAGTTATTAAACGAATCCCTCTTACATGAGTATTGCCCAGGTACGCTGACATGCCAATTTTCAACGGTTTGATGTTTGGAACTTTGGGGCATCATTTTAATGGACTGCACGCTATTACGCGCAGTCTGAGTATAACGATAATGCGTTTGATGATTCACCATAAGTTTCATGCATGCACCTCGAATTGATTTTCAAGTTTATAAGTAAAAGCATAAAACTGATTTAAATAAGGTTCTGTTTTTAAAATCTCCCAACTTGGTTGTAAATCATTCCAACCCAAGCTAAATAACCGTTTAACTTTAAAGTCTACCGCTTCAATCACATGATCAATATTTTGATAAAATCTAAAATAAGTATCGATTTGCTCAACCGCTTGTCCTATGTCAAAAAATAGGAAAACCTCTTCTTGTTCTGCTTTTAAAATAGAACAACACTCTTCTACGACTTGCTGTATTGCCAATGCATCTGAAGGGGTATTTTTAATTAGATAATTAATTTCAGCATATGCTTCGGCAGTCAGCAATCCTCTTAATTCTTGGATATTATCTCTTGCAATCTCAAGTTGGCTTAGCAAAGAATATGGCTGAGCTTTTGCTAACATAAATTGATTCAAATTTTCAGCATCATCGATCTGTAAAGACAGTGCTTGAGCAAATTCCGCTGCTTGTTGATCCGTTGAAAATGGTAAATGACTTGCGACATGACCAATTCTAAATAAATAACGTCCTAACCAATAAATATGTTGAGCGCTCGAGCTAAGTAAAACCATACATGTCCTCCCTTATATATTATTAAAACAGCTCAGGCACTCAGCAAGTGTGATGCGTGCCCAAAGCTTAGAGTGTGTCAGAAAGGTTTATGAACGTAACGTCTCCACCACCCATGTATCTTTAATTCCACCGCCTTGAGATGAATTAACTACCAGCGACCCTGCTTGCATTGCCACACGAGTTAGACCGCCAGGAACAATCTCAGTCCGATAAGGTGAGCTCAATACAAATGGACGTAAATCGATATGCCGTTCTGCGACCCCATCTGTGGTTAACGTTGGAGCAACAGATAAAGCCAAAGTTGGTTGCGCGATATATAGGTGTGGTGTTTCAATAATTTTTTGTCTAAATTCTTCAATTTGTTGTGAATCAGCTTGTGGTCCAATAAGCATACCGTATCCGCCAGAACCTTGAGCTTCTTTGACAACAAGTTTTTCTAAATTACAAAGTACATAATCTAATTGCTCATGATCACGGCACTGATAGGTCGGAACGTTACTTAAAATAGGAGACTCACACAAATAAAATTCAATCATTTTATCGACATATGGATAAATTGATTTATCGTCTGCAACACCAGTGCCTGGTGCATTCGCAATCACAACATTATTTTGCAAATACGCCGACATCAATCCTGCTACACCCAAAGTACTATCAGGCTTGAATGTTAATGGATCAAGAAACTCATCATCAACTCGACGATAAATGACATCCACTTGTTGACGACCACGAACTGTTTTCACAAATACTTTATCATCATCAACAAATAAGTCTCGGCTTGTTACCAAAGGAACATCCATCTCTCGCGCTAAGAATGCATGTTCATAATAAGCACTATTAAATCTGCCTGGTGTTAAAACAACGATTAATGGATTATCAACATGCGCATTTTCTTCCAAAATTGCTCTTAATAACGTTGGGTATTGTTCAATACTTTGTAAATTATTTGTAGTACATAGATCTGGCATCAGCTTTTGACTAATCTTACGACTTTCCAGCATATATGAAACACCAGATGGTGTTCTTAAATTATCTTCCAATACAAAGAAATCACCTTGTCCATCACGAATAATGTCGATACCACTAATCTGGGAGTAAATTTTCCCTTTAAGATGATGTTTCAACATGTGTGGTTGAAAGGCTTCATGCATCATCACTTGCTGAGCAGGTATTAAGCCTTCTTTTAAAATATGTTGAGCGTGATAAATATCGTCTAAAAAATAATTAAGCGCTTTAACACGTTGCTCACAACCTGTAGAAATTTTCTCCCATTGTTTTTTTTCAATCACACGAGGAATCAGGTCATAAGGAATCGTACGTTCTGTTCCCTCTTGATCACCATAAACATTAAAAGTAATACCTTGATATAAAAAATGTTGCTTAGCTTGGGTTCCCAATGTTTTTAATTCATCTAAACTTCGAATGCTTAACCATTGTTCAATTTTTTTTGAAGCCTCTCCGTTAAAGCTTTTATCATCCAACATCTCATTAAAAAACTCTGATTTAAGTTGCTCAAACAAATTGGTACTCACACTGAGCTGAGAAATAAATGAAGACGAATGTGTTGAAACCGTAGAAGTCGTTTGATCTGGCGCGTAATAATCTGTGCTGATATGTAGGTTGTGCTCTTGTTCTGTCATAGAAACCTCGTCTCATCATTTATTCATATATCTAATAAGCAATTTCAATGCCACTTATACAAATTCTAATTTTTCATTTATTAAGTCTCAGATATTCAACTAAATGTGAATTAGATTCAGTCGTAAATGAGTAATCTAGATCAGATGGGCTTGCTAAATACAAAGAGTTTTTTTATTGTGTCTGCTTTAGATCAAACAATTTAGTTATTCGCCTATGTCATCCATACAAGAAAAAGAAACGTCTAATAGTCTTTATCGCCAATGGCAGATACTTTCTCGCTTATCGACTGGGAAATGGATGGGTACTCGTGAATTACAAGAAATATTAGAAAGAGAAGGCATTGAAATCAGTCTTCGGACGATTCAGCGTGATTTAAATCAAATTGCTCAACGTTTTCCAATCGAAAGCAATAAGACTGTACCGCAAGGCTGGCGTTGGCGTTCTGATGCTCCGATTCAAAGTTTGCCACATATGACCAGCTCACAAGCAGTAACCTTTATGATGGTCGAAGAGCATTTACGCCACCTACTTCCACCTAGCCTTCTTGAAGAAATGACACCTTGGTTTGATTTAGCAAAACGCAGCTTATCTACACAAAATAATGTCAGACAATGGATTAATCGAGTTCGAATTGTTCCTGCTAATCAACCATTAATTCCGCCTATGGTCGACAAGCATGCACAACAAGCAATTTACGAAGGATTGTTACAAGATAAACAAATCGAATGTGTTTATCGCGCCAGAATAAATCAAGGCGAAGATAAAACCTATATTCTCAACCCTCTTGCATTGGTTCAAAAAGGTGCAGTGATTTATTTGATTTGTACTCGAAATGATAAAACTGAAGTTCAAACTTTTGCACTGCACCGTTTTAAAGCAGCTATAGTCTTAGATAGTCGTGCCTTACATCCTGTAAATTTTGATATTGATAATTATATTGAATCAGGTGCACTTGGTTTCCGTGTTGATTATAGTAAACCTACAGAACAGATTCTGTTAAAGCTAACGATGACTGAAAGTACAGCCCAAAGTTTTTATGAGAGTCAATTAAGCAAAGATCAAACGATTACACCATTAGAAGAAAATATTGTTGAGGTTAGTGCAACAGTTCCTTTCACTTCTCAACTGGTTTGGTGGTTAAGAAGTTTTGGAAAAAAACTGCTTAATATTGAACCGGCTGCTGCTTATAATGCAGTGAGAGAAGTTGAAGAATAATCTAATAAAAAAAGAGAACCATTTGGTTCTCTTCGTAATTTTATCAATTTTATTGTTAAAAATTAAATTTTTTATTTTTATAAAATGTTCAAACCAACTTTTCTCCCCACCTGATCAAAATTGGTTTGTACCTTTTAAGCGCATTGATTTTTAATTAACATCAGCACGCTAATTCATAACCATTGTAGCGGATTCTCTTTTTCGTCATCGTTAAAGCCCTCTTTGTTTGAACGTAAAGCTAATATAACCAGAATTTTTTTAGCTGTGAAATAACAAAGATTGGAATCAAAAGCTGATTTTTTGCTATTGCTGATCTTCCAGTAAAAAGCAGCTTACTCTTTATTGGATAATAAAACTTCGAAACGATGTAGATGAGTAAAACGACCAGCTTGTATCTGATATTGATCAATTAGCGGTACTAAGCGTTGAAAATGCTCTGACTGTACATGTAAATCCAGCGCTTCGCGACTCATCCATTCTTCAATAAAAACAAAATGTCCTTTCTGTTTGTGATCGTGATAAAGATCATAAGCAATACAACCTGATTCAGATCTAGTTTTTTCAACAAGCTCCTGATACAGAGGTAAAACTGCATTAAGGTGTTCTGGTTGAATAAAGTCTTCGGCAATCAATTTTAATGTCATGTTGTCTTCGATTTTTTAAAATTTTTCCATAAAAAAAGCTCTCAAATTCATGAGAGCTTTTCAATCACCACATCAGCTTATGCTGAAAATGGATGACGTAATACAATTGTTTCTGCACGATCAGGACCAGTTGAAACGATATCAATTGAACATTCAATTAACTGCTCAATCCGTTTTACATAAGCCAACGCATTTGCAGGAAGTTGATCAATTTGAGTTAAGCCAACAGTTGATTCACTCCAACCTGGCATTGATTCATAGATCGGTTTTAAACTTTCAAATGAAATCGCATCAGAAGAACCTGCACAGCCTGAATCAACATCTTCATAACCAACACAGATTTTAATTTCTTCCAAACCATCCAATACATCAAGTTTAGTCAAGCAAATTCCAGATAATGAGTTTACTTCAACCGAACGGCGTAAGATTTCAGCATCGAACCAACCACAACGACGTTGACGACCAGTAGACGCACCAAACTCATGTCCGACAGTACCTAAATGACGACCAATAGCATCACCTGTATCGGTAGATGCATCATAATGTAACTCGGTTGGGAATGGACCAGCACCAACACGTGTTGTATATGCTTTAGTAATACCCAATACATAATCTAAATGTAATGGACCCATACCTGAACCTGAACTCACACCACCAGCAGTTGTGTTCGAACTTGTTACATAAGGATAAGTACCGTGATCGATATCAAGTAATGAACCTTGTGCACCTTCAAACATGATTGCCTTACCTTCTTTACGGTAATCATGTAGCACTTTAGTCACATCAATCACTAATGGTGCAAGCACTTCACGCCATTCGTTACAAAGTGCAAGTACATCTTCAAACTTAACTTCTTCAACGCCATAGAATTGCGAAAGTTGGAAGTTATGTAGCTCTAACATTTCTTGAAGTTTTTCTTCAAGTAACGCACCACCACGAATTAAGTCAGCAACGCGTACAGCACGACGCGCAACTTTATCTTCGTATGCAGGACCGATACCACGACCTGTCGTACCAATCTTCGCATTTCCACGTTTCTTTTCACGTGCTTGATCAAGTGCAATGTGATTCGGCAAAATAAGTGGACAGTTTGGAGAAATACGTAAACGTTGTTTAACAGGTACGCCTTCTTGCTCCAAGATTGCCATTTCTTTGATTAGCGCTTCAGGAGAAAGAACGACACCATTCCCGATTAAGCACAATACGTTTTCACGTAAAATACCTGATGGAATGAGGTGTAATACAGTCTTCTTACCACCTACGACAAGAGTATGCCCTGCGTTATGTCCGCCTTGATAGCGTACGACCGCAGCCGCTTGATCTGTGAGCAGGTCGACGATTTTACCTTTTCCTTCGTCGCCCCATTGGGTACCAAGTACCACAACATTTTTGCCCATAATAGCCTCATTACATCATGCTGTTAAAATTGGAAACCAAGCCTTTAGCTCGGCAATTAAATTTTCTCAATCACCCATTGACCATTTTGAGACACCATTTGATGGGTCGCATATGGTACTGAGCTTAAATCATCATTACCTAGCAATTGCACCACACATAAACCTTGGCTACGTGTCTTTGCAATTGCATTTAATAAATCTTGATCATTACCTTTGGGCGCAACGATTGTTTCAATTTCAACAAATTGTGTCGCACCTAAAGCATATAAATCACAACTAAATCCTGTTGCTGGACGTGAACGCCCAAAATGCTCACCAATTCCATCATAACGACCGCCTTGAGCAAGTGGCGCAGCGCGGTTTGGCGCATAAATGGCATACATTAAACCTGTATGATAGTGATAACTACGCAATTCAATCACATCAATACCAATATTTAAATTTGGCCAACGTGATTGAATTTGTGTAAATGTTGTTTTCAATGCATCGAATTCATTTTTAAACTCGACATCATTTAAAATATCTTGGCTTAAGTGTGTCTGTAATGCATCTAAATCACTGGCATAGCGACCTAAAGCATAAAAATCTGTTCCCATTGCCAAATCTTTTGTAAATTCTTCTAGCTCTGGTAAAGCTTTACGCTGATATAAATCAGAAAGTACGCTTTCAGTGTTTTTATTTAGCCCAGCACGTTTTACTAAGCTACGGAATAAACCAACATGACCTAAATCCAAATGAACACCGTGCAAATTATGCGTATGTTCGATTAGAGCCAACATTACATCAATCATTTCAACATCTGCTTCGATGCTGTCATGACCATATAGTTCAGCACCTAACTGTAAAGGCGCACGTGTTGCATTGAAATTTTGCGGTTTTGTATGAAGGACTGTACCTGCATAGCAATAACGAGCCACACCTTCGATCGGACGAACATGTGCATCAATACGCGCAACTTGCGGTGTCATATCCGCACGCACACCAAGCAAGCGCCCAGAAAGTTGATCTATAACTTTAAAGGTGACTAAATCTAAATCTTGATTGGATTCTGATAATGAAGACAACGATTCGATGTATTCAATAAATGGTGTATAAACCAATTGATAACCTCGAACTGCGAGGAAATCTAAAGCTTCTCGACGCAAAGTTTCAACCACTTGCGCTTGTTCGGGCAATACATCTGCTACCCCATCAGGGAGCAACCATGTCTCTGAAATGGTCATGTTTCAAACCTAAAATCTGTTTAACGCAGAACGATCTACGTAAAAAGCAACCACATAAAAAAATCGGGTGAATGCCCGATTCAGCGTAGTGTAGCATGAAGATTTACATGATGCACCTGAGAATTTGAAGAAAAACTGCTTATTCCACCTTATAAAAAACAAACAGCTTTTACATGATTAACTAATAATTTCAATAGATTATTACTAGGAATTTGGCTCAAAAATCCAAGTTCTCATTCCAAAGAACTGCCCAATACCTGAACTATCCCCTTGTTTCCAATTGATCAGATTTAACTTTTTTACAGCATTAATTGCTGTTGAATTATATGCAAAGCAACTTTTTTCAAGCTTGGCAACTTCCATTTTTTGCTCATGTACAAATAAATTCTCAATTGAATTTTCAGGATCAGAAGCTTGAAGAAGATGGCTTTGCTCATAAGCTAAATTTTTATCTACATCCCACAAAGTACTTGGAATAAATTGAATGTTGGCAGTTTGATCTTCACTATTTCCAAGCTCACTTTGTGTTTTGCCTGTTTCTAAATTCTCTAAAGAAATTAAGTTATAGCCATGCCATTGAGTATCTATAAGCTTGAAGTACTTTTTATTTTCAGCCAAGTTATTGTAACGAGAAAGAATTTGCTGTTTCTGTTCCTTAAATGATGGAAATGAATTAAATGTGGAGAAAGATTCAATATAAGGCTGATTCCATTGTGTTTGCTTTAGCCGATAACAAATGCTTCCATTTGGAAAAACTGAATTTTTATAATGTTGATTAAAGGCAATGAGTTCTTTATTAAAACGATCATCCATCTTGTTGAAATCTATATTATCACGATAGCCTGGCAGCAAACGATCAAATATATTTTCCCCACCTAAATTTACTAATTCAAAATTTAGATTCTGTTTAAGTTCAGGTAGACGTTCATATGTCCAAACCGTAGGTGAAATTTTCTTTAAAGTATTTGTTTGAGGTGTATTTATTTCAAAAACTTTCTGTTCAGTCAAAATACGTTCAGTTAATGGTTGATTACGCGATTTTGTAAAGTTGATTTCATTATTTTTTATAGAATACTTGGTGATTTCAAAAGACTCAGGAATAGAACCCTCGGATATAATTGGTTTTTGATAATATACTTGATAGATTGCTTCATCACTTTCAGTACTCTTTGCTTGCGAATTTCCCCCACCTCCACCACAAGCAGTTAAGAATAATCCAGAAAATAAAACAAAGCATCCTGTTATCTTTTTTGAAATAGTGTCCATATAATCCTGATACATTTATAAATTATTAAGCATCTCGAATCATAACAAAGTGATTTATTAAACCAAACAATAAATTATAAGATTTTAAATTATTATTCTTTAGCGTTATTTTTAACAACAATTTCCAAAACACTCACCAACTCAGCATTCTGCTTTTCTAAAGCTGCAATATTTGAAATCGTTTTATCTAAAACCTCTTGTTGAACATGCATTTTTTTAGCCATATCTTGCATGATCTCCAATCCTTTTTTTAAATGCAATTCTAAATGAATCACTTTTTCTTCCAATTGAAGAACCTGTTCAGTACTTTGAACCAAATTATTGCTTTTAAACTGAAACCAAAACAAGAAAGCAATCGCAACTGCAAGCAATATAATAAAACCCCAAATCAATATTAATGTCATTTTTTATCCCCAAATAAATTTTATAAAGATTTAATCACAAAATGACTCACACAAATCTAAAAGACGATTTGCATAACCCCATTCATTATCGTACCACGCAAAAACCTTAGCTTGATGCCCAACCACCATGGTTTGTGTCAAATCAACAATTAAAGAATAGGGTGAATGATTAAAATCACTTGAGACTAGATCCTCATTCGTTACTTGCATAATTTGCGCATAATCAAATTGAGCCGCTTTAGTCAAAGCTTCATTCACTTTATGCACAGTAATCGGTGAATGCGAAACAAAAGTTAAATCAATAGCTGCCACATTTATTGTAGGTACTCGAATTGAATATCCATCAATTCGATTTTCCATTTTTGGCATGACTTGTTTTAAAGCACCTAATGCACTTGAAGTCGTAGGGATAATATTTTGACCTGAAGCACGTGCTCGACGTAAGTCACGATGGGCATGATCTAAAACAGATTGATCTGCTGTAACTGCATGAATTTCAGTCATTAACGCAGTATCAATACCAAAAGCATCATCAATTATTTTAACCAATGGCACTAATGCCTGTGTGGTACAAGACACACTTGAAATAATCTGATCAGCTGATTTCACATCATTGTGATTGACACCATACACGATAGCAGCATCCACTGAGTCAAAAGGTGCAGCACCGATAATGACGCGTTTCGCACCCGCATTAATATGCTTGGTTGCATCAACTCTTGAACGAAACAAGCCTGTACATTCAAGCACAACATCGATATTTAAATTATTCCAAGGCAATAACTCAGGCTCGGATTGTTTAAAAACTTGAAGTTTTAACTGACGCTGATTGGATTGAATATTAAGAAAAATATCTGCATTTTCAATTTGAATTTCAACTTGCCCTGCAAAGCGTCCGTGAGTCGTGTCATATTTAAATAAATGAACTAAGGTTTGGACATCCGCAATATCATTAATTGCAACGATTTCAAATTGAAACTGTTTTGGATTTTCAAACCATGCACGTAATACATTTCGACCAATTCGACCAAATCCATTGATAGCGATACGTTGCATGCAGAGCCCTTATTCATAAAAACATCATCATTTATATGCTATATGGTAAAACATGAAGCGCGCTGTTGAATATAGATTTTTAGCTTAATCACAGTTTTATATGATATTGCTTGTAAAATCGTTGGTCGGATAGGTATTTTCCGTTATAATTTAGCACCTTTAAAATTATGGACGCTTGGTTGTGAGTACTCGTTTTATGACATCAGCTGAAATTCGTGAAGCATTTTTGCGTTACTTTGAATCGCAAGGGCATACACGTGTCGCTTCGAGCTCACTCGTTCCCGCCAACGATCCTACTTTGCTGTTTACCAACGCAGGTATGAACCAGTTTAAAGATTGCTTTTTGGGGCTCGAAAAGCGCGATTATGTCCGCGCAGTTTCATCTCAGAAATGTGTTCGTGCGGGCGGTAAACACAATGACCTCGACAATGTAGGCTACACTGCACGTCACCATACCTTCTTTGAAATGTTAGGTAACTTCTCTTTTGGTGATTATTTCAAACAAAATGCATTGAAATTTGCTTGGGAATTTTTAACCAGCGAACAATGGTTAGGCTTACCAAAAGATCGTTTATACGTCACTGTTTATCATACAGACGATGAAGCTTTTGATATTTGGAATAAAGAAATCGGGATTGATGCAGAACGTATTATCCGTATTGGTGATAATAAAGGCGGTCTATACGCTTCTGATAACTTCTGGGCAATGGGTGACACAGGCCCATGTGGTCCATGTTCTGAAATTTTCTATGATCATGGCGACCATATTTGGGGCGGTCTACCAGGTTCTCCTGAAGAAGATGGTGACCGTTTCATCGAAATCTGGAACAACGTATTTATGCAGTTTAACCGTACTGCGGATGGTGTGATGCACCCTCTTCCAGCACCATCTGTAGATACAGGCATGGGCTTGGAGCGTATTTCTGCGGTACTTCAACACGTCAATTCAAACTATGAAATTGATTTGTTTCAACACTTATTAAAAGCAGCAGCTGACATCATTGGTTTAGATACCACAGCAATTGAAGCTGAAGCAAAATCACAAAATAAACCAGTTGAATATCCTGCATCTCTTAAAGTTATTGCGGATCATGCACGTTCATGTTCTTTCTTGATTGCTGATGGTGTAAATCCTTCTAATGAAGGACGTGGTTATGTGTTGCGTCGTATTATTCGTCGTGCAGTGCGTCATGGTAACAAGTTAGGTGCAACAGGTTCATTCTTCTACAAGATGTTGCAACCACTAATTGAAGTGATGGGTGAGGCTTATCCAGAGCTTGCTGCACAGCAAGCACGCATCGAAGCGCAACTACTTAAAGAAGAAGAGCAATTCGCTAAAACACTTGAGCAAGGCTTGAAGTTATTAGAAGGTGAATTAGCGCAACTGAAAGGTAATGTAATTGCAGGTGAAACTGTATTCAAACTTTATGATACTTACGGATTCCCGACTGATTTAACTGCTGATATTGCGCGTGAACGTAGCCTGACAATTGACGAAGCTGGTTTCGAAGTTGAAATGGCAGCACAACGCCAACGTGCACGTGATGCTGGTAAATTTGCAGTTGACTATAACAGCATCGTTAAAGTTGAAGGTGAAACTCAATTTGAGGGTTATGATGCAACTCAAGGTCAAGGTCAAATTGTTGCGATCTATAAAGATGGCGTTCAAGTTGATGAAATTAACGAAGGTGACGAAGCACTGATCGTATTGAACCAAACCCCTTTCTATGCAGAAAGCGGTGGTCAGATTGGTGACACAGGTATCTTCAAAAACGATACAGGTATCTTCGAAGTTCAAGATACTAAAAAATCTGGTGGTGCATTTGTCCATCAAGGTATCGTGACTATGGGTAGCCTGAAAGCCACTCAAAATGTTGAAGCAACCGTTAAAGCAGATATTCGTGCAGCAACTGCACGTAATCACTCTGCGACTCACCTTTTACACGCGGCTTTACGCCAAATTCTTGGTGATCACGTTCAGCAAAAAGGTTCTTTGGTTGCAAGTGACATTTTACGTTTTGACTTTGCCAATGACCAACCTGTTTCTTTTGAACAATTGCAACAGATTGAGCGTTTAGTTAATGCAGAAGTGATTTCAAATAGCCCTGTAACGACTGAACTACTCGATATTGAATCAGCAAAAGCCAAAGGTGCGATGATGCTATTCGGTGAAAAGTATGGCGATGAAGTTCGCGTACTTTCAATGGGTTCAGTGATTGAAGATAAAAACTTCTCAATCGAACTGTGTGGTGGTATACACGTTAAACGCACAGGTGATATTGGTTTGTTCAAAATCACATCTGAAGGTGGTGTCGCTGCGGGCGTACGTCGTATTGAAGCTGTGACTGGTACTAAAGCACTTGAAGCTGTTCAAAAAGCAGAAAACGATATCCAAACTATCAATAGTTTATTGAAAGCTCAAAAAGACCAAACCGTTGAGAAAGTTGAAGCGATTGTTGAAACTGCATCAAGTCTTCAAAAGCAAATCGAACAATTGAACCAAAAGTTAGCGAGCTTTCAAGCGGCTGAACTTTTAGATCAAGTGAAAGAAATTGCTGGCCGTCAAACACTTATCACATCAGTAAAAGGTTTAGATGCCAAATCATTACGCAATCTTCATGACAGCGTAAAATCAAAATTAGAAGATGCAGTCATTATTTTAGCTGGCATTGAAGGTGACAAAGTGAGTTTAATCGCGTCTGTCGCTAAGCAATATGCTTCCACGTTAAAAGCAGGCGACATTATCAAGCACTTGGCTCAAGAACTTGGTGGTAAAGGTGGTGGTAAACCAGATTTAGCACAAGGTGGCGCTCCATTAAATGACAAGTTTGATCAAGTAATGACTGCTCTTCCTGCTTGGCTTGAACAATAAGTGTAATGCATAAACGAATTATAGGATGTGCGGTTTTTTGAGTTAAACAGTTAATGCGAGTACTTTTAACAGCTTACTGTGCTAACCAAGCCGCTGCCCTATTGTGAGTTTATGCCATTTGATTATGTTGAAAGCAATATGATCAAAACTGAATTATTCAATCGAACTACAGCAATAAAAACTGTAACGATTCGCTTTAAACGTCTCTGGTGTAATTTAAACCATTGACAGGAATGACATTGTGCAATTCCAAAAGCAAAATTCAGGCAATTAAACCGTCTGAGAGAGAATATCAATATAGACTTCCTGCCTCTAACAAAGGAGAAGTTTACGAGTTGCGTGGTATGTTGAAGTTTCCAGTTAAATCTGGTCTTCAAATATGTGTAAGTGCCTTAAGTCGTTAGACTTGTTTAATTGGTAAGGATAGTTATGGCATTAATCGTTCAAAAATATGGCGGTACTTCAATGGGTACTCCTGAGCGCATTTTAAATGTTGCTCGTCGTGTCAAGCGTTGGCATGACCATGGCCATAAAGTGGTTGTGGTTGTATCAGCAATGAGTGGAGAAACTAACCGCTTACTTGCACTTGCTAAAGCCATTACCAACACCCCAGACCCACGTGAGTTAGATCAAATGGTGTCAACGGGTGAACAAGTAACGATTTCGATGTTAGCTATGGCACTTAATTCAATTGGTGTAGAAGCTAAGTCATATACAGGTCGTCAAGTTGGTATTAAAACAGATAGCGCTTTTACCAAAGCACGTATTGAATCTATCGATACTGATGTCATGACCACTGATTTAGATGCTGGTCGTGTTATTGTTGTTGCTGGTTTCCAAGGTTTTGATGCTAACGGCAATATCACTACTTTAGGTCGTGGTGGTTCTGATACGTCAGGTGTTGCACTTGCTGCTGCATTGAAAGCTGATGAATGCCAAATTTATACCGATGTAGATGGTGTTTACACCACTGATCCTCGCGTTGCACCTAAAGCGAAGAAAATTGATCGTATTTCTTTTGAAGAAATGCTTGAAATGGCATCTTTAGGTTCAAAAGTTTTACAAATTCGCTCTGTTGAATTCGCTGGTAAATATCAAGTTCCATTACGTGTATTATCAAGCTTTGATAATGATGATGATGGCGCATTTGATGACGAATTCAAACAAAATGTAGGCACACTAATTACCACTGAGGCAGAAGACGATATGGAACAACCAATTATCTCAGGTATTGCATTTAACCGTGATGAAGCAAAATTAACAATTTTGGGTGTTCCTGATGAACCGGGTATTGCCTCTAAAATCTTATCGCCAATCAGCGATGCCAACATTGAAGTGGATATGATTATCCAAAATGTTGAAGAAGATGGTACAACTGATTTTACGTTCACAGTTAATCGCAACGATTTAGCAAAAGCTAACGCAATTTTAGATCAAACTGCAAGCAGTATCGAAGGTTGTGAAGTTGTAACTCGTGATGACATCGTAAAAGTTTCTATTGTAGGCGTTGGTATGCGTTCGCATGCTGGCGTAGCAAGCAAAATGTTCTCAGCATTAGCTGATGAAGGTATTAATATTTTGATGATTTCTACTTCTGAAATTAAAATTTCAGTCATCATCGAAGAAAACTATTTAGAACTTGCGGTACGTTGTTTACATACAGCCTTTGGTTTAGACCGTGAACATGGCGAAAGCAGTGTACGTGCTTAATTAATAGCTCATTGAGTATATTTACTTTTTTACTTTCAAGTAAATAGTAAAAAAAACAGAGCCACTATAGTTTTTATTACAGTGGCTCTGTTATATTAAGCCATGAGGTTTTTCAGATAGTCTGAACAGAATTTACGAAAAAAACTGTTTTTTACATATTTCTGTTCTAATTTTCTGTATATTAAGGCTGTGCTTTCGAACAATGAATTCCCTGTCGCAAGTTTAAGCGTTTAGCAAGGAGATAAACATGCTGATTCTGACCCGTCGTGTCGGAGAAACATTAATGATTGGGGATCAAGTCAGTGTTACTGTGCTTGGCGTAAAAGGCAATCAGGTGCGTATTGGGGTAAATGCTCCAAAAGAAGTTTCTGTGCATCGTGAGGAAATTTACCAACGTATCCAACATGAACGTGCTATGCATGAGCATTTACAACATCTTGATCAAGACTATCAACATTCATATGAAGAAGAGAATAGCGATTTTACTCAACATAATAACTTTAATCGTTAATGTACAGAATTCTTCTCCAATAATTAAAGCGACTAATAATAGTCGCTTTAATTATTTTTGGATTAAGTATTTTAATTCTTATAATCCAAGTGCTTTCTTAATCGGTGCATAACTACGACGATGTTGATCAATTACCCCATGTAATGCAATTGCTTCAAAATGAGCCTTAGTTGGATAACCTTTATGTTTAGCAAAACCAAAATCTGGATATTCTAAATCCAACGCTTTCATTTGATGGTCACGTGTTACTTTTGCCAAAATACTCGCTGCACTAATTTCAGCATGCGTTGCATCTCCGCCTATAATTGCTTCACAATCAATCTCAATTCCTTTAGGAATTTGATTACCATCAATAATGACTTTTTCAGGCTGAATTTTTAATGTTTCAACAGCACGACGCATTGCTAAAAAAGTTGCTTGTAAAATATTAAATTCATCAATTTCAGCATGTGTTGCTTCAGCAATTGACCAAGCAAGTGCCTTTTCTTGTATTTCTAAAAAAAGTTTCTCACGTTTTTTTTCAGTCAACTTTTTAGAGTCATTTAAACCTTCGATCGGATTATTTGGATCTAAAATAACAGCAGCAGCGACAACTGAACCCACTAAAGGCCCTCGTCCTGCCTCATCTACACCAGCAACAAACATTATATTACTCACAAAAATTAGCTGCTTCGGAGCAGCCAACTAAAACTTATTTAAACTGTATTATTTTAGCACTTCTGATACTGAAGCATTCATGGTTTTTGCAACAGCAATGCCACTTAATATATTTTTGTTTTTGTATTTACAACGACTAGAGTAAGCTCGGCCACAAATAAAACTAAAGGGGTATTTTATCGACACATTTAAAATTCATTTTATACATCTTAAAACCTATCCTAGCTCTAAGTATTTTTATAAGTTTATGATATAAAGTGATTAAAATAGTATGCAATTACAAAAAGATATAAACTCAATATGAATAGCAGGACTTAATCAAGCTCAGTCCTGCCTACTGTATTTTATGGTAGTTATTTGTTTAGAACTTCAGCCACACAAGCATTCACAGTTTCAGAAACCACTTGATTAACAATTGTTGCGCGTGCTGTAGGATCAATCGCAGCTGTAGCGAGCTCTACTGCCGTTACACTATTCGGTGCTTTTTCGCTGACACATCCACATACATTGGTTTGAATAGTCTCACGTTGTTCAACAGTCATTAATCGTGTTGCAGTTTTCCATGCCGGTAAAGTATTTATTTCATTAATACATTTTGCATTCACAGCGACTTTTAAAGCTGCCATACCTAGCTGTTGAGATGTCGTAGCTGCCGAATTATTTGCATTTGGTGCAACACAAGCATTTAGCGCTAATAACATAGGCACAACGAGTAGTAATTTTTTCATGATCTTAAACCTGTCGATAACATTCTTTCAGGCGTATTTTGCACAACCATTAGATTTAATCAAATGACGTTGTAGACAAGTTACATAATAAAACACCGAGCTATCAACATTTAAGCGTTTCAAGCATAAAACGCTCTGTTACACATACGCCGTATGAGGAATTATCAACGATATTTAGAATTGAACGACTCATATCACAGCTAGGATGTTGCGATGTCAACCTCAGCACAGTACTACACTCGCACAGCACAAGTATTACATTGGCTCATGGCCGTTATTTTTATCGTTGCATGGCTTATTGGATTTTATAGTGGGAATTTTTTAAGCTATGAAGTTGATGGAAGTTTCAAAGGGGATGTCATTACCTTACATAAAAATATTGCTACAACGATTATCTTTTTAGTGGTTATCCGAATATTTTGGCGCTATACCCATCCTGTACCTGAATTACCAAATACCATGTCACCCATGATGAAAACGCTCGCGCATATTGGGCATTTTGCACTCTACCTCATGTTACTTGCACTACCCATCACTGGCTGTTTATTTAGCTGGAGTGCTGGACACCCTGCACCTGTTTTATACTTATTTGAAATACCTCGCTTAGTTCAAGACAATCCTGATCTATTAGCGATTGTTAAACCAATACATATTTACCTATCATGGTTTGCAGGATTATTGATTGCAGGGCATGTTTTAGCAGCGATTAAACACCATATAATTGATAAAGATAATGTTTTATTGAGCATGTTAAAACAACCTAAATAATTTGTTAGATAAAAAAACCGCTTCACGCGGTTTTTTTTATTTTTAAATTTTCTTTACTTCATCAATCCACTTTTGCTTCTCTTCATCAGAAATAAATGATGCTTCAAAAGAGTTAATTGCTAGTTGCTTCAATTCATCATTTGATAAATCTAGAGCATTTTGAATCGCGATATAATTATCATTCATATAACCACCAAAATATGAAGGATCATCTGAATTCACCGTAACGTGTACACCCTTTTGTAATAAACGACGGATGTTATGCTCAGCCATATCGTTCACGACACAAAGCTTTAAGTTACTCAAAGGGCAAACGGTTAACGGCATTTTTTCTGCGATTAAACGTGTCATTAACTGCTCGTCTTCTTCTGAACGAACACCATGATCAATACGATTCACTTTTAGTAAATCTAAAGCTTCCCAAATATACTCAGGAGGACCTTCTTCGCCTGCATGTGCTACGATCAAGAAACCTGCTTCTCGTGCTTTCGCAAAAACACGTTCAAATTTTGCAGGAGGATGTCCAACTTCGCTTGAGTCTAAACCGATTGCAATAATGTCATCTTTGAATAGTAATGCTTGCTCTAGCGTTTCAAATGCTTTTTCTTCACTTAAATGACGTAAAAAGCACATGATTAATTGGGAACTAATACCTAGCTTTTCTTTCGCATCTTTACAAGCGCGTTTCAAACCATCTAATACAGTAGCGAATGCAACCCCACGCTCCGTATGCGTTTGCGGATCAAAGAACATTTCGGTATGTACGACTCTGTCTTGAGCACATTTTTCAAAATATGCCCAAGCAAGGTCATAGAAATCTTGTTCATGCACCAGCACATTTGCGCCTGCATAGTAAATATCTAAAAAAGATTGAAGATTGTGAAAATTATAAGCTTGTTTCACTTCTTCAACAGATTGGTAAGGAATCTGAATCTGATTACGCTGTGCAATAGCAAACATCAATTCTGGTTCAAAAGTCCCTTCAATATGCACATGCAATTCGGCTTTGGGTAAAGCACGAATCAGCTCGACTTGATTCATATTAACTCCACGTCTAAATAAAAAAGGGTGTTGCCTAATGAGGTACACCCTTTAAAGGTTTTATCAATGATTTTTAAGTGGTTTAACCACCAAATGCAACAAACTTAAATACCCAAAGTGCCGCAATAATCCAAACCATATAAGGTACTGTTTTTGCTTTACCTGTAAATAATTTTACTAGTGCATAACTAATAAAGCCCATTGCAATACCATCAGCAATTGAATATGTGAACGGCATAAATACAATGGTTAAAAATGCTGGAACAGCTTCAGTAATATCTTCCCAATCAATTTGAGTGATACCTTGAATCATGAGCACGCCAATAAATAACAGTGCTGGTGCGGTTGCAAATCCTGGTACTGACTGAGCAAGTGGCGCTAAAAATAGACATCCAATGAATAAGAATGCCACAACAACTGCTGTTAAGCCTGTACGCCCACCCGCAGCAACACCAGAAGCTGATTCGATATAAGGGGTAGTTGAAGATGTACCTAAAGCAGCACCTGCAACAATCGCTGTTGAATCAGCAAATAATGCTTTCTTCAAACGAGGTAATTTACCATCCTGTAATAGCCCTGCACGATGTGAAACACCAACCAAAGTACCTGTACTATCAAATAAATCAACAATAAAAAAGACGAAAATAACGCCGACCATACTTGCAGTAAATAGACCTTCAAAGTCCATTTGCATGAATGTTGGGGCGATAGAAGGAATTTGACCAACCACACCTTTAAATTCATTTAAACCTAAAGCGGTAGCAATCGCAGTAACCACTAAAATACTAATAATGATCGCACCACGGACTTTAAACTGGTGTAAAACAACAATCATTAAAAAGCCAAAGAGTGCCAACAATACTGTAGGTTGTTTAATATCGCCTAAACCAACTAAAGTCGCTGGATTATCAACAATTATTCCTGCATTTTTTAGTGCAATTAATGCGAGGAATAAACCAATACCACCACCAATTGCAAATTTGAGGGACATTGGAATCGCATTGACGATTGCCTCACGGATTTTGAAAAAACTAATTGCTAAGAAAACTAAACCTGAAACAAACACCGCTGCAAGTGCCGTTTGCCAAGGTACCCCCATACCCAAGCACACTGAATAGGTAAAATACGCATTTAAGCCCATACCTGGTGCAAGTGCGATCGGATAATTTGCAATAATCCCCATGACCAAACACCCGATTGCAGCAGCCAAACAGGTTGCAACAAACACAGCACCATGATCCATTCCTGTTTCAGAAAGAATGAGTGGATTTACAATAATAATGTAACACATGGTCAAAAATGTGGTTACACCTGCTAGAACTTCTGTTCTAAAGTTGGTTTTGTTATCGCTGAGCTTAAATAAGCGCTCTAACAAACCAACTGAAGCATTAGGCGTTGTCATACCATAGTACCTGTTAAAATCTAAGATCGTAGAATGTGAAATCTATACGCTTGTGTATCAAATATTTTTTGAATGTACACAAATTGGTATACAAGGCTACTAAGCAATCTATATGCCAGTTTTTTACCTGTTACTCAGACAACGTGATAAATTTGAATCCGTTTTCAAAATGTAAAAAGCTGCATATTCATATGCAGCTTTTTATTTAATGGTAAATATTTTAACAGATTCTATTCACGACGTGAGCATCACTCGATAAAAAAGCATCAAAGCCCCACGCTCACCAAAACTGAGATAAACATAAATGTGAAAAATCTAAAGCATAGCAACAACTAATTTTTTTGTTGATACGTTGAAAGATTTGCGTGCTTCACATAGTTTGGATTATGTTGAATCGCTTTCAAACTATGTTCTGCATCATTCACAATTTTTATAAGTTCTTGACGCTTTTTATTTTGAGAATCGACATAACTCGCATAACCCAAAACAAACACTGAACAAACGACAATTAAGGTAATTACGATCTTCATTATTATTATCTCTAATGTATGCTTTTCTTTAATACTAACAAAAGGGAACAAAAATGAGAACTAATTAACATTAAATAATCACAAATTAAAAATAGGTCACAATTATATAGTTGTTTATACTTTAATTCTGTACATTTTTCACCCAATTAGATACTAGAATATTCCAGCATTTTTAGCAATGGCATTTTATATAATTCAATAGCATATCAATTTTTTATAGTTATTTTCATTGAGTTATTGATGCTTGAGCTTCTTTAGATAAATTTATTGTTCGTTACAAAATCGTATTAAACCCAATTGACGCGTTGATCTGAAAAACTTATTTAGCAATCAATTTAAAACAGTAAGTTTTGTATGAATAACAACTTATGACACGAGAAAGCAAAGCCTAAGTTTTGCTTTCTTATGGAAAGAATAAGAGCTTAAAAGCTAAAGCCAATATTCAAATTAATTCGATATAGCCATTTATCACTATTTGGCGATACCGTAGATGTAAAGCCTGTGGCATTGGTAGCTCCACCGATAATATTTGAGTTTTTTCCCCACGTGTAATCCGCCCAAACCATAACGGGTGAGGCAATGAACATCATACCAGTGGTATTCATTTGCGAATCAGACCAATCATCCCGTTTTTTATCCAAGTAACTATAGTCATTGTAAAAACGGATTGCTTTAAGCTTACCCATATCCTGTACAGGTAAGGTATATGCAAGATTTAAACTTGCAATGGTTCCCTCAGAAGCAATGAAATATGCTGGCGTTAAACCATTTGCACCCATCAAGGTCATATCATCATTTACACCATCTGGATTTTTTGCATCATATTGATAATGAATCACTGAGCTTTGGACATTGAAACGTTTGTAATTATTATCAGTATGCAAACCCACTGCATAATATTTGCCGTTGACATCCGTGATTTTGTTATGCAATTGAGCAATTGCACCTGATACACCAATTTCTTGCTTACCAAATTCAGTTTCTAACTTACGAACAATCCGTGTATTCACTTGATGACGCTTTTCATTTTGATAGACTTTTTGCGTTGGAAATGCATTTTCAGCCAAATCATCATAAGTCGCACTTTCAGGTGAATATCGAAGATTAGTTGCTAGCATCTCAGGATAATAGCCTAACTTCACATCCCAATCTTTGTTGTTAAAATTCCAGTTCAAACCTGGAGCGATGTTATTCCCATAACCTAAAAAGAATGGAATATGATAAGTCCACCCATTTTGCGGATAAGGATAAATTGCAAAAGGTTTATAAACAAAACCTGCTTCTATGCTGTTATGTTCATCTAAATGATATCCCGCATAAGCTTTTTCAATTGAACGCTTCTCTTGATCTTGGAAAAGGTAGCTGGCATTGAAATAGGCATCATCAAACTTGCCTTTCAGATCAACTCGAAAAATATCAAAATAGAGTTTTCCAAAACCTCCATTTGGCCCCTCCCAATTTTCATAACGTTGATTCAAACGCACCACTCCACCAAGCTTGACAGAATCCGTTCCATCCTCACTTTTCCATTCCAGTGCTGAACTTTGTGCATATACATTTGATACCACGCTTATCGACAGTGCTGCAAGCATCATGACTAATGTCTTTTTCATATCATATTCCTTCGCTTCGATACCAACCGTCCTGTTGGCTTGGATTATTGTTTTACCTGTAAAACATAGTTTTTATTGTTTTGTAGGCAAAAAAATTTGCCTACAAATTTTCAAACATCAGCCATCTCAACCAATGTTTAAATTACTCAGTACAATTTCTTTTGTGGTGGACCAGCAAAGTTCAGTGGTCCAATTGAATGCATATCTAGCTCAATCACACTTGGTCCTTGGAAATCAACTGCCTGCTGAATGACTGTTTTAAACTCTTCTGCACTGCCGACTTTCCAACTTTTCACGCCCATCGCCTCACCCAAAGCTTGGTAATCAGGTGTGTGTAATTCGTTGAAATACTGACGTCCACCGAAGTAATTATTTTGAATACCACGCATGACCCCATAACCACCATCATTCATGATCATCAGTACCATATTGGTATTTTCTTGCGCCATCGTCGCCATTTCACCTATGCCTAGCATCAAACCACCATCACCGACTAAACCAATCACTTTTTTGTCAGGATTGGCAATTGAGGCACCAATTGCGGTAGCTAAACCTAGACCAATCGCCCCTGCTAAAGAGTGAATATTTTGATTTGGTGATTGTACTGGAAATAAACGACTGCCCCACGTACTGCCTGACATCGTAATATCACGAACAAAAATGCCATCTTGTGGTAGTGCTGCACGAAGGTGATCACAGATCAACGCATATTGATCAAGCTGTGTACGTAAAGCATTGATTGCTGACTGTTTCGCATCAACAACTGCTGCATCATACTCAGTATCTATTTTAGATACACCTGCTAAACCTGTAAGAACACGTTGCAACACATTTTTGGCATCACCACAAATGAAATTACGAATTTTGTAATTACGTTGTTGTGCAACAGGATTAGCATCGACCTGAATAATATTTTCAGGGAACTGCACTGAATAGGTTTTGGTTTCGTTACTACGCAAACGAGACCCGACTACAACCAATAAATCAGCATCTTTTAAAAGTTGTTCAACGCCTGCTGAGTTATGGAATGCACCTAGACTACGTGGATGATCATCTGCTAACACACCACGCGCATGGGTTGAAGATACTACTGGAATACCCAAGTCAGCAATCGCTTTGACTTCATCCACACTATTGAGCGTACCACCGCCGATCCAAAAAATTGGACGTTTGGCTTTTTTGATTTCATTAACAATCAAATCAACTTCAACTTGATCTGCTTGTGGTAATTCGAGTGCTTTGACTGGACCTAGATTCAGTGGTAGGTCAATTTCTGCCGCTTGAACATCAATCGGTAGCTCAACACTAACAGGCCCCATTGGTACTGTGGTTGCAACACGAATCGCTTCACGGATTACGCCGACCGCATTGTCAGGGCTAGTAATTCGAAAAGCAGCTTTGCTCGATGCACGTAAAAAAGTCAGTTGATCTTTGGTTTCATGAATAAAACTTGCATCACGATCTAAATATTCACGTTCAACTTGGCCTGTTAAATGCAACACTGGACTGCCCGCATTCATTGCTTCAATCAATGAACCTACCGCATTTCCTGCACCTGCACCAGTACTAGTTAAGGCAACGCCCAAACCTTTAAAGCGTGAATGACTATCTGCCATCGTCACTGCACCTGCTTCACCACGCGCCGCGACAAAGCGAATCTTTTCACGGCGACCTACGGCATCAGCAATTGGTAAATTATGAATTGAAATGACGCCGTAGATACTATCAACTTGGTGCGCCTCCAAAACTCGGGCGATTGCTTCGCCTACATTTACACGTTCTGTCATTACCTTATTCCTCAAAAATTTTATTTCATTCCATGAATTTATTAATCGCACCAAGGATTTGGCTGTTCGCTTAATCCCATATAAATACTTTTCTGTTGCATATACGCCAAGATGCCTAAACGACCTTTTTCACGTCCAATTCCACTTTCTTTGAAACCACCAAAAGGTGCAGAAATTGAAAATTTTTTGTAGGTATTGATCCAGACTGTTCCCACTTCTAAAGCACGCGCAAGTTGCCAAGCTTTACGATAGTTTTCAGTCCAAATCCCTGCTGCCAAACCAAAACAACTGTCATTGGCTTGCTGAATCAAATCAGCTTCATCGTCATATTTCATGACTACCAGCACAGGGCCAAAAATTTCTTCCTGACAAGTTTGTGCTGAATTATTGAGACCTGTGATAATGGTCGGTAAATAAAAACTACCCTTTGCCAACTCACCATCAGTCAACGCATGACCACCAACAAGGATCTGCCCTCCTTCTTTTTTGGCTAACTGAACATAAGCATCCACTGATGCTAAGTGTTTAGGATTGATCAACGAACCTAAATGCATCCCTACTGTTTCAGGATGTCCTACGCGCAAGCCTTTGGTAATTTCAACTAGACGCGTTAAGAATTGATCATAAATACTGCGATGCACAAATAAGCGTGATCCTGCAATACATGCCTGTCCTGCTGAACTAAAAATGCCATAAGCCACACCTTTGGCTGCTAGCTCAATATCGGCATCTTGCATGACGATCGTTGGTGATTTTCCACCAAGTTCTAAAGATGTTGTGATCAACTTTTCAGCCGCAATATGTGCTAAATGACGCCCTGTACTCGTTCCACCTGTAAATGAAATTTTGCGTACTAATGGATGCTTTACGATTGCATCACCAATCACCGAACCACGCCCAACCAGTACACTCAATAGACCTTTAGGTAAACCAGCTTCTTCAAAGATTTTTGCTAATTCCAATGCGATTAAAGAAGTCACTTCCGCTGGTTTTAGAATGACTGCATTACCACCTGCTAATGCAGGTGCTAACTTCTGCACTTCACTAGCTATGGGTGAATTCCATGGTGTAATCGCTGCCACAACCCCAACAGGTTCATGCACACTCATGGTCATAAAATCTGGCGCACGTTGTGTCGTCAACTCATCATTTAAGGTTTCACACGCCGCTGCGACATAACGTGCTGTTGCTGCTGCACTCAAGGTTAAAGCACGCGTCTCAGCGAGTGGTTTACCGTTGTCTCTGGTTTGTAGCTTTGAAAGTTCATCAACACGCGCTTCAATAATGTCTGCCACTTTATATAAAATCCGAGCACGCTCATGCGGTAAACTGTTGCGCCACTCTGCTTTTCGCCATGCCAAATCCGCTTTTTCAATCGCTTCATTGACATCATCCAAACTCGCCGTTGAAATCTCAGCATTCACGGATTGATCTGCTGGAAACAGACTTTGAATCGTACCGCCCTTGCCTAATCGCCATTCACCTGCGATATAAATTTCTTTTATCATGATTAAATCCTTTTAAATCTGAATCGCTTGAACACTATTCCGACACGCTCGAATTACACTAAGTGCAGCCAATGTCGAAGTTTTCGGGTTACTCGCCAAAGGCACACCGACCAACTCAATCGTCATTTCACCGAACACACCTTCTGCCACAATGGTGTGCTTGTTTTTATTGATGTTTGGATCAACCGTCAGTTCCACCATGGTTTCATCCATTCCTAAACCTGCAAGCGCAATCGTCGCTGCAACATTGGCATTGGCTGGAAACTTCAATGCAGCTTCACGCGCTGTACCACGAAAAAAAACAGTTACTTCGCTCACCTGATCGAGATCAACCAATTGCTCTGCATAGCTACCACGCCAACTTTTTGGACTTTTGCAGCCCTTATAAGTAACTTTTTCCAAACCACCTTCTTTAGCCGCTGAGATTCCATCAATTCCAGCAATCGCACCTGCCAAAAGATGTAAATGGGCATCGTGTTGTTCAGCAGTATTTTTTAGCTGAATCAAAAAATCGTTATCAGCCAAAGTTCCAACTGAGATCAACCCAATAGTCCAACCCTTTTCCAATACCTTTTGCGCATGCTCTTTCACCGCAGCTTGACCTGCAACTTCAATCACGTAATCAGGTGTGCCATGACATTCATCAATCGAGCTAATCACTTTCACTTCAGATGAAACTTGCGCCTGAACTTTTTCAACACTCCGTGCTGGTACCACAATCCATTTAAGTTGTAAGTCTTGCGGCATATGGGCATATACTTCTGCTGCCATTGCGCCAAAACCAATCATCATCAACTGTTTCATGTGCACACCTTATAAATGCTTATTGAATCCGCCAGAAACATCTAGGGTTGAACCTGTGGTATAGGATGCTAAAGGCGATGCGAGAAAGACCAAGGCACGAGCTGGTTCTTCTGGCTTGCCTAAACGATGCATCGGAATACCACGATTTTTTGCAATATTGCCTGTCCATTGTTCCCATGACAGATTTGGGTCTGAACGCGTTTCAAAACGGCGTTTCCACTGTTCCGACTCGACCATACCAAGTAGGATTGAATTCACACGGATATCATATTGAGTAAACTCATGAGCAAGTGAATGCGTTAAATTTAATAACGCAGCACGTGCAGATGAGGTTGCAATCATGTGAGGCTCAGGTTGCAATGCCAACAATGAGTTCACATTGGTGATTGAGCCACATGCTGAATCTTTTAAATCATTTAAAAATGCGCGAACTGGATGTAATACACTAAAATACTTCAGTTCGATTTCTTTCATCCAATCTTCGTCTTGAGTATTTTCAAAGTTCGACACACGACCTTGCCCTGCGTTATTGATCAACATGTCGACATTACCCAAGTTTTGCTTTACATCTTGTGCAAATCGTTTTACATCTTCTTTGTCCAAAACGTTGCAGATGCTGGTGTAAATATTGGCATGTGGATATTTTTCTAAAATATAAAGTTTCGATGCGGCTAAACGCGCTTCATCTCGACCACACCACGCAACCTTTGCACCTTCTGCAACTAAAATTTCCACAGCAGCCAAACCAATGCCTGACGAGCCACCTGTTACAACTGCTACTTTTCCTTCAACTTGGAAGCTCATATCCATATCTCTCGTTTAATTAATTTGCCGATAAAACAATGTCGTTAAACTGATCAGGTTGATCGACATAACTCAGATGACCTGCATCTGTAATGAGATGACATCGGCTCAATTGCATTTCCATCGCCAGCTCCATGATGGCTTGAGCAGGTGTGATTTCATCTTTATCACCTGCAATCACCACACATAGGACTTTGATATCTGCTAAATAATTTCTAATCTCGTCATACGCCAACAAATACGATGCTCGCGTAAAACCGTCTAAAGTGAGTTGTCCCATCACTTCACTGACCAATGCCAGTGCTTGAGGGTCTTGTTTATAAATTAAATGTGGACCACGGCTTGCCGCCATCCCCGCATTGCCCAAGCTTTTCAACATATTTGGGCGTTTCTGATACACCTGTGCTTTGGTATCCTCATCCGAGCGTTGATAACCCTGTGCTGCATTGGCAATGATTAGGATTTCAACTCGTTCAGGATAAAGATGGGTAAAAGCACTTGCCTGTAATGCGCCTAATGAATGACCGACAATGATGGCTTTAGAAATCACCAATGCATCCATAATCGCTAGTACTCGCTGAGCATAATCGGTTGCATTTGGCTGCTCCGTATCTAAGTTCTCAGATAAGCCATAACCCGGCGCATCCCAAGCAATCACATGAAAATGATGACTAAGTACAGCAAGCTGATTGACCCATGAAGCAGAACCTGAGCTGATACCATGTAAAAGAATCAGTGCTTGTCCTTGCCCAGCTTCGCGATAGGCTTGTACCTGACCATCAATCTCAATGGTTTTCACTGGGTATTGGACTAATGTGTCAATCAAAGTCATCATTTCATTCCTTTGTTGCAGTTAAACGCTTTAATTAACGTTTGATTTGAGACAATGGATGCTCAGGTGGATAGTTCGGAATGGTTGGTTTTCCAGCACCTAACATCACACACATCAAGGCATCTTCTTGACCAGGATTAAACAAACCACGGTAAATACCCGGTGGAATTGAAATCAGATCACGCTCTTTCAATTTGGTCTGGAATTTCTCACCGTTGTGCTCAATGAACAGATCAATCTCGCCACGTAACATGAAGAACACTTCTTCAACATCGTGATGGATATGCAAAGGTCCTTCACATTGCGCAGGTAAAACCATGGTTGAAAAAGTAAAGTTTTCAGCTGGAACCGTATTGCCATCATTGACCACACCTGTTGCGCCAGTACCCATATAGCGCATTTGCGCACGACGATATTTCGGGTCGTAATCTGCTTGGAATTTCAAGGCGTCGAAATCATATTTACGTGTTTCAAAACGTGCGATACGCGTATTTAACCAATCTTGTAAATTTGTACCTTCAGGTTGTGTCCATGATTCAAATTGTTGAGTAGTCATGTTTTAACTCCTAGGGTTTTGATAAATAATTTAATTAATAACGTTTCAGTAAAGGTAATAAGAAGAACGACCCAATCACGGCGACTGCTGCCAAGAAAGTAATTCCTAAATTAAAACTATTGGTTTGCATCACGATGTAACCGATCAGAACAGGTGCAATCGCACTGGCAAAATTACCTAAACCATTGAAAATTCCGCCAGCTGTTGCACCGACATCAGCAGTTGTTACACGGGCAAGTAAGGCAAAGATGGCTGCGACACCAAACCCCCAAGACATTGCACTAAAAGACATAGCAGCGATAACGAGAATCGGATCAGTCATAATGACCATCACATACATAAAGATGCCTGCAACCAATAAACCACCAAAGACTTGAATTGCACGACGACCTAATTTGTCAGAAAGGAATGCACCGATCACTTCACCAATGAGCATTGCTATGAATGGTAAACTTGAATAAATACCAAACTCTTTAAGGTTGAAGCCTTTGTCTTGGATTAAATACGATGGCACCCAACTGTTTAATCCCCACAAATAAGTCATCAATGCAATATTGAAGATACACACCAACCAAAAAGCACGGTTTTGCAATAGAATCTTGGTGTTCTGAATATGACCTTTAAAATTGACACGCTTACTTGTCGCTTCCAACTCAATGGTTTTCTTGAGTTTTAAATTACGTAATCCAAATACAATCGCAATTAAAGCGACGATCGTTAATGCTGCCATTACAAAAAAAGTTGTATGCCAATCATGTTTAGCCAATACCGCTGCGGTGATTGGAAAGCCTAAAAAAGCGCCTATAGGTGTTCCCAATAAAAACATGGTTGATGCACGTGCTTGCTGTCGATCGGTATAGGTTTGTTTAACAATGGTATAAGCCAGTGCGAACAATGGACCTTCTGCCAATCCCAGTAAAACGCGCAGTACTAACATTCCTGAATAGCTGGTGGTAAAGCCCATACAGAACATGAGCACGCCCCAAGAGGCAACACTCCAAAACAGCATTTTCTTTGGATCAAAAATATCTCCAAGAAAACTAAGGAATACTGATGAAAAACCGTAAGCCAATAGAAAACTGGTCATCAACCAACCCAGTTTTGCTTTATCTTGTGCAATTCCCATTGCACCTTGAAAATGTGGATCTGCAAAAAGAACCGCGATACTGATCTTGTCAAAAAATGCGAGCACTACGCATATCATCAGGACAAAAGCAGGCACCCAATGCTTAAATCCACTTTTATCTTCATTACTCATACTTCATTCCTTCGATTGAGTTATGAACCGGAATTAAATGTTTATGGTTTTAATTTCATGACATTAAATTCAGGGTCTGCTAATAGTTTTGCATCTAATAGAGTATTGGACTGCATCCAACGTTTAGCCAGTTTGACCAGTTTTGAATCATTGATGGCGATCATATTAAGTAAATGGTTTTGATCATCTAGATATAAATAACTGCATTGATCATCCGTACTTTTTCGAACAACAATTTGTGCAGTTTTTTCAGGTTGATAAGTCCCTAATATTTGAATATTGAAGTGGTACTGATCTGACCATAACCATGGAATATCGCTATATTCTGTTTCGATACCCAGCATCGATTTTGCAGCTGCAATTGCTTGGTTCTGCGCATTTGCCCATGACTGAATGCAATAACCTAAACTAGGATGGATAGCCACATCACCTGCGGCATAAATATCTTGATCAGAAGTTTGACCAAAACAATTCACCACAATGCCATCTTTGACATCTAATCCCGCATTGACACCAAGCTCTTTAGCAATGTCCGCACCAGCTCCAACCACGACACAATCAAACAACTCGCTGACATTGGGATGATTAACCACTTCAACTTTGCCTTGCCCTGCTTCGATTAAGTGCAAGTTTTTACTATTCAAATGAATTTGCGTACCTTGTTGCTCATGTATCGCTTTCAAAAAATCAGATACATCTGGGCTAACACTTCGAGCACAAAGTCGATCACCATATTCAAAAATATGAACGTCCTTACCCTGTTTTCGTGCAGTTGCTGCAATTTCTAAACCAATCCAACCACCACCAACCACAGCCAATTTTTGAGCATGCTGCAAAATTTCTGCGAGACGTTCGCAATCTTGTACATTACGGAGCGTGACGACATTCGGAATAAACTGCCACGTATTCACAGGTACACGGGCACGACTTCCAGTGGCAATCAATAACTTGTCATAAGGCAATAACTGACCACTGTCCAAGATGACCTGTTTGTGTTGGCGATCCACTTCAGTTGCCACAGCAGGCTTATGCCATTGGATATTAAACTGTTGAACCTGCTCTGTTGAAAATAAGTTTAGACTTTCATAACTTGCTTCTTTAGAAAGCACCTGTTTTGAAAGTGGTGGACGCTCATAAAACACCTGATCTTCATTTGAAATCACATGGATTTCACCTGCAAAACCATTTTGACGTAGTGTACTGACTGCCCAACCTGCGGCTTGTCCTGCACCAACGATAACGATTCTTTCCATAGCATTTCTCCCTGCTTTTAAAGCGTTATGCAGGTTTCACTTGACGGCGAGTATGATCATCTAAACCACCCTCAATCGCCCATTCTGTGAAAAGCTCTAAACGATGTTCCTCGACACGTGGTTGCCATTCTTCAGTCAAATAATCATCATTGGTGTAATACTCAAATGCACCACCCAATGGTGAATTGACGTACCAAAAATATGCTGAGGAAATTGGATGACGCCCTGGTCCAATAAACGTTGACCATTCAGAACGATTCATATTCAAACCACCGCCAATCACTTCATGAATATCACGAACCACAAAAGCAACATGGTTTAAACCAGCAGGTTTGTTTGGAATAGACAATAAAAACAAGTCATGGTGATAACCCTTACCTCGACAACGCAAGAATGCACCACGATTGCGATAAGCGTCTGAAAGATAGAAACCTAGCTTTTCAATATAGAATTTTTCGGTTTTTTCCAAATCAGGTGTGAAAAACACCACATGTCCAATCGCAACAGGCTGACCTTTTTCATACACTGGACTCGCTGCATTAATACGATTGACAGTTCCGTACTGATTAATGCCTTCTGTTCTTAATGTTGGTAGCTCATGAGTGAAACTCTTTTGGAAACGAATCGTCATACCATTCGGGTCTACACATTGCACCATATCAGTCGTTGCTTGAAAGCCCTCAACATCAGCCAAGCGAACCGCTAAATCTGCTAAATCTTGTTGAGGCTGATCAAGTCCCCATGTCACTTCACGCAGGGTTGAACCTGATTCAATCGCTTGCGGTAGACGATTATCATCACAATCAAACAAATAAATTTTGCTACCATTCTGCGTTTGATAAAGATCAGCACCTTCAATATCTGAACTGCCTTGAGCCAATCCAAAGTCTGCCAAAAACTTATTGGAAGCAGCCCTGTCCTCAACACCAAATTTTAAAATCTCAATCCCTGTAATCATGAGACAAACTCCTTAATTAAAGACAAAACCGCCATTTACTGGAATATTTTGACCTGTCACAAAAGAAGACAAATCCGACAGTAAATACAGTGCTGTTCCATTTAAATCTTGTGGTAGTTGCTGACGCTGAATCGCACGACCATTCACATATAAATCATGACGTTCTTGCGGGACATATTCAGTCGCTTCTACAAGTGTTAAACCCGGTGAAAGCGTATTGATACATATGTTGAATTGCCCAAGCTCTCTCGCCATAGAACGTGTCATTGCAACTAATGCGCCTTTGCTGGCTACATATGCCATTAGATTCGGTGCGCCCCACAAAGCTGTATCAGAAGCGACATTAATCACTTTTCCCGCCTCTGCTTGTTTGAGGAATGGCACACATGACTTTGTGACTAACCAGGTGCCTTTGACGTTGATGTTCATGACCCGATCCCAGAGATCAGCGTCATAATCCATCAAACTTTTACCACCAACATTGGTTGCTAGAGCAGCACAATTGACTAAACCGTCTAATCCACCTAAATATTTAACAGCTTGTTCGACAGCCTGCTGAATTGAAACAGCATCAGACAAATCAATTTTGACCGCCTCAACCTTTAAACCTTGTTGCTGAAGTTCAATCGCTTCTTTCTGAACAAGATCATCTAAAATATCCGCCATGACGACTTGAGCACCTGCTTCAGCAATTGCTTGTGCAAAGTCACGCCCCAAGCCTCTTGCCGCGCCTGTGACAAGGACTTTTTTGCCTTGTAACAATGCAACATTAGCCATGCGCTTCTTCCTGCATTTCAATACGGTTTGAGGTATTCAAAGCTGCAATTTTCTTTAACTGCTTTTCTGCTTCTTTTTTCATTAAACGGCGTAAACGAGATAAGCCGATATCATGTTGATAGAGGAATTCTTTTTGACGTGCATTCGGTGCAAGGTTTTCTAAAATAATGCGATCTTGTTCCAATACATCCCAATGCAATTTTTCTAAGTGATTACGGTAAAGGAAACGCCACACATTCCGTTGCCAACCACTGACTTTGCGGCAACGCCAGAAGAATACGCGGGTATTATTGGCATCAATTGGTGTTGCATAACCCACAATCCAAAACTCACCACCCGGCCCAAAATCTTTGCGATAAGGAATCGAGAGACGTAACCAGCTTGCACCTGTATTGGCATATTCAACCCAGTCGAAATTGACACCAATTTGACCTTCTTTCTCAAAAACAAAACCATGCTCAGTTGAACGATGTTTCATTTCCGCGGTGCGATCACCTTCTGCCATTGAGTGCGAAGTACAATGCAAATAACTGCCATGCATTGGGTCCATCACATTGTCAATCGCATACTGATGATTCACTTTCCAATCTGCTTGGCACAGAAATGCACTCCAGTCTTCACTCGCAAGTTGTTCAGGAAAATCGAGTGCTTTCGGTTCTTCATTTGGGTCGATCCCAAACCAAAGGAAAATTGCACCATGTGCTTCGATCACTGGATAGCTCTTAATACATTGAGTGCCTTTCATTGGGCAATCATGTACAGCAGGTACATCTTCGACCACACCATCATGGCGAACTTCGACACCGTGATACCAACAAGCCACACGATTTCCAAGATTCCAACCTAATGAAAGACGTGCGCCACGATGTGGACAACGATCTTCTAAAGCATGGACTTGACCTTGGTCATCACGCCAAACCACAATATTCTCACCCAAACGAGTGATACCCACTGGATTTGCGGCGACTTCCCAACTGGCAAGCACTGGATGCCACTGGTCACGCAAACCTAAATCTAAATATTCTTCAACACTTGGTGTTACTGACGATACTGCTGCGTTCATAATCGTTCTTCCTTGAATCAATAACCTAAACGTTGCATTTCTTCTGAAAAACTATCAGAAGTCCAAAGCTCACCAGACTCACAACGAAAACCTTGCTGGTTTAAAGTCTGAACTAAATCTGCAAGCTCAGTCACACCTGCTGTAAAGGCTTTAATTAGATGCTGAACAAAGTCTTGTTCATATACGGTTGGTTCTTTATAGCGAGTTTGCCAAATTAAAAGTTCTGGCTGCCCCGGAACCTGAATGTTGTTAATTCCTGCTTCTGTTGCTGGCGTGGCATGTATCCAATTCGCTAGCTTTTCATTAAATGTTTTCACGCGATTCCTTCCTTTTAATTAAGACCTAGAGTTGAATTTGTACTTCCTGCCCTTCAACACGTACAGGATAAGTGCATAGATCACGACATCCCGGTCCACTCTTTAGCTCACCCGTTTGAATATCAAAAATCGCTTCATGCAACGGACATTCAACGGTCTGATCTTCAATAAAACCTTCAGTTAATAAGGCATAGGCATGTGGGCAAACATTCTCGATAGCAAAATATTTTTCATCGATGAAAAATACGCCAATTTTCTTACCGTCAACTTCAATGGCTTTTGGCTCGTCTTCGGTGATGTCGTCTTGCTGACAAACTGAGATCCAACTCATCCTTGCATCCTCATTTGTTTTATATATAAAACATTATTTGATATAACAAACTTTAATAAAGAATACTCCTATGATGATTTTTATGTCAAACTATATATATTATTTAAAATCAAATACTTGATGTTTATTACACATTCTTTTACGTTTTACTTGAGAAATTTTGTTTTATATATAAAACTATCTTTTCGTTCTACTTTACAGTTAGAATAGAATCCTAAGAAAATTAAATTTTTATTATTTGCGTTTTTTGTAGGAAAATTAAGCTGATGAACTCAACCATAGAAACAGACTCTCAAGAATCTGAGCTCACAAAAAATGACGATCGCTATTTAGTACCCGGTTTGGTACGTGGCTTGGCAATTTTGCAAGCCTTTAATCAGCAAACCCAAGAAATGACCATCACCGAGATTGCAGAGATTTTGGATGTAAACCGATCTAGTGCTTTTCGTCTGATCTACACCTTAGAATCATGTGGCTTCCTCAGAAAAGCGTCTCAAAAAACCTATGCACTTGATTCAAAAGTGATGGAGCTAGGTTTTAACAGTTTATCAAAGCAATCGCTGTTAGATTTGGCTACACCATTGATGAAAGAACTACGTGATCAAACTAAACTTGCAATACATTTATCGATTTTGGAAGGCACACATATTGTCTTTATCAATAATGTGCAGTCGAATGGTACTTTTAGCAGTAACATTGGTTTGGGTACTCGCTGGCCTGCTCATGCGACTGTGATTGGACAAATGTTATTGGCTGACCTATCTGAAAATGAAATTCGGGATCGTTATAAAAATTTCAATGAGTGGGAAACTTTTTCCGAGTTAACTCCCAAAAATCTCAAAGAATTACTTCAACGCCTCAGCTTTGTTAAAACACAACGATCAATGGTTAGCTGGGGGCATTACAATCATGACATGGCTGCTTGTGGCGCTCCAATTTTCAAACAATCCACTGGTAAAATAACTGCTGTTTTATCTGTCAGTTGTCCTTTAGGCACCTATGATGAACATTATTTTAAAAATGAAATTGCAGACACAGTGATTCAGACCGCTGATAAGATTTCCAAATTTATCTATTGATGATTGATATCATCTCAATTTGAAATAGGTAAAAGTGAGCTTCTAAACGCTAGAAGCTCACAAATGTTCTATCTTAAAATCATATCTGTCCAACCCGTGAATGGATTATCAAACAGCTCCCATTCTTTTGCGCCAAGTGCCATTTCATCATCTGTTAATAAGCAAGCATCAAACTGAGCAGTCAAAGCAGCTTGATCCATATCCATACCGATCAGAACAATTTCCTGACGCGCATCACCTGTTAAATCATCCCAACTTTTTTCGATCGCATCACGACTGCTTTGATCTTCTGGCCAATGCTCATCTGGTACTGCTGCCCACCAATATCCTGCTACACCATGACGAGCCATCGCACCTGCTTGCGACCAAGACCCTGCAAACTCTGGATTACAAGCCAACCAAAAGAAACCTTTTGAACGAATCACCCCTTGCCATTCAGAATTTACAAAATCAAAAAAACGTTGTGGATGGAAAGGCTTTCTTGCCCGATAAACAAAACTACTGATCCCATATTCTTCGGTTTCAGGTGTATGCTCACCTCTTAATTCTTTTAACCAACCAGGTGCTTGAGCTGCTTCATTAAAATCGAATAAGTTAGTATTTAGAATTTTATCTAGCTTCACTTGCCCAAATTCAGAAATTTCAATTTTCGCTCTTGGGTTAAGTGAATGTAGGATGCCAAATAATTTTTCTTTTTCTTCACTATTAATTAAATCAACTTTATTTAAAATAATCACATCACAGAATTCAATTTGGTCGATTAAGAGATCAACCACATTACGTTCATCGTCCTCACCCAACGATTCACCTCGTGAAGTTAGGCTATCTAACGAACTATAATCCTTTAAAAAATTATAAGCATCGACCAAAGTCACCATGGTATCTAAACGTGCAAATTCACTTAGTGAGACACCATTTTCATCTTCGAAGGTAAATGTTTCTGCAACGGGTAACGGTTCAGAAACCCCTGTTGATTCAATCACTAATTGATCAAAGCGATTGTCATCAGCTAAACGCCGTACCTCAATCAATAAATCCTCTCGTAAGGTGCAACAAATACAACCATTGCTCATTTCCACCAGTTTTTCATCTGTACGTGATAATTCAGCACCGCCCTCACGAACTAATGCCGCATCAATATTCACTTCAGACATATCATTGACGATTACGGCGATTTTCCGCCCTTCACGATTGTTCAAAATATGATTGAGCAACGTGGTTTTTCCTGCACCTAAAAAACCAGATAGGACGGTCACAGGAAGTTTGGCTAGAGTGGCTAAAGAATGATTCATTGGCGTTCTCACTGATTAAAAATGTTGAGTTTGATGTTTAGAAAGACATGAGAAACATTGACCCAATACTTCTAAATATGGGTAACTCGGATTGAATTGTTTGGCTTGGATGGTACTTTCCACACAGGCTTTAAGTTGTGGAATAGCGATGCTTTGCACGCTTTGACATTCTGTACACACGGTAAAAAGCCGATAACTCGCTGAAATTTCAGCTTGATTTAATACATACATATTCAAGGTATTTAGTTTTATGATCAGGCAATGTTCTGACAGTTTTTTAAGGATTCGATAAATCTGAATAGGCGCTTGAAAGCCATAAGGTTTGGCTTTTTCCAATAACGCATAAGCACTCATGGCTTTATTTTCTGTTTTTAAAATATCTAAAATATTTTGTTGGGCGATAGTGAGCTTCATTGCAATTTACTCATTGTTATTATTAAAAGAATTACTGATACACGGCGATGAGGTATAACGATGATCAACACCCCATGTACGATAGCCTGCTGTATCAATATGGATTTGTCCTGATGCATATACACCTAAACCCATATTTAACGCTTCACCTTGCGCTATCCAGAATTCACAAAGCTTCTTTTTTGTATTTTCGATATGAATTTGTTCAATGGGGTCAGGTGTTTCACTGCCTATACGAAAATCGAGTGCGGCGTTAAAGACATGTTTTGAAGCACCCGCACCACCTGCACACTGATTTAGTGCAAAGCTGCGATACACAGATGTCACCGTAATCTGATCAATTCGCCCTTGTTGTAGCAACTTATGCAAAATATTTAATGTGGGAACGATGTTGTTCCATAGCTCTTTGGGAGGAACTTCGTATTCGACATAATTACACTTTTGCCAATCTCTGGCAGTTTGAAAAAACTCAAAATCTGGAATAAATGCATCTACTCCCTGTACTTTTAAAAAGTTTTTATAAGCTTGTCTCTGTTGCTGATGATCAGCGTGCATTGTCCACATCTGATAAGAAGCAGGAATAGGCTTGGGTTTAAGAATAATTTTTGGAATCGTATTTTTTATTTCACGCGGGGCATACTGATTGAACGAAATCGCTTGGTTTTGAGACTGGCAAGCAGATAGACCACATATGAATCCGAGCATGTAGATTTTTTTCATTTTTGATTCGCTAAGGTCTGCTAATTCAAATTAACTTCGCAGCGAGCTTGTCGATGCTTATTGTTATGTTATAACATTACATTAAATATTACAACTTAAGCTATCACCAAATGAATCTTGCTCTTCCTGATATTTCAGCCAACTCCATTTTACCCAAAGCGTATAGCCATTGCCTTGATTGGGTGGGCATGGAAAAAATTGCATTACCCGTTCGTGTCGAAAATACGCTATGTCAAAGTCAAGTGAATGCTTATGTCAGTTTGGACGATCCCTTAGCCAAAGGGATTCATATGTCACGCTTGTATACACGACTGTTAGAACTGAGCTCGATTGGAAATTTAAACTTGATGGATTTAAGGTCTTTATTACAAGACTTTTTAGTAAGTCATCATGATCTATCCAAACATGCAAAAATTGAAATTCATAGCGAACTGTATATCGAACGACCTGCATTGATCAGCAAGCTTTCAGGTTGGAAAAGCTACCCTTTTGTTTTGTCATGCCAACTTTTAGATGAGCAGTTTTTAGCAGAATTAAAAGTTGAGATTCCCTATTCATCAACCTGTCCTTGCTCGGCTGCACTTTCAAGAAACATTATTCAACAACGTTTTGAATCGGCACTCAACAATCAAGACATTCGTTTAGATCAGCAGGAAATTTTAGATTGGCTAAGCAGTACAGATGCGATTGCTGCAACACCGCATAGTCAAAGAAGCTTTGCGATTCTTAATTTCAGACTTGATCAAAATATCCAACACATCCCACTGATTTTATTTATCAATCAGGCTGAGCAAGCCCTCATGACACCAGTTCAAACAGCCGTTAAACGTATTGATGAACAGGCTTTCGCAATTGCCAACGGTCAAAACCTGATGTTTTGTGAAGATGCCTTAAGACGACTGTATGGCACATTTTTAAATCATAAAAGTATTAATGGCTTTAATTTCAAAGTCATTCATGCAGAAAGCCTGCATGCGCATGATGCGGTGGCTCAAGGTTCGTGGCAATGGTAAAGCATTCTATTTTTGAACAAATGGAACATGGATCTTTGGGACAGAAATTTAATTTTGAAGCTGTATTTGAACAGATCAAATGGAACCAAGATGGTCTAGTTCCAGCGATCACTCAAGATCAAACAAGCAAAGAAGTATTGATGATGGCTTGGGTTAATCGAGACGCCTTAATCGAAACCTTGCAGACTAAACAAGTGTGCTATTGGTCGCGCTCACGAAAATGCTTATGGCGTAAAGGTGAGAGTTCAGGACATCGTCAATATTTGACGGATGCCAGACTCGATTGTGATGGCGACTGCCTATTATTCCTTGTTGATCAAACTGGTCCAGCCTGCCACACCCTACGCCCGACTTGTTTTTATCTTGGTCTAAATACAGATCAAGTGACGATTTTAACTCAACCTGTGATTTAACTTATTTTAAGCGGTAATTCTATGCTACGTAAAAATCCATCGGGTCATTTGCCTGTTATCGATCAATCTGCTTATGTCGATCAAACTGCTATTATCTGCGGCAAAGTCATCGTACATGCCAATGTGTTTATTGGTCCTTATGCCGTAATTCGTGCTGATGAAACCGATGAACATGGAGAAATGGAACCCATTATTATATGTGCAAACTCCAATATCCAAGATGGTGTGGTGATTCATTCTAAAGCAGGCGCTGCGGTGAAGATTGGTGAAAACTCATCTATTGCCCATCGTTCGATTATTCATGGCCCTTGTGAAATTGGTCGCCATGTTTTTGTCGGTTTTAATAGCGTTTTATTCAACTGCAAAGTCGGTGATCATAGTGCGATCCGACACAATGCAGTGGTGGACGGGCGTGATTTACCAAGTCACTTTTATGTTCCTGCCATGAGCTATATCAACCCTAAAACCGATTTAAGCCAATATCCGCCTGTTGATGTTTCAATCAGTGAGTTTTCTGAAAGTGTGGTGAGCACCAATATCGAATTAGTCAAAGGATATAAGGCATTGCACAATGAATTTTAGACAATTTCCCAAGATCATTATTCGCAATGCCAATCTAGTCAATGAAGATAAACAGTTTATTGCCGATGTACTGATTCAAGATGGACGAATCGAGAAAATTGCTAGCAATATCACTGGTATTTTCAATGCGAAAACCATTGATGCAAATGGGGCTTGGTTAATCCCTGGCATGATTGATGATCAAGTGCATTTTAGAGATCCTGGCTCACCACAAAAAGGCAGTATCGCCTCTGAATCTATGGCTGCAACCATTGGTGGGATTACCAGTTATATGGATATGCCTAATACCAATCCTGCAACACTGAACTTAGAGACACTAGCACAAAAAAAGCAGATCGCAGCGCAACATAGCATGGCAAATTACGCATTTCATTTTGGCGTGAGTTCTGAAAATTTAGATATTATTGAACAACTTGATCCTAAATTAGTCAGTGGTGTCAAAGTCTTTATGGGTGCATCAACAGGCAATATGTTGGTCGATGATCCTAAAATTTTAGAGCGTTTATTTGCTAATGTACCAACCATCTTATTGACACATTGTGAATATACACCTCGGATTAAAGAACAGGAAAAACTATATTTGGATAAATATGGCGAAAATATTCCAGCAGTGATGCACCCTAAAATTCGAGATAAACAGGCTTGCTTTGAAAGTTCTCGACTCGCTGTTTCCTTAGCCGAGAAATACGGCACTCAACTGCATGTTTTACATCTGACCACAGCCAAAGAATTATGTTTATTTAAAGATCTGCCTTTAAATCGGAAACATATTTCAGCCGAAGTCTGTATTCATCATCTCAGTTTTGATGATGCTGACTATGCCGCTCTGGGACATTTAATAAAATGTAATCCGGCAATCAAAACCCAACAAGATAAAGAGGCTTTGATCCATGCGATTTCAAACAGTAATCGTTTGGATATTATTGGAACCGACCATGCACCACATACTTGGGATGAAAAACAACAATCCTATATGAATGCTCCTTCAGGTCTGCCACTGGTGCAACATGCTCTGCCCGCATTGATGGAACTGGTTGCAGATGGAAAGCTCAATATCGAAACGATGGTGCGTAAGACATCTCATCAAGTTGCCGACTTATTTAAAATTAAAGACCGTGGTTATATTCGTGAGGGCTATTGGGCTGATCTCGTTCTAATCAAAGAAAATACCCGTAGAATTGCGGTCAAAGATCAAAAAAATTATATGCAATGTGGTTGGAGTCCATTCCAAGATAAAAGCTTTCGTTATGAAGTGGATACCACCATTGTTTCAGGGCAACTAGCATGGCATCAAAATCAGTTATTTTTAAATTGTCGGGGGCATGAATTAGAAATCAATCGTTAAGATTTCTATTTTTAATCAATAATACAATTTATCTTGAATTTTGAGCCTGAGTTTCAGGCTTTTCTTTTTTAAGAAAACAGGTAAATCTAGACCTAACCCTAGAATTCGATCGCATCAAAAATATATTTATTAAATTAAAAAAATCATGTAGTTACAATAAATACGCCAAATGCATCACACAAAATTCACAGCTACACCAGTAAATCTATAATGTCTAATGCAAATAACTAATTTTTACTATAGGGAAAAGCATAAGACCAATAACAAATCTATCAAAAATTAAAACCTGAGATCACAGAAATGATCAAGGAGAAGCTCTATGGACTCTCGCCTACTTATTGCAATTTTGCTAAGTAGCTTTAGTGCAACATCATTTGCTTCAAGTCACCGAGAAGCACCATCAATCACTAAACTACCCAAAGTAGACGCTACAGATTTTTATATGTTTAAAAGCTATGAATCTGGGCGTAGTAACTACGTAACACTTTTGGCTAACTACCAGCCCTTGCAAGATGCCTATGGTGGTCCAAATTACTTTTCACTAGATTCTAAAGCACTATATGAAATTCATGTAGACAATAACGGAGATGCACAAGAAGACATCACTTTTCAGTTCAAATTTAATCAAGAACTAAAAGACCTTCAAGTTCCAGTGGGCGGCAAAAATATTTCTGTTCCATTATCCAATATCGGCAAAATTACCAATGATAGTAGCTCGGCTCAAAATACTGCTGAAACTTTCACAGTAACGATGATTAAAGGAGATCGTCGCAAAGGTGATCGTAATGTCCTCGGCACTTTCAAAAAGCCATTTGATAATGTTGGTACAAAATCTATTCCTAATTACCAAGCCTATGCAGACACTTTTGTACAAAATGTGAATTTCGGAAGCTGTGGTTCAGGTAAAGTTTTCGTGGGACAACGTCAAGATTCATTTGCAGTAAACTTAGGTGAAGTATTTGACTTGGTCAATATCAAAATTCCAGCAACTCAACTTGCACCTTCTGGTGTCAATGCTGAAGACCAAGGCTTAAATACAATTGCAGATAAAAACGTCACGACGATTGCACTTGAAGTACCACAATCATGCTTAGTGTCTACAAACGATACTGTGATTGGTGGTTGGACGACTGCGAGCTTACCTCAAGCGACTTTATTAAATCCAAATCCAGAAAGTAATCTGAATAGCGCAGCAAAAGTGGGTGGCGCATGGACTCAAGTTTCGCGTCTAGGTATGCCATTAGTCAACGAAGTTGTGATCGGCTTAAAAGACAAAGATAAATTTAATGCAAGTAAGCCAGCAAATGATGGTCAATTTGCTGATTATGTCACTAATCCTGCTCTACCAACTTTAATCGAAGTTCTATTTAAAGATGCAACAGGCGGCGCAGTTGTTGCTCCAACCAATTTCCCACGTACTGACTTAGTGAATGCATTCTTATTGGGTATTCCTGGTTTAAATCAGCCAAAAAATGTGAAAGCATCTGAGATGCTCCGTTTAAATACAGCAATCGCACCGATGACTAAAGATAAACAAAGTCGTTTAGGTGTCATTGGTGGTGATACTGCTGGATTCCCAAATGGTCGTCGCCCAGGTGATGATGTCGTAGATATTGAGCTTCGTGTTGCTATGGGCTTGTTATGCACGATTGATGGTGTAAATACTGCCGTAGGCTGTAAAGCAACGGATGCTAAAGCGGGAGGAATCAGTTTTACTGATGGTGCATTACAATCACCGCAACAGTTTGGTACGACCTTCCCTTATTTAAATACTCCAGTGTCGGGCTCACCGTTTAATACAGCTAGCAAATAATCAGGAGTAACTACCATGAAAAAATATATGTTGTTATTCATGGTTGCAATTGGATTAAGCGGATGTGGTGGCGATGATAATAAATCAAAACCCAACAATAACAACCAATCTCAAGGTGATGCTGTACTGAAAGAAACGTTGATATTGACCAACCAATCGCAAAGCAACTTTGAACAAGCTGAACCGAAAACGCTGACTGCAATAGCAGAATCAACGATAAATAATAAAGCTGAACCCGTAGCAGTTAAATTTTAAAACAAAGGTGCTTAGTTGCATTATCTAACTAAGCACCTTTTTAGGAGTTTTTTTAATGTTTATTCGGCAACTAACACTTTCTGTTTTGGTTCTTAGCTATCTTGGTACTGTATATGCACATCCTAAGCATCAACATAAGCATGCTGTTTCAAATCCCGAAAGTTTAAATAATCAAACTAATTTAAATAATCATTATAACGATACAGTAAGAAATCAAATCGTTACGGTATTGCTCGAAAAAGCATATGCTCGTGGTGATGGTGATTTATTGGAACAAGCTGAAAACTTAATGAAAACCAGTAAAAACCCTTCTGATGTGGAAAATAAATTACTGGCAACTCGATTAGCGCAAGCTAATCATGATTTTAGTACAGCAGAAAAGACCTTAAAAGAAATACTGAAGTCTCAGCCAAACCAATATGATGCTATTTTACAGCTCGCAAATATTTACAGACTGCAAGGTCAATTTGATCAAGCGCTCAGCTTATGTAATCAACTAAGTGATTCCGAAGTCAAATGGTATCAAGCTGGTTGTATCCTCCAAGTTGAAGCAATGACCAAAAGTTATTCAGATTTAAAACCCAAAGCAGATGAGCTTTTAAAAGAGACTTCACGACTTAGTAAAAATGATAAACAGTGGTTTGGAAATATTTTGCTTGAAGTTGCCACACGATTTAATGATCAACAACTTGCGACGCAAGCTATTCCATTACTTGCAACAGATAACCTGCCGAATACTCTCGCCAAAGCAAATTGGTATATTGCTCAACAACAGTATCAAACTGCAATAACGATCTTAGAACCCTATCGTTATCATGATGGTGCACTTTATCGAATTATTTTAGCAAAACAAAAACTAGCTGATGGCTCATCAAATCAAGACTTAAGTGAATTAAGCTTGCGCGTTCAAACTTTATTGAAACAGCAAGATCACATTCATTTAAGAGAGCAAGCACAATACCTTTGGATATCAAAGCAATACCAAGAAGGTCTCAAGATCGCTGCGAAAAACTGGGATATGCAAAGAGAAAATGAAGATTTTGAGGTCTATGCCGCTTTAGCGATTGAAAGTAAAAATCAAAATAGTGCAGAAAAGCTCTTAAACTGGAGTAAAAAAACAGGTTATCAAAATCCGGTGTTAGTTCCTGAATTAGAAAAATTAGTAACTAAGCTTTGATTTTTAATGAGTAAAAATCGAAGAAATCACTGTATTTTCACAGTGATTTCACAAGCCTAAATCTAATATGAATTATAAAAATTAAATTAGTGAAAAAAATGAAAACTAGAATTATTTCAATCATTTTGATTAGTAGCAGTAACTTGTGTATTAATCAAACAACCCAAGCCGGAGGTGAACTAATTCATAGTTTACCAACCATAAAACTAAGTGCTAACGCAAATTCAAGTGACACATTTGGAATCGCATTTACTGCTTCACAGGGCACAATTATCAAGGAACAAATTGAAACGCGACCTTTATCACGCCCTGCAGAAGTATTGGAGACAATACCAGGTGTAATCGTGACTCAACATAGTGGTACAGGTAAAGCGAATCAATTTTTCTTACGCGGATTCAATTTAGATCATGGTACTGACTTTGCCACTTCATTTGATGAAATACCAATCAATATGGTCACTCATGCACACGGTCAAGGTTATACCGATTTAAATTTCTTAATCCCTGAACTGATTGAAACAATTCAATATCATAAAGGTTCAACATCAATTGATGATGGTGATTTTGCTTCAGCAGGCACAGCAAAAATTTCTAGTATTCAATCATTAGATCGTCCATATGTCCAAATGACGCTAGGAAAAAATGATTTACTCAGAGTTTTAGGTGTTGGCAATTTGAAATTGCAGAGCGGGGAAATTATTGCTGCTATTGAAAATTTAAATAACGATGGACCTTGGAAAAATCCTGAAAACCTATCCAAACAAAATCTATTTCTAAAATATTACACGGGTGACCATGATAAAAATCAATCTATCAGCTTTCAACATTATCAATCAAAATGGGATGCAACTGATCAGATTCCCCAACGCCTGATTGATAATGGTGAACTCGATCGATTTGACACACTTAACAGTAGTGACGGCGGTAAATCTTCTCGTACAGCACTTTGGTATAATGCTCAAAGTCATGATGACCAGCAATTTAGTGAACTTTCTTCATATGCTGTTTATAACAAACTCAATTTATTTTCAGATTTTAGTTATTTTTTAAATGATCCAATCCGTGGCGATCAATTTGAGCAAGCTGAAGAAAGAGCGACTATTGGTACAAAATACCAAAAAGGTTGGATTACAAATTGGCAAGAAAAAGATGTTTTAAATACTGTAGGCGCTTCATTTCGATATGACTACATCACGGATCTAGGACTATACCAAACCCAAAATCGTCAACGTTTTAGCACAATCCGACAAGATGATATTCAAGAGTTTTCTGTGGGCATATGGGGGCAAAACCAAACCAGTTGGCAACCTTGGTTAAAGACTATATTTGGAGTTCGTGGCGATTTTTATTCATTTGATGTCAATTCAGATCGTAAAGAAAATTCAGGTAATGAAACTGATCAAATTCTCAGCCCTAAACTGAGCATCGTTTTAGGGCCTTGGAAAAATATTGAATATTATCTGAATTATGCGTATGGATTTCATAGTAATGATGCTAGAGGTACCACGACAAGATTGAATGTTGACCCAAGAGACAGTAACTATTTAAGCAAAATTGACTCTGTATCACCTTTAGTGAGAACCATCAATTCTGAAATTGGACTGAGAGCTAACTTTATTCCAGAACTTACCAGCACACTTGCTATATGGCAACTCGACTCTGATTCAGAACTTTTGTTTATCGGTGACGCTGGCACCACTGAAGCCAGTCGACCAAGTAAACGCCAAGGGATTGAAATTTCACAATACTATCAACCAACTGATGCTTGGATTATTGATTTAGATGCTGCTTGGTCAAAAGCAAGATTTAAAAATAACAGTGCTGAAGGAAATCATATTCCGGGTGCGATTGAAAAAACACTAGCAGCAGGATTCACCTATCATTTTAATGATCAATTAAACTTTGGCGGTCGTTTACGTTACTTTGGTTCACGTCCTTTGATTGAAGATAATTCCGTTCGTTCAGACTCATCGACATTAGTAAACTTACAAGGCAGTTATAAATTTAATAAAAATTTCCAAGCACAATTAGAACTATTCAATGTATTTGATCAAAAGGTGAATGATATTGAATATTACTATGCGTCATGCAGTCGTCAAGATTTAGGCGATTCCGCATGTTCTCCAAACTCAACTGAACGTGAGGGCATTTTTGACAAACATGTTCACCCAACTGAGGGTAGAAACCTCAGAATGACCTTACGATATTTATTCTGATTGACCAGATAAATGCTAAGGAGGAAAATTATGTGGACTCCAAAAAAACTGAATGTTTCACAGAGCGCATTCCTCTTTAGCATTATCGTGCACATTATTATCGTTACCATACTTTTAAAATTTGAAGCTGAAAAAAATATTGATAATGTTTCAACAATGAACGTTACTTTCATTTCAGCATCAACGCTTAAAGCTCAGACTTTTTCATCCTCCTCTTCTCGCAACATACCCTCAAAAAATGATACAAAGCCAAATGACAATAAAGTAAATACCCAAAATCCTAAGAGTTCCAATAATCTATTAGACAATCAATTGCCTAATTTTTTTGATTTAACTCAAGATACTCAGCTTCTAAATAGTAATAATCTTTACGATCCACTCTTGGATGCACAAAATAGAGCAAAAAAAGCCATCAAAGAAGCAAAGGACGTATCCAATCTCTATCAGGCAAATATCAAACCGATGCAAACAGATTTTTTAGAAAATAATCAAATGTCGCTACCAGAACCGGAGAGTGACTCATTTGGGCTCTATAAAGTTGAAATTATTGATAATAAGCAAGATTTAGAACATTACTCCACACTTATGAAAGCAGTTTCAGCAACACAAACAACAGACGAGGAAATAAGAATTAATCAATTGGCTCATCAAGTCACAACACTTTTAAATGAAAATAATTTAACTACCACCCAGATCAACCCTACAAGCATCGAATTTATGGTTGATCCAGTTAATCTTGTTATTTTAATTAAACTGCCTTACGACCCATCACAAAATACTCAAAAAATTAAAGCTTTATTACAAAATATCTCATTCGATTCAGTTTTTATCAGCAGTAATCTAAACGAAAAATCTTATTCATTTAGGATTCAAATCTAAACCTATCCTTCAAATTTCCCAAAAATTCATTTAGATATATATTTATCAAAAATACCTGCAAATTAACTTAATTCATTATTAAGGTCTAAGGTATATAATTTAAAATTCTTAGGAACAAGCTCTATTCACTCTTATGCCCCAATCTGCTAATTTTTGGCGAGATCTATTCCGGTTAATACATATTTATGCAGGAATATTGATCGCCCCATTTATTTTTATTGCGGCATTTACTGGATTTTTATACGTTAGTAGTCCACAAATCGAACAATATATCTATAAAGAACAACTCTTTGTCCAAAGTGAAAATATTCCAGCTCAACAGCTCAGTTTGCAAATAAAAGCAGCACAAGCACTCATCCCTGAATCTGCGAAGATTACTGAAGTGCGACCAGCGCCTACCTCCAATCAAACGACACGTGTCATTTATAGTGACCCTGTTGAAAATATAAGTAATCAAGCTATCTTCGTTAATCCATATACTTTAGAACTTAAGGGGCAACTTCCTGTTTATGGAACGAGTGGTGTTCTTCCGTTTAGAACTCTAATTGATCAATTTCACAGTAATTTACTGCTTGGCGACTATGGAAGACTATATAGTGAACTGGCTGCAAGCTGGTTAGCAATTCTAAGCCTCTCAGGTCTCTATCATTGGTATAAACGCCGAAAACATTTAAAACAGATCGCAACGCCAAGAAATATACTTTTAAAATGGCATAGCTCAATTGGAATCATTTTATTTCCGCTCTTACTGATTGTTGCGATTACAGGTTTGACTTGGTCTAAATGGACTGGAGAAAATATCCGCATACTTCGCCAAGCCTTGAGTTGGCAAACACCAGCTCTCATTACCTCTATTTCTAATAATAAACAATCAGTTGATATACATGCACATCATCATACCGATATGCAACAAATGAACCATCAGCCACTCATAAAGGCTGAGGATTTTGATCAAGCGCTACAAATTGCCAGACAACATGGGATTCACAGTTCTCAACTGCAAATCAAACCGCCAACAACCATAGATACTGCATGGACAGTTTCAGAAATACGTCGTCGTTGGCCTACAGAAGCAGACAGTATTTCGATTGATCTGCAAAAGGATAAAGTGATTGATCATTTAAAATTTGACGATTTCCCAGTCGCTGCGAAACTCACCCGATGGGGTGTGGATGCGCATATTGGTGTGTTGTTTGGTTGGGTCAATCAACTTTTATTAATGATATATGCAATCGCTTTATGCGCACTCATTGTGATTGCATTTTGGCTTTGGAGTCGCACATTTAATCTAAAACAAACCACAATCAACCTCGTCAAACAGAGCTTACTGCTTTGGAAAAATGGCAACTTAAAACAGAAAATTTCGCTTCTGATATCTTTGTTTATTCTTCTGATTTGTTTGCCAACCTTAGCGATAAGTTTAATCGTCGCGATTGCCTTCATCATGATTCAACAGCATCAATCTAGATTGTCATAATTCATGATGCTAGACACTAAAAATAGTGTCTAGCCATTATCTTAGGCAAGTTTATCAAGTTGAAAATCTTCAAAAGCCTGATATGGAACACCAGTTTTGCTTTCTAAAATTTCCACATAATCATCTCCTAAGATCAATTGATTACGCTCTTTCACATGTTGTAATTGAATTTTAATTTTTCCATGATCCATGAAACTAAAATTTCCAACATACAACTCATGTTTGTTGTGGTCACTATTACTTGTTCGCTCTAAACGAAAAGTTTGATCTGCCATAATCTTTAGATCGACAGTCATTCCATCACAGTTTTCACAAAAAGTTATGCATCCTGCACAAGGCAATATTCCTTGATAATGGCCTATCCATTTTTGCAATAAGGGATCAATGCTCGGTTTAACTTCAGCACTAATTTTTTCCTGTTCAGGATTGGGATCATTCTGACTACACCCCATGATAACACTCGCTAAAATGAAAGTACTTAATGCTCTTTTCTTCATCATCGACATGCTATTGCTCTGTTTCATTCCTATCATCAAGCTCAAAAGGACCAATCAAAACGTAAAGTCGCTTTTAAAGGTTCACCGGGTTGTACCCAATAGTTGGTATAACTTGCTACGTAATAATCTTTATCAAATAGATTATCCAAATTTAACTGCGCACGTAGGTCTGGTCGAATTTGAATATAGCCACCAACATTGACAACGGTAAACTCAGGTAGAGTCGTTCCATTATCAATATAGTTTGCACTTCGCTGACCATAATAATTAATATTTCCAACAAGACCTGCTTCTCGCCCAAACAGGTTCAATTGATAATCCGCATTAATATTCGCGGTATGTTTAGGAATATTTTTCAGACGTGAACCTATTTTATCGACTTCACTTTCTAAAACTGAAGCATCCGTATAGCTATAATTTGCATTGACTCGAAGTTGATCACTGATTTGATGCTGTAACTCCAATTCAACTCCTCGACTTTGTACATGACCGTTATCAACATAACTATCGGTGATGCCTTCAGTAAGCAAATGGCGTTTATCTAAGTCAAAATAAGTTAATCCTAACCAGCTTTTCGGAAGAAACTGATACTTAGCTCCGAATTCCCAAGTCGTGGTTTTTTCAGGTTGGTATAACTCATTATTCTTATTTAAACCTGTATTTAGCTCAAATCCTTTACCCCAATTACTATAAAAGGAAAGCTGTTCAGTTACTTTGAAATTGATCCCTGCCCGGGGTGTAAATGGTGTAAATGTCTGTTGAGCTGATTTTGCCGTTAGATGATTTTCAATCTGCTGTTCTAAGTGATTGAAGCGTCCACCAAGCAAAATACTCCATTGCTCATTTAAAAAAATCTGATCCTGTAGATTGAAGCCCATCATATTTTGGGTTTCTTTCATATCTTTACTTATTCGAGTTAATGGAAGAAGGTTTTGACCATAAATAGGATTATAAATATCTATCGGACTATTCGTTCCTGCTGCATTTCTTCTTTGCGTTTGATCAATGGTGTAGTGTCCCGCCTCAACATTGGTCACGAATTCATGTTTCAGAGAACCTGTTTTAAACTTTCCTCGTAAGATCGACTGGAAATTGGTGGTATCTGTTTCAAATTGTCGAGCACGGCGGAAACGATTTACGGTTCTGCCATCTGCGGTAATCGAACCAATTTCAGTCGAAGTTCCTGCACGTTCACCATGATTATAGGTAATTGCCGTTGTATTATTCCAATCATCATTGAAGGCGTGATTCAAGCGCAGTTGATACATTTGGTTTTTGATTTCAATATCACCATCACTAGGCTCGCCTAGAAAGATTTTCTTATTGACTGGGAATTTCCGATTGACCATCGGTATCCCTCGATCAAATACGCCTTTAGACGCTGAAAACTCAGTATCAAGATTTAACTGGGTTTGCTCAGAAATTTTCCAAGCCAATTGAGGCGCAATGTAATAATGCTGATTATCAACATGATCACGGAAACTTTGATTGTTTTCATAAGATGCGCCTAAACGATAGGCAAAATCGTCATTGATCGCATTGGTGGTGTCCATTGCAATTCGATATTCTTCTAAAGTACTTCCACTCAAACTAACTACGCTTTTAGGCTGCCATTCAGGTTGTCTAGTGGTGATATTCATAATTCCCCCAATCGCACCCTGCCCATACATCGCAGCCATCGGTCCTTTCAAGAAATCAACCGCCTGAATATTCACCATATCTCGCGTGGTATGAATTCCACTGACAGAACTTAATCCATTCCGCATATAGATCGTTCCCATATTGGGATCGGTACTAAAGCCACGGAATGAATAATTATCCCAAAATCCACCACCATAACTATCTTGATATACCACACCGTTTACGTGCGATAGTGCATCGCTGATCCGTTGAACATTATGATTTTGAATATCTGTTGAAGATACATGTGATTTAGTAAATGGAACATCTAACAGGTCATGATTAAATTGCGTCATTGCTTGTGATGATGAATGACGCTCATCTTGTTTTTCAGCAGTAACAATAATCGTCGCTAATCGAGTGGCATCCATTTCAGTTGAAGATTCAGCTGCTAAAGTTGCGGTTGAAGAGAATTGAACCGCTAAAATAGCAAGTGCTAATGGATGAAAGTGAAAGTATTTCATTGTTGACCTTTAATGCATAAATTTTCATTAGAGCCATTGAATAGCTCTGATTTGAGTTTTGAAAATTAAGCCAATAAAGGTGGTGCTCTGCCTTGAGGACTTAAGAAAAGACATTGCAGCTCAAAAAGGATATGTCTAAACGCTTTCTGAAAGGCTATTAATCTTACTTGTATTCGAGCAAAGATTTCAGGGAGATCTGAATCAAGATTAGAAATTAAATGACTATATATTGTACAGAACACACATTGATGATGAATATCATGTTGATGTTCCATATTTGATTTAACTGTCTGCTTTATCTCAGCAATCACATTATGCTTGATCAAATGATTATGATGCTGATCCGTCTTGTGCTGTATTTCAGCAACACTTTGACACACCCTAGCTATTTGATATTGCTCAGGTAGTAAAGGCTGTAAAAAAACAGCAATTTGAAATAGCATCGCAGAGAATGCTAAAACGATTGATATTCGCAAGGTCTACATCAAGATTTTTAGAACGGTTATATTAACATTCCTCATATTTTTTATTAAATTTATAAAATTAATTCAAATTTATTTATATTATTGATTTACATAATTAAAATAATAAAATAGCTTTCTTGTATTTCCACCATATTTTATTTGCTTATTTAAACGTCCTACAGTGTATGGAAAATATTTTTATTATATTTTCAATTCAGGATTAGTCGTTTAGTTGAATGACAAAAAATAAGCTGACTAACATATTGTTATATTTCCAATAAAATAAAATATTTATTAAATTCAATTCATTAAGAAATCTAGCTTTTATTTTCTAATCGCTTTAAAACATGTTTTTTGATTAATATCACTTTGTAAAATCACATTATTATTATAGAATCTTTAGATATTCGAGTATTAGAGTTATTATCTAAATGCTTATGATTTTAGGAAGATTGCTCGGTTGTTACGCAATCTTGTTACAAATCGCTGTTTTTCTTCAGCCTCTCCTTCCTGAGCAATATCAAATTTCTCCGGTATGTGAAACTGTTGCTCAAGCATTTAAATTTGATCACTCTGTACACGCAAATCATCATGCAACTGATGTTTCAAGTCATCAACATGATGAAAAGCATTCAAGTCATTTTCATCATATCGAACAATCAAATAATTTAATCGATCAAATCAAGCCATCAAATCACCACCATCATGATCCAGGACACCAATGTCAATATTGTGTAGTTTATAGTCATGTTTTACCTTTACCCGATATAGATTTAACTCAAGTTTTAGTTCGGATTCAGGTTCGATTTCTTGCATTTATTGAAAACTATTTCCATGTTTTCTTTGATCTTCAGCAGTTATTTCTGATCCCTCAAGGTCGAGCCCCTCCGCTACTACCCTCTCTGTAATTACAAGCTCAAAACATCATTGTTTTGATAATGAATATTTTCATGAGATCGTAGTAATGTTTTCAATGATATCTGATGCCCACACACGGGTAGAATCTTATATAGCTATATTTTTAGCTAGTTTCAGAATATTGGAGGTGCAATCATGACCTTAGGTTTAACGGCACTTGAACTGGCTCGAATCCAATTCGCCTTCACTGTATCTTTTCATATCATTTTTCCAGCCATATCGATTGGCTTAGCCAGTTTCTTAGCTGTCTTAGAATGGCGATGGCTAAAAACCAATGACCCTATTTATAAAGATCTATTTAAATACTGGGTCAAAATCTTTGCTGTCGCTTTTGGAATGGGCGTGGTGTCTGGTGTGGTCATGAGCTACCAGTTTGGAACCAACTGGAGTGAGTTTTCCCGATTCGCAGGTGGTGTAACTGGCCCCTTATTAGCATATGAGGTACTCAGTGCTTTCTTCTTAGAGGCAGGCTTTCTTGGCATCATGTTATTTGGTTGGGGCCGTGTCGGTAAAAAAGCACATTTCTTTGCCACCCTGATGGTCGCAGTCGGAACATGTATTTCTATGTTCTGGATTCTCTCATCAAATAGTTGGATGCAAACACCTCAAGGTTTCACTATCGAAAATGGTATTGTTGTTCCACAAGATTGGTTTGCAATCGTCTTTAATCCATCATTTCCTTATCGCTTAGCACACATGGCAATTGCAGCCTTTATGGTTGCCGCACTTCTTGTTGCTTCAACAGCCGCTTGGCATTTGCTGAAAGGTCGACGTGATGAATTGGTCAAGAAATCATTTTCAATGGCTCTGTGGTTGATTCTGATTTTAGCACCACTACAGGTTTTCGTGGGTGATGCGCATGGTCTTAATACGCTAAAACATCAACCAGCCAAGCTTGCAGCAATGGAAGGTCATTGGGAAACCAATTACGATGAGGGTATGCCACTCTATCTATTTGGCATACCAGATATGCAGGAAGAACGTACCAAATATGCAATTGCAATTCCCAACTTGGGCAGTTTAATCCTAACCCATTCTATGGATGGTACGGTTAAAGGATTAAAAGATTTCGCTCCTGAAGATCGTCCAAACTCTACAATCGTTTTTTGGAGTTTTCGCATTATGGTCGGCTTAGGCATGCTGATGCTTTTGCTTGCAGCGATGGGTTTATGGCTCAGAAAAACGGGTAAGTTTTATGAAAACAAATGGTTTCATCGTTTCGCTTTGATTATGGGGCCATCAGGATTTATTGCATTACTTGCAGGTTGGTTTACCACAGAAGTAGGTCGTCAGCCGTGGGTGGTTTACGGTGTCATGCGAACTAAAGATGCCTTATCACCGGTTTCGGCTGAACAAGTCGGTTTAACGCTGATTATTTTTGTGGTGGTGTACTGCATTGTATTTGGTGTGGGCATTTATTACATGCTGAAACTGATGCATAAAGGTCCAGAGTTTATTGATAGCCAAGCTGAACAAGTGGGTGGTGTCGGTCATTTTAAAACACCAATGCGTCCGTTAAGTGCAGCTGATGAAAAAATTGATGATCGTGATCAAGGAGCTTCATCATGATTGATTTATCTCTGATTTGGATTGTAATCATTGCCATTGGTGTTTTTATCTATGTTGTACTTGATGGTTTTGACTTAGGTATCGGGATTCTTTTTCCGTTTATCAAAGATCAGCAAGAACGCGATGTCATGATGAATACTGTTGCTCCTGTTTGGGATGGCAACGAAACATGGATGGTTTTGGGTGGTGCAGGTTTATTTGCAGCTTTTCCAATGGTTTATGCAGCAGTTCTATCTGCTTTTTATATGCCAATTATTTTGATGGTGATTGCGCTGATCTTCCGTGGCGTCGCTTTTGAGTTTCGTTTTAAAGCAAATCGTACGAAGCATTTGTGGGATGCTGCTTTTATTGGTGGATCTGTACTTTCCAGCTTTTTGCAAGGTGTCATCTTAGGTGCTTATATTCAAGGGATTCATATTGTTGATGGACGATATGCAGGCGGTGGCTTAGATTGGCTAACACCTTTCTCTCTTTTCACTGGGGTCGGTGTTGTCGTTGTGTACGCTGCACTTGGTTGTGGATGGTTGATCATGAAAACAGATGATCGACTACAACTCAGCATGTACAACTTGATGCCAAAATTGATTATCGGACTATTGCTTATCTTTGCATCGGTCAGTATTTACACCCCATTAGCACATCCAATGATAGCTGAACGTTGGTTTACGCAACCTCAAATTTTATATTTCAGCCCTGTACCGATTTTAGTTTTAGTCTTTACTTATTTAACGATTAAAGCATGTCAAAAACGACAAGAATCAATGCCATTTTTATACACCTTGGCGTTGGTATTCTTGGCATATACAGGTTTTTTAATCAGTATTTTTCCTTATATTATTCCACCTTCTGTCACCATTTGGGATGCAGCCGCACCAGCCAATAGTCAATTATTCGCGCTTATTGGTGCACTTATTTTGATTCCGATTATTATCATTTACACCATCATGGCGTATTGGGTATTCAGAGATAAAGTTCGGATAGGTGATGAAGGCTATCACTAGGAGTAACGGATATGAAATTATCACAAACACAATGGTTTATCTTGCTGTGGTTAGGTGGTTTCTTCGGGCTACTACTGATCGCAATGCTGTTTAGGCTTTTACTCAAACTTGCATATTAATTTACGAGGTTTAAGATGAATCAAGTATTTGATACACCTTCGCTACTACAGATGCAAGAACCAGAGTTTGCTCAAGAAATTATTAAAGTACGTCAGCTTATGAAAATTTCTCAGGCTCAACTTGCAACAAAACTCGGTATTTCAACCCGGACTTTAGAAAGTTGGGAACGAGGTAAAAGGCACCCTTCTAGACCTTCACAAGCATTAATCCGATTATTTATCAAATCTCCCGAATTTGTTTTAAACAATCTAGGGTAATTTTAAAGACCGTACTTTATTATTGTACGGTCTTTTCTTTTTAAGATATTGAAAGAAATCTAAAATAAGGAAATAAAAAAAGAGACTTTAAATAAAGTCTCTTTTTCATATTTGGCAGAGGATCAAGGACTCGAACCTTGACGAACGGTTTTGGAGACCGTCATGCTACCATTACACCAATCCTCTATAACCGCATGATTAAGTCATTTCTGGTTTAACCATAAAAAAAGCAAGATATTCTTGCTTTTTAAATTTGGTGGGGGCGAAGAGACTCGAACTCTTACACCTTGCGGCGCTGGAACCTAAATCCAGTGCGTCTACCAATTTCGCCACGCCCCCGATGGGTATGCATATTAGTGAGAAAGCATCTTCATGACAAGACTTTCTAACAAAAAATGCATTCAAATGAACATATAATATTCAAATCAAAGATTTATGTTTATTTTTACAACAACTTGACCGCATTTATACACTTTCTTGCTTCTATAACTGAACTAAAACGTTGATCAGAATTCTTCATTAACAAACCCTCAATTAATGGTAAGAAACACAAAAAGTGAGATGGCAGTTGTATATGTAATTGTTGACAATGTAGCAATGCCCAATCGTGATAGGTTTTTGCAGTTAGCTTCGAATGGATAAGCCATTCATATAAAATAATACCTAATGCATATAAATCAGTTTGAACTGTTTTTTGTTGACCATGAAAAAGTTCAGGTGCCATATAGTGTGGTGTTGCATTTAAGTTTGAAGCAGTCACACCCTGTTTATGGGCTTGCTCAAAATCAATGAGCTTGCAAAGATTATCATAGCAACGAAAATGCTCAGGCTTCAAATCACCATGAATCCAACCTGATTCATGTAAATCACTTAAAACATCTAATACTAAATTGATCTTGTGCTTAATCATTTCGATATCTTTAATTAATTTGATATCTGTAAAAAAAACATGACTATCAATCAAAACTAATCCAGAGCCCTCGGTGATTAGCTCATTAAAACAAACAAACTGGTTAAGCTGAATAATTTGGTGCGGCAGTAGAATATTCTGATTGATCAAATCACTATGACGATAAAAATCTAACTCATCTAAAAAAGCGTGCTCTAAAATTTGATGATGTTTTGCCTCGTGATATTTGAGCCAATATTTTTTCTCATCTACATGAAAAGAATATAGTCGCCGACCAAATTGATAACTTTGATTTTTAGTGGTTAAGACCAAATTATTTATTTGAATATTTGGATCATAAATCCACGTAGTAAAACTCATTCTGCTGCTTTTCTTCCTGCTTTCGTAATGCCGTTAAACAATGCTCAATGGTTTTACCAATTCGTGCGTGTGTTTCAATTGAGCTTAGTTTAGGCCATGTTGCCCTCTCACCTTCTTGCTGAAGGATTTTAAAAAGTTTTGGTCGAGGGTTTTTCAACATGTAGTTATAGTGTCTTAAACCATACTTGGCAATAATATTGACATCACCATAATAGCGTTGCCCCAAAATTCCATAGCCATGATCTAAAACTCGGCGAATTGGAAAAAAACTCCCCATATAATTTCGTGTTAGATCCATTAACTCCATGGCAATTGCCTTGCCTTGATGTCGAATAATTCGTTCAGGCCAACTCAACACATCTCGGCGAAATCTTTCACTATCGCTTTGCATAAAAGGTACAATATGCGGATTGACCTGACTGGCGATTGTATAATTAATATTGTAAAGCCGCGCCATTTTCTCTTGAGGAAAATCACTGCGCATACTGCCATCAACCCATTTGGTATTAGCTAAATACGGCGTGTGCAATCCATCATAACGTTTACTAGTCAAATGCACAGGTGGAAATAATACAGGTACAGCACAAGAAGCCAATACCGCACTCCAAACCAAAACATTTGGTGCTGTTAATGCATTCATGATACGCGGGTTTTGAGCTGTGTTATAAGGTGCAATGACAATATTGATATGCCGTTTTGATTGTTGATAAGCTTCTGCAAAAGTCACATCTCCAAGATTTTGCATCAGAAACTTTTTCAAATACATGACATCCGCAATTCCACCATTTCCGCGAATAAGCTCACTGACTTTTCTAAATTTGAAAGCATCACTGAAAAAGTGCTCTCCTTTTAGTAATTCAGGAATCTTATTGGGAGCAGAAACACCGAGCATACCTGTCATGATTGCGCCCGCACTTGAACCTGATAAAACGCTTGGCATCAAATCTTGTTCAAGCAAAGCTTTACAAACACCTGTATGAAACAGGCCCAATGTTGCACCACCTGAGAACATAAGTGCTGGTTGTCCATAAGCTTTTTGGCATTCTTCAAAAAAATGAATTTTTTCTTTCAATTGAAATGTGATGCACTCGCTCGAAGCTAAATATTGGAAGCATTCACTCATTTCCTCGACATAGTTTTCTATTATTTTTTTAGTCCCAATATACGTTTCAGCATACAGCATCGGATGCCCAATATTGGCAAAGTCATACGACAACCCCTCTCTAAGCACATAAATTAAATCGAGAGTCCTGCGCTGTGTGCGATATTTTTTTAATAAGTTATGACGTTTAGACAGAATTTCCGCATCAAAATAAGGCGATTGATTGTCATATTTCCATGCCTCCTGACCAGATTCTTCATCCAATTTTAAGGCGATTTCTTTCCATTCAGCGTAAGAATTTGCATGTTGTAAGTGTTCTTGTAGCATACCAATTCTATATGTTTGATATGTATTTCTTTTTTCTTGAACTCTTTTTAACATTCGCAGTCCTAAATCTCATCATATTTTTTATAATCTTGCACCTATACAATGCAAAAAGCGGCACCAACAATCAAGTATAAAATCTATTTATTGCATTCTTTTGATGATATTTCCTTTATTTTGAATATGGCGGTGATAGTATCCCTAACTATCGATCAATAAGTTTGGTTTGTATTATGGCTCTCCTTGATTTACCCGAATCTATTATCCAATCATTATCTAATGTCTTGACCCAATTACAGCAAATCCTTCCTGCACCAAGACAACCTACAGATTTTTCAGCAATTGCTTTTCGATGGGAAAATCAAGAATTGGTCGCCATACAACAACCTAAAAAAATGTATTTGGAGGACTTAAAAGGAATCGAAAGACAAAAAGATAAAATCATCCAAAATACTCTACAGTTTTTGAATGGTTTGCCAGCCAATGATGTTTTATTGACAGGTTCTCGCGGAACTGGAAAATCATCGATTGTACGCGCACTACTGACTGAATATGCTACACAAGGTTTACGTTTAATCGAAATTGAACGCGATGACTTATCCGATTTACCTAAAATCCAAAAAATGATTCAAGACCGACCTGAAAAATTTATCGTTTATTGTGATGACCTCGCTTTTAACGCCGAAGATGAAAATTATCGTAGTTTAAAAAGTGTCTTAGATGGCTCACTACAATCAGGTTCAAGCAATTTTATTATTTATGCGACCAGTAATCGCCGTCATTTACTTCCTGAATTTATGCATGAAAATACCCCTGTGCGTAAAGTTGATGTTCCGCAATACACAGAGCTACATCCGCAAGAAGCGATTGAGGAAAAAATTTCACTGTCTGATCGATTTGGATTGTGGCTTTCGTTCTATCCAATGGATCAACAGTTGTATTTAACTATTGTGGAACATTACATTCTTAAAGCAGGTTTGGAATACAATGATATTGTTCGCGGCGAGAGCTTAAAATGGTGTCAAGCGCGTGGTCAACGTTCAGGGCGTGCCGCTTATCAATTCTCAAAGCATTGGATTGGCTCACAAAATCTTGAAAAATTGTCGAACAAAATCACCTAATAATTGTCCTTAAAAGCTGCGGCTTTGTCCTTATTTCCATTTAGGTTAGGCAGTTGTTTCACATAACCTTAGCTTCAGCATAGCTTGAGTTTAGGAAATAAAATGAAGAAACAATTGCCCCCTACTGCACTTACAAGCAAAATTTTGGGAAAGAGTCTCATATTCGCTCAAGGTGCTTTAGATCAAGCCATCAAATATTCAACGATACCATTTGATGCAGCAGATATCATTCTTCCAAGAACCGATGAAAAATTTTATACATGGACACATTACGGAATTTTTTTCCCGCTATTACCTGAACCACATCGATATCTAAATATCATGATTTTACTCGGAACGCCGGGTGCACTGGCGTTTGACCATGACGACATTACTAGGGATGATCCACGTAAAACAGCCACTTTCTATTCAAGCACTGCTGCGATAGATCAGCACTTATTAAAAGCGTATATCATCCCAGAGCAAACCAATATTCATGTTGATGGTACACAAATTGAATTAGGCAATGAAGTTTCTATTACAGGCAGTTATCCCACGATTCATCTTCAAGGTGAATATCATGGTTTAAGTTTTGAATTCGATCTAGATGTGACTAATCAAGCCTCTTGGTTTATCAAAACACCTGTTTACGATCATTTTAGTCTTTTATCGAGATTTAAAGGTCAACTTGAATATCAAGGGCAAATAACTGATGCTGAAGGCTTATGTACTTATGAATATGCTAGAGCGACTGGCGCACATGGCGTAGTTAAAAAACTGCTACCTGAACCTTATAAATTACCACTCGACTTCTTCACCTATCAAATTATTAATCTGAATGAAACAACTCAGCTGTTATTAACCAAAGCAGATATATTGGGTCAACCCGTCGCTTATACCTTGCATGTTCGCCACACTGATCAAGCTGCTGAAGTGTATACCAATGTTGAATTTAAAGTGATTTCTCATCAAATTGATGATTATGTTTCACCTAGCGGTAAAAAAATGCGTTTACCACAACTATTTTCTTGGTCAGTCAAAGATGATAACGGTAAAAAAGTGTTAGAACTTATCGCTGAAATAGACAGCCCTTATCGTTATGGACACGGCATTGGTTATGCTGGGTCTTATACATTTTCAGCTGTATATTTAAATGATACTGTGCAAGGTCGCGGATACATCGAATATATTGATGTAGAAGATCAGAAAACGTTTGAAGATTAAATAAATACCTCGATTAGCCTTTGCTGAAACATCAAAGGCTAAACTATCTAAAACATACTCACACGCTTTAAATCTTCGGAGGACTCAAATTATCAATAAATTGATTAATTGAATCCTTAATCTCAGTTGCCACTTTTGTTTCAAAACCTTCGACCAAAAAGCGGCTAATCAGCCCTTCTATAAGGGTATAGGTCACTTCGACCAACATCTCTGCATTAGGAAAAGGTTGCAGATATTCTGCAATTAAATTTCTAATCCACACTTTATGCTCTTTTGATACCGTGATAATCTCTTGATCACTCAAATGTGACTCTGCCACTGCTCTGACAAATAAACATCCTTTAAAATTATCTTCTTGAAACCATAATAAATGCCAATCGATCAGCCGATTAAGTGCAGTCCTTCCTGTTTCATCAGCGACATAATCTAACAAGCTGTTTCTAAACTTTTCGTCCCTCGCTTCCAAAACAGACTTCACCAATTGATTTTTATTTTTAAAATAGGTGTACATCGTAGTCTTTGAACAGCCAGATTCATCCCGAATGAGATCAACACCTACTCCCACAAAACTATTTTCATAAAATAATTTTTCAGCTGTATGCAAAATTTTTTTGGCTGACTTTGACATAAAAATTTACTCACTCAAAATAGTACAAATCTGTACTATTTGCAATTTTAGTTATATTATCGCTATAAAGCAACCCTATAGTGAGATCACCATGTTATCTTTATTCAATGGTCGAGAACATCTCGCCCCACCACCCCAATCTATTGATATTATAAGAAGTTTAATTGGCGGTACATTCAGTATTTTGATCTTAATATTACTGAGTAAATTAACAAATAACTTATTTATCATGGCACCCTTTGGCGCGACTTGTGTCATTTTATATGCCGTTTCTCACTCTCCTTTAGCCCAACCACGCAATGTCATTTTAGGGCACTTTATCTCCGCATTTATTGGCTTACTGTTTCTTAAAGTTTTTGGCGTATCTGCTTTGAGCATTGCTCTTTCTGTCGGTTGTGCAATTGCAGCCATGCAAATTCTGCGTTGTGTACACCCACCTGCAGGTGCAAATCCATTGGTGATATTGCTGACAGCACATACCATTCAATACCAATGGGGCTTCTTATTATTTCCAGTACTTTTAGGCTCAATTGCTTTAGTGTTGGTTGCATGGCTAGTCAATAACTTTAAAGCTGAAAAGAAATGGCCGATTTATGGATTAGCAATCATTCACAGCAAAGAAAATCACAAATAAGTCACTAAATAGATTGAGAATATATTTATTTTTTTAATCAATTTTAATATGCCTCTTTTTCATCGATTTAATATCATCTTGCAAATTATTTTCCTTTTCAATAATATTAGGTAGATCGGTATACCTAATATTATTCATATGAACACTAAATCAGCCAAACAAAAAATTTTGGATGCAGCATCAACTTTGTTTTATAACGATGGAATTGCTAATACAGGGATCAATAGCATTACGGATAAAGCCAAAGTTGCAAAAATGTCTCTGTACAATAATTTCCCAACCAAATCAGATTTAATCACCTGTTATATCGAAGCTCGTCATCAAGAATGGTTAGACCTTTATGAGAAAAGAAAAGTTCAAATCAAAACACCATTAGATGGGGTCTTGACGATTTTTGATGCCTATCAAGATCATGCTGAATTCGCATATGAAAAAGGTTTTCGTGGTTGCGGATTATTGAATGCAGCCGCGGAGTTTCCAGCGCATAGTCCTGAAAGATTAGCTGTCAAAAACCATAAAGATGAGATCGAAAATATTGTTGCGAGTCATTTAAGACAATTATTTGATGATCCAAAAAAAGTTGAAGAACTCGCGCTGTTAATCTCTTTTATTTTAGAGGGTTGTATTGCTCGCGCTGGCTTAGAAAGTTCAAGCGCTAAGGTTTTTGCAGCAAAACAAATGGTTAAAAACCTATTAGAACGAGAAATCTAAAATTGAATAATTCCAGTTTAAACCTCAATGCTCGCTATGGGTTCATTGCTGTATTAATTGCCTCTATTTTGTGGGGCACAACAGGTACTGCCGCCTCATATGCTCCTAATTTAAGTCCGTTAGCGATTGGTGCAATTGCAATGGGTGGCGGTGGATTATTACAAGCATTATTGGCTTATAAGAAAATTCTCTTCCATTTGCCACAAATTCGTTCTTATTTGCCTGTCCTGTTGATTGGAATAATTTCCGTTGCCATTTACCCATTGGCTTTTTATAGCTCAATGCGTATGGCTGGCATTACCATCGGTACTGTTATTTCGATCGGTTCAGCACCATTGTTTACAGCACTACTGGAAAAGTTTTTTGATAAGAAAGCACTATCTAAAAAATGGTTTATTAGCTTCGTATTTGGAATTGTTGGTGTTTTATTACTCTCGATTGGTGAATCACATTCTGAAATTTCAACACAAACGATTGCGACCGATCAGAAAACCTTTGGTATTGCTCTTGGGCTAATCGCCGCGCTCACCTATTCTTTATACTCTTGGGCTGCAAAAAAGATGATTGATCGTGGGGTCGATTCAAAGGCTTCTATGGGATTAATTTTTGGTTTTGGTGCTTTGATTTTATTACCAACGTTATTTTTTACAGGTTCTAATCTATTTGATGAACCAATAAATCTTTATGTTGTGATTTATATGATGCTGATTCCGATGTTTCTAGGTTACTTGTTATTTGGTTATGCTTTAAATAGCATTTCTGCAAGTACTGCAACGACGCTGACATTATTTGAACCGCTGGTTGCTGCTTTATTTGCAATCTTATTGGTTGGTGAGCAACTCGCACTCATTGGCTGGATTGGTATGATTCTAATTTTTGTTTGTTTGACGGTGCTGTCTAATAACAAATAATCTGAGTAATATTAAATATTGATAATAACCGTCAATGAATCATCATTTTAAAAAATAATCTAAATAATGCAGAGAAATAAATTTTCTCTGCACCAACAATAGAGCTTAAATATCAATACTCTCTTGCTAATTTCTCTAAGGTCGACAGCATTTTTTTCACTACACTTCTTTTATGCTGCAACATATTCTTGATATTCGCTGGATTAAAACCAGTTAACTTTGCGATACCACGACTCGTCATATATTCACCTGTTTTTTCAAAGTGTTTTTGACTTAACTCAGTTTTGGCATTTGAGAATCGAACTGCTAGCCTATAATCGCTAAACTCAGACCAAGCACCTGTTTTATATTCATCCAAATCAAACTTATTTTGATGAGCAGGTTTATCTCGAAGAATATTACTTAATCGGTTCACAACAATTTTATCTTCACTTGCTTGAATCAGTTGATAAAGCTCAGTTTCCTCAAACGTTCGCCCTAAAGTAATATCTTTTCTAAATTGTTCGATAATTTTTTTATCTTCAGATGTGTCATGCTCCTCACCCTTTTGGATAAGACGTAGAATCTTAAATAAAGATTCTAATCGACCACATGTAAAAACATAAGAAATTTTCAAATTTTGTACTCCACAATGAGTTTAGCTCATTAAAATAAATAATTTATCCAACAATTTATATGATTGATTGGATATTGAATCTTCAGCATGTATATGAATCAATAAGTTGACTTTTAGATATAAGAATAGTCTAGTAAATATAGGTATAACCTTTATTTATTAAAAAATTAAGAACTGATCAACAAACAAGTTTTTACATTAGGTTGGTTCTAACTCAGTCATCGGCCATCTTGGTGTCGTGGTTACTGCTAAACCATCATGTTGGCCTGCTTTTAAACGCTGATATCCAGCAAAAGCAATCATGGCACCATTGTCCGTACATAATGCAGGCTCGGCATAATAGACTTGTGCTTTGATCTTTGCTAGTGAAGTTTCTAATTGTTCACGCAAACGAAGATTAGCGCTCACACCGCCCGCGATCACCAAACGCTTTAACCCAGTTTGCTTTAATGCTTTAAGTGATTTCTTCACTAAAGTATCAACTACAGCTTCTTGGAAAGAAGCAGCAACATCCGCATCTCGATTTTCTTCACCTAACTTTTTCAACTGTACTGAAACAGCTGTTTTTAGACCACTAAAAGAAAAATCTAAGCCTTGATGCAAAATTGGACGAGGAAACTCAAATGCCTTGGCATCACCTTGTAAAGCTAACTTTGCAATATTTGGCCCACCCGGATAAGGCAGTTTCATCATTTTAGCAACTTTATCAAAGGCCTCACCTGCTGCATCGTCAATCGACTCACCAAGCAATTCATATTGACCAATACCATACGCCGCCATGAGTTGCGTATGTCCACCTGAAACTAATAATGCGATAAACGGAAATTCCGGTGGTGTTTCCGAAAGCAATGGAGCAAGCATATGACCTTCCATATGATGTACCCCAATCGCAGGTTTATTAAATGCGAAAGCTAGGGTTCGACCAAATAATGCACCTGTCATCAATGCACCCATGAGTCCAGGACCACGGGTATAAGCGACAGCATCAATCTCTTGTTTTTTTACACCACTTTGTTCAAGCAACTGATTAATTAAAGGAATCATTTTACGAACATGATCACGCGAAGCCAATTCAGGCACAACACCACCATATTCGGCATGCAGTTTGATTTGGCTATATAAAACCTGTCCACGTAAGCCGAGCTCGCTATCATAGAGTGCTAACCCAGTTTCATCACACGAAGTTTCTAAGCCCAAAACAATCATTAAACTGCCTTTACAACGATCAAAAATAATATCAGAGCTATTATAGACTTGTGATCTGAGTTGTAAATGAGTAAAATACTGACCTTCACTTGCGATCTAGTGCAATCGTGCGTTAGATCTTATCCATAATCTTAGAGGATTTTACATGCCACAAGTTAAGTTGAAAGAAGGCGAACCAGTAGACGTAGCTATCCGTCGTTTCAAGCGTTCATGCGAAAAAGCTGGTGTTTTAGCTGACGTTCGTAAGCGTGAATTCTATGAGAAACCAACTCAAGAACGTAAGCGTAAAAAAGCTGCTGCGGTTAAGCGTTATCAAAAGAAATTGACTCGCGAATCTGTACGTACTACTCGCCTTTACTAATTAATTTGTGATTGACTGCTGAAGAGACTATGAATACTTTAAAAAACCAAATTACTGACGTGTTAAAAAATTCAATGCGTGCCAAAGATATGGCAACAGTAACGGTTATTCGTGGTGTACAGGCAGCAATTAAGCAAATCGAAGTCGATGAGCGCATTGAGCTTGACGATGCTCAGGTTCTTGCGGTCATTGAAAAGCAAATTAAACAACGTAAAGAATCGATCAAGGCCTTTTCAGGCGCTGGTCGAGATGATTTAGCTAGTAAGGAACAAGCCGAAGTTGAGGTTATTTCTCAATTTCTACCAGCCGCTATGACTGAGGAAGAACTTGATTCCATCATTGAGCAAACGATTGCTGCTCAAGAAGCTACTAGCATGAAAGATATGGGTAAGGTGATGAATTCTCTACGTCCGATCATAGCCGGGCGTGCCGATCCTGCACAAGTATCTGCTAAAATTAAAGCAAAATTAAGCTGATCTGCTTAATTCCCTCTTTATATTATTCAATTAAAATTGGATTCATTTCTACAATGAACCCAACTATTTTCTATTATTTAAAATCACACTGAATATTGTATTTTTCTAGCATTTGCATCTCTTTTGATTCTATCACTTGCTTGATTAAATCCTGCTTGGTCATACTTGCATATTGCTGTGGTAATGATGATCGATTTTGCTCAATCGCATCAGACATATCCTGAATATAATGCTGATTAATTTGACAATATTTCGCTTGCTGCCCAGGCGTAAATTGTGAAATTTGTGGATTCAAACTTCGTAAAAAGCTACGGATATCCTGTGCATAAACACTACGAATTTTATCAACTGAATTTGCATACTGCTCAATTGATGCCGCTGAGCTGATCTCCACACTGCTTATCGCAAAAATAAAAACTAAAATCTTCTTCATAAATTCTCTAACTTCTCAGCGGTTCCTTACGTACATCATATTATCTTAATTCAATAAAACTTGGCTTATGCTCAAGAAAAAACTCTTCTTTTGGTGGAGGAAGATTTCCTTCAGTAACTGTGCCCAAACGTAAACGAATAATATCAGGTAAATCTGTACGATAAGAATACAGCGGACTCGCACAGTTTTTACAAAAAACACGCGCCTTGATTGGCGTATGAAAATACTCATTGAGCTGATCTTGTCCTGATAAAATTTTAAATTGTGTTTGATCTAGTGGACTATTCCAACCAGCGATTGAGCCTTGTGCCTGCTGACAGTGCTGGCAATAACATAAAATACTATTTTCTATCGTCCCCAAATATTCATACTGCACTGCCCCACACAAACACTGTCCTTTAATCATTTTTATTTCTCTTACTTTTGATCAAGATTAAATTTTCATACGACGTTCATCTTGCATTTGTTTCAAGCGCGAGTCAATTTTTGCTGACATCATCAAATTACCTTTCGCTAACCGCTGTGCATGTAACATTGACTTAATTGCATTTTCTTCATAGCCCGACCAATATTCAGCTTCAGCACGATAGCAAAGCACATTGACTGCTTGTAGTGGTGAGCTTTTATCCAAATTGGTGGCTTGCTGCAACAGTTGCCAGCCCTCAATGTCTCTTTGGTTTTTGTGAATAAATCGTTGAACTAACGATTGAGCTTGTGCCACTTGACCTTGTCTAATCAACACCTCAGCCAATTTATATGACAAAGCTCTATTTTCAGGCATGGTTCTTTGTAAGGGACTAATCGTATTATTGGCTTGCTCTAACTTATTTTGCCCCAAATAAATATCAGTTTGAATCAAAGGCACTAAAATATGATTTTTCAACTTCATTTTCGCCAAATCTAAATTTTCTTGCGCTTTAGCGAAATCTCCTTGTTCTAAGTAAAACTTGCTTAATGCTAGTTGACCCGCTGGATTTTTCTGATTGGCAAAAGATTGCAGCTGAACTTCGGTCGCTTGGTTTGAAACAACCAATGTATAAAGTTTTAAAATCTCAAAGTCTTGGTCATAAATTTTTGATTTTACTTTTGGAAGCTGATTCGCACGTAATCGAGCTTCACTCATACGTTCAGTGGTTAATGGATGTGTAAACCAAAAATCTGGTAAAAAACTTACTCTACTGGTCGCTCGATGCATGGTTTCAAAATAGTCAGCCATACTCTGTGGATTATAGCCAGCAGCATACATGAACTGCATACCAATACGATCCGCTTCACGCTCTTGATTACGACTATAACTAAGCTGCTTATCCATGAGTGCGGCTTGAGTACCCAACATAACAGCAGAACCTACATCACCATCCGCTTGTGAAGCAATTGCTGCCCCCACAAGAATTCCTGCTAATGCGAGTAAACCTTGCCCCTTAAATGCTTCTTGTGAACGGCTATAATGTCTCTGAGTGACATGCGCAATTTCATGTGCCATAACCCCAACAATTTCATCTAAATTTTTAGCAGATGTAATCAATCCAGTATTAATTGCAAATAAGCCACCCGGAACTGCAAAAGCATTAATTTGTGGATCTTTTACGACAACCAAACCAATCGGTTGACCCAGTTGTGTTTGACTTAAAATTCCTGAAAAAACTTGTAAAAATTGCCCTTCTAACCATGCATCTTGTACAGTTGGCAACTGTTTATGCACTTGGCGATAGACTTTCTCACCAATTAGTTTTTCTTTTTGTTGATCGAGCAAACCTATACCACTACCAATCTCAGGAACATCTGTTTGTCCTGTTGGTAAATTAGGTAAAAAAACCTGAGTATGACTAAGTTGAGTAGTGGCAAGTAAGCCACATGCAAGCAGCAAAGATCTCAAGTGTTTTCTCTATGATTCTAATGAAGAATTTTAATATAGCATTAGAAAATGAAGAAATTTGCAACGAAGTGTTATAAAAGGCAGGATTTTCCTGCCTAAGTTTATATATTTTGAAATCAAAAACTATTTATGATCAATATAACGCTGATCTACGCTAAATTTTTCTGGAAATTTCGCATGAATCTGTGCATAAAAATCCATTATTTCCGCCATATCCTTTTCATAATCACCTGTAGGATAAATAATTTTCCCTACACCTGTTTTTTTCTTGGCATAGTCCATATAAGCCAATGCTATTGGCACTCCAGCCGTGGTGGCAACATGATAAAAACCCGTCTTCCATTGTTCTTGTTTTGCGCGAGTACCTTCTGGCGTAACCAACATTACAAGTTTAGGATGTGTTTTAAAAAGATCACTCATGAGCTGAACCATACTTGGTCTCTCTTGTCCCTCTTTTTTGACACGACGATCAATCCCAATACCACCCATTGCTCGAACAAATGGACCAAAAGGGAATTTCATATAACTGTCTTTAATCGTTAAACGAACATTTACACCTAAAGCTTTAAGAGCCAAACGTGCATACAAAGCATCCCAATTGCTCGTATGTGGAGCTGCAATCATGACACATTGGTCAACATTCAAATCCCAATGATTATCCAGTTCCCAACCCATTAAGTTTAAACTTTTCCCAGCCAATTTCTCAAACACTACACACCCCAAGACGAAATCACAAAAGGCGCAAGTGTACCAATATTAATCAACTTAAAAAGATCAACACGCACAATAATGCAGCAGTCAATTGCTCAGCATTGTAAGCAATTATTCAAACTTTGAATTGACGAGATAACGGGGTGTTCGATCTTCTAAAGCATCTATTAGATTCTGATAGGCAAGTTTGACCATCTTCTGACGCGTTTCCGTTGTTGCTGAACCAATATGAGGTACAGTAACGACATTTGGCAATTGAAATAATGCAGATTCTTGCAAGGGCTCTTTGGCATAAACATCTAACCCAGCAGCAAAAATTTTATTTTGCTGAAGAGCTTGGATAAGTGCATTTTCATCAACGACAGAACCACGTGCAATATTCACAAATACTGCATTATTCTTCATCAAAGCAAATTGCTCTGCACCTATCAGCGCTTTCGACTCACTATTTAAATCGACAGCAACTACGATAAAATCAGACTGTTGCAATAATTCATCTAGCGAACGGTATTGAGCATTAAATGCTTGTGCTACTTCGAGTTTTTCACGGCGATTATGGTATAAAACATTCATATTAAAACCATAAAAACCACGACGAGCGATTGCAGCTCCAATATTCCCTAAACCAATAATACCCAAAGTTTTACCAAAAACATCTACCCCAAATTGTTCAGTCGCAACAGTACGTTTCCACTGCCCTTGTTTCGTCCATGCATCCAAATAAGGAATTTTACGAGCGGCACTCAGTAATAAAGTAAATGCAAGATCAGCAGTAGTTTCCGTTAAAACATGCGGGGTATTGGCTAACCATATTTTTTTTCGATTAAGATAATCAACATCATAGTTATCATAACCCACCGAAATAGTTGAAATAATTTTGAGTTTTTGTGCAGTCGATAAATTACTCTCATTGAGTAAACGACCAGCACCAATCATGGCATCGGCATCAACGACTTCTGTTCGTATTTGTTGATTAATATCGCCGAACTTTGGATTAAGCACCACAACACGATAAGTCTGCTGTAATTTCACTAAAACTTCTTGATCAATCTGACTAAATACAACGACTTTTTTCATTAAGATGTTCCGATTTTTATTGCATCAATTGCCACAGCCGCTTTTTTAATACAGGCTGGGCAAGCATTTCTTCTAAACTAGCCAAATGTAATATATTAGAATGTTGAATAAAGTCTAGTTGACCTAAGCATAATATCTTTTTACTTGTTGCAGCTGCATCCAAAAAACCTTGAATATATGAAGACAATCCGCGGCTTTCCTGAAAAGCTGCCAAGGGAAATGGCCATTTCAGCTCTGCATATTGCCCTAATTTTGCTTTTTGAATATTTTGCCACAACATCCGCTGAGCATCATTTAACTGACTACTTTCCAATAAAATTGCGCAATTATCTAAAACGTACATTTGTAACTCAAATGATTGAATTTGAGCTGTAATTACAATCTGCTCTTTTTCAATTAAACTTTGCTTTGCAATTGGTTGTACTACAGCTTCCTGTTTTTGCTGTAAAAGTTCGACTTCTTGTATTGCAACAGACTGGTGTTCAACTTTTATTTCTGTAACGTTCTGAGAAACCTTAGAATCAAATTGGATCGACGAGGTTTGAGTATTTTGCTCAATATTTTGATCTCGCCACAAAGCAGAAGCAGTATTTTTTTGACAAACAATATCTCTAGGAATCCACACATCAATTCCTAATGTTGCCAATATATTTCGCTGCTGCCCAATCATCTAATTCACTCGTTTCCCAATTCACAGCCTGATTGACTATTGTGATACTTCAGAGTTTAACATAAACCAAACCTGCATGAATGGTGAGCTTTTGCTCAATCAAAAAGGCAATCGGCATTTTTAATTATTTGAATAAAATCTATTACAGAAATTCAAACCTACTACCCTATTCGAATAGAAATAACGAAATAATTTAATAGTAAATTTACTGTTATGGACATATCGCATTTTTTATTAATCTCAAAAATACAATTTGTTTGAATCATAAAAATAACCGAGTATATTGTTTAAAACTCGAATTTACCTTGTTTTATGACTTCAAGAAAAACCAGTGATGCTGGCATCTTTTTATGGATGGTTTATCAAACCATGCAAAAGATGGACTTAGATGCTGCTTCAATCTTTGCTCGTGTTCATCTCCCAGATCAGCTACCTAATAAATTTATTCGTCGTGACAACTCAACACAACAGCGGTTTTGGGATGCAGCAGTTGAAATTAGCAAAGATCGAAATATTGGTCTCCATGTAGGTGCCAATATTCCACCTTTTCGTGGACAGGTAATCGAATATCTTTTTCTGAGTAGCCCAAACTTTGGTGAAGGATTAAAAAGAACAATTCGCTATCAAGCATTACTCACTGATGCAATGTCATTCAAGCTAGAATTTCCGAATCAAAATATTGCGATGATTTCAGGTTTAGAACATCCTGTTAGACATTATCTAGAATGTGCCATTGGAATTTTACTGACCTTTTTTAAATATATTAGTGATGATGCATTCACTCCAATTGAAATTGGTTTACCCTTTGAGCATGGTGCTGAAGCAGAAGAATATTTTAAAATCTGGGGATGCTCTGTTCATCTTGGACAGCAATACGGCTATATACATTTTGATAGCAAATTATTAGACCTCCCCTCAGCTGCCCATGAACCTGAACTATTAAAAATACATGAGCATCATGCCGAATCACAACTTGAACTACTCAATAAACATCAACTTATTGAAGCTATAGAAAAGATTTTAGCGAGTGGCTTATTAGAATCTAGAGAATTTGATCAAGAGGTTGTCGCAGGGTATTTAAACTGTAGCTCAAGAAGTTTAAGAGCAGACTTACAGTTACTTAATACCACTTACGAAAAAGTGATCGCTCATTATCGCGAACGCTTAGCAAGACGATTACTGTCCCATACGCAAGAAAGTATTGATCAAATTGTATATCTCACAGGTTTTTCCGAACCCTCCGCTTTTTCTAGAGCATTCAAACGTTGGACAGGTGAAACACCAACAGCCTATCGACAACGAAAACAACAATAATTTGATTTGATCGGCAAATCAAAGCTGCCAGTTCAGTCAAAAATTCTCACCATTAAGTTTCTACAATCTGATCATATTTTATGAGGTTAACGAATATGATCGGTTTTCCAGTCGGTATTTTTGTCGCGAATGGCATGGAATAGTATTTTCATAAAGTGTGGCTACATGAATTTCCAAGCAAAAATAGAAATAGTCCATTCTTTACACATATTGCTCATCATAAACGCGCTCGCTTAAATGGTTTTCATGATGAAGGCTATGCAGAGTCGATGTTTAAAAACTCTGAAATGTACAATGAAAAATCAGCATTAATTGGTCTGGCAGTTGCATCAACAGTATTCCTACCTGTTGCTCCATTTTTTACAGCTGGTTTGTATTATGGGATTTGGAACTACTGGAAAGTTCATGCCAAATCACATCTTGATCCTGAATATGCTAAAAAACGCATTCCTTGGCACTATGACCATCACATGACGAGTAATCAGAATGCTAATTGGTGTGTGACGAAGCCTTGGTTTGATTACATTATGGGAACACGCGTGTTAACCGATGTTTCTCACACAGAAACAAATCCTTTAGCGATAAAAATGCCTAAATGGATAGAAAAAAGAGTCAATCAAACTGCTCGACGTTTACTACCAAAGGCCTTTGCTAAAATTGATACCAACACTCGATTAGACCAGAAAAATCTAAGTCAAGGGATTGAAATTGCTTTGTAAATAAAAAAAGCCTAATCATATTTGATTAGGCTTTTTCAGGCATATTAAAAAATCAAGCTGACTTTTTCGCCATATTATTTTTACGAATCGTGATCATCAATAATTGTACCGCGGCTGGCGTTACACCAGGAATACGAGTTGCTTGTGCTAAGGTTTCTGGACGAACTGTTTTTAACTTCAAGGTAATTTCACGAGATAAACCTGAAATACCATCATATTCAAAATCAGCAGGAATTCGAGTTTCTTCAAGGCGCTTCAATTGCGCAACATCTTCATGCTGGCGATTAATATAACCTTCATACTTCACAGCAATTTCAATTTGCTCGCCCACTTGCTCTGAAACTTCAGAACCTGTTAATTCAGCGATTTGACTAAAATTGATATTTGGACGTTTCAATAAATCAATTGCACTACATTCTTTACTGAGATCAGCACCCGTCATTTCAACGAATTTCTTGCCCATTGGATTATTCGGTGCTGCCCATAAATGTTGTAAACGAGACGTTTCACGTTCAACTGCTTCCATTTTTTCGCTGTACGCAGCCCAACGTTCATCATCAACCAAACCAAGTTCCCGGCCAATCGACGTTAAACGTTGATCAGCATTATCTTCACGTAACATCAAACGATATTCCGCACGCGAGGTAAACATACGGTACGGTTCTTTAGTTCCCAAAGTAATAAGGTCATCAACCAGTACGCCCATATAGGCCTGATCACGTTTTGGTGTCCATTCTTCTTGTTCCCATGCACGACGTGCAGCGTTTAAGCCAGCAAGTAAACCTTGAGCACCCGCTTCTTCATAACCTGTAGTACCGTTGATTTGACCAGCAAAGTACAGATTTTGAATCGCTTTAGTTTCAAGCGTGAACTTTAATGCTTGTGGATTAAAATAATCATATTCAATCGCATAGCCCGGACGCAGGATATGCGCATTTTCCATACCGCGAATTGATCGAACTAAATTAAACTGAACATCAAATGGTAAAGAAGTTGAAATACCATTTGGATAAAGCTCATGTGTATCTAAGCCTTCAGGCTCAAGGAATACTTGGTGAGAGTCTTTATCCGCAAAACGGTGAATTTTATCTTCAATCGATGGGCAGTAACGTGGACCAACACCTTCGATCACACCAGTATACATTGGTGAACGATCTAAACCTCCACGGATGATTTCGTGTGTTTTTTCACTGGTATGCGTGATATAACAATTCACTTGCTCAGGGTGCATTGAAGCATCACCCATAAATGACATGACAGGAGATGGGAAATCACCCGGTTGTGGTGTCATGACCGAGAAATCAACTGAACGTGCATCAATACGTGGTGGCGTACCCGTCTTCAAACGACCTACAGGTAATTTTAGTTCTCGTAAACGGTGAGCTAATGCAATCGATGGCGGATCACCCGCACGACCACCGCTAGAATTTTGTAGACCAACGTGGATCACACCACCCAAGAACGTACCTGTCGTCAATACCACAGTTTTGGCATCAAAACGGATACCCATTTGGGTGACAACACCCTTAACGGTATCGCCTTCAACAATTAAATCATCTGCAGCTTGTTGGAAAATATCTAAGTTGGCTTGATTTTCCAAAGTTTCACGAATTGCCGCTTTATAACGTACGCGATCTGCTTGAGCACGCGTTGCACGTACTGCTGCACCTTTACGTGAATTCAAAATACGAAATTGAATACCACCTTTATCCGCAGCTAGTGCCATTGCACCACCAAGCGCATCGATCTCACGGACAAGATGTGATTTACCAATACCACCAATTGCTGGGTTACAGCTCATCTGCCCCAAAGTCTCAATATTATGCGTCAACAATAATGTTTGTCTTCCCATACGTGCAGCAGCTAGCGCCGCTTCAGTACCAGCGTGACCGCCACCAATTACGATAACGTCATAAACTTTAGGATAGTGCATAGTGGTAAATGTGTATTCAAAAAATGACAGAGTATTATACAGAAGTTTTAAAGCGAGTTGGCAAAAACTCTCTGTTTTCTTAGGCATCTCAACTCATTGATCTCATTTAACAATATACAAAAAGAAACCTTATGTTGCATTTTTTATGCATTATTAACATAGCAACTCATAATTCTTAACTTGATCACGACTGTTTTAATTAAAAAATTTCTTATCCTATATATTGCATAAATAAATACTTTAGGAAAATGATATGAATACTAAGCTTTTATTTTCATCGCTTATTTGTGGTCTATGTTTTACAGCAGCGGCACATGCAAATACGAAAGCAAATACTGACCCTCTCGCACAAAAGTATGTACAAGTATGTAAAGCTAAAAAGCAAGGCGACATGGTTTCATTTGCGCACAAAGGCGTAGTTTTCAATGGTGTTTGTGAACAAAATGAAGCTGGTAAATTAGCATTTCAAGCACCAACACCAGCAAATGAAGTGACTCCAGAAACTCAAAGTAAAATATCAGAAACTCAGTCAGCACCTCGACCTGTCAGCGCGCCAATTGAAGCAGCACCAATAGCCCCTGCTCCACCTGTAACAACAGATATGGAACAAACTGCACCATAATTTATAAAACCGAAATTATAAATAAGGTCTTTTTAGACCTTATTTATATTAAAAATAATGTATTAGATAAATTCATATAAAAAATAATTCATCTTAAAATTGTAATCTGATTATTTTATGATCCCTTTATCGTGCTCGAATCTATTACAATAACTGCAAATACATTTATTTAGGTTTTCCTGTGAACTGGTTACAAATTCATATTACTGTTGATCAAAATCAAGTTGAACTCACCGAGACATTACTCCTTTCATTAGGTGCAGTGAGTGTTACTTTAGATGATGCAGAGGATCAGGCACTATTAGAACCTTTACCAGGTGAAACTCCACTTTGGAATAAAGTGATCGTTACTGGAATCTATCAACAAGAAGAAGATGACCCAATTGATGTCGATACATTAGAAGCGTTCCTAAAAGCACAACTCCCTGATGTACCTATGCGTCATGAATATTTAGAGAATCAAGTTTGGGAACGCGCGTGGATGGACTATTACGAACCTATCCAAATTGGTGAAAAATATTGGATTGTTCCTGAATGGTTAGAACCACCTGAAGCCGATGCAACCAATATCAAACTCGATCCGGGTCTAGCGTTTGGCACTGGTAATCATGCAAGTACATTTTTGTGTTTACAATGGTTAGGTAAAACCGATGTTAAAGATAAAGTCGTAATCGATTATGGTTGTGGTTCTGGTATTTTAGGTGTTGCTGCATTATTACTAGGCGCAAAAAAAGTTTATGCAACGGATATTGATCCGCAAGCTGTGCTTGCTACAAAACAAAATGCAGAACTTAATGGCGTATTAGATCGTCTTTATGTAGGATTACCTGAAGAGTTTGATCAAGAATTCAAACCACAACAAGCAGACGTACTTGTTGCAAATATTTTAGCAGCACCATTAATGGCACTAGCGCCTGAGTTCTCACGTTTATTAAAAAATGAGGGGGAGTTCGCACTTGCTGGTGTAATCGAAGAGCAAGTTGCTGATGTTTCTAGTGTTTACTCTGAGTTTTTTGATATATTAGGGATCGAAAAGCGTGAAGAGAATTGGTGCCGCATTTCAGGAAAACGTAAAACAACAATTTGAGAATTTTGTTCCTTATGAGTGAAAAACAAACCCGCTGCCCAAAATGCTCCACCGTGTACAAAGTAACCCTTTCACAACTCAGTGTTGCTCAGGGCATGGTTTGTTGCCCCAAATGCGTAATTAACTTTAATGCATTGACCAATCTTCTTAAGACAGATGAAAATGATTCGATTCCATCGCCTGCGAATCGCTCTTTATTTTCATCAATTCAGCCCGATAGCTCTTTTGCTGAAAAGCAAATGCAAATTTTAAGTATTTTTGATCAAAAAATTGAAAATTCAAATATTGATTTGCTGACCTATCTAAATAACCTTAATTACTTTAATACTGAACCTGTAACCGCTTTACCTAACTTGAATTTATCAGAAGATAGTTTACTGATAGACCAAGAACAAAGCAGCAAACACCATGGCTGGCTTTATTATACGCTTTGGGGTGTGGGCAACATTGCACTTATTTTAGTTTTTGCATTTCAAATCTTATGGTTTAATCCAAAATTAATGCATGAAAGTCCTGCACTGAATCGAATTTTTAACTACGCTTGCAGTGTTTTGACCTGTAAAACACTAGATCAACAATATAAATACCTGAGTTTTGAAAAAGTAAAATTAAAACGTTCAAATAAAGACGAAACCAATTTTTCAGGTGTTTTAATCAATCACCATGAAAATAGTATTTTAATTCCTTCTATTAAAGTTATTTTAGAAGAGAAAGGTGAAGTCACGACTGAGATTACACTCCAGCCGCAAGACTATCTTGTAGATAGTTTGAAAACGATAGAAAGAATTCCATCAAACAGCCCTTTTCGATTTGAATTTACAGTTCCTAAAAGTAAAAATAGCTTCGACAACTATAGTTTAGAAATTGTACAGCCCTAAAAACTAAAAAAAGTGACAAAAAAATAAAAAAAAGTGCAGTTTAATTGCTCATTTTTTCGCAGAGAGTGGTATGATACGCGCCACGAATGCTTCACCCACTTACTTCTCGTAATTTACAGACAATAAAATCGTTAAACGAACTGTGCTTCTAACTTATAAGCGCATTGTTGGTTTTTTTGTTTTTGAAAGTAGGCTGTAACAAATCTTTAATTATTGTTACGCTTATTTTTTACACAATTCGAGGATTTGTGGCAAGCTAAAAGTCCTTTTGTTTTAGAGTCACTGTTTTAGGATCTAAAACAGGGCTCAGTAATTTAGACCACATTTATATATCACTTTACCCAAGTGATATTTTGATTTTTCGGATTAACACGCATGAATAGCAAATCTCCTATTTTTACGGCTCAATCTGATGTCGCTCTCCGCATCCATGTAGATCGCGCAGTTCGTCATTATTTTGCACAATTGCAAGGTGAGCAACCATCTCAAGTTTATGACATGGTTTTAGCAGAAATGGAGAAACCTCTTTTATCTGTGGTCTTAGAATATACTCGTGGCAACCAAACACGTGCTGCTGAGATTTTAGGCCTTAACCGTGGAACTTTACGCAAAAAGTTAAAAGCTCACGGTTTAATGAGTGAATAATTGATAAAATGCTCACGTTCTCGTGGGCATTTTTTTTGCCTTTGTTTTAATCTGTAGACTTCAAACTGTTGACTAAAATCATGACTATCAAACGTGCTTTAATCTCTGTTTCCGACAAAACTGGAATCGTTGAATTTGCTCAAAACCTTGCAGACCAAGGTGTAGAAATCTTATCTACTGGCGGTACTTATAAGTTGCTTAAAGACAACAATATCGCTGTAGTGGAAGTTTCTGAACACACTGGTTTTCCTGAAATGATGGATGGTCGTGTTAAAACACTACATCCAAAAATTCACGGTGGTATCTTAGCTCGTCGTGGTCTGGACGAAGCTGTGATGCAAGAACACAACATTGATCCAATTGATCTTGTTGTTGTTAACCTTTACCCATTTGCTGCAACAGTTGCTAAACCAAACTGCTCGCTTGCTGATGCGATTGAGAACATCGATATCGGCGGTCCAACAATGGTACGTGCAGCAGCAAAAAACCATGCTTCAGTGGGTATCATTGTAAATGCTTCTGACTACGATGCTGTTATTGCTGAATTAAAAGCAAATGGTGGCCTTTCTTACGAGACTCGTTTCGACTTAGCAGTAAAAGCCTATGAGCACACTGCACAATATGACGGCATGATTGCCTCTTATTTAGGTGCACGTGTTGGTAAAACTGAAGGTGAAGCAGATTTATTCCCTCGTACCTTTAACACCCAGTTAAATAAAGCACAAGATTTACGCTATGGTGAAAATCCACACCAAAATGCAGCGTTCTATGTTGAAGAAAATGCTCAAGAAGCATCAGTTTCAACTGCTAAGCAATTACAAGGTAAAGAGCTTTCTTATAACAATATCGCTGATACAGATGCTGCATTAGAATGTGTAAAATCATTTGCAAAACCTGCTTGCGTGATCGTTAAACATGCGAACCCATGCGGTGTAGCTGTTTCTCTAGATGGTATCAAAGCGGCTTATGATCTTGCTTATGCAACTGATCCAGAGTCTGCATTTGGTGGCATTATTGCATTTAACCGTGAGTTAGATGTAGAAACTGCTCAAGCAATTGTTGATCGTCAATTTGTTGAAGTGATTATTGCTCCAAGTATTGCTGATGGCGTGCTTGAAGTCACTGGCGCGAAAAAGAATGTACGCGTGTTGGTGTGTGGTGAACTCCCTGCAATTGATGCACGTGCTGCTCAACTTGACTATAAGCGCGTAAACGGCGGTTTATTAGTTCAAGATCAAGACTTAGGTATGATCACTAAAGATGACCTTAAAGTTGTGACTAAACGTGCGCCGACTGAACAAGAAATTGATGACATGATCTTTGCTTGGAAAGTTGCAAAATACGTGAAATCAAACGCTATTGTTTATGCAAAAAACCGTCAAACGATTGGTGTAGGTGCAGGTCAAATGAGCCGTGTCAACTCCGCTCGTATTGCTGCGATCAAAGCTGAACATGCTGGTTTAGTGGTTGAGGGTGCGGTTATGGCATCTGATGCATTCTTCCCATTCCGTGATGGTATTGATAACGCTGCAAAAGCAGGTATCAAATGTATCATCCAACCGGGCGGTTCCATGCGTGATGAAGAAACAATTGCAGCCGCTGACGAAGCTGGTATTGCAATGGTATTCACGGGTATGCGTCACTTCCGTCATTAATACCCCGAAGTCCCTCTTTTCTGCGATGCTATAGTCGCATTAGAGGGACTTTTTTATTCTGAACAGGTATATTCTTAAATACGGAAAAGGGAAATAACTTAATAATGAATATTTTAGTTTTGGGTAGCGGTGGCCGTGAACATGCACTTGCATGGAAAATCGCACAAGATACGAAAGTGACTAAAGTCTTTGTTGCCCCAGGTAATGCGGGTAGCGCAATAGAAGACAAATGTGAAAATGTTGAACTTGATATTTTAGATAATCCAGCAATCATTGCTTTTGCAAAGACAAACGATGTTGCTTTAGTAATCGTGGGACCTGAGGCACCATTAGTGAATGGTGTTGTTGATGCAGCACGCGAAGCTGGTCTAAAAATTTGGGGACCAACTCAATATGCAGCACAGCTTGAAGGTTCAAAAGCATTTGCTAAACATTTCTTAAAACGTCATAACATTCCAACGGCTTTTTATGACGTATTTACTGAAGTAGATACGGCTAAAGCTTATATTGAACAACATGGTGCACCAATTGTTATCAAGGCTGATGGTTTAGCGGCAGGTAAAGGTGTCATCGTAGCAATGACCAATGAAGAAGCTTTTGCTGCGATTGACGACATGCTCGCTGGTAATAAGTTTGGTGATGCTGGTTCTCGCGTAGTAATTGAACAATTCCTTGATGGTGAGGAAGCAAGCTTCATCTGTATGATCGATGGCAACAATATTTTGCCAATGGCGACCTCTCAAGACCACAAACGTATTTTTGAAGGTGACCAAGGTCCAAATACAGGTGGTATGGGTGCATACTCCCCTGCGCCAGTAGTAACACCAGAAGTGTTTGAACGTGTCATGAACGAAGTGATGCGCCCTACCATTGATGGTATGGCTGCTGACGGTCATGTTTATACTGGCTTCTTATATGCAGGCTTGATGATTGATGAGCAAGGTCAACCACGTGTGATCGAGTTTAACTGTCGTTTTGGTGATCCTGAAACTCAACCGATTATGATGCGTTTAAAATCATCTTTGGTTGATTTAGTTGAAGCTGGTATTGCAGGTAATTTACCAAAAGAAGCTGAATGGGATGAACGTAAATCTATCGGCATCGTACTTGCAGCGGGAGGTTATCCTGATACAGTGCGTAAAGGTGATGTAATTTCTGGTATTGGTCAATCACCTGAAGACACCAAAATTTTCCATGCGGGTACAGCCATGAGTGATGATGGTCATGTCATCACTTCAGGTGGTCGAGTACTTTGCGTTACAGCACTTGGCGATACAGTTCTAGAAGCTCAAATCAATGCATTAGAAGTATGCGGTCAAGTCACATTTACAGGTATGCAATATCGTAGTGACATCGGCTATCGTGCAATTGCACGTGAAAAAGCAGAATAATCTCATTGAAATCTAAGCCTTCTTCGGAAGGCTTTTTTATTCCTTATTTCGCACAAACTTAAATTCTATATTCATTTTTCAAATATAAAATTCAGAAAATTATATATTTACTATTCAATTGATTTATCTCAATACTCTTTTAAGAAAATACATAAAATTTTCATTGATTTATATTTACTCTGTACTTAATTTCCTCAATTAATCATATTCTTATGATTAGTTGTAATTTTTTTCCCACTATAACCCAAGTAAAATTATTGCTATGATTGCCGAAATTTTAGATGCTCTTTTTTGTTAAAAGATATTTTTCTAAGTATTTTCAATTGATTGAATTATCAATTTTAAAAATATCAACTGTATCTAAACCAAATTTTGTTTTGAAATTGATGAATACTTCACTTCCTAGATGTATATACTGATTTAGAACATGAATATTCATCAATTTTTATGATGTTGTAACTCCATGCACTTCTTTCAGTACTTCAATGTCATGCAAGTAATGATTTAAGTGCAATGCCAATTTACAACATAAAAACCCATTGCAATTATTAATGCTAGTGAAATGATAATTTCCTCGCCATTATTTCCGATAAGGATTTATACATGAAAAAGCTAATTAGTCTTTTTTTAAGTGTATCGGTATTATTACTCGCAGCATGCAGTAAGCAACCTGATGCAACTTCAACTGAGCAAAAAAGTGATGCTGCCGGACTTCAAACAGTTGTTATCGCGTCTACTGGTTCTGATGCTGATATTTGGCGTTATATTGCGACTTTACCTGAAACTAAAGCTGCTGGCGTTAAACTAGAAATTAAAAACTTCACTGATTATGTAGCAATGAACACTGCCGCAGCCAACAAAGAAGTTGATCTAAATGCTTTCCAATCTTACGCTTACCTTGTTGCTTTTAATGCTGCAAATAAAGATAAGATCGCTCCTGTTTCAACAACTTATTTAGAGCCAATGGGTATTTACTCGAGCAAAGTGAAAAAAGTTGAAGAGTTTGCTCAAGGCGCAACAATTGCTATTCCAAATGACGGCGCAAACGAGTCACGTGCTCTATTGCTTTTACAAAGCGCAGGTTTAATCAAACTTAAAGCTGACTTTGATCCAGTAAAAGGTACACCTGCTGACATTATTGAAAATGCGAAAAAAATCGTAATCAAACCTATTCAAATGGCAACAGCGGTACGTGTTAAAGACGAAGTTGATGCGATTTTGTTGGGTAATACACTTGCGATGGAAGGTGGTTTAAACGTCCTAAAAGATGCTATTTTCTATGAGCCAATTGACCAAAGTACAAAACTCAACGTCAATGTTTTAGCTACTGCCGAATCTCGTAAAGATGATGCTGTATTGCAAAAAGTTGGCGCGCTTTACCACACTGAAGCCGTGAAGAAATATGTACAAGAACATTTTGCGGGCACTAAAGTCGACGTAAATAAACCGACGAGCTATCTCACAGAAGCGAATTCGTAATATAATCTTCTCAATGAAACAGGCAAAGTGACTTTGCCTGTTTTTTCTTTTCTGCTTAGTATTGACGAACATGATCCAATTTAAAAACATTTCGAAACACTATCAGCTTAAAGGTCAAACGATCAAAGCACTGGATCAAATTAATTTAGAGATTCCAGAAGGCAGTATCTTTGGCATTATTGGCTATAGTGGTGCAGGTAAAAGTACGTTAATCCGCTTGATTAATTTGCTTGAGCGCCCATCTCAGGGTCAAGTCATTATTAATCAGAAAGACTTTACCGCTTTAGATGCGCGCACTCTTCGTCAAGAACGTGCAAACATTGGCATGATCTTTCAGCACTTTAATTTACTCCAGACCAAAACTGTGTCTGAAAATATTGAAATGCCATTAAAATTGCTGGGGCATAGCAAAGCTGAACGTGAAAAACGACTTGCCGAGTTATTGGATTTCATTGACCTCAAACATAAAAAAGATGCTTACCCTGATGAACTTTCAGGTGGTCAAAAGCAACGTGTCGGTATCGCCCGCGCTTTAGCAAATCACCCTAAAATCCTTCTTTGTGATGAAGCAACTTCTGCACTTGATCCACAAACTACAAAATCTGTTCTCGCACTATTAAAGAAAATTAATCAGGAACAAAATATCACTATTGTCATGGTAACGCATGAAATGGATGTAATTGAATCAGTTTGTGATTATGTTGCGGTCATGGAAGCCGGTCATGTGATTGAAACTGGCCCAACGTTGGATATCTTTAGCCAGCCACAGCACCCAACGACTAAAACATTTATTCAAACAGTTTTACAGCAACAGTTACCTATCAATATTTTAAATAATCTTGAGCATAAACATCATAATAGTATTTATAGCTTGCAGTTTTTAGGTACTTCAGCTCAAGAAACAGTGATTCAAGCCGTTATTAAACAGTTTGATCTGAGTTTAAATATTTTGTTCGCCAATATGACTGAAATTAACGGCACCGTGATAGGACAAATGTTTATACAGCTTTTAGGTGATCCGATTATTATTGAAGATGCAATTAATTTTCTAAAACTTCAAGGTGTGAAAGTTGAGCAATCTGGAGTAAGTCAATGAGAGATTTCATAGTACAGTGGCTCACTCAAGTGACAGCTCCATTTTGGCATAGCTCACTTTCGATTGACCAATTCGTTACAGCTCTACAAGAAACCTTTCAAATGGTGTTCTTCTCCCTGTTATTTGGCTGTATTTGGGGATTAATACAAGGCATTACACTTGTTGTAACCCGTACTGGAGGTATCTTACAAAACCGAGCGATTTACTACTTACTCAATCCTATTGTCAACGCACTTCGCTCCCTTCCCTTTATCATCCTATTGATTGCTGTTATTCCTTTAACAAAAATGCTTGTTGGCACTTCAATTGGAACATGGGCAGCAATTGTACCTTTAACAATTTATGTCGGTCCATATTTAGGTCGTTTAATTGAAACGTCTCTACTCGAAGTTAATGAAGGCATTATCGAGTCTGCACAAGCAATGGGTGCCTCACCTTGGCAAATTATTTTTAAATTTATCATTCCAGAAGCCCGCAGTTCTCTTATTCTGAATTTAACCACAGGTACGATTTCCTTAATCGGTGCAACTGCAATGGCTGGTGCTGTTGGTGCAGGTGGAATCGGAGACTTGGCAATTTCATACGGATATCAACGTTTTGATACAAGTGTGGTTATCTTAACGGTTATTGTCTTACTGCTTTTGGTACAAATGGTGCAAATGCTTGGCGATTGGTTAGCCAAATTACGCTAGTTCATCGTTGTAAAAAAGCGCTCACTTCGAGCGTTTTTTTATATCTCAGCCTTTCTTGGGAAAGTAAATTTCATTTGCTGCTTTAAATGTATTTACGTGTAAAGGTACTAAATCATCCAGTAATTGATATCCTCCTGCTAACACAAACAGTAAAGGAATTTTCATTTTTTTTGCCATTTCAAAGACGATACGATCTCTTTCAAAAAGCAGTTCAGTGGTAAACCATTTTGAGCCATATTTGTCATGCTGATGACAATCCATACCCGCCTGATAAATAATTAAATCTGTCTCCCAACGAGACGCATACTGAAAAGCCTCAAAAACAGCCTCACGGTATAAATCAAAATTTCCTTGTTTAGGATGGATATAGCGTGTCAAACTGCGTTCACCAGCCTTACAGCCAAAACGAATACCGAAAATACTAAAATTGATCAAATTGGTCATTCGATTGGTAAAAATTGCTGTGCCATCACCACCATGTTGATCACAATCTAAAATAAAAATCCGTTTTTCAGGATTTTGTTTTGCAACCAAAGCCAAACCATTAAAAGTACAATATGCTGCACCAGATTCATAACTTGCATGATGGAAACCTTGAGCAATATTCGCAGCAATTCCCTCTTTCAGTGCGATTTCAGCTCCAATTAACTGTCCAGCTTGCACAGATAGAATGGCATCGCGCAATTGCTCATTCCAAGGTTTGAATCCTTGAATTGTTGCAAAAGCAGTTTCACCAGATAAAAAAGCTTCAACAAATTGCGGATGATGTAATCTCTTTAATATCTCAGCATCGATTATTCCAGGATCTATTAACTCAACCATTTTTTCAGTACGCAATACATCCGCAACTGCCGTGAGTTTTTCCATACTATTGGTATGCGTTTTAGCAAAATAGCGTGGCGAATAACAAGCTTTTAGCATGGATGTCCTACATAGATTTGATCATGAGCAATTTCCATCAATTGGCTCAATTCAGTCGTATCTGGTCGAAATAATCCATTATCAACCTGTTGCTTAAAATGATATCCAAATGCGCGTGCACGATTTTTAGGAGAGATCGCCAAAGTCGTTAGTCTCAAAAACCAAAAACCATTCATCACAGAAATTGGAATCACAAAGCCTTTGTATTGTTTGTTTTGATATTTTTCGAGTTGATCAATTTCGTAGTTTGCAGAAAATAAACTTCCCGCAGGTAGCCTTACACCATTCATCATTAAGGGAACTAAGCTAATACAGGAATGGTTATCTCCCATATTCAGCTTTTCCATCATAATCGGTTGATCATTTTCATCAACAAATATGTTGATTTCACCTTGTCTAAGTAAACGGTGATGTGCAATTCGAAGAAAAAACTTTTCCGCCATCGGACAAGAGCCTACTTTGGGTTTTTCTTCTAAAGCATGGCATTCGATCATCTTAATATTATGTACTTCTTGAGGAAGAATAATGTCAGCAAGCAACTGACAAATGAGAATACTTTCTTCAAGTTCAGCGTGTTCATAGATTTTTCTTAAACCAGCTTGAAAATCAGATTCTTGCTGCAAATTTTGGGTGAATATTTCCTGGGGGTTTAAATGTGCCAAAGTTTTCTGTACTTCTGGATTGATATCTAAATTCCTCCAAGTATCTAAAACCAAACCATACGAAGAAGATTGATTCAAAATATTTTTAAGCGCTTTCGTATCATAATCTTCAAAAATACGAAGATCTTGGAAACCCAAAAGATCACGTTGCTGAGAAACATATTCTGCAATTACACGAGTGGCTTGAGTAAATCCACATCCACGGCGCTCTGTTTGATGACTAAAATGTTCATTCAGCATTTCAGTAAGTTTGTTGGATAGAGGATATAAATATTTTTTGAAAATAGTGACCACTTCATGATCTATCAAATCAGACATAATTCCCTCTCTTCTTCTTTGATTTATAAATGTTTCATCCTCGCTAAACGATATGTACTTATATTGTTAAATCTAATTTTTTAAATTATTTAGCTTTAATTAAATATCGTTATAATCGTAAAGATGACTATAAATCATTAACTTATAAAACTTTTATATCATACTCATAGAAAATACTTTACTTGTCAATCATAAAAATAAAGAGCTGCATAAGCAGTCACAATCTGCCCTAAACAGTCAATACTCAAAGCTAAATCTCCAAGTGCTTTGCACTCTTTACTTTTTGCACTTACACTGCAAATAATGAATGTATTAATCTCATTCAATAGCAATAACCACATTAAACAAAGATTTAGGACTCGGATATGCATTATAAAATTCATGCTATTGACGTAAAAAATGCCTTAAAAAACTATATTTGGTTATTGGAAGACACCTCCACAAAAGAGGTTGTTGTAGTTGATCCAACTGAAGCAAGCTTAGTTAGTCATTTTTGTGAGCAACAACAACTTCAAATTAAACAAATTTGGCTCACACACTGGCATCGTGACCATACTGAAGGTGTGCAAGCTTTGTTGGCTGATCAAAATATTGCTGTTTACGGACCTAGAGAAGAATTAAGTAAAATTTCATTTGTATCAAATCCATTACAAAACGATGATCATTTTTATTTCAACAATTTAAAAGTCGAGATTATTGCCACCCCAGGTCATACGCTCGGTCATATTGTCTATTTTATTGAAGAAATTGATTCCTTATTTAGTGGAGACACCTTATTTGCAATGGGCTGTGGTCGTTTATTTGAAGGTACAGCCGAGCAAATGTATCACTCGCTAAACCGGCTTGCAGCACTACCAATCCAAACCAAAGTATATTGCACACATGAATATACCCTTGCCAATGCTGAGTTTGCTTTAACTGTGGAACCTCATAACGTAGCGCTTCAAGATCGGTATAAAGAAGTAAAAATGCTTAGGGAAACAGAAAAAATGACTTTACCAAGCAATATCGAATTAGAATTGGCAACCAACCCTTTTTTACGCACTGAAAGTGTTGAAGAGTTTGCGCATATCCGAGGTCTTAAAGATCAATTTTAAGTAAATTTTTAAGTTTTAAATTTGTCATTTTCCATTTTAAAAAAGTGGAAAATGAAATTATTTTTTACATTTAATTCAATCTAAAGCCCAATGAACTCTATTATTAAAATATTTAAATAATTCATCAAATTAAAAAATTTTTTACTTAAAAATTAAGTTTTGCTTCAGTTTCAATTAATCTAATATTACATTACTTACATGAAGAAAAATAAATATATGCAACACCCCTTTAAAAAATTTTAGTTCACCCTTATTAATAAATAAATATTCATTCACATGCACATGGAGTTCAAATATGAAAAATAGAGTTGTTAAAGCAAAAAACGTATTGGCTTTTCGTATTTGGTTAGAAAAATTAGGATACTCTGTTAAAAATCTTACAGATAATCGTGGCTTTACATTTAGTTTTAAAAAAGAATATGGCTTAGTCACCTGCGACTTATCTGGTAATGCTTTAGCAATGCAACTCGGTGAAGAATTTGAAGATCATTTAAAAGCATGATCTTAGCAATAGATATGCAATCAGGGTTCCAAATGGATTTGGAATCCTTAATCTCTAAAGTTCACAATATTTAAATTTTCTCCTGATTAACCCTTCATTTTCTGACCATCTCTCATAAAATAACATTGGAACAAACTTGAATTCCAAGTATTATATTGCGGTAGTCGAGGGATGCTGCGACGATTGATTGGTACTAAAGATCAATTTGCCAGGCTCGACCATCGGTTAGACACTCGCTTTAACCAACAACGGCATCCGCGAACAGAATGATCCATACTATTTTTCTAGGAGATCCTGATGAACGCGGTTACTGCTTCATTTACAGATTATAAAGTTGCTGATATTTCACTCGCTGATTATGGCCGTAAAGAAATCAAACTTGCTGAAGCAGAAATGCCAGCTTTGATTGGTTTACGTAAGCGTTATTCGGCCGAGAAACCACTTGCTGGTGCAAAAATTTTGGGTTGTATTCATATGACAATCCAAACGGCTGTACTGATTGAAACATTAGTTGAACTCGGTGCAGAAGTTCGTTGGACATCATGCAACATCTTCTCTACTCAAGATCACGCTGCTGCTGCTATCGCTGCTGCGGGTATTCCTGTGTTTGCTTGGAAGGGCGAAACTGAAGAAGAATACATGTGGTGTCTTGAACAACAAATCAATGTAAATGGCACACCTTGGGATGCCAACATGATTCTTGATGATGGTGGTGATTTAACACTACTTGTTCACGAAAAATACCCTGAAGTGATTGCAAAAATCCACGGTGTAACTGAAGAAACAACAACAGGTGTTCAACGTCTGTATGAAATGTTACGTGATGGCACTTTAAAAGTTCCTGCAATCAACGTAAATGATTCCGTAACGAAATCTAAAAACGACAACAAATATGGTTGCCGCCATTCTCTAAATGATGCGATCAAACGTGGTACAGATATGTTGTTATCTGGTCGTCGTGCACTTGTGATTGGTTACGGTGATGTAGGTAAAGGTTCTGCACAATCACTTCGTCAAGAAGGCATGATTGTACGCGTAACTGAAGTAGATCCAATCTGTGCAATGCAGGCATGCATGGACGGTTACGAAGTTGTATCTCCATACAAAAATGGCGTCCAAACAGGCAAGAAAGAAGACATCAACCTTGACCTTCTTCAAAATACTGACCTTATCGTAACAACAACGGGTAACTACCACGTTTGTGATGCAGCAATGCTTGATTCATTAAAAGCGGGTGCAGTAGTTTGTAACATCGGTCACTTTGATACTGAAATCGACACGAACTACCTTCGTGGTTACAAATGGGTTGAAGTTAAGCCTCAAGTTCATCAAGTGTATCGTTCAGAAAATGAAAATGATTACTTAATCCTTCTTTCTGAAGGTCGTTTGGTTAACCTAGGTAATGCAACTGGTCACCCATCACGTATTATGGATGGTTCTTTTGCTAACCAAGTGTTAGGTCAAATGCACTTGTTCGCTGAGAAATTTGCTGATCTTCCTGAAGATCAAAAAGCTGAGAAAATCCGTGTAGAACTGATTCCTAAGAAATTAGATGAAGAAGTAGCTGCGGCAATGGTTCTTGGCTTTGGTGGCGTGTTAACCCAGTTGACTCAAGTACAAGCAAATTACCTTGGTGTGCCTGTAGAAGGTCCATTCAAATCTGACGCTTATAAATACTAAGAAAACTAGGGCAGACGTTTGACGGACTGCCCTTTTTTCTAAAAATTTCCAAGCGATTTTAAAAAGGATTTGAAATGACAAAACGTGTTCCTATTTCTTTTGAGTTTTTCCCACCAAAAACTGATGCAGGTGCGGAAAAGTTAAAAACTGTTCATCAAGAACTACAACTATTAAATCCAGAATTCTTCTCGATTACCTATGGTGCGGGTGGTTCTACACGTGAACGTACTTTAGCTGCAATTAATGATTTCAATGGCAAAGGTACACCCGTAGCCCCTCACCTTTCATGTATCGGTGATGACAAAGCACGTATCGCTGAACTTTTAGACTTATACAAATCACAAGGAATTGATCGCATCGTCGCATTGCGTGGTGATTTACCATCGGGTCAGGTTGGTTTAGGTGAGTTGCCTTATGCACAGGACTTAGTTCGCTTTATTCGTGAGCATTCAGGTGATCACTTTCATATTGAAGTTGCAGCCTATCCAGAAATGCATCCTCAAGCTGACACCTTTGATGCTGACATTCAACGTTTTGTTGAAAAAGTAAATGCCGGTGCAAATGCAGGTATTACCCAATTTTTCTTCAACCCAGATGCTTATTTCTATTTCATCGAGCGCATTGCTAAAGCGGGTGTAAATATTCCTATTGCGCCAGGTATTATGCCGATTACCAATGCAAGCAATCTAATTCGCTTTGCAGATGGTACAGGTGCAGAAATCCCACGTTGGATTCGCAAGCAACTCGCTGCTTATGGGGATGACAGTGCGAGCATCAAAGCATTCGGTCATGAAGTCATTGTAAAGCTTTGCGAACGCTTGATTGCTGGTGGTGCACCAACACTCCATTTTTATTCTATGAACCAAACTGAACCAACTCGACAACTCGTTGTTGATCTGGGTTTAAATTAATTTGTACGAGCCGCTCCCAAACATGAATCGTTTTTATATCGAAACCGAACTTAATACTGGCAATACCATTGAATTAACTGAATCGGTATTTCATCATTGGGTGCGTGTACTTCGCGCGAAAGAGCAAGAACAAGCCACCTTTTTCAATGGAAAAGGTGGTGAGTATGTTGTAACACTCACTGAAATTAATAAAAAAAATGCGTTTGTTTCTATTGATCAATTTGATTCTGTAGATCGTACTGCACCTTTTAGTGTTGTTTTAGGTCAAGTTATGAGCAAAGGTGATCGTATGGATTATGCGATTCAAAAAGCCACTGAACTTGGTGTTACGACGATTCAGTTATTGACCAGTGAACGCTGTGAAATGCGACTTAAATATGATCGTGATCAAAAAAAGTTGGATCATTGGCAATCGATTGCAATAGCGGCATGCGAACAATGTGGAATGAATCGTGTTCCTCAAGTGTTAGCACCAATTAGTTTGGATGAATGGTTCAGTTCTAACCTACCTGAATCTCGTTTTGTTTTAGCACCAAACAAAAATCAAGAAAATGTATTGCAAAATAGCCAAAATAACTTAGCTTTACTCATAGGACCTGAAGGTGGTTTAAGTGAAGCAGAAATTAACACTGCAAATGTAAATCATTTTAAAAACTGGTGTATTGGAGACCGTGTTTTAAGGACTGAAACCGCTCCAGTTGTAGCCTTATCTATTTTAAATTATCACTTCGCTAGCAATTAAAGTTTTGGATTGCTTTCAGCTGGGTTTAGCGGTAATTTAAAATAAAATACAATCATGTTTACACAAAAACAAACACTGTAAACAGAGATAAAAATGAAAAGGATTATTCTTTATATGTTAGGGGTTCAGGAAAAAAATTTGTCAAATTTTGTTTATACGGATCAAATTAACTATCCTAATCATGTGCGCCTATTTGTTTTAAGCGTATTTTGTATTTCACTATTAGACTATGTTTTATTTGGTTTTTTTTATTCGTTTGATAGTAATGTCTTTTCAGTTTGGATGGCAATCACGCTCATCTCTCTGTTGTGTTTCTATACGATTTGTCATTTCTCATTAAAACATTATTCATCAGTACGCTTTACTCAGAAAACCAATATTACCTTTCAAATCATATGCTTTTTAACTGGATTATTATTGGGAATTAGTACCATCGTTATTAATTCATTTCTCATAAAAGATGTTCCTACGTTATCGGCTTCACACATACTGACGTTAACTGCGCTATTACTGACCTCATCTCACATTATTGCACTGACATTTTTAACTCAGCATATTCGTTATTTTTTCCTTTTTTTTATTCCAAGCATTACACCTTTAGTCATTTCACAATTTATCCATCGTGATCAAGAACATAGTTTATTTTATCTTGCCTATTATTCGTCTTTTTTAGCAACATTACTTTGCGCTCAAGCCACCTTCAAAATTCATCAACGTCTTTCGCAAGTGTTAGAGAAAAATAAACAATTAATTGACATTGCAGAGCAACATAACCAATGGACCGAAGAACTTTGCCAGCAGTTGCAAAGAGAGGTGAATAAATCAAAAGATATTGAAGCCCAGCTTCAATTTAATAATCATTTATTAGAACAGAAAGTCAGAGAACGTACCTATGACTTGACTGAGATGAATGAGAGTTTGCAAGAACATCGTCAAAACTTAGCCTTTGCACATGAGACAGCAGGGATTCGACCTTGGGAATGGAACTTAGAAAATAATACCGTTGGTATCACAAACTCTCATTGTAAAGAAGTTACTCGAGATTCTAGTAATCACTACTCGCTTCTACATAAAATCGTACATCCTGATGATGTCGAACGTGTAAAAAACACTTTGTACGCTCATCTCTGTGGACAAACTGACCGTTATGAAGAAACTTTCCGTATTAAACGCCCTACTGGTGAATGGACGTGGATTCATGATGTAGGACAAGTCATTCTTCGAAATAAAAAAGACGGAACACCCTTACGAATGGTCGGTATTCATCGCGATATCAACCAAGAAAAGAAACATCAAGAAAGATTAAAACTCGCTGCAAGTGTATTTGAGCAAGCTTCTGAAGGTATCTTCATTCTAGATGAAAATTTCAATTTTATTGAAGTGAATCCTAAATATGAACAATTGTCAGGATTGAGTAAGCAATTTATTTTAAAAAAGCAATTATTTGAAATTACTAAACAAAATAAACAACACCATCATAACTTCCATCTCTCTATTCTTGATACTTTACACGAAGAACACGAGTATGAAGGCGAATTCCAGGAAACCTATCTTTCTGAAAAATCATGTTTTTTATGGATGCATATCAATGCCGTAAAAGATGAATCAGATAGAGTGATTAACTATATCGGGATTGTTTCCGATCAGACAGAACGTAAACATCAAGAACAGCGTTTATCTTATCTAACCAATTATGACACCCTGACTGATCTACCGAATCGTTTTTATTATCATCAACAACTCCACCAATATTTAGTTAATGAAGCCTCTATTCAGCATCTTGCTGTTATTCGTTTAAATATTGATAGATTCAGAGCACTCAACGAATTGTTGAGCAATCAAGCAGGAAATGAATTATTAAAACAAGTCGCGCAAAGACTGAGAATTAGTAATATTGATGCGCTATTGGTTGCACATTTAAGCGCCGATGATTTTGCAATCATTTATGAAATGTCACCACTACATCCACCAATCAATCAACTGTGCAGCAATATTGTCGAAGCCTTTAGTAAACCGTTCTATATTGCAGATCAAGAATATGTGGTGAGTATTTCAATTGGTGTTGCCATTTATCCTGAACATGGTCGACAAGTTGATAATTTAAATACTCATGCTGAACAAGCGCTAACTGAAGCAAAACGATTGGGTGGTAATACCATTCGTTACTATTCTAGTGAACGAACTAATTTCGTTGCGAAACATACTGATTTAGAGTTAGATCTAAGAAAAGCCATTCAAAATAATGAGTTGGTTGTTTATTATCAACCTAAAATTTTTGCTAAAGATTGTCAAATCAACGGTTTTGAAGCTCTGATTCGTTGGAAACATCCAACGAAGGGTTTGATCATGCCAGATATATTTATCCCTTTAGCAGAAAGTACAAGTCTCATTTCCGATATCGGTCGATTCGTACTCTATGAAGCAGCCAAGCAAATACAAGCATGGAAAAAGTTAGGATTTCATCATATCCATATTGGTGTAAACATTGTTGCTCAACAGATATTACGTGGTCAGTTACTTCACGATATTGATGCCGTTTTAGAACAGTATTCAATTTCGGGTGAAAATTTAGAATTAGAAATTACAGAATCTGCATTTTTGGAAAATACAGAAAGTGTGAAAACGGTTCTAAATGCTGTTAAAGAACGCAATATCTCGATAGCACTTGATGACTTTGGAACAGGTTATTCATCCCTCGCTTACTTAACCGAATATCCAATTGACATCCTTAAAATTGATCGAGCTTTTATTTCAAAAATCGGTAATCCTAAACAAGATGCGATCGTTAATGCCATGATTGCTATGGGTAAAACGATTGGCTTAAAAGTTGTTGCGGAAGGTGTAGAAACAGAACAGCAACGGGAATATTTGAAACGACAAAACTGTGACATATTACAGGGTTACTTATTTGCAAAACCATTAACAGCTGTACATGCAACCGAATATCTTCAACAACACATGCGACTGTCAACCGCAAGATATTCCATTTAATAGCATTTTCAAGCTTTTTTGCTGTTAATTTGGGCACAAATAAAATTGTCAATAAGCTTTAACGTTCAGTGAAAATAAGCTTTTTTGACTGTGCGAATGCATGAACTAGTGCTATATTCTTGTGCACTTATTTTAATATAATCATCAGGTATATAGACTTGGTGGTTATCGGAACAATCGAGACTCAGATGGACGATCAATCTTTAAAACAAGCCGCTTTGTATTACCATGAATTTCCAACACCAGGAAAAATCAGTGTGACACCTAGCAAGCAGCTCGTTAACCAACGAGATTTAGCGCTTGCATATTCCCCTGGTGTTGCCGCTCCATGTTTGGAAATCGAACGTGACCCTTCTGCTGCTGCGAAATACACAGCACGTGGAAATCTAGTCGCCGTCGTAAGTAATGGTACAGCAGTGCTTGGTTTAGGAAATATTGGTCCTCTTGCTTCTAAACCAGTTATGGAAGGTAAAGGCGTTCTATTTAAAAAGTTCGCTGGTGTTGATGTATTCGATATCGAAATTGCTGAAAATGATCCAGACAAAATTGTGGATATTGTTGCTTCATTAGAACCAACATTTGGTGGTATTAACCTAGAAGATATCAAAGCGCCAGAATGTTTCTACATTGAAAAGAAACTTCGTGAACGCATGAAAATTCCTGTATTCCATGATGACCAACATGGTACCAGTATTATTGTTGGATCTGCATTACTCAATGCATTACAACTCGTTAATAAGAAAATCGATGAAATTAAAATCGTTGCTTCTGGTGCAGGTGCTGCAGCACTTTCATGCTTAGATTTACTTTGCGCCCTCGGTGTAAATAAACAGAATATCGTTGTTGCAGACTCACGCGGTTTGCTGACTACATCTCGTGAAGGACTTGATGAGTCTAAAAAACGTTATGTTCAAGACATTCAAGCATCGCAATTACATGAAGTAATGACGGGCGCTGATATGTTCTTGGGTCTTTCTGCCGCAGGAATATTAACCAAAGAAATGGTTAAAGTAATGGCTGAAAATCCAATTATTTTTGCGCTTGCGAACCCAGATCCTGAAATTTTACCTGAACATGCTCATGAAGTTCGTCCAGATGTCATTATGGCAACAGGTCGTTCAGACTATCCAAACCAAGTAAACAACGCGCTTTGCTTCCCTTATATCTTCCGCGGCGCACTCGATGTCGGTGCAACAACCATTAACGAAGAAATGAAAATTGCATGCGTACACGCAATTGCACGCATGGCACATGTTGAAGCAGACGCAGCAACTTATGGTGAAAAATCTGCATCATTTGGTCGTGATTACCTTATCCCTCGCCCACTTGATCAACGTCTGATTTTAGAAATTGCACCTGCTGTGGCGAAAGCTGCAATGGATTCTGGTGTTGCAACTCGCCCAATTGAAGATTTCTCTGCATATCGTCAAAGACTTTCTGAGTTTGTTTATAACTCTGCATTCTTGATGAAGCCAATTTTCTCTCAGGCAAAAACAGATCCTAAGCGCATTGCTTATGCTGAAGGCGAAGATCAACGCGTATTACGTGCAGTACAAATTGTTGTTGACGAAGGTTTAGCTAAACCTATTCTTATTGGTCGTACTGCCGTTATTGAAGACAACATCAAGAAACTGGGTTTACGTTTACAACACGGCGTCAATATTGAGATCGTTGATCAAGAAACCAATCCTTTATATGATGATTTTTGGAAAGACTACCACAACACGATGCAACGCAAAGGCGTAACCGTTGAATATGCTCAACGCGAAGCACGTCGTCGTTCGACATTGATTGCAGCTTTATTGGTAAAATTCGGTAAAGCAGATGGTATGTTATGTGGTACTTATTCAAGCTACGACATCCATTTAGATTTCGTAAAAAACGTGATTGGTTTGAAAGAAGGTCGCAGCACATTCTTTACCTTAAATGCATTGATGCTTGAAGATCGCAACTTGTTTATTGCAGATACGTATGTAAATACTAATCCTACTGCTGAACAACTTGCTGAAATGACAATTTTAGCAGCTGAAGAAGTTCGTCGTTTTGGTATCACTCCACGTGTTGCTCTACTTTCTCATTCAAGTTTTGGTAGTGATCAATTTGATCCTAGCGCTCAAAAAATGCGTGAAGTTTACCGCTTACTGACTGAACAAGCACCTGAACTTGAAGTTGAGGGTGAGATGCATGGTGATGCAGCTTTAGATGATACTATCCGTCATTTTGCCTATCCAAATTCACGTTTCAAAGGTTCTGCTAATCTATTAATTATGCCAAACCTTGATTCTGCAAATATTTCTTTCAATTTATTGAAAGCAACTTCAGGCAATAATGTAACCATTGGGCCGATCCTTTTAGGTGCAGCAAAACCTGTTCATATTTTAACACCAACAGCGACTACACGTCGTTTAGTGAATATGACAGCACTTACTGTTGCTGAAATTCAACAAAGCCAAAACTAATAACCTTTAGTGAAGCTTGCCTATAAAAGCTTCGCTTAAGACTTGAGAAAACCTCTATTCTGTAGCATGATTGTGTGAAGAATAGAGGTTTTTTCATGCAAGTTTATTTAGTAGGCGGTGCTGTTCGAGATCATTTGCTCGGTCACCCCTATCACGAAAAAGATTATGTGGTGGTTGGAGCAACACCCGAGCAATTATTATCTGAAGGTTACCAACCCGTTGGAAAAGATTTCCCCGTTTTTTTGCATCCGAAAACAAAAGAAGAATATGCACTTGCGCGCACAGAGCGTAAATCTGGGATGGGTTACCATGGTTTTCAGTTTTTTACAGATACAACCGTAAAATTAGAAGAAGATTTGATTCGCCGAGATCTCACTATTAATGCTATGGCAATGGATGACTCTGGTAAAGTTTATGACCCGTATGGTGGTCAAAAAGACCTAGATCATAAAATTTTACGTCATGTTTCAGATGCTTTTACTGAAGATCCTCTTCGCGTACTCCGTGTTGCTCGATTTGCTGCACGCTATGCTAGTTATGGATTTCGTATTGCTGATGAAACATTGCAACTAATGAAAGATATTGCTCAATCAGGTGAATTAAATGCTTTAACGCCTGAGCGTGTTTGGAAAGAAACATCAAGAGCATTGATGGAAGATCATGCAGATCTCTATTTTCAAACATTGAAGGACTGTGATGCTTTAAAAATTCTTTTCCCTGAAATCGATGCTTTATTTGGCGTGCCTCAACGTCCTGAGTACCATCCTGAAATCGACTGTGGTATCCATACCCTAATGGCACTTAAACAGGCTTGTGTAGCAAACTACCCACTTGAAGTCCGTTTTGCTGTATTGGTACATGACTTAGGCAAAGCCCTTACACCTGTTGATGAATTACCACGGCATATCCTACATGAAGAACGTGGTATACAACCTGTAACCGAGATATCAGATCGTTTAAAAATACCAACATATCTTAAAAATTTAGCGCTAATTGTTTGTAAAGAACATTTGAAATGTCATCAAGTTAAAAATCTTAAACCAGGAACATTATGGCGTTTATTGCAACGTTTAGATGTATTACGTAGACCTGAAAAGGTGCTTGCTTTTGTCCAAGCCTGTGAATGTGATGCTAAAGGTCGTTTAGGTCTAGAAGATCGCCCCTACCCTCAAGCACAGTATGTTTTGGATGCGATGGAAATCGTGAGAAATATTAGAGCACAAGATTTGCCTGATCATATTCAAGGTGCGGAAATCGGTGAAATGCTGATTCAATACCGCATTGAAGCATTGGCTAAATTTAAAGAGCGGCATGCTGAGTAAGAAAATTTAAATGCCTCAATCAATAAAAAACCCAGTCAAATCGACTGGGTTTTTTTAATCTTTACTGAATCAGTAAAAATTATTGAGCAGCAGCAGCTTGAGCAGCGGCAACTTCATCAGCAAAGCTCATTTCAGCTTTCTTCTCAATACCTTCACCTACTTCGAAGCGAACGAATTGAGCTACAACTGTACCAGTTGCTTTCAATACATCAGCAACTTTCTTATCGTTGTCGATAACATACATTTGACGATCAAGAGCAACTTCGTTCAAGTATTTATCAACTGAACCTGAAACCATTTTCTCTACGATGTTCGCAGGCTTACCAGATTCTAAAGCTTTTGCTTCAGCAATTTCTTTCTCTTTAGCGATCAAGTCAGCTGGAACAGCTTCAGCACTTACAGCAACTGGGTTGAACGCAGCAACGTGCATTGCAATACCTTTACCAGTATCAGCATCACCTGTGTAAGAAACTACAACACCGATTTTTAAACCGTGTTTGTAAACAGCTAAGTTTTCGCCTTCAACGATTTGAGCACGGCGAACTTGAATGTTTTCACCGATTTTTTGAACAAGTGCAACACGAGCTTCTTCTACAGTAGCACCGTCTTCAAGTTTCAATTCAGCAATTTTCGCAGCATCAGTTTCGTTTGCAGCAAGTGCAGCAGCAGCAACTTTATCAGAAAAGTTTTTGAAGTTTTCGTCTTTAGCGACGAAGTCAGTTTGACAGTTAACTTCAACAAGAATCGCTTTGTTACCGTTTTGAATAATTGTGATCGCACCATCAGCAGCAATGTTACCTGCTTTTTTAGCAGCTTTTGCTTGACCTGATTTACGAAGGTTATCAATCGCAAGTTCGATGTCACCGCCTGCTTCTGTTAATGCTTTTTTGCATTCCATCATTGCAAGACCAGTACGGTCACGTAATTCTTTTACCATGCTCGCAGTAACTGCAGTCATGTTGATCTCCTAAAATCGGTAGAATATGAATCTTTTCAACAAAAACGGCCCAAAGTTTTCTCTGGGCCGCTCTGCTTTCTCGACGCTCAATTTGTCATCATTTTAAATCACAAAAATGACAAGCTTGCGTCAAAACGCCTTAAGCCTCAGGAGCTTCTTTCGCAGCTTCTTCGCCTTTAGCTTGTGCATTTGCTTGTGATTGAGCGTATTCTTTACCAGCAAGAATCGCATCAGCCATTGCTGAAGCATACAAAGTAACTGCACGGATCGCATCGTCATTACCAGGAATAACATAATCAACGTTATCTGGGTTAGAGTTTGTATCAACGATACCAATTACAGGAATACCCAAGTTTTTAGCTTCTTTAATTGCAATTGCTTCGTGATCAACGTCAATTACAAATAATGCGTCAGGTAAACCACCCATGTTTTTAACGCCGCCTAAAGCACGTTCAAGTTTTTCCATCTCACGAGTACGTTCTAAAGCTTCACGTTTAGTAAGCTTAGCAAAAGTACCATCTTGAGCTTGAGTTTGAAGGTCTTTTAAACGGTTGATAGATTGGCGAAGTGTTTTCCAGTTCGTCAACATACCACCTAACCAACGGTGATCTACATATGGTTGACCAGCGCGTTGAGCTTGTTCACGGATGATGTTTGAAGCAGCACGTTTAGTACCAACAAACAATACTTTGTTCTTTTTGCTTGCAAGATTGTTTACAAAGTTCAATGCATCATTTAACGCAGGAACAGTGTGCTCAAGGTTGATGATGTGAATTTTGTTACGCGCGCCAAAAATGTATTGACGCATTTTTGGGTTCCAGAAGCGAGTTTGGTGACCAAAGTGTGCGCCTGCTTGAAGAAGGTCGCGCATGCTTACGTTGTAATCTGCCATTTTCTTTACCTTAAGTTTGGGTTAGGCCTCCATATATCCGCATTCTCCACCTATTGCTAGGCACCCAGAGTAATGTGACGATATATGTGCGGATTTTGTAAAACTATTTCACAATGTTTCACGGACAATTTCTAAACAGAAAATTATCACGAAAAGCATTTGATAAAATAGGCGGCTATTTATACCATAGACACTTGCAAATTACCAAAAGTTTTTAGAGATCATGAATACAACTTATACAGCTCCTCGTCGATTAATCAAAACACCTGAAGAAATTGAAAAGATGCGTGTTGCAGGTAAATTGGCGGCTGAAGTTTTAGACATGATTAAACCGCATATTAAAGCGGGAGTGAGTACTTTAGAACTCGATACAATCTGTCGCAATCATATTGAAAATGTGCAACACGCTATTCCAGCATGTGTGGGTTATGGTGCTGCACCAGGCCGCCCTGCTTTTCAACATTCGATTTGTACTTCAGTCAACCATGTTGTTTGTCATGGCATTCCTTCTGACAATAAAATTTTAAAAAATGGTGATATTTTAAATATTGACGTGACTGTTATTAAAGATGGATATCACGGTGATACAAATATGATGTATGTGGTAGGGGGTGACACTTCTATTTTAGCTAGCCGTCTTTGTTCTGTAGCTCAAGAAGCAATGTATCGTGGTATGGCAACGGTTAAAGATGGCTCATATTTAGGTGATGTGGGCCATGCCATTCAACAATATGTTGAATCCGAACGTTTCAGTGTTGTGCGTGAATATTGTGGTCACGGTATTGGTAATGTATTCCATGATGAACCACAAGTTTTACACTATGGGCAAAAAGGTACAGGCATGCGTTTAGAAGCTGGCATGACCTTTACCATTGAACCGATGGTGAATGCTGGTGTTTGGCAAACGAAACTTTTAGGTGATAAATGGACTGTTGTCACAAAAGACCACAAGTTATCTGCTCAATATGAACATACGATTTTGGTAACTAAAACGGGCATTGAAGTGTTAACTGCACGCCCTGAAGAAGATTTATCTCGCTTTATGTAATTTATTTCATTTAAAAAAAGCTACTTCGGTGGCTTTTTTTACGCATTCACAATTTCTTCATCAATTTATCTAAATCAAACAAAAGTATTCATAAGCATAACAATTATAAATTCTAACTAAACAAACCATTTAGTAAAAAGGGTTATTTTGAGGGGAATAAAAAGTTCCTTATAAATCGGACATGGAGTCCTCCTTATGAAAAAACACATCCTTTGTGTTGCTATAGGTATTGCTGCAACCTTACCAACAACTACTTTCGCTGAATCACCTTATTTTAGTTTGAAAGATGGAGATGGGTTTAAGCGTTTTTCTGTCTCTGCTGGCTGGTTGCATGCCATGCCACAAGGAAGTGCTAATCCAATCAATATCAATACCAGTGTTGCAGAAGGGTCTAAATCTAAGGTTGGATCAGTGACCGCAGAATCAGTATTAAATGCAATTGATCGCTCTACAGAAGAAGGTCAGACTAAATATAATACTTTATCGACATTACTTAAAACCCCTATCGTTTCAAGTGTTATTTCTGAACAGATAGATGGTGTTACCCATTTAAGAAGTAATATTTCTGGTGAAGCTACAATCAATGGATTATCAAACTGGCAAGCTCAAGGTACCGGTTTAGAAGCCGACGATGTTGATACTGTTGGTATAATGATGAATTATCATTTCACAGATAATCTTTCTCTAGAAGTAAAAGCAGGTGTTCCGCCAAAAGTCGATATCAAAGGGAAAGGTGATATTTACGCACCATTAACTGGTGTAGATAAACCAGGAGGTATTGGTGCAGTTCTGGGTGATATCCCTTTAAAACAAGACATTCATATTACAGACCTCACACAAGGTGATAAAGCTGCATCTGCGCGCGCTTGGCTACCAGCCGTAGAACTCCATTATCAATTTGGTAAGTCTGGTGTCAATAAATTCCGCCCCTACGTTGGAGCTGGTGTCATGTACGCATACTTCAACTCATTAAAAATGAATTCTGGTATTGAATCCGATCTCATCAAAGCAGGTCATATGATTCAAAACATTCATGATGGAAAAGCTGGCGCAGCCTTAGATGGTAAAACCTCATCCGCAGATCCTATTGTCAAACTCAAAGCAACAGATACCTTTGCACCGATTGTGACTTTAGGTGCTACCTATGACTTTAATCCAAATTGGTTTGCTGTTGGCTCTGTGTCTTATTCAAAAATGAATAATGAGGCCAAAATTTCTGTAACCGACCGCAATACAGGCAAAGAATTGATCAGAGCAAATACAAAAATTGATATTGATCCTCTAATTACTTATGTCGGTGTTGGCTACCGCTTCTAAACCAAGATCAAGAAAAAAGCAGCTCGTGCTGCTTTTTTTTATTTTTCGCGACTTTTTAAATCAATCTGAATAAAAATCACGCACCAAGAACAGACAGTTTTAATAATCTTGTTAGACAAAATTTTCATTTATTTATTTTATTAAACTTAAATGTTTTACGAAGATAAATCAGATTAATAAAATTAAATCATTATTCCAATTATAATGAATAGTTTAAATTATTCATTTGGTTGATAATTTGTTTTGGCATGGCACTTGCTTTACATCAAACATGTTGGATCAACGATGATTCACAAAATTTTGATGACGGCCAACGATGTCCGCTCTGTTCGATTTGCTTTTGTAAACGTTTACTAAGCAAAAATTAATAACGTACAGTTCAGGAGAAGGCCATGTCTTCAAAAATGAATTTAAATGCAAAAAAAGCCACTGAAATAAAATTATTTAGCTTTTCAACTCCTGCAATGCGTGCCTTCCATATGACTTGGCTTGCATTCTTTGTTTGCTTCTTCGCATGGTTTGCTTGCGCACCACTGATGCCCGTTATTAAAGGGGAATTTAATTTAACCAAAGATCAAATCGCGAACATCAATATCGCTGCTGTTGCAATCACAATCCTCATTCGCCTTATCGTCGGTCCGCTATGTGATAAATATGGTCCTCGCAAAACTTATACCGCATTATTAATCTTAGGCAGTATTCCTGTATTCGGTGTTGCAGCAGCAAACACCTATGAATCTTTCTTATTCTTCCGTCTTCTGATTGGTGCGATTGGTGCAAGTTTTGTAATCACTCAATACCATACTAGCGTTATGTTTGCTCCAAACGTAGTAGGTACAGCTAACGCGGCATCTGCGGGTTGGGGAAATGCAGGTGGCGGCGCGACACAAGCAATCATGCCATTAATTTTGGGCGCGATCGTAATGTTTGGTGTTGAACAAGCAATGGGTTGGAGAATTGCACTGCTTGTCCCTGGTGTAATGATGCTCATTGTTGGTGTGCTTTATTGGAAATTGACTCAAGACTGCCCACAAGGTGATTTCAAAGAATTACGTGCGAATGGTGTAGAAGTTGGTAGTGGTAAAAAAGGTGGCATGGCTATTTTGATGCAAGCTGCACGTAACTATCGCGTTTGGATTCTATTCGTATCTTATGCTGCATGTTTTGGCATCGAAATCTTCATTCATAACATTGCTGCAATGTACTACGTTGACCATTTCAACATGGGTTTAAAAGAAGCAGGTTTAACTGCTGGTATCTTTGGTTTGCTTGCATTATTTGCTCGTGCACTTGGTGGAATCGTATCGGATAAAGTCGCGCTTACCAAAGGCTTAGATGGTCGTACTAAAATTTTATTTATCCTCATTTTACTTGAAGGCTTGTTCTTAATTTTATTCTCTCAAATGAATACGATTGGTTTGGCGATTATCACCATGACTGTATTTGCACTATTTACACACATGTCATGTGGTGCAACTTACGCATTAGTACCATTTATTGATCGCAATGCACTGGGTGGCGTAGCAGGAATCATAGGTGCAGGCGGAAACGTAGGTGCGGTTGCCGCAGGTTTCTTACTCAAAGGATTACTCGATGTTCAAACCTGTTTGATGATTTTGGGTTGCCTCGTGACTGTGGCTGCATTTAGTGTCATTCTCATTCGCTTCTCAGTTGAACATAAAGACAAAGAAAAAGAATTATACGAGCAAGCTTTGCTTGAGCGTAATTTAACAACCTAAACGCTTACTTTGGAGGATGAGGCTTTCTCATCCTCCCCTACTCCAAATTCAAATACTTTATAAAGGATACTGCGATGAATAAATTTTCGTATTCATTAATCACGCTTGCATGTTTATCGACTCTAGCTTCAGCATCGGATGATTTTTTCTCTCAAACAAAACTTAGTTTAGATACTCGTTTACGTTATGAGCTTGTCGATCAAAATAATGCGCTCAAAAATGCGGATGCATGGACATTACGCATTCGACCAGCACTTCAAACGGGTTCATGGCACGGTCTAAGTGCATTCGTTCAAGGTGAAGGTACAGCCGAGATTAATGATGAATTTAATAGCACTCGAAATAGCCAAACTCAATACAGTAGTGTTCCTGATGCTGAGAGCTTACAGCTCAATCAAGCGTATTTAAAATATGTTTACAACCCTAAGCTTGATTTAACTGTAGGTCGTCAAACAATTAATTTAGATAATCAACGTTTTGTAGGCGCAGTGGCTTGGCGACAGAATGACCAAACCTTTGATGCTGTAAGCTTGAACTATAAACCTTGCAAAGAATTTGGATTATTTTATTCATATATTGATCAAGTCAATACGATTTTTGGAAGCGAAGAACCTGAGCCGAAGTTTATTCAAGCTCAAGCGAGCAAACAAGAAAGTAAAATTCATCTGATTCAAGCCAAAATCAATTACAACCCTCTTTTAAATGCCGTGGTTTATGGTTATTTGATGGACTTTGAAGATCTTGCTGCGTGGTCAAATCAAACCTATGGTTTGAGAGTGACAGGTAAGAAAAATGACTTCAAATATTCAGCAGAATATGCAAATCAAACAGAATATGCAGATCAACCAACCAATTATGATGCTGACTATTATGCTCTTGAGCTGGGTTATAATATATCGAGTCAATCAACAACTATTGGGGACATTTCTATTGGTTACGAAGTTCTGAGTAGTGACGATGGAAAGATTGCATTCCAAACGCCATTAGCAACAAAGCACAAATTTAATGGTTGGACGGATATGTTCCTAACAACGCCTGCCAATGGTTTGAAAGACTTATACATCACCTCTAATTTTAACATTTTTAGCAAAGGCAAACTTGGGACGGAATTACATCAATATCGTAGTGAGGAAAAGAATATAGATTATGGTCAAGAATATTCAATTTCTTATAGCCATACGCTACCAATTAAAGGCTTGTCTGCTTTAGCAAAATATTCAGACTATCAAGCAAATGATTTTGGTGTAGATACGAAAAAATTATGGTTACAGCTTGATTATAAATACTAAAAAGCAACTTTTTGAATAAGATGAAAAGATAATGAATTTTTGCTTGTCATTTAACTTTCAGAAAACTGTCATTAAACCATCAAATTTAGATGATTTAATAAAAAATAAAAAACGATAGAAATTGCAAAGGGCTTGCTGATAAAACTTTTTCAGCAAGCTTTTTTATTTTTCAAAAAAAGGGTTGCTTACAAAGCAACCCTTATGAGTTTAAACTGATAAATTATTGTTGATGTTTCGGTAGTGGAATGTACTGAGATTGAGCATTTTGTTGCACCTTACGCTCACCTACTTTCACTTTTACCGTTTGCTGCTTACCATCACGCTCAATCACGACATTGATTAAACTTTCAGGTGCTTGCAACGCCACATAATTAATCAAATGTGAAGCAGATGAAATTTGCTCATTGTTCACTTGAATAATCTTATCACCACGTTTTACACCAGCCGCATCAGCAGGTCCATCACGTAATACATCTGCAACGATAACGCCCACTGGTTTTGATTGTAAGACATCTTCATCCAAAGTATTTGGAATCAGACTGATACCTAACCAACCACGAACGACACGACCATCTTTCAAAATGGAATTTAAAACTTGTTGACAAACTTTAGCAGGAATCGCAAAGCCAATACCTAACGAACCGCCTGACTGCGAGAAAATAGCAGTGTTTACACCAATTAGATTACCTGCAACGTCAATTAATGCACCACCTGAGTTACCTGGGTTAATTGCTGCATCAGTTTGAATAAAATCTTCATAGGTATTAATACCTAAATCTGAACGACCTGTCGCAGAAATAATTCCTTGAGTAACAGTTTGTCCTACACCAAATGGATTACCAATTGCGAGTACAACATCACCCACTTCATTACCACTCAATTTAAATGGTAAAACAGGAAGTTTATCTAACTCAATTTTGATCACAGCCAAGTCAGTATCAGGATCTGTGCCAATTACTTTCGCTTCAGCACGACGACCATCTTGCAATGCCACGACAATATGTTCAGCCTGAGCAATCACGTGATTGTTCGTTAAGATATAACCATCAGCACGAACAATCACACCTGAACCCAAGCTATTTTCATTTTGAGGTTGCTGTGGCATTTGATTGCCAAAAAATTCACGAAAAACAGGATCATTCAATAATGGATGATTCATCTGTTTTACTTTTTGGGTTGTGAAAATATTGACGACAGCAGGCGCAGCTACTTTAACCGCAGCGCTGTAAGAAACCACCCCACCCGTTCGTGTTGTATCAATCAGCGGTTCAACTTTTTCCGCAGGCATTTTTACGCCATCAGCCGCAACAGTAGGTTTTGGTTGATGTGATTTCTGCCAGACCAGAAAACTTAATGTAACAAGAATGAGTAATACCCAAGGTAACCATGTAAATGCACGGCGCACGTTAATTATCCTCTAGGAGAAATTTAGTTATGTAACGAGTTAATTTATTGAAGAACTAAAAGTTTCCACTATTGTAATGTAAATTGCTTAAAATCAATGCAAAAGTTAAAAAAGTTTTGTCTAGCTTTAGTTACATTTAAAAATATGTTTTTATTGACTGTTATAAAAGATGTAATTATTTGAGGAAGTCCATGGCAAATTTGCATGATATTGTGCAATGGTGTGATCAAACATTAAAAGCAAATGAGTTCAAAGACTATGCACCGAATGGTTTGCAAATTGAAGGCAAACTTGAGGTCAATAAAATAGTTTGTGCCGTAACAGCATCCGAAGATGCCATTGATGCTGCAATCGCGCAGAATGCAGATGCATTACTTGTACATCATGGTTATTTCTGGAAAGGTGAATCCTACCCGATTACAGGGATGCGTGGTAATCGTATAAAAAAATTGATTAAAAATAATATTTCGTTAATTGCCTATCACCTACCTTTAGACTCACATGCAACGCTAGGTAATAACGCAGCAATTGCCGATTTAATGGGTCTACAAAATATAGAAGCTTTAGACTCAACAGAGAAACATCCGATTGGTAATATTGGGTATTTAGAAAATTCAATACATCCTGATGATTTTAAAGCAAAGCTCCAATCAATCTTCGATTTTTCAGTCATCCATTTACCTTGCTATAAAACCACAATTCAAAAGGTTGGCTTTTGTACAGGCGGCGCTCAGGATTTTATTCATAAAGCTGCTCAAGAAAAATGTGATGCCTATATTTCTGGGGAAGTGAGTGAACGTACTTTCTATGAAGCGAAAGAGCTTGGTGTTCATTATTTTGCATGTGGTCATCATGCAACTGAACGTTACGGCGTACAACGTCTAGCACAAGCAATCACAAACGAATTTTCGATAGATACAACATATTTTGAATTAAATAACCCGATTTAATAAAATTGAAGAAACCGATTTTGTTAAATCTTTTTTCCATTTGGGTTATACATTTAAATTAAGTCGTTATTGTGTATAGTTCTTTAAAAGACTGTCCTATTGTCTTTAGAATCATTTACAATAGAGCCACTTAATGTAAAACCCAGCAAATGCAAGGATTGAAACATGACAACCATTACTTTACCTGCACTTCCATATGGCTATGATGATTTAGCTCCGCACATTACTCGCGAAACTTTAGAATACCACCACGACAAACATCATAATACTTACGTTGTTAACTTAAACAACTTAATCAAAGGTACTGACCTTGAAGGTAAAACTTTAGAAGAAATCATCAAAGCTTCTGCTGGTGATGCATCTAAAGCAGGTATCTTTAACAATGCTGCACAAGTATGGAACCACACGTTCTATTGGAACAGCATGAAACCAAATGGTGGTGGTAAACCTACTGGTGCGATCGCAGCGAAAATCGAAGAAGCTTTTGGTAGCTACGAAAAATTTGCAGAAGAATTTACTGCTGCTGCAACAACTCAATTCGGTTCAGGTTGGGCTTGGTTAGTAGCTGATGAAGTAAATGGTAAATTATCAATTACTAAAACTGCAAATGCTGATACTCCACTTGCTCACGGTCAAATTGCTGTATTAACAATTGACGTTTGGGAACATGCTTACTACATCGATTTCCGTAACTTACGTCCAAAATACATCGCGACTTTCTTAGAAAGTTTAGTGAACTGGGATTACGCAAATGCAAAACTTGCGGGTCAACCAGCAGGTGTTGAGAAATAATTTTTATTTCTTGAATAAAAACTGCCCACTATGGGCAGTTTTTTTATGCACAAAATAATAAAAGAATATTTATCAAGCAAACGATTCATTTTATTTACTATTCTTATTGACGCATGCCTCTTTCATGCATAAAATGCGCATCAGATTCTCCAATAGCTCAGTCGGTAGAGCGACGGACTGTTAATCCGCAGGTCCCTGGTTCGAGCCCAGGTTGGAGAGCCAATCTACTAATCTCCCATAGCTCAGTCGGTAGAGCGACGGACTGTTAATCCGCAGGTCCCTGGTTCGAGCCCAGGTGGGAGAGCCAAGATTCTAAAAGCCTATATCATTGATGTAGGCTTTTTTATTTCCCAAAATCTGTCAAATAAAATAAGTTTTCATTTTCCTATCGCTAAAATCCATAAAATGATGATAAAAAATACAATTAAATCAATATTTAAATTTTTTCGAATGAATTGCTTGACCGCAACCCACGACATGCATAGAATGCGTACCAAGATTCTCCAATAGCTCAGTCGGTAGAGCGACGGACTGTTAATCCGCAGGTCCCTGGTTCGAGCCCAGGTTGGAGAGCCAAAATTCTAAAAACCCACTCGTTGAGTGGGTTTTTTATTAAGTATTGATAAAAACATGTTTGAATCAAATCTATTTCTCATTATTGGCACTATCAGTACAGTATTACTTTTATTAAGCTATTTACGCCCACTCTTTTTCCATAAACAACAATTCTTTGCTCGACCAGTGATTACATCCTTTGAATCACGAATGTTTATACGCCTTCAACATGCCTTTCCACAACATCACATATTAACTCAAGTCGCTTTTAGCGCTTTAATTACCAGTAGTCATTATAAAATTCGAAGTAAGTTCAATCGGAAAGTCACCGACTTTGTTATTTTAGACCAATCAATGAATGTTTTAGCTGTGATTGAACTCGATGATCCGAGTCATATTGGAAAAGAAAAAGAAGATGAAAAAAGAGATAAAATGCTACAGGAAGCTGGATATCGAATACAACGCTATAGTGAAATTCCATCTATAAAACAATTACAGATGGATATCCGATAATACATCATCCTCAGCTGAATTATTCAGCCTGAGTTGTTGGTTCAACTTGTTTTTGTTGTTCAAACTTTTTTGCAATTTCAGCACGTTGCTGATCATATTTTTTCTTGGTTTCAGCATCACTTCTTGCAGCAAGAAAAGCCATTCCAACAATAAAAATCGGAATCAATAATCCTAAAGCCATTAATAACCACGGTACTCGTTTTTTTTCCACCACTTGCTGGCTCATATCTATCAAACCTAAATACTTGTTCTAAGCGATGCAACAATATAACAAAAAAGAGTCTCTATAAAGAGACTCTTTTAACATTAAAAATTAAGTTTTGAGTTTAAAACTTACCCGTACACTGAGGGTCTTTACTTGCATCAATTTTTGCTGGATCAATCACCACATTTGTCTTCGCAGGCATTTTTGCTTGAATAAAGTTATAAATATCTAAGTTTTTACAAACAATCGCTTGTGTATGTGATGCATTAACTACAGCTTTTAATTCAACTTCAGCCGAACCCAATGCTTTCAAATTAGCAACCAATGCCTGAGTAACAGGGTAAGGAACATTGGTATCTGCTGTACCTTGCACAATCAAGACTGGTTTATCAATACGTTTAGTCCCTGGCTGATTATCTATCAAAAACTTCTGAACAGTTGTGTTCGTTTTGAAATTGTTGGTATCTAAGCCGGGATAATCCATCACTTTTTTATCTGGATTATCCGTCATAAATTTGATGATGTCGGCTTTAAATTTCTCAATAAGGCTCGCACTTGAATCACTATCATTATCAAGACATAAACCATTTTCACCTGTCGTACCTTCAGCGAACTCTGCCAATGATTTAGCGCGATCTTGGAAAATATCTCGATAGTCGAATCTTGGTTCATAAGCTTTAATACCAACACCAGTTAATGCAGCATATGCCAGTAGTGTTGCATAAGAATCTACAGAAACACGATTTGCTAATGGCACATTATTCAATACCTCAGCCTTTTCTATTTCAGCTAATGCAGCTGGAGCAACTTCAAGAATAATCTTACCTAAACTTGATGCTGGAGCACCTGCAACAGCGCCTTTATAAGATATATCAGCATTTGCATACTCAGCGGTTCCAATAGAAGCTTGACCACCTTGCGACTGCCCTACCGACATCCAAGCACCATTTAATTTAGTATTGTAATGATCTTTAACTGCTTGCATTGCAGAAATCGCAGATTTTGCCTCACTTCCTAAATTAAGATATGGATGAATACCCGCAGTTCCTAAACCTTCATAATCAGGTGCAACAACGACATAACCAGCAGCTAGGAGTGTTTCAGCTAAAATTTTAAAACGTGGATTAAGCACATTATTGCTAGGAGCACAGCTATCTGCGACTCCCACTGTTCCATGCTCCCATACCACTACACGATAACCATCGCTTGGTGCAGCAACTTTAGGGAACATAACCATAGCGGTAGCTTTTGCTGTTTTACCCTGCACATTCGTCATGTTATAAGTCATAACTTTAATTGAAGTAGCAAAATTCAAACTATCTTTTGAATAACTACTTTCTGAGATAAATGTTTTATCTTTATTGCTGCTTGAATAATCATCATTACTGTCGTTACACGCTGATAGAAATAAAGCAGAAATTGAGAAAGTTATTGCTAAAGCAATATTTGACCGTTTCATAAAATGTCCTTTTAGTCTTGTTTTTGTGTGCACGAAACTACGCGCGACTTTATTAAGGCATAAAAAAAGTGCTCTGCATAGAACACTTTTCAACTAATCGGTCATTTTAAGATGTTAATTGCAAAAAGATTCCTAGAAAAATTATCATTCCAACCCATCTATTGTGACGAAATGCCCAAAAACAAATTTGCGGTTCACGATCTTTTGTTTTGAATGTTTGATAAATAAAATCAGCTGCAACGACAATCAATGAAAGTATTCCAAATGGTATAAGAATATTTTCAATATAGAGTGCAGAACCAATTAAGAGCAGGCTCAAGATTTGCAACAAGGCAATAATTTGTATGTCATATCGACCAAATAAAATGGCTGTAGATTTCACACCAATTTTTAAATCATATTCACGATCTGTAATTGCATATTGCGTATCATAAGCGACAGTCCATGCTAAATTACCGAAGTATAATAGCCAACAAGTTAAGTCAGGTGTCTGTCCAACAGCGGTATATGCCATTGGAATCGACCAAGAAAAAGCAGCCCCTAAGAACACTTGAGGTAAATTGGTATAGCGTTTCATAAAGGGATAGATGAAAGCTAAAAATAATGCGCCAAATGACCAATAAAAAGTTTCTATAGGCAAGAAAAATAATAGACAAGCGCTTGCAAAAACTAATGCAAAAAAAACAAAAACAGCTTCACGCGCACGAATTTTGCCTGTTGCTAATGGACGAGTTTTGGTTCGCTCAACATGGGCATCCACTTTACGATCAGCAAAATCATTAATAGCGCAACCTGCTGCACGCATAAAAATGACGCCTAGAATCATAACAAGTAAAATTTTAAGGTCTAGCGTACCTTTAGATGCAATCCATAAAGCCCACATTGTTGGCCAAAAAACCAATTCAGTTCCAATTGGCTTATCAAAACGGCATAAATAGTAATAGGCTTCTAAACGTTGTCGCCATGTTGTGTGTTGCACTGTTTCCATGATGAATCCTTAGAGTCAATGCTGTCTAATAAACTGTTCAAATGCTGGTAAAAAAGTTTCTTGTACTATGAACTTACATCCATGCCAAGTATAACAACTTTGTCTAGTCCATCCCTCTTCAAGATAGATTACTCGTCTTTGACATGCAGGATTAGTACGTTGAAATAAAAACCAACCAATTGGCTTATTACGGATATGTTTAAATAATCGAGCTTTCTTTTGTAGACTAAGAATAGGAAATATACTTTTGGCCTTTACCCATGGCTGCTCTTCACCGCCATACAAATTTGTTTCTCGGACCCATGCAATATGATGTATTGGCATATTCATCCATCGACTATCTTTCATTGTTAAACGCTGATAATGTTCTTTCGTTCGCTCAACATGAAACGCGCCGCCGCCAAGATCAGTGAGTTGTTGTGTTAATGAACCAGATGCATATAACCATTTTTTTAATTCTTTAGGAATTTCTCTCCCATTTATTCTGTTTGGTCGTAAATTTCGCATGCTTGGCTCACTAAAAACATCGCGATTAGTTTACATGAATTATTTACGAAAAAACCCATCACTTTTCACTCAAGCGAATACTTTTAAATTCTTTAAATAGTATAATATGTTTTATAACTCAAAATTAATCTGGTATTTAAGGTCTTACATTTTTTAACGGCAACTCCATTTGCATATCTAAGTTTGCTTTAGTTTGCTGTACCGAATTATACATGATCGCATCAAACGACGAGATCTTACTCATATTAATCGTATCATTCATATAAAAGCTTGGCTTGAATTGATGTTTCACTGGTAAATCAACTGACTCATCAAAAGCAAAATGCACGGGCCCATCAAAAACAATTTTCACAGGTACGGTATAAGTTCGTTTTAGTTGAAATGGAATATTTAACTTGACAGGGATATTCAAACTTAAAGGGAATTTAGGTAATAGTTTGTTCTGGTAAATCAAATCCGTACTTGTTTGAATCGGTACAACCTCATCCACTTTCAGCATCGTTTCATAGTTAATATCAACCATAATAGGTGTTTCCACCTCAAAACTGAGATCAGCTAAATACCTACCCTTTAATGGTAATTGTAGCGTCCGATCTATATCCAAAACCGTATTCAATTGACCTTCAGACCTTACTTTTAAATGATCACCAACTTGAATTTTAGTACCTAATGATTCAGGTAGTCGAATATCAGCCTGTTGCGCAGAAACAATCAAAGAAGCCTGAATGTTTAAGTAAAACCAAAACAAAATAGCAACCAAGGTCGTGACTATTACGAAGCTAATCAATAAACTTTTCAGTGATTTAGTAATATCCATTACTCACTCGCCTTTACATCATGTTCAGCAGCTTGAACTTCGACAGGTTTTGCTTCAACACGATTCAAATACATGGTGGATAAAGGAATTTTTAACTCGCCCTGCGCAATTTTCACGGGTAAAGTGTTTTTCACATCTACAGAAGCATTCAATTCCGAAGTAATTGGAACATTCAGCTTACCTTGTATTGGAATATTGGCATCCAACTCTGCTTTCAAAGGAATATTTAAATTTTCTTTCAAAACTGTTTTTACTGGTGCGTCAAATTTTAAACGTACTTTTTGCTGTAATGGGACTTGGATATCAATCGGGACGTCTAATTGCAATGGAATTGAACCTTTTAAAGGCAAGGTCACATCTTTACCAAGAATTTTTACTTGAACCTTAGTATCAATTGGTAAATTTTGATTTACTTTAATCGTTTCTTTAACAGGAATCGTGGTGCTAATTGGAACTAAATTATCAAAATAGACACGAGGTGTAAGAGTTTGAGTGAGCGGAACACTCAATTGTTCATTAATTGGAATTTTGGCATTCACACGTCCATTTACATCAATATTTAGTGCATCTTTAACTTTTACTCTCACCTGCAAAGGCTCTTGTAAATCAATTGCGACATCTTGATTCTTTAACGGAATATAAATATTAAAGTGTTTGAAGACCCACATTGCGATATAGACACCGCATAGATTGGCAATAATAATTAAAGCAAATACCATGAACACACGTTTGAACTGAAACAATGAACTTTCCCTGATCAACTCTTCCCTTTTTCATTATTGTTGTCGATTTTTAAGTTTTTATCTGCATCAGTTGTGTGTGTTTTAAGCAAATGGTATCAAAAGCATTACAGCGGGCATATATTTATTTATTCATAGGTAAAGTAATTTTTATTTTAATTGAAATAAAAAAGCCAATCATAAATTGACTGGCTTTTTTATTAGCGTTTACCCATAGAACGACGAGTACCACGTGGCGGCATCCAAGTACGATCTGCATATTGCTCAGGCTTTGGACGAACCTGATTATGCGTTGCATCCTCAGAACCATCCTCAGCAGACGGCATAGGAAATGGTAATTTCACCAAAGCTTTTTTGGCTTTTGGTTGTTGCGTAGTCATTGAAATTCTCTCGAAATCTAAATTTCTAGTCGCTATTGTAATAGATTTTTGTCAGTTTTAAAAAAATAAAATATGTAAAAAATGACTGTACTCATAGGACTTCTATTTTGGTAACTTTTTATGCAATTAAGGCAAGTTTTGACCACAAAGAAGTCTATTTAAGCTAAGATAATCTGCTTTTTATTTTCTAATCCCATAAGAAGGAATAATGCCGTGGACGTACGTCTCTCTGATCGTGTCAATGCTATCAAACCGTCCCCTACACTTGCAGTAACCAACAAAGCCGCTGAGCTTAAAGCTGCTGGTAAAAATGTGATTGGTTTAGGTGCAGGCGAACCAGACTTTGATACCCCTCAACATATCAAAGATGCAGCAATTGAAGCAATTAATAAAGGCTTTACAAAATATACAGCTGTAGACGGTACTCCAAGTTTAAAGAAAGCAATTATTGCGAAACTTAAACGTGATAATAATTTAGATTATCAAGCAAACCAAATTTTGGTGTCTTGTGGTGGTAAACAAAGTTTCTTTAACTTAGCGCTTGCTTTGTTGAATAAGGGTGATGAAGTGATCATCCCTGCTCCATTCTGGGTGAGTTATCCAGATATGGTGATTATTGCTGAAGGTACACCTGTTATTGTGAAATGTGGTGAAGAGCAACGTTTCAAAATTACACCTGAACAATTAGAAGCAGCGATTACAATCAATACACGTTTACTTGTATTAAATAGCCCTTCTAACCCAACAGGCATGATCTACACTAAGGCTGAATTAGAAGCTTTGGCTGATGTACTTCGTCGTCACCCACAAGTATTGATTGCTTCTGACGATATGTACGAACCAATTCGCTGGGAAGATGAGTTCTACAATATCGCAACAATTGCACCAGACTTGTATGACCGTACAATCGTACTTAATGGCGTTTCAAAAGCGTATGCAATGACAGGTTGGCGTATTGGTTATGCAGCAGGTCCTGCAAAACTGATTGGTGCAATGAAGAATATTCAATCTCAATCTACGTCTAACCCAACTTCAATTTCGCAAGTTGCAGCAGAAGCAGCATTAAATGGACCGCAAGACGTTTTACAACCAATGATTGAAGCATTTAAACGTCGTCATGATTTAGTTGTTAATGGCTTAAATGCAATCCACGGTATTTTTTGTTTACCTGCTGATGGTGCATTCTATGCGTATGCAAACATCCGTCCATTAATCCGTGCCAAAGGCATGAAATCTTGCACAGAATTCTCGGAATGGTTACTGGAAGAAACTGGTGTTGCTGTCGTTCCTGGTGATGCATTTGGTTTAGGTGGATTTATGCGTATTTCATATGCAACTGCTGATGATGTATTAGTCGATGCTTTAGCGCGTATCAAAAAAGCTGCTGATTCAATTGAAGGTATTGATGCTGCAATTGCATCAATCGAAGCAGAAAAAGCTGCTAAATAGTTGTAGTTACAATAAAAAGGAGCTTCGTCATGAAGCTTCTTTTTTATAAAATCTTAAAAAATATTTTGCATTTAAATTTAGCTATTCTTTATTCGCTGTAAACAAAGCAACGACGTCTGATTCTGTTAATTTTTTGGTTGAGTTTTCAAACGCATAAAAATCAGGTTTACTATCAATATAGATTTCCATATCTAGATTTAAATCTTCAGGCATTTCATTCAAAGCAAACGCATTAACATTACAATAACTTTGGTCTTTTGTACGCCAAAATAAATTGGTTCCACATGCATTACAAAATCCTCGCTCTCCCCATTCAGATGATTCATAAATAGCGAGTCGATTTTGTTTTATAAAATTCAAGGCACCTTGTTCAACATCGATTGTCATAATTATACCGCTGGTCTGTCTTCGACAGATTGAACAGTGGCAAGCATGAACATTATGATTTTTCAATTCAACTTCAAATCTCGTTTCACCACAAACACATTGTCCTTTCATTATATTTTGACCTCATTCTCAAATTATTTTTTTCAATTTTAACAGTTGTTTTTCAGCCAATAAATAATTTTCAAACTAAATCATAAATATGATTGAAAGCAATCATGCAATAGCTTTATTTTTATTAAACTCTTTAGGACGTGTGCATAAATGGCTAAAAACAGCATACTGCCAAATACTTTTCACCTGAACAGATACAATCTTCTCTTCTGCCACTGACCAAGCTAATGCCGTATTTGCCCCTAAAATCAACTCGCCTCCAAGTTGAAATAAATACAATGGTGTACTTTGTCTAACTGCCAATGAATTTTTCTCTATTAATAAATTATTATAATCTTCAATTTTCCACTTGTTTCCAAACCATAGCTGTAAAAGATCACCTAGATATAAGGTTTGCTTTTTAAATGGAAAAGTATTCAAGAATGAATGATCAACAGGTGTGTAATATTGCTGAGGATTTTGAATAATCTCAAGATAATGATCTTGATAAAAAGAAAAATTAGAAAAAATTGATTCAATACGAAGAGTAGTCATTTCGACCTCCGGTTTAGCCATTTTAGTGCTGGCAAGTAGGGTTAAATCCACACTGTTTAGAAAAAATCTAAACGCTTTATATGACTTGAATCTAGCAACAGACTCACCAAAATTCAAGTTATTTTTCTTGGCTTAATTCAATTGTGCAAATAAAAAGCATACGATGCAAAAATGAAGAAAACATGACATTTTTATCTTGACCGATTTTAAAAGCCGCCTATAATGGCACTCAGATTCTCCCATAGCTCAGTCGGTAGAGCGACGGACTGTTAATCCGCAGGTCCCTGGTTCGAGCCCAGGTGGGAGAGCCAAATTCTAGAAAGCCCTAATCATTGATTAGGGCTTTTTTTATTACTAAACAACCAAAATGCCCATAAAAAAAGCTCCTGATCAACAGAAGCTTTTTATATTTTAACTCAAATTAGGCAGCGACCTTTGCTGGCACACCGCTATGAAAGCGAAAGGTATCATCAGGACTTAAAATCAGATTCTTTTCCACTTCACGAATATGCTCAATACGTTGCTGGATCGTCTCTTCTGGATCTTTAAGTTTCGCCGTTTTTGCAACATCTAAAGCTAAAGCCAAATAGTCCTCAAAATGACGAGACTCCGATTTTAGTAAATAGCGGTAGTAACGCCCTAACTCATCATCCACAATCGGAGCTAACGCATAAAAACGTTCACAAGAACGTGCTTCGACAAATGCACCAATAATCATCACATCAATCAAGGCCTCAGGCTCATAGGTACGAATTTCTTTACGTAATCCACCTGCATAACGCCCTGCGCTCAAACCCTTCCATTCTTGCCCACGTTTGGTCATGAATTCCAAAACTTGCTCATAATGCAGCATTTCTTCACGCACCAGTTGCGCCAATTTCACTTGCAAATCGGTGAAGAAACTATAACGGAACATCAAATTCATTGCCGTACTAGCTGCTTTTTTCTCACAATTCGCATGATCTTGCATCAAGATATCAAGGTTATTTACCGCTTCATCCAACCATGCCTGAGGAGTAGTACAACCTAAAAACCCAATGACAGGTTGCATTAACTCATCATAATTTAAACTACTCATCAACTTATCCCGCAGTCGCCTGAATTGCTGCTTTCATGTCTTTTACAGCTTGAGTTAGCCCAACGAATACACTATCCGCAATGATAGAATGACCAATATTGAGTTCATGAATTTGCGGAATCGCAGCTATTGCAGCAACATTTCCCAAATTTAAACCGTGTCCAGCATTTACAACTAAACCTTTGGCAGCCGCATATTCTGCACCTTTAATAATGCGCTCAAGTTCTGCTTGCTGTTTTTGATCAGTCTCGGCATCTGCATATGCACCTGTGTGAATTTCAATCGTCGGTGCACCACAAGCCACTGCGGCATCAATTTGCGCGAAATCTGCATCAATAAATAAAGACACATCACTTCCTACAGCTTTAAGCGCTTCAGTAGCAGCTTTGACTTTTTCAAAATGACCAACAACATCTAAGCCACCCTCTGTGGTAACTTCTTGACGACGCTCAGGTACAAAACACACATGTTGCGGTTGAATCTCTTTGGCAAACTCAATCATTTCATCGGTTACCGCTAATTCCAGATTCATACGCGTTTTCAATAATGGGCGCATACGACGTACATCATCATCTTGAATATGGCGGCGATCTTCACGTAAGTGCAAAGTAATCCCTTCAGCACCTGCCTCTTCACAAACCAAAGCAGCCTGAACTGGATCAGGGTAAGTTGTACCTCGTGCTTGTCTTAATGTCGCAACATGATCAATGTTTACACCTAAGATCGCGGCCATAAAAATATCCTATTGTTTACTCTTCTACCTGCTTTATTGATGCATTAAGAAGATTAAGTTTGCGTATTTTGAATCCAAAGTTGACGACTTTTCAATGGTCGATCACCCAAAAGAGAGCTAATCATCTGGCGGTATAGTTTACCCAATAATTGCAATTGTTCGGCAGAAAAATCCTGTCCTTGCTCATAACAACGCATTGAGCCAATCAGCTCGCCAGCCAGCGTAGAGCGTGATGCTTTTGCAACTGGTAAAAAACCATCATTGAGTTGAAAGTGATAATGCTGAGAACTTTGCACTTCTTGCTGATTTGCATCAGTTGAAAAATCAATTGCATAACCAAGCTCTTGTAATAAAGCATGTTCAAATTGACGTAAAATCTGTCTCAAAAATAATGCTGATTGCTCATGTGAGGCTAATTGCTGCAACTGTAATAATATCAGTTGATATTGTTGAAAAGTTTGTGGCATTGCCTCTTCTAGTGGACATAAGCGCAACAAAATTTCATTCAAATAAAAACCCGCAAAAAATGCATCACCGTGAAAAAACACAGGCTGATTGAGAATTTCGAGCTTTGTAAAATTTTTAAGTTCAGATTTACCTGTGGCTTGCAAGCGAATCGGCTGATATTGAGGAGGAGGTGTCTGTCTTAGAATCCCATCCACACGACCATATTCTTGCGTATATAAATGCACAATATGGCTTTTTTCACGATACTTACGATGATGAATCAAATAGCCATGTAGGACTTCATTACGCATCATAGTACGAGACTAGTCCTTCTTTTTCTCATCCTTTTCTTCATCATCACCATCAGGAATCACTGCACCAACAACCGCAGCAGTCCCTTTAACAACACCTTTGGTGGTCTTATAAGCAACTTTCACAGGTACAGTCACAAGCTTATGAATACAGCCCTGCAACATGAATACACATGCCACGATTGCGAGTAAACGGATTGTTGTTTTCATACCTGTTTCCATTGTCAACGAGATAGTTAAATATCGCTATAACCTAAACTTTTAAGTGCACGCTCATCATCAGACCAACCACCTTTGACTTTCACCCAAAGCGTTAGCATGATTTTTTGCTCAAACATTTTTTCCATGTCTGCACGCGCGTCCATACCAATGCTTTTCAGCTTCGCACCCTTGTCACCAATCACAATCGCTTTTTGACCTTGACGCTCCACAAAAATCGTAGCATCAATATAAGTACAAGGTGGTTTCAAACGACCTGTTTTTTCATTTACTGCTGCTTCTTCAGTTTTGAAAGACTCAATCTGCACAGTTAAATCGTACGGAAGCTCTTCACCTAACTGACGCATAATTTTCTCACGAATGATTTCACTCGCTAGAAAACGCTCAGAACGATCGGTAATTTGATCCAAAGAATACAATGGCGGTTGATAAGGCAGATACTTCTCAATCGTATCGCGCAAATGATCTAAATTCGCACCACGCAATGCAGATACAGGAACGATCTCAGCAAAGTTCATCAACTTCGCTCGCTCGCGAATCAGTGGTAAAGCTTCATTTTTATTTTCAAAGGTATCGAGCTTATTGATCACTAGGATCACAGGCATATCTGCATTTTTAAGTTTTTCCAAAACTAATTCATCGTTTTGAGTCCACTTTTGTGCATCAACCACAAATAAAACTAAATTTACATCACGTAATGCTGAATGTGCAGCACGGTTCATCATCTTATTGATGGCACGCACTTCTTTTTTATGCATCCCAGGGGTATCTACAAATACGGCCTGTGATTTCTCACGTGAGTCAATTCCCACGATCTTATGACGTGTAGTTTGTGGTTTACGTGAGGTAATTGATAGCTTTTGACCTAAGATGTGGTTCATCAAAGTTGACTTACCTACATTTGGACGTCCAACAATTGCAACAAAACCGCTTTTGAAATCTGAAGGAATGGTTGTTCCTTGAGAACTAAAAAATTGATCAACTACATTATTACCGTCTTGCTGTTCAGTTGCTTCTGGCTTATTTTCTTCTGAATGGGACATCAGGTTATTGCTCCAATAATTTTAAAATCTCTGCCGCTGCCGTTTGTTCGGCAAAACGACGACTTGAGCCCTCGCCTATAATTTTTGGTAATCCCGCGACATCACATTCCACTTTAAAATGTTGATTCGGGGCATCACCTTGAATATCTACAACCTCGTAAACTGGGAGAGGTTTTTTACGTGCTTGTAAATACTCTTGCAAACGTGATTTCGGGTCTTTCAGTTGATCTGTCGGTTCGATATGATCAAGATAGGGTTCATACCATTTTAACACAATGCTTTGCAGCTGGTTTAGATCATTGCTGTCTAAATAAATAGCACCAATAATTGCTTCAACGGTATCTGCTAAAATTGACTCTCGATGATGACCACCAGATTTTAATTCACCAGTGCTTAAAATTAATGACCGACTTAACTGTAAGTCATTGGCTATTTTACCTAAAGCTTCCTGCCGAACTAAGGTCGCTCGCATACGCGTCAGACGGCCTTCATTCTCCAATGGATAGGATAGATATAAATAGTTGGCGATGATCATTCCTAACAATGAATCGCCTAGAAATTCTAGGCGTTCATAGTTATGCTTGTGACTTACAGAGCGATGAGTAAGAGCAAGCTTCAATAGGTCTACTTGTTTAAATTCGTAGCCTATGCGCGCTTGCAGTCGCGCATCACTGAGCTTGTTTGGCAGATTTTTGGTCAAATGTTTTCTCAAAAGTCATAACTAAACTAATGTTGAGCATGAACGGCTTACGCACTTCATACTTTTTCTTTACGATCAAATCATCTTTATAAGTGACTTGTGCAATTTCCTTAAATCGCAGATCGCCAACTCCGCTCATCTCTAAACGTTGTTCCATTTGGGATGCAAACTTACTTGGCGATATATTTTCAGGACTGTCTTTTAATAAACTTTCAATTTCAGAGTCAATAATTTTGTCATCCCAATATGCTGGCCAAATTGCAATTGCGGCCTTAACTGCAATTGCGAATAAAACCACCCCAAATAATATTGCGATATACGAAGCCCCTTGCTGAGATTTACGCATGTTTATATCCTATATTTTTTATTAGTTAATTTTACCATTTCGGTTAAAACTTGGAATATTTAGACCCGGTTCTTTATGCATCCATACATAAAAAGCACGACCAGTTAAGTTAGCCTCTGGAACAAACCCCCAAAAACGGCTATCCGCGCTCTGATCTCGGTTATCCCCCATTGCAAAATACTGTCCTTGTGGAACAGTAACTTCCCAATCTTTTCCATTACTTTGAATAAATACATCATTTGCTTTTGCAACAAAAGGAACCAATGCTTCAGTCCCTTTAAGTTGTGCAAACTGGAACTGTTCCGCTAATGGATTTCGCCCATCTAAATAACGAATTAGATGTTGATGCTCGCCTAATGTTTCTTTGAAATAATAGACCGTAGGTGTTTCAAGCTGATCTTTATCACGCTTAACTTCTGTAGCAACCTTCGCAATTTGTTGACCATTAATAATTAGCTGGCCATCCTTAAATTGAATATGGTCACCTGGTAGGCCAACAACACGCTTAATATAACTGATCGTAGGTTGTGGCGGATAACGAAAGACAATCACTTCACCACGTTTTGGCTCACCAACATCAATCACTTTAGTATTTACAATCGGTAGGCGAACACCATAGTCGAATTTATTCACCAAAATAAAATCACCTGTTTCTAAAGTAGGTACCATAGAATCAGATGGAATATTAAATGGCTCATATAAGAAAGAGCGTAGAATTAAGACCACAGCCAAAACTGGCCAGAAATCATATGCCCAAGTAATTACAAAATTTTCTTGATCTCGACCTTTGTTTGCACGTTGTTTAAATACAAACTTATCAAGCAGCCACACTAAGAAAAAAATCAGTGTAACAGGCACTAGAATCAAATTAAAATCAAAATCCACACACCCTCTCTCACAGCACAGCTGCTCGTCTTGTAGCGAAGTATCAACAAACCACCCCGCTCATCTTTTCTTTATCTATCTACTTTCAAAACAGCTAAGAACGCTTCTTGAGGAATTTCAACACTTCCTACTTGCTTCATACGTTTCTTACCTTCTTTTTGTTTAGAAAGTAGTTTTTTCTTACGAGAAACGTCACCACCATAACATTTTGCCAATACGTTTTTACGCATCGCTTTTACGGTTGAACGTGCGATAATTTGTGCACCAATCGCTGCTTGAATTGCAACATCAAACATTTGACGAGGAATTAAGTCCTTCATCTTCTCAACCAAAGCGATACCACGATGACGTGCATCTTGACGGTGACAAATCATAGCTAAGGCATCAACCTTTTCACTATTAATTAACACGTCAACCTTAACTAAAGATGAACTCTCAAAACGCACAAAGTTATAATCAAGTGATGCAAAACCACGTGAACACGACTTCAATCGATCAAAGAAATCCATCACAACTTCAGCCATAGGAATTTCGAAAGTGATAGACACTTGATTTCCTAAGAATTTCATATCTTTTTGCACGCCACGACGTTCAACACACAAGGTCATGACATTACCCAGATACTCTTGTGGAACAAGAATGTGACACTCAGCAATCGGTTCACGCAAATCTTCTACGGTTGAACCATCAGGCATTTTTGATGGACTATCAATGTAAATAATGTCGCCTTTTTTAGTTAAAGCTTCATAAATTACAGTTGGTGCAGAGCTAATTAAATCTAGATCGTACTCACGCTCTAAACGCTCTTGTACAATTTCCATGTGTAGCATGCCTAAGAAACCACAACGGAAACCAAAACCTAATGCGTCCGAACTTTCTGGTTCAAAGAACAATGCAGAATCATTAATTTGTAATTTTTGTAGCGCTTCACGGAAAGGTTCAAAATCGCTTGCATCGATTGGGAATAAACCAGCATAAACTTGTGGCTTAACTTTCTTGAAGCCCGGTAGAATTGCGACGTCTGGTGTACTAGATAAAGTAATCGTATCGCCTACAGGTGCACCAAAAATATCTTTGATCCCTGCAATGACAAAGCCAACTTCACCAGCTTCAAGAATGTCTGTTTCTGTGTGTTTCGGATTAAACACACCAACTGAAGTCACTGGATGCGTTTGTCCTGTCGATTTAATCAACATTTTATCGCCCTTACGGATACGACCTTGTTTGATTCGAACTAGAGAAACAACACCAAGATAATTATCAAACCATGAATCAATAATTAATGCTTGTAATGGCGCATCACGATCGCCTTCCGGTGCAGGAATAACATCGACTAAACGCTCTAGAACACTTTCAACACCTAAGCCAGTCTTAGCTGAACATGTAGGTGCATCCGTTGCTTCTATTCCAATAATTTCTTCAATTTCATGGATGACACGTTCAGGCTCTGCTTGAGGCAAATCAATTTTATTTAAAATTGGTAAAACCTCTAAGCCTTGCTCAATCGCTGTATAGCAATTCGCAACGGATTGCGCTTCAACACCTTGTGCAGCATCAACAACCAATAAAGCGCCTTCGCATGCAGCTAAAGAACGTGAAACCTCATAAGAAAAGTCAACGTGCCCCGGAGTGTCAATAAAGTTGAGTTGATACTCTTGACCATTTGGATGCGTGTAATACAGGGTAACCGATGCAGCTTTAATGGTAATCCCACGCTCACGCTCAAGCTCCATTGAGTCTAATACCTGAGCTTGCATCTCACGATCTTGTAAGCCGCCACACATTTGAATGAAACGGTCAGCCAAAGTCGACTTACCATGGTCAATATGAGCAATGATCGAGAAATTGCGTATATTTTTGATATCTACGGATTTTTTAGCTTGCGCCATGGGTTACCTTGAGAAAATAAAACGCTCAATACTTCAATGAAAGTGATGAGCCAAAGCGGTTTAACAAAATTGTGAGGAATTATAACAGAATGACCTTTCAAAGTATTCAAAATAATTATCTGCATACGAAACCATAGCTTCTAGACAGCAGCGATTATTTTTCATATGAAATTGAAAAATCCATTGGATTTAATTCAGAGCTGATTGGTTGATATGCTTGGCTAAAGCTCGGTGACATGCGTTTAGGGCGACCTGTACTAATTTCAATACATGCCCATTTGGTATTTCCAACAAATAAAACACTTTGATCTTGTGGACGATAAAATGCGTACTGACGAAAAGAATACAGTGCATTAATATCATCTAGCCATGTTCTTAAAATGACTTCCTCACCCTGCAAAGCAGCTTTACGATATTGAACATGATGCTCAACAGCAACCATTGCATGCTTTAACTCTAAATATTGCGCAACTCCCAAACCAAGCGTTTCAATATGTGCTGCTGCAACGTCCTGCATCCATTGAACATAAACTACATTATTTACATGCCCAAGCACATCAATATGATTTGGTTGAACTTGTATTCTTAAATCAAAAATCGTACTCATAAATATTGTTTAATCACGATAATAAAACTCATGTGCATACACTAGACGAAACATTTCGGTATTACAAAATAAAAAACCACTCAAGCTGAAGAGTGGTTTTTCAAAAATACCTAGCTTATTAAGGTAAACGCAAACCTAAAATTGCACGTTGACCTTGACGAATAATCGCAACACGAGCAACGCTATTTTTTGGTAACGCAGCAACTGTTTTTGCAAACATTTGGCTATTGGTAATCGGTGTGCCGTTAACTTGCAAAATTACATCGCCAGCAACAATATTTGATAATGAAGCCAAACCACCACGCTTCACATCTTGTACCAAAATACCGCCACGAACATCTAAACGAGACTGTTCCGCTTCAGTTAGGTTACGAATACTCATACCTAAACCGCTGGTTGGATTATTTTTATCCTCAGCTGCTGGAGTATCGTCAGGTGCTGTTCCCAAAGTTGCTGAAATTGTACGTGTTTTTTCATCACGTAAAACGTCTAACTGAACTGTCTGACCTGGTGCAACACGGTTTAATACATTGAGTAAATCACTAGTACGCGAAATAGAAGCACCATTAATTTTCAATATTACATCACCAGATTTCAAACCTGCTTTTTCTGCTGGTGATTTCGCGGTGACTTGTGTAATTAACGAGCCTTCAGGTTTCGGTAATTTATATGCTTCAGCTAAATTTCGATCAATATCTTGCAACATAATACCAAGATAAGAACGCGTCACTTTACCTGTAGTTTTAAGCTGCTGTACTACCTCCATTGCAACATCAATTGGAATAGAGAATGACAAACCCATATAACCGCCAGTCCCACTAAAAATACGTGAGTTCACACCAACAACTTCACCACGTTGGTTGAATAATGGACCACCTGAGTTACCTGGGTTTAATGCAGCATCCGTTTGAATAAAAGGAACTGACGTTTCACCACTCATATTTCGAGATTTAGCACTCACAATACCTGCGGACGCAGAGTAATCAAAACCGAAAGGTGAACCAATCGCTAAAACAGGTTCACCCACTTTTAGCTGATTTACATTACCAATTTTTAATTCAGGGAAATTTGCACCATTCACTTTTAGAACAGCAACATCGGTACGTTCATCGCTACCCACTAAAGTTGCATCTAATTCACGGCGATCATTTAAGGTAATACTAATTCGTGATGCATTTTCAATCACATGATGATTAGTAACCAAATAGCCATCTTTACTAATAAAAAATGCGCTACCGTAACCTGTTTTTTCTTGTGGTCCCTGTTGTTGAGGAATAATGACTTGATTACCGAAGAAACGACGTAAAATTTCTGGGACTTGTTGTTGTAACAACTCATCCTGAGTCATTTTTTTCACAACATTGACGCTCACGACAGCAGGACTCACCTGCTCTACGAGATTTGAAAAATCCACTGGCGATGCAGCATTAACCTGTACAGCTGCCACCGTAAATACGGCAGCATACATTCCTTGTTGTAAATAGCGACTTTTCATGAAGCAAGAACCTATGTACCAATTGATTTAATTAATTTTAAGACTATGTTTTTAGCATAATCCCCTAACTCTTTTCGTAAAAATATGTTTATGTTTTCAATGCATACAAAGAAAAACAATCATGGAATGTGAATAAATTATGGAGATTTAAATTCATCATTAATTCATTCACACTATTTTTAAGTCAATCAGCTTAATTTCAGATTAAAACAATGTATTGAAACGTAATCCGTTTGTTTTTTCATCTAGCTTAAAGATACTCTTAGTTAAAATTGTCAACATTCGCTAAAAAATCACTCAACTCTAGGCAGATTGGCACTTGCCTTTTTGAGAAAAAAGCGGTGTCATTAGCAAACGTTTGAAACTGAAGCAGATCGACATGCCTGATTTAAAAACAATTCACCATTTTGATGTGATAATTGTGGGCAGTGGTGGTGCAGGTCTAAGTCTTGCACTCTCTTTACCAAGTCATTACAAGATTGCCATTTTAGCAAAAGCAGCTTTAACAGAAGCGAGTACTTTCTATGCGCAAGGCGGTGTTGCTGCAGTATTAGATGAAACTGATTCTATTCAACAACACATAAGTGACACAATGATTGCAGGTGCTCATCTTTGTGAATTAGATGCAGTCCAACATACAGTTGAAGGCGGCAAACCTTCTGTTGACTTCCTACTCAAGCAAGGTGTGCAGTTCACCTTAGATGATGATGAACAATTACATTTAACACGCGAAGGTGGTCATTCGCAACGTCGTATCATTCACTCTGCTGATGCAACTGGAAAAGCCATTTCAACCACCTTGGTTGAACGAGCAAAAGAGCGTGAAAATATTACAATTTTTGAAAATTATATTGCGATCGATTTAATTACATTACATAAACTTGGTCATCAAGATCAGACTAATCGTGCAATTGGTTTATATGCACTTGATGAAGATCATGAACAAGTTCACACCTTTTTAGCTCCGTTTACTGCGCTTGCCTGCGGCGGCGCAATGAAAGCTTATCTTTACACATCAAATCCTGATATCGCAACAGGTGATGGTATTGCGATGGCTTATCGTGCAGGATGTCGTGTAGCCAATATGGAATTTAACCAATTCCATCCGACTTGTTTATATCATCCGAAAGCACGCTCTTTCTTAATTACCGAAGCAATGCGTGGTGAAGGCGCTTATCTGCGTCTACCAGACGGTGAACGTTTCATGTTGCGTTTTGATGAGCGTGCTGAACTTGCACCACGTGATATTGTAGCACGTACCATTGACCATGAAATCAAGCGCCTAGGTATTCGTCATGTCTGGTTAGACATCACGCATAAATCACCCGAGTTTATTACTGAACACTTCCCGACACTTTATGCACGTTTGCTTGAACTTGGCATTGATATCACCAAAGATATGATTCCTGTTGTTCCTGCTGCGCACTATACCTGTGGTGGTGTGGTCGTCGATGAGCATAGCCAAACGGATTTAGATGGTTTATATGCCATTGGTGAAACCTCTTATACAGGTTTACACGGCGCAAACCGTATGGCAAGTAACTCACTACTCGAATGTTTTGTTTATGGCATGAGCGCAGCAGAAGATATTAAGAGCAAACACAACACAAGCTTTGAATTTCCAGATGTACCTTCTTGGGATGAATCTCAAGTCACCGATGCGGATGAAGATGTTGTCATCTTACAAAACTGGGATGAGCTACGTTCTACCATGTGGAACTATGTGGGTATTGTTCGCACGACTAAACGACTACAACGTGCTTTACACCGTATCGAAATGTTGAAACGTGAAATTAATGAATACTATCAAGATTATCGTGTCAGCAAGAACTTGATTGAATTGCGTAACTTAGTGCTGGTTTCAGAAATGATTGTACGTTGCGCGATGGAACGTAAGGAATCGCGTGGTTTGCATTACACATTGGATTATCCTGAACTGTTGAATGAAATTCGCAAAACAGTATTGACGCCACCGAATTTTAAGGTGGAGCAGCCGTTGGTGAATGAGTGATATTTTAAGGCTATTGATTTTCTTAAGCTTTATAAATGAGTTTGTAGTTGTTATTTAGTATCGTGGTAGGCGACATGGATGTCGCCTGTTGCGCTGCGGTATCAAGGATGTACCGTCAGCGCAACAAAGGATTTTTGTTACTTTTCATCCCTGAAAAGTAAGGCAAGACCTATACAAAAAGCATTCATTTACCCGCATTTTTATGAGGCAGGGCAAACTCATTATCAAGCCTCTTATTTCAAATATTGCAAAGCTTCATCAAACACAACATCAGCATTCTGCGTTGCATTCAAACGCTTAATCCGCTCAGGCTCTGCTTGCCATAAAGTCTCATAACCAGAACGAACCTTCGCAAAGAAACTCAATTTTTCTTGCTCGAAACGATCCAATGCACCACGCTCTCGTGCACGAGTCATTCCCAACTCAATCGGGGCATCCAACCAAAATGTAATATTCGGCATTTTCGCCACAAAAGTTTGATTCAACAGTTGCAACTTTTCCTGACTCAAGCCACGTCCAGAACATTGATAAGCAAAGCTAGCATCAGTAAAACGATCACTCAGCACAATTTTTCCCGCCGTTAATGCAGGTAAAATCACTTGTTGTAAATGCTGTGCACGTGCAGCGTAAATCAATAACAGCTCGGTATCATGACTCATTTGCTCTTCATGATTCACAGCCAATAATAAGGAACGAATCTGCTCAGCCAATGGTGTTCCACCGGGTTCACGGGTCAACACCACTTCTTTACTTTGTTGTTCAAAGTACTGATGAATTTTACGAATCAGCGTAGTCTTACCAACACCTTCCGTACCTTCAAAACTAATAAACATTATTCACCCTGCTTTTTCTTTGAACGTAGCACAGTTAAATATTCTTGCACTGCACGATTATGGTCTTCTAAAGACGCTGTAAATTTATGCCCACCATTACCTGTAGCAACAAAGTAAATATTTTTAGCATCGTCTGGATGCATGGCTGCTTCAATCGCTTTTTTACTTGGTAAAGCAATTGGCGTTGGTGGTAAACCATTAATGGTGTAAGTATTGTAGGACGTTGGTGTGCGTAAATCATTACGAGTGATATTGCCTTTATAGTTGTCACCCATGCCATAGATCACTGTTGGATCAGTTTGCAAACGCATCCCTATTTTCAAACGACGAACAAACACACCCGACACTTGCTCAAGTTCGCTATCCAAACTGGTTTCTTTTTCAATAATTGAAGCCATGATTAATGCTTCATATTTATCTTTATAGGGTAAATTCGGTGCTTTATTAGCCCAAGCCTCATCTAATGATTTCATTTGACGGCGATACAAATCAGTTAAGATTTTTTTATCTGTTTCACCTTTTGCGAAGAAATACGTATCAGGTGCAAATAAACCTTCTGGATGAGAATAAGGGATATCCAACTCTTTTAATAACTGATCTTTAGGTAAGTGTAAGACAGTTTTAGTCACATTTGGATCTTTCTTTAAATTATTAATAAGTTGCTTAAATGTCGTGCCTTCAATCACTAAAATACGATTCATCTGCGCATTGTCAGCATTCGATAGCATTTCTAAAACCTGACGAACACTCATGCCTTGTGTAATTTCATATACACCCGCTTTCATGGTGTCATGAATCATAAATTTCTGATAAATCCTTAAAATAATCGGAAAATTCACCTTATTTTCTTCTGCCAAACGGTCAATAAAACCAGAATAAGTGTCACCCGAAGAAATCACTAAAATTTGTTTTTTAGAGTCAATAGGATAATTCTTAAATAAACTTGACCATAAAACACCCAAAACCAGCACTACAAAAATGATGATCGCGATGAAAGAGGCTTTTAATGGAAAGATAGATTTCGGTTTAGCTTTTGGTTTTTTCTTAGTCTTACTTGGATTAGGTGGCTTTGGCATATTTAGTCAATCTGGCTAAGTTTTAAAGTTTTAAATAAATCAAGGTATGGTTGCTGAGCTAAAGCTTGCCGATTAAATCGAATGACGGCTTTCATTGGATGCAAAGCATTACAGAAAAATAAGCTTTGAATGTGTTCAATTTCATTTAATTCAATACAACGTTGCTCACAATGAATATCCTGTTGCTGCATTCGAGAGAGAATTGTCGCTCGCATCACACCGTGAACGCCATTATACCGAAGTTCAGGCGTAATCCATTGATCATTTATGCGAATAAAACAATTACTGCTCACCCCTTCTACAATATAACCCTGCACATCACTCACTAATGCTTCTAGCCAGCCTTGCTGATCAGCTTCTTGTTTAAGTAAGACTTGCTCTAATCGGTTCAATGTTTTCAACCCAACCAAGTGCGGCATATTGAGACCTAAAGCATGAGTTAACAATCCACTTTCAATCCATTCAGGTTGAAAAACTTGCATCACTCTAGGGTAATACCACACGTAAATATCAGCCGCATGTAAAGGAAGACTATAGCCTCGATCCCCTTCACCACGACTGATAACGACTTTAAAGGTACCATTCAAAGTTGGATTTTGCTGTTTAAGTTGTTCCAATGATTCATCAATTAGAGAAAGATCGGCGTCGAGACTTAGGTTTTGGCAAGCTACTTTTAAGCGTGCGAAGTGTAAGTGTTTTAGTTCGAACACACCTTGAAAAATCCGTGCAGTGGTAAAACAACCATCTCCATAGTGAAAGGCTCGATCTAATAATGGGATCGAATCAATCAATTGTCCGTTTTTATAACACTGCATGATCAAGAATTCAGTTTGAAATACGCCATCATCATACCTTGAAAGCTAAGTTTCGGAAATTCTAGGTAACAGATCAGCGACCAGAATGTTTAACATAACCGTGATTGGCTTTTTAATCTTGCCGCTAAACAACTATCCCACGAATAAAACAAATTTAGATTTCATCCAAAATCAAGCGAACTAAAAATAAACTAATTTTTATACGCCACATTTAAAACCGTTATGACACAACATCTTGTTTTCATAGATATAAGCAAAGTTATTATCAAAAAATATGCATAAGTTATCTGTTTTTTATATTTCTTTTTAATTCATATCAAATTCGATTTTAATTATTTTTTTTGCAAAAAAACTATCGTTATGCTGCGTACATATTCCAAACAATGATTGAAGATCTGCTGATAACAGATCAATTAAAGGGGTTTTCATGCGTTTATCTCAAGTTAAAGTCGGCGTTATTGCTGCACTACTTTCCGTTTCATCTTTCGCGGCACAAGAATTTTTAAATGTCTCTTATGACCCAACTCGTGAACTTTATACAGATTTCAATAAACAGTTCGGTGCATTTTGGAAACAACGCACTGGTCAAGACATTGACTTTAAACAATCACATGGTGGTTCAGGTAAACAAGCCCGTGCAGTCATTGATGGCTTAAATGCTGATGTGGTGACCCTTGCCCTAGCAGCTGATATTGATGAAATTGCTGAAAATGCAAAATTACTTCCAGCCGATTGGCAAAAGAAGCTACCAAACAACTCAACACCTTATACCTCAACAATTGTTTTCCTTGTGCGTAAAGGTAATCCTAAACAAATCAAAGACTGGGGCGATTTGGTTAAACCTGGCGTAGAAATTATTACACCAAATCCTAAAACATCTGGTGGCGCACGTTGGAACTACTTAGGTGCTTGGGCTTGGGCAAAACATCAAAAAGGTGGTAACGATGCCAAAGCCCAAGAATTTGTTCGCCAAATTTACAAGCAAACCAAAGTTCTTGATTCAGGGGCACGTGGTGCAACTACAACTTTTGCTGAACGCGGTATTGGTGACGTATTACTTGCTTGGGAAAATGAAGCATTTCTTGCAATACGCGAACAACCAGGTAAGTTTGAAATTATCACACCTTCACTTTCCATTTTGGCTGAACCACCTGTTGCAGTCGTAGAAAAAAATGCTGAGAAGAAAGGCAACTTACAAATCGCACGTGGATATTTGAACTATTTATATTCTCCTGCGGGTCAAGAAATTGCTGCTCGTAACTTCTATCGTCCTCGAAATGCGGCTGTTTTAAAGAAATACAGTACAACATTTAAACCACTCAAACTTGTGACGATTGATAAAGAGTTTGGCGGTTGGACTAAGGTACAAAAAACCCACTTTGATAATGGCGGTATATTTGACCAAATCGTCAAGATCAACAGCACTACAAAATAATTTACTTAAAAAGTAGATAGGGAGAGCGGACATGATTCATACCGTAATTGTTCCAGGTGTAGGTGGTAGCGAAGCGCAACACTGGCAGTCTTGGTTACAACAGCAACTTGTGTCTAGCTCTCGCGTTCAACAGAAACATTGGGATCGTCCTGTGCTCAGTGAATGGATTGTCCAATTTATTAAAACTGTTGTTTCTGCTCCAGCACCTGTTCAAATCGTGGCGCATAGTTTTGGCTGCTTAACCAGTATTGCTGCGCTTGCTGAGCACCCAGAACTCAGAGCAAAAGTTAAAAATCTGGTATTGGTTGCACCCGCCAACCCTGCACGTTTTGGTGAAGCAGGCTTCGCACGTCATAGCTTGATTGACTATAAACAGTATTTTCAGCAGATCAAAATTGAAGTACCAACTACTTTATTAATTAGTGAAAATGACCCTTGGTTAGGTTATGTCGATGCTTTGCAATTGGCTCAAGCATGGAAACTAACCCCCATTAATTTAGGTGCTGTCGGTCATATCAATGTCGCATCTGGATTTGGTCCTTTCCCTGAGATCCTGAACTACTTACTCCCTGAAAAAAAGACGCAGCTCGTCGCCCGAATGAGTCAGGCAAATTTCAATCTAAAATTTGCCTAACACCGCTCCCGTATTTTTAGTATTCGCATTATTTATTTGCTTGTTTTAGCAAACATTTCTCTTTGAGGAAATATCATGTCGCAGCGTTCCCGAGTGCTGCCTGGGTTTGGTCTCTCATTAGGCTTCACCCTCGCTTACGTGTCTTTGATTGTGCTTATTCCTTTATCTGCTGTCTTTATCAAATCCTTAGGGATTGGTTGGGATGGCTTGTGGGAAATCTTAACGTCAGAGCGAATTTTAAAGTCTCTACAACTTAGCTTTAGTGCTGCATTAATAGCGGCATTGGTAAATGTTATTTTTGGTTTATTACTCGCTTGGTGCTTAGTTCGCTATAGTTTCCCAGGTAAACGTATTGTCGATGCTTTAGTAGATTTACCTTTTGCTCTTCCTACTGCTGTTGCAGGCATTGCATTAACCTCGTTATATGCACCAACAGGCTGGATTGGACAATATCTTTCTCCACTTGGGATTGAGGTAGCTTACACCCCGATTGGGATTACTTTAGCTCTGATTTTTATTGGTATACCTTTCGTGGTTCGTACCGTACAACCCGTACTAAGTGACATTGAAACTGAATTGGAAGAAGCCGCTTCTGCTCTTGGTGCAAATCGTTACCAGACGATTACCAAAATCATTTTACCAATTTTATTTCCAGCTCTACTGACCGGCTTTGCTTTGGCTTTTGCTCGTGGTGTCGGCGAATACGGTTCAGTGATCTTTATTGCAGGTAACCAGCCTTACAAAACAGAAATCGCTCCGCTTATGATTATTTCTCGTTTAGAAGAATATGACTATGCAGGTGCGACCACGATTGCTGTGGTTATGCTTGTTCTCTCTTTTGCCATTCTATTTTTAATTAACTTAGTACAAGCATGGGCAAGTCGTCGTACAGGGAGAACTGCACAATGAGCTTAAATACCAGTAGCAATAGTTTAGCGCTTAAATTACAAGCTAGAGATGCAACCCGCGAACCGACTTGGGTCCGTTACACTTTTATTAGTGTTGCACTTATCTTCTTTCTGAGTTGTTTAATTTTACCTTTGATTTTGGTTTTTGTTGAAGCTTTTAAACAAGGTCTGAATGTTTATATCAATGCACTGACTGATTCAGATACTTTATCCGCTGTAAAGCTAACCTTACTCACTGCCGCAATAGCCGTACCAATTAACGTTGTATTTGGTGTTGCGGCGGCATGGGCTGTTGCAAAGTTCCAATTCCGTGGCAAAGCCATTTTGACCACGATTATCGACATGCCATTCTCAGTTTCGCCTGTAATTGCAGGTTTGATGATTGTATTAATTTTTGGCTCTCAAGGTTGGATTGGTGGTTGGTTAATGGATCATGATATTAAAATTCTGTATGCCGTACCTGCCATTGTTTTAGCTACTATTTTTATTACAGTACCATTTGTTGCACGTGAACTTATACCTTTAATGGAAGCTCAGGGAACCGAAGAGGAAGAAGCAGCGATTGTACTTGGTGCTTCGGGCTGGCAAACCTTCTGGAAAGTGACTCTTCCAAATATTAAATGGGGTTTGATCTATGGTGTGATTCTGTGTAATGCGCGTGCTATGGGAGAGTTTGGTGCAGTCTCTGTCGTTTCAGGACATATCCGCGGTGAAACCAACACATTACCGCTTCATGTCGAGATTCTCTATAACGAATATACCTTTAGTGCTGCATTTGCTGTGTCTTCATTACTGGCATTTTTAGCGATCATTACTTTGATTTTGAAAACTTGGCTTGAAGTCCGCCAAGACCAAGCAAATGAACATAAAACAAATCCCTAAGGAATGAACACATGAGTATTCAAGTTAAAAATATTGAAAAACACTTTGGTGCATTCCATGCACTCAAAAATATCTCTTTAGATTTTCCTGAAGGTGAATTGGTTGCTCTGCTTGGTCCTTCTGGTTGCGGAAAAACAACGTTGTTACGCATTATTGCGGGCTTAGAATCTGCGGATGGTGGTCAGGTTCTACTCGAAGGTGAAGATGCAACTGACATCCATGTACGTGAACGTCAAGTTGGGTTTGTATTTCAACACTACGCTTTGTTTTGTCACATGACTGTTTTTGACAATATCGCCTTTGGTTTACGTGTTCGCCCACGTGCAACACGTCCATCCGAAGCTGAAATCAAAAAACGGGTCACTCGTTTACTAGATTTGGTACAACTTGGTTTCTTAGCAGACCGCTACCCTGCTCAGCTTTCAGGAGGTCAGCGTCAACGTATTGCATTGGCTCGTGCACTCGCAGTTGAACCACGCGTTTTGTTACTTGATGAACCATTTGGTGCACTTGATGCTAAAGTTCGTAAAGAATTACGCCGCTGGCTACGTACCTTACATGATGAACTGCATATTACTTCAATCTTTGTCACCCATGACCAAGAAGAAGCGCTAGAAGTTGCAGATCAGATCATTGTGATGAACAAAGGTGATGTCGAACAAATCGGCTCACCGCGTGAAGTGTATGAAAAACCTGCTACTCCATTTGTTTTTGATTTCCTTGGTCAAGCAAATCGTTTTGAAGGTGAGCATACTGGCGGTATCATCCGAATCGGCGATGATCGTATCCAATTACCAACAAGTTTAGATGCACCACAAGGTAAAGTGATTGCATTTGCACGACCAAATGAATTACATATTCATCCCCAACCTCAACCGAATACGATTGAGGCAACCTTCTTACGTGAAGTGTGGATCGCTGGGCGGGTCGTGGCTGAATTACAAGATCGTAGTGGACGTACTATTGAAATTTTATTAAATGTAGAAGAAGCAAATTTACATCAATTCAAACCAAATCAAACAGTTTGGATTAGTGCTGCTCAACTTCATTTATTTGCAGATCAATCGACGCAAGTTGCTTAAAATAATACTGATGGGGTAAGAATATGCCCCATCCTCTTATGAGGAAAAACTTTATGAACTTTCAACAACTCAGAATTATTCGAGAAACTGTTCGTCAAAACTTTAACTTAACTGAAGCTTCTGCGGCACTTTATACCTCCCAATCTGGTGTCAGTAAACACATTAAAGATTTAGAAGATGAATTAGGTGTACAACTGTTTGTGCGTAAAGGTAAGCGCTTATTAGGATTGACTGAACCAGGGCAATCACTACTCAGCATTGTTGAGCGGATGTTGGTCGATGCCGATAATATTAAACGTCTAGCCGATGATTTTAATAAAGTTGATGAAGGTACATTAACGATTGCAACTACACATACTCAAGCTCGTTATGTGTTGCCACCAATCGTAAATCAATTTAAAAAATTATTTCCAAAAGTACATTTAGTTCTACAACAGGCAAGTCCTGTTGAAATCGCTGAAATGTTACTTCAAGGCGAAGCTGATATCGGTATTGCGACTGAATCTTTAACGACTGAGGAAAATTTAGCTAGTGTGCCTTATTATGAGTGGCATCACAGTATTATTACGCCGAAAGACCACCCCTTAACCAAATTAGATACCTTGAGCTTAGAGGTTTTAGCTGAATATCCGCTGATCACTTACCATGGTGGTTTCACAGGGCGTTCAAAAATCGACAAAGCATTCGACGATGCACATTTACATGCAGATATCGTGATGTCAGCGCTTGATGCCGATGTCATTAAAACCTATGTTGAACTGAATATGGGCGTTGGTATTGTCAATGATGTTGCGTATGACAATGACAAAGACTATCGCCTAGAACAACTTAAAACAGAGATTTTTGGCGTCAATACAACTTGGATTGCAGTTCGAAAAGGACATTTACTTCGTGGTTATGGCTACGAATTTATCTCTTTATGCTCACCCCAAACAAATATTAAAGAACTTAAAAAAGTTGCCTATCCTGAAGAATAAAAAAATGGCTCAATGAGAGCCATTTTTTATTATTATGCGAACATAAAAAAACGAGCTTTAAAGCTCGTTTTTTTATTCGTGATTTAGAAGCTAAAGCTTACACCCACTTTACCAACTGGTAACCACTGGTATTTGTCATCATTAGCAATTTTATTTGCTTCTGCATTCACAGCCTCAGTCAAAGACTGGCTACCCGCAGTTGTTGCTGTACCTGTAGATGTTAAAGTAACTTTAGGATTACCTGTGTAATAAGCACCTACTTCACCGAAAACACCGATGTTTTTATAAACTTTTGGTGCAAAACCGAAACCTAAGTATGGTGCGATGTCGTTTTTATACTCCATTTTACCATCGATTTTCACGCCACCAGCATTCGCTAAGAAGTCTTGGTTATTTACACGGAAAGCACGTGTTGCATCAACATTACGAGTTAAATCGTAGTCATTATCTAAATATGCAACACCCGCTGCAACATAGAGTGATTTAGCGAATACGCTCTCGCTTGTTCCCCATGGACGAACTTCAGCATTTAAATATGCAGTCTTGTTATCCATATCTACATCATATGTTGAGCCATTTACTTTAATGTCGTCAGACCAAGAAATGTCGCCACCGTTATAACCTAATGTTACACCAACATATGGGTTAGCATTATATGTGATAGCACCACCATAACCTGTTGTACCTACTTCAGCACGAACTGACACTGGGTCTAAGTAAGATGGGAATGCATAAACTGATTCTTTAACAACTTGCTCATCTGCTGCAAAAGCAGTACCTGCAATTGCTGTTAATGCACCAGCTGCCAACATAACGCGCAAAGCTTTCATGTAAGTCTCCTCAAAAAATACTCTTATTAAAAATTTAATATTGTTTCTGTGATTGCATAATAAAAGATTGATCGCCAACTTTTTATACAGAAAATGATTACTTTTTGTTATTTTTTGATACAAATTTAAAGTAATTGTATATTTTGAAATTATAGATAAAAAACAATAATCTCCGATTTTGTTACATTTTTATTGCTTATAAATAAAACAAAATATTGTAACGACTTTTTTCAAAGCTTATTGAAGCAATTTAGTGTAAAATCTTTAAAATTTTTTTGGAAGAAGGAAGATCATGTCTCAGCTTTCTACAATCATTGAGCAAGCATTCGAAGACCGTGCAAACTATAGCGCAACGGACTGCCCAACAGAAATCCGTCAAGCTGTAGAAGAAGCATTAACAGCTTTAGATAACGGTACACTTCGTGTTGCTGAAAAAATCGATGGTGAATGGGTTGTTCATCAATGGTTAAAAAAAGCAGTTTTACTTTCATTTAAACTGAATGATAACAAGCCAATCGAAGCTTGTGATCTTCGTTTCTATGACAAAGTAGATACTAAATACGCTGGCTGGACTGAAGAACAGTTTAAAGCTGCTGGTGTTCGTGTTGTACCGCCTGCTGTTGCTCGCCGTGGTAGTTTTCAAGCGAAAAATGTGATCTTGATGCCTTCTTATGTCAACATTGGTGCTTATGTTGATGAAGGTACAATGGTTGATACATGGGCAACTGTTGGTTCATGTGCACAAATCGGTAAAAATGTTCACTTGTCAGGTGGTGTAGGCATCGGTGGTGTATTAGAGCCATTACAAGCTAACCCAACAATTATTGAAGATAACTGCTTCATCGGTGCACGTTCTGAAATCGTTGAAGGTGTGATCGTAGAAGAAGGTTCTGTAATTTCAATGGGCGTTTTCATTGGTCAATCAACCAAAATCTTTGATCGTGAAACTGGTGAAGTACATTACGGACGTGTTCCAGCAGGTTCTGTAGTTGTTGCGGGTAGCCTTCCATCAAAATGTGGTACTTATAGTCTTTATGCTGCAATCATCGTGAAAAAAGTGGATGCGAAAACTCGCGCGAAAACCAGCTTGAACGATTTATTACGCGCAGACTAATTTGTAATATTTATTGCGGAACTGCCTGTTCCCCATCTCTACGATCAGTCATGGTCGTAGAGATTTTGTTTTTATGTAACATGCTACTTGTTTAGCATCTGTTTGTGGTAACTGCTTATGGCTTCCTTACGTTCTTCTGCAATTCCTGTCTCAGATCCTGCGGCTGGTTTACGCATTACAGAGATCTTTTATTCTTTGCAAGGCGAAGCGAATACTTTTGGCTTACCAACGGTTTTTATTCGTTTAACAGGCTGTCCATTACGTTGCAGTTATTGCGATACCACTTATTCGTTTGAAGGTGGCGAACGTCAGTCACTTGAACAGATTATTGAAACTGCTAGCCAACATAAAACACCTTATATTTGTGTTACTGGCGGCGAACCACTTGCTCAACCCAATTGCTTGATCTTGTTACAGCGTTTGTGTGATCTTGGTTTTGAAGTTTCTCTAGAAACAAGCGGCGCATTAGATGTATCTAAAGTTGATCCGCGTGTTTCTAAAGTTCTTGATTTAAAAACGCCAACTTCTAATGAAGATCATCGTAATTTATTTACCAATATCGACTATTTAACTCAACACGATCAGATTAAATTTGTGATTTGTAATCGTGCTGACTATGAATGGTCAAAACTGCAACTTGAAAAATTGCAGTTGCAAGACAAAGTCAGTACCGTTTGGTTCTCTCCTGCTTTTGCTGTTGAAAAAGGTGCAGTTGCTCTCCCAGCATTTGCATGTGACTTAGCCCAGTGGATTTTAGAAGACCATCTCCCTGTTCGATTCCAATTGCAGTTACATAAGTTGTTATGGAATGACGAATCTGGTCGTTAAAAGTTCCTAAAGCAATTTTAATCAATCATTGCTTTCATCAAATTTATTTTAGGTTGAATAATGGAAAATAATATGCGTTCTCGTGCCATCGTATTATTGTCTGGCGGCTTAGACTCAACAACGTGTCTTGCTTGGGCACAGGCAAATTATGAATGTATCGCTTTAAGTTTTATGTATGGTCAACGTTCGACCACAGAACTTGATGCTGCTAGAGCATTAGCACAACGTGCGGGTGTTGAACATCGTGTCATTAACATTGATTTAGGTAATTTAGGCGGTTCTGCGCTTACAGATCATAACATTGATGTTCCAGAACAATTACAAGAAGGCATTCCTGTAACTTATGTTCCAGCACGTAACACTATTTTCTTATCTTATGCCCTTGCAGCAGCAGAAGTTTTTGACGCAAAAGCCATCGTAATTGGTATCAATGCTGTTGATTATTCAGGATATCCAGATTGTCGTCCTGAATTTATTGACGCTTTTGCCAATCTCGCGCGTTTAGCAACGAAAGCGGGCGTTGAAGGAAAACCCCTTAAAATTGAAACACCTTTGTTACATTTATCCAAAGCGAATATTATACGCTTAGGTATCGAACATGGCGTAGACTATAGTCAAACGGTATCCTGCTATCAGGCAGATGCTCAAGGACGTGCATGTGGTAAGTGCGACAGTTGTCGTTTACGTCAACAAGGTTTTATCGAAGCAGGTATTGCGGATCCTACGCGCTACGCTGAATAACCGATATAGGGTAAAAATTAGGTACATTATATGAAGTTTTCTAAATCAAATCTTATTCTTTCTACAATGATGTCAGCTGCTGCTTTATTCGCAACGGCAACGCATGCAGCTGATAACCCATTGCAAGCTGCATATAAAAGTACCAATGTGAAATCTGCATTAGTCAATGTTTGTAAAGATCAAACAGCTAAAGGCGGAAAACTTACAGCGGCTGAAGTAAGCAAGTTCTGTGGTTGTCAAATTGATGCGCAAGGTAAAGTGACTGAAGCTCAGAAATGGGAAATTCAAAGCGCAATCAACGCGAAGAAAAGTCCAAGTTCTTTAGGTTTTGTTCAACAGCAAAATAAAGACTTACAAGCATGTCTAGGTGCTCCATTAGTATCTAAGTTAGAAAAACTAACTGAAGAAGCAATGAAAGCTGCTCAACAACAAGCTCCTAAAAAGTAAGCTTGTATTGCTGAAAACAAAGCCTGCATTTATGCGGGCTTTTTTATTGGGGTTTGCTAAAATCTCTTTTACTTTGAATCAATTGAATAACACCATGCAAGATCAATGGAAAACTAATGCCGAACAACGGAAATCAATCGTATCTTTTAGTGGTGGCAAAGATAGTTCCCTCGCCTTATATCACGCCATGCAAACAGGTACTGTGATTGGACTGATTGTAATGCTAGAAGAACAAGGTCAACGCTCACGCTCACACGCAATGCCACTGGATATTATCCGTGCTCAAGCTGATGCGATTGGTTTACCTGTTTATATGACATCATCGAGTTGGGCTGATTATGAAAGTAAGTTTATTGCACTGCTCAATCAAGCAAAACAACAAGGTGCTGAAGTACTGGTCACTGGTGATTTAGACATGCCTGAACATGGCTGCTGGCATGATCAGGTGACTCAGCAAGTGGGACTAAAATTGGGCATGCCACTGTGGTTGCGCCCACATAAAGAAGTGGTAGAAGAGTTCATCAATCTTGGTTTTCGCAGTGTTATCGTGACCGTCAATCTTAAACTCGGTATGAAAATCGAAGATTTAGGCAAAATCCTAACTCTGGAGTACATCCAAGAGTTAGAAAATCGTGGCATTGATCCATGTGGCGAAGGTGGTGAATTTCACACCACAGTGATTAATGGTCCCATTTTTAACAAAGCTATTCCTGTAAGTCGGGGTGAAATTGTTTATCATGAAGAATACGCATTTTTACCACTTGAATTAGAGCAACGATAACGTTTATTGAAGGATGAAAAATGTCAGAAAATATTCAATTACCGAATCAAATTTTCTCAACGACTCAAGGTGAAATAAACTTAACCGAACTCCAAAGTGAATGGTTAGTTTTATACTTCTATCCTAAAGACTCAACACCTGGTTGTACGACTCAAGCTGTTGGATTTTCTTGCTTAAAAGATCAGTTTGATGCCTTAAATTGTCAAATTATTGGTGTATCACGAGATTCAGTTAAAGCACATCAAAACTTCACTGAGAAACAGTCGCTTAGCATTGATTTAATTAGTGATAAAGAAGAAGTCTTATGCAAACACTTTGATGTTATTAAAGAGAAAAATATGTATGGCAAACAAGTCATGGGTATTGAACGTTCAACCTTTATTTTTCACAACAAACAATTAGTGAAAAGCTATCGCAAAGTTAAAGCAGCTGGGCATGCTGAACAAGTACTCGAAGACCTAAAAACCTTACAAACCGCATAAATATGTTGGGTAACAAAAAAGCGAGTTTCATACTCGCTTTTTTGTTATGGGAAAATTGCTCACTGCTTGGACCTTAGCGTATGATGAAAAGATTAAAATAATTAAAGACATTAAAAATGAATTATCGCAGACCACTCTATTTGTTTCCTTTATTTTTTATACTCTCTGCTTGTAATACTAATGCACCACAAACCGCAACGGCAGAAGAAAACTTAGTCTCTGTAACACAGATTCAAATTGCAACAACAGAAATCCGTTGCCAAGATATACAAAATCCTGCTTATCAACAAATGATTATGAATACGATTAATGAGATTCGGCAACAAGGACGGCAATGTGGCAAACAATATTTTGCTGCTGTTGCGCCATTAAAATGGAATCAGAACTTATATCACAGTGCTGTTGCTCATACTAAAGATATGGCAAGCCATGCTTTTCTCGGGCATATCAGCACAACAGGATTAGATTTAAAGATCCGATTAAAACAATACGGTTTCAAAGGTAAAGGTGGTGGTGAGAATGTCGCACGAGGACAAAAAAATTTAAATGAAGTCATGGCGGTCTGGCTTGCTAGCCCTGTGCATTGTAGTAATTTAATGCATCCCAAATTTACAGATTATGCGGTCGCCTGTTCATTAGATCAAACCGCCAAACAAAAGAGTTACTGGACTCAACAGTTTGGTGTTCGTTAATAAGGAATAAACATGCAAAATGGTTCAATCATCCCTATTTTTCGTATCTTTGATATTGAACTCGCACGATCATTTTATCTAGATTACTTAGGTTTTCAAATCGACTGGCAACATATATTTGGGGATAACTTCCCTGTTTATCTACAAATTTCCAAAGATGATTGTATTCTTCATTTATCTGAACATTTTGGTGATGCGAGTCCACATAGCGCAATTCGTATTTACTGGGAAAATCTGAGTTTGTTAAAAAATGAACTTGAGGTTAAGGATTATAAGTTCGCTAAACCTCAAGTTGAAAAAAACAGATTGGGAAACTTTAGAACTAAGTGTAACTGATCCCTTTTCCAATCGAATTATCTTTTGGGAAGATGCTTAATTAATCCGCTAAAAGTTGATAATGAAAGACTTTAGAAATAATTTTCCACTTACCCTGCTTTTGTACCAATGTCAGTGCATCATAAAAATATTTAGGTTCAATCACACATTCAACATGTACCATCGCTAACTGATCATGAATCAAATTGATCGCAATAACCTTATCTTGTCTTAATTGGTTTTGAGATGCGGGTGAAATACGCTTTTCAACAATAGAGAAATAACTATCCATATCTAACTTAAGCATCGGATCATCCGTAGCGTTGATATAAGTTGCATCGGAATGAAATACGTCCTGCAATTTATTCACATCACAAAAGTACAAACCATCAAAGTATTTTTCGAGCTGCAGTTGAATCTTAGTTATCGAATTATTTTCCATCTTATTTACCTATTCTTTGTCTATTGCGTATGGTCGAAACTGATTCGCCTGCCACACCCCAGTTATCTGTATCAACTTCATCAATGACCACAAATGTTGTAGCTGGATCTTTATGAAGCACCCGAACCACTAAATCTGTAGCCTCTTGAATCAACTGTTGTTTCTGTGCAGTAGTGACATTTTCTTTAGTAATTTGAATTAAAATATAAGGCATGTGGATCTCCTTTTATAATTTTATAGATGGTAAGAATACTAAGATGCTTCGGCTGCTATTGCGTCTTGAACCGTTTGACGACGAGCAATTCGCTGCATAAAAGCTGTTAAATGAATAAAATGCTCAAGATCAAATCCAATAAAGTCAGCCCAGCGTGTCACCACAAACAGATAAATATCAGCAATGGTAAAATTACTTCCCGTTAAATAGTTTTGCCCGTCTAACTGTTGATCAACCCATGCATAGTGTTTATTTAAAATCGTACTAAAGATAGTTTTAGATTCTTCGCCATAGGATTCATGGAAAAATGGTGAATATGCTTTATGAATTTCTGAAGCAATAAAATTCATCCAAGAAAGTGTTTGATAACGCTCTGGGGTATTTATTTCAGGTAATAAATCCTTACGTTCGAATTGATCAACAAGAAACTGACTAATCACAGCACCTTCCGTTAAAAAAGAACCATCTTCAAGCTGTAATACAGGTACTTGTCCTTTTTTATTGAGTCTATAAAAGTCCTCACCCAGTTGAGTTAAATGCTGTTGCAAATCGACTTTGATTAAATCAAATGGAAGCCCAAGCTCTCTTAAAACGATATGTGGGGCTAAAGAACAGGCATTTGGTGAATAGAACAATTTCATAAAAATAACTCCATACAAGGTATGGGAATCATCTTATTGTTTACTTTTATGTGCTTAAATAGCTTACAACTCAAATCATTTTTTACATGGTGTAATGAATGAATCACCCTCTAAAACGGATGATGTTTAGTAGCGTCGAATTGTTTTGCTTAGTAGCAGAATATGAAAGCTTTTCTAAGGCAGCCTTACATGCAGGTGTGAGTCCAGCAGCGGTCAGTCGCTCCATTGCTCGATTAGAGAAGCATTTAGCGACCCCACTGTTTGTAAGAACGACTCGACAAGTCCGTTTAACCGCGCAAGGGAAAATCTATTTTGATGAATGTAAGCAAGCGCTGAATCAAATTTTAGAAGCAGAACAGCAACTCAAAAATCAAACACAGCAACCCTTTGGTTTAATTCGTATTAGTGTTCCAACACCATATGGACACTATCGCATCCTCCCGTTATTGGCAAAGTTTTCACAGCAATATCCAAGCATCAAAGTAGATGTTCAACTCACCAATAAAAATGTGGACTTTATAGCAGAAGGATATGATCTGGCGATTCGTGGACGACATTTTGCTGATTCAAATTTGATTGCACGGCAACTAGAACAGGCTGAACTGATTGTAGTGGCGTCGCCTGAGTATTTAAAACAATTCGGTACACCGCAAAGCCTTGAAGATTTACAGCATCATCAATGCATTCAATTTGTTCTCCCTAGCACGGGGAAAAATGTTCCGTGGCTATTTACCACGAATCAACAAATAATTGAATATCAAAGTGCGGGAAATATTCGTTGTCTAGACGATATTTTAGGCACGGTTACACTGGCAAAACATAGCGCTGGTTTATTACAAACCTATCGTTTTATTGTAGAAAATGAGCTTAAGAATGGAGATTTGATTGAAGTGCTTACCGAATTTTCAGGCACTTCACGCCCATTTTCTTTAGTTTATCCATCAAAAAAACACGAATCTTTCCATATTCGTGTTTTCATCGATTTTCTACTTAAAGAACTAAAATCTTAAAAACATTCATCCAAATTACTTTTATCACCCTCAAGATATTTACGCTGCAATTCCGCATAGACTTTTGTATTTTTAAATTCAGTCAGAAATTTAATCGTGCCTTTAGGGAAAAATTCGGTTTGAATCTCACCTCGATAATAAGCTTCTCGCATAGGCGTGGCCGAAATTGAATCCTTTAAACTATCCAACTCAACCATTTCCCATTCAGGAAATAAAGCTAAATAATACGAAGATTCATCTTTAAAGTGACCAATCAAACCTACTTTTGCATTTGGCTGAACCACTTGATTAACCAAGGTTTTGACTTGTTTGACCCATTTTTCATCGTTATATACATCAACTACATGCACGAAATGAATCCGTTTCTGATCATCTTCTGAAAAATTAGACAGAATCATTTGCTCACGTTCATGGGCTAAAAATGGATTTTTGATATTCCGTTCTGATTGTGCTGAACCTAATGCCAATACCACGTTCTGACTTTGCTGTAACGCAATTTCAATGGTTTGTAGATGTGCCAAATGAAAAGGCTGAAAGCGTCCAATAAAAACAAGATAGTCAAATGTGTACATAGGCGTAATTTCACTTTTTGTGAACTCATCAGTTGCACTATGTAACGCAAATATGCGACATAATGAGAGCACTTTAAAAATCAATCTGGATTAAAGCAAGGATAGTACGATGACACTTAGCTGTATTCAACAACCTCATCAACATTTGCAAGCAAATTTAGAAGATGGCGTACTCACCTTAGCCATTAACCGTTCAGAAGCCAAAAATGCACTCTACGGTGAACTTTATCTTTGGATTGCAAAAGCATTAGATGAAGCTGATACAAATAAAGATGTACGTGTTGTGATTTTTCGTGGTGCAGAACAAGATTTTACTGCGGGTAATGATATGAAAGACTTCATGGGCTTTATGCAAAAGCCATATGAAGGCAAAGCAGGCGATCAACCTCCATTTGTATTATTAAAAGCTGCGGCTCGTTTTTCTAAGCCACTGATTATTGGGGTGAAAGGCGTAGCGATTGGTATTGGTGTAACAATCCTATTACATGCTGATATCGTATTTGCAGACAATACTGCCCTATTCCAAATTCCATTCGTAAGCTTAGGTCTTTCTCCAGAAGGGGCTGCGAGTCGTTTATTAGTGAAGCAAGCAGGTTATCAAAAAGCGGCTGAATTATTATTCACAGCGAAGAAATTTGATGCTGCAACAGCTGTGAAAGCAAATCTCGTAAATGATGTAGTTGAAGATGTTTATGCAACAGCTCAAAAAACAGCTCAACATTTAGCAGCATTACCTTTAGCATCTCTAAAACAAAGTAAAGCATTGATGAAACAAGATTTAGCTGAAATTATTGCATGTGTCGATGAAGAAGCTGAGATCTTTATGCAGCGTGTACGTTCACCTGAAATGATGGAAGCTGTACAAGCATTTATGCAAAAACGTAAGCCTGACTTCTCACAGTTCAATTAATACATTGCACTATTTTTCTATAAACCACTTAGTCAACACTGGATGGTTTTTTTATTTAACGTCCCAATATTAACAACAAACTTATAGGAACATTTATTCTCATGTCTGAACAAAATCAAACCGAAAAAAAACGCTATTTCGAACCTGCCCCTCAAGATATTGATGTTGCCAATTTCCGTAAAGTCATTGAAAGCCGTCGTTCAGTACGTAAGTTCACGGATAAACCGATTCCAGCTGAAGTTTTAGATGATTGTTTAGATTTAGCATTACTTGCACCAAACTCATCAAACTTACAGCCTTGGACATTCTATGTGGTGCAAAATCCAAGCAAGAAAAAACAACTGGTTAAAGCGTGTTTAGGACAACTTGCTGCTAAAACTGCATCAGAATTGATCGTATGTGTCGCTAGAACAGATCGTGTTGATGAAATGGCAAAACTAAATATCACTGAGTTTCCATTTCCCGAAGCGCCACCAGCAGTTCAAAAGTATTACCGTTTTATTCCCTACAACTATAAAACAGGTTATTTCAATGCATTAGGTAACTTTAAAAAAGTTGCATTTAAAGTAGCACGTACTCTCGATAAACAACTTCCTGTGACTGCATTTAACCCTGCCGATGCCAAATTATGGGCAACTAAAACCACAGCTTTAGCCTGTGAAAATCTTGTATTGGCATTACGTGCTTATGGTTTTGATAGTTGCATGATGGAAGGTTTTGATGAACCTTCGGTTCGTAAAATTTTAAAATTAAATGATCAACAGTATCCTGTGATGGTGATTGGTGCAGGTGAACGTGCCAAAGATGGCGTGTTCTTCCCGCAATATCGTTTTGACCGTGATTTATTTATTCAAAAAGTATAATTATTCAATATCTAATATTTGGATAAACTCAAAGGCAGGCTCTTCATAAGGATGGCTTGCCTTTAATGCCTTTGCCACAACACTGGCTTTTTCTTCAGGCACAATCGTCTCTACACGCCATTCTTCAAGCTGCTCTAATTCGTCTAATTGCCCTAAAAACGGATTTGCACCTTTAACAGGCTTAAACTGCCCTGTTCCTTTCACTTGCCAAGCACAATGCTCATAATTTCCAATACCACCTGCACCAGCGTCAAAGATAGCAAGTTTGGTTGATTCAAGGTGTGATTCAGGCACATAATAAATAAGTTTTAGCATATTCATAATGAATTGATCTTTATCTAATCATCAATCATAAGCTTAAAAACAATGAAATATCAAAGCGAAATATTCATCACTAGGTAACTAACAGCAATGAATACAACTTGGATAGCAACCGTTAAGCCAAACCAAAACCAACCTTTATCTTTGCTAGGGATTGTTCCCATGTGATTTGCATTTTTCATCATGTTGTTCTCCGATTCTTATGATCATTATTGAGAAAGCAAAAATTGAACCATTTTTTCAAAGTAAAAATTAATATGAATCTATTTTCCTAAATTTTTACTTCTTAAATTAATTATTCCAAATTATATTAATAATATATTACTAAATTCTTCGATTTCAAAATATGAGCAACTCTTTCCAATCTCAATGGGATCAATTCTATCCCAACAACCTCCCAATTTCTCACCTACTTAAGCACTACTTTCCACAATCTTGGTTAAGAATCCATAGTCTGCCCGAATCAAAAAGGTATGCGGATACGCCTGCCGAATATGAATTGTTATTAAATCGACATAATGAAATTATTACAGATTGTTTTGGGGAAAATACCTCTATCTTTATAGTTTCAGGTCACTATTTTAGTCAGCCCTCTAATGATGAAGATTATGAACCTGTATTTGTGCTTCCTCCTTACCTATTTCATGCAGAAAAAAGCATTAATCTAAAACAAGTAAACCTTGAAGATTTTTATGAAGAAGGTGAAGATTATTTTTTTAGACCATTTTCTACAGAAACAACTTGGCAAACTAATCAACACAATGAGCTATTAATAAAGATCGCTGATGATGAGGTTCGAGCTTTTATGCTTTCTTTTGAGCAGAACATCATAGTTGCACCCTATGATGGAGGTATTGATTTTATTATTTTTAACGAAGCAAAAAGGAATGCTTTAAGGGATAAATATAAAGATTGGCTTTCACCAAGAGAAGATGGGCTTTAGTACCATTAGATAATTAAAATCTTTTTCAGAAATGATAACGCCCCTTGAAAAGTTTCATGCCAATCTTCTCTAGGTTTCTGATGTAACGGAAACCAAAAGAATTCAAAATTTAAACCACCGCCATCATGACAATGATGTACCCAAGTCTCTGATAATTCAGCCAGCGTTTCACATAAATAGAAATGCCAATCTTGATGATTAGATTTGAGCATAAAACTTCCTATAAACTTAGGGTTTGGTTCAGCTGTCAGACCTGCTTCTTCAAATAACTCACGAATTGCAGCTTCATCATATTTTTCTCCTTGCTCTATTGTCCCTTTAACTAATTGGCTCCCTGCAAGTGGATGCCGAAAAGCTAATATTTCCAAACCTTGCGTTGGATGTCTTATAATTACAGGGACAACTTTTTTCATGTTTTTTCTCTAAGAAAGCCTAAAATTCAGCTTGAGTAGTAATTTATCTTAGGTCTATAAGTTTAACCACCTACACGCTCTAAAACTTTTACATATCGCTTCTCATATATTGTCATCGTAAAAGCCAAACCACATAAAATCACAAAACCACATGTCATTGGAATTAATGTAGCATCATAAAGTTGCCCAATGATCGAAGCGAGAATCAAAGAAAGTATTGATGATGATGCCCCGATAATCGCTGAAGCCATCCCTGCGACATGCCCCATCGGCTCCATAGCGATTGCATTTAAATTACCAAATAATGTTCCGAACAATAAAAATAGAATGCATGCATACAACATAAACATCCAAAAAGAAATCTGAACGCCAACAAGCTGAATAATCAGGAATATCAAAGAAATTAAACATAAACCTAAGAAACCATAAATACAAATTGGACGCATGCCAAACCTCATTACGATTCTAGAGTTAGTAAATGAAGCAATCCCCATCACACCTGCTAACACAGCAAAATAAGCACTAAACTCTGCACCTGTTTTACCAAATTGCTGCATAAAAATTTGTTGTGAAGTTCCTAAATAACCAATAAACCCACCAAAACAAAAGCCAGCACACAATAGATAGCTCATGGTGGTTTTATTACTCACCACTTCCTTAAAACCATCTTTGAATGCTTGTACACGCATAGGTAAACGATTTTCTGGAATTAAGGTTTCTTCTAAACGTAATGCAACCCATAACCCAACGATGGTGGCATAAACCATATATAAAACAAAAATATCTCGCCATTCAAAGAAATGAATAATCAATTGCCCTAAACTTGGTGCAACAGCAGGTGCAACCATGAATACCATCATGATCAAAGACATGATGCGTGCCATTTGAGCACCGCTATATTTGTCCCGAACAATGGAAATGGAGGCTACATAAGGTCCAGAAACCCCTATTCCTTGAATAAATCGCCCAACTAAAAACCATTCAAAACTTTGTGTGGAATAACACAACAAGCTTCCTAAAAAGTAGATTAGGATGCCTGTAAATAAAATCCGTTTACGTCCAATCGCATCCGATAATGGTCCTGCAATCAGCTGACCTAAGGTCATTCCAGAAAAAATTGTGATGATGACCCATTGTGCTTGATTATCACTTTGTAAAATAAAAACTTTTCCGATCTCACCTAAAGCTGGTAATACGGCATCAATTGAGAAAGAAACGATCGACATTAATAATGCCATCAACAAAGCAAATTCTTGAAAATGGATTTTTGATTTCATTATTTTTCTCTATCAAGACCACGAATTGAATTTTAACTGCCCTAAACGAATAAACCACCTTGCGGTGGTTGGTACAGCTTAATGGTAGTAAATGATCAATGCAATCCTCTTTCTAAATCGAGCATAGACGCTGATGGTTAAAAATAGAGATCACTTATAAGATTTAAAAACTCGACTAGATCAATACTTTTGTAAATCTCTTATTTTTCTAAAAGTTGGTATTTGAGTTGAATAGACTCTTTTATCGAAGCTGAAGCATAGATTTTATTTTCATCACTTACATTTTCTGTAGCACATCCAACTTCGATTGTTGACTGTGGTGCATATAGTTTAGAAAAACTATCAGCTTTGCTGTAAATCCGATTTTCTATAGAGCTCGAAAATGCATTTACTTTGTGTGTTTGCGGAAAGATTAAACTACTTTTCATCTCACTTGCAGTATTAAACACTTTAAAATTTATACAACCCTTTGCAAGCATAAGTTCGGATGCTCTCAATAATGCAAAATCAGTTGCACGTTGTTCGGATGTCTTTTCATTACCTTTAACGCTGACTCTATAGTGATTTTGAGATAATTCTTTTTCTGCAAATCCTTGCTGGCCTAATAAGCTATTAGGTTGGTATGCAGTCGAACATCCTGTTAATAGCATAGATAAAATCAGTATTTTTTTCATCATAGTTACTCCCCATCAAGCGAAGAAGAATAGCACATAAAATCAATAAAATTTAAAATAATATTTATTATCAATAGCTTATTTTTAATACCCTTGTGAAATTTATTCTTCTGCAAAATCGACAACTTGCCAAAAAAAATGCCACTAAAAAAGTGGCATTTTCACTCATCGGTTGTTTAATTAACCAATAAATTTACGCGCGTTACGGAACATACGTAACCAAGCACCATCTTCAGCCCAATCTTCAGGCTTCCAAGAATGCTGTAAAGCACGGAAGTTACGTTCTGGATGCGGCATCATCACTGTTGCACGACCATCTTTAGAGGTTTGACCTGTAATCGCTTCAGGTGAACCATTCGGGTTCAATGGATAATGTTGAGTTGGGTGACCCAAACTGTCTACATAACGCAAGATGACTTGATTATCTGCATTTAAAGCAGCAAGTTGCTGTTCGGTTGCAACTAAACGACCTTCACCATGCGCAACCGCGATTGGTAAAATCGAACCTTGCATATCTTCAAGCAATACAGAAACTGATTTCTCTACACGAACATTCACGGCACGTGCTTCAAATACTTCTGATGTATTGCGGTGGAAACGGCCCCAATGTTCTGCACCTGGAATCAGTGGTGCAAGTTGCGACATCATTTGACAGCCATTACATACGCCTAAGCTGAAAGTGCTCTCACGATGGAAGAACTGTTCAAACTGATCACGTAATTTCGGGTTGAACAATACTGATTTCGCCCAGCCACCACCAGCACCCATTACGTCACCATATGAGAAGCCACCACAAGCCACTAAACCTTCAAAATCGCTCAAGCTCACACGACCTGCAAGTAAATCACTCATGTGTACATCGATGGTATTGAAGCCGACTTTGTCAAAAGCAGCTGCCATTTCAACATGACCATTCACACCTTGCTCACGCAAGATTGCCATGTTTGGACGACGTGTATTGATAAACGGCGCTTCAACTGGCTCATTTAAGTCATAAGTTGGTTGAGCAATTAAACCTTTATGGTTTTTATCTGCAATTAAGGCAAATTCTTGATCAGCTGTTTCAACGTTGTCACGTAAACGTTGGATCTGATGTGAAACTTCAGCCCAAGCTTGTTGTAATTCAGCACGCTCAAGTGTTAAACCATTTACAACCAATTGATCAGTTGTATTGACACGACCAACAACTGCAATAGCATCTTTCAAGCTAGATGTCGCAACTTCAACTTCTAACTGCGCCCAATCAGCAGCAGTAATTTGAAGTACAGCACCAATTTCTTCAGCAAATAAGCTTTCAGTACTTTGGTTTTCTAAAGCCACACCTAAACGCGATGCGAACATCATTTCAGCAACAGTCGCCAATAGACCACCATCACCGATGTCATGGTAAGCTTTGATCACACCACGATTGTTCCAGTCTTGAATTAAGGCAAAGAATGCTTTGAAGTCATCAAAACTATCAACATCAGGGGTAACTGAACCGATTGCTTTATATACTTGTGCAAGGATTGAACCACCTAAACGGAATTGACCTTTAGATAAATCAATACGTACAAGCACTGAGTCTTCTAAATTCTTAAGTTCTGGTGTTAATGTTTTACGTACATCTAAAACTGGTGCAAATGCAGTGATCACGCCTGTCATTGGAGAAGTAACGGCTTTATCTTCGCCATCATTCCAAGTAGTACGCATTGAAAGTGAATCTTTACCGACAGGAATGGCAATGCCTAAAGCAGGACACATTTCCATACCAATCGCTTTGACACCTTCAAACAAGGCTTGATCTTCACCTTTTTGACCAGCAGCAGCCATCCAGTTTGCAGAAAGCTTGATATCACTGATTTGTTCGATGTTAGCACATGCAATATTGGTAATCGCCTCAGCAACTGCTAAACGCGCAGAAGCTGCTGGATTTAACAATGCAACAGGTGGACGTTCACCCATTGCCATTGCTTCACCCGTGAAGCCTTGTAAGCTAGTTGTCGTCACTGCTGCATCTGCCACAGGCACTTGCCAACGACCCACCATTTGATCACGTGCAACCATACCAGTAATCGAGCGGTCACCAATGGTGATCAAGAACGATTTAGATGCCACTGTAGGATTCTTCAATACGCGGAAAATCGCATCTTTCAAATCAACTTTTGCAGCATCAAAGTCATTACCTTTACGCTCAATCGTTTCATACGAACGTTGCATACGCGGTGTACCGCCTAAGATCACCTGCATTGGGATATCAACAGGCTTGTTCTCAAACAACGGATCTTCAACAGTTAAGTGACGCGCTTCAGTCGCTTCACCAAGCACCGCAAACGGACAACGCTCACGTGCACAAATTTCTTCAAACTGTTCTAAAGACTCTGGACGAATGGCAAGTACATAACGTTCTTGTGCTTCATTTGACCAGATTTCCATCGGGCTCATGCCTGGCTCTAATGATGGAATTTTACGGAGGTTAAGCACTGCACCTAACTCATGATCATTTACAAGTTCTGGCATTGCATTGGATACACCACCCGCACCCACATCATGTACAGACACGATTGGGTTAAAGTCTTCTAAGCGCCAGCACGTATCGATGACTTCTTGGCAACGGCGTTCCATTTCTGGGTTTTCACGTTGTACAGAAGCAAAATCTAAGCTCTCGCCCATAGTACCGCTGTCTACAGAAGACGCTGCACCACCGCCAAGACCGATCAACATTGCAGGGCCGCCCAATACAATGAGCAAGTCACCCGGTTGGATCGCATCTTTTTCAACATGGTCAGGACGAATGTTACCGTAACCACCAGCGATCATGATTGGCTTATGGAAGCCTTTCACGTCACCATTGACATTCTGTTCAAAGGTACGGAAATAACCATTTAATGCAGGGCGACCGAATTCGTTGTTAAACGCAGCACCACCCAATGGACCTTCAATCATGATTTGTAATGGCGATGCCATACGTGAAGGTTTACCGTAGTTTTCTTCCCAAGGTTGTTCAAAACCAGGGATATTTAAGTTTGAAACGGTGAAGCCTGTTAAACCTGCTTTTGGTTTACCACCACGACCCGTTGCACCTTCATCACGGATTTCACCGCCCGAACCTGTTGCAGCACCTGCAAATGGAGCAATTGCAGTTGGATGGTTGTGTGTTTCAACCTTCATTAGAATATGAGCAGCTTGACTCTTATATTTATAAACGAAGTGACCATTTTCATCCGCTTTCGGATAAAAACGCATAGTGTCATAACCTACAATCACAGAAGCGTTATCTTTATATGCTGATAACACATCCGTTGGAGATTCTTTATAAGTATTTTTAATCATTTGGAACAATGATAATGGCTGTTTTTCACCATCAATTGTCCATTCAGAACCAAAGATTTTATGACGACAGTGTTCAGAGTTTGCTTGTGCAAACATCATCAATTCGATGTCATTTGGATTACGACCGAGTTTGGTAAATGCTGCAACTAAATAATCAATTTCTTCGTAAGAGAGCGCAAAACCAAATTCATTATTGGCTTTCACTAACGCTTCTTTACCTTGACTCAAAATATCAATTGAGTTCAATGGTTTCGGCGCTGTTTCTAAGAATAAAGCTTTTGCATCATCAATCTGAGCAAAAACACTCTCTGTCATACGGTCATGTAAAGCCAATTTCACTTCATTTGAAATCTCTTTCACACCTTTCAAGGTGAATAACAGACCACGTTCTAAACGATGAATAGGCGTATTACAGTTTTGGAAAATATCTGTTGCTTTAGATGACCACGGAGAAATTGTGCCAACACGCGGTGTCACTAAAATTTGGATTTCATCACTTGCAGCTTGGCGAAGTTCGAAAGATTTACCATCGTTTAAAAGTTGTAATGCCGATTGATGTTGCTGCTCGTTGAGCGCTTGATCAAACAAATAAACCCACTGGCTGTCAAAAGATTGAACAGAACTCATTGACGCTAAACGGTTTAAGAGTTGAGCTTTCTTAAAAGAAGAATGTGCTGACGCACCGGCCACGATAAACATGTTGACTTTGGCTCCACGGGCGGGTCTAACGAACCTACCACAATGTGACTTATGAGAGAGCGCATATTCTACTGTGAAAGCCTCTTTTCAGCTAGCCATATCCAACTTAAAAATCAGAGTTTTCGACGATGAATGCTTTAATTCTGTCTCACTTGATTGGTTTTACTTTATTCGTAACAATTCATTTAACGTGATACATATATCAATTTTCCAACCTATGACTTTCCTTTTCTAGAAATAACAAGCATTTTTTAAGAATTGATCATTCAAAGCACTAGTCTTGTGTATTCCATCTTCACGAATTAATGAGAGTTGTGTGTGCATAAATAACGTTTTATATTGAATGATGTCTAAGAAAATTTGCATACTTTGACTGCTTAAACACATAGTGTTCAGTTTCTCCATTCCTAATTTAAAGTAATTGAAACTATTTCTTCTGTGTTTTGAATAAACTGATCTGAAAATTTAATATTCAGATGATTTAGCTTAGTCAAATGATTATTAAATACAAAATTATAAACGATGACCCACCTATCTAAGACAACTTGTGTCGCCCGACTCTAGTGCTTTAATCTTTTTTTTGGCATCATGAACCTGAACTCATAGTGAATAATGATGAATGGAACAAATGCGTTGGGTAGAGTTGCTTTCTGCAATTCGTTTAGGTAGCAAAAAAAGTAGTACTGAATTGGCTCGAAGCCCATTCCACAAAGATTATGACAGAATTATATTTTCTCAAAGCTTCCGTCAACTAAATAGAAAAACACAGGTTCATCCACTCACTCAACATGATGGAATTCATACACGATTAACTCATTCGCTTGAAGTCTCTTGTATTGGTCGTTCACTTGGCATGTTAGCCGCAGAAAAAATCAAAGATGAATTACCGATGTGGATTTCTCCCGCAGATGTTGGTGCGATCATTCAAGCGGCATGTTTAGCTCACGATATTGGCAATCCGCCATTTGGTCATGCAGGTGAATATGCCATTCGTGAATGGTTTGATGATGCATCACATAGAGACTTTCTAACTAAACTGACTCCAGAAGAAGCAGCCGATGTGCGTCAATTTGAAGGCAATGCGCAAGGACTTCGTCTTCTCAGCCGTATTGACTACCATCCTGATGATGGTGGTATGCGCCTCACCTGCGCGACACTAGGTGCTTACTTAAAATATCCATGGCTTTCAAAGACTATTGAAGAACAAGGTGACACGCCATCGCATCAACGTGACAAGTTTGGTTGTTATCAATCTGAAAAAGAAATTTTAAAACAACTTGCAGAACAACTCGGTCTCATTCAACTCGGCGATTATCATTATTGTCGTCACCCACTCACTTATCTATTAGAAGCAGCAGATGATATTTGTTACGCACTGATAGATTTAGAAGATGGCATTATTCTAAACATGCTGAGTTATGAAGAAGTTGAGCCTATTTTCCTGAACCTAATTGCTGACTTTGGTCGTCCAGAAGAATTACATTTACCTCACACGACTTGGCAGCAAAAAATTGCGGCTTTGCGTGGGCGTGTCATGAAGCGTTTGGTTGATGAAGTGACCACTGCTTTTGCAAAAAAACATTATGAAATTATTACAGGGCAACTCAAAGGAAGCCTTTTGCAGTATTGCTCATCAGATATTGAAACAGGTATTCAAACGGCGAAAAATCTTGCACGTGATCGAATTTTTGAACATCCACAAAAGTCGGGTTTAGAAATTATTGCGCATCAAAGCTTACAAACGATTTTGGATGCTTTTATTCCTTTGACTATGCCGCACAAAACATTAAGCTTTAAAGAACAACGTTTAATGTCAATTTTGCAGCATTCAGGGGTAAATCTGCAAAACAACCACTATAATAATATTATGCAAGTCCTAGATATCATTAGTAAGTTTTCTGACCATCAAGCTTATAACTTGGCACAAGAGTTACAAGGTAATAAAGTTGGGTTCTTTTAATGCTTGGGCGGCATATAGATAATGGCGTTTATCTATCAAGTTTTATTTATCTTGATCAATGGGTTAAATGCCCTAAATGTAATCAGCCAAGTCTCTTAAAATATCATAAACCTCAAGCGCCTGAAAAAAACAGGTATCAAGGTACATTTTTTCTGAGCTGTTTAAATTGCGCTTATCAAATTAACCCAAACCAAAATCATGATACTCCTCAGCTTCATAATGGACATTATGAAGCAACAACATACCAACGCTGCCAAAAATGTGGTGGAGTCTGGTTGAGAGCAAAGCAAAAATTGCTGAATGTAGGCTCATTACCCCCATTTATTCGGGCAAGGTGTCGCCTTTGCCAACATATATCAAAGTTTGAGCAATATGGACTAAATTTCATTTTAGATCAAAACATCGGCTACACCTTTTACGGCTTAGAGCTCTATTTAAAAACCCAAACTCAGCATGGCGTGATTTCTGTTTATAATATTGAACACTTAAAAGAACTCAAAACATTTATTCAAGCTGGGTTACGAGAGCGAACCTCTCAAACTGGAAATGGTAGTTATTTTTCCCGCTTACCTGCTTGGATAAAATCCACACGAAATCGTAAAGAAATTCTAAAAGCCATTTTGCGTTTAGAAGAAATGGCATCTACTATTCAACCATTAACAAAATAAGTGAAAGACTCGATGATCGGATGTTTAATTGGCGAAGTGTTTGCCTTAGAAGCCCCAACTGTATTACTCAATGTAAATGGTGTGGGCTATGAAATTGATACGCCACTTTCAACATTCTGCCAATTGCAAAAAGGACAGAAAGTCACTTTATGGACACATTTGGTCGTTCGTGAAGATGCTCAACAATTTTATGGATTCATTGACGCACAAGAAAAAATCATTTTCCGTACTTTGCTTAAAGTAAATGGTGTCGGACCTAAAATGGCGCTTGGTATCCTTTCAACCCTGAGCATTGATATGTTAATCCATACTGTTGAAAACGGTGATGTCAAAACATTAGTTAAAGTTCCAGGTGTGGGTACTAAAACCGCTGAACGCTTAATGATTGAATTACGTGATCGCTTCAAAGCATTTTCAACCAATTCAACTCCAAATAATTCAACATCAACTCAAATTCAATTTACAGCAAACTCAGCTGTTGCTGAAGCAGAAGCTGCTTTACAATCTTTAGGCTATAAACCGCTTGAAGCACAAAAACTGATTCAATCAGTGAAAGCAGATTTTACTGAAGCCAGTGATATCATTCGTGCAGCACTAAAATCATTGAATAAATAAAGACAGACTGAAGTTATTATGCAAGACCGTTTAATCAGTGGTTCTGAAAAACCAGAAGATCATTTTGATCGTGCGATTCGCCCAACATCCCTAGCTGATTATATTGGTCAGCCTGTGGTTCGTGAGCAGATGGAAATCTTTATTGGCGCTGCTCGTGGACGTGGTGAAGCTTTAGATCACACACTGATTTTTGGTCCACCGGGTTTAGGTAAAACGACCTTAGCCAATATTATCGCCCGTGAAATGGGGGGTAATTTAAAATCGACTTCGGGTCCAGTTTTAGAACGTGCTGGTGATTTGGCAGCAATGTTGACCAACTTAGAAGAAGGCGACGTTCTATTTATTGATGAGATCCATCGTCTTTCACCTGTTATTGAGGAAATTCTCTATCCAGCAATGGAAGATTATCAACTCGATATTATGATCGGTGAAGGACCAGCTGCGCGTTCAATTAAGCTTGATTTGCCTGCATTTACTTTGGTCGCTGCAACCACACGTGCAGGATTACTCACCTCTCCTTTACGCGATCGCTTTGGTATTGTGCAGCGCTTAGAATTCTATTCAGTTGAAGATTTAACGCATATTGTTACTCGTTCAGCCAATTTAATGGATGTGCCAATTACTAAAGAGGGTTCAACAGAAATTGCTCGCCGTGCACGTGGTACACCACGTATAGCCAATCGCTTGTTGCGTCGTGTAAGAGACTATGCTCAAGTTAAAGGAACTGGTGAAGTCACACAAGATATGGCTCAACGTGCTTTGGATATGCTCAATGTCGATAAAGATGGTTTAGATACTTTAGATCGCCGTTATTTATCTATGCTCTTAGAACGTTTTGAAGGACGACCGACTGGTGTTGAGGCCTTAGCCGCAGCAATGGCTGAAGATAGTGGAACACTTGAAGATGTGATTGAACCCTATTTAATTCAACAAGGTTATGTCATGCGTACTGCTCGAGGTCGTATTGCAACCAATATGGCTTATTTACAATTTGGTATGACTCCACCCGAATCATAAATATAGATAAATCATGACTCAAACCCAAGATGAACAATAGCTTATAGAAAGAATTAAAGTATCGTATCAAGAGATTATTTCTGATTTACCGTCTATCGAAGCATTGCCGCGAAATGTTAAGTTCTCAGAATATAGTAACGAACAAATACGTTTATTAGATGCGCTTCTCAAGGGGAATTCTGCTCTATCACTCTCTTGCCAATTTTTAAATGCAAACCCACAGACTGTTTCTTTTCCTAGAGAACAGCTTGAACAATTCAATATCACATCGCATTTAGATTGGTCTCTCACAACACTTAATTTTGACCGTCCACACGCTGCATTCTTTATTTCATTGTATTTTCAAGATGATTTAAAGCAAATAATTGAGGAGCATCACACACCTCGTCAACCAATACTAAGTTTTAAAAACTTGGTAATTCTATTGACCAGTTTGTGTATGCTCGGTATTTCATTTTACTTGTTTAATCAAGCTCAAAAATGGCTAGTCTTTATCATTTTTGCAGTTGGTTTTTTAGGTTTATGCCTGCTCTACGACACTATAAAAAATTACATCCAATACAATAAAGTAAAATATGATCCTTTAAAAACATTGGATGTCGCAGGTTATTTTGCTGGACACCTAGAGGATTACGCATCACGGGTTTTAATCTTAGATAAAAATTCAAACGAATAGCTTGCTTGATCGCTTGTGCCATTTGCCCAAAAAATCAATATGCTAAACTGCGACACTAATCAATACCTCGTATCAAGAATGGATTTTTATCATGGCAAATCATTTTGAGTTCAACATTCGCGTATACATCGAAGATACAGATGCTGGTGGTATTGTTTACCACGCTAATCACATCCGCTTCATGGAGCGCACAAGAACCGAATGGTTACGCGCAGCAGGCGTAGATCACTATTGGCATCAACAAGATTACAACTTTGTTGTGCATCAAATTCAGGTCAAATATGTACGTCCAATATTAATGGATGATTTAATTACCGTTACAGCACGTGTTATTTCGTGTAAAGCCGCATCTTTTGTGTTGCAACAAAATATTTATCGTGGTGAAATCTTGCTGGCTTCTGGTGAGGTTACGTTGGCATGTTTAAACAAAGAGTTAATGCCACGTAGACTTCCCGAAGAAATTCGTGATCTAATTCAAAAAGAATTAGCACAGGACTAAAATAAACTTTCGGCACAGTAACCTATGGCAACTAATTTAGAATCTTCATTGCATATTTCTGATCTAATTTTACAAGCAAGTCCTGTGGTACAACTGGTCATGCTGATCTTGTTACTTGCTTCAGTCTATAGTTGGTATTTGATCGCCAAATTACATATGGGCTTTAAAAAAGCAGGACAAGAAGATGAGCATTTTCAAAAAATGTTCTGGTCAGGTGCCGAATTAAATACACTCTATAACAACGCTCAACTTAACTCTAAACGCCGTGGTCTAGAAGATATTTTCTATCAAGGTTTGGGTGAGTTTTTTAAATTGCAAAAACGCAAGGCTGATATCAACCAAACAATTGAAGGCACTGAACGTATCCTACGTGTAGGTTTAAGCCGTGATCAAGGTGGTTTAGAAGTTGGTCTCGGTGCACTCGCAAGTATTGGTTCTGTCGCACCTTATATTGGTTTATTCGGTACTGTTTGGGGCATCATGAATGCTTTTATCGGTCTTGCAGCAGTTGATCAAGTGACTTTAGCAACTGTTGCTCCTGGTATTGCAGAAGCATTGATTGCAACTGCAATTGGTTTATTTGCTGCAATTCCAGCTGTATTGGCATTTAACCACTACACAGCTAAAGGTGAGTCAATCTATTCAGATCGTGCATTATTTGCAGAAGAAATGGTTGCTCTTTTACAACGCCAATCGATTGGATCGACACAGGTAGATGAATAATGGCGATTCAACGATCTGGACGTTTTGAGCGCGTCAAAAAACCATTAAAAAGCGATATGAATGTCGTTCCCTATATCGACGTGATGTTGGTACTGTTAGTCATTTTCATGGTGACTGCACCCATGATTACCAGTGGTATTAAAGTTGATTTACCACAAGCTAATAATCACCCGATTGAATCAAAAGATATGCCAGCCATGGTGACCATTGGTAAAGATGGAAATATCTATCTTCAATATCAAGACCATAAAGACAGTGAACCACTCTCTCTTGTACAACTTGAAGTTGTTTTGAGTGATGCCCAAAAACAAGCAGAACAGGAAAATAAACAACTCACTGTCCTTGTTAGCGGTGAAAAATCTCGTCCGTACGGCGAAATTGTTTCATTAATGGCAAGCCTACAAGAAGCAGGTTTAACACAAGTTGGTTTACTCACAGAGCCGCTCAAATAAGCTATGAAAAATTTTAAAGAGCCACATTTTAAGCAGAATGCAATTGCGCTCGGATTTACTATCGGAGTCCATGCTATTGCGATTGTTGGCTTATTATTCTTAGGCTTAAGTAAACCACCTGAAGAGCCTAAAAAGCTCAAGACTGTCTTAGTCAGACCAGAAGATTTGCCACAACCATTAACACAGGTTGAACAAGAAACAACGGCTGAGAATGAAGCTGCTGAGATACAAAGCCCTGTCGTAGATAAAAGCTTAGCTGAAAATATTCCCGTTATCCCTCCTACACCCTCTGCACAACAACTTGCTGCTGAAAAACTGAAAGCTGAACAAGCTCAACAGGAAAAATTAGCTGAACAAAGACGTAAATCGGATGAAGCTGCTCGTGCTCAGCAAGTTGAACAACAGCGTAAACTTGCAGAAGTTCAAGCACAAAAACAACGTGCTGATGCTGAAGCCAAACGACAAGCGGAGTCAAAAGCGAAGACTGAGGCTGATGCGAAGCGTAAAGCTGAACGAAACGCCAAAGCCGACGCTGAAGCTCGCCAAAAAGCAGAACAAGACGCGAAATTAAGACAGCAAAAAGCTGCCGAGAATGCAAAACTTCAAGCACAACAGGATGCTAAACGCAAAGCTGAAGCAACTGCGAAAGCAAAAGCTGAGGCAGACGCTAAACGTAAAGCTGATGCAGATGCGAAGGCAAAAGCGGATGCAGACGCTAAACGCAAAGCTGAGGCAGACGCTAAACGTAAGGCTGATGCAGATGCGAAGGCAAAAGCGGATGCAGACGCTAAACGTAAAGCCGATGCAGACGCTAAACGCAAAGCTGAGACAAATGCGAAAGCAAAAGCCGACGCTGATGCTAAACGCAAGGCTGATGCAGACGCGAAAGCAAAAGCTGAGGCTGATGCTAAACGCAAAGCTGAGGCAGAAGCAGATGCCAAAGCTGCTGCTGCAAAAAAAGCAGAACAAGAAGCAGCTCAGAAAAAGGCAGAATCTAAAAAAATTGCCTCAACAGCTAAGCGTGATTTTGAGAACAAAATCAAACGTGCTTGGAATATTCCATTAAGCTCATCTGGTCAAAAAGCTACAGCTCGGGTCACACTGAATGATAGTGGTGCAGTTATGTCTGTCATTGTTAATTCTTCTGATCCTGACATGAAAGCTAGTATCGAAGCAGCAGTTCGAGCAGCAGCTCCTTATCCTATGCCAGATGATCCTGATGCTCGTCGTGAAGCAAGAAGTTTTACTTCAAGCTTTACTGCAAAATAGTAATGAATAGTTAACATTACATGCTTTTAATAGCAGAAAGCATGTAACTATGTTAAATAATGATCAGCCACAAAAATATGAACGCAAGTAATTGTAACTATGGACAAGACTCGTAAGCATCTCATCACTTTAGCTGTTTTTGCTGCATTTAGCACAGTTGTACCCACTGCAACTTTTGCTCAATTACATCTTGAAATTGCCAAAGCACCTGAACAAGCACCGAAAATTGCAATCATTCCTTTTACAAATGATAATGCGATATATCCAATTGTAGAAAATGACTTAAATCGCTCAGGTCGTTTTACCAGTGCATCTAAAAATTTACCTGCAACTGCCTCACTTAATCAAATTCAGGCAGGCGATTGGCAAAATGCAGGTGTACCTTATGTTGTCGTTGGACAAATTAAAGCAATTGATGCAAATTCTTTTGAAGTGCACTATCAACTCTATGATGTACAAAAACAGCAATACTTATTAAATGAAGTTTTAACTGTACCTAGCTCTCGTGTTCGTCAAGCTGGGCATATGATTAGTGACACAATCTATCAAGCCTTAACAGGTATTGCAGGTGATTTCAGTGGACGTATTGCCTATGTCCTCCGCAACCCGGCTACTCCAGCGCAACGCTACACCTTACAAATCGCGGATACTGATGGTGAGCAACCAAAAACCGTACTTTCATCACGTGATCCAATACTTTCTCCAACATGGACGCCTGATGCTAAGAAAATTGCATATGTTTCTTTTGAAACCAAACGTCCTGCGATTTACGTTCAAGATTTAGCAACAGGTCAACGTGAAGTTTTGGCGAGCTTTAGAGGATTAAATGGAGCACCTAGCTTCTCCCCTGATGGCCAATCAATGTTATTTACCGCTTCTATGCATGGTAATCCTGAAATTTATCAGATGAATCTCAGTACTCGCCAAGTTCAACGTATGACCAATGACTCTGCGATTGACACAGAAGCACGTTATGCCCCAGACGGTAAATCATTTATCTTTACCTCTGACCGTGGCGGTTCTCCTCAAATTTATCGTTTTAACTTTGATGATAGCTCAGTAAAACGATTAACATTTAAGGGTGCTTTCAATGCACGTGGTACTTTAAGTGCTGATGGTAAAAAAATTGCTTTAGTACATCGTCCAAGTGGCAGCAATTATAAAGTTGCATTACAAGACATTAATACTGGAATTACCAATATCTTGACACCGACAAGCTTAGATGAATCACCAAGCTTCTCACCTAATGGTCAGATGGTTGTTTATGCTACTCGTGAAGGAAATCGAGGCTTATTAGCAATCATGTCTACAGATGGACGTTTCCGCATGAATTTACCAAGTGAACAAGGTGAAGTTCGTGAACCCGCTTGGGCACCAAAATAATTTAACCTATTGGAGAATCATATGAATATTAAATATTTAACGCTTCCACTTATTGCAGCGACACTTGTATTCACAGGCTGTGCAAGTCGTAAGCCTGCGGCTGAAATTACCGCAGGTAATACGCCGAATGGTTCTACAACTGTTAGTACAGAAGGATTAAGCGAAGATGCAGCGTTAAATGCGCAAAACCTTGCAGGCGCATCATCAAAAGGCGTTACAGCAGCGAACAAAGCATTTTTAGCTAAACGTGTAGTGCATTTTGATTACGATAGTAGTGATTTATCGAATGATGATTATCAAACACTTCAAGCACATGCACAGTTTTTAGTTGCCAATGCCAATTCAAAAGTGGCTCTTACTGGCCATACTGATGAACGTGGTACTCGTGAATACAACATGGCTTTAGGTGAGCGTCGTGCAAAAGCTGTTGAGAGCTTCTTAATTACTAACGGTGTTAATCCACAGCAACTCGAAGCTGTAAGCTATGGTAAAGAAGCACCAGTGAATGCAGGACACGATGAAGCAGCTTGGAAAGAAAATCGTCGCGTAGAAATTAATTATGAAGCCGTTCCGCCATTGTTAAAATAACATGCAGGCAGAATCAAAAAATGCTCACATCTAGTGAGCATTTTTATGTTTGCGGTTTAGCATCATCTTTTTCAGAGGGTTGCATCGATTCAATCATGTCGTGTTTATTAAACTCTTTATATTCTGGCTTCGCCTCATATTCCTTCCAAGCATCTTTCACGTTCTCTTTTGAAATCTGATCCAAATTAATGGCTTCACTTGGGGTTGGTGTAGCTTCAAAATTTTTGGTTGACATTGCTATGCTCCAAACGTCCTGTCTAGTATCTATCCAACATAGCATGTAAAGCTGTTCTTGTAATCATAAAAGCAACATAAATAAAGTAAGATAATTTTTCTTTTCGGATGATCTCATCTAGAATAGCGACATTATTTTTTAACAATTCCTGACGCTGTTAAATCGGAGCTATTCAATATGTCAAACCTTACATTGTCCCAATATTTACAACAACAAAATGGGAATTTGACACCAGAGTTGGCAGAGGTCATCGAAACAATTGCAAATACATGTCAGACAATTGATCAAGCTCTTCAAAAAGGCGCTTTAGCAGGTATTTTAGGAAGTGCTGGTAATGAAAATGTGCAAGGTGAAACACAAAAGAAATTAGATGTGATTTCGAATGATTACCTAATTGATGCACTAAAAGTACATCCTCAAGTTAGTGGTCTTGCTTCAGAAGAATTAGACGACTTCACTCCTGCTCAAGAAAATGGCAAATATTTAGTATTGTTTGATCCCCTAGACGGTTCAAGCAACATTGATATCAATATGTGTGTTGGTACGATTTTCTCTATTCTGCCAGCAAAGAATGCAGTGACTCAATCTGCTGACTTTATGCAAGCAGGTACTGAGCAAGTTGCTGCGGGCTATGTACTTTATGGTCCTTCAACCATGCTAGCACTTACAGTGGGTGCAGGTGTTGTATTCTTTACGTTTGATCCAACCACTCAAACTTTCGTGCTTACAACTGAGCAGGTTCAAGTTTCAGTAGATACACAAGAATTTGCGATTAATTCATCAAACCAACGTCATTGGGAAAATCCTGTAAAACGTTATATTGATGAACTACTTGCTGGAAAAACTTCAGTGCGTGAAAAAGATTTCAACATGCGTTGGGTTGCTTGTATGGTGGGTGATATTCACCGTATTTTATGTCGTGGCGGTATCTTCCTTTATCCTTATGATTTAAAAGATCCAAAAAAAGCGGGTCGTTTACGTTTAATGTATGAAGCCAACCCAATGAGTATGTTAATCGAACAAGCTGGTGGCGCGTCTACTACAGGTCGCTTACGCATTATGGAAATTCAACCAACTGAATTGCATCAACGTGTCCCTGTGATTATTGGTTCTAAAAACGAAGTAGAACGTGTAACAAGCTATCATTAATAACTTAATTATTTCGGGCATCAATTCATATTGATGCCCTCTTGGATGTTTTCTTATGGCGGTTATTTTTTTAGAATCAAAAGACAACGCAAAAATCAAACATTTGCGTGGCTTAATCGAACTCAATAGCGCTCGAAAAAAGCATCAACAAACAGTTATTGAAGGAAGCCATCTTTGTGTAGCTTGGTTACAGCAACAGAAAAAACTTTTTTCATTATTCACTACTGAACAAGCTTTAGAACATCCTGATTTACAAGAAGTAATCGAACTACATCAAGGTCATGTCTTTGTAATAAGTGAAGTCTTATACAAAGATTTAAGTACGTTGGGTACAAGCTTACCTTGTCTAGCGATTATTGATTTGCCTAAAACATCAATGACAATTGATTTTAATGTAGACACATTAATCTTAGAAAATATTCAAGATCCGGGTAATGTCGGCACTTTACTTCGTTCAGCTGCCGCAGCAAATATCAAACAAGTCATATGCACTCAAGGTTCTGCTTCACTCTGGTCACCACGAGTTTTAAGAGCAGGTATGGGAGCTCATTTCAGCTTACATTGCTTTGAAAATTTTCAATTAGCCGATATTCTTCCGAAATTTCAAATTCCTGTTTTTGTGACAAGTTCACATCGTTCAACGAGTTTATATACTCAAGATTTAACCCAGCCCTGTGTTTGGATTTTAGGTAATGAAGGACAAGGCGCATCTGAATATGCATTAGAACAAGCACAAGCAGTAACAATCCCACAACCTGGTGGGCAAGAATCCCTCAATGTTGCAATTGCAGGATCTATCTGCATCTTTGAAATGGTACGCCAACGTCAGTAAAACGTTAAATTATTTTAATTCCGATTTTTTTAATCAGAAAATCTATTACACTGTTAAAAATATTTGCTTGAGTTGTCAACGTACTCACCATTTTCAACGTTATATGATTAATGAATTGAAATAATAATGGTGGGTTTCCATGACAGGATTTTCCATCTCTATGGATTTAGCACCTAAACAGGCTCGAACCGAAAACGGTACTGATTGTGGTACTGTTGAACAACGTCTGCGTTTTTTTATGCAAGACGTTACTGGTCGTGCACTTGTGATGATGGAAAGTGCTACACAGGGTCAACAAGGTATTGCCATGGACTTAGTCCAAGAAGCCTTTATTTCACTACATAAATCTTATGCAGATAAAAATACCGAAGAATGGTACCCCCTGTTCTATACAATTTTAAATAACAAGCTTCAAGATTGGAGACGAAAAGAAGCGCGACGAGCAAATCCGTTTTCTTTATTTAAAAAAATTAATTTAGATAATGATGAAGAAATTATAGATGTTGTTGATGAATCAACACCTAACCCACTAGAGTTTCTTGATCAAGAAGTCACAATGGCAGAGATTCAGGAAGCTGTAAATAAACTTCCAGTCCGCCAACAACAGGCATTCATGTTAAGAGCTTGGGAAGGTTTTGATACCATGACTACAGCGCAAATTATGGATTGCAGTGAAGGAAGTGTTAAAACACATTACCATCGAGCAATTCAAGGACTTAGAACTGCTTTACAGCATTTAAATCCAAATACGGGAGGATCATCAAATGAATAAAGATCAATTCACTAAACAAGTGACTTCCAAACTCGATCAACTTGCAAAAGATCAACATCACAACAAAATGCTAGTGATGAATCATGTTTTAGATACTGTACAAAAGAAACCGACTTCTTACTATAGTATTTGGAAAATGGGTGGATTTGCATTAGCGGCAGCTTTAACAGGCATTGTCGTGCTTCCTAGCTCTTTGCAATTGGCTGGTAAACCTCAAAATCAGGTCATAGTGAATCCTAAACTCTCCCCTCAAATGGTCGAGGATATGGAAATGTTAATGGTATTAGGTGAGGATAAAGCTCCACATGGCAGCTAAACGATTAGTACTTGTTGTGTGCACATTAGGTTTACTACAAACAAGTTTTGCTGGTTCTGAACGTTTTTGGGTTTTCTCTAAGCCAAATAAAGCAGCTACAGAAGAAGCTTGGGATGACTTATCACCTGAAGAACAGCGCGTACTTATTAAACGTTATCAAACTTTAAAAGAGATTCCAACTGATCAAAGCTCGCAGCTTCAACAAAGAATGGAATGGTTTACGCAACTCTCTGAAGATGAAAAACAGAAGATGCGTGATGTGTGGCAAAAAATGAATACTCAAGAGCGGAATATCTTGCGGAAACGTATGCAAAATGCGAGCGCAGATGAAAGATTAAATATAAGAGAAGAATATTTAACTAAATACGCTGAGCATTAATATAAAAAATATACTGATTTCCAAATAGGAAATAAAAATAAAGCGCCTTGTGGCGCTTTATTTTTACGAAGAACTATTTTTTGAAACGACGGATTACTAGCAGACTCATTAATCCTAATAATGAAAATATAGTTGTACTCCCCCCACCACGACTCGCATTACGTTTATTGTCCGTTGTGTTAGCAGTACTAATCACTTTAACTGTACCTAAATTTGAAAGTGTCGGGGTAATATCATTATCGTATACCTGATAATTAAACGAGTAATCAAATTGGTTAAAAGTATTACCTTCTTCAATATAAATGTTTCCACCGTAGCATGTTTCTTTTTGATCTGGTACTGGACATGGGCCTTTACGATCAGAAGTAATTATCAGATTTGATCCTGGAAGATTTGAAAGACGGATTGGTAATTCTACACCGTCAGCATTTTTCCAAAATTGTGGCTTGTTTATATTATTATCAGGCCCTTTACCACCCTCTCCAGTATCACCCCAATCATTTGCAAAATTTAAGAGGTTCAACGCAACTTTATCTTGCTTTTGGTATCTTAAAGTGACTGATGTATCTTTAACTACTGGTGCAATATTAACAAAAGCAGCTTTGATCAGACCAGAAGACTGCACATTCATTCCGCTTTCAGGTTTTGAACTAATGGTATATTTACAGTGAACTTTATCACCAGCCTGAGTAATTTGGTCATCTTTACGATAAAGAATGATTTGTTCTAAATCTTGATTCCATTGACATACAATTTTTTCTTTTTCTTTTTTCACTTCCTCTTTATCTTGATTTTCTTCCAAGTCTTTAATCTGTCCAGTGCCTAGAACTTCAGTTTGCACATTATATAAATCCTTGTTAAAGAATATTAATTTATTATTTCCATTACCATCCTCTACCTCTTGAGGAAGTGGTAATTGGTAGTTTTTCAAATCAATATAAATCGCTCTATAATGGATATTGTCTTTAGTTTTAGCTAATAAGTTTTTAAATCTTTCAAGTTGCTCTTTATCTGAAGTTGTTAAATTAGGGTCATCAGGATTTTTGACTAGAAACTCATATTTATCAACTTGCTGTTGATATAGTTTTACAATATCTGTCAGAGAAGTATTAGATAAATCTTCTAAATCTCCAGCTGTGAATTTCATTAACTCAACAGAACCAATATCGCAACTATTTCTTGCATTTGGATCAAAATATAATGTGCCATTTGTGATACGTGCAATACCTCTTTGATCTACCGTGCTACAAGCATCAGCGCCTTCTTTAGCCACATCAACTAAATCTTTCTCTTCACCAACTACTCCAAGCCTTGGATAATAGATTGGTAAAAATGCTGTGTATTCAGATGGCGTTCTACGCGCGGTGAGTAACTGAGATATACTATTAGCGCTTACATCTAAATTTGTATGCTTATCAGAGCCTTCTTCTTTAAGTTCAATTTTTGGCAAATCACACTTATTGTTTCCGTTTAATGCGATTGCATTGTAATTTAAACCTATTTTGATGTTTTCTAATTCGGTTGCATCACCAAGCAAATAGCGACAAGCTAAACCGCCCGTATTAAAAGCTAAGATATTAAAATCAAGTTGTTTCAAACCTAATGCATCATATAGAAAAGTACTATAAGCAGTATTTTCAACAATAGTATTACTCAGCATAGTTAAACTACTTCTATCACTTAATATGGTCGAAGTATTTCCAGTTGTGCCTCCAGACTTTGTATCGCCAGTGAATTTAATTAAGCTTCCATTCACTGTACTAGCAATGTTTGAAGCTATCGTATTCGCTTCTAGTTTAATGACTGGCTCACCACAAAAATCAAGCATACTGGTGGACTGAGCATCACCATTTGAAATTAAACTACTATAAATAAAGTTTATTTCATGTTTTGAATAAACATTATCATTAAAGCAACTCATCCCTAGGACGCTGCCAAGAGGTGCTTTGTTCTTTTCAATTAAACTATTTGTTATGGTTATACCACTGGTTGGGCCTGCTAGAAATACCGCCCCCCCACTGACGCCTGCAGAAGAATTCAAAATCTGACTATTGATCAAACTTACGTTTGCACCCGCATAAATTGCACCACCTCGATCCGAGGTCGTTCCTTTATTCAAAGCAATACTATTTAACGTAAGAGACTTATTGGCCAAAGTCGTATTAAAAATTCGACTATTATTCTTCGCTTCGATTTTTGTCTTTAATGCCGTTTGCGATGGATAATTATTTGTTAAAACACTTTTCTTCTGCCAATCAACTGGGCTCTTACCCAAAATCACGACATCCACTTTAGGTGTAAGCTCTCGATCTAACAGATAAGTGCCTTCTTCAAGTTGAATCACTTTAGTCGTTGTGGAAAGGGTATCTGTTACTGCACAGCCACCATAAGATTTTCTTAACTCTGCAGTTGTCAATGCCTCTCGCAAAGAACAGGCATTGGTATTTTCGCCATCTTCATCGGCGAATGTAGTGACTTTAATAGGCGTTGTACTAGTCGCTGCCAATAGAGGCATTGTCGCCAATACCATTGTTGCTAAAGTAGCTTTTTTATAATTTTTCATATCATCATCTTCCTTGATTATGACTTAAAGCGGCGAAGTCCTATTAAACTCAATAAGCCTAAAATAATACCAATTCCAAAACTTCCACCTCCAGTATTTACAGTTTTACTTTGGAAATTATTTGGTGGATCTTGGACGATCGTAGTTGGGATAGTAATGTAATAATTTGACATATCATTGAAGCGTGTAGTCGTCGTCATTACACGCATATTAAATTTATCAGCACCATGCCAATTACTATTTGGAATATAGACAACATTACCATCTTGATCGATTGTTAACTTTCCTTTAGATACTGTTTGAGTTTGCTGAATTTCCAAACATCCTGGTTGCCATGGTTTACCATTTTTATCTAAATCTGCATTTAAAACTGTTTTACAAGATTCAGGATCTAGTAACTCACCATCTAACAAACTATCTGAAATACTAAATTTCGCTTGTTGACCATATAGAATATCTTGACCAGCAATAGGCACATCTGCACGATTTACAACCAACTCAACTGCGCCTAAATCACAAAGTTCATCATAACCGCTTCTATTCTTGCCTCTTTGGTCAGTTGGCTCACAACTCCCTAATCCCAAGTTACTACCATCACTATAAACCCGACCTTTATTAACAATTAGTGAATCTGATAATTTAGTATATGACATGAGTAATCTAGGTTTGAAAAACCCAAGCATCTGATCTTTCGGTGTGATATATGGACACAATAAGCCAGCATTTGGCGGTGCATCACAGACACCCTCATCATTAGTTCCACCCGCAATTAACTTATTGTTGCCAATCATAAAGTTAGGAAGTTCCGCTGTAGCGTTTATATCGCATTGTGGATTTGTTAAGTTACTCTGAACGACAGTAGAATTATCTGCTGTAGTAGCACAATTTACCGTTCCATTTTCTACAAGAATACTATTTAAAATGTATGCACTTGGATTTAGTTTTTCTGTCGTTGTTGTAGTTCCATCAGTTGTGGTGGATGTTTTGACTTTCCATTTCGGCGCTTGTAAATAAAGACCCGCGGCATTTTTTATCATTGTAATATTGTTTAAAAGCATACCTTCTCTAATATTGGCAACGTAGCCACCCTTATTATGAAATAAGGTACTATTATAGATACCAGAAACACCAAGTGGTAAAGCACCACCAGTAGTTTCATCTGTAAAACTTGTTTGAACATACATCAAGGCACCTTCAGGATTTGCAGAACCTTGGTTATCTCGAATAATTGATTGTTTGATTGAATATAAAGGCATCTCACTATAGATTACAGCACCTTGATCTGCTTTATTATTTTGAAGAATACTATTACTAATTAATAATATACCTGCTGTTTTTTTATTTTCTGCAGACCAGATTCCGACATTGTAAATGGCACCGCCTTTATTTGCATATCCATCAGCCAAACGTGAATATTGAATACTTAAAGCTTCACGGTTTTGGATCAAGCCACCATCATTTAACTTAGTAGATGAGCCTTTTAAATTGAGCTCACTCAATGTGACAACTTTTAATTCTTTTTCAACAGTACCATCATCAATTAAGAAGATACGATCTGTACCGACCATTTTAAGAGTTGCATTATTTAACCCTCTCTTATTATCATTAAAATCAGTACTTTCAGCAGTTTTAATAGTCGCATCAACTTTAATTACAAGTTGCTTATTTAAAAGATACTCTTTATCACGCTGCAAAATAATCACAGAGGATGAATCTTTATTTCCACACCCCTTATAGCCATTTTCAAATTCTTTTTGGCCGCGGTTATTTAAAAATTCAATGGCATTTCGTAATGAACAGCCTGTATAGTTCTCGTCATCAACTAATGTTGTAACTTGAATATCCGCAGAATATGCATGTCCAGTAATCGCAAATAAAGCGCAGGCAAGCGTCCGTTTGAGCATACCAATCTCCTTCTATTTTTCATTTTTTTTAGTTGTGCAAAGTATCAATTTGCAACTACATTCCTTTGTGCGTACTTTGTCATAGCTCTCTCAATTACTCAAGAAATTTTATACTATTGCCGATATTCATCTATCAAGGCATAAATTTGCTTGAGTGTTGTATTCGAAAGCTTAGTTTTTTCACCCTTTAGCATCTTTTCTAGTTGGGCAAGTGTCTGCAAGAGAATAGAAGCCTGATGAGGACCATTCATCAGCAAATAATCAACGATTTGTTGATCGAAGTGGATTCCTCGTCTTGTCATGACCGATTGTAGTAGCGCGTGTCGATCTATATAAGAACTGCCATTTGGAACTTTGACACTGACTGTTTGAGTTAAGCGCGATTGTAAGTCAGGGAGTTCAAGCTTTAGTTCAATTGGTGCCACTCTCGAAGAAAATACCAATTGCCCTTCATGATTATTCATTAAATGAAAAATCGCTTTTTGCCAATGTGGTACACCACTTATAGCATCTATATCATCTAAAGCGACTAAATCATAAAACTCTAATGACGTAATCGCTTCAATTGGTGCATCTAACAATTCTAATAGTGAAACCTTAATTGCGGGACGCCCTAGTTCTAAATAAGAATCACAAATCGCAGATAATAAGTGACTTTTTCCAGTTCCAGCACCGCCATAGACATAGAATCGATTTACTAATCCTGTATGTAACTGTCGAATAGCATCAACTACATGCCCCCAACCTGGTCCACAAAAATCACTAATTCTTGCATCCAGTTGAGGTTCGATATCCAATTGTAGTTGACGCATATAAGTAGTTAATCCCTCAATTACTTTAAGTCATTCGGGTTTGAAGTCTCTGTATCTTGAGAGTTTTTTATTTCAATATCAAGCTCTACTTGCTGTGTTTCGACATTGATATGCTGAGAGCCATTTTGCGTCACAGTCACTTCAGCAGGGAATACATAAAACTGGCTTTTCTCATAATTATCCCGTGCATGTTTTAACAGCACAACAATCACCGCTGCTACAGGTAAGGCAATCAACATACCAAGAAAACCACCTAACTGAGCACCTGCTAAAACAGCAAATACTACAGCAACTGGCGATAAACCAATTTTATCCCCTAATAGAAATGGTTGGAGAATATATCCTTCAATCATTTGACCAATCATGAATACCACACCAACAAGAAGTAGCTGTGTCCAATCAAGACCAAATTGAAAGAGCGTCGCAATGACAGCTGCAATAATTCCTACTCCAAAACCTAAGTAAGGAATAATACTCGCCAACCCAGCGACCATTCCAATAATCAATCCAACTTCTAGACCAATCACCTGCAATCCGACTGCATATACAATGCCTAGAAGTAGCATAACTAGGAACTGACCTTTAACGAATGCCCCTAATACACTGTGGCACTCACGCACGATTGTTAAGGTCGATGCTTCATATTTACGAGGAATCAGACGACGTAAACTTTGCAGCATTCTTTCCCAATCAAGTAGAAAATAGAAAGAAATAATCGGTATAAGAATAAATATGCCACCTATCTGAATAAAATTCAAACCAGACTGTGCCAAACGCAAAGCCATTGTTTGAATACTATCTGCACTGTAATTGGTTTGAATATATTCCATCACAGCTTTTGAAATTTGTTCAGTGTCTAGCTCCATCGGAACGACATTAAATGTATTTGATACCCACGGTAAAAAAGTTGCATTAATCCAATGTATACCCGCTGGAATACTATCCCGAGCATAAATCAATTGTTTCCAAACCAAAGGTACTAAGAACCATAATACAATCGTTAAAGTAACGCCAATTCCAACGAATACTAAACTGATCGCCAACCATCTCGGTAATTTTATTTTTACAAGAACATCTACAAGTGGACTAAAAAGGTAAGCTATAAAAAAAGCACCTACAAAAGGCAACACAACTGGTTTTAGCAGATATAAAATCCAGAGTAATAATGCGAGCCCTGCGAGGATGAAGATACGACGTAGTACCTGATCTTGCATAAAATCTAGCCTTTTTTTGTGTAGTCGTTATAAATAGAAAAAAATTTAAATAAAGATAGCATTTTCGAGCATAAATAACATAAGAGTTTCGTATATTCGGGTTATAATCTGCCGCCAATGCGGAGACTTCACTATGAGCAACTCAACTTCTACCCCAAATACTGGTTTAAGCTATAAAGATGCGGGCGTCGACATTGAAGCGGGCGACGCACTAGTCGATCGTATCAAATCAGTCGCTAAACGCACCACTCGTCCTGAAGTCATGGGCGGATTAGGTGGTTTTGGTGCCTTATGCAAAATCCCAAAAGGTTATGAAGAACCTGTATTGGTGTCTGGAACAGATGGCGTAGGGACAAAATTACGTTTAGCACTTAACTTAAATCGTCACGATACGATTGGTCAAGATTTAGTTGCAATGTGTGTAAACGACTTGCTTGTATGTGGTGCTGAACCACTCTTCTTCTTGGATTACTATGCAACAGGTCATTTGAATGTTGATGTTGCGGCAGATGTTGTAACAGGTATTGGTAAAGGATGTGAACTTGCAGGTTGTGCATTGGTAGGTGGTGAAACTGCTGAAATGCCTGGCATGTATGAAGGTGAAGATTACGATCTTGCTGGTTTTGCTGTAGGTGTTGTTGAGCACAGTAAAATTATTGATGGTTCGAAAGTAAAATCAGGTGACGTATTAATTGGTGTTGCATCAAGCGGTGCTCACTCAAATGGTTATTCATTACTTCGTAAAATTTTAGATGTTAAAAACGTTGATTTAACTCAAATCATTGATGGTCGTCCACTTGCAGATGTTGCAATGGAACCAACTCGTATTTATGTAAAACCAGTGTTAGAGCTTTGCAAAGAAGTAGATGTTCATGCAATGGCACATATCACAGGTGGTGGTTTACCTGGTAATTTACCTCGTGTACTTCCGAATGGCGCTCAAGCTGTTATCAATGAATCTAGCTGGGAATGGTCAGAGTTATTCCAACTGTTACAACGTGAAGGTAATGTAGAACGCTTTGAAATGTACCGTACCTTTAACTGTGGCGTAGGTATGGTGATTGCAGTTGATCCAACCGAAGCTGATAAAACAATTGAAGTATTAACAGCTCAAGGCGAAAAAGCTTGGAAAATTGGTCATATCCAAGAAAATGCTGAATCAGTTGAAGGTGCAGACGAAAAAATCCGCGTGATCTTTGCATAATGAGAATTGCTGTACTTGTCTCTGGCAATGGTAGCAACTTACAAGCCCTGATAGATGCCCAAATTGGTAAACAACTATCGGGGCAAATCATTGGTGTACTCTCAAATAAAGCTAATGCCTATGCATTAGAGCGTGCTGAGAACGCCGATATTGCAACCGCTGTTATTTCACATAAAGATTATCCGAATCGAGAAAGTTTTGATGATGCTATGCATCAACAATTACTCGCTTGGGAAATTGACTTAGTCATTCTTGCAGGTTTTATGCGAATCTTAACACCCAACTTTGTCAGTCAATGGCAAGGTAAAATGTTAAATATTCACCCTTCTCTACTTCCTTTTTATAAAGGAATTAATACACATCAACGTGTATTAAATACTGGAGATCGCCTGCATGGCTGTACCGTTCATTTTGTCACTGCTGAACTTGATGCAGGACAAAGTATTGCACAATCTATCATTCAAGTAACTTTACATGATAATGTAGAAAGCTTATCGCAACGTGTACATGAGCTTGAGCATTTCATTTACCCTCAAGTTGCAGAATGGCTATGTAATGGTCAGTTGACTTGGAAAAATGGTCAAGCCTATTTCAACAAAAAACCTTTGGAACGACCAATTCAGTTTGCTCGGTTCTAAAATAAAACGCATCTTCGGATGCGTTTTTTGAAAATATATAATTTTAAATAATGAGATTCAAATCAAAATGAGTTCATCTGAATTTGTACTGAAGAATAATCTACAAATAAAGCTTTGGAACAATAGCTATCTTATTTCCCCATTGACAAATATATTACAACCTTCTAAATACATGATTATCCTAGAACTTTTCCAACCCTGTGGTGGTAGATTTCGATATGGTTCACTAGGTGCAGAAGTTAATATAGATTTAGAGAATAGTGAAATCATATTAGATTCAACGGATCATTATTTAGAAAAGCATCTTTTCCAATCTAACTTTCTGACTGAACTTGATGAGGTAAAATATGGCTTAACAGTTGAATATGTTATAGATTTAAAAAAATTTATATTAGAAACATCCAATTCTATGAGATTTAATCATTTGTATAAAATAAAATTTTTTTCTGCTTATAGCGATGTTGGATCGAATATTAAGGTTTTCAAATTTTTAGCATTATTAATACTTAAATATATACAAAACAATGCGTTAACTTTAGATTATATAAATCAAACACAAGAATTTCTAGATCAGAATATATAAATCCTAAAGTATGTACTTTAAAGATAGTTAAAATACATACCCTCTAATTAAGCTACTTGATTTAGAATTTAATCAAACTTCTAATTTTTTCTACAGTTTCAACAGGATGTTCAAGTGGGAACATATGACCACCCTCGACAACTGAAAAAGGAATACCTAATTTCTTTTGAGCAACTTGCGGGAGTTTCTGTTTTAAGAAAATACTATCTGTCCCCACCACCATATTTACAGCTACTTTGGGCTTCGGCATTGGTAACCACCACATCGAAGGTGTGGTTCTAAATAATTTTACTTCATCATTTTTTGGAATAGTAAGCGTTACGCCGCCACGCGTTGGGTCATTTGTTAAAGCATAATCAATATAAGCCTGAAAACAATCTATATCAAAGTGCTGATAAAACCCTCTAGAACCTAAAAGCTCAGCCGCTTGTTCACGTGAATCCCAATGATCACGACGACGTGCTGACAATCCAGCAGGTGTAATCTTATCGACTAATTTAGGATTAAAAATTTTAGCAAGATGAAAAGCAAAAGAAGCTTTACCAATAATAAATGGAGGATCAAGCATAATCACTTGCGAAAATAATTCAGGACGGCGATAAGCAGCCATTAGGGTCAAAACTGAGCCTAAAGAGTGTCCTAAACCAATGACTTTTCGACCTTGTGATTGTTGCACAATACTATCAATAATTTGATCAACCAAATGCGTCCAACCATGCGTAATTGGATAACGTTTATCTGTACCAATCTCAGCTACATAGATAATATCGTATTGATCTTTTAATTGATCAAAAAGCTTTTGATAAACTTTAGATGGAACACCATTAGCATGGGCAAAATGAATCAAAGGTTTCATAAGCTTGTCTTTAATTTTTTCAATGATTGGTCAATTATCTCGTTCTAAATATGCATTGCAAATTAAAATGATAACTCCGTAGTAATTTTTTCAAATAAAAAGGCTGTGATGTACACAGCCTAATTAAAATCAAAGCAACGCTTTGATTGGGATATGAGAGTTATATCCTACTGTATTTTTGCGTTTTGCTGAGTTTCTAGCTGAGCGGCTAGAGAACTACTTATTCCCTCACCAATCTTTGCACCCATACGCCCCAAGATAGACTCTAATGGATTACGCTGAACGGTATAATCTACTTTTTGATCAACTTTAAGATCACGCATTAATGTGGTTAAACTTCCGCTACGATCAGCAACACCTAAAGCAATTGCTTGTTCTCCAGTCCAGAATAAACCAGAGAAAACCGCAGGATCATTAGATTTTAAACGTTTACCGCGCCCCTCTTTCACTGCATTGATAAAATGCGTGTGTACATTATCTAAAACAGATTGTACATGAGCTTGTTGTGCTGGGTTAATGGGCTTGGTCATACTCAAAATATCTTTGTTATTACCAGAGGTCAGTGTACGGTCTTCCACACCTAACTTTTGAGCCAATCCACTTAATCCATAATTCGGCATAATTACGCCGATTGAGCCCACTAAGCTAGATGGGTTTACAATAATTTCATCAGCAGCAGATGCAATATAATATGCACCAGATGCGCCCATATCACCAATAACAGCGTAAACTTTCTTTTCAGGATACTGTTTTTTCAAATAACGAATTTCTTGCCAAATTTCATCAGATTGAACAGGAGAACCACCAGGAGAGTTTATATTTAAAGCAATAGCTTTACTTCCACTCGCCTCAAATGCACGCTTCAATGCTTTGCTGGTATCTTCGCTATTTACCGTAGATTGACTACTTGAAGAATCAATCGTTCCGATAATATCAACCACAGCCAAGTGATTACTGCTTATACTCGTTGTTGATTTCTCATTAGACGTAGAGCAACCCTTACTCATTGCTAACAATACAATTAGCAAATAAGCAAAACCTAAGCATTTAAAAAAGATACCCCAACGGCGGCTTCGACGTTGTTCTTCGACAGAGGCTAAAACAGCTTTTTCTAATATCTGCCATTCTTTACCTATCACGTTATTACTATTTGTAGATTCATTTTGTGGTTTTGGTGGCCAATCGGACATAAGATTCCAATCCAATATTTTAAAGTGAGTTTATTATATACGTTGATTTACACAAAACTGTTTAAATAACATGTTTTAACTTATAATTATTTTATGCATTATACTTTCTTCTTGTAATTCTCTTATTTTTGATCAATGACACAATCAAAAGCGAACCGCCGTAATTATGCTCTGATCAAGTTGATCAGCCGTCAACCCATTAAGTTAGGTCGTTTAGTCGCTGGCTTAGTTGCTGGTTTAGTGACTAGACTTCCACTGTCAAAGATATCAAAAATTATTCGATTGAATATAAAGATCGCATTACCAAACCTCACTGAAACTGAATACCAACAGCTTAGTGCCCGTGCTATTCGTAATGAGCTCACTTCATATTTTGAGTTTTTGAGTATTTGGGGGGCTAGCAATGAAAAAAATATCAAGCGCGTTCAGACTGTTGTAGGCGAGCAATATTTACATGATGCATTAGCAGAGCAGAAAGGTTTGGTTTTAATTGTTCCTCATTTTGGGACATGGGAAGTCATGAATGCATGGTTATCACAATATACTCAAATGACGATATTGTATAAACCAGTTAAAAATCCTGATGCCGATCAATTTGTACGTGATGCACGTAGTCGTGAACAAGCCCATTTAGTACCAACTGATGAAAGTGGTGTTCGACAAATTTTTAAAGCATTAAAACAAGGTGGAACGACCGCAATACTACCTGATCATACACCAGATCATGGCGGTGAAATGATTGAATACTTTGGTATACCTCTAGCCTCAAGTAGTTTGAGTGCGAAACTGATTCAAAAAACCAAAGCAAAAGCTTTACTTATATATGCAAAAAGAAATGAGCAAGATGGTTTTGATATGTTTATTGAACCTATTGATCCTCGTATTTATGAAGGGAGTGCCGAAGATGGCACCTTGGTGATTCATCAAACTTTAGAAAAATTGATTCGGCAATATCCCGAACATTATCATTGGAGCTATAAACGCTTTAGTGCCAATCCTGCTTTAAAGAAAATTTATGATATTGATGAAAACACTGCACTCATCAAAATTGCTGAAATCCGTAAGTAAAAACTGATAAGTTTGCTTAGGCTATTCTCTATTTAGCCATTTGAGTGCATGGCGCTGTTGTTTAATTTCTACCTTTCCATTATCAAAGCTAAAACTTATTGTCCCTGTTTGTACTGTATTAAATAATGGAATATTTAAAGCTTCCAATCGGTTTTTCACTTCCTCACTCGGATGACCATAGCGATTGTTATCGCCTGCTGATGCAATTGCTATTTTAGGTTTTAATACTGCTAAGAAATCATATGCAGAACTATGTTTACTACCATGATGTCCAAGCACTAAAACATCAACCTTTAAGTCAGGATATTGCTGCAATAACTTATATTCAGTTTCCCATCCCGCATCGCCCATAATGAGAAAATTTTGATAAGGTTGTGCATTGAGAAACTGGATGTAAACCACACATGAATATTCATTCTGTTGATCTTTTGCATAAATCAACTCTTGTGGATGTGGAAATAATATTTCAATCTTTAGATTCGCATATGACCAGTTTTGACCTTGCTGGCAAAATGAAAAATTATCCTTAACCTTAATTTTTTCATTTCGTTCATTCGACTGTACGTTACCAATTTCAAACTCATTTTGTATCGAATTAAAAGCCCCACTATGGTCTTGATCTAGATGAGATAAAACCACATGATCTAAAGACCGAACTCCTTGTTGCCTAAGAAAAGGGATCACCACTCGCTCACCTAAGCTAAATTTGCTCTCATCATAAGATCCACCTGTATCAATCATCCAGACCTGTTCAGGATGTTGTAATAAAACTGCTTGTCCTACCCTACACTTTGTATATCTAAAACAATACCTATACTTTCCTAATGTGGAAAAAATGATATATTTTTTGAAAAGTAAAATGAATGGATACAATAATGACACAAATGTCTGATAATAAAGAAGATATCAATCTAACACCTCATATAAGATATGTTTCTAATTTCCAATTAAAAAAAATAATTACACCATTAAAAAAAGATAACCTTACCGATAATTTAATAAATCTAAAATTAGAATATTCAGAAAATGAAATAAAATATAATTCTTATGTTGCTAAGTTTCCAATAATAATTAAAGAAGATGGAAAAATCTGGGAGTTAGCTAATTTATATTTAATTCTATATATGATTGAAAGTAATGAAATAACAGGAAGCACTCTCAAGGCAATAGCTATAGATCTGCTAGATTACTATAAATTTCTGACTGAAAGAAATATCGATATATTTTATTTCCCTCAACTAAATAGATATAGAGCCACATATCAATATAGAAGTTATTTATTAGACCAAGTGCATAAGAGTAAATACCACAAATCCACTGCTAGCAGAAGAATTAACCGAATTGTGGACTTCTATGAAAGACTTTTAAAAAATAAGTTTATAAGCAAATCGAATTTTGAAAACAACCCTTATGGGGTCGTCTCAGGAAACGGAAAATATAGCACGCTAAGGATTTTCACTCCGACTTCTTTTAACGATATCCAACACGGTATTTTTGCTTAGATTGACCAGCCGACCGACTTGTCGATAAGAGTGTCCAGCAGACACCAACTCCAACACTTTAGGTGCCAGACGATCTGACTTGGTACGTTGACCAGGACGACGACCAAACACAACGCCACGCGCTTGTGCCGCTGCTACACCAGAGCGCACACGTTCACGTAGTAAATCTCCCTCAAACTCTGCTAATGCAGACATCACAGAAGCCATGAGCTTTCCCTGAGATGTGGAAAGGTCAAACTGCAAACCTGTTTGTGCCACCAGAGATACCCCGAAATGCCCAAGATCTTGTAATGACTGTACGAGATCCACGGTGCTTCTGCCCCAGCGTGTCAATTCCGTCACCAAGATGGCATCGATTTCACGAGATTGCGCCATGGTCATCAAGTATTTTCTTTGCAATCTCTCATCCTTACTGCCTGATGCAGTTTCTTTCCAAACACCGACAACATCGTAGCCGCAACGATTGGCGTAGGCACGTAGGTCATATTCCTGTCGTTCGCAGGACTGATCGTTCGTTGATACTCGGCAATAAATGGCCGCATTCTGTCCCAATTGAACCTCCTTGCGAAATTGCAGCGCAAAGCTAAGCGTGGCGGTACAAAATAATGTACCTTTAATAGTTTAGTTTATTTGGGACTAATGAGCCATGCCGCGCCATTCTATTTTGTCGTCCACGGAATTGGGAAGCCTGTTCGAAATTCCAGATGATAGAGCTTTTATGCTTCAGCATTACACTCTGAGTGATTCTGATAAATCCATAGTCCATCAACATCGAGGGGCATCCAACAAGCTAGGCTTTGCAATTCAACTTTGCTACATGCGTTACCCTGGAGTGATATTGGGTATTAACGACGAACCATTCAAACCCTTACTTTTCATGATGGCTGCTCAACTTAGTATATCAGTGGACTGCTGGAATGATTATGGTCAGCGCGAGCAAACAAGACGAGAACATATTGCCGAATTGAAAAAAGTTTTTGGGTTCAAACTATTCACCTTGAGTGACTATCGGCAATCGGTCAATATGATGGTGGATTTGTCCCTTCAGACAGATAAAGGTCTTATTTTAGCCACAACTCTCGTTGAAAATTTACGACAAAAATCAGTCCTTTTGCCAGCTATAAATGCAATTGATAGTATTTGCGCAGAAGCAATCACATCTGCCAACCGCATAATTTATACTGCTTTGACGAGCTCACTTTCAGAAACTCATCGTCAAAATATAGATGCTTTGCTGAACCGTAAAGAGGGCAGCAAACTGACAATATTGGGGTGGCTTAGACAGTCACCAGCTAAACCAAACTCAAAGTACATGCTTGAGCACATTGAGCGGCTGAAGTGCTTACAAGCCATCGATCTACCTGAAGACATTGGAAAACACGTTCATCAAAATCGCTTACTGAAAATTGCTCGCGAAGGTGGGCAAATGACTCCTGCTGATTTGGCCAGATTTGAATCTCAACGTCGATATGCCACTTTGGTAGCAATCGTTGTGGAGAGTATGGCCACGATCACCGACGAAATTATTGACCTGCATGATCGCATTATTGGAAAGCTATTTGCTATCGCAAAAAATAAACACCAGCAACAATTTCAATCATCAGGTAAAGCGATCAACGACAAAGTGCGTTTGTATGGGCTTATCGGGAAAGCCTTGCTAGATGCCAAGCAAAATGGCAGTGATCCGTTTGCCGCCATCGAAACTGTTATTTCATGGGATGCTTTTGCAGCAAGTATTACTGAGGCAGAAAAACTGGCGCAACCCGAAGACTTTGATTTTTTACCACGAATTGGCGAGAGCTATGCAACTTTACGCCGTTACGCGCCAGAACTTCTTGCCATACTTAAATTGCGTGCTGCCCCAGCAGCAAAAGATATGCTTGCCGCTGTAGAGTTGCTCCGCAGCATGAATGTTGATAATACACGAAAAATCCCCTCTAATGCTCCAATAGCGTTTATCAAAAAACGGTGGGCAAGACTAGTCTTTACCGATGATGGTATTGATCGCCGCTATTACGAAATATGTGTGTTATCTGAACTTAAAAAATCGCTACGGGCTGGGGATCTCTGGGTACAAGGCTCTCGCCAATTCAAAGACTTCGATGAGTATTTAGTGACTGCTGATAAATTTAATCAGCTAAAACAGTCCAATGAGTTACCTCTAACCATTACTACTGATTGTGATCTATATTTGCAAAGTCGCCTTTCACTATTGGAGCAGAAATTAGCAATCATTAATCGCATGGCAGCGACCAACGATTTGCCTGATGCGATGATCAATCAATCTGGTCTAAAAATAACACCTCTCGATGCCGTGGCTCCTGATACAGCCCAAACTTTAATTGACCAAACAGCAATGCTGTTACCACATATCAAGATCACCGAATTATTAATGGAGGTCGATGAATGGACAGGCTTTACTCGACACTTCACTCATTTGAAAACGGATGACACTGCGAAGGATAAAGCGTTATTGCTCACGACCATACTGGCTGATGCAATTAATTTAGGGCTGACGAAAATGGCCGAATCATGTCCTGGTACAACTTATGCCAAACTCTCATGGCTACAGGCTTGGCATATCCGTGATGAAACTTATTCAACGGCATTGGCCGAATTGGTGAATGCTCAATTGAAACAACCTTTCGCTGAAAACTGGGGAGATGGCACTACCTCCTCATCAGATGGCCAACGCTTCCGCGCAGGTGGCAGAGCTGAAAGTACAGGACATATCAATCCAAAATATGGCGCAGAGCCTGGAAGGTTATTTTATACACACATTTCTGATCAATACGCACCATTTAGCAGTAAGCTGATCAATGTGGGCGTTCGTGATTCAACCTATGTTCTTGATGGGCTGCTGTATCACGAGTCTGATTTACGCATCGAGGAACACTACACCGATACGGCTGGATTCACCGACCATGTTTTTGCACTCATGCACATGCTAGGGTTTCGATTTGCACCACGAATTCGTGATCTGGGCGATACGAAACTCTATATTCCAAAGTCAGACATAGACTATGCCGCACTTAAACCCATGATTGGCGGCACACTGAATATCAAACAGATTCGTACTCATTGGGACGATATTTTGCGTCTGGCCGCATCAATCAAGCAAGGGACTGTCACAGCGTCGCTAATGCTACGTAAACTCGGTAGTTATCCACGACAGAATGGTTTGGCATTGGCATTACGAGAGCTGGGGCGTATTGAGCGCACACTGTTTATCTTGGATTGGTTGCAAAGCGTAGAACTACGCCGTCGGGTTCAAGCTGGATTAAATAAAGGTGAAGCCCGTAATGCATTAGCGCGCGCCGTTTTCTTTTATCGATTGGGTGAGATTCGAGATCGAAGCTTTGAGCAACAGCGTTATCGAGCCAGTGGCTTGAATCTAGTGACCGCCGCCATTGTATTGTGGAACACGGTTTATTTAGAGAGAGCGACTAACGCCCTACGAGGGCATGGTCGCACAGTCGATGATACCTTGCTGCAATATCTGTCACCGCTGGGGTGGGAGCACATCAATTTAACTGGGGATTATCTATGGCGAAGCAAAGCCAAGATAGGTGGTGGAAAATTTAGGCCATTGCGCGCAATTGAAAAACCTTAGCGTGCTATATTTTCCGTTTCCTGAGACGACCCCTACAAGGGCCGTAAGCCGTCACTGACTCCTGAACAAGTGGCTCTGCTGCATCAACGTCTTGAATCTGGCGACTACAAAACCAAGCGAGCATTGGCGAAGGAGTTTGGGATTTCTGCGCCAACGCTGTATCGGTATCAGTAGTAGTTCCAGCTATTTGATATTATTTGTCTATCTATTGAAAATTTTTCTGAGTAAAACAGGGTCGGCATCCTGAACTGAGCTTGCTCCAATTTTATTTGCTGCTAACCGTAAACAGGAATCGACCGATACAAACCAACTTGCCATCAAGTAGTAACTGAACCGATACTGTCGTAATGCGCCGACCCGCACGAACAATACTGGGGACTGCCTGTAACGTACCTATAAATGCTGGCCGCAGGTAATCAAAGGTCATCGTGGAGCATAAGGGCAGCTCATTATCACCACGCTGACGGGCAAGATAGGCGGCGGCGGCCACTTCACCAAAACTCGCGAGAATGCCGCCATGAAACGTGCCAATCATCGGGTTGCCGATATGCGAATCACGAAAGTCCATAAAGTACTGTATTTCTCCATGTTGCATTTCCTCACGAAAACCTAGAAAATCGACAAAAGGCTCGTCACACAATTTTAGTGGGGGTGTTTCCGCGCTCATCTGATTTACTATACTCATATCACTCGCCTCGCGCTTCATTGCTGTCAAAAGAGGGTCCCATCGTGCCGATTGCGAAAGAACCAGTGACAGTAGCCAGTAGCTCACCACTGTCTTCTGCAACCGCTCGGCCCGTGATAAAGGCCACCGTATCGGTTCTACCAATGCAATCCACTATCGCCTTTAAACCTACCGCAGAGGGAATACGTCGCAAAAAATCGACACGCAAATCAATAGTGGCAATCGGCTCTAACGACCGCAATGACGAAAAAATAGATAAGCCGCAAGTCGTATCCAGCAGCGTCACCAAAGCCCCTCGATGCAGTGAGCCTTTACGGTCAGAGAGTTGCTCAGAGAAGGGCATCGTCATCTCGGCATGACCATCGCTCACTGCACCAACACTAATATTGAACATATTGAATAAAGGGTGATTAGTACCAAAAAACGCCTTAGCCATGGTCAGGTGTGCCGTGTTATTACTGTCCATTTTTGAACTCCCGCCATTGCTGGCTGATTTTATTGCGAAAAAATTAGCGGCACGTCTCAAAGTGCAAGGGCGGCATCTGTATAATTACGTTCGGCCTGCATCACCGCCACAATGGCCTCTTCAATGGCGGCATATGGAAAGTTTGTGCTTTCCGAGGCAGACTTCAAACACATGGCTAATGCCGTCCATGCTTTTTCGCAAGCCCTCATTAACAGGGGCAGTCGATATTGCTGTACACTTGCGTCATAGTGAACCGCTTCATCAAGGAATTCAGCGTACATTTTGCGGAAGCCGCCGCCACCTGTGCCACGCTTTTCAATAATTTGGTAGGCAAATCGGGTCGTCCAGTGCCAATCGCCTGTGGCTCCCCAACGACTCAGTTCGGCCAGCCATGTTTCCAGTGCCGATATGCCACTCACAGCTAATGACTTGGCGTTGTCATGGATGACACCGGTAATCATCTCGGGGGTAATTTCGCCTTGAAACGCGGTGGGCGTGAACATATTGCCATAGTGAATAAATGGGGGCTGTGTAGAAAAACGTGCGCGGGTCAGTGCCTCTCGCGTCACCGACAAAACACTCGGACGCTCGGTATCGGTGACAAATACCGCACCTGTCTCTGGATTTCTCGACCAAGCGGCTATGGCGTGACCGGGAAAGTGCGTGCTGCTGTTGAAGTAAGGTAAATAAAAAATATCCGTCAGCAACAGGGTGGGGTGACCCGCATCCAAACATTTCTCCAGCGCGGTGGCTGCCGATTCGGGTGACTCGAAGGTTTGCCACTCAAAGGGTATACCGATACTTTCAAATACGCGCGCTTCAAACCCCAAAGACCGCACATGCACTAAAAATGGCACAGGGGCGTCAGCCATTTCCAAATAGGTCACGCCAAGCCCTGAGCCTAATCCAAAGCACATGGCCTCGGAAATATTCAGCCCATTAAACTCGAGCAAATCACGAATTGCGGAGCTGCCACAATGCCTCCCGATGGCGTGCGTGATACGGGATGGAGTCTTATAGTTGGTCACAGGTTTTTTGCCTCTTCGTGAAAATCTGGATTAAGGATGCCTCTTGTCATCATCTGCCATATCGCATCCGCGATCTGTTCAAGATTGTACTTACCATTTTCTTTATACCAAGTGGCAGCCCAGTTTATTGCTCCTAGCCCAATCAGTCTTAACAGATCTGCATCCACATCGTTTCGGATACAACCATAAGACTGCAGATCATCAAGAATTGTCTGCCAATATCGCTCGTATCTGTCTCTCTCAGCAATAATCTGCTCACGTGCGACTCCATGTACCGAGCGCCACTCAAACAACAACACATAAACCATATCGTCACCCGACATAAGGATATCGACATGTGTCTGCAGTGCCGATTGCATTTTTTTGAGTGGATCTTGAATCGCGGAAGTCGCCTCAACAATCCTGTAAATAGTTCTCTCAATAGCAAGCCGCATCATATCAACCAAAATATCGTCTTTACTACGATAGCGGTAATGCAGACTGCCTGGAAGAATACCACAAGCACTGGCAATTTCTCGCACACTGGTACGCTCAAAACCCTTTTCTCGAAACAGCTTGGCAGAAGCGGCTAATACTCTCTCGCGGTCAGCAACTTCGACTCGCGTAGATTCACTACTCAACATAGTTTGACTCATAACATTATATCAATAAGACAGGTTACTCGACTTGGTCAAGTCGAGTCGAGTCTTTCACGGTCTCTCCTGATCTATACAGCTTTTGCAATGGGGACATTAAAAACAATTCGTGACGCTTCCATAGGGTCTTGATGCTTATCATATTCAGCCAGCCAAGAATTAACCTTTTCTGGGATTTCGGTGTCGCTAGGATGGAAACCTGGCTTAAACCAGTCCAGATAGCGTGGAATAAGTCTGGTAATCAGGCCACGTGGTCCATAGAGGCGATAAAATCCCTTAGCAAGCACCAATGGCTGACCTTGTAGTTTGTCAATTTTCAACATATGCCAAAGAACTGAGCCAACCACCGCATGTACCAGTAGCGTTCCGATAATCAAAGCAGATGCGCGGGTGAAATACCCCCCACCTGCCGCTGTTTCGTAAACATCAAAGGCTACTGTTTTGTGTTCGACTTCTTCTACCCCATGCCACATGAACATGGCACGCATTGCGGGATGAGCATTCTTGAACATCTCACCCTCACCCTCCATAGCACCCTCGCCTAGTACAGCAGTAATATGTTCAAAGGCAGCTGTCATGGCCAACAGATACTTGGCGGGCAGGTGTTTTTGGGAGAGCCGAATAAATAATTTGAATCTTGCGATGACCTTTTCGACATGAATGCCTTGCGACTGCATCACCGCATTATACTGGTCATGCACAATGCCATGTTGCGCTTCTTGGCGAAAAAAGTTTTTGATATCTTCTCTCAGTTTAGGATCTGTGACCAGATCCTGATAGTTACGCACCGACTGAATAAAAAAACGCTCTCCATCGGGGAAGTGAATAGAAAGTGCATCAAAGAAGCGTGTTAACACCGGGTCACCGTCGTTCCAAAAAACTGGAACATCACTTAAATCAAACCGCGGCTTACGTGGCTGGATATTGATCATATGAGTCATGGCGAGAGTTTCCTTGTAAAGGCATCGAATGTCTGTAAACCTGCTATCACATTTGACCTTGAGCAATATTTTTCACCTTGGTCAGGCACAGCAAATATCACACAAGAATTCAACGGGTATTGGTCAAATGACCAAATGCATATTTTGAATATATATTGGTCGATTGACCAAATGTCAAGCCTGTCCTCAAAATTTGATAGAATGAGTTAACAACGCAGCAGGTGAGCCAGATCATCTTTGACATCGAATATAGCTACCAGACCTTTTGGCAGAGGTGTTTTTTTAATGTTAGTTTTTTTACATTAGAGTGTGTTGACGTTTGAAAATATTGATTGCAAATTGGAGGCAGACTCAGAGAATTAAAGCTCTCCCCATCCGAGTCCACCATGCCACGCTTTATGCTGAACGACCAACATTGAGCAAAGATTTCTCCTATGCTCAAGCAACAGGACATTGATCACAAACCAAATTTACGGCTCACCGTAGAAGCCATGCTCTACAGAATGTGGGTGAAATGTCCATGGCTAGACCTACCTCCTGACTGAGTTTGGTCAGCAGCCTAATCTCTACAAAAGATACAACGACTGGTCAGCAAAAGGTTTTTTCCAAAGCATACTCAGGGTTTTATCTACTGACTCTGATATAGAGTAGGGGTTATGGATAGCAATTACGTCAAGGCACATCAACATAATGCACGTGCTGCAACTCACGATCAGGAGGCGATTGGCTTAAGTCGAGGTAGCAAGACAAGTAAGATCCATCTTGCCGTAGATGGGTATGGATTACCCATCGTGTTTGCGATCACGGGTGGTGAATTACACAAAGCCAAAGCTGCACCTGACTTGCTCTCACAGGTATCTATCGATGCCATTCTGATTAACATCTGAATCAGCGTAATGCAAATCTAGCCTGATGTAGTTTTAAGCTACCCCATCAACGCCTGTACCGCAATCGACTCATCCGCCAACCGCAGTGGATCGACCGCCGTACCAGCCGTGATCAGCTTTTTGCTTAGCATAAACTCCTGCGGACGATTCACACAATCCGCCGCAATCAGGCGACCCGCCTGCAAATAAAACGCTGCAAAGCTACGCCTTTGCTGCACATCACCCCGAATCACGATCTGATCATACCCCTGACTGAGTCCCGCAATCTGCAACTTTAGATCATACTGATCTGACCAAAACCAAGGCAAACTCTTCGAGGTCCGCTGTAAGCCACACAAGGTCGCCGAGGCAATTTTGGCCTGTTCATTGGCGTTTGGTACCGACTCCAAGCGCATCCGCCGCTGATAAATCGGATTAAACGCATTGGCACAATCCCCGATGGCCACAATCTCTGGCGCACTGGTACGGCAATACTCATCAATCACAATACCATTGTCCACCTGCAAGCCCGCGTCCAGCGCCAACTCGATATTCGGTACAACCCCGACCCCGATGATCACCAGATCTGCATCGAACATCGAACCATCGGCACAAAGCACCGCTTGCGCCCGCCCCTCACCCGTGATCGCCGTGACCGACACACCGGTATGAATCGTCACACCCTGTTCGCGATGAATCCGCGTATAAAAGTCCGACACTTCCGGTGCAGTTACCCGCTGCAAAATCCGCTCGGCGGCTTCCAAGACCACCACCTGCATGCCCTGCTCGGTCAATGCGGCGGCTGTTTCAAGACCGATATAGCCACCACCGATCACCACTGCTTTGCCGTTGGGTTGTACAAATGGCTGGATAGCCTGTACATCGCTGATATTTCTAAGATAATGCACACCTGCCAAATCAGACCCAGCCAGCGACACCGTCCTGACTCGTGCACCGGTACACAGCGCCAACTGGTCATACGCAAGCGTACTGCCATCTTGTAGTGTCACGCTGCGCGCTGCCCGATCAATCGCAACCACCCGCCCGTGCCGAAATTCGATCTGATTTTTTTGATAAAAAGCGGCTGGCCGAATCAATAACTCATCGACCAGTTGTGCACCGCATAAAAAGGTCTTGGACAACGGCGGTCGATGATACGGCAAATACGGCTCATCGCCGATCACCACAATCTCGCCCTGCCAGCCATCTGGCCGCAGACTTGCCGCCAACTGCGCCGCAGCATGACTTGCGCCAATGATGACGATTGTTTGCATATGAATTCACTCAGTTCATGGTTGATGCACAGCATCAATTGTTGCCGACGACAGTTGCAAAATGCCTCTGTCGCCTATTTTGATACCTACGCTTTGGCAGTCAGTTTGACCATCATCTTGGCATAGCCGCGCACAAAGTTAGACTGCACCAACTCTGGCTCACCCAATACCTCAATATTGTCGAAGCGAAGCAATAACTCCTCCCACAGAATCCGCAACTGCATCTCGGCCAAGCGATTGCCCATACAGCGATGCACACCAAAGCCAAATGACAAATGATTGCGTGCACCTTTACGATCAATCAAAAACGCATCTGGCTGTTCAATCACCCGCTCGTCACGATTGCCCGAGGCATACCACATTAAGATCTTGTCGCCCTTACGGATGGTTTGGCCGTGCATCTCGATGTCTTGCTTGGCGATGCGACGCATATACGCCAGTGGGGTCTGCCAGCGAATGATCTCGGACACCATATTTGGAATCAGGCTCGGTTGGTTTTTCAGTTTGACAAACTGCTCAGGAAACAGGTTCAGCGCATATACCCCGCCGGTCATGGAGTTCCGCGTGGTGTCATTCCCACCGACAATCAGCAAGGCCAAATTGCCCAAAAACTCCATCGGACGGTGAATCAAATCCTTGGTATCGTCATTGCTCAGCATTAAGCTAATCAAATCAAATCCCATCGGCTCACCTGCCGCTTGCTGAGCCGCCTTGGCATGCCACAGCGCGGCAAACTGCTTGGCCATATCAGCGGCGGCATTAAAAAGCACATCGTTGTCGCTAATCTCACCGCCCGTGGCTTCTGCGCTGCCCGCCAACGTATCAGACCAGTACACCAGCTTGTGCCGCTGTTCATACGGAAAATCTAACAAGGTCGCCAGCATGCGTGCGGTGATTTCTTTGGACACCCGCTCCACCCAATCAAACGGCGTATCGAGCGGCAAATCATCCAAAATCTCTTGTACCCGACTGCGGATCAGCCCTTCCATTTCTTTTAAATTTTTCGGTGCGACCACACCTTGTACCGCTTGACGCTGCACATCGTGCTTAGGCGGATCCATTGCAATAAACATTTCCACATCCAGTCCGGCGGGCGGCTTGCCAATCACAATCACCGGTTCCGCCGAAAACAGCTCGTGGGATTTGTCCACGAACACAATATCGTCATAACGGGTAATCGACCAAAATGCACCGAATGGACTGCTTTTTTGGTAATGAACAGGACGCTCGTCGCGTAGCCGCTTAAAGTATGACTGCCATTGATGCTGTCGATATAAAAACGGATTGCTCATATCGATGTCTTCGAGCTTGAGCGTGGCAACATCGGGGATTGGCTTTTCTACAAAATCAGGGAACGGTTGCGCCTGTGTCACCCGTTGCTTGACCTTTTGGAACACCTGCATGCCTTTCACTTGTAAATGCATGGGTATCGGCAGCAGGGCTGAAATTTGGTTTAGTGTGGCTTGCATGTTTTTCATGATTCATTCCTCAATGATGATGCTTAACAGCTGTTGAAATCTGCCGTCACTACATTTGAAACTCAGGCAAATGCACCACCATGCCATCCATTGCATCGGACAATTGAATCTGGCACGCCAAACGAGACGACGCCGTACCTTCTGGTACCATCTCTAGCATGCGCGCCTCTTCGTCATTGGGCTGTCCTGTCGCCGCCAGCCAAGCACCGTCAACGATCACATGACAGGTTCCACAAGCACATTCGCCACCGCAATCTCCATCAATGCCGGATACGCCGTGATCGATAGCCAGTTGCATCAGCGACTTGCCCGCTTCGATGTCAAGTACGGTGGCGGTACCGTCATACTCGATCAATGTAATTTGACCCATTATTACTACTCCTGTGTGGTATACGGTTGCTGGTGACGCCGATGAAAATAGCCATCCCTCTTTACTCATAATAGACATGTATCCATACTGCTTACAGGTCTCTTGTTGACAATATAGGGTCATTAAAAGACGATTATGGCGCTGTAGCCCCATCGTCGATTGCATTTTTCTAGTCGATGTTCTTTCATACTGGTCTGTTATTGAGGTGTTTGAGCCATGTTGCATCCAAGTCTGCTGACTGGTCTCGCCAGTACAAGTGAATCTGCTAATATCCCCTGTAGCTATACCCGTCTGATTGGCCGAGAGCTGGACTTGCAGGCGCGTGACCTACCTAAACTATTAAAATTCACCACGCTGACCGCTGAACAACTGATGCGTGACGACACGATGATCACGGCCAGCCAACAGATTCAAATCTTACAAAATAGCTTGGAGTTGTCCGCATCCGATCAGTTTGGCTTGCGTTTAGGGCAGCGGCTCACGCCGTCAACACATGGCTCGATGGGCTTTTTAATCAATAGCAGCCCGAACTTATTGGCCGTGTTACAAGCGTTTCAAACTTTTTTGCCGACCCGTATGAGTTTGATTAGGCTCGAAACACACACCAATGCTGAGTGGACGACCTGCTTGATTTTCTTTGAGCAGACCTTGAGTCATGCAGTACATCGGCTACTGTCCGAAACTGTTGCGGTGATTTTTTCGGAATGTGCCGAATTTATTGTTGGACGACCGCTGACCGAGGCGGTGATTCAGTTTAGCCATCCCGCCCCCGATCATCATGCCTGTTACGCGGATTATCTTGCCGGTACCTATCAGTTTGATCAGCCACAACTGTCGATCCGAGTGCCGACCGAGTTGTGCTTGATTGCCAATGCATCCGCGCAGCACGATAGCTATCTGCTGGCGATGCAACAATGCGAAATGATCCTCAACCGGCTCAAGACCCAACAACACAGCACCACCTACCAAGTGCAAAAAGCCATGCTGTCCTATCCGCTCGGGCAACTGAGTGAAGAGGATCTGGCTGCAGCCTTGTTTATGAATAAGCGTACGCTGGCCAGACGTCTGGTCAAAGAGAACACGAGTTACCGGCTGATTCGAGATCGGATTTTATCTGAGAAAGCCAGTAGTTATTTACATGACCCTCAAATATCGGTCGAGGCAATTGCCAGCTTACTGAATTACCACGACTCTGCTAATTTTCGGCGCGCGTTTAAACGCTGGTTTGGTGTATCACCAAGTGCTTATCGGCGAAAAATCACCCATCGGCAAGAAGAAAATGACCTGAGAGAATGAGGTTGTTCGTATGATTGTTAATACGTTGAAACATCAATACGCCCTAGAAAAATACCTTAAAACGCTATGTCAGAGATGGCAATCATATGGCAGCCCTCCACTTCCAATCCGATAACCTCAACTCAACCCAACGCTTGCAACCCGCTGTGAACTCTGTAGAGGTTTTAATTCCCATTGCAGCCCATCCACCGTCAATGTCTTCAGTTAGGGGTCGTCTCAGGAAACGGAAAATATAGCACGCTAAGGATTTTCACTCCGACTTCTTTTAACGATATCCAACACGGTATTTTTGCTTAGATTGACCAGCCGACCGACTTGTCGATAAGAGTGTCCAGCAGACACCAACTCCAACACTTTAGGTGCCAGACGATCTGACTTGGTACGTTGACCAGGACGACGACCAAACACAACGCCACGCGCTTGTGCCGCTGCTACACCAGAGCGCACACGTTCACGTAGTAAATCTCCCTCAAACTCTGCTAATGCAGACATCACAGAAGCCATGAGCTTTCCCTGAGATGTGGAAAGGTCAAACTGCAAACCTGTTTGTGCCACCAGAGATACCCCGAAATGCCCAAGATTGTTGACGCTCACTTAATATTGACCAGCGATGCTCGTTGAATATTGACCAGGCATTTAAGCAATGTAGCGTACTACACTGCTGTGGATAAATCGATCAATTGCTGTTGCTTTTTCTTCACTGATCGACGGTTAAAATAACTCTCCTTTCTCTGCTTCTCGTTTCTTTATACGCTGCTTGGCTTCCTCCGTGCTTTGCTTAAAACGATAGGATTCATTACCCGTTTCGATGATATGGCAATGATGAGTCAGTCGATCCAGCAGTGCAGTCGTCAACTTAGCATCACCAAATACATTGCTCCATTCCGAGAAGCTCAAGTTCGTCGTAATGATAGGGGTCGTCTCAGGAAACGGAAAATATAGCACGCTAAGGTTTTTCAATTGCGCGCAATGGCCTAAATTTTCCACCACCTATCTTGGCTTTGCTTCGCCATAGATAATCCCCAGTTAAATTGATGTGCTCCCACCCCAGCGGTGACAGATATTGCAGCAAGGTATCATCGACTGTGCGACCATGCCCTCGTAGGGCGTTAGTCGCTCTCTCTAAATAAACCGTGTTCCACAATACAATGGCGGCGGTCACTAGATTCAAGCCACTGGCTCGATAACGCTGTTGCTCAAAGCTTCGATCTCGAATCTCACCCAATCGATAAAAGAAAACGGCGCGCGCTAATGCATTACGGGCTTCACCTTTATTTAATCCAGCTTGAACCCGACGGCGTAGTTCTACGCTTTGCAACCAATCCAAGATAAACAGTGTGCGCTCAATACGCCCCAGCTCTCGTAATGCCAATGCCAAACCATTCTGTCGTGGATAACTACCGAGTTTACGTAGCATTAGCGACGCTGTGACAGTCCCTTGCTTGATTGATGCGGCCAGACGCAAAATATCGTCCCAATGAGTACGAATCTGTTTGATATTCAGTGTGCCGCCAATCATGGGTTTAAGTGCGGCATAGTCTATGTCTGACTTTGGAATATAGAGTTTCGTATCGCCCAGATCACGAATTCGTGGTGCAAATCGAAACCCTAGCATGTGCATGAGTGCAAAAACATGGTCGGTGAATCCAGCCGTATCGGTGTAGTGTTCCTCGATGCGTAAATCAGACTCGTGATACAGCAGCCCATCAAGAACATAGGTTGAATCACGAACGCCCACATTGATCAGCTTACTGCTAAATGGTGCGTATTGATCAGAAATGTGTGTATAAAATAACCTTCCAGGCTCTGCGCCATATTTTGGATTGATATGTCCTGTACTTTCAGCTCTGCCACCTGCGCGGAAGCGTTGGCCATCTGATGAGGAGGTAGTGCCATCTCCCCAGTTTTCAGCGAAAGGTTGTTTCAATTGAGCATTCACCAATTCGGCCAATGCCGTTGAATAAGTTTCATCACGGATATGCCAAGCCTGTAGCCATGAGAGTTTGGCATAAGTTGTACCAGGACATGATTCGGCCATTTTCGTCAGCCCTAAATTAATTGCATCAGCCAGTATGGTCGTGAGCAATAACGCTTTATCCTTCGCAGTGTCATCCGTTTTCAAATGAGTGAAGTGTCGAGTAAAGCCTGTCCATTCATCGACCTCCATTAATAATTCGGTGATCTTGATATGTGGTAACAGCATTGCTGTTTGGTCAATTAAAGTTTGGGCTGTATCAGGAGCCACGGCATCGAGAGGTGTTATTTTTAGACCAGATTGATTGATCATCGCATCAGGCAAATCGTTGGTCGCTGCCATGCGATTAATGATTGCTAATTTCTGCTCCAATAGTGAAAGGCGACTTTGCAAATATAGATCACAATCAGTAGTAATGGTTAGAGGTAACTCATTGGACTGTTTTAGCTGATTAAATTTATCAGCAGTCACTAAATACTCATCGAAGTCTTTGAATTGGCGAGAGCCTTGTACCCAGAGATCCCCAGCCCGTAGCGATTTTTTAAGTTCAGATAACACACATATTTCGTAATAGCGGCGATCAATACCATCATCGGTAAAGACTAGTCTTGCCCACCGTTTTTTGATAAACGCTATTGGAGCATTAGAGGGGATTTTTCGTGTATTATCAACATTCATGCTGCGGAGCAACTCTACAGCGGCAAGCATATCTTTTGCTGCTGGGGCAGCACGCAATTTAAGTATGGCAAGAAGTTCTGGCGCGTAACGGCGTAAAGTTGCATAGCTCTCGCCAATTCGTGGTAAAAAATCAAAGTCTTCGGGTTGCGCCAGTTTTTCTGCCTCAGTAATACTTGCTGCAAAAGCATCCCATGAAATAACAGTTTCGATGGCGGCAAACGGATCACTGCCATTTTGCTTGGCATCTAGCAAGGCTTTCCCGATAAGCCCATACAAACGCACTTTGTCGTTGATCGCTTTACCTGATGATTGAAATTGTTGCTGGTGTTTATTTTTTGCGATAGCAAATAGCTTTCCAATAATGCGATCATGCAGGTCAATAATTTCGTCGGTGATCGTGGCCATACTCTCCACAACGATTGCTACCAAAGTGGCATATCGACGTTGAGATTCAAATCTGGCCAAATCAGCAGGAGTCATTTGCCCACCTTCGCGAGCAATTTTCAGTAAGCGATTTTGATGAACGTGTTTTCCAATGTCTTCAGGTAGATCGATGGCTTGTAAGCACTTCAGCCGCTCAATGTGCTCAAGCATGTACTTTGAGTTTGGTTTAGCTGGTGACTGTCTAAGCCACCCCAATATTGTCAGTTTGCTGCCCTCTTTACGGTTCAGCAAAGCATCTATATTTTGACGATGAGTTTCTGAAAGTGAGCTCGTCAAAGCAGTATAAATTATGCGGTTGGCAGATGTGATTGCTTCTGCGCAAATACTATCAATTGCATTTATAGCTGGCAAAAGGACTGATTTTTGTCGTAAATTTTCAACGAGAGTTGTGGCTAAAATAAGACCTTTATCTGTCTGAAGGGACAAATCCACCATCATATTGACCGATTGCCGATAGTCACTCAAGGTGAATAGTTTGAACCCAAAAACTTTTTTCAATTCGGCAATATGTTCTCGTCTTGTTTGCTCGCGCTGACCATAATCATTCCAGCAGTCCACTGATATACTAAGTTGAGCAGCCATCATGAAAAGTAAGGGTTTGAATGGTTCGTCGTTAATACCCAATATCACTCCAGGGTAACGCATGTAGCAAAGTTGAATTGCAAAGCCTAGCTTGTTGGATGCCCCTCGATGTTGATGGACTATGGATTTATCAGAATCACTCAGAGTGTAATGCTGAAGCATAAAAGCTCTATCATCTGGAATTTCGAACAGGCTTCCCAATTCCGTGGACGACAAAATAGAATGGCGCGGCATGGCTCATTAGTCCCAAATAAACTAAACTATTAAAGGTACATTATTTTGTACCGCCACGCTTAGCTTTGCGCTGCAATTTCGCAAGGAGGTTCAATTGGGACAGAATGCGGCCATTTATTGCCGAGTATCAACGAACGATCAGTCCTGCGAACGACAGGAATATGACCTACGTGCCTACGCCAATCGTTGCGGCTACGATGTTGTCGGTGTTTGGAAAGAAACTGCATCAGGCAGTAAGGATGAGAGATTGCAAAGAAAATACTTGATGACCATGGCGCAATCTCGTGAAATCGATGCCATCTTGGTGACGGAATTGACACGCTGGGGCAGAAGCACCGTGGATCTCGTACAGTCATTACAAGATCTTGGGCATTTCGGGGTATCTCTGGTGGCACAAACAGGTTTGCAGTTTGACCTTTCCACATCTCAGGGAAAGCTCATGGCTTCTGTGATGTCTGCATTAGCAGAGTTTGAGGGAGATTTACTACGTGAACGTGTGCGCTCTGGTGTAGCAGCGGCACAAGCGCGGGGCGTTGTGTTTGGTCGTCGTCCTGGTCAACGTACCAAGTCAGATCGTCTGGCACCTAAAGTGTTGGAGTTGGTGTCTGCTGGACACTCTTATCGACAAGTCGGTCGGCTGGTCAATCTAAGCAAAAATACCGTGTTGGATATCGTTAAAAGAAGTCGGAGTGAAAATCCTTAGCGTGCTATATTTTCCGTTTCCTGAGACGACCCCCTTATGAAAGGATTATAAAACGTATAACATTAAACAACACTCTTGGTCTCGAATTTCAAAAAATTATTAAAAGCTCTGATTTGGCAATACGTCAACCGAAAAAAAATATAGAATATGATGTGATTCATGATGGAGGAGGTTTAAAACCACTAACGGATAACCAGCAAAAGATTTTTATAGAATATTTAGAACGTTTTGGGAATAGACAATTACAATTGATATGTCTAATTTCACTTTTAACAGGTGCAAGAATACAAACTATTGGTACTTTAAAAGTATATCATTTAAAGCAACTTATTAAAAAAATTAAAGAAAATCAGATCAACAATACATATATATTACAAGCCGGGGCAAATACTGGAGTAGATACAAAATTCAACAAATCATTAAATTTATACTTCCCCAAAAACCTAATATTTTCATTAGATAACTATATAAACTCTAAAACTTGGCATAAACGTGCATTAAAAAGTTTTTATGGAACAACAGATGAAAATTATGTTTTTATAACAAAGTCAGGTCTACCCTACTACACTAGCAAAGAAGAAATTTTAGAGATAAAAAATACTCAAAATCAAAAAATAGTAATAAGAAATGGTGAGGCCATTAGGAAAAATTTAGATGAATTGGTAAAAAAGATAAAAGAAGAACACCATGATTTTAGGGCTTTTAAATTTCACGATTTAAGGGCAACTTTTGGAATGAATTATTTAAAACTATTGCTTAAAAGAAATCTCAACAAGGATCAATGCTTACTATTACTAAAAGAAGCTATGGGTCACAACAATATATCAACGACTTTAAATTATTTGAATTATCAAGAAATAATTGATCAATTTAGTACAGCACAGGAAGATTTAGAAAATAAAATATTTGGGAGTATGCTTAATGACTGAAATTCTTAAATTATATACAAAACGTAAAATTGAATTTATCTTATTAAATGATAAAGGAAGTATAGATAAAATTCTAAAAATTAAAGACAAAAGCATACCCAATCTAATTTGCACAATAAAAAAAAATGATAGACTACTTCATTTGGATTTTGGTTCTTGGTGCTATACCCACACTAAATTTGACCGAAAAAATATTACAGAAGATTATGGCTGCTTGGTTAAATTAAAGAGTTTAAAAAAGGATAGAATCAGAGGTGTTAAAAATATAATAAATGATATTTTTAACAAGAATTTAGCTTATACTTCAATTTATAGTCTCTACAAAACCATAAGCAGTATAATAAAATTTATTAATAAAAATTTTGAAAAACATGATTTAAGCAATCTAAAAGATGCTGAAGAAATATATATAGGTTACTCCAAAAAGCTAATAGCCGACATTGAAATTAAAAAGAATGAACTTGGAAAAACTGTCTCTACTGAAGCATTTAAAAATCAGCAATCACAACTTGCAAAATTTTTATCATATTGTACCCAGATTGACATCAATCATTTTTATTCATTAATAAGAATGATTGAATCATATAGAGTTAAAAATATTGAAATTAAAAAAAATATAGATGAGAGCATAACTAATAAAATTAAAATATTATTAAAAATTTTCAACACACTATCAGATCATATCTTAAACAACAAGGAACTTCCTTGCATGATAGATTTAAATGAATACAACTTAAAAAAGGTCTATATTGATCTCAATTTAATAAACAAAGCCAATGATTTTTATTTAGAAACCATGTATGAACAAGATAAAATAGTTACACTTGATGAGTTTGAAACGAAGTTAAACTTAAAAACAAAAGACAAATATGAAAAGCAAAAATACATAACACAGTATAAAAGAAAAATAAAAAGAATCAATTACTTAAATACACTAAATTTTAAAGATTGTGAAATAAAAATAATTATGACAAATTTCTGCATTATATGTTTTGCAAAATTATTAATATCTGTTTCAGGTGCAAATGAATCAACGATTTATAAGTTAAAAATAGATGCCTTTGAAACAATTTCCAATGAAAAAGGCAAAAGAGCCTATGGAATAAAAAATAGATCCAATTCAAAAAAAGTTAATATTGAGTTTGGATTAAAATTTAAACATTTATTTAAAAAATACATTTTACTTAGAGAAAAAATAAACAATATTTATAAAGATGATATTTCGGATTACCATAAATCTCTACTATTTATAAAATTACCCATAAAAAGATTCTTAAGTATAAATAAAATAACTGAAATAGATAGTGTGTTATTTGATAAATTTAACGAAAAGTATAAAAGTATCTTTAAAGTTACAACAGCAACAAACAGAGAATTAAGAAAAAATGTTGCTAATAATTATTTAAATTCCACTAATAGTCTAATTCTAACTTCTGTCAAACTAGGTAATACACCAAAAATATTAGATAAGTTTTACTCTGATGCCAGTTTCAAAGAAATGGCCTATCAAATCACTGATTATTTTGATCATTTTGAAAAAAATATAATTCTAAAAGGAAGGAATAATGACAACATAATACCAGTAAAATTTAAAAGTAAACACACCAAAAATACTGTAATTGGGAATTGCTCCACCCATCTCCCCCAATTAATCTCTGGTTTTAACAAAGAAATAACAACTTTAGAATGCAAAAACCCAAAAAGTTGTTTATTTTGTGAAAGTTATGTTATTTTTTTAAACGAAGAAGACTTAAGAAAATTAATATCTTTAAAATTTATTTTAGAATTCAACAATCAAATAAAAGAAGAAAAAATAAGGATCATTTACAGAATTGATGAAATTTTGAATTTTATTATAGAAAACAATCACAATCTGAAAGAAACAATTATCAAAATTACAGAAGAAGTTAATGAAGGATTTTTGGATGAATATTGGAACAACCATTTAAACATGTTAATTGAAATGGAGTCAATATAATATGAAAAATATCAGTACAAAAAATAAAATTCACTTTTTTAATGATGAATTTTCATCTTGTTATCCAAATGATGATACACCTATTAGCTATGATTCCAATCAACAAATATTATCAAGGTTCAAAGATGACATCTGGGATTTCACATATTATTCTCACAGACCGACTGGAAAGAAAAAAATTTACTTCGATGTTTTTGATAATTGTAATGTAAATTTGAAAAAAACAATTATTTATGAATATAAAATAATTATATATGGCTTCATTTTTTGTAACACCAATACTGCAAAATCTTCATCCATTCATACTATACTTGGAGACTATAGCATAGTAATAAAAAATTTTTTAAGATTTGCAATTGAGTGCAATACATCTTTAAATAATTTTTCAAAGAATATTTTTTTAATAAAAAAAATATTTGAATATATTTCATTTCACAAGCGTTGTAAATTTGGTCGTTTCTCTAATCTTTTCAAAAAACTATCAGCTATATCTATAGTTTTTAAAAATCATGACCTAAGTTTAAATCAAGAACAACAAAAACACTTACTAACACTAAAATCCCTTATGAGTAACGAACCATATAAGCAATTTTTAGTTATCCCATCAAGAATTTACTTTAAATTAAATTTATTTATAGATGAGATATTAAAAAATTTTGATCAACACTCAATATTTCTTCAAAAATCCCTATTAATTAAGAATATAAAAAATAAAAAATTTTATGATTTCATCAAAGAGAATAATATCTATGACTATTGTTTAAGGTACAAAATTTCAAGTTTCTTAAAATTAAGCCATCATTTTATTTACATAGCTAATTTAGCACAAATTAAATTAATTATGTTTTCTGGGATGCGACACTCTGAAGTTCTTCTTCTTCCTTTCAATTGCTATGAAAAAATAAATTTAAATAATAAAACTATCTATATTTTAAATGGATACACTAGCAAATTTACTAAATCTGGTCCAATCAAAACCTCCTGGATAACCAGCTCTCAGGTTTCCCTAGCTATTAATGTCTTACAAACAATCACTAAAGGTTATTTGAAATCTATTAATGTAGATTTAAATACTATAGATCATGACAAGGTTCCCTTAGCAACTTTTTCAGGTATGAGAAGAAAAAACCCTATTAATAGCTTTTACGATTACCCTTATATGCGTATTATTTTATTAAAAAATGCTTTAGATAATTTTAATTTTGATTCTAGAATAGATAGTAATGATTTAAAAGAGTTAAAGTTGACCACTACTGCTTTTGAATTTGAATCTTATAACTTTAAAATTGGATCTCATTTTAGGCTCTCCCCTCATCAATTTCGTCGTTCGTTAACTGTATATGCTGCACGCAGTGGCTTTGTTAAGATTCCTGCTTTGAAAGCTCAATTAAAGCATATTACTTATTGTATGACTTTTTATTATGCAAATAATGCAATGAAGACAATTAATTTATTTGATAAAGATCTGATTGAGTCATTTGTAGACGAGCAACATATAGATCAATTTATTAATTTTAAAAGTGACGTGATGAATTCAATCAGTAAACTCTATGGTGGTGAAGGTTTTCGTCTACAAACTGCAAAACAAGGGCAAATTCTTCCCCTTTTCTTGGTTGATGAAAAAACTGCACTTAACAATATACGTGATGGGAAAATGTCGTATAGGCGTACTCCTCTAGGTGGATGTTCTAGAAAAGGAAGCTGCGAAGAAATCGCTGAACTTACAATCACCCCATGTATAACATGTAAAGATGCAATATTTTCTGATCGCACAATTTCAGCGTTAAAAGTTGCTCTGAAAAATTTCAGAAATCAATTACAAAATTTAGCACCAGATAGCCTAACAGCCATTCATTTGGCAACTGAGATAAATCAAATTCAGAATTTTATTGATAATCGTACTGAAATCATTGGAGAATAATGATGATTAATGATTCTAAAAAACAATCAAAAGCAATCATTGCATATTATGCTGCTTTAGCACGTTTGAGTGATCAAGAAAGGAGAATTAGTTTTGATTCTGTAGCACTAGAAGCAGGCCGTGGCAGAGGTGCTATTAAAGGAAATACAATTGAAATAACTCAACTTAAAAATGCTATTACACTTGCAAAAGAAGATCAGGGAAAAAAATTAAAACATAGAGATTCTCAATACAAATTGACTGAATTGAATAGAGTAAAAGACAATTATAAATTTAAGTATAAAGAGCTATTAAAAATTAATAATTCTTTAATGGAACAGTTAGCATCTACAATCTTTGAGTTAGCCGAATTAAAGTTAGAAATTCAAAAATTTTCACCATCAAAAACCAACATTATTAAAATCAAAAATTTAAGATAAAATACTTTCTAAAGTTTAAACATCAAGGTATGAATAGATATATTTCTTATCCTTAATTTTTCGTTTTAAATTAATAAGTGTTAATTCATCCTCTATTACGGAAGTTAATATCCTGCTTTAAATTGAATAACTGACCTAAAAATCCAAGTAGTTATTGTATTGCAACTTTACAGGAATTAGTTATCAATCCTAAAGCATTTATTCTATGCTGTTTGATTCATTGACATACCAGCTAAGCCAATGAAACAGTCTGAATTTGCTTAGTTGGTTTATATGAGGATTCATTTAAGTCATTACGATATAAATTAATCACTGCCTAAAATTCAGACATTGGAGCTCAACACAGAATCATGTTTTGGCTCACTTATGGTAATAATTCTCTAGGATTTACTTGTAAGATATTTGCTATTTCGTAAAGTTTTAACACAGTTAGATTAACTTCCCCACGTTCAATACGTCCCATATAGCTACGATCTATGCCACATTGAAGTGCAAGGGACTCTTGAGTTATTTTTTCTTGCATTCGACGAATGCGTATTAATCGACCAATTGCAACTGATAATTCTGACATTTGAAACTAATTGCTCAAAAAACAGAAATATCAACAATTGAGGACTATATATCCACGGACTATAATCCTCTTTTGTATTTAGGACAGCCCGTCATGAGAAAAACCGTAAATTTGCCTTTATACGATGAGTTTATGGGTGTTTTTGCAAATCATGAGATCAGGAATTGGCAAGCTAAACATTTTTGGGAAAAAATGGCCTTGAGTAAACATATTAGTACAGAAGAAGATCGATGGCTGATGTATGCCGGGTTAAGAATTTTAGTAAAATGCCAATATTTAGAAGTAGATATCTCCCAGTCTACAAAAAGAGCCTTCAGCTACAAAGAGACCCAACGTTTAGATAATTTAAGAGAAAAATATAAAAAACAAAAACTTGAGACTCTATTTATTGAAAAAAAAACAGAGTTTTTATGCCAAATTCAAGACAAAGAGAACAATATAAATTTTATCAAAACACTCTTGGCTGACGATAAAACACTTGAAAAATATTTTATCGTGCATCAGCAAAAATTAGAAAATGATATCAGAAATATTAATTCCAACATTAAATTCATGGAAGATGTTTTAAATTAGGTACTACAGCAATAGGATTATTAGGTCATGATACATATCGTAAGATGAATGGACTTTATTTTTAAAAAATTAACTACGATATGTATGATCTATTTGCTATTCTTGATTAGTTAAAAATGTAAATACCATTCTCAATGAAATAGGAATCAATGTGAATACTCTTGATCTTCCTGGGTGCGATCAGACGGTATGACCCACGCTTGCTTGCATTCACTTATATTATGTATTTATCTGAGAGATACATGAGACATTTAAATATTTAATAAACTACCAAAACACAAACTAAATAAATATTATAAGTTTATGTTTTGGAGATGGATTAATTGGATGAATAGTTTGTTAAATGAAAGTAATAACACGCTGTGGCATAAATCTAGCAACAGGTAGCACTGCCCATATAGACAGTTTCTGAGACTAGAGGCCCTGAAGTGTAGCATTATTTAATGTACCATTAGCCAACTCTCATTTAACATCCAGCCATGTAAGCTGAGCAATACCAATCCCCTCAACACACAGCTCACGAACGCCTTCCACGTTACGCGCACGTCTACAGACTGCGTGATGGTTCTCTCCCCATCCATGAACTCCTACTGTGGAGCGTTAGAAAGCCTTAAGCAGCCGTGACTTGCAATATCTTCAAGAACTTCTGGCACCCCATGCTGACTAAGATAATCAGGTGATGCGCACAGTATTCTGGGATTATTTTATTTTTAGCTTTCCACTCTAATACCTGTTGTGCTTTGTATTAAAGCATTTTACTGAATTTCATCATTAGCTTTTAGTCTCTGCAATACAGACAAGATTTAATACAACAATATTGATAGATGTCATAACATCTGCTATTGCATATATATGGATATTCATATATTTTAATGTCTAATAATTGCACTAATCAAAAAAGAGTCAGCTGATAATGATTAAAATTTATCATAACCCTGCTTGTGGAACCTCCAGGAATACTTTGGCTTTGATTCGTAATACTGGAATCGAGCCAATCGTTATTGAATATCTCATTACACCGCCTAGTCATGACGAATTAGTTAAATTGATTCAGGATGCAAACTTAACAGGAAGAGATGCTATTCGTCAGAATGTAGATCCTTATCGGGATTTACAGCTTGATCGCAGTGATTTGAGCGATGAACAACTACTTAATTTTATGCTTGAACATCCTATTTTGATTAATCGACCATTTGTTGTTACTGAATTAGGCACTCGCTTAAGTCGTCCTTCAGAAGTTGTCTTGGATATTCTGCCATTACCACAAAAAGGTGCTTTCACTAAAGAAGATGGTGAACAAGTGATCGACGTAAATGGTCAGAGAGTAAATTAAAAAATTTAGTTCTTGTATGTGGTTATCTGCATATCCAAATTTATAGGTAGCAAAGATGGATCAAGTTAATTTTTTTAAATGCTTATCAGATGAAACCCGTCTCAATATTGTCACTTTAATTGCTGAGAATAAAGAACTCTGTGTTTGTGATCTGACAGAAAAGCTACAACTGAGTCAACCAAAGATTTCAAGGCATTTAGCGTTATTACGCTCTTCTGGCCTCTTACAAGACAGACGACAAAGCCAATGGGTGTACTACAGCATTAATCAACAACTTCCAGCATGGTGTTTTGAAATTCTAATTACTTTAAAGAAAACATCATCTAGTCAAGTTGTAAGCAATACCAACATGCTTTCTATAAATAGTTATTGTGAGTAATAGATTATGAAATTCCTTTTTTTGTGTACTGGAAATAGTTGTCGTAGCATTTTGTCTGAAGTGCTTTTTAACAGTCGTGCTCCTCATGACTGGAAAGCATACAGTGCAGGTAGTAAGCCATCAGGACAGGTGCATCCATTGACTATTGAAACCTTGGAAAACCTTGGTCTGTCAACAGAAGGTTTATGGAGTAAAACCATTGATGACTGTGAGCAATATCAACCTGATGTAGTGATTACTGTGTGTGATTCAGCAGCTCAAGAAGCGTGTCCTCTTTATTTGGGGGGAGCAATCAAGGCACATTGGGGCTTGGCTGATCCATCACATTTAGATTTACCTAAAGAGGAAAAATTAAAAGCTTTCCAAGTGACAGTAGACCATATTAATCGTCGTTTAGATGCTTTATTTGCACTTGATACAGCAAATATGTCTCGTCCTGAACTGATTGCTGCAATCGATCATATATCAGATATTGAATGAGAAAATCATGGCTCAACAAAGACTGTCATTTTTAGATCGTAACCTTACGCTATGGATTTTCATTGCGATGGGGTTGGGAATTGCGATAGGTGTCTTTTTACCTCAAGCTTCCATTACTTTAGACAAAATGAGTGTGGGTTCAGTCAATATTCCAATTGCGATTGGTTTGATTCTGATGATGTATCCACCATTAGCCAAAGTAGACTATGCAGCTCTGCCACAAGTGTTTAAAGACAAAAGAACATTAACTTTGTCTTTAGTACAGAACTGGATTATTGCTCCTATATTAATGTTTGCTTTAGCAATTATTTTTTTACATAGCTATCCGGAGTATATGACTGGATTAATCCTGATTGGATTGGCTCGTTGTATCGCAATGGTTTTGGTTTGGAATGGTTTAGCCTGCGGTGATAATCAATACGTAGCAGCATTGGTTGCATTCAATAGTATCTTTCAGATTTTGTTCTTTAGTACATATGCGTGGTTGTTCCTTACCTTCTTACCACCTTATTTCGGTATTGCTGGGCAAGTAATCAATGTGGATTTTTGGACAATTACCCACGCGGTATTGATTTACTTGGGTATTCCTTTTTTTCTTGGTTTCTTGACCCGTTTGATCTTAGTCAAAACCAGAGGTTTAGAGTGGTACCAAAATGTCTTTTTACCGAAGATCAGTCCATTAAGTCTGTTGGCGTTACTATTTACTATTGTTGCTATGTTTAGCCTCAAAGGTGGAGATGTAGTAAGTCTGCCTTTAGATGTGATTCGTATTGCGATTCCATTGACAATTTACTTTGTTGTCATGTTCTTCATTAGTTTCTTTATGAGTAAGTGGATGGGTAATGACTATCCAAAAACTACAGCAATCTCATTTACTGCTGCGGGTAATAATTTTGAGTTAGCACTGGCTGTAGCTATTGCAACCTTTGGTTTAGCATCACCTGTGGCATTTACTACAGTCATTGGGCCATTAGTTGAAGTACCAGTTTTGATTGCTTTGGTCAGTGTCTCTTTATGGCTAAGAAAAAAGTATTTTAAATCGGTGTAAATTTATGAATCTTCCAAATGTTGATATGAATCTTCTTGATCAACCTACTTTAGAAAAAGTTCAAGCTAAAGCGTTGGATCATGCACCGCGCATTTTATTGTTATATGGTTCGAATCGTGAACGGTCGTATAGCCGCTTAGCGGTGATGGAAGCAGGTCGAATCTTGGAAGAATTTGGTGCGGAAGTAAAAATCTTTCATCCCAAAGGATTACCTTTACCAGAAGATGCTGATACTGAGCACCCAAAAGTAAAAGAATTACATGAACTTTTAGCATGGTCAGAAGGTATGGTCTGGTGTTCACCTGAACGTCATGGCTCAATGAGTTCTATCTTTAAATCACAAATTGATTGGATCCCTCTTGCTGGGGGTGCTATCCGCGCAACTCAAGGGAAAACTTTGGCACTTATGCAAGTCAGTGGTGGCTCACAATCTTTTAATAGCGTCAACCAGATGCGTATTTTAGGGCGTTGGATGCGGATGATTACAATCCCGAATCAATCTTCAATTCCTAAAGCTTTTTTAGAATTTGAAGAAGATGGACGTATGAAAGCATCTTCTTATTATGATCGTATTGTGGATGTGATGGAAGAACTCTATAAGTTTACATTACTTACGCGTGGACAAAGCCTGTATCTAACTGATCGATATTCTGAACGTAAAGAATCTGCTGAAGAATTATCAAAACGTGTTAACCAGCGTAGTCTGTAACTTAATGGAGAGAACTAAATGCAAAGTAGATATTCACGTTTGATAATTCTCGGTTCTGGCCCGGCGGGCTATAGTGCAGCTGTCTATGCAGCACGTGCCAACCTTAAACCTACTTTAATTGCAGGTTTACAACTAGGTGGGCAGCTTACAACAACAACCGAAGTTGACAACTGGCCGGGCGATCCTGAAGGTTTAACAGGTCCTGCATTAATGGATCGGATGCAGGCACATGCTAAACGCTTTGGTACAGAACTCGTCTATGACCATATTAACGAAGTGGACTTAAACGTACGTCCTTTTGTTCTTAAAGGTGATATGGAAGAGTACACATGTGACGCTTTGATTATAGCAACTGGTGCTACGGCTCAGTACCTTGGTCTAGAGTCTGAACAGAAATTTATGGGCCAAGGCGTAAGTGCCTGTGCAACATGTGATGGTTTCTTCTACAAAAATCAAATAGTGATGGTTGTAGGTGGTGGTAACACTGCAGTTGAAGAAGCGCTTTATTTATCAAATATTGCTGCACATGTGACGCTTGTTCACCGTCGTGATTCTTTACGTTCTGAGAAGATTTTACAAGATCACTTATTTGCTAAAGAAAAAGAAGGCAAAATCAGTATTGTTTGGAACCATGAAGTTGAAGAGGTTCTTGGTGACAATACTGGCGTAACAGGTGTTCGTTTAAAATCTACGAAAGATGACAGCAAACAAGAAGTACAAGTTCAAGGCTTATTCATTGCAATTGGCCATAAACCAAATACCTCTATGTTTGAAGGTCAGCTAAACTTACGTGATGGCTATATTCAAGTACAAAGTGGTACTTCAGGTAACGCAACAGCGACTTCTGTAGCAGGCGTTTTTGCTGCTGGTGATGTTGCTGATAGTATCTATCGTCAAGCGATTACTTCAGCAGGTTCAGGCTGTATGGCTGCTCTAGATGCTGAAAAATATCTAGACAGTGCTGTCATTTACAAAGAACTATGCGACAATTTAAGCTAGAGTCAATAACTTAGATCATGTTTTACAAAGAACTATGCGACTAATTTTATAATGAACTATGCGACGGAACCAAGAATGTACAATCAATTATGCGACACAGTAAAGATCGTACCAGCCCGAAGAAAAATTGGTAATACACGCATTTTAAGAAAGAGTTTGATAGCTTTTTTATGGCTCAAACAATGCTCTATCATATTGAAGAGCCAGATGAAGCCTTATTAGATACAAAAAGATTTGAGAGCTTTATCAAATTTCTAAAGAAAAAAATTAATCCTTAATCGTTTATAGGGAATAGAATCTTTCTATCCCCAGGATTAAGAAAAACCCACTTAGACTTATTTTGGTTGAGGAGTTTGTATCAGTTTTAAATTTCGTAGATCATTTTCTTTAGTTAAATTCTGTGGAACCTCTTTCGTCTTGGTAAGAGGTTCATGAGTATGTGTGAGTAAATTTTTATCTGAATGATCATGATCCGTAACTTTACTTAACTCGCTATCATCAAGGGTATGCATAGCTTTAGTTGAAGCTGGTTTGGCCCAACTATAAGTAATCATCACAACAGATATAACTACAATAAAATTTACTTTCATCCATAAAGTCATTACTTGGTTCCTTCTTCTACTCAATACCAACTACTGTCGTGATGTAACCAGTCGTTAAAAGAATCATTAGGCCTAGAGACATTTCAAATAAAATGGCATAACCCAACTGCTTAGCAAATTTAGGATCTTGTAAGCGAGGGGTAAAATACCATTTGTTAAATGCAGCTAATAATAAAATACTTAGAACAAAAAGAATTTTAATTATAAATCCATGCCCGTAAGGAGTATTTAGTAGAGTATTGAAATCTTTAAGGAGTAACAGAGCCACACTGGCTCCACAAGCGAGTAATATCCCTACAACAAAAGCTGCAATTCGTCCAAATAGATGCATGCGTTCTTTTAAGGGTAGACCAGTAATTTTCTTACTTGTTTTCCACAATGGATAAAGTGCTCCCATCCATAAAGACATCACGAGTACATGTATTGACAATAAAAATTGAGCGAATAAAGGTAAATTCGTAACATGACCTAGCTGAGAGAAACTGTAAACTATTGGGATTAATAGTAAGACAAATATTATCCCCTCTAGTTTGGAAACCTGAATTGTCCCTTTACTAAGTTTTATGATCATAAATAATAGTAAAAGTGCAAAACTAATTGATCGAAGAATATGGGTATGCCCGATGGGAGTATTTATTAATATATTTATGTAGTTACTATCCCACATACCGGAAAGGCCTGTATTGGCAAAACTTCCTATGAGAATGAAGAAGCCTAATACGCTTGCAATTAGACCTAGCCCGGTTCCAACAGTAATGTATTTTAGAATGGTTTCCTTGATTTCAACATAACGCCCTAATAGGAAATAGCTAAAAGCTCCCCCAACAGTAAAGGCTATCCCTAAATATAAAACAACTTTAACCAGCCATGTTATATATAACCAAGTTTCAGGATTCATATTTCTCTTCCTTGTGATAGCAATATGCCAGCAAGCTGCTGGCATATTGACTATTTACGTTTTATTGTTATTTTGCCGATTTAATAGTGAAATTATATTCACCATTCATATTGTGACCATCAGTACCCATTGTGGTCCAAACCACCGTGTATTTCCCTTTATTAAGCTTAGGGACCGCTACTTCAAAAGATTTTTTTAAATCATGAGTTACTTTGTAATTTAAAGGAATGTCTTTACGTTGGGCATCAAGTAACTTGACGTTCATTAACATGACTTCTTCACCAAAGTTAAGCGTAATACTTTTTGGTTGGCTTGTGACAGAAGCATTAATAGCTGGAGTTGCACTTTCAAGTTTGACATGTGCAAATGCGCTTGAAGCAGCTATAACCATAGTCGTGCCTACTAATACATTACGTAGAGCTGACATTTTGTTTTGGAAAATTTTCATTTCATCATCCTTTTAAAACTGATACATGGCTAAGTAATGACCCAATGAAATTCATAGATTGAGTAGGCCGGTCATCACCCTTCGTAGGCTTATTATTCAAGATAGAGAGAAACGTCTTGATGACTCCAAAATTACATTTTTGTCATTTTTAGAATTGAAAACGCACAAGTGCTACACTGATTTTACGAAAATAATGGTCATTAAATATTCAAATAATGGGAAGTTTATTTCCGTTCTAAGGAAATAGTTACTTTAAAAATTAAATATGAAGGAGGTTTTTTATGGACCATCATCATGAAGATAAAAATATAAATAACACCCTTAAGGACCCCGTCTGTGGCATGGCTGTAACGGAAAAATCCGAATTTCATGAAAAAGTTAATAATAAAACTTTTTACTTTTGTAGTGAAAGATGCCACATAAAATTTAAGGGTGATCCTGCTTTTTATATTGCTAAAGTAGAAGAGGCTACTCCAGAAAAAGAACCTCAAAAGAAGATTGAGCTAAACTCAAATAATATTGATACTTCCACAATTTACACTTGTCCAATGCATCCGGAAATTCGTCAGAATCACCCTGGGAACTGTCCTATTTGTGGTATGACATTAGAACCCTTGCTTCCGAATTTAGATGAGACTGATGAAAATCCTGAACTCAAGGATTTTAAAAGAAGATTCTGGTATACCTTGCCTTTAACCATTATCGTTATTTTTTTAGCAATGTTTGGTCATCAGCTGAACTGGTTTGAGATGAAGGTACAAAGCTGGATTGAACTCATCCTCACTTTACCTATTGTTTTTTGGGCTGGGTGGCCATTTTTTGTTAGGTGCTGGCAGTCAATTTTAAATCGTAGTCCGAATATGTGGACTTTAATAGGAATAGGGACTGGAGCTGCATTTATTTATAGTGTAGTTGGGACTTTAGCCCCACACGTGTTCCCAGCCTCCTTTATCTCTATGGGGCGTGTTGCTGTATATTTTGAAGCTACTGCCGCCATTATTTCACTGACATTGTTAGGCCAAGTCTTAGAGCTAAAAGCACGATCACAGACTTCGGCTGCGATAAAATCTCTGCTTGGCCTGGCACCGAAAATCGCAAGAAAAATTCATGAAGATGGTAGAGAGGAAGATATTCCTCTATCCCATGTGCACGTTGGGGACTTACTGAGGGTGCGGCCAGGTGAAAAGGTACCTGTTGATGGAATTATTACCGAAGGTACAAGCTCGGTAGACGAATCAATGTTGACTGGGGAACCAGTCCCTATTACAAAACGTATAGGGGATCCAGTGATAGGTGCAACAATGAATATGAACGGTTCATTAGTGATGCGTTCAGAGAAAGTCGGGTCTTCAACAGTACTCTCCCAAATAGTTCAAATGGTTGCACAAGCTCAACGCTCTAAAGCCCCCATGCAACGAATGGCAGATCACGTAGCAGGATGGTTTGTTATGGCCGTTATTGCTATTGCTGTTCTTACTTTCTTTGGTTGGGGCATATTTGGACCGGAACCAAGTTGGGTTTACGGGCTAATCAATGCAGTCGCAGTTTTGATTATCGCTTGTCCATGTGCTTTAGGGTTAGCTACTCCGATGTCAATTATGGTTGCAACAGGACGAGGTGCATCAAATGGAGTGCTTTTTCGAGATGCTGCTGCAATAGAAAATTTACGTAAGATTGATACATTAATTATTGATAAAACTGGGACCTTAACAGAAGGTCGGCCATCATTTGATAAGGTCATTGCTCTTTCTGGATATGAAGAAAATGAGGTACTTCGCTTAGCTGCCAGTTTGGACCAAGGAAGTGAACATCCTTTAGCTGATGCAATTGTTCGCGCTGCCCGTGAAAGAAATCTTTCATTAACTTCCCCTGGTTCCTTTGAGTCAGGCTCGGGGATTGGTGTTAAGGGGGAGATAAATGGACAACAATTAGCTCTAGGTAATACAGCTTTAATGGAACAATTTGGAATATCAGTTGATACATTAATTCCTCAAGCTGAAGAGTTAAGAGCAGAAGGCGCAAGTGTTATGTATCTAGCTGTCGATAGCAAACTTATTGGGCTATTAGCTGTCTCTGATCCAATCAAGGAAAGTACTCCAGAAGCTGTACTTTCTTTAAAAAATTCTGGGTTAAGAATCGTAATGGCAACTGGCGATGGTTTAACTACAGCGAAATCAGTAGGTACTAAATTAGGTATTACTGAAGTTTATGGTGAGGTTAAACCCGCAGATAAATTAGATCTAGTTAATAAATTGCAAAAAGAAGGAAGAGTGGTTGCGATGGCTGGAGATGGGATCAATGATGCTCCAGCTTTAGCTCAGGCTGATATCGGGATTGCAATGGGTACAGGTACAGATGTGGCGATGAATAGTGCTCAAGTGACCTTAGTTAAAGGGGATTTGCGCGGGATAGAGATTGCTCGCTCCTTGTCAGAGGCGACTATTAAAAATATGAAGCAAAATCTAATGTTTGCATTCCTTTATAATGCATTAGGCATTCCTTTAGCTGCGGGAATCTTATACCCGTTCACTGGCTGGCTGCTCTCTCCTATGATTGCAGCCTTGGCAATGAGTCTAAGTTCTGCATCGGTCATTGGTAATGCGTTAAGGTTACGTAGTCAAAAATAAAATTTCTGACTACTCATTAGTTTTTAGCTATTAAAAATGAGTAGTCAGTAGTTATATAATTAATTTTTAAAAATAATTTTGAAAGTTATACGGCCATTTTGATAATCTGCTTGAATTGTTGCCCCATGTACATCAAGAATCGATTTAGTAATTGCTAAACCTAAACCAGTGCCTTCTTCAACTCTCTGTCTTGATGCATCTGTACGATAAAATCGATCAAATAGCCTGTTCAATTGCTCAGAAGTTAAGGGTGAGCTTTCATTCCCAATAGTGAATATGGTGGTATCAATATTTCGTTGGAACTTAATTTTGATTATTGAATCGGTTTTGCCATATTTAATCGCATTGGATAGTAAATTACTCAGTGCGCGACGTAACATAGACGGGTCACCCTTCACATTCCCTTGTCCTATTTGTTCCAATGACATTCCTTTTTCAGCAGCGATAGCATCATAAAAGTCAAATAATGCTGAAACTTCTTTTACGAGATTAACCTCTTGTAAATTTGGTAAATGTAGACCATGTTCAGCTTTGGCTAGGAATAACATATCGGAAATCATTCGAGCTAAACGTTCGAATTCTTCCAGATTCGAAAAGAGAACTTCCTGATAAGTAGTAATATCTCGGCTCCGAGATAAACAGACTTGAGTTTGAGTCATCAAATTATTAATAGGTGTCCTTATCTCATGAGCAAGGTCAGATGAAAAATCTGAGAGTTTTTCGACTGCTGTTTCTAGGCGATCTAACATATCGTTAAAAGCGATAGCCAGTGATTTAAGTTCAGTTGGAGTATGATCGACTTCTAACCTCTCAGAAAGATGCTGAGCTGAAATACCTTCTGCGACTTTTGCCATTTTTTGAACTGGTCGTAATCCTCTCCATGCAGCAAACCAGCCTAGGAACATTAAACATATGGTCCCAATGACACCGATATATAATAGCTGGCGCCTAAAATCATTTAAAAAGTGTAGGTGCTCAGATGTGTCGATTCCAACAATAATCTGAGCTGATGGAATGCTACTGTTCCTATTAAAAGTCTTTTTATAAACTAAACCACGGTAAGTTTTATTCTTGATCTCCCATTCTATCCATGGGGCATGTTTAGACTTGACTAATGTTTGAGCCTTAATAACTGCTGGTGCTGAACTAAAAATAATTTGGCCAGTTGGACGTTCAATCTGAACAATGAGGTCATGATGTCCGACTAGAGCATCTTTTAAATATACATTTAGTTCATGCGAATTGGAGGGATTCTGCTCGAGTAGATTTTCTAAAAGTTGAATTTTACCTTCTAACTGAGTTCGATCTTGAGTTTCGAAATGATGCATTACAAGTTGATGAATGACTAATCCCATAATCATTAAAATGATAATTGTAGAAAGAGAGAAGATAAGAGCGATACGGAAACTGATCGCATTAAACAGTTTGTGAGTCATCTTCAACCTCTAGAACATATCCCATTCCACGGATGTTCTGAATTAGCTTTGGGCTAAAATTACTATCTATTTTACTTCTTAATCGCTTAATTGCGACTTCTACTACATTGGTATCACTGTCAAAATTCATATCCCATATTTGTGAGGCAATTAAAGCACGAGGGAGAATTTCTCCACGTCTACGCATAAATAACTCCATCAATGCAAACTCTTTAGCTGTAAGGTCAATACGTTGTCCAGCTCGAGTAACACGACGTTTACGAAGATCGAGTTCAAGATCTGCAATCGTAATAATGTTGCTATCTTCTTTTTGTTGGCCACGACGAAGTAATGTTTTAATTCGTGCAAGTAATTCTGCAAAAGCAAAAGGTTTAACAAGATAGTCATCCGCTCCCAGCTCTAATCCTTTTACTCTGTCCTCAATTTGATCACGAGCTGAAAGAAAAAGAATAGGCATTGTTCTTCCATTCTTCCGGATATCATTAATGATATTCCAGCCATCTAGCTTTGGTAGCATCACATCTAATATGATTAGGTCATACTCTTCAGAAAGAGCTTGATGTTTACCCGATAAACCATCCGTAACCCAGTCTGTAATATATCCGGCTTCAGAAAGACCTTGTTTTAGGTAGTCACCTGTTTTTTGTTCATCTTCAACTAATAAGATTCTCATTTATAAAAAACCCATATCACTTATTAAGATCATAATAACGTTATAAATACGCGATGCGATGTAGATTACAAAAATGTCATTTTCAGGTCACATAGATGTTCAGTGGGACCATTTAAGGTATGTACATGAAGTTAATTTTTTGGAGCAAAAAATGAAAACACTATTACGTCGTAGCTTAACAACCCTTATGTGTGTTGGAACTTTAATTGCCGGAACTCAATCTTGGGCAGCGGATGCTAAACCAGCAAATACTGTAAACACAGAGATCAAAGCAAACTCAAAAGCGCAAGAGAAATGCCAAAAACCTTGTGATATGAAGAATGAAGAAAAAACTCAGCATGATCACAGTAAGATGAGTGATATGTCTCAAATGGACCATTCTAAGATGATGAATATGGACCACTCTAAAATGGGAGATATGGATCATTCTAAAATGATGGACATGGACCATTCTAAGATGAATATGTCAAATAAATAACGAATATGATAAGTGAATGATTGGGGGGATAACGAGAATGAGAAATCTACTTTATCCCTTCATCTTTATATTAGATAGGTGAAATAAATGTCTAAAAAATTAAGTCATGTGCTTTTAATAGGAGTCGGTTTATTTTCGTCGACTTGGGTCATGGCAGCGGTTAAAGAATACGATTTAACAATTGCTGAGCAAACAGTGAATATCACTGGGAAACCCTTAAAGCGGATTACTGTGAATGGTAAATTTGTTGCCCCTCTTCTTGAGTTTGAAGAAGGTGATGACGCTATTATTCGTGTACACAATAAATTAAAAAATCAGGACTCTTCTATTCATTGGCATGGTTTAATTTTACCTGGCATTATGGATGGAGTACCGGGATTTAATCAATTTGATGGTATTGCACCAAATAAAACTTATGAATATAAATTCAAGGTTCGTCAAAATGGGACCTACTGGTATCACTCGCATAGTAAAGGTCAAGAGCAAGATGGTCTATATGGACCTTTAGTCATTTATCCAAAAAATAAAGTCCCTTTAACAGCTGGAGAAAAGGCCGATAGAGATTATGTAGTCTTACTCTCTGATTTTCATAATTCTACTAGTGGTCAGATTATGAATAACCTCAAAAAAGAGGCTGATTATTACCAAAATAGAAGAGAAACAGTTTTTGATGTTCTAAAACAGATTAAAAGGGACGGTTTAAAAGCAACATGGAAAGATCGTTCCATGTGGAATCAAATGCGAATGCTTAAGACCGATATGTCCGATGTAACAAAATATACGTTTTTGATGAATGGTAAGACTCCAGAACAAAATTGGACTGGAAATTTTAAAGCCGGAGAAAAAGTACGTCTTCGGTTCATTAATGCCTCTGCAATGTCTCTCTTTGATGTAAGAATCCCTAACCTGAAAATGACTGTAGTAAGTGCAGATGGCCAGCCAGTGAAACCTGTACCAGTTGATGAATTCAGAATAGGAACAGCTGAAACTTACGATGTCATTGTGGAGCCTAAACAAGCAAACTACCAGATAGAAGCTGAGTCTATTGATCGTAGTGGTTTTTCTGTTGGCATGTTACATGATGAAAATACTTCACCTGTCAAAAGTATTGAGATGCCAAAACCACGTCCACGTTCTTTATTGACTATGGAGGATATGGGAATGAGTCATGACATGTCTTCAATGAAAGGTATGGATCATGATATGTCTTCTATGTCTGGCGATTCAAAAGATCAGTCGATGACTGGAATGAATCATGACA
>NZ_KB849766.1:476083-693382 GCF_000369005.1 Acinetobacter beijerinckii CIP 110307
CTTCTATGTCTGGCGATTCAAAAGATCAGTCGATGACTGGAATGAATCATGACATGTCTTCAATGAAAGGTATGGATCATGATATGTCTTCTATGGCAGGCAGTACAAAAGACCAGTCGATGACTGGAATGAATCATGACATGTCTTCAATGAAAGGTATGGATCATGATATGTCTTCTATGACAGGCGATTCAAAAGACCAATCGATGTCTGGAATGAATCATGATGTGCCAGTAAATGCTTCTGGAACAAATGAAGTAGTGTATGGATGGGCAAATGCATCAACGCCAGCTGGTCAAAGAGCATTGCAATATAGTGATTTACAATCCTTAACTCCTCAAAAAGATACTCGTGCCCCAGAACGTGAAATAGAAATTCGCTTGGGTGGAAATATGGAACGTTATATTTGGACAATTAATGGTAAGAAGTTTAATGAAACTGAACCATTTAAGGTGAAATATGGTGAGCGTATACGCTTGAAATTTGTGAACGACAGTATGATGGCTCATCCAATGCATTTACATGGCATGTTTATGCAACTTGAAAATGGCCAAGACCCTAGCAACATGCCGAATAAACATACTGTAATAGTGCCACCTGGTAAAACAATTACAACGCTACTAACTGCTGATGAGTTAGGCGAATGGGCTATTCATTGTCATTTGCTATATCACATGTCTGCTGGAATGATGAATAAACTTATTGTGGCAAATGTAGATAGCAATAGTTCTGATTTTAAGGATGTTGTTGCTCAACCCAAAGCAAATGATAAGGGGGTAAATCAACATGCACACCACTAAAAAATTATATTCTAAAACACTTTTATCCGTTGCTTTAATTGGATTATCAGGCGTGGCTTTTGCGAATGATACTGCTGTTGAAAGCCTGAATAGTAGTTCTAAACCCTCTCAATCAGAAAGTATGAAAGTGCTGTTAAAAGAGCCTGGTGGTTTAGGTTATGTTGATCGTAATAATTATCAAAAGACAACTTCTGGTAATGATGGGAACAATACCATAGGGTTTGAAAACGTAACTTTTAATAGTCCAAATCATGATAAGCATCTTAAAGAACATGGAGGGCAAATTTTTCAAACAACAAAGTTTGAGAATGAGTGGACTGTCGATGAAGATGGTAAAGGTGCTTTAGGTTCCAAAATTGAAACTTTAATAGGTACAGATGAAAATCGTCTATTTATTGAAGCCAATGCGGAAAAGTCAGAAAGTAATGATCCCAAATATGATATATCAGCACTTTATAGCCGTAATGTAGCACCTTTTTGGGATGTACAAGCTGGGGTAAGATATAGTGAAGATAAAAATAACAGCAACAGTGATCGAGTTGATGGTGTAATCGGCGTACTAGGGCTAGCTCCTTATTTTTTTGAAACCCAAGCTTATTTATACGGTGGTGAGAATAATTTTTGGGGAGCCAGCTTTGAAGTTGAGCGTGATTTCTTGTTAACCCAGAAATTGATTACACAACCTTATTTAGAAATAGATGCTGTGTTTAGTGATGATTCTAACTATGCTGCAAAATCAGGTTTATCAGAATTAAAAACTGGTATTAAAACCCGATATGAGGTTACTAAACGAATTAGACCTTTTGTTGATGTTGCTTATCAATATGAAAAAGGACAGAAAGCGACCACTATGCAAGCAGCTACTGAGTCTGAAAAAGGTTGGAAATATGGTGCAGGTATCGAAATAGTTTTTTAAAATAATATGATTTGGATTCATAAATGGTAGCTTCGGCTACTATTCATGAATTATTGCTATTTATTTTCGAATCTGTAAAACTAAAAAAGCTTAAATTTTGGTCTATTTTTATGCAGTGGTTAAAAACATGTCTATCGCTGTTTTTATCGTTTGCTATCCTTTTAGTAGGATCGGCTGCTGCTGCTTCGTCTGTACATAAGCGGTGTTTAATGCCATCTGAACAGATGAAGTCCATGCAAATGGAAGCACCTCAAAACCAGAATATGATGCATACTGACTGTATGAAAGTTGAAGCAAAGGTCAAAAAAACGCTACATGATCCTTCCTGTATGTCTGAGCAAGACTGCATTATGTCTTTTGCCAAAATTGCATACGCCAGTGATCCTCAAGGCATTTTGCACTCAACGTTATTCTCACCCGTAGAGCGATCAGTCTTTTATTTTCCAGATCAAAACCTTCCTGCTCCATATCCTTTGGTTTTATGGAAGCCCCCACGCTCTAACTAATTTGATAATTCTTCGTCATTCATAGAGTTTTCTATGGATGTTCTATGCGTGCGCGTGTATATCATTTTAGAGCTAAAAAATATGAACTTTTATAAAGAAAAGCTATCCCGTAGTGGAAGATGGCATATAGCTACGATCTTTTTCTCTTTGGTGTATGGTCAGGCGTATGCCCAGCCACTGTCGTTAGATACAGCTTTGAAGCTTGCTGAGCAATATGCACCTATTCTAAGAGCAAATAGTGCCCAGATTGAAGGGGCCGAGAATATAGTTTCTGCTTCAGGCATTTTACCCAACCCTAAATTATTTGTGGGCTTAGATAATTACCCCGTATCTGGTGATGCTGCATGGTCAATCACACGCGAAGGTATGACTATGCAGAAAATTGGTGTTATGCAAGATTTTCCAAACAGAGCCAAAAGACAGGCTGAGGTCGATTTAGCAAAAGCTGAATTAGGTTCAGTCAATGCCCAAACTGAGATTTTGAAGATTGAGTTACGTCAAAAAGTCGCAGCTGCCTGGCTTAAGCGCTTTTATCTTGAACGTAAATTGGCGTTATACGATGAACTATTTTCAGAAAATCGATTACTTTCTCAAATTACGCAAACCCAAGTAACATCGGGTCGGACAATGATTGCAGATGCACTTGAACCGAGACAGGAAGCAACTGTATTACTTGATCAAAAGGATGATCTACTTCGTGATTTAAATAAGGCCAAACTGGAATTGCATCGTTTAGTTAGTGCTGAGCCGAATGAAAACCTCTCTCAGATGGAAACCTTACCATCTCAGGCGCCATCCATCCATCTTGATACATCAAAGTTATATCATCATTTGCATCAACATCCTGAATTAACAGCATTTCAGGCAGAAAAGAAAACTGCTGAAGCAAAATTGAGGCAAGCTCAGGCTTTACAGAAACCAGATTGGGGCATTGAGTTTGCCTATCAGCATCGAGCTCCAGAATTTGGAGATATGATTGGGATGCAATTGACAACTGAGCTTCCTGTATTTTCAAAAAGACGTAGTAGCCCGCTCATTCAGGCAGCCTTATCAGAACAAAATCGGATTACTGCTGCACAAGAAGTCCGGTACCGTGAACATCTCGCTATGTTAGATGATGGGTTATCCGATCTTGAAGCACTTAATCTGCAAATTAGGCGTGCAATGCAAATGAGTATTCCTCTGGCCAAACAAAAAGTGGGATTACAATTGGCAAGTTATCAAGCAGGTAAAAGTAATTTGTCCAATGTGATTGCTGCCAGACAGGCTCTTTTAGAACAACAGTTACGACTCATTGATCTTCAACAACAACAAGCAATTACAACAGCACAGCTTTTCTTTACTTTTGAAGAACCGACGTTAAACCATGTTGAGGAGCAGCCATAATGATAAAAAATAAATTGGCAGTTACCGTTATGGGGATTACGGCTATTAGTTTGGTTGTGGGAGGCGGAGCCGGATATTGGTTTGCACAACAGAATGAGAGTCCTCAATCGACATCGGCAAGTCAGCAACAGGATGCCAAAGTATTGTATTGGTATGATCCCATGAAACCAGAACAGCATTTTGACAAGCCAGGCAAGTCACCATTCATGGATATGCAATTGGTACCTAAATACGCAGATGAAAATGCAGTGATGGTAGATGAAAGTCGTCCTACAGTTAAAATTGATCCCTCTTTTCAACAGAATCTAGCCATTCGTTATGCCACAGTTCAACAAGCTGTAATAGGCAATGCCTTATTAACCAATGGTGTTTTACAAGCTAATGAACGGCAAGTGGCTATTTTACAAACAAGAGCAAGTGGCTTTGTTCAGCGAGTCTATGGGCATGCCGTTGGAGATATGGTAGCCAAAGGGAGCCCTATTGCTGATATTTCAATACCTGAATGGACTGGAGAACAAACAGAGTTTGTCGCTGTACTCCGGACTGGAGACCGTGCTCTTATTCAAGCAAGCCGGCAACGTTTACAACTTTTAGGAATACCACAAAATGTGATTAATCAAGTCGAGCAGACTCGTCGAGTGCAATCTAATATGACTTTAAGTGCACCTGCAAGTGGTTTTATTGAGTCCTTAGAAGTTCGTAATGGCATGGCTTTAGCTATGGGGCAAACACTAGCCACCATTAAAGGGATCAATCCAGTCTGGTTGGAAGCAGCGGTTCCCGAAACGCAAATTTCCGGAATAAAGCGAGGAATGAGAGTCGAAGCAACTCTAGCTGCATATTCCCAAATAGTGTCTGGTAAAGTGATTGATATTTTACCTACCTTAGATGCTACCAGCAGAACTATAAAAGTTCGCATAGAGTTGCCAAATATTGATGGTCAACTTAAGCCTGGTATGTTTGCTTCTGTCAAATTCATAAGTAACCCTCAAAGTAATTTAGTTGTGCCAGAGCAAGCTGTTATACGTACGGGTACCAGAAATATTGTTATTGTGGCGCATGAGCAAGGACGTTTTGAACCTGTTGCTGTCCAATTAGGGCAAAGTGATGGCAATAAAATTGCAATTCTACAAGGGTTAAAAGCTGGTCAGAAAATAGTGATTTCAGGGCAATTCCTGATTGATTCTGAAGCAAATTTACAGGGTGTCCTTGATAAGCTGAATACTGGAAAATCTACTACCCCCTCTCAAGTAGTTAAGGCAGCTATATACCAAAGTAACGGTAAAGTGGAAAAAGTCACAACTCAAGAAATTACCATTTCACATCAGGCTATTCCTGAGTTGGGTTGGGAGGCTATGACCATGAGCTTTAAACAGCCAGTACAACCATTTACTAAGATTCAGCAAGGTGATCAGGTCAACTTTAGTTTTACAAAAGTTGGAGATACTTATGTCATTTCTAATATTGCCAAGATGTCTATGACATCTATGAAGAACTAAACGGGAGATCCATCATGATTACCCGTATTATTCGCTTTTCAATTGCGAATCGAATATTTGTATTACTAGCTGCTTTAGTTCTGGCTATCTGGGGGACTTGGGCTGTTAAAAATACTCCTGTTGATGCTTTACCAGATTTATCTGACGTACAAGTCATTGTACGAACTAACTTTCCTGGTCAGGCTCCACAGATTGTTGAAAATCAGGTGACTTATCCTTTAACAACAACCATGTTATCAGTGCCAGGGGTTAAAGCTGTTCGGGGCTATTCTTTTTTTGGTGATTCGTTTGTCTATGTCATTTTTGATGAGCATACTGACCTTTACTGGGCACGGTCTCGTGTACTGGAATACCTGAATCAGATTCAGGTGAAAATGCCTGCAAATGCAAAATCCTCATTAGGACCTGATGCCACAGGTGTTGGCTGGGTTTATGAATATGCATTGGTTGATCCCACAGGACAACATGATCTTTCGCAGTTAAGAAGTCTACAAGACTGGTTTTTAAAGTATGAGTTGAAGACTTTACCTAATGTAGCAGAAGTTGCCCCTATTGGAGGAATGGTCAAGCAATATCAAGTTGTCTTAGATCCAGGCAAAATGGCAACATTCAGCGTTACACAAAGTAATATTATCGATGCTATTCAAAAAGCCAATCAAGAAACGGGCGGTTCAGTCCTGGAAATGGCTGAAACCGAATACATGGTGCGAGCTACTGGCTATTTAAAAACGTTAGATGATTTTCGCCAGATTCCACTACGGACAAATAGTTTCGGTATTCCTATTACTTTAGGTGATGTTGCAACGATACAGACGGGACCCGAAATGCGTCGTGGTATCAGTGAACTGAATGGGCAAGGTGAAACTGTTGGTGGCGTTGTAATTTTACGGGCAGGTAAAAATGCACGTGAGACTATTGCGGCTGTTAAAGTAAAACTTGCTGAATTACAACAAAGTCTACCGAAAGGAGTACAAGTTGTTCCGGTATATGATCGGAGTCAATTGATTGATCGGGCTGTAGAGAATCTTAGCCATAAATTGATTGAAGAATTTATTGTAGTGGCTTTAGTTTGCGGACTATTTTTATGGCATTTACGTTCAGCGATGGTGGCTATTGTTTCTTTGCCACTTGGGATATTGTCGGCCTTCTTAGTCATGTATTATCAAGGGTTAAATGCCAATATTATGTCTCTGGGGGGGATTGCTATCGCGATTGGTGCGATGGTGGATGCTGCGGTTGTGATGGTCGAAAATGCACACAAACATATAGAAGCTTGGCAGCATAAACATCCGGATCAGGTCTTAGCACCACAAGAACGTTGGGATATTATTGCTCGGTCAGCCAGTGAGGTTGGTCCAGCTTTATTTTTCTGTCTACTCATCATTACCTTATCCTTCATTCCTATTTTCACCTTGCAGGCACAAGAGGGACGCTTGTTCTCACCATTGGCATTTACCAAAACTTATGCCATGGCAGCGGCAGCTGGTTTATCCATTACATTAATTCCGGTGTTGATGGGGTATTGGATCCGCGGGAAATTACCCTCAGAACAGCGTAATCCATTGAACCGTTTTCTGATCAAAATATATCGTCCTATGCTGGATGTCGTATTAGCTCATCCAAAGGCAACACTATTAGGCGCATTACTCATTTTTTTAGTGAGCCTTTTCCCGCTGACACGCTTAGGTGGAGAGTTTTTGCCAGATATGGATGAAGGTGATTTACTGTATATGCCTTCAGCTTTACCGGGATTGTCAGCAGCCAAGGCTTCTGAACTGCTACAGCAAACTGACCGGATGATTAAAACTGTTCCCGAAGTTGCGACTGTATTTGGTAAGGCTGGAAGAGCTGAATCAGCCACTGACCCCGCACCATTAGAGATGTTTGAAACCACGATTCAATTCAAACCACGGTCAGAATGGCGTTCAGGTATGACACCTGACAAATTAATAAAAGAGTTGGATAAGGCAGTTCAGGTACCTGGTTTGACAAATATTTGGGTGCCACCTATTCGTAACCGGATTGATATGTTAGCGACTGGGGTTAAAAGTCCTATTGGCATTAAAATTTCAGCAAATGATCTGCAAGATATTGACCGTGTCGCACAACAGATTGAACAAGTAGCTAAAACGGTACCTGGTGTTAGTTCAGCTTTAGCTGAACGACTCACGGGTGGACGATATGTTGATGTCGATATAAATCGTATGCAAGCTGCAAGATATGGTCTTAATATCAATGATGTACAACAAATTGTATCTTCAGCAATTGGTGGGGAAAATATTGGTGAGACTATTGAGGGATTAGCAAGATATCCCATTAATGTCCGTTATCCACGAGAGATCCGAGATTCGCTTGAGGCGTTAAGAAACTTACCGATTGTTACCAGCTCGGGTCAGCAAATTGTTTTGAGTAGTGTTGCCAATATTCAAATTACAGATGGCCCTCCCATGCTGAAAAGTGAAAATGCCCGCCCAAGTGGTTGGGTCTATGTTGATGTGCAAGGACGTGACTTAGCTTCAGTTGTGCAAGATTTGAAGCAATCTATAGACCAAAAAGTTAAACGTTCTTCTGCTATGAGTATTAGCTATTCAGGGCAGTTTGAGTTTATGGAGCGTGCAAATGCTCGTCTAAAAGTAGTGATTCCAATCACTTTGATGATCATTTTCCTTTTGCTTTATCTGATTTTTAGGCAAGTACAAGATGCTGCTCTGATTATGCTGACGCTACCTTTTGCCTTAATTGGCGGCATTTGGGCCATGTATTTGAGTGGCTATAATTTTTCAGTGGCAATTGCTGTTGGTTTTATTGCACTTGCTGGTGTTGCCGCAGAGTTTGGAGTAGTCATGCTGTTCTATTTAAAGCAAGCAATAGAACACGCACAACAGAGTCTATCTTCTTCAACAGCATCTTTAACAGAGCAACAGCTTAATGATGCAATCTGTTCAGGAGCTGTTCTACGTGTTCGCCCTAAAGCAATGACAGTTGCTGTCATTTTGGCTGGTTTACTACCCATTCTTTGGGGAAGTGGAACTGGTTCTGAATTGATGAGTCGTATCGCTTTACCTATGGTAGGAGGCATGATTTCAGCTCCGCTTTTATCTATGTTTGTTATCCCCGCTGCCTACAAGCTTTTAATCAAAAGGAAACTGTCAAAACATAGATAGTTTTATTATTTCATTCAAAGAGGTTTTATTATGTTGAAGTTTATGAAAATTATAGCAATTATTACAACTGTTGCTGCCCTGAGTGCATGTAGTAAAAATGAGGCATCAGAACAAAAAAAGACTGAAGTGCCGATGGAGCAAATGAGTAAAGAGCCATCTAAAGCTACAACTGCCCAAGGAGTTGGCGTGATTACGGCTATCGATACGAAAGAAAATATTTTGACGCTCAACCATGAAGCCATTCCTGCGATTAAATGGCCAGCAATGACGATGGGCTTTAAAGTCGCTGACCCGGCCTTATTAAGTGGTTTAACCGTAGGAGACAAAGTTGACTTTGAATTAAAGGCAGATGGCGAAAATTATATAATTGTTGTAGTAAAGAAAAGATAGTTTATTCAATATGTAATGCCATAAACACAACAGGATAAAATTATACCCTGTTGTGTTTAAATTGAATAGGTTAGATTAAATTCTACTAACAGTTTGATAGGTTATAAATGCAAATAAATAAGCTAATGCGAATAAATAAACTGCCATGATTGTTGGCTGTTTCCAACTACCAGTTTCTCGTCTTACCGTTGCAAGGGTAGCTAAGCAATGGGGTGCGAAAATATACCAAACTAAGAGCGACATCCCCGTAGCTAATCCCCAACCATCAGGACCAGAAATTTGACTCAGCAGTGTTTGAGTTACAGTATCTTCATCTCCAGACATTGCATAAATCACGCCTAAGGCAGCAATCACTACCTCTCTTGCAGCCATAGCAGGAATTAATGCAATACAAATTTCCCAAGTAAAACCAATAGGCTTAAATATTGGTTGAATAATATGGCCTAATTGGCCCGCCAAACTATAATTAATTGCTGGCATCGTTGCATGATCTGGTGGTTGAGGGAATGTAACCAACACCCAAAGTAAAATTGATAATGCAACAATAATTCCACCCACTCGTTTTAAGAAGATGGTAGCTCGATCATATAGCCCTAAAGCGACATTTCGTATATCAGGCAAACGGTAAGTAGGTAATTCGAAAATAAATATACTTTCGGTTTTATCCCTACGGATCAGTTTTAAGAAAAGTGAAACTAATAAAGCAGAAATGATACCAGCCATATAAAGGCCAAAAAGAACCAAACCTTGTAGACTCAACCAGCCATAAACCAATTTATTAGGTATAAATGCGGCTATTAATAAAGCGTAAACAGGAAGTCTGGCAGAGCAAGTCATTAAAGGAGCAATCATAATGGTTGCTAAACGATCTCTTTCCGAACTAATACTTCTTGTTGCCATAACCCCAGGAATAGCACAAGCAAAACTAGACAGTAGTGGAATAAAAGAACGGCCACTTAATCCAGCTTTTGACATTAATTTGTCTAAAAGGAATGCAGCTCTAGGTAAATAACCAGACTCTTCAAGAACAAGAATGAAAAAGAACAAAATAAGGATTTGAGGCATGTATGCCAGAACACTTCCGGAACCTGCAATAACTCCATCTACTATTAAACTCCTTAGCAGTGGAGGCGAGATGAGAGGACCTATTGTATTTCCTAGCCAAGCTATCGAATTTTCAATTAATGCAATAAAAGGCTGCGCCCAGATAAATACAGCTTGGAACATAATAAACATGGTAAGCGTTAGAATGAGTAAGCCAAGGACTGGGTGTAAAAAAATTTTATCCAGAAACGCAGTTCTTCTATCACCATTATCATTCGTCAGAATAACTTGTTGAGTTATAAATTTGATCTGATCAAAATGGTTTAATTCTGAATGATAAGGCGTTACAAACAAATTCTTTTGGTCTAATTGATTTATTAACTCTTGGATCTCTTTTTTCTTTACCGCTACTGCCTCTACAACAGGGATGCCTAATAGTTGAGATAATTTACTAGTATCTATTGAAATACCACGCTTTTTAACCTCGTCCATCATATTTAAGACAAGTAACATTGGTCTATTCAATGCCCTTACTTCTAAAACTAAGCTGAGGTGTAAGTGTAAGTTTGTCGCATCAGCAACGCATACATAAATATCGGGTATTATTTCACCTTCAAGTTCGCCAAGACACACAGCCCTAGTTACTTCTTCATCTAAACTTGTAGGCTTTAAACTATATGTGCCAGGTAAGTCTAAAACACGCACTAAATCACCAGATGGAAGTTTAAAAAAGCCCTCTTTTCGTTCAACTGTAACACCAGCATAATTGGCTACTTTTTGTCGCGTACCTGTTAGCGTATTAAATAGAGATGTTTTCCCACAGTTTGGGTTACCAATAAGGGCGATATTTTTACTGCTCATTCGAAATAATCTCTACAAAAATACGTTCAGCTTCGTTCTTTCTTAGTGCAAATCGAGACGTTTCGATTTGTACAAGTACAGGGTCACCACCAAAAAGTCCTTTGGCAAGAACTTGTAGAGACTCTCCAACTCTAAAACCTAAAAGTTCAAGTCTTTCAAGTACTGGATCTTTCTTGTCGAAATATTGAACTCCTTTTTTAAGATCAATAATTTTAACAACTTGATTGGGGCTAGCTTGGAATAAATTCATTTTTCAGCTCTCATTTCAATGTCAAGATTTTTCGAGCACCATTGAGTACAAATAAGGAGACTATAATTCCAATAACAAGATCTGGGTATGATGAACCGGTCCACGCAACGAGTATACCAGCCACGATTACTCCCATATTTACAATCACATCATTAGCAGAGAATATCCAACTTGCTTTCATATGCGCCCCACCATCTTTGTGCCCTGAAATTAAATATAGGCAAGTAACATTTGCGATGAGCGCAAGTATACCAATACCAATCATTAAGAAAGATTCTGGTTCACTACCATAAATAAAGCGTCTGATTACATCGATAATCACAGTTGTGGCAAGTACTAATTGAATCCAACCAGCAAAATGAGCAGCTTTAAGTTGGTATTTGGCTGCTTTACCCACGGCATACAGTGCGATCCCATAAACAGCAGCATCAGCAAACATGTCTAGGGAGTCTGCAATAAGTCCTGTTGATGCAGCAATAATTCCACAAGTAAATTCAATGAGAAAAAGTGCAGCATTAATAGCTAAAAGAATTTTTAGAATTTTTGACTGTCCACTCAAATCTATAGTTTCAGGTAAAGATCCTTCTGATTTAACAGTACTTTCAAGTTTTGCACCGTAACCTAAAGTTTCAAGTTTGGATGTAATCTTGTCGAGACCACCAGTATGAGCTACTTGTAGTTGTCGATTTGGTAGATCAAATTCTAAACCTTTCACTTCTTCTACAGAAGACAAAGTCATTCGAACCATTTGTTCTTCAGCAGAACAATCCATTTTTGGAAGTATATAGGTACTGGTTTCTTGTCCAGTTTGCTCTGCTTTATATTCTTCTGTCTTAACTAGGGTTGCCCCAAAGTCTAAAGCTTCAAGTTTAGCTGTTATTAAATTTACATCCTCATCGTGTAATACTTTCAAACTACGATTAGGCAAATCAAAAATGAGTTGTTCGATATTTTCAAAAGAAGATAGCGCTATTCGAACCATTTGTTCTTCAGCAGAACAATCCATTTTGGGAATTGAGTAATCGCTCATCAGAGAATAATGCGTTAGAGATCCTTGCCCCTTTATTTGTTTAGTTATCTCAGAATCACAACATAATATGGTACTGTTGGGACAACAAATATCCTTACTTGTTAATATTTTATTTTCAGAAGGCCCTTGATGAACAGATGTTCGATCTAGTCTCTCTCCACTACATGAACTCTTTTTATCGCTACCGCAGCCACTCATAGTTGTGCCTATTGATAAATTTTAACTTATTGCATATTAAAATCTCTATAGTTACTATAGAGTCAAGATAGATTTAGAGTATTTACAATGTTTATGAAGATTGGCGAACTTTCTGAAAAAACCTCTTGTTCTGTGTTAACAATACGCTTTTATGAGAAGGAAGGTTTAATTCCTCAACCAGAACGAACACAGGGTAATTATAGACTCTATACAGAAGATTATATTGATCGGTTGAAGTTTATCGTGAACTGCCGCTCTTTGAACATGAACCTTAATGAAATAAAAAAATTATTATTATACAGTGATGTACCTAAAAATAACTGTTCTGAGGTAAATGAGTTAATCGACTCTCATATTAAAGATGTAATGGAGAATATTAAAAATCAACAGAACTTGATTCGGCAGTTATTAGAGATTAGAAAGACCTGTGATGGGCAATGTACTGTGGATAAATGTGGTGTTTTGAAAAAATTAGCGTGATTATTTTTAATATAAACGGAAAAGTTACTCAATAAACTATGAGAATCTGATGAGATGTGATCTCTATTTTCTTAGTTATGAACTTATTGTCTGAATAACTGAACATACTGTCCAAATTGAATGCAGTATTACGACTGTATCAAGCCTAAAAAAGAGTGCCACATTTAGTGGTCACTTTGCTTTTTTAATCGAATCTATTCATGGATTGCTTAGCATAGAAAAGGTTGGAGTGTACTCATTTAATTCCTGAATGATATTTTATCAATTCCTATCTTTCTTAAAGCATTCAACAACGTTGATTCACCTTCGGTTAGCCCCTTTGTATTTGAATGTCGAAATAAAAATACTTGAGTTACCAGTAAGCTTTGAAACACTGTTGGTGAGTATGAACCCTCATAAAGAGGAAGAAGATACATTAAATCCGAAATGAACTGTTCTAGATCTTTTTCTTGCTTCATTTGGAATATTAAACCAGCATGACCTCTTTCTTTTCTTATAGTTTCACCATCTATAATAGATGTATAAATTGCTGGTTGTATATCAAAAATATAAATTGGCCCTAACTGAGATATAGTTAGCCTGATAATTAAGGCTCCTCTTATCTTGGTTTTTAATGAATTTGCATAACACCAAGTCTTATGTACTTGAACTTCAGATTCTGTAAAAAAACCGATCAACATGGGAAGTGTAGAAAAGTCAAAGCCTTTTTCAAATGTGTAATAGTTAACTTATTGTATTAAATATGGATTAATCTCCATTGCTTTTACACAAGCCTTCCATAATCCTATAATTCTGCCATCTTCAGGGGCTTGAAACTCTTTGGGATTATTTGTCGACGGGACTATTTGACCATTTAATACTTCAGGTGAATTGTCAGGAGCTCCAGTTCCGATCGTCTGTGTTTCTATGAATTTCTTTTTCCGTTTTGGGCGTTTAACCTGATTCACATATTTATATTTACTTAACTCATTAGCAGGACCACCATCTATCCATTCAAAATCATCTTCAATTAATTCATGGTCTGATGGTGGACGACGCCCCCCTTGATTAGTTGAAACATTAATATCGCCATTCCCTAGTTGAGGCAATGGTGGGTTAGGTTGATCAGTATCTGTCGTGGTATTGATACGTTCAGTTGTTCTAGGAATTATTCTAATATGATTATCCTTTGGAACTTTTATTCCTCTGATCCTTGTCGCAACAAATGTTTTTGTTCCCGCTAAGCGGAACCCCGACACCCTAATCGGTAAGGTTTCTATATGCCATGGAACGACTTTTGGATAGATATTAGTGTGTTTTAAATGAGTGTTTCCTACAATACTGCTATATAAAATACGTGCGGCATTTTTGGCAAGTTCAGTATATTTATAATATGCGACAAAAACGTGGTCCGCTCGTGTAATCCCGTCTCCAAGAAGAACTGTCCAAAGGCCTTGTTCACCCTTATGCGGGGTATATAATCGTAACTCTCTTTCACTTTCGTTATAGGTAGTCAGTACTCGAATGAGCTCAGTTGATAAACCATAAGCTCTAGTGAGAAATTCCAGACAAGGTATTAAAATTTCATCAAATTCAGGATGCTCTACTTTAAATGAAAGGCAGTTTTTTCTTGTTAAATCTGCCTTTTGACATTCTTCTCGGGTTTTGAAAAAGTCAATTTCCTTTCTCTTATCTGCATTCTTATATATTTTTAAAAACTTGAATTCGAAATCAGTATGATTAATAACAAATTCATAGATATCCTGGTTTGCAAAATCTATTTTTCGTTGCTGATGCCAAATTGAATCAACTCGCCAAGATACAAGATCTGTAATGTTTGCTGTAATCTGGATAAAATTATCAGTGGGACGCAAATCTTCTAAAACTTCTCTGAATAAGACATGGACCTGTGGCTGATCTCCAGGCCTTTTTCCATCCCTCCATACCACCAAACTTGTAAATATTTATCTTTATAGGGTTTAAGGATCTCCCATAATAGTTTTACTTTATTTTCATCAGAAGAGTTTTTATCTTGATCAGTAGAAGTATTAGTCATAAGGTCTATCCCATTTTTAATATATTAAAAATAAGCTTGTAAAATAGGTTTTTTAGGGAAGTTCTAAGTGATTTCCGCGTGAATCATTTCTAATAATGAGTTTAGGAAGCATAGTATCTTGCGCAAAGTCATAGATAATAATATCAGGATGATGTAGATCAATAGCTTGTCCTAAAGCTATACAGGCTGCATTTGGTGCGGCAATTAAAAGATGGACTCTCTTTACACCATGTTTATCTTTTAATAGATGAAAAAGTTTCTGAAGCTCAGTGGTGAACTTTGAAATATTATGGGGATGAGGAACAGCCTTACTTCCTAAATATGCTTCAAGCGCATTAATTTCAATAATATCAGCACCCAATTCAGCTTTTAGCTCAAGAGCCTTATTTTTGATTTTATCAATAAGAGCTGTGAAATTTATACATAAAACTACATCGGGAGCCTTTCGAAGAGTTCCAATTCCGATCGTTTCATATGATTGATCTGCAGCTGAAGTATTTGGCCATCCCCATCGATTCGCTTCTCTATCCCTTAACATTGGGAGAAACTTTCCTTTATTACCTAATAAAGCACCTAAGCCAATAAGTGCCGGCATAGGTCCGAATGCAAAGATGGCAGCACGATACCCATTTAAACTTGTTTGCTGGATAATTTTGTCAGCTTCATATTGGATAATTGAGACCAATTGTTGTGAAAATTGGTCCGGATTTTTCATGTATATGGTATTGCTATCGCATAGCCTTTGAAGATAACCGTCCATTCTATGTTGTGAAGGAGAGAGACAAGATGCAATTTCTTTAGGTTCCGGGTGACCTACGGCATTACTGTTGACGGACCATAGAATTGAATAAACTGGGATAGGACTGAAGGCTAACGCATCAAGTAAAGAATTTGCTAAATCACAATAGGATTTTCTCATTTCACTCAATTGTTGAGCTGAGTAATCACTTGCTGCGATCTTATCGATCAATCTATGATGTTTGTCGCATAAAAGTAGTACATTTGAGGGATCGTCAGAAAGTACTTCGGAAAGGTACGGAATTCCTCTTTCACCTCTTTCTGAAGAAGCTACATTGTGAGCCAGATATCCTACATTACCTTTCATACCTGTAAGTTGTTCTATATCTAGACGATCGCCACATCCAGTAAACATACAACGTCCATGACTATCCTGCATAACATATCGCTTTGTTTCAGAAGTGAAAGGATTACCTCGTCCAATTTTTTTTATTGGCTTAAAATAGCTTTTGATGAAATTTTTTATATCATTTATTTTTGTGAGTTCTTTGGCCTGATAAGCGCTTTTATTATGCCAAATATGCTCAAGTTTTTTTAAATCACTTAAATGAGAACAATTAATTGTATGGCCTTGCCAAGCATGCAGAATAACTTTTTTGGTTTGCTTATTAGATAACTCTAATATGAACTGAAGTAGATCACTCTCATTCAGGTTAGTCCGTAGGGAACTAATCACTACATCATTTTCTAATAATAAAATAACTAAGTTTTGACCACTTTCATCAATAAGTAGACCGACGGTATCCCATGTAATGAAATCTTGAATTGTAGTTATAAACTCTTGTGCAGTCTTTAATGAATCAAATGGAGGATTAACCGTTTGTACAAGTGTTTCAGTAAAAGTAACGTCAGTCATTCTTATAGTCCTTGAGATACTTGATGATTATTAATCTCTGCTTGATTCCACCCTTGACGGGAGCAGTAAAAGAAAATTCGTATTGCTTGAATGCCCACTATGGCAAAAAAAAGCTGGCGGTCAGGATTCCTCAAAATGCAACTTTTCCAGTCTGCATAATCAATATGTGACGGAGTTGGAATGTCTTGCGGGTGGCTATGCCAAGTTCCTAGATAAACCGAGGTTCCGTTTGATTTTGAAAATGCCGAATCTACTTTCTTTTGATGTCCCGGATCTTTTAAGGTGAACCTATGCGTAGATCTGCAATCTTTTGACATAGGCTCAGTTAAGTCTTCAATCCAGTACTGATTAGGGTTAGAGGAGCTCTGATTGCCAATCAGAACACCACATGCTTCTAGATCTTTTCTATCAAGTTGCTTATATCTCGTCCATGTTTGAATAACTTCATGGGAAATATAGAGTTCAAACTGTTTAGAGGAGAGCAAGTAATAATTTTCAATCATTGCAAAGATCACACCCGCTATTTAGAAGAGGGAGAATTTCTAATGATTTTGAAAACTGTGTATATCGATCAGTTACCTGGAAACCAGCTTGGATAACATCAAAATCACTACCTTTCCAGCTCACTTTTGAAGAGCTGTGTAATTGGCCCATTAAAAACTTGATCGCTAAATTAGAAGTAATAAGAGCGGTTTGTAATGCACTTAAGTTGCTATAAGGTAAGAATGCATTTCCGCAACCCGCAAGATTTTTCGTAAGGATTTGATTAGGTTTCAAAAAGTTAAGGTTAGAAACCAGACCTCGTGAAAAATTAATTGGATCAACATATGCACATCTCAAACAACCTTTTGTATCAGGAATATCTAGTACAGCATGTCCTCCAATTCCGTAACCTTCCACCCAGGTATTTATGACAGCAGTTTCGACTGAATTCTTAATACAGTAATCATGAAAAATACGTTCTTGTGTAGGTGAGCCGATTGCGATAATGATGAGATCGAAAGTATTTAATACATTTTCATATCTTAGGCTTAGAAGTTCTGAAAACATAATCTGGACTTCTAGCCACGGATATTTATTATTCAATTCTGTTTGTAAGCCCCAAGTCTTAGGCCAGCTAATATAGTGAGCTGCAAGAGTATGGCGATATAAATTATCCAAAGAAAAAGTCTCGGGATCTGAAAGTGTGATATGGCCAATACCTGTGGACGCAAGTTGATTAGCAATTTGACTCCCAACCGATCCGCAACCTACAAGTAAAACTTTTTTGTTTTGTAGTTCCTGAATAGCTCCACTTCGTGGCATTACACGTTCTTTATTAAATAAACGTACATTCATTGCCTTGAGTTCCCAGAACTCTAAAAGCTCACGATTAAGAGGCAGGCCTTTTTTGCTTTTAATATTATTTTTTAAATGAAAATGGATACCAAACCAAGTTTTACCTGAGGGTGTATCCGCATTAAATACAAGCCAAAAGGCATGGTCTCGAGTTTGTCCGAGGGTACGGGTTAAAGACTCAAAAACATCCTGAGAAATAAACTTGAGTATTTCAAGATACCATTCTTCTAAGTCTGTACTCTGCCATGGGGCTGGGATTAACTTTTCTAAAGGAACAATACATCCAATGCCTTTAGGTTTACCACGATTATTGATGTGATCATTAATTACTGAAAACTGAGGCTTTTGTTTAAATTCCTGAGGTATCCCAAAATGGCAAGCATTCAGTCCGTATTTAACACCTTTCTTGGGAGGCAGAATATTAAGAAGCTCAAATTCTCCTTTATCAGACAAGCATAAAAAATCTTCATACTTTTGATCCTGAATATGATTCCAGCCCGCTAAAAATTCTCGTAATAATTCTTCTTCATTCCATTTGGAATCAGATAAACCTCTTTCTAATAAAGAAATATGCCGTTTTAAGGATTCTTCAAAGGCTCGTTCGGGCACCTCAAAATTGATAGATACCGAATCCGGAACATTTACGCATATTGAAGCCACATTTAAAGTCTTATTCTCAAGTGTATGTGCGATTCGCCCATACTTATCAGGAGACTTTAAAAAAAATGAAGGCATAGCAGTAAGTTCTTCATCTTTTAGATGAATTAAGGTGACATCGTAACCCGCAACGGAACATTCGATACTCAGAGCTGGAAACAAACAAAACTCGGTTGCGGATACTTTGTATCCGCGGTTTGTCAGATGATTAAGGATTGAAGAGTAGTTCATGCGCCTTGAGATGTCCCTACAGCTCCACAAGTAGCGAATTGCACTTTTTGAGCCGTGCTTGCACTGTTGGTATTTACATTATTTGGGAAGTCATCACCAAATACTTTGACCAGTAAAGAGCATTGTTCAGCTTCATCTGATGTATCAATTACATCCTGCAATATTGATCGTAAATTGGTTAATTGATTTCTAAATCTAGTGCCCGTATTTAGGCTACTACCATGAAAAATATCTCTAGATGGATGAACTGGGAGGTTAACTTTTACTTTCCATTGATCATCAGAGTGCAATTGAAAATAGCCAGACCAATCCAGAATTGAATCAACTGTAGCTTTTAGCGCGAGTAAATCATTTGGAAACCCGTCTTCATCAATACTTGGTTTAAAGTTCTGTTTAATCATTACTGTTAGACCTATTGAATAGATCTTTCTGCACACGTCAGGACTAAACTTCAGGTTTCTCCAACGTTTGAGATACCTTACCAATCTGCGAAATTGATATAGTTTTTCTGTGGCATACACGCTGAATTGAGATGAGTCATTGACCCAGTCAATAAGTTCTTTGGGCGAGGATTCTGACCAAATTTTATGTTCATCAGCTGAGTCTTTTTTCCCCACTGCTAATTCATATCCTCCCCATGAATTCTTTCTATACACTGGGATATCAATATGTAGATTCTTAAATTTATAATCAGCAGTAACACAAGGTTTTTTGATTTTAGCATTTTGAAATCCACGATCTTCCAGAATTTCTAAAATGACTTTTTTGGGAATTAATGGATCTGATGGAGATCCTTCATAATCAATGACTATGGCACGGTCAATATCAAAATCTTTGCCAGGTTCTTTAATGGTCGTATAAGTAACAAGTGAACCTTGAATAAAGTCATCAATAACGGGATAACCTTTTTCTTTAAATTTAGCCTTGATTGCAGCTGTAATGCTATCGTCTTTTTCACGAGCATTTGAATACTCTGAATCATGACGGGTTAAATAGATTCGTCGATCAAATGTAAAAAATTTATTTTGCAAACTCATGTGTTGCTCTCTCAAAATGTAAGTTAATTTGGTACCCAGCCTCCCTAAAAAAACTGGGTAGAGAACAATTACTTAAACTTTTAAAAGCCATTAGCTCAGTTAATTCAATCTAAGACTTTGACTTTTTTGAACGTTTCGGAAACTTGTATAAACCACCTTTTGGGTGATAAATACGTTTGCCGTTTCTGGTAATGAATCGTGTGTACACATATTCAATGCCATCGTCGTTTGTAGACATAGGTCTACTCCTCACATAGGGCATGGTAATGTGAGTGCGACTTAGGAGTAGACAGAGTTGTCCGTTGCGGAGGAGAGAGCTTTTACGTTAGAATCGAGACACCACATCACGAGGACTAACGTGAAAGACATCTATCCGTAACTATGGACAGCTAAGTCTTTTGTCCTGAAATCGCAGGGGCATATGCCCAAATCTGCCTTTCTCACGTTTACTAGCCGACCTTCGGGTCGGCTAAAATATTAAGAAGCCATAGAAAATCTCTCCATCTCTTCGATATCAGCTTTATAAAGCTGAGTGAAATCTTCCGGGTATAAGTTAAAGAAGGATGATAAATCTGAAATGACTTTTGACTTATCACCTTGGCAAAAATCCATCATTAATTTAGCAAAGCGTTGAGGGTGCTCTCTTTCTAAGGAATAAGGCTCAGCTTTGCGGTAACCATACATACTCATTTGGCGCCATAAGGTTGCGGACTGTCTGTCACTTATGTCTCCAATGTGTTTTGATTTCACAATTAGAGCAGCCATGGAAACTTTCCAGAACAACTTATGCGTTGCGTAAGTCTTAAGATTAGTTGTTTGTAACTCACCTTGCACAGCCTCAGTTGGAATTAAAAACTCTGCAGCAAATTCATTCGCTTCTTCTTCCATGTCTATTGATGGAGCATATTTATGAAGAATTAAATGTCCTAACTCATGTGCTAAGGTAAAGCGAATTCGGTCATTAGGTTGGTTTGCATTGAGGAAAATACATGGAGGGCTATTTTGAGTTTGTAAAGATACCCCATCAATGTGATCTTCTTCAAAATTACAATAGAAAATAAAGACTCCAGCTTTCTCAATGAGTCCGGTCAAATCTTCAATAGGGTTTAATCCCAAATTCCATTCTTTACGAAGCTTTAATGCAGCTTCAGTAGCTGAACTAACATTTATATGTATCTGATAACTTGGTAATGGTAAAGATGCTTCTAACTGACAAAACAGATCAAGCTTATCTAGATTTGAAGCTTTAATTGTCATTTCAGCATTGATTTGATTTAGGATTTTAGCTGTAGTTGAAGCTTTTTTTCGGTATGCATGTAAACTAATTGGAGACACTTTAAAGTGGTCATCTTGATGAAAGAACCTTTCTGGGAAATTAAGGATCTTTGCAATATTAAACTTTGTTTCATCTGAAGGCTTAATGTCGCCTTTCTCAATTTTGGATAAAGCAGCTTGAGTAATATTTCCCATTTTTTGGACAAGCTCAGTCTGGCTCATACCTCTTAGGTCCCGAGCAATTCTTAACATGTCTGGATTAAATGTAGGCATATGTCCTCCCTGAAACAAAAAATTCTTTTGATTCATGCCGGTAAGATAGTGGAAATATTTGGGGCTGTCAATTTTTTGTAAAACTATAACCGAAATTAAAATTTGTCCTATATATTGTGTTTGTTTTTTAGTTTTTTACTAAATATAGTTTTTGGTTGAAACATTTATTAAATTTTATGACAAAAAAAACTATTCTTTAAGCAATTAGATCAGCTAAAGTTCTTAAGATATTCTGAAAGATGGGACGATAAGACAGGTCATTGACGTCAATATTTCTATAGATAATTTAGTTATTCTGGAATGATTGTTTTTTCTAAGTTCATATAATTCTAAAGTTCTGTTTAATGAACTATTCGTTTGAAGGACTAATGGTTCGTTTTTTAATTCTATAAGTTCCTAATGCTACAATTTTTTTAGCCAGATCAGGGTTACGTCCTGGCAATTGTTTAATTAAAACGGGAATGCTATTTGGAGACTTACTCCATATAGCATCATTTTCTACATATAGTACCGTGTTAGTGCGTGCATTCTCAATAAAGCTTTGATGCAGTACCTTAGCTGCTAGAGAAGCTATATAGCTTTCATCCTCAAAGCTGTTAAATTTCATAACTAAAGCCTAATCTTGGTTAAATATGATTAATATCAATTTCTCATACCAATCTGATTACTTCAACCCCATAATTAAAGAACTATCTTCCATAATAACCATTATATAAAAAAACCTAGAACCTTTGTCTGTTTAGTGAGTAGATTAAGTACATAACAGACAAAATTAAAATTTAGTCTTAGGAATGAATAAGAACTTTTTATCTATTCTTAATAGCTAAACAGCAACCTAGCTATTTTTTCTTTAAATTTCCATGGAATTTTTTGTATGTTTTACAATCAAAACTATAATTAAATTCCATTTTTTCTTTATTAAATATGGAATTTCCAAAAAACATAAATAGCACTTTAAAATCCAACAGTTAGGTTAAATTCCATATTGTAAAGTCTTGAGTACTTACCTTGACCTACATCTAAAATACTTAAAACAGTGGGTTGAGCTTTTAAGCCAAACAATATCGGTAAAAAACAAATGATTGCCCAAGCTTTCGGAATGGTTCCTCTTGGCATAAAAATAATCAATATGCAGATAATCAAACAAAGCATCATTAATGGTGTACAACTTACACCATACAAATCAGGTGAAATGGCCTGTAAAACGTTCAGCATGACCATTAATAAAGAAAGTAACGAATCACTGATCTGAAAGAAAAACTGTCCTAGTGGAGCACTAATGAGCCATACACATGCTGCAAAAATGTTCACAGGAACAATTAAGCCACTTAGTAAAGGAATAGCAATTAAATTACTAAATGGCGCGACCCAAGAAATTTGTTGGAAAAAAATTAAGACCAACGGCATCAAGGCAACAAATATTTTCCACTGTGATTCGACTAATATTTTAATTATGAAAAAAAATCGTTGTGAGACAGTTGCAATCTGATCTTTAGGCAATTGTTCTATGGTCTGATAAATTCTTAATAAAATAAAACAAGCGCCATAAGACAACCAAAATGCAGCGGATAGAATACTAAATGGATCATAAATAAGTAGAAAACTCGCGCTATACACGAGTAAAGCAAATGGTTGGAGTGATTGTCGAAAAATTAGAAAAAGACTGGCGATGCTAACGGTTAATAAAGTCCTCATTGCAGGGATTTCAAAACCAACAAAGGCGACGTATAGTAAAACGCTAAAGACAAATGGCAAGAGCAATAAAATTTGTCTAGGTTTCCATAAATATAGCTTTGGATGAAAACGTTGAACCGTTATTTTCAGCAACCAAGTAAACATAAATGCAAAGATCAAAACATGTGGACCTGAAATCGCCAATAAATGAGAAATACCCAACTGTTGAAACTGATCTTTCTGAGTGCTAGATAAAAGACTTTCATCCCCTGTGAGTAAAGCTAAAAGTAAACCTTTGTTATTCAAGGAAGATCGTTCCAACATTTGCCGAAACGTTAAACGGATTTTTTCAATCTCTAATAAAAATTTCGCTGGAATGGCTTGTTGTTGTTTTAAATGAGGTTGATAACCTAAGCCATATACCTCATCTAATGTTAGAGCTTGGATATTTTGTACAGAGAATGCTGACATTATATTTTGCTGTAAAAACCATTTTTCCTGATCAAATGCTCCAGCAATAGCATAGCTATGCGCTGGTTTGATCTTGCCATAAATTCGATAATAATGTCCAAGTTGCAAAGTTTGCGTGTTAATCGATACATGACGATTATTTTTTAAATAAAGCATCCAATTAACAGGTTGAGCATGTCGATTGAGTATTTCCGCGACTTGCTTATGCCCTTCTAGGGTTGGTTCATCTATCTTCTTGATATAAACAATTGCTTCAAATGGCTGTGTTTCTAACTCTCTTAATTCAAGTCTTTGTTCTAATCTTGAATCTGCAAAATGATATCCAGTGCAAAATAGCGCCCAACTGGCGCTGATTAAAATTAGAGATTTATAAATGGGTTGATCAAAATACAGATTGCGTTTAATACAACCCATACCAAAGATAATCATCGCGATACTTAGCCATATCCACCATGATGTAGATACAAAACTGAAGTGGTGCCCCATCATTGCAATTCCTGCAATCCAGCCCAACAAAATAATTTTTAACATGTACTTATAATGAAGTTTTTGATTTTTCTAAGGGCAAAATTAAAGCCCTTTTTCAGGGCTTTAACAAGGTATTAAACAAAAATTATTTATGATCAATCCATAAACCATCTTGCATATGTAAAATTGAATCAGCTGATTGTGCTAATTGCTCATCATGCGTCACGATCAGCATCGCCATATTTAGCTCTTTTTTCAAATCTGTGAGTAATTCAAAAATACTTAATGCTGTTTTACGATCAAGATTACCCGTTGGTTCATCGGCAAGTACAACTGCTGGCTTTGTGACCAATGCACGAGCTAAAGCAACACGTTGCCGTTCACCACCCGACAATTCGCCAGGTTTATGATCCATTCGGTGAGACAATCCAACGCGATCAAGTAAATATTCGGCTTGCTTTTTTACATCTTTAAAATTGCTGTCACTGCGTAGCATTAATGGCATAGCAACATTTTCAAAAGCAGAAAACTCAGGTAAAAGATGATGAAACTGATAAACAAAACCTAAATATTGATTACGTTTATAGCCACGCTCAGCTTCTCCTAAATTATCGAAACGCTGCCCTTGTAAAAAAACCTGCCCTTGTGAAGGTTGTTCTAAGCCACCTAAAGCATGTAAAAGCGTACTTTTACCTGAGCCACTTGAACCAACAATCGAGACAAATTCACCTGCATTCACTTGCAGTGAGAGACCTTTAATGACTTCAACTTTACTTTTGCCATCATCAAAATGCTTATAAATATCTTTTGCTTCTAAAACAACCTTACTCATAACGTAATGCCTCAGCAGGTTGAACTTTCGCTGCACGTAAAGCAGGATAAATCGTTGCAAAAAAGCTCATTAACAGTGATACAGTCACAATAATCGCAACATCTTGCCACCTGAGATAAGAAGGAAGATAGTGAACGAAATAAGCATCAAAGAGGTTTAAACCCAAAGCGGTATTAAACCAAGAAATAATATCACTAATAGTTAAAGCTAAAGTCACACCTAAAATCGTACCAGCAATTGTTCCAATCACACCGATCACTGTACCTTGCACCATGAAGATTTTAGTGATCATAGATGGAGATGCACCAAGCGTACGTAAAATCGCAATATCAGATTTTTTGTCTGTTACAACCATAACCAATGACGAAACAATATTAAATGCTGCAACGACAATAATCAGAACTAACAATAAAGCGACTAAAGTCTTTTCCATTTGAATCGCATTGAACAAATTCCCATGAGTATAAGTCCAATTTGATGCATAGAAATTACTTGGTAATTGACTCACAATATCATCAGCAACTTTAGGCGCAGCAAAAATATCATCTAGTTTTAAACGAACACCCTGAGCACCATCGGGTAAACGCAATAAGGTTGAAGCATCATTCAAGGCGATATAACCCACCATTGAATCCACTTCTGCACCCACACTAAAAATACCAACAATTTTAAAGCGTTTGAAACGCGGAACCACACCTGCAGGTGAAGGTGTTGCTTCAGGTAAAACTAAAGTAACATTATCATTTAGACCCAAACCAAGTGCGTCGGTCATATCCTTACCAAGAACAATACCAAACTCACCTTTCTTTAAGGCATTTAAATCACCTGTAACCATATGATTTTGAATGATTGAAACCTTTTTTTCATATTCTGGTTCAATCCCTGTCACCATAATCCCAGCAACTTGACCATGTGCAGTGAGCATACCCTGTAATTGGGTAAAAGGAGCAACACCAGTTACATGAGGATGACTCTCAACTTTTTTTACAAGCTCAGGCCAATCTGTTAGAATTTGGGTAGAAGAAACAGTGGCTTGTGGAACCATGCCCAGAACCCGATTTTTTAATTCGCGGTCAAAACCATTCATGACAGATAACACTGTAATGAGCACAGCAACGCCAAGGGTTAAACCAATCATGGAAACCAAGGCAATAAAAGAAATAAAATGATTACTTCGCCGAGCACGAGTGTATCTCAACCCTATATACAGCGAAACTGGCTTAAACATACCATCTAGTCCGAGGTGATTTATTATGGAAAATTCACAACATCATCTTGTTGACGACAATACGGAACGTCGAGTGATGTCTCGTATCGATGCTGTGTTAAGAATCAACTATCAAGTCATTCCAGACGATGTTGCACTGAATGATCCCTATGATTCTCATTTTGTATTGCCACGCTATTTTCTACTACTTGATGAATTAGATCAATTTGATCATGCGTTTCGCTACGAATTAGAACAATTAAATGAAAAAGATCAACAAATTGCTCGAATCTTATCCCTATTTAATCAAAAACTGAATCTAATTACGGGTTCTTTCTATGACAATATTGTTCAGTCGATGTTGCCTGTACCTGAGCAAGTCAACTTTTCTGAAAATGGTTTAAGTTTTTTTAGTACACAAGATCTCAATGAAGGCACATATATACACATTACTTTAAGTCATCCAGAAAACTCATTTCATATCGCTGCAACAGCACAAGTGGCCTACAGTACGGCTGAAGAACAAGGTAAATTCCGGATTGGTGCCTATTTCATTACTTTGAATCCACAAGATCGCGCAAAATTAGCTGAAAGTATCCAAGAAACTCAACAAACGGATCATCATCAACTCTAAAGCTTCAATTACTTATATTTTTAAGCGACGATAGGTTTGTAAATCTTTATAAAAATAAAGAAATAATCCAAACAGAATAATGCTCGCACCAACAAATACCTGAGCAGATAGCTGCTCATGATTGAGATAAGCTCCAATCAGTATGGCTAACATAGGTGTCATGACTGTAGTGAGTGATAGCGTTGTCGCTTTTAAATTTTGTACCAATTTAAAATAACAAAACATCGCGATCAAAGATGCCATTACCACAGTATAAATCAACGCCAATAATGACTTAAGCGATGGAAATTGAGTTGGAGCATATTGCCAAATAAAAGGTAACAGCATTAAAGCCAGTAAGGTGGAAACTAAAATTGAACCTGTCGCTTGTGCGATAGGTTGTACAACCGCATTAATTTTCTTTACTAAAAAAATTGACAATGAATAAGCAAAAACACTAATAAGCATCATAATAATGCCTATCGGTTGGACATGTTTTTGATTGCCACTTAAGCAAATCATTGCTAATCCAATAATTGAAGTACCCATGCCAAGCCACTGTAAAGTTGCTAATTTTTGCTGAAAGCCAAATCTGCCAATCAGCCCTGCCATAATTGGCGCTAAACCAAACATCAAAGCGATCAAACCAGAACTTAAAAATGCAGTAGCAGCATAAGTAAAAATTTGTGATCCGATTAAACTCAGAGAACCAGCGATATAACTAAGTACTGCTATTTTATTGATTGGAAATTGAATTTTTAAAATCAGTAAAACTGCTATCGCTAAAGGCAAGGCGATAAAAAAACGCAAAACCAATGCCCACATTGGATAGATATCAGAAACGCTCCATACAATTGCCAATGGTGTGGTTGCCCAAATGAATATCAATAATCCATAAGTGAACATTAAATTAAGACGTGATGGCATTAACGGCTCAAGAACTCGTTTTTCGTTTTTGTTTGAAAATCGTTTGATCTAAAGAACTAGAAAACTCTCGCTTATCTCGCTCTGAGATCGGCGGTGGTCCACCCGTTTGTACACCTGCTCCACGCAAAGTATCCATAAAGTCACGTAAATGAAGACGTGCTTTTACATTTGCAGTGGTATAAACCTCACCACGAGGATGAATTGCAATTCCACCCTTTTCAATGACTTGGGCCGCAAGAGGAATATCCTGTGTAATGACAATGTCATTTTCTTGCATACGATCAACAATTTCTTTATCGGCTTGATCAGCCCCACTCATGACCTGAATAGAATTAATACGCAAAGATGGCGTAATACCAACATTTTGATTCGCGACAAAAGTAACTTCTAATTGATAACGATCAGAGGCACGTAAAATCACTTCTCGTAAAATTTTAGGTAAAGCATCAGCATCTACCCATAATTTAAATGGCAGCACTTTGGCGAAAGCTCTTGAGGACAAAAATACAGTGTAGCAGATTAAGATAAAAGTAGAGTTAAAATGATGTTCTTGATCATCTCGTTGAGCTATCGATACGACTGAAAAAAATTTCAAAAATTAAATTAATTTTAGAGTTTTACATATCAGGACTTGAAAAACGCAGCTTACCCTCGATTTAATAGAATAAGTTCAATCTTTTTAGCATCATGCTTTATGAAAAATCAAAACAGTCCAGAAATCATTAGAATTCAAGATCAAAACTTCGGTAACCATGTCGAGCATTGGAATATACTAACCGATACGCCTGAAACTGATGTTCCTAAATGGTTAGGATTAGCACTTGATGCTCCTGTCATGCCGATGGGTCTGTGTGAAGATGAACATGAGATGGATCAATCATTTTGGTTAATACAAGGACCAAGTGGTCAAGCAGCCTCAATTAACCAAATTATTGCAGTCGAAGATCAAAAGCCTCGTGCATTAAAAACAGCATTTCCAAGTTTTGAAAGCCCATATAAATATGATGCGAAAATTGACCGTATTATTACCTGTGATTCTGAAACACAGGCTGTATTGCGTTTAAATTTAAATACCAATACAGTTATTTATGCATTCGATAATTTATTCAGTGTAAATAGTTGTCAATATGATAAGGATCAGACCTATCAAGTTCAATTTAATGCATGGGCATATGAATTAGAAACTGTCGCAAAAGATGAGAAAATCATTGTTGATGATCCAGCTTCAATAAAACATCATCGTGCTTTAAATGCCATTTTGACTGAACATAATGGCGTTGCTCCGGAAAATTTACAAGAATTGATAAATGACTGGCAACCAAAAACACCTGAAGATCAAGAACCTGTCACTGTAGACTTTTCTAAAATGGTCGCCTATTTATTCGGTGAAACATTAGGTCAAGAAGATGAAGCTTGGTTTCAAGGTAATATCGTTGGTAAAACAACAATGCAGTTTATGGATGTTGAATATACGCTTTATGACGTCACTTTAGTTTTAGAAGATGATTTACCAGCAATCTTAATTCGTATTGCTACTAAAAATGATTTGTATAAAAACTTTATCATTGGCGAATATATTCGTGGTAACCTATGGATTCAGACCAATATTTATGCTAAAACTGCAATTAAGTGACAAAAAATCACATAAATGGCATTTTTAGGCGTTCTAATGAAAATTATACCAGAACAGACGACCACGAGTCTTATTCACACAAGTGATCAAGGTCTTAAACTTGATGTTGGTGCTTTTTGCTTTTTTTTACTTGGTATGTTTTTAGCAGCACTTATATTTCATCAAATTGGCTTATTCTAATTTTCGACCATATTCCAATTATGAAAAAGCCCTCAATCAATGAGGGCTTTTATTTTATGTAAAAATCACGAATCAACCATGACGTTTAGCAAAATCATCCATAAAGTTTACAAGTGCTTGTACACCTTCTAAAGGTACAGCATTGTAAATACTTGCACGCATACCACCTACTGAACGATGCCCTGCCAAATTAAGCAAATGATTTTGCTCAGCTTCTTTTAGGAATGTCTTTTCCAGTGCTTCATCCGCTAATGTAAATGGTACATTCATCATTGAACGGTTTGGAACAGCGATCGGGTTATTATAAAAACGACTTGCATCGATATAACCATAAAGTAATTTTGCTTTCTCTTGGTTTACTTTATAGATTGCATCTACCCCACCCTGCTCAAGTAACCATTCAAAAACCAAACCAGATAAATACCATGCATAAGTAGCAGGAGTATTCACCATTGAACCATTTTTAGCTTGATCAGCATATTTAAGGATACTTGGGATTTCTGGTTTTGCCTGATCAAGTAAATCATCACGAATAATGACAATCGTTAAACCAGCAGGACCAATATTTTTTTGTGCCCCAGCATAGATTAAGCCAAATTTACTTACATCTAACGGTGCAGACATAATACTTGATGAATAGTCACAAACTAGCGGTGCATCTACTTCTGGAATAGATGCAAATTGCAAACCTCCAATCGTTTCATTATCTGCATAATGTACATATGCAGCATCATTTGAAAGATTCCATGTATTTTGCTCTGTGATTGCATGCTTACCATCAATTAAAGTGCCTGCTTCGACGATATTAATATCGCCATAGCGCTTTGCTTCTTTTAATGCTTTTTCAGACCAAATCCCAGTATGAATATAGTCAGCTTTAGCATTTTTACCCAATAAATTTAATGGAATTGCTGAAAATTGTAGCGAAGCACCACCTTGTAAGAAGAGTACTTTATAGTTTTCAGGAATATTCATGAGCTTACGTAAATCAGCTTCAGCTTTTTCTGCTACAGCAACATAGTCATCACTACGATGACTCATTTCCATGATCGACAGACCTTTACCTTGCCAATCCAACATTTCTTGTTGAGCTCTTTCTAAAACGGCAGTAGGTAACGCAGCAGGACCAGCGCAGAAATTATAAGCACGCATGAGTTTTCCCTTGTGAAAGTGAAACAAATTGAGATGGGAATTTAATCATAGATTGGCGAAGCTTGCAGCAGCTAATCAAGTAAATATTTCAATTAGAATGAAAAAAGATGATAAATTTTTCAATAAGCTTTTCTAAATTATTTATTTTAACAATGCTTTTGAAACGATAATGATTTAAGTTAAAAACCCTCAGTTTAATGCGATTTAATTAGATTAAAAACTCTACTTTTTACAAATTCACAACACCAATAGGAGTGATATAACTATTTAATTAAAAACATAATATTTAAATTTTAAAAAAAGAATTTAGACTAGCGCAGGTATTATTAAATTGCGACATAATCGAATGTTGAATCGACATGATCGATCTTTCCATAAGGTCAAACGGTTTCCTAAACAATTAAGCTTAAGTATAGGCTTAATCAGTTGTGCTTTATTTTCAACTTATCTATACGCCCAACCATTGAGCTATAGCGAGGCTGAGCAATATGTTGTAGAAAATGCTTATGCAACTCAAGCTCAGCAAGCACTTCAACAAGCGTCTCAGCTCGAAATGGAAGCCGTTAAAAATCTCGGTTTACCTCGAATTGATCTTAATGCGCGTGCTTATTCATTTCATAGTGAAACCAGTGTTCCTTTAGAATCAAGTAAACGCAGACTCGAGAACTCACTAACGCGTGGTTTTGATGATAAGTTATCTCAATGGGAAAATGTTTTACCATCAGAAGTGATCGATCAAGTCAGTCAAGGATTCGATCAAGTTGTCAGTGATGGTCTAAACAAAGTTCCAAATAACTTAGATGTCACGATTGAAGATCATGACGTAAGAACGTCAATTTCTATGGTAATGCCTTTATATGTGGGCGGAAAAATTAATAGTGCCAAGCAAATAGCGTCAATCCAAGCTCAAAGATCCAATATCAGTGAAAAGCAACAGCAAGATAGCCAACGTTTAGAAATGATTCAGTCATATTTTAATGTGCAATTACAACAGCAGTTAGTGAATACAACACGCTTCAATTTAAATGCAATGCAAGAACACTATAACAACGCACTGAAATTAGAAAAACAAGGATTTATAAACAAGGGGCAACGCATGCAATTTGAAGTTGCCCGTAATAATGCAGAACGGACTTATCAAAATGCTCAATCTAATCTTCAAGCCAGTCAATTTAGTTTGCAAAATCTTCTAGAAACCAAACAAGGTTTAAATCTTACGACTCCACTGTTTGTGAACACAGCACAAAATCATTCACTGGATAAGCTTCTCGCCAATTATGATCAAAACTCCAGTTTGATTAAAAAGCTGCAAATGGATACTCAACTCGCCAATGAAAATATCAAAGTTCAGCAAGCTGCTAAAAAACCAAGTGTTTTTGCTTTTGGTGAATATGGATTGGACAGTAAAGAGAATTGGATTGTCGGTGTGATGGCAAAATACAATCTATTCTCAGGTATTGATAATAATAAAAATATTCGGGCAGCAGAATTAAAAAAATATGCAGCAGAGTTAATGACTGAGCGAACTAAACAAGAAGTTGAAAATGTTTTGTATAAATCGTTCAGTGAATTAAATTCTGCTCAAACCAGTCATCAATTACTCATCCAAAATACAAAAGCAGCCCAAGAAAATTTGCGTATTCAACAGCTTTCATTCAAAGAAGGTATGGGCACTGCGACTCAAGTGATTGATGCACAAAATGCATTAAATGCACTTCAATCTGAAATGGCACTCAATGCTTATAAATATATTTTGTCTTTAGCAACCTTACTACAAAGCTATGGTTCTGTTGATGAATTTAAGCTGTATGTCAATCAACCACGTACTGACTATATCCGCTAATTGGAGAAAATTATGAGCCAGAATCAATCATCATCCAATTCAGAGCGTGATAAAGATCAGTCTGTTGATAATCAAGAGAAAGATAACCAATCAGAACAAGCGATGAGTTCAGATAAAGCGGAAGAAACGGAGCAAAGCTCTGCAATGTCTCAGCCTCAAGATCAACAAAAGCAACCACCAAACCGTGGAAAGCTTAAGCTTATTATATTTGTCATTATCATTTTAGTTTTAGGTTTAATTACCTATGGCTTATGGAAAGCTTATTTACCAAAAACAATTGAATTACAGGGTCGTGTTGAAGCTGAGACAGTACATATCAGTACTAAAGTTCCTAGCCGAATCGAAGAGTTCTATATAACCGATGGGCAACCTGTAAAGAAAGGGCAAGCGCTTGTTCGGTTTATCAGTCCAGAGCTAGAAGCAAAAAAAGAACAAGCTCAAGCTGCGTTACAAAGTGCAATGGCCTTCCAATCTACGGTTTATCGAGGCTCTCAACAAGAAAATATTGAGACCTTATATGCCAATTGGCAAGCAATGAAGACTCAAGCTGATTTAGCAGCGACAACGTATAAACGTGGAGAAAATCTCTATCAACAAGGTGTCATTTCTCGTCAACGTAGAGATGAAATGCTCGCTGCACAAACCTCTGCCCGTGAAACATCGGAAGCAGCTTATCAACAATACGCACGAGCTAAACGTGGTAGTACAGAACAACAAAAATCGACTGCCGATGCTCAAGTTGCAATTGCTCAATCGGCTGTTAAAGAAGCCAATGCGCTCACGGCTGAAACCAAACTCTATTCGCCTACTGATGGCACTGTCTCGAAAACCTATGGTAAACCCACTGAGCTTGTTGCTACAGGTGTACCTGTCGTCAGTATTATTGAAGATCGTGATTTATGGGTAAGTTTAAATATCCGTGAAGATCTTTATGACCCCGTTTATAAAACTAAGACCCTCGAAGGTTTCATACCTGCGCTCAATCAAAAAGCACAGTTCAAAATCAAAAAAATTGATGCAGAGGGTGATTTTGCAACAATTAAAAGTACACGCCAAACAGGTGGCTATGATATTCGAAGTTTTAAATTTCACTTAACTCCTGAACAGTCGATTTCTGATTTAAAAGTCGGCATGAGTGTGTTATTTAAAATTGAAGAGGCTAAATAACTTATGTTTGCAGTGATGCTTCGAGAATGGCGTTATTTAAAGCGCCATAAAGCCGATTTTTTTATGGCAATCATTGCACCATTACTTGTGATTCTTCTCTTTGGAAGTATGTTTTCATCGGGAAAAGCTGAACATTTGCCCATTGTAGTGATCGACCAAGACCAAAGCGAAATGAGCCGCAAAGTGATTCATGCTCTCAGCATTAATCATACTTTAAACATAAAAACCATTACCACTAGTCAAGATGAAGCTGAACAACTGATTAATAAAACAGATGCTTGGGGTTTTGTATTGATTCCTGAAGGAGCTGAACAACGACTGGTTAGAGCACAAGATGCGCAAATTAGTATTGCCTATAATCAATCCTTTTTTAGTATTGGTAATACAATTTCATCTGCCATGCTGATCAGTACTTTAAATGGTATGTCGGATTACTTGGGAGATAGTTATTTTTCAAACGTTATCCCCTATCTAGATATCCCAACGCCACACATCAAGATTTCTACACTCTATAACCCGAATATGAGTTATGAATTATTCCTTGAGCCATTTATGGTTCCAGCAGTATTACATCTATTACTGTGCTGTTGTGTGGCATTTGCGATTGGGCAAGAATTTAAAAGGAATACGCTAAACCAATGGGTCAGTACAAAACATATTGCTACTAGTTTATTGGGTAAAATATTAGTTTATGTCTTCATCTTTTGCGCTTGGACATGGGCTTGGATGTTTTGGTTAGCGCACATTCGAGGCTACTTTATCGCAGGGTCATTGAGTCTCATTCTAGTCGCACAATTCTTACTTTACTTTTCTTATGCTGTTATTAGCAGCACCGTGGTTCTCGCGACTAAGGATTTACCAAAAACTTTCGGATTTATTGCACTGTATGGTGGCTCATCACCAAGTTTTTCAGGCATTACCCTTCCCTTAAATAATGCCCCTGCATTTACCCAATTTTGGTCAATGATCATTCCTTATACACCTTATGCGAAATTGCAGACTGAACAATGGGTCATTGGAAGCGATATATTGGTATCTCTAGTACCTTTAGGTATTCTAATTATTTTTTCGGGGCTTTATTTCGCTTTAAGTATTCATCTTTTAAAAAAGAATACTTTGGAGCTTAGCTCATGAAAACATTTTTAGCTTATTACTTACAAACTTTTAAGAATATCGTCGCAAATAGTTCCGTATTTACGACGTTGATTGCCGCAGTTTTTTTATATAGTTTCTTCTATCCGACAGCTTATAAAGCTCAATCTGCGGAAGATATTCCAATTGTTATCGTAGATAAAGAACAAAGCATCTTAACTTCTAAAATTATTAGCCAAGCCTCAAACAGTCCACATATTCGGATTACTACAGTTACAGACAATTTTTTAGAAGCAGAACAATTGGTTAAAAACCAAAAGGCTGAAGGTATTTTACTGTTACCTGAAAATCTGACCAATAGCTTAAAACATGGTGAAATGGGAGGGATTGGACTTTATTTAAGTACTGCTTATTTTATTCGAACCAAAGAAGTGGGGCTTGGTTTAGCGGGTTCAATTGAATATACCTTACAAGAGTATTTAGAGAAATTTGGTCAGGTTACTCAATTTCATCCTGAGATTTCTATTCATCAAATTCCACTGTTTAATACGTTATCAGGTTATGGAAGTTATATTTTTCCAGCGGTTTCTAGCTTAATCATTCATCAAACACTTTTGCTTGGACTTGCTATGTTGATTGCAAGCTATCGAGAAAAGGGATGGATTGCAAAGCCCGCTGAATTTTGGGCTATTTTCACAGCGATATTAACAATCGGCTGTTTGGGTTGCCTTTATTTATTTGGTTTCACTTTCTGGTTATATGATTACCCTCACGGAGGCAATTTTTGGGGAATGTTGCTTGCTGTTCCAATTTATGTAAGCTGTATTATTGGCTTAGCGATGTTGGTAGGTTCGCTGGTTGATATGCCCGAACGAGTTGGGCATCTAATTGTTGTGACCTCAGTGCCTTTATTTTTATTGACTGGTACAGCATGGGCTCATGCAGCTATGCCTGAATGGATACAATGGTTGGCATGGATTCTTCCCTCAACGCATGGCGTTCAAATGTTTGTACAACTGAATCAAATGGGCGTACCTATCTCGATTGTTATCCCAAAATTAATTTATTTAGCGACGCTTGGCTCAATTTTATTAGCATGTTCTTACTATCGCCTTGTCATGATGAAACCAATAAAAAAGGAAGCTGATTAGCTTCCTTTTTTACGATCTTAAAGCAATTATGCTTCAGGATTATCTTCTTTAGGTTCAATAGCAACTTCTTCAGAAACGGTTGTTTCAGTTTCAGTGTTCGTCACTTCGTCTATAGCATCTAACTCTTCGTCATCTTCTACAGCATCAATCGAAACAACACCAACAAGTATTTCTGCATCACTTAAGCGAATTAGACGAACACCTTGCGCATTACGACCTGTTGTAGCAACTTCGGCAGCACGAGTACGTACTAAAGTACCACCATCAGAAATCAACATGAGCTCTTTGGTTTCATCGATCGATACAGCACCAACGAGTTCACCATTACGCTCACTCATCTTGATCGCAATAACACCCTTACCACCACGTTTCTTAGTAGGGAAATCATCGACAGGTGTACGTTTACCATAACCATTCGCACTTGCACAAAGCACTTCGCCCGTTTCAGGCACAACCACAAGTGATACGATACGACTGATTACATTTGAGTCAGATGAATCATCATTGTCATCACTTTCGTCATTTTCAATTTCAGATTCTTCAACGTCTACGCTAGCACTTGCTAAACTTACGCGCATTCCACGCACGCCTTTAGCAGTACGTCCCATGGCACGAACATCGGTTTCAGCAAAACGAATTGCTTTCCCTTCATTCGAGAACAACATGATTTGTTGATTGCCATCAGTAATTGCAACGCCAATCAGTGTATCTTCTTCATTCAACTCAATTGCACGTAAACCATTCGCACGAATATTACTGAACTGAGATAACTCTACACGTTTCACTGTACCTGAAGCAGTCGCCATAAATACATAGTGGTTTTCAAGGAATTCTGTCAACGGTAAGATCGCAGTTACTTTTTCATTGGCATCCAATGGAAGTAAATTAATGATTGGACGACCTTTTGCACCGCGAGAAGCTTGTGGCACTTCAAATACACGTAAACGATAGACCTTACCGACATCTGTAAAACATAATACGGTTGCATGGTTCGAAGCTACGATTAAATGCTGAATAATATCATCATCTTTCATCGAGGTTGCCGACTTACCACGACCACCGCGACGCTGAGCTTGATAGTCAGAAAGTGGTTGGGTTTTTGCATAACCCGTTTGAGAAACAGTCAATACGACTTGCTCTTCTGGGATCAAATCTTCACGACAGAAATCCACACCAGATTCAACAATTTCAGTACGACGCCCATCACCGTATTGATGCAAGATCAAAGCAAGTTCTTCACGAATCACATTCATCAATAAATTAAAGTCATTTAGAATCGCTGTTAATTCAGCAATTTGACCTAAAATCTCAGTATATTCAGCGTGTAATTTGTCTTGTTCTAAACCTGTTAAACGATGTAAACGTAACTCAAGAATTGCAGATACTTGCGTTGGTGAGAGGCGATAAATTTCACCTGACAAACCAAATGGACGTGTAGGATCTTCGCCTTCAATCTCATCTGGGCGAACTGATATTGCACCAGCCTTCTCTAATAAAGCAACGACACCACCACCTGCCCACTCACCTGCTTGTAAACGCTCACGCGCTTCAGCTGGGTTTGCAGAGGTTTTAATCGTTTCAATAATGGCATCAATATTAGCTAAAGCAACTGTTAAACCTTCTAAGATATGACCACGTTCACGCGCTTTGCGTAGCTCGTACATGGTACGGCGAGTCACAACCTCTTGGCGGTGACGAATAAATGCCGCAATAATATCTTTCAAGTTCATTAACTTAGGTTGTCCATTATCTAGGCAAACCATGTTAATACTGAACGAGTTTTGAAGTTGAGTATGTAAGAACAGATTATTGACGATAACTTCTGCGTTTTCACCACGTTTTAAATCTATGGCAATACGCATACCATCTTTATCAGATTCATCACGTAACTCAGAAATACCTTCTAATTTCTTTTCTTTTACCAGTTCAGCAATACGCTCAATCGTTCTTGCTTTATTGACTTGATAAGGAATCTCGGTAAAAACGATCGTAGTACGACCATTTTTTGGGTCTTCTTCAAAGTGATACTTACCACGAATATGCAAACGTCCTTTGCCTGTACGGTATGCATCAACAATACCAGCTTTACCGTAGATAATACCGCCTGTAGGAAAATCTGGACCAGTCACATGTTCCATTAAACCTTCGACAGTAATGTTTGGGTTATTTGCATAAGCCAAACACGCATTAACGACTTCAGTCATATTGTGTGGCGCCATATTGGTCGCCATACCTACTGCAATACCAGTTGTACCATTAATCAAAAGATTGGGAATACGCGTTGGCATTACTTGTGGAATACGTTCTGAACCGTCGTAGTTGTCTTCCCAGTCAACCGTATCTTTTTCTAAGTCAGCCAAAATCTCATGGGTTAACTTTTGCATACGGACTTCGGTATAACGCATTGCTGCTGCGCTATCCCCATCAACAGAACCAAAGTTACCCTGACCATCCACCAACATGTAGCGCAAACTAAAGTCTTGAGCCATACGAACAATTGTTTCGTATACTGCACTGTCACCATGAGGGTGATATTTACCGATCACATCCCCGACAACACGAGCAGACTTTTTGTACGCTTTGTTATAATCATTACCCAATTCATGCATTGCAAACAACACACGACGGTGAACAGGTTTTAGACCGTCTCTCACATCTGGTAATGCACGAGATACAATTACGCTCATCGCGTAATCTAAATATGAATGCTTGAGTTCGTCCTCAATGGCAATCGGTCTGATTTCCGATACGCTCATGCATACTCCTTGTTTACAAGTAGATATTTCCACCTGTTTTTATGTATTCAATCTTGCAAGTCTTTAGCTCAGAAACTTGAACTAAAAATAAAAAATATAGCAAAAAATTATAGCATAAATGGCTATTCAACAGGGAGTCTTTTGATACAAATAGATTGTCGTATTTTCTTTATTTATATAGAATTTAAATAAAATCATTAAGCAAAAATTTACTGTAAAAAATATGTCAAAATCAAATCAAGAATATCGTTACCATGTCTCAAAACGTATGTTCAAATACTATAATGACGAAAATCGCAATATTTTATTCGGAATTGGTCGCATGCTATGTAATGCCCCATTTTCAAATGTATTTTCTCAATCAATTTATCCTATAAAAAACAAACACAGAAAAATTGATATTGAAATTTTAAAACAAACTCTTATACCTCATCAGCTAAATTATTTTAGTAACACCATACATTACACCCCATACATTGAAGGTGCCATTTCTTTACATAAAGATAATATTCACTGGAATCTTGAAATTTTTCCATCCGAAAAAATCCAAAGCTATATTTCCGAACAACTCACCAGCACTTTACACACATTGGAATCGTCTGAAAACCTAGAAGAAATATTTAAATACGGTATTCAATATGTTTCATGGAAACTGACTGACAATCTTACATTTATGAATAATGATTGGAGTATCAGATTTCCTGCTTGGAAATGTGAAATCTCATCCCCTTATTACAAATATCAATTATTAATCATGCAATTAACACATGGTCTAGTCCTTATATCCTTTTGTTATCCTAATCAGCGATATAAATAGGCATATTCTCTTTGAGAGAAAATTAAGTCTAGCTCCAAGGACTTTGTTGTTTGCTCAAAGAGCATGCTATTAATTTGACCTCAATGCACATAAGTAATCGCTTGATGGAATGAAACTTCATCCTAGTAATAAAGGTATATTTTACTTCTGAAATAATTTTAAATCTAAAAATGTCTCTGACCGTTCCTCTTTAGGTAATTTATCCAATTTCATAAAGTATAAAGCGGATAAAAATAACGCCAAGATAAATGGAAATTCATATAATTCTTCAATCAGATCAACGTTACTTCCCTCGCTCATTAGCCATGTATCTATAAAACGATGGTGTTCAATACTGTCTGCGAAAAATAAAGATAGGATTGCAATAAACAAATACCAAAAAGGAAACGTTACAGACTGAAGCTTATATTTAATCTCCGTACGTAACTGAGCAGAAAACAACATGAAGATAACAGGCGCAATCACAAAGATAGAGATGATACGGAAATACAAATGTGGAACTTCGGGAAAGAAATCACGCCCCCAACTGATACTACGTCCAAAGAACATCGCCCACCATGCAATTGCCCAAAGCCAAAACCATTTTTTTTGTTCCGACAGCGCCTTAAGCTTCATGTAAAACCAAGTAAATGGAACACAGAGCAGCAATATAAGTGCCTGAATATCCTCTATTAGATGAACATTCCAATTTGATAATAAATGAGTTTGTGTAATCGCTAATAATAAAATACCAAATAAAAGGACGAGCAAAACTAGCGCTACAAAATTAAAGCGAAAATTAAAGCGAAAATTAAATTTCATTGACGGGAGATAACCTATCCAAATCGGATCAAAGACAGTACATTTGTTATTTTAGCAAAAGTGTACTCACAAGTACACTTTTGGTAGTAATTAATATTATTAGAAATTTAGTTGTATTAAATTTTCGTTTCAATAAAAAACGCCCCTTTCGGAGCGTTTTTTCAACTTAATTCAAAGAATTAAAGTTTAGATACCAACTCTGGTACAACAGTATTCAAATCACCAACTAACCAGTAGTCAGCAACGCTGTTGATTGGTGCTTCTTCGTCTTTGTTGATTGCAACAATAACTTTAGAGTCTTTCATACCTGCTAAGTGCTGAATCGCACCAGAGATACCGATTGCCAAGTAAAGATCAGGCGCAACGATTTTACCTGTTTGACCCACTTGGAAGTCATTTGGTACGAAACCAGCATCAACCGCAGCACGTGAAGCACCTTGTGCAGCACCAAGCTTGTCAGCTAATGGGTCAAGTACTTTGTGGTAATTCTCACCAGAACCAACACCACGACCACCAGAAACAACGATACGTGCAGCAGTTAACTCTGGACGATCAAGCTTCACGATTTCTTCGTTTACAAACTTAGAAATACCAGCATCTTTCGCTTCAGCTACAGCTTCAACAGCAGCAGAACCGCCTTCAGCAGCAACCGCATCAAATGCTGTACCGCGAACTGTACCAACGATAATTGCTTCGTCAGATTGAACAGTTGCGATTGCGTTACCTGCATAGATAGGACGCTTGAAAGTATTTGCAGACTCTACAGCAATGATGTCTGAAATCATGCTTACGTCAAGAAGTGCAGCAACACGTGGAAGAATGTTCTTACCAGTCGTTGTAGATGCAGCTAAAACGTATTTGTATCCGCCTTTCGCGATATCAGCGACTAAACCAGCAACGTTTTCAGCTAATTGGTTTGCATAAGCAGCGTTGTCAGCAAGCAATACTTTGCTTACACCAGCAACTTTAGCAGCAGCGTCAGCAACTGCTTGAGCGCCTGAACCAGCAACTAGTACAGTAATATCACCACCGATTTTTTGAGCTGCCGCAACAACGTTTAAAGTTGCACCGTTAAGTGTCTGGTTGTTGTGATCAGCGATAACTAAAATACTCATGATTGTATCCTTCTGTATTAGATCACTTTCGCTTCGTTTTTCAATTTTTCTACAAGCTCATCTACAGATTTCACTTGTACGCCAGCTTTACGTTCAGCAGGTGCTTCAACTTTAATTGTTTTAAGTTTAGTACCAGTTGCAACGCCATAATCAGCAGGAGACTTAGTATCAAGCGGTTTTTTACGCGCTTTCATGATGTTTGGAAGAGCAGCATAACGTGGCTCATTCAAACGTAAGTCAGTTGTGATGATTGCTGGAAGACCAAGTTCAACAGTTTGCAAACCACCGTCAACTTCACGAGTAACTTGTACTTTACCGCCGTCAACTTTAACTTCAGATGCAAAAGTACCTTGACCAGCACCAAGTAAAGCGCCAAGCATTTGACCTACTTGGTTAGAGTCGTCATCAATTGCTTGTTTACCAAGAAGAATAAGTTCTGGTTTTTCAGCATCAACAACGCCTTTTAGAATTTTAGCAACTTCTAAAGCGCCAACTTCGTCAGCAGTTTCTACTAAAATACCACGATCAGCACCTAAAGCCATTGCAGAACGAATTTGTTCTTGCGCGTCTTTAGAACCCACTGAAACAACAACGATTTCTGAAATCGTTCCTTTTTCTTTTAAGCGAACCGCTTCTTCCACTGCGATTTCACAGAATGGGTTAATTGACATCTTAACGTTGGTAAGGTCAACCCCACTATTGTCCGGCTTAACACGAACTTTAACGTTGGCATCAACCACACGTTTTACAGCGACAAGAGCCTTCATGTAATCCTCGGCTGTTCTAAGCAAGTAAATGTAGTGAAGAGTATTCTATCTCTTCGATCGAAACTTTTTAGGTGTCCTATCTTGCAATGTATTTGGCATTTCGGTCAAGTCACAATTTCCATTCAACTCATAAAAAAGATGAAACGCTCAGTTCATTAATTGAAAATTATGTTTAATCAATGCTATTCAAAACAATTAAACTGAAATTATTATGCTTTGATTTATTTAATATTTTAATAAATTCAATGATCTAAAAAACGCGTGATTCATTTAAAAGGTAAATCGTTAATTGATGCATTTAACTCATGGTTTGACACATTTTTCATTTTAATAAAATTTGGCAAAAAAGTAAGAACACGAAATAAACATTCTCTAACTGAAAAGCATGCATATAGCTGCTTATTAATCAGCCAATTTTGAAACATAATGTATCGCTCAAAGTTAAGTTAGAACACTATCATTCATTCTTGCTACCACTTAAACATTGGTAGTGGACTCCAAGGCTTTTGCACTAGGCGTTTTATTCCCAAATAAATTAAGGTCTTATGAAAGCCTTTATTTGGAAAAGCTCTTGTCAGTTTGCGAAATTCATCCAGTAGAATATTTGATCGGACGAACCCCAATGTAAAATCTGCATAATCAGCCCGCCGAAAGTTTTCAACTAATTGATCTTCAGAGTATTCAACCTTAGTCATTTTGTGATGCTCTGTAATCATTAATGTGATTTCTTTTTCCCACATTAACAACTCATTTGATGCAAGGTATTGTCGCATTTGCTCAACCGAAGGCTTGATATAATCTATGGTGTTCGCAGTCCATATGCCAATATCATGAAAGGCGACAGCAATAGCAATTTTATGCAATGTTTCATAACTGCGATCTGCACTTAAAATCAGACAACATGCAGCAACACGTTTACAATGATTGGAATAACCTTGATAACTTCGATTTATAACTACTCGATAATCTTGCAAAATCTCATCTATTAAGTCACAACATCGTTTAAATGCAATTTGATCTAATAATTGTGGATGTTTTTCAGTGTTCATTCTTTTGTGCTCTTGGGTGAGCTTGATCATAGACTTTTGCGAGTTGATCAAAATCGACATGGGTATAGATTTGGGTAGTAGATAAATTACTATGCCCAAGCATTTCTTGTACAGAGCGTAAATCACCACTTGCTGAAAGCATATGACTTGCAAAACAATGTCTCAATAAATGTGGATGTAAATCAACATTTACCCCCGCTCTTTGTGCTTGTAGTTTGACACGATTTTCAATTTGTCGAGGTGTTAAGACGCCACCTTTTTGTGAAATGAATACCGCAAAATCGGCACTCAAATTGCCTTGCCATATTCGATAAATTTTAAGCCATTCGATTAAACTTTGTTTGGCTTGCTGCCCAAAAGGAACTATTCTGGTTTTATTTCCTTTACCTGTAATACGTAATAATTGTCGATTAAAATCTATATCTTTAATGGTCAATCCTTGCAATTCAGCCAAACGTAGACCACTTGAATACAATAATTCAAGCATCGCCTTATCACGTAACCATAATTGTTGTTCTAAAGGTTTTTCTGGAGCTGGTTGATCTAATATTTGATGCACTGTTTCAATATCCACCATCCCTGGTAAAGGTCGTGGTTGTCGTTTTAACCTAAAATCTTCAGATGGATTTTGTTGTAGATATTGACCTTGTTCTGCCCACTTCATAAATTGACGTATAGCGGTTAAATGACGTTGCAAGCTACTTGAACTGAGTTGATTCTTTTCAACGCGAGCTGCCAAATATTCTCTTAAATCTGAAGCTTCAACATCCTGTAATTGTAACTGCTTAAGCTCGCAGAAATGAAAGAAATCTGTGAGATCACGTTGATAAGCTGAAATCGTATGCTTAGACTGATTTTGAATGATGCGTTCTTTTAACCACATGGATAGCAGTTTTTCAGGGCTTTCCAACATACTCTCCAGTGTTGTAAAAATATCTAAAGTTTAGCAAATTTCAACTCGATTGATGGCTAAACAAATATCGAAGTATATACAGCAGTGTAATACAATAGATTTCAAGTTTTAAGTGATGATATAAAAATGTCAACAATGCTTATCCCCTATCTTTTTGCAATCACAATCCTAACAATTACGCCAGGTTTAGATACAACATTAATTATTCGTACGGCAACGATTGAAGGCAAAACAAAGGCATTACAAGCAGCACTAGGTATTAATCTAGGTTGTATTGCTTGGGGAGTCATTGTGGCATGTGGTTTAGGTGCCTTATTGATGGCTTCAGATTTCGCCTTTATTGCCTTGAAGTGGATGGGAGCAATCTACCTGACATGGTTAGGACTTAATCTTATTTTAAAACCACGTACTCAACTCGCCAATATCGATGATATTGCAGCTACTCATAATTGGTTTATGAAAGGTTTCTGGGGAAATTTACTCAACCCCAAAGTCGGAATTTTTTATATTTCCTTTTTGCCACAATTTATCCCGCAGTCTTCATCTCCAGTCATTTGGACCATGGGACTTGTAATGATCCATGTCGTGATTGGATTTATATGGTCAATCTTTTTAATTACAGCAATGCAATCAATATCTAAATTTTTAAAGAAACCCAAATTTATTCAATATATGGATCGAATTACAGGCAGTATTTTTATTTTATTTGCACTAAAATTGGCATTGAGCAAAAAAGTTCTTGGAAATATTTAACTTCCTGTATTCTGTATTTTTGAGTTCAAAAACTCAATTCGAAAGAATATTTTAGTGCTCTTTATTGATCTCTTTTTCAGTAAATAAAAAACCATTTTGAGGTTTAGTAAACTCAAAATGGTCCATAATTTTTTTAAATTTTAGAAGACTTTGATTAGTATCCCCTTTACCATCAAACGTTATTAAAGCTATGCCCGCATTAGTTGCAATTGTTGCCCCAATTAGAAATCTTGTCTCATCTTTCATTTGATAACTATACTGAGTAAACTGGAGTGGCATTCCTTTAGATGATCTAATTTGTTTTTCTTTTTCAACTACTTGAACATTAGGTATTATTTGTTCCAACTTATCAATTGAATCTTGAGCAGCAATCAGTGTTTTTTGCCCCTCATCAATATTTGGTGGGTAAACCAAAGAAAGAATTAGAACATCCTTGTTGGGTGAAAATGCCATAAACTGTTTTTGCGCATTTTCTTGAGTTTTCCATTCTTCTGAGAAGTTAATTTTTACATTCTTATAAATTACTTCCTGAGCGTTAATATCTAAGCTTAAACATACAATAGACAAGCTCAAGAAAAATCTAATATTTTTTAATTTCATATCCCTACTCAACTAAACTATGTTAATACCAACTCAATAAGTTTAGCTAGTATTAACATATTTTTTCTAGCCTTGGAAATATCGTAAATCCAAACGGGCATCATAAACATGCGTGGTTGGACCAGTCATCCACACCACATCACCTTCACGCCAAGCAATATGTAACTTACCACCAGCTAATTGCACTTCAACTTCATTCGCAAGTAAACCACGGCGCATACCACTGACTGCTGCTGCACACGCGCCAGTACCACAAGCCAACGTTTCACCGACACCACGCTCAAACACACGTAAACGAATATGTTTTTCATCAATAATTTGCATAAATCCAGCATTTACACGCGCAGGGAAACGGACATGTGACTCAACTTGAGGACCCATTCCAGCGACATCAGCCGTTAAAACATCAGGGACGATAGTTACAGCATGAGGGTTGCCCATGTTCACCACATCGATATTGATGCTTTTATTATCTGCAAGCTCAAGTTCATATAAGCCTTCAGCATCTTCGTGTTCCTGAGTAACAAATGGGATTTCTTCAGGAAGAAATTTTGGTGGACCCATGTTGACACGTACCCAACCATTTGCACCTAATTCTGGCTCTACAATACCTGCTTTAGTTTGTACACGAATTTTAGTTTTGGTCGTTAGTTGACGCTCATGTACGAAACGAGCAAAACAGCGTACACCATTACCGCACTGCTCGACTTCTGAACCATCTGCGTTAAAAATACGATATTTAAAATCAACATCTGGAAAATCAGGTGGCTCAACAATCAACAATTGATCAAAACCCACGCCAAAATGACGGTCTGCTAAACGTTGAATAGTTACCGTATCTAAATAAGCGCGTTGGGTAATCAGGTCTACAACCATAAAATCATTGCCCAAACCATGCATTTTGGTAAATTCTAAATACATGCCAATTTACTCCTCAGGTAACAAACGCTCTTTTTCCCAGAGTGATTCTATTGTTTCGCGCTCACGAATTAAATAGGATTGATCACCACTGACCATAACTTCAGCAGCACGACCACGTGTATTATAGTTTGAGCTCATCACAAAACCATAAGCACCCGCACCTAATACAGCAAGCACATCATTTTCTTGAAGCGCTAAATCACGCTGTTTACCCAAGAAATCACCCGTTTCACATATTGCACCGACCAAATCCCAAGTTTTCACTTCAACGTCAGTATTTGAATTAACCGATTGAATATCCATCCATGCTTCATATAAAGCTGGACGAATTAAGTCATTCATTGCAGCATCAATAATTGCAAAATTACGGTGATTGGTTGGTTTTAATAAATCAACTTTGGTCAGTAATACGCCAGCATTTGCTGAAATACTACGCCCCGGTTCCATATAGACTTTTAAACCCAGTTTTTCTAAAGCTGGACGCATTGAATTTGCATACTCTGCAACAGTTGGCGGTGTTTCATCTTTATAACAAACACCTAAACCGCCACCGATATCAATATGTTTGAGGTTGATACCCAATTTTTTCAACTCTTCAATCATCAAAATCACACGGTCAAGTGCATCAACAAAAGGTTTAGTTTCCGTAAGTTGAGAACCAATATGACAATCAATACCTACTATCTCTAAATTTGGCAGTGATGCGGCATATTGATAAGTTTCATTTACCGTATCACTTGGAATACCAAACTTATTTTCTTTCAATCCAGTTGAAATATAAGGATGCGTTTTTGCATCAACGTCTGGATTTACCCGCAAAGAAATCGGCGCTTTTTTAGCTAATTTTGCCGCAACTTTTTGAATACGATCTAGCTCGGCATAAGATTCCACATTAAAGCAAGCAATACCGACGTTTAAAGCTTTTTCAATATCTGCTTCAGATTTACCTAGACCTGAAAATACGATTTTTGCAGGATCACCACCAGCAGCTAAAACACGCGCAAGTTCACCACCTGTAACAATATCAAAACCAGCACCCAACTTTGCCAACACGTTTAGAACAGCGATATTTGAGTTGGATTTCACCGCAAAACAGATTTGATGATCTATAAAATCAAAAGCACGATCCATATCTAAATAATGTTTTTCCAAAGTAGATTTTGAATAAACATAGAGTGGTGTGCCGAATTGCTGTGCGAGCTGATCTAATGAACATTGCTCCGCATGCAATACTCCATTAATGCGCGTGAAACTCATGAAGGTGTCCTTGTTTACAAACTTGAAAGGTTGTTGTCTATGGTTGAGCTATAGATGATGTTTCTAGAGTTGCCGTATTTTCATCATCTGCTTTGACATCAGAAGAATTCTTTGCTGAAGATTCTTCATTTTTATAAAGCAAATATTTTGCACGTTTGTCGTGATTTGGGTCTGACGGTAATTGTAATGCACCCGATTGACCACATGCAGTTAATAGCATACTACTGAGCAACAAACTGATAGAACAAATGGCTTTAAGCATCTGCGCACCTAACTTTTACATTTTGCAGCAGTATAGCGTGATCAATCGATGCGCTAAAGCCTAAACATAAAAAAACGCCAACTTCTTGTTAGCGTTTTATTTTCAACTGACAAATTTATTTTCTTTTCGCAAAGAAATATCCTATCGCTAAGATGATGAACCAAACTGGACTTACTTTTAATGATTCTAAAGTTGTCTCATCCAATGCAAGGAAATAAATTGTCGCTAAGAAAAAGACAATCACAATCCAACAAGTGAATATGCCGCCAGGTAGCTTAAATGTCGATTGCGCATGTAATTCAGGACGATTTTTACGGTAGTTAATATAACTCCACATAATAATCATCCAAACACAGATGAACAGAATCGTAGATAAGGTTGTTGCCAATGTGAAAGCTGTTACTTCATCATTGGTGCCTGTTTTGACTTTGTAAATAAACTGTACGAATGCACCGATAAAGATACAGATCGAAGAGAATACCAGCGCTTTAGATGGAACAGCAGAATTTGATAAACGAGCAAATAATTTTGGTGCTTGCTTATCCGTTGATAAACCAAACAACATACGACTCGTTGAGAACACACCACTATTCATTGATGACATCACTGAAGATAACACCACTAAATTCATGATAATTGCTGCTGAAGCAATCCCCGCTTGCGAGAAAATATTGACGAATGGGCTGACCTTAGGATTAATCTGATCCCAAGGTGTCACACACATCACAACAAACAATGCCAAAACATAGAAAATAATGATTCGGATTGGAATTGAGTTAATTGCTTTCGGCAAATTACGCTTTGGATCTTGAGTTTCCGCAGCCGTTGTACCTACCAGTTCTACACCAACAAAAGCAAAAATTGCAATTTGGAAGCCTGCCAAGAAACCATCCAAGCCTTTAGGGAACATGCCGCCATGTGTCCACAAATTACTGATACTTGCAGTTGTACCAGTGGTATTAGTAAAACCAGTGAAAATCATCCATAAACCTACAAATATCAGTACGATAATTGCAGTAATTTTGACCATCGCAAACCAGAATTCCATTTCACCAAATAGTTTTACAGTGACAAGGTTTAATCCCAGTACAAAAAGAATTGCGACAGAACTAATCAGTAAACCACCTAAAGCAGTAAACGACTCTCCGCCATTAAAGAATTCTAGATAATAGATAATTGCGGATAAATCAGCGATACCAATCGTGACCCAACATAACCAGTAAGTCCAACCAACAAAATAGCCTGCCCATGGACCAATAAGATCAGTAGATAAGTCAATAAAAGACTTATAATTTAAGTTTGATAAAAGCAATTCACCTAATGCTCGCATAACAAAAAACACCATCAAACCGATGGTCATATAGATGAATAAAATTGAAGGACCAGCCAAACTAATGGTTTTGCCAGAGCCCATGAAAAGCCCTGTTCCAATTGCTCCACCAATCGCAATCAACTGTAGATGTCGATTAGAAAGACTACGGTGAAGTCCGCCTTGATCGGTCGCTTCACTCAGATTTTGATTCGACATTTTACAAAAATCTCCAGTATTGTTGTCCGTTAACCTGAAATCGAATCAAAATAACCTGCACCATTATTAGGCATCTTTTTTTAACACTTATTTTTGAAACGCTTTCAGTTCAACAACTTCTGCCTGTATTACTCAATATTTCAAGTGAAATAAAAATTGGATAGGATGATACGCACTAGAATAGGACAATACAATCAAGTCGCTTACAGATACTGTGACTTATTAGGTTTAAAAAAATAAGCAGCGGTAATCGCTGCTTATTTTTATTGAAATATAAAGTTATATTTCGACTACTTAATACTTATTTTTGTTTGTTTTTAATACGTTCTTCCCAGAAGGTTGCATTACGAATGCCAAGCTTAACAGGATCAAAGGTAAACTCTTTAACGCCTGCTTTTTGCTGCTCTTCATAATCTCTCAACGCTTTAATGGTTGGTTTCCAAATGAAGTAGGTCATGATAATACCAATGATGTTAATCCAAGCCATTAAACCAACACCGATATCTCCAATTCCCCAAATATACCCAGTTGCACTGAGGACACCGTATGAAACTGAAATAATGATAAAACATTTAGTTAGAAATAAAAGAGAAGGTGTTTTAGTAATGTAACTTAAATAAGTAATATTGGTTTCAGCAATATAGTAGTAAGCAACAATCGTTGTGAATGCAAAGAAGAACACAGCTAATGCTACGAAAACTTGCCCAAAACCACCAAATACTGTACTTACTGCCATTTGAGTAAACGCAGGAGAGCCAATTTCAGCTGTTGCAGCAACATTTTGTACAATAAATTGACCAGCTTCTAAAGTACCTTGAACATTATACATTCCAGTAATAAGAATCATAAATGCGGTAGCTGAGCAAACAAATAAGGTATCGATATAAATTGAGAAAGATTGAACAAGTCCTTGTTGGGCTGGATGTTGTACCTCTGCTGCTGCTGCTGCATGAGGACCCGTACCTTGTCCTGCTTCGTTAGAATACACTCCACGTTTCACACCCCAACCAATTGCAGCACCAATGCCTGCCATCGGTGAAAAAGCATCTGCAAAGATTAATGAGATCACACCTGGTAGTTTATCAATATTGATAAAGACAATAATTAGTGCCATTACAATATAGCCAGCTGCCATAAACGGCACTACAAATTCAGCGAATTTTGCAATACGTTTGATACCACCAAAAATGATGACTGCAAGTAATGTTACAATCACAATTAAAGCGAGTAGTTTATAAGTGCCGACATTTCCAAAAACGATCGCACCTTCGCCTGTGATTTGTGTAAAAGCATTACCTACTGCATTTGCTTGAATACCGGGTAAAAACAAACCACATGAAATGATTGCGGCAATCGCAAATAAAATACCCAACCAACGCTGACCTAGACCTTTGTCAAAATAAAAAGCTGGTCCACCACGATATTGTCCTTGATATTCAACCTTATAAATTTGACCTAAAGTTGATTCCACATAAGCAGTACTTGCACCTAAAAATGCAACCACCCACATCCAAAATACAGCACCAGGACCACCAAAACCAATTGCGGCAGCAACACCAGCAATATTACCAACACCGACACGACCTGAAAGCGACACAGCTAAGGCTTGAAAAGATGAAATACCCTGCGCTGATGAACTTCCTTTAATTAAAAGCCTGATCATGTCTTTAACTTGACGGACTTGAACAAACCGAGTCAAAACAGAAAAAAATAAACCTGCACCTAAACATAAATAGATCAGAGCTTTGCTCCAAATAATACTATTTACCCAATCAACAATTTCTGCTGCACTCATAAACACCAACCTTTTTTATATATGTTGAAAATATAGCGAACGTTATATTTTCATATGTTTGAGCAAGAGCAATATCTATGCCATTGATTATTAATATCCTGACAATAAATAATCAAATGCTCAAAATCCTTCCATAGTAAAAGTGAACCGAACGAAATATTGATCAAAAAAACACATCGTATCTTACTTGTAAAAGTCACATATCATGTTATTTTTCTGAACACTTCCCTTTAACTAGTGAGTTACGAAAAACGCTCTATTTCCTTTAATCCTTTTGAAGAAAATAAGCTCTAGGTTTTCACCTTGTTTCCGTAATTACTCTACTTTTATCCAATTTACAGAATTTTTTCAATTTTATATATGGCAAAAATTAAAACTATTTATCGATGTGAACAATGTGGTGCAGATCATTCTAAATGGGCTGGTCAATGTTCTGAGTGTGGCGAATGGAATAGTCTAGTAGAAGTTCGACTAGAACCTACAGTTAGTCATAGAGCTCAGCCTAAAATGGGAGGTGGTTATGCTGGTCAAAGTGCCAATATTACAACACTTAATCAAATCTCAGTTTCACATGAAACTCGCCTACAAACAGGTATTAGCGAATTTGATCGTGTACTCGGTGGTGGTTTGGTTACAGGCTCTGTAGTGTTGATTGGTGGTGATCCTGGTATTGGTAAATCAACCATCTTGTTGCAAACTGCAACACACATGGCCAGTAAAAAAAGCTCAGCGCTTTATGTGACTGGTGAGGAATCACTTTCACAAGTAGCCTTACGTGCACAACGTTTAGATCTCCCCACAGACTCACTTAAAGTCATGGCTGAGACCTGTGTCGAGCGTATATGTGAAGTATTAGCACACGAACGTCCTGCTGTTGCGATTTTGGATTCGATTCAAACCCTATATACAGAAACTCTGCAATCTGCGCCCGGTGGTGTTTCACAAATCCGTGAGTCTGCTGCCCTCTTAACTCGGTTTGCAAAGAATAGCGGTACTGCTTTATTCCTTGTAGGTCATGTCACCAAAGAAGGTGCATTGGCTGGTCCACGTGTTTTAGAACATATGGTGGATTGCGTGCTCTATTTTGAAGGTCAATCGGACTCCCGTTATCGAATGATTCGTGCAGTCAAGAACCGTTTTGGTGCAGTCAATGAATTAGGCGTATTTGCAATGACCGATAAAGGTCTCCGTGAGGTTGCTAATCCGTCCGCAATTTTTCTAAGTCGATATGATGAAGCCATTCCTGGTTCAATCGTGATGATCAGCCGTGAAGGTACTCGTCCATTGTTAGTCGAAGTACAAGCTCTAGTCGATGATGCACATGGACAACCTCGTCGCGTTGCATTAGGCTTAGAACAAAACCGTTTGAATATGCTCCTTGCAGTGATGCATCGTCATGGCGGAGTGCAGACTGCGGGTCAAGATGTTTACGTCAATGTTGTTGGTGGTTTGAAGATCACTGAAACAGGCTCAGATTTGGCGGTATTACTAGCTTGTGCCTCCAGCCTACGCGGTAAAGCCTTGCCACAACAATTGGCTGTTTTTGGTGAAGTCGGTTTGTCAGGTGAAATTCGTCCTGTGCCGAACGGACAAGAGCGCTTAAAAGAAGCGGCTAAGCACGGTTTTAAATATGTGATTTTACCTAGAGCGAATGCTCCACAGAAAGCAATCGAAGGCGTTCAAATCATTACAGTTGCACGTTTACATGAAGCTTTAACTGAAGCAATGCAGTTGAGTGACGAATTGACATAAAAAAACATACTTTTTTAGTTGAAATTAATGCTCAATACCCGCATAAATACACTTACAAATTAAGTTTGAATAGGAATTTTCGATGCAAGTACACCAGCGTGGCTTGATGGCAGCTCTTTTAATGGCAACACTTGTGGCTGCACCGCTTGCAGAAGCAAAACGTGCAGGTGGTGGAAAAAGTCATGGTATGAGTAGATCTAATTCATCTAGCCAATCTTATCAACCATCACGTCAAGCTGTTCCTGCTCAACAACAAACTGCACCACAAAAGTCAGGTCCAGGCGTTGGCTCTATGGTTGCGGCAGGTGTAGCTGGTGCTGCTGTAGGTGCTGTTGCAGCGAATGCCTTAGCAGATGATAAAAACCCTACTACAACTGAACAGCAGCAAGCTGCTCAACAGCAAGAAGAAAAAGGTGGTATCCCAAGCTGGATTTGGGTATTACTCGCTGCCGCTGCTGCTTTCTTCCTATTCCGTAAAATCGGCGCAAAAAAAAAATTAGCAGCTAATAATCCATATGCACCAAATAATGGCGGTCACAATAATTTTGGCCGTCAAACTCCGCCTCAATCAACTGTTCGTCAAACGAGTGACAACACGAATATTTTTGGTCAGTCAGTTGCAGGTGGAACATCAACAGCAACACAAGCACCTTTCGGCTCAGCTTCGATGAGCAGTGGCAACCAATTACCAGATGGTACTGAACCTGCTGCATTCTTACGTATTGCACGTCAACGTTTCAATCATATCCAGTCGGTAAACAGTGCAAATAATGTAGAAGAAATTCGTCGTTACTTAACACCAGAACTTTATAGTTCGATGTATAGCGATATCATGGCGAACCAAGATCAAGATGTAGCAGAATTTAGCAATCTCAATGCAATGGTGGTTGAAAGCACGACTGAAAATGGTCAATACCTTGTCAGTGTGCGTTTCACTGGTACTGTAAGCGAGGATTTGAACAGTTTGCCGCAACCTTTTACAGAAATTTGGCACTTTGTTAAGCCTGCTGGCTCACAACAAGATTGGGTTGTTGCTGGTATTCAACAAGCTTAAACATTGCGTATGGTCTTTTAAAAGAGCTATTTAAATAGCTCTTTTTTATTGTCTACACTTTTAAAAAGAAAGATACGATAAAAAAAGCCACTCTCTAGTATCGAGAATGGCTGAGTGTAAACAAAATCAGAAAGTATTATTTGAGTTTTAAGCACAACCGAAGCACGATCGGTAGATTCATACTAGCGGATAAATTTTTTAAAAAATATTCCTCGTTTGGGGAATAAAGCTTATTGAAATTTGAAAAGTATTTTATCGATTACAAAAATAGTTTTATTTACCTCAGCTCTACAGCAATCAAAGAGAATCAAAATGCTACTCTGGCATGAAGTACTTATCTGCCATTCCTAGCAATCAATAAGATATTTTCAGCTATGACTCATGACTCTAATCAAAGCAAACACTTTTCTAAACTATGTATTACTTCAGCAGAAGGTATTAGGACTATTCAAATAAAAAAGGCTTTGCCGAAGCAAAGCCATAAAACGAGAAACTCAAACTACTAATTTATCAGCCAACAAATTGTAAAAACAACCAATACAAGCCACCAGACAATGTAATTGTTGCTGGTAAAGTAAAGACCCAAGCTGAAAGAATTGTTTTTACTGTCGCAAAATTTAAACCTGATCGATTGGCTACCATTGTACCCGCAACTGCACTGTTTAAAACGTGCGTAGTTGATACTGGCATACCGAGACCATCAGCAGCAGCAATTGTACTCATCGCCACTAACTCAGCAGACATACCTTGGCCATAAGTCATATGGTTTTTACCAATACGCTCACCTACAGTTACTACGATACGTTTCCAACCCACCATTGTTCCTAGACCAAGTGCCAATGCAACTGCAACTTTCACCCAATTTGGAATGTACTGAAGGAATGAATCTAAGCTACTACGATATTCTTTTACCACCTTCGCTTGAGCAGTATCCATAGCAGGTAAAGCTTCAGCTTTATCTAAACGCTTAAACGTTGTTGTACTTAAATACATATCATTGCGAATTTCACTCACCGCAGCTTCTGGAATCGCTTTCAGATCACCATAAGTTGCAACACGTGTACCCAAATGCGCAGTCATACTTGCAAGTGCTGGAACAACATCAGCTGTTTGCTCTTTGGTTTGAATAAATTTCGTTAATACTTCACGCGACTTTTCGTCAGATAACTCATTTTGACTTACATTTAATACGGTCGCTGTTTGAGCAGATAGCTGTTCAAATGACTGTAAATGTTGAGCATCTAAACTTTTGTTTAAAGAATAAGCCAAAGGTACTAAACCAATCAAAATCAACATGATTAAACCCATGCCTTTTTGACCATCGTTTGAACCATGCGCAAAACTTACACCAGTACAAGTGAAAATTAGAATGGCACGAATTAATGGTGGCGGTGGTTTATTACCTTCCGGTGGCTGAAATAATTCCAATTGGTTTTTAAATATTTTTTTCACCAATAAAAATACAACCGCAGCAAAAGCAAAACCAATTAATGGAGAAAATAATAACGCTTTACCGACTTTAATCACTTGATCCATATCAATGCCACTGGTTGCGCCAGTTGATGCATTTAACAAGTGATTCATGATGCCCACACCCAAGATTGAACCAATCAATGTATGTGAACTTGAAGCAGGAATTCCTAAGAACCAAGTTCCTAAATTCCACAAAATAGCAGCAATCAGCAAAGCAAATACCATTGCAAAACCTGCGCCACTACCTACATTCATAATCATTTCAACAGGAAGCAATGCAATGATGCCATAAGCAACCGCACCACTTGCAACCATAACTCCTAAAAAGTTACAGAAACCTGCCCACATTACAGCAACTGGTGCAGGTAATGCATTTGTATAGATTACAGTTGCAACAGCGTTTGCAGTGTCATGAAAACCATTTACAAACTCAAAAGCGAGTGCAATAAAAAGAGCTGTCGATAAAAGAATGACAGAGTACAAACTCAATGGCGGTACATGTGCTAGATCAGCACTGACCTGAAAACCAATATAAATAAGTGTTGCAACAATAATTGTCAAAAACACCGGCATGAAAAATTTCGGTGTTGGTACATGTACATTCGTCGATTTTGCCGTAGAGCTGGCAAGCGGTGAATCCGAAGCAGGAGGAAGATTTGAATTCATGTAGACGGTTAGAGGATAGTAAAATCCCCTGTATTGTTTAATTAAATTGTGACAATTATATGACAACGACTTGTCATATAAAGGCTAAATTTCATATTTTTTTAAAATTATCTTGTGTTTTTCTAGCAAAAATTCACCCTAAATATAAAAATAAATCATATAAAACAATAAATTAAAATTAAAAAAATATCTCAATAACTGTTTGTCTGAATTTGCAACAAACGCACCAAAATATGAAATTTATTTGTCATATTTCATCTGATGGGCTTTTACTATGACCATTATTAAGACGAATTATTGCACTTTGATGAAAGTTTTATGACATTTAAAATGTGTACTGATGAATCACCACTCACCTGTGCTTAAAATACGCGCTTTATCGTAGCTTCTGTTACAATGCCCCTGCTTTTTATATTGACTATCTACTGGGGTTCCTTATGTCCACGCTTGCCACCCTAAAATCTCTTCTAACTCAACGCATTCTGATTATTGATGGTGCAATGGGAACCATGATTCAACGCCATAAATTAGAAGAAGAAGATTATCGTGGTGAACGCTTTGCTGATTGGGCATCAGACCTAAAAGGTAATAACGACTTATTGGTTTTAACCCAGCCGCAGATTATTCAAGGCATTCATGAAGCTTACTTGGATGCTGGCGCAGACATTATTGAAACCAACAGCTTTAACGGTACCCGTGTTTCAATGTCTGACTATCATATGGAAGATCTTGTGCCTGAGATCAACCGTGAAGCAGCACGTTTGGCTAAAGCAGCCTGTGAAAAATACTCAACACCAGATAAACCACGTTTTGTTGCAGGTGTCCTCGGTCCGACATCTCGCACCTGTTCTATTTCGCCCAATGTAAATGACCCAGCTTTTCGTAACATTACCTTTGACGAATTAAAAGAAAACTATATTGAGGCAACACACGCCCTGATCGAAGGTGGTGCTGACATCATCTTGATCGAGACTGTATTTGATACATTGAACTGTAAAGCTGCGATCTTCGCAGTCAAAGAAGTATTTAAGCAACTTGATCATGAACTACCATTGATGATCTCAGGTACGATTACCGATGCATCGGGTCGTACTTTAACAGGTCAAACAGCAGAAGCTTTTTGGAACTCGGTGCGCCACGGTGATTTACTCTCGATTGGTTTTAACTGTGCTTTGGGTGCAGATGCGATGCGCCCACACGTTAAAACGATTTCTGATGTTGCTGATACTTTTGTTTCTGCGCATCCAAACGCAGGTTTACCAAATGCCTTTGGTGAATATGACGAAACCCCAGAACAAACAGCGGAATTCATTAAAGAGTTTGCCGAAAGTGGTCTGATCAATATCACGGGTGGTTGCTGTGGTACAACGCCTGATCATATCCGTGCGATTTATAATGCAGTTAAAGATATCAAGCCGCGTCAAATCCCTGAAACCAAATCTGCCTGTCGTTTAAGTGGGTTAGAACCATTTAACATTTATGATGATTCACTATTCGTGAATGTCGGTGAACGTACCAACGTTACGGGTTCAAAAAAATTCCTACGCCTCATCCGTGAAGAGAAATTTGCCGAAGCTCTAGAAGTTGCACAACAACAAGTGGAAGCTGGTGCACAGATCATCGATATTAACATGGATGAAGGGATGCTCGATTCGCAAGGTGCAATGGTGCATTTCTTGAATCTGGTTGCATCTGAGCCTGATATCTCTCGTGTGCCGATCATGATTGACTCATCAAAATGGGAAATCATTGAAGCAGGTTTAAAATGCGTTCAAGGTAAACCCGTCGTCAATTCGATTTCCTTAAAAGAAGGTTATGACGAGTTCGTCGAAAAAGCACGCCTATGCCGCCAGTATGGTGCTGCGATTATTGTGATGGCCTTTGATGAAACAGGTCAGGCCGATACGGCTGCACGTAAACGTGAAATCTGTAAACGTTCTTATGATGTTTTGGTCAATGAAGTGGGCTTCCCTGCTGAAGATATTATTTTTGACCCGAACGTGTTTGCCGTGGCAACAGGGATCGAAGAACACAACAACTATGGCGTCGATTTTATTGAAGCTACGGGCTGGATTAAACAAAACTTGCCACATGCGATGATTTCAGGTGGTGTCTCTAACGTTTCCTTCTCATTCCGTGGTAATGAACCTGTACGTGAAGCGATTCACTCAGTATTCCTTTACCATGCTATCAAGCAAGGCATGACTATGGGGATCGTGAACGCTGGTCAAATGGCGATTTATGATGATATTCCTAAAGAACTGAAAGAAGCCGTTGAAGATGTGGTTTTAAACCAGAACCAAGGTGAATCAGGTCAAAACGCCACAGAAAAACTACTTGAAGTCGCGGAAAAATTCCGTGGTCATAGTGGTGCACAACGTGAAGCTGAGAACCTTGAATGGCGCAATGAGTCTGTAGAAAAACGTCTCGAATATGCACTTGTCAAAGGCATCACTACTTATATAGATGAAGATACCGAAGAAGCCCGTTTAAAAGCCAAGCGTCCTCTTGATGTGATTGAAGGCGCATTGATGGATGGCATGAACGTGGTCGGCGACCTGTTCGGCTCGGGTAAAATGTTCCTACCGCAAGTCGTAAAATCAGCACGCGTAATGAAGCAAGCCGTAGCATGGTTAAATCCATACATCGAAGCTGAAAAAGGTAATGCACAATCTAAGGGTCGTGTATTAATGGCAACCGTAAAAGGTGATGTACACGATATTGGTAAAAATATCGTGGGCGTGGTTTTGGGTTGTAACGGTTATGACATCGTTGACCTTGGTGTGATGGTGCCTGCGGAAAAAATCCTGCAAACTGCGATTGATGAGAAATGTGACATCATCGGTTTGTCTGGTTTAATCACCCCGTCATTGGATGAAATGGTGTTTGTTGCCAAAGAGATGCAGCGTAAAGGCTTTGATATTCCATTATTAATTGGTGGAGCAACCACCTCGAAAGCGCATACCGCTGTAAAAATTGACCCGCAATATTCAAATGATGCAGTCATTTATGTGGCTGATGCTTCTCGTGCAGTCGGTGTGGCAACTACCCTACTATCAAAAGAAATGCGTGGTAATTTTATTGCTGAGCATCGCGCTGAATATGCCAAGATTCGTGAACGTTTAGCCAACAAGCAACCGAAAGCTGCAAAACTTAGCTATGCCGAATCGATTGAAAATGGTTTTAAGGTGGATGACAACTATGTCCCACCGATTCCAAATAGTTTAGGTACGCAAGTTATTACCAATTATCCATTGGCGACCTTGGTTGAATATTTTGACTGGACACCATTCTTTATCTCTTGGAGCTTGGCGGGTAAATTCCCGAAAATCCTGACAGATGAAGTTGTTGGTGAAGCAGCCACTGATTTGTATAACCAAGCGCAAGCGATGCTAAAAGACATTATCGAGAATAATCGTTTTGATGCGCGTGCGGTGTTTGGTTTATACCCTGCACAACGTACGTCTGCGGATACCGTCAGCGTGTTTGATGAATCTGGTCAAAATATTACACATACTTTTGAGCATATTCGTCAGCAATCTGACAAGGTGACAGGCAAACCAAACTTATCTTTGGCAGACTTTATTAGCACCTCTAAAGAGAATACTGATTATCTCGGTGGTTTCACTGTATCGATCTTTGGTGCTGAAGAATTGGCAAATGAATATAAAGCCAAAGGTGATGATTACTCAGCAATCTTGGTTCAGTCTTTAGCGGATCGTTTTGCCGAAGCCTTTGCAGAACATTTGCATGAGCGTATCCGTAAAGAGTTCTGGGGCTATAAAGCCGATGAGACTTTGGGTAATGAAGAATTGATCAAAGAGAAGTATGTCGGTATTCGTCCTGCACCGGGTTATCCTGCTTGCCCAGAGCATTCTGAAAAAGCAGTGTTATTTGACTGGTTAGGTTCGGAAGCGAAGATTGGTACCAAGTTGACTGAACACTTTGCGATGATGCCGCCATCTTCGGTGAGTGGTTTCTATTATTCACACCCTGAAAGTGAATACTTTAATGTGGGCAAAATTTCTCAAGATCAGCTTGAGGATTATGCGAAGCGTAAGGGCTGGACACTCGATGAAGCGAAGCGTTGGTTAGCACCGAATTTAGATGATTCGATTGCTTAAGTTTTAAAGAAAATCCCCTCAAATTGAGGGGGTTATTTTCCTTATCTTGAATTAAGGACTCCTGCGATGTAAATCGTTCCATTTAATACATCTTTTCCTAATTTAACATCATCAAATTTAAAAGTTTTTTTATCCGAATTCAGTGATAAGCCTAAACAAGAGTTATTACGATCTCCGCAGGTTATCTTTGATTCACCGTCAACACTTTCAATTGATATATTTCCATTAAACTCCTGAATTATATATAAAAAATATGATTCAGAATAATTTTTTAAATTAATAGTATATATTTTCCGATCATTAATGACATAAGCAAAATCAACGTTTGATGTAGATAATAAGACATTTTCATCATTAACTTGCATATTAGAAGTGTGTCTAGGTATAGTAAAATTTAAATCTAATGTCTTATTTATACCTTGCTCTTGAAGATATAAATTTAGATTTTTAATATTGAAAGATAATATCTCACCACTATTATTTAATGTTATAAACGAAGAAGGAATTGAATCATCAAAGTAAAAAATGTTTTCTCCATTTTTATTATAATTAAAAATCTTAAGACGTGTATCCTTAAATGAAGAACTGTTATCAATTCCATGATAAATATGTAAGCTAACAACTTCTTCAGCGTTTTCAAAAACAAGCTGATCTATACTACCAATATATCTACCACTATCATCTTTATAAAAAGCAATATCGGAGCTTATTTCTGATATATGATAAGTTTTATCAGCCAATTTAAGACTCTTATCTCTATTTATTTCTGGAAATCTATTCTTATTAAAAGCCAACCAATTAGATGGTATTTTAAACACCAAGTCACCTGAAATAGTTGCAGGCACAGTTTTACTCCAATCACCACCATCCTCTAAATAATTTTTAAATAGTCGATTATTATTATTTTTATTTTTAAAGCTTACCGTTAGTTTCCGATTAATTCCATCAAATCTATATTCAGTATTATCCACACATGCTAGATAGCTAATACAGAATAAAACTCTATAATCCCCCCAAGCTAGTGTAGCAAAACCTGCTTTATGCTCACTAGCTAAAAGTCTTAAATCACCATATAAAATATCATTTTTCCCTTTAAGTTTACGAAAAGAAAGAGATACATCAGGGTCATTTCCTTTGGCAATTAAGCTATAATCTCCCTCTTTAAAATCCATGTTAATTTTATCACTAAAACCTTCAGCTTGAATTTCAAGCACATTTTTTTCAAACTGACTCTCTTCTTTCTTTTCACTACCACATCCAGTTAGAATAAAAATTGTTAATATACTTATATTTATTAACTTTAAATTCATAAATCACCTAATTGGTTTATTTTAAATATACAAGAATTTAATAATTACATATAAATTTATTTCTGTGAATAAAATTCGATTATTAGTTTCTAAAGATTTAGTGAGAATCTCCCAATCTTGAAGATTGAGAGATATTTATACGGACTATTTAGCTTTTGTATTTGGCAAAAAGACCGTTGCAAAACCAAGTAAGGGTAAAAGAGAACATAAACCAAATACCCATTCGATTCCGTTCACATCAGCTAAATGTCCAAGCCCTGCTGCTGCAATACCACTGACACCAAACATCAAGCCAAACATTAAACCTGAGATCATACCCACACGCCCCGGAACAGCCTCCTGAGCATAAACCACCATTGCAGCAAAAGCAGATGACAACACTAAACCTGTGATCACTGACAAAACAGTTGTCCAAAACAAGTTGGCATACGGCATCATTAGGGCAAACGGCGCCATTCCCACAAATGACACCCAAATCACCGCTTTACGCCCAATTCGATCGCCAATCGGTCCACCTGCAAAAGTACCCAAAGCGACCGCAGCCAAAAACACAAATAAATGTAATTGAGCCGTTTGAAGACTAATCTGAAACTTATGAATCAAATAAAAAGTAAAATAGTTGCTAATGCTCGCGATATAAGTAAATTTGGCGAACATCAAAACACTAATAGTTGTTAAAGCAATGATTAATTGACGACCATGCAACTTGGTTTGTGCTTGATTAACCTTGGCAGCAAATGAGTTTTTTGCATGGCTAATCGTCCAACGACTTACTCCAAACAGAACCCAAATCGCTAATAATGAAAATACCACCAACCATGCAACCGCATGTTGCCCAAAAGGCACAATAATTAATGCAGCCAATAATGGTCCAATTGCTGTACCTGTATTTCCCCCAACCTGAAAGGTCGATTGTGCTGTACCAAAACGCCCACCCGATGCCATTCTCGCCACACGCGAAGCTTCAGGATGAAAGGTTGCAGAACCTACGCCGATAAGTGCAGATGCAAGCAACAAGACAGTAAAACTTGGAGAAAATGCGAGTAGTAAAATACCGCATAATGTCACCATCATTCCTAATGGCAATAGATAAGGTTTGGGATGTTTATCAGTATATAGTCCAATCCAAGGCTGAAGCAGCGAACCCGTAATCTGATATACAAAGGAAATCAGCCCGACTTGAGCAAAACTAAGTGAAAAGTTTGCTTTAAGCATAGGATAGATAGCTGGCAGGACTGCTTGAATCAAATCATTCAGCAAATGAGCAAAAGCGACTGCACCTACAACCTTCATGATCATACCTTGCGGCTGATCATTTACTACGGTATCAGCAATGCCATCTTTCAACTGTATTGAAGACGTCATATCTGAAAAACTCCAATATTTTTAGATAAGGTGCTTATTGTAAATTGTCGCTTATAACGTTATCTTCCAATAATCATCGTATAAGTGACAAAATTTAGAGTGATGTATGCATGATTCTCTTATTCAGTCCGATCAATCTGAATTGGTGATTGGACTGTCCTCAGAACATACCTATCGTGAGCTTACACCTACACATACTCATAGCAGAGCACAGTTTTTATACGCTTCAATGGGAAACATCCAAGTTTTCACACCTAATAATGTCTGGCTAGTTCCGCCGATGTGTGCGTTATGGATTCCTGCAAATGTTGAACACAGCGTCATTTCACTGAGTCACGTCAAGCTAAATACTGCCCTTGTTGAAGTGAATGCCGCAGCATTAATGGGCAAAGAATGTTTTATTATTCAAGTCAGTAATTTGCTACATGAGTTATTGATTCGGCTCAATCAAATTACACAAATCGACCCTCCCAATATTGTTTCTTCTCAAGAAATTTCAGAAGCTTTGCAAATTTTAATTTTTGAAGAAATTCATCGAGCCAATTTATTAAGCATTCAAATTCCTTGGCCCAAAGACAAACGATTATTAAAAATCTGTCAACAACTACTACATTCTCCAAATCACTCAAAAGATTTAACTGATTGGGCTGATGATATTGGTACAAGTTCAAGAACCTTAATGCGGATGTTTCAAAAAGAAACGGGACTGTCCTATCGCGCATGGATTCAACAGATGCATATCGCTCATGCACTGAGTAAAATCTCTAATGGTGAATCGATTGCTCAAATCTCTGAAGCACTGGGTTATACTAATCCAAGTGCTTTTAGTGCAATGTTTAAACGGCATTTGGGTAAAACACCACAGCAATTTAGGGTTGGTGAAATTTAAGTTTCGTTATTTTTCAGCCTCCTTTAGTTGTGCAATTAAATCTTCAATATCTTGATAAACATGTAGTGTTCGATCCTTATGCGTTCGTGCATGATCTAAACGTTGCTCAGGATCAACCAAAAGCAAGGTATGACCATCATCAATCAGACGATCAATACCCTCTAAAAACATACGTTTACCAACATCGTGAATAATTGAAATCTGAGTTAAGTCAATCACGATAGTGCTTTGATCCATCGGCTCAGCTTGTAGGATACGCAATAACATCTCAGCTTCAGTAAATTTCAATACACCTCGAAGCACATACACACTCAATGAAGCATCTTTTCCAGTTCGATAATGACTTTGTACAATGGTTTGTGCTGAAGGTGTACCTTCCATCAGATGCAATCCCATATCTCGTGATAGTCGCTCTAAAATATCGATACCACGAACACTATTACCATGCTCATCTAACTTTGGCGAAAATGCGGCAATACTCACTTGCCCCGGTAACACGCCCAATATCCCGCCGGCCACACCACTTTTGGCAGGAATTCCAACCGTAGAGAGCCAATCACCAGCAGCATCATACATACCACAACTCATCATTACACTGAGCACTTGTCTAACCACAGAACGATTCAACAATCGTTTTCCTGTTTTAGGATCAACACCACCATTGGCAAGTACACTCCCCATGCGTACAAGATCTTTCACCGTGACCAAAATCGAACATTGGCGAATATAACCATTCACGATATCCACAGGGTCAGTTTCTAAAATCCCAACTGTTCTCAGCATATAACCGATAGAAAGATTTCGATAAGCTGTTTTCACCTCAGACTCATAAACAGCATCATCAAAACGTAGTTCACGCCCTGCAAGCGCACTCATAAATTGACGCAAAATTTCTGCACTTTCCAAGTCATCTTTAATTGGAATCAATGAATGTGTGGTGATTGCGCCTGAATTAATCATCGGATTTTTGGGACGACGATCATTGCCCAATGAAATCTCATTAAACGCTTCTCCCGAAGGTTCTACTCCAACTTTATTTAATACTGTTTCAATGCCAAGTTGTTGTAACACATAGGCATAGGCAAAAGGTTTAGACATCGATTGAATGGTAAATTCAATATCATCATCCCCAACTGAATAAATTTCGCCATCTACCGTCGACATTGCTAAAGCCAACCGATTGGGATTTGCATTGGCTAACTCAGGAATATAATCAGCTAGATGTCCGCTGTTATCTATGTCGCACGCCTCTATCACATGCGCTAGATAATCAGGAAGTGGGGTTTGCATAATGAGTAACCTTAAAATGTATAAATTTATAATTAACTATCATTTTTATAGTACAGAGTGTTGATAATATTAAAATTATATCTTTTGTAATGATTTTCAAATCACGAGACTAGTATTGTAATTTCACAATCACGTATTTTATTTTTTAGTCTCATTCAAATTTTTCAAAAACTGATTAAACAGGGCTAAGCTAATCGTTCTACAAATAAAATGCCATCTAAATGATCGACTTCATGCTGTACAATTCGCGCAGGAAAACCTTCATATACTGTTTCGATGACTTCACCTTGTAAAGTGTAATATCGGACTTTAATTGCCTGCGCACGTTCAACTTGCCCACGTTCATTCGGTACGCTCAAACAGCCTTCTTCGCCTAAACAAGTTGTTTGCGAAAATTCTAAAATTTCAGGATTAATCATCACCACGGCATCCATTTCAGGTGCATCGGGATAACGCGGATTAGATCGAGATGCCACAATAATTACGCGTTTAGATATATAAACTTGTGGTGCGGCTATCCCTACCCCGTTTCGCTCTAACATAGTTGCATGCATCGCAGAAGCAAGTTGAATTAACCATTCACTATTAAATTCAGTTGCTGCAATCGAAGCAGCTTTTAATTGTAAAATGCCTTCGCCACGTTGTGCTACAGGTAAAATCACACTCATCAGTTGACCTTATAATTTTTGACCATTCAGTGAATATCATACTATTTGATATTTACATCAGCTTCCATAATTTTCATTTAAGAATCTTGTCATAAAGTATGTAGTATAAAAATAAAGCGTGATATTTGGCATGAATGCAACTCAACTCTTTTTAGGCGTAATTTTTAGTTCAATTGGCTTAGGCTATTTTATTTATGGGAAAAAGCAAAAGATGACCATGCCTTTAGTTTGTGGCTTAGGATTAATGTTTTTTACTTATTTTATTGATAACACCACCATGATCAGTGTAATTGGCATCATTTTATCCATCGCCCCCTATTTTCTTCGTTTCTAAATTAAAAAACTCTCCAATTTGGAGAGTTTTTTAAGTCAACTAAAAATCAGAGTTGTTTTTTTAATTCATCCTCAACGATTTCGATTTCAAGTTGGCTGAATTTACGAATTTCACCTTCAGCATGTTTTTCAAGCATGCCACCAATCAAAGGTACTTTAACTTTTACAGTCCAAGTTAATGAAATATCAACCTTTTCGCTGTTTCCTGTCACTTTACGTTCTGCTTTCGCTTCTAAAGGCAAATTAGCCCCTAATTCAACAGTCGAGGTTAAATTCTTGAGATGCGTTACATCTGAACGTTTTAAGCGGAATGCATTTTTTAATAATTTTTTTGCAACCTCAGGAATACTCACATCAAGGTTATATTCACGACGTAATGTGTAAATATCACCATTGATATTCGATTCAATAATCTCTAGGTTTTCCCCAGGAATGCGCTTACATACTGCTTCATGCAATGATGTTTGAGCGACTAATCGTGCAAAATCTTCAATCGAAACACCATGAATTGTTTCATTAACCGTAAATTGATGCGCCATCTTTAAAATTTCCGTTTCGTTTTATTAGGATTTGATCATTACGCAAAAGTATATCATTCTCGTTTAAATGTAAAAAATAGATTAAACAAAAATGGATGACTGCTCGGATTAATCATTTTTATTGTAATGATGTCGGATACCTAGTTTGACCGTTACTCGATCTGTACGGCTGATATACAGATAATGATCTCCATACTCGATCACTGCATAAAATTGCTCTGCGCCATCATCTAAGCCTGTTGCTGACCACGTTGTACCTTGCGGAAATTCATCTAACCAATTTGCCTTATAAAAATCTGAAACGGACTCAAAAGCCAAATAACTTTCTGGATCATCCATAATTTTGGCAGCAACCTGATCGAATTTTTGTTGTTTAAACGCTTCTAAACTGAGTAACACAGAGCTTCCTATTCTTTTATCATTAGAATTAAATTACAAAAATACAGAGATTTTCCTAGTGCGCTATTTTGCTAAGATATTTCTATTATTTCTAGGTTATTTTCTGTTTTATCACAAGTTTTTGATCATAGTCTAATTTGCTAGCAGCAGCTCAATGTGCTATCAACTTAAAGTACTTTTATTTTTTACAACGATAAACTATAAGGAGTAAATATGTCTTATCAAAATATTTTAGTTCCAGTCGACGACTCTCCAATTTCTTATGCTGCTGTTGAGCACGCTCTTTCATTGGCAAAACTTTCAGGGGCAAAAGTCACTATTCTGAGTGTGGTTGCTGTTGATCCATTTGTCGGTGTAGATTTTTATCAGGTTGCGCCAGCGATTACAGATTATTTTATGCAAGCTGAATCACACGCCAAAACGCAACTACAAGATATTTCGCAATCCTTTGTCAGAGACGGTATTCAAGTCAACACCAAGATTTATCACGGTTCAGCAAGCGAAGGAATTATTTTTGTTGCCGATGAAGTGGGCGCTGATCTAATTGTAATGGGTTCTCATGGTCGTACTGGTGTTAAGCGTTTATTACTCGGCAGTGTAGCTCGTGCAGTTTTAACAGAATCACATATCCCTGTGCTGATCGTTAAACAATAAATGCTGATTTGAAATAGCAAACCCTGTGCACAGTCACAGGGTTTTTTAATCACCAAATTCTAATCATTTGACCGATAAGCCCCCCATATTCACCATTTGTAACCCTATTTCATCATTTAAAAAAATGTTTCACTCAAACAAGGTCATGACACTTTCTTTCAAATGCTAGTGAGAAAATGACTTTGATAAAAAGAGCACAGCTAAGAATAAAACGTGATTTTACAAGGATGATAAAGATGAAGCTCAATCCAATTGTGATAGGGATATGTGGGATATACGCAAGCACATTCAACCATGCAGCGGCACTAGATCAATCAGGTCAATCGATTTTACCCTTTTTGGAAAATGGAAACTATGTTGAAGCGAATGCCACTGCAATCGATCCTGATATTTCAGGAAAAATCCGTAACCGTCCCGAACTGACCAATGACTCGCAAAATCTTCGCTCAGGAAATATGGGCAATAGCTTTCAATATTATAGTGCTGCGCTGAAACTACAATTGAATGATCGATTCAGCTTTGGTGTACTTTATGATCAACCCTTTATGGCAGATATCGCTTATCCAATTCAATCGAATAATACCTTTTCAGATAATCAATTCACTCAGCAAGGAACATCAGTGAATGTCGATACTGAAAGTGTCAGTATAATTTTGGGAGTGAGTCCGTTTAATCATTTTCAACTTTACGGCGGTGCAATCTATCAATCTGTTAAAGGCGATGTAGCCTTACGTGGCAACTCATATGGTGAAGCATTTAATGGCTATGATGCAAAATTTAAACAAGATCATGCTGTCGGATGGTTAGCAGGGTTAAGTTATCAAATCCCTGAAATTGCATTAAAAGCAGCAGTGACTTATCGCTCTAAAATCGATCATGAGATGCAAGTCACTGAAACGATGTTGAGTGAGCCAATTACATTCGCAACAGCAAATAAAACTAAAATCACGACTCCTCAATCGGTCAATTTGGATTTTCAAACAGGTGTTTATAAAGATACGCTCGCATATACCAATATTCGTTGGGTCAATTGGAAAGACTTTCATATTCGACCAACGCAATTTGGAGCAATTACCGAATATTTAACAGGCTTAATCAGTGAAGGAAGTTATACAGGTGGCTTTGACTTAGACAGTTATCAAAAAGATCAATGGAGCGTGAACTTGGGGCTTGGACATCAATTTACCGAAAAATGGAGCGCTTCAACTGAAGTCAGTTGGGATTCGGGTACTGGAAATCCAGCATCAACATTAAATCCGACCAAAGGCGCTTGGGGTATTGGTCTAGGCGTACAGTTTAATCCCGCACCGAATTACTTTATTGCAGGTGGCGTAAAGTATTTTTGGTTAGGTGATGTAGTTGCTGAGGATGGTACCTATTACTTGCCTGTTGATGGAGTTAAAGCTTTAGCAGAACAAGCTGATTTTAAAGATAATCATGCAGTCGGCTATGGTTTAAAAATCGGTTATCATTTTTAAAAAATTATTTAGTTTCAAAAAATTGAAAAGAGGTCGAAAGTAATCACTTTCGACCTCTTTTGATGTACTTAGAAATAGCAAGGTTCTTTTCAGGAATTACTGAGCTTTACCATATTGGTCTGCCATGACTTCGACAAATTGATCAAGCTTAATATATTTTTTGATCACAGCATCAACATCAGCTTTTGATAATTTAGCGATTTCTTGATCTCGTTTCGCTCGATCTAACAAAGTTCTTTGTCGTTCAAGTTGTCCTGTTAGCATGCCATGAATATTTCTTTCATCTTGTAGTGAAGTTACTCGCTTCTTCATGATGTCAGCTTTTGCTGCTTCAACTTCTTGTTCTGTAACACCTTTCTCTAAAAGATCAGTTAATACCCTATGAACAGATTTTGAAACTTGATCAGAACGACCAGCGGTATAATTCGCAGTGATACTTAACCAACCGCTATCAATATCGGAATCTAAATCTAAATTACTGCCAAAGCCATACACAAGTGCATTCTTTTCACGTAGTTCTTGTGCCAAACGCGAAGATAATTGAGAGTTCCCCATTATATGACTCAGAATAATCAATGCGGGAGCATCCTGATGATACGAACCCACTGGCATCGTTAAAATACTCTGATAACTACCAAACTCACGCTGTTCAGAGAGTGCATGAACTTTTTGCGCTTTATACGGCGTATATTGACCATTCACTTTTTTATATGGCTGTTGAGTTTTCCAACTTCCAAAAGCATTCTGCAACGTTTTTTGCATTTTCTTGGCATCAAAATCACCTGTAACCGCAATTTGAGCATGATTGGTTACGAAGAATTGATCATAAAATTGTTTAACTTGTGCTTGTGTGGCTTCCGTTAATTGTTTTTTTGCTAACTCAGGATCAAAGTGATAACGCAAATCCCCAGGTTGGTAAATTTCAAGTATTTTTGAAATCGCCATTGAGGAAACAACATCAGGCTCTGTATAAGGACGATCTAATGCAGATAAACTTTGATTTTTAGCTAAGTCAAACTCTGTCTGAGAAAATTTTGGCTGCTTAACCACATCAATAACAAAGTTTAAGAAATCCTCAAATTTGTCTTTCTTGGCTTGTACCACAATGGTCATACCATTGCCATTGGTACTTACTGACGCGCCACCACTTGCTGCGATGGCTCGATCGGTAATTTCTTGCAAGCTATGCTTTTCTGAGCCACGCAACATAAGATAACTGGTTAAATCAAGCGTGATACCTTTACCAAATAAAGACTTCTCATCACCAAAATCTAAACTAATCGTGGCATAGGTTTTATCATCGCGTGTTGACGTTGGAAATAAAGCGTAACGGATACCATTTTTTAACTCGCCACGCTGAATTTTCTGCTCATTTTTTTGCAACTCTTCAGCAGATTGCGAGACAAATTGAGCTACTTCTTGTTTATAAACACCAACATCTTTTAACGGTTCTGGCTTTTCACTACTTTGATCTAAAGTCTTTTTTGGCTCTTCAGATTGAAGTGTCATGGCTTTTTTCTGATCTTCAGGAGTCGGTAAAATATCACCAGAGATACGGTGCGAAGCAACTAAAAACTGCTTTAGGGTTTGATTTGCTTCGTTTAGTTTTAAATCTTTAATTGCATTTAAATCTTTAAAGTACTGATTCCATTCACCATGGGAAGATACCGCATAATCACTGAGACGCGAACCTAAGGCAACTGCATCATTCATAATCGAATCAGCAGAATTTTGGGTAATATTTTTGATACGCTGCAATTCAGCCTCAGAAAATGCTTGGCTATTTTCAACACCTTGAGTCAATGATTCATTCACTTTCTTAGCATCATGATTCGGCGCATATATCGCCCCCATAAATACTAAATTAAAATCCTGATCTAACCATGTGGTTGATTGTACTGCTGTAGAAATCCCTGTTTCGACCATGCTTTTATATAAAGCACCACTTGGCTGCATGGTATACAGTGCTGGAGCAAGAGCTAAAGCGGGTTGTAACTTACTGTCTTTTCCATTCATATAAATATGGAATTTCGCAAGATCACTGCCTTTTTGTACCGTAAACTGGCGTTGTTGAATCTTAGTAGAATCGAGTACAGGCACTTTCACTTGTTCAGGAACTGATCGAGCTTGGATCGGGCTAAAATACTGATCAATTTTATTTAATACTTCAGTTTTATCAAATTTTCCAGAAATGACCATAATTGCATTATTCGGTGCATACCATGTTCGATAAAACTGATTCAGCTCATTCATTTTGATTGATTTCAATTCAGGCAAGTCACCAATTGGCAACCGACCTAAATATTGATTGCCATAAGCTGCTTTCCAGACTTGATCCATCATTACGGCAAAAGGTTGATCCATACGAATCTCTCTTTCACGTTTTACGATTTCGATTTCAGAAGGCACAAATTTTTCTTGTAACACCAATTTATCCATACGCTCAGATTCGAGGTATAGAATCTCATTGAGTGCATCTTTTTCTGGACGAACAATATTTAAATATTTGGTAGAGTAATAATCGGTACTCGCATTGGTCATTAAGGTGTATTGATCAAGACGGCGTTGAAACTCATCACCTTTGACATTTTGAGTACCCTTGAATGCCAAATGCTCTAACAAATGAGCAAGACCACCTTTCCCTTCTGGATCGTTGAGTGAGCCGGTCAAGTAAATCGTGTTCACATAAACTTTGTTTTCTTTTTCATTTGGCGCAAGAATAACTTTAAAACCATTATCTAATTTATATTCTTCAATATTTTTTTCACTTTTTACGAGTACAGCCTGAGACCAAGACGACGCACTCAACCCGATCAAACAAAGAGAGAGAGTTAGTTGCTTAAACCGCATTAACATAATTTATCCAAGAATTATTGGTGATTTAAATAAAAACAAGGAACTATACTAGTGAACGATTTATATTTTTAATAGTTATGTTTTGAAAAAAGCTGCCGATTTAAGCAGCTTTTTTCTTGGTTTTTATAGTGCTTGAGTAAAAATTTAGATTACGAGTTCAGCTTGCATATAGAGTTTTGCATAGCCCGAAATCTCAATTCGATCTTCAGATTGAATAACGCAATCTAAAATACCGCCTCGTTTTGAAGCTTGAAAGGCAACCAATTGCTTTTTATTCAGTTTATCAGCCCAAAGTGGAACGATCGCGGTATGAATTGAACCAGTCACAGGATCTTCATCAATACCAACCGCAGGTGCAAAATAACGTGACACACAATCAAACTGTCCTTCACCTCTTGCTGTAATTGCCACGTCTGGTTGAGAAGCAGTAATCGCTGTACGTACTTTACCAAGCTGCTTTAACTTTTCTAAGTTGGGTTGCTCATCCAGTACGTCTTGCACTGTTTCGTACTCAACAATATATGCCTGAGCATTTAGATACACAGCTTTAAACGGTTTCGTTAAACCTTCACGCAATACTTGTGGATATTCCGTGATTAACTCTGCTCTACGAATTGGGAAATTCATCTTAATTTTACCGTCGTCATCTTGAGTAACGATAAAAATGCCCAAGTCTTTCACATGAAATTGTATCGTCTTTACTGTGGTAAAATCTTTAAATAAAACAAAGGCACTGGCTAAAGTCGCATGTCCACAGAAGGCAACCTCATCTGTTGGTGAAAACCAACGAATTTCATAATTAGCATCATCTTGTTTTTTTACAAAAGCTGTTTCAGATAAATTATTTTCCAATGCGATATTTTGCATTAAGTTTTGATCTAACCATTCATCAACCACAATCACCGCTGCGGGATTCCCTTTGAACAAAGCTTGAGTGAAAGCATCGACTTGATACATCTTCATTGCATATAACTCTTCAGGTTTTTAAACATTTTGAACGTATGATATAAAAAATATAGATACAGATTTTCCTAAATTTACGATACACCACACATTAAATTCGGATGTATTCTCAATTTATTTCAAATCATGGTGATCAATTATATTTTCTGCTTAAAAACACAATCGAATTTGATTGAGTTCAATCCATGATAACGCTCAATAATATTTCTGAATAAATGAACGTTTAAAATTGCTCTTATTGCTTTTCTGTCACCCAAAGCGTGATCACACCTTGCACAACTACGACTCCATCTTCACGATAAGCTTCAATCGTAACATTCAGATCACCAACTTTCCATTCATCTTCAACACGCGCAATCAGTTTAATATCTGAATTAGCTTTAGCGACATAGTTGACCTGCATCCCTTTTGGCAACCATCTGAGATGGGTTGGAATAGAAGCTTCTGTAAGTACCCCCATGACATATTCCAAACCATTACAGATCGCAATCACATGAACTGTACCAATATGATTTTCTACGCTTTTATTTTTTGACATTCTTGCTTCGCAATAATTGCGTTCAAGTTTACTAATAATTGGATCAACCGTTTGAAAGTAAGGTGCTTTTCGACTAACAATCTTTGAAAGTATTGTTAATCCACCTGGAATTTTTTTCAATTTAGTGTAGGCATCTAATACATAATTTCCGTGCGGACTTATGCTTTTCTTTAAATCTTGAACGAAAGTATTCAATAAATTAGACATTTTATATTCGATCTGAAGCTGTTTTGATCAAGTTAACATATTGATATCTATGTGACTCAATTTTACAAAGACGTTATGTGAATACCCAGTTCACGTATGTGTGAAAAATAAAAAAAGAGCAGTCGTTACTGCCCTTTTCTTGTTGAATAACAATCAATCTCCCATGTGGTTGATGATCGCCTGTCCAAATTCAGAACATCTTAATAAAGTTGCTCCTGGCATTAAACGCTCAAAATCATAGGTGACTGTCTTCGCTTCAATTGCACCCGAAACACCTTGAATGATGAGATCGGCTGCTTCAGTCCACCCCATATCACGAAGCATCATTTCCGCTGAAAGGATGATCGAACCTGGATTAACTTTGTCTTGTCCCGCATACTTAGGTGCAGTGCCATGCGTTGCTTCATAAACGGCAATTGCACCACCAATATTTGCACCAGGCGCGATACCAATACCTCCGACCTCTGCAGCAAGTGCATCAGAAATATAATCACCATTTAAGTTAAGGGTGGCAATCACAGAGTAATCCGCTGGTCGCATGAGAATTTGCTGTAAAAAGGCATCAGCAATCACATCTTTAATAATAATATCTTTGCCTGTTCTTGGATTTTTAATTGTTACCCAAGGTCCGCCATCAAGAAGTTTTCCACCGAATCGTTCCATCGCAAGCTCATAGCCCCACTCTTTGAACGCACCTTCGGTATATTTCATGATGTTACCTTTATGTACTAAGGTCACAGAAGGTTTATCATTATCAATCGCGAATTGTATCGCCTTACGAACTAAGCGTTGGGTTCCTTCTTTAGAAACAGGTTTGATGCCAATACCACAACCTGTATCAAAACGAATTTTTGTTACACCCATCTCTTCTTTTAAGAATTTAATAACTTTTTTCGCTTCGTCAGAATCGGCTTTCCACTCAATACCAGCATAGATATCTTCTGAGTTTTCCCGGAAAATCACCATATCAGTCAGTTCTGGATGTTGCACTGGAGAAGGAACGCCTTCAAACCAACGTACAGGTCGCACACAGACGTATAAATCTAATTCTTGTCGTAATGCCACATTTAAAGAGCGAATACCACCACCAACAGGTGTCGTTAATGGCCCTTTAATTGAAACAATAAATTCTCTTAAAGCTTCAAAAGTTTCTTCTGGCATGTAAGTGCCATAAATTTTGTCTGCTTTTTCACCACAATAGACTTCCATCCATTCAATCGAACGTTTGCCACCATAAGCTTTTAATACAGCAGCATCTACTACTGACTTCATAGCTGGTGTAATATCAACACCAATACCATCACCTTCAATAAAAGGGATGATTGGACGATTTGGAACATTCAGTGACAGGTCTGCATTTACTGTGATTTTATCACCGTCTGTAGGAACCACGATCTTCTGATAACCCATTTTGCAGGTTCTCCCTCATGTATTTAGCGATTATCACTATGCCTTCTGTGGCATACTTTCGTTTTTATTGCATGAAACAGTTTAAGTTCAAAACAGGTTTTTTTGTGATTTAGACGTGAAATAACAACATTTTTGCGTTAAATAAAAACCTTTATTGTTATGATGCCGCCCATAGCCAAAGCAGTATACTCATATGAAAATAGTCGTATTCAACAAACCTTTTGACGTTTTGTCACAGTTTCGTGAAGATGAAAAACATTTAACGGTTTCAAGCTTTATTAAAGACCCTGAACTCCGTATTGCAGGTCGTTTAGATTTAGATTCTGAAGGCTTAATGTTTCTTACTGATCACGGAGGGTTAAATCAATTTATTACCCATCCTGACAATAAGAAATATAAAACCTATCTTGCTCAGGTTGATGGTGACGTTACTGACGAAGCCATTGAACAATTACAAAAAGGCGTGGAACTGGCTGATGGTATAACCTTGCCAGCTAAAGCTCGAAAAGTAGATGAGCCTGAATGGTTATGGGAACGTAATCCACCTGTTCGCTTTCGCGCGAGCATTCCAACCACTTGGATTGAATTACAAATTTGTGAAGGACGCAATCGTCAAGTTCGTCGCATGACTGCGGCTGTTGGCTTTCCGACTTTACGTTTGATTCGCACTCAAATTGGCTCTATTGATGTGGTCAAATTAGGTTTACAACCTGGCGAACAAGTTGAAATTGAACCTTTGTTATATCCTGACTTTAAAGATGTTCCTGCGGACAAGCCGTATGAAGGACGTTCTTTTGCTAAAAAAACGAATAATAAACCGCATTTCTCTCGTGCCAAAGATAAAGCACGTGAAGAGAAAGGTGAAAAACCGTTTAAAGGGAAGAAAAAAGCGGGTGGCGGTACAACACGTATTTGGCAAACTGATGAAGCTGATAAACCACGTCGTAAGACCAATGGTACAACTCGACCAAATACTAAAGCACCGCGTGGACGTAGCCGTAATAGTCGTTAATATCTTTTAAAGCATTAAGGAGCTATAAAATGGCTCCTTAATAACATATTTTTTCCAATTTTTTATTTTGAGCTTCAAATAGACTTAAATTCATTAAAAAATAAGATAAAAGCCACAATCATACTCAATGGCAATCCAACTTTGATTATCCAATATTCTAATTGATTCGTTTCAATAAAATCCTTTTCCCTCGTTAAAAACCATTTCCTTATAATCCACATATGTGCAACCAAGCATAGTAAGACAGAAATGATTATAAAAAAAATATTATTTTTAGAAGTCTTCTCTGTCGAGGAATAATCAATTTTTTTATTTTTACCATTATTTATTATCTCGAAAGACTGCACTGAATAAATAATTTTTTTATGAGATGTATCTATTCCTTCTTTATACCTTAAATTTTTAATTGGTAGACCTCCTTTTTCAAGCATTGATTTACAATAACTTTCTAGAGATAAGGCACATTCATCTTTATAAAAAAGTTGATCTCCTTTATAGATTTCCAAATAATAAGTCTTAAAAAAGCTTTTCCTTTTCACTTTATAAGAACTATATATTTTCAGTGAAGAATCTTCATAAATGTGTTTTTCCTTCCACTTATAATAGAAATTCTTATCATAAATACTAATTTGCATTAGCAGAATTCCATAGGTAATTGTAAAAAGAACACAACTAATCAAAAAAACATCCCAACTTTTACTTTCAAATATTTTTTTCATTTAAATTTCTTTACTTTCAAAACTACTAATTTGATAAAACAAAGACTATAACCGTATATTCTATACTTAATAAATAAAATTATTCCTCTTTACTCTTTCTATTTTGGCAATATTTATTTTTCATAAACAAAAAGCCGATGTTTTCACATCGGCTTTTTACATTACTGACAAATTTATCAGTAAATTATTAAAACTTAAATTGTTTCAAGCGTAGCATTAAGCGTTGAGCTTGGACGCATTACAGCACTTACTTTCGCTGGATCAACTGCATAGTAGCCACCAATATCAGCAGCTTTACCCTGCACTTCACTTAATTCAGCAAGAATTTTCTGTTCATTTTCAGCGAGAGCCTTTGCTAGAGGAGCAAACTTCGCTTTTAACTCAGCATCTTCATCTTGAGTCGCTAATGCTTCTGACCAATACAACGCTAAATAGAAATGGCTACCGCGGTTATCAAGTTCACCTGTACGACGTGATGGAGATTTGTCGTTATCCAACAATTTTCCTGTCGCTTGATCAAGTGTATTGGCAAGCAATTTCGCACGGTTATTGTCTTCTTTGATACCAAGTTCTTCTAAAGACACAGCCAATGCAAGGAATTCACCAAGAGAATCCCAACGTAAGTGGTTTTCTTCAACTAACTGCTGTACATGTTTCGGTGCTGAACCACCCGCACCTGTTTCATACATGCCACCACCCGCCATTAACGGCACGATCGAAAGCATTTTCGCAGATGTACCCAATTCCATGATTGGGAATAAATCAGTTAAGTAGTCACGAAGAATATTACCCGTCACAGAAATCGTATCTAAACCACGCGCTACGCGCTCAAGCGTATAACGCATTGCACGAACTTGTGACATGATTTGAATATCAAGACCATCTGTATCATGTTCTTCAAGATACTTTTCAACTTTCTTGATCAATTCATTTTCGTGTGGGCGGTATGGGTCAAGCCAGAAAATCGCAGGCATACCAGAGTTACGTGCGCGTGTTACTGCAAGTTTCACCCAATCACGAATTGGTGCGTCTTTTACCTGACACATGCGCCAGATATCGCCTTCCTCAACATTCTGAGACATCAACACTTCACCTGTTTCAAGATCAGTGATGTTAGCAACACCCGCTTCCGCAATTTCAAAAGTTTTATCGTGTGAACCGTATTCTTCTGCCTTTTGCGCCATCAAACCGACGTTTGGCACAGTACCCATCGTACGTGGATCAAAGTTACCGTTCCACTTACAGAAATTAATCATTTCTTGGTAGATACGTGCGAACGTTGACTCAGGCATTACTGCTTTACAATCGTAAGGTTTACCGTCAGCACCCCACATTTTACCGCCACCACGAATCATTGCAGGCATTGAAGCATCTACAATCACGTCATTTGGTGAATGGAAGTTGGTAATACCTTTTGCAGAATCAACCATTGCAAGCGCTGGACGGTGTTCTTGGCAAGCATGTAAATCTTCGATGATTTCTTCACGTAAAGATGTCGGTAAAGTAGCGATCTTTTCATAAAGACCCGCCATACCGTTGTTAACATTGATACCGAGTTCGTCAAATAACTTGCCGTGCTTTTCAAAAGCATCTTTGTAGTAAATTTTCACACAGTGACCGAAGACGATCGGGTGTGATACTTTCATCATTGTCGCTTTTACGTGTAATGAAAACAGAATGCCTGCTTCACGACAATCTTCGAGTTCTTTCTCGTAGAAGTCACACAATGCTTTTTTGCTCATAAACATTGAGTCAATGATTTCACCGTCTTGAAGCGCAACTTTTGGCTTAAGCACGATAGTTTCACCAGACTTGGTGATGAGTTCCATTTTCACATTACGGGCACGGTCAAGCGTCATTGATTTTTCACCGTGGTAGAAGTCTCCTTCATCCATGTGAGAAACATGAGTTTGTGACCACTGTTTCCACTCGCTCATTGAATGCGGGTGTTTTTTCGCATAGTTTTTAACAGCAGCTGGCGCACGGCGGTCAGAGTTACCTTCACGTAATACAGGGTTTACAGCAGAGCCAAGACACTTGCCATAACGTGTTTTGATTTCTTTCTCTTCATCAGTTGTTGGATTTTCTGGATAATCAGGAATTGCATATCCTTTAGCTTGCAACTCTTTAATACACGCTGTTAATTGAGCAACCGAAGCACTGATATTTGGCAGTTTAATGATATTTGTATCTGGATCCTGCGTGAGACGACCTAACTCTGCAAGGTTATTTGTCACTTTTTGTTCATCGCTAAGATATTCTGGGAATTCCGCGAGTACACGTACAGCCACAGAGATATCGCTTTTCACGATTTCGATGCCAGCTGGCTTAGTAAAGGTTTCAATGATCGGCAGCAACGAGTAGGTCGCTAACAGTGGCGCCTCATCAGTTAGTGTGTAAATGATTGTTGACTTTCCACCAGCCATATATAGCCCCTTGTGTTGAATTGAGTTTAGAAGCGAGCTTGTGGCCCATCTTCTTAGAACCGGTTTGCTTGAAATAAGGCTTGAGAGTATCAATCCTCATCGAATCTCAGTCAACGCAATATCTTGTGATAGTGACATTTCGCTACGAAATAATAAGAGCAAGTTTAGAATTCAGCTCTTGCGAACCGGTTAGCTTAAATAAAACATGAGAGTATCAGCTCTGATTACTTCTCAGTCAATGTAATATATCGTGATAACGACATTTCGCTACGAAATAATACAAAATGAAAATTTTTCCTGCACTTTGAAAATATTTGGAACTTTTATTCTCAGATAGCAGCATTAGATTTTAAAAGCTTAATCTACTTATCTTAAATTATTTAGATGACAACTCATATTCGACTCAAGTTCCATTTACACTTTTTAAACTTATATTTTGAACAAATGATTAAAGTATTTTTTTTATTTTTAGGTTCGATCAAATGACAAAGCTATTACTGCCTTTTTAACATTGACACTATCAACCTTCAGCTTTGCTCAAAACCCCTTAAGTGTATATGTACTTAACTTAGAAAATGGGCTGCCTTCCGCTGGAGTAAAAGTGATCTTGGAAAAGCAAGAAAACAATCAATGGAAGCAACTTAGTACAAGTACAACAAACCAACAAGGTTGCATTCCAGATCTTTATCCAAAAGATGCAGCGTTTCAAAAAGGGATTTATAAACTCACTTTTAAAACTGGCGAATGGTTTGAACATGAAAACAGACTTCATTTTTTCCAGAAGTCCCTTTAGTTTTCATAGTGGATAGAAAGCTTGAACATTATCATATCCCGCTGTTAATCAGCCCTTATGGTTATTCAACCTATCACGGTAATTAATGGTACAAATTAAAAAAGCTCACTGTGTGAGCTTTTTTTAACGAACAAGTATTAGTAAATCAAATTATGACGCTAAGATTTCAGCCAACGATCTAGAGCGTTTTGATCTTCAACGTTTAATTCAACATGTGTTAATTTATTTTCAGCCGCTTCGAGTTCAAATTCTAATAACTCATCACGACGGAAGGCATAAATGGTAAACGTTCCAACTTGTTTTGCATACTTAGCTAATAGTTTTTCTGATGCTTTGATGCCATCAATCGCAATAATGACATCATTAGCAGATAAGCCAGCCTGAGCAGCCGCACTGTCACGACGAACATTTTGCACCAACACGCCTTCAGCTTTATCTACTGCTTTTAATCCAAATGGCAGAGCTTTTTCATTTTTAAGGTTATAACTTAAACCAAACTCAGGAAATAATTGATCTAAAGGTAATTCATCTGTGGTGTTGATCAAATGATTAATTTGTTCGATCCAATTATCGCCAGTTAACTCATTACACAACTCGAAAATTGCCCGTTCATTAACCTGAATACCTTTTTGGGTATTTTCATACAAACGACGCAATAAGCGATCAAGATTTGATCCCCGTAAGCGCAAACCTAAATCCAAACACAATGCGACCAAGCTTCCTTTGTTATAGTAGCTTGTCCCTGCATTATTAGAGTTTTCATCTTGACGATAGAATTTAATCCACGCGTCAAAACTCGATTCAGAAACCGATTGAATAAAGCGTCCTGGATTTTGCAAGTATCGATCTATTTGCGCTTTAAGCAACTCTAAATACGACTTTTGAGAAATCACGCCACTACGTAATAAAATCAAATCATCGTAATAAGAAGTAAAACCTTCAAAGATCCACAACAAGCTGGTGTAACCTTCTTTGTTTAAATCATAATTCGCAAAGTTTTCAGGTCGAATAAATTTTACCAACCATGAATGAAAATACTCGTGGCTACACAGCCCCAAGAAACGTTGATAATCCTTAGATGGTTCTTTTGGCTCATTGGCTTTAGGTAAATCATCACGTGGAGTAATCAAACTGGTACTATTACAATGTTCTAAGCCACCATAACTATTGCCTGTTGCCATAGTCATAAAGGTATAGTTTTTGAATGGTGCCGAACCAAACATGTCGATTTCAGTACGACATATTTTTTCAATATCAGCTTGTAAACGTTCTAAATGTGTATTGTGTTTGCCTGAAATCACAAATTCATGAGGAATGCCATTCGCCTCAAAGCTAAAACGACTTTGATCCGCTAACTCAAAAGGGCTATCTATTAATTGATCGTAATGATTTGCTTTCAGCGTAAAGCGCCCTTTGACTAAACTTTTATTTGGCAAACCTGTAGCAATTTGGAAGTGTTTCAATTCATCTGGCAAGAACAACTCAACTTCACAAGGTGCTTGCTCTTGATCTTGTAGCCCTAAACACACGCATGCTGGGTTTACATATAAACGGGTTTGATCGACATATGCGCCACGTACTGATAAATCATAAGCATATACATCGTATTCAACTGTAATAAGCTCATGATCAGTGTTAAACAAACGCCAGCGATTTTTTTCTGTTTTTTTTATGCTTAATAAACGCCCTGCTTCATCAGATGCTTTTACTGATTCGATATGTTTTGAAAACTCTCGAATCAAATAACTTCCTGGTATCCAAGTCGGCAACCAAAGCTCTTGGTTGGGATTTGCAAGAAAACGAAGCGTGACATGAATAAGGTGTTGGCGATAATCGTCAAACTCAATTTGATAGTGCAACATAGTTTTTAATCATGAAAATAGGAACAGTTTCACACAGCTTAGCATTTTTTTACAAAGTCATGCGCGGATGTATTAATTGTCAGCAAAAGTTGCTGGATTCTTCAACAAAAAAGTCATAGCATGCTTTTTTCGCATTTCATGCCATCGGATCGGCAACACAAGGTATTCACGTGAAATTTCTCCTCTCCCTCTTTACGTTGTTTAGTCTGTTGTGTGCAAACCTTGCACATGCAAATTTACTTAACATTGCCCCTGAAACGGTAGAAGCTCAAGCTTGGTCAATTGTCGAAGCACAATCAGGACAAATCATCGCTGAGCATAATAGTCATGTCCAGCGTGCACCTGCCTCACTCACCAAAATGATGGTTGCATACATCGCTCTAAAAGAAATCGAAGCGGGTAAATTACGTAAAGAAGAGATACTCACTGCAACACCTGTCGTGAGCACAGTGATGTGGGATGAGTCACAAATGTATTTGAAGGCTGGTGAACAAATTTCAGTTGATCAACTTTTAGCGGGTTTGATCGTCATGTCAGCGAATGATGCAGCAGTCACGCTAGCTGAAAAAATTTCGGGCAGTGTGCCGCAGTTCGTTACACGTATGAATCTAGAGGCTCAAGCATTGGGCATGAAGGATACGCACTTTAGTAATCCTGCTGGGATTACCATGACTGATCATTATTCAACAGCTGCTGACTTGGGTTTATTAGCAAAAGCGATTGTAAAAGAAACGCCTGAATACCTCTATTATTCAAAAATGCCAAGTTTTAGCTATAACCAACACTTCCATCACGCCACCAATCTTGCATTAAAAATGGATCCTACAGCAGATGGTTTAAAAACAGGTTATACCAAAGCGGCAGGTTATAACTTAGCTTTAACTGCTGAACGACCAACATCAAATCAGCATTTAGAAAAGCGTCGCCTTATTGTTATTGTGCTTGGTACGCCAAGTGCTGTGAAACGAGCTGAAGTTGCACATAAGTTAATGAATTTAGCTTATACCTATACCCGTGATGAAGAAGTCATTCCAAAGCAAAGACTTATCGCAGAACTTCCAGTGATCAAATCAACATTAAAAATATTTAAAGTAGAGACAAAACAACCAACTATCGTGACCACTTCACTCTATGATCAAGCAATGCCAATAGATTTGAATAATTTTAATCTATTGACACAACGCATTCATTTGGTCGATGCAAATCAACAAGTGACTACAATCGAGCCGCTGCAAACCACCAATACGCATATTAATATTGAACTTAATGAGCAACATTTAACGGCCCCATTGACTCAAGTGATGAACTTGGCAACCGTATCAATTTATCAAAATAATCAACTCATTCGTAGTTTACAGATTGAAAATGAAGTGCAGATTGAAGAAGCCAATATCTTTCAGAAAATTATGATTTGGTTTTCTAATCTATTTTCATTTTTTTCAAGTAATGATACCAGTACTGCCAAACTCTATCCTTTAAATCAAGGGTAGAAACTTGACAATTTTAATCAAGATTGACCATACAATGTTGAAAAAAGGATGGCATAATCCAACCATCCTTTCACAAAAATAATTAGGTTAATCATGAGCAAAACCTTACATCATATCGTGATTGTGGGTGGTGGCGCAGGTGGCTTAGAACTTGCAACACAATTAGGTGAACGTTTTGGCAGTCGAAAGAAAGCTAAAATCACACTAGTTGATCAAAACCTCACCCACATTTGGAAACCACTTCTCCACGAAATTGCTGCTGGCTCTCTCAATCCCCACGAAGAACAAACCAATTATTTTGCTCACGCAGAAAAACATCATTTTGAGTTCCTACTTGGTACCTTAATTGATGTAAATAAAGACCAAAAACAAATTACCATTTCTCCCCCACAGCTTTCTAAAGAACACACGCCTGTTATTCAGAACTTAACTTACGATACATTGGTGCTTGCCGTAGGTTCTGTTTCAAATGACTTTGGTACTGAAGGTGTTCGTGATTATTGCCATTTCTTAGATAGCCGTAAACAAGCGGATATTTTCCAACAAGACTTATTCCATTTGTATATTGAAGCGCAAAATCAACCAACAGAGCGTGCGTTAAATATTGGCATTGTTGGTGCAGGTGCAACAGGCGTTGAACTAGCAGCCGAACTCATTGAAACCACTAAAAACTTTTATCGTTATGGGTTAAAGAAAATTAATCCTAAACAAGTCAAAATCACTTTGATTGAAGCTTCAGATCGTATCTTGCCTGCTCTGAACGAAAAGACGGCTGCACATAGCGCCAAACAATTGAAGAAGATGGGCATCGAAATTTTGACTGAACATAAAGTTCAAAAAGTTGATGAAACAAATGTTTATTTCAGCAATGGCGATGTCATTCATTCAGACATTACCGTTTGGGCTGCTGGTGTGAAAGCGCCGAAGGTCTTGGAATCATTTACCGACTTTAAACGTGACAAGATCAATCGTTTAATGGTCTATGCAACACTACAGACTTATTCTGATCCAAACGTTTTTGCCTTTGGCGATTGTGCTAATTGTCAACTCGATGCGCGCCAACCACCACTTGCTCCACGAGCGCAAGTTGCAAGTCAGCAAGCCACCTTCCTCGTCGATGCAATGGCAGCACGTTTATCAGCTTCACCACAACCAATGTTTAGTTTTAGCGATAAAGGCTCTTTAGTGTCGTTAAGTCGCAATCAGGCTGTCGGTGAATTACTTGGTGATGTCAGTGTGCAAGGTTTTATTGCAAAAACCATGTACGTTTCGCTCTATCGACTTCATCAAGCAAATATTCATGGCTACACTCAGGCTGGGGCATTAACTGTAAAAGATTTCCTGACCCGTCGTGTACGTCCAAAAATTAAGCTTTATTGAGTTGAAATCTTGAATTTTGCTCCCATAAATAACGAAATCGTTTCAAAAAGTGGAAAATAGTCAACAAAATCTATTTTTCACTTTATGATATACATCTAAATTGATTGAATGGATCAAACAACATGACTGCTATTGCAAATAACCACGTGGTTTCATTCCACTACACTTTAACAAACGCTGAGGGTGAAACACTTGATCAATCTCAAGGTGAACCACTTGCATATTTGCACGGCGCAGGCAACATCATTCCTGGTTTAGAAAATGCTCTTACAGGTAAAACTGTTGGCGAAAAATTCACAGTAAATGTACCAGCAGCTGAAGGTTATGGTGAATATAATCCTGATCTTGTTCAAGAAGTTCCAGCTCAAATGTTCCAAGGTGTGGATAACATCCAACCAGGTATGCAATTCCAAGCTCAAACTGATGATGGCGTGCAAATCGTAACTGTTAAAGCGGTTGAAGGCGAAAACATTGTTGTTGATGCAAACTTCCCACTTGCTGGTCAAGATCTTACTTTTGAAGTAGAAATCATTGAAATTCGTGATGCTTCAGAAGAAGAATTAGATCACGGTCACGTTCACGGTGCAGGTGGTCACCACCACTAATTCATTTTTGAATCAGTGCACAAAAAAGCAAAGCTACGGCTTTGCTTTTTCTTCACATATAATTTAATAAAATAATAAAAATTAAACTTCTTTCTCATTATTTAACTGGTCGTTATTGTTTATGTCTCATCATTATCAATTGATTTGGTTTCGTCAAGATTTAAGAATTCAAGATCATGCTGCTCTGTGGCATGCGACCCAAGCAGGTCCATGTATCGCTTTGGTGATCCTCTCTCCGAAACAATGGCAGTTACATGATGATGCAGCAATAAAAATTGATTTTTATTTACGCCAATTGAAACAACTCAAACAAGACCTGGAAGCTCTTAATATTCCCCTCATGGTTCAAACAGTTGATTTATGGAAAGGCATTCCCCAATTTATTGAAAATTTGCTCAAACATATCCCTTTTCAAAATATTTACGCCAACATCGAATTTGGTTTCAATGAGTTAAAACGTGATAATGCGATTCATCACATTTTAAACCTACAGCAAAAACAACTGATTTTACTGCAAGATCGAACCTTATTTCCGATCGCATCCATCCGTAATCAATCCAATCAGCCCTATCAAGTTTTTGGCGCATTTAAGAAAACATGTTATCAACGTCTAGAACATGGACTTCCTCAGTGCTATCCATCTCCATTACAACAGTTGCCAATTGAATTAAATCTAACCGAGCTAACAAATACAGATATTGAACAATTACGTTCGGTTTTCCAAGACCAACTGAGAGAAAACACTGAGTGTGAATGGAAAATTGGTGAAGCGCATGCCTTAGCATTATTAGATCAATTTGTGGAAGAGCATTTAGCAGAATACAAATTGGCTCGAGATTTTCCTGCACAGTCAGGTACAAGTCAGCTTTCACCTTATTTAAATATAGGTGTTCTTTCGATTCGCCAATGTCTTCAGGCACTATTTAGAAAGCAGTTAGGTCATTTTACTATTCAATCTGAAGGTCAACAGACTTGGTTAGATGAGCTCTTATGGCGAGAATTTTATCAACATATTTTGTTTGATTTCCCTCAAGTCTCTAAACATTTACCATTTAAAGCATCGACTCAAAATATCGAATGGCGAGATGATCAGGAAAGTTTAAAACAGTGGCAGCAAGGTTTAACAGGTATCCCGATAGTTGATGCTGGAATGCGACAACTCCTTGCAACAGGTTGGATGCATAATCGTGTCCGAATGATTTGTGCGATGTTTTTAAGTAAAAACCTATTAATTGATTGGAGAATAGGTGAACAATGGTTTATGCAGCAATTAATCGATGGTGATTTGGCTGCAAACAATGGTGGATGGCAGTGGTGTGCATCAACAGGTACCGATGCCGCGCCCTATTTCAGAGTATTTAATCCAGTCAGCCAATCCAATAAATTTGATCCCCAAGGTGATTACATTCGGAAATGGGTGCCCGAATTGAAAGGGTTGGATGCAAAGACAATTCATGAGCCTTATGCAAAAAATTCATCGATTAAATTGAATTACCCTAAGCCAATAGTCGATTTAAAATTGAGCCGTGTTCGTGCTATAGAAGCATTTAAGCATTCTCAATAATTTTTAAATTTTGTGACCATCACGTAACATATTACATTCAGCGATGTCTGTAATATGTTACTTTTTTCACAATTATTTAAAAAAAATAGAAACATAAAACATATCGAAAAAGCGAGTTATCGATGTTAATTTTATTTTAAAACAAGCTAAAAAAATTAAAATTATTATGCAAAAGAACCCAGCACCCGCACTCATATTATGGATTGTTTCTTCTCAGTTATTTATGGGAGTCGTTGCATATGAATGGTTACCAGCAACCTATCGAGGAAGTTGGATTTTTTTAGTTATCTTGTTAATTGTTGGTGCTTTTTTAAATGTTGGCCTTGCCCTTATTTTAGGATTAATTGCTTTCATAAGTATGGCAATTTATTTTTCACTTGATCTAGCCAATCAAACGTATATTGAAAGACAACTTCTACTATTATTTGTGATTCCAATAGCACCTATTTTTATGAGTGCAATTCGTCACAATATTCAAAATGCTCTAAGAAGCTTTCGTGCAATTCAAAGTTACGATCGAAATTATCAACATGATATTTTACCCATTACCGCTCTTAAACATTTCCAAGTTGAACTTAAAAAACTGTTAAAACTCACACAAAAAGATCATTATAAAATTTATAATATAAGCATTATCAACACTACTTTAATTCGTGAAATGTTAGGAGAAGATATTTGGAAAGAAACACAAAATAAAATTATGTCAATATTATCAAATGATCATAACAATGTTATTTATCATTTTATTAATGAAGAACTGAGTCAAATTAAAAGTATCGTCATTCATCAAGATCAATTAACAGAAGGATTTTCTGAACCTGAGTTTATTGAAAAACTCAAATCATTAACAGTACTCAAACTTCAAATTGTAGATCGAACTGAATATTTAACTCCCCAAATAGGAGATTCTTAAATGTCAGTGATCATCAATATATGTGGTGTCTTAATTGCAACATCTAACTTTCCTGATCCAACACTCCGAAGTTTTTATCAGGATTATTATCATTGCAAAATTGAACCTACAGAGGATGAATCCTCTTATGAAATCCAACCTACAGAAACGATTTACCATCTATTTCCTAAAAATGCAACATGGTGGCCCATATTTACCTCAGATCAATTAGACTCAGAAAGCTATAAAAATATTGTAAGGCATGGTATTAACCCTGGGGTTATTTTACCAAATGATTATTTTAGTTTTATTGAATATTTTAAAATAAAAAAAGCAGTCAATGAGGGTGCTATACCAATTGCCTTATATCAAATGAAAACGCCAAAGTATTTTGCAGCGAAAGCCACCTTTTCTACAGCGATAGGTCTTAGACCTCTTGGGGCAATGATTGAGACTGGCTGGGATCAAAATATTATTTCTCAACCTGCTGGTAATTACTTCATTCAATCAAAAAACTCAAATGATCTAAATATTCCTGCAAGAGTAATTCAATACAAACAACAATTTTTTTATAACACCACAATCGACCCAACACAAAGCAGCGGTTATCAAATTATTTTAAATCCGCCTCTGAATATGTCAGTTAATAATATTCAATATCCAAATTTAGGTATTTCATGGAAGATACATAATACGAATTATCGAAGTACCACAGAAGGAATTGAAACAAATCTTTTGGGTTATGTCTTCATCGTACTAAGTATCGTAGTCATTCCATTAGATTATATTTTTTCCGCTCATTACCCAAGTCTACTCAGTACTTTTGGCAGCTCTATTTCTTGGATTTCTTTACTCTTTGGAGGAATTTTATTACTCATTTTAATCATCTCAATTATCCGTAGGAGAAGAATAAATGCCCGCAATTGATGTTCTTTTCTTATTTGGATTTTTAGGGATTTGGATTCCTCAAGCTTTTTGGGCGTGGTTAAGTTTCCAAGCTTGGAAATATTCAAAAAATGCTGCTCGTGAATTAGAAAATTTACCCATACCTGAACAATGGCCAATTTTGAGTGTACTGATCCCAGCGTATAACGAAGGTGTTGTGATTGAAGATACTTTGCATGCCATCGCTCAACAAGATTATCCTGAGCATGCATATGAAGTACTACTCATTAATGATGGCTCTAAAGACGATACTTTGGAAATAGCTGAAAGAATGGCAGCTATTTACCCGTGCATTAAAATTGTGAATGTTCCTAAAGGTATGGGAGGTAAAGGAAAATCTCGCACACTAAATAACGGCCTTCCTCATGCAAATGGCGAGTTAATTGTGGTTTATGATGCAGATAGTACGCCTGAACCTGATTGTGTTCGTCTTTTAGCACAAACCTTACTCGCTGATAAAAAATTAGTTGCGGTGAATGGTAAAGTGCGCACACGTAATTGGCGTGACAGTATCCTGACTCGTTTTATCGCAATTGAATTTATTTTTTTTCAATGGATATTCCAAGGTGGTCGTTGGCAGCGCTTTGAGCTTTCAACGTTAATGGGTACAAATTATGTTATATGGCGTGATGCTTTAGAAACGTTAGGTGGCTTTGATGAAAAGTCATTGGTTGATGATACTGAAATGAGCTTTAGAATTTTCTTGGGTCAAAGACGGATTAAATGGGTTCCTTATGCTGTAGGTTGGCAACAAGACCCACCATCATTAAGTGTTTTTATTAAGCAGCGTTCTCGTTGGACTCAAGGGAACTTCTATGTAACCAGTAAATATTTACCGATTGCTCTTAGAAAACCATTTCCTATCGGTATTGAAATATTTAATAACATTATGTGTTATGTACTGTTTGTTCCAGCCCTAATTTGGAGTCACATTACACTCACATTAGGTTTATTAGGTATTGCAGGTATCACCTTAGCAGGTCCTTTTACCCTGTTATGGGGCTTGTCTTTCTGTTTATATGTCGCACAAATGTGGTTTACCCTTTCGTTGGAAAGAGCTAAGCCTCAACTATATTTCTTTTCAGTCTTATCTTACATAACGTATTCTCAAATATTTTTGTTTATCGTTTTTAAAGCTGCTTACGATATGCTGAAAAATAAAATTCAAGGTAATTCTTTACAGTGGTATAAAACTGAACGTAGCAAAGAGAGAAAATAAATGAAAAAAAAACTATTGAAACCACAGATTCTTCGGGCTCTTTTAGCAACAGCGGTCCTCTCTTTGCCAGTATTTTCTTCAGCGGATACATGGAATACTTGGACTTTTGACAATATAAACACGTCAAATAAATATACGATTGAACCACACTTTTTTTATATTGGTAAAGGGTCAGAATGGCAAAGTATTCAATTTAGTACCGACTATTCTACGGAGCATTTCACAACATTGCTCGTAAAATATGACGACAAATTAATTTATAACACTACACTCAATGGCGCTGGTGATTTAAGCTTCAATATTCCCCCAAGCGAAAGTGGCTTCCATCGACTAGATTTTATTTTACAACAATATTCTCCTCCAACCTCTCCTGCAGCAGATCGAACCACCTTCTGTAGCGAAGATGTTGATCAAGTGACCTATCTGACCAACTCAAAAATTAAGTATTTACGTTATAGACCTGTTTATAAACTTAAAGATTTGCCTGATGCATTATTTAATCCACAAATTGTACGTCCTTCCAAATTTGTTGGCGTTTTAAAGTTTAATTCTTCTCAATTAATTGAAGCCTCTATGCTTGGTCGCTTGATTAGCGCTTGGAGTGCAGCAACGCCTATAAAATGGTACGAAAAAACTGCCCCTGCTGATCAGCCTGCAAATTTTTACATCGAAATTGTTAAATCTGCTAAGCCAATGCCAAATGGAACTTTAGTACAGATTAGTGCTCAAAATGATATTCCAACCTTAACTATAGAATATGATCATCCTGAAAAATTAGTATCAGCGATAAACGGATTATTAAATTCAGATTATTTGCAACAACTTGATACTTCAGCAACATACCTACCCAATAAATTGGCGGAACCTAAATGGGCTGAATTAAAGCAGATCAAAACACTTGCCGATTTAGGTATTAGTGATTTCCGCCTTAATCAAGCGGAGAAAAATCTATTTTTAAATTTTCCTGCAGTATGGCAACCCACAGATATTTTACAGGGACAAATTGCACTTCGAGTCCAAAGTGGTTTATTAGAAGGCTCTAATATTACAACGTGGATTGACGGCGGTTTAGCAGGAAGCCTCAAGACTGCTGACCTAGCTTCCGATCCAGTCAATAGACAATTTAACTACTTTGCTAAAACCATTTCGGACAGTACTACTTTTAGCATGAAGCTAGAAAACTCTGTCATCGTAAACTCTCAATGTCTACCCACAGCAAAAGGCTCACTCTGGATTGATACGCAAAAATCAACAGTAAAATTACCTCACAAATTAAAAAATGGGGTTGCATCTCTACCGATGAGTTTTGCGACGCATCCAACAATTGCCATCGATAGTCATGCTGGCAGCTTAGAAATGGCTATTGCAATTAGTCAAACTACTAAGAAAATGTTAATGACGAATGCTCCTGTGCCATTAAATGTTGTTAAATATGATCAAAAGAAACCTGAAGTCTTAAATGTTCAAGTCAATCCGAGTATTTATAAACAACAAGTTTTAATGCACCCCGATATTATTTATGCACCAGCTGCTGATCGCGGATTTTTAATCAATTTTCAAGATCAACGCTTTGATATTATTACCGACTCGGTCGAAGGTGCACAAAATTTCAGTAAAATTTGGGAGAAAATTCAACAAAACATTCCCAATAATGCGAGTAAAATTTTAGTTACTGAAAATGGGCAAGTCTTTACTTTACAAAAGATTATTGTTGGAAATCAAAAGGTACCTTTAGTTCAACAATCTTCTTTCTTTGTACTGATCATAATTATCTCTGCTATTATGATTTTAGCAATCCTGCTTTGGTATTGGCGCAAAAGACCAAATGATAAAAAAAAGGCTAACTAAAAAAGCATTTATTATAATTTTTATTTGCTCTTTAATTTTGTTAGGTGGTTGTATGCATGGCGTTCAAGCAGATGACATACAGCCTCCTCAAATTGAAGGTATATTTTGGCAACCAGACTTAGCCACAACTGCACCTAGAGGAAATTGGGACTTATTGGGTGTGAATACTTTTCTGCCACAGTGGTCTGTGGTTGAATCTAAATCTTGGTTTGACCATGATTCACATTTTTCAAAATGGGAAAAAAATATAAATATTAAAAAGCTTAATCAAGAACCATGGGCACAAAATATTATTCTTGGTTTAGCTGGTGAATATAATGAAACTATTGCCCGAGCTAATGTACTCGAGTTAGCAAAACATTCAAATAAAATTATTGAAGATACAAAAACCATTCCTTTGAAAGGATATTATTTTCCTGTAGAAGCCGATCCTACATGGATCTGTGTACATGAACTTGCTAAAGCCATCACGAGCTTATCAAAACCCGTTTGGATAAGTATTTACAGCGCTGAACCATCACCACAATATTTGGATTCTTGGTTAAAAAGTTGGCTACCAAAACATACAGGTGTATTTTTTCAAGATGGTGTAGGCGTCGGAACTCGATCACCTCAACAAGCAAGAATTATATTAGAAGACTTACAGAAAGAATTTGGAAAAGATCAAATCATTATTGTTCTGGAAGCATTTCGTCCAATGAAGAATGGAAAATTTCGATCTGCTTATCCGTGGGAAATTATCGAACAACTAAAAGCTTATGAGGGTCAAAAAGTTTATATTTTTGATGGTCCTCATTATATGAATCGTTGGACGGTTTATAGCGTTGCATTGTGGTATAAGATCAGATATCGAACTTAAACTAAAAAATAAAAGAAGTTTTAAAAGTCCCTATAAAATACAAGTTCAGTTCGCGTATTATTATAGTCCTCAGTTCCATCAGCCAAAGCATCTTTAAAATAATGTCCATACAAACGCTCTACTCTAAGTTTTACTGGAACATAATTAAAGGGTTGCCACGCTACTCCAGCACCATATTCATATAGATTGTTATAATTTTCACTCTTGGAATCAGCTAAAGCATGTAGTTTTCCATAAGCTTGTACTATACCTGTCTCACCCCGATAAATATTAAAACCTGATCGTAATCTTAAATCTGCAATCACGTTATAATCTTCTCTAGAATAAGTCGCTATATTTCCATAAAAATCAGTAAAATAATCATTCAAAAGCGTACGCTGATCTGTATTTGGATTGGCATACCATTCTTGATAACCCGTCACACCACCAACAATACTTTCTCGAAATTTATCACGGTTTCGATCGATCAGGTCATAACTTCCACCCACTTCTAAATAAGCGCGCACAGGCACTGATTGCCACGGTTGGTAATTAGCGCCAACACCTAATGTCACTGCATTTTCGTCAATAATCTCAGGACGAACGCCACCTTTTGATTTAGTGTCACGATTGAGATTTAGAAATCCATAAACTTGTGCTCGACCAGTATCAAGGTTTTTGCCATAACGCATTTTTAAGGGAAAGATAAAATCGTCATAACGCGACTCATAAGACGGCGCAAAATAAACATCTTTAAACGTAGATGGAACGGTTGAACCTCTCAGGTTTTGCACAGCTTGTTGCGCCTTTTCAGCAATATCCGAATTAGGAGAGGTTGTTAAATCTTTAAAAAGCACCAATGCTTCTTTATCTTTTTTGAGTTGATTCAATAAATAAGCTTGCTGCAATTTTAGTTGATCATCATTTGGTGCAAGCTGTGATGCACGCCTAACACTATTCAGTGCTTGATCAGGTTTATTTAAACGGATTTGTAAATAGGTTAAGCTTTTCCAAACTTTAACATCTAAAGGCGTTATTTGGCTCAATTCTATTAAAGTTTTTTCAGCTTTCTCAGGTTGACTTGATTCAATCTTATAAAATTTATCCCAACGATCATACACTGGGTTACCGGGCTTATATTCAGCATCCCCTTCTTTGACAAAATTAGCTTCAGCACTCAAAGCTGATTGTGAGAATAAAATGAGACAGATCACGAGTAATGATTGGTTTATTGGCTTTTTTTTCGAGTTTTGCATTTTATATCTCAACCATTAACTTCAGCTATTTTTATAGCGAATACTAGATTAAACAAAGAGTTAAAATGTTAAATATTTCACACATTATAACTAAATACTTTCTCTACAATCGTTAAAATACGTTATTTTGTAATTGAATTAAGTTGATGAATGATTGATAAAATCGAAGTAGAACCTCCGAGAATCATCACAATAAATACATAGCACACTTCCATAAGAGCTCAATATTATGTCTTTTCCTCATCACCCAGAGCCCCATGTTATTCAACGTTCAGGCTGGTTACGTGCATCTGTATTAGGTGCAAATGACGGCATCATTTCAGTAACTAGCTTAATTATGGGTATGGCAGCGAGTGGTGCAAGCTCTCAAACTTTACTTATTACGTGTATTGCAGGTTTGATTTCTGGCGCAACTTCAATGGCAGCAGGAGAATATATATCGGTTAAATCTCAAGAAGACATTGAAAAATCAGATTTAAGATTTGAAGCAAGAGAGCTTGAAAAAAACCCTCAAGCCGAGCTTAAAGAGCTTACAGAAATTTATATTTCTAGAGGATTAACACCAGAGTTAGCTCATGAAGTTGCAAAACAACTTACTCAACACGACGCACTTGGTGCGCATGCTAGAGATGAAATTGGGATACATGAAAATACCGCAGCAAATCCTGTTCAAGCGGCATTGTCATCAGCAGCCTCATTTTCATGCGGTGCAGCACTCCCAATGCTCGCAATATTACTGAGCCCTAACACATGGATTGCTCGCTCAGTGCTCATTACAGGGATCATTTCACTGGCTTTATTAGGAGCATTGTCTAGTTATTTTGCAAAAACATCTATGCTCAAAGGTAGTCTACGCATCACACTTTGGGGAATTTTAGCGATGGCTTTTTCAAGTTGGGTGGGCTCACTGTTTCATGTCACCCCCATCTAATAAGTAATTGCAAAATAAATACGTGACTATTCATAGATTAAATAGCGATTATTATTTGCAGGTTTTTTTATTTATACGTTAATGTGATTAAAAATGAAATGAGCATACAATGATGTCTATTCAAGAATTATTAGAAATAAAACACCCAATTTTTGCATCGCCAATGGCAGGTGTCTCCACTCCTGAATTAGCAGCAGAAGTTTCCAACCAAGGCGCTTTCGGTGCTTTAGGATTAGGCGCGAATAGTCCAGAAACTGCAAAAAGTCAAATTTTTAAAACCAAAGAACTTACAGAAAAACCATTTCAAGTTAATTTTTTCTGTCATCAATCTCAGAACATAAGTATAGAAAACTCGCAAAAATGGATTGAATATTTACGTCCTCAATTTAATAAATTTGGCGCTGAACCGCCTACTGAACTTAAATGTATCTACCCCAGCTTTTTAGATAATGACGATTTTCTAAATGTTGTACTAGAAACAAGCCCTAAAGCGGTCAGCTTTCATTTTGGGATTCCCCATCCTCATCAAATCCAAGCATTAAAAAATGCTGGAATCATTACCATGGTTTCTGCGACGAATCTCATTGAGGCTCAATCAATTGAAGCAGCGGGTATTGATATCATCATTGCGCAAGGTATTGAAGCTGGTGGACATCGAGGTATCTTTAATCAAACATTTGATGCAGCCCTTAAAACCAGTGATTTAGTACAACTGATTTCAGCACATTGCACAATTCCTGTGGTTGCGGCAGGTGGAATTATGAATGGTGAACAGGCAAATCTTATGTTGGAACGTGGTGCCGCTGCCGTACAATTGGGTACAGCATTTGTTCAATGTAAAAGCTCAAGTGCAAATACAGCTTATCGTAAAGCATTATTTAGCCAGAAAATTACCCAAATTAGCGTCAGTCTTTCAGGTCGTCCTGCTCGTGGATTATTAGGAAGCTGGCATACCGAAATTGATTCACCAGATCGTCCTACTCCACCGGAATATCCTTACACGTATGACTTAGCCAAACAATTAATGACTGTTGCTAGCCAACATAATGACTTCAGTTTCGGCGCATTTTGGGCAGGCAGTAATGTTGCTCAAATTCGAGAATTAGAGGCTGCTGATTTAATTAATCAGTTAGTTTTAGAAATGAAAAATATTTAAAATCTCTTAAAAAGAAACCGACCTAAATAAGTCGGTTTCTTTTGTTATTTAATTGCTTCAAGCAACGTATGCTGTGCATTATGCGGAGCTTCACCCTCTGCTGGTTTTGCACGCTCCCAAACGCCATCACCTTGTAATAACCAAGCTTGTTGATTGTCTTTAAGATAATTCAATAGACCAAGCTGATAAATACGTTTTTTTAATGTCGGCTCTTCAATTGGAAAACATGCTTCTACACGATTAAATAGATTACGATCCATCCAATCTGCACTAGAACAATAGATTCGAGGGTTACCATTATTGCTGAAATAGTAAACACGTGTATGTTCTAAGAAACGCCCGACGATAGAACGCACACGAATATTTTCTGAAAGATTTGGTAAGCCAGGTCTTAAACAACAGATCGAACGAATAATCAAATCAATTTGTACACCAGCTTGAGAAGCTTCGTATAATTTATTGATCAGTTGAACTTCTGTTAATGCATTTACTTTAACAATAATTTGAGCAGGCTTACCCTCTTTAGCATTCGCAATTTCGTCATCAATGAAATTAATGAGTTGGGCATGCAAAGTGAATGGAGCATGAAGAAGCTTTTTCGGCTTCGCCATTTTCCCCATTCCTGTTAATTCCTGGAAAATACGATGTACATCTTCACAAATATCTTTATCTGTAGTCATCAAACCATAGTCGGTATAAATACGTGCATTAGTCGCATGGTAATTACCCGTACCTAAATGAACATAACGAATCAGTTTGTTGTTTTCACGGCGCACCACCAAAATCATTTTGGCATGTGTTTTATATCCCACAATCCCGTATACAACCACCGCACCTGCTTCTTGCAGTACATTGGCAACTTCAATATTTGACTCTTCATCAAAACGTGCACGTAATTCAATCACAGCCGTGACTTCTTTACCATTGCGTGCGGCTTCAGCTAGAACTTGTACGATTTCAGAGTCAGCGCCACTACGATATAGTGTTTGCTTAATCGCAAGTACTTGCGGATCACGAGCAGCCTCACGGAGCAATTGAATCACTGGTGCAAATGATTCAAAAGGATGGTGCAATAAAATATCTTGCTTCTGCATCGCTGCGAAAATACTTTCTGTTTTTTTAAATACTTTTGGTAGTACAGGTGTATGCGAATCATAACGTAAATGAGGACGTTTAAAATTTGAAAGTAAACGCGCTAAATTGACAGGCCCATCGACACGATACAGTTGTTCTTCATCTAAATGGAATTCATCAAGCAAATATTCATAAATATGTTTTGGACAATTATGTGTGACTTCTAAACGGACAGCACGACCAAAGCGACGTGAACTCAACTCACCTTTCAAAGCTTTGGCTAAGTCTTCTACATCTTCATTTAAAGCTAAATCGGCATTCCGTGTGACACGGAATTGATAACAGCCAGTTGCTGTCATTCCTGGAAATAAATCAGAGACATGCTCATGAATAATGGCAGACAACATCACATGATGCTCTTTGCCATCGGTTAATTCATCAGGTAAACGGACTACACGCGGTAAAGAGCGTGGCGCTGGTACAACTGCTAAATCAATTTGACGACCAAATGCATCTTTCCCTTCCAACGTCACAATAAAGTTTAAGCTTTTATTGACTAAACGCGGGAATGGATGAGCTGGATCTAGACTAATTGGTGTTAAGACGGGTGCAACTTGTTCTTGGAAGTATTTTTTAATCCATGCAGATTGTGCAGGGCTCAATTCACCTCGACGTAAGAAGCAAATATCTTCTTCACGAAGCTTAGGTAAAATTTCTTCATTTAAAATACGATACTGACGTTCTAATGCAGCATGTGCTGTTTTTGATATTTGATCTAAAACTTGTTTAGGCGTCAACCCATCAGGTGTGCGACTTTCATTACCTAATGTCAGTTGCTCCATCATCCCCGCAACACGAATTTCAAAAAACTCATCTAAATTGCGTGAAAAAATAAGTAAAAAGTTCATCCGCTCTAAAAGTGGATGGAGTGGATCGACTGCCTGCTCAAGTACACGAAGATGAAAATCGAGAATTGAAAGCTCACGATTTATATATCGATCATTGTAACTATATTCTATTGGCGCTGTTGTCGTCACTGCAGTATTCATACCGAACCTTGTTGCATTATCATTTATCAAGTTATGGATTTAGTATGCTGCAAAATTATGTCAATTTGGTAAAAAAGCCCAATAATTTTGGGCTTTTTTTAAATTAAATGACTTATTCAGGAATTTGAGTGCCATTCATATATTTTAAAATCACACGTTTGCGATATTGCAGTTTACGGTCATTACGATTGTCTTGATAATATTTAGGGTTAGGTAAAAGCGCGGCTAAAAAGGCGGCTTGTTCAGGCGTTAAACTTTTTGCACTTTTTCCATAATAGAATCGTGCTGCGGCTTCTACACCATAGATATTTTTACCGAACTCAACAGAGTTCATATACACTTCTAAGATTCGGCGTTTTGACCACATTCGCTCCATCATCCAAGTTGCAACAGCTTCTTGCCCTTTACGAATAAATGAACGCTGATTATATAAAAATAAGTTTTTTGCGAGCTGTTGAGAAATGGTTGAACCTCCAGCGACCACCTCACCTTTTTCATTATTACGCTCTAATGCATGTTGAATACCAGCCCAATCAAAACCATGATGATGAATAAATTTTGCATCTTCACCTGCTAAAATCGCATGCTTAAAATTATTGCTAATATCATCATAATCACGCCACTGTTGTTTAATTGGATTAAAATCTGTCAAATAATCTAATCGCATAAACATTGTTGTTTCAACAGGATGAGTTCTCCACCATACTAAACTACTAAAAATCCATAACTGAATCAGTAGAATAACACCGAGAACCAACATTACTGCGCGTGCTAAAAAGGCTTTCATTAAAGTGCATCTCTCCATCGTGCAACAAATTCATGCTAAGCTATTTTTTACATCAATAACTAGCGCAAATATATGACTGAAACGACTCCACCACAAATTAATCAAAAAATACAGATACAAACTTGGTGGTTCACTGCGGTACTGATTGCAGTCAATGTCGGATTATTTGGCTGGCAAATTCTTTCAGGTGTGAATATTACCGACCCTTCACCTGTAGATGCAATTGCTTGGGGAGCAGATTTTACTCCACTGACCTTTTTAGGGCAGCCTGAACGTTTATTTAGCAGTATGTTTTTCCATTTCGGTCTCATTCATTTAATGCTAAATATGTGGGCGCTTTATATCTTCGGTAGCGTAGCAGAACAACTATTTGGTCGAGTTTATTATATTGGTTTATATTTTCTCGCGGGTTTGATGGGAAGTGTCCTGTCTAGTTATCTCACGATTCGTGATGGTTATGCCTTATTGCAACACTTTGATCCTAAGCTACTTCCTCACATTAGTGCAGGTGCTTCTGGAGCAGTGATGGGTTTAGGTGCGGCGTTGACAGCAATTTCCCTGTTCCCAAGATTACCGCAGTTACGTTTTTGGCTCGATAAAAAATCATTATTGATGGTGATGGGTATCAACCTTATTTTTGGTTTTACCGTTTCAGGTATTAATAATGCAGCGCATATTGGTGGCATGATTATGGGGGCTTTGCTCGCCAGCACATGGTACTTGAGTCAAAAATCGCGAAGTAAATCGCTATTTCAAATGATTTCACTTATCTTAGGTAGCGTATTACTCGGTGCATTTTACTTTTATTGTACTCAACTTAGTACAGGACTCACCCCGTTATGGAGTGAAATCCTGCGCCAGAATCAACTTGGGTTTTAAGATTGATTCATTTCTCTTAAACTTTGCAAAGGTGGAATATCGCATAAATAACTCAAGCGATAACGCCCAATTAAAGTACAAACAATCATCATACTCAAAGGTAAAATCAACCAAATTTCAGGATGCAATTGCATTGCCATTTGCATCTTATAACTCGCAATTGCACTAATCACCTCAGCAAAAAGACAGGCAACAATACCTGACAATAATCCGATAAAGCCAATTTCCAAACTTAACATCTGCTTTAATTTTTTCTTGGCGACACCAAAAGAACGCAATAGTGCGACCTCTTTACGGCGCTCATCCATCAAGACATTCAAACATGCGATCAATACCAATATCCCAGATAAACCAACCAGCATTGCGAGTACTGTGACAATTTGCACCAAGACATTCATAAGTCGCTTCACTTCATCCAACACACGTCCCACATCAATAAATACGGTATTGGAATACTGCTGAATCAATTGCACCATTTTTGTTTGATCAGTCGGTGGTACATAAAAACTCCCCAAATAACTACCAGCATTTTCATCCATCGTTTGAGGAGAAAAGATAAAGAAGAAATTCGGACTAAAGCTTTCCCATTCGACAGAACGCAAGTTAATAACGGTGGCTTGTAATGTTCCCTCAGGCAAACTGAAACTTAATTGGTCACCTATTTTTATTCCCAACTCAGTTGCTAATTTTTCTTCTACTGAAACTTGACCAGTTTGAGTAAAGTTTGAACGCCCCTGAGTAATGAGATTATCTTTCGGATAATGCGCTGCCTGAGTCAGATTGAGTTCACGTCGTAATGAGTTACTTTGTTTAATCAATTCTGGCGTAAAAGCTTCGCCATTTTTAGCCACTAACCGTCCACGAATATTGGGATAAAGCGGCGTTGACTGCCATTTATTTTGTTCAAGTTGTTGTTTGAACTGTGGCATGTCAAATGGTGGTAATCCATAGACAAACTGATTTGGTGTACCTTCAGGCAACTGTTGTTGCCAGCGCTCAAGTAAATCAGTTCTTAAAACACTCAGCACTGTAATTAAACTCAATCCTAGCGCAAGTGCAGTAATCTGAAGTGCAGTTTGATGCGGTATACGAACATAAGCAGATAATGGATGTTTTAACTGTTTAATCGCTTTTAATAACAACCAAATGACAAGATATAACAGCGCGCAAAGCGCAAGAATCGCAGTGAGAACCATTAAGCTAAGGGTTAAATTATCGCTCAGCACTAAACTAAACACCACAAGACTCAGCACACCTACAGTAAACATAGTGAAATAGGATTTACGTGAACGCTCTTGCTGACGGATCACACGTATAGGTGGTGTATTTAGTAACTCCCAGATACTAGGCAAAATAAAACCAATCAATACCATTACACTTGTAAAAATCGCTATTGGTAAAGCCATCAGTAAATCAAGTACCGCAAAACTCATTTCTAACTGTGGAATGAGTTGCAGCATTAATTGCAACAGACCATAACCTAAAGCAATACCAATCAGACTTCCCAACACAATAGACAATGCGCTCACAATGCCTAAAAGCGCGATATAAGCAAATAAAATTTGTCGCTTGCTTGCACCCAAACAACGCATCAAAGCAATATGATCTTGATTTTGTTGTACATAACGTTGACTTGTTAAGGCAATCGCAATACCACAGAGTAAAATAGTTAATAAATTGGCAAGCTGTAAGAAAGTATCCAAATTTTCAATCGGTTTCATTAATCGAGTATTCGACTGACTCGCATCTCTAAGCTTTAATGATGTTTGCTCGCTATTTTCGATTTGTTGCTCTTTTTCTGATTCCGTTTTGAGATCATGATTTGTTTCTTGCTTAAATATCTTCTTATATGTCTCAACTTGTTCAGGTTCGCCTGCCATCAATAATCGATATTCAATGCGACTTCCCACTTGAACCGCATTGGTTTTGGCAATATCCGCTTGATGAATAATCACGGTCGGAGAAAAACCAGAAAAGCCTAATTCTTGGTTTGAATCATGCTCAATAACACCTGTCACTTTAAACTGACCATCAGCAATCGCAACTTGATCACCAACTTTTACTTTCAATAAATCAATTGCTCTTGGGCTTAACCACACCTGCCCTTGTTGGATTGATTGAGCCCTTGGCTTTATTTCTAATTTACCGCGTAAAGGAAAATGCTCATCAACTGCTTTCACATTGACCATAACAAACTGATCTTGTGTATGTGCCATAGAGCCAAATAAAGTTACTGGCGCTTGCTTGAGTTTGAGCTTTTCTGCTTGTTGCTGCCAGTTTAACTGTATTGGATCGTTATCAGATAAAACGAGATCAGCACCTAACATTTCAGCCGCTTGAAGCGTGACAGCATTTTGAACTTGCGTATTACTAAATTTTAATGCTGTAGTGGCACTGATTGCTAAGGACAAGGCAATTATTAGTAAATACAATCCACCTGTTCGAAAACTTTGCAGAAGTAAAGGTTTGAGGACTGAACTCATGTCGCCTCCTGTACTTTTACAATTTCTTGGATTTGACCATCGACCAGTTTTACATGGCGTTGACACATGTTTGCTAAACTCTGATCATGTGTGACCAAAATAAGTGTTGTGCCCAATTCTCTATTTAAATCAAATAATAACTGTTCAATTTCTTCTGCCGTTTGTCCGTCTAAATTTCCTGTAGGTTCATCCGCAAAAATAATTTTAGGCTCAGCAATCAATGCACGAGCAATTGCAACACGTTGTTGCTCACCACCAGAGAGAACTTTTGGGGTTTGCTGCGCCTGACGAACCAAACCAACACGTTCTAGCCATGCCAGTGCTTTTTGTTCGGCTTGTTTAAAATCAAAATTCGGTTGCAAGCGTAGCGGTAACATTACATTTTCTAATGCACTCAACTGTGGTAAAAGTTGAAAGGATTGAAATACGAAGCCAATATTTTGTAAGCGGACTTCGGCACGTTGTTCTTCTGTTAATGTATGCACCGCTTTTTCACACACCCACAACTCACCAATACTTGGTCGATCAAGGGTTGCTAAAATACCCAATAGAGTTGATTTCCCTGAGCCTGAGCGACCTGTAATTGCAATCTGTTCACCTGAGTAAATATCTAAATCAATATCTTTTAAGATCGTTAAAGTTTGCTGATTGATTTGAATATTTTGTGTAACTTTTCGGGCAGAAATAATCGGTTGTGGCATGATGTCACGTATCCTTTAGGACAAATTTAAAGTGCTATGCAAATATCTAAAGTCATCTTGTTTACGTCTAAATTACTCGCAACCATAACGATTTGCTTAGTACCGACAATCGTTTCTGCAAAGACTATTTTAGTATTGGGTGATAGCCTGAGTGCAGGTTATGGTATAGATGCAAAACAAGGTTGGGTTAACTTATTACAACAACGTTTAGACCAACAGTATCCGAAAAAACATAAGGTGGTCAATGCAAGTGTCAGTGGTGAAACAACCAGTGGTGCGCTTGCAAGGCTGCCGAAATTATTAACAACTTACAAACCAGATGTGGTTGTGATTGAACTCGGCGGCAATGATGGTTTACGTGGACAACCGCCACAAATGATCCAAAAAAACTTAGCTCAATTAGTTCAACTCAGCCAAAAACAAAAAGCGACAGTTTTACTATTCGGTATGAAAATACCACCTAATTACGGTAGCGCATATAGCAATGCTTTTGAAAATAATTATAAAGTTGTAAGCCAGAAATATAAAATTAAGCTATTACCCTTTTTCTTAGAAGGCGTCGCTGGGCAAAAAGCGTTGATTCAAAATGATCAGATTCATCCGAATGCCAAAGCGCAGCCAATTATGCTGAATTTAGCTTATCCCTATATCAAAGCTGTTTTGTAGTTGAGCTAGCTCTTACACAGATTTCATTTTATTTTTTTAGAAAAGTAAATCACACGTTCGGTTTCTTGAAATCCCAAAGCCTTATGCATGGCTTGACCAACTAGATTATCAACGGCTGTGTCTGAAGCAAACTCAGTACAAGCAAACTGAGTTGCCCATTGCTCTGCTTGTCGGATCAAATTCGTGGCAACTCCCAGACGGCGAAATTCGGAACAAACATAAATTCCCTCTAAATAAGCAACAGGCGAAGTTTCGGTTCCGTTCACATATTCATGTCGAATAGAAGCTTCAAGCATGGCGACTGCTTGATTATTAGAGTATGCCATTAATTGCAAAGTTTGTTTTTCTGCAAGTAGCTGACGCATTTCTATCAAATGTGCGTCTTCAGTATTTGGCCAAAGTAAAATTCTTAATCTTAACCAATCTGCCAATAACGGCTCAGATACCGATAAAATTTTCATAATAGAAAACGCTATTATTGATTTTAAATCATTAAAATTTGTATCAAAACGAATAACATATAAAATTGATGGCTAGTGTAAAACTAGCCAAAACAATTAAAAATCAAAGAAAATAACTTCACCAGATTCCAGCGAATATTCTGCTCCAACCACAATCATCTTGCCTTTTTCAATCAGGCTTTCTAAAACGGCTGAACCATGACGTAACTGATTCACAGAAGCAAATACATTTGAACGCACTGCATGAGCAGATAATTTTTTCAAATCATCTTTTAACTCAGTTTGCATTAAAATTTCTACTGAAGGGCGAACACGATTTACAATCGACATTAAGTTCGAAGAAGGAGCTTGATCAGGATGCTTTAAGGTATCGATAGTTGCCTGAATTGCACCACAATGACTATGACCTAATACCACTACCACTGCACAATCATAACGCTCAGCAGCGAACTCAACGCTACCGACTTGTGAAGGTGCAACAATATTACCTGCCACACGGATAACGAATAAATCACCTAAACCTTGATCAAATACCATTTCGGCAGGTACACGTGAATCAGAACAACCTAAAACAATTGCAAAAGGATTTTGTTCACTTGCCATCTCGGCGCGCTCTTGGTGAGTGAGCAACTTTTGTTGAGTTGCTTCCCCTTTCACAAAACGAGCATTACCAGCTTTTAAACGTTCTAGAGCTTCTTGGGCAGTGAGCATGCGTACATCCATCTATGATTAACATGAGCAAATAGTTTAATGTGCACATGTTCGAAAGTCACTGACAAAAAATAGAAACTATCATTATTGATGAATAATCTTTTAATCAGTTAAATCGTGGAAAATTTATGATTTCATTGGCAAGAATTTCCATACATCTGTAGATTATGCAAATGACTCCAATACAAACTTCCACAATAATCAATTGGTTTAAAAATAAATCAAGGACAGAACAATGACTACTCTATTTAGCTTGCCCATTCGTAAAACATTAACCGCCACATTACTTTCATTTAGTCTAGCAACTTTTGCCATCAGCACCACTCAAGCGGCTGAAATCGAGATGAGCTTCCAAAATGTGTTACAACAAGAACGAGCTTGGGCAGGATTGCAAAGTAAAACAATCAAAGTGGGTGATATTACTTGGTCTTATAGTGAAGGCGGACAGGCTGGAAAACCAATTGTTGTCTTAATCCATGGTTTAGCTGGTAGCCGTGATAACTGGAACCGAGTGGCTCGTGCATTAACCGCAAACTATCATGTTGTCATTCCTGATTTACCTGCAAGTGGAGAGACTCAAGTCCCGAAAGATTTCGATTACTCGGTTCCAAACGTCACGGAAAAATTACGTCGATTTATTGAAGCTGCGAACTTAACGGGTCCTGCTCATGTTGCAGGGCATTCATTAGGTGGCTCTATTGCGATGCTTTATGCCGGTCAGTATCCATTTGAAACCAAAAGCCTATTCTTAATTGATGCTGCGGGTGTTTATAAGTCAGCAACAACCCCTTATTTAAAAGACCCAAATCAAGTTAAGAATATGATCGTAAGTAAGAAAGGCGATTTCAATTTCTTAATGCAGCAAGCCATGCATACCCCACCATTTATTCCAAAAGAAATTGCGCAAGCGCAAGAAAAAATGATGATCGCCCAATCCGAACAAACCCAAAAAATGGTTGATCAAATCATTGCCTTGAATAAGCTCTACACACCAGATTCATTTGCATTACTTGCGAGATCAATTGATGCTCCAACGCTGATTTTATGGGGTAAACAAGATAAAATTATTAATGTTGAAGTTGCACCTGAGTTAAAATCTCTGCTGAAGAATGCTCAAGCACCTGTGATCTTAGATAATGTTGGCCATATGCCAATTTTAGAAGCAGATCAATTGGTGGTTCAACAATACTTGCCATTCTTGAATAAAGTGCAAACACAAAAGCCTGCAACGGCACCTTAAAATTTAAGCAATAATTTGAGTCTTTATGCCTAAACATCCAATGATAGAACAGCTGATTGATGCACAACTTGATTTTCTCGATCTTGAATTTGCCCAACCAGAAACCATTCAACTTGAATTTAAAGCGTTCTATCATTGGTTACGGTTACAACAACTGCAACATATTTGGTCATTTGAACAAATTTTTAATTTAATTGAAAAGCAAATTTTAGCAACGCCAGCAAGCGCATTTTTAGTCGAACAAATTGCAGAGCATATTCGTTTTGCTTTAATCCATCCATTAAATGATAGCACCACCATAGAAGACGTGATTCCCGTACTTACGATTGATTCTATTGCCCAATATGTCGCGAGTAAAAGCGCTCATAGGGAACGTTTAATTAAAACCATTGTAAATAATCCAGCTTTTTCAGCCCTAATTACCCAACTGATTCAACATTCAATCCAAGATTATTTAGATAACTCGGTGATGTCTAAACGTGTGCCTGGGGTTGGGCACTTTATGAAAATGGGCAAATCTGTTTTAGAGTCAGTCACTGATTCCAACTTGAATGAAACAATTGCACATTATCTACGTAAAAACATTCTAAAAATTAGTCAAATGAGTGAGCGAGTTTTAAGTCAACATTTCAATGATGATAAGCTTTATCATTTCCAAGCAAATCTTTGGCATAAAATCAAAGTTATGCCCTTATCAGTATTGAAAAACTATGTCGAAGTTCAGGACTTACCTAAAACCGTCGGCATGGGACATGAAATTTGGGATCATATTCGTCAAACTCCATACTTAAAACAGCAAGTACACGATGGCGTATATGCTTGGTATGCACGTAATCAAGAAAGATCATTCGATTTATTATTGCGTGATTTAAATATTGATGAAGACCTGATTCAAAATGAATTGAGTCAATTATTAGCACCTGTTCTAAAGCAAGTTATAGCAACTGGGTATTTAAGACAAAGAGCGCGTATTCACTTAGAGAAATTTTATTATTCAGAAAAAATACAAAGTATTCTAAGTTAGAAAGATCATTAAATGATCTTTCTAACTCATTTACTTAGTATTTAATAGTTACGCCAATAAATGCACGTTGACGTTCTACTAAATATGAATCATCGCCATTTGATAAGCTTTTATCAAATAGATTACTCAAACCAGTTCTAAACGTAAGATTATCGTTGTAGTTATAGTTTGCAGACACCCCAAAAATTGTATGAGGTTTTTGCAGGCTACTAGTTGTAATATTATTACCGAAATATTGCTTCCCTGAATGTTTTGCATTGAATTCAAAAGCAAAAGCATCTGTTGGTTTCCAATTTAAAGCTGAGTTCACTGTAATTTTAGGTGTCGTAATTAGCTTTTCACCAGTATCTAAGTTTTTTGCCTCAAAGAAATAAGTCATATTATTATTCCAATACAACGTATCTGTGAGTGGAAAGTTTGCAACAACCTCTAAACCTTTCGTTCGTGCTTTGCCAATATTTTCATAACGGGTATACCAACGACCATTAATTTTATCTAACGCTGCATAATCAATTTTATCTTTGAAATCAGTATGGAAATACGTCACACCAAGATCAGCATTAAAGCCCGTATAATTAAAGCTAATTTCATAGTTGGTACTCTCTTCGGGTTGTAGATTTGGATTACCTGCCATGTAGCAGCCACCTGTGGTATAACCCAATGGGATTAGAGAACTACAACCACCTCCTCTAGAAAAAGTCGCAGCACCTGCAGTTGTTTCTTTTAATGATGGTGCACGGAAACCTTTTGCAACCCCACCTTTAATGGTGAAATCAGTGACTGGATGGAAGACAAGATAAGCTCGTGGGCTATGATGTGAACTATATTTATCATCATGGTCTAATCGATCACCAATCGTTAAATTTAAGTTGTCTAATAAACTTATATTATTTTCCAAGAAAACTGCCCAAGTCTTATTATCAACAGTTGGATCTGAATATTTCTGCCCATCCCAACTTCCATCTGGTGATGTTCCAATCGTTTGAGTATTGGTTAACTCATTTTTCTTCCACTGCCCACCAACCGTTAATGATTGTTCAAACAATACATTGAATGGGATGTTCAAATTACCTTCAACAATTGTTTCATTTGACTTCGCAATGCCAGTCTCATTACTACTATCGTAATCATTGTAATATGCAGATAGTTTAGATTTACCAAAACCCCAATCCCCATCATGGGAAATACTATAAGTGTGATGTTCTAAATTGTCTGGTCCCCAAGAGATCTCTCCCTCACTAATCGCACCACCACGTCCACCAACCTCACCAAATCCTGCCTTATTTTTTTGAGTTGAAATTCCCGCTTCAACAGCAACTTGATGTTTATCATTAATTTTAAAATTCAATAATGCGTTATAGTTTTCATCAATGTATCCAGAAGTCCCTTTACCAGCTTTAATATTCTGATCAGCTTCACGCTCTGTACGACCAGCTGTTAAACGTAATCCTAAACTATCAGTTAATGGACCTGTCACCATAACGCCCATTTGGTCAGTATGCCCTAAATCCCTGGAAGTCGTTGGAACAGTATAATTACGAGTTAAGCTCCCGCCCCATTTGGTTGGAATCTTACGGGTAATGATGTTGATTACCCCACCCATCGCATCTGAACCATAAAGTGATGACATTGGGCCACGTACCACTTCAATTCGTTCAATCATTTCAGGTGTAATCCAGTTTAAATCCTGACGGCCTAAATCAGGACGATAGTTGGTATCACGCGAAGAGCCAATACGTTTCCCATCAATTAAGATCAAGGTGTAATTATCTGGTAAACCACGTAATTTAATTTTTGAACCGTCGCCATTAGGACTCGTTCCACCTGTAACACCAGGAACTTTATTCAATAATTCACCAATACTGCTAACTGGTTGTTTTTCTAAGTCTTCTCGCGTAATCACACTAATACTTGCAGGTGCATCTTTTACATCTACAGCTTGGCTACTAGCAGTCACAACAATTTTTTCAAGTTGGACGGCATCTTTATTCGTTTGAGTTTCTGCTGCATGTGCAACGGCCATCATACTACTAAACACAGAAATTGTGAGGAGAGATTGACTAGCTAATTTATTGGACATATTCCCACCTAAATATGGCAAATTTCAAGATTTGCTTAAAAAATTCATGAAAAGTCTAACAAAAAAATAATAAAACTCAATACAAATGATAATTATTATTATTTATGTATTCATTTATAAATTCTTATTTTTAGTTATGAAACAATGGACTGCTCTAAATCATACAGATTTAAAAATAAAAAAAGCTCCCGAGAGAGCTTTTAAAATACAATAAATTTCAAGAAAATTATTTAAAATAAGCGCCTTCTGCTTGAGAATGATCCGTTTGATCCACAACACGTTTAAGTTCAGGAACGTGCTGCTGCAAGGTTGTTTCAACGCCTTGTTTTAACGTGACATCAATTGCAGAACAACCCTGACATCCGCCACCAAATTTCAATACCGCAGTAAGACCATGTTCAGGATCATCTTGAACTTCTACAAGACTGCAATTACCGCCATGGCCTTCTAAACCTGGATTAATTTCAGATTGTAAAATATAAGTAATTCGCTCTTCAATCGACGCATCAGGACCTACACGAGGTACTTTTGAGTTTGGAGCACGAAATGTTAACTGACCGCCAAAACGATCTTTATTGTAATCAATCACTGCATCACGAAGATATGGGATGGATGGCGCATCAACATAAGCAGGAAAATCTGGATAATCCTGTTTGTAGTCGGTCGGTACGACCTCATCAGGTGCGCTATATGCCATACAGCATTCCGCGCGTGGTGTACCTGGGTGTTCTACAAAAACACGAACGCCAATCCCTGGAGTATTTTGCTTGTTCAATAAATCGCTTAAATACTCTTGCGCAGAGGGAGTAATCAAAAGGTTTGGAATTTCTTCTGCAACGGCAGTATTGGTGTTCTCAGTCGACATAACATTAATCCTCAAGCTGATGTCGTTATATTAACCGAAGATGGAGGGTAATTAAAAAAAATCAACCATTTTTGTAGGAATTCTATGCAAGATGATTGTTTATTCAGTTTTTAATGGCATTATTGCCTAGACACTGATCAATTTAAAACATTTATGTTACATCTACCCTTCGGTCACACTGTGACAATCATCATTATTACTGTTGCGATTTCTTTATTGGCTTTCTCCAATCAAACAGTAATGAATCGTTTAATTTTTTGGCCACCCGCAATGCAACGTGGGCAATACGATCGTTTTATCACACATGGTTTCATTCATGCCGATGGAACACACTTATTGTTCAATATGATTACGCTGTTTTTCTTCGGCAATATCATTGAAAGTTTTTATCGTCAGTTTTTTTACGATATGGGCTTTGTTTTATTTTATCTTGGCGGTCTGATTGCTGCTATTTTACCAAGCTATTTAAAACATCGTCATGACGCACGTTGGGCGAGTTTGGGAGCTTCTGGGGCAGTTTCTGGCGTGTTATTCGCTTATATTCTATTTCAGCCTTGGAACTTAATTTTTGTTTTCTTCATTCCTGTTCCTGCAATTATCTTTGCCATTTTATATGTGGCTTATAGCATTTGGTCAGGGAAAAAAGGCAATAGTAATATCAATCACAGTGCGCATCTTTGGGGTGCTGCCTATGGCGTAGTGGTGACCATCATCTTAGAGCCTAGAGTTGTTCCTCATTTCCTAAATCAATTGACCAAACTACCTTTTTAAATTGTTTTAAACATCAGCCCCGATTTAGGGGCTTTTCTTTTTTTAAGATTAACATTCAAGTTTTAATTATTTTTATCATAAAAATCATCTATCTAAACTAACTAAAATTTTAGAAAATAAGTCGATTACAATGCCACGTAAATATCTACTCTCTACTCTTTCATTTGCATTATTTAGTCTTACGCTCACAGCTTGTAATAATGATGATTCAGAAAATACAAATATTGTTGGTGAAATCAAGAAACAACCCAATGTTCTATTTATTATGGCGGATGATTTAGGCTATTCAGACTTAGGTGCTTTTGGTGGTGAAATCAATACACCAAATATTGATGCCCTCACCCAAGAGGGTCGTATTTTAACCGACTATCATACAGCCCCTACTTGCTCTCCCACTCGTTCACAGTTGATTTCTGGTACTGATCATCATCTAGCAGGTATTGGGGCTATGGCGGAACTTACGCCCACTCATTTGAAGGGTCAACCCGGTTATGAGGGTTTTCTAAATCAACGTTCTCTATCAATTGCTGAAGTGCTGAAAGACAATGGCTATCGAACTTATATCAGTGGAAAATGGCACTTAGGCTTAACGGATGAAACCAATGCTCATGCCAAAGGTTTTGATCATTCATTTACCTTATTACAAGGATTTGATTTACATTTTAAACAAGCGCCTGACGCTTACAAACGCAATGCAACATATACTGAGGATGGCAAAAAAATTCCAATTTCATCCTTACCTGATGATTTCTTTTCGACTAACTATTTTACTGACAAACTGATTAGCTATTTAGATTCAGGTAAAAATTCAGGTAAACCATTCTTTGCCTATGCTGCTTACACCGCACCGCATTGGCCGCTACAAGCTCCTACCGAATATCGTGACCGTTATCGTGGTGTTTACGATGTCGGTTATGACGTAATTCGTGATGCACGTATTGCGCGTCAAAAACAACTGGGTTTAATTCCCGCCAATTTCAGTACTGCTGAACCAATTGCTACTGAAAACGCACCACAAAAATATGGCAAATGGAATGAGCTTTCAACTGAGCAAAAAGCGCTGGAAGCACGCAGAATGGAAATCTATGCTGGTATGGTTGAAAATCTAGATGCCAATATCGGTCGTATCATTCAATATCTGAAACGCAATAATTTATATGACAACACTTTAATTTTCTTTGTTTCAGACAACGGTGCAGAAGGCTTTATCCGAGGGAGTTATGGAACAGAATCAGGTTTTGATAACAGTATCAGTAATGTCGGTGCAGCGAACTCTTATCACTATGTTGGACCACGTTGGGCAGAAGTCAGCGCTGCGCCATTTCATTTATGGAAAGATACAGCGGGCGAAGGTGCAACGACAGCACCCGCCATTGTAAAACTCCCTTATCAAAGTCAAGCTCGAGCCACTCATCATGGTTTTGCATCTGTGCTGGATGTTTTCCCAACCGTTTTAGATTATGCCAATATTTCCATACCACAAGGTCAGTACAAAGGTCGTCAAATTAATACACCAAGCGGTTACTCATGGAAAGCCGTACTTGAGAATAAGGCTCAAAACATTCGTCCAGTTAACTTTAGCTTTGCTGATGAATTACATGGTAGTAAATATGCTCGTCAAGGTGATTGGAAAATCGCACTACAAGGTAATGCCAAACTCGGAACAGGCTCTTGGGAACTCTATAATCTGAAAAATGATCGTGGGGAAACTCAAAATCTTGCTCAAAACAATCCTGAAAAACTGCAACAACTTGTAGATGTATATAACCAATACACGCAAAAAAATGGCGTTCAGGAATACAACCTTAAATGAAATGGATTTACTTTTTAGTTTCACTCAGCAGTCTGTCTCTTCTGACGGGCTGTAATAAGGTCGGAGATGATGATACTAAGCCCCGTAATACTGTAGCGGCACAATTGGGCACGTTGCAGCAATGCCAACAGTATTCAGGTCTACCCGATGCATGGCAACAAAATAAAACCGCGGGCATGGTTTGGATTCCTAAAGGTTCTTTTCAACTAGGTTCTAATCTCGCTTACCCAGATGAGTTAAACTTCGGCAAACAAAAACGGCAGGTGGAAGGTTTCTGGATCGACCAAACTGAAGTTACTGTGGCGCAGTTTTCTAGCTTCATCAAAGCGACGGGTTACGTTACTGATGCAGAAAAACAAAAACAAGCTGCGGTATTTTCTCCTAATGTGAGTAATCCGAATCAATGGTGGCAACTAAAAGCAAACTACACATGGAAAACGCCTCACGGCAAAGTAGGTCAAGCACCTCTACCTTCTGAACCCGTTCGTTATGTCACTAAAAATGATGCTGAACATTATGCGGTTTGGTTAGGTCGGGATTTACCTACAGAGCAAGAATGGGAATATGCTGCTAAAGCTGGATCAAAAACGGATACGCCGCTACATCAAGCACCTAAAGATTCACATCAGCATTCACAAGCCAACTATTGGCAAGGCGAATTTCCATTTACCAATACCAGTGAAGATCACTTTAAAGGGGTTGCACCTGTGGGCTGTTATATTGCTAACGCATTCAACTTATACGATATGATCGGCAATGTCTGGGAATGGACGTCTTCGATATATCACGGCGCACATGATCAACATATGGGGAATTATGCTGAATTACGGCAACAGAATAATTCTACTATTCAATATGTGTTAAAAGGTGGATCTTTTTTATGTGCCTCAAACTTTTGTGCTCGTTACCGAAACAGTAGTCGCTATCCACAAGAGTTTGACTTAGCAGCAAGCCACGTCGGTTTTAGAACAGTCTTACGCTCCTTAGAATGAGTATTTTGTCACTCGATCACAATAAAAATGATATTTTCATCTAATTAGTAATTTTATTTTTAAAAAACCCATATAAACTACATGGAAATATACTCCATTTATTTTAAAGGGATTTTTAATGAATATAACCCAATATGACATAGCTACAGGAATCTTGAATAAGGTCCAGTGTGCTGATGATTGGGTTAATTTCTTAGAACAACTGAATCATCGTTTCAACATACAAGCCTCTCAACTCTTAGCCGTAGATCTCGAAGTTCAAGCACTTTCTTTTAGTGTTCATCACGGTGTAGATTTTGATTCTAATCAACTTGAACAAGCCGCATTAAAGCAAATACGTTTAAATATTGATGATGATCCTCGTTTAAAGAAAATCTTACTTGCTCCAGTCGATGGTTGGATGCATTGCTCTGAACATTTTTCAGAAGATGAAATCCTAGAAACTCAGATTTATCAGCAAGTTTTACAGCCGCTTAATTTACGTTTTTGTTCAGCAATTCAAATCATCTATGACCAAAAAGTTTGCGTGATCTTAGCTTTTTTGACTAGTCCAGAGCGAGGTGCTCTTTGCTGCTCGGAGTTACATGCTGTCTATGAAATCTTGCCCGTCATGCAGCAAAAAATTCAGCAGTATCGTCACCATTTTGAATATTCCACGATGACTTTACTTGGTTCGCAATTAATTCAGAAAATGAAACAACCAATTGCTCTTATTAACTTAAATGGAGATATTCTGGAAATAAATCCTGAGGCCCAAAGCTTATTAGAACAAAATGATCACATCGGAATAAAACAACGTCGTTTCATTTTCACTGAAAAAAATCAAAGCCAGTTTGATCAACACTTAATCGAACTTGAGCGTAATTATAAAAAAAATTACGATTTAAGCTCGACTGAGCGCAGCAAAATCATCAAGTTTGATCACCATTTATTTTTAACTTTAGATTTACTCAGTCCCGAGAAAACCCATAAGATTTTTGGTTTACGCCCCGTTTTACTCGCTACATTCACTGGTTTAAAACATAAACCCAAATATCAAAAAGATGTCTATGCACAACTTTTTATGTTCACCCCTGTCGAACACAAAATATGTGAACAACTACTCGAAGGTAAAACCACTAAAGAGATTGCACGCTCGCATGAAATTCAAGCGGATACCGTAAAGAAACACCTGCAATCCATTTTCAAAAAAACAAAAACGCATCGACAAACTGAATTGATTCAACTGTTGATGCAATTTTTATAAAAAGTTTCAAAATCTATGTGTTAAGCAATTTCAGCAGGGAAAGTAATGACTTGTTCAATTTTCATTTTATTCATTGCAACCATAAGTAAACGATCAATTCCAAGTGCAATACCTGAACATTCAGGCATATTTGGTAAAGCTGCTAATAAATGTTGATCTGTTGGAATCACAGGCAACCCCTTATGAGCACGTTCAGCATTATCCGCATCAAAACGTGCTGCCAATACTTCGGCATCAAGAAGTTCATCATAGGCATTCGCAAGCTCTAATCCTTCAATGTACACTTCAAAGCGCGCTGCGACTAGCTCACCCTCTTCATCTGTTTTTACCTTGGCTAATGATGCCATTTCAGGTGGAAAATCAGTTAAAAATACTGGAGCATCAAAACCTAAACTCGGCTCTACAAAATGCGAAAACAATAAATCCATATAAGCCAAGCGATCATTTCCTAAATCAAGGTTAAGACCAACTCGATTCGAAGTTTCTTTGAGTTGCTTTAAAGTCGCTTGTAAAGGGTTAATATCTAATCGATCTTGAAAAGCATGTTTATAGCTCAAAATATAAGGACGAACTTCACCAAAGCGATGTGCCAAACAAACTTCTAGTAATTCTGCTGTTTCATGCATTAAGCCTTTTAAATCTAAACCAGGACGATACCATTCCAACATGGTAAATTCGCTATTGTGTTTACGGCCATGCTCATCATCACGAAACACTTTACAGATTTGATAAATTGCACCACTACCACTTGCTAATAAGCGTTTCATCGGGAATTCTGGTGAAGTCTGTAAATATTGAGTATTTAATTTACCGTGAATATGACGTTGTACTTGTACTGATGCCAAATGAACATCGGTCACAGCGGCTTGAGATAAAATCGGTGTTTCAACCTCTAATACATTTCTCTCAGCAAAAAACTGGCGAATTTTTGTGTACATCTCGGCACGTGCTTTTAATGCATCAAGTGAACATGTAGGTTGATAAGTTTTCATATTCTGACTCATGCTTTTGGTCCACCGTGTGCCGCCCATTCACGGCGTAATGGATAATTCTTTCGAAGAATATCAAACGCATTCTGCTCAACTTTGCCGTTCAGAATACATGCTCTTAGCTGCTGATCATCTTTAGCTATATCATAAATATTTTTGAGATGTTGCTTAAGTACTTCTTTGAAATCTTGCTGTTGGAAATACTGCTCGACACTCGGTAATTGGCTTTCGAATTTTTTAGACGCTTGATAATCGAATTTATGACAAAAAGCCTCATAGATCATTTGTGTACCACGAGCTTTACCTTCTAAACTATAACCAGCAATATGTGGTGTTGCCAAAGCCAACAAGTCTAATAAATCTTGTGGAATTTCAGGTTCAAATTCAAAAACATCTAATACAACTTGGCGCTTTGTCTTTTTAATATTTGCCATCAATGCAGATTGTTGAACTATTGGTCCACGCGCGCTGTTAATCAAAATCGTTGAATCTTTCATTGCAGCAAAAGTCGCTTCATTGAATAAATGCTGTGTTGGATGATCATCAGTTGACGTTAACGGCACATGAATCGATATGGCATCTGCACGTGCTAATATCGCATCAAACGATACATTTTCAATACCATCAAGTTGTACAAAAGGATCATAACCAATCACATTCCAACCGAGAAGTTGTGCCATGTTTGCTAATCGTTTACCTACATTTCCCAACCCAACAATCGCTAAAGTAAACGAATTATTTTTATCTAATAATTCAATGTCTAAATGTAATAAGGCAGTAATAACATATTCGGCTACGGCTTGCGCATTACAGCCTGCTGCATTACTCCATTCAATATTTTGTTGTTCTAAAGCTTGAATATCGAGATGGTCTGTACCAATCGTTGCACTGCCCACAAACTGAATTGCAGTCTGATCGATTAAAGCATGATTAACTTTAGTGACAGATCGAACCAAAAGTGCATCCGCATCTTGAACATCGGCATGAGTCAAGGTACGCCCTGCGCGATGCTGTATTTCTGCATATTCCGCAAAGAAATAATCGGTAAAAGCCAAATTTTCATCTGCGATGATCTTCATGCAGTACATCCCATCAATTGATCTAGGCTTATTATCCTTAGCATCAGACAAATTGACAAATCAAATCTGAATGTTGCGGTTAAAATGGCGAGAAACATTACAACTTTGATGTAATCATGCGACTTATTGCCAATCCTCAGTAGGGATTTTACTTTTATAATAGACCTATACTCTTTCTTATAGCTCTGTTATGACGCCTTACTCTCCCTATAAAGGCAAAAATGGTATCAAGCGTATTTTTAATGCAACGGGTTATTCTCTCGCTGGATTTAAAGCCGCATTCAACCATGAAGCCGCTTTTAGACAAATTTTATTACTCAATCTTGTTTTAATTCCAACCAGTTTTTTTGTACATGTCTCTGCACTTGAACAAGCATTGATGGTTGCTGTTTGTCTATTGGCAATTATTGTTGAGCTGTTTAACTCTGCCATTGAAGCCGTTGTCGACCGTATTTCCTTAGAAAAACATCAGCTTTCTAAAAATGCTAAAGATATGGGTAGTGCCGCTCAATTTGTTTCACTTGCAATTATTTTTTCCACTTGGATGATTATTTTACTTAAATAACGATTTAAAGAAGAAACAATAAATGTTTATTTCTTCTTTTTTATGCCAAATTTTTAAAAACCAAACCCAATTCCAAGTATTGGCCCTTGCTGTACAGTATCCCATTTAAAACTGCCATTTTTATAATCTTGTGATACATAACGGTATCCAACTCTGAAATTTACTGGAGCTGATAATATTTTTTGGCGATAACCTAAATATGCTTGTGCAATTTGAGTTTGCTCTGTGCCATAAGTATATTGCGCTGCTAAATTCCAAGGTGAATTACTGTTATATCTCACACGCGTACCACCAAAATATTCTAACCAGTTTTTTTCTACTGAAATTTGCCTTCCTAATGCAGCTAAATTTCCTTCTAAATCCGTATAATTAATCCCTAATGTCGGTTCTATAATTAATCCATTTCCTTCAGGAAATTGTTCATAAGCTCGGTAATAGACACCTAAATTACTGAGATTGACTTTAGTTGATACCGCAAGCGGAACCGATAGCACTGCTTTATTTTCTTCAGTTTTCACATACTGAATATCAGAGAAAACACCCCATTTTCCTTTATTAATCTCGATATGCCCCATAACCGCCTGATCTAAAGCTTCTAGCGTATCTTTAAATGGTTGATCTACAGGATAGTTCAAACCTTGATAACCAATAGTTCCATCGATATCGGCGGCAAATCCATAAATGTTTAAAAATACTTTAGTTTCCCCTGCAAATGAATCTTTGATATTTTCAGCATAGGTTTGAAAGCTCAATAAGCTACAGCTCAAAATTAGGCAATATGATTTATACATACATTCCTCCAATAATTTCTGTTCTATTAAATTTCTAATTTTATAAATATCAATAAGTTTATTAATAACCTGTTAATTTGACTTTTACTATTCTACAAACGTAAAAAAATCCCTGCTATTGCAGGGATTTTTTTTGATCTAGAAAGAAGATGTAATTACATCATTCCGCCCATACCACCCATACCACCCATATCTGGACCAGCTGGTTTATCTTCTGGAATGTCAGTAATCATACATTCAGTGGTTAACATTAAACCAGCAACTGAAGCTGCGTGTTCAAGTGCAGAACGCGTTACTTTAGCAGGGTCAAGAATACCCATTTCTAACATGTCGCCATATTCGCCAGTTGCAGCGTTGTAACCAAAGTTACCTTCACCTGCTTTTACAGCATTGATTACAACTGATGGCTCATCACCAGCATTTGAAACGATTTGGCGAAGTGGAGCTTCGATCGCACGACGTAAAATGTTAATACCCGCAGTTTGATCTTCGTTAGCACCTTTTAAGTTATCTAAAACATTTACTGCGCGTACAAGTGCAACACCACCACCAGCAACAACACCTTCTTCAACTGCTGCGCGAGTTGCGTGAAGTGCATCGTCTACACGGTCTTTCTTCTCTTTCATTTCAACTTCAGTTGCTGCACCAATTTTGATGACTGCAACACCGCCCGCTAATTTAGCAACACGTTCTTGAAGTTTTTCTTTGTCATATTCAGACGTTGATTCTTCGATTTGCGCACGGATCTGTTGAACACGTTCAGAGATTTGCTCAGCATTACCAGCACCATCAACAATCACTGTGTTTTCTTTAGAAACTGTGATTTTGTGCGCTGAACCTAAATCTTGAAGAGAAGCTTGCTCTAAAGACATGCCTACTTCTTCAGAAATTACAGTCGCGCCAGTCAAGATCGCGATGTCTTGAAGCATAGCTTTACGACGATCACCAAAACCAGGTGCTTTAACCGCACATACTTTAATAATACCGCGCATGTTGTTCACAACAAGTGTTGCAAGCGCTTCACCTTCAACATCTTCAGCGATGATAAGAAGTGGTTTACCTGTTTTAGCAACAGCTTCTAATACTGTAATCAATTCACGAATATTGCTGATTTTTTTATCAACTAGAAGAATGAATGGATTTTCAAGTTCAGCAGTTAGCGTATCTTGCTTGTTCGCGAAATATGGAGAGATATAACCACGGTCGAACTGCATACCTTCTACAACGTCTAATGCGTCTTCAAAGCCAGAACCTTCTTCTACAGTGATAACACCTTCTTTACCTACTTTTTCCATTGCTTGCGCAATTAATTTACCAACAGTTGTATCTGAGTTTGCAGAGATCGAACCGACTTGTTCAATCGCTTTAAAGTCATCAGCAGGTTTAGAATTAGCACGGATATTTTCAACTACAGTTCTAACTGCAATGTCGATACCACGTTTTAAATCCATTGGGTTCATACCTGCAGTTACAGATTTGATCCCTTCATTTAAAATTGCTTGAGCAAGTACAGTTGCAGTTGTTGTACCGTCACCTGCGATGTCATTGGTTTTAGAAGAAACTTCACGTACAAGTTGGGCACCCATGTTTTCAAACTTGTCTTTTAAAGAAATTTCTTTCGCCACTGTTACACCATCTTTAGTGATGTGCGGTGCACCGAAAGAACGGTCGATTACAACGTTACGACCTTTAGGACCTAAGGTTACTTTTACAGCGTCTGCAAGTACGTTTACGCCTGCAATCATTTTTGAGCGAGCTGAATCACCAAATTTTACGTCTTTAGCTGACATGTTTAACTCCGAATCTTTTTAAATACTGTATCTGATAATTTTTGAGTTATGTCTCGATTAGCCTTCTAACACAGCTAAAATATCTGACTCTTTCATGATTAAAAGTTCTTCACCGTTTACTTTAACGGTAGTACCTGAATAAGTACCAAATAATACTTTATCACCTACTTTTACGTCTAAAGCACGAACGCCGTTGTCAGTAATCTGACCATTACCTACTGCGATCACTTCACCTTGCGATGGTTTTTCAGCAGCAGAACCTGGAAGTAAAATACCACCAGCCGTTTTAGTTTCTTCTTCTACGCGACGAATCACAACACGATCATGTAATGGACGAATGTTACTCATATTTAACTCCATCAGACTTAGTCTTTTTTGATTAATTTGCATTGCTAATCAGTAGCAATGAACAAAAAATTTGATATGCCACTTTTGTGGGGTTAAAAAAAAAGGCTTCAAGGGTAAGGAGCAAAAAAATTCTATTTTTTTGCTCCTTTTTTAGACTAAAGAATCAAAGGTCAAACTATTTATCTGTATTCTCAGACTTAACAAATGTTTTTTGGTCTTCATCAAACCAATAATGTTCAATAGAACCATCTTTCAAAATCACATTAAAACTATTTGAAAATCCGAAACGTAATCGGTTAGAGATTGCCGTGCCTGCATGAATATCTAAAATTGGGTGATCAAAGCCTAGCTGAAAAATTTGATTTAAATCATGCACAGCAACTTTATGTAAATGCCCATGTAATAAACCAAACAACCCTGTTTCGCCCCAACGCTCTAAAGCGATTTTAGCAAGCACTGGACAATCTTTATCTCCATGATCATTTGGAAAAGTATAAAAAGGCTGATGAAATACAACTAATTTAGTTTTATTAGACGGCGCTTGTTTTAATTTTTCATAGGTTTCATGAATTTGTTCTAAGGAAATATGCCCGCGAGTATGATATCTCCTGCGAATGCTATTCATGCCAACGACATAAAAATTTTCTGTTTCTAATGTCGTTTCCAAACGTCCAAAGAATGCTTGGTAACGTACAAATGGCGAAAAAAAACGATTCCATACATGATAAAGCGGAATGTCATGATTACCCGGCACAACCAAGTAAGGAATAGATAAAGAGTCTAAAAATTGCCGACATGCATAAAACTGCATAAATCGAGCACGTTGAGTTAAATCTCCACTGACAATAATCGCTTCAGGGCGATGGAGTTTACAAAATGCGTGAATTGCCTGAATGCAATCTTGACGTTCAGTTCCAAAGTGTAAATCAGATAGGTGTAGTAACATGAGGTACCATCACTTTTAAAGCTGATTTTTTAACGGCAAATTTTAATGGTGGCTGCAACTCAATTAACTCACCATCCACAGCAACTGTTAATTTTTTCTTTTTACAATCCACTTGAATCTGTTCTGCACAAAATGAATATACATCAGAAGCCTGATCAATTTTTCCTTGAATTAATTTCCATAACATTTTCATCAAACTAAGACGATCGCTTTTTGCAACAACCACCCCTGCAAGTTTACCATTGGCTGCACATTCTGCAATTCTTAACTTCATATCACACAGTTGTAGCTGGTTATTGCCGAAAAAAATTAAAGGTGTAGCAACTGGATATTTCTGTCCATCAACATTTATAGACAGTTTTAAAGACTTATGTTCACGAAGTAATACATCTAAACCTGACGTATAGGCATGTAAAGGAAATCGACCAAAACGTTGGTTATATAATTCACGTTTCTTAATGAATAAAGGATATAACCCTAAACTGGCATTATTGAGATAAATATGATCATTAATGGTTGCCACATGTACATGACGATAAGCTCCAGTGGCAATTACTTCAGCCGCTTGAAATATATCAATCGGTATGTCCAAAACACGAGCAACGTAATTAAATGTTCCCAAAGGTATAATGCCCATAGGAATATCAGTGTGCATTAATTTTTTAGCGACTGCATTGAGCGTACCATCACCACCGGCTGCAACAACAACACCTCTAGATTGAGCATCTTGATGCCTAATAAGGACGGTATCCATCATCTCATCAAAACTAACATTTTGATTTAATTCAAAAACTTGAATTTCAAATCCATATTTTGTCCAAAAAGTCATCAGTTTTTCATAAACTTCATCTTGTTGTGCCGCATGAAATCCTGATTTTTGATTATAAATAATAGACAGCGGTTGCAAACCATTCAGCATTAGGATCAACCTAAACAACAATATTCTTGGTATTTTTGTTTACAAAACCAACAAATAAAAGCTTGTTTATGTAAATTTTGGATAATCATTATTCAATTTATCAATAATTATTCTCAAGAAAATATAATTTATCAAACCATTGTTTTTAATTAAGATTTTTAATAAAAATAACACATATAAAAAAAACATATACACTTAAACCACCATCTCAACTAACGTAAAAACAATGACTTAATATCAAATATACATTTTTTCATTAATAATGAATAACATACTATAGTCTTATTTTTTTCACGATTTTATGCTTTAATACAGCCACTTTTTTTACTCCATCTATTTTCATTGTCATCCAATGAATAGAACTGTACGTCGTACACACTTTAAAAAGGCATCACCATGACCCAAGTGAACGCACCAGAATTCGTTCGTCACCCTAAGCTTATTGCATGGGTGGAAGAAATTGCAAAATTAACCAAACCAGCAAAAATCGAATGGTGTGACGGAAGCGAAGAAGAATATCAACGTCTTATGGACTTGATGATCGCTAACGGCACCATGCAAAAACTTAACCAAGAAAAACATCCTGGTTCTTATCTTGCAAATTCTGATCCTTCTGACGTTGCTCGTGTTGAAGACCGTACGTATATCTGCTCGCAAAATGAAGAAGATGCTGGCGCAACAAACAACTGGGTTGCTCCTGCAGAAATGCGCGAAAAATTAAATGGATTATTTGACGGTGCGATGGAAGGCCGTACCATGTATGTGGTTCCCTTCTCGATGGGTCCTTTAGGAAGCCACATTGCTCACATCGGTATCGAGTTAACAGATTCACCTTACGTTGCCGTTAGCATGACTAAAATGGCACGTATGGGTAAAGCAGTTTATGACGTGTTAGGTACAGATGGTGAGTTTATCCCATGCGTACACACTGTTGCTGCTCCGTTAAAAGATGGTCAAAAAGACGTTGCTTGGCCATGTAACAACGAAAAATATATCGTTCACTATCCAGAAACGCGTGAAATCTGGTCTTACGGTTCTGGTTACGGCGGTAATGCATTGCTTGGTAAAAAATGCCTAGCATTACGTATTGCTTCCGCAATGGGTCGTGAGCAAGGCTGGTTAGCTGAACACATGCTGATTTTAGGTGTGACCAATCCACAAGGTGAAAAACACTACATCGCAGCAGCATTCCCTTCTGCTTGTGGTAAAACAAACTTTGCGATGTTAATTCCACCAGCAGGTTACGAAGGTTGGAAGATTGAAACTGTAGGTGACGATATTGCTTGGATCAAACCAGGTGAAGATGGTCGCTTATATGCAATCAACCCAGAAGCTGGTTTCTTCGGTGTTGCGCCTGGTACAAATACCAAAACTAACCCGAACTGCATCGCAACGATGCATAAAGATGTTATTTATACCAACGTTGCTGTGACTAAAGATGGCGAAGTATGGTGGGAAGGTCTAACTAAAGAAGTTCCAGCTGATCTAATCACTTGGAAAGGCCAGCCATACGTTGAAGGCGAAAAAGCTGCGCATCCAAACTCACGCTTTACCGTTTCTGCGGGTCAATGCCCTTCGATTGACGCTGACTGGGAAAATCCAGCAGGTGTACCAATCTCTGCATTCATCTTCGGTGGTCGCCGTGCCGACACAGTGCCTTTAGTATCAGAAGCTTTTGATTGGGTTGATGGCGTGTATAAAGCTGCAACTATGGGTTCTGAAACGACTGCGGCTGCTGTTGGTCAACAAGGTATCGTTCGTCGCGATCCATTTGCGATGCTTCCATTCGCTGGTTATAACATGGCTGATTACTTCGGTCATTGGTTACAACTTGGTCAAGAAGTTGGTGCTAAAGCAGAAGCAGCTGGCAACAAATTACCAAAAATCTTCAATGTAAACTGGTTCCGTCGTGATGCTGAAGGCAACTTCGTATGGCCTGGTTTCGGTCAAAACATGCGTGTTCTTGAGTGGATCATTGATCGTTGTGAAGGTCGTGCTGAAGCGACTGAAACACCAATCGGTCTTGTTCCAACTTATGAGCAATTGAACTGGGAAGGTATTGATTTCTCTAAAGAGCAATTCGAAACTGTTACTGCTCAAGATAAAGATCAATGGATCAAAGAACTTGAGAGCCACACTGAGTTATTTACTAAACTTGGTGATCGTTTACCTCAAGCACTTAAAGATCGTCAAAATGAATTATTAAATGCGGTTAAATCTGCTTAATAATTAAATGACATAAAAAGGTCGCTTCGGCGACCTTTTTTGCTGTCTAATAATTTATTGTAAGGTAAATGGACAAGACATTTATACCAAATTGCAATAAAGGCAATTTCAGAAATTCTAAGGCGTGCAAAACGAGTTTTTAAGCATCTGAGGTTTTACTTTAAGAATTTCCAATAAATTGATTCAAATTTTTATAAGAAAATCATCAATAACACAGAATAATTAAGTACTATCAAATACAATGAAGAGTTAATTAAGTTTGGTACTGTAATTCAATTGATAGCTCAAGTCCTTCTTTTTTCAAGTCTATTGCTTATCCGTAGTTCAGGTTAATAAGCAAGTGATTAATCATCTGTAGCACTACTACATACTTTATGATCTTTTCAATAAACGTCTGATTTTCTGCTTCATCGCTTGTTTTACCCAGGACTTATTAGCTAATTCTAATAAAACATTTTCAAGACTATTGCTAATGATATACGGATTTTTTTCAATCCAATTTAAGGCTAAATTTGGCCAATATATACTTACACTCTCACTAAGAGCATAATTTAAGATATTTACTTTATTTTCAACATCTAATATATCAAAGTCCGCATTTTTATCGTGTTGTTCTAGAAGCAACAAGCCCTTTCTAACATCAATAAGATTATTTTCCATATAATTTCCTCTACAATTATTTAGACCATTTTTCATGATCTAATTTAATACCTTTTGAAGCCATAAATAATTTAAATTGCTCACGGACTTTAGGAGTCCAATTCTGACCATAATGTCCACTATTTTCTGTTGTACTAACAACACCATTTTTAACAGACATAATTCCACCCACAGTAAAATTATTATTTCTTTTTATTCCAATTGACTGCACAAGCTGTTCATGAGGAGATCCATTTTTAAAAACCGATACACTCCCAAAAGCAAATGTATTAGATTTTGGATCAAATATAAATTCAACACTTCTTCCTGTATACTTCTTTAATACAGATGTATTACTTTGCTGGTTAATTGCAATAACACCATGTACTGGTCCTGATCCTCTCCAATTGGTAATAGCTTGCTCACCAGTTGGAGAAGGTAGCTTAGCCTCTGGTGAAACTATATGAACTACTGTTTTCTGAGCAGCTCTACCTGGGTAATATTCAACTAATGTTAGACCAGCACGAATAATTGGATCTGCCACTAATTTATCAATTGCTTGTTGTCGACTGATAGGTTTTCCAACACAATTCGACTCTACAGACGATAAACATAAATAAATTTGGCCATTACCACTTTCCCTAAATTTGATATTCGTATCTAGCGTTGAAAAAAACTCAGTGACTGTTGGAGCTTCCCCATGTATTTTCGTTTGTTCCAGAAATTCTACAGGATCAATCATAGCCAAATTATTGTTCCTAACAGCAATATCCGCCGATGTAGTTGCAACATCTACATCGTGACCAGTATAAGCGGCTACAATACCAGCAACCAATTTGCTTTGTTTAATGATTTGTTCTTTTTGTACGTCAGTTAATACCTTACTACCATCATTTAGCTGCCCTGCAACCATCTCTCCTACAGCTGCTCCGATTGCCCCAGCCTCACAACTTTTCTGTATAGCTGCAGCAACACATCCAGCGGCAGCATTTGACGGTGTTGTAATCCTGCATTCCAACCTGAGGTTTGACGTCGCTGTACGCCTACCTCAATGTCGTCAATAAAGTTTTGGCTACGCTTATGATAGATTTTGCTATATACACTGGTCTTATAGTGACTACCTCGGCTTAAGAGACGAGATACGGCGAGGTTGCTTTGTTGATTTTTTCCGCTATATAAAATTGGTGCATTATAACCTGCAACATATTGTTCGTATTCAGATTGGTTAAAACTAACACTCAGATCATAGTTACGAAATGGGAGTTGATAGCTCACAAAGTAGTTTTGGTTACGATCACGATGTAAGTTATCTAGTGAATGACTAAAGTTTAGATTGAATGCATCGTTGAGATGAAATGGACTGTTTACCCCAATCCCAACGTTCCCAATATATTTTCCTGTACTTTTAGTACCCGAGTCATCAAGCCCGATATTAGAATTCAGTTTTTGTAAGGGTTCAGCAGAAATCAATACATCACTATAGCCATGACGTTCATCAGTTGTTGGAACAATTTGAAAGTCTAAACGTCGATTGGTTGCTCGTTTTAAATTTTCTAAGCCTTGATCAAACTGGCGCAGATTAAGGACATCATTTTCCTTAAAAGGTAACGCAGCCGAAAGTTCTAATTTTGATGGTTCTGCGTCTTTTTGAATGAACTTATGCAATCGCCCCAATTCAAGTTGTAATTCTAAAACACCTGTATTTAAATCTTGCTCAGGTGCGATTACTTGCGTGGTCAGATAACCGTTCTTAAGCACCTCATTCTGTGCAAATCGCACCAAATTTTGTAGGCTTTGCGTGCCTATACACTGCCCTAAAATCCCTTTTTGGGGATCACTCAATTCTTTAATCATGAATTGAAAGTCTTGCGGGCTATATTTCTGATCTTGATTATTCAACAAACTGAGATGGAGTTGATCAATCTTAAAACACGGGCTTTCGTGTACAACGATTTGTTGCAGGCTTTGCTGGTAGACTAACTGTCTTGGTTTAAGTTGAATATTTTGATCTAATAATTGTTGTTTTAAATCATTTAAACGCTGATCTTGCCGAATGGCTTCCAAAGTAGAAACCTGATCTACATTAGGAGGAGACTTTAAGTCAGCAGCAAATGTGAAAAACGGGATAAAAGTCACACTTATGACTGTTAAATGTTTTATTTTTCTCATATAAAAAATACAGAACAGTACGTAATTTTACAAATTATCACGAAATATACATCACCAACCCCAATTTAACAACAATCACTAACCTAAATTAATTTATTAAATCTAAATATACTATTAAGTTAATAATCTGATTTTTTAATTACCCCCCATAAAAAAGCCCCTTATTCAAAGGGGCTTTTTTATTGAGAACTTTTAAGCAGCAACCGTGCTATTTGGTTTATTTGCTAAATACACATCTAAGCTTTCGATCTCAGTTGGCGTAAAATTGAGACCAAGCTTTGAACGTCTCCACAAAATATCTTGACTGGTCGTGACCCATTCAAAGCGACATAAGTAGTCTACTTCTTTAGCATACAAACCTTGACCAAAATGCTGACCTAACTGCTCAACCGAAGTTGCTTCCCCCAAGATATTCCAAATACGTGAACCATAAGCAGATGCCCAACGTTTTGCCAAAGCCTCAGATGCATCAGTAATTTGTGCACGAATCTCTTTCGCCAACTGTTCAGTTGTTACCATGTTTTCACCACCAGGTAATGCCTCTGTTGCCGTCCAACTGCCTTTCATTTCAGGGAAGAATGCTTTTAACTGCTGCATAGCAGATTCTGCCAACTTACGATAAGTCGTTAACTTACCGCCAAAGACTGAAAGTAATGGCGCTTGATCTTCAGCATCTTGTGATAAAGATAAAGTATAGTCACGGGTAATTGCTGATGGATTATCCGACTCATCATCACACAATGGACGTACACCTGCAAAAGTCCAAACAATATCAGCTTGGGTTAATTGGTTTTTAAAGTGCGCATTACTGACTTCAATCAAGTAATCAATTTCTTCCTGCGTAATTTTCACTTGTGCAGGATCACCTTGATATTCACGGTCTGTCGTTCCAATCATGGTGTATTGATCCAAGTATGGAATCGCGAACACAATACGACGATCATCATTCTGCATGATAAATGCTTTATCACCTTCGTAAAGCTTCGGCACAATGATATGACTACCCTGAATCAAACGGATACCGTATGGTGATTTAAGCTGTAAATCCTGCTTGATAAACTGCGCTACCCAAGGACCAGCAGCATTCACCAAAGCTTTGGCTTTAATCTGGAATTGACCTTTTTCATTTTCCAGATCAAGAACCCAATACTGTCCTTCACGTTGTGCAGATAAGCAACGGGTACGTGTCACAATATCCGCACCTTTTTCACGTGCATGCATTGCATTTAATACAACTAAACGAGAGTCATCCACTGCACAGTCTGAATATTCAAAACCACGCGTAATCGCAGAATTTAATGGACTATCCTCTTTAAAATGAACGTTATTTGAACCTAATAATTTTTCACGTTTGCCCAAATGGTCGTAAAAGAATAATCCTGTACGAATCAACCACGCTGGGCGTAAGTGAGGACGATGCGGCATGATAAAACGCATTGGTCGAATAATGTGTGGTGCTTTCGCCAACAATACTTCACGCTCAGCCAATGCTTCACGTACCAAACGAAATTCTTTATGTTCAAGATAGCGCAAACCACCGTGAATCAACTTACTGCTTGCAGAAGATGTATGACTCGCCAAATCATCTTTTTCACATAAAAATACAGATAAGCCACGACCTGAAGCATCTGCTGCAATACCTACACCGTTGATACCACCACCAATGACAGCAATATCATAAATTTTTTCGTTTGATTGAGGAGAAGTTTGCATAGAGCACCGCAAATTTTCAATAATGTTCATTATTGAAAATTAAAACACAATAAATGAAAATAAACAATTAAAAAATGATCAATAAAATGCCAAATACTAGGCATTATTAGAAAATGAAAAATATGTTTTCAAACACACTTAATAGAAATAAAGACAAGAAATACAGCTGATTTATTGGGAGTTTTAGAATGATAAGAAATATTTCTTGAGCCAATCAAATTAACTCAAGAAAATTTAAAGATTTTTCGAAAATGAATATTTATTTTGCAATAATCAAACCAACATCTAGATCTCGAATGGTTTTCATAAATTCATCATTGGGTTGCTGATCAGTAAAAATACAATCAACCTGCTTCAACGAACCTAAACGAATCATCGCATTACGACCAAACTTACTACTGTCAGCAGCGAGAAATACTTGTCTAGCACTAGAAATGATTTCTTGAGAGACACATACTTCTTGAAAATCGAAATCGAGTAAAGTGCCATCTTCTTCAATCCCACTAATCCCCATCAAGGCGTAATCAGCTTTAAATTGCTTAAAGAAATCCGCAGTTGCCTGACCAATCACACCACCATCTGGACGAACACGCCCACTGGCAATTAATACTTCAAAGTCTTCTTTAGTGCTAAGAATTTTCGCAACATTAAGATTATTGGTAATGATTTTTAATCCGGTATGATTCAGCAAGGCATGTGCAATTGCTTCGGTAGTCGTACCAATATTAATAAATAAAGAAGCATGATCAGGAACAGCCGCTGCCACAGCAGCAGCAATTGTTCTTTTTTCTTCCAACATATAGCCAACGCGCATCGTATATTCAGTGTTTTCAACTGTGGAATCATGCGCTGCACCGCCATGATAGCGACGTAATAACCCATCATCAGCAAGCTGATTAATATCACGACGAATCGTTTGCGGTGTAACATCAAAATATTGAGCAAGTTCTTCAATACTGATATAGCCACGCTCTCTTACCAATTCGAGGGTTTTTTGTTGGCGTAGTATCAAGCTCATGCTCATTTATCCTATGTTATGTTAGACCATACTAATTTGACGTATTTTAACTCAATCTTCCGCCCAATCACGAGTACGTCCGACAGCTTTTAGCCAACCTTTGTAAAGTTTTTCAGTTTCAGACTGACTGCACTCTGGCGTAAAGGTATGTTCAATGGTCATTCGACGCTTCAACTCATTTAAATCAGACCAGAAACCAACCGCTAAGCCAGCAAGAAATGCAGCTCCCATACCTGTGGTTTCCTTCATAGCAGGACGTTCCACTGAAGTACCCAAAATATCAGCTTGAAATTGCATTAAGAAATTATTGGCAGTTACACCGCCGTCAACACGTAAGGTACGTAATTTCTCACCTGAATCTTGCTGCATGGCATCCAAAACATCACGCGTTTGGTAAGCTATCGATTCAAGCGTTGCGCGAATGATATGTTCGATACTTACACCACGTGTAATGCCGAGAATCGCGCCACGCGCTGTTGGATCCCAATAAGGTGCGCCCAATCCTGTAAATGCAGGAACGACATAAACACCATTACTGTCTTTTACTTTTGTTGCATAGTATTCAGAGTCGTGAGAATCATTGATCGCTTTCAATTCGTCTCGCAACCATTGCACACAGGAACCGCCATTAAATACCGCCCCTTCTAGTGCATAATTGACTTCACCTTTTGCACCGCAAGCGATTGTGGTCAATAAACCATGATCAGATTGAACAATTTTCTCACCTGTATTCATAAGTAAAAAACACCCTGTTCCATAGGTATTTTTTGCTTGGCCTACTTCTACACACATTTGTCCAAAAAGTGCTGCTTGCTGATCCCCTGCAATCCCTGCAATTGGAATACCCACTTCTTGCCCGCTAATTGTATGTGTATGACCGTAAACTTCAGATGAACTTCTCACCTCTGGCAGCATTGCTTTAGGAATGTTTAGAGCCTCAAGCAATTTATCGTCCCATTCCAATGTTTCAATGTTAAATAACATGGTACGCGAAGCATTAGTATAATCTGTGACGTGAGCTTGACCGTTGGTGAGTTTCCAAATAAGCCATGTATCAATTGTACCGAATAGCAGTTCCCCACGTTCTGCACGTTCACGACTACCTTCTACACGGTCAAGAATCCACTTAATCTTGGTCGCAGAAAAATACGGATCAATCACCAAGCCTGTTACTTTACGAACATAGTCTTGCCAACCGTCTTGACGAAGTTGATTACAAATTTCATTGCTTTGACGACTCTGCCAAACAATTGCATTGTAAATAGGTTTGCCCGTTTGTTTATCCCAGATTACCGTTGTTTCACGTTGGTTAGTAATACCAATTGCTGCAATTTGATCACTTGAGATACTTGCTTGCGCCAAAGCTTCAACCCAAACAGCACTTTGAGTCGCCCAGATTTCCATTGGGTCATGCTCGACCCAACCTGGTTGCGGGTAGATTTGCGTAAATTCACGCTGAGCAATAGTGATAACATTCGCATCGTGATCCAACACGATTGCACGTGAACTCGTTGTACCTTGGTCAAATGCAACCACATATTTTTTTTGACTATCTGTAGAGATCATGACACACCTATCCAGACTTGCTTTATCTATAATGCAATAACTTAAACGCCCGTTAAAAAAAGGGCTTCAATGTCGCAATAAAGCAATGACTTCTGTATTAAATAAAAAACTTGGCAGATTATATGCAAAATTGTTCGAAAACGAAAATTCTTTCTTATCATTTGAATCTAAAATCGATGAATAGCTGATGTATTAAAGATTCATCACAATAAAAATCGAAATTTATGCGATACTTAAAAACAGAAATAATAGGACCATTGATATGAAAAAAACCAATTTATTCGTTATTGTAAGCGGCGCTCTTGTTCTTGCGGCATGTCAAAGTAATCCACATCAATATAATGGTACAACTGGATACCAAATTGAAAATAAATCAGCTTCTTCTGCAACACTAGCCTATACGCTTGCGGCTCGTGGCAATAGTGATATTGATGAAAAAAAATTACAACATGCATGCCAACAGGTTTTAGGTATGCAAAAAAGTTATAAAATTTCAGTTTTAAGTGTAAATGAAATTATGAACCCTGCAAAACAAGAGCAATATGGGGTAAAACTTGGCAATAGTCGTGCTACTTTTGGTCTTTCAAACTCGCCAGCATTGAACAACAGTGAAGGTTACGCAACACGTGACGCACTCGAAGCGCGCCCAACTACATTAAAAGTAGTACGGTATACCTGCTCTTAATTGTTTAAAATAATTTTATAAAAATGGATGTCTACACCTGTTGTATACATCCTTTGTTTTATACTTTTAACACATCGTGAATTGAAGAATCTTTATCAAATACAGACTTTGCAAAAGGACATAATGGGATTACTTTTATCCCACGCTCCCGAACAAAAACAACCAAGGCATCTAATAATTGACGACCAATGCCTTGACCACGATAAGCTTCATTGACATCGGTGTGATCAATAATCAACATGGCATCGCCTGCCCATGTATATGCCATTTCACCCGCTAATGAATCATTATCTAAAAGTTTAAAAACACCGTGTTTACCATCATCAACTTGTTGAATGCTCATCTAAAATCCTTAAATTCAAATCATCAATTAAAAGAAATATTTATCTATCAATCACTATTTCAACAACTGTTTTAACATGATATTCAAAGATGTTTTGTTAAAATTTATATGGATCGAAACATAATTTCGATCCTCTTCCAACTTAGATCAGATTATTTTGTTCGATAAAAACTAACATTTCTAAATTCTTTAGACTCATCTAAATCAGGCCAAGTAGTTGCACTTCTTTCGTCTATTTTCAAATATTGAGGATGACTAAAGTTTTTAACACGACTATCAGCAACCCAAACTTCTGGTGCGAATTTTAGAAACTCATCCAAGAAGAAGCGATTACATTGATCGTAAAGTACATCGGCAGCCAGTAAGACATCGACTTGCTCTGATTTATACAAATCATCTAGATATTCAAGCTCTACATTATTTAATAAAGCATTTTCACGACATGATTCCAAACTAATCTGATCAATGTCACAGCAAATGACTCGTTTTGCACCTGCCATTTTTGCAGCAATTGCAACCACGCCAGAGCCAGCACCAAAATCTAAAACCACTTTACCTTTCACATGATGTGGTTCTGCCAGTAACCATTGTGCCATCGCCAAACCTGATGCCCAACAAAAGATCCAATACGGCGTTTCATTCCAAATACGACGGATGACTTCATCATCTAAACGATCAGTCGGAAAAACAGGCGGAATGAGCCACAATGAAATTGGAGTTTCAGGCACTTGCTGAGCCAGTAATTCTGTGTTTGGAATAACGTCATGTAGGGCTTTAAGCAATTGTTCAGGTGCTTTCGCAAATTGAAATGTACAACTCATATTTCTTTAATTCTTAAAAAACCCCTCTATTCAGAAGGGCTTAAAGTGGATATTTAACCTAAGGCTTTTTCAGCGGCTTCTACAGTTTGGCGAATTAAAGTCGTAATCGTCATCGGCCCCACACCACCTGGAACGGGAGTATAAGCAGATGCGATTTCTTCAATACCCACTAATTGAATATCACCTACACCACCGCCATCACGTGGATGGAAACCAGCATCAACGACCACAGCACCTTGTTTAATCCAATCTTTCTGAATTAATTCAGCTTTACCAACTGCACCGACAATAATATCGGCTTGCTTCACTAACTCAGAAAGGTTTTGAGTACGTGAGTGGCAAATGGTCACGGTTGCATTGGCTTGCAATAACATCATTGCCATTGGTTTGCCCAAAATAGCTGAGCGACCAACAACTACCGCATGTTTACCTGCAATTTCGATCTTGTTTTCTTTTAAAATCGTCATGATGCCTGCTGGAGTTGCAGAACCGTAAGCAGACTCACCCATTGCCATACGACCAAAACCAAGACAAGTTACACCATCAACATCTTTTTCTAAAGAAATCGCATCAAAACACGCTCTTTCATCAATTTGTTCAGGCACTGGATGTTGCAGCAAAATACCGTGTACATCAGGATTTGCATTTAATTTTTCAATTTCAGCCAATAATTGTTCTGTGGTCGTTTCTTTCGGCAGTTCAACTTTTAATGAATCCATTCCGACACGACGGCAAGCATTACCTTTCATACGTACATAAGTTGCAGATGCACCATCATCACCAACCAAGATTGTTGCTAAAATTGGGGTACGCCCCGATTTTGTTTTTAATGCTTCTACACGTACTAACAAATCAGCTTCGATTTGTGTTGCCAATGCACGACCGTCTAAAACCAATGCCACAGCGCATCTCCAAAGTGGGTATCAATCAATTGGGTAAATAATACATGATAATTTGAGCAATATTCTTTTAGATGTTGTTTTTATGTGCATATTCGCTAGAAACACTATTGTTTTTTTTCTAAAGATTGCTAATATGTGCATCACCAAGAGATGGCGGGGTGGCAGAGTGGTCATGCAGCGGACTGCAACTCCGTGTACGCCGGTTCGATTCCGACCTCCGCCTCCATTGGTAAAGCCCGAGTGGTGAAATCGGTAGACACAGGGGATTTAAAATCCCCCGCCCACAAAGCGTGCCAGTTCGAGTCTGGCCTCGGGCACCATTTTTCAGCTAATGAAATATGGTGCAAATAAAAATCCAGCGTAAGCTGGTTTTTTTTATCTGAAATTTATAAAATATAAAAAAGCCAAGTCCTTTGACTTGGCTCCACACCACTTTTGAAACTTAAGCCACTTGCTGCCCTGCTTTTACTGGCAATAAATTTTTATCTAAACTCAATTGATGACCTCGCACTGTATCTATCGCATATTCAGGCTTTTTGATGGAATCGACAAATACCCATTGTGATTGGACTTGAGTTTCATCAAATTGGACAATTAAATATCCTCTTTGATTTAAATTGCAGTAACTCAACTCATCAATCAATGTCGTGAAGGCAAATTCAAACTGTTGTAACTGTGCTAGTGGAATATCTAAATACTTTTCCAAGCCCGGTGAAGATACTGAACTGGTTGCCAACTCAACACCAACAAATGCCCCATCCTTACTGTATAAATTGGATGACCATGCATTATGCGTATCCCCGGCCAACACCACCACTTTTTTCTTTAGCTGTGCCAAAGTTCCATATAAAATTTCACGCTCAGCAAAATAACCATCCCATGCATCCAAGTTATAAGGTGCAACCGTTAGGACACGTGCTTTTTCTTGCAACGTTAAAGTTGGATCACCTTTTTGTAGACGAATCTTTAAAGTGACCAACTCAGTGATTTGCGCGTTCATCTTACTTAAAGTAGCCTCACTTGGATTACCTGCGGTAATTTCAGCTAAAGCAAGCAGTAACTCTGCTGGAACCAACATTTTAGTCATCAGAATTTGCTGACCAAGTACATTCCAGTTTGCTGTCGACTGTTGTAGTTTTCCAATCAGCCAATCGCGTTGGGTATACCCCATTAGAGTACGTGCTGGATTGGTTAAATCTGCTTGGAATTTTGCAATATCCAAACCATTTACTGTCATATAATTTGCATAGCCCAACTGTTCATCACGCGCAATAATTCGCGTATCTAACATCGTTAATTGAACCAGATTACCAAAATCAAATTGGCGATAAATCTTAATATGTTGGTTATCTACAGGACGAATTGGCATCCACTCAAAATAAGCCTGTAAAGCCACTAGCTTTCTTTCAGAGAATTTACCTTCATTCTTTGCGTTTGGCGTTTCTTCTGTATGATTTTCAGCCCCTTCTCGCCATGCATCATTGGCTAACTCATGGTCGTCCCAAATCACAATAAATGGATGACGATGATGCAATGCCTGTAAGTCTTTATCCTTACGATATAGCGCATAACGCTTGCGATAATCATCCAATTTAATAATTTCTTTATTATTGTCTGCCGCGAGACTCCGCCCAAGTTTAACTGCATCCTCTGCTGCATAGCCATCCGCACCATATTCATAAATATAGTCGCCCAAATGAATCACTACATCAACATTTTGCTTGGCCATCTCACGATACACATAGAAATATCCTGCTGGATAATTTGAACATGAACACACGGCAAAACTGACTTTAGAAGTACTGGTTGGTAAAGTCTTAGTTTGTCCAATAGGTGAAATCTTATCGCCAAAAATAAAACGGAAAAAATAGCTTTGATTTGGTTTTAGCCCAGTTGCATCTACCTTTACAGTAAAATCTTGTGCTGCTGCAGTAATTACCTTGTTCGCATTAACAACTTGTTTGAATTGCTGATCTAAAGCAATTTCCCATGTCACTTGCAGACGTGCACTACTGTCATTGGGCGTCAAACGTGTCCACAAGATCACGCGATCCTGTAAAGGATCACCACTGGCAACCCCATGTTCAAAATTCACTTGTAATCTTGCTGTCTCTTGATCTGAACTGTCGTTACACCCTGTAAACCCCGCAGATAAAGATAATGCCCCGAAACCAAATAGACTTTTTTGAATAAGTTCCCGTCGTGAAATTTTTACTGTCATTTGAATAGCTACCTTAATTTTTCACTATAAATAAATGACTTAAATTAATTATCTAAGATGAAGCTTTAATCTCAGTTTGATGAAAGAATCATGAAATTTAAATGACAATGCTTATTTTTCATCAGATAAGCACATGAATTGATTGAAAAGAAAGCAAATAGTCAGTTTAGCTCTTGCCAAGTTTTAAAGTGTCCTCTATTATTGCGCACATGCCCGAGTGGTGAAATCGGTAGACACAGGGGATTTAAAATCCCCCGCCCACAAAGCGTGCCAGTTCGAGTCTGGCCTCGGGCACCATATTTCAACTAATGAAATATGGTGCAAATAAAAATCCAGCATAAGCTGGTTTTTTTATGTCTGAAATTTAAGAGCAGATCATAAAAAATGCCTTAATCTTTAATTAAGGCATTTGATGTTATTGATTTAAAACAATAAGTTTTATTCTACGCGTATGATTTTACCATTCTCATCGTGATGTACGATACTCACTTTTTGCTGACGACCTATTTGAATCTCTTGCTCTGACAATTCAAAATAACGTGCATATTCTGGCAATGTCTTTTCAATGGCATGTTTTTTATGCACACGTTTTGCAGGTAATAATCCCCACAACAACAATGCAATCGCACACATAAATAATGCGACAACTCCACGCTCAATCCCATCACTAAATGCTGCCATCAATCGTTGAGCAATATGTGTTTTTTGTAACTCAATCAGCACCCAAACCAAAATAAATGGACGCCATAATAATAACCACCCCGCCCACATCATTGCTGTTGTTGTCGTAGAAAAATAACGTTTATGCCATGGGAGCTGGCGACGTAAATCTATAATCAAACTATTAGCTTTCATTTCTCTTACTCAGCAAAATGAATCTTAGCGATTCATCGGATTCCACGATCTGGACTAATCCAACGTGCGCGTTTTTCATCAGCGCGCAATAGCACTTTTGGAAAGGCGACGATTGTAGCAGTAATCGTAATCAACCAGAACACAAAGGGATACCATATCATCCAATAGTAGTTTTTCCCTAAGTTCGGTTCATAACGACTATCCATCCATTTGCTTAAAGCAAACTGAATTAAACAGGTCGCACCTAACAAAATTCCACTACCATATGGTAAAAATGGAGAGCTAACTATTGCGAATGTCGGTATGGTAAATAAGAAATGTAATAACCATATGACAGCCATAATCAACATGAGATACGACCAAACCAAGGTCAAACAAAGCTCAAACATCAAAGGCCACAAATAGTTAAGCTTCGGCTTAAAGAATACATCTATATTTTTAATTAAAACCTGCGCTCCCCCCATTGCCCATCGCAAACGTTGTTTCCATAAACCATTTAAGGTTTCTGGCATCAAAATCCAAACAAGCGCATTTGGCTCAAAATGCACATCCCAACCTGCACGTTGTAACTTCCAAGTAATATCAATATCTTCGGTCAACATATTCGGTGACCAATAACCTACTTGATGAACTGCACTTTTACGAAATGCAGTAATTACCCCTGATACCGTGAATAAACGACCAAAAGTACGTTGAGCACGTTTGATCATACCAACAATAGAAGAAAACTCCCCTACTTGGATACGTCCCAATAAAGTCGAACGTGTACGAATACGCGGATTACCTGTCACAGCAGCCACCGTAGAATCCTCTAAGAAATGACGAATCATCCATTTTGCGGCATGTGGATCAAGCAACGCATCACCATCAATTCCGATTAGAAATTCTGCATCTGTCATCAGGCTACCAGCTTGCAAACCCATAGCTTTGCCTTGATTCTGCGCCAAATGCACTACACGCAATTTCTCATATTGCATTGCCAAACGATCGAGCACTTCAGCAGTGTTGTCAGAACTACCATCATTAATCGCAATCACTTCAAAATTTGGGTAATCCAATTTAAGAGCATGGCTAATCGTTTCTTCTGCATTGTCTCCTTCATTAAAGCAAGGCACCAATACTGCGACTTTAGGGTATTCGGTTAAAGCCGCTGGTTGTTGATAAGGAGGTTCCTTTCGTTCTTTCCAGTAAAAGATAATTGCCCCAACCATCCATAAGTACGACATAAATAATGGATAGTAGAAAACAAATTTAATCGCAAAAGCCCATATCGAATTTATCAAACTGATCATAGTCATTCTTCTATGGCACTAATTGAGATGATTTTAATGCAAATGCCTTACGCATGGTTTCAACATCTGGATGAGCTTTGATTGGATCATCTGGATAGTAAGCAATATGCATTGCGCCCTGCTGATACAAAGACTTGATCGTAGATGCCATTTCTTCAGATGGAACTTTTTGATCATTTCTCCAATTGGTTGCTTGCAACTCCATGACTGTCTTTTTAATACCATTCGGATACTGTTTTATCCGATTCATAATATTTGTATAAAACTGATCTGGACGATCAACCTGCTCCATATATGGCATTGCCATAATTGCAGTAAAGTCGTATCGATTAAGAGATTGTTCCAACGATTGTGCATACCAGTTTTCGGCATAGGCATTTAAAGCCACTTGCGCATACAGATTGCGTGCAGTCATCAAATAAGGTTGATATTGACGCACCTCACCAGCCAGTTCAATTGCAAAATCATCTAAGTAATTGGTTTTATAAGCTGTCCATTTTTGCAAATAAGCATCATTATTTCTAATCTGTGCAAGATCAGTGGGTAAACCTTGCTTCGCATAAGCAGCTAGTGCTTGAGGACTTGCATCTTCGTAGTCAGATAAAGTCACATCATCATGGAACAATAGACCATCAAACGGTGTAGATTTGGCAAGATCTTGGTAGATTTCTTTAATTGTTTGTCGTGCTTCAGGTGAAAATGGGCTGAGACGGATGTAGCCCATATTTAAATGTTCATCTGCTTTTGCTTGTTGGGTTTGTACTAAGTCTTTTGCAGTCGGATCATTTTTAGGTAATTCCCAAGCCAACATCGGCATCCATGCATAAAGTCGTTGTACTGAAGTGCGAGTTTGTATCTGCCAAGCCACTCGATTAAATAAATCTGCACGCATTGGAATATGCCGATTTGGAAAATACACCATATCAGCCGACCCATTGGCATCAGGATCAGAAAAGGCTTGTAAATAAACAGTATTAATACCCATACCATTAATACGGTCTAAAAGATTACCTAAATTACGCTCTTCTTGTTGAGGATCAGGATCATAAATATAGTCTAAATCGACATGCATGATTTTTTGCGGCCGATTGTTATCATTCAGATTTAATTCACGATTTTTAATCTCTTGTGCTAAAGCATTGGTTGACATATTACCTTGAATCAAAATACGACTCATATTTTGCAACGATTGCTTGGCATGGTCGGCACCATCATCAAGCGTAATGGTAATTGGCATACCAAGTTGCTTAGATGTCTGCACTAGCTGCATATTATAACGACCATAAGGCCAAACCATTACGCGTGGCGAACGCAAACCATGTGCTTTGAGCAGGTCATTATTATGTTTTAAATCTTGATAAATTCTTGTTTGATAATCTGTATCAGATTCATAAGTTTTGGTTTTAGGATCATAAATTCGAGTAATTGCAGCAGGCTCAGAATTACCTTGTGGATTGGCGTTCACACCTTGATGTAAATGATAACTATGGCTTGCGATTTCAACTAAGCCACTACTTTGCATTTCCTTAAGTTCATCCCAACTTAAAATTTTATTTCGTGCAATTTCTTCCCCACCAAAATCTACTTTTTGATTCTCTTTCGGCTCTAACCAAGACCCGACTACAGCTAAAACAACTGGAATCTTTTTCGCACGAATAATTGGATATGCATTTTGATAAAATGATTGATAACCGTCATCAACCGTTAATAAAACAGGATTATTAGGTAATTTATATTTCCCCTGATGCGCTTTTAATAATTGATCCACATTAATAAAGTGATAACCATTCTTTTTCAACCAATCAATATGCTCACTAAATTGTTGCGAGTTGACAGCATAACTTGGGATGAGAGCATCTTTCCGATCAATGATTTCATGATATCCAATAACTGTTAACGTTGAAGCATCAATCTTGGGACTAGCTGCAAACGTTGTCATAGATGTCGCTACAGCGAATATAAGACCCAATAAATTTTTTATGGTCGGAGACACTAAAAGTGATGACATGGAGATATCTTCTCAATATTTGAAAAATGTTGAAGACAAACTATCTATATTGGTCTTTAAATCACAGAAATATAAAAGTTGATCAGTCCAACAGGATGTGCGGATTGTAGTTATAATTTTAGAAGCTGAAAACAAGCTTAAAAGTTTATTTTATGAAATATATATCAATATAAAATGAGCTTAAAACCATACAAAAAAGCCCGATAAAATTATTATCGGGCCGCTATTTATTAAATAGATTAGTATTCAATAAGCTGGAAGTTAGGATGCTCAGCTAACTGTTGTAAATAATAACGCTCTTTTTGGTAGAAATATTTATACAAACGGTTTACCCATTCACCACGACGGAAAGTTTGAATTTTCTTATTCACACCATCGTATTCCAATAAAACAATATTTCCTTCTTCTGGTGACAATAGTGTAATGCGATAATCATGATGAGCATGCTGATGTGTAGGGCTAAGTTCTCTAACGATCTCAACCTTGTTATCCCCATCCATCCAATAATGCTTATCGATTAAGGCTTTTTCATTAACCCAGAAGCCTGTTTCTGTACCATCATACGTATCGATCAGGAAGAAATTATGTAACTCTTTTAATAACTCTGATGCGGTGATATCCAAATAATCATTCATACCTACCTCTACTCACTTAAATTTTTATTACCTGTTCAATATAAACAAACATTTTTTATAATTTACTTAACCATATTAGTGAGTTATATCAACGATATATGGTGTGTTAAAAAGCAATTTTCCCAAAAGTTAAATTCACATCACATTTTTTTCGAAAAAGTTGATTAAGAATACATTGCTCTTTTCATCAAAGATATACAGAACTTTCTATAGAATCAATGATTTTCGGAAGAATGCGCAAAAAAACAGATAAAAATAAAATCATTAAAATTCAATGGTTTAAATTATTATAAAAAATATTATTTGTATTGTTTTTGTACTGCCATTTTAGGGTTGCGATTTAATCAATAAAATCAATTAAATCGCTTATTATATAAATACTTAAACTGTTCATTCATCACGTGTTTTGACATCAAAAAGTTCGATCTCAAAAGTTAAATTGGCATTGGCTGGAATAATTTTTCCCATTTTGCGAGAACCATAAGCCAAATGTGCAGGTACAACCAATTTACGTTTGCCACCCACACGCATTCCCATGATGCCTTGATCCCAACCTTTAATGACTCGCCCAGTACCAATTACTGTTTCAAAATAATTGCCACGATGAATCGAAGAATCAAATTTAGTTCCGTCTTCTAACCAACCTGTATAGTGAGTCGTAATTAAAGCACCACGAACTGCTTCTTTACCCTCGCCCAATTTTAAATCAATAATTTCGAGTTCTGTACTCATATTTTCCTCTCTAATCTCTCTGCAAGATTTGATTATTGCAATTGTGTCCACTGAATGTCGATTTGACCTTTGTCACTTAACAAAGTCCATTCACCATCCATGATATTCAACTGTAATTGCATCGTGCGCTCACATAACTGTTCAAGCGCTTGAGTGGTTTGCGTGCTTAATTGCCAAACTTCAACGTTATTTAAAGTTTTAATTTTGGTATTTTTCTGCCACCAATCGACTGATTGAGAGCCATAAGTTACTACAGCTACTTTTTTGCAACGCGCACTTGCTTTTTTAACTTTATCTTCAGATGGACAACCAACTTCAATCCAGTTTTCCAAAAGACCTGTCAGATCTTTTTGCCATAAAGCTGGTTCATCCGTTTCAAATAAATCTTTAGTAAACTCTAAATGCTCATGAGCAAATCGTGCGTAAGCCAAAATGCGCACCATTAATCGTTCAATCGTTTCAGATGGATGTTGCGCCAAAGTCAATTGATAGTCTGCATAGATGTGTTCATCCATATTGGCAATATTTAAGTCTGCCTTATATATTGTTGCTTTTAACGCCATAAATCATGTCCTCAAATTTGGCGCTAAGCATACTCTATTTTACTATGCAGAATACGATGAATATTGCTCTTAGTTATGCAGTTTCATTGATTTTAGTTGCTAATAATTGTGCCTCAAATGTCGACCAGTCCTGCTGTGTTTGTACTATCACTTCAACGCGATTATCAATACTTTCTTCTGAAGACTTATAGTTAAACTGCTGAGTATTAAAATTAAAAGTTTTCCAACCTTGATCAGTATTGAATATCCCTTTAATTCGAACCCAATCTTTTTGCGAGCATAAAACATCTAACAAATCATAAAAGTTAAATTGCCATCGTTTTGGCAACTTCCAACCAGCCACAGTGTATCCTTGCGCAGTTTCAACATAATGATAGGGTAACTGTTTTATTTCAGCCTGCTGTTCAGCCATAGATTGTGTTTTTTGCAATTTTAGTAACGGTTGAATTTTTCGATTTAAAGGTTGTTGAATCACATCCAACTGCTCGATATGAACTAATCCATTTTCGGCTTCAATCCAAAACTGGACATACGCCTGATATTCTTCTTTTAAAGCGAAGAAAGCCTGATGATCAGCTTCAGTCATACAATCTATATGTGACAAAACCACAATTTGTGCAGCTTTAAGCTGATCTGTATATAAATTCTGCTGAACCCACGACTGATCATGTAAACGACTACCATCAATTACAATCACTAAAGCACGCATGCTCAAACTGCTTTGCCAATGAACTTCTGTTAATTGCTCAAGTAACTGAGTGGGATGACCTAAACCTGTTGGTTCAATAAATAAACGATCTGGTTTACTTTCAGTTAATAACCTTGAAAGCGCAATTTGCATCGGCAACTGGCTACTACAACAGAGACAACCACCTAATAACTCTTTAACGGCATAACCTTGTTGTTGCGTAATCAGTTGCTGATCTACTCCAATTTGCCCAAACTCATTCATTAAAACAGCCCAAACTTCATGCTCAGGTTTTTGCGTTAATAAATGTTGTAATAAAGTGGTTTTACCCGCACCTAAAAATCCTGAAATAATATGTGTGGGTACGGCTTGTTGAGCGAGGAGTTTCACTTCATTCTCATCATGAATTTTTCCTCATTTTATCGAGAATTCTTATAAAACAGGAAGAATTTTTAGCTCCACCCTAAAAACAAAAAGTATCACCATTTTATAAAAAAAAGATAAATACATCACAACATTAATCCATACTATTTATCAACTATTAATTTTTTATAGTTTTATTCAATAATAAAGAATTTTCTAATCTAATATTTGTGTTCTAAACACGTAAAGGAGATGCTTATTTTTTATTCAAAAAAACATATTTGCATACATTTAAAGTGGTATAAATATCCGTGGATATTACAAGGAAGCAACATTTTGCTGATTTTTATTTCATATTGTTAAGCTTGGCGTAAAAGATTGTTAAGGATATTGCTGTAAAAAAGTTTGGCACTTAGCATGAACCTCATGCCAAGACTTGGGATTTCGCAAAAGCGTCTGATCAAATATTTAGGCTGTAATCTTTTAAATTTAAATATGGATGCCAAACATATGAAACTTATCAAAACTCTATTAGCGACGACTCTTACTTTAGCTGCTGCAACAACTTTCGCTGCTTCAGGCCATGAAAAAACTCAACCAACTGAAGAGAAAGTCATTGTATCAACTCAAGAACAACCTGAAACTCAGGGTGCTGTAACGGATGCAACAGCAAGTGAAGCTGCTCCAGCATCAACACCAGCAACCAACTAAGCTGATCTTAGGGTTCCTCCAGAACTTTTAGAGCATCATTTGTAATGATTTAAAACGACTCATTTCAAATGTAAAAGATCGAACCATGCTGCGGTTCGATCTTTTTTAGAATAATCCTTATGACTACTAGCCCATCAAATTGTGGTTTTCTTAAAAATACTACATGAAGGTTGATGGACTTCTTGTAAACGCATTTCTTTACGCTGTTCAGCTGCTTCAAAACGACAACGTTTCCAATCTGTATCTAAATTTAACTTTGGGACTTCTTTCGGTTGACGCTGTTCATCGACAGCCACCATCGTAAAATAACAAGTGTTGGTATGGCGAATGGTTCGTTTCTGAATATTCTGTGCTTCGACACGAATACCCACTTCCATAGAAGTACGACCAACATGATTTACACTTGCTAAGAATGTAACAAGCTCACCTACATAGATCGGCTCTTTGAAATTCACTTTATCTACAGATAAAGTCACAACATAGCTACCCGAATAACGACTAGCACAAGCATAAGCAACTTGGTCTAGAAGCTTGAGAATTGCTCCACCGTGAACATTACCTGAAAAATTTGCCATATCAGGTGTCATTAAAACAGACATCGTCAGCTCTGCTTGATCATCTGTTACTTGGTTCAACTGATCTAATTGATACATGGATACAACTCATAGAAATGTAGCCAAAACATTATCGTTCATTCCCAACCATAAAAATACGTGTAAATGCATAAAACATCATCACCCATTTTTATGATTTGCCGATAATGATTTCAAATTGATTACAATTATGACATTTGTTGCTATTTGCTCTAAAAAAACCAAGTAAATATTTATAATAAAAATATCCACATTTCTTCAAATTATAAAAAATTATTGACCAATATTTGCAGAAGCAATCAAACCAACCACGCCATTTACAATCATATCAATTGCAATTGTACCGATCAGCAATGCTGATAATCGCCCGACAATATCAAAATAACGATCAATATACTTGGCATGTTTATAACGTAGGTGATCATGACCATATTTCATTAGAATCAAAATACTACAGGTTAATATAAGTGTAACTCCAATAACGGCAATAGCTCCTGTAAATGGCACACTCACACCGGTCACCACTGCTGCGCTAATCGTTCCTGGACCAATCATAAATGGCATGGCAATTGTTCCAGCTAAATGTTCTGGTGCACCACGCATTTCACCAATGGTTTCAGCACCCTGAAATACATAACGGTAACCAATCACCAAAAAGATTAAGCCGCCAAAAATTTGGAATGATTCAAAACGGACATTTAAGTAGCGACTAAAAATATTTTCTCCGCCCCATGCAAAGAGAATGAAGACACCGAATGCAATGAGACAGCCTTGAATTAATGCTTTATTAAATATCTTTGCATCTGTATTACGGATCATTCCAACCATATATACACTCATTAGAAATGGATTCAATAATGAGAAAAACAATGCAAATGCATGAATATAAGGAGAAAACATAGATGTCTCTTTTAAAAAAAATTTAAATGGCGATGAAAATGGACTCAAAAATTCTTCCGAATCCACATGAAAATTTTTCAGCAGAACATAACTTTGTGAATATTGTCGGTGTGACTTGGCTGAGCATGAAGCTTATTGATTGCAAATAAAGTATGATTCATAAGCATCACCTAAAATAATAAAAATCATATGATTGCTAATATTCTCACATATGCGTCTTTTTTTGTTTTTGTAGTCGTTGTATCTCGGTAGTATTGAAAATGTAAATTTTAAGTTATTGAAGCCTACTTTATTTATTTAAGACATGGCATATAAAACTTTGCAATGATTAAGAAAGGCTTTTTTAATTGAAAGCCAAGAAATACTTGATGGGTATTTCTTGGCTCAAGCACGCTTTAAATTTCAAACGAAACTTAAGCAGATTGCTTAGGATGTACCATATTTTTTACTGCGAGGATATCCGCTAATACTTGCTCAGAAATCAAGTTTTCAGCTTTAACTAAAGCAAGTACACCCTGACCTGTTTCGTTGGCTAATTTAGCAATACGTGTGGTCGTTTCATAACCTAAATACGGATTTAATGCGGTAATAATACCAATCGAGTTTTCAACTTGAGACTGACAAAGTTCAGCATTGGCACGAATTGTATCAATACACTTAAGCTGGAACATTTGCATCGCTTTACCTAACAACTCAATCGACTCAAATAATTTAAATGCAATTAAAGGTTCCATTGCATTCAACTGTAATTGTCCTGCTTCAGCTGCTAGAGTCACCGCTAGATCATTTGCAATCACTTGATAGCAAATTAAATTCATTGCTTCAGGAATCACAGGATTCACTTTTCCAGGCATAATTGAACTACCTGGTTGGCGTGGCTCTAAATAAATTTCACCTAATCCTGCACGTGGACCACTTGATAATAAACGTAGATCATTTGCAATTTTTGAAAGCTTCGTGGCCGTACGTTTTAAGAAACTAGATAGCAAAACAAAATCACCCATATCAGAGGTTGCTTCGATTAAATCAGGTGCGCTGCTGATCTTGCGTTGCGTGATTTCAGAAAGTGACTCAATCGCATATTCGCGATACTTCACTTCGGTATTAATCCCTGTCCCAATCGCAGTACCACCCAAATTTACTACGCTTAAAGCATCTGGCATGATTTGATTCAGTTTATTCAAATCACTTTGCAAAGTAGCAGCAAAAGCACCAAACTCTTGACCCAATGTCATCGGCACAGCATCTTGTAATTGAGTACGTCCCATTTTCAAAATATCAGAAAACTCTTCAGACTTGGCTTTAAAGCTTCCAATTAAGTTTGTGAACGGCGTATTCAGTTGTTCAATAGCAGAAATCAGTCCCACTTTAATGGCTGTCGGATATACATCATTGGTGGATTGAGACATATTGACATCATTGTTTGGATGTAAATATTGATATTCACCTTTGCTATGACCTAAATATTCTAAGCCAATATTTGCAACAACTTCATTGATATTCATATTCGTTGAAGTGCCTGCACCACCTTGAATCATATCAACCATAAATTGTTCATGGTACTTATTATTCAAAATTTCCTGACAAGCATATTGAATTGCATTGTTTTTATTTTCATCAATTTTATTTAATTTAAAATTAGAATAGGCGCAAGCAGATTTAACTTTTGCCAGTGCTTTAACAAAATGAGGAAACTGGCTTAATTTACTTTGGCTTAAATTAAAATTCTCAATTGCTCTTAATGTTTGCACGCCATAATAGCAACTTTCAGGAATTTCTTTAAAACCCAATAAATCTTTTTCAGTGCGTGTATTAATCTTAATATTCATTTAAATATGCTCTATGTATCTATAATTTTATATTAGAGGACACTCCATTTTTTTTCTAATGTAAAAAAATATTACTACATGCATTTTTTGCATAATAGATTATAATGGTGTATGAGCATGCATTTAGGACGAGCTATGACCTTGGAAATTCGATGGATTGAAGATTTACTTGCATTAGAGCAAGAAAAATCAATCTCCCAAGCAGCAGAGATGCGCCATGTTACACAGTCTGCATTCTCACGTAGAATTCAAAATATTGAAAATGCATTAGGCTTCCAAATCCTAAAACGGCATAGCAAAAACATAGACTTTACTGAGGCAGGTCAAATTCTTTTAGCTTCTGCAAAAAATATACAAAATCAACTTGATACAACAATAAATTATTTAGAAAAAAGTATTAAAAACAATGAACTTACTATTAAGTTTGCTGTATCTCATTCTCTAATTACGCAATTTTTCCCACGTTTTATTCATGATTTATCTAATACTTTAGAAGATCTAAAACTAGAAATTATTGCGGCAAACTTGAAACAAGGCATGCGTTTACTTACAGATGGCTCATGTGATTTTTTAATTTGCTACTGTGATGACAGCACCCTTCAACAGCTTGATCGTAGTCTTTTTATGTTCCATAAAATCGTCAAAATGGAAATTTTACCTGTGACTGCTGTGATGAATAATGTTCCCAAATATTCATTTGAACAACTTTTCCCACTATTATCTTATAGCAAGCAAGCTTATTTAAGGAAATGTGTCGATGAAGTAATTGAAAATAAGTTAAATTATCGAACTTTATATGAAACAGATAATGCAGGTGATCTAAAAGAATTAGTACTTCAAGGTTTAGGAATAGCTTGGTTACCCAAACTACTTGTGGAAAAAGAAATATTAGAAAACAAACTTAAAATTGTTGATCAAGAAAAATATAGTACATTCCAAGACGTATACATAATAAGAAGAGAAATCGTTCTATCAAAACGGATCAATTATATTTGGGATTTGCTAACCTCTAAAAAACTGTAAATAAAAACCGATTTCCTAAAATAAAAATAACTACTGTACACGATAAAGTGATTATTTGATGATTCATCTGGATGCTAAGCCAAAAGAATAATCAAATAATCACCTGCGATATTAAATAATCTTAAATTAATAAGCTCATTTAAAAATAATTATGTGTTGTCTGCTAAACGCGTGACGGGAATAACTGTATCAACTGTTTGCTCTTCAGGTTCTTCGGCTTCATGCTGATTACCTTCAGTTTTCGCAATCACAGCTGTCGCAATACTGTTACCAATTACATTTGTTGCAGTACGACCCATATCTAAAAACTGATCAATCGCAAGGATTAATAGAATTCCCGCTTCAGGCAACTTAAACATTGCAAGCGTTGAAGCAATCACAACAATGGAGGCACGTGAAACACCTGCAATACCTTTACTGGTGATCATCAGCGTTAATAAGATCAGAACCTGTTGCGTAAAGCTCAAATCAATACCATATGCTTGTGCAATAAATAACACTGCAAAAGCCATATACATCATTGAACCGTCTAAGTTAAATGAATAACCAAGGGGAAGAACAAAACTAGTAATACGTTTTGGAACACCAAATTTGTTTAATGCTTCCATTGTTTTAGGGTATGCCGACTCACTACTTGCTGTAGCAAATGCAAGCATAGTTGGTTCACGCACCGTTTTAATTAATCTAAAAATATCTTTTTTCAAGAAGATATAACCGAATGAAATTAAAATCATCCATAAGATCAATAGACCAATATAGAACTGTCCAATGAAGATACTATAATCAAGGATAAGTTTAGGACCCTGAACAGTAATTGCGGAAGCAATCGCAGCGAATACAGCAATCGGAGCTGATGCCATCACATAATCTGTGATACGGAACATTACACGGCATAGCTCATCAATAATTTTTCCAATAACCGTTGCACCAGTTTGATGTTGAACATAAGCTAATGCTGAACCAAAAAATATTGAAAATACTAAAATTTGAAGAATTTCATTATTTGCCATCGCCTCTGCGAAACTGCGTGGGAAAATATGAGTGATAAACGTTTGTAAACTTAGACTAGAAGCACTCACACCAACATCAACAGCTTCTTTTGGAATGACTAAATTCATACCAGCACCCGGTTGGAAATAGTTTGCCAAACCCATACCGAGTAAAAGTGAAATAAATGATGCGCCGATGAACCAACTCATGGCTTTGAGCGTAATCGATCCTAAAGAGGATGATTTACCCATTGAAATTAAACCTGAAACAATTGTAGCGAACACCAAAGGTGCAATGATCATCTTGATAAGTCTAAGAAACACATCTGTGACAATCTTTAAATAAGCTGCAATATCTGTTGCTTGAGCTGTACTCACGGTACTATGACATGCCCAACCAACTAATATTCCCGATATCATTGCAATCAGAATATACTTGAGCAACTTTTTTTGGTTCATAATAATTATTCCTTCCCTACTTCGCTCTACGCCGAGGCGATTAGCTTACAAATTCCATGCCATACAAACTGCATCAGCTCAGCTCGACTTTTTAAAAGTACAAAAACCGCTGATTCGTCAATGAGCAGAAGCAAGTGTTACTTTTTTTGTTTAAAAACGATAATGCAAAAATTAAATATTTCATGCAAATAATGCATAAATTTTCAATGATTGAACTTTATAATCAACCATGATGAGAATTAAAAAATATCTGAAAAACAAGGTAAAATTTTGAGATAAATAACAATTTTATTGATTAAAAACATATAAAATAATTTACTGTTCATTAAATTTTTTAATAAATAAAATTTCAAATTCAAGTGAAATTAAGATCAATTTTTAACCTAAAACCTATAGAAAAATGAAGCCTTAAAATTTTATTTAGCTATCAAGATTTTAAAATTGCGAAACCAATTTGATTTTTTCTTGAGCATAAATTGCTATAGCCACACTTTTATTTATGATTCATTTTTTAATTTTTTAAAATATATATTTTGACTAGGATCACATTTCTATATCAGCCTAATAAGGATGAATACATATACATTTTGATGTGGGATATATTAAAGGGTAAATACATAGACAAAAAATAATAACTTTTAAAAACAATATCTTATTTAAATATTTGGCGGAAGTGGCGAGATTCGAATTCTATAAATAACTTTTTAATAGATTCTATTTAAGTTTTATTCATTATTTATCAAATAATTAAAATCTTATAGATTTTATTGTTTATTCCAAATTTTGTGACAACGCCTATTTTAAACAATGATTTTTATAACAAGAACTTGATGGGACGGCATCAGTTGAACACAATAAGTAACATACTATTTTATTGGATTTTATTTTTATACAACTCAAATTCATCCAATACTAGCCCTTTGCTTTTCTGAATTACCTGAGTATAGGGCAAGTCGAAAATACCCAATTTCCTCTCAGATCTTCACTCATCCATATAAAGCCTCTAAAATGATATCTAAAGCTTCCTCAGCTAAATGCTCAATAAATTTACTAAATTAAATTGACATCACTTTTAAGTTACCAATTAAATTAGTGCCGATTAGAGTATTTCCATTTTAAATCATGGTGTAATAAAACCGCCCTACTCTTAGAATCCATTAATTCAAAACCCTGCATTTACCATGAAAACCACAGATAAATATGAATAGCTTACCATGTTAAAAACAGTCTTGTTCTCACTTCACATTAATCTTTGCTTCTGATCCATGTCTGTGTTCTACCAAGAATAGAAGTACCGATATAACCTGTTATAGTCAGTTTTCTACTATTCGTAGCAACTCGAATAAGACCTTTATAACGTTTACCATTCTCAGGATCAACAATAAATCCATTAATGTATTCATCTGATTTTTTTGGATTTACTACAAATTGCGTAAGTAGAGGGAAACCTATAATAGAGTGATTATTTAATTTACCAGTACAGGCAGTACATTTATCTTTTGAATTCTTTGTATTTGGTAAATGATAAATCTCATCTATTTTTCCTTCAAAGGTGCTATCACTATTTTTAGAAATTACAACATTTGCTTCATAAAACCCTGTTTTATCATTGATAAGCTTCCATTTCCCAACAATATCATCAGCTGAAGCATTGGTTATAAATAATGTAAAAAGAAACCCAACCAGCATAAAAAAACTAAATTTCAAAACATCTCCCTCACAGCAAAAATATAACTCAATGAAGCATTCAATTTTTTATATTACGATTTTTAAAATTTCACATATAAAAACAAATGAAAAAATTTATAATAAAGAAAAAGGAATGGTTAATTAAACCATTCCTTTTTTATTAGAAACGATAACCTATCTTTAAACCGTATGCGATTGCATGGTTATTTTTAAAGGCTGCCTGTTCTGCAAGTTCTTTGATACCATCAATCGGTAAATAATATGCACCATCTTCACTCTTAGCATCACCCAACCAGTAATATTTGACACCAGCGGCGATAAAATAATTTGTAGCGGGATTGAATTGAGTGCCAACACCGAATGACCATGAGCCTTTCATTGGACCTAAAGTTGAAGCGGGATCACCTGTGCCAGAATCCCAACCGACATCCGTGGCAAAACTCCATTTATCTGTTAATTGATGCCCTATCCCAATAATTGCATTGTATTGATCTTTTTGATAAGAATCTAAATCAACACCTTGTTTGTAGGCACCTCCAGTGAGTTCATCCAAATAACTCGCTGTAAGCGCATTATATTGCGTTGGGCGAATATTAAAATCTTTCCAATTCACCCATCTCAAATTCATATAAGCAATTGTCTTTTCTGCGACTCCCGTTTGGAAATCAATATTGACTGATTGAGGTGTTTCGATTGTTGTTTTTGCTGGTTCAACAAATTGCAAAGCTTCGCCAAATATACTTTCCTCTACCTGAAATTTATATTTGATTTTGGAACGATAAGTAACGGCCGCTTTTAATGCAATCTCTGGAATTTGATAACTTGCACCCAAAAGCCAACCTAGCTCTCCTTTTTCTTTAAAATTAGCTTCATAACCATTAAATGCCTCGGTATAAGCCATCCCTCTAAAAGAAGCTTTTCCTTTTACTTCTTGATAAACAGGACCTCCATAAATTTGGAAATTTTTATAAGGTGAATATCCAAATATAAAACTTAAATCCTGACTTTCAACATCTACAGATGTGCCTTCTTGACTAAAATCATTATCTGAATAGCTATTGTTGGGGCGAAGTGGATATGCTGTTTTTGCCGCAAATGGCTGATCATAAAGTAAACCGAAACTGAATTGGTCTGTTAATTGGAGTTTTAAAGCTGCTGTATAAAACTGCACATTTTGTCCGATATCTCCAGTATCTCTGCTTTGATTTTCACGTACAAGATTTGGGCGATCATGAACTACACCTGAAATAGAGGCATCAACTGCAAATACATTCGCTTCAAAATAATTGCCACTCTCCAAAAATGGTAAGATCGATTGTCCTGATTGATCGAGTGCCGAAGCATAAGTATGTGTACTCAAAGCCATAACCATCGCACTCAATACACATGGTCCAAACTTGATTACCCCCTTACTGCTCAATAAAGATTTCAGCTGATTCTGTCTAATTTTTGAAAAAATTAACAATAGCTCAGCACCGTCCTTGCCTAAAGATTTTTCCATAATCATTCCTTAAATTATATTTTTTTACTAAATTGTCTTTATGACTATTTACTCACCAATTCCAGTGAATGAGTAAAGTTCATTACGAACAAAAAACAAGCTACACAAATAATTACACAGTGTCAATGACATTGTGTAATTATATAGATAAAGCAACAGTGCTAAAATTTATCAATAAAATTCAATTAGTTACAATATATTTACTTAATGTAAATCAATTATTTTTATTAAACTGTAAGAGTTTTAATTTTTAATATTGTTGTTCAGCAGAAATTAAACTAACTAAATTATTGGACGATACCATAAAGAGTTGAAATCCAAATATTTTGCAGAACTCGAATTATGAGTTCAGAATCAATAGGATCTGAATGTCCAAAAACCTCAAATAAATATCTTTCTTCTAACCATATAAGTGCTCTAGCAGTTTCCTCTACATCCAAATCTTTTTTAATTCTGCCAGCAATTTGTTCATTTCTTATATGCTGAGCTGCCGCAGTTATGAACTCCTGAATTAAACTACGGTATATCTGATTAACGCGCTCATCACCACTCGCCGCTTCAACAAATGCCCTTAACACGCGACCATGTTGCATATAGACATCTACCGTATCGACGATAGCACGCCTTAAATCCATCTCAGAATTGTTAACATCAAGCCAACCTTCAGCAATGTTAAATAATTCTTTACCAATAGTCTGAACAAGTTTCAAAATGAGATCATGCTTATCACGAAAATGTACGTAAAAAGCTGGGCGTTTTAATCCAGTAAACCGCATTACTTCATCGATGTTAAGCTCTCGAAATGGTCTTTCATTTAAAAACTTTTCCGCAGCATTTAAAATTTCTCGCTCAGATTCTTTGGGATCATGTTTTGGCCTACGTCGAGAAGTTGTCATACTACCCTATCTTTAATTTGGATGTTGCCATTGTAGATACCAATAAAAGTTTCGACAAGTCTAAATGTTATCTTACAAAATTAATGATTTCTTCTTAAAAATTGGGGAAATTTCACAATCATTTTTAAAATAAAAAATAATATATACTTGTTAAAACAATTTTGAAAAGTTGAGTTTTTTAATATCTTATTAAAATGATGAGAAAAGAAAAAATCGATATTATTTTTTAATTAGAAAATTTTGCTAGCAATAGCTTTTTCTTTCTTTTAGAAAGAATATGCTAAAGCTCCATATACCTTATGTAAAATGCATTTCTGAATAAAAACACATGATTGAAAACCAATAAAAAATATTTAATTATATAAATCAATCAGATAAATCTGCACTATCCAATAATTACACAGTGTCATTGACACTGTGTAATTATTGGATTAATAATATAGATACGTCTCTACCTGCATTTATTAACGGTTTAAATGCTGGTAATGGATTCACACTGGATAAGGACTTTTATTCATCAGGAACATGGATCAGTCAGAATAAAGATTAATGAAACCATCATCTTAATAATCTAACTGATGTCCAAGTGCGTGAAATTTTGTAAAGAGGAAAAGATATGAATACATCAGATCAAAATACTATCACTGATGTTTTAATCATCGGCGCAGGGATTGCAGGAATTAGTGCGGCGTACCATTTAAAAAAATATCGCCCGAACTCCACTTTTAAAATACTTGAAGGGCGTGAAGAAATCGGTGGTACATGGAGTTTATTTCGATACCCAGGTATTCGCTCTGATTCAGATATGCAATCTTTTGCTTTTGGCTTTAAACCATGGACAAACAAGAGAGTCTTCGGTAGCGCCAAAATGATCTGTGATTATTTACAAGAAACAGTGACAGAAAATCAAATTGATGAGCATATCCAATTTGGTCACTACATGATGAGCGCTGAATTCTCCACTTATGAAAGTCTCTGGACAATTAAAGTTAAACGTAAAGATCAAAAAAACTTAATTACTTTCCGCTCCCGCTTTTTACTCATGAGTACTGGCTACTATGACTACAATGCTGGTTATACCCCTGAATTTAATGGAACTGAAGATTTTCAGGGACAGATTATCCATCCTCAGCATTGGCCAGAAAACCTAAACTACACTGGTAAAAAAGTCGTAGTGATCGGTAGTGGTGCTACAGCAGTCACATTAATTCCAGCGATGGCCCAAGATGTTGATCAGATTACTATGCTGCAAAGATCACCAAGTTATGTCATGGCTGCTCCAAGTACGGACTCTATAGCAAACACGCTCAATCGGGTTCTTTCTCCACAACGTGCTTACAATATTATTCGACGTAAAAACATTGTGTTGACACGAGGTGTTTATAGTCTGAGTCGCCGCTTTCCTAACTTAATGCGTCGCTTTCTTATTTCTGATGTTAAAAATAATCTACCAAAAGATTTTGATGTGGCAACTCATTTCTCTCCTAAATACAACCCATGGGATGAGCGCTTATGCGTTGTACCTGATGGAGATATGTTTAAAGCAATTTCTGCTGGGAAAGCCTCGGTTGTGACTGATCATATTGAGCGCTTTACCAAGGATGGCATTTTACTTAAATCAGGTAAAACACTTGAAGCCGATATCATTGTGACCGCAACAGGTTTAAATGCTGTTCCATTTAGCAAAACGCAATTAATGGTTGATGGCAAAAAAATAAACTATCCAGATACAACTATTTTTAAATCAATGATGTTGTCAGATGTTCCAAACTTTGCGTTCGCATTTGGTTATACCAATCTAGCATGGACTTTAAAAGTCGATCTAGTGTGGAAGCATTTTTGTCGACTCATGGACTACATGGATGAAAATCACTACGAAACGTTTACACCAGTAATTCGTAATAAAGATATGAAACGTGTGCCATTGATAGATATGAATTCAGGCTACATTCAACGCAGCATTGCTCAATTCCCTAGGGCTGGTACAGATGGTCCTTGGATTGTAAAACAAGATTATAAATTCGACCAAGAGCGACTACAAAAAGGTTCAGTGTTCGATAAGGAATTAATTTTTACCACTGCTCAATCTAAGAAAAAGCCACAGCTTGTTGCTGAAAAACCGATCCCAAAGCAGATAAAAATCCAAGCTTAATATCACGATTAAATCCTATATCTCTGTTTTCAATTAAAAAGCAGAGATAAACAATAATTTAGGAAAAATATGATGGAAAATATTAAATTTACAAGTAAGGGAATTACCTGTTCTGCTTGGTATATCCCTGCAACTTCAGATGAGTTCATGACGTCTCGAGGACGACCTTGCATTGTTATGGCAACAGGCTTTGGTGGTACAAAAGATACAGGGTTATTAGATTTTGCTGAGCCATTTAGCCAAGCTGGTTTTGATGCTTTCATATTTGACTATAGAGGCTTCGGCGAGTCAGCAGGCTTACCAAGACAACACGTGTCTTATATTAACCAACGTGAAGATTATCACGCAGCAATTGCAGCTGCACGAAGTTTGCCACTCGTTGATCGAAATCGAATAGTTCTATGGGGTACTTCATATTCTGGTGGTCATGTCGTTGTGGTCGCTGCACAGGATCAAAAAGTATCGGCAGTCGTCTCCATGAACCCTGCTACAGATGGTTTAGCAGCGTTAAAACAAGTATTCCAATACGGTGGCCTAAAGCAAATAACGACTGCAATAGGACATGGCATAAAAGATTTAATTCATGCCATAGCTCAACGCCCTCCTCATCTCATCCCAATAGTTGGACAACCTGGCACAGCTGCAATGATTAGTACACCTGGTGCTGAAGAAAGCTATACCTCTATGGCAGGTCCAACTTGGCGTAATGAAGTTTGTGCTCGTGCGGCCTTAGAAGTCTCATACAACCGACCAGTTACTTTTGCAAAAAATGTAACCTGCCCGACGTTGATACAAGTGGGTTCTAATGACCAAATTGCACCACCCGACCCAGCTCGCAAAACTGCCAGTCTGATTCAAGGTCCTTCCAAATTACTGGAATACCCTATTGATCATTTTGATTTCTACACAGAATCCTGGCACGGAGCAGTGCTCAATGATCAGATCAATTTTTTAAAGAAAACATTAGCCCCTAAAACAAGCAAACATGAAAGGTAACCCACTTTTCATTATAAAAACCATTTTAATTCAACAACATACATAAACTCATTCGACTATCTCAATAATTTAGTTCGCTAATATTGAATAGTTAAATTGAAAGATATGTATGAAAACCAATCGTGCTACCAAGTCACTCATTTGAGTGCTTTGAAATACTCCTCACCAAGAACGAAAAGGAAGTCTTATGTCACTCGTTAAATTAAGCAAAGATTCAACAATCCATGAAATCGTTTCGATTATTAAAAGAGATGGTGGTGTCATCATTGAGAACTTTTTAGATGATGATACCACTCAAGATATTTATCAGACCTTATCTCAACAATTAGAATTAATTCCAAATGGTGTAGATGATTATTTTGCAGGTACAAAAACCCGCAGAATGAGTCGATTATTTGCCCGTTTGCCTCAAATGCCATTGGTAGCAATGAATCCAGTATTCTTGGACACTGCAAAAGCTATTCTTCAAACCCCATTACAGGCTTGGAGTGGTGAGCTTCAAATCGAATTATGCCCAGACATTCAAGTTGGTGTAACTCAAGCTATTCAGATTTGGCCAGGTCAAAAAGCACAACCGTTACATCGTGATGATACAGTTTGGATGTGGCAGCACCCCGTATACGGACGTGAAGCTAGAGTACAAATCATGTTCGCTGTGACTGATTTCACTGAAGAAAATGGTGCTACTCGCGTCATTCCTGCTAGTCATTTATGGGATGATGAAAGAGCACCGAAAGAAGATGAAACGGTTGCAGCTGAAATGAAAGCTGGCGATGCGTTGATATGGATTGGTTCAACCTATCATGGTGGTGGAGCAAATGTAAGTAATGAACCTCGTATTGGTTTAACCATGTCTTATGATCTGGGTTTCCTGCGTCAAGAAGAGAATCATTATTTATCTCTTTCAACAGAAACCGTTAAAAACTTTCCAGATGAACTTAAAGGATTACTTGGTTGGAACATGAGTACAACATTTGTTGGATTTGTTGAACACGATGGAATAATGATGAATCCAATTGATATGCTAAACAATCAAGAGTTTAAGACAACAGGAATCATCTAGCTCTTTGTCTAAGATATAAACATCAATATAGTGATGTGTTTTTCTAAAAATAGTGTATCGATAATATTGCTTGAAATGTTTGAACAAAGAAATCTCTAGCCATGGAGGTATCTTTGTTTTATTTAAGCTTATTATTTTTTAACTCAATAATGAATGCGCTATTGGCATGAACATTTTCATATCGAATTGAGCCTGAATGAGCAAGAACAATTGCGTGAACTACAGCCAAGCCTAAACCCGTACCTCCTAAAGCTTTATTTCTAGATTGCTCAACTCTATAAAATGGATCAAATAATTCTTTCTGATATTCAATAGAGATTCCCGGCCCCTCATCAACTATTTCAAGTGTCCATTTGTCTTGCTGAACTGAAGATCTAATTCTCAAAACTCCAGGATTAGAATATCTGATTGCATTATCCACCAAAGCAATCAGAACTTGCTCCATACGACGCTTATCGCAGAATACAAGATCATTAGAAATATCGTAATCAATACTCAGCTTTGTCTCTTTTAATTTTTCATCAAACATCAGCACAACTTTTTCAACACATCTCAGAAAATCAATCGGCTCAATATTGAGCTTGAGTTGATTATTTTCAAATAAACTGATTGTTCTTAAATCCTCTACTAAATGAGAGAGCCCTTCCACTTGATTTAATAAACTTTTGATTAAATTTGGCTCTGGCTCAAACACGCCATCTACGATGCCTTGTAATCGTCCTTGTAGTACTGTGATAGGTGTTCTTAATTCATGTGCAATCGCTGCATTCCAAACTTGAGCATTTTGTACAGAGCTTTCTAATTTTTGTGCCATATCATTAAAGTTTATAATTAATTTTGAAATCTCAGAAGAATGGATTTTTTGGTCATTTGCTCTTGCGGACAAGTCCCCCTCACTAATTTTATTCGCTGCATCAGCCAATGAATTAATGGGCACAATAAATCTTTTTGCCAATTGCATTCCAATAATTAAAGAAATAATTGAACCACATAAAATGACTATACCTAACCAAATCCAGTCAACCAAATGGAAATCTGTGAAGTCTCCTTGCAGAGAGCTTAGTGAAATCCAGCCATGATCAATTGCATAGTTATAAACTATATAGCCTACAAATACAGACAATAAAGTGATACTTAAATTCACCATACTAAAAGCAATAAAAAATTGCTTATTAATCCCTAATTTATTTTTCATTGTCTTTTCTCAACTTGTAGCATGTCAGCTTGTTTCTATCCAATCTTATTATTCTTGCGGATAATCAAGTCTATATCCCACCCCTCGAACATTAATCAGCATGTGTTCAAGTCCATGTTCTTCTAATTTCTTTCTGAGCTTACTGACATGGCTATCAACCGTTCTTTCTAAAGCATCACTGTCAGGCAAGCAATGATTCATCAATTCACCACGAGTGAACACCTTATGTGGATGATCAATCATGAGAAGTAATATTTTATATTCTGTTAATGTCAGATTGAGTAATGATTTTTTGTCTACCTGATTGATATAAACGCTATGAATTTCAGTATTGATTTCAATGTTTTTGTAAAATAGGTTTTTTTGCGAAATTTGATTGTTTTGATGGGTTCTTCTTAATACAGCCTGAACGCGTGCAACCACCTCATTGGGATTAAACGGCTTAACAACAAAATCATCTGCACCAATTCTTAAAGCCATCACCTTATCAATATCTTGATCTAGTGCAGTCAGCATAATCACAGGTGTCTGTGCTTTTTGACGAATTTTGCTCAGCACTTCCCAGCCATTGAGTTCAGGTAATTTGATATCAAGTAAGATTAAATCAATCGCTTGTGAGGCATGGATTTCGATTGCCTGCTTGCCATTCATCGCTCGAATCACTCGCATACCATCACGTTTCAAATAGTGTTCAATAATATCGCCAATATCATATTCATCTTCTACAACAAGAATCTGTTTATCTCGGCAATCAAAAGAAAATGAAGATTCGAACATAGACAAATCAACGAAAAATTTCAGTCAATCTGCATAATACGCTTATTTATGTGTTGATCTCCACACTTTTTCCACATTTCAAAGATGATGATTACACACTCAGTCAAAATAATAGCAGCATCAAAAACTCCAAAGGTTTGGACAGTATGCAAAAGCATCTTTTACTTCCATTATTTTTATCTATTGGTTTAATTATCCAAGGTTGTGGCTCAGAAGAAACACCACAGGCTGAAACTCCCCCAGCTAAAGTGAGCGTCTTAAATCTTCAACCTCAATCTGTGAATTTTAGCGAGAATCTCCCTGCTCGTGTTCACGCTTTCCGTACAGCTGAAATCCGCCCACAGGTTGGTGGCATCATTGAGAAGGTCTTATTTACTCAAGGCAGTGAGGTGCAAGTGGGACAAGCGCTTTATAAAATTAACTCAGAAACCTTTCAAGCAGATGTTAAAAGCAATCAAGCATCTTTAAACAAAGCCGAAGCAGAAGTTGCTCGATTAAAGGTTCAATTAGAACGTTATGAACAATTATTACCAAGTAATGCGATTAGCAAACAAGAAGTGAGCAATACGCAGGCTGAATATCGTCAAGCGCTAGCTGATGTTGCGCAAATGAAAGCTTTACTAACAAGACAAAATCTCAATCTGCAATACGCAACGGTTCGCGCTCCGATTTCAGGTCGTATTGGACAATCATTTGTGACAGAAGGTGCTCTCGTCAGTCAGGGTGATACCAATACATTAGCGACTGTGCAACAAATTGACAAAGTTTATGTCGATGTAAAGCAATCAATTGGTGAATACGAACGTCTACAGGCTGCCTTACAAAACGGCGAATTATCGGCAAATAACGATAAAACTGTTCGAATTACCAATAGTCAGGGTCAACCCTACAACGTTAGCGCAAAAATGCTATTTGAAGATATCAATGTAGACCCAGAGACAGGCGATGTCACCATTCGTATCGTCGTAAATAACTCAGAGCGTAAGCTACTTCCTGGAATGTATGTTCGTGTCAGTATCGACCGTGCATCTGTACCACAAGCTCTTCTAGTACCAGCTCAAGCAATCCAACGTAATAACAATGGTGATCCACAAGTTTATGTCATTAATGGCAAAGGTTTGGCTGATGTCCGTCCAGTTGAGCTTGGACAACAACATGAACAGTTCTACCTAGTCAACAAAGGACTGAAACAAGGTGACAAAGTTATTGTTGAAGGTATTGATCGAATCCAACCCAATCAAAAGCTTGAAATAAGTAATTGGAAAGCCCCTATCGCGAAAGGAGCTCAATGATGATGTCACAATTTTTCATTCGCCGCCCTGTGTTTGCATGGGTTATCGCGATTTTTATTATTATGTTTGGATTACTTAGTATTCCCAAACTACCTATCGCTCGCTTTCCGAGTGTTGCCCCACCACAAGTTACCATCAGTGCAGTCTATCCTGGTGCGACCCCAAAGACGATTAATGACAGTGTAGTTACTTTGATCGAAAGAGAGCTATCTGGTGTTAAAAATTTACTTTACTACAGTGCAACTACAGACTCGTCTGGGATGGCACAAATATCTGTCACCTTTAAGCCAGGTACAGATGTCGATATGGCTCAAGTTGATGTGCAAAATAAAATTAAAGCCGTCGAAGCCAGACTTCCTCAAATTGTTCGCCAACAAGGTCTACAGGTTGATGCTTCATCTTCAGGTTTCTTAATGTTGGTGGGTATTAATTCGCCCAACAATCAATATTCGGAAGTTGATCTGAGCGATTATCTTGTTCGAAATGTAGTTGAAGAATTAAAGCGTGTTGAAGGTGTTGGTAAAGTCCAATCATTTGGTGCCGAAAAGGCAATGCGTATTTGGGTAGATCCAAATAAGTTAGTGTCCTACGGCCTTTCAATCAGTGACGTAAACGCAGCGATTCGTGAGAATAATGTCGAAATTGCTCCAGGTCGTTTAGGCGATTTACCTGCTGAAAATGGACAGTTGATCACGGTTCCTTTATCTGCTCAAGGACAACTGAGCGACGTTGAACAATTCAAGAATATTAGTTTGAAAAGTAAAATCAACGGAAGTGTGATTAGACTATCTGATGTTGCGAAAGTTGAAATTGGTTCGCAAGCATATAACTTTGCTATTTTGGAAAATGGTAAACCAGCGACGGCGGCAGCGATTCAACTTAGTCCTGGTGCAAATGCAGTCAAAACTGCTGAAGGTGTCAGAGCAAAAATTGAGGAATTAAAGCTTAATTTACCTGAAGGTATGCAATTTAGTATTCCTTACGATACCGCTCCATTTGTCAAAATATCCATTGAAAAGGTAATTCATACATTACTTGAAGCCATGGTTTTGGTATTCATTGTGATGTATTTGTTTCTTCATAATGTCCGTTACACACTTATTCCAGCTATTGTTGCGCCTATTGCCTTGCTAGGGACATTTGCAGTAATGCTACTTGCAGGTTTCTCCATCAACGTCCTCACCATGTTCGGGATGGTGCTTGCCATCGGGATTATCGTCGATGATGCCATCGTTGTGGTAGAGAATGTTGAACGGATTATGGCAACAGAAGGTCTACCTCCTAAAGAGGCGACATCTAAGGCAATGAAAGAGATCACAAGTCCAATCATTGGGATCACCTTAGTACTTGCTGCTGTGTTCTTACCAATGGCTTTTGCGAGTGGATCAGTCGGCGTTATTTACAAACAATTTACGCTGACCATGTCAGTATCCATCTTGTTTTCTGCCCTTTTGGCATTAATTTTAACTCCGGCACTTTGTGCGACTATGCTTAAGCCAATTGATGAACATCATCAGAAAAAAGGCTTCTTTGCGTGGTTTGATCGTAGCTTTGATAATGTCACCAAAAAATATGAAATCATCTTATTTAAAGTGATCAAGCATACCATTCCAATGATGGTGCTGTTTATTATCATCACTGCTGCGACTTTTGCTGGAATGAAATTATGGCCAACTGCTTTTATGCCTGAAGAAGATCAAGGTTGGTTTTTAACAACATTCCAACTTCCATCAGATGCCTCTACTGAACGAACTAAAAACGTAGTGAAGGAGTTTGAAACTAGCATCAAAGATGATCCTAATGTTAAAAGCAACACAACGATCTTAGGTTGGGGTTTCAGTGGCGCAGGTCAAAATGTAGCAGTTGCCTTTACAACACTGACGGACTTTAAAGATAGAACATCCTCTGCGTCTGAGATGACAAATTCAATCAATCAAACAATGGCAAATAGTAAAGAAGGCACAACAATGGCCGTCTTACCTCCGGCGATTGACGAGTTAGGCACTTTCTCTGGATTTAGTCTTCGTTTGCAAGATCGAGCGAACTTAGGCATGCCTGCATTGCTCGCTGCTCAAGATCAATTGATGGAGATGGCAGCCAAAAATAAAAAGTTCTATATGGTTTGGAATGAAGGTCTGCCTCAAGGAGACAGTATTTCTTTAAAAATTGACCGAGAAAAATTAAATGCCTTAGGTGTTAAATTTGCAGATGTTTCAGACATCATCTCGACTTCAATGGGTTCAATGTATATCAATGACTTTCCAAATCAAGGTCGTATGCAGCAAGTGATTGTGCAAGTTGATGCCAAATCACGTATGCAACTCAAAGATATCTTGAATTTAAAAGTGATGGGTACAAGTGGTCAATTAGTTTCATTGTCAGAGGTCGTGACCCCACAATGGAATAAAGCACCGCAACAATATAACCGTTATAACGGGCGACCATCCTTAAGTATCGCAGGTATACCAAACTTTGATACTTCATCTGGTGACGCGATGCGTGAAATGGAACAACTCATAGCAAAACTCCCTAAAGGTATTGGCTATGAATGGACAGGTATTTCTCTGCAAGAGAAGCAATCAGAATCACAAATGGCTTTCTTACTTGCTTTGTCTATGTTAGTGGTCTTCCTCGTACTCGCAGCACTTTATGAAAGCTGGTCAATTCCTCTCTCAGTGATGCTCGTGGTGCCATTAGGTATTTTTGGAGCCATCATAGCCATTATGACCAAAGGACTGATGAATGACGTATTTTTCAAGATTGGTCTGATTACGATTATTGGTCTTTCAGCCAAGAATGCGATTTTGATTGTTGAATTCGCCAAAATGTTAAAAGAAGAAGGAATGAGTCTAGTTGAAGCAACTGTTGCGGCAGCAAAACTACGTCTGCGCCCTATCTTAATGACTTCCCTTGCCTTTACATGTGGTGTAGTTCCTTTAGTGATTGCGTCAGGGGCAAGTTCTGAAACACAACATGCTCTAGGCACAGGTGTATTTGGCGGCATGATTTCGGCGACAATTTTAGCAATTTTCTTTGTACCAGTATTCTTTATCTTCGTACTGGGTACAGCCGAAAAATTGTTCTCTTCAAAGCAAAAAGTTAAATCTTAAACGCGCTAAGACAAGGGAGTTCACTGAACTTCCCTTGTTGTTCATGTGTCAAAAATCTTTAAATTATTCGGAGAGCAACATGTCTAAATCGGCTATCTTATCTCGTGGATTGATTATATCTACATTAGCATTTACTTTAACTGCATGTGTCAGTATGCAAGCACCACAGCCTACTGTTAAAGCTAATATCTCTCAAAACTTTACTGAAAGCTACGTTGGTACATCAATTGCTGAGCAAGGTTATAAAACTTATTTTTCAGATCCACGATTATTAGAAGTAATTGAAATTGCATTAATTAATAATCGTGATTTACGTATTGCTGCATTAAATATCCAGCGTGCTCAACAACAGTACCAAATTACTAAATATGAGCAACTTCCTGCCATTGGTGCAACAGGCAATGCGATTAGACAAGTGAGTCCTTCTGTAAATCCCAACAACCCTTATTCAACCTTTCAAGTTGGACTAGGCTTAACGGCGTATGAACTCGATTTTTGGGGTCGTGTTCAGAGTCTTAAAGATGCTGCATTAAACAATTATTTTGCAACACAGAGTGCTAAAGACTCAACTCAGATTAGTTTAGTCAGTCAGGTCGCACAGGCTTGGTTAAATTATTCATTTGCAACAGCGAATCTAAACCTTGCAGAACAGACATTAAAAGCTCAACTTGATTCTTATAACCTCAACAAGAAACGTTTTAATGTCGGAACTGAGAGTGAAATACCCTTACGTCAAGCTCAGATTTCTGTCGAAACAGCACGCAATGACGTTGCAAATTATAAAACTCAAGTGTCACAAGCTCAAAACTTGTTAACTCTTTTAGTTGGTCAAACGATTCCATCCCAACTACTTCCTCAACAGCCAGTTAAAGCCATTACTGAGGAAAAGAGTTTTTCGACTGGTTTAAGTAGTGATTTACTCCAGAACCGCCCAGACTTAAAGGTCGCTGAATATCAACTTCGTGCAGCGGGTGCAAACATTGGTGCGGCGAAAGCCCGTATGTTTCCAACCATCACATTAACAGGCTCAGCTGGGTATACATCGACTGATCTTAAAGATTTATTTAAGTCTGGTGGCTTTTCATGGTCGGTTGGTCCAAGCATTGATCTGCCAATTTTCGATTGGGGAACTCGTAAGGCGAATATAAAGATTTCAGAAATTGATCAAAGGATTGCACTTTCAGAATATGAAAAAGCAATTCAGTCTTCTTTCCGTGAAGTCAATGATGCCTTGGCTGCTCGAGCACACATTGATGACCGTTTAAATGCGCAACGCCGTTTAGTGTCAGCAACAGCTATTACTTATAAGCTATCAACTGCCCGATTTAGAGCTGGAATAGATAGTTATTTGACTGTTTTGGATGCTCAACGCTCTGCATATGCAGCTCAGCAAGGTCTACTTATCCTTGAACAAACCCAATTAAACAATCAAATTGAACTTTATAAAGCATTAGGTGGGGGTGTAAATAAATAAAGCTCCTCAAATAATTCCTTAATCATTTAAAGGCTAATCAATCTACTAATTAGCCTTTACTTTTAAATTCACGCTTAGAATTTTTTCTATTTATTCTCCTATTTTATTTGGATGCTCTTCCATTTAGCTCACGAAATTCCTTTATGAAAATGTATGCTCTCCCTCTCCACAAATATATTTGTACTATCATCCTCTTTAGTATATTCCTCGCCACTGGCTGCCAAGTGGTCAGTTTAAAAAGACAAACGCTGCATACCACGATTGCCAACGAACGTAACAGCATTCTTACTCAAAATAAATTGAGTGAAGCCAGCCTAAACCTTTTATACATGTCAGGTATGGATGCCAAAGTTTGTATGCAAAACCCAGAGATATGTCTTGCTGATTTAGAGAAAATCCCTCAAATTCAGGGAGAGCAATTCTTATCGACCGCCAGTGAACTCTATTTATCTAAGGCTTTAGCTCTTGCAGAGTCACACGGCTGTAAAATGAATCAAAAAGCCAAAGCTGAAGAAAAGCAACTGGTTGATAAATGTCTAAATCAACAGCTACATGCTTTAGATAAAAGTATTCGATACAGCTATGCCTATTTATTTAAAACACCTCGCCAGCCACAAGATCGTATTTTTGATAACCGACAAGTTCAGATTAGAGATTTTTATAATCAAGCACTCAACCAATTGGTGAATGTTTATGGTGAAAAGAATTCTTCTGAAAATATCCCCCACACGATTCAAATCGGTAGAAGTAAATACACCGTTGATATCGAGTCTTATCAAAAGTTACAAGGAGAAAAACTGGAGAAATTCACTTCAAGCTATAACATGAATTTCTCTGGTCTCAGATCAATTAACCGTCGGGACGGTTTTGGTGCAGACTTTGTTGCTGTTCTACAATCAGATGAAAAATCAAACCAGTCTAATCAAAAATATATTCTTGATCCCCTCAATCATCATTATCCAAATGGTATTAATCCAAAGATTCATAAAGCGCATTATCTAGCATCAACGCTTATCGCAGAACCAATCAATACAAATGCTAAACTCGATGAAGTTCTAAATGGTCAAAATTTTAAAATCAAAATCTATGATCCTTACAAAGTTGAAAAGATCAACATTGAAGGCAAAGACTACTCGCTTGCAGCAAATTTTTCAGCACCTTACGGTTTATGGTTAGCCGAAAACAACTTAGGTGCTGCCGCTTATTTAACTTTAATTAATCACAATCAACGTTTGACTACACCACATTTATACATGCTGGAACCCTACAATCCACATAAAAAAGTGATTGTATTAATTCATGGGCTTGCCAGTAGTCCAGAGGCATGGATTGCTGTAACGAATGAAATTATGGGAGATAAAATATTGCGAGAACAATATCAAGTCTGGCAAGTATTTTATTCCACTAATATGCCAATTTTAGAAAGTCGCTTTCAGATTTATGCATTATTAAAACAAGCTTTTGGGTCTCTAAATCCAAAAGATCAAGCGGCAGATAATGCAGTTTTAATTGGTCATAGCATGGGCGGCATCATTAGCCGACTTTTAGTGAGTAATGCTGATATTTCAAAAGATGCTTTACCGATGATGAGTCAGCATGAACAAGCGCGTATGAGAAAACATCCTGTAATTGGTGAACGTTTAAAAATGCAGGCAATTCCAAACTTTGATCGTGTCATTTTTCTTGCTGCACCTCATCGCGGCACTAGTTATGCAGATCGCTGGTTCACTTTGACTGCGCGAAAAATTATTCGACTACCCTCTACATTCTTGAAAACATTAACTGATACTTTGACGAGTTATGATGATGACCTTAAAGATATGGTCAGAACCATCAACAATTCACTTCAAAATGGTCCAAGTGATCTGAGTAATAAATCTGAGTTTATGGAACTTACTTCAGGAATATCTCCAAAAGAAGGATTGGTTTTTCATTCGATTATGGGGAATATAACTAAAAGCGATGATCCAGATACCATTACAGACGGTATCGTTCCCTATAAAAGTGCACATATAGATGGAGCGATTTCAGAAAAAATTATTAAAGGGGGGCATTCGATTCAAATGAAGCCCGAAACAACATTAGAACTTCGTCGTATATTGAATCAACATTCAATAGATCACGGTTTAGATAAGACTAAGTACTGAACATTAAAAAAAGCTAAAGTGAAATCACTTTGGCTTTTTCCACTCTTTTATTGTTCATTTTCTTTTATACGTCTACGAATCTCTTCTCGCCATTTCAACGCATTTTCTTGCTGTTTATTGAGTAATACTCCCAACATATATGCAGTAACTGCTGCACCAATCAAAGCAATTCCACTTTCATAAATAATATCAATTACGAACTCTAAGACACCTTCTGACAAAAAATCTAAAGTACCAGAGAATTTAAGAAATTTTGCGACCGCAACAACTACAATGCCTAACAATGCCCCTGTCCATAAGAAAACTTTATGGATATTGATTGGAGCTGTCACTTGATCTATCTGATCAGGGTATTTTCGATAATAATCAACCTCATCATCAGTCACCTCAGATGAAGACTTAAATAACAATTTGACAAAAAGCGTATCTTGATCAAGTTTTGATTTTTTCTTCATATCAGCTATTTATTATAAATATGATCGCCTTTCATCTTACTCATTTTTTTACCCTTTGAGGTGTAACTGATCGAAAAATCAAACCATCTTTATAAAATATAAAAAGATCACTTTTCATACTGCAAATGAGATATTGAAGCATTGATATTTAACCTATCCCATTTTTTACTGCAACTGTATAAGTCTAAAACTTTCAATTTCCAAAGACGAGTAATACTGGGATAGGACAAATATACAATTCCTCTTAACGATCTTATTAAAGCTAAATAATTATTATTGAATCATTTACTTTAAGCCATTCAAAATAAGTAATGCTGTTTGTTCCATTTGCTTTTGTCTCTGCTTATCAGTAACACCTTGGATAGTAAATCCCCAATGAGCCTCAAATAAACAAGCAAGTACATAAGCAGCTGAACTAATCGCCTCTTGAGGCGCATTGGGAAATTCTTGCACCAATTGATTTTCAAAATCGGGAAGCCAATGCTGTGTCCAAAGATCATGCAGCATCTTTTGAATAAATGGATTTCTAGCACTTTGAGCAACCAACTCAAACCAAACGATTAAATCTTCTTGGTTACGGTAAACATCAGGGGTGAACAACATTAGAATTCTTTCATTCAACGGTTTCCCGCTAAAACGATGAATAATCTCAGTACCCATTTTCGAGATGTAGTGCTCAATGAAAGCATTCATCAAATCCGCACGAGAAGCAAAATAATGGTGTACTAAGGTACGTTGCATACCTGAAGCCTTTGCTACTTTAGCAAAGGTAATCCCTTCAAGACCTTCTTTAGCAACAACAGAAACAGCTGCCTGAAGAATTTCAAATGACCTTTCATGCGCCTTGCTCGGTCGCCCTATTTTGTTTTCCATCATCGCCATTAATAAAAAAATGTTTACTTATTAATCTTAGCATATTATTTTACTGACATGACAGTCAATAAATTAAGGAAGTCATATTATGAAAATGCTTGGACTAGGTGTAGGTAGCGAAATGGAGGCTATCGCAACAAAAATTTTAGTTAACGGTGAATTGATAAAGGTAGCGATCATGGAAATTATAAATATCGTAGGACTTGTTGCTTGTATTGTGCTAGCTCTATCAGGTTGGGTTTATGGGGCTAAATTCATTAAGAAGAATAATTATCTTCTTGGTTTAGAGTGGTGGATTATTGCTTTTTCGGCTACGAACTTTGTCTCTTACATGTTAACTGGCTGGGAAGTAAGTTATTCCATCACGATGTTTCTTGATTCTTTCTCACGTAGTTTCGGTATGCCTATTATTGCGGTACTTGGCTTAATGACACTGACTCATAATTTAAAGCCTTCCGCTTTCAAGGAAGTGATTTTGTTCGCAGCAGCATTCGCAGTGACATTTGTTATTTTTCTTGCAGATTTTTTCAATGATATTCGTCCGTACTTTTACGTCATTATGTGGTCAATCTTTACGATTTATCTCTGCTATTTCATTTTCCGTTTAGCGCAGGCTGGAGAAAAGTTGCATGCGTTCGCTACAACGATTACAGCAGTATTCGGTCTAGCAGTGGCGATTGTCTATGATTTCTTCCCGATACCTGGCGATGACACTTTTATGATTTTTATGACTTGGGCTTTTATTACTTGGGCTTATGCAGGGATTCAGTTGTATTACGCCTACGCTGCTCTTGAGCGTTCGCAGTTTGTTTCACATCAATCTTTTGTTCCAGCTCGTTAGAGAAATGAGATCACAAGAATTTGTTAATTACTGTGTAATGACTAAAAGGAATATTAAATGAATCGTACAAATGAACAAGTGAATCTCAGCAATCCTTCATCTCTACCATTTCGTCTTCTTGGAGGATGGATAGAACAACCAAGTGATCTTCAGCCAAAACTTGAAGGTTCATTGACAGCCGACGTGATCGTAGTTGGGGCTGGGTTTGCAGGCCTATCTACAGCACTTGAGCTAACTGCTCGAGGTGCAAAAGTCGTCGTACTTGAGCAAGAGTTTGGTGGTTTCGGTGCGAGTGGTCGTAATGCTGGATATTTGCTAGGCAGCATGGGTATTGAATTTGAAATGTTTGCTAAGCGTGTCGGTATTGAACATGCGAAAAAATTTGTCAATTTCTATGATGAAGCAGTGTGCTATGTCGAGAGACGAATGATCGAATTAGACATCGATTGTGATTACAACCCTTCTGGTATTATCCGCGCTGCTATTGATCCATCACAAGAAAAGTGGCTAAGACGTAGTATGAAGGTTGGTCACGAATTAGGATCAATAACTCGTTTCGTAGATCAAGATGAGATGCGTGCCCGAGGAATTCCACCAGCGTTTTTGTTTGGGAGTGAGCAACGTGGTGGCACGCTAAATCCTGGTAAATATGTCAGTGGTTTGAGACGTGCTGCGATTCAAGCAGGCGTTAAACTTTATGAAAAAACACCGTTACTTTCATATAGTGAGGGATCAACAATCACCTGTAAAACTGCTCATGGTAGTGCAACTGCACCCATCATGGTTTTAGCTACAAATGCTTTTACTCCGCAGTTAGGATTACTTCGAGATAAGATTGCACCAATACGAGTCTCAGCTATTGAAACACAGCCATTATCACCTCAGCAATTAGCATCACTAGGTTGGCATGGTCGAGAAGGTATTATCACACCGCATCTCACTATGGAAAGCCATCGTTTAACAGCACACAATACAATGGTATTAACCGTGAAAAAGTTAAACTACGTCTATGGCTCTAAAACACCTAACATACCAGATGATCACGCATATACTGCTTTAGCACGAACATTACACGAGCGTCATCCTAGCCTACGAGGTCTTGGGATTAAACACTGTTGGAGTGGTTACGTCAGTGTTGCATATGACTTTCTTCCTGTGGTTGGTACGACTGGAGCTCATCAAAATATCATCTATACGGCTGGATGTACGGGTCATGGGCTTGCAACTCAATCTATGATGGGTCAACTTCTCGCAGAGAAAATTATGGGAACTGTGAACCCTATTTTGACTGCCTTGTATCACAAGACGCCTTCTACACTTCCAGAACCTTTTCAGTGGTGTGCTTTTAAGACTGCATTCACAGCAGCAGGAGTTTATGATCGTCTGACTGACCGTAAAGCGCTTGCTGCCCATGCAAAGTGAGTTACATAAATATTTCAGCTTCTTAATGATAGCTTATTCGTTTTAGTTCGAACCACATCAAGACTCATTAGCTTCATTCATAATAATTGAGTGAAGCTAATAAAAACATGAATAAAATTTTCAAATTGATAATGCCTAATCTTAATTTAAACAAACCACATCACATCCATAAGCATTCGGAATAGAGGCTAACTCATTGTCCGTGATGCAAAAAATACAAGCTTATATCAATGTAACTTTGAATTATTAAATGTTAATTTTTTTACACTTCAATTTATTTTTGTGGACTGGTTGGCTAAAGTAAATGCGATGGTAATGAAAAATCTATTTCAAATTGATGATAACAATTTCAACAAAAAATTATTCATTTTCTATCATCTTATACACCAACAATACTCAATAAAAACTTAAATTTAGGAAAACTATATGAAAAAACATGACTTTGCTTTTTGTGTATCTATCGCCTTTCTGACATTCAATATATCGGCTCATGCAAAAGCACCAAATGCAGATACACTTGGACACAATGACTATAGTAAAAAAATGAATTGGCTGTGTTGGCCTGGCAAAATAGGAGATGCATGCAAATCAGATATGCGTTCTACTATTATTCAAGCTGATGGTTCTACAACTATCGAGCATTTTAAAGCAGATGCTAAAGCCCCAATTGATTGCTTTTATGTCTACCCGACAGCTTCAAAAGAGACAACACAACTTTCTGACCTAAAAATCCAAGCAGAAGAGAAAGCTGTAGCACGAGAACAAGCGGCTCGATTTAGTTCGATCTGTCGCGTTTATGCTCCGATGTATCGACAGCGTACAATTCCAGCTTTAGTTAAAGCAAGCTCCTTAACTGAGCAACCGCCAACATCCTATTCAGACGTTAAAGATGCTTGGAACTATTATTTAACCCATGAAAATAAAGGTCGAGGAATTGTATTTATTGGCCATTCTCAAGGCTCAAGAATGCTTAAACAATTACTTGCAGAAGAAATTGACGGTAAACCCATTCAATCTCAATTAATTTCAGCAATTATTCCTGGTGGTAATGTAACTGTTGCAAAGGGTTCAGATGTTGGTGGAGAGTTTAAGACAATACCTTTATGTCGTTCAGCAACTCAGATCGGCTGTGTAATTGCATATTCATCATTTCGTGACAATACAACCCCACCTGAGAATTCTCGATTTGGCCGACCAAATGAGTCTGGTGATAACCTAGAAGATGCGTGTGTAAATCCTGCAGAATTAACTGGTAGTAATGGTAACTTACATAGTTATTTAGCTTCAGGAACTTCTACAATTAAAGGTGATCCACGTTTTCCACAAAGCTGGCTTAAGGGCAAAAAAATTAAAACACCTTTCGTAACTGTACCAGGCTTACTCTCAGCTCAATGTGTATCAACAGGAAAATTCAAATACTTAGCAATCCATGTAAACAATACCCCGAATAGTCCACGTGCTAATGATTTACTTATTGGTGATATTGTTAAGGATGGTCAAGTTTTGAATGACTGGGGATTGCACCTAGTTGATATTGATGTGGCATTGGGCAATCTAATCAATGTTGCTTCTCAGCAATCTAAAAAATGGCAGAAAACTAATCAATCTTCAAAGTAAGACTCGAAAATTCGACTCTCGATTTAGTTAGCGGCTCGAACCCCTTCCTTTCTTGACCAATTTTATTCGATTCAATCCAACATTTGATGTGGGGTAAGTTGAGGGGTAAAAGCACAGATAAAAAATAAGCCCTTGTAAAAACAAGGGCTTATTCAGATATTTGGCGGAAGCGGTGAGATTCGAACTCACGGAGGACTCACACCCTCGTCGGTTTTCAAGACCGGTGCATTAAACCGCTCTGCCACGCTTCCAATGGCGGCTATCATATAAATAAAAAAACAAATTGGCAATTCTTTTATTCAAAATAATGCACCGAATGCTCAAAATAAACTCAACAATCTGAATTTTTATGAATTTTCGTGCTTTTCATAGCGAATAGAGTTGATATACCAAACTTTTTTACCTAATGGTGTTTGAACTTCTACCTCATCATCTATTTGCTTGGTCAATAAAGCACGAGCCATTGGAGATTCAATCGAAATATGTTGCGGATGGTGATCATAAATTTCATCGACACCCACAATACGTAATGTTTTATGTTCGCCAGCATCATTTTCTATCTCTACCCAAGCACCAAAATATACTTTTTCCTCTTGCTCAGGAACGTAATCAACAATTTTAAGTTCTTCTAAACGCTTTCCTAAATAGCGAACACGACGATCAATCTTTCTAAGTATTTGTTTATTATATTGATAATCAGCATTTTCCGACCTATCCCCTAAGCTTGCTGCCCAATTTACTTTTTTTGTAATTTCAGGACGTTCTTCATGCCAAAGCTTTTTCAGTTCAGCAACTAACAAATCATGCCCATTTCGAGTAATTAAGTTCGATTTCATAAGAAAAATACGCTAACACAACATTTCGTTTACAAGTTTTTTCATTGTATTCCTTATTTCACCATCGCCAAAGTGTATAAATTTTATTCTTTTTCAAATCAGAAGGTTGTGATGTGATTCTCGCTTTTTTATTGATCAAAATTTGACAATCACTTTTTTGACGCTTAATATGCGCCCCTAAGTTAGTTTTTGTTTAATTTTTATACATTTTGTAAATGTTGTGAAACATTTATCAAATATCCGATCAACCCAATGTCATTTTGAATGGCGTCATGACTTGCCCACCCTTATTGAATTTATAAACTTTTAAAAGTTAAGGCAGTATCTAGCTTGCTGAACTTTTAGGGCATAAATTACCTGTAGCGGAGACAACATGCACAGTAATTCAAGTTCTGGGTCTAGGCCTAGCCTTAACTCTTTATCTTCCAAACTTTCCTTTCAAGCTTTAGCTTTAGGTGTAGCAATATTTCCTATCAATAGTCTAAATGCTGAAAAATCACATCAATACAATACCGTAGTCAATTCAAATGTTTTAACTGTCGTCGCAGTTGAAAATCCAACTACAGTATTTAAAGACGGTCAATTTTTACATGGCTTTGGTTATGACTTAGCGCGTAACTATGCAAAAAGTTTAAATGTTAAACTTGATTTTAAAACAGTACCTGATAATACAACTGCCCTGAAATGGGTTGCTCAAGGTAAAGCAAATATTGCGATGACCACGGCAAATATTGCGACGATTGAAAGCAAACAACTGGTATCTTTTTCTGCAAGCTGTGGTGATCAATCCACGCTCAGTAAGAATGGCTTAAATCCACAGTTGAATTGGGTTCTGAAACAAGCAGATGATCCATTAACACTTACAGCAAGTGGTTTTGTTTGCCAAAGTAAACAATTGGGCACGACTCAACAATTAGCTTCATTTTACAATCGTAATGTCGTTAAACCTGAATCATGGTCAACGATTCAAAAAGATTTGAATCAACGATTACCAATCTATAAAGCAAGCTTTAAACAAAGTGCTGCTAAATACAATTTAGATTGGCATTTATTGGCTGCAATTGGTTATCAAGAGTCTTATTTAAAGCCCTCTTCGGTGTCTCCCACGGGTGTACGTGGTCTCATGATGCTGACTAGTAGCACTGCTCAAGCAATGGGTGTGACAAATCGTGTCGATCCAATTCAAAGCATTCAAGGTGGTGCAAAGTATTATGATCTCATGTTAGATCAATATGCGAATGTGCCTTATCCAGATCGTAACTGGTACGCGCTGGTGGCATATAATATGGGACCAGGTGCGGTAAATCAGATTCAGAAACGAATCAAGGCACAAGGTAAAGATCCAAATCAGTGGGTCAATTTGTACGAATATTTACAGCGCAACCAAGTACGTAATGGTCGCTACAAACAAGCTGTTCAATATGTCACTCGTATCCGTAGTTATTTGGAACACCTAAAAACCAATGCTCGTATTGATGTCTAACAACATTTCAATAAAAAAGCTTACCTAAGGGTAAGCTTTTTTATGCGTAGAAACTAATTAAGCAGTTTGCTCAAGTACTTTCTTGAATAAATCTTTTTGTTCTTGGCTTGGCTTAGCAGTTTGTAAAGCCATCAACTGAGACATATCACCTTGAACTTTGATTTTACCTGTCATGAATGCTTGCATAGCAGCAGCCATATCAAACTCTAAGAATACTTTACGTAAAGTCTCAGCATCCATATTCAAAGTCGTTTTTGCATTTGGAGACAAACCTTTTTGGATTTTCCCTGCATCTAAAGCTAAATCAGTATTACCAGCTGCGTCTGTCACAACCAAGTTAATCGCTAAATTCGCAAGTGCTGGCGGCAAGTTGAGATCTCCTGCTTCAGCAGTAAGTTTTTCAACAGTTGCAAACCAATCATCAGTTAAAAATGCAGCCATGATTATTCCTCAAATATATTTGTTCAATTTCTTGTGCCATCTATCCAAATGGCATCTCATGAAGCAATTTGCTTGTGCCCTGTTATAGCACGTAATTTTTATTTTAGGCTATGACTTTTTGTACGCGTAATTCAATTTTTAAAAAAATTATAAAGAAAAGGCACTTAAAAAAGTGCCTTTAAAAAAGATTTACATTTTACTCTGCAGCAAAACTTAAATTGACCACGTCTAAACGGTTTTTCATCTCTTCAGGATCTTTCATATCAAACTCACGTTGACCATCAAGAGCCTCAAAATCAAATAGCTCTCGATCCGCTAATTGAGATGGAGAAACGTTTTGCAGAGCACCAAAAATGCTATGTAATCGTTTAGGATGCTGTTTATCCCATTCACGCAACATGTCATTAATGATGGCACGTTGTAAGTTTTCTTGAGAACCACACAAATTACACGGGATAATTGGAAATTGGCGTAATTCAGCATATTTAATGATGTCTTTTTCTTCGACATAAGCCAAAGGACGAATCAAAATATTCTTTTTATCAGAAGAAAGTAATTTGGGGGGCATAGCTTTTAAGCTACCACCATGGAATAGATTTAAGAAAAACGTTGCCATAATGTCATCGCGATGATGACCTAATGCAACTTTGGTTGCACCTATTTCTTGAGCAAAGCCATATAGCGAACCACGGCGTAGACGTGAACAGACTGCGCAGTAAGTTTTTCCTTCAGGCGTCAAACGTTTGGTAATGGTATAGGTATCTTTTTCTAAAATGTAATATGGAATATTGTTTTCTTCCATATAACGAGGTAACACGTCTTCGGGGAAACCCGGTTGCTTTTGATCAAGATTGACTGCAACAATATCAAAATTAATCGGTGCAATGCGTTTGAACTGCAATAAGATATCTAGCAAAGTATAGCTATCCTTACCACCTGACACACAAACCATTACTTTGTCGCCATCTTCGATCATGTTGTAGTCACGAATTGCATGCCCAACTTGACGACGCAGTTTTTTCAACAGGCGATAATACGCCGAACTTGTAGGAAGCTCTGGCTTGAAATTAAATCCTTGGTTGGACTCGACTGGCGCGTACATAGACGTGATTTACCCATAAACAAAAATACCGCAAGATTTTATCTGATTCCGCAAAAAACCGCACCTAAAGAATTTTTCAATTTCTTTCAACCGTCATATTTAAGTTTCATACTGGTAAAATTCTGATCAAAAAATATAAAAAAGCGCTAGATCGCTTATATTTCAAACTTTTCCACAGTTGTCCACAAAACCTGTGGATAAAATTGTGGATTTCTTCGCTATTGACAAACTCTTTTTACATAAGGATAAGGGTTCCAATCAAATTGATCATTTTTTAACCAGTTATTTTAGCTATTTAAAATCAATGGCTTATATATGTCAAGTCTTCTATTTTAAAAAAAATATTTTAATTTTTTTTGCTGAACATTCGCACAAAATGACTTGATTTTTGTTAGACAGTCAAAAATAAAAAAATTGTAGCCAAAGTACTTTTTATGCTTTTTTTTGTTACACTGCTGTGAAGAACTTATGCTCATCTTTTGCGAATATTATAATGATGGACAAAACAACATATATTTTTGCCCTTTGCTTGGGGACCGTCGGTTTTTTAAATTGCTCAGCATCAACTTATGCTGGGCAAACCATTTATCAATTTAAAGATAATAATGGTACAACGCTGCTCACCAATAAGAAGAAAGCCGAATACAGTCATCTTAAAGTTGTCAAAGCAACCTACTATCCAGACAGTAACATCCATAGCTACAGTAATTGGGGTACAAGTGAAGCCTCGGTACTGCCAAGCTATAGCCGCAATAAAAACGCGTTTGATCAACTCATCCGTCAAGCAGCTCAGCGACATGGCATATCTGAAGGTCTAATCAAAGCAGTGATGCACACTGAGTCAGGCTTTAATATCAATGCTCGCTCCCCTGTTGGCGCACAAGGTCTCATGCAATTGATGCCAGCTACTGCGCGTCGATTCAATGTGAGTAACGCATATGATCCTGAACAAAATATTTTTGCTGGCGCACGTTATTTAAGCTGGTTGATCAAGCGCTTTAACGGCGACACTCGACTTGCAATTGCCGCTTACAACGCAGGTGAAGGTAATGTCGATAAATACGGCGGTATCCCTCCTTTCCGTGAAACCCAAGATTATGTACGTCGTGTCACCAGCCGTTATCAAAATTTATATGCATCGGGATTAAGTTCAATCTCTGATTCAAAGGCATCAAATACTCAAGTTATAGCCCAATCAGCGAATTATAATCCACCAAATAATAACCCTGTAGAAACAACATCTGCACCAAAGCAATATAATCGCCAGATCATTACCTTAGCTGATGGGACATTCACAGATGCGCCCTCAGGAACTTATACTACGGCAAATGCGACTGCTACGGCTCGGATTCGCCTCAGCGATTAAGATTCTATTACTCTATTCTCACCAGATGATTTTAGGGCTATTATTTTAAATAATTACTTTTAAGTAGTTGTTTCAATGATGGTTCATATTTTTATTAGCTAAATGTATCTGCGTCCAATTTTTGCTTGAATTTTTGAGGTTCGCCCTGCATATTATGATCATGATTTAAAATTTGTAAATCAGATCACTTTTTATTTATATGAGGGTTTTCTCAATGATGCGGATTGGTTTGTTCTTGCTAACCAACCTCGCGGTACTGGTTGTAGCTGGCATCATCTTGTCACTCTTCGGTGTCGGTAGTTACCATGGCGCGGGTGGCTTGAATCTAGGCAACCTATTAGTCGTCTGTTTTGTGTTTGGTATGGTAGGTTCTTTAATTTCCCTATTCATGTCTAAATGGATGGCTAAAAAAACCACTGGGACTGAATTAATTGACCCAAATGCACCTCGTAATCAAGCAGAAGCTTGGTTATTACAAGAAGTAGCGCAATTATCTCAACGCGCAGGTATTAAAATGCCTGAAGTTGGTATTTTTCCGTCTTACCAATCGAATGCATTTGCAACAGGTTGGAACAAAAATGACGCGTTGGTAGCAGTATCTACTGGTCTGCTTGAACGCATGAACAAAGATGAACTTCGTGCTGTACTTGCGCATGAAATTGGTCACGTTGCAAATGGCGACATGGTGACACTCGCACTTATTCAAGGTGTTGTGAACGCTTTCGTGATGTTCTTTGCGCGTATCGCAGGTGACTTTATTGACCGAAATGTCTTTGGTCGTGAAGATGGCGAAGCACCAGGTTTAGCATATTTCGCGATTACGATTGTACTTGATATCGTGTTTGGTATTTTGGCCTCTACTATCGTTATGTGGTTCTCTCGTCAACGTGAATACCGCGCAGATGAAGCTGGTGCACGTTTAGCTGGTAAAGATGCGATGATTTCAGCATTACTTCGCTTACAAGCAGAATCAGAAATGCCTGATCAAATGCCAAAAGAAATGAAAGCATTTGCCATTACGGAAGGTAAGGAACAAGGCTTTAGCTTAGCTGCTTTATTCCAAACTCACCCTAGCATTGAGCAACGTGTTGCTGCGTTACAGCAATTAAATGTTCAATAATCAATACTAAATATATGATAAAGCCTCCAAACGGAGGCTTTATTTCTGCTATATCGAAATTTTGAAACGCACTGTTTTTACAAGGATAAGAAATTAAGTAAATCAAAATATAAGCTCAACTAAATCGTAAATTACTTTAGTCTAAATCATCTTCGTTTGTTTTTTTCCAATCATCCAAACTTCTAAAAAGTGAAGTAGAAGGCCACCTCGGGTTAGTTTCATTATTCCATGTTAAATGGACTTCAGCATATTGATCATCTTGACCTTCTAAATAGAATAAAACATCATCCTCTCCGTCTTTCCGAGCAATAGCTACCGCTTTTTAGCAAAAAGCACATGCCCGATTATAAGCTCACGGTTGAGTTCATTAGAAAATATCGATTCTTTCTCCGCTTGTATTAGTACCCAGTTTTTTGGCAACATATCTTTTAGATGACTCATATATTAATCACTAAGAAAGAGTATTTTGATAAAATTGCCACAGATAACTAAAGCCCACCCAAACTGCGACAACTAATAGAACCAAAACAACAATACCTAATAGATCTGGAATTCTTAACCAAATCCAACTAACCACAGGATTACGCCAAAAAGCTGAGGTTTTTTGCTTTTGTTCAAGAGATTCATGCAAAAAGGGATGCACAACATGAATGTCGCTATGAACCTGATATTCTTCCCGAATATGGGCATGCACAATTTCAAGGGTTTTACGACTTGGTCGAATAAATACATCAAACAAGGTACCAACAATTGGAACAAAACCAACCAACATATCCATAATAGCCAGTTTAAGCACGCCATTCAGTTTATGCTGCGGTACGCCCACTTCTCTAGCTTTTTTAAACGCATAAAGTGTGAGTACAAAACCAGCTAAATCACCTGCAAAAGGAATAGTACTGAGCGCGGCATCTGCACCAACCCCTTGTTTAGTAAATGGAATTCGTACTAGACTATCCATTGTATTCGCAAATTTAGCTAAATCTCTTTCTACCGCAATTGCCTGTTGCTGAGTTAATTTTTTTTGTTCTGTTTGACCTATCATGTACATGACCTAAAAGCACTTTATTTATTGAGAATAAAGTAGTTTTTAGGTTTTGTCGGTACAATAATTATTACAACTTAAAATAAAATGATTGAAGCAATAAATAAATATACAAGTACGCCAGTGGCATCACAAATAGAAGTGACTAAAGGCGCTGATGCACTTGCAGGATCGAGTCCAGCTTTATTTAAAATAAAGGGTAAACTCATTCCGATCAAACACCCCATCAAAACAATTCCCATCATACTCAGTGCAAGGACTAAAGCCACCATTTCATTGCCACGGAAATAACCCAATAATGAAACTGCAATCGCCATCGTTCCACCCAGACATAAAGCGACTAGACTTTCTCGCCCTAGTAGATGAAACCAATCTTTAAATTGTACATCACCCGTTGCTAAGGCACGAACCATCAAAGTTGAGGACTGTGAACCAGCATTTCCCCCACTTCCAACTAAAAGAGGAAGAAAGAAAACCAATACTAAATTCTGAGAAATGACATCTTCATAATGTGCGATTCCAATCCCTGAAAGTAAACTACCAAAAACTAAGAATACCAACCAAAATACACGTTTTTGATAGAGCTGAAGAATGGGCGCTGATTTAATACTCAGTTTAGATGACGCATTCACCGCACCGACTTTTAAGAAGTCTTCCGTTGCTTCTTCACTCGCTACATCCATCGCATCATCATAAGTTACAATTCCTACCATCATATTTTGATGATCAATAATTGGCAGTGCCAACAAGTCATAACGCGCAATGGTTTTAGCTACTTCATCCTGATCTGTATCAACATATGCTGTTAAAACATTTGTTTCCATAAATTCATTAATATTTTGTTCTTCAGGTGCAAGAATCAACTGTTTTAATGACAGCACACCTAATATTTTCCTTGCTTCATCTAGCACATAAGCAAAATATATCGTTTCGGTATCAGGCGCTTCAAAACGCAACATTTTAATCGCATCTTTGACCATCATATTCGGCTTTAACGTCGCATATTCGGAGCTCATGATCGCCCCTGCGGTTCCTTCAAGATATGATGAAAGTTGTCGTATATCTTCTCGTTCAGCCTGCGCTAAAGCTGGAAGTAATGCATTCTGTTGATCTTGATCTAAACACTTAAATACATCTGCACGCTTGTCTGATGACATCTCGCCAATGATTTCTGCCAATATATTTCTCGGCATTGCTTTAGCGAGTTTGACTTGTTCTACAGGAGGAAGATAAGAGAAAACGTAAGCACGCTCAGGTAAATGTGTTAACAGCAATTGACTTTGTTGCACCGATAACTGAGTTAAAACGTCTGCAATATCTACTGCACGAAAAGTTTCAACTGATGAAAGTGCAAGTTCAATATGATTGTTTTTTAATGCATCATTTAATAAATATAAAAAGTTGTTGTAGCTCATGTCCGCCTCTTCACTACAAATAATCCATAATGAAGAGAGTCAAACGCAGCTTTTTATTTTACTGCCGAATAACGGTCTTCATTCAGATTTGGATGAATAAAAAAATGTGTAATTTTTAATAAACTACAACTCTGCGTGTCCATTTAGGGCGATTAACCTCGTTGAACCGTTTATACGGCACGGCAATACTACAAATTTTTTTTAATATTCTCAACTTACACAACAAAAATGAACAATTCGAGTCCAAGGCAGATGCCCAAAAACTCAAATTGTTCATGATGATTCAAACGTTATTGATTATTTAATTGTTTGAGTTGTTATTTTAGGTTTAAACATATTGGTGACCAATACATACATAAACGGAATAAAAATTAATACTAAAATCGTTCCGAATACAACGCCACCAAAAACACTATAACCAATCGCTTGGCGGCTTAATGCACCCGCACCACTCGAAAACATGAGTGGAATAACACCTGCTCCAAATGCGATTGAAGTCATTAGAATCGGGCGTAAACGTAAACCTGCAGCTTTTAGAGCAGCATCTAAAGCGGTAAGCCCCTGCTGTTGTAAACTAGCAGCAAATTCAACCATTAAAATTGCATTTTTACAGGACAAACCAATCGTAGTGAGCAATGCAATTTGGAAATAAATATCGTTGGCAAAACCAAACCAATAACTAAATAAAATCGTGCCACCTATACCTAAAGGAATCGCTGCCATAACGACTGACGGAATAGACCAGCTTTCATAAAGTGCAGCTAAGCATAGAAAGATAAAAGCAATCGAAATGAGATACAGCCAAATAGCTTGATTACTTGATTGCTGCTCCTGATATGACAACCCGCTCCAAGCTAATCCAACATCAGGCATTTGATCGACCAAACCTTGTATTGCTTGCATACCTTGACCGCTGCTGAAACCTTTTGCAGCATCAGCATCTAAACTAATGGCAGGATAACCCATAAAACGCTCAAGCATTGGAGGTGCACCTTGCCAATCAATTTGACTGAATTGTGTAAATGGCACCATTTTTCCATTGGCATTTTTCACATACCAATAATTTAGATCTTCTGGTTTAGAACGATAAGGTGCATCACCTTGTAAATAAACTCGTTTAATCCGACCACGATCAATAAAGTCATTGATATAGCTACCACTCCAAGCAGTAGAGAGGGTTTGATTTATTTGACTCACATTGAGACCATGAATCATTGCAGCTTTATGATCAATTTTGATATTCAAAACAGCCTGATCATCATTGCCTTTTTTATCCAGATTTTCGACAGAATCTAATTTATTACTCTGTTGCTGTAAGTCTTTAAAACTATTAACCAGACTATCTCTTCCCAAACCTTTTGTATCTTGCAACCAAAAGTCAATTTTGTCGGAATTTCCTAAACCTCGAATTACAGAAGGCATCACCACCATAATCCGCGCTTGATTATTTTTTGAAAAATATTGCATTGCTCTAGCACGGATTTCTTGAGCGCTATTCTCTACGCCTTTACGATCATCCCAATGTTTTAATGAAATAAATGCCTGTCCAAGATTTTGTCCTGTACCTGAAAAGTTTCGTCCATGAATGACCATGACACCATTCAAATTGGCTTTCTCATGCTCTAGGAAATAATCAGAAATCGTTTTACCGACCTCTTCAGTCTTACTCATTGGCGTGCCTTGCGGCAAGCTAAATTGTACCCCTAATAGACCTTGATCCTCTTGCGGCAAGAAACTGGTTGGCAAATCTCGATAAATCCAAATAAAACTACAGATCAACACGGATATAACAACCAGTGCTAAGACTTTCACACCGATGACTTTTTTTGAAAGACTGAGATAACGCGTTTTAATGTAATCTAAACTATGATTAAACCATACTGCCCATTGTGCCTGTTTTTGCTGCGGCTTTAATAAGATTGCACAAAGGGCTGGCGTCAAAATCAAAGCAACTAGTAAAGATAGCACCATTGCGACCACCAAAGTAATCGAAAATTGTCGGTAAATAATCCCTGTCGCACCACTAAAAAATGACATTGGAATAAATACCGCGGTCAAAACCAATGTAATCCCAACCAAAGCACCACTGATTTCTTGCATGGATTGAATTGAGGCTTCTTTAGCATTTAGATGCTGTTCATGCATCAAACGCTCAACGTTTTCAACCACCACAATCGCATCATCGACCAATAAACCAATTGCTAGAACCATAGCGAACAAGGTTAATGTATTAATGCTCATGCCAAAAATAGCTAGGACAGCAAATGTTCCCAAAATCACCACAGGCACAGTCACGGCAGGAATAAGAGTAGCTCGCCAATTTTGTAAGAAGATAAACATCACTAGAACAACAAGGATAATTGCCTCAACTAAGGTTGACACGACCTGTGACATCGACTCTTTTACAAATGGAGTATCATCTCTCGGGTAAACAACAAAGTAACCTTCTGGTAAGGTTTTTTCTAAGCGCGCCACCTCTTTATAGACTGCGTCAGCAACTTGCATTACATTTGCGCCGACCGTCAATGAAAGTGAAAGCCCTGAAGCTGGGTAACCATTTAAGCGGTTAAATACCTGATAGTTTTCCGCACCAACCTCAACACGAGCCACATCTTTTAAATAAACAAAACTACCATCATTGTTGGCTTTTACTAAGATATTTTCAAACTGTTCGGGTGTACGCAATAATGAACCCGAAGTAACCTTTGCATTAAGATATTGATCTTTTACAGTTGGTAAATCACCGATTGCACCAGCAGCGACTTGTGTATTCTGATTTTCTATAGCAGAACGTACATCGCTGACCTGTAACTGATAGCTTTGCAATTTTTGCGGATCCAACCAAATACGCATGGCATATTGCGAACCAAATACGCTTACCTCGCCAATACCTTCAATACGGCTTAGATTTAGTTCAAAGTTATTGGTTAAATAATCTGAGATATCTAAATTTGTAGAACGTCCTGATTTATCTCCTAGACCAATCACCATAAATGAGTCACTGAGTGACTTACGCACATTTACTCCTTGGCGTTGTACTTCTTCAGGTAAACGGTTGATCGCACCATTGACGGCATTCTGGACTTGGACTTGCGCTTGGTCTGGATCAGTTCCTTGCTCAAAGAAAAGACTGATTCGACTGTTTCCACTCGCATCACTACTCGAATTAAAATATAGTAAATGATCAATTCCTTTGATTTGTTGTTCTAATACCTGCGTAACGCTATCTTCAACGGCTTGAGCATCTGCACCACTATAAGTTGCTGCTACAGTAATACGAGGTGGTGCAATATCCGGATAACGCTCTACTGGCAAATTCAATACAGAAAAGACACCAAATGCCATGACCATAATTGCCAAGACAGTTGCAAAGATCGGGCGCTCGATAAAAAACTTAGATAGCATGGCTGTTCATTCCATTAGCTGAAACAGTCAATTTTTTGAATGATAATAAATTTGGAACTTGTGCTCGCGATCATTACTGAGCACTCCAATAAACGCTATCCCTTTTAACATATCATTTCAAAAAGTGGGAAAATGAGGAGAAATAATGAATTTTACTCATAACAAGTCTGCATTTGAATTGCTCCAATGATACAAACTTAATCTTTGGAAAGAATTTAATTTACTGAGTAATCAAATAGTTTTCAATTTTGAATTGACACATCTTCCAGTTAAAACGATATTAGCAAGCTTATTTGATGCGCCCATGATATTAGGTAGAAATGAAAGCTAGCTTAAAAAGTTTAAATGTATTGCTGCTGATTTTACTACCTGCATTGATAACAGGCGGTTTGTTGATTTTCGCTGGAAATTTAAGCGATGGCTTACGCCTCGGTTTCTTATCTTTACCTGGTGTATTTTTTACGTATTTAGCAATTATTCGTAATAAAAGATATTGGCAAATTATCGCGATTGTGTGGTGGTTTATTTTTTGGCTAGATGCTTTACTGCGCTCTAGTACTTGGTACTTGTTTAATAGTGATAACGAAGCCTATTTCATTATAGAAGCAATTGCCAATACCAATCACAATGAAATATGGGAATTCTTTCAGCTTCATCTTAAGACTGTTGCGAGTGTCGTTTTTAGTTTAATCCTCGCTATTTCGATTTATAGTTTCAGCGTCATGAAACTCATCAAACCTATTGATTTAAAGCAATTGTGGAATAGTAAAATCTATCGAAGCTGCATTGTTTTATTACTATTATTAACAACAACCAGCTATCTGATGAAACCCTCACGTAAGGTACATCCTGTTGTTTTTTGGTCTGAATATCAAACTAAAATTCAAGATTTCAAAGATAGAATTAAAAAACATAAAAATGTGCATGAGCAATGGGATATCAGTGCTAAAGAAAATTTAGTTATTGTCAAGCAAACTAAACAAAAGCAAACCCATGTCTTAGTGCTGTCTGAAAGCTTAACCAGTTTAAATTTAGGCGTATGCGGTTATGCACGCGAAACAACACCTGAGCTAAGTAAACGAATCCATGACATACAAGTATTTTGTAATGCATTTTCACCATCACCTTCAACAATTAATGCATTACGGGTCTTACTCACAGAAAGTCCAGCCGCTGAACACAATCAATATTCACCTGAAAGTATTTTGGCTTATGCTCGAGCCGCTGGCTATAAAATCTATTGGCTTAGTAACCAAGATGATACTTATCTATCCTCATTATTTGGTTCTTATGCAGACCACGCCATTTATAAAAACAACCGCTCAGGTCGTAGCAGTACATCACTTGATGAAAGCTTAATTCCTGCATATCAACAAGCTTTAGCAGACTCGGACCAAAAAAAATTAATTATCCTGCACTTGATTGGGGTACATCCAAATTACCAAGAGCGTTACCCAACTGCTTTTAATAAATTTACCAGCAATAGTAATGACCAGGTTGAGTTAGAACTAAAAAGTCGAAACATTGATCCTTGGATTCGCTCTTTGCGAAATGATTACGATAATGCTGTGCTCTATGAAGACTCTTTACTGGCTCAGTTTTTAGATACGCTAAGATCAGATCAAGTCCCAGATTTCAGATCCTTTACGGTCGTTTCAGATCACGGTAATGAAGTAGGACATGAACTTGATTATGCAGGACACAGCCCAAACACCAAAGCAGGTTATCAAGTTCCTGTCATTATGTGGTCTGATAATTTAAAAATGACAGGGGCAAATAAAGATAAAACAATTAATACGGCAGAGTTAGACAATAATCTGATGCATATTATGGGGCTGAAAGAAAAAAATGCGCCTTCGCAAACCTTTTGGCAAGATGATAACTATCAATTCATTCCGGAAATAAATTGGCCTTATTGGAAAAATAAATTCTAAATCGAGGTTGGCTCTTCTTTAAAATGGGTTTGATTCATTCTATTTTTCATCAAAATATCATTTAATTGTCATACTGTGGATACCTTTAGCATACAAGCTCAATGTTTTATAAAAACACATGAGCTTATCTATGTTTAAAAAAGCATTTATTTGTATCAGCTTGATCAGCCTTGCTGGCTGTAACGATGACAATAATGACTCAAAAAATACGACACAACCCAATTATCAATTACCTAAAATTTTGGTCATAGGACATCGCGGCGCGAGTGCGCTTCGACCTGAACATACACTTGAGTCTTACCAAAAAGCAATTGATGATGGTGCCGATTTTATCGAACCAGACTTGGTTTCAACCAAAGATGGGATCTTGGTGGCACGCCATGAAAATGAAATCAGCGGAACAACAAATGTTGCCTCTCTTCCACAATTCGCTGATCGTAAAAAAACTAAAGTGATTGATGGCGTTTCATTAAATGGTTGGTTTACAGAAGATTTCACTTTAAATGAATTACAACAACTGAAAGCGCGTGAACGTATCCCTCAATATCGACCTGAAAATCAAAAATATAACGATTTATATGCCATTCCAACATTGGATCAAATTATTGAGTTAACCAATGCTCATTATAAAAAAACGGGCAAAATTATTGGTCTTTATATTGAAACCAAACATCCAACTTACTTCCAACAGCTTAATTTAGCAATGGAAGATAATTTATTGAAAACACTATCGAAATATGAATTTAGCCGTGATATTGCACCTATTTATTTGCAGTCTTTTGAGGTTGGAAATTTAAAATATTTAAAAAGCCAACTCGACTTACACAAGAGTGTCAAACATGCACAATTAATTCAGCTCTATGATGCACCTGATGTTAGACCTGCTGATTACATCGCACAAAATAATCCTAAAACCTATGCTGATCTGGCAACTGCACAAGGGTTAAAAGATGTCTCAGTCTATGCCAATGGTGTAGGTCCATGGAAAGTATATGTTTTTGAAGATGCTGCGATGACAAAAACAACATCGTTCATTGCAAATGCACACAAAGTTAATTTAAAAGTACATCCTTATACTTTCCGCCCTGAGAACAACTTCCTACCATCTACCTTAAAATGTAGCACGGATCCAGCTAAAGCAGCTGAACGTTGCCCTACAGGCTCGATCAAAGAAATGCAGCTTTATTTCAAAGCAGGAGTCGATGGTGTGTTTACTGATGATCCTGCGATTGGTCGTCAAGCCGTACAAACGTATCAAGCAACAACAAAGTAATATCCGAAAAAGAAAAAAGGCAGTTCGACTGCCTTTTTTATATCTGTAACTGTTGTTTTTGTTTAACCTGTTGCCATTGCCACCAACCATAAGTAGCTAATCCAACAAAAGCAGCATAAAGCCCCGCGGTGAGGAAAACTTCTTTATATATAAACATTCCCACATAGATGATGTTAACAAAAATCCAGAGAATCCACGTAGCGATATGCTTACGACTGGTCCAGTAAGTCGCCAGCAGACTAAAAGCGACTAGCTGAGAATCGAGCATTGGTACAGCAGCATCTGTGAAATGTTTGAGTATCAAACCAAATAATAGTCCAAAAACCATTGCAATAACCATTTGCGTCAATACAGTAGTCTTTGCTATCGATTCAATACGAATTACATGGTCTTGGCGCTTTCCTTTTAACCAGTAATAAAACCCATAAATATTCATCACAATAAAGAAAAATTGCAGAATCGTTTCTCCATACAACTTAATAGTGAAGAAAAAATAGGCATATAAAGCACAAGCCAAAAAGTTAAACCACCAGCACCACATATTACGCTGAATAGTTAAGGTCACACCAATCAGGCTAATAATCACCGCAATAATTTCTAACGCAGACAAGAGCAGACTTCTTTTTTAGCAGTTAATTGCTACATTATGGAAATTTTTTAAATTTAAGCAATGCTAAATCACTTATTCTCATTCTGATATTTTTATCTTTACATGAGCATAATGACTACTTTTCACTCAAGCCTTATGCTATAAAAAACTTAGCTTATTCAGAATATTTCAAATGCTCAATCCAATAGTTTCTTCAAAACACGTTATGCCCGCATCGCACTGTATTTCTGCCAGTGTGGCTTGGCGACGTGTCTGCATTTTTATGCGAGGAGACTTCATACACTTTTATTTGATGCCTATATAAATACATCATTATTTGAAATCAAAGGTCGCCTCACAAGCGACCTTTTTTATTGCCTAAATTTATTGAATAAATCTACCGTTGTTATAACAGGAACTTTAGCATGAATCAGTTACCCGAGAAAAACTTAATATCAAGCACACAGATACAACCGACTGTAGCCCTTATTTCCCCTCGCCTTGCTACAGTCGGTCAATTCATTGCAGTCGTGTTGATCTGGTCATTGACGCCATTAGCTGCGGTCTGGACTGTACATGAAATACATTGGGCGTGGGGATTATTCTTTCGATTCAGCATCGCCATTCCTTTTGCTTTTATATGCTTGTTTTATTTTCGGCTCAAACTGATTTTAAATTCTAAAGCATTGATGAGTTATGCCGCTGGTGCAGTTGGACTTTTTGGCTCAATGACATTTTGTTATATGGGTGCAAGTAAAGTTTCATCAGGAATCATTTCGATTATCTATGGAACGGCTCCGTTATGGTCTGGCTTAATTGCCGTATTTATTTTAAAAAAAGAACATTTTTTAAAACGTCAATGGTATGGACTGAGCATTGCAATTTTTGGCTTATGTCTTACTCTGGGTATTGGTACAGATCATATTCAGTTGGACATGCTTGGGGTCACCTACGAAATCATTGCAGTATTACTTTATGTTATTTCAATGTTTAGCGTTGCAAAAATTGGTGCGGATATTCACCCCATCATTCAGACTACAGGTTCAACTTTAATTTCATGGTTCGGTTATTTGTGTTTATTACCATTTTTTTCTTCAGCTATACCAACCAGATTACCCGACATGCAAACAGGTCTAGCTTTACTGTATAGCGCTTTATTTTCATCAGTCTTGGCGATGATTTTTTACTTTCATTTAATTCAAAAACTTAATGCAACTACAGTGATGCTCATTACTATTTTAACGCCTGTACTTGCCACATTATGGGGATATTGGTTCAACCATGAAGCTTTAAGTTCGCATTTGATTATTGGTTTGATTTTTCTTTGCTCTGGTTTATTTTTATATACTTATCGAAAAAAGACACGCTACTAAAATCTTGAAAACTGATAGGTCAGTTAAGTTGATCTATCAGTTGGTGGTATCTACTGATCAGTTAAAGTACACTCATGGCGTTCACATCGTGACTTCTCAAAGATTTGTTCAAGGATGAAATAATCTATGCGTTCTTACGTTTTATGGCTGTGTTTCAGCCTATTGTTTGTTTTACAAGGCTGTGCGCACGTCGCTCCTCAAACTAAGCCAATTATTCAAAAAACAATTGAATTAAAACAGCGATATTATCAAGCAAAAACTACGACTCCTGATGGGACTGTGCTTGCTTTTACTGTATATCAACCACAATTAGCAGCAGCTCAAACGGCGCCATTAATTTTACATACACATGGCTTTGGTCTATCAAGAATGAAACGACCTGAACTGAGCCTATACGGATTCCTATTACCAACGGGACAAGTGGCAAAACAAGCCTGGCAAAATGGTTATTGGGTGATTAGCTTTGACCAAAGAGGTCACGGTGATAGTCAAGGTAAAATCCGTTTAACTGATCCAAATAAAGAAGCTCAAGATGTCATCACGATCTTGAATTGGGCTGAAAAAAATCTACCACAGCTATCCAAAAATCAAAATGGTGTTCGTGCAGGCATGATTGGTGAATCATATGCTGGTGGAGTGCAATATATTGCCTCTGCTTTAGATGTACGTTTACAAGCAATTGTTCCAATCACCACTTGGTATGATATTGCAAATAGTTTGGCACCTAATGGTGTACCTAAAAGTAACTGGATTAGTTTCTTAAATCTCATTGGTGATTGGTGGAATTGGAACAAATTTGACCCAGAGTTAAAGAAGGCTTATCTGGATACACAGCATGGTCAATTAAATCATTCCACTTATGATTTTCTCAAAACGCATCAACTCAGTTGGTTCTGCGAACATAACCAAGCCCCTAAAGCAAATGCGCTCATTATCCAAGGGTTTCGAGATGTGCTTTTTCCTTTTAATGAAGGTGTCAAAGCAGCACAATGTATACAGCAAGCTCAACATGACGTACATTTAATCGGGGTGCAAGGTGGACATTTACAGCCTTTTGCTCAAAATTCACCATTAGGTAATACACCGTTTTGGTACATTGGTAAATCTGTTCGATGTGGTGATAAACAAGAATATAATCTACAAACCATCATATTATCTTGGTTTAATCAACAACTTAAAGATCAACAAGTAACTTCAAAACTTCCTGAACTATGTGTTGATCAAAGCCCTGTCAATTATTTAAGTGATCTTACTCCCGCAACACAATACACATTAAATAAGACTTGGATTTCCCCTACAACGTCACAAGCTGTTTTTGTCCCTATACATACAACATTACAAGATATGCATATTACAGGTGCACCTCGTCTTGCAATACAAATTGAGACAAAAACAAAAGGCCTTGATCCAACCCTGTTTATTTCAGTCGCGGTGAAATCAAAAGTTAATGGCAAATATAAAGTTTTGAATGATCAAGACACACCAATTAATCTAAAACGAAAACAAATTTATGACCAGATTAAAGGTCATACGACACAACCTAATGATTATTATCTAAACGTCGAATTACCAAGTATTAACGGAAAACTACAACAGGGCGATACCTTAGGTCTGCTCATTAATACACAGAGTATTTATTATCAACGTGTTAAACAGTCAAAAATCGAAGCATGGATTTCTGGAGAAATTGTCTTACCTAAACTCTGGGAAATAACAGCACAAAAGTAATTATTATATTTGCATTCTCGAATCGAGAGTGAAATTTACCACTCTCGATTCGCAATCAACTCTTCCATTTCAATATCTAAGTAACCGACATCTTGTACCACCATCATCATGGCTTCAGCAATATAATCAGCAGCAGTATCATCTAAACTTGAGTCTAAATCTTCAAACTGAGGTTTCATCTCATTAATTTCAATCATAGTCTGATGAGCAAAACGATAAATTTCTGTCTCAGATAAATCTTTCAGACTGACTTTTTTTGAAAACTTTTGGATGTGTTGCCTCACTTCAGCAACCAGAATATCGGGATAATATTCATCATCAAACATAGGGAGAAGTAAATTTTCAAACATAACAAAATTACATGTTAGTAAAACGCCATGCTTATAACACACTCTCATAGAAATCACGATATTAATGCATAAAAAAAGCGATCTTTCCGACCGCTTTTTCAAAAACAAAGTTTAATCTTTTTTAGCACTCAAGCTTTTGGCAATCTTGGTAAGTTCCACGAACTCCTCTCGCATTTGATAAGGATCAGGTTTTGCAGATTGTTGCGCTAACTTAATAATTTGATCCCATCCCATCGCACCATTATATTGTCCGCCTTTTAACTGCTGAGCATAAGATGCAACAGCAATCGCAAAACGAGTATCATTATTTGCTTGTGCAAGAGTTTTACTTTCAGCTTTTACCGCTTGATTAAGCAAAATACTCTTTTCTTGATTTGGCAATTTATAACGTAAGTTTACAAAGGCATATTCAGACTTTTTCGCAGCATCTATTTTTGCTGATGGTTGATAACGTGAATCATTGAGCCAACCTTGCTGACCTACAGGAATAATTTCATAGATTGCAGTGACGTTATGCCCTGCACCAATATCACCTGCATCAACTTTATCGTTATTAAAATCTTCTTGCTTTAACATACGATTTTCATAACCGACTAAACGATATTCTTTCACCATAGCAGGATTAAATTCGACCTGAATTTTGACATCTTGGGCAACGGTTGCAAGGGTTGATGAAAGCTGACGCTGCACCACTTTTTTCGCTTCATTTTTATTGTCTATATAGCTGTAATTGCCATCGCCTGCATCTGCCAGTTGCTCCATCAACTGCTCATTATAATTTCCTGTACCAAAACCTAATGTGGTTAATGAAATACCACTTTTTCTTTTTTCCGCTACCATCCCTTTCAAGGTACTGAAATCAGTTATACCAACATTAAAGTCACCATCCGTAGCCAATAAAATTCGGTTAATACCATTTTTGACAAAAACTTTCTCTGCTTGTTTATAAGCGAGTTGAATTGCTTGTTCACCCGCAGTTGCCCCGCTTGCTTGTAATCCATTAATCACTGCAAGAATTTTGTCTTTTTGATCACCAGAAGTGGGTTCTAAAACTAATTTTTCACCACTCGCATAAGTAATAATCGTGACTTTATCCTGAGCGCGTAATTGTTCAGTCAATAAACGCAAGGTCTGTTTTACTAAAGGTAATTTATCTGTTGCATCCATACTACCTGAGACATCCACCAAAAATACTAAGTTCGCAGGTGGCAATTGTTTAGTACTAAGGTCTTTAGCTTGAATACCAATCTTAATCAACTTGGCATTTTCTTTCCACGGCGAATCTACTGTTTCAGTACTGACTGAGAATGGATGAATACTATTTGGTTGTGGGTACTGATAATCAAAATAGTTAATCATCTCCTCGACGCGGACTGCATCTACAGGCGGTAAACGACCATCATTCAGGAAACGACGTGTGTTGGTATAACTACCTGTATCCACATCAATACTAAACGTTGAAACGGCTTGATCTGCTACACGATGAACAGGATTGACCTCATTCTTTTGATATTTTTCGGTGTTCTGTTCTAAACGTGGTCTTTCTGGTGCAGGCATTGCAGCAATATAAGCTGCTGGGGCAATCATTTTACGAGCACTATCTACTGCCAAATTCGATTGTACTGCTGAAACTGGCTGTAACGGTTCCATCAACTCAAGCTGCTGCTGTTTTACTGGATTACTACAGGCGATCATCATGCTACTTAATGCTGATAGTGTTAATATTTTTGTCAACTGGTACATCTTAAAGTTCCTAAATTTATTCTGTTATTTCAATTAAATGGATATATAGATCTGATTGTATGCAAAAAAATAAAGACACATCGTATTCGAATGTATCTTTATCTTCATCATTTCTCTTAAATGTTTATAAATTTAGAAATATTTTTATTCAATCGCATAGTTAATGGTCACAACAACACGGGCAATTTTATTAATGGTTGCTTTATCATAAGCACCACCATAATCGCTATCATCATCTGAACCACTTTCTGGCAAGATATAAAATGCACCTTGACTGGCGGAACGCATCATACCTACTTTCACCCCACCAACTTTTGCAAACTCATTTGCGCGACTGTGTGCATTTTTTGTTGCGTTTGCAATCAGTGACATTTTGATTTCTTCTAAATTCGAGACTAGATATTCTGGTTTCTGTTCAATGGCGATACCCTTTTCATCCAACAAATAAGCATCTTTAGCAGTCTGTTCAATCTTCTTAATATCACGGCTATTTACAATAAAGGATTGCAGCGCAAGATAGCCTTTAAACTCACGATTAATTCGCCCATCCCCCATATTCACTTCTTCATAATACGGCTGTGAACTCTTATTACCGAGTTGCATATCGGCAGCTTTGAAACCATGATCAATAAAAAAATTTTGTAAGGTTTTCATTTCTTGGTCAAGCTGTTGATAGGCCTCAGGTATGCTATTTGAAGTGTTGCTTGTTTGTAAGTTGATTTCCCAACGCGCCAAATCAGCCTGAATTGGCTTTTCAGCTAAACCTTTGACTGTAATTGAGTTTTTAGTGTTATTAGATTGCTTCAGCGCATAACCCATCACGCCAGCAGAAATAATAAATCCAAGACTAAGAATGAGCGCAAACACCCATAAGCTTTTATATGTAATTGTTTTATTTTCCATTTTTATATTAACCATTTCATTTATATGGCTTTTATATTTAATCTAAATCAGTAAGTCAATAGAGCAGAACAATACCCCACTGACTCATTAAGTTTAATTCATTTGCATCATTTTCCAGACATTAATCGCATCGTGAGTCGCTTTTACATCATGCGCCCGAACAATACTTGCACCTTGTTGGATACTCAACAAATGCCCTGTCACACTGCCAATTACGCGCTCTTGAGCAGGTACACCATTTAAGGCTTCACCAATAAAACGTTTACGCGATAAACCTGATAAAATTGGATAGTCCATCCGATTAAGCTTCCAAAATTCATTCAATAACTGGAAGTTCTGTTGCGAATTTTTAGCAAAGCCAAAACCAGGATCAATAATAATATTTTCTGCTTGAACACCGACAGCGATTGCTTGATCTAAACGTTGTTGCAATTCAGAAATTACGTCTTCAGTCACATCGTCATATTGATCCAACTGATTCATATTGGTCGGCTCACCGCGCATATGCATCAACACCACAGGAATATTCAACTCAGCAGCGGTTTCTAAGGCCATAGGACGAGTTAAAGCACGCACATCATTCCAGATATGCGCACCTGCTTTCACTGCCGCTTGAATCACTTCAGGCTGGCTGGTATCAATCGATATGATCACATCGCGATTTGATAAGGCTTCAACCACTGGAATGACCCTTTGAATTTCTTCTTGTAATGCAACAGGTGAAGCATTCGGGCGTGTAGACTCTCCGCCAATATCAATAATGCTTGCACCCTCTTCCATCATCTGTAAAGCTCGTTGAACTGCCTGTTCCTTAAGGTGATGCTGCCCGCCATCACTAAATGAATCAGGTGTTACATTGAGAATACCCATAATCTGCGGCTGAGATAAATCCAGTGTGATAGGACCACATTTTAATTGGCGCTGTGATAATGGAATTAACTGCATCAAAACTCTCCACATTGGAATGTGGTTATATTAACAAGACTGAAAGTAGTAGGTTGATGATTTATTTTTAATTTAGTCTAAAACTCAAACAAAAAAGAGCGACCGAAGCCACTCTTTTTGTTTAAACTTTATTTAGCCCATTGCTGGTAATGGCGGTGGTGTAGATGGACCATCTTTCGGTGGTTCAAATGCAGCCACTGGATTTTCAGCAACATAAACTTTTGGCGGCTGTGGTTCACGACCTTCCATAATGTCACGGATTTGATCACGATCAATGGTTTCCCATTCCATCAACGCTTTTACCATTGCATGTGCGATATCTTTATTATTTTCCAAGATATCACGAGCAACTTTATATTGTTGATCAAGGATACGACGAACTTCTTCATCCACTTTTTGTTGAGTCGCTTCAGAAATCGTACGGTTACCTACATTACCGAAGAAACCATTTTGGTTTTCATCTTCATAGACCATTACGCCTAATGCATCAGACATACCATATTTGGTCACCATCGCACGCGCCATTTTCGTTGCACGTTCAAAGTCGTTTGATGCACCAGTCGACATTTGGTTGATGAACACTTCTTCAGCAATACGACCACCAAACAAAATAGAAAGTTCATTCAACATTTTGTCTTTATAATGGCTAGTTTGATCTTGCTCTGGAAGCTGCCAAGTTACGCCCAATGCCCAACCACGCGGCATGATTGTTACTTTATGAACTGGGTCTGTACCCGGTAGAATTTCAGCAACAATCGCATGTCCAGCTTCATGGTATGCGGTAGCACGACGTTCTTCTTCACGAATCACCATCGATTTACGTTCAGGTCCCATGTAAAGCTTATCTTTTGCATCTTCAAAATCATGCATATCAACCGTATTTTTATTACGGCGAGCAGCAAATAGTGCAGCTTCATTCACAAGATTAGCAAGTTGTGCACCAGAGAATCCAGGTGTACCGCGTGCTAACACTTTGACATCAACACCAGTGGTTGAAGGAAGCTTTTTCAAGTGAACATTCAAAATCTGCTCACGACCACGGATGTCTGGTAAACCAACCATCACTTGACGATCGAAACGACCAGGACGTAGTAAAGCTTTATCGAGTACGTCTACACGGTTTGTTGCAGCAATAACGATGACGCCTTCATTGCCTTCAAAACCATCCATCTCAACAAGCATTTGGTTTAAGGTTTGTTCACGCTCATCATGACCACCACCTGTACCCGAACCACGATGGCGACCGACCGCATCAATCTCATCAATAAAGATGATACACGGCGCATGTCGTTTCGCTTGTTCAAACATATCACGTACACGAGACGCACCCACACCAACAAACATTTCAACAAAGTCAGAGCCTGAGATGCTAAAGAAAGGAACTTTAGCTTCTCCAGCAATTGCTTTCGCCAATAATGTTTTACCGGTACCTGGTGGCCCCACCATAAGTACACCACGTGGAATGGTTGCACCAAGACGTTTGAATTTAGAAGGATCTTTTAAGAAGTCAACGATTTCGACAACTTCTTGTTTCGCTTCGTCACAACCCGCAACATCGCCAAAATTTATCTTAATTTGATCTTCAGATAACATTTTAGCTTTTGACTTACCAAAACTCATAGGACCGTTTTTGCCACCAGCGCCACCACCCATATTACGCATGAAGAACATGAATAAAAGGATGATGAGTAATACTGGAAAACTCGCGATGAGAAGTTGCATCAAAATGCCTTGGCGTTGTGGAGCTGTACCCTCAACTATTACATTTTGTTTATTCAAGCTTGGTAGCAACTCAGTGTCTTCTACTTGCGGACGAACCGTTTCAAAAGAAGAACCATTGGTTTTTTCACCATTAATATTTAAACCGTCAATTGTGACTTGTTTAATTTGCCCAGCATTCACCGCAGCAACGAAATCAGAATATTTCATCGCAGCAGGTTTATTGCGGTCACTGACGTTGCTAAAAATCAAAATCAGAACACCGAGTATGATGAGCCACAATACGGCATTCTTGAAGTAATCGCTCAAGGCTTTATTCCCATATCAATCTAATTTGATCATACCTAATCTTGGCTGACCTTCACAAAAACAGCAATGAATTTGCGTTGCAAAAAACTTAAAAGGTACAAAATGCACAATTTTTAACAACTTGGCAAGTACACTTTTTATCGCAATGCTTTTTTACGACCTTGACCAATCAAAAATACTTCCTTTGATCGAGCACGTGATGCCGCAGGTTTAGCTGTTTTTAATACATCAAAACTATCGACCACTTGTTTTCTAAACTCATCAAATCCAGTACCTTGGAACACTTTAACAATAAACTGTCCGTTTGGTCCGAGTACTTTCTGAGCAAAATCCAAAGCCAATTCACATAAGTAAATCTGACGCGGTTGATCAACAGCCCTATTACCTGATGTATTGGGGGCCATATCTGAAATTACAACGTCTACTTGACGTCCATTTAAAATATTTAACAATTTTTCGAAAACTTCTTCTTCACGGAAGTCGCCTTGCAAGAAAGTTACATCTGGAAGTGCATCCATCGGTAAAATATCTGAGGCAATCACTAATCCATTTGATCCAACCAGTTTACCTGCAATTTGCGACCAACTTCCGGGTGCTGCACCGAGGTCAACAATTGTCATACCTGGTTTGATCATTTTATATTTTTCTTGGATTTCAAGTAACTTGTACGCTGCCCGTGCGCGATAACCCTCTTTTTGTGCTTTCTTTACAAAAGGATCATCCAAGTGCTCTCTCATCCACACACGGCTGCTTTTCGACAATTTTTGATTGGTAATGCGCGTCGCCATAACTCACTAAATTTCAAAAAACTTCTGATTGATCATTGTACGTGAAAATTATTCTTATTACAGTACGGATGTACTTCATTCACACGAAGTTTTACAGATTTTTTTCGATCAACTCAATTGTTTAATCCGACCATAATTTCACACAATTATTTGAACCACTTGCCTGCCTGAGCTATCTAAGATTTAGGATGCAAGTTATACTAAGTCGTTTTTCACATTAGGTACTTTTAATGCCGGCTTTATCTATCCATGAACGTAAGCGTTTACGTCAAATTGGTCATGCTCTTAATCCTGTTGTCATGATTGGCAGCCAAGGTCTTACAGAAAACGTCATTGAAGAAACAAATCGTGCGTTAAATGATCATGAATTGATTAAGGTAAAAATCGCTGGTGAAGATCGTGATGCACGCGCCGCTGTGATTGATTCAATTGTTGAAGCAACAGGCGCTGAGTCTGTACAAAAAATTGGTAAAATCGTTTTGCTTTATAAAAAGGCAGCGAAACAAAACCAAAATCTTTCTAACTTAGTCCGTTTTGCTCACTTAAGTAATAAGTAATCACAATGGCAAGTTATGAACTTTCCGCTTTTGATCGCTTTAATGCTATTACCGTTGTTGGAGCGATTGAGCAACAAACACCAGCGACATTAAATGTTGGTTTTTGGGTTCGTGATCCCAATCAATTTCTGATTTACCCAAATCAAGTTAAAGCGCATCCTCGCCAAGACTTTTTATGGGAACACACTTGCTTTGAGATTTTTATAGGCGTGAAGGATGAAGATTTCTATCGTGAAATTAATCTCTCCCCATCTGAAGCGTGGCAAGTGTATCAATTTGAAGAATATCGCTTTCCAGAAAATATGCCACCCGTTGCGGCATATGACATTGAGTTGAACCATTTACAACGTACGCATTATGGTTTAAATGTAAGTCTAGATTTATCTCAATTTATGCAACAAAATAAATTGAAGTGGTCTGATTTATACTTGGGTTTAACTGCAGTTTTTAATACCACTCAAGGTATGCACTATTTTGCAATGCAACATAGTAGCCCCCAAGCTGATTTTCACAATAAACGTGATTGGTTACACCATTTATAAATAAAAAAGCGAGAAATAATTTCTCGCTTTTTTATGCCCGCTAAAAATTAGCTAGCACGCACTTTATTCCAAGCTTCGACCGCTTGTTCTTTAGTACGCTTAAAGCTACCAACCAAAGTATCTTTATGCTTTACAGAAATTTGACTAATATCATCTTTCAACTCTTTGCTTACTTTGGTTAAATCTTCAATTAAAGCATTTAATTCAGTTTTTAAAGCATTGGTTAATTCAACCAAGTTACCTTGAGATGAATTAAGTTGAGTTTTGATCACATCAATACGTTCTAAAAGGTCTTGCTTAATTTGCGCAAGCTGATTTTGGATGTTTTGATTCAGTTCTTTCGCTTCAGTCTCAATTTTCTCTTGAGTTTCAGCTAAAGCTTCTTTTACCTGCTCTTGAGTCTCAGCAATCACTTCTTTTGCTTGCTCTTGAGTTTCCGCAATCACTTCTTTTGCTTTTGCTGTTTTTTCTGCAACAACTTCTTTTGCTTTTGCAGTTTTTTCAGCGACTACTTCTTTGACTTCTGCTGTCTTTTCCGCAACAGCTTCTTTCGCTTTTGCAGTTTTTTCAACGACAACGTCTTTCACTTCTTCAGTAGTTGTTTGATTCTCAGCCATTTTGTATCCCCTCTATATTGATTGTTGCTTTTTTGGCTATCTATAAGATAAATCTCTTACGAAATTAATCGCTAAAAAATTGTCAGACAATTTGCATAATATCTCAAGATATAGATAGATGGATGATAGATTTAGCCATAGACCGTTTTGTATATAAATTCTGATCTTATCTTAAAATATTGCTGTTTTTATAATTGTTAAACCTTATAAAGCTACTGAATAAAGTTACTCTAGGGAAATATACCTTTAAAATTTAATTCATATAGAGATGCAAGACCCTTTAAATTTGATGCTTTGTTTTGAAATATTTGATGTTGAAATTGGAATCAATCAATTCATCAGTATTAATAAATAAAACACATAGACTTTTCACGCACTCATGCGTATAATGCGCTGTTAAGTTACAAGCGAGCAGACTGGAAGGAGGGGCGTGTTTTTTAAGGACAGCCTGCCTTTTTTTATGTCTTCTCGCTTTTTTACAGCCCTATTTTTTGTGGTTTTAGTTCAGGAGCTTTGGTTTGAGCACCCCCGCCATTTTAGCCCTCGCAGATGGAACGATCTTTAAAGGAACGTCTATCGGTGCGCCAGGAAGTACGACTGGTGAAGTCGTTTTTAATACAGCCATGACAGGCTATCAAGAAATTTTGACTGACCCAAGTTACGCGCAACAAATTGTGACGCTGACTTATCCTCATATTGGAAATACAGGCTGTAATAGCGAAGACGTTGAATCTGGTCGCATCCATAAAGTATGGGCGAACGGTTTGATTATTCGTGATCTTCCTCTATTGCATAGCAATTTCCGCGCAGAACAATCTTTAAGTGAATATTTAATACAACATAATGTTGTTGCTATCGCTGACATTGATACACGTAAACTGACACGTATTTTACGTGATAAAGGCGCGCAAAATGGTTGCATTCTTGCTGGTGAAAATATCACTGAAGAAGAGGCAATTGCAAAAGCTCGAGCTTTCGGTGGTTTAAATGGTTTAGACCTTGCCAAAGAATGCTGTGATCCGGAAGGTTTTGAATGGACTGAAGGTTCTTGGGGTTTAGGTGAAGGGTTTTCACAACCAGAAACTAAATTTCATGTGGTTGCATACGATTATGGTGTCAAAACCAACATCTTACGTATGCTTGCAGACCGTGGTTGTAAATTGACTGTTGTGCCTGCACAAACCCCTGCTGAAAAAGTGCTCGCTTTGAATCCAGATGGTGTGTTCTTGTCAAATGGTCCTGGTGACCCAGCGGCATGTGATTACGCAATTGCAGCAGTAAAAACGATTGTTGAGACCACAACTTTACCAGTCTTTGGTATTTGTTTAGGTCACCAGATCTTAGCGCTTGCTTCTGGTGCGAAGACCATGAAAATGAATCATGGTCATCACGGCGCTAACCATCCTGTACAAAACCTTGAGAATGGTACTGTAATGATCACTTCTCAAAACCACGGCTTTGCTGTTGATGAAAGCACCTTACCTTCAAACTTAAAAGTAACGCATCGTTCGTTGTTTGATGGTACAAACCAAGGTATTCATCGCACTGACAAACCAGCATTCAGCTTCCAAGGTCACCCTGAAGCGAGTCCTGGTCCACACGACTGTGCCCCATTGTTCGATCATTTCATCGAATTAATCGAAGCAGCTAAGAAATAATTAAGGAGCGAATAATGCCTAAACGTACGGATATTAAAAGCATCTTAATTATTGGTGCAGGTCCAATTGTGATCGGTCAAGCATGTGAGTTTGATTACTCAGGTGCACAAGCATGTAAAGCACTTCGTGAAGAAGGTTACCGTGTAATTTTGGTGAACTCTAACCCAGCGACCATTATGACTGACCCTTCAATGGCGGATGCAACCTATATCGAGCCAATCACTTGGCAGACTGTTGCACAAATCATTGAAAAAGAGCGTCCAGATGCAGTCCTCCCAACGATGGGCGGTCAAACTGCATTAAACTGTGCGCTTGCATTAGATGCCAACGGTATTTTAGAAAAATACAACGTTGAATTAATTGGTGCATCAAAAGAAGCGATTGAAAAAGCAGAAGATCGTAAACTTTTTGACATCGCAATGCGTAAAATCGGCTTAGAGTGCCCTCGTGCCGATGTTGCAGAAAGTATGGAACATGCACTGGAAATTCAGTCGCGTTTCGGCTTCCCAGTGATCATTCGCCCATCATTCACGATGGGTGGCTCTGGTGGCGGTATTGCATACAATAAAGAAGAATTTATTGAAATCTGTGAACGTGGTTTTGATCTTTCTCCAACTAAACAATTATTGATCGATGAATCACTGATTGGTTGGAAAGAATACGAAATGGAAGTTGTGCGTGATAAAAACGACAACTGTATTATCGTATGTGCTATCGAAAACTTTGACCCAATGGGCGTACACACAGGTGACTCAATCACTGTTGCCCCTGCTCAAACATTGACAGATAAAGAATATCAAATCATGCGTAATGCATCGGTTGCTGTTCTACGTGAAATCGGTGTTGAAACAGGTGGCTCGAACGTTCAGTTCGGTATCAACCCGAAAGACGGTCGTATGGTTGTGATCGAGATGAACCCACGAGTTTCTCGTTCATCTGCACTTGCATCTAAAGCAACTGGTTTCCCGATTGCAAAAATTGCTGCAAAACTTGCGGTTGGCTATACCCTTGATGAATTGAAAAATGACATCACAGGTGGTATTACCCCTGCAAGCTTTGAACCAGCAATTGACTATGTTGTTACAAAAATTCCTCGCTTTAACTTCGAAAAATTCCCACAAGCTGAGCCGGTGTTAACCACTCAGATGAAATCTGTGGGCGAAGTCATGGCAATTGGTCGTAACTTCCAAGAGTCTGTACAAAAAGCGCTTCGTGGTCTTGAAGTCGGCGTAAGCGGCTTTGATGAAAAAATCGAAGTAGGTACAGCTAATGCTAAAGACATCATCTTAAAAGAACTTAAAGTTCCAGGTCCTGATCGTATTTGGTATGTTGCTGATGCATTCCGTCATGGTTTTTCGTTAGATGACGTATTTGAAGCAACCAAGATTGATCGTTGGTTCTTGATCCAAATCGAAGACATTGTTAAAGCTGAAGCTCAAGTAAAAACTTTAGGTTTTGGCGACTTAAATGCTGATAATATCCGTTCATTCAAACGCAAAGGTTTATCTGACCTTCGTATTGCTGATTTGATGGGTATTTCACAAAAGCAATTCCGTAAACAACGTTGGAATTTGGGTGTATATCCAGTTTACAAACGTGTTGATACTTGTGCTGCTGAGTTCGAATCTGACACAGCTTACATGTACTCAACTTACGATGAAGAATGTGAAGCGAATCCATCGAGCCGTGACAAAATCATGGTCATTGGCGGTGGTCCGAACCGTATTGGTCAAGGGATCGAGTTTGACTATTGCTGTGTACATGCTGCCCTTGCAATGCGTGAAGATGGTTATGAAACAATTATGGTCAACTGTAACCCTGAAACGGTTTCAACTGACTATGACACATCTGACCGCTTATACTTCGAGCCAGTAACACTTGAAGATGTACTTGAAATCGTACGTATCGAAAAGCCTAAAGGCGTGATCGTACAGTACGGCGGTCAAACACCTTTGAAATTGGCACGTGCTTTAGAAGAAGCAGGTACACCAATTATCGGTACATCTCCTGATGCGATTGACCGTGCAGAAGACCGTGAACGTTTCCAACAAATGATTCAACGTCTACAGCTTCGTCAACCAAACAACAGCATCGTGAAATCTGCTGAAGAAGGTATTTCAGAAGCAGCAAAAGTGGGTTATCCACTGGTTGTTCGCCCATCTTATGTATTGGGTGGTCGTGCAATGGAAATCGTTTATAACGAAGATGAACTTAAACGTTATCTTCGTGAAGCAGTACAAGCGTCTAATGAAGCGCCTGTCCTACTTGACCGTTTCCTAGATGATGCAACTGAAGTTGACGTGGACTGCGTATCTGACGGTAAAGATGTTGTGATTGGCGGTATTATGCAGCACATTGAACAAGCAGGGATTCACTCTGGTGACTCAGCATGTTCTATTCCGCCTTACTCGCTTTCACAAGAAGTTCAAGATGAAATGCGCCGTCAAACTGTTGCCATGGCAAAAGAGCTTGGCGTAATTGGTTTGATGAACGTTCAGTTTGCAGTAAAAGGCAACGACATTTATATCCTTGAAGTGAACCCACGTGCATCACGTACCGTTCCTTTCGTTTCTAAATGTATTGGTGACTCTTTAGCAAAAGTTGCAGCTCGTTGTATGGCGGGTCAATCTTTGGAATCTCAAGGTTTCACTAAAGAGATCATTCCAAAACACTTTGCAGTGAAAGAAGCTGTATTCCCATTTGCTAAATTCCAAGGCGTTGATCCAATGCTTGGACCTGAGATGAAATCTACAGGCGAAGTCATGGGTGTAGGCGAAACTTTCGGTGAGGCATTCTATAAAGCCGTACTTGGCTCAAATGAACGTTTACCGGGTTTACCGACTGAAGGCGAAGTGAAATATGCATTCTTATCTGTTCGTGAATCAGACAAGAAATATATTGCTAACATCGCAAAACAGTTAATCGCTTATGGTTTCAAACTTGTTGCAACTAATGGTACTTACCAAGTATTGCAAGAAGCTGGACTAGCATGTGAAGCAGTGAATAAAGTAACCGAAGGTCGTCCACATATTGTAGACCGCTTGAAAAATGGTGAAATTCATCTTATTGTCAACACAACTGAAGGTAAACAGGCTCAATATGACTCTGCGATGATCCGTCGTGCTGCCCTTCAAGGCAAAGTGTATTACACTACGACGATTAATGGCGCAGAAGCTGTTTGCCAAGCATTTGCTGTGAAATTGCCAATGGATGTATACCGCTTGCAAGATTTACAAACTGTAGGTTAATTCTTTACCGATAAGTCCCGCCACCTTATCGGTGGCGGGCTTTTTCTTTTTTAAATCCTGTATTTTCCCAACCAATTTAGAGGGACTGAAATGCAACGTTATCCTATGACTCCTGAAGGCAAGGTTGCCTTAGAGAAAGAATTACAACAGTTAAAAACAGTTGATCGTCCACGTATCATTCAAGCGATCGCGGAAGCTCGTGAGCACGGTGACTTAAAAGAAAATGCGGAATATCATGCTGCTCGTGAACAGCAAGGTTTCTGCGAAGGTCGTATTCAGGATATCGAAGGTAAATTGGGTGCTGCTCAAGAAATTGATGTCAGAACACTTGAGCAAAATGGTCGCGTCGTTTTTGGTGTAACGGTGACGATTGAAAATCTAGATACAGAAGAACGTAAGACCTATAAAATTGTTGGCGATGATGAGGCAGATTTTAAAATTAATAAAATCTCAGTAAACTCTCCAATCGCTCGTGGTTTATTGGGTAAAAGCGAAGGCGACGAAGCTAAAATTCAAACACCGCAAGGTGAAGTTGAATACGAAATTGTGAGTGTGGAATATATCTAATTCCAATTCATTAACCCCTCTATTTGAGGGGTTTTTCTTCTCAAAGCATTCTATGGAAAAATAATGGATACACCACTGATCAACTCTCCTGTTAAACATTGGTGTGAGTTCGAATTTATTTCAAAAACAGTGAAAAATCCGAATATCCATATTAAAGGCAATTACTCTTATTATTCTGCTTATTGGGATCAAGGATTTGAACGTTGTGTGGTACGTTATTTACATGATAAACCCTCTACAACTGAGAAGCCAATAGACCAACTTCATATTGGTAATTTTGTCTGCTTTGGTGCTGAATGCGTGATTATGATGGGTGGCAATCAACTTCACCGTCCCGATTGGATTTCGACCTTTCCATTTGATACTCGTAGTTTTTTACCTGCGGGCGACACTGTAATTGCAGATGGTTGCTGGATTGGTAGCCGTGCCATGATCATGCAAGGCGTTAAACTGGGGGAAGGTGCTGTAGTAGCAACAGGCGCAGTGGTGACGCAAGATGTACCGCCTTATGCCATTGTCGGTGGTGTACCTGCCAAAGTGATAAAATATCGTTTTCCTGAACAAGACATCGAAAAACTGCTTTCCCTCAAACTATATGACTTAGATGAAAAACAGATTTTAAAAATGCGTGAAGAATTGCAGACGGATAATATTGAAAGCTTAATACAATTTCTCAAAGAGCATTAATCTAGTTTTATATAGAAATCATAGTTATATCTCACATCTACTTTTATATAGATTTCATCTATTTTTACTTTAATCATATTTTTAAATAATAATATTTACGATCACTATCCCTATAAAAATACTAGGTTTTATTTCATAAAGAATAAGTTTAAGATGAATAGAGAAGCACAATTAATCTAATTTTTATAAGTGAAATTGATCTGTAATTTTAATAATAAGGAGTAATAACCATGGCTTATCAAAAAATCTTAGTTGCAATTGATGATTCAGAAATTTCAGTGAACGTCATTCAACAAGCAGCTCAACTAGCCAAAGCCCTCAATAGTGAAATTACTGTCGTTGAAGTCATGACTTTAGACCCTTATTTATCTGAAGCTTACCTTCGCATGGGACAAAGTAATGAATTAATAGAGCGAGTTCGCTCATATGTTCAAGAAAATCTCACTAAAGCTGAAAAAAAGTTCGAAGAATTAGGTTTAACAGTTGCAACCCAAGTCTTAGAAGGTTTTTCAATCCACGATGAAATCATTGGTGCAGCTCAAAACCTAGGTGCAGATTTGATTATTATGGGTTCGCATGGTCGAACTGGTATTAAGAAATTTATATTAGGTAGTGTGGCTCAAAAAGTACTAGGTGAAAGCCATATTCCTGTTTTGGTTGTACGATAATAATATTTTTATTAAATCAATGAAAAAAGCATGGTTATTCACCATGCTTTTTTTATACTATTGCGATTGTAGCTTAATCGGTTTTGCCTTATCCAATATATCTTTAGGCAGTTCTTCTGTAGAAACAATCGTTAATGATTGTGTATTCGCTTGAAGATTTTCTTTATTTAATTCTTTAAGAGCAACATTGGTTTCTTTCGTGCTTAAGCTATACATTGCACCAGTAGCAGGATCGATAATTAATAATCCTAAAACGCCTCCAAAGAGAATATTTCCAACATACCAGCCATTCACATGAGCTGAAACATTAACAGTTTTAGTTTCAAAACCTTCTTTTTCAAAGATAACAGTATATTTTTCAGGTGAGAAAAATCCTGAGCTTCTTTTTAAACTTACTGTAACAGGTGCTTTACCCACATGAACTTTTTTACCTGCTTTATTTAATATTGTAATATCACTTAATTCAGGTGTACTTTCAAAAGTCATTGTCTGTGAACTTCCAGACATAATACTCGCGCAACCAGATAAACTAAGAACTGCAACCCCGAAAACTGCTGATAATTTTTTCATTTAAATACCAAGAACACTTAATGTACATTTTATGTATCCAGATTGTATTTAAAAAGTAATAAACTTTCAATAGTCTAACTTATTGTTTTTTATTTCAATTAAATTATTAAGTATTCCAACCAAATGTTTTTAAATTGACTTTATTATTTAATAAATAAATCCCCTCTTCATTTAATAAAATTTTTTGAACATTCTCTCCTTGTTCATTTAAACGATGAACACTAATTTTTCCTTGAGAATTAATCACACGATGCCAAGGAATTTTACTTTGGCTGTCTAAATGTTTTAAAACATATCCGACTAAACGTGCATGTTTTGGTAGTCCTGCTAACTTTGCGACCTGTCCATAACTTGCAACTTTACCATAAGGAATTAGTGCAACAACTTCCAGTATTTGTCGTTGTAGTTCATTCGTATCTTGCATAAAAGAAACCATCAAAATCTGATAACATCATATCGATCACAGTAAAAATTATGAACAATAACTAAATCTTTTTGTGAGTTTAGAGTATAAAAAATGCGATTAAAAATTACATTGCTAACATTATCGAGTCTTTTTTTTCTCAATTCATGTACGACTCAAAATAAACCGACAGTGAAGATAAGTCCTTATAAATATCAAGCAGATTCTGAAGGTCGCCTACCCGTCGTTTATGTGAGCTTTATTTTCACTATAAATAGACCTCAGACCAAAATACTTGATACTAGACTGCAAATGTATAAAGAACTTGAAATTCTAAATCGATATTTTCTCGATGAAAATAATCAGAAAATCTTTAAATTCAAAATCAATCACTATTATTCTTACCATGACTTTACCAAGCGAAAATGTGACTTAGCCAATCAAATCAACCAACCTACGTCGATAGTGACGGATCATATTCCAAATGCAGTACGTACTTGTTTTCCACGACGCAAAAGTAAAGAGGTTCTTTTTATTATTTATGATGCTTATAACGAGAAGTTAAAATATAGCGATGTCACCAGTTGGGGCTTTCGAAATCAGGGTCAGCCTTTTATTTTAATTGATTGGCAACGTCTAAACTATCAAACACAAGCCGCAACAGTACATGAAATGGGACATGCTTTTGGATTAGGTCATGTATGTACACCCAAAGCAACCAAGACCACGCCCACAAATATTATGAGTAGTTATGATTGCAAATTAGGCAGCGGTGGCTTACGCAATTTAGGTTTCAATGATGAACAACTAAAAATTATATTAGACAATTATAAAAAATATCCCTAAAAATCAATTTGGATATAAAAACCCAGTTGATCTTGATCTAATAAATATTGCTTATGATCCAAATGATTGGTCAGATAAATTTTCACTTGATCAAATTGCATAGCATCTACAGGATAAGGTTGCCAAAATGTTTTGAGATTATCGGTCAATATTGGGTACAGTTTCACAATTCCCTCTTCTAAATTTAATCGTGCGATGATGCCGTAGGGCAAAGCATGATATTTTTTAAATTCACCATTACTATTAAATACAGCATTACCAACTCCAAAAATGACTGGATTATTATTTAAAAATTTAATGGGTTGAATGGTGTGCGCACCATGCCCAATCACCAAATCAACACCCATTTGCGTAAATACATGTGCTAACTTTTCTTGTTCAATATGTATCGGTTGGAAGTCAGTACCCCAATGGCAAATCACAATGATTTTTCGATCAGGAAACTTCATTTTATATTGCATAATTTGTTCAAACATCACGGCATTTAAACATGCAACTCCACTGGATTTCCCTAACGCATAAAACTGATAGTCATGATATGCACTTTCTCTATGCCAATAACCATTAAAAATCGCGCAAATTTTCTCACCTTGATGTATTTCTAGGTATTGATGTGCGTGTTGTTGATCTTCCCCTGCACCTAAAAAATCAATCTTTTTTTGTCTTAATTGATCTAAGGTATATTTTAAACTGGCTTCGCCATAATCTTTTGAATGATTATTTGCGAGACATAAGGTGTTGATATAAATGCGCTTAAATTCGGCTAAGGTTTCATCTGCATCAGCACCTAAAATAAAAGCTTTTATATGTTCTAAATCAGACTTTTGCTCTACATTGAAGACGGCTTCAAAGTTAGCAATATTCACGTCTTTTTCATTGAAAAATTGCTTTATCTTTTCAAAAGAATATTGATAACCATATGTTTGTAGTGCATCCGTCATTCCCTTACTTTTTCTTAATTTTGTATAGTATTCCCCAAAGTAGGTATCACCTATAATATTGATCCAATTGCTTTTCGCTTGGATTTTTTTGGCAGGTGCTAATAGTCCTGCATGGAAATAATGATAATAAGGCACAAGATGATCAATTCGATGTAAATGATCGAGAAGTGAGAAAAAGCCAATACTTTGGTTTTCGTGCCGATATGAAAAATAATAGTGATGTTGTTGATCAGACAAATACACGATCCCATCTAATTGCTCACAACTGAGCAAGCTGCTTATAGGTGAAATCTGCTGATCCCCAATGGTAAGTTGCTTAATAAAAACTTTATCCAATAGCACTTTAGGTAAAGCAAAAATAGCTTTGGTGAGATGATATAAATTTTTAATGCTGTTTGAAGTATTTTTGTTTTCAAAATCAATATTTAGATCATATCGTTTGGCTTTATCAAGCATTACCAATTGTGCTTGTACAGAATTTCCAAATAGAGAGCCAACAAGTACATGCTTTGTCTCAATATTCCGCGTGAAAATAAAATATTGTAATAGTGCAATCAGCGAGCAGCCTTGTAGTGTCCTCTGTTCTGAAATATGGATTGCTATGCAAACCTGAGCATCACTGATGATATCGTCTAATCCAATTTTTTCTTGCTCAATCTGTTCTAAAATTAAAAGGATTAAAATCCAGTCTGAACAATCAACTAAAATTTTAGTTTGCCAAATAGGATGCTGAAAGTCCTCATTACCGAGGAAATTCATCATTTTAATTTCTTGAGGAATACTCATTCAAATTTCCCTCAATCATCTAGTTTTGAAAATGCTGAATATAGGCGATGTAGCCTGAAAGATTGTGTTCTTGATCATCAATACGTACTCGAAAACGATCATGACGGACATAAAATGCATTCAAAATTTTAGCCGGCTGTGCCATGTACATTGCGACTTCAGGATAAAAAAATCCTGTACGTTGGAACTCTGTACGAAACTCAATGAGTTTTTTTAAATCTTCAAACTGTGATTTTTCAAATAAAGAACTCAGTCCTAAATCTTGTATACGAATAACCATCTGATAGGCAGCCATCATCATTTCTAATAATGTTGCATAAGTGGTTTTGCGATTACGGATAAAAATTAAATGTCTTAAATAATTATTCAGACCAAATTGGAAATATTTTTCATCGGGACAAATTTTTGTGAGCTCATTGGTACAGTAGCTTAGCCAATGATCATGGTAACGATCATATTTTTCGGAAATAAACCGCTCAAACATTCGTTTAACCACATCGAGTAATTGCTGATCTGAATCTAGCTGATACAAGCGTAACAGTGCTAAAGCCGCCTCACCATCATAGTAAATAATTCGGAATTTTTCTTTCACCTCATAACTTGGATAATGCAAAACATGCGTTGTTTCTCCAGTGTTATTAACTAAAGTTAAAATCCCCTTTGCTAAAGCTTTGGCATAGTCAAGATAAGAACTATCACCAGTCACTTCTTGATATTTTGTCAGCATTAAAATTGCCGCGGCGTTAGCGCCTAATTTAATTTCATCTAATTGGTCTAGGGCTACGCCATCAAGCATGTAGGCAAGCTGAGGTTCTTTTTCGATATAAAAGTGCTTTAAAGCATATTCAATTGATAGCCGTATTTTAGCCAAATGGGCTTGTTCAAAATGGATTGCTAAAGTCTCTATCAATGCATAAGTAGAAGTACAATGTCGAACCGTATTGTAACTGCGGATCTCACGATCATAGGCTGGAAAATATCCATACACAAAACAACCATCAGCTTGAATTTGCTCAATAAGAAACTCAGCATTGCCCTGAATGAGACTCTTCAAATGCTGTTTTTTATCTCCCTGTAGATAACGAACACCATTTTCCGTAAATTGACTCTGTAATTGAGTGAGCTGCTGATTTTCATACAGCACAGCATAGGTATCAAATGTCCAAACTTGCTCTATGTCTTCCAAGTTTATTGGTTCATATTTATTTTGATATTTTTTTGCGATCGCAGTATTTAAATTATCTTCATCAACAAAATTAGGCGTATCAAAACTTTTTGCGCGTATGATGGCTTTGCCATATATCTCTTGTTCTAAAAAGCACAGATGAAAGTGCTCATCAAAGCTAATGCCTTTTCTAAAATGATTATTATGAAATTGGTTTTTTAATATCGAATCAATATTTTGCCAAGTCTCTTTTTCAATATTAAAAACTAAATCAAATTTTAAATATTCTAACCGTTCTTGGTCTTGATCGTATTGCTGATCAAGGAACTTAAAAAGTTGTTGTTGTACAACGTCGATCTCATCATAACTAGAATTCCAAACGCTACAGCGTTGTGTCTTATCTCCATAAGAATAAAACAACACTGTTTTATTTAATCCTGTGTATTGCATTACCTGTTTGAAATAGTCATTTAATTGGCTTTTAAGTTGTTCAATTTCTGAAATCATGATGATCTGCATTTTTTTCAATTGTTAGAATTTTTCAATGTTTTAATCAAGATAGCATATATTTTTTACTTGTTCCTAAAATGAAAAAGAGAACCCGGAGGTTCTCTTTTTTGCATTATGACTTAGATGACGAAGAGTTGATTATTCGCAATCAATTCATTCAAGGTGGTATCAACATCAATTGTGAGTAAATCAACACTATTGTGTATTCCACCTGCACCATCTCGATCAATCGAAATAGTTGTTGTTGTACCATCAGAGGTGACGTTTACAAATCCAGCTAAAGACGCTGCACTTCCATCACCTGCATATCCAACCAAAAGATCAAATATATCGATAACATCAGCATTTGGATCTGTTGTTGCATCTCCTAGATCGAAACCATTCCAAGTGTCTTGACCATTTCCACCTGCATCATCTGCATTGTCCAAGACCGTAAAGATCAAGGTATCTGCACCACCAGCGCCACCATTAATCACATCATTTCCTGCTGTACTTGTAACGATATCGTCAGAAGCACTGAGATTGAAGTTTTGTCCTAGTGAGATACTAAGTGTTGAATTCACCTCTGTTCCATCAAATGAAATCAGTTTGTAGTCAACTACGTCTGTAGCAGATGAAACGACTAGATCACGTTGATAGTAGTATGAACCATCACTGTATAAGAACAATGTACCTTGGGCTGTATCAATACCTTGACCAGCTGCAAGCTCATATAATCCAGAGACAGGATTTAATACGTACAGTTGAGTACCGACAGTTACATCAGCAACACCACCTAGTAAATCACCTTCAAGAATATTGCCATTGATCCAATCAACTGTCGGACTTGAAGTCGTAAATTGATCTACGTATGTAATATTCACATCAGCATCAGTGTTGATCAACATCACTAGCCCACCAATAAGTGGCGTTTGAATAGTGGTCTGTATTCTATAAGTTCCAGCTATCCAGTTATTAATACTAGATAAATCTATAGAAGCGATCTCACCTAGAGCTGCTACCAAGCCAGTATGCACATCAGATGCAACTGTAACCCAAGTTGTAGGACCTGTTTGACGTTGTACCATCACTGTTACAGTTGCATTACCTAAGCCTAGAGCATCTACGGACACGGTACCAAATGGATCCATACTATTATTTACGGTGAATGTGCTACTCGTAAATGTTTGTGTCGTAGCCAAAATACCAAGTGTGTTTTGGTTAGCATTGAAATAGTTGTTATCAACAACATTTTCCATATCGACTAAAGCAGCGGCAGTATCTGCATTCGCCACTGGCGCAGGAATAACCGCATCAAGTGATGGATCGATAGGATCCCAAGTGAAGCTGACATCATTTGAACCAATTTGGATATGTAATGACGCTGTGCTATCCGCTAGACCATTGGTTGGATCCGACAAAGTATAGGTGAAGCTATCAACTTTACCAATATTTGCAGGATTAACATCTGGTTGATAACTGTAACTACCGTCAGAATTAATCGTTAAGATACCATAATCACCAACTATCACAGTTGGTACACCGACCACGATCACTTCTGAGTTTGTATTACCTGGCTCAGCAGAGGCTACATTAGTCACTGTCGTAGTTGAGGTAATGAAATCATGATCATATGTTGCACCGTAAAGTGCAGAGTTATCATCAGAAATCACATTACCCGTAATTGCAGCACCTGTAATAATTGGCGCTTGAGTAATATCACCATGATTCAAGGTAATATCAGCAGTTACACTGCCTAATGCGGTCAGTAATGTATTACTTTCCATGAATAAGGTATATGTTCCTGCCGCCAAGTTTTTCACTTCAAACTCAACAGTTGATCCAAAGATACCTAAAATATCAAGTAATCCATTATTTGAACTATCTGCAACTACAGTAGTTGAACCATCTGGATTAGTCCGTGTGAGTACAACATGTAAGCCATCGAGTAGTGTTCCCAACGAACCAAAGTTCACTGAGATAACCGCATCAGTCAAGTTACCAGGATCTACAGTAAAGTTTGCAGAACCACTTGAGTTACCGATTACTAAACCACCGATACCTAATAGCCAACTATAGCTAATCGCATTATCAATGTTTTCAACAGTGACAGGATAGTCATAGTCAATTGAAGCAACATCGACGTTGTTGAATGCATCTAACGGAAGTGGATCATTAATCACAGCTGGTTGTGATGGATCAGCTGGATTCCATGTCATATCGATTGTATTACTATCTAAATGTACATAGAACGTTGCTTCAGAGGTATCACCACTTAATGGATCGAACAAGGTATAGGTAAATTGATCAACTTGTCCTAGACCCATCTGATTGGCAGTCGGTGTATAGGTATAATCACCATTTGGATAGATGACCAAACTACCGTATGTTCCATTAATCGTAGTTCCTGCTGGATCAATTGCAATGCCGTTCACTTCACTAATAACGGTATTGGTTGTTGCTATATCAACATCACCATTTGTATTTGGATCAGAGATTAAGTTGCCATGTACAGCGACAACACCATAACCGTCAATGATATGCGGGTTATAAACATCCATTGTTCCAGTTAAAGTACCACCTAGACCGATACCAATCAGTCCATCATATGCCATGAATGCACGATATGAACCTTCGGTTAAGCCATCTATTTGTGCAGCAGGTGTCGATCCAAGTAAAGTCAAATCAATGAGCGATGCATCTGTTCCACCTGTAATTGACTCCCACTGACCAGTCGTTTGATTGAATTTTTGGACCACTAAGTTATAGTCACCCAAAGCGCCTGCACCAATTAATGTACTGAATGTAAAGGTCGCAACACCCTCCAGATTTTCCGCAACTGAGAACTCAATTGCATCTGTACCTAAGAGTTGGAAATCAAGCCCTGCTAATGAAACTAATAATGCATATGAGCTTGTACCTAGCGCAACATCATCATCAACAAGTAATGGTAAAGGATCAAGTTTAGCTTCTACCAAATTATCAGCTGCTTTGATCGTACCAAGATCAATGTAGAGAATTGCTTGAGCCATGTCGCCAGTTAAAGAGTCAGTAAGCACATAATTAAACTGCTCTACTTGACCAATACCTGCGCCATTTGGAAGCGGTGTATAAACGTAACTGCCATCTTGATAGAAAGTAATTGAACCGTAATCTCCATTGATGGTTGTTCCACCAACGTCAATCGCGACACCATCAACACTTGATACAAAAGTCGTTGGCGTTACGATATCAACTTCACCGCTGCCATTAACATCAGTAATCACATTTCCTTCTGCATCACCAAGTTCATATCCACCCACTTGGGTTAGATCGAATACGTCCATTGTGCCAGATAAGGTACCTAACACACTTGCACCTAGCAAACCATCAAAGGTCATGAAGGCACGGTACTGACCTTCTTCCAAACCTTCTAAAACAGCGCCAGGAGCAGCACCTATACCTAAAAGACTTAAGCTAATCAATGATGCTTCGCTGTCACCGTGCAATGATTCCCATTGACCAGTCGTTGTATTGAATTTTTGAACGACCAGTAAATAGTCAGACAACAAACTAGCATCAATTAATGAGCTATAAGTGAATGTTGCTGTACCTTCTTGGTCAGCGCCAACATTGAAGTTAACTGCATTCGCACCAAGTTGTAAGTCAAGTCCAACTAACGATGTCATGATTAAGTAAGTAGCACTACCTAAAGCTTGATCGTCAGAGATCAATAAAGGTTGTGGGCTAATCACTGCATTATCAAAGTTATCGAATGCAGCAAGTGGATTTGCATCAACTTCTAGTGTTCCTGTATCTGAACCAATATTACCTGCTGGATCAGTTGCAGTCACAGTGACGACATAATCACCATCTGCCAATGTTGGCAAGGTGTTATCGGTTAATGTCCATGTACCATCACCATTGTTAGTCGCTGGATAATCCACACCATTGACATTGACAACAATAGTTGCTGTTGGATCATCTGTTGTTCCTGTTAATTCAGGTGTCGCATCCGTAGTTACTAAGTCGTTAAATGCAACTGTTGGAGCTGTAACATCAATTGTTAAGTTACCTGTATCTGTACCAACGTTACCTGCTGCATCTGTGGCAGTGACTGTTACTGGATAAGTTGCTATCGCTAATAACGGCAAGATGTTATCAGCCAATGTCCATGTACCATCACCGTTGTTGGTCGCTGGATAATCCACGCCATCTACAGTCACCACGATGGTCGCTAATGGATCATCAATTGTTCCTGTAAGTGCCGGGGTTTGATCATTGGTGCTCAGATCATTCAAGCTCACCACTGGTGCTGTGATATCCAA
>NZ_KB849767.1 GCF_000369005.1 Acinetobacter beijerinckii CIP 110307
TATATTTTCAACATAGATAGTTGCAAATATAACCTAGGTTATATATAATAAAGACTCCTAAACCGAAATGCCGAAAGGCTTGGAGTCAGAAAATGTTAGAAATTAATAATGGTATAAGTGGTGAATCATTAGATAATCACGATGATTTAAATGTTATTCCTAATGTCTTAAATAGCGCAGTTGGTCAAGTGGTGGAAACAGAGGGGAGAATATTTTCAGCACCGGAAATTGATCTAAGTTTTTATGATCTCATTATTGTGAGTATGAGTGGTGGAAAAGACAGTATCGCATCTTTACTGCATCTAATAGATATGGGCGTGGATATGTCAAAAGTAGAGTTGTGGCATAACCTGGTTGATGGCAATGAAAGTGATACCTTCATGGATTGGCAGTTTATGGATAGCTATAATAAGCAGCTTGCCAAAGCATTTAAATTACCACTCTATAATAGTTGGTTAAAGCATGGGTTCCAGGGGGAAATGCTAAAAAATAACTCTATTAGTCATGAGTATGTTGTAGAGACACCTGATGGAAATATCATCATTCCACGTAAACGTGCAAAGGTCGGAACACGTTTGAAGTTTCCACAGCAAGCAGCTGATCTAAATGTTAGATGGTGTTCGTCAGCACTAAAAATAGAAGTTGGACGCAGAGCCTTTTCCAATCAAGAACGATTTAATGACACTAAAATTTTGTTTGTTACTGGTGAAAGACGTGAGGAAAGTCCTAATCGTGCAAAATATTTTCAGCTTGAGACTCATTTTTGTGATAACCGTAATGGCAAAAAAGGAAGATTAATTGATGCTTATCGACCTGTCTTGGAATTTACTGAACGTCAGATATGGGAGATTTTAGAACGCCATAATATTGCACCACCTGTTCCTTATCGCCTAGGATGGTCAAGATCAAGCTGTATGACTTGTATCTATAACAGCCCTAAAATTTGGGCGACAATCAAACACTATTTTAAAGAAAGAATCGAGCCGATTGTTGGATACGAAAATCAATTTAAAACCACAATTAGCCGTAAAAAGCTGAATGTTGTTGAGATTAGTGAGGGTATAGAGCCTTTCGATGTTGCTGATATGGAAGCATTAGCCCAGGCAATGAAAAAAGAATATACATTGCCCATTTTTACAAATAACTGGCAGCTGCCATTGGGGGCGTTTAGTGTAGAAGGGTGTGGTTCGGTTTAAAATAAATCTGTTAAATTCATTATATTTTCAGGAAAAGCCCATATTTTAATGGGCTTTTTTTATTTAAATAAGATTATGGATGAGGAAAAAAATTGTATATATTTTCAACATAGATAGTTGCAAATATAACCTAGGTTATATATAATAAAGACTCCTAAACCGAAATGCCGAAAGGCTTGGAGTCAGAAAATGGGTAGTTGGACTGCAAAAAAATTGATCGAGTATGACGAGAAAATTACTGAACCTGTTATTACTCAATTTAAAAAAACGGCACAGCAAGTTACATATAGCACTTTCTCAAGAAAGTTGGGTACTGATCTATTGGATATGGTACGCAAGAAAATGAACTATGCAAAAGACAAACGTTCGGGTGTCACAATCTCAACAGATGATACAACAAAGTTTTATCGTGGTTTTTACGATGAAAAACGAGCTTTGGTCATTGAAAATAATAACAAGTGCATGGTGTTTACCTATGAAGCTGGAAAATTTGGAGGATGATATGATTTTTAAAATATTAGCCTTAAAAAATTTCTGTATTGGTAATTACAGGGGTAATAAAGGCATAGGATCAATTGAGGGCATCCAGCCAAGTATTAACTTCAATGGTGGGTTAGATTACCTGGGCGAATATATGTATCACTGTGATGATTATATCATTGCTGAGCTGGGCACCTGTAAGCAATTCAGGGAGTACATTACTGGACTGGAAAAAATTAATTCCATTTTGGAAGATTGTCCATTCCTGGAAGCGTGTAAATCAACCAATACGTTAACCGGTTCAATCATTACAGAGTGTCAAATTTGGTGGGAAACGAACATAGATTTAATTTTCAAACCACACTTGTTAAAAGACTTCTTTACAAGTGAGCTGGAGCACCTACAATTTCAGGCCATGCACCTTAAAATGCTTGAACTATTCCGTTTTTGTGCAAAATTTGGATTTATCCAACTGGCTACAAGCAAGAACTAAAGTGTTACGTGTAATTAAATTAATATCTTATAAATAGGATGAAATACCATGACATATCCAGTACCAAAACTTTTTGAACCAACTCAAAAGGAAAAGGACGAAATGATGAATAATCTACTTACTTCTTTGGAAGCAGATGGGGCTTTCAGTACGAAAGCCCATGAACAAGGAGAACCAGCTCTATTCCGCTTGATCAATATCGCTGATAGTGATTCAGGTCAAAGTATCACTGTTCGCAAATTTTTATTGGGATGCTATAACGGAGCACGTTTTCCGTTTGACTTGACCGATTTAAGAAGCTTAGACACAGCTATTGTTCAAGACTGTTTAAGTGTACTGGCTATGGATTCAAGACTAACACAGGAAGTTCATCGCTATATCGAAAATGGTAGTCAAATCTTTGAGGGATGGGCGCAGACAGTTTGGTCAAGAGGACAACTGGAAACTAAGGCAAAAATGGAAGGTATGGTTGAAGTCTTGGATTACTTTATATTTGGGAACGACTTAAAAACTACGATGAGTCATGTATATACAGAAGAATTTGAAGAGCATTTAGCTATGCTGGATAGAACCGGTGATTCAGTTCGCAGATGGATAAAAAATAATTTAGATTAAGTGCATCTTTTAATTTGTGAATAGGTAAAAGTATGGCAGCAGACGTTTCGGTTGAAAACATTACCAGTGATAGATTCAGCTATGAACATGGTAAAATTTTACACCTTTCACTAAAACCGGCTAATGATTCTGAAAAAATCATTATGACCGTTGATGATAAGGAGTTTTTTTCAACTGATCTAAACTTTCAATGCCATGCAAACTTGTTACTTGTTAGTCATAACCACTATGTAGAACCTCATAGATTTGAGTTGATATTGCCTAAACATTCCTTTGTGAAAATAGAGATAACCGAAGCTGCATATAATTTACTTAGCACAGCAATTCAGGAAAATTCTTCACGATATGAGGAAGAACAACGAGAAGCACGAAGAGCACTCTTTTTTAACAGGATGAATGACTTAAATGGGAGTAAAGATAAATAGGGTAAAACTTGATTTTATAACCTAGGTTATATAAAATATAAACTCATAACCGAAATGCCGAAAGGCTTGGCGTGATTCTGAAATATATGGAATCTTGGAATAGGAAATAAAAACGATATGTATTATTTGTTAATGCTTTTGCTTGCAATACTAGACCCAACGGCTTTTACGTTTGGTGTGATGATTTCACTATGTTCATTAATTTTTGTTCTTTCGCTCTTCTATGTGAATTTTAGAGTATTGATCATGGTGATCTTGATTGTCTTTGCTCGTTTTACTATAAACAATTTCTTGTTAGTTGATATGGGGCAAGAGCAACTTGCAACATTCGCTAAGTTTGATTCAATGTTTAAACTGGCAGATATTCTTTTAGGCATTCTTCTCATTATATCAATCCTAATGGGTGTGGTCATCGGTAGACCATTAATAGGGGAAAGCCTGTACCAGGTAATCCGGAGACAATGGATAAAAAGAAAAGCAACGAGAGCCATCAATAAAGCGATTGGGAAATAAAGGGAATTGCTGTTTATGTGACAGCATTCCTTAAAATTTTGTTTAACAAAGAAGCCGAAAGGCTGGGAGTAAGAAAATGGGTTCACCTAACTTTTATACAAGTAATGAAGCTTTACTTAACTTTGGAATTGATTTTGACAGCAACCAGGATGAGGAATTGTTTTGGTCTGATGTGCGTGACAAGATCGGGGAAAGTTTAGATAAGGCCAATGATCAATTAACATTTCATAAAATCATTGAGAGCTTTGGCTACCATTCAGGAATGCAGATCTACTTGGTTAAACCAAATAGTGCAAGCTATTATTGGGAAAACTATGCTCAGTATTGGAATGAGGAAAATGATGCTGGGTTTTACAATGAGCAAGGTTACTGGGTGGGCGTTTCATTAAACGCTGAATATCAAAGCCACGTGGACAAAAAAACTTTTTCTTTTCATCACTTGGTAGAGATTATCAACTCAGAGTATCAATTTGCTGAAAAACTGATTAAACAAATAGCGCAAACATATTCCTTTGGTGAAGTGGTCGGGAAAGGCTTCACTTCATCTGTTAAATATGGATGGTTTGTAGCTTGAAAATAAAGCTGGTAGTTGCGGTGACGCAACTACCAGCTTTTTTGTGAGGACACATGATTATTTTGATTATCATTGTTGTTCTGTGCTGTTCGGGATGTGTAATAGCAATGCTGATTTCAGCTGTGAAATATAAAGAAAAACGCGAGTATTTTATAGCAAGTGCGATAGCAGTTATCCTGGGCGCAATGGGAATAATTACATTGTTAGCAGAACATCAATCAAGTGAGAAAAGCTATGTTAAGCAGACTTATATAGGAAATAGGAGGGGTTGATGATTGATCTTGTTAATGTGGTAGTTATGGTTGGAATTATTGGGGCAATTGCTACATTTGCCTGGACACGAGAGTATGAAGTACCAGTATTAATACTTATCGTGATGGGGATTTTGGGTGGAGCATTTACCGTGTTGAATCCGGATGCATTAAATGATAGGCAACGTTATATTAGTGCTGATGAAAAAAGAGCAGCCACAATGTTTAAGCAGAACTGTAAACAAGTAGGTTTTGTTCAGGCCAATAACTCAACAGATGTAGGTATGGGAGTTAGCACAAGTGGCAAGCCAGTGATTGGAACAATCTTTAGTTCTAATGAAGATAGTTATGTTTATCGCTGTGATGATGGTATCCAGTACACCTTAAAGTATGATATTGAAAAATACAGACAGTATTATAAATAAGAATGAATAAGTTGATCATGGAGGGAAAATAAAGATTGATTATATAACCTAGGTTATATATAATAGAGACTCCTAAAACTGAAAGGCCGTAAGGCTTGGAGTAAGAGAACATGAACTCTCATGTAAATCTGTGTCAGCAAGTAAGTCACTCTCGTATTGAAAATTTGAAAGCCAACTTCAAAGAAGTTTTTATGTCTTTTGATCGCAGCAAAAACCGTTATGAAGTGTTTAAAGACTTTGTATTGTGTTCAGCGTATGCATTAAGAAATAGCCTTCAAGGTATTCATAAGAGCTTTCTAGTGCAAGAGCTAGAAGATGACTTCATTAAGATCAATGCGAAATACAAACGTGAAGATCAACTCAAAATACCTGAGCTGTTTCATCTGATGAAAGAGTTAATGGAAGCCTATGCGGTTCCTCATGATGTATTAGGCGAGTTCTTCATGGAATTTGAATTAGGTTCTTCACATAATGGGCAGCATTTTACGCCCTCTGGAATTTCTGACTTGATGGCAATGGTACACGGTGAGAACATAGCAGATAAAATAAAAACTAATGGCTTCATAACAGTTAGTGACCCGGCTTGTGGTGCGAGTTCTACGTTGTTGGCAGTAGTCAAACAGGTAATTCTACAAGGTTTTAACCCTTTTCATCACATGTATGTCGAGGGGGTTGATATTGATCGCTTAGTGGCCTTGATGAGCTATATCCAGCTGACCTTATGGCATGTTCCAGCAAAAATTTTTGTTGGGGATAGTCTTACTCTTAAATACCGTGAGGAATGGATAACACCGGCTTATGTGCTGGGTGGCTGGAAGTCAAAACTTAATTAACTCTAACTAAAGTTGCCTATCTCTTTTGGGATAGGCAATACATTAATAAGATTAAAGGTAAATCACATGAAATTTAAGAAAACATTATTGGCAATCGTACTGGGAATAAGTACATTTTCTATGTCTACTATTAGTTTATCTGCTTCTAAATCAGGTTATTCATCTAGTAGCAGATCTTCTATGTCATCGAGCAGCAGCCGATCATCTAGCTCATATAGTAGCAATAGCCGGAGTACATCTAGTTCAAGCCCAGCTAAAAGTAGTAGCACATCCCTTAGCTCTCTATCTGCATCATCCAGTTCTACAGTTTATCGGCCTGTCGCTTCATCCAGCTCACTAAAAAACACACCGTACAAACAGGAACCTAAAAAATCAGTTCCACCTAAACAAGCAACGGCACCAGTAAAAAAAAGTGGTACAAGCTATAAAGAGCTGAAAAAGAAAGAATATGCAAAAAAAGGTAAAAATAGCAATTTCTTATCATGGGTGCTCTTAGCCTGGATTCTTTCTGAGTCCAGTCAGTCATCGGCAAGTAGTCCAGCAACTAAAGAAATCATTGTTGATTGTAAGCAATGGCTAAAAGATAACGCTCATAAGTTAAAAAACCCTAATGAGTTAAACGATAAGGAGTTTAGGCAGATCAAGGAATATTGCGAAAAAATAGTTGAATAAACGGTGTTCCAGGGCGTGTATTCGGTCTGAATGGACTCCCTGGTATTCAATCTGTAATATTCAGGCCAGGAATAATAAATATGTGTAGAGAGCAGCTTATCAGCCGTGTGGATGACTTCAATCGTGGCGATTTAATCAGGCTTGCCATAATGGTGAATGGTTCATATTTAAAAGGAGTAAATGATGCGTCAGCGCAACTCTAACCAAAAAGTTCAAGGAAGCGGATTGGCTGTCTATGCTTTTACGGCCACAACATTTATGCTTTTGATTGCCGTAAGCACTGCTAGTTTATATAAAGATAATCCTGAAACCCCTTTTAACTATGGAATTAGCGCAGGATGGTGGCTGTTTGGCTTTTCATGTGTTGCTTGCGTTTTGTATTTTTGCTTTGCTAACCGCAAGTCAGAAGATTTTCCATATAATATGTTCAAATTTTTAATATTGCCTGTGATTTCTCTTATTGGTGTGGTGGGTATTTATTTTTTACGTGCTCAACTATAGGCCAAGGTACTATTTGGGCGTTCCCTTTCAGGTCGGGCTAGTTGGCTTCGCTCGAACCACTTGTGAAAATCAATCCTAGAAAGATTTAAATTCTAGTTTCAAGCATAGCTTGAACCTGAATTTAATATCTTTCCAATCTTAATTTTTAATCACAAGTGTTTCGCCCCTACGGGCAACATCCCTAACGCACCCACGTCCACTGGATTACTCGATAGCAGTTCTAGGCACGATCAAAGTGGCCAGCATAGATAAATTCATCTATGAATAGGGTAGTTGATGTCTTCAGCATAGATAAAAATGTCTATGCTCGATTTAATAAAGAATACGCAAGAATAAAAGGCTAATTGGTTTCAGTGCATTTTAATGCTTTCTAGCAAGCGTTAAATAATTTTGGTTGCCTATCGTTGTATTTTTGAGATTTGTCGCTGTATGGCGATTCTATGAGCATGTAGGTGGTGTTTTATAGTTTCATGTCACAAATTGGAGTGTGCTGCAAAAAATCACAGATTTTTATTGCCCCCACCAATTTGCTTTGCTGCCACCACGTTACAGCGACTTAAGGGATTTGGTCATTAGGGAGTAGGAAGTTTCTGAATTTTAATATCCCGACTGTGGCGGTAGACACCGCCTACAGGTTACTACGGTGCGAGGTTCAAGCCATTGATTCTATTGAGGAAATATAATAAAAAGTGTGTTGAAAATAATATTTAAGTTATTGTTTTTTAAGGGTTTATATACTTGCATATATAACCTAGGTTATATATAATCTAATCTCAACCAACAAATGCCGAAAGGCTTGGAGTCAGAAAATGCAAATTCAATATTTAACCAACGTTTCAAACTTAGCAGAATTAAAAAAAGCTTATCAAAGACTATGCTTTAAACATCATCCTGATCGTGGCGGTAAAACTGAGGTCATGCAGACCATCAATGCTGAATATGATTTTCTGCTGCAAAACCTAATTGATGAAGAAGATGAAAGCAATTATTCAGAAGAAAAATTTTGGAAAAGCAAAGAGCATCAAACCGAAGTTGAAAAACTGGTGCAGGAAAAAATTTATGAGTTGGTCGGGAAAGGTTTTAAAGGCATCCGTATTGAACAAGTAGGCGTGTGGATTTGGGTTTCAGGGGATACCAAGCCATATAAAGAAGAGTTGAAAGAAATGGGCTTCAAATGGAGCACCAGCCATAAAAAATGGTCATTCGCTGGTCAAAAAAGTGGATGGACAAAAAAAGGCATGAACTATATACGGAAAAAATACGGTGCAAAGACTGTGAAAAATGAAAATGACCAAGACACAGGAAAGCAAGACAACAAACAAGGGCGAAGCATCCCGAATAAAGCAAAATTAGCCTAAGCAGCAAAAAAGCCACTGTAAAAAGTGGCTTTTTTTTCGGCTGTTTTTAATGAAAATAGTCTAATTATTTTTAACATAGATACTTGAAAATATAACCTAGGTTATATATAATTAAGCCTCAACAAATCAACAAATGCCGAAAGGCTTGGAGTCAGAAAATGTTTAACAAAGTTTTATCATATACCGCTTGGCACAATGGCAAACATATTGAATCAATGTATGGTTACATGGAAGAGCCGAGCAAGGAAACCATTAAACGGATTAAAGGGCTATCAACGGAATCAATGCAAGCTATGCTTGATTTAACGGTCACAAAGAAAGATCAAGTTGATTATGGCTATCGTAGTGGAATCATGCACCCAATGAGCCAAAAAAGAGCAAAGGATCTGTATGGGCGCAAGGAAATTTTTAAGTTGTTCCAGGATGGAACGGAAAGCCTGGTTGAAGATGAATCAGAAATTGATTCTCATGATGGGTTATTTGGAATTGAAAGCATAGATTTATGCAATTTGCTGATTGAAAATGAATGCAAAACCACATGCGGACAGAACGTGGACAGCGTGAAATTAAAACTAAAAGAATGGGGCTATAAGGACATTATCGTGCAGATCGTAGATGAACAAGCCTATTTTAGAAGTACGTTAAATGCTGGAAAGGTGGAAGAGACAGAAAAAGCGGTTTTTAATGACATGCTGAACGTATTGCCACCACAACGCCATTTTAACACTTCAACCTATGAAATCTTTATGATCAGTGAAGAAATTGGCGGAGGGATATTTCAGTTTTATGCACGTGTAGAAGATCGTTATTTTGAGTTTAAAGAGCATTTTAAAACGGATTATGATGCGCTTGAAAGACTGGTAAGGAAATACATAGAAAGCAATGCTACAGCAGCATAAGCGATAAAATGAGGGCTTAAAAGCTCTCATTTTTTTGATTATTTTCAACATAGTTGATTGAAAATATAACCTAGGTTATATATAATAGAGACTCCTAAAACCGAAATGCCGCAAGGCTTGGAGTCAGAGAAAATGAACCACAATTATTCAGCAGTTTTTAAAAAATTAGGCATCATCACACTGGAAGAGTTTAGAAGTAACGTAATAGATTTTTTTGAAAACGGTCAAAAATATAACATCATCATCACTGAGCTTGATTCATTGAGTGAAGAGGAAGTTTATAACCACCTTAATGACTATAGCAGTGCTGCAATGATTCCTTGCCACAATAAGGAACAATTTGAAACTGCATACCGATCATTTGAGAGAATGTTCAATATTGGCGGTGGGGTGAGCACTTATTTTCTGATTGAGCCAGTAGCAGAAAAGCAGAATAAGCAACAAGGGTATTTTTTTAATAATCTTACAATGCCAGTTTTTGCAATCAGCAATATTTTTACTGATACAGATAAAATTTTTATCAATAGCATTAAAGACTTTAAACGCAATCCAAAGGAAAATTTTAAGCTGTATGACTTCTTAATTGAGTTAGAAGAACGTGTTAAGGAGGAATTTAAAAACAGGGCAAAAGGATACGATAATTTATTAGATGCAAACTGGTTGCTGGGTAATGGGGCATTCATTCCAGATAACCTAATTTCATTTGAAGATGAACAAAGGGAACAACTGTTTGAGCTGGTGATCTATTGCAATATCATTGCAGTGAATCACTTTTTATTACCAAGCGAACTTAAAAAAATAAAGGTAACTCAAGATGAGTTACACGTATTAATTAAATACCTAAATTGCATACTAGATTTAAATTTCAAATATTCAATATCAAACCTAAAAATTGGCACTTTAACAGAGTATGAAATTTTGTCTGAGGGCTATTACTTCATTGAAAAACTTGATAGTGATGAAGTGGACGAAATTTTTAATGAAAGAGATTATAAGATTTATCTAATGCGTGTAGAGGAGGGAAAATATTTACCTGAAACCATTCGAGAAATACACGATTCTTATAATAATGGCTGGGTTTATGATCTTCGAGATATTATCGAAAATTTATCAGATTTCATAGATACGTCAGGCGTTCAATTTTTGGCAAGACTAAGCAAATAATTTATAGAGAATAGCCATGTATAACATGGCTATTTCTTTCATAGAAGCCGAAAGGCTGGGAGTTAGGGAAATGACTAAGCAAGCGGTAAAGATCACCAAAACCACGCTAAATTTCGCAGAACGGCGCAAATTAAAAGTAGTTGTAGACGATGAAAACAAAGTGGTGTATCTATTCAAAGAGAAGAATAAAAAACGCTGGCTGATAAGTTATGAAATTAACAACAGAGGGCTTTTTTTTAAAAAGTCATATCTGCCACAAATCATAAAAGAGGAGCTTCCATACTGGATAGAAACAGATCAACATCATAGAGAAGTGATTGACTTCATAGGGCAAGAATTGAAAAAAATAGCAAGCAAGAATTGAACAATATAACCACTGTAAAAAAGTGGTTTTTTTTCAACATAGATACTTGAAAATATAACCTAGGTTATATATAATTAACCCTCAATCAACAAATGCCGAAAGGCGTGGAGTAAGAGAATGTCTGTTAAAATTGATGCAAAACTGATTACCATTGGCAATGATCAAGTAAATTTGATGGGTGACTATGGGATAGAAAAAATCAATTATCTTGATATGTTTAAAAAACATCAAAATGATGAAGAAAATGGACACCATACAACACAGGAAATGTGGAATTTTCTGAACCAATTAGAAAACTATATATACTACTTTGCTGGTGATCTAGCTGGTGAACAATATACTGGTGGGTACTGGTCAATGGACAACGGTTTTTTCATTCTAAATGGCTCAGATGATAAAAAAATCAGATTAGAAAGTTGTTTCGGAAATCCTTATGAATTATCTCTTTTGGAGTTCTCAATTGTGGTTAACTTGTTTGCGCTAAGTCACTTATGTATGTGGGCTTACGAAAACAATAAATCGCTAATAAATAGTCTAGCGGTATTCTTTTCGGACTATGTTAAAGAGACAATGAAGGCAAATGAAGATTACTTGCAGTTAGAGGCTATATACACATTAATTGATTAACAGATGGGGAGGGCGAAAGCTCTCCTTTTTTTTAGTTGCGTCACCGCAACTAAAAAAAATCAAGTTCTATTCATTTCATTTTGTTTGTTTAATTCATCATAATGATTGATGCAATACATCAAAAAATCCTTCTTATTTTTGATGGTCTGCCACTTTTCAAAAACTTCATTTTCTACTGGCTTAGCTAAATAAAGGTCAATTGAAATAGGTTGACGCTTATTCTTGGTTTTAAATTTAGTGATTGCTCTTTCCAGTGGGGTTTTTTCTTGATCATTGGATTTAGTTGTCACAGATAAATTATTCCTTATTTGCTGAAAATTCGTTGTATCTCAAATGAGATTTGATTATAGCACAGGTTATATTTTTTTGTATTCTTTTTTATTGGGCGTTCCCTTTCAGGTCGGGCTAGTTGGCTTCGCTCGAACCACTTGTGAAAATCAATCCTAGAAAGATTTAAATTCTAGTTTCAAGCATAGCTTGAACCTGAATTTAATATCTTTCCAATCTTAATTTTTAATCACAAGTGTTTCGCCCCTACGGGCAACATCCCTAACGCACCCAAATCCACTTGATTACAGAATAGTGAATACTGGAAGAAATTTTATGTTGAAAAAGGTCATTGATCATAGGCTATCATCTAATCATATTATGGTTTTTTTGCCTGTGGATTTATGGACAATCGCAAGCGACCGCACATTCCTAATCTGTGCATAACCATTGTGGAAAAACCGTTGGTATTTACCACAAGGTTACACACAGGGAATGGCTTTGCCCACAAGCTCCACAGGCATCATAATCATTTTAAAAAATTTAAATTTTTAAGAGCATTGTTTATATGCTTGCAGTCACAAAATTTAGTGTTCTTCAAAAAATCACAGATTTTTATTGACCCCGAAATTTTGTTCGGTTGAGACCACGTTAAAGCGACTTAAGGGATTTGGTCATTAGGGAGTAGGAAGTTTCTGAATTTTAATATCCCGACTGTGGCGGTAGACACCGCCTACAGGTTACTACAGGGAGAAATTCAAAAAAAATAAAAAATATTTTCAACATAGATAGTTGCAAATATAACCTAGGTTATATATAATTAAGGCTCATTCAAGAAATGCCGAAAGGCTTGGAGTCAGAAAATGTTTAGTTCTAAAGCTGTTAAAACTGTTATAAAAAATCACATGGATTTAGATAAATCTTTTCAAAAAAATTGTGAGACATACACACGTTACAATAGTGAAAATGTTGAAATAAAAGTACACTTTAGTTATACAACAATTGAAATTTATAAGGGTGAGAATGCCAAACCAAAATGGATATATATTTTAGGTGCAGATAGTCAGAAAGAGTTTGAATTGAGCGTAAAAAGTTGTTTGAAATTTATAGAAGATAATACAAAATAATAAAGCCCGAAAGGGCTTTTTTTTTAAAGATCAACATCATTTTTTATCTTAGTGATATAGCGTAAAAGTGTTAGAAATATTGCAGCAACAATAAGTAAAAAACCTAAACTGGTTGCTGAATTTTCGGCAACAAATAAAAGATAAGCCATAATTAAAATGAGACAAATTCCAGCGATAAAAGCCAGTATCAATTTTTGACGTTTTTTCATAAAAATTACTCTTTACATGAACTTTAGACGATTAAAATTATAGGATAATTTAAACAAAAAAAAGTAATTATTTTCAACATAGATACTTGCAAATATAACCTAGGTTATATATAATTAAACCTCAATCAACAAATGCCGAAAGGCGTGGAGTAAGAAAATGTCAGCTATTAATCAAGCTAAAGCACAAATCAACTATTTCGTAAAAAAATCGGCTGAATGCACGATCTATGAACAAAGCGATGAAACAAAAGTCTGCTTTGGTGAGAATATAGTTATTGTTCTTAACCTTGCAAAAAACCGCCTAACTTATAAAGAATTTACTTTTGAGAATGGCAAAGCAAAAGTAGTTGTTCAGAACGTTGTGCGTTTGACTGGTGCAGAAATGTTTACAGTAAAACACCACTTCAAAAAAGCACATCAAATGAAAGATATTAAGTCTGCATAATGTGAATTTTTGATAAAAAAATGACTGCTTATGCAGTCATTTTTTTTTAAGCTTTTAGCTTTTCGGCTATCTCTTTTATATGTTGTTTCCAAACTGGTAATGGAATATCAAGTAATTTTTGCTTGTCCAATAATTTCATAATATCTTGTGAATTTTTTTCTTTCTCTGCTTCCTGTTCTTTCTCTAATTCCTGTTTAGCAAGCTTTAATTTTTGTTCAGCTTCATAAACTTTCTTTTGAGCTTTTGTCATATTTTTTGTTGGATCATCGCCAGTAGAATCAATATCTGATTTTTCAGTATTTTGGATATTTTGATCTTTTTTAGGTTGTATATCAGATTGATCTTTTTGTAGTGTTGAATCGGTATTTAATTCATTGGCTGGTTGAGTAGCTTGTTGTGTTTGTTGGTCATTCATAGATATATCCTAATTTAAAAAATTTTCCCTATTCTATTCAATGTATGAGTAGACGTGCAAGCCTAAATAACGACAAACCACTAGCAACTATCTTTAAAGCTAAAATGTTGTGTAAGAGTAGATAATCTCGCCACAGGGCGAGGAAAAAATTTTCACACACCACGCATCTAACGATGCAGCCACGAAACCTATACTGTGTAAGGTTTACATAGATATTTATACTTTTTAAAACATGTACAAAAAAACAGGTTAAAAATACATTAAAGCTTTGTTATTAAAGCATAAATTTATGTACAACAAGTTGTACATAAATTTATATCAAAACAACATGTAACAACATGTTTTAAAAGATAAAATTTATGTACATTGGTTTGTACAATAAAAACATAATAAATGCTTATAACTCATTGTTATATTTGAAAAACAATTTGTACATTTATGATTGAGAGTTTATGTATTACAATACGAGGGAAATTTCGAGAGGATGGCAGTATAAATGACAACAAAATACAGAACGTATGCATTACGCCTGGATGAAGATGTTGCAGTATATTATGAAGGATTGGCTGCTACTGATGGTATAAGGCCGAGTAAACTTTTTCAGAAAATACTGACTAATAACTTTCAGTCTGTAGGTATTAAACACCAGGCGGATAGAATAGAACAGTTAGTTGATGATTTTGAAAGAAAGCTAAAATTCACGCTAGAAAAATTTCAAAATGACAACTCATTGAATGAGAAGTATTTTGAAGATTTTGGAGGTATTTATATGATGTTGTTAGGTGTCTTAATGAAGCAAAATGTCGTTAAAGATGAAATCAAAGAGATGCAAAGTAAAGGGGCTATTTACGCCAAGAAAAACTTCATAGGTGAACAATCATGAAAAAGAATAATCCATCCAAATTTATTGACTTCACAAGGGGGAGTGAGATTTGGATACACCAGTTAAAAATGTTCTTAACTGGAATATCAAATGTTTTGATTTTGGGTGTGTTTTTAACAATCTCTATCATGGGATTGTTTTTATATTTGAAGCTAGACAATCGACATTTCTATGCTCTAAAAACAGAAATGGAAATTGTATATAAACAGTCTTTAAATGTTCCTAACCAGGAGATTGAGCTTGTATTAAATAATGAACCAACAAAGCTAACAATTGAGCAGGCTGAACAGGTAGTTCAACCGTATGTGAATAAGTTTTGGTGGGCTGTGAAAAGGTCACTTTTGATAGGGTTGATTTTCAGCTTTGCTATTGTAGGTGGGTTAATTTGGTACTGGTATTCTTATGGTCGTAAAATCATGGAAGATGAGCAATTAAGGGGGGCTAAATTAGTTGAAAAAGAAAAGTTGATAGAACTTATTCAGACAAACAAAGATGCTAGTCCTTATAAGATTGCTGGTGTTCCTATGCGTAAGGGTACTGAGGGTACAAACGTTTGTTTTGTTGGGGCACCATTCTCAGGTAAGTCACAGGCAATACGTGCATTATTGGCTCAAATTAGAGGACGTGGAAAAAAAGTAATTTGTTACGATCCTAGTGGAGAATTTACTCAAGAATTTTATCGAGAAGGTAAAGATATTATTCTGAATCCTTTTGATGAAAGAAGTCCACAATGGAATGTTTGGAATGAAGTAGAAGAGGATCATCACATAGATTCAATTGGTGATGCATTAATTCCTATTACACCGAATGGCGATCAGTTTTTCCCACCAGCTGCACGTAGATTAATTGCTGATGTTATAAGAGTGCTTGGGCAAAATGAAAACACCAAAACAAATAAGAATCTATATGAGTCAATTTCACTTGCAACATTGCAAGAACTACATGAAATGTTAGCTGGTACTTCTGGTGCAACCTATGTTGATCCAAAGACAGAAAAAACTGGTGTTAACATCAAAATGCAAATCCTAAACTATCTAACACCATTTAGATATTTAAAGGATGAGGGTGAAAAATTCTCTATTCGTAATTGGATTCATGAAGAAGATGATAGTTGGATTTTTATCACAACAAAAGAAGAGCAAAAGGAAGCAATTAAGCCAATTATTTCTCTTTGGATAAGTACGGCAATAAAAGCTACTATGTCGCTACCAGCGATCCATAGAGAGCGTATGTGGCTATGTATTGATGAAATGCCAACATTGCAGAAAATGGATGATTTGGTCTTATCTCTTACGAATACACGAAAGTATGGTTTATGTCATATTATTGGGCTACAAGATTTTAGCCAATGTGACAATACCTATGGTAAAGACGTTACCAGTACAATTATTTCTACACTCCAAACCAAGTTGATTTTACGTGTTACTGATAGCGTATCGGCTGAGCGATTATCAAAGATTATTGGGCAAATGGAAGTTGATGAAAAGAATATGTCTCGTAGTATGGGTGTTCAAGACAACCGTGATGGTGACAGTTTCTATAGTCAACGAAAAGAAAGAAATATTGTCATGCCATCTGAGATCATGGATTTACCTAATTTGGTTGGTTATTTGAAAATTGTAGGAAACTATCCTGTAGCAAAAGTAACAACAACCTATGTTCCATTTGCTGATAATGCAATTCCTTTCATTCCTAGAAAAAAATCAATCAATATTGAGCTTATAGATGAGTTAACAACAAGGAATCCTAAAGTTGTTATTGATTCTCTAACACATAAAACTCCATTGGAAGAAAGTATAGAAGATTCTGAAAGTCCTATAGTTAATAGTGATGCAACTTCTAGTGTAAAAGTAGAGGATGGTGTTTCTAATCCTGGTGGAGACATTGAGCAATCTAACTCAAAGAATATTGAATTAATTGACGGAAAAACTGATCCTGTAGCGGTGAATGAAGAGGTGGTTGAAGAAATTAAATCTGATGATATTGATATGAAATCTGAAACTAAAAAAACAGTTTCATTATCGGATGAATTAAAAAATGAATCCAAAGCGAATGATGATAAGAAAACTTATCAAACAAGTTTTTTTGACAATATGGATGATTTAACTGGGAGTAAATAATTATGATGAGTATGACTACTTTGAAGTCAGCGTCACAGGCTTCAACTTATTATTCAAAAGATAACTATTACACTAAAGAGAACACAGCTGAGAGCTTAGAAAATGCTGGATGGTATGGTAAAGGCGCAGCTGTTTTAGGCTTAGAAGAGGAGAGTTTTGATCCTGATAAGTTTAAGGCTTTATTGCAAGGTGAAATTGATGATGATAAGAAAATTGGTCGTACTGTATATGATGAAAATGGTGTTGCGTCAACGCAACATCGCCCAGGTGTGGATTTAACATTCTCTGCCCCTAAATCTGTCTCAATTCTTTCTGAGGTTTTTAAGAATGAAGATGTAAGGCAAGCTCATGAGGATGCAGTTAAATCCACACTTGATCTAGTTGAAAAAAAGTATGCTCAAACACGAGTTGGTGTTGATGGCTCGATGCAAAAAGAAGATACAGAAAATCTTATAATCGCTTTATTCTCACACAACAATAGCCGTGAGTTAGACCCTCAGACTCATACTCACGCAGTTATCATGAATGCTACATTGAATAGTAAGGGCGAGTGGACAGCATTAAGTAATGAACAGATATACCAAAACCAAAAATTAGTAGGTGCAATATATAATTCAGAATTGGCAAGCAACTTAAAAAATTTAGGTTTGGATTTAGAGTTTAAACCAAATGGAAATTTTGAAATATCAGGAATACCGCAAGATATAATTGATGAGTTTTCAAAGCGAAGAATGGCAATGTTAGAAAGTGCTGAAGCAAAAGGGATTGATCTTTCTACTGCTTCAGCAAGTATGCGAGAGGTTATCGCACTAGACACAAGAAAAACTAAAAAAAACGTCACACAAGAAAGTCTTGATAATGACTGGAAAGAACGAGCTGATTCATACGGATTAACAAAAGAATATGTTGAAAGCCTTTTTTCAAAAGATAAAGTCAGAGTCAAAGATAAAACAGAACCTGAAAATAAAAAACCTGAACTTAGTGCTGAAAAGTCTGATCAAGAGAAACAGCAGCCTAATAGAGCTAAAGAACAAACTGAACACGGTGCTGAGCAAGGTGATACTGGCAAGAGGCAGCCTGACGCTTCTAAAGAACAAACTGAGCATGGTAATAATCAAGCTGATACAGGCAACAAGGAGCCTGACAGTCATAAGGGGAGGTCTACAGCTGATAACAAGGAACCTGGGAATAGTAAGCAACCTGATAGCAGTAAAACTAAAATGGTTGAACAGGATGTAGAGGATACAAGTGAAAAAAAAAGCTGGTTGGATCGCCTATGGAATTTTTTAAAAAAAGATAATCCTGAGAGCAAGGGGAAGAGTAATAATATAGGCGTAAAACAAACTGATAAACCCTTAAAAGAATGGGAAGGTTTGTCTGAAAAAGAACAAGCATTAAGAGAAGCAGTGTTTTACTCGATTGGTCATCACACAGAAAGAGAAATGATGATTAAGAGGGGTGATATTGAAGCTACTGCATTGACTAAATCTGATGGGCTATTTGGGTATAAGGATGTAGAAGGCGAAGTAAATCGGTTATTAAAATCAGATATTCTAGTTGAAACTAAAGCCGGAAGGGTTACAACAAAAAGACTAGCCCATAGCGAAATATGGTCAATTGATCATGTTAGAGAAGAGCGTAAGGCCGTTGATAAAATATTAGATTCAGATGTGATTAAATCTGAAATAGCAGAAAGAGAGGCATTGCAAAAATTTAAGTATACAGATGGACAAAGGAATGCAATTGAAAGCATTTTTACAACCGATAGCCGTTACCATTCAGTAAACGGTTTGGCTGGTACAGGTAAGACTACAATGCTTACTGCATTGAATAAAATTGGCGAAAAGCAGGGGTTCATTGTTAAAGGAATGGCGGGATCGGGAACAGCTGCAAAGAATCTTGAAATTGAAACAGGGATACCATCATCGACTAACGCTATGTTCCAGCTTAATGAAAGTAAATTACAAAATGATTTGGCGAAAACTAATGGGGTAGTAAGTAGGAAGAATGAAATTTGGGTGGTTGATGAATCAAGTATTACAGGCCAGGAAAACTTTGCTGAGATTATGAAATTAGCAAAATCAGCAGATGCAAGAATAGTATTCCTAGGAGACAAACTACAACTTCAAGCAATTGATGCAGGTAAACCATTTGAGCTTTTACAAAATGAAATGTCATTCTCTTCGATGGAAAACATTAACCGCCAAAAAACACAAGAACTTAAGGATGTTGTAGCGGTAATTACGGCTAAGAACTCAAAGGGTGAAATTGCGTTATCTGAGAATGTTAAAGCATTCGATATGCTGGATGAACAAGGGCGAGTGGTACAAGTTGGGCAAGAGGACTTGCATCATGAGTTGGTTAATGAATACATGAGCCATGATCAGGCCAAAAGAGAGAATAGTTTAATTATTACACCATTCAATAGTGATAGAAAAATCATAAATGAAATGGTTAGAGAGAAGCGTGTAGAAAAAGGAGAGTTAACAGGGGAAGAGTTAAAATTTTCCACATACTCTAATAAGAATTTAACTAAAGCACAGCAAAGTGAAGTTGTAGAATATAAGCCTGGTAATGTTGTTAGATTTAACAAATCATATAATCCAGAAGGTAAGAACTTTAAAAAGGATGAATATTACACTGTGGTTGATACTTATAAAAATACAAAGGGAAAAAGGGAGCAGGGATTGTTACTTAAAGATAAGGATGGGGTTATTCAAGAGTGGAATAGTAAAAATAAAAATTTAATAGAAGTTTACGAAAAAGAAGAAAAAAAATTATTAAAGGGCGACCTAATAAAAATTAATAGAACAAATGGGGATTTTAAAAACGGTGAAAAGTACACTTTTAAAGGTATTGAGGGTGATCATGTGTTGTTAGCAAATGAGAAAAACGAAGAGCATAGAATGGCTTTAAATGAGTTTAAGCACTGGGATCATGGATATGCAACAACAATATATTCGAGCCAGGGGTTGACGAAAGAGAGTGTTTTTATGTTAATTAATAGTAACACTTTATCTAGTGCTCAAAATGATGAAAAAGCTGCAAAAAATTTAGGAAAAATTTTTGGGAATCGAGCTTTTTACGTGGGTGTGACACGTGCATCTAAAGAATTGAAAATTTACACTCATGATAAAAATGTAGCTCGAATGGCGGTTGGGTATTCACAAGACAAAACAAGTTTTGCACAAGAAACTCAATATGGAAAAGATGAAACTCAATTTGAAAAGAATAAAGGTTTTGACATGGAACATTGATGCAATTAGAAACTTAATGAGTACCTAAAAATCTAAAGACTGTACTACAAAATTATAGCTATAATGCTATACAAATAACTATGGTTATTGATGTTTTTAGGGGGTTTGGAAAATGGGCGAGTTAGTGGTTGAAAAAGGCATAATGAGTAATGTAAGTGCAAAATTATACGATGAGAAAAGGACAGTAGATACTCTGTACCTGGAGCCTGAGTTAAAGAAATTTGCTACTTCATTAGGTAAGAGAACTAATCTTTCTCTAACTTATGTTGTATCAAGGATTATTGAATTTTGTGTGGAAAATAAATCAAAAATATTTTTTGATGAAAGCCAGCTTGAAAGTAAAATTTCAAAGAATGGATTAAAAACCACTGTGCGAGTAAAAAAGAATATTTATTCTAGCTTTACAGGTTTTGTAGAGCAGTTGGGATCGCAGTTGGATAGAGAAGTCAGTAGATCAGCATACTTGAATATGATTTTAAGAAAAATGTATGAAAGACAAGAAGCGGATTATGAATTTAGTGCTAAGTTTTTAGAAGAAGCTTTGATTGTATAAAAAAGCATAATTAGCCCATTAAGGGCTTTTTTTTTGTTTAAAGATTTATTTTTCTGTTGAAAAAAAGTAAAATGAAAAAAAATAGAGTTGACTGTTCTGTCTATTTTTGAAAATAGACCAAAATAAAAGCGATTTTTATATTTTGTTAAAAAGTTTTGTTAATAAGAAGTAATAATAAATTTGTAAATACTTATATAAATCAATTACATGTTAAATATGGTTTGAAAGATATTTTTAAACGTCACTTTGACAGCCAAAAAGAAAACAGTGATAATTATTGAGCAGTTAAAAGGTGCAACAATTCTCTGAGTTTGATTGACTGGTCGATAAAAATAAAAAGTGTCTACTAATTCACTTTATTATGTTATTGGGTTGTTAATGAAATGTAAGTGGGTATGGGGTGGAAATCTCTATCTTTGAAGAGATTTAAGAAAGTACAAGTTTTACGCATAAGAAAAGAAATTTATTGGAGTCTTTATGGACTTAACAACCCAAATGCTTTTGCCGATAAAAATGGTAGTTGAGCGTAAACAACACTTTATTTGTTAGCTATATCAACAATTGGCTGTACTCAGCAACTCTAAAATTCAGGTGAGTACTGCCAAAAGATTAATACTCTTCCGGATTATTAATCTTTGTGTGTTAAGCCCTGGTCACAAAAAAATTGGGGCACTATTAAAACATATTGAGAGGAGTTCCACATGGAATTGGCGTTACAGACCCCATCACAAAAGATGGATCAATTCATGGTGCGTGTTCGCCCATTGCTTCGCACAGTTTTGTTAGTGCTTGCTGTATTGGCAATGGGAACAATGCTGGCAATGTTTGCAGAAGCAGCGTCAACAACAGCTAAAGAGTTCGATGCATCTGCTACCAAGGTAGAGGCATGGATCAAAGGTAACTTAGGTAAAACGATTATTTTAGGTGGCTTGATCTTCTCATTAGCAGCATTCGCATGGACACGTGATTTTAAATTGTTGTTCTTGCCTTTAATCGCAGCGGTGGTTATCGGTGTTGTGATCGGGATTATTAACTCGTCATTTACGGCAGTTATCTAATTCTAATTAGCTAAAAAGAAAGGTGATGTATGAACGATGATCTACAACATTATGTACCGACTAAATTAGATGATCCGGGTAAGTTTTTGATCTTTGATCAAAGCGTAGCAATCCTAGCGTTAATGTTATTCATTGCTGGTTATTGGGTAAATCATCCGTTTATAGGCTTGGTTGTAGGTATCGGCTTGGCATATTGGTTTAACAAAGTGAAAGCTGGGTATCACATCGGTTTTGTACAGCACCTTTTTTACTGGGTTTCGGGTACTCCTAAATTGGAAGAACTGCCCGAATCAGGTAATAGATTCTTCTTTGGATGAACTTTTGTCGAAGATTTTTAATTATTTTATTGAGCAATTTTTGGAATACCGCATAAGACAATGTTTTTTATAAAGAAAATATTGTCTTATGCGGTTTATTTTTTTGGACTTCACTTTGACAGCCAAAATAGAAAAAGTGATAATTATTAGGTGCTTTTAACACCATTTGGACTTTGAATATGAGTGTTTTTAAAGATCTGAACTTACTGACTAAGACCAAGAAAATATTTGGTGGAATTGTGTTGGTAGTGGGTGCTTTCAGTGTTCAGGCAGTTCATGCCGAGTGCTGGGATGAAGCAGCTGCTATGTATGGTCATGATCCATATTTACTAAAAGCAATTGGCTGGAAAGAAAGTAGAGGGCATGTCGGGGCGGTTGGCTCATTACTACGTGATGGAAATAGAGCATTAGGGTTAATGCAGATAAACACCATCCATTTGCCAGCTTTAAGCAAGCAAGGCATAACCAGGGCTGATCTATTTGACCCATGTACATCACAAAAAGTCGGTGCATGGGTTTTGGCTGATTGTTTAAAGAAAAAAGGTGAAGTGTGGACAGCGGTTGGTTGTTACTACGGTGGCCCAGCATCTAAGGCTTACACAGCAATGAGGAATTATGCGAATGATGTAAGACGATATTACGAGGGGTATAAGCGAAAAGCTGGACTCCCTACAACATATCAGCCTTTGATTGGTTATAAACAACCAGCAACATTGCCAAGTCCTTTATCGAATAAGAGCCAACAGGTTTCTTATAAGAATAAAGAAGAAACGCAAGTAAGCAGTTTCAAGATAATCCAGTTCTAAACATCCCTAAATGGTGAGGTGATAGCAGATGAAGTTAAAAAAAATATTGATAGTTGCTGCATGTTGCGTTACCGCAACAGCAGCAATGGCAACTGAACCGAATAAGTCTAAAAAGGAAAAGGCTCAACCAATGAGTGAACCTAATCCAGTTCAGGCTTATGTGAATGTTATACCTCAAGGGGGCGAAGGACGTGACACGTCCTTTATCCTTTGTGAGCATTCACAAAAAGGTTGTGAGAAGCCAGTTCGGACAAAAAAGCATTTGGCAGTATCCAACAACTCAACTCAAATTCAGGTGGGTACTGCCAAAAAAAACAATAATCTTCCGGATTATTGATTTTGGTGTGTTAAGCCTTAGTCACATATAAAAAATTGGGGCATTTCGTCAAAAAACAAGTTAAAGGAGTTCCACATGGAATTAGCGTTACAGACCCCATCACAAAAGATGGATCAATTCATGGTGCGTGTTCGCCCATTGCTTCGCACAGTTTTGTTAGTGCTTGCTGTATTGGCAATGGGAACAATGCTGGCAATGTTTGCAGAAGCAGCGTCAACAACAGCTAAAGAGTTCGATGCATCTGCTACCAAGGTAGAGGCATGGATCAAAGGTAACTTAGGTAAAACGATTATTTTAGGTGGCTTGATCTTCTCATTAGCAGCATTCGCATGGACACGTGATTTTAAATTGTTGTTCTTGCCTTTAATCGCAGCGGTGGTTATCGGTGTTGTGATCGGGATTATTAACTCGTCATTTACGGCAGTTATCTAATTCTAATTAGCTAAAAAGAAAGGTGATGTATGAACGATGATCTACAACATTATGTACCGACTAAATTAGATGATCCGGGTAAGTTTTTGATCTTTGATCAAAGCGTAGCAATCCTAGCGTTAATGTTATTCATTGCTGGTTATTGGGTAAATCATCCGTTTATAGGCTTGGTTGTAGGTATTGGCTTGGCATATTGGTTTAACAAAGTGAAAGCTGGGTATCACATCGGTTTCGTACAGCACCTTTTTTACTGGGTTTCGGGTACTCCTAAATTGGAAGAACTGCCCGAATCAGGTAATAGATTCTTCTTTGGATGAATATTAGATGCTTAGAAAAAATGGTGAAAAAACAATAGGAGAGTTAAGTGCTGATAGGAGGGCAAGTAGAGTATTTTCGCTGATTATGAGTATATCCAATATAGGTCTGATCGGATTGCTTGGATATGCACTCATGAATCAAAGAACAATTGTTATTCCCTCACAGCAGTCAGCTCAATATTCAATCGGCAATGATCAGGCTAATAAAGAATATTTTATCGACACCACAAGAGACTATCTCAACCTTTTATACAACGTAACTCCAATCAATGTTGATGAAAATTTTGGAAAGTTGCTAGAGGGTGCATTACCTGAACATCAAAAAGATATGAAAAATTATCTTGATAAGGCAGCAGAGCAAATCAAACGTGATCAAGTAACTCAAGTTTGGTCAACCACCGGAATGTATGAATTTATCCCAAGTGAAAACGCGGTAATTGCTAACGGTGTAACAAAAACATATTTAGCAGACAAACTCGTTACATCCAAAAGTCAATACATTCGTTTTGATTATGTGATGAAAAATGGCCGTTTGTATCCTAAAAGCATAATGGAAGTTAAGCAGGATGAGACTCAGTAAATTCGCATTAATACCACTATTGCTTGCAGTTAGTGGATTTACATGCGCTGCACAGCATGTAGAGAAAGCTTACCTTGATAACGTTACTGTCAATGTGTCGAGCACTGAACAAAACGTTTTGGCAGTAGATGGAAGAAAAATTACAAGTGTCATCCCATCAATTGGTGATGCGCTTGAATATCAAAAGGATATTAACCAAGGGGTTCTGTATTTCAAAGTTGCACCTTGGTATGCAAATCGCACGATTTCGGCATTTGTTAATGATGATCAAGGTACACGATATAAACTCGTAATGCGCCCAACCGCAAGCTTAGGTGCAGAAGAAGTCATTTTAATACCACCCAAAGCAAATGATTCAGCTGGCTCAGATAAAGGGGCGCAATCATTTTTACAGCAAATTAAAGAGCTGATCTATGTGATGGGTGATGATTCAGATGATCCACAAGATGAACTGGCAATTTCAGGGATCAATCGTAGCTTTGTGAATCAACCTATCCCATTGTGGAAAGAAGCAAATATGCTCTTTGTTGCACGTTATGAGGGTGACGAATTATACGGTGAACATTATCAGGTTACGAATAGTACGGCTTCTAATTTAATTCTATTAGAGCAAGAATTTTATCGTAAAAAGGTTCTAGCTGTATCAATTGAGCACCTTAATTTGCTGCCTGGTCAAACTACCAATGTGTATGTGGTTCGAGAGAGATAGGGAGTAGATTATGAGTGACGATATAGAATTAAACCCTAATGATAAGAGAAAGAAACAACAGACGACTATTCTAGTTATAGGAGGTGTTCTTTTACTCTTTGCAATTATTGGTTCATTGTTTTTTTTAGGTGAAGATCCACAGCAAGAATCTCCACAAGCTAAATCAGAACAGGTTCAGTTGACACCGCCTGGTGGTGTTGATGATAACGCTGCATTGCGTACAGGCTTATCACAGGAGCTTGCTACAACAAATGAACGATTGTCAGGTTTAGAAACTCAGCTGAACAACCGTGATCAAGAAATTAGCGGCTTAAAGGAAGAGCTGGTAGATATTGGCTCAAGAGCAAGAGAAGCTGAAAGACTGGCTAATGAAGCATCAAGAGCACCTAGAACAATGGCTGCCCCAACTAATACTAATCCACCGGCTAATACATCATCTGCATTTGGAAGTATTCCACCAAATCGCCAGGGGTTGCATGGAAACTCAATATTGTCTGATCCAATGGGATCAACAGTTGACCCAGCTACAGGTCAAGTTATTCCTTTACAGGGTAATGAAAATGTAGCAGCTGCTAAAGGATTTGGAATTATTGATTTAACTCAGGGAGAGACAGGCCAAGGTGGTAGTGGAGTTGCGTCAACGCAACCTAAAACACAAAGCACATTCATTAGTGATGGTTCATTTGTTCGAGTTGTGATGGTTACAGGGATTGATGCGCCAACAGGCGGACAGGCACAAAATGATCCTTTACCAGTGTTATTTGAAACCGTTGGTAAATTAGATATGCCAAACAATTACAAGGTTAACATTAAGGGATGTCGTTTCTTGGGTTATGCCTGGGGTTCACTATCTACCGAACGTGTTAATGCTCGTATTGAGTCAGGGAGCTGTATTGTCAATGGTAAAGCCGTACAGGTGAATGTAAAAGGTGTCTTGATTGGCGAGGATGGTAAACCAGGGATTCGTGGCAAGGTAGTTAGTAAGCAGGGGCAAGCATTAAGTGCAGCTGCTTTGGCAAGTGCATTAGAAGCTATTGGTGGCTTATATAGCAATACACAAGGCACAACAACAATGGGTGCGTTAGGTGTGCAACGGACTGTAAGTGGGCAAGATTTGAAGAACAGCGCAGTGGGTGGAGCTATTTCAGGTGCAGCAGAAAAACTATCAGATTTCTACTTAAGACGTGCTGAAGAACTATTCCCTATTGTTGAGGTTCATGCAGGACGTGCAGTAGAAATATTGGTAACAAAAGGTGCTGAGGTTGATGGGTTAAATCTTCACGGTTCAGCTGGTAGCAATAGAAATAAACGTATTTTATTGGATGATTAACATGAAAAAAACGGCATTAGTTATTAGTTTACTGGCGGTTTGTAGTTTGAACGCAAATGCGAATGTTGCAAAAGCTACAGCTAACCTAAAGAAGTCTTATCCAGCGACAACATTCAACAAAGTTAATGAAACGCCAATCAAAGGGATATACGAAGTAGTCATGGGGCAAAATGTCGCATATACCGATGATAAAGGTCGCTATTTTATCTTTGGTAATCTATACGATATGCATACACAGAAAGATATTACAGCGGAAGCTGACAATAAAACTAAAGTCTACTTTCCGAATGCTGAACAGTTAAAAAATGCAATTAAGGAAGTTAAGGGAAATGGGCAACGTAAAGTCGTTGTATTTTCTGATCCGGATTGTCCTTACTGTGCTCGTTTAGAGCAAACATTAATAGGACTAGATAACGTAACAATTTATACATTCCTTTATCCATTAGAACAGCTGCATCCAACGGCAAAATCTACAGCAATAAATATTTGGTGTTCGGGCAACCCTGTTAAAAGCATGAAAGATTATATGCTTGCAAAAATTAAGCCTGAAATCAAAACATGCAAAAACCCAATAGATAGCAATATAGCGTTTGGTGCGAGTTTTGGAGTTCAGGGAACACCGAGTTTAATTTTTGAAGATGGTACTTTAATTCCTGGTGCTATGAGCCTGGAAGCAATAGAACAACAATTGCAAAAATCTCATGACAAGGTGGTGAACAATGCGAATTAAATTATTAGCAATGTCATTAACAGTAGTTGGGCTGGCTGGTTGCAATACATTGGACGGATTAAATTCAAAAGGTAACTTTGATTGTAAAGCACCTGATGGAATTGTGTGTGACTCAATGACTGGTGTAATGGCAAATGCGAAAGCAAATAATCTGCCTGGGCAACAAGTACGAAGATCAGAAAAAACACCAGCGAAAGGCAGTGAATATATGCCTGTCAGATCAAAGCCTAGTGCTTCTGTTTTACCAACGATGGAATACACCGGTGCGCCAATCCTACGGAATCCAAAGACATTACGTGTATGGGTTGCACCTTGGGAAAGTGCAGACAGAACTTTATTCGATCAGCAATTCTTTTACATCGTAATTGATAACTGGAAGTGGAATATCGAGCATAACAGGAAACGTGTTCGCATGGCCTATGCGCCTAGCTCAGCAAGTGATTATGTCGTTTCAACTGGCAGGTCTAACACAAATAGCCAAGATTCTTATAAATACAAAATTGATGGCGATAAAGCTATTCCTGATGAAAATGCACCTATTCCTATAAATAGTAGCAAGGTTGATTCAATAAATCCTATGCCAAGTAAAAGAGATGTTGATGCAAGTGTGGCTAAAGAGCTGCAAAACATGAATGTTGATATTTCTCAGTTTACTAAACCTCTAGCAACAGGGGGGCGTTAAAAATATGTTGGATATTAGAGAAACACTAAAACGATTTTGGAATGAATCTGTTTTAGGTGAAACTCCGGATTCTAAAAAGCCTTCACCTGTGAAACTCTCAAATAAAATTTTAGAGTCATACGGGATGCACCAAATCTTTAAATACGATATGTATGATGAAGAAAGTGGACTATTTATCAATGAAGGAACTTTAGGGTTTTGCCTAGAAGTTTTGCCACAGACTGGTGCGAATGAAGAAATGGTTAATCGTCTATTAACCATGTTCACACCAATTCCAGCAGAGACAGGTATTCAGATACAAATGTTCGGGAACACTGTATTTGATGGAATGATTGATCGTTACTACCAAATTAGGGAACAAGCTAGAGAAAAGGGTGATATTGATAGTTTTGGAATTGAGCTTGCAAAAAAACGTGTAGAAGCTGTATTTACAAGAAAAATTGGTGAACCTTTATATGGAGTTCAGGCAAACTATTCTATTAAAAAACCAACACTTGTTATTTCTGTAACAAGGGATGGAGATTTTAATAACGAAGAACAAGTAGCAAAAATGATCACTATGAAGCACTCAATGCTTGCTTCATTGCGTCAGGCTGAACTATTGGCTTTTCACATGGATGTGACAGCTTTAATTGCTCACTTAACGATTATTTTGAACCCTGAAATTCTATTCAAAAAAGATGCTATGCCTGTTATTGAATATGATGAGCATAAACGAGTTAAAGAGCAAATTACCAAGATAGGTCATACAGCCGAAGTTAGAAGAAAATCAATTGTATTTGGTGCAATTCCTGAAAAGGGCGAAGCAGATGAACGTATTGCAATGCGCCACTTTGGGATTACACGCTATCCGAAAAGAAAACAGCTGTGGGAAATGGGCGATATTATCGGGGCAATGTTTGACGATGCACTACAATATCCTTGCCCTTATATTATTACATGCGGTATTTACACATTAGACGCAAATCAAACTGAAACAATGGCACGAATGAAACAAGCACGTGCTAAGCAAAATGCACAGTCTAGTATGGCTAAATTTCAGCCTGAATATGCTGAAATTTCACAAGACTGGGATTCAGTGGTTTATCACACAAACAATGGCGGTGCTATGTGTGAAATGTACCACATGATCACTCTAATCGCACCTTTAAATAAGATTGATAATTACACACAAGCTGCTGTAAATATTTGGAATAATAATAAATTTAATATTATTCCATTGGATTTTATACAACTAGCTTCTTTGTATGTTTCATGTCCAATGACATTAAGCAAAAAAACACGTGATGATCTTAAAAAGTTAAAGATCATGACAACAAAGAGCACGATCAATGCAATTGATATGAGTCCTTTGCTGGGTGAGTGGCAAGGTGTTGGTGATCCAGTGGTTATGTTGTTTGGCCGGAAAGGAACGCCTTGTTTTATTGACTTCTACGCAAATACAGATGGTAACTATAACCTTTACGTTTGTGGTGTATCGGGAGCTGGTAAGTCTGTTCTATTACTTGAAATTCTTGCAGCTTACCGAGCTGTAGGCGCACAGCTATTTATTTTGGACGTTGGGCGTTCTTTTAAAAACTTTGTTGATTTAGCTAAAGGCACCACGTTTGATTTTAACAGTGGTAGACGTTTGTGTATGAATCCTTGGTCGTGGATTCAGGTAGCAGAGACAGAAGAAGTAGATGGACTCAATACATTCCAACAAGAACTTCGTATGTTATTGCCAATTTACGCAAAAATGGCTTCACCAAGAGGTTCTTTGAGTCAATTCCAGGAAGCATTACTAAGCGAAGCTCTAACAGCAACATGGGAAAGATTCGGGAATCAGAACAATGTTGATAATGTTCAATCGTATCTACTGCAAATCAAAGATGAAACAGGTGTCAATGTAGACCGTATTGCATTTGAGCTTGGTAAACAGCTACAGCCATTTACTACAAAGGGGATGTACGGAGCTTATTTCAACGGTGAAGCAAATATATCATTTGATAATGATGTTATTTACTTAGAGCTTGAAGAACTCAAAGATGCGCCTGCTTTACGTGCAGTAGTTATGTTCTGTGTAACAAGCAGAATTATGAAAGAAATGTACTTGTCACGTGACCGCAAAAAACTGTGTTTTATTGATGAAGCTTGGCAATTGTTGGGTGATGATGCTGAAACTGCAAAGTTTATTGAAGAAGGCTACCGAAGAGCACGTAAATATAACGGTATTTTCGGAATCGGTACTCAGGGTATTGATGATGCTTTTAAAAATGAAGCTTCACGTGCTGCTTATACAAACGCTGACTGGAAAATCTTCTTACGTCAGGACGAAAAAAACTTCCAAGAATTGATTGATTCTAAAAAAGTTAGTTTCTCGCCATACATGCAAAGAACCATTAAATCATTGCGTAAAGTGAATGGTATGTATGCAGAAATGATCATTAGTTCACCAAGGGGTGAACACTTGTTACGTCATATTCCTGATGACTTCTCATTAGCAATGGCATCAACAAATGCCAAAGACTACACACGCCTAGATAAGCTAATGAAAGAAGGAAAAACAACAATCCAGGCTATCGAAATTTTACTTGCTGAAAAAGAAGCTGAGAAATTTGGGAGAAGTGCATGAGTGAACAATTGGATGAAGTGAAAACAACTGTAGAGCCAAAAAAACAGAATAGTAAATCCAGTGATAAATGGTTAGACATGACAAAGTTTGTTATGGCAATAGCACTAATTTCATCATTGATCACTATTCCTGGGTTGTACATTGTAAAACAAGGCCAAACGAAAATTGGTGTGGTTGATGTTCAAGCTCTAATTATGGAGCATGAGAAAAAAGTTACCCAACAACTCTATGCAAACCAAGGAGCATACCAAAGCAGTGATGCAGTAAGTTTGAATAGTGGTGTGGTAGAGCAGCAGACCAAACAATTTATACAAAAAATGGAAGCTTCCATTGATGATATTAATAAAAATTGTGGCTGTGTATTAATTAATAAAGCAGCGTTGTTAACTCAAACAGGTAAGGTTTCTGATTATACCCAAACAGTTAGGGAAGCATTAGAAAAATGAAACTGAATCAAACCAACGTAATAAATATGATTTTCTACTTTTTCATATTGTTGTTAGCTATAGCAGTGATGGTCGCAATTAGTAATCGCTGGTTTATTTACAACATCAATGTGACACATAGTTTAAATGGATTGGTTTATGCAATCCATAAGGGAGCAAAGGTTGAAAAAGGGAATTATGTTGGTTTTCGGTGGAAAGGTGATCAGTTTTATAAATCAGGATCAATTTTTGTGAAAATTGTTTCAGGTGTACCAGGCGATGTGGTTAAGGTTGAAGGGAGAAAAATATTTGTAAATGATCAGTTTATTGGTATTGCAAAGGAAAAATCAAATGAGGGTATGCCACTTGAAGCGATAAAGCCTACTGTTATCAAAGAGGGTGAAATTTTTGTTAGTACACCAGCCAAAGATGGTTATGACAGTAGATATGCAAGAGTTGGATTAATTCAAGACAAAGAAATTTTAGGAAAAGCTTATGAAATATTTTAAAGGGCTTGGAGTAAGTTTAATTGCATTTAGTTGCGTTACCGCAACTTGGGCAGCTGACTTAGGTAAACATGGTGAAGTATATAAAATTGAGGAAAAAAATGCCTTAGATGCTATTTATGAAAAGCTCAAAACAATGGAAAAGTCAGGTGAACTAGCTAAGAAAAAGAAAGAAGCAATTGACCGATCTATGCATTCTGCAAAGAATCCAAAACCAGTTGAGGGAATAGTAACTTCAACTCAAAAACGTGTTTTTAATTTTGACCCAAGTATGGTTTTGAGTAACAACATAACCACTGATGAGGGGCAGATTATTGCATTAGCTGGAACAAGAATAAATCCATTAGACACAATTACTATGTCACGAACACTTGTGTTTTTTGATGGAACCAAACAAGACCAAGTTGATGCAGTTGAACGGCTACTTAAAGTTTATGACCGAAAAATTACACCTGTACTGGTAAATGGTACATGGCTTGAATTGACAAAAAAATGGAAACGCCAGGTTTATTTTGATCAAGCTGGTTATATGACTACACGCTTTGGGATTAAGGCAGTGCCAGCAATAGTACGTCAAAGTGGCAAGGTTTTAGAAATCACTGAAATGCCAGCACAGGAGCTTAAGCCATGATAAGAAAAATCATATTCGCATTTATTCTAATTTTTAGCTCTTTAAACGTGTTAGCAGAAGAAAGTAATAACAATGGTAGTGGCGGATCAAGTATCAGATGTGCTGGAGAATTTGCCAATCCATTAACGGATATTTGCTGGAGCTGCATTTTTCCGCTTTCAATTGGTGGGCTAGAGCTATGGAGTGGTGGACAAGAAGATATTAAAAATCCACCGGAAGTATTGTGTAGCTGTATTGATGACCTGATGTTCCTGGGGATTACACTAGGGTATTGGGAGCCAGCACGAAGAGTTGATGTAACACGTACACCATACTGCTTTGTAAGTCTTGGAACTCAAATTGATGTTGGTGGGGCAGCACCAGAAGGTGAAGTTAGACTTCATGATGATAATAATAGAAATTCATTCTATCAGGCGCATTGGTATTCAGATCCAATTCTATATTGGTTAGAAGTAATGTACGAACATCCTTGTTTAGAGACAGGGAAGCTAGACATTGCATACATGACTGAATTAGACCCGCTATGGAATGATGATGAGTTGTCTGCAATTTTAGCTCCTGAATCTAACCTTGTGGCAAATCCACTCGCCCAGGCTGCTTGTGCTGGCGACTGTGTTCTTGCTTCTAAGGGATTTGGTACAAATGCATTGTTTTGGTGTGCTGGTTGCCAAGGAAGTATTTATCCATTTACAGGGAATGTGGGATACCACGTCAGTCATATTCAAGCTAGTTCACTCATTGCACAGCGTTTAGCTGCAAAGATGCACCGCCAGTTTTTGACATGGGGTACACACGGTTCACAAGGTTTGTGTGGTGTATATCCATTACCTGTAATGGATAAAACTGCATACAAATATCAGATGCTTTACCCAAGGCCACAAACTGACAAGATCGGTAGTAAATGCTGCCAACCGTTCGGGCGCACAACGGTTAAGTGGGGAGCTGGACGTTCATATCCAGTTAAAGGCGAACATTTCTCTTATGAAATGTTTAGAAAGAAAAACTGCTGTGTCGGCATCATCACATATAAATAATAGGTGTTCCCATGAAGAAAAGTACATTTTTGGCAGCATTACTTATTGGTTTAGTCGGGCAAAGTGCTCACTCAAATTACTATGTAGATGATGCAGATATTAAAAAAAATATGCTCAATCCAAATGTGTTTAATGAAGATAATGCAAATTGGAAAAAAGCACAGGAAAAGGCAACTGAGCAACGTCAGGCTTTCGATAAGGTAAAAGTTCCTGAAAGAAACAGTTTTCCGAATGTACAAGTTGGAAAATTCAGCAATATTGATGTCCAAAAAATTGCTGAACGTTATAAAAAGCGAGTGGATGAAGAGCAGAAATCAGTAAGCGGAGTAATCGCTTTTGTTAGTTTCTCAATGCCCGATGCATCTATTAAAAAGATCATTGCGGATACGTTAAAAGTTAATGGAACAGTACTTTTTATTGGATTCAAAAATAATGAGTTCAAAGAAACAGCTAGAGAGATTAGACGTTTAGATATTCGTAAGGGAAATATTCAGATTAACCCGAACGCCTTTAAACAATACAAAATAGACGTGGTGCCAAGCATTGTTTTAGTAAAGGCCAAAGCAGAAGAGCGTATTGATGAAGAGGGATGTGTTCTGCCTGAGAATTACTCAAAGGTAACAGGTGATGTATCACTTGAATATGCCTTGGAATTGATGGCAAAAAATGAAACTGCTGATCTTAAGAGCCTAGCAAATGATTATCTAAACCAAGCTAGAAGAGGGAAAACCAATGAATAAGTTTTTTATTCCCTTTATAGCAATACTTTTAAGCAGCAATATCTATGCAAACACTTCTCAAGGCCAACAGTTAGGGCTAGAAGCTGGAAATCAGGGATTAGGTGGTGCGTCAAGTACAGTCAATCAAAATAATGGTAGTCAATGGCTTCCTGGATATTCAGAAAGTGCAAAGGAGGAGGGCTATTACAAGGATGGCATGGGTAACGTTAATCAGAGTGGCGCAGATAAATATGCTCGTTGCGCCAATGCTAATGCAGTTCTAACGGCAGATGAAAAAATTGAATGTGATGCAATCAATTTCGTAAATAAAAATCCACGTTCAAGAAAGCTATACGAAGTTGATGCGAAAAAAGACCCTGTGATCAAAAGTAGTAATGAGATCAGAAACAATACTTATGAGTCATTTAAGAACAATCAAACCTGTTTTCAAAAAACGGTAAAAACAAATGCTGTCTATGAAGAACAAGTTTGTACACAAGGGGTAGCTTTTTCAGAACAACAATGTTTTGAACAAACTGTTAATGATGTATGTCCTACTTCTTTTGATGGAAATACTTGTAATGGTGAAACAGGGATTGAGCGTGGTGCATTAACCTCAAGTGGGGATCATAATTCATATATTTCTTACGAGGGTAATAAACTAAAGTTTGGATTGGGCTATAGATTTAATACTGCTACAGGATCAGCAACCTCAACATTCAAAGTAACAATTAGAAATAGAGCGAAACTAATAAACATTAAGTTGTTAAGTAGTAAATACGATGATGCTTATTTGCTGAAAATTAATGGCGTAGAAGCATTAGCGGTCAATATTGGTGGTGCAAATGATGGAACTACTGGATTTTCTTCAAATCAGGAGTTAGGTCAGTATTTTGTTGAGGGTGAAAATAAAATTGAACTCACAGTTTATAACAACGTGAGAAATTCGCCTTACTATGCTGATTTAATAATTGATATTCCTATGTACTGTGAGTGTACAAAGAAAAAAACTAATACATGCAATGAAGATGTTTTAAAAAATGCTCATTGTGGAGTTAAAGACAGTATATGTCTTGAGAAAGACTGGAAAGGAAATTGTGTTAAAAAGCAGCTGAATTATTTGTGTAAAAACACGATGTACACTCAGAAAAAACAAAGCTGTCAAACACAAACACAAATGCAATGTAAGAATCCTTCAGGTGTCTTAAGAGACAAGTCCACATGTGACCAAGGGATTGATTACGACACGTTAAAACTAACACAAAATGATGGAAATGCGGTTTTAAGTAAGTTGCATAACTCCTTTACTTTAAATGGAAGTGGTGATGATAGAGGTGGCTCAGGTAATCGTAATTTTATAGTGAATTTCGACATAAAGGACGTAAATTCAACATCAATGAAATTACTAAACGTGGGCTATGATAATAGAGGTGTGGTGTATGTAAATGGCACAGAAATTTTTAATCGGTCAGTGAATGGAAATAGATTTGATACTGTAAATATTGACCTGAAACCATACCTAAAAACTGGCTCTAATACGATCAGATTATACATTGAAAACTGGCATGGGCCTTGGTCAGGGTTTATAGGTGTTGAAACTAATTATCAATGCTCATGTCAGGAACAAAAAATCGACACATGCAGCACAAATAGTTCTTGTCAGTTAATTTCAGAAACGTGCTCAGATGATTCTACAAAAATTATAAATGGTGTGATGGTTAAAGGTTGCTGGAATACTACCAAGAATTATAGCTGTGAAGCTAATGGAACAACCGTATCAGATTGTCGCCCTTTGTTAGAGCGTGGTTGTTCTCAGATTGGGAGTGTTTGTACCAGTAAAGATGCCAATGGAACATGCCTAACATATAGTCAGAAGTACCAATGTGAAAAGACACCAGCTAAAGAAGAAGAACAAACAATATGTGTTGATGTGGATTGTGTTGATGGGAAGTGTTTAGAAAAAGCAGCAGATGAAAAGGATGCTGATTTTGCTCAGGCAGTTACCATGATGGAAGCAGCACGTGAAGCCGGTGTGTATATGGAAAAAGACTATAAGAACACTCTAAGATTATTTGTAGGTGAGGAAAATAAATGCACAGTTAAGTTACTTGCTGGAAGCAATATTATGAGTTGCTGTAAAGAAGTAAAGATTGATGCAAGCTCAGCAACAAATAAAAACTCAGGTAGTACGGCTACTGGTGCGTTTGGTAATAGTCCTGATGCACCAACGCAAGAAACCCAAGGTTCGAGCTATCAATATGACGATGTTTATAACGATGACAAAACCATTAAGCAATTGCAGTCTCAACTTACGTTTGGTTGGTTGGAATGTTCAGAGGGTGAAAGAGAGTTAGGAATTAAACGTGGCAGCAGTCTATGCACACATGCAAGAACTTGGTGCTCAAAGAAAGACCCTATTTTTGGTTCATGTCTTGAAGAAACTAGAGCTTGGTGCTGTTTTAAATCTATCTTAGCTAAAATTATTAATAGACAAGGTAGAGCACAATTAGGCTTATCACTTGAGACGTGTGAGGGTATCAAAATAGAGGAATTGCAGCGTTTAGATTTTTCTAAAATGGATCTGACTGAATTTAAAAATTCAATTACACCAGCGAACATGAATTTAGATGAGCGTGTAAAAGAGTTGCGTGATCAGGTGACAAAACGTTCAGTTGGGGGTTACTACAATGATGCTGAATAAAATGAAATATCTTTCTTTATTAATCTTGGCGTTAATTGGAACAGAGGTAAAGGCTGAAAAATCTGTTTTTGATTACGATTCAATTTGGAAGTGTGACCAGGCCAAACGTAATTGGTATTGTGATGATGAAGAGAAGAAATCAACCCCAGCTCAACGAAATGAAGAAAAGCCAGTTGCGTCACCGCAACAAGTACCGCAATTAAAAGACTTGAGCAAGATCAGAACAGCAGAAGAGCTTAGACAGGAACTCAAAGTCAGAGAGGATATTGCTGTGATGATTCCCACTGAAAAAAACATTAAAAACTATCTTGATGCCTGGCACATGACGATGGATAAGGGAACTGTTTTTGCTGATCAATGGCGCAGAGTTGTATGGAAAAATCCGGAATACGATTATTCATTAAAGAGTCCTGTAAACAATACGGCAGTAAGAACAAACAACCAAGCTAAAGATCAAGATCGTAGTAACTATATGCGAGAAATCGCTAAAGAACATGGGCTGATTTTCTTTTTTAGAAGTGATTGTCCTTATTGCCATCAATATGCACCAACTTTGAAAATGCTTTCTGAAATGTACGGAATTGAAGTGCTTGGAGTTTCTATTGATGGTGGTGGGCTACCTGAGTTTCCAAATCCTAGAGATGGAAGAGCAGTTGCTCATAAATGGGGAATTGAAAAAGTACCAGCAACATTTATTGCTTCTAAGAAAACTGGTGAACGTGCCCCTGTAGGTTTTGGCTTAATGTCTCTACAGGAAGTTATAGAACGTATTTGGACGTTAACGAATACACAACCCGGACAAGATTTTTAAGGTGAAAATATGAACAAGAAAATTAAAGCCCTAGTCTTGGGCGTTGCATTAGGTAGTGCTTCGGTGAGTGTAAATAGCTCACAATCAATGGGTGATGTATTTGACCAAATAAACTCTTATGGAAACGTAGCTGGTGGAGCTGCAATTGAAGGACAAACAATGAACTACTACACAGGTGGTTCAGCATTTGTTCGCATCCCGAAAAATACATATAACCTTGCAAGTTTAACGCCACCATCTGCAAGTGCTGGTTGTGGTGGTATTGATTTATATTCAGGTGGTTTTAGCTTTATCAATAAAGAGCAATTTGTAGCAATGGCTAAAAACATTGGATCAAATGCTTTAGGGTATGGTTTTAAACTAGCAATCCAAAATCTGTGTCCTACCTGTGATAACGTGATGCAAGCGTTACAATCAACAACTCAAGCAATCAATAGAATGAATATTGATAGTTGTGAGGCTGCAAAAGGGATAGTAAATGCAACGACCGCACAGCTCGATCTAAAAGGGCGAGAACAGTCAGCGATCAACTATGGAACATTCAAAAATATCTTCTCAGATATAACCGATGCTTGGGGAGGAATTAAAGGTAATGCAGGGAAAACAGAACAAGTTAATCAGAGTGTTCAGCAAAACGACCCTAATTTAAAGGATCATACGCCGACCAATGGGAACTTAACATGGAAAGCTTTAAGTCGTGCCGGTTTAACTACTACAGAAAAACAAATGATAATGGGAATGGTTGGTACAGTCGCCATTACGAAGGATTCCAACAACAACAATATAGTTAAACCATACGCTAGACGAGTTAACAATATTACTGACTTTATTGGAAAGCCTGGTGAAACAAGTGTGAAATTACCAGTTTGGGCTTGTGCAAATGGTACAGGGATTGACCAGTGTACTGAGTTAACGGCAGCTGAACAAAACAGCACAAGTTTCTATTGGATGGTTAAATTAAAGCTAGATGGCCTAATCAATGCTATATCAAATAGACAGAATATAGCTAACTCACAAGAACTTATTGATTTTGTGAATGTGACAGATATTCCAGTTTATAAACTTGTAGCTGTAAATACTCGTTATGGGAATGGGGATGCAGCTCGATTTGCTTTAAATAACTATTACGAATTATTAGCAGCTAAATATGCTCAAGCTTATGTGGAAATGGTTGCTCGTGATGTGAATGCTGCATTGGATAACTATTTGGCTGGTACACAAAGCGAACTATATTCTCAGGAATTAAAAAGGCTGAAAGAAGAAATTATTCAGCTAAGAGCAGAAATCAACACTTCTATTTCAACTACATATCAAAGAACAAATGTAGCTTACAACATAGCAATGGAAGTAAATCAAATGGAGAGAACTTTGCATTCAAATATGTCTCAGTCTCTTCGTCAGTCAGTTAACTTTGCAAACTCCTTACAACAATAAGGATAGGGGGGAGTATGGATTTTGAAATTAACACTTACTGGAATGTAGAAGTAACATACCAAATATTTAATGGTGTTTCGGCCATTATGCAAAGTGGAAACTTTGTTGGCCTAATTAAATTAGCATTTTTGATTATGTGCCTTATATCACTTATCACTTTTATGTGGAATAAGGATATGGGGTTCTTTAGGTGGTTCTTCCAAGCTTTACTTTTCACAATGTTAATTAACATGCCAATTGCAAAAGTAGTGCTAACAGATAATTTGTCTCAACAGCCACCAAAGATTGTGCAGAATGTACCCTGGGTTCTAGCAGCTGGTGGAGCATTTATTAACAATGCTTCGGGTTGGGTGGTCAAAACTTATGAAACTGTTTTTAATGTTCCAAGTGAATTAAGTCTGCATGGAACAGGTGACATGGGGTATGGTCAAGCACTAATTAAACATGCAAATAAGATAACGATAACCGATCCTATATTGCGTAGTGACGTAATGCAATTCTTCAAAGAATGTACGATTTACGACATTCAGGATGGTTATGTTAGTCCAGTTGAATTAGCAAACAAAACGGATACGTGGAACTATGTCTTAAATAACACTAATCCAGCTCGATTTGTTACTTTTGGTTCGTTAAGTGGTACACGTACTACAAGAACATGTACAGAAGCAGCAGCGGACTTAAAAACAAGAGTACAGAATGGGCTTGAAGCATCCATGAAAATGTATGGGAAAACTTTCTTTAATAGATTTCCCGACAATATGGCATATCAAATGTATCTAAACTCATTAGGAACTTCATATAGTTGGTTAATTAACTCAAATCAAAGTGCAAGTGACGGTGTTAAACAAGCCATGTTTAATAACGTATGGCGTGAAGCAGGAACAGAGCTACCAGCATTATTAAATGATCCTAGTCGTGTTGCCGAAATAACAGCTAATGCTGGTGCAGCATTGGGAGCACAACAAGTACAAGGCAGCATGAGTGTGGTGAGTAAGCTGGCTTATGAAGTAATTCCACAATTACGAAATTGGCTTGAAGCAATCCTATACAGTATTTTCCCTATTGTTCTTGTAATGATGGTTTTAAGTAAAGCTGACAATATGATCGGTATTTTGGGAGCTTATTTTTCATCATTACTGGCTCTTGGAATGATTCCAATCTTTTTTGCTGTTATCAATCACATTTCATTGATCTATATGAAAATGAAAGCTGATGCTCTTAGTTTGTCAACAGGTGTGCCTTTTGGGAAGATGGGTGTGCTTGATAGTACATTGATTGATGAGCAAACAATGGTTGGATATATGGTGATTCTATCTATTGGATTGGCTTCCTGGTTAGCATTCAAGATGAACGGATCAATAACTGGTGTAGGTCAAAGAATGATGATGGCTTGGAGTGCAGCTGGTGGGGCTGGCTCAAGTCTCTCAACTGGTAACGCAAGCATTGGTGAGCAAACAATAGATAACATTAGTGCTAATAACACTAATATGCACAAAATGGATACGAGTGCGCTTTATAACAATAACGGTCGTACTTATGTTGGTAGTGATGCAACAAGAACCCAATATAATAATGGGGATGTTGCTACTCAATACCATAATAACGATTTACATTATGGTGCAAGTGTTGGTAGTGGGCTTTCAAGAAACTTAGGTTCTGAGAGAAGTGCTGAAACTGCTTTAGGAAGAAATTCTAATTTTGAAACTAATAGTACACAAGGCACAACTTTTAGTCATGAAGCAAACCAAGGGCAAGGACGTTCTGATCTGCAAAGCATTGGTGTAAATGCAAGTAATGGTATTAATGGTGGTGATCGTAGAGGGTTTGATAATAACTTAGGTGTAGGTTCAAGCTCAGCTCAACATGGTGGTTATACTGATAGTAGGTCATTTGATCAAACGCTAAATGGCGGTTTGAATGGAAACTTAGGACTTGCATTGCCTAGTGGTGGTGGTGGTAACTCCGGAGCAATAAACCCTAATACTGGTGTGCCAGCTGCAAGCTCACAGGGCGTTCCTGGTGTTCCAGGTACACCAGCTGGAGCGAATGGTGTTCCAGGTACACCAGCTGGAGCGAATGGTGTTCCAGGTACACCAGCTGGAGCAAATGGTGTTCCTGGTGCAAATGCAGTGCCTAATGCAAATAATGCAGCACCAGGTAAGGGTGGTGGAAAAGGATTACCTGTTTATGGAAGTTTGGGTGCTCAGGGTGGAATCGACTTTAGATATAACGAGGGTGCTCAAGTTACAAATGGTGCTGAATTAAGAGTACAAGGTGACAAGAACCAGGGTGTTAACCAAAATATTTATCACGACAAAACAGGTAGTCTAACAGACACGAATGAGTCTCAACGACAATCTAATCAAACATGGGGAGTGCAAAACACAGGCTCTATCTTTAATAATGATCAGGTTATTACTGGTCAAAGTGCTAACTTGAGTCAGCAACAGGCATCGAGAGAGAGTGCTGGAATTAACTATTCTCGCTCACTTAATTTTGATACAGACTATGGTCGTAGCGTTACTCATGCAACAGATGTTGCAAGAGCAAATAATATGTCACCTGGACAGTTCTCTTTGTTAACTCCAAAAGAGCAACAGGAATTGTCACAAGAGTATTTGATGAAGCAAGAAGCAAGTTCTTTGCAAATGCCAAAGCAGTTCCTTGATGGTTCTAATGTACAAAACAGACCTGATTTATATGTCAGTTTTGATCAATACAAAAACGAAATTGCTGAACGTTATGGATTTGATCAGAAAGCTCAGGATAATTTAGATCGAGTTGGTGTAAGTAATAATGATGTTGCAGCATTAAAACCAAATCTAAGTACACCGGAAGTTGTTTCGGGAGCAGCTGGCGTGATAGGTAATCAAGCTGCTGATCTAAAAGAAAGAGAGAAAAATTTACGTGAAAATGCGAAAGATCGAGTTGATTATGATCAGAAGCTAGAACCAGACAGTAAAATCACCAAAGTTCTACAAGATAAATTGGGAACGTGGGGGGATGGAGATAATCAGCCAAAAAAGTAAATGACCATGCCTTAAGGCCAAATTTTGATAGGCATGGTAATTACGTGATACAGGCAGCTAAAGAAGTGGGGGCAAATCCTAATCTAGCTGTAACAATGGCAGCGGTAGAGAGTTCATTTAATCCTGGAGCAGTGTCAAGTTCGGGAGCAACTGGATTAGGACAATTTACAAGAGGAACATGGCTTGATCGGATTAAGAAAGCTGAGCATCCGGAGTTGAAAGCATTACAGAAATTGCCAGCTGGACAGCAACTACAGTACCGTGATAACCCTAGGTTAAATTCACTGGCTCTTGCTGAAAATATTGTAGAAGCTGAAAAGCGGATACAAAATGCGTTCAAACTTAATGGGATTCAAAGTAAAGTGACACCAGCTGATATTTATGCTCTACATAATATTGGAAATCCTGGTATGTCAGTGGCAGCAAGACAAGGGAAAATGGCTAGAGCTGCTGTGAGTGAATCTGCTTTGGAGCTTAACAAGGGGTTATATAAAAAGGGAGTTAATACAACTGCCAGTGAATATATGAACCAGGTGACAAAAAAGTTGAACCAAAGCATGTATGACATACAACATGGTAAGTCTAGGAAATAAACTGCAATAATCAAAAAAAACCGCTTTTTTAAAAGCGGTTTTTTTTATCAGATAATTATTCCGGAAGAGGCTTAATTTTCTTTAGAGTCATAAGCCATAAGTAGAGATGCTAGAATCGCCTGTTTCTCAGGAGCAGGCAAACTAAGGAACTTTGAAGCCCATCGTTCAGACTTTCGTTTTATGCGCTGGCGATCAGTAAAATCTTTACCAGCAAAGGTATGGTAGTGTACTTGTCCTGGGCAAAAGTTAGCCCAAACTGTTTCAGTCCTTACGCCACCTCTAGTCATAGCCTGAAAATCGACACTCCACCAATCAGAAATAAGTTGGGTATACAAATCACTTCTATATCCCGAAAGTAAGACCTTACAAGTGGGTGGAAGTTGTTTAAGTGCCTGGATCAATTTTATATGATCATCATCTGTAAATTCATACAAGTAACGTTTGTTACTGGTACGAGTATTATGAACATAAGGGGGATCACAATAGACTACAGTGCGACCAGCTTCATCAAACTTAAAATTACTTATAAAATCGAAAGCGTCAGTATTGTATAGCTCTATATCGGGATGATATTTCCTAAAATCGTCAATACAAAGCTGATTCAAATCAATGCCAATCTCTCGTTGTGATTTTTCTTTTTTAGACAGTACGGCACCTGTACCCAAAAATAATTCTATATAAGTGTCATGGGGCGGGATCAAATTTATTATTGCTTGAAATACACCGCTGCCGGACTTGGCACCAAGATAGTTTTTCATATCTACGGTCATATACAATTTTTACTCGATTTTAAGTTAATAGAATTATAGATAAAAATGACTATGTTGGCCAGCAGATCTTGCATAGATAAAAACGTCTATGTGATCAGGATTTAAGAGCATTGGCCAGCATAGATAAAATTATCTATGGTGAACGGATAAAGGATTTCTTCAGCATAGATAAAAATGTCTATGCTCGATTCAAAGGAAGAGACAGGGAAAACAAATAAACGTATCTGCAATGAGTGTAGGGTTTTATGAATTACGGCCTACAGAAGCCTGTAGGCGGTGTCTACCGCCACAGTCGGGGTATTGGCCTAGGCACAGCCTCACTCCCTAATGACAGCATCCCTTAAGTCGCTGTAACGTGGTGGCAGCAAAGCAAATTGGTGGGGGCAATAAAAATCTGTGATTTTTTGCAGCACACTCCAATTTGTGACATGAAATAATTAAGATTTCTCATTTTTTCTAACTTCATTAAATTTTAGAGTATTAAACTGGATAGCGAACTCACATAAGCCCAAGGCTTTATCAATATTCAAATTATCTTTCGGAAGAACCTTAAATACTTCGGTTTTATCTAGGTGATTCTTTAGGTCACGATCATAACTTTCCAGTGCATTACCATAATCATAACCTCTAACAAAACCTGATGGGGTGTGAGAACATGGGAAAACGATTGAGTTTACAAAAGCATTTGATCCGACACCATCCTTTGCTTGTTGAAGTAATAAATGTTTTACATTGTCTTGAAGTATCCAAGGAATCGGGGCTGCATTCATGGATAGATAGCTGATCAAGGTTAAAGGTAATGCAAAGGAAAATGCAAAATTTAAAGGCTTTTTAAGTAAGAGTAGGACAAGGGAAGTTAATAGGAGCATAAGTAAGAACAATACAAATGTGGAGTAAAGGCTACTCTCATACATGAAATTTAAAAAACTAATCATTAGTAAGTCCTAATTAAAAAATCTAATAGCTATAATTTTGGCTTTTAAAATACTAAAAAAGTGTTACCTATATACAAGAAACAATTGGCTTAATTGCACTGCTATTACACTTTAATAAGAATGTATTTGATAAATTAATATACTTGATAACTCATTAAAATTAAATATAATTAAATGACATCGAACAACATAAACAATGTTGCTAATTAAGTAAACGAGAAAATTATGACAGATATTCGGAACCTATCTATTGAAGAATTAAAAAAACTTCAAGATGAAGCTGGTGCTTTAATCGTTGTTAAGCAAGAACAAGAAATTCTTGATGCTTATGACAAGGTGTATGCAATCGCTGACAGTGTAGGTCTTACACTTGAAGTTTTATTGGAAGAGGGTGCGAAAAGAAAGCGTAAAATTCAGAAAAAACCAGTTGAGCCAAAGTATCGAAATAAGACTAATTCAGATGAAACCTGGACAGGACGTGGAAAGCAACCGAAGTGGTTGGTTCAGGAAATAGAAAAGGGTGGGAAACTAGAAGATTTCGCTATTTAAAATAAAAAAGCTTCTGATACATTCAGAAGCTTTTTTTATTATTGCATTATAAAGCAATAAATAATACTCAAAACTAATAGGTGAAAAATGTTTAATAATTGAAACAACGGAATAAGTTAATGCTTATTGGTGAATTGATCATGTAAAGGATGAGCAGGTAGATTCACAATGTTTTGAGGATTATTATTTAAAATGGGGCTATTTGCTGCATCTTGACACCATTTTTCGGCTTCATATTTATCTTTGATTATTTTTATACATAAAATAAAAAGTCTTAGAAAAATTATGCCAAATACCATTGCCATGATAGGGTTAAATTCAAAGAATACAGGAACGAAAAGCACTAATATCATTCCTGTAATTAGTGCATTAAAAAACCAAATAAGTTTCGACATAAACTACTCCTAGAATGAAGTAGAAATATACAATTAGTCCTAGGCTTATTGCTGTTCAACAATTAGAGCTGCAATGTTTCCTTGGAATGCTAAAGATGCAACTCTATAGCCTTTGTTGTATATTTCTGCAATTGTTAAACGTTCAGAGCCTAGATCAGGGCAAAGAAATTTAACCTCATATATGTTAGACATTTGACTAGATACACTCGTACAAGCTGTACCCTTTTTAGCTGCCTGGGCAGAAGTCACTAGCCCAAGTGATAAAGTTGTAGCTAAGGCCACGAAACTAAGTTTGGTTAAGAGTTTGTTTGAGTACAGCATAAATTTTCCTTTTTGTTAAAGTTTTAACAAGATTTTTTATAGGGTAATATTGGTTTCAGAGTGAAGTCAAACTTTTTAAACAACAAAAATTGAACATAGTGTTTGTGTTTTAGGTAGATCAAAGCATAAAATGGACTTCAATGTGAAGTCTAAAATCATGAAAGGGTAGCTTTAATGAAAAAAAGAATTGCGTTAACAGCACTGATAGGTTTGTGTTTTCTTTCGGGTTGTTCAACATTTCACCAGTCAGATTATAACGGTGTAGGTCAATGCCAAACAAGTACCGTTAATTGCGGATCATGCTAGTAATTAAGGCTAGAAATGGCCTATTATTTGTGATAATTTAATTAAATATTTGGACTTCACAATGAAGTCATTTAATTTATATAGGGTTTTTTTTCTTTATTGTTTTGATAAATAAAATGAAGAAAAATTAAAGCCCAAGTCTGGAAAACTTGGGCTTTAATCGGTTTCAGCGGAAACTAAAACCTTAAATTTGGGATGGCACCCATATCAGGACTAACATACAAGTTATAGAATTGGCGTTCAGACTTGTAATGTACTTAAGCAATAATACATGCGGTTTTTTCTTTTCGCAAGTGTATTTCGATGCATGAAGGCTGTCCTGGTTGGTTACAACAGGATAAAACCATGTTCGGAATGGCAAATAATAGCTTAGCACTTGCAAGCAATGATTCATTAACCATTGTTCTCAAACGATTTTATAATAATCTACCCGATAAACCATATCACTCAAACGGATTTGATGTTGAGGGATTAAAAATTAATCGGAAAATAGAAGCAGTTAAGAAAAAATATATTCAGTTTAACCATCCAAATTGGAAAAAATACATATTAATTGACATAGATCGTCCTGGTGCAGTCACCGATTGGCTCTATGAGTCTCCGCATCTACCAGCTCCGAACCTGATAATTGAAAATAGAAAAAATGGACACGCTCATTTCGTGTATGAACTAATTGATGCAGTTAGTTTTACAGAGCGTAGCTCATTAAAAGCACAGAACTATTACAATGCTGTCGAAAAAGCCTTGACTAGAGAGCTAGGGGGGGATGAAAGATACAATGGTGTGGTTGGGAAAAACCCATGTTCTGAGGAATGGAGAACATCAACATATCGCACAGAAGCTTATCACTTAAAAGACCTAGCTTCTAAATTAGAGCTAACAACAGGTTTAACACCGTTTGAGGTGCCACAGAAAGCTCAAAATGATGAAAGTGCTATTAACGGTCGTAATGATGAAATATTTCACTCAGTACGTCACCTGGCTTATAAAGATATAAGGGATTTTAAAAATAATGCTGGACTGCTATTCAATCATTGGTTTGATCATGTATTAAAACTGGTGCAGGAAAAAAACTCATATTACATAAATCCGATGGATTACAAAGAATGCACACATATTGCTAAATCAATTAGTAAGTATTGTTGGCGCAATCATGCAGAGTGTCATAGACAATTCGTGGAAAGACAGCGAATCAAAGGCTCAAAAGGTGGAACCAATAGATCTGCAAAATATGAAGAAGCCAGGAGAATGACAAAGCTATTGTTCCGCCAAGGTGTTTCACTTAAGCAAATAGCTGAAAAGGTCAATATTTCGTACCGCAGTGTCGTCCGGTACACAAAAGGGCTATTACGCATTAAATTATTAAGTTTCAATGATATAAATAATTTACGCAAATCCGCACTTGCGGACAAAAAAGCACGAAGCGGAGCGAAGTGCATAAAGTCCGAGCAGAGCGAGGGCATTAATAATGTTTTAAGTTCGTGTGACACTAGCCCAAATCAGGTATTAGCCGCTAGGCATACCAACCCAGCCCATTTCGGAGTATTTTTTAAAACCTTCTTGAGCTTAACTTTTAAAAATTTAAAATTTGAATGGTTAAATGAGAAAACTATACTTAATTATTATTCAAAGATACCTTAAACAATCTTATGCTTAGGCTATTTAGTGCCTTATCTATTACTGAGCATTATATCAAAGTGGCAGGTAATGATCAATTACAACTCTAAGTTTAGAATGAATTTATGTTGTTAATTAACAAGTTATATAATTTGATTGTTGGTGAGCTTGTAGCTTTTGTTGTTGTCTAAGTTGCGTCAACGCAACAATTAAACTTTTGTTGTTTAAAGTTTAATTGTGCTTAAAAGATAACCTTTATAATGTAGTTAAAGGAGTTATTTATGTTATTAGCTTTTGATGAATTAGAACGCAGAGAGTTTGATCGTAGATTTTATTTACTTACAAATATTCAATACGCTATTTCAATTTACCAAGGTGTTTTATTGGAAAAGTATGTTGAAAATCCAAAAGAGAAGATTGTAGATGATTTTAGATCATTAAGCGAATTGCAAGCGAATTTAAGTCAACAAGACACTCAAACTTTAAGGAATATATATCACGATATTTCAATTAAAATGGGAGGAATTTTAGATGCGAGATAATTTTGATAATTTTATTAAAGGTCTTGTTAATCTTTCAAGTGCTCATTGTATTCAGCAAGAACATCCGATTGCGATTATAACTGTTGGAGAGGAAGGATCGGGGAAAGAGGTTCTTGCATTACAGGCACAAGATGAACTTTCAAGGCGTGGTGGAAGTGTATTAATAGGTGAAAACTATTATAAAGGGTTTACTGAAAATTATTTAAATAATGTTAAAGATAATGACATTAAGGCATCAAAAGACTCAGTAAAAGAAGCGAAATATTTATCTGACAAGGTTTTAGATAAAGCTATCGAAAATAAACATAATGTTGTTATCAATGAAAAAAGTGAAAATCCTTACGATTTCAAAGAAGTAAGTGAAAAGTTACATGATAATGGCTATCAGGTTGAAGTCAGGGCTATGGCAACTCCGCATGAGCATAGTTTGATCAGGAATAATACTCAATATGAAGATCAAAAAGGTAACTTAGGTTTTGGTGATCATAAAGGATTTAAAGATTTTGATTCAAAAAATGTTGAATCAATTCTAGCAATTTCGGAAGAACATAATGATGCGGATAAAGTCAAAGTTTATGATCGAGTTGGTAATGAAGTATATAATAATGAATTGAACCCTGATAAAAAAACCTGGTTTAAATCCATAGATGCTGAGAATACTTTTAAGTTTGAAACAAATAAGCCATTGGCTACAAGTGAATATCAATATAATCAAGTGGCCTGGGAACAGCTGGTACACATGAAAAATTCACTTAAAGCACCGAAAGGTGAAATTGATCAGACCATTGCTGAAAAAGAATCATCTAAGGAACAGTTTTTAAATAAAGATAAGGTCGTGGAAAAAGACTTAAGTAAGCTGATCGTTAAAACACCGGATTTATATAAGGGTTTGCAACAAGGCCATGTTGTAAGCCAAGACGAAAACCATGTTCTTATGCAGATTAATCGTTATACAGCAATTAAATATGATCGTGACAGATTACAAGATAGTAATAATCAAGAACTGGAAATAGGCCAGCAACTTTTTATTAATCATAGTGGGCAAGGTAGTTACCAAATATTAGAGCACAAAGAAGCCCAACAAATGCAAGAGCAGCAAGAAGTAGCTCAGCAGCAAAACCAGCAACAAGATTTAGACCATGAACTTACGAGGTAACTATGTTAATTAGAATTAGTGGAATGGAAGTTGAATCAGATGCAGAAAATATTCAAGAAATTTTACGCCAAGCTTATAACGAACGCCAAAGGCCGTTATGTTTGTGTGTAAATGGCGGTGTACCGTTGTACATAGCAAAAGTGAATAACTCATATATTTTAAAGAGAATGCCGAATACTGGCGGATCACATAACCCTGGATGTGTAAGTTATGAACCGCCACATGAACTCTCAGGGCTGGGAGAAGTTTTAGGACAGGCTATTCAAGAAAATCCGGAAGATGGATCAGTTGCTTTGAAGTTTGATTTTGCTTTATCAAAAAGGGGAGGTAAAGCACCACCACCGCCTACAGGTAAAGAACATGATAGTGTTGCAACAGATGGGAAAAAACTTACTTTACGTGGGTTATTACATTATTTATATGAAGAGGGTAGGCTGAATTATTATCAGCCTAAAGAAAAAGCAACGAACTGGTATTCTGTAAGGAAACAATTGTTGAGGGCTGCATCAGACAAAACAGCAAAAAGACAAGATTTAGCATCTACATTATATATACCTGAAACTTATAATATTGATATTAAAAAGGATATAGCAGCAAGACGACATGAGCAATTATCAAATTTAAGTGCTCAGAATTTGATGATAGTTATTGGTGAGGTTAAGTCAATTGAAAAAGCACGTTATGACTATAAACTGGTTGCTAAACATTGCCCTGACTATCATTTTTTTATGAATGAGGATGTTCATAACAGAATAAATAAACGTTTTGAACGAGAGTTGGGTTTGTGGAATATGTATGGGGATCAAGGTCATTTGATGTTTATTTGTACTGTTCTAAAAACAGCGAGTGATTTACCTTTGATTCAAGAAATATCTTTTATGCTTGTTAATAAGCAATGGATTCCTTTTGAAAGTAAATATGAGTATGAATTAATTGAAGAAATGATAGATAATAGCCGGCAATTTATAAAAGGATTGCGCTATAACTTACCATCTAATAAGCCGTTAGCTTCTCTTGTTGCTGTAGACACGGAACCAAAACCTACTGCAATGTATATCATCCCATATAGTGAAAGCGAGAGCCAGTCATACGCTCAAGGGATCGAACAGATGATAGAAGAGAGTGATTATGCGAGTTGGCAGTGGTTTGTTGATAATGCAATGCCTAGTTTGCCTAGCAAAAATCTTGAATGAGGTGTGTAATTGAAAATTTCTTATACTTTCACGAGTGGTCGTTTGGAAGCTGTTTTTAAAATATCTAATCATATTCAATATGGTGAGAAAAATGACACTGCAAAAGAGAAAGAAATTATTGAAAAATTTAGAGCTGATGTATCTTCAGGAAAATCACATGAAGATACTGAACTCTTTAAGGCGTTAAGTAGTGTTGATGAAAAAATTGTGATCAATAGGTTCACCAGGGTTCTAAAAGAGAATACTGGTAGTAAAAATGACCCCTTTTCATTTAATGAATATAGGGCAGGTGTTTATCACGAATTAGATGACTATAAATTAGCAATAAGATTCAGTGAAGCAAAAGAACTTTTGAATAAGAAACATTTAGAAAAAACAGGTATGAATATTACAGTTCGAGATATTTGTGCAATGAGTGGACATAATCCAACAAATATTAAAAATAGTATAAACCATAAGAGAGGAATTGTTCTTGGTATGCTTGAAGCTATTGAGAAATTAGCAAAAGACTATTAATATATGAGTGTGTTTTTTGTGTATTTATTCTTATGTTAAAAATGAATTTAATTTATCCTGTAATTAAAAGAAAAGAACATGGAACGCTTTCATTCCATTCTAAAGATTTCAATTTGCATGTTGAAGCTGAAAGCGTTCCGGAAGGTATCCGGAAAATCAAAGATCAAATGGTTCTAAAAATTACAGAGATAGCTAAAAGTGGTAATCCACTTCCTGATCCGGATTTAGAACTGGATGAACCAGGTGTTATTTTTATTGAAATTGATTCAAGCCTGGCTAAATATAGGGTTGAGCGTGTAAACATGACGATTCCTGTTAATCAACTAAAATGGATGGATGATAGGAGTTTGAATAAGAGCAACTATGTGTCTGAACTGATTTGGGAAGATATGAAGAGGCAAACTCAGATTAAGTGAACGGTGAAACTTTTGGCTAAAATAAGCAAATAAATAAAATAGTTATAAAAAACCTTTTTAAAAGGTGTGTTTTTTGTGTATAATTAAGGGGTAAAGCTAATGGCTTTGAGTAAGATGATGAAAAAACACTTTAATTTTTGGGCGTTCTCTTCCGAAATTATTCAGACAAATGGAGTTCATGAAGATCTTCATAGTCTTGAAATTATTATTGGAAAAGACGTGTTGGAAGCTTTAAATGACCAAATAGGTTATTTAAAGGAAAATGGCTTAAATCGGTATTTTGCTACCTATATTCTCAATTCAGAAGAAATGAAGCATGTATCTGTTTACATGAATGAACCTGAAATGGTTGAGGTCAGTGATCTCTACTTGATGGGAAATATAAGTGGGCTATATGCTAAGTTTTACATAACGCTGCATGAAAAACTTATTTTTTACCTGGTGAAACTGATAGCTTATGAAAAAGGTAATTGATCATAGGCTATCATCTAATCATATTATGGTTTTTTTGCCTGTGGATTTATGGACAATCGCAAGCGACCGCACATTCCTAATCTGTGCATAACCATTGTGGAAAAACCGTTGGTATTTACCACAAGGTTACACACAGGGAATGGCTTTGCCCACAAGCTCCACAGGCATCATAATCATTTTAAAAAATTTAAATTTTTAAGAGCATTGTTTATATGCTTACAGTCACAAAATTTAGTGTTCTTCAAAAAATCACAGATTTTTATTGACCCCGAAATTTTGTTCGGTTGACACCACGTTACAGCGACTTAAGGGATTTGGTCATTAGGGAGTAGGAAGTTTCTGAATTTTAATATCCCGACTGTGGCGGTAGACACCGCCTACAGGTTGCTACAGGATGAAATAGGAAATATAGTTTGCATTAATTTGGAAGGTGAAGTAAGATTATTATATAACCTAGGTTATATTTATGTATATGAAATGCCGAAAGGCTTGGAGTCGTGATGAATAGTTTAAAAGAGTTGTTATCGTTAAAGCCTGGATTCTTAATTGAAGCACATGGGAATGGTCATAGTATTTACTTTGCATCATGTGGAAGTAAACGCAAAAAAATTAAGATTTCTCATTCACTTTTTTTATATGCAAAAAAAGCAAATTTATTCCCTATTGTTAATAAGCATTTGAATCTAGTGAAATAATCAAGAACATGGTTATATACTGCAATGATGATAAATAAGGGTGAAAGATTATGTCTCAGTTTGTTCTTCAAGAAAAACAACTGCAATCACTAATGGCTGATGGTGCTTTAGAATACGTTAAGTTTCATTATGAAAAAGAAAGCAATAATGGCGAGTTGTCGTTATGGTTTTTTTTTAATTCAAAATTTCAGCATTCATCACGATCTTTAAAAAATGAAAATGGTGAAGTAAAGACCTGGCGATCAAAAGAAGATGCAACTGCCTATTTACGAAGTATTGGGTATACTGGTGACGTAGGAGAAGCTGGGGTTGATTGTCCGGAGCCTGAGAATGATGATTTCCTATTGAAACGTGCTGAACATGCCCAGGATTACAATCAGTTTAAAAATCCGTTTGATTTAGCTGCTGAGTTGATTTTTGATGAGTTCGCAGATCGTTTTAATGCCGTAGAGGATATTCAGGAAAATAACGAGCTGAGCACTGAAATCAAAGAAGAAGTTGCCTTATTAATTACAAAGGCACTCGAATACTGGAATAAAAGTAAAAAGAAAAATGAGGAATAAAATAGTGACAACGCCATTAGATGTAAATGAAGCAGAAGAAAAGCTAAAAAGACAAAAAATGTTTTTTGAGCCATTGAATAAAGTTACGAAAATATCATTTTGGATGTATTTTGCTGTATTTAGTTGTTTTCTTTTCTACTTGGAATATCTGTTTATTTTCAAGCATGAGCTTCCACGCTTCCAAGGTTATTATGGGTATCTTTTAACATTCAGTGCTTGTTTTTTAATCTGTTTTTATGCATTTAAGAATTTTTTGGCTGCATTAGAAAAACGAATGAGTTTGAATGTGTTAAGTAATTTAGTAGCGGTGGATGGTTATAGTGACTTAGCCTCATTGAGAATTAGTCACAATAATCTCTATATTTCAAGTCATGTTGCACTGTTCATTTTTGGATTGTCTTTGGCTTTCATGTTGCATAACTATGGAAATTTTCCTCTTACGGATTTTAGGATTGTTCTATCTAAGCCTATATCAATAATTTGTTTAAGTAGTCTTGTTTACTATATATTAACTAGGATTTTTTACTATATTAGAAATAAGCAATTGGATGATGCAATATTTTATGCTCAGATTGAGCATCATAAAGAAAGATATTATAAAGAAAAAGCTGAAAATGGGATGCTTGATTCAGAAGATAAGATTTAGGATTTATATATGTCTTTACATAACTGGTTAATATTTAAACCATTCGATGAAGAAGAAGAGGTGTTGCATTTTGACTTGAATCGCAATCCAATTTATTTATTTCTAACGATTGTAACCTGGGTTCTAGCGTTATGTATGATCAGTGTGATGATCTATGATATAGAGAACTTTGCAGCATTGGTGTTTATAGGATTGTATTTGGCGACAAGATCAGTACAGGTGTTGATTGAGTGGCATTCAGGATTTAAGAACATGGCGAAAAACCATCTTTACTTTATAGGCGTTATGACTATTGGTTTCTTGTTGTTGCGATCAACATGGTAATCAGTGAAGCTATATTTTTAGAGTTGCGTTAACGCAACTTTTTTTTGCTTGCGACTTGCAAAAGGTGTGTAAATTGTGTATATTAAAGACTAGATACCGAAAGGTAGGGAGTGAGGAAAAATGAAATCAAACAAGGTTAATCCTATGAAAAAATTAGTAGTTAGCAATCGTAAAGGTGGTGTGGGCAAAACTTTTATTAGCACACATTTGGCTCATTCTGCTTTAGAAAAAGAATTGAAACTATTGTTTGTTGATAATGACCCACAAGGTAATGCTGGTGATAGCCTTGAAGCTTATGCTACCAATGTTTTTAAAACAATTGATATTTTTACGCAAAAAATTGATTTTGCAAGTTGCTGTACTGGTGATAAATATTTCGTTCTTTTTAAGGGTACTGATGACCTAGAAGAGCTGGAAGTTGAAAACCTTGAAACGCTGGTAGAAAACATTGTTGAAGCGAGTAAATATTTTGATCTTTGTTTGATCGACACACCGCCAACAAGCGGAAAGCTACAGAACTACTCATTCTTAATTTCAGACTTTATCTTAAGTCCGTTCCAGTTAGATAATTATTCATATACTGGATTCGCAACTCTAATTGAAAGAATTGCAGAAATTCAAACAATTAATGAATCAATTCAATTCTTGGGTTTTATTCCTAATTTGGTAGACCTAAGAAGTAGCTTTGATCGTGAGCAGCTAAAAACAGTCACAGAAGAATATGGAAGTTATATGTTTGGTGATGGTGCATATATTCCACTAAGAACGCATGTGAAACTAGCGAATCATACTGGTGTTCCAGTATGGAGAGTGAAAAATGGCGCAAAAACTGGAAAACTGGTTCGCCAACTGAATAATGCTATTTTTGACAAGATTGGAGTGTAATCACGATGAACGAACCTAAGAAAAAAGGATTAGATGCACTAAAAGGTGCTGTGTCAAAACTCCACACGAATAATTTAGCTGGTGAAAAAATTCATCTTCTGCCTATTGATGATGTGCAAGAAGATCCGGATAACCCGCGCAAAGAATACAATGAATCAGAAATTATCGAACTGGCACTGTCTATAGCTACAAACAAACAGTTACAGCCAATTTCTGTGCGTGATAATCCGGAACAGAAAGGAAAGTATTTTTCTAATTTCGGATCAAGCCGTGTACGTGCAATCCGGTGGTTAAAAGATAATATGCCGGAGAACCCAAACGGTGCTCATGTTCGTGCGGTGATTGACAATAACTTTGGTCGTATGGGTAAGCTGGTTGAAAACATTCAGCGTAAGGGGTTGAGTGCAATTGAAATTGCAACACGGTTAAAGGAAGAGGTAGATGAAACTGGCATTACACCGAAAGAGATTTGTGAGCAACTAGGCAAGGATAAGACTTGGGTATCACGTCACTTGAAAATTGCAGAAGTGTCAGACTATGTTAAATCACTGATCAATGAGGGTGTATTATCAAATGTTGAAGTTATATTGAATGTTGAAAAACTTTATAAGGAACATGCAGATAAACTAAAGTTAACCATTGATGCGTTTTTATTTGAGAATAAAGATAGTGATACAAGGGTGGTGAGTTTAGCTCAAAGCCGTAAATGGTTAAAAGATGCAGTTACACCTGTTGTCATTGAAAGTAACGAAACAAAGGATGGTGATCTTGAAGCTACTAACATTGCCATAGAGCATGAAGAACAAAATAATGGTGCCGAAGCAGCTAAGTTAATTGCTGATATTGAGACAAATCAGGTCAATGATACAGACAGCTTTAAATTGGCTGAAACGGATTCTGAAACTTCACAAGATACAAAAGAAGATGTTCATAAAATCGAACCAAATGATTATGTGAAGATCGTTATTAACGATAAAAACGGAGATGGAGAAAAGCCGGCACCGAAAGACAAACAAACGTCTAAAGAAAAATTGAGTGCTGGATTGAAAAAAGAATATGCAAGCGGTGCTCTTGTGGGTTATCGCCATTTATATGAAATGGCAACCGAAAGTGAAGATGAAAATGAAGCAAAACTAAGCAAGGTAATGTTGAAAAGTTTTGCAGGTAAGTCAACGGCTCTTAATTGGTCGGAAATTGGCGAATATCCAAATTTATTGGAGGAAGTTAGTCAAATCCTAGTATCATTTCAAAGCGTAGGTTTTGTATCACCATCGGCATTGAATGATGAAGAGATAAATTATCTGATCAATCAAGAAGATTTAATTTAGTAAGTATGGGCGGTCAATTTGACCGCCTTTTAGGTGTTTTATGAATAGATACATTAGCCTATACGACAAGCAGAAATTAGAAGATTTAGACTTTATTAAACCAGGAAAGAAAGCACTTCTTTATGGATTTTCAGGAATTGTATTGGGTGTTTTTGGGTGTTTGCTGGCACCGTTGGCAAATTTGAACGATTATTCTATCGGCAATCTTTTTCTAGGGATAGTCATTGGTTTGATCATTTTTAGTATCTGCTTTAAAAGCTTTTTAAGACTCAAAAGGCTACAAAAAGCGAAACTTGCAATGCTGGGAAATATTGCTGAGATCGAAAATAAACTGTTTATCGAATCAGGTGTTAATCCTTGGGAAACATTGATTGGATTGTCCAAAGAAAATGCTTTGCTGGTATTAGGGAGAAATAAGGACTCAAAATACTATGTTTTTATAGCAACGCATAAGTATCTACACTTTTCACCAGTTAGGATGACAGAAAATCAGGCATTGGATTTTGAACATAGCCTACAGGGTGAAAAAATGTTTTTCCAAGTCAAAGAAAGCTTGTAGGAGATTTTTATGTCAACGCAACAAGACGTGATAGCTGTAATTGTAAACAATGAATTTCAGGAACAGTATTTTACAAATGAAAATCAATTAGCAACTTATATTGAGTCAGTACGTTCAGCTGGACACGATGCTAAGGCTTTGGTTGTTCCTTTCTATAAATTTAAAGCTTTGCTGAATATTCAAGAGCTGGTGAGTACCTATCCTGATTTTAACTCGATCATGCTGGCAATAGAGCAATTTCCACTGGATCAACAGGAAAGTATTTATAAAAACATTAGCATGATACACAAATCAGCTTTTGCAAAAGAATACCTGGATTACTTTGTTGCAAACAGATTGTTGTTATCCAGTGATCCGGAGTTTATGCCTGAGTTTGCTGAACGAGAAAATACAGCTTCATATAAATCTTATGTGCAGCTGCAAGCTAATTTTCTAACAGATTTACTTGCTACACTGTAATAATTTTAAGGTAAGCAAGGAGTGATTTATCCATTTCTTGCTTACTATTTTTTTGCCTTCAGTATAGATAAGAATGACTATACTCGATTCAAATAAAAAAGCCTGGAAACATAGATAATAGCATCTATACACTTGAAGCTAGATCATGAATTACGGCCTATAGAAGCCTGTAGGCGGTGTCTACCGCCACAGTCGGGATATTAAAATTCAGAAACTTCCTACTCCCTAATGACCAAATCCCTTAAGTCGCTTTAACGTGGTGGCAGCAAAGCAAATGACGAGATAGGGGTAGTCAATTGTTACAAATGGGAATGTAAAGGGAAGCTGTTATGACAAGTTCATGATAAAATCATGTACAGCACGTAATACAGACAGTTTTGCAAGTTTAATATGGAGTAAAAAAATGATATACGATCTAATTGTTTTTGCTTTTTTTACTGGAATTTTAGGTCTTGTGTTGTTATATGTGGATAAGGTAATAAGTATTAAAAAAGCCATAAAAAATGGTGAGGCATTTTATTATAATAATGTAGAGTACATTGCTATAAAACAACCACTCACCGTAAAAGTGACTAAAAATTATAGTCTTAGAGAAATCGAAAAAGCAATTATAGCTGAAAAGCCATTTTACTTAAATGGGGCTAACTATTTAGCCAAATGTGTATAGAGTGCTTTATGGCTAAATTTTTTGCTTTTATACTAGCGATTGCTTTTTGTACTGAAAGTTATTGTTCAGATGGTGAAGTAAATAGCCTAAGAGAAAATAGTGATTGTAAAAAGATGGTCAACTTTGCAGTTTCAAAACATGATGAATATGCACATGGAAAAAGTATTCATGAATTGATTGATCAGGAAAATATGAGCCAGGATCAGGTACACCAAAAAGAATATAAAACTTTGGTGATTGAGATATTAGATACGTTTGCTGTATGGGATGATCCAGCTGAAAAAAAACGTGTGAATGATGAAATTGGAGAACACTTTTTTTCGATTTGTGATCCTGAAAGAATTAAAGGTGTTTTTTGAACTGGTGTAAAAAACATTGCATTTAGCAATGTTTTCTACACAACTTTATGCACCTAATTCAAATGTAATAGGTATTCTTTGAGTGTGTTTTCTAATGGTGCGAATGCCTTTTTCTTTGTCAGTAAATCGCCAGACTCCCTGACTATCATTCAAATGACCAAAGCTTGAATAGGGAGTTCTACTAATATTTCGCAATGCAGCCGAATAGAACCCCTTATGTGAAAATATAACAAGCTCTAATTTCATATCCCCCCATTCTTCAATATTGTCCATATCTTCTAATAAACGCTTTGTTTCAGTGTTTAGCCGTCCGTTAAATTGCATATATTCACCTTGTTTTAGTAGATGTGTGAGAGTGCTTTATAAGTAGTTAGTGATTTGCTATGCCCTACTCTTTTAGCATAAACACAATATATAGTGGAGATCCGTATAACGACCGATACTATATATTGTGTTTTGTTCTATAGCTTAGATTTCCAAACCATATCTTGATCTAGTTTCTCACCATCTAAGCCGTATGACCAACTTCCTATAGTTTGCACCCAACAACAATAATTTAAAAAACCTTCATCCCGACTTTCAAGCATCCATTCAGCCCAGTTAACTTCAAGAACATCTTGTGAAAATGAGCCAAAAGCAGAACCAATTGCTAAATCTCCCCAGTGAGAAATTTCAGGGTAAAACTCACGGAGTTTAGAAATATTTTGGCGGTACTCAACAGGCCAATCACCATCATCGGAACCGTGACCTTTTGAAACGAATGTTTCGGGATCAAACACAAAAGCAGCCATCATTTCCCCTTTAATTATTGTGACCAAAGAAATCTAATGCGTACACAAGAAATTCATGTTCAGGTATGCCAGTGGCAGCGGAAGCTACAGCTATAAAAATATCATTGGGTGAATAACTTTCAGCTGCTTCTTTTTCACCCTCATTAAATTCACCCAATCTTTCAAGTAGCTCAATACGATTTAGATTTTCTAATGAACCCTCAATACTTGAGTATGAAATAAAGAAGTGTTTGAGGGATTGATTTTTATCTACGACATTTAGTTGATTCATTTTTAAAAATACCTTTTTTGGTGAGAAGTTAACCGAATATTTCAGACATTAGTTGCTCTTGTATTTCATTTGAATACTCATAAATTGACTGTCTTACTTCCGTATCATCAATTCCCCAACTGATGATTTGGCCTATGATGTAGTCATCAAATGACATGAAAAAGGCTTTTAATTGTTCAAGACTTGGTTCAGTTTCACCAAAATTGAAAGTTTCTAATAGTATGTATTTCAATGAGTCAATAGTTTGAGCATCGTCCTTGGTATGAGACCAAAAAGTTTCTTTCACGGCCAATAATCGTTTTGCGTCTGCTTCTTGTTCCAACTTCCTTTCCTCTTGATGTTCTTTCTGCTCTTTCTCACTAACATCAAGAATAACAATATTAGGATTGTTCTTGGCTAGTTCCTCAATAATTATGGATTTTCCATATCTAGGTGTACCAAACATAATTTGGTGACCTGGTTTATCTTGCTGAGGTAAATTAAAAGGGTTTAGTAGCTTGCTTGTCAAAAATATATCTTTAGTCATTGGATTATTTCCGAATTAAAATGGAATATAGAAATGCACGTTCTTTCTTCATGTCAGAATCGTGGTAGAAAGAATCATTCAATTTGTAATGATCAGGTGACTCATTGTTGTGGTAAATATTACCTTGTTTGAATTTAACCAGGGCAACCTTTCCTTCGTGATCAACTTCTAACAAGCCCCATGATTCAGGAATACGATCAATGGAGATCAGGCCAGCTGGAGCACAATAGAGTCTATAGTTCCCTACCCCTACTTGTGAGCCATTGCGCTCAGGTTTAGCAAAATCTTTCCTGAAATCCGATAAACTGGTTTTACATTCAATAATTAAGCTTGTTTGCGCCCTAAAAGCTAGAACGTCCGGTATTTCACGGCTACCAATACATTTTAACTCTGTAGCCACTACAGGGAAATTAAGCCTGTTCTTTACCCATTTTGAAGCGATGACAACAAGATCATCATGTGAGTGAATTTTCTTGTTAATTCTATCTGTAATAGTGTCTAAATCAGCCATAAAAAACTCTAAAATTTAGTAGCCAGTACAAAGCATACTGTGGTTAATAATTGACTCTTGTTTTTGATCAATTTTTTCTCCGCACATACGACAATGGAAAAAACGGTACTCAGTGTAATTCTTAGGAATTAAACCACTTAGAGATAGTTCAACTGGTGCAAATTCATTTTTCATTTGACCTGTTAAATCTTGATTAGTATTTGTTTTCATTGAATTTCCAACTGTTGCGTTGACGAAACTTAATTAATTTTGCAGCACCATTATTTTTTAACTAAATAATGGTGGTGTGTTTTTTGTGTATGATACTATCTACATGGCTATGTCGCAATAGGGTATACCTATATGAAACAATTTTTTACGTTAATGTTTGATCAAAATGACAGCAATTGTGTCGTTTAACAATGTTTCATTTGAGTCGATGAAAAATATATGAAACAATGTAGCATTAGGGTTCATCTTTTTATTTTAAGAGGGTTGTTTATGAGCAATTTAAGCCAGGCTAAATTCAGCAAAGCGAATGATGTTATTGTTTTTCCACGTCCTTGTACGTTGTGTGAAAGCAAAAATAACGTGACACAGCAATTAGGTATTTGGGTATGTTCAACATGCATAGGTAATATCCAGCAAACTAATCCAAATTTATTCCATGTAGATAATAAGAGTTTGCCTATTAATTTATAATTGCTATGAAGAAAGAAGATAATGAACCACGTGGTTTTAAAGTTGGTTATGCAAGGGTATCTTCTGAGGATCAAAATCTTGATAGGCAGTTAGAAACTTTTAAGAACCTTGGGCTTGATAAAGTTTTTTTTGAAAAGGTACAAGGTGATAAAGAGGATAAAGATAGACCTGAATTAATAAAGTTCATGGACTATTTAAAATCGGGTGATACTGCTTATTTTGCAAGTTTTGATAGATTAAGTAGGAAAAACTTAAGATTATTATCTCTTATTGAAGAAATTAAAAGTAAGGGTGTGTCAATTCATTTTGTTGAGGAAAGAATATATTTAAGTCCTACTATTGAAAATCCTTATGATGAATTAAACGCAAATATATTTGCTGCATTTTCTGATTTTTTTAAAAAGCAATTAAAGGTAAGACAAAAGGAGGGTATTAAGGCTGCAAGAGAAGCAAAACCTGATCTTTATCAAGGTAGAAAAACTGCATTATCTTTAAGAGTGCGAAAGAATATTTTAACCAAAATTATTCTAAAGCAATCAAGCTATGCAGAGATACAAGCCAGGTACTCAATAAGTAGATCGACAGCTTGGCGAGTAGCGTATAAGGATGAAAGCCTGGTTAAATTAAGACAAGAGTGTCTTAAGTTGCGTTACGAAAATGAGCTTAAGAAATTAGCTCAAAAAAAATCTAAAACCTAGATGCCGTAAGGCTTGGAGTCACACAATGAACTTAGATGATGTGTTAAGGCGATTGAAAAAATGTCTTGCATTAACCAAAAGCTCTAATGAATTTGAAGCAGCAGCAGCGTTAAGGCAAGTTCAGACATTGATGATCAAGTACAACTTAACTGAGTTAGATGTACAGTTGTCAGATATAAATGAGCATTACTATCAGACAAATCATATAAGGAAAAAGATGGTTGAAGTTAGACTTGCTCAAATGGTTGCTGATGTATTTGAATGTGGTTTTTATATTAAGAATACGAAAAATAAACAGTTTGTTTTTTATGGTATTAGTCCTAATACTGATATTGCAGTGTATAGCTATGAAGTGTTAGAGCCTATTTTAATGCAGGCTAAAAAAGAATATATGGCTACATTACATGGTAATACAAAACTAAAAAGTAAAAGAGCATTATCTAAAAGTTTTTGTTTGGGTTGGATTAATTCTGTGCGTAATAAATGCGAGAGATTAAATCCTAATACAGACTTACAGGAGCTTTTGAAAAAATATGAGAATACTAAATTAAATTTGAATACATTTGGTTTCTCTGAAATAGAACATAGAAATAAAAATAAGTTAAATGAGGCTAGGCGACAGGGTTATTTAAAAGGTGAAACTGTAAATTTGTTTCATGCTGTAAATAAAGATGATGTGCCTAGTTTAAATACGATAGAACGAATTGAATTAAATTAAGTTGCCTTGACGCAATTAAAAGGATTATATTAAATATTTCCTGATTATAAGATATTGAATATTGAGAATGTTTGTAATGATACAGGCTGGTGTGAGTTCTATCAATAAACGAGATTTTACACAAATAGATTAGAGTGATGATTTATGAAAATTAATACCCATGAAATTTTTAAAACAATCAACCATGAACATATTGGCAAGGATTTAAAGGAAATTCTTATTTCTGAATGTAAAGATGGTCGTTGGTTTGTTGAAAACAATTGGTGTGACAAGGATTTTGAAAATTTTGAAGGTATATCAAACCCTCACATATTGCCTTATGTAACTCCTAAATTTTTCTCCAATGAGAATGAGGTAGTAGACTTTGCAGTTAAAATTTTAAGTGCTGTAATTTCTGATTTTACTTATGATTATGGAGAATAGTTTAATACTGCTTATTTGTGGAAAGTCCTAAGCCACTGATTTAACATTTATTCACTCTAATTAATTAGTGAAACTGACAACTGGCTTGAAGAGATTAGAGTTTGGTTGGTTAAGAGAGATACATTACCAAAAGACAAGACTAAATGAGTTGCGGTGACGCAACAAGTGAGAGTTGAGTACGAGGGTTTAAGCTTAGGAATTGGAAAACAATGCACTAAATTCAGCAAACCCTCAGAAAACCGAGTATAAAAATTAACTTAAAACCTTTGTCGATTTTTCCCAAGTTTGATGGATTTTTAAGTAGTAAAATATTGGTTAGGTATTTGATAGTAGGTGTAATCTTGGATATTAAAAATATTTCTGCATCTTTGTTGGTATGGTTGGCAAGTTATGGTTTAGCACATGCTGATTTTGTTGGTAGAGTGGTGGGTGTGCATGATGGTGATACTATCACTGTCCTTACAGACAGTAATACTCAATATAAAGTCAGGCTGGCAAATATTGATGCGCCTGAACTCAAACAGCCTTTTGGTCAAAAAGCAAAGCAAGTAATGTCTGATTTTGTTTTTAATCAGCCTGTTCTTATTCAGGAACAAGGCCAAGATCGTTACGGGCGTGTTATTGGTACAGTCCTTAAAGGAAATGACAATGTGAATCGGCTCATGGTGCGTCATGGCTATGCTTGGGCATACAGACAGTATTTGAATGACAGTGTTATGATTAACCTTGAATCCTACGCTCAACAGCAAAAGTTGGGTATGTGGCATGATGCAAATAATATTTCGCCTGAACAGTGGCGCAGAATGAATAGTCAAAAGTAGAGTGTAAATGACAGATTTTTTGACCTTTTTAGGTTCCTGTTTTGATATTGGTTTTCCTATTGGGATGGCTATTGCAATTGCATGGTTTCTAATAAAATTTTTGATGCGGAATTATCCTTCTTTAACACCTTTGAAGTATTTAGGGATGTTTATCATTAAAAAGAAAGCTGTTCAGCTGGAGCAGCTAGGGTTCAAGGTTTATGTTTATATTTCATGGGCTGATGGACGCAAGATACCACTTTCAAGCATGGCTAAAGAAGCAGAAATTGTTATCAATGATCCTCTAATATTTGAACATCATCGTTATAAAGATATTCCATTTAATTCTAAGGAAAGTGTTCTTTTCGTGAACGAAAAAAATAATTCAATAGTTGGTTATTTTCATCGGATTAATTCAAAAGATCGGGAAGTCTTTCACGGCCAGTTGGTTAATGTTGATTTTCGTGATACTGATGAGGGAGTGAAATAATATGCTATTTATTAAGGTTCTAGTCACTTTACTTTATGTGTTTTTGGGATTTTCTTTAATTTCATTTATTCTGAACAAACTTAGAGAGTTCTACGCAAAAAAATTTATGAATAAGAATGAACTTCTATTTATTGCTGCTGCTGGTGATGAGTTAGCGAATAAGTTTGATGTGAATACTTGTGTGACAACTTACGATGTTCCTGATGATAGTTGGGATACATATTCTCTCAAGGATAAAAAAGAATTGATGAATTTCTTTACTATGTTGGAAGAGTATAAAGCCCCTTACATATACGTTGCTGATAAGGATGGAGTGTCGTTGCTTCACGTTGCTATGAACTATTCTATTAAGAAAGCTGGTATCAAATTGATTGAATAGCGTCTGCTTCTGATTCATAAATACAAACTGATTCATGTAAGAATTTTTATCGTCTATACAATTGCGCCAAAAAGTATCATCAAGGCATTTGTAGTGTGGATAGTCATATCATCAATAAATAGAACAAGATATGAGGACATATACCCACCTTTAAGCAATACGGTTATTCTGCATATCTAGCCAAGATGGACTTACAATCTTTCGGCAATATGCTAATAATTCGTCTTAATGCAGCCTTATGCTCAGGTGAGCTATTAACTAGGTTTTGAAAATCTAGTTGAGATTGTGTAGCATTGTTGGCTTTCTTAAAATTTTGTTTAAGAAAACCAACTGGCTTCTCTAAATGCTGTCCAACAAGCATAACAATCATTGCCTTTCTGACTTCAAATTCTTGGTATGGCAATATCCCACCAGTAACATTACTTGGAATCTCATCAACTAGGTACACCTCATCTAATGGATGATTAATTAATATAATTTTCTCACCATGCTCATTAAGCATATACACATGAGGATTGAATTGTTCCATAGGCTCTATAGGAGATTGTTCCTGTTCAGCGTATTCAAATTTATTACTGTTAGCATCAAAAGGCGGATTAGTTGTTTTTACCGTAAAATATTGGCCTTTAGTCCAGTTTTCAGGAACAGGAATAGGCTGACACGACATTAAGACATTATAGAGATCAGAAGCCAAATAGCTGTCTACTTCCTCTTTTGTAGCCTTACTTAGATCAATATGAATCGTAATCATAACTAAACCCTTTAGTTAATTGGATGTTTAATAGTTTGAACAGTTGTGATCATATATTCTATATCTGACCAGCATGGAACATATAAGGAAGTTGGTAATAAGATTCCTGATAATAAATTAAAGATAACTTGTGGTAGTGTCTTATCTGTAATGTGCAGATCTTCCAGTAGGATAGATATAAGATCAAAGAGCCATGAATTATATACTGCAATAATTAGTCTAGCTTCAGGGAGATGTGATAACTCTATTGAAGCTTTCACAATGAGATTGCCACGATAGTCAAGTTCTGACAATTGTTCTAGGTGCCATTGATAAATCGTTTGTAGACAAGCCATAGTGCCGTTTGGCCTGGCAGAAGAGATACGTGTGTTAAGTGTGTTTTGAATGATCCAAATCTCATATTTTAGGCATTCTAGTATCAGCTGGTGTTTGGATGGAAAGTATTTATAAAAGGTCATTTTGGCGACTACAGCTTCTTCTATGATCCGATCTATGCCAATTCGGAAATAATCTTGTCTTTTAAACAAATTGTAAGCTGTCTCTAAAATTGCTTTTTCCTTACTAGATTTGAAATTTTTATCTAATTCAACTTCGTTCATTATAACCTTCATTAGAAATAAGAGAAATCTCACGGCCTTGTTCAAACTGTAGGTTGTTGTCAACCCATATAAGCTGAGCACACAAAAGAGGTGAATAGTCATCTTCATAGTCAGAAAGTAGGGATTTATCGCTTCTAATTAAGAAATTTAGGTTTTCCTGATTAGAATATTCTTCTCCCAAGCTATTTTTTAAATGTTCTATTACTTGCTGTTTCCAGGCATCAAAACTAACTTTAGGGTTCATGAGTGAGTCTCCTTTAAGCAAATGGTATTTTTGTCAAAAATACATGTAAAGCATTATTCTAACTTTTGTCGTTTTTATTGGTTCATGTCACAAATTGGAGTGTGCTGCAAAAAATCACAGATTTTTATTGCCCCCACCAATTTGCTTTGCTGCCACCACGTTACAGCGACTTGAGGGATTTGGTCATTAGGGAGTAGGAAGTTTCTGAATTTTAATATCCCGACTGTGGCGGTAGACACCGCCTACAGGTTACTACGGTGCGAGGTTCAAGCCATTGATTCTATTGAGGAAATATAATAAAAAGTGTGTTGAAAATAATATTTAAGTTATTGTTTTTTAAGGGTTTATATACTTGCATATATAACCTAGGTTATATATAATCTAATCTCAACCAACAAATGCCGAAAGGCTTGGAGTCAGAAAATGCAATCTAAATTTCTAGCAACTAAGTTAGAGCATAAAAAAGAGTTTTTAACCTGGGTTGAAAAGGGGAAACATTCATTTCCAGTACAAAGATTGTCTGAACTAACAGATGTTACAAAGTTACCTTTTGGGGATATTGAAGTGGGAGATACCATTGAGGTAATCAATGGTTATGGTCACTTACTAAAAGGGTTTACAGTTCTTGCTATCGAGAAAGATAGTATTGAGAAAGGTAACTTTTACGTTTACTTAGACTGGGATTGTTACTGGTTTCCAAAAAATATTAATTATATTGTGCGAAAAGTAGAGCCTACAGAAGATATTGCTATTGATGGGGTTGAAAAATGGGAATAATTGACAGTTGCGTTAACGCAACTTCAAAAGCTCATATCGTTTGATATGGGCTTTTTATTACAAAATTTGTATATATAGCCTGTCAGCGTGTGTTCAATAAAGCATTTTCCAGTGCTGTGATTGCCCAATCAGGACATGGCCTAGAGCTGGGCTTGGTTGGATCATTAACCCAAGATCGTACTGTTCGCACGGAACATGGTCTTTGTGTTTGTTGGCATATTAAGGCTGCACTATCAGCTTGACTAAGTTGATTATTCGCCAACAATAGCAAATACTTTTCTCTATTGTTCATTTTAATTTTCAAATTTTATAGTGATAGCACCCATTGTTGGCACTTCAAGAAAGCTACGGATAATCCTATGTATTTTCTGATCAAATTTATTGATATATCCAAAGTTATTAAAACCCATTGTAGTCATGGTAATGAAAGTTGCCATGAGGCAGAAAATGAACGTCAAAAATGAAGATGTGACAAAAAGGGTGGTGTTTTCAAGAGGGCTATTTGTTTGAATTATAGATAAAAATTTAGTAATTTCAGATTGATCAATTAAAGCAAATAATAAAGCACAGATAAACCACAAAACAGGTATAAGTAATGCCGATTTTAAAAACCACTTGAAAGTAAGCCATAAAATATTAAGGGCTTGAAAAAGATAAAGTCCCCAATCTTTATAAGCTGATTTTTGAATGTTCAAATACAACTCTTTAGGTATCGAACCAATTTCAATGTCATTTTCAAATATTCTGACAATTGATGGTGTAACTGATGGTTGCATGTTGGCATCCTAAACTAAACATAGGCACAATTGCCTATGTTTAGTTTAGGCACATGTGCCTATTTTGGCAAGAATAATTAAACTAAATTTTCAGGCTTAATGATCTTATATAGAAGAGAGAAATTGTATATATTTTCAACATAGATAGTTGCAAATATAACCTAGGTTATATATAATAAAGACTCCTAAACCGAAATGCCGAAAGGCTTGGAGTC